>NZ_CP133078.1:0-2400000 GCF_030908465.1 Anaerotignum sp. MB30-C6
ATGGAACACATAAACGAATTTTGGAACGAAGCATTGAAAATTATCGAAGAAGAAAGTTCTGCCGTTAGTTTTGAAACATGGTTTCGTCCCATTGTGCCCTATGGCGTACAGGATAATTGTTTTTATCTTCAAGTGGAAAATCCTTTGGCCAAAGATATGTTGGAAAAACGTTACTTTGACCTATTACGCAATACTGTAAAACAGGTAACCAAAAGAGATTTAGAAATCATTATTTTACTAGGAAATGAACGCCCTACTCGAATGGTTGAACAAAAAGATCCCCAAAAGCAAAATAATGATATTCCAAGAAATTTGAACCCAAAATATGTATTTAGCTCTTTCGTGGTTGGTAATAGTAACCGTATGGCACACGCAGCTTCTTTGGCAGTTGCTGAGGCTCCGGCAAAAAATTATAACCCCTTATTTTTGTATGGTAACTCAGGCCTTGGAAAGACCCACTTGATGCATTCCATTGCCCATTATATTCTCGACAATAATAATACGACAAAGGTTTTATATGTAACCAGTGAGACCTTTACCAACGAGCTGATTTTATCCATCCAAAACAATAAAAACGAAGCTTTTCGTAATAAATACAGAAATATTGATGTTCTTCTGATTGACGATATTCAGTTTATTTCTAAAAAAGAAGGTACACAGGAGGAGTTTTTCCATACCTTTAATGCATTATATGAATCAACCAAACAAATTATTATATCCTCGGACCGTCCTCCAAAGGAAATTGAAACCTTGGAAGATCGATTACGTAGCCGCTTTGAAATGGGCCTAATTGCTGACATTCAGCCCCCCGATTACGAAACAAGAATCGCCATTCTTCGTACGAAAGCAGAACGTGATAATTTGCAAGTACCCGATGATGTTATGGCATATATCGCAAAAAATATTGCATCCAATATCCGTGAGTTAGAGGGAGCATTGACTCGTATTGTTGCTTTTGCAACTCTAACAAATCAAAATATCTCCATTACGTTGGCCGAAAACTCCTTAAAGGATATTTTCAGTGAAAATGCGTCAGCACCCATAACTCCTGACTTAATTCAGGAAATTGTATGCGAACATTTCAATATTCGTATTGAAGATATACAAGGAAGCAAAAAACCCAAAAATATCGCCTTCCCTAGACAGGTTGCTATGTATTTATGTAGAAAATTATTAGATATTTCCTTGCCCAAAATTGGCGAAAGCTTTGGTGGGCGTGATCATACCACTGTAATTCACGCAATATCTAAAATAGAAAAACAACTGGAAAACGATACGGCATTGCAAAACACCATTTTGCAATTGGAAAAGGATATTAAGGGTCAATAACCTTCCACAACGGCTTGTGGAACAGGGTAGGGATAACCTGTGGACAAGTATCAACCCCCACCCCTCTTTGTGAATACTGTGGATAAGCTATACTTCTACCCACACAGCTTCCACACTACTTACCAACAGGCAGAATTCCCTATTTTCTGGGGAAAAAGGGGTTTTCCACAAACCCACAGCCTCTACTACTGCTACTGCGGATAAACTCTTATTTATTTCTTTATAGACTGTGTGAAAAGGAGTTGTGAACAACTTGAAACTAATTTGTAAAAAAGATTTGCTGTTACAATACATTAACATTGTGAATAAAGCTGTTTCTAATCGAACTACCCTTCCAATTTTGGAATGTATTTTATTAACAGCGGATGATAAAGGTTTTGTTTTAACTGGAAATGACTTGGAATTGGGGATAAAAACTGCTTCCATAGATGCTGAAATTATAGAAATTGGGGAAATTGCCATAGAAGCCCGTATTTTTAACGAAATTATCCGTCGTTTGAATGGAGAAGAAGTATCCATTTCTACAGATGAAAAAAATGCAGTTACCATTGTTTGTGGTTCATCAGAATTTACAATTATGGGCCAAGGCGGAGAGGACTTCCCTGCTTTGCCGGAAGTTGAACAGAATCAATCTTATACTTTAAAACAAAATGATCTAAGAAATATGATTCGCCAGACCATATTTTCTATTGCGCAAGACAATTCAAAACCTGTGCTAACCGGTGAATTATTCGAGTTTGGCGGGGATTTTTTAAATATTGTTTCGGTAGATGGCTACCGAATTTCTTATCGTAAAAATAATTTGATTCTTAGTTGGGGAAATAATGAGGTGATTGTTCCTGGAAAAACATTAAGTGAATTAAATAAAATTTTATCTCAGGAAGACGAAGATTTGGTTTCCCTTTATGTAACAGATAAGCATATTTTATTTGATTTGGGAACGGCTGTTATGGTTTCTCGCCTAATCGCTGGTGATTTTATTCGATATGAACAAAGTTTTTCTGAAGATTATAAAACAGAAATTTTGATTGATAAAAGTGAGTTGATTCAATCCTTAGAACGTGCTTCTTTGGTATCTAGAGACAATAGAAAAACCCCAGTTCGCTTTAAGATTAAAACAAATTCCTTAGAAATTACAGCAAAAAGTGACATGGGAACGGCTTTTGAGGAAGTTGTGGCGGAAATTGAAGGTGAAGAAATTTCCATCGCTTTCAACCCTCGTTATTTCATTGAAGCATTGCGTTCCATTGATGAAGAAAGAGTAAGAATACATTTTACTGCTTCTTTGAGCCCTTGTACAATTTTACCTGTTGAGGGAGATTCTTTTAAATACTTAATTCTTCCATTAAGAATGTAAATATTATGTTAACTAATTTAGAAAGAGGGAATACTCTATGCAGGAAGTTGTAATTCAAACAGAATTTATTAAATTGCAACAAGTTTTAAAGCTTGCAGGTCTCATTGGCCAAGGTTCAGATATTAAGATTTTAATTGCCGATGGTTTAGTTTATGTAAATGGCATACAAGCTTTGGAAAGAGGAAAAAAAATCCGCCCCAATGATGTGATTGAGGTAAAAGGATTTGGAACGATTAAAGTAGTGAGTGAATCATGATGTTTTTTTAACAATTCGCTGGGAATATAGATGTGGAAAAAGGGGATAGTATATCCCTTTTTTCTGGTTAATAAAAGAAATTATCATATGTAATGACTATCGTTAAAATTATAACATTCTGTATGTAAATGGAAGTTTTTCTTTCGTACAGAAAAGAAGCTTGTATATTGGGTGGATATTTATGCAAATAACAGAAGTGACTTTGCAAGGATTTCGTAATCTGGAAAAAATGCATATTCGGCCGTCCACAGGAATCAATGTTTTTTACGGCAAAAATGCACAGGGGAAAACCAATTTTTTGGAATCCCTTTATTTTTGTGCTACGGGAAGATCCATGCGAACAAAGTACGATTGGCAAATGATCGGCTTTGACGAAGAGGAAAGCCATATTCGTCTTTTGGTGAGCAAGAAAAATCGGAATGAGCGGATTGATGTTCATTTAAGACGGGATACAAAAAAAGGAATTGCAAAAAATGGCATACCAATTAAAAAGTTAGGTGATTTATTTGGTACATTGTATACAGTTGTATTTTCCCCTGAGGATCTTTCTTTGGTGAAGGATGGTCCTGCGGAGCGTCGGCGTTTTTTAGATATGGAACTTTGTCAGTTAAGTCGTATTTATTATTATGACTTGCAGCAATATTATCGTATTTTGAAGCAAAGAAATAATTTATTAAAAGAAATTCAGAAAAAACCTGCTTTGCAAGAGTCCTTATTTGTCTGGGACGAGCAGTTAATTGAATATGGTGAGCGTGTTATGATGGCTAGAAGGGACTTTTTGCAAAGATTAGATATAATAGCTGCCCAAAAGCTAAATGCTCTCACAGGGGGATTAGATCAGCTTAAAATCATATATAAGCCAAATTGCGACTTAGGTCAGATGGCAGAACGGCTGGAACGTAATCTGCAAAGAGATCTTTATTTGGGTAGCACAAATTATGGCCCCCATAAAGACGATATTATTTTTTCTATTGATGGCAAGGAAGTTAAAAGTTTTGGTTCTCAAGGCCAGCAAAGGACAACGGCTTTAGCAACAAGATTGGCAGAAATTGATTTAATTCGGGAGGAGACAGGGGAAAATCCTGTTTTATTACTGGATGATGTTCTTTCTGAGTTAGATGAGCAGCGACAGAAATATTTGATGGAAAGCATAGAAGGATTACAAGCGTTTTTAACTTGCACAGGGATTGAAGATGCCATTAAAAAATATATCAGTAAAGATAACTTGTTTTATGTGGAAAATGGGCGAATAACCCCGGAAAATTAAATCTATTTCAAAGGGGTGTGGTGGCAAGGTGCTAGTACATCCCTTTCGTTTTTATCCATTCATTATGTAAATTTTCATAATGCAATTAAAATATTTTTAAATGAATGGGTAACTAAATAATAAGGAAGGAAAAAAACTAATGTAATATTATTAAAATTACTGTTTTCCTTGAAAATATAAGGTTTTTCCTTGTAGAATGGATGAAAAAATGGTATAATAGTTATGCAAGGTAAACTTTCTGAAATTTTAGAAAAAAACCCTGTTTTTTTAAGGTTTTTTTGAACGTGGATGATTTATGATTGAAGCAATGCTTTGAGTTAAATAGAATATTTTTACCAAATAATATTTGATTCAAAATAGGTTTTATGAAATAAACCTATTTTTTCTTTGGCACAAAGAAAAGATGAGGAGCCCAAGAAGATTTAGTTGAAGGAGAGGTTTTATGTCATCAGATTACAATGAAAGTCAAATCCAAGTGCTGGAAGGATTGGAGGCTGTTAGAAAGCGTCCCGGGATGTATATTGGTTCTACCAGTGCAAGAGGCTTGCATCACTTGGTTTACGAAATAGTGGATAATGCGGTGGATGAAGCCTTGGCAGGGTTTTGTAACGAAATAACGATAAAAATCCATGCCGACAATTCCATTTCTGTTGAGGATAATGGCCGTGGTATTCCCGTTGGGATTCAGCAGCAAAAGGGAATTCCAGCGGTTCAGGTTGTTTTTACAATCTTGCACGCCGGTGGTAAGTTTGGCGGCGGTGGATATAAGGTTTCTGGTGGTTTGCATGGTGTTGGTGCTTCCGTTGTAAATGCACTGTCAAGTTGGTTAACGGTGAACATTCATACTGACGGAAAAGTGTATGAGCAAAAATACTCCCGAGGAGATGTATTAACGCCTGTTACGGTGATTGGGGAATCTCAGAAGCATGGTACCTATGTTCATTTCTTGCCTGATCCTGAAATCTTTGAGGAAACAGTTTTTTCTTATGATATTTTAAAGCAGCGTTTGCGTGAAACTGCCTTTTTAACAAAAGGCTTGAAAATTAACTTAATTGATTTAAGAGAAGGTTTGGAACAGGAACGTACCTTCCATTACGAAGGTGGTATTAAAGAGTTTGTTGCCTATATCAATAAAAGTCGTCAGCCTTTATATGAGGATATTTTCTATGCTTCTGGTGAAAAAGATGGCGTATTGGTTGAGGTGGCGTTCCAATATAATGACGGATACACTGAAAATATTTTTAGCTTTGTAAATAATATCAATACTGCCGACGGTGGTACCCATTTGGTCGGCTTTAAAAGCGGCTTAACCAAAACCTTGAATGATTATGGCAAGAAGATTAATGCCATTAAGGATGCAGATAAAAAGCTTTCTGGCGACGATGTGAGGGAAGGTATTTCTGCTGTTATCAGCATTAAAGTAACAGATCCCCAGTTTGAAGGCCAAACAAAAGCTAAGTTAGGTAATAGCGAAGCTAAGAATGCTGTAGAAAGCGTTTTAAGCGAATATTTAACCTATTATCTGGAGGAAAATCCATCGGTAGCAAAAATTATAATTGAAAAGGGAATGACGGCTTCTAGAGCCCGTGACGCAGCAAAAAAAGCAAGAGAATTGGTTCGTCGTAAAACTGGGCTGGAAAATACAAGACTCCCTGGTAAATTAACAGACTGTACCAGTAAAGATCCCTATGAGTGCGAAGTTTACATCGTAGAAGGTAACTCCGCGGGTGGTAGTGCAATTAAGGCCAGAGATCCTAAAACCCAGGCTATTTTGCCTTTGCGTGGTAAAATTCTAAATGTGGAAAAAGCAAGGTTGGATCGTATTTTGAGTAGTGAAGAAATCAAAAATATGATTACTGCTTTTGGTACGGGAATTTCTGATGATTTTGATATTGAAAAATTACGTTATCATAAAATCGTTATCATGACCGATGCCGATGTGGATGGGGCTCATATTCGTACGTTGCTTTTAACCTTCTTTTATCGCTATATGCCTCAATTGATTGAAGAAGGTAAGGTATTCATCGCCCAGCCACCTCTTTACCGTGTAGAGAAGAATAAGCAGCATTATTATGTGTATGACGATGCCCAGTTAGAAGCTCTATATAACGAAATTGGCAAAACAGGTATTAAAGATGTACAGCGTTATAAAGGTCTTGGTGAAATGGATTTTGACCAGCTAAGAGATACCACAATGGCTGTGGAACATCGAATTTTGAAAAAAGTTGATATTAGTGATGCTTTTCTTGCGGATGAAATATTCAGTATGCTTATGGGTGACAGCGTAGAACCAAGAAGGGAATTTATTTCTGAGAATGCCCAGTATGCAGTAATGGACTTCTAAGCGTGAAACCTTAGGGACGCTGTCCCTAATACCCTGCAAGGGCTTTGCCCTTGACCCAATTTGGAAAACTACGTTTTCCTTGGAGAAGGCTTTAGGGTTGAGATAAAAATATCAGTATAACGTATATAGACCCTTCAAAACAACGTTTTGAAAAAATGGGTTAAGGGATGAAATCCCTTGCGGAGTTTGAGGCAGAGCCTCAAGGTCTTATAAGGTTTTTAAATAAAAATGAGGTGAAAAAATGAGCGACGAAATCAGAGAAATAGATAAGGTCGTTTCCATAGATATTAACGAGGAAATGAAAAAATGCTATATCGATTATGCCATGAGCGTAATCGTTTCCCGTGCATTGCCTGATGTACGAGACGGCTTAAAGCCTGTACAAAGGCGTATTCTTTATTCTATGAGCGAAATGAACTTGGATCCGAATAAGGGCTACCGTAAATCAGCTCGTATTGTGGGTGATACCATGGGTAAATACCATCCTCATGGTGATGGTTCCATTTATCAGGCAATGGTTCGTATGGCGCAGAACTTTTCTATGCGTTATATGTTGGTTGATGGTCATGGTAACTTCGGCTCCATCGATGGGTACGGTGCCGCTGCAAGCCGTTATACCGAGGCAAGAATGTCTAAAATTACCGCAGAATTACTGGCGGATATTGAAAAAGATACCGTTGATTTTATACCAAACTATGATGAAAATGAAAAGGAACCTACGGTTTTACCTGCAAGGATTCCAAACCTCTTGATAAATGGTTCTTCAGGTATTGCCGTTGGTATGGCAACCAATATACCACCTCATAACTTAACAGAAGTCATTAACGGCGTGGTTTGTATGATTGATAATACAATTAACGACGAAGACACGGATATCGAAGATTTGATGGAGCATATCCAAGGCCCTGACTTCCCTACGGGAGCAACAATTCTTGGTAAGAGTGGCGTTCGTGCAGCGTATCGCACGGGTAGAGGCAAGATTTTAGTACGTGCATTGGCTGAAATTCAGCCTATGGCAAATGGACGTGAAAGAATTGTTGTAACAGAGCTACCATATGTTGTAAATAAGCTCAGATTGATTGAAAAAATCGCTGATCTTGTCAAAGATAAGCGTATTGAGGGCATTAGTGACCTGTATGATGCTTCATCTGGTGACGATATTCAAATTATCATTGAATTGAAAAAAGATGTAAATGCCAATGTTATTTTGAATCAGCTTTATAAATTTACCCAGTTGCAGGAAAGCTTCGGCGCTATTATGCTTGCCTTGGTAGATGGTAAGCCTGAAGTATTAAACCTGAAGCGTATTATTGAAGAATACTTGAAGCATCAAGAAAACGTTGTGACAAGAAGAACACAGTTTAACCTGGATAAGGCAGAAAAGAGAGCTCATATTCTGGAAGGCTTGCGTATTGCAATCAATAATATCGATGAGGTTATACGTATTATTCGTACTAGTTATGATAATGCAAAAGAACGCTTGATGGAGCGTTTTTCCCTGTCGGATTTGCAGGCACAGGCAATTTTGGAAATGCAGTTACGTCGTTTACAAGGCTTAGAGCATGAAAAGATTGATGCTGAATATAAGGATTTAATGGAAAAGATTGCTTATTTCAAGGCTTTATTGGCAGATAGAAAATTAATGTTGGGCGTCATCAAAGACGAATTATTACAAGTTAGAGATAAATTTGGCGATGAACGTCGTACTCAATTTGTGCAGAACCCTGGAGAAATTGATATTGAGGATTTGATTGAGGAAGAAACTTGCGTAATGACCCTTTCTAATCTCAATTATATCAAACGTACACCATTAGATACTTATAAGAGCCAGAATAGAGGCGGTAGAGGTATTGTTGGTATGCAGACAAGGGAAGAAGACTTTGTAAAAGACATGTTCCTTTCCTCAACCCACGATACGATTTTGTTCTTTACGGATAAGGGACGGGTATACCGCATGAAAGGTTACCAAATTCCTGAGGCAGGGAGAACTGCAAGGGGTATGGCCATTGTGAACTTATTGGAAATTGAATCAGGCGAAAATATTACCGCTATTATTCCAGTGAAAGAGTTTAAAGAAGACGAATATCTTGTTATGATTACTAAGCAGGGTGTGATCAAGAAAACGGAAATGACAAGCTTTGCAAACATACGAAAAGGCGGCTTAATTGCCGTAAATTTAAGGGAAGATGACAGCTTAATTTCTGTTATGACAACAAATGGTGAAGATGAAATTTTTGTTGCTACAAGAAATGGTTTGGGTATCAAATTCTCTGAAAAAGATGTGCGTCCTATGGGGCGTACAGCGACGGGGGTAAAAGCCATTACGCTGCGTAAAGAAGATTATGTTGTTTCAGCCGTTAAAATCGTCGAAGGGGCGAAAATTCTTAACGTAACAGAAAACGGATTTGGAAAACGTACAGAAACAGATGCTTTTACCGTTCAGTATCGAGGCGGTAAGGGTATGAAAGTCCATCAATTGACGGATAAAACCGGTCTTTTGACAGGAGTTCTTTTGATTGAAGATAACGAAGAAATTATGTTAATGACTTCCGAAGGTATTATTATTCGTTTAAGAGCAAGAGATATCTCAACCATTGGTCGTGTGTCTCAAGGTGTGAAGTTGATAAACCTGAACGATGATGTGACTGTTGTGGGGATTGCGAAAATCTCTGAGGAGGATATCAAAGACGACGATGAGGAATTGAACGAAGAATTAATAGCAGAAGCTGTAGAAACCGAAGGTGTGGAAACAGATGAAGTAGAAGTTGAAACACCAACCATAACGGAATAAACCGTTTAAAAATAAAACTGCACTAGTAAGGTGCAGTTTTATTTTATTGGGCTCTAGCGTAGTAAAAAAAGCACCAGCTATGGTGGTAAGAGTAAGAGGAAGCATAACGGTAACACTTCAAAATTATGGGTATATAATATGAGTAGATTATATCATAGTTTTGATGATGACGAGGAGACAGTTTTTATGTATAACCAGGGTTATAGGTACACTACAAAACAAACGGCACTACGGAACGAATTGCGTAAGCTCTGGGAGCAACATGTTATGTGGACGAGATCATTTATTATAAGCACAGCATCGGACTTAGGGGACTTACCCTTTGTAACAAACCGATTATTACAAAATCCAAGTGATTTCGCTGACATTTTAAGAGTTTTTTATGGAAATGAAAAAGCGAATCAGTTCAAAGATTTATTCACACAACATATATTGATTGCTGCCGAATTAGTAAATGCAGCAAAGCAGGGAGACACAAAGAAGGTGGAAACTGCTCGTAAAAACTGGTATGCAAATGCAGATGCGATTGCTCTATTTTTAGCAGATATAAATCCCAACTGGAACCAAAAAGAGTGGCAATTACTCCTATATAGTCATTTAAAAATGACTGAAGCTGAAGCGATAACAAGACTGAGCGAAAAACATGAGGAAAATGTAAAGTTATATGATGCCATTGAGGATGAAGCATTAAAAATGGCTGATTATATGTATTATGGATTACACGGCAGATGATAGCCATATGACGGCAGTTATTTGGGTATTCTTTTGGAATGTCTCGTGTACTGCTGTTTTTATTTATGGAGTTTTGGGAATATCACACCATTAAAGTGTTGGAAGAATATCAGTAGCTTATAGTAAACATCTCCTGTTTTTTTTGTGGATTTTATCTAATTAGATTAAAAACATCCTTGATTATTTGACAAATATTACGGATACTGCTAGAATCTCAGTATAGACAGAAAGACCGAGGTGTAAAGGAAAATGTGGGATATCGAATTTTTTTTAGCTGTTGGAAAAGTAATTTCACTGGTTCTTTGTATGGTTTTTATTGAAGGGGTTGTTGCCAGTAGACCGAATCCTAATTCTAAATGGACAGGGATGATACTTCCTATTGCAATGGTGGTACTTTCCGTTTGGGTATACATTACGTGGAATAATTGGATTTATTTTATTTTGGTTTTTGGTCCTGCTTTGTTATGTTGGTTTATTTATTTTATTTGTCGCAGATCCATTAAAAATGGTACGGCTTTAAGTTTAAGAGAAGAAGAATAACTAAACCTTGTGAAAAATAGACAAATATAATATTTGTCTATTTTTTGAATATAAAATTTTATGATTGTTTATAATGAAGAAACGAAATTGGGGGTGTCAAATGAAGAAATTGTTACTTCTTTTATTAGGCTGTATTTTTCTTACCTCTTGTACCATAAAGGAGGAACAGAACTATTCTATTTCAGCAGGGGTTTCCCAGCCTATGATAAGACAGGCAACGTTAGCAGTCGTTGGAGATATTATGGTTCATGATTATCAGTATCAAGAAGCTTATGATTCTGCCACAGACACATATAATTTCATGCATAACTTTCAAGATATGAAGAAATATTTTGATGGGTATGACTTAGTTTTGGGTAATCTAGAGTTAACCTTTGGTGGAAAAGAACGGGGATACGCATCATTTCCTTGTTTTAATACACCAGACTCCTTTTTAGATGCCGTTAAGGATGCAGGATTTGATGTTTTAACAACGGCAAATAATCATAGTAT
Organism: Anaerotignum sp. MB30-C6; assembly: GCF_030908465.1. Classification (GTDB taxonomy): domain Bacteria; phylum Bacillota; class Clostridia; order Lachnospirales; family Anaerotignaceae; genus Chakrabartyella. The sequence goes on from NZ_CP133078.1 coordinate 11,109, forward strand.
GGATACTGGGAAAAAAGGGCTAATTCGAACCTTGGACAAGCTGGATGAATACGGAATAGAGCATATGGGAACTTACCGTTCCCAAGAGGAGCGGGATAAAATTCTCATCAAAGAAGTGAATGGGATTAAAATTGCCTTTTTATCCTATACCTATGGTACCAATGGTATTCCCGTACCAGATGCGTACTTGGTTAACCTCATTGATCATGAACAAATGACAGCAGATATTAAAAGAGCAAAGGGTAAAGCAGATGTTGTTGTGGTTATGCCCCATATGGGGAATGAATATGAGTCCTATACAAGGGATGTTTTTAAAGAATGGGCGGATTTAATGTTTATCTCAGGGGCTGACATTGTCCTTGCCAGCCATCCTCATGTATTACAACCCATGGAATATGTCAAGATTGACCACGGGGATGGGGTTCATGATGGTTTTATCATTTACTCCCTAGGGAATTTTATATCTTCCCAAACCACACCACCTAGAAATGCTTCTATTGTTTTGCATTTAACCATAGAACAAGTAGGAAGTGCGCCTCCTAATGTAAAAGAAGTTTCTTTTGTTCCCATTTGGACACAGTTTAGAAATGCTCAGGATAAAAATCATTTTGTTGTTCGCAGTGTATATGAAATGTTAACATTAGAACAAAGTGAGAAAGATAATTTGGTACGAAGAAAGGATCAAAAGCGTTTAGAAGAGGTTCATCAAGAAACAGCATCCTTCCTTTTAGATAAAGAAGTCCCTCTTTCACAAATACAAGAAGAATATGTTTTCGAAAAGTGATGAAACCTCTTGTCACGCAACAATAACAATGATAGAATAGAGTAACAAATTGTTAAAAAAGAAACATATGGGGGGAACGAGATGGAAAGAGACTACCTTGCGGAGAACGTGGCTTATTTAACCAATGATTTAGGCAAATGCAATATTTCGCAAAATTTGTTCCAGCGTTTCAAAGAGTTAATTATGGGTGGACAACTCCCCGCAGGATATATGTTGCCGAACGAAAACATTGTAAGTGATATGTTAAGCGTAGGCCGCAGTACATTAAGAGAAGCATATACAGCATTGGCGGTGTTTGGTTTTATTCGCCGTTCCAAGGCAGGTACGTTTGTAAATGAAATAGATAATATAGTAAACATCGCTCCTTTTAGTATTACTGTTGAAAATTCTGATTTGGGTGATCTTTTAGAGTTCAGATATATGTTAGAGGCGGAAACAGCTAGCTATGCGGCAAAAAGGGCAACGCCTGAAGACATTGCTGATTTGACATTTTGTTATGAAAAAATGATCGAAAGTAAAAATGATGTGAATTTATTTGTAGATTACGATTCTATGTTTCATATGCAAGTGTCGGCGGCGACCCATAATAAACTTTTGATGAGTACCATGATTGCTGCCAAAGAATCCTTTGAAAAAGGAATTCGGTTGGCTCTAAGGGAGTCTTTAACACAAAATCCCCGAGCCATTGATGTAACCATTGATCTGCATGGGAAGTTATTAAATGCAATCAAAAGTGGGGATTATCAAACAGCATATGCAGTCATGAGAGAACATATTTCTTATGTAAATTTGACGGTGAAATACGGCTGAGATTTTTTAAAGCATAGAAAAAGGCATCTTCTAATGGAGCGTAATTTTATACCTCTGTTCGAGATGTCTTTTTTAATACAGTTTAGGAAAAATTTCATGACATGGTTTTATAAAAATATAGATTGGATAAGCTAGGTTATAGGAAAATCGCCTTGTTATAAATTGGGGTTTTTCTTGATTTTACTGGGGTTTTGTGATAAAGTTTAAAGAAGTATGCACTGTTTTTTTATTGTATATTTACAGAATTTTTGTTTCATTCTGATTGGAGGATTTATATATGGATTTTAAACTGGAGGTAGCAAAGCTCCTAGCCACAGCAGCGGATATTTCTGTGGAGGATGCTTTGAGTGCTGTAGAAACACCTGGGAATAAGGCAATGGGCGATTTTGCATATCCTTGTTTTCGCTTAGCAAAGGTTTTTCGAAAAGCGCCCCCTATGATAGCTCAGGAAATTTATGAGAAATTGAACAAGCCTGCGTTTATAGAAAATATTCAAGTAGTAGGTGCTTATGTTAACTTTTTTATTGAAAAAGGAGTCTATGCACAAGAGGTGTTGTCTAAAGTTTTAGCAGAAAAAGAAAACTTTGGTACAAGTAATATGGGCAATGGCAAAACTGTTGTCATTGACTATTCTTCACCAAATATTGCAAAGCCTTTTCATGTTGGCCATTTACGTTCCACTGTAATTGGTAATGCTATTTATAAAATTTATGAAAAATTGGGCTATCATTGTGAAGGTGTAAACCACCTAGGTGACTGGGGTACTCAATTTGGTAAATTAATTGTTGCATACCGTAATTGGGGTAGCAAAGAAGGGGTAGAGTCAAACGGTATTCAGGAATTAATGCGTATTTATGTTAAATTTCATGATGAGGTTGAGAACAATCCAGCTTTAGACGATGAGGCTAGGCTTTGGTTCGTAAAAATGCAAGAAGGGGACGAAGAAGCCCTTACCCTTTGGAAATGGTTCTATGATATTAGCATTAAAGAATTTGATCGTGTATATGACATGCTGGGTGTAAAATTTGATGCATATACAGGAGAAAGTTTTTATAATGATAAAATGGCACCCGTTGTGGAGGAGTTGAAGGAGAAGAAACTCCTGAAGGAAAGCGAAGGTGCTATGATTGTTGACTTGGAAGACAAGAATATGCCTCCTTGTCTCATCATTCGAAAAGACGGTGGCACCCTTTATGCCACAAGAGATATTACCGCAGCTTTGTATCGTAAAAAGACTTATAACTTTGAAAAATGTATTTATTTAACTGCCCTAGATCAAAATCTCCATTTTGCGCAGTGGTTTGAAGTGATTCATAAAATGGGATACGATTGGTACAAGGATTTAATTCATGTTCCTTTTGGTTTGGTAAGTCTAGACAGTGGTAAATTATCCACTCGTCATGGTAATGTTGTTTTGATGGAGGATTTGTTAAGTCAAGCCATTGGCGAAACAAGGAGAATCATTGAGGAAAAGAATCCTTCTTTGGAAAATAAAGAAGAGGTATCAAAGCAGGTTGGAATTGGTGCTGTTATTTTTAACGACTTATATAATGGTCGTATAAAAGACGTGGTCTTCTCATGGGAAAGAATGTTGAATTTTGATGGCGAGACAGGACCCTATGTTCAATATACCCATGCCAGAGCTTGTAGCATTTTGAAGCGAGCAGGGGAGGTTTCCTTGGAAAACATCAATTATGGAAAACTATCTGATGAGGCTTCTTTAGATATATGCAAATTATTAGAGGCTTATCCTGATAAAATTAAGGACGCAGCAAGCAAATTGGAGCCTTCAATTGTTACAAGACATTTGGTTGCAATATCCCAAGCTTTTAATAAATTCTATCATGACAATCCTATTTTAAATAGCGAGGACGAGGTTCGTCAGGCTCGCTTAGCTGTTGTAGTAGCTGTAAAGACAGTGATGAAGGAAGGCTTACGTCTTTTAGGTATAGATGCACCTGAACAAATGTAAAAAGAGAGGTGTTTTGCATGAAAAAGCTAAAACTAATATATAATCCTTTTTCAGGCAATAAGAGTTTCAAGTTTGATTTGGACGTATGTATTGGAATATTTCAAAAGGGTGGATATGAAGTGCACCCTTTTCGTTCTATGAAAGAAGGGGATATTACCAAGCATATTGGGGATATGGCCAATGATTATGATGTGATGGTTGTATCCGGCGGAGATGGTACAATAAATATTGTTGTAAATGCAATGATGAGTCGAAATATGAATATTCCTTTAGGTATTATTCCTTCAGGGACTGCAAACGACTTTGCAACTTATTTAGGATTTAAAAGTGGGCAGGTTGAGGAATGCTGTCAGGCAATTGTGAACACCAAGCCTATTCCTGTTGATTTAGGACTTGTAAACGGGAAAACCTATTTTATTAATGTTTGTGCAGGGGGACTTTTAACAAATGTTTCTCAAACTGTTGATAAGGATGTGAAAAATGCCCTAGGAAGTCTATCCTATTATTTAAAGGGTGTAGAGCAGCTTCCTAGTTTTGAAAAAATACCTTTTCGAATTACAACGAGTAAGGAAGTAATTGAGGAAAATTTATATCTTTATATGATTATGAATAGTGCAGGGACAGGTGGATTTTCAAAGTTATCTCCTCAATCGTCTATTCAAGATGGGATGTTTGAGTTTTTGGCGATTAGGGCTAGGCCTTTCATAGAACTACCACCTGTTTTTTTGAAAATGTTAACAGGTGAGCACATAAACGATAGCAAGAATATTCTCTATATAAGAGATAGCTACTTTAAAGTTGAGTGTTTAAAGGATGACTTTAAAATTATGGAGTCAACGGTGGATGGTGAAATGGGGCCTAAGATGCCTTTTGAGCTAAAAGTCTTACCTAAGGCCATTGGAGTTTTTGCAAATCCTAAACGAGTATAATGTTTCACGTGAAACATATAATTTCTAACAAAAGTATTAAAACAGTAATGTTTCACGTGGAACATTACTGTTTTTCTTTCCAATCCATCAGGTATGTGCTATAATTTTTTCAGATATGGAAAATGAAAGGCGGGAAAACCATGGGTAAAGTTAGAGTTATCGCAGTGACAAATCAGAAAGGTGGCGTAGGGAAAACAACTACAGCAATCAACCTATCTGCAAGTCTAGCGGCTAGCGGAAAAAAAGTTCTTGTTATAGATGCAGATCAGCAGGGAAATACAACCAGTGGCCTTGGCCTTGATAAAAACAATATGGATATAACAATCTATAATATATTTTTAGGTGAGGCTACCGTTGTAGATGTAAAACAACCCACTTGTGTAGATGGGTTGGAAGTTATACCTGCAAATATCAGTTTAACAGGAGCGGAAATTGAGTTAATCGGAAAAGATGATAGAGAATTTATACTAAAAGAAGAGTTGGGTAAAATAAAGGAAGATTATGACTTTATAATTATTGACTGCCCACCTTCCTTAAACTTAATAACCATTAATGCCCTTACGGCGGCAGACACTGTTTTAGTACCAATTCAATGCGAATATTTTGCTTTGGAAGGGTTGGAGCAGCTGCTTTATACAATTAATTTAGTAAAGAAAAGGCTTAACCCCTATTTGGAAATAGAGGGTATTGTTTTTACCATGTTTGATGCAAGAACAAATTTGTCATTGCAGGTAGTAGAAGAAGTAAAACGTAGTTTAGGAAGTAATGTTTATCGTAGTATTATTCCACGAAATGTTCGTTTAGGCGAGGCACCAAGCCATGGTTTACCAATTCACTTATATGATCCAAAGTCTAAAGGAGCAGAAAGCTATGCACTTTTAGCAGAAGAAGTTATAGAAAGGGAGTGGAACTAGTTTATGGCGGCAAAAAAAAAGGGACTAGGCTCTAAAGGGATGGGAATAGAAGCCCTAATTAATAATAAATTAGAAGATTTCAAAGAAACTGGAAAAGAAGGAAATAAAACTGCAGTTTGGGAATTGGATATGAATATGATAGAGCCAAACCGTAAACAGCCAAGAAGGTACTTTGATGAAACATCCTTGGAAGAATTGGCGGTATCAATAAAAACTTACGGCCTGATTCAGCCGGTGGTAGTAAGAAAAAATGGGGATTATTACGAAATTATTGCCGGCGAAAGAAGATGGAGAGCCGCTAAAATTGCAGGGCTTAAGAAAATCCCTGTAATTGAAAAAAAATGGAAGGATGCAGAAGCTTTTGAAGCAGCATTAGTGGAAAATTTGCAAAGAGAAGACCTAAATCCTATTGAAGAAGCAGAAAGTTATCGTCGATTGCAAGAGGATTTCGGCTTTAGTCAGGAGCAAATCTCGTCAAAAGTAGGGAAAAGTCGTTCTACAATAACGAATTCTCTTCGCTTATTACAGTTAGATGCCCGTGTGCTAAACTTTGTTGTCGAAAATAAACTTTCTGGTGGGCACGCTAGAACGTTGCTGCCAATTACAGACGGAGAACGACAATTTGAATTGGCAGAGCATGTAATCGAAGAAGAACTAAGTGTTAGAGCTACGGAAACCTTGGTGAAAGAGGAGTTAAGTAATAAAGAAAATGGGAAAAAATCGAAGCCAGATAAAACTTTGGAAAGTGCAAACCAAAAAGCAGTAGAGAATGAATTAAAAACTATTTTTTCTACAAAAGTTCGAATCAATCAAATGAAGAACAAAGGAAAAATAGAAATAACATACTATTCTCAGGAAGATTTGGATAGACTTATAACCATTATGAAAAGAATGGAAGGATAATTATAAATGGAAATGTTACAAGATTATATCATATATATCCTTTTGGCGTTAGGAATTGCGGTCCTTGTACTTTTCATTCTGTGTATCATTTTATTTTTGAAATTAAATAAACAAAAGAAAAAGTACGATTTTTTTATGGGTGCAAATCGCAGACCAAGCCATAATTTAGAGATGAAAATTGAGAAATATTATGAAACATCAAAATCTATTGAAGAAAAGTATGGAAAGCTATTGGATATGGTTACAGATATGGATAAAACCATGAGGAGCAATATTCAAAAAGTAGGATTAATTCGTTATAACCCCTTTGATGAAATGGGGGGAAACTTGTGTTTTGCCTTGGCGCTTTTGGATGGTGAGGATAACGGCATTGTACTAAATGGTATTCATAGCCGTACGGGTTCATTTACCTATGCGAAACCAATTCAGATGGGTGTAAGCATTTATATGCTATCGGAAGAAGAAATCAAAGCCGTTGAAATGGCAAAGGAGCGCGCTTATCATCCAGAACATGAAAAGGTGGTTAAGGTTAAGTTTAAACCGACGTTTAGGAGAAAAGATAAGGATCCTATCATGGAAGAACAAATGCATTTAGAAGCAAAAGTAGAGGAAGAAGAGACGAAAAAAGAATATAATGCTGAGTTAGGCGATGTAACCTTAGCTGAAAAAGAGCAAATTTTTCAGGAAGAAATGATTGCCAGCCAAATTGCTCAAGTAGAGGTATTAAACGAAGAAACTGAAGTGGCAGAAAAGGATTTAGTAGAGGGTAATATTTTTCAAGAAGTACCAGTTTTTACAGAAAAACAAGTGGAAAACCAAGAGCAAGAGGAAAAAGAATAAGGAAAGGGTGGATGGAGGAACCCATGGTTTCTTCTAGTAACCACCCTTTTTTATTTAAATAATGTGGATATGTGTATAAATAATGTGGAAATTGTGGATAACAACTGGTTCTGGAGAAAAGTTAGCTGGGGATTTGCTAGTAAAAAAAGAAGTTATCCACAATGTGTTGATAATTAAGTGTAAAAGGAGAAGTTTATGAATTATAAGATGATATTTTCTGATATGGATGGAACATTATTAAAAAATGATACAGAAGTATCAGAAAAAAATAGACTGGCCATTGAAAAGGCTGTGAAAAAAGGCGTTCAGTTTGTAATCTGTACTGGCCGAGGTGTATTTGGTGTTGAACGATATCTGGAGCAGTTGAATTTAATCGGGCAAGAGGGATATGTAATTTGTCAGAATGGTGGGGCGGTTTATGACTTAAAGGATATGTCACTGGCCATTCGGGAAAGCTTTTCTCCTAAAACGTTTGCACCCATTGTTCAATATGCCCGAGAACTAGACCTGGAATTATATTACTACGACGATAGAACATTTATAGCAGAAACTGAGTCGGATAGGGTAAAAAGGTATTGTGAGGTAATGGGAAGTGGTGTCAAAATTATGGAAGAACCCCTTGATCATAACGGGGAATTTACAAAATGTTTGATTACTGGTGAGAAGGAGAAATTACTATCTGTGCAAAGAATGGTAAAAGAGACTGCAGGAGATGAACTGGATTGCTTTTTCTCCAGTAAAATTTTTATGGAAGTAGTAAAAAAAGGTGTAAGCAAAGGGAATATAATGGAAGAGACGGCACAAAAAGCAGGCATTCCCCTTGATCAAGTCATTGCAGTTGGCGATAGCGATAATGATATCTCTATGATTACAAAAGCAGGGTTGGGCATTGCCGTTGCAAACGCAGAGCCAGAAGTAAAAGAAATAGCGGATTTTATTACGGAAAATAGATGTGAACATGATGCAATTGCAGAAATAATAGAAAAATTCATACTTTAAGTTAACATAACACTAGGTTATTTGGGATTAATTGGTGAAAAAGAAAAGGTAAGAAAAAAGTATTGAGTTTATTGGCATAATGGTATATAATAGTGGGGCAAATAGCGTGGATGATTATTCGTCCGTAGGAAAGCTAAGTTTTCTGTATTTCTTCAGAGAGTCGGCATTTGGTGTGAGCCGATGAAAGAAAGAAAATGCTCCACTTTCCCAGCTGCCGATGAAAGTCGGAAGGGTAAGCCCTTTATCGCTGTTTAAAGAGGTTCGAAATAAATTTCGGGCAATCTGGGTGGCAACGCGGGAAATACTCTCGTCCCTGTTTTTTATGGGATCGGGGGTTTTTTTATTGCTCCCATTTCCCAAATTCCGTATATATAAAGAATGAAGGAGGAAATAAAGATGTTAGACATTAAATTTGTTAGAGAAAATCCCGATGTAGTAAAAGAAAATATGAGGAAAAAATTCCAGGATGGAAAACTACCTTTGGTAGATGAAGTAATTGCTTTAGACCTGGAAAATAGAGCAATTAAACAAGAGGTAGAGGTACTTCGTGCCGAAAGAAACAAACTTTCCAAAGAAATTGGTGGTTTGATGGCAAAAGGTTTGAAGGATGAGGCAGAGCAAGTTAAAGCAAAAATTGCGGCAGAAGCAAGAAGAGTTGATGAATTAACTGTGAAAGAAAAGGATGTAGAAGAGCAGATCAAGAAAATTATGATGACAATTCCCAATATTATTGATCCTTCTGTTCCCATTGGTAAAGATGATAGCGAAAACGTAGAAGTGCAGAGATACGGCGATCCAGTTGTACCTGAATTTGAAATTCCTTACCATACAGATATTATGGAAAGCTTCAATGGTATTGATTTAGAAGGAGCAAGACGTGTTGCTGGCAATGGATTCTATTATTTAATGGGTGATGTAGCTCGTCTGCATTCTGCTGTTTTGGCATATGCAAGAGACTTCATGATTGACCGTGGCTTCACATACTGCATCCCTCCCTTTATGATTCGTAGCAACGTAGTAACAGGGGTTATGAGCTTTGCAGAAATGGATGCGATGATGTATAAAATTGAAGGAGAAGATTTATACCTCATTGGTACCAGCGAGCACTCCATGATCGGTAAATTTATCGATACTATGAATAAAGAAGAAGAGTTGCCTCAAACTTTGACAAGCTATTCTCCTTGTTTCCGTAAAGAAAAAGGTGCCCATGGTATTGAAGAACGTGGTGTATACCGTATTCATCAATTTGAAAAACAAGAAATGATTGTTGTTTGTAAACCTGAAGAAAGCCCTATGTGGTATGATAAACTTTGGGAAAATACAGTAGACTTGTTCCGTTCCATGGATATTCCAGTACGAACTTTGGAATGCTGCTCCGGTGACTTGGCTGATTTGAAAGTAAAATCCGTAGACGTAGAGGCATGGTCCCCCAGACAGAAAAAATATTTTGAAATTGGTAGCTGCTCGAACTTGGGTGATGCACAGGCAAGAAGACTGGGCATCCGTGTTGCTGGGGCTGATGGTAAGAAATACTTTGCCCATACATTAAACAACACGGTTGCTGCACCTCCTAGAATGTTGATTGCATTCTTGGAAAATAACTTGCAGGCAGATGGTACAGTTCGTATTCCTGAGGTATTGCGTCCTTATATGGGTGGCATTGAAAAAATGGTACCAAAGAAATAATTTAACGGACAAAGGCGTTGTAAACGCCGTGCGTTATAAGTATTTGATTCAATTTAGGAAGTCCCCCACCTAATGGGTGGGGAGAAACTTCCCATTTTTCCATTAAAGAAATGTTTTTAAGATATTTTTTACAGAAAAATAGGTATAGTTTTTATCTAATTATAAATGATAAAGTAGAAAAAGTTTTATAAAAGGTTGGGGTAATTAAATTTTTATGGAAACTTGGGTAAAATATAAGAATTTAATTGACAAAGCCTAGGAAAAATGGTATGATGTTTTGGCAGTAAGCGTTTGGAGAAGTACTCAAGAGGCTGAAGAGGTGCCCCTGCTAAGGGTATAGGTCGTTAACGCGGCGCGAGGGTTCAAATCCCTCCTTCTCCGTCATAAAAAAAGCCATGTATAAGAATTTAAATTCTCATATATGGCTTTTTTTGTTCTTTTATGATAGACTAGGATAAGGAGTGTTTATGTTCAGCACAGTACATAGGCAGAAAAAATAGAGTTTAGAAAATTAAAATTAGCAGAGGAATTTTAAGAGATGAAGAGTCACAAACCAATTCATGCAATTATACCAGGCCTCGGGCAAAGAAGTTTAAAAACGGCTTTTGCGGCGGCAATACTTGCTCTTATTTACCATCCATTTGGAGGAGATCCCACTTTTGCCTGTATTGGCGTTATATTTGGAATGGGCAACGGCATGGAGGATTCAAAAATTAGCGGCGGCAACAGACTTATCGGAACAATTATCGGCGGTCTTTTGGGTTTGGGCATATATTGGGTAGAGCACTGGGTTTTTCCGAGTGGGAATTATTATTTAAAAGTTGCCTTGATCTTTTTCGGGCTTATTCTTTTGGTTTGCTCGTCAGTTACGTTTAAGTGGCCGGGTGCCGTCCAGCCTGGCGGGGTGGTGCTTTGCATCATCTTGTTTAATACCCCTACAAACTATACTGCATATGCTTTCGGCAGAATGTTTGACACAGCTATCGGTGTTATTTTTGCTATAGCAGTAAATGAACTTTTGAAAAGAAATAGGATTGATAGGTGGCTTAAAAGAGAAGTCAGGGAGGAAATGAGAGAGGAAACCAGAGAATTAGACGTTTAAAGATCAGGTGGATTGGCTTGGACTATGGATAAATGTGTCTGCCCAATTTTTGATATTAAAAAATTGTTCAAGGGGTGCATGGTGGTAAGAGTATAAATGAAATTTATGCTCAAACAAGATTATGAGCACAAATAAAGACGTGTTAGTTCGAATCCTATCTGAAATAGCATGATAATTAGAATTGATAGTATTCTCAATTAATAAAGTTATGTACGGGGAACTCATACATGGCTTTTTGTAATATTATCTTATAAAGATTATTTATATAATCCAAATAACAGAAAATAGGAATTTGGCAGAATGAATTGCTGCTTTTCTATCGTTTCTGTTCAATACATAATAATAAAAAATAAAATATAATCTGCCACCGGGTAGAGATGCAGAAAGCATTTGTTTGCACATCGTTAGGTCTATGAAGATGTGTCTGCAAATGCTTATTTTTTTTGGAGGAAGTATGAAAAAAATTAAAGTTCTATTTCACTATTTTTCTAAAGGAGAACTTATGCTTTGGTTTGGTTCTGTTTTTGCCATTGTTATCTCCTTTTGTATATTTGACCGAAATAACTACTTAACACTGTTGGCTTCGCTGATTGGCGTGACTTCGCTGATTTTTAATGCCAAGGGTAACCCACTTGGTCAGTTTCTTATGATTATTTTCAGTTTGCTTTATGGCATCATATCCTTCACTTATTCCTATTACGGAGAAATGATTACTTACCTTGGGATGACCATGCCCATGGCAGTATTTGCCTTGATTTCTTGGATGAAAAATCCCTATAAAGGAAATAAGGCGGAGGTAAAAGTAAATCATCTATCTCCAAAAGAATGGTGGATTATGTGGATTTTAGCAACACTGATTACCATTGGATTCTATTTTATTTTGGAGTATTTTCATACAGCAAACATTATTCCAAGCACCTTTTCTGTAATAACAAGTTTTGTTGCGGTGTATCTTACGTTCAGAAGAAGCCCCTATTACGCCATTGGATATGCCGCTAATGATATTGTATTGATTGTTTTGTGGCTTCTGGCCACCATTGAAGATGTTTCATATATGTCCGTTGTGGTTTGCTTTATAGCATTCCTTGTCAATGATGTTTATGGATTTATCAATTGGAACAGGATGGCAAAAAGGCAAGCAGAAGATTGATAAACCAATATATATCAGATTATGAACATATCCTACAGTCATCAGGGTTTAAGCCAAACTAGGATGAAATTTCTATCTTACATAGATAATAAATTGGGGTTTATGATTTCAAGAACTACAAGCATAAAAAAGGTTGACAAATTACTAATGTGGTTTGTCAACCTTTTTCTATTTATATACATTGACAGGTGAGGTATAGTTAATTATAATATATTTCAAGGAGGTGAGGGTATGTTAGTAATTTCTGATGTAATTCGAGGATTTACAGACTCTATTATACTTGCTCAATTGAGTAAAGGCGATAGTTATGGATATGAGATTAATAAAACAATACAAGCCATTACAGATGGTGAATTTGAGCTAAAAGAAGCCACATTATACACAGCATTTAGACGTTTAGAAGCAGATGGTTGCATCATTTCATATTGGGGAAATGAAAATACTGGTGCAAGGCGACGTTACTACACCATTACCGAAGAAGGAAGGGCAGTATTTAAAGAAAATTTAACGGATTGGAACAGAGCAAAGGAAATGATAAATGATTTATTAAATAAGGAGGGATTATGATGAATAGTAAGATTAAAAATTATGTTGATGTTTTATTTTCTGATATTCCAAAGGGGAAAAAGGCAAATGAATTAAAAGAAGAGCTTTTATCGAATATGTCTGAGCGTTATAACGATTATATTGATGAAGGTAAGACTGAAAATCAGGCCTATAGTCTTGTCATCAGTAATTTGGGGAATGTGGATGAATTGCTTGCAGACGTAATACCCGATGCCGAATTTAAGCAGGAAGCTCGGTTTTATAGGGTGAGAAATGCAAGAAATACAGCAATTAGTGTTGCCATGTACATTATAGGAACGGTTTTTGTAATTGGCCTTGGCGGGCTCAGTGAATCCTTTGGCGGTAGGGACTATAGTGTTTTGGGTGTGATTATTTTGCTTATATTCGTTGCAATTGCAACGGGCCTTTTGATATATACAAATCTGTCAACGCCTCCTGAATATAAAGACTATGACGAAAAAAAGGAAAGAGAATGCAGATTATATACAGGTAAGCAAGGCAGAGTTTTAAAAAGCTTATTATCTGTGTATTGGACTTTTATTACACTTGTATACCTTGCTGTAAGTTTCTTTACAATGCAGTGGCACGTCACATGGATGATTTGGTTGTTGGCTGTTGTATTTCAGGGTATCATAAAAACGATTTATGAAATGAGGCATGATGATGAATAGAAAGTCCTGGTTATTCATAAAGCTTATGCTACTTATATGTATATTTTTCATTTTAATGTTTGCTTCAATGTTTTTTTTGAAAGATGGTATATCGAGGAGGTATCAAATCATGAGTTTTACATCGTCTGGCGAAGGGAAAACCGAGTCATTTTCTAATGTGGAAAAAATACAGGTGAGTTCAGTGTCCTTACCTGTTCATATTTATGAAAGTGATGTAGAACAGGTGACGGTTACGGACAATTCAAAACAGTATGGAATTGGAATTTCCAAAGACAATGAATTAAAACAGGAAGAGGGTACCCTTACGTTTAACGAGGGAAAAGGGTTTCATATTTTTAATTTTTCAAGGGGCGAAATTATCATTGAAGTGCCAAAAGGTCTTGTTTTAGAGTATGACATTGCTAATGTGAGCGGGTCTATCAAACATGATGCCCCTACCAAAAACCAGTTTAGATGCCAAAGTATTAGTGGCTCTATTAGAGTTTATCAAGGAGGCGACAGCGGTTTTGTAGAATCGGTGAGTGGTTCCATACGTATCTATGCCTCCTTTGACGAACTTACGGCAAAATCAATCAGTGGTTCAGTTCGCACCGTAGCCAATGAGAATTCAAAACAACTACAATGTTCGAATATTAGTGGATCCATAAAGATTCAGCTTAAAAATGTGACAGGGTATGATATGGATTATTCTGTGATTTCAAGCCAGGTAAAGGATTTATATACAGACACGGAATATGAAAAATCCGGCAATGCTTCTTATGGGGATAAGTCCCTCAAAATAGATGTTACGAATAACAGCGGCTCGATAAAACTTACGGACTGGGATTGATAATTTTTTCATGGATATTTCATAGACATGTTTTAAATTAACGAAACCATGATTCAGTAGAGAGGAATTTCCTTTTCTACTGAATTTTTATATTAGAACGAACATTAAAGATGTATTATTTTAATGATTGACATATATCCAACATTAGATATATAATTTGATTAATTTTATTAGGATTCTAAAGGAGCAAATTATGGTTCAACTACTCATTTTATATTTTTTTAATATAAAATCAACCCACGGTTATGAAATACAAAAATTTATTCAACTGAACCAGATGGATCAGTGGAACAACATACAATCAGGCTCTATTTATTATGCCATTAGAAAGTTGGAACGGGACGGTTTTATTTGTATGGTAGAAAAAGTAGGACAGGGTGAGAAGAAAAAACAAATTTATGAAATTACAGAAAAAGGTCGTGAAAAGCTACGGATGCTTGCCCTTGAGGAAGCACAAAAACCTTTACAAAATATTTCATGTGAAAAATTTTTATTTTATCCCATAGCAGCAAGCTTACCAAAAGAAGACTTGGTGGATTGTATCAAACAACAGCAAAACAAACTAAATCAAAAGAGAGAGCAAATTCGTGAATGGTATCAGGGAAAAGAGAAAAGCAATTGTGCTGTTGAATTAGTAACACTAGAATATATGAAGACTGCCGTAGAAAATCAATTTTCTTGGCACCAAGCCTTGCTGGAGCATATAGATGAGACCATTGCTTCCGCTCAAAAGATATCAGAAATGATTCTAAAAATTGATTATACGGAATATAAACCAGAATAATAAAAATATGTTCCCCATCGTGAAAGGTGGGGAATAAATATATTAAACTATCCAACATTGGATAATGAGAGGGTGTCAATATGAAAATTGCGGTAATCATGGGGAGTCCCCGAAAAAAAGATAGCTATCATATTTGTAAAGAAATTGAGCAAAGGCTAAACCTTTATGAAGCCAACGTAGAATTCGACTATATATTCCTAAGCGAACATGATATTTTAGACTGTAAAGGATGTTTTATTTGCTTTCAAAAAAGTGAAAAATTGTGCCCTTGTAAAAATGACTCCCTGGAATCTATAAAAGAAAGATTATTTTCTGCACAGGGCATTATTATAGCAAGCCCTGTTTATGCTTACCAAGTAACAGGGCCGTTAAAATGTTTTATTGATAGAATGTCTTATTTATTTCATCGTCAGGAGCTTTTTGGTAAGCCTGCAATCATTGTAGTCACTACAGATGGCGGAGGCAGTAAACAAGTTTATCGTTATCTAAAAATGATTATTTCTGGTTGGGGAATGGAGGCAGTAGGAAATCTTCAAATCATATCTCCCCAATATTTTAAAAATCGTCTACCTAAAAGTGCTTTTGGTTATAATGAGAAATATTATGATAAAAAACGAAAAAGCTTGGTGATGCTTTCTAAAAAATTTGATAAACGTCTATCTTCCACGGAACTTAGGAAACCAACTTTTTATGATATTTTTATGTTTCATTGTCTTCGTAGTAAAACCTATATTTCGGCTGCTGACCGAGCGTATTGGGAGGAGAAAGGGTGGATGAAGGCAAGTTACTTCTATCCCGTTAAAATGAACCCTGCTAAATGGTTTTTTGGTAATATTATGAGAGGGATAATACATATGGTCGGGAAAAGATTTTTGGAAAATAATAAGTGATTTTCTTTGAGCGTAGGACAAACGTAAATAAAAAGAATCCGTAAAAACGGATTCTTTTATTTTAAGGCTATGATTTAAATGTTGTAAGAAGCGGTAATATTTGCTGTAACCTGAATTTTATCGTATTTGATAACAGTGCCACTATCATCGCCATAGGCTGAGTCTGCAACTGCCTTTTCCATATAATTTCTTGTTTCTTGGAAAGAATCGTAGGATGCATGCTCTATCACAGTCTGAATTTGCCCCAAAGGTTTCCCATAGGCTGCCGCAATCACATTTGCAGAAGTAGATGCATTCTTCACAGCTGCTTGTAATGCTTGCCCATAATACTTCGTAGGGTCTTCTAATGAGAAGGTGACACTGTTAAACCCTGTGACACCTGCACTTAAAGCGGCATCAATATAAGTTCCCACATGATCAATGTCTTTAATGGTAACTTCTAAATTAGCATTAGCCTGATAACTTTCAATGGTTCTTTTTCCTGTTTTCTCGTCGTATTGATAGGAAGGATAAACGGAAGCATATCCTGTAACAATCTTATCCTTTGGAATACCTATCTCTTCCAAAGTTCCAACCACTTTAGCGGAAATTTTATTGTTTTCTTTTTGTGCACCTGTTGCAGTTTTCCCACTGGTTTGAACTGAGAGAGAGATTTGGGCTGTATCTGGTTCTACGTTTACGATTCCTGTGCCGTTGGTGGTAATGAGGCTACCCTCTGCGGCAAAAGCCGCTGTTGCAGAACCAAAAACAAGGGCAGTTGCTAAAGAAGTAGTAATTAATAAACGTTTCCAATTTTTCATTTTCATTTTCCCCTTTCTTATTTTACATTAGAATTATTTACCATTATCTTTGACGTAATTATTTTTTTCCAGTTCCCAAAATAAAGAAAATATTCGATTTTTATTTGGTTTATGTTATACTTGATAAAGTGATTTCGGATAGGAGAGAATAAGATTATGAAACAAACGTTGGTAATTGGTTCTTCTGTAGTGGATGTAATTGTAAATATTCCACATTTGCCTGTAACAGGGGAGGATATTCATATTTCAAAGCAAAGCCGCTCCCTAGGGGGATGTGCATATTTAACTTCAGATATATTACGTCACTTTTCTGCTCCATATAGCCTTTGTACTGCCGTTGGTGGGGGCATATATGGAAATTTTGTTTTAGAAAAATTGAAAGAAAGAGACGTTCAAGTTTACGTAAGACGTCCTGATGAGGAAAATGGCTGCTGCTACTGTATGGTTGAAGAGGGCGGGGAGCGCACTTTTATAGTAGATCACGGAGTAGAGTATACTTTTTATGAATCATACTTAGAAAATATCCAAACAGAAACCATCGATAGCGTTTATATCTGTGGTTTGGAAATCGAAGAATACACAGGGATGAATATAATAAAGTATTTAAAGAAGCATCCTGAGTATGAAATTTATTTTTCTCCAAGCCCAAGAATTATGAAAATTGATTCTAATAGAATAGAAGAAGTGTTAAAGCTTCATCCAATTGTACACTTGAATGAGAAAGAGATTCTTGAGTTTACAGGGGCAAATTCCATTGTAGTTGGTGCGAGGCGGTTATTTGAAAAAACCCAACGGCCTGTAATTGTAACTTTAGGGGACAAGGGTTCTTATTGTTTTGATGGAGAACGGGATTTATACGCCACACCAGTGAAAACAACGGTAGTGGATACCATCGGTGCAGGAGACTCCCACTTGGGGGCTGTCATTGCTGCAAGAAGATTTGGCTTAAGTTTTGGCCAAGCCATTGAAGCGGCAAACTATATTTCAGCCGCTGTGGTAGCCAAGGAAGGTGGCCTCCTTGAGGAAAAGGATTTTAAGAATGCCGTAAACAAAATGCCTGCAAAATTACAGGAAAAATTTATGGTACAAGTCTAAACATATAGGAGTAAAAAAGCGAAGTATAAAAAAACCTCGCTTTTTTTATCTTTTAGTGTACATCAAAAACTTCTGGCTATCCCCTTTGAGAATAAGGCTAAGGCTTCCATTTCACTTACAAAACAACTTTGAAGTGTTTATTGGGTAAAAGAAAGGCTGATTGTACCTGTGCGTAAGGAAGGCAAGGTTTGATGTTTTGCAGGCCTTTTTTAGGAAATGGGCATTTTATAGGTTTAATTTCAAATCATTTTCCCCAATCCACCCTATTTTTCTAAGAATATATGCGAAAATTAGGGTAAAAATAGCAGGTAAAATGAAGCAGACCATCCCCATACCCAACCAGTCAAAGGCAGTAATGGCTTCCTTTGTTCCTGCGGAAATATCATTTACCCATCCTGTATACAACCCAATCTGTCCTACAAAGCCACAGGTACCCATGCCAGAGGCAACGGCTTCACCATTCATTTTCATTTGAAAAATGCAAGTTGCAATTGGCCCTGTGATTGCAGAAGCGAGGGTAGGTGCAATCCAAATTTTTGGGTTTCGAACAATGTTACCCATCTGCAACATGGAAGTACCAATGCCTTGGGCAAATAAGCCACCCCATCTGTTTTCTGGAAAGCTCATTACGGCAAAGCCTATCATCTGGGCGCAACAACCGGCAACGGCGGCACCTCCAGCAAGCCCCGTAAGCCCTAATGTGGCACAAATGGCTGCACTACTAATGGGTAGGGTTAAAGCAACACCAACAATAACGGACACCAATATACCCATTAAAAAGGGTTGTAGCTCTGTTGCCCACATAATGGTTGTCCCAACACCGTTGGCAGCGGCGCCCAAGGAGGGTGCCCACCACATAGATAATAAAACTCCCGCAGCAATGGTTACCGAGGGTGTAACTAAAATATCGATTTTTGTTTCTTTTGAAACAGCTTTTCCGAATTCTGCCGCAAAAATTGTTACTACAAAAACAGCTAGAGGACCACCTGCACCACCTAAGCTATTGGCAGCACCGCCTACAGCAATTAATGAAAAAAGAACCAAAGGCGGGCATTTTAATGCGTAACCAATGGCAACAGCCATGGCAGAACCAGTTACGCTTTTTGCGAAGCCTCCTATTTCAACAAGTATAGGTATACCAAGCTGCTGACCTAACGTTGCGATAATGGTACCGATAAGCAAAGAAGCAAACAATCCTTGTGCCATTGCGCCCAGAGCATCAATTCCATAGCGTTTTGCTGAAAACTCAATATCCTTACGCTTAAGAAAAGCACTGAACCCCTTTGATTCATTCTGATTTTCCATAAAGACCTCCCCGTTAGCTTTTATTATTTTTTTTATGCTTTTTAAACACTATTATAAAACTTGTATAAATGGAAAACAATGTATTTTTTGAAAAAAGTATACTTTTTTTAGAGAAATACAATTCATAGTGTTGACGGAACTTTTTACAAGAGATGAGCAAATTTAATTTTTCTCTAAATTTAACGGATACTTCTTTAAGAAATCCCCGAAAAAGTTCATATATGCCATTAGTGTTCGCATATAAATAATCCAAGATGATCTTTAGGGGAGTGCTACGGTTGAAAACATATATCGAAGAGAGGGCGATAGAGGTGGCAAAATTTATGATCCATACTAACGCCACTGTCAGAGAGACGGCAAAAAAATTCGGAATCAGTAAATCCACGGTACATAAGGATATTACAGATCGTGTAGAGCGTATTGATCCTGAATTGGCTCAATCGGTTCGTCGGGTGCTTGAAGTCAACAAAGCGGAACGCCATATTCGAGGCGGAATGGCCACCAAAGAAAAATATCTGCATAGGCTAAAAGGCTAATTTTGTATGAAAAAAAGCTGACACAGTTTTGTGTCAGCTTTTTGGCGTATAATTCAAAAAAATTCTTTTTCCGCTCACCTGTACCACGTCATCTTCTTTCATTTTTTTTAGCTCACGCATCATGGCGCTGCGGTCAATGCAAAGATAGTTGGCAAGGGCCAAGTAAGAAAAGGGTAAGTGAAAATAGTTTGTGGATTTTTTTGCTAACTGTACCCGAAAATAACATAAAAGCTTTTCTCGTATGGTTCGATGACTTAAAATATCCACCTTCTCCGTTAGACTAGAAATTTTTTCAGACATAAACGAAAGAAGATTTTCAATGACAATGGAGTGGTGGGCACAGGCATTTGAGCAACGCTTTGTTATGTGGGTTTTATCCACAAAAAGAATGGTGCAATTTTTTTCACAAATCACAATAAACTCGTCCTCATGTTGATAAAAGGAAAAGGCAGCACCAAAAATTCCTGAATTTTCGATATATTCTAACATATCCAAAGAACCGTCGGCATTAATCCGATTAATAGAAACGCATCCATGATACAATAGACCCACTTTTTGGCAGCCAACGTCATAAACAGAAACAGTTTCCTTTTCTCGGAAAAACTTCTTTTCAGCCTCGAAGCAAACCACCATTTTTTCAATTTCATCTATGGAGACACCAGTAAAAATTGGATTTTTTATCAAATTTTCCATAAATACCCCCTATTTGTTGCAAATGCAACAGCAATATCTTTGAGGATATGCTATCATATATGTATAGAAAAGTCAAAGTTGATTTTCTTTAAGTATGAAAGAGGGAAAAAAGGAAAAAGTAAAGTTGAATATAAATTAAGGAACTAAAGGAGGAAAAGTGATGAAAACAAGATTTTTTAAATGTGACCACTGTAATAACATTATCCTTATGGTAGAAGACAAAGGTGTTCCCGTTGTTTGTTGTGGCGAAAAGATGAAAGAAATGATTGCAAACACAACTGATGCGGCAACAGAAAAACATGTTCCTGTTGTAACAGCAGAAGGTAACAAAGTTAAAGTTTTTGTTGGCGAAGTTACTCATCCTATGCTGGAAGAACATCACATTGCTTGGATTTTTGTAGAAACCACAAAGGGTGGTCAGATTAAGTATTTGGATCATACTGGTGCACCTGAAGCTGAATTCCTTTTGGCAGATGACGAAAAATTAGTTGCTGCTTATGAGTACTGTAATTTACATGGTCTTTGGAAGCACGAGGCATAATAAAGAACAACCCAAAAGACCGGTTTTATCCGGTCTTTGATTTTTATAGATAATAATAGATGAGAATAGAGGGAGGAAGCGCATGAAAACATTGCAATTGAAAAAAGACCTTTATTGGGCAGGTATACTGGATAAAGATTTACGTGTATTTGACATCATTATGATGACCGAATTTGGAACAACTTATAACTCTTATATTTTGAAATGTGGAGATAAAAACGTCCTTTTTGAGACAGCAAAAGCGAAGTTTAGTGATGAGTACCAGGCTGCTTTGGCGGAAAAGATGGATGTTGAGAAAATTGACTACATTGTGGTGGATCATACAGAGCCAGATCATGCAGGAAGCATTCGAGATATTATTGAAAGATGTCCTCGTGCAAAAATCATTGCAACTCCGACAGCCATTGGCTTTTTAAAGCAGATTGTAAACCGTGATTTTTACAGCATTCCTGTAAAAGATAGAGATGAATTGCGTATTGGTGATAAGACATTGCGTTTTTACTCTTTACCCAACCTGCACTGGCCAGATAGTATGTATACCTATATCGTGGAGGATAAGGTATTAGTAACTTGTGACTCCTTTGGTTCTCATTATGCCCACGATGGCATTTTAAGAAGCACGGTAACGGATGTTGAAGGTTATATGCGTGCCACAAAGTATTATTTCGATAATATTTTAGGGCCTTACAAACAGCCATATATGACAGATGCTTTAGAAGTGGTTAAATCTTTGGAAATTGACATGATTTGCCCTGGCCATGGCCCTGTTTTGGATAGCCATATTGATGAGTTAATTAAAACTTATGATGAGTGGTGCAAAATTCCCACCAACGAGAAAACAACGGTTGTTATCCCTTATGTAAGTGCTTATGGTTATACTGGTGAATTGGCAGAAAAAATCGCAGAAGGTATCCGTGAGAGCGGGGATATTGAAGTGAAAATTTACGATATGGTCACAGCCGATGCTTCAGTTGTGTTAGGTGAAATTGCAGGTGCTGAAGGTCTTTTGCTTGGTACACCCACTATTTTAGGGGAAGCATTGAAACCTATTTGGGACTTGACAACCAGCCTATTTGCCCCTGTTCATGGTGGTAAGCTTGCTAGTGCTTTTGGTAGCTACGGTTGGAGCGGTGAAGGTGTGCCTCACCTGATTGAACGCTTGAAACAGCTTGATATGAGAGTTTTAGATGGTTTCCGTGTACAATTTAAACCTTCCAATAAAGAACTTTTAGAAGCGTTTGAGTACGGCTATCGCTTCGGTGAGAAGTTGCAGCAGAAGGATTTTGGAACGAAAACAAGTGCCAAGGGTACCCTTGTAAAATGCTTAGTGTGCGGTGAAATTTTTGATTCTTCTGTGGAACGTTGCCCTGTTTGTGGCGTAGGCCCTGAAAACTTCGTGGCTGTTGACGTAGAAACAGTAACCTTCAGCAGAGAAAGCAACGAACGCTTCGTTATTTTGGGTGGCGGTACAGCGGCACTGAATGCGGCAAAGGCCATCAGGGAACGTGATAAGACAGCATCCATTACCATGATTTCTGAAGAAAATGAGCTGCCTTACGACAGGCCAATGCTGACAAAGAGCATGTTTGGTGCAGTCAGTGGCGATGCCATTGCCAGCGTAGATAGAATTTGGTATGAAGATAATAGAGTAACATTGAAATTAGGAATCAAAGTAGAAAAATTAGATACAGAGAAAAAACAGGTTAACCTTTCCGATGGAGAAGTGATTACCTATGATAAATGTATCTATGCTTTAGGTTCATATAGCTTTGTTCCTCCCATTAAGGGCAGAGATTTAGACCGTGTAACAGCCATAAGAACCATTACAGACGTAGAGAAAGTAAGTCATTGGGCTTACGAAGCAAAATCTGCTGTTGTGATTGGCGGTGGCGTATTGGGTCTGGAAGCTGCATGGGAATTGCGTAAGGAAAAACTGGAAGTAACTGTTTTGGAAGGCGCACCAGTCCTCATGGCAGGCAGAATGGATAGTGAAAGTGTAGAAATGCTCACCAAAATTGCAAGTGATCAGGGAGTCCGAATCGTAACAGGAGCGAAAATTTCCGAAATCAGTGGCGATGGTAAGGTTGATGGTGTTATGCTGGATGGCGGAGAAAAAATTCCTGCAGACTTAGTCATTATCTCCACTGGTGTTAGAGCAAACATTGCTTTGGCAACAGATGCAGGCATTACTTGTGACCGTGCTGTTGTAGTTGATGAGTTCATGCGTACCAGTGCACCTGATGTTTATGCTTGTGGCGACTGTGCCCAGTATGAAGGTATGAATATTGCGATTTGGCCTGTTGCCACAGAAATGGGACGTATTGCAGGTGCAAATGCAGTAGGTGATAGCGTAACCTACGAAAGCAAAATTTATGGTGTCACCTTAGCGGCTATGGGCACTATGTTGTTTGCAATGGGTGACCCTGGCACAAAAGAGGGCTTATCCTATAAGACAATGCAAGTGAAAGATGAAAGAAAGGATACTTTGGAGAAATACTATTTCCATAATAATATCCTTTGCGGTGCAATCCTTTTAGGGGACACATCAAACCTTGGAAAGGTAACCCAGGCAATCGAAGAAAAGCAAGGCTATATGGAATTTTTTAAATAAGGTTCATTAAAAAATAATCTAAGAAAAGGGCTTCAGTACATTTAGTACTGGAGCCCTTTATTCGTTATATTCTTTTGTTGGACTAAAGTATGTCTCGAAACCATTATTGATAATACTGTGTTTCCTCTTAACTTGAAATCCGATTAAAAACATATTCAAAAAGTCAACGCAGGAACCCGTGGCGTTTATAAAACATAAGCCAACGATGTACCAATTGAGAAGACCCAATAAATCAAGTAAAAATAAGGGTATGATGGATAACAGAATAAACGGCATAACTGAAATTACTAGAAATCTACCCTTTTTGATAGGTTCTGTTGTAAAAACAAAGCCAAATAGTCCATTTATACCAAAAAAAGTTCTGTCAGACTGATAGAAGTTCGGTATAAATAGGGCGTGTATCAACTCATGGAGGAACATATACCCATAAATGGATAGCACAAACAACAATGATTGTAAGTTGAATTTCAAAGTGATTTCCAGTGAGTTTGTTGCAAAAACACCAAATAGCGATGGTCTCAGGATGTAAGCCAGCCATAAAACCAAACCCCCGAACAAAAGAGCCAAGGGAAAGGAAAGCAGGATGGCTAAGCCTAAACTTCGGGGTTCTCTTATCTTTTTCCAACCTTCAGACAAGAGTTTTTCCCTTAGTTTCTCATCTGTTTTGGGTAAGTTTTTCATATATCTCATAGCACACCCCCTTTCAGTGAATAATGAACCATACTTAAAAGAAAAGCAGAAAATTTTTGCGAAATACCAAGAAGAAGGGATAGATTGACCCTTACATATCTTGAATCAATCGTAAATTTACTTTTTTGAAAATTGATATACTGGTAAGATGCTAGGACGAATACTAAAACAGAGAAAAAGGGATGGCTTCACCCTTTTAATCTCCTTTGAAAAAATCTTTTTTGCTCGTTTTTATACTTACTCAAATGAATAGATATATCTATGATCGCAGACTTGCTTTCCGCTAACTTCCATTTTTAATTGATCCTGAGATGGGGTAAAGCCTAATTTTTCATAAAACAATGTGGCTCTTTCGTTTCCTTCTAAAACCCATAGAAAAATGTTTGAAAAACCTTGGTTTTTCAGGTCATCCATGGCATGGAGCATGAGTTTTTTTCCGAACCCCTTTCTCCAATACTCAGGCAAAAGATAGACTGAAACGATTTCACCCCAATGGGATAGGGCAGCTTCTCTGGATTTACAGTAGGCAACGCAGCCCACTGGAACTTCTTTGTCATAAATAAGTTGTGCTGTTATATCTCCTTTGGATAGCCAGGTCGTAAATGGTGCCACCCAAAAATCATAAGCTAGGGCATCTAAATAATCTTGGGGCAGTAATGATTTGTAAGCGGACTTCCAGCAGGTTGCATGAATTTCACTAATGATCATTGCATCTCTTGTTGTGGCCTGTCGAATCATAAGTTTCAGCTCCCGTTCTATTTTATTTAAAACCAGTATAACCTATAATATAAATTAAGGGAATACAAACAAAAAAAGAATTGATAGGGGATATCAATTCTTTTTTTATATATTTATTTTAAACAATTACTGAGGAAGTCAAAACCTTAGTAATTTTGGGAAGCCAAACGGAAGTAGGACTGAGGGTGATCGCATACTGGACATACCTTTGGTGCGTTTTTTCCCACATGTCTATGGCCACAGTTTTCACACTGCCATACACTTTCTTCATCCTTAGAAAATACCTTGCCTGTTTTCAAGTTTTCCAAAAGCTGGCGGTATCTTTCTTCATGTTCTTTTTCAATCTGGCCTACTGCTTCAAACAAATAAGCAATCTGGTCAAAACCTTCTTCTTTTGCTTCTTTTGCGAAATTAGCGTACATGTCGGTCCATTCGTAATTTTCGCCTAAAGCAGCATCCAACAGGTTTTCTTCTGTGGAGGGAATTGCACCCTCGTGTAATAACTTAAACCAAATTTTAGCGTGTTCCTTTTCGTTGTTTGCTGTTTCTAAGAAAAGCGCTGCGATTTGTTCATAACCTTCTTTTTTTGCCTTACTTGCATAGTATGTATATTTATTTCTTGCTTGAGATTCACCGGCAAATGCAGACATTAAATTTGCCTCTGTTTTAGATCCTTTTAAATTCATAACAACACCTCCGATAAATAATATTTTTAATACCTTCTCTCTTGTAGTTATTATATATTAAATAATAACAATTGTCAACAAGTAAAAGTTAAAACTTTGTAAATATCTAGAAATATATAAAAGAGGTATCTTTTTATAAGATACCTCTTTCCTTTATCCTTTAAATTTCGATAAATCCTTCAAAATCCTTGCGGGCATCTCCTGTCATGGTAATCGTATTTTCATCACAATGGATAATTAAATCGCCACCACGCAACTTTACGGTGATGTCTTGCTGATCAGGACAATGTCCCAGTGTAACAGCGGCAGCGGCAACGGCGCAAGCCCCAGTACCGCAAGCCCATGTTTCCCCAATGCCCCTTTCCCAAACACGCATACGCAATGTGGTACGGTCTTCTACGGAGGCAAAGGAGATATTTGCTCTTTCAGGAAAGAACATTGCTTTTTCTAGCAATGGCCCAACCTCTTCCAAAGGAATATGCTCCACATCCTCTGTAAAAATAACACAGTGGGGGTTGCCCATGGAAAGGCAAGTGATAAAATACTCTTTTCCCCCCAAAGTAACCGCCTTATGAATGACAGGGGCATCACCCAAAGTAACGGGTACTGACTTTGGTTCGAAATCAGCCTTACCCATGTGTACCAAAACGGAGTAAACTTCATTTTCACGTATGAAAAGCTCTAGGTTTTTCACACCATTACCTGTTTCTATGGTTACGTTTTCAGAGGTAATCATTTTCTGATCATAGAGATATTTTGCAACGCAGCGGATGGGATTTCCTGCAACGGCAGACTCCGTACCATCGGCGTTAAACATCCGCATTTTTGCATGGGCAACGTTAGAAGGTTCAATGAGAACGATACCATCACCACCGATACCATTTCGGCGGCTGGAAAGCCAAACGCTTAAAAATTCAGGGTTTTTAATGTCCTGTTCAAAGCAATCAAAGTAGATATAATCGTTGCCGCTACCCCGCATTTTTGTGAAGTGAAGCTTTTCTTTTTCTCTTGGGAGGTGGGCAATGTCAATCAGCTCCATATTATTGAGATGGAACCCACTAGATAAAGCATTTACCAAAGCGTTTGTGGTATCAATACTAGTTAGGCAGAAAATTCCACGCTCCGTTGCCTTTCTGCGGATTTTTACGCTGGCAAGCTGAGGCAAAGTGCTTTTATTGGAAGTGGAAACCATATATTGAATTTTACCGCTTTCCAATAATTCCATAATCGCATCAATACCATCTACCATAGTAGGTAGTTCGGTTACAGGAATACCGTATTTTTTCAACTCAAAAGCAGTGCCTTCTGTTGCATACAGTTCAAAGCCCAATTGGTGGAGTTTCCTTGCTGGGTGAACCACTTCAACTTTATCTCGCTTTTTCACGGTGAGGAATACACCGCCACGCTGTTCCATATGATAGCCTGCCGCCGCCAAACCTTTGTACACAGCCTCATCTAAGGTACGGCCGATGCCCAAAACTTCTCCCGTAGACTTCATTTCAGGGCCCAGATGTGTGTCTACATCCGTCAATTTTTCAAAGGAGAATACGGGTACTTTTACGGCGGAGAATAAGGACTGGCGGTACAACCCTGTGCCATAAGGCATATCCTTAAGCTTTTTCCCTAGCATTACCTTTGTGGCAATGTCAACCACGGGCAAGCCTGTTACCTTACTGATATAAGGTATGGTTCGGGATGCACGAGGGTTTGCCTCAATGATATAAATTTCGTTTTCAAAAATAACATACTGGATATTTATTAGGCCCTTTGTTTCCAAAGCCAAGGCAAGCTTTTCTGTGGCTTCAATCAAACGGCGAGTTAATGGCCCACTGAGATTCCAAGCAGGGTATACTGCAATGGAGTCACCGCTGTGGATACCTGCACGCTCCACATGTTCCATAATACCTGGAATCAGTACAGTTTCACCGTCGCAAATTGCGTCAACTTCCACCTCTGTACCCATCAGGTACTTATCCACTAAAATAGGGTTTTCAATGCCGCCTTCCAGAATAATATCCATATAACGCTCCACTTCTTCATCGGAAAAGGCGATAATCATATTCTGTCCACCTAAAACGTAAGAGGGACGCACCAAAACAGGATAGCCCAGTTGATTGGCAGCCTTAAGTGCCTCGGGTTTTGTCATAACACCAAAGCCTTTGGGCCTTGACATTTTCAACTCTTCAAGAATAGCGTCGAATTTCTCTCTATCCTCGGCGGCATCAATGCTTTCTGCTGATGTGCCTAGGATACGCACCTCCGCCTCAGATAAAGCTTTGGTGAGTTTGATGGCAGTCTGTCCACCAAAGGCAACCACAACGCCATAAGGCTGTTCTGTCGCAATAATATCCATCACATCCTCGGGGGTGAGGGGTTCGAAATAAAGGCGATCGGCGGTGTCAAAGTCCGTAGATACCGTTTCCGGATTATTATTCACCATAACCACGTCATAGCCTTCTTCTTTTAACGTCCAAACACAGTGCACGGAAGCGTAGTCAAACTCAATTCCTTGGCCAATACGGATGGGGCCAGAGCCGAAAACAATCACCGTTTTCTTGCCATTATTATGGGATTCAATGAATTCTGCGGCTTCGTTTTCTGTGTCGTAGGTTGCGTAGAAATAAGGGGTTTGTGCCGCAAATTCCGCAGCACAGGTGTCCACCATTTTATAAACTGCCCTACGGTGGGGATGAGTTTGTCCTGATAAGGCATAAATAGTCTGATCCAAAAAGCCTACATTTTTTGCCAAAAGATAAAGTTCTTCTGTTAGGGTTTCCTGTGCAAGGCGTTTCTCCGTTGCTAAAATATTTGTAAGCTTTCCCAAAAACCACTCATCAATCAGGGTAATATCGTGGATTTCTTCAATGGAAATGCCTCGTTTTAAGGCTTCATAAACCACAAAAAGTCTGCGATCCGTGGTTTCATAAAGCATATCTTTTACTTCCCCATCACTATGGTTAGCCAAAGTGGTTAAATTCAATGTATTCATGGAGATTTCTGCCCCACGAACGGCTTTTAATAATGCTTGTTCAAAGGTAGGGGCAATTGCCATAACTTCACCAGTGGCTTTCATCTGGGTACCAAGCATCCTTTTTGCATAAACAAATTTGTCAAAAGGCCATTTTGGCAGTTTCACTACCACATAGTCTAAGGTTGGCTCAAAGAATGCACTTGCTTTCCCTGTGACAGCATTTTCAATTTCCCCAAGGGTAAGGCCAACGGCAATTTGTGCCGCAACTTTTGCAATGGGATAGCCCGTTGCCTTGGATGCCAAGGCGGAGGAGCGGGACACACGAGGATTTACTTCAATGACCGCATAGCGGAAGCTTTCAGGGTCTAAGGCAAACTGTACGTTACATCCGCCTTCTACCTGTAATTCCGTAATAATATCCAAAGCGGCAGTACGGAGCATTTGATACTCCTTATCTGCCAAGGTAACGGCAGGGGCAATGACGATCGAATCCCCTGTATGCACACCAACGGGGTCAAAGTTTTCCATAGAGCATACGGCAATGACGTTGCCATCCCCATCACGCATCACTTCAAACTCGATTTCTTTCCAACCTGAAATACACTGTTCCACCAAAATTTGATGGATGGGGGATGCTTCTAAGCCGTTACGGGCAATTTCCAAAAGTTCTGTCTTTGTTTTAGCAATGCCGCCGCCGCTTCCCCCTAAAGTGAAGGCAGGGCGAACAATGACAGGATAACCGATTTCTTCTGCAAAGGTTAAAGCACTTTGAATATCTGTAACAACCTCCGAGGGGATGCAAGGCTGATTTAACTTTTCCATGGTTTCTTTAAATAGCAAACGGTCTTCCGCCTTATCAATGGTTTCCAAACGGGAACCTAATAAAGCAACGGCTTCCTGTTCCAAAAAGCCTTCTTTGGCCAATTGCATGGACAAAGTTAGACCGTTTTGACCGCCTAACGTGGAAAGTAAGCCATGGGGCTTTTCTTTTTTTATAATTCTTTTGATAACGTCAGTTTTCAGGGGTTCGATATAAATTTTATCTGCAATGGCGTTATCCGTCATGATGGTAGCGGGGTTTGGGTTAATCAAAACAACTTCTAAACCAAGGGCTTTTAACGCACGGCAAGCTTGGGTGCCTGCGTAGTCGAATTCTGCCGCTTGACCGATTACAATAGGCCCAGAACCAATAATCATAACACGTTTTAGATTTTTATTCAGGGGCATTTTCGTTCCCTCCCATCAAAGACATAAATTGGTCAAACAGAAAGTTGGTATCAAGTGGTCCACCACAAGCTTCAGGGTGAAACTGTACAGAAAAAGCAGGGATATTTATATATTCAACGCCTTCACAAGTATTGTCGTTTACATGGGTAAAAGATAATACCGCGGAAGAGGGCAGTGTTTCGGAATTAATGGCATAGCCGTGATTTTGGCTTGTAATGTACAATCTGCCCGTAGGCGTGTATCTTACAGGTTGATTTCCGCCACGGTGACCGTATTTTAGCTTTGTGCTGGTTGCCCCTTTCGCCAACGCCAAGAGCTGATGTCCAAGGCAAATACCAAAAATAGGAGTTTTGCTTTGGGCAACCTTGCCGATGTTTTCGATAATGCATTTGTTTTTAGAGGGGTCCCCAGGGCCGTTGGAAAGCAAAATTCCATCAGGGTTCAGCTTTAAAATTTCTTCAGCTGAAGTATGGGCGGGAACAACGGTGAGCTTGCATCCTCTTTTAATGAGTTCATCGCCCATATTTTTCTTATAGCCAAAGTCCCAAAGAACCACGTGTTTTTTTCCATCAGGATTTTGAACATATGCTTCTTTGCAGGTTACTTTATCCACGCTGCTACTTAAAGCTTGGTTGGCTAGATTTCTAGCAAAACTCTCCATATCCTCGGGGATCTCATCCACAATAGCGGCGTTCATCACCCCGAATTCACGGATAATCTTTGTTAATGCTCGGGTATCCAAATCACAAAGGCCGATTACTCCCTGTTCTTCCAAATACTCTGCCAAAGTTCCCTCGCTTCTAAAATTCGAGGGCAAATCACAAATATTTCTTACGATATATGCGGAAAGAGAGGGGCCTTTGCTTTCAAAATCATGGGGAATGACCCCATAATTTCCAATAAGCGGGAAGGTTTGCACAACAATTTGACCATGATAGCTGGGGTCTGTTACTGTTTCCAAATAGCCTTCCATTCCTGTTGTAAAAACTAACTCTGCCGTAATTTCTCCCTGTTTCCCAAAACGCTTTGCAGGAAAAACTTTACCGTTTTGCAGAACCAAATATGCTGTTTTCATCGGGTTTCACATCCTATCAGCCCATTAAATTTACAAGAATTGCCTTCTGTGCATGGAGACGGTTTTCTGCCTCATCAAAAATTTCGTCGGCATGTGCTTCAAAAACTTCAGCGGTAATTTCTTCTCCTCTATGGGCAGGCAAGCAGTGCTGCACCATACAGCCTTTGTTAGTGAGTGCCATTAAATCATCATTAATTTGATAGCCGTCAAAGGCTTTGGCACGAATTGCCTGTTCTTCTTCCTGTCCCATGGATGCCCAAACATCTGTTATGATTACATCCGCATTGTTTGCTGCAACTTTGGGGTCATCGGTAAGGATAAAGTCATCACCGTATTCTTTGGCAAAATCCAAAATTGTGGGATCAGGTCTGTATCCTTGGGGGCAAGCAACGCTTACCGTCATACCCACCTTTAAACCGCCAACGATTAAGGAGTTAGCCATATTATTCCCATCGCCGATGTAACACATTTTAAGGCCTTCTAATTTGCCCTTATGCTCACGAATGGTTTGCAAATCTGCCATAACCTGACAAGGGTGGCAAAAGTCTGTTAAGCCGTTAATAATGGGAATAGAGCCGTACTTTGCAAGGATTTCCACTGTCTCTTGTTCAAAAGTACGAATCATAATTCCGTCCAGATAGCGGGAGAGAACACGAGCAGTGTCTTCGGTTGGCTCTCCACGGCCAATTTGTGCATCCTTAGAGCTGATGAAAAGGGCATGGCCGCCCAACTGATACATTCCTGTTTCGAAGGATACACGGGTACGGGTTGAAGATTTTTCAAAAATCATGCCCAAGGTTTTTCCTTTGAGAAAATGATGTTCTTTGCCTTCTTTTACATATTTTTTTAACTGATCTGCCAAGTCTAAAAGTTCAATAATTTCTTCCTTTGTATAATCTAACAGCTTTAAAAAATGCTTCATTATTTGCCTCTCTTTCTTTCATTCAGGTTGGATAACCGTGTTTTAATACCTTGAGGGTTTCACCCTCAATCTCCCACAAGGGACATCGTCCCTTGACCCGTTTATATTTACATACTTTTCAGAACATCTGCCAGTATGGTAAGCCCTTTTTCCAACTCTTTTCTTGTAATGGTAAGAGGAGGTAAAAGTCTGACTTTAGTTTTTGCAGAAAGTATCATTAAGCCGTTATCTAAACATTTTCGAATAACCTCTTTTGCATCCACATCAAGGCTTACACCAAGCATCATGCCCATACCTGCCACATCTGTTACATGGGGCATAGAGGAGATTTCTTTTTTTAGAAAGTCACCTTTCTTTTTAATTTCAGCCAGAAAGTTTTCGTCCAAACGATTTAAAATTTCCAAAGAACCGGCACAAACAACGGGATTTCCGCCGAAGGTAGACCCATGATCCCCAGCACCTAGGCAGCCTTCTGTTTTTTCGCCAAACAATACGCCGCCAATGGGTAAACCGCCTCCAAGACCCTTTGCACAGGAAACCAAATCCGGTTGAATATCAAATTGCTGGTAGCTAAAGAAAGAACCTGTTCTGCCGATGCCTGTTTGTACTTCGTCTACAATAAAAAGGATATCCTTTTCCTTACAAGCTTCAAAAACAGCTTTTACATACTTTTTATCTAAAGGAAGAACGCCACCTTCCCCCTGAACCATTTCCATAAAAACGGCACAAACATCATCTGTTAATTTAGAAAGGGTGTCCTCCAAATTATTGGCTTTTGCAAATACGAAACCGTCTACAAAGGGGAAGAAATAGTTGTGGTAAGTCTCCTGACCAGTTGCAGATAGGGTAGCCATGGTTCTGCCGTGGAAGGAATTTTCCAAAGCCACCATGGTGCTTCTACCTGTTCCGTACTTGGTAAAACTGTATTTTCTCGCCGCTTTGATCACACCTTCGTTTGCCTCGGCACCGCTATTGGAAAAGAACATTTTTTTCATACCGCTTTTTTCACAAACTAGTTTTGCAACCTCTATGGAAGGAGTTGTGTAATATAGGTTTGAGGTGTGCTGTAATTTATGAAGTTGGGCGGTAATGGCATCAACCCAGCCCTTGTCGCAAAAACCTAGGGCATTTACACCAATACCGCTGGTCATATCGATATATTCTTTGCCGTCAGTATCATAGCAAGTGGCGTTTTTTCCGTGGTCTAAGACAACGGGGTAACGTCCGTAGGTATGCATGATATATTCATGGTCTTTTTGTTTGATTGTTTCAAAGCTCACTTGGCTCACCATCCTTTTGAAATTTTTTATTCTGAAAGTTAAGTTCTTGGGACGCTGTCCCCAACGAGAAAGTCAAGTTCTCGGGATGCTATCCAAACCCGAAAGTCAAGTTCCAAGCCTTTATAAAGGCTTGACCTAAACTTTGTTTTGCACGATTTTACAAATCGTGCAGGTTTTAATTGAAATTTAAAGATAACCTTAAAACCGCATGAATATGCGGGTAAAAAAGTTTTTGGTCTTGCTTTTTTCAAAAAGCAAGTGGGTTTGGGCGAAGCCCAAGGTCTTGACCTTGATTTATTTAATAAACATGGTACCGATACCCTCGTCGGAAAACATCTCAATGAGAATGGAGTGCTCGATTCTCCCGTCAATCATAACTGCCTTTTCTACGCCTGAAAGAACGGATTTTTCCAGGCTTTTCACCTTTGGTATCATGCCTCCGCTTATGATTCCATGGCTGATTAATCGCTCCACTTCATCCATTTTTACAACGGGAATCAAAGAGTCTTCGTCTTCTATATTTCCCATTAACCCTCGTATATCCGTCAGGGTTATAATATTTTCCGCTTTTAAGGCCGCCGCAATTTCCGCCGCCGCTGTATCCGCATTGATGTTGTAGGTCTGCCCCTTGCAGTCCGTTCCCACAGTGGCAATCACGGGGATATACCCACTTTCAATCGCTTGGGTAATGGGCTCAGTATTAATATTCGTAATTTCCCCTACAAAACCGTAGTTACCTTCAATTTTTTTGGCTTTAATCATGCCTCCGTCAATGCCACAAAGACCAATGGCTTTTCCCCCTAGTTGACCAATGAGGGAAACCAAATCTTTGTTGGTTTTACCTGCCAATACCATCTGCACCACCTGGGCTGTTTCTGCATCGGTATAGCGTAGGCCATCTACAAAATGAGAGGGGATATCTAATTTTTTAAGCATCCCGCTGATTTCAGGCCCTCCACCATGTACCAGTACCACATGAATGCCTACTAAGGAAAGCAAAATAATATCGCTCATCACTGCCTTTTTCAAATCAGGGTGAATCATGGCGTTCCCGCCGTATTTTACGACAACGGTCTTGCCTGTGTATTTCTGTATGTATGGTAAAGCAGCGGTCAATACGTTAGCCTTTATGGTGTTAGAATCTGTAATCATTGTTTAAACCTCCCTATCAGGTACGGTAGTCTCCGTTGATTTTCACATAATCATAAGTCAAGTCGCATCCCCATGCTGTTGCCACAGCAGTGCCTTGGTTCATTTCCACTTGAACATGAACTTCCTCTTCTAAAAGAACAGCTTTTGCCACTTCCTCATCAAATGCTACACCAGCGCCCTTTTCGCAAACTTGAATGGTGCCCTTTGCCGAGGAAATATCTACGGAAATGGTGTCTACGGAAAAATCCCCCTCCGTATAGCCGATGGCACAAAGGATACGCCCCCAGTTAGCATCCGCACCAAACATAGCGGACTTTACCAAGCTTGAGGTGATGATGGATTTTGCAATGGACTTTGCTAAAGGGGTGTTGGGTGCACCGCTTACGGTACACTCCAAAAGTTTTGTAGCCCCTTCGCCATCTCCTGCAATTTGCTTTGCCATGGAAGTACAAATTTCTTTAACTACTGTCAGGAAAGCTTGGAATTCGGGGCCTTCTTGATTAATAACAGGATTTTCTGCCATGCCGTTTGCCATGATAGAAACCATATCGTTGGTAGAGGTGTCGCCGTCAACGCTAACCATATTGAAAGTATCATCCACTGCTAATTTTAAAGCTTTTTGTAGCATAGGTATGGTAATTGCCGCATCAGTGGTTAAAAATCCAAGCATGGTTGCCATGTTGGGGTGAATCATGCCGCTACCTTTGGCCATTGCCCCAATGGTAACGGTTTTTCCACCAATTTCAATGGTATAGGCTTCTTCCTTTGCCTTGGTGTCTGTGGTCATAATTGCCTCTGCCGCCAAAGATGAACCGCTTTCTGTCAGTTGTGGTGCTAGTTCCTTAATGCCCTTGGCAATGGGCTCTAAGAGTAATACTGCACCGATTACGCCAGTGGAAGCAATGATAATATCCTTAGGAGAAAGACCAAGGGCGTCCGCTGTCATTTGACACATTGCCTCTGCTTTTTCCACACCGTCGGCATTGCAAGTATTGGCATTACCGCTGTTGCAAATCATAGCCTGTGCCATACCATCTGCAATATTTTCTTTTGTAACAGTAATGGGTGCTCCATAAACCTTGTTTTGTGTATAAACAGCAGCCGCGGTACAAGGGGTTTGACTATAAATCATGGCCAAGTCCTTTTTATCCTGATTTCCACGGATTCCACAGTGGATTCCGCCGGCTAGAAAGCCCTTTGGGGTGGTGACACCCCCTGAAATTTTCTGCATAAGATTTCCTCCTTTTATTCCAACCCTTGGGTCTCATTCAGACCTAGCACAATATTCATATTCTGTACAGCGGCACCAGAAGCACCTTTCCCCAAATTATCAAATACGCTGATGAGGGTCATTCGTTCATCATTGCCTTCTAAGTAAAGGGTAAGACCGTTGTTGTTTGCCATGGTATTTGATGCCAAAAAGCCTGTTTCTTCTTGGGCAAATGTGATGAAACTTGAATCTTTATAAAAATCTTTTAGTAATTCTGTTAGTTCCGCTTTTGTTACCTTTTTCAAAAAAAGGTTGCTATGTAGAGGAATGCAGGTTTCCATGCCACAATAAAAATCGCAAACAATCGGGGATAAAACGGGGGGAGCGGAAATTCCCGTCACATACTGCATTTCCGGTAAATGTTTATGGGTTTGGCTTAAGCCATATTGTCTGGGGCTTTCATATGCCAATGGTCTATGGGTTTCTTCATATTCTTGAATCATGCCCTTTCCGCCACCGCTATACCCCGTAATGCTATGGGCACTAAAAGGATAGTCGGGACTTATAATGCCCAGCTTTACCAAAGGATAGGCCCCCGCAATAAAGCCTGTGGCGTGACAGCCTGGGTTTGCAATTCGCTTGGAGACTGCAATTTCCTGTCTGTGTTCTTGGGAAAGTTCTGGAAAACCGTAAGTCCAAAGGGGATTGGTTCTATGGGCTGTGCTGGCATCTATAATGCAGACATTAGGGTTTTCAACCAGTTTTACTGCCTCTTTAGCCGCCTCATCGGGTAAGCAAAGAAACACAACGTCAGAACGATTTATAAGTCTTTTTCTTTCAGCTTCATCTTTTCTTAGCTCTTCGCTGATTAATAATAATTCAATATTGGGATGATGCTCTAGCCGTTGGCGTAGTTGTAAGCCAGTGGTACCAGCCTGACCATCTATGTAAACTTTATACTTCATAGGGTGTTCCCCCTCTCGAACAATTTATTTTTTTCTATTATAAACCTTTAAAATAGAAAGTCAATAAGAAAATGCATAATTATACAACTTACTTACATTTGTCATAAAAATTCAATGTTCTCTTAGGTTAAAAAGACGAAGTATACAATTTAAATTACAAATTATTTAGGGAGTTGTTGCATATGTCATGAAAATAATGTTTTTAATTCAATGCAATTGTGCGTGCTATATAATGAATAGAAAGTAAATATTGAATATTATGCGAATATAGTGTGATTATAAGAGAATTATCTGTAATTTCATAAGTATTATACAGAATGTCCTGTCTATAAGAGGCAAGGAATTTTAGTTGTGGCTTATGACAAAGGGATATTTGCAGATGTGTCGAACAATAAGAATATAGCAAAGGGGGTATTTCAATGGAATATTTAGAAATAACGGAAAATCTATCATTTTCTCGTATTATTCAGGGTTTTTGGCGTTTGACTGAATGGGATTGGGATATAAAAAGCCTGGAGGCGTTTATACAAGGCTGTATGGAACGGGGGGTAACCACCCTAGATACGGCAGAAATTTACGGCTTCGGAGAGTGTGAAACCCAACTGGGTAGAGTATTTGCAAAAAATCCGTCCATGCGAAATAAAATTCAGTTGGTAAGTAAAACAGGAATTTTTAATAAAGATGGATTTAAATATTACGATACATCCTATGAGCGGATAAAGAAGTCCTGTAAAGAGAGCTTACAACGTCTTTCCTGTGATTATTTAGATTTATACTTAATCCATCGGGAAGATCCTTGCTTTGATCCTAGAGAAGCCGGAAGGGCTATGGTGGAGCTTAAAAAAGAGGGGCTTGTAAGGGAAATTGGCGTTTCCAACTTTGATCCATTTAAATTTGAGGCACTAAATGAGTTTACAGAAAATCAGCTTTGCACCAACCAAATTGAGTGGAGCCCATGCTGTTTTGAACACATTGATTCAGGTATGATGGACATGCTTACCCAGAAGTCAATTCATCCTATGATTTGGTCGCCTTTATCAAGAGGGCGGATTTTTACTTCCCAAGAGGCACCTTTTGTGAACGTGAGACAAAAACTTGAAGAAATCGGCAACCGCCATGGGGTTGAGCCAGAGGTGATTGCCTTCGCATGGATACTGTATCATCCTGTAAAAGCAATGCCTATTGTGGGCAGTAGTAAGCTTTCCCGTTTGGATCATGCCATAAAGGCTTTGGATGTGAAGCTTGAGCGGTGGGAGTGGTATGAAATATACACCGCAAGCGGAGAAAAGAGATTAAGATAAATTGAAAAAAGACAAATTTGAAAGCTTTTGTCATAGGAAGTTGCGTTAAAAATCCTAGGTGTTTCGCCAGTGGATTATAAAATAAGCTGATTTTATCTTGTAATTAAAAAGTGAATCTAATAAATTAAACTCACAGTCTAATAATTAGAACAGTACTTGCCATTTCAATATTATTTTCAGAGGGTTAATACTGTTTTGGACGTATAAATTGTAAGAAATACTTTTGTATAAGATAAAGGAAGGCAATAAGGTTTATCTCTAACAAAAGTGTCTAGTTTTAAGGTGACATAATGCTTATTTGGGGAGGACGAACGCACCACTAGAGTGTTGTGTTTTTGTTTGATTTCCCTATTTTCTTATGATATGATATGCCTAAAAAGGGGGTAAAGAAATGACATTTGAAGAAGTAGTAAAAATTGCAAGAGAGAGTATTGGAGATAAATGTTTTGCTTGTCCTGTTTGTAACGGTAAGGCTTGTGGGAATAAGTTGCCGGGGCCTGGTGCAAAGGGCATTGGTGATACGGCGATTCGAAATTATGAGGCTTGGAGAAAAGTCTATCTTAATATGGATACCATATGTGAAAATAAGCCTATAGACACATCTGTGGAACTGTTTGGAAAAAACTTTGCATACCCATTTTTTGCAGGGCCTGTGGGCGCTGTGCAGTTGCATTATAGTGATAAATTTAGTGATATCACATATAATGATACGCTGGTTTCGGCTTGCAGTCAGTGTGGCGTTGGAGCATTTACGGGAGATGGGGTGAACCCCGATGTTATGGCGGGTGCCACCAAGGCAATTAAGGCGGCAAAAGGTATGGGCATCCCCACCATTAAGCCATGGAACAAAGAAACCATAGAGGAAAAAATGGAGCTGATAGCCCAAAGCAATGCTTTTTCAGTTGCCATGGATATTGATGCGGCAGGGCTTCCTTTTTTGAAAAATCTGACACCTCCTGCGGGAAGTAAAACGGTTGCAGAGTTAAAAGAGATTATTTCCCTCACAAAAGCTCCTTTTATTATTAAAGGAATTATGAGTGTAAAGGGTGCATTAAAGGCAAAAGAAGCAGGTGCCCATGCCATTGTTGTTTCAAACCATGGCGGCAGGGTGTTGGATGGTTGTGCCGCAACGGCAGATGTTTTGGAAGAAATTGTAGCCGCAGTAGGCGACAGTATGAAGATATTTGTAGATGGTGGTATCCGTACAGGTGGCGATGTGTTTAAAGCCCTTGCCATGGGTGCTGACGGGGTGATTATCGCAAGACCCTTCGTAACTGCTGTTTATGGCGGCGGTGCGGAGGGGGTAGAGGCCTACATCAATAAAATTGGCGAGGAACTGCGGGATACGATGTCTATGTGTGGTGCTACAAGCATAGAAGAAATTACACCAGACATGGTGAGGAGATAACAAAGAACAATACAGCAAGGGTAGGAAGGAGACCACTATGGCATATTATGACGGACAATTACAGCTTCTTCAACAGCAAGTAGCCCAGAAAAAACGACAAGAGTCCAAGTTGAAAGAACTGTATGGACAGCATCAGGAACTGAGTACTAGAGTTTCCCAGCTTGAAAAGGTTAAATTGGACGAGCAGGCTGATGTTGACCGTCTGGAAGGCAATAGTTTAGCGGCTTTTTTCTATGGTGTTGTTGGCAAAAGGGACGAAAAGTTGGACAATGAACGGGAGGAAGCCTACGCTGCTGCGGTGAAGTATGATGCCGCCGCCGGTGAACTTTCTAAGGTGGAAGAAGATATTCGCCGTTGCGAAGGAGAGCTGGATAGGTTACAGGGCTGTGAACAGCAGTATGAAAAAATGCTGAAGACGGTATCTGAGGCAGTGAAAGCCCTTGGTTCTGAACAGGCTGTAGCCATCTTACGGACTGAGGAGGCTATGGCTTGTATAGAAAGCCAAAAGAGAGAAATCCAAGAGTCTATTTCTGCTGGGCAGACAGCGCTTGAAACGATCAAAGGTGTTTTATTTAGCCTTGAGAGTGCTGAGGGCTGGGGGGCATGGGATATGTTAGGCGGCGGTCTGCTTACCGATTTGGCAAAACACAGCCATTTGGATGAAGCCCAGAAAAAGATTGAGCAGTTACAGGAGGAGTTACGACGTTTTAAAACAGAGTTGGCCGATGTGACCATTCATATGGATTTGCAGGTCAATATTGATGGCTTTCTGCTTTTTGCAGACTATTTCTTTGACGGACTTTTTGCAGATTGGGCGGTTATGGAACAAATCAATGAATCTCAGGCTCGTGTTCA
This sequence comes from Anaerotignum sp. MB30-C6, assembly GCF_030908465.1. GTDB lineage: Bacteria > Bacillota > Clostridia > Lachnospirales > Anaerotignaceae > Chakrabartyella. The sequence continues at coordinate 51,000 of NZ_CP133078.1, forward strand.
GAGCACGAAGGAGCAGATAGAGAGCGTTTTGAGTCGCTTGAATGATATGGCATCCTCTGCGGATAAAGCCTTGGAAAATGAGAAAATTAAACGGGACGACTTGATTGTGAACGCATCCTTTGAAACCAAGGGGATATATTAATCATACATAAAAAACAGGGCGTCATCGGTGAACGATGATGCCCTGAATCGTTTATTTTTATTAGAACTCTGCATTCTTTACAGTTCTGGGGAATGGCAATACATCACGGATGTTGCCCATGCCTGTCAAATACATGACAGCACGTTCGAAGCCTAAGCCGAAGCCTGCGTGTCTGGTTCCGCCGTATTTTCTAAGGTCAAGATACCACCAGTAGTCTTCTTTGTTTAAGCCCATCTCTTCCATGCGTTTTTCCAAGAGATCAAGTCTTTCTTCTCTTTGGCTGCCGCCGATAATTTCACCAACGCCAGGAACCAAAAGGTCCATAGCGGCAACGGTTTTGTTATCATCATTCATACGCATATAGAAGGCTTTGATATCCTTGGGATAGTTTGTAACAAAAACAGGTTTCTTGAAAATCTTTTCTGTCAAATAACGTTCATGCTCTGTCTGTAAGTCGATACCCCATTCTACGGGATATTCAAACTCCTGTCCGCTCTGAATTAACAAATCAACGGCCTCTGTATAGGATACTCGGCCAAAGTCGTTGTTCAATATATTCTGCAATCTTTCAAGGAGTGTTTTATCCACAAAACTGTTGAAAAACTCCATTTCTTCGGGAGAATTTTCCAGAACATAGCGGATGATGTATTTTAACATGTCTTCTGCCAACTCCATATTATCCTGCAAATCTGCAAAAGCCATTTCAGGTTCAATCATCCAAAATTCTGCAGCATGGCGAGGGGTGTTGGAGTTTTCCGCACGGAATGTAGGGCCAAAGGTATATACGTTACGGAACGCCATAGCAAAGGTTTCTGCGGAAAGCTGACCGCTTACTGTTAGGTTTGTTTCTTTTCCGAAGAAGTCTTTGGAAAAGTCTATTTTTCCGTCTTCTGTTTTGGGTAAGTTATTTAAGTCCAAAGTGGTAACGCGGAACATTTCGCCGGCACCCTCACAGTCACTGCCTGTGATGATGGGTGTATGGGCATAAACAAACCCTCTTTCCTGGAAGAAACTGTGGATTGCATAAGCAATTAAGCTTCTTACACGGAAAGTTGCGGAGAACATATTTGTTCTGGGGCGCAAATAAGAAATCTGGCGTAGAAATTCAACGCCATGACGTTTTTTCTGTAATGGATAATCGGGGGTAGAAGTACCTTCTACTTCTACGGTCAATGCCTTTAATTCAAAAGGCTGTTTTGCATCGGGGGTTTCCAACACAATGCCCTTTACAATTAAAGCGGCACCCACGCCCTGCTTTGTAATTTCTGTATAATTAGATAAGGTTTCTGCTTCTAAAACAATTTGAATATGTTTGAAGAAAGAACCGTCATTCAGCTCAATAAAGCCAAAATTTTTGGAAACACGCATAGTACGAATCCAACCGCCAATGGTTACCTCTTTGTTTGTATAGGCAGCCGTATCACGGTAGATTGATTTTACTGTTGTCAAATCCACGAGAGATCGCTCCTTTTCCTATTTCTGAATTCATATGTTTCTTATTGTAGCCTCCTAGGGTAAAAAAAACAACCATTTTCTTATAGAAAAGGTAAAAATTCGCCATATCCTTCCTGTTCCATTTCTTTTTTGGGGATAAAACGCAAGGAAGCACTATTGATACAATAGCGTAAACCACCTAATTCTTTTGGGCCGTCGTCAAATACATGTCCCAGATGGGCATTTCCTGACCGACTGCGTACTTCTGTCCGAATCATATCAAGGGAAAGGTCGTCGTATTCCTCAACTGCATTGGGGTCTAGGGGCTTTGCAAAGGAAGGCCAACCGCAGGCAGACGGGAACTTATCCTTTGAGGTGAAAAGGGGTTCTCCCGTTGTAATATCCACATAAATTCCTTCATCTTCCGTTTCCCAATATTCATTCGCAAAAGGTGGTTCTGTTTCATTTTGTTGGGTAACGGCATACTGCAATGGGGTGAGCTTTTCTTTTAAGACTTCCCTTGCAGGCTTAGGATAAAGAACAGGATTTACAACACTTTGTTTCTTTTTTTCAATTTTTGCAAAGTTAATATGGCAATATCCGTTGGGGTTTTTGTTTAAGTATTTCTGATGGTATTCTTCTGCCTCAATAAACTGCAATAGGGGCAGATTTTCCACTACTACAGGTTCGCTGTATTCTTGTTGTAATTGCTCAAGAAATGCACTGATGATAGATTCTTGCTCCGCCTTTGTATAGTACACTCCTGTACGGTATTGGATACCAATATCCATGCCTTGTCTCCCGATGGAGGTGGGGTCTATGGTATAGGCATACTCTTTCAGAATTTGAGTAAGGTGGATTTTTTCAGAGTCAAAGATAACTTCTACTGCCTCTGCATGGCCAATATGGCCGCAAACCTGTTCGTAGGTAACGGTTTCTGGCAGGGTATGGTCTTCTCCTTCTTTTTTCCCCAAAGCATATCCTACACGGGTAGATAGAACCCCTTCTATGGACTCCATATATTTTTCGGTGCCCCAAAAGCAGCCACCTGCTAAATAAATGATTTCTTTCATGGTAAAAACTCCTTTTTAATAACACAAACTTATATTTATTTACTTTTTCTAACTTTATCTTATGAGCTGAGAACCATTGGAAATATCAGACAAACGGTATAAATCCTTTCGGCGATGCTCCAAAAGAGGCAATTCTCTGCGTACTTTCTCCAACTTTTCCATTTCCCATTCAACAAAAGCAATGCCTTCTTTTTCGTCCAACTGGGTCAAAACTCTACCCCATGGGTCGGTGGAGATGGTATGTCCCCAAGCGATATAAGAGGAATTGACGTCCCTTGCGGGGGCAACCCCTGCCATAAATACTTGGTTGTCCAATGCCCTTGCACGGAAGGAAAGCTCCCAGTGGGCAGGGCCTGTAGTCATATTAAAGGCGGCAGGGACAATAATTCCCTTTGCACCTTTCAGAGCCAAAAGACGGGCAAGCTCTGGAAAGCGAATGTCATAACAAATCATAAGCCCTATTTTCCCCCAAGGGGTATCAAAGGTAGTAAAGTCTTCCCCTGGGGAAAGAACTTCAGATTCCATAAAATGTTGTCCTCCCTCCACATTTATATCAAAGAGGTGGACTTTGCGGTGTCTCTCGACTCTATGTCCTTTCGGATCAAAAACAAAAGAGGTGTTAAATATTTTATCTTTAAACTTTTCCGGAACAGACCCAGCTACAATGTAAATCCCGTATTCCAACGCTGCATTTCCAATTTCCGTAAGAAAAGGGTTGTCCTTTTCCATGGCAAAACGGGGAAAACAGCGATTGTCATAAGGACAAGCAAACATTTCGGGGAATACTGCAATATCAATGTTTTCTTTTGCTGCCTTTGCCAGCATTTTTTTTGCTTCCATCAAGTTTTCTTCAGGTGTGTTTTTTACTTTCATTTGGATTAAGGCTAGTTTCATAAAATATCTCCACCTTTCCTTTTTCTTTGAGTATAGCATGATTTATACAAAGAAAAAAGTATCATTCTTCTACAGCTTGCCTGAAAATAATACATTGGTTTTTATTCAAACAGGAGCCGCAGGTTCGTGTCTATTTTGAAATATAATGGATGGGTATTTTCTTAGAGAGAAACTAAGAAAGGGTGATTGCGGTGAAAATTCGTCAGTAAGGAGACTAAATCAGAGAGGTAAAGGGTGGAGATATTTCTTTAAGATACAAGTAAAATTATGGTGCAATTTAGGATTTTTCAGAGAAAGATGCGAGAAATAATTTCCTAAGGCTACGGAAAGTTTCGTGGATAGCCTTAGGTGTGAGCTTGAGCAGAACTGTATCAAGCCTCAATTTCTGTTTTTGGGTAAGTATATTTCCAGTTTGTTTTTATAAAACGAACCAGCCAAATTAACCCCATGGAGACTAGAATGACAACAGGCAGCAACTCCGCAGGGGAGAAGGATGTTGTTGTGCTCGAGGTGCTTTCCATAGATGATGTGTTTAGAACGGAGTATCTCACTAGAAAAACCATTAAATTATGAAGAAAATGGACTGCCATACATGGAATTAAGCTATTATACTTTTTGTATAAAACGCAGAGAACAATGCTGACAATTGCTGGGGAAACGCCACTTAATCCATGCATGATTCCGAAAACCAAAGAGGTGATTAAAATGGACTTTTTCATGGAATTTGTACCAAGCAATTTTTCGAACAAGAAACCCCGAAATATTATTTCTTCACAAAATGGCGCAAGGAGGCAAGAAAGGACAAAATATTGTACCCAATAATCCGTGCCCATTGTGGTGGATTTTAGCGTTTCTTCAGCGGGCAAGGAGCCAAAAGAAATAAATATGGTACTAGCTAAAAGTAATATACCTACGCCTAGCATTTCAGGAAAAATAACCCCAGCTAATGTTTCTAGAATGCGAATTCGCACCGGTTTCAGCCACATTTTAATGCTTTGATTATTTTTGTGAAGGGTACGGTAGATCATGGTAAGTGGGGCAAAATAAAGCCCTAGGATGCCGAGGGCTTTTGCAATCATACCGTTGTCAATGCCGAATACTTTTTCTAAACCGATTCCAATAAGCATTAAGAAAAAGATAGAAAAAAGGGAAATCAAAAACATACGCAAAAGACTTATTTGTTTGAGTGCTTCATTCAAGACCAGCACCTCCTAAATTTAATCGAATAGATACCTATAAATTATAGCACGGTTTCAACATATTTCCAGTGGCACACAAATTCTTAAAGGATTCTTTCGAAATTAAAAAAGACCATCATCAGAGGTTTGATGACGGTCTACATTTTTTAGCTAAAGAATAAGGACTTGTAACCCATTACAAATACAAATAAAACTATCACGGGCAGTATCCATTGAACATAGAAACGGATTGCCTTAGGGAACTTCAAGCCTACGCCGCTGTTGGCTTCAGCCATAAAGTTATCCCAGCCCCAGCCCATTTTCCAAGTACAAAACAATACGTAAACTACACTACCCAAAGGAAGGATGTTGTTGCTGACAATAAAGTCCTCAAAATCCAAGATGGTAGAGCCTTCGCCCAAAAGTTGAACGCCGCTTAATACGTTAAATCCTAACACACAAGGGATGGAAAGGAGAATAATTGCCACTAAGTTGAAAGCAATTACCTTTTTTCTGCTGGCATTTGTTAAGTCTGTACCGAAGGAAATAATGTTTTCGAAAACAGCAATTACTGTGGAAAATGCAGCAAAGCACATAAATAAGAAGAATAAAGAACCCCACAACCGGCCGCCAGGCATTGCGTTAAAAACGTTTGGCAGTGTGATGAAAATCAAACTAGGGCCTGCGTCAGGGTTAATGCCATAAGCAAAGCAAGCAGGGAAAATAATTAAACCTGCCATTAAGGCAACCATGGTATCTAATATGGTAATATAAACAGCTTCCCCGGTTAAGGAACGGGAACGATCAATATAGCTGCCGAAAATTGCAATGGCACCCATACCGATACTTAGCGTAAAGAATGCCTGTCCCAAAGCGGCAAATAAAACTTCTAACACACCGAATTCCTTTAAGGCGGAAAAGTTGGGTGTAAGATAGAAACGAAGACCTTCTTCGCCACCCTCTAAGAAAATGGAGCGTGTTGCCAAAACTACCATTAAGAGCAGTAATAACACCATCATCACTTTTGTAATCTTTTCTACACCTTTTTGCAACCCTCGACTACAAATGCCAAAGCTAACCAAAACAACAATTATCATATAACCTGTCATTAAAACAGGATTTGAAAGCATTGAGCCAAAAATGCTAGAAATGGCATCTTTGTCTAATCCTACGAAACCACCGCTGGCCATTTTGAAGAAATAGTATATCATCCATCCTGCAACGGTAGTATAAAACATCATTAAAATGTAGTTACCTGCCATTGCGAAGTATTTGAAATAATGCCACTTCGTTCCCTTTGGTTGCAGTACATCCATAGACATAGCCACACTTTTTTGGCTGGCACGGCCAACGGAAAGCTCGGCCACTAAAATCGGCAGACCAAGTAAAATTAAAAACAGGATGTAAATTAATACGAAGGCAGCCCCTCCGAATTGCCCAGTAATATAAGGAAACTTCCAAACATTTCCCAAGCCGATGGCACAGCCGGCGGAAATGAGGATGAATCCTAGTCTGGATGAAAATTTCTCTCTTTGTTGATTCATTTCATAATACCCTCCTAAACATAACAGCAACTTGCTGTAAAAAATAATAGCTGTTTCATTATAAAGGAAGGAAACAACAAAAAACAAGTAAAATTAGGGAATTATGCTGTATACATATATAAAGTTGGTTGTTTTTTGAAATACAGCACAGAAAAAAGTGGTATTTTTATAGGGGAGACGGTATACTGAAAAAATGGGAAAACAAAAGATACAGCAGAAAGAGGTGGGTCTTTGAAGAACTTTACAGAGCTATTAAAATCTGAAATTCGTCCAGCACTAGGAGTAACGGAGGTCGGGGCAATTGCTCTGGCGGCGGCAAGAGCCTATGATGCCGTGGGGGGAACGATCGTACATATTGAAATGAACATGAACGGAGGAATGTATAAAAACGGATTCTCCTGTGGTATACCTGGAACAGAAGAGTTGGGCTGTGAAATGGCGGCGGCATTAGGTGCCTTGGGCGGCCAGTGGCAGCTGGGGTTAGAGTGTTTAAAGGATATTACCGATGAGCACGTAAGAATAGCCAAGGATATCCCTGTTCAAATATTCTTACAAAAGGAGAAAGAGGATATCTATATATTGGCGGAAGTTACCACCACAAAGGGAGTGGGTATTACTCGAATTGAAGATGCCCACGATAATATCGTCTTTGTGGCAAAGGACGACCAGATTATTTTTGCGAAGGAGCAAAAGGAAACAAAAGAGAGAAAAGAAGTGATAGATTTTGATTCCATCACTTTCTCGGACATGGTGGAATATGTTTCCTCTGTTTCTTTAGAAGAAATAGATTTTATTAAGGATATGATTGCAATGAACTGCAGGCTTTCTGAAAAAGGTCAAAAGGGTGTTGGCTTGTCTATCGGAGCAACTTTAGACGCATTTCAAAAAAAGGGTGTCATAGGTATGGATATGATTTATCATGCTCAAAAACTTACCTGTGCCGCCATGGATGCTAGGCTTTCCGGCCTGCCCTATCCTGCCATGAGTATTGTTGGCAGTGGTTCTCATGGAATCGTATGCTCTTTGCCAGTGGTTTCCTATGGCAGAAGTGTAGAAGCACCAGAAGAAAAAGTGGTACGGGCAGTAGCTTTAAGTTGTTTGGTCACTATTTATAGCAAGCATTATACAGGAAGGCTCTCTGCCCTTTGTGGCTGTGTGATTGGGGGCGGAAGCGGTGCAGCAGCAGGGGTTATATATCTAATGGGCGGCGGTGCTTCGGAAGTTTCCCATGCAACGAATCACATGGCAGCAAACTTAACAGGTATGATTTGCGATGGCGGCAGTACAGGGTGTTCATTAAAGGCGTCGGCAGGAGTTTACTCTGCATTTTTATCTGCTATGCTTGCCATGACAGGTACGGTTATGCCCTATCACTTTGGTGTAATTGGTTCTTCCGCAGAACAAACGGTGAGGAACTTAGGAAGAATTTCTGACGAGGGAATGTCCCCTATGAACAGGACGATTATTGATATCATGCAGCAAAAGAAATAATGTAGGCAGGGAATATGGTTTTGGGGCTGTTGTTACTAAGACTTCAAGCAAGCCTCATAAATAAGGTGAAATACGTAAGCATTCGTAAGTTTAGACGTTTAAATCAAAAACCTAGCTGGGAGGGGTTCCTTTGAAAGAAATATTTGATGCAATAAACGGGGTGTTTCAATTTGTTGTTCCCATAGCCGATTTTCTATGGGATTTTCCTACAAACTTTGAGTGGTATTCCTCCATTCCAGTTTTAGGAAGCCTAAGTTTTGCCGTTGTTTTATTAATAGGCTCGGGAATTTTCTTTACAATAAAGACTGGCTTTATTCAAGTAACGCACTTCAAAGAAGGTCTTCGTATTTTAACGAAACAAAGAGTGGCGGCAACTGGTATTTCCCCTTTGGCAGCGTTTTTTCTAAGCTCTGCCATGCGGGTTGGACCCGGAAATATTTTAGGGGTTACGGGTGCCATTTCAGTAGGTGGCCCCGGTGCTTTATTTTGGATGTGGGTAAGTGCGTTTTTTGGCATGGCCACAGCTTATATGGAGGCTACTCTGGCTCAAATTTTTAAAGAGAAAAAAGGCGATGAATTCGTTGGTGGTCTTCCATTTTACGGAAAGAAAGTCATGGGAAACCGAGGGTGGGTTGGTGTAGCTTTATCTGCCATCTTTATCCTTTATGCCATGTTCTGCTTGCCAGCCCAAGCGTTTAATGTATTTTCATCCGTTGGTTCCATAGCTGAGGTGATTACAGGAAACACCTATGATAGAACGTCTATGTTATATTATATCATTGCCATTGTTCTGATTGCAGGCACAACCGTGTGTGCCTTTGGTGGTATTCGTAAAATAACAAAGGTTACAGACAAAACAGTGCCAATTATGGCTGTAATTTATTGTTTGACCGTGGTGGTTATTGCACTGTTAAATATTAAAACCATTCCGTTCTTCTTTGGTGCAGTATTTAAGGGAGCCTTTACACCAGAAGCGATTTTTGGTGGTTTCTTTGGTACGGCGTTGGTACAGGGAGTAAAACGTGGTTTGATGTCCAACGAGGCGGGGCAAGGTACCATTACCATGTCGGCGGCGGCTTCCAATGCGGAACATCCTTGTGAACAGGGATGCGTGCAGGCTTTGGGTGTATTTTTGGACACCATCATAATCTGCACCCTTTCAGGGTTTATTGTTGTTATGGCACAACTTTGGAACGACCCTGGAGCTTGGGAAACCCTTCATGGTCAAAAGCTTCCTCTGTACTTAGCCTCCATTACTTCCTTAACACCAGGAACAGGGGCGGATAGTATGATTACTCTGTTAATCAGCTTGTGTTATGGTTTATTTGCCTATACTTGTGTTGTTGGGTTTATCATATTCGCAGAAATTGCAGCAAATCGTATTAGTAGGAAAAAAAGTTTCATTAATTTTATTCGTGTCTTAGGAGCCTTGGTATTTATTCCCTTTGGTGCTCTTTCTGTGTTAGCGGGGCTGGAGCTGGATAATTTATGGTATATTTCAGACTTAGGAAATATTATCATTGTTTATTGCAACTTACCCATTATGTTTGTTGGTGCGAAATATGCATTTCGGGCAACAAAGCATTATAAAACAAAAAAAGGGGAACCATTTACCTCGGAGGTGGTGGGAATTACCTGCGAATATTGGGATGAAAGGGCGAAAAGTTTAGACAACCAGTAGAAGGATTTAGCGGGTGGGCTTAGCCTGCCCGCAAAAAAATACAAAATATAGGTTGACATTCTATTTTTTTTTGGATATACTAGTATGCATCGGTAAGAAAGATACGCCCAGATAGCTCAGTCGGTAGAGCAGAGGACTGAAAATCCTCGTGTCGCTGGTTCGATTCCGGCTCTGGGCATTTGTTAGATTATTTTTATAAATCCTACTACAAAAAAAAGGAAGCTCAGGCTTCCTTTTTTTCCTATGTATTGGGAAGAAAGGTGGAAGAAGGGCGTGAAAAAAGCAGATAAAATTCTAATTTTGATCCTTCTTATTGCAGCAGTAGGTCTTGGGGCTTTTTTCTTTTTTTCTACGGAAAAAGGTGGGTTTGCAAGGGTTAGCGTTGACGGAGAAGTGAAGGTTGAGTTGCCTTTATCAGAGGATAGGGTGTTTACAGTTGAAACGGCGCAGGGGTATAATAAAATAAAAATAGAACAAGGTTATGTTACTGTCTATGATGCAGATTGCCGAGATCAAATTTGTGTGGAGCATAAACGTATTCATTTGACAGGGGAATCCATTGTTTGCTTGCCCCATAAGCTAGTGGTAGAGATTGTGGGAGAAAAAGAAACCGAGTTTGATATGGTGGTGGGATGATGCAGAGCAAAAGAATTGCATACTATGGTTTATTTGCATCTTTGGCAATTCTTATGGGCTATGTTGAAATGCTGATTCCTATGCCTCTATTGGTTCCGGGGATGAAATTAGGCCTTGCCAATGTAATCATTGTAATTGTTCTATATTTTATGGATGCAAAGGCTGCATTTTTTATCTCTGTTGTGCGTGTGGTTCTTTCGGGACTCATGTTTGCTGGCTTTGCCGGATTATTATATAGCTTAGCTGGGGCGATTTTGAGCTTTTCTATTATGGTTTTCATGAAGAAAACAAGTATGTTTAGCATTATCGGGGTGAGCGTTGCCGGTGGCGTTTTTCACAATGTAGGGCAGATTATAGTAGCCACTTTGGTTGTTGAAAACTTAAAACTGATGTATTATCTACCGTTTTTAATATTTTTTGGTGTTGCAACAGGGACAATGATTGGCGTCGTTGCTAAAATGTCCTTGGGATATTTGAAAAGACGCCTTTGATAAGGAAGAATGTATTCTGGGGGAGGACAGAGGTTGGCTTTTCGCAAAGGATTTTGTCAGAATACCATAGAAAAACCGACGAAATCAACAAAATCTTAAAAAATATAAACTCCCCCTTGTATAGGGGGATTTTTAGTGCTAAAATCTTATGAAAATAATAATGATTACAAAAGTTGGAGCGTACAAATCATACGCTCCCTATTTTTCATCAGGAGGAGAGAAAAAAATGGCGCAATACTTTACAGAACCATCCAGAACCTTTAGCGAATTTCTACTTGTACCAGGTTATTCTTCTAAGGAATGTACAGTTGAAAATGTGAGTTTGAAAACACCCGTTGTGAAGTTCAAAAAAGGTGAGAAACCAGCTTTACAGATGAATATACCGTTAACATCTGCAGTTATGCAGGCGGTTTCTGACGATAAAATGGCGGTGGCTCTGGCGAGAGAAGGCGGTATTTCCTTTATTTTCGGATCTCAGAGTGTAGAAAGTCAGGCGGCAATGGTTGCCCGTGCAAAGGCATATAAAGCAGGCTTTGTTATAAGCGATTCCAATATCAGCCCAGAAGACACTTTGCAGGATATTTTAAATTTAAAACATCGAACAGGCCATTCCACCGTAGCTGTAACCACGGACGGTACAGCCCAGGGAAAATTGGTGGGCTTGGTAACAAGTAGGGATTACAGAATCAGCCGTATGGAAAGAGGTACAAAGGTTAGTGAGTTTATGACTCCTTTGAATCACCTGATTACTGCCCCTGCAGGTACAAGCTTAAAGGAAGCAAACAACATCATTTGGGATAATAAGATTAACCAGCTTCCCATTGTGGATAATGAAGGTAGACTTCAGTATTTAGTTTTCCGTAAGGATTATGATAGCCATAAAGAAAATGCCTACGAGCTTTTAGATGGAGATAAGAGATATGTGGTTGGCGCTGGTATTAACACCAGAGACTATATGGTTAGAATTCCCGCTTTGGTTGAAGCGGGTGTAGACATTCTTTGCATCGACTCCTCCGAGGGCTATTCCGAATGGCAGAAGGATACTTTGGATTGGGTACGCAAAAACTATGGCGATAGCGTAAAAATCGGCGCTGGTAACGTGGTAGACAAAGAAGGTTTCCGTTATTTAGCTGACTGTGGTGCGGACTTTGTAAAAATAGGTATCGGTGGCGGCTCCATCTGTATTACCAGAGAGCAAAAAGGGATCGGCCGTGGACAGGCGTCTGCAATCATTGAAGTTGCAGAAGCTAGAGATGAATATTTCAAAGAAACAGGTGTTTATATTCCTCTTTGCTCCGACGGTGGTATTGTTTATGACTATCACATGACTTTGGCATTGGCTATGGGTGCAGATTTTATTATGTTAGGTAGATATTTTGCTCGTTTTGACGAAAGCCCTACAAATAAAGTAAACATCAACGGTAGCTATATGAAAGAGTATTGGGGTGAAGGTTCTGCCCGTGCAAGAAACTGGCAGAGATATGATATGGGCGGTGACTCTAAGCTTTCCTTCGAAGAAGGCGTAGACTCTTACGTGCCATATGCAGGCAGCTTGCGTGACAACGTGGGTCTTTCCTTGAAGAAAGTAAAATCTACCATGTGCAACTGCGGTGTTCTGTCTATTCCTGAGTTGCAGCAAAATGCGAAGATGACTGTAATTTCTACAACAAGCTTGGTAGAAGGCGGTGCTCACGACGTATTGCTTAAGGATAACAGCTTGAACTATAAATAATCATATAAAAGAAATGAGAGAAGTGACATTTGTGTTTACAAGTGTCACTTTTTTGTTTTTGGATAGAGTTTAGAATTAAAAAAATCACGATTGCTGTATAAACTCATGTGTTTATTGGACTTTAATCTAAAGTATATAATATCAAGTTGATAAAGTTTGTGCCTATGTTTTGGGAATGCACGTTGCTTTATGTCTGAAACTTTATGTAATGCTACTATTGTTATGTATATTACAAAATGTTATGATGAGAAAAAAATATAAAATGATGGGGGATTCATGTCCTATTACTTTTACTCTGAAAGTTTTCGAGCATCGCTACCATGTTCCAACGAAAAAAAGCTTTTATAGGGCTATGAGTGGAGTACCTGTGGTAGGGGTAAGCAGTGAAACCTATGCAACTATATGTTTCTTTTTACAGCCGGATTTTTCATATTATTTGCAGTTTATTACATAAAAGGGCACTAAGATAATTTCAATCTTGCAAAAAAGCGAAAGGGGTTCTTGGAATTTATGAAAAAGCTTTTATTTATTCTTGCAACCAGTCTGAATATGTTGACATTATCGTTAATCATCATGTTCTCCTATATGAGATATCATGTGGCTCATCTTTCTGGAAGCTATCCTACTTATATGAAGAGCTATTGGCCTTATCAATTAATATTTTTGCTGGTCGTGTCATATTTTATCGAATTATATGTTATTTATAAAAAATAGTAGATATATTAGTTTCTCAAAAGAAAAGGGAGGCGTCCATATAGAAGGCCTCCTTTACAATTTCTATGCAGTTTGAATGAGTTAATGCCCTGTTGTTTCAATGGCAACGGCAGGACAGTTTGTTTTTGACTCAATCACCATTGCTTCTGTGCTAGGTGGAACATTTTCGGGGATTGCTTTCGCCAAGCCGTTATCATCCATGGAAAATACTTCGCCACAAAGGCTGACACAAAGACCGCAGCCAATGCATTTTTCGTTTACGAATGCTTGCATATCATCTCTCCTTTTAAAACAGTTTGTAATATTGTCCCACTTTCCCAAAAAGATATACAGATTATTCACAAAAAAAAGATGCCTCAGCATCTTTTTAAAATACAAATGAACTTTCTTTGCCCATCATAAGCACAGCATCTATCTACGCAATTACCATTCTTTCCCCATCATAAGTGCAACATCCATCCACTCAGTAACCATTCTATAGGCTTCTTCTTCGTCTTTCAAGCGGTGTAATGTTTCCTCGTCACTATCAAAGGAAAGTAACAATGCGCCATAAATATTGTAAAAATCAATTTGCCAATCGGTTTTATCTTTATATAGTGTCAGGTGATAAACCATTTCGTCGATGCCTGTGATCGTAAACTTTTCATGGATCATACCAATCCCTCCTTTTTTTGGTTATATGGAATCAGTATATCAAAAAAAGAACAAGATGAAAAGAGGAAAATGTTAAAAAATATACAAGATTATATCAACTCATACTGGGAATAATAAAAAATGAAGATTTTTTCGGTTGTTGGAATATTTTGTGTTGATTTTTCTTCGTTGGTATGTTAGAATTCTTACAAATAAGAGGGAGTAGCTTACGCATTTTGCGTCGCCAGCGTTCGTCATCTCGGTGTAACAGCCCGGACGTTGCCCATAAGATACGTGGTATCTTTAGGAAGCAAGACTTTTATTGTACCGAAAAATCAGGAAGGGTGCAATGGAGGTCTTTTTTTGTTTGCACTGAAAGGAGAATAAAAATGGATAAACTATGGATGAGGAAAAAGGATGAGCTGTTCCAAGAGTTTGGAACCTCAATGCGTGGGCTCTCGGGGGAAGAGGCTGAGCAACGGATTGAAAAGTATGGTGAAAACAAACTAAAAGAGGGAAAACGAAAAGGTGTAATTCAGGTTTTCTTCGAGCAGTTTGCAGACCTTTTAGTTGTTATATTAATTGCGGCGGCTGTAATTTCTGCCCTTACTGGTGGCATCGAAGGAACGATTGTTATCATTACTGTGTTAATTTTAAATGCAATTTTGGGAACGGTGCAGCACTTTAAAGCAGAGAAGTCTTTGGAAAGTTTAAAAGCCATGTCTGCCCCTAACGCAAGGGTCATCAGAAATGGGGAAAAAGTAGAAGTTCCAGCGGCAAGATTGGTACCTGGCGATATTTTGCTTTTAGAAGCAGGGGACGTTTCGGCGGCAGACGGCCGTATTTTAGAAAACCATTCCTTACAGGTGAGTGAAAGTGCGTTGACAGGCGAATCGGAAAACGTAAACAAGATTGCGGAAATCATTGAAAAAGATGAGTTGCCCTTGGGCGACCGTTTGAATATGGTTTATAGTGGCTCCTTGATTTCCTATGGCCGTGCCGTTGTGTTGGTAACGGGTACAGGGATGAATACGGAAATTGGTAAGATTGCCAACTTAATGGAATCTGCACAAGAGAAATCCACACCCTTGCAAAGAAGCTTGGATGACTTCTCAAAGAAATTATCTTTTATTATATTAGGTATTTGTGCTATTGTGTTTGGCTTAGGGGTATGGCGTGGTCAGCCCATGGCAGATGCTCTGATGTTTGCTGTGGCTTTGGCGGTAGCTGCAATTCCCGAGGCATTAAGTTCTATTGTAACCATTGGTTTGGCCATTGGTACCCAAAAAATGGCCAAGGAAAATGCCATTATCAAAAACCTTCGTGCCGTGGAAAGCTTGGGTTGTGTTTCTGTTATCTGTTCCGATAAAACAGGTACGTTAACACAAAATAAAATGACAGTGCAAAAAACTTTTACTCTTGAAGGAACCACAGATACGGATGATGTGGATTGTAATAGAACCCCTTATAGAGAGCTGATTGTGACAGGTGTACTTTGTAATGACGGTGCAATTAACGGAGAGACCCAGATTGGTGACCCTACGGAAACAGCGTTACTAACCTTCTGTCGAAAGGCTGGGGGTAATGAAGGGGATATTAGAAACACCTACCCCCGTATGAGTGAATTGCCCTTTGATTCCGACCGTAAGTTAATGTCAACCTTGCATCAAATTGAAGAAAAGTATTTGATGATGACAAAGGGTGCCCCTGATGTTTTATTGGCAAGATGTAAAAATGTTGTGGAAAATGGAACAACAAGGGAGATGACCCAAAAGGATTTAGATGGGATTTTGGCTCAAAATCAGGCATTCTCATCACAAGGCCTGCGTGTATTAGCCTTTGCAAAAAAAGAGATTGATGCAAAACGTTTGCTTACCTTGGAGGATGAAAATGAATTAACCTTTATTGGTTTGATTGCTATGATGGATCCCCCTCGTTTGGAATCCGCCCCTGCCGTTGGAGATTGTCGCAGAGCGGGTATCCGTCCTGTCATGATTACAGGAGATCATAAGGTAACGGCTTCTGCTATTGCAAAAGAAATTGGTATTTTGCAAGAAGGGGATAGAGCCATGGAAGGCTCAGAACTGGAGCATATCAGTGACGATGAATTGCGTGGTATGGTAAAAGATATCTCTGTTTATGCACGAGTGTCACCTGAGCATAAAATCCGTATCGTTCGTGCTTGGCAGGAAAATGGGTGTATTGCCGCTATGACTGGCGATGGTGTAAACGATGCTCCCGCCTTAAAACAGGCGGATATCGGTATTGCCATGGGTATTACGGGTACAGAAGTATCTAAGGATGCTGCGGCTATGATTTTAACGGATGATAACTTTGCTACTATTGTAAAGGCCGTAGGCAACGGTAGAAATGTATATGCAAATATCAAGAACTCCATCCAGTTCTTATTGTCTGGTAACTTAGCAGGGATTATAACAGTGTTATTTACCTCCTTGTTGGCATTGCCATTACCATTTACAGCAGTACAGCTGCTGTTTATCAATCTCTTAACAGATAGCTTACCTGCTTTGGCGGTGAACATGGAAAAACCCACTGGAGATTTATTAAATGACAAGCCAAGAGATCCTAGAGAAAGTATTTTGACCAAAGACTTTATGCGTAGATTGGTGATTCAGGGTGGTATGATCGCCGCTGTAACCATTGTGGCTTTCTATATTGGTATGGGTGTAAGCGATGGCATGGCTTGTACCATGGCCTTTGCTACCCTTTGTATGGCTCGTTTGTTCCATGGATTTAACTGCCGTGGTGCACGTTCCATTTTCCGCCTGCCCAACAACCCTTATAGCTATGGTGCGTTTGCAGTGGGTGCTACCTTCTTAATGGCTGTATTGTTTATTCCTGGCTTACACGGGTTGTTTGATATTAATGATGCTCTGACAGGCACACACATTTTACAGATTGTAGGTTTGGCTTTGGTTCCTACTTTTATCATTCAGGCGGCTCGTGTTGTAAGAGGAAGATAAGGCAAGGGGATATGGTTCAGATTTATAAGAGAATAAGTTCTGGGCAAGCAAATTTTTGCTTGCCCTTTTTTTATAGAAAGATTCAAAACCTCTTAAGTCAATTTAATTCTTAAACCTTGTAGGAGAGCACTTTTATCATGATTCAATGGGAAATTTGAAACCCCATAGGTTCACCTTAATTTTTTTGAGAGTAAGAAAAAAGTACGAGACTATAAAAGTCCCGTACTAAATCCTATGACTACATTATTTTTTTCCATGTTTTATGAAGAAAAATGAATTTTGATGAAAATCCGAAAAGAAAGACTTTCGAATGGATGCATGAAACCTTAAAAAGATGTCACTTAATCTACATTTCTCATGGTTAATGAAATTCTCTTTTTCTCCATATCCACTGAAAGGACTTTTACTTTTACTGTATCCCCCAACTTCACTTCTTCCAGAGGGTGCTTAATAAACCGATTGCAAATTTGGGAAATATGCACCAAACCGTCTTGATGTACACCAATATCCACAAATACGCCAAAATCAATGACATTTCGCACGGTTCCCATTAATATCATACCCTCTTGTAAATCCTCCATAGAAAGGACGTCACTGCGTAAGATAGGTGCTGGGGCATCTTCACGGGGGTCACGGCCGGGCTTTTCCAGTTCACTGATGATGTCTTGTAGCGTAGGAACGCCAATACCCAGAGTTTCCGCCATTTTTTCAGGGGAAGCTATTTTTTTGGCCAAGCCTGATACCTGTTTATTTGCCACATCTTCAAGGCTAAAGCCGCAAGCAGAAAGTAAGCTTTCTGCCGCTTGATAGCTTTCAGGATGCACCCCTGTATGGTCTAATGCCATGGTGCTTTCGGGAATTCGTAAGAAACCAGCACATTGCAAAAATGCCTTAGGCCCTAGTTTTGGAACCTTCAATAGATCTTTGCGTGTTTTAAATTTTCCGTTTTCTTCACGATACAGCAAAATATTTTTTGCAACGGTATTATTAATCCCTGCAACGTAAGAAAGGAGGGAGGGGCTTGCAGTATTTAGATCCACGCCTACGCTGTTTACGCAGTCTTCCACCACACCGCCCAACGCTTCCCCAAGACGCTTCTGGTTCATATCGTGCTGATACTGTCCCACGCCAATGGATTTTGGATCGATTTTTACCAATTCTGCCAAAGGGTCTTGTATTCTTCTGCCGATGGAAACGGCACTACGCAAGGATACATCATATTGAGGGAATTCTTCAGCCCCCAATTTTGAAGCGGAATAAACGGAAGCACCTGCTTCGTTGGTAATGAGATACTGTACTTTTCTGTCTATGTTTTTGAGCATCTGGGCAACAAATTGCTCTGACTCTCTGGAGGCTGTGCCGTTTCCAATGGAAATCAGCTCAACGCCATAGGTTTCCATAAGTTTCGTTAAAATCTTTTCTGCCTCTTCCTTTTTATTCTGGGGAGGAGTGGGGTAAACCACGGCAGTTTCAAGGGGTTTTCCCGTTTCGTCGATGACAGCAATTTTGCAGCCTGTACGGAACGCAGGGTCCAAAGCCAATACCACTTTTCCAGCAATGGGAGGCTGTAATAAAAGCTGCTTTAAGTTCTCACGAAATACGCCCAATGCGGATTCTTCGGATTTTTCTGTAAAGTCGTTACGAAGTTCTCTCTCTAAGGAGGGGGTAATTAAGCGTTTGTAGCTATCTTCAATCACTTCTTGTAAAATCTCTTTTGTATGGCTATCTTTCTTAATGATATAACGACTCATTTTTTCAAAAAGCTTTTCGTCTTCCCCTTGAATTTTCACGGAAAGGAAGCCTTCTTTTTCGCCACGGTTTATGGCAAGAATACGGTGTCCAGCAATGGTTTTTAAGGTTTCTGTGTAGTCATAATACATTTCGTATACAGAAGGCTCGTCCTTCGCCTTTTGTGATACCAAAAGGCCGTATTTCAGCCAGTCTTCACGTAGCATTTTTCTTAAGTTTGCATCATCAGAAAGTTTCTCCGCTATAATATCTTTTGCCCCTTGGATTGCCTCCTCGACACTGGAAACCCCTTTTTCTTCGTCCACAAAAGCAGCGGAATATTCATCCAATGGCGTCAACAAAACTTGGCCAAAAATCATTTCTGCCAAAGGCTCTAGTCCCTTTTCTTTTGCGATAGAGGCTCTGGTGCGGCGTTTTGGGCGGAATGGGCGATAAATATCGTCAATTTCCGTTTGTGTCATTGCCTCATTCAGCTTTTTCTCTAATTCCTCCGTAAGATTACCTTGCTCGGCAATGGAAGTACGCACTTGTTCTCGTCTTTCTTCCAAATTTCTCAGGGCTGTCAAACGCTCGGCAAGTTGACGAATCACCTGATCGTCAAGGGAGCCTGTCATTTCCTTACGGTAACGGGCAATAAAAGGCACCGTGTTCCCTTCATCTAATAACTTCACCGTATTTTCTATTTGCGAAGCCTTAATATTCAATTCTTCTTGTAATCGTTTCAAAATATCCATTTTTATGCCATCCTTTATATAATAACATTCCGAGACTTTTCATCATTTTGATATATAGTCTCAGAGGTAAAATTAATCCCTTAAAGAGAGAGTTAGTGGTAGATATGCCAAAGGCTGTTTAGTTTTTCTTTGCAGGCTTTGGCAGAATCCGTCAATGTATACATGTAAAATTCATCTTCGGTTTTTGCCACCAAACCCCGCTTGATTAGATAGTCCAAGTGGGACATGGTTTCCCCAACAGCAAACCATCTTTGGGAAAGGGGGAACTCATCCCAAGTTTTGCCACGCATAGACCATTTTAAACAGGAGCCAATTTTTGTGGCGTGGGCATTGGGGAATTCACCTAGGGCGTCGATGGTTTCTTCCAAACGAATCAGGTGGTGATGAATAATTTCTTCAATGCGTACATAAACGTCCATTTCGTTTTTTCTATGGGCAGGTAGAACCGTTTTCATATCAAAAGCCCGTATTTTTACTAAGCTGTCCAGGTAATCACCCAAAGCGTCCTCTATGGATACCCAAGCGGTGATATTAGGTGTAATATCAAACAAAATATGATCCCCAGATAACAAGAGTTTTTCTTCTGGTAGATAAAGGCAAGTTTGGCCTGGTGTGTGTCCTGGAACAAATACGCACTGAAAACCATAAGAGCCTATCTGAATGATGTCTCCATCATGGATAATCTCTGCGTCGAAAAAATAATCGGGTTCAAAGCCACGGGCGGGGTTCTCGTCTTTTAGCCAATCCAACTGTTCCTCCGAAAAGCCCTCTTTTCGGTAAATTCCATCAAAGGTATCCCAGCGGTTTCCGTTTAATATCCAGCCTAAATATTCATGGTCATTCTTGCTCATGTAAATTTTCCCCGGTTTTTGGTGCATTACCCCAGGGGCAAGGCCAGAGTGGTCAGAATGGAGGTGGGTGAGGAACATATTGGTCTTTTCCCAATCCACATTTATTTCCCGTAAGCCATTCATCAAAGCTTCTTTGCACTCAGGGCGATTGAAGCCTGTATCAACAATCAGGCTTTCCCCACCATTTTGTATTACGTAAGAATTTAGGTTTTTTAATGGGTTATTAGGCAGAGGTACATCTATTTTATAAATCGTTGGATTTTCATAAACCTTTGTAATCATCTGTTTTTTCCTTTCGTCCTTAGTTTTTTATCTATTATAAAGGGAATGATGGTTTTACACAAGAAACATTGCAAAATGCAAAATATTTTGGCTTTAATGCAATATATAATTGACATTATGATTAATATGTTGTATAACTAAAGCATGGGAATGAAAAGGGAGTGAAAAGATGAAGAATTTGAGGATGAAAGCTGCCAGGGCGGCCTTAGATCTTTCTCAGGATGAGCTGGCTCAAAAGGTAGGTGTGACGAGGCAAACCATTGGCATGATTGAAGCGGGGAAGTATAACCCCACGTTAAACTTATGTGTTGCCCTTTGTAAGGCTTTGGGGAAAACATTGGATGAACTTTTTTGGGATGAAACGGAATAAAAGGGGGTTTTATTGTGTTGGCTCGAAGAAAATTTGAAGATGAGCGTTTGGAAAATGTAAAAAATAAAATTACAACAGAGTGGTTTATAGTAGTCTATTACTTTGGTTTTATTTCTGTTATTGTTAAAATATTTTTCCTTGATATTGTGGATTTAAATTATCTTATTATGGAACTTTTTTTACTACTGTTAACGCCGTTGTATTGCTATTTTCGTTCAAGGCAACTTGGTGTTGTCTTCCCCGAAGATAAGAGGTGTAAAAAAAGAATTTTTACTACAATAATCTTGATTGCTGTTGCGTGGATTGCTTTGGCGGCATGGATAGGTGGTCGTGATTATGCCATTAGCTGGACAGCAAGCTTGTTATTATATGGCTATATTGCAGTTGCGGTAGGGGGGATCATCATTCCGTTAGAGAAAAAACGAAAGAAGAAGCTAGAAGAACAATGGGGTGAAACGGAATAAAAAGGGGGTTGTATTGTGTTGGCACAAAGAACACTTGAAGATGGTCACTTTGAGAATGGGAAAACAATAACATCAACGGATTGGTATAGGGTATTTTGTTACTTTTGGAGGAAACTGGAAGAGAAGTGGGATGAAGCAGAGTAGTTAAGGAGGTATTTATTATGAAAATCAAAGATGAAAGAGTAGAACAAACTAAAAATAAAATTGGGACAGAATTAATGCAGTTGATGTATCTGTTTATTGTACTTTCCTTTGTGGTAAAAGGATTGTATTTTAAAATGGATCTTTCCCAGTGTCTGACAGAGTATGTAATACTGATTGCGACGCCCATTTATCAAATGGTACGCAGCCACCAATTAGGCGTAGTGTTTTCGACCCACCCCAAGGAGCAGATGACCCTGAAAAAGAATATTATTTCTGCAATCGTAGGTATTGTAGTCTTCTATTTCTTTTGGCTTAGCAGTGGCAAGCAAGTGTCTAAAGAGTTTGCCGTTGGGTATATTACAACGTACCTTTTATTATTTTTCTTGATTCGGATAGCAGTTGTGCGTATGGAGGAACGCAGAAAGGAAAAACTGGAAAAAGAGTATGAAGACTGAGAAAAAGACTAGAAAATCCTGAAAAAAGCAAAAAAAGCCTTGCAGTAGCAGGGCTTTTGTGATATGTTGTTTTAGTGTCGGTCTTTATGCCGACCTGTAAAAAATCCTTGTTCTCCCAAGAAAGGGAGAGCCATAAGTCCAAAAGGAGGTGTAACCCACATGAACAAGTACGAATTAGCTATGGTTTTAAGTCCCGCACTGGACGAAGAAGGCAAAGTAGCAGAAGTAGCGAAGGTTCAGGCTACTTTGGAAAGATTCGGCGCGAAGATCGAAAAAGTTGATGATTGGGGCAAGAGAAAGCTCGCTTACGAAATCAAAAAAGTAAACGAAGGTTTCATCAGCTTCACAACATTCGAGTCTCCCGCTGGTGCTCCCGCAGAAATCGAAGCACGTATGCGTATTATGGAAAGCGTTTTACGTTATCTCATTATCCGCAAAGAGGCGTAAGTAAGGAGGCAATCCTATGAACAAAGTGATTCTTATGGGCCGATTGACGAAAGACCCCGAGGTAAGATACTCTCAGGGAAGTGAACCTTTGGCTGTTGCTAGATACACTTTGGCGGTAAACCGCCGCTTTAAACGCCAAGGCGAGCCCGATGCTGACTTTATCAATTGCGTATCTTTTGGTAAAGCAGGCGAATTCGCGGAAAGATACTTCAAAAAAGGCCAGATGGTTAGCGTTGTCGGTAGAATTCAGGTTCGTTCCTGGGACGACAACGAGGGTAAAAAACGCTGGAGCACAGATGTTGTAGTAGAAGAACAGTACTTTGCAGAAAGCAAAGCATCTTTCGAAAGCCATAAGGCTGATACTCCTGCTGTGCCTAAGCAAACTGCCCAAGACGATGGTTTCTATCCTATTGATGAAAGCATCGAAGATGACGATCTGCCCTTCTAAAATCCAGTAAAGAAGGAGGACTTAGACATGATTCAGAAAAGACGTGGTGGTCGTAGAAAAAAACGCGTTTGCCAGTGTTGTGCTGATAAAGTAACAACAATTGATTATAAAGATGTAAATAAGCTGAGAAGATATGTTTCTGAAAGAGGAAAAATCCTTCCCAGAAGAATTACAGGCAACTGTGCTAAGCACCAGAGAGCACTGACAACTGCTATCAAGACAGCAAGACATGTAGCCCTGATGCCCTATTCTCAGGACTAAGAATATGAAAAAGACGGTTTTTACCGTCTTTTTTTGTTGTTTAAAACTACTTTTCAAATATTAAAACCTCGCCAATGGTGGAGGCTATTTACATAGAAAGAAAAATTGCTTAAAATAAGAAGTAGTCAAGAAATACATATAGAATTATGAAAAATTCGTGGGATTATCAAGAAGATACATTAAAGAAAAAGAAAGGGATGGTACTTTGTTGTACTTATTATCTGCAGGAAGTAAAGGAGCAAGTAAAATTGCAGAAGAACGACCTGAAATTTTACCATGGTTTTTAGGTTTTTTAACGGCTATGTTTTTGTTGAACTTGATGTTAGGTAAAATTAGAAGCAAAAAGCCCAATGATCGAGTAAAAAATGCAAAAAAATAATCTCTTGGAAAGATAACAAAACCCATAAGTTTATTTTTATTGCGGTAATAGGATGGGATGACAAGTCGTGATAAGTTTGCTTTGGAGCGAGCACCATTACAAACTGTTGTGGGTTACTGGTGAAAGAGTAAAAATCGGTCTAATAGGTGGATGGGACTGCTTTTGCTTCACACTTAGGTTTGTGTTAAGTATTTCCAAAGCTTTGGGAAAAAAAGATAGAGGGGAAAAAGATGGAATAAATAGGTTTGCATACCAATAGAAATCGAAAAACCTAGAAAATTGCCGTTGACAATCATTTTACAGGGCGATATAATGAATGTGTAATTAAATAGATGAAATTCTTCAGGGCAGGGTGCAATTCCCGATCGGCGGTAAAGTCCGCGAGCGTTTTTACGCAGGATTTGGTGAGATTCCAAAACCGACAGTATAGTCTGGATGGAAGAAGAATAAAAGTTTGATGTTTTTGCATGAAAAGTTTTTATTTGATTGCGAATAAACCTCAGCCTTTATTTTTTGCTTGTTTAGCCTGAAGATTTTCAGGCTTTTTCTTTTGAAATTTAGAAAAAGTTTGCTTACGTTTCTTGGTGAGTGTCCTGAAAATTTTAAACAAAAAATGGAGGAGAAGTAAAATGGAAAATGTATCTTCAAAAGTAAATGTAACAAAGGGAAAGAAAAAAATGTCCACAAGACTTATGGTTTCATTATCAATGCTTGCGGCAATCTCTATTGTATTGGTAGCGGCAATTCACTTTCCTTTGATTCCCGCAGCGCCATTTTTAGAGTATGATCCTGCTGATATTCCTATTTTGATCGGCACTTTTGCCTATGGCCCTGTGGCAGGCTTACTGCTTGCCATTGTTGTTTCTGTCATTCAGGGGGTGACAGTAAGCGCTGGTAGTGGTATTATTGGTATTGTGATGCATATTTTTGCAACAGGTGCATGTGCCGTTGTTGCAGGCAGCATTTATAAAAGAAGTAAAACCAGAAAGAACGCTTTAATCGCTTTGGTAGCCGGCGCATTGGTTCAGACCGTTGCTATGGTTATTATGAACTTGATTTTTACACCTTTATTTATGAATGTGCCTTTGGAAGTTGTTATTTCTATGATGGTTCCCATTATTATTCCTTTCAACTTATTAAAGGCAGGTATCAACTGTGCTATGACATTTTTATTGTATAAATCCATTTCCCATTTACTGAAGGGAAATTAATGGGCCAAATAACTTTCTCATTCTACAAGTGAGGGGCTAAACGTATCCTTTTTTAGAAGGATACGTTTTCGCTGAGAGTAAA
This sequence comes from Anaerotignum sp. MB30-C6, assembly GCF_030908465.1. GTDB lineage: Bacteria > Bacillota > Clostridia > Lachnospirales > Anaerotignaceae > Chakrabartyella. The sequence continues at coordinate 75,504 of NZ_CP133078.1, forward strand.
GGTCTTGTATGAATTTTGAATGTAAAAATAGCAACTAAGGTTAAGAAGCAAATATTCCTAAATCAAGAGGGCGTTCCTTTGACTGAACAAGAGGGAACGACCTTTTTTTGTATGGTATAAGCTGAAAAAGGGATTCATATATTTTTTTATTGTCAGCGAAAGGCAGATTGCATATAATGGTACTGATTGGACTCCGCTCGTAGGAGCAGAAAAGAGGTTTGTGCATGAACAGAAAAACTGTGGTCGTATTATTTGGTGGACAGTCGTCGGAGCATGAAGTTTCCCGAATGTCTGCTACAACAATGCTAAAAGCATTAGATAGCAAGAAGTATCAGGTCATTCCCGTGGGAATAACAAAAGAGGGGCAATGGCTTATCTATACAGGTCCCACAGAACATATTAGTACAGGGCAATGGGAGAAGTATGCCACACCGGCAATTATTAGCCCAGATGCCAAACAAAGGGCGTTGTTAAAGATTGTGAACGGCCATATAAAAGAGATTCCCGTTGACGTGGTGATTCCCGCTCTCCATGGTGCATGGGGTGAAGATGGAACAATTCAAGGATTGTTGGAGATGGCTTGTATTCCATATGTTGGTTGCGGTGTTTTATCCTCCGCTGTTTGCATGGATAAAGTCTTTACAAAGCTAATTGCCAAGAACACAAATATCCCCCAGGCCAAATATGTTTGGTTTACCAAAGAAGAGCTGGAGGAGATGGATAAATTGGTCGAGCGTGTAGAAAAGAAGTTGGGCTATCCTTGCTTCGTGAAGCCAGCGAATACAGGTTCATCCGTAGGGATTAGCAAGGCTAAGGATCAGGCAGCGTTGGTGAAAGCAATTCGCTTGGCAGCGGATTACGATAGAAAAATTATAGTAGAGGAAGCCATTATTGGCAGAGAGTTCGAATGCGCTGTTCTTGGCAATGAGGAGCCTATTGTAAGCGGTGTTGGCGAAGTTTTACCAGCAGCAGAATTTTATGATTATGATGCAAAGTATAACAACAGCGAATCTCGTACCATTATTCCCGCACCGATTACGGAGTATGAGGAAAAAACAATGCGTAAAATAGCGGCAAAAATTTATCAGGCTGTGGATGGCAGCGGCTTAGCCCGTGTAGACTTTTTTGTGGAAGAGGAAACAGGCCGTGTTCTTTTAAATGAAATTAACACGATGCCTGGGTTTACCTCCATTAGTATGTATCCCATGTTGTGGGAGGCAGTTGGTGTACCCAAAGCAGAGTTGATGGATTGTTTGATTGAGTTGGCCCTCACCAGAGATAGTGGAATTCGAGGCTAACTAGAAAGAAGGACCTTATGGATAAAAGACCGATTGGTATATTTGATTCAGGGGTGGGTGGATTGACCGTAGTAAAACAGGTTATGAAGGTCATGCCCCATGAAAATATTGTATATTTTGGTGACACAGCCCGTCTGCCTTACGGCAGTAAGTCAAAAGAGGCGGTAACGAAATTCTCCAAGCAAAATGTACGTTTTTTGCTGACAAAAGAGGTAAAAGCAATCATTGTTGCCTGTAACACAGCAAGCTCCAATAGCTTGGAGGAATTGCATAGCACTTTCCAGGTGCCTATTTTTGGTGTAGTAGATGCGGGGGTGGCAGAAGCCCTTCGTACTACAAAAAACAAAAAAATCGGCGTAATTGGTACGGCAGGTACGGTGCGTTCCGCTGCCTATGAGAATATGATTCGTAAAGAGGATAACAACATGAAGGTGTTTTCTAAGGCGTGTCCTCTTTTTGTACCCTTGGCCGAGGAAGGTTGGACAGATAACGAAGTGGCTCGTTTGGCTGCAGAAAGATACTTGGCAGAGCTCCTGGAAGAAGGTATCGACTCTTTGGTTTTGGGCTGTACCCATTATCCACTGCTTAAAAGGTGCATTGGAACCATCGTTGGGGAAGATGTAAAGCTTGTGGACCCTGCAAAGGCCACGGCAAAACAAGTAAAGCTATTCTTGCAAGAAAAGGGTATATTAAACCTTCATGAATCAAAGGGTGCCCGAAATTTTTATTTAAGTGACTACACGGATATGTTTTATTCTATTAGTCAAAAAGCTCTAAAACAGGGATATACCCCGGAAATTATAGATATTGAACAATATTAATGAAAAGGGAAGGATGTTTAAGGGATTGTTGCAATCTTTTATGACAGTTTTCCCTTGTATTTTTAATACTGGATCCATTACGGGGAAATTCAGTTACACGGGGAGAAGGCATGGTGGCATTTGAAAAGAAAACGAAACGGGTAATGGATGAGGTTTATTAGAATAATAGGAAAAAAGGACAGGATAGCATCCTGTCCTTTTTTAAGGGGAAGAAGTAGAAAGAATGTTATTGTATGGGGGAGAATAACATCCTCGTAGTCAGTATTGCCTGTTTGGAAAAAAATATTCAGCCCGATAAAAACTTTTATAGATAAGAATTATTATTATTTAGTAAAATATATTGATTTATTGTTCTACGTATGTTATACTCAAAAAAAAGAATAAGTTCATTGATTTTGGTTAAAATCAGAATTAGGAGGAATGAAAATGTTACAGATTAAATCAGATAAATTTCAAAAAGAAGTAATCGAAAGCAAAGTACCTGTTTTGGTTGATTTTTCCGCTACATGGTGTGGCCCTTGTAAGATGATGGGTCCTGTATTGGAGCAGCTTTCTGCTGAATATGAAGGTAAGGCAAAAGTGTTTAAAGTAGACATTGACGAATCTATGGATTTAGCAGAAAAATATCAAATCATGAGTGTACCCAATATGTTATTTTTCAAAAATGGTAAGGCAGTAGATGGCGTTGTTGGCGTAACACCCCCTGCAATTTTGAAGCAGAAACTTGATAGTATCGTCGAGTAAAAGGCTAGAAAACATCTCCTCATAGATATTTATTAGGGACACCGCAAGAGTATTTCTTGCGGTGTTTTTTGTATTTTTATTGATACAAATTTGTAGAAATATTTAGCGTCAAACCATATAAAAAGTACATATGTAGAAATTTATTTGGGATTTATGTATGTGAATAAGTACAATCCATCTGGAAACTTGGTATTTTTGCCGATACAAAAGAGACAGTGTATAAAAAAATATACAATTCATGAAAAAACCTTGGAAATGGCTCCGTTGACAGCGAAAAAATAAAGTGGTATCGTTTTGTCATTCCATTTTTAAGAAAAGTAGAGAGAGGTTTTTTTCCATGAATTGTGCTGTTGCAAATACAACTCAATATGGTCTTGTTATGATGATTAGCACTATCCTTCTGGTCCTCCTGGTTATTATTTTGGGCAAAGAGAAGAGTAGTGCCAATTGTCATGTGATAAAACCTCTGATTTATTGAAATAGGAGAGAAAAAGGCTCTTAGATTATGAATGAGGAAAGGACTCGTGGCGATAGCCGTGGGTCCTTTTATTTTTTAAAAATGGAAATAAAAGTGATGTAATTCTTGAAAGTACGAAAAAGGAGATGGTATGATGGATTTTGTAATGGCGATTAGCCCCTTGGTATTGATTTTGGTAGGTATCATTGTTTTAAAAATGCCTGCGATGAAGGTTGCTCCCTTAGGGCTACTTTATATTATCATTTTGGCACTTACTTACTTTAGCCCAGCAGATGTAACCTTTCAAGATACCGTTTCCATGATAGATGGTCTATTATGGAAAGGGATAAAAGAAGGCGCCAAAATCGTTATGTTGGTCTTTTCTTCCTTTTTGCTCTTAAACTTAATGCAAAGATCAGGGGCGATGAAGCAGGTACAAAATACATTAGCCGATGTTACGGATGACCGTAGAGCCCAATTGATTATTGTAGGGCTTATGGTACCTATCTTTTTAGAAGGTGCAGCTGGTGCAGGTTCACCAGCTGCCATTGCAGCTCCGTTTTTAGTAGGATTGGGCTTTGATCCCATTGTTGCCATCGTCATTGCCCTCTTAGGTGACGCCACTCCCTGTTCTTGGGGTGGTGCAGGTCTTACCACCATTACAGGTGGTGCATATTTGGTAGACCAAGGTATCAGTAGTGCTGCCTTAAACTCTGCTATGGTTGGTAGGATTCATATGTTTGGCGTTTTTATCATTCCCTTTTTAATTGTCATGATTGCTTTTGGCAAAAAAGGATTTCAGGGCATTATTCCTTATTTGTTCTTTTCGGGGCTTAGTACAGGGCTGATTATGTTTGTATTGTCAAACTTTGTAGGCCCTGAAATCACAAGTCTTGGCACGGGCTTGTTGTCTATTGTATATTCTGTAGTTTATCTTAAGTTTGTAAAAATTAAAACACCAGAAGCGTATCGTTATAAAGGAGGCAGTATTAGTGCTGAGAAAGAGGGGCAGACCCGCCGTTATTCTTCTTTCCACGCATTATCCCCGTACTTAGTATTATTGATTGCCCTGCCTGTTGTTCGATATACAGTGCCTTTTACTACCCTCATAACCTTTGGTTATATCGTTTGGGTAGACGTGGTAGTATTTCTGTGTGCCTGCATCGGTTGTGTCATTTTAGGCGTTAGCATGGAAGGTTTCTTTGATACCATGAAGCAAACGGCAGTGCGTGTTCTTCCCGTATTGGTTACCATGGGCTCTTTGTTGACCGTTTCTTATGTCATGCAACATAGCCAGACAGGTATGATTCAAATGATTGCTAGTACCATTGCCGATGCGGCGGGGCAGTTCTATCCAGCGGCAGCGGTGGCCATTGGTTCGGCAGGCTCTTTTATTACAGGTACTGGTCTTGGTTCAAACATCATGTTTGCCCCTATGCATTTGAATGCAACAAGTATGTTAGGGTTGAACCCTATTACCGTTTTCGCAGGTCAAAATGCGGGTGCATCCTTAGGAAACTTGATTTGCCCCAACAACGTGGTCGCAGCTTGTGCAACGGTTGGGGTAATTGGTAGAGAAGGAGAGGTTTTGAAGCGAACCTTTGCTGCATTTGCAGTAATATTGTCTGTGTATATGCTTTTGAGTATGGTTTATACCCATATGTTGTTCCCTAATTTTGGTTTGTAATGATTCCTATGTGGAATGTTAAATAGTACATATTTTTTAGGAGGTCTTGAAATGAAAACAAGAAGTGTTGGTATTATCGGTGTTGGTCATGTTGGCGCCCATTGTGCATATAGCTTAGCTGTGCAAGGCATTGTAGATGAGCTGGTTTTGGTAGACATCAATGAACAAAAAGCAATCAGCGAGTGTCAGGATTTAAGAGATAGTGTGGCTTATTTGCCTCATAGGGTAGAGATTCGCACTGGTGGCTACGGTGATTTAAAGGATTGTGATGTGGTTGTTGTAAGTGTGGGTGTGATTACAAAAAGCAAGAGTCGTCTGGATGAACTTCACGTATCCATCGAGATGGTAAATAGCTTTGTAAAGCAGGTTGTAGATGCAGGCTTTGATGGAATTTTCGCTGTTATTACAAATCCCTGCGATATTATTGCCAGACAAGTTCATAAACTTTCCGGTTTTGACAAATCCCGTGTATTTGGGACAGGTACAGGGTTGGATAGTTCTCGTTTGAAAGCTGTTTTATCAAGAGAAACAGGTATCGACCATAAATCTTTGGTAGCCTATACCTTGGGTGAGCACGGTGACTCTCAGATGGCACCTTGGTCCCATGTAAGCGTAAACGGAAAACCCCTTGTGGAGCTTGCGGCAAAGGACAAAAAATATGACGTAGATAAGGATGCTGTTTTGAAAGAAGCAATCGGCGGTGGCTGGGTAACGTTTGCAGGAAAGGGCTGTACAGAGTTTGGCATTTCCTCCACCCTTGCTCGATTTGTATACGCTATTTTCCACGATGAAAAGGTTGTTATGCCTTGCAGTACACAGCTGAACGGGGAATACGGTCAGCATGATATTTTTATCAGTACTCCTTGTGTCATTGGAAAAAATGGTGTGGAAGAAGTGCTGGAATTAAACCTTACAGAAGAAGAAATGGCAGCTTTTCAGCATTCCTGTGATGTAATCCGTACGAATATCGGTTACATCAACGAGGAGGCATAAATAGCAAAACTCCCTGCAAAAAGAGAGAAGAAAAGAGGTATCTTTGATTGTCGTGGTGATATCCATCAATAGTATAAAAGTTTAAAAATAAGATTATAAGAAAGATTTATTGAAAACTACCTTACATTTCGTTTGGTTGCTGATAATTTATTAGAAAGGGATATCAGTCTTTGTGAAACCCCTCTCTACTGAGTCCCATTTTGCCATATTGTATCCGTTACCCAAAGAAGAACAGGGAGATAGTATCAAAATATTCATAAAATGCATATGAAAAGTATCTAAATCCACGAAGTCAAATTCCCTCCTATTTTTGGTGTCGTGGGGCTGATAATAGCAGAAAGCAGGAGAAGAAGACTCCAGGACTGCCCATACCATGCCATGGTTTATAGATTTGAATCATAAAGATAATTTTGCAGTAGGAAAGCCCTAACCTTTTATAATCTATTTTGGTTGGCAGTGGCATATGGTGAGTGTTTCCAGCTTAAGTGTCAAAGGTAATATTATGCGGTGTGAAAAAACCAGTCTATAAGTGCGTTAATAAGGATATATATCGAAGATTTCGGTGCATATCCTTATTTTAATGGCTGAAAGGAAGGAATGAGATGCTCCTTACGTTCAATAGAAGGTTGGAGGTGCTTGCATATGGGAGCATAGATACTTTGTGCGCCATCTGAAAAACCACTCATTGTAAGCACCTTTAAATGTGTTTGTACTGGGCAGGTAGAGGAAAGTTTAGCAATTTTTCTATGTATTGCTGAAAAAAAGCTGTACTGACAGGCTTTGTCAATACAGCTTTTAACCGTTTATCTTTTGACCATTAGCTTCTTTAAAGCAACATTTAAGTCATCCAAGGATAAGCGGTACATATCGAATTCTTTGTGGATAATATCGTAGGTTTTTGCCCACCAGCCTCCCCAAGTTGGACGCTCGGAAGGGTTTAACCAAACAATATGAGGGTATTTCTCTTTAAAGCGTTTAAACCACTCTAAACCGGTAATCTGGTCCCTTACGCCGAAAGTGTAATAACTGGGGTCTAACAGCTCAGAAGGTTCCATTTGGGCATCGCCTACAATGATAACCTTATATTCACTGCTAAGGTTATTTAAAATCCAGTCCGTAGAAATTACGGAGCGGGGGCGTAAATCCGCCTCGGTATAAATTTTAGAATAAATACAATTGTGGAAATAAAACACCTGCAAATCCTTAAAGTGACTAGATTTGCTGGCAGCCTGAAACAGGGCACTACAAAGTCGGCTGTAATACTCCATAGAACCGCCGCTATCCATAAGCAGCAACAGTTTAACTGTATTTTTTCTTGGTTTATCATAAACAACTTTTAACTTACCTGCGTTATCACAGGTTTCACGGATTGTTTCATCAATATCGAATTCTGTTCTTGCTTCCTCTGTACGAGAGGAGAACTGGCGAAGTTTGCGAAAAGCCATTTGGAATTGACGAGTGTCTAAGGTATTATCCTGACGGAAGTCACGGAATTTACGCTCTCCCGCCACCTGAAAGGCACGACGTTGTCCGCCTTGTCCACCAACCCGGATACCCCGTGGGCTAAAGCCACTGTTACCAAAAACGGAAACACCACCAGTACCTACCCAGTAGCTACCGCCGTTATGCTCCTCTTTTTGTTCCTCAAGGCGTTCCAAGAACATTTTTTGTATCTCTGACTGAGATAAACGTTCGTTTTGCATGGCTTTTTCCATATCAAACTCATCTGACGGCATATCTTTGGGATTTTCTAACCAATCCAAAAGTTCCTGAGGCAGTTCGTCTGTTGCAAACTCCATGTCCTTAAAGAACTCTAAAAAGGCACCGTCAAATTTGTCAAAGTCTGTTTCGCTTTTTACAAGAACACTACGACAAAGATAATAAAAGCCCGTGAAGCTGGAGCCATGAAGCCCCAAATCCAATGCTTCCACCAGAGACATCCATTCGTTTAGGGAAACGTTCAGGCCTCTGGAACGAAGCAAGTAAAAAAATGAAGTAAACATATAGGCTCACCTGCTTTTACTTTAAATATCTTCTCATTGTGTCAATATCTTCATTCTTTTTCAGCAGAACCCCTGCAAAAGGTATTTTTTCTTTAATTTTATCGGGATCAATTCCCCCAAGCACCAGTGCTTGAATCCAGTCAATTACCTCTGAAGTGCTGGGTTTTTTCTGAATATTGTATAAATCTCTGATCCAGTAGAACGTATCTAAAACCTGTTCTAATAAGTGTTCTTCGATGGCATCATAGTGCACGTTAATGATTTCCTTCATCTGCTGTTCATCGGGGAACTCGATGTAGTGGAAAATACAGCGGCGTAAGAATGCATCGGGCAGTTCTTTTTCCGCATTTGAGGTAATGATAACAATAGGACGCTGTTTCGCTTTCACTGTTTCCTTGGTTTCAGGGATGTAAAACTCCATTTTATCCAATTCCCAAAGTAAATCGTTAGGGAATTCCAAATCAGCCTTATCGATTTCGTCAATAAGGAGGATCACTTGTTCATCGGCGGAGAAAGCCTCGCCTAACTTCCCAAGCTTCACATACTTCTTAATATCATCCACGCCTTCGTTACCAAACTGGCTGTCATATAGACGCTGCACCACATCATAAACATAAAGGCCATCTTGCGCCTTTGTAGTGGATTTGATATTCCAGATAATCAGTTTCTTTCCTAATGCAGCAGAGATTGCTTCTGCTAACATTGTTTTACCCGTGCCAGGTTCACCCTTAATCAGCAGAGGCTTCTGAAGTGCAATGGCGATATTTACGGAACGCATTAACTCGTCACTTGCTACATAGTCCTTGCTGCCTTGAAAAGTTGTATTCATTCTTTATCCACCCTTCGCTTGTATACAAATTAATTCATAATAACAACTCCATTTTATGGGAGAGTATATACTCTTGTCAATAAAAATACCGCTTTCCTGTAAGAAAAGCGGTATTTCGGCTGTTTTAAGTAGTTTGTTTTAATTCTAAACCTGCCAGTTTTACCATTTCTAAGATGGAAGCCTTAGAAACTTTTTTGCCTTTGTAATCGATAAGTTCTTCCATGCTGCCGGAGAAAATATCAGCGGGTTCGTATTTTTTAAGAACGATGGAGTCTTCCTCGACAAAGATTTCCAAAGAGTCTTTAATTTCGATCCCCATATTTCTGCGCAGTTCGATAGGCAGTACTACTCTGCCTAGTTCGTCCACTTTACGAACGATACCTGTTGATTTCATTTGGTTCACCTCTGGATTGTAATTTTTCTTTTGCAGTCCTCGACATGTGTATAGCATAGAAAAAGTTTAGCATGAATATTGGCAAATTACAACAAAAAATTACTGGAAATGACAGGAAAATACGAAACACGCTGTATGAAAGTGATAAAAATGAAAACACTTTACTCCCCCATTAAAAACAAATAATAAAAAATTCATAATTCTAAGAAAGGCTTAATTATTACCTAAGAAAGTTCCAATGGCTTAGATGGTGGAGGAAAAAGTAGATTTTAAAAAGGCTATAAGCATGAATACGTAGTTTACAAACATAAACTGAAACAATAGGAAGCAAAGGAGGTGGCGAACATTGCTGGATGCAATATGGGGATTTTTTATTATCGGAGGGATACTAACTGCGGCAGCATTAGGACGTATGGATATGGTTACGGCGGCGGTATTAAGTGGCGGAAAGAGTGCCGTTGAGCTGGCGATTACCATGGCGGGAGTGATTGCCATGTGGTCAGGTATTTTAAAGATTGCAGAAAAGGGCGGGATGATTGATATTTTGGCTGAAAAATTAACACCTGCCATGGATTTTTTGTTCCCATCGGTGCCGAGGCACCATAAAGCAAGGCAGTACATAGCGGCAAATTTTGCGGCTAACTTTTTGGGCTTAGGCTGGGCGGCAACACCCGCTGGGCTTATGGCAATGAAAGAATTGCAAAAGTTAAACAGGGAAAAGGATCGGGCGACTGGGGCAATGTGTATGTTCCTTACCATAAATATGTCTTCCCTCCAATTGGTAACGGTAAATATTTTAGCTTACAGAACGGAGTTTGGTTCCGCTGCACCGGCGGAGATTGTGGGGATTGGCATCGCCGCCACTTTTATGACCACTCTGGTTGGTATTATTGTTGCAAAAATAATGGATAGAACGGGGTGAGGCATTGCGGTTACTATTAGTCATTTCGGATTTCATCATACCCGTTACGGTTTTATTTATCGTTTGCTTCGGATGTTTGAAAAGGGTAAAGCTTTATGAAACCTTTTTAGAGGGAGCCAAAGATGGCTTAAAAACAGTGGTTGATATACTACCTACGTTAATCGGGTTAATTGTTGCCGTGGAGGTTTTTCGAGCAGGGGGCCTTTTGGATATTATGACCAATCTGATTCGTCCTTTGGCTGATCGCTGTGGTTTTCCCGCAGAATTGGCTCCTCTTAGCCTAATACGTTTGGTTTCTTCTTCAGCGGCTACGGGACTTTTATTAGATATTTTTCAAAACTTTGGCCCTGATTCTTTTTTGGGTAGGGTGTCCTCTGTTATGATGAGCTGTACAGAAACGGTGTTTTACACCATGAGTCTTTACTTTTTATCCATTGGCATAAGAAAAACCCGATACACGTTACCCTGTGCATTGGTTGCAAATTTTGTTGGGGTTATTGCCGCTGTTGTTCTAGTACAAATGGCTTTTGGAAAATGAATTTGAAAAATCAAAGGGCTTATTATATAATATAATAAAATTGAAGTCTGCTGATCTTTAAATTGTGCAGAATCATTGTAAACACCAAGAGGCTTTCCCTTGGTAAACTTTTATACTTATGATAGAGAAGAAGTCTTAATAAGCCCTTTGAGAGGAATGAGACCATGAAAAAAGTGATATGGCTGCTGCTTGGTGCATGTTTGTTTTGTGTGACGGGCTGCAGCAACGAGAAAACCGACCAGAGCTTAAGTTTATCAGCCACAGAGCAAGAAGCATATATCAAGCACATCGATGCTTTGATGGATGAGTTTTATTGGAGCTACGATAAAGATAGCCTTACCTTCCGCAGTGGTGAGGTTCCTCTAGATAGCCAAGAGAATACTCGTTTATTCAATGCCTCAGAGGATGCGGGGTATTCCCTGAAATCTGTGGCGGGAAATCAAAGTGTAAATGCCGCAGCGGAGTTGCTACATTATAATGGTGATATTGCTGGTGAGGTAAGCTGTATTTTTGTAAATAATCATCTTTCGGGGGTATACTATATCGGTGGGTATGATGATGGGGCGTACAGCTTGCGGGAAAGGAATCCTTTCTTAGCAAATGGGAAGTTTACTGCCTATGAAAATTGGACAGGCATGGGCACCCAGTATCGCCAATTAAAGGGGAGTTTACCCGAATCAGGGTTTGTTGCAAAAAGCCGTAGGGGGATTGTGGCCTCCATTCAAAATGGGCAGGTAGAGCTTTATCATCTAACCGGCAGTGTGATTAGCAGAATGCGTAGGGTGAAACCCGAAGGGGGCTTGGAAGCCATATTCGCTACCTTTGTGGAAAGGGGCGAGGAGGATCTGCTGGCAGTGCTTCTAGCGGATGTGACAGAGGTAGACTCCCAGGGGGAACCTATTTTTCAGCGTTCTGAAAAGGTGGTTTTCTACAACTCTGCATTACAGGTTGAGGGGGAAATGCCTTTGAAGAGTGAAGGCTGTACTGCCTTAGGGTTTGAAGATGGAAAGCTGTTCTTGTTTATTGATCAGGCTATGGAAACCTATGAGTTGAAGGAGGGGAGCTGGGAAAGAACCAGACGAGAATCCTTACGTCATAGAGTGATGCAGTGCCATATTACAGACTTGGATGGCAACGGAGAAATGGAATATCTTATGACCGATGGTCTGGATTTATATTTATATCAGCATTTGGAAACGGGATTATTAAAACTTTGGAGTACTCACTTAGGTGTTGAAAGCCTATATGGAGCCTTGTATAGTGGGGATTTAAACGGTGATGGTGTTAAGGAAGTTTATATTTGTGATGCCACAGGAACGGCCATTCGTTATATATTAACGGAGCGGGGACTTCGTTCTTCAAACGAAGATATTCAATATGGCCAAGCCATTTACCCCTGTGATTGGAATAATGATGGTATCGATGATTATTGGAATGTAACAGAAGAGGTAGGAAGAACGGGGAGTTTATATCTTTCCCAACCATAACCCCTAGGAGAGGAAACAAAATGACGGATTCTGAGAAATATATGAAAGAGGCTTTGCTAGAGGCAGAAAAAGCCTTTTCCGCTGGCGAGGTGCCCATTGGTGCAGTCATGGTGCGGGATGGGGAAATCATTGCCCGTGGCCATAATCTACGAAATTCTGCAAAAAACCCTCTGCGTCACGCGGAAATAGATGTAATTAATGAAGCGGCGGGTATTGTGGGGGATTGGCGGTTGGAAGATTGCACCCTTTATGTAACGGTTGAGCCATGCCCTATGTGTGCTGGGGCAATTGTACAGGCCAGAATACCAAAGGTAGTTTTTGGAACAAGAAATACGAAGGCGGGATGTGCAGGGTCTATCTTGGATCTCTTAAATGAGCCAAGATTTAACCATCAAGTGGCTGTGGAAGAAGGAATTTTGCAAGAAGAATGTGGACAGATGATGCGTTTATTCTTTAAGCGGTTTCGGAAAAACAATGCCCCATTGTTGACAGAGGAATAAAAAAAAGGTATAATTATAAAGCTTTGAATGCAATGAATTAACCATGTTAAATATTTCCGTGCTAGCCGGGGAGGTAGCGGTGCCCTGTACTCACAATCCGCTATAGTGAGGGTGATGTCTGTTCTCGGTACAGCGCTTGATGGTCTGCCCAGGGGAAGTGGCGTTGATGCTCGGGTCTTACGCAACAGGAGCCTGCGAACCGTGTCAGGGTCGGAAGGCAGCAGCACTAAGCAGTAAACTTTTGTGTGTTGTAAGGGTGCCAGAGAGGAGTCATAGAACTTGGTAACGCATTGGGTGGCGTAACAAAAACAGATGCACGGATTCCTATAAAAAATTTAAAAGGCAGATATCAGATTAACTGGTATTTGCCTTTTTGATTAGATGGATTTATCCACGATATTTTGTTTGAGGAGCAATTTCTGGGGCAAAACTTAGGTTATGCCCCAGAAATTCATGGGGCGTTTCCTGTATGGATTGCCCTAAGACTGCAAGATAGGTAATTGCCTCTTGGGTAGAGGTAAAGACTATTTTTTCTCTAAGTAAGTACTGGCTTGCTTCTTCCCATTGGGTCAGCGAGTATGCTTCGGCGGGAATGGAGGCAATTGCCAGACTTATTGTAGCAAAGGGTGTGGCATAGAATAGGTTTGAAAGGTAACTGTTTTTTGTTACAAATGTTAAATACTCTAAAAGGCTTCCTTTATAAATTTCTGATTGGCTTTTCATATATTATGCTCCTTTCGAAAATAGAAATTTTATTTTCATTTGCAGCATTGCTTACAGAGTGAATCACACTTTTAAAATATTATCCAGATTTTTTCAATGCTTTCATTCCCTTTGAGGTATGTAGAGTAAAAGTCGTAGTTTTCAAATAAAAAAGGGCTATGGTGAAAATATATCATATTACGGGACAAATGTCCATACAAGAAAGACTATTTGGCCGTGAACCTGTAGCAGATTACATTATTTGAAGCATTCAATCTATTAATGGGATAAATTCGGCAATGAGTGGTGGGGCTGCATAGCACTTTCCATTTTTTCTACCATATGGTATACTGTCGTGAGAATAAAAAAGGAGGGAGACCATGTCCTACACTGCGTTATACAGAAAGTTCAGGCCCAATACCTTTTCTGGGGTAATTGGACAAGAACATATCGTGAAAACCCTGAAAAATCAGATGAAAACAGGGAGGGTTTCCCATGCCTATTTGTTTTGTGGCACCAGAGGTACAGGTAAAACTTCAACAGCAAAAATATTTGCCCGTGCTATAAATTGTCTTTCCCCCACAGAGGAGGGAGAGCCTTGTAACGAATGTGCCCTTTGCCTTGATATTTTGCAGGGCAGAAGTGTAAATGTGATTGAGATTGATGCGGCGTCGAATAATAGCGTTGACAATGTCAGGGAAATTAGGGAGGAAGTAAAGTATCCACCCACCCAAGGTTATTATAAGGTCTATATTATAGACGAGGTGCATATGCTTTCCAACAGTGCTTTTAACGCATTGTTAAAAACCTTGGAGGAACCCCCTGCCCATGTTATTTTTATTTTAGCAACAACAGATCCCCAAAAGGTTCCTGCTACCATTCTTTCTCGTTGCCAAAGGTTCGATTTTCGTCGTATTACTACCGATGATATTGCCGAAACCCTTATGGGCTATTTGGAGCAGGAGGGTCAGGATATTACCCCAGAAGCGGTGCGTTATGTTGCCCAGTTGGGAGATGGTTCCATGCGTGATTCTTTGAGCATACTAGATCAGTGTATTGCCTTTTACAGCGGAGATAAGGTTACCCTAGAAATGGTTTTGGATGTCATGGGGGCTGTGGACCAAAGGGTGCTCTTTGAAATGACGGAGGCATTGGGTAAGAAGGATAGCCGCCGTGTCATGGAATTGGTTGAGGAAATGATGATTTCAGGTAGGGATGTGAAACAATTTGTTTCTGAGTATTTGGTACACCTTAGAAATTTTTTAATGGTGAGTACCATTCCCAATGCTTCAGGGATACTGGATCTTTCCGAAGAAAATTTGCAACGTTTAAAGGGATGCAGTGCAGTTCTATCCCCTCAGGAAGCAATTTTTTTAATTGAGCGTTTTTCCTACTTGCAAAGTGATATGCGTTATAGCTCCAACGACCGTATTTTATTAGAAGTTGAGCTTCTTCGACTATGTTCCCCATGGTCACAAACAGACGTTACAGCCTTAGCTGCAAGGATTGCTGGATTGGAGCGTCAAGTTGCCCAAGGGGTTAAGGTACAGGTACAGCAAGTGGAGGGAAAGGCTGAAAAGAAAGAAGCACCAAAGCCAAAGAAAAAGCCACCTGCCCTTGCGGAGGATAGAAAGAAATTGAAAGAAGAATGGCCTCTTTTACGCAATGAAGTTGACGATGTTATTTTGAAAAGTCAATTGAAGCAGGTTGATATCGCCTTCAAAGAGGATGACTGTATATATTTGGTTTGCGCATACGCTGCTTTAGTGGATATGCTTCATAAAAATATGGAGCAAGTTGAAGGACTATTGGAAAAGGCATCAGGCAAATCCTTCGAGCTAAGAACTGTTACCAAAGAGGAATATGATCGTTGGTATGAGACAACTTATGGTAAGGCAGAAGAAGGCCAAGAGGATGCGGAGTTTACAAGCCTTCTGGGCAGTTATTTTCCCGAGGCGGATTTTCAAGAGTAAAAGGCTTGCGTGGACTAGGTGTTTTATTATAGAATAGTACAAATAGATGGAAAAAGAAATTAGGAGGAATCAACATATGGCTAAAGGCGGTTTTCCCGGTATGGGTGGCATGAACATGAATAACTTAATGAAACAGGCTCAGAAAATGCAAAAACAAATGTTAGAAAAACAGGAAGAGCTGGCAGAAAAAACATTGGAAATGACCAGTGGTGGCGGTGCTGTAAAGGTGGTTATTACAGGGAAGAAAGAAATTAAAGAGTTAAAATTAAACCCCGATGTAGTAGATCCCGATGATGTGGAGATGTTGGAGGATTTAATTATTTCAGCTGTAAACGAAGCAATCCGTCAGGTAGAAGAAATGTATAACAATGAAATGGGTAGAATGACCGGCGGTATGGGCATGGGCTTCTAAGTAAAAGAGGGATATGATGAATTATTATGGTAACCCCATAACACGATTGATTGAGGAATTGGCGGCTTTGCCAGGAATCGGTGGGAAATCCGCCCAAAGGCTGGCATTTCATATTATTCATATGCCAAGGGAGCAGGTTGCTGCTTTGTCCGAAGCAATTTTGGATGCTAAGGACAAAGTTCGCTATTGTTCCATTTGTTGCAATCTAACGGAAGAAGACGTTTGCCCCATTTGTTCCAATGGCAAGAGGGATCGCAGCATTATTATGGTCGTGGAAGATCCACGGGATATGGCAGCCTACGAGCGAACCAAAGAGTTCCATGGTGTTTACCATGTGTTGCATGGAGCCGTTTCACCCATGACAGGGGTGACTCCTCAAGATATTCGTATAAAAGAATTGGTTAGCCGAATGGATGATATGGTCAAGGAAGTCATTCTAGCCACAAACCCCAATGTTGAGGGTGAGGCAACGGCAATGTATATTAGTAAGCTTCTGAAACCTTTGGGCGTAAAAGTGACAAGAATTGCAAATGGCGTACCCGTAGGTGGAGATTTGGAATATGTAGACGAGATAACCCTTTCTCGTGCCTTAGAGGGCAGAAGGGAATTGTAATAAAAAGGCTGATGTTGTGTAATCAACATCAGCCTTTTTATGTAGTGAAGGAGCTCTGACAGTTCAGTAAACGTCTTAAGGAGTTAGACTCTCCATCACCTAACGTTTTAAAGTAGTTTTCTTTATTTTTTTCATTCTCTTTGGAATTATTTCAAAAAAGGAATAGGGTAGAGCTAACATTAAGATAGACCCTGCACCAATTGCACCGGCCAACTTTAATCCCAATAAAATGTTAGAGTAAGTTTCTAAAATCATACCGCCTAAGGCTGCGGTCATGGTGTTATATACCGCAGTACCGGGAACCAAAGGCATAATGCCTGGGATATGGTAAAGGGTAGAGGGTGCTTGCCTGTGGTATGAGGCAAACCTAGAAAAGGCGGTAACAAATACAGCTGCCACTAAGGTTGCCATGGTAGGGGTGATAAACAGGCTAAGTAAGGCATAGAAAAACCATCCAATGGCTCCAGAGATACCGCAGTATAATAATTCTTTTTTTGGTGCATTAAATAAAATGGCAAAAGAGATACATGCAAAAAAAGACATAAGGGATTCAAATAATATGTTTAAAAAAATCATTTTTTACCCCTCCTTAATATCCAAAAGTAGTGATGCCAAAACCAACGCCCCCGGCTATGGCAAAGGCAATAAGCAGTGCTTCAACCATTTTTGATGTGCCGCTAATAAAGTTGCCCTCCATAATATCACGAATGCTGTTAGTCATGGTCATTCCTGGGAGTAAAGGCATAATACTACCGATGATGATTATGCCAGTTCCTGCTGCGGGCACCACTTTGTGAAAGGCAACAGACCCTGCCCCGGCAATAAAGCCGCCAATCATACAGCTGAAAAAATAGGGCATCTTTGTTTTCCCACTAAGGTTCAGCAATACTCCGATCAGAAGACCAAAAGCGAAGGCAGCCAGGCCATCTATCCAAGTGCCATCTAAAACCATGGCAAAGCCACCACAAGCCACCCCAAAGCTTACCACTCGGGATATAGGGGAATAGGCGGAGGTATGACTGATTTCCTCCAATCGCCTTGCTGCTTGCCCCAAGGTAATTTGTCCGGAAACGAAGGATCTAGAGATATCGTTAACTGAACAAATTTTTTCGAAATTTACGGAGCGGCTGTATACACCCCTCGTTAAAGTTAAAGAGCCTGATTTTTTGCTGGGGATGCTCACAATGAGAAAGGTACTCATGGCCATAGCCTCAACGCCAGTGGAATGACTGACGGATAAAATACGATGCATCGTATCTTGTACACGGTGGGTTTCGGCGCCGCTGGAGAGCATAACTTCACCGGCATCCAAAGCAAATTTTAAAAGTTGATTATCATCCATCATTATATAGGATCCTCCCTTCATGAAACAGGAATTGTTTGAGTATAAAGTGTGCAACATACAGTTTAACCTTTTTTGAAAAAAACGCAAGGAAATTTTAATTTTTTTACGCTTATTTTTTCAAACGAAGTATTATTCCATTTACAAGACTGGATTTTTATACTATAATAGAGATGTTACAATTAAATAGAAAAGGCTGGGGGTGCTTTGATACGTTGAAGCTGAGAGGAATTCTATATTCCAACCCTTTGAACTTGATGTGGTTAGAACCAACGGAGGGAAGCAAATTATATTGAAAGCGCAAGGTCTTTCCCGTTACGGGAAAGGCTTTTTCTTTATTTTATTATTTTTTCTAATAAAATAAATTTTTGCAATGCTTGAAGCAATCAAAGTGTTTTATAACGGCGTACAAGCTGCAATTCAACTTGCTTTCTAAACCTTGCCTTGAAAACTCAAAACTTAAGAAAGGTGG
This sequence comes from Anaerotignum sp. MB30-C6, assembly GCF_030908465.1. Taxonomy (GTDB): domain Bacteria; phylum Bacillota; class Clostridia; order Lachnospirales; family Anaerotignaceae; genus Chakrabartyella. Next base: position 93,691 of record NZ_CP133078.1, read on the forward strand.
ATGCAAAATGAAATTTACAGACAGATTATACGAGGGTGTGAAAGACATCTGGAATGGCTATCTGGAACAGCCCTTTGTGAAAGAATTGGGCGAGGGAACTTTGCGTGAGGAGTCCTTCCGTTTTTACATGGTGCAGGATTACCGCTACTTATTACAGTATTCCAAGGTTTTTGCCATGGGTATTGTAAAAGCAGAAGATGAAGCTGTGATGCGTCATTTTGCTTGTATGGTTCATGATACCTTAGATGGTGAGATGGATGTACATAAATCATACATGAAACGCTTGGGAATTACTGATGAAGAAGTTGCAACGACAAAAACAGCGCTAGCAAATCAGTCCTACACTTCTTACATGTTAGATATTGCCCACAAGGGTGATGTTTTGGATGTATTGGTAGCTGTACTTTCCTGTGCGTGGAGTTATCAAATGATTGGGGAGCATCATAGTAAAATCCCTGGTGCCATAGACCATCCTTTCTACGGCGAATGGGTAAGAGGGTATGCCTCGGAAGGATTCGCAAAAGGCGTTCGAGAAATTATGGAACTGGTGAACGAATTGGGTGCGGATATTAGCATAAAGCGAGAAGCGTATTTACTAGAAGTATTCTTGAATTGTTGTAGATATGAAAGAGATTTTTGGGAAATGGCCTATCATATGGATATGGGCGATTAAGAAGGAGTGTGGCCTATGCTACGGTTTGAAGGAGTATCCTTTCGATACCCGGGGGATGCACAAGGGATGGTGGAGGATTTATCTTTTCAAGTGGCAGACGGTGAGTTTGTGGCAATCATTGGTGCCAGTGGATGCGGAAAAAGCACCATCTTTCGTTTAATTAACGGATTAGAAAAGCCTGATTCGGGCAGAATTTTGGTGGATGAAAAACCTATTCAAACCATAAAAAATTATAGTGCCTTCATGCCCCAAAAGGATTTGCTTTTCCCATGGCGTAGTATTGAAAAAAATATTTGCCTGCCTATGGAGCTTGCAAAAGTTCCTCCTAAGGAGCAAGGAAAACGAGGGGCACAGGTGTTAGAGCAAGTGGGATTAGCGGACTACGCAAAAAAATTCCCCAAAGATTTATCTGGTGGGATGAAGCAAAGGGTTGCGTTTGCAAGAACCCTACTTTCTGGTGCAGATATGCTTTTGTTGGATGAGCCCTTTAGTGCCTTGGACTATTTGACAAGGGTTGAAATGCAGGAATGGTTGTTACAGCAGTGGGAGCATTATCATAAAACAATATTGTTTATCACCCATGACGTTGAAGAGGCGATTTTTCTAGCCAAAACCATTTATATCATTCAGGATTCTAGACCTTTTAAAGAAATGGAGCGCATCGAAGTGCCTCTTACCTATCCCAGAAACCGTGAGGATTTAAAACGAGGAGAAATTGTAGAATTAAAGGAAAGCCTGATTGGAAAGCTGAGAAGGAGTGTGAGTTTATGAAAAAAAAACTGCCTTCTATACTTTTAGTGCTGACGTTATTGCTGATTTGGCAAGGTATTGCCATGGCCATTGATGCGGCATATATATTGCCTTCTCCTACCAATATAATAGTAAGACTTTGGGAACTTCGGGAGCCTTTGCTCCAAGTGCATCTTCCCGCAACCATGGGGGTGACATCCCTTGGTTTATTGATTTCTGTGATTTTGGGACTTCTTTTGGCCATCGCTATGGATTGGAATCCAAAGCTAGAAAAGGCGTTATACCCTGTGATTGTGGCATCTCAGACCATTCCCACCACAGCCATTGCACCGTTGTTTATTCTTTGGTTTGGATATACCATCTGGAGCAAGGTTTTGGTAACCATCCTAATTACCTTTTTCCCCATTGCAATCACGGTGTTTGATGGTTTTAAGTCAACAAAGCGGGAAATGGAGGAGTTGTTATACACCTACGGTGCCACTAAAAAAGATATCTTTTTAAAACTGAAGCTGCCAACAGCGCTGCCTCATTTTTTTTCTGCCATTAAAATGGCCATTCCCCTTAGCGTAATTGGGGCGGCAATTGCCGAGTGGCTGGGGGCACAAAAGGGTTTGGGCTACTTTAGTAAAAGAATGATGACCCAGTTGGACGGAGCAGGGGTTTTTGCGCCGGTAGTGCTGCTTTCCTTTGTGGCAATGCTGACAGTTTGGGTAATTACCATTGTTGAAAATAAAACAATTAAGTGGAGGAAGGAATTATAATCATGAAAAAGAGAATATTTGCGTTCTTAATGACGGCAGTCATGGCCATCGGTGTAGCAGGCTGTGGCAATAGTAATGAAACAGCAACGGCAACAGAGGATAGCCCACATTTAGAGGACTTTTCCATCGTTTTAGATTGGTATCCTAATGCAATTCATACCTTTTTGTATACAGCAATAGAAAAGGGATATTATGCAGAGGAAGGTTTGAACCTGAAGATTAATTTCCCTGCAAACCCTAACGATGGTATTTCTTTGCCTGCTGCAGGCAAAGCGGATTTAGGGATGTATTACTTACAGGATGCAATTTTAACTGCAACAGAAGAAGATGTGCCTGTTGTTTCCGTAGGTGCCGTGACACAAAGCTCCTTAAACGTAGTGATTTCGTTAAAGGACAGTGGAATTGAAGGTGCAAAAGATTTGAAGGGCAAGAAAATTGGTTACGCTGGTACAGTTCTTTCTGAAGAAATAATAAAGTCCATGTTGGAAAACGTTGGTCTTTCCGCTAATGATTGCGAGTTTATTGATGTTGGTTTTGATTTATTGACAGCTTTGACTACAGGTCAGGTAGATGCAACCATTGGTAACATGGTAAACCACGAAGTACCTCAGTTAGAGGAAAATGGTTTTGAAATCAATTACTTCTATCCTACTGACTTTGGCGTACCCCAGCACTATGAGTTGGTTTTCTTAGCTGGAAAAGATGCAGTAGAGAATAACCCTGAAAAAATTCAGAAATTCTTACGTGCTTCCCAGAAAGCATTTGAAGATATGAAGGTAAGTCCTGACGAAAGCTTGCAGGTTCTGTTAGACAACCAAAACGAGGAAAACTTCCCCTTGTCTAAGACGGTAGAGGAACAAAGCTTGGATATCTTATTGCCTGTAATGGAAACTGCCGATGCGCCTTTCTTGCATCAGGAAGTGAGTGTATGGCAGCAGAACGCAGATTGGCTCTTTGAAAGAGGAATCCTTTCTCAGCAGACAGATGTTTCTTCTTTGGTAGTAAACTTAGCACAGTAATCATAAAGTAAATCAACAGGCTTATTTAGCCCCAAGGTTCATAGAAAAAGGTGAGAGATACCATTCTCTCATCTTTTTTGTTTGGAGCTTAGGGTGAATGGTTTGCTTGAAAAGGGATTTTCTCCCCACAAAGAAGATGTACAATTGATATTTTTAGAAAGTATCAGTATAATACAATATAAAGCAAAAAAATGGATATAAGTAAAGAAAAAAAGTCAAGACTAAAGGCAAGACAGAAAGGACAGTGATATTTACTGTTTTTTCAAGGGTCTACAAAAATGAAATGAGGATGTGACTTTATGAAAGCGTTGGTAACAGGAGCTTCAGGCGGTATCGGCAGAGACTTGGCCCTTATTTTAAGCCGTATGGGTTACGATTTGATTTTAGTAAGCCGTAATACTGGTAAGATGGAGTGGGTGAAAAAGCACTTGAAAACAGAGGTTCAGATAATTGGAGCGGATTTATCCCGTGAAGAGGAGTGTTTTGCTCTTTATGAAGCTGTAAAAGATCAGGATATTGACATATTAGTGAATAACGCAGGGTTTGGTGCATTTGGACATTTTTGGGAAATCCCTTTGGAAAGGGAATTGAATATGTTGGACTTAAACGTAAGGGCAGTGCATATTCTAACAAAACTGTTTTTGAAGGATTTCCGTGAAAAAGACAAGGGGTATATTTTAAATGTTTCATCCTCCGCAGGCTTTTTGGCAGGGCCTTTGATGGCCACCTATTATGCCACAAAAAACTATGTTTTACGCCTTACAGAGGGTGTTTTTGAGGAACTACGCAGAGAAGGAAGCAATGTGCATATTTGTGCCCTTTGCCCTGGCCCTGTGGATACAGGGTTTAACGATCGGGCTGGCGTTGGATTCGCACTAAGGGGGTTGCGTTCCTTTGATGTGGCTAAGTATGCAATCAAGGGGATGTTTGCAAAGAAAGTGGTAATGATTCCAGGCCTTGCCATGAAAGTTGCTCATTTTGGCGAAAGATTTTTAGGGGAAGAAACATTGCTGAAAGTGGCATACTATTTTCAACATAAAAAGAAAGGTTGAGATTTATGCTAAGAAGACGGTTCGTTGCCAAGGCAGACCGCTCGTGGAAACGAGTGATTTTCCATACCGTAGAAGGGTACTTTGATAACGAAATTAGTAAAACTGCGGCATCCTTAACCTACTATTTAATCTTCGCAATTTTCCCCTTTTTGATTTTTATTAGTTCCCTTTTGGGGTTTTTGCATTTGCCCATGATAACCGTTGAGGGGGATACGGCGGCATTATTACCTGCGGATGTGGTGGCGCTGATTAACTTAACCATTGCCCACATGACGGAGACTAGCAGTGGTGCATGGCTTACTTTTGGGTTGGTGTTTACCGTATGGTTTCCATTACGTGCGGTAAAAAGTTTGGTAGCGGCAATTAATCGAATTTATGGTGGCAAGCACGGGGAAAGACATACTTTACGGATTATTTTTCTAACCGCTTTAATTATTATCATTGTGCCAGCACTACTAATTGTTTTGCTGATTAGTCAAAGTGTATTAGAGTTTATCAACATGTTTATACCTTTGGCAGAGAATTTTATTGATATTTGGACAAAAATACGTTTTCTTCCTATTTCCCTTGCGGTGTTGAGTTTGATTTGTGGGCTGTATTTCCTTTCACCCAATGTTCGACCCCCAAAAAGATATGTTTTCCCAGGAGCTATTTTTTCTATGGCTGCGTGGGTTGTTTTTTCCGTAGGGTTTGCTTACTATGTGGATCATATGGGCAAATACTCTGTAATTTATGGCTCTATCGGTGCAATTATTGCATTCTTGGTTTGGTTAAATGCAAGCGTGGTTGCCATGTTAATGGGGGCAGTTTTTAACCATGCATTACAAAATGAATATGACAAAGGGATCTAATTGGTTTTGCTAATTAGGTCTTTTTTTGTGCTAAAAATGAATATTATTTGTATATTATTTGTATAAAATATAAAGTAAATTCTTCCTGTCTTCGATACACGCAGTTTCTTTTCTTTAAAAAATAAATGCATCTGTAAAAAAAGCAAGTTTACCTTCTCTTCTTCCTATTAAAGATTCCACTTCAGATTCCTGTTGGAAAATCACCCGTAGTAAAATGGAAACTCTACTCTTTATCCCATAAACAAAATTAGTGGAATATTATGTCAACCATATTTAGGACATTTTTACTATATTGGGGAATTATACCTACTAAGTGAGTGGGGATTTCAAATTATAGGAAAAATGATTAAAATATGTAAGGTATTACAAGTTAATACTGTTAAATTATTCATATAAAGCCATATTTATGAAACAATAATGCCCAAAGTGTCGGTTATATTTCACGCATGTTACAATTGCATTACAGATTAACATAATATATTGTCAAGCTACAAAATGACTCGTATAATGAGCAGGCATAGTAAACAACGCACTGAGGTTGGTTCAAAGCAATGCTCTGGGCGAGAAGTGGCGAGACAAAATTTTTTTATTGTATGGGTGAAAGAAAATGGCCTTTCAAAGCTTGTCAAACAGAACGGCGTGGCGAAACAATCCCAGAGGGAGTCGAACTGCATTCGTTTTATAATTATGCAACGAGAACGAAAACAAAGTACATAATCTAAAGGAGGAATGTAACGATGAAGAAAATAGTTTCTTTCGTTATGGCTGCAGCTATGGTAGCTTCCCTTGTTCCTGCAACAGCGTTTGCAGCAGGTGAAGTTTCTGCTACAGCTAAAGTAATCGGCGCTTTGGAAAAAGGCAAAGATTTCGACGGCAAAATTTTAGCAACTGATGCACCCGAGTTACAGCTTAAGGTGTCAAGTGCAGACTACCAGACAACTGGTGGTGACACACCTGAAATGGATGTAACGGTAGAATTAAATGGTGCTGAATTTACAGCAGCAGATGCGGATGCATTCAAGGCTCTTGTAAATGCACCTGCAGCAATCACAGTAGCAACAAAAGAGTTTGCAGAAGATGAAGTAACTTACACATTGACTGGTAAATTTGCAAAAGATGATGTTGTAGCAATCGACTTGGCTTCTGAAATGACAAAAGTATCTGTTGGTAAAACAGCAACAGTATCCGTAGACTCCAAGATGGTAACAGCTGATGATTTGGTTTATGCTACAATCGTAGACAAAGGCATCAAAGCTTCCATTAAGAAAACAGTAAGCGTAGCAGTAGAAGAAATCACAGAGCTTAACAGCAAAGGTTTGACAATCGAACCCACAGTTGATGATTCTTATGCAGTGGGCACTGAATTCACATTGAAACTGAACAAAGGTTTCGAATTCGCAAACTCCACTGTAACAGGCGCTGACAACTGGGCGATTGACGAAAACGAAGCAACTTTCACTGCAGCAACAGCTGATGAATTCACATTAAAAGACATCAAAATTGAAGCTACAACAGCAAAAGTTGGCGACGTTGCTACAATTAAAGTAACAGCGAAAAACGTTGGCACAGCTTCCGTAGAAGTTGCTAAAGTTGTTGATTACAAAGTAGCTCTTACCGTTGATGAAGACGAAGATCTTCCTGTAATTTATAGTGGTACAGCTGTAAGCAACAAAGGCTTAACAGACGATTCCGACCATATGACATTGGAAGTAACAGCGGAAGAATCTTTCCCCGGTGCTTGGTCTATGAGACAGGGCTTCAACTTCACATTGCCTGAAGGCGTATACGTAACAAATGTTGACGTTATGGAAACAGAAAACTTTGTTCAGAATGACGTAGAAGCTGGTGCAGACAAATGGGAAGAAGCTTTCAAGGCAGCTTACAAAAAAGGCGATTATAAAGGCTTTGAATTTGCAAAGAGAATATTCGACGATGTTAACGTAACATTAGATACAGACCCTGCTACAGTAACATTCAAGCTTGAATTAGTAGCTGACCCTACATTCGAAGGCGACGTAGTATTGGGCTTCGAAGGTGCTTTGGTTGACAAGCAGGAAGTTACAGTAGCAAAATTCGTGAAGCCTTACACAGTTAAGGCAGAACAGAACGACGTAATCATTGATTACAGAAACACAAAAATTGAAACACCTATCGTTATCACAGAAGCTGAAGCTGGCTTGTGGGATACAGATTCTGCATTCACATTGACAGTAGACAGAGGCGACATGATTCAGTTCGAAGATGACGCAACATTTGCTGCAAACGAAGAATCCGATATGGAATTGAAAGACGAAAAAACAGAAAACGGCAAACTTGCATTCGCAGTTAAGTCTGAATCTGATGAAGCAGCAGTAGTTGAAATCAAAGATATCGAATTGTTCATGCAGAGAAACGTACCTGCAGGTGCTTACGATTTGAAGGTTGCTACATCCATGAGCGAAGCTTACGATGATCAGGCAATCTACGCAGCAGTTGCTGGCGATGAAGAAGTGATTGATGATGTTGCTGATTACAGCGATATCGTGAAAGAAGCTTTCATCAACGTTGTAACAAGCGGTAGAGATCAGGATAACCTGTTCACAACAAAGGTAGTAGTACCTGTTGGCGAATCTTACTTAATCGCTGGCAATGAAAAAGTTGAATTGGACGTTCCTGCATACATTACTGCAGCGGGTTACACAATGTTGCCTGTAAGAGCAGTATCCAAGGCACTTGGCGTGAATACAAACAACGTATTGTGGAACGCAGAAGCTAGAACTGTAACAATCATGTACGGTCAGAGAATCATCACGATGACAGTAGGCCAGAAGGTTGTTTATGTAAACGGTTCCGCTATTCCTTCTTCCGCAGCACCTGAAATCACAGGTGACAGAACATTCCTTCCTATGAGAGACTTGGCTACAGCTTTGGGCGTATCAGACATCACATGGGATGCAGCAACAAAGACAGCTACAATGAACGGCAGTAAGTAATCATTGCTTGACGTACATATCAGTAGTAAGAAAGGAACCCCGAAAGGGGTTCCTTTTTTGTTTCCCTTTAATTTAACCACTGTTGTGCTGGTAGAATGTAATACTATCGTAGTAGTCCTCCTTTGGCTAGATTAAAGGGATTTTTCAGCTGATAAACTATCAAAGGGAGTTTTGTCATTGGGAAAAAGTTATTAAGCTGTTCGTAGGGAAGCTGTTTCCCTTTGGAAAGGGGGATAAACGAATGATAACCTAAGGAACAGGGAAAAGTTATGAATTACGTAGGAAATGAAACTGGTTTTTAGAGATACCCATGGCAGATTTCCTTGGCTTGTCTCGTAGGCAACGGTTTTTGCTTTTCAAATGGGAAATGGGTTAACCAATTTGGCGTTGCCCATCTCAACAATCTAAAGCGGCTTTTTGGCCGTCAGTGAAATTATATATTGTTAGTGGATTCCAGTTGTTTGCAAGGAAGATTGGTTTTCAGCTACCCGTTTCAGTATAAATCCATAGTAGGTCTAAATTCCAAAATAATTAATAATGAACATATATAATACGGTGCCGCCTCCAATGCTTAGCAGCACATTTCGTTTCCATTTTTGGAGAATTACGATTAAGAATATAGACGCAAGTTCAGGCAATCCAAAAGGTGCTTGAAGTACAGTTACATTTTTTAGGCAATAAACCACCAATAACCCCATCATGGACGGTGGTAGCACACGCCCAAGATAGTGAACGATTTGGGGAGGCTCCTTGTTCTCGGGGAAGAAAATAAAAGGCAAAAACCTTGTTATCATTGCCCCTAGAGCAACAGACAGAATGATGCTGAACGTTTGAAATTGAGTTAAGTACATAGTGCTTTCCTCCTTACTAACAATGTGAATAAAATGAAAATCATAGCGGGAATAACCATTCCATTAGGCCCGAAGATGATGAGGCTAACAATGGAACAAAGAATGCCTATGATACCGGGGGTGTGGTTTTCCTTTGTTTTCATTTGTTCCATAAACAGAACAACAAACAACGCAGTCAGTACAAAGTCCAACCCCTTTGTGTTCATTGTGATAAAGCTACCTAAAATTCCCCCTAAAAATGTAGCAAACACCCAGTATATGTAATTCAATAAAGAAATGGAAAAATAAAAATACCTTCTGTCAATCCCATCAGGTGCTTGAACACTGGAAGAAATGGAGAAAGTTTCGTCACATAGTGTATAGATTAGAAACAATCTCACCTTCCCAAGACCCTTAAAGCGATCCAGCATAGAAATGCCGTAAAACAGGTGACGAGCATTTACCATCAGGCTTAAAAGGAAAGCTTCAACGGGCTGAAAGGGTGAGGTGAGTAGAGATACTGCCACAAACTGCATGCTCCCGCAAAAGGCAATCCCACTCATGAGTACAGCCCATAGGGTGCCATAACCGTTGGCTTGCATGAGAACACCGTAGGCCATGCCCAACACGAGGAAACCCGTCATAACGGGGATGGTGTGGGGAAAAGCGTATTTCATTGCATTTTTTATCTGGATAATTTTTTTATCTTCTTGCTGAATCAAGGTTGCACCTCCAATAAAATGAATGTATAATATAATTAACAAACGTTAAATAAAATATATATTACATTCGTTCATTATACTTGTCAATAGACTTCGGAGGGTTTTTATGGAAATTAGTCAAATTATAGGGGAAAACTTGAATAGGCTGCGAAAAGAGAGGGCATTAAGCCTAGGCCAACTGGCTGAACTTTGCGATATTAGTAAGGTGTTGTTGTCGCAAATTGAAAAAGGAGATAATAATCCCACCATAAATACCATTTGGAAAATTGCCAATGGGTTGAAAGTGCCATATACTGCCCTTTTGGAAAAACCGGAGCATGATACTTATGTTATTTCCAAGAAGGATATTCCCGTTCAGTATGGGGAAAAGGAAAGCTACCGTACATTTTGCTACTATACAAATGGTGGGAATCGTAATTTTGAGCTTTATCAGATTGAGCTGGATGTTGGTGAACAGGCAACCTGCATTGGCCACTCAGAAAAGTCCGAAGAATATATCATGGTTTTATCGGGAGAGCTGACCTTAACTGTTAAGGACGAAGAATATGTATTAAAAAAAGATGATGCCATCAGTTTCATAGCTTCCACAGAGCATTCTTACTATTCCAATGGAAGGGAAACATTAAAGGCGGTTATCTTAAACTATTACCCTACAAATATATAAATGTATGGCGACTGCGTAGTCACATCATATCTGAACCACTCTGCCCATGCCCTATCTGTTCTGGCTGTGGTAGAAGATGGCCTCCACTTCTTCTGCCCAAACATTTCAAAGAATCCTTTCTCCCTTTCACCATGGTTTAGAAAACACCACGGCAAAGGGAGTAGTTTCTATATATTGAGATATATTGTGTCTGTGTGGTTTAAATTCCACATTATGTTGAATTTCCTTGGTTTTGCAAGGTTTTCTTATATATTACAGGGTGGGGGACACATTATTTCTGCTATATTACAGTTATGTTACATTTTGCCAATAACTCTTGCCATTTCAAAATTCTCTGCGTATAATAACCTTGCATAGTAAATGGTAAACCTTTCCTATCGATGAAACGGAACGGGACGGGCGACAAAGCTTGGCGACGGCGTTTGACGCTCTTAAATGGGTGTGAGGGTAGAACAAAGAAACCAGGATTTGACAAACGAAGCGGAAAGGGACATGGGTAGTAAAGGAGAACAATTGAATTGCATTCGTTGTATAATTATAAAACGAAACACACGAAAAAATACTTAAATGATTAAAGGAGGAATTTAACGATGAAGAAGTTTATTTCTTTCGTTATGGCTGGCGCTATGGTAGCTTCCCTCGTACCTGCAACTGCATTTGCAAAGGGCGAAGTTTCCGCAACAGCTAAAGTCGTTGATGCTTTGGAAGAAGGCAAAGGTTTTGACGGCGAAATCAAGGGTACAGACGTGCCTGAACTTCAGTTGAAGATTACATCAACTGATTACCAGATTTCTAATTCCAGTGCAGTTCCAGAAATGGATGTAACTGTAACTTTGGAGAATGCAGATTTTGGTGAAACATTTGATGATACCAAACACATTGGTGTTCGTTTGGATGATCCTGATAGCAGCACATCCGTAGCTAAGGCAGAAGCAGCTTTGGCAGCAGCAGAAGCTACAAGAGATTCTGCAGAAGCAGCATATGAAAAAGCAATTAAAGATGCTGACGTTTCCACAGATCAAGCAGTTATTGATGCAACAACTGCAGTAACAGATGCAACAGATGCAGTAACAGATGCAACGACTGCAGTAACAGATTTGACAACTGAAAAAAACACTGCAGAAACAGCTAAAAATGATGCACAGGCATTAGAAGAAGCAGCACATGAAGCTTATCTTACAGCAGTAGAAACTAATGCGGCTGATGTTGATGCTAAAAGAGATGCTTGGAAAGCAGCACAGACAACTACAGCTGATAAGCAGGCTGTTTTAGATGCAAAGGTTGCAGCTTTGGCAGCAGCAGAAGCTACTTTGGCTACAGCAAAAACTACTTTAACTGAAAAAGAAGACGCTTTAAAAGCTGCGGAGACAGCAGCAGCAGGTGATGTTTTGGCTGTAAAAACTGCATTAGCAGAATTAAACAAAGCAAAAGCGGCAGTTACAGAAGCAGAAAAAACCCTTGCTGAAGTTAGAGCAGGTGAAGGTACTGTTTTAATCGAAAACTTCAAAAAGACAGACGATGATCAGATTGAATTCACAATCATTGGAAAATTACACAAAGATGATATCGTTTATGTTGACTTAGTATCCAAAATGGATAGCAGAAGTGAAGGAAAAAAAGCAACTGTATCCGTTGACTCAAAAATGGTAAAAGCTGACGATTTGGTTTACGCTACTATTCTTGGTAAAGGCTTGAAAGCTTCTATTAAAAAGACAGTAGATGTAGCAGAAGAAGAAGTGGTAAAATTGTACAGCAACGGCGTAAAAATTGAATCCGTAGTTGGCGATTTTGTTAACGGTCAGAAATTTGAATTGAAACTCTCTAAAGGTTTTGAATTCACCAAAGCAATCGACAAAGCAGGCGTTTACGATTTTGGTCCTATTGATGACAATAAAGTAGAATTTACTTATGAAGGTGCTGCTGATGATGAATTTACAATCGAAGGCGATCACATCGAAATTGAAGCAACAACTGCTAAATCTGGCGCTGTTGCAACATTGACAGTAAAGGCTATTGCAACAAAGGGTAATAGTGCTACTATTTCTGATTCTGTATCTGTAGAAGTAGCTAAAGTTGTTGATTACAAAGTATCTCTTACAGTTGATGAAGACGAAGATTTACCTGTAATCTACAGTGGTGTTAACGATGATAACAAGGGTATCACAGATGATTCCGATCACTTGTCCTTGGAAGTAACAGCGAAAGAATCTTTCCCTGGTGCATGGTCCATGAGACAGGGCTTTAACCTCAACTTGCCTGAAGGCGTTTATGTAACAGCTGTTGAAGGCGTTGATGCAGCAAACTTTTTCCAGAATGGTGTAGACTTGGATAAAGATGGAAAAGACAGCAATAATCAAAAATATACTAGTACTGATGCATGGGAAGATGCATTTGTTGCTGCATACAAAGAAGGCGACCACAAAAACTTTGAGTTCAAGAAGAGAGTATTTGATGACGTTAATACTAACGTAACAGATAACAAAGCTGCAGAAGTAACATTCCAGTTGAAATTGGTTGCTGACCCTACTTTCGAAGGCGAAGTTAAGTTGACATTAGAAGGTGGCTTGGTTGACAAGCAGGAAGTAACAATCGCTAAGTTTGTAAAACCTTACACAGTTAAGGCAGAACAAAACGACTTGATTATCGACTACAGAAACACAGAAATCAAAACACCTATCGTTATCACAGAAGCTGAAGAAGGCCTCTGGGAAAAAGGTGCAGAATTCAGTTTCAGCTTCGACAAAGAAGGTGTAATGGAATTCGAAGATGACGCAACATTCGAAATCGACAAAGATTCTGAGCTTGATGTAAAAGATGATACCAAAAAAGATTCAGGTACATTGAAGTTCACAGTGAAAGAAGAATCTGACTCCGCTGCAACAGTAACAATCAAAGATATGAAACTGTTCATGAACAGAAATATCCCTGCAGGTGCATATGACTTAGAAATCAGAACAACTATGGCAGATGCTTATGACAAGCAGAGATTGTTCGCAGCTGACGAAGCTACTGTAGACTTCGACAAGCGTGATAAAGACAAAGAATCCTTCGTAGATGACGTTTGCGATTACAGCGACGTTGTAAAAGAAGCATTCGTTAACGTAGTAACATCCGGTAGAGATCAGGATAACCTCTTCACAACAAAGGTAGTAGTACCTGTTGGCGAAGCTTACTTGATCGCTGGTGAAAACAAGGTTGAATTGGACGTAGCAGCTTACATCAGTGACGCTGGTTACACAATGCTTCCTGTAAGAGCAATCTCCAAGGCTCTTGGCGTAAACACAAACAACGTATTGTGGAACGCAGAATCCAGAACTGTAACAATTATGTATGGTCAGAGAATCATCACAATGACAGTTGGCCAGAAAGTAATCTATGTTAACGGTTCCGCTATCCCTTCCTCCGCAGCTCCTGAAATCAAAGGCGAAAGAACATTCTTACCTTTGAGAGATTTAGGTACAGCATTGGGCGTAACAGACGTTAAATGGGATGCAGCTACAAAGACAGCTACATTGAACGGTGGCAAATAATTTTTGCTTAACTTCTAAGTAGTTTATAGGGAACCCCTTCGGGGGTTCCTTTTTTGTATTAAAATAACCAGAGATATTAATAAAAACCACATAAGAATTGATTAAGAAATCCTTAATTCACTGGAAATCTGACAAAATTATGGTATAATTGGTTTTATTATAAAAACAAAGTAACTCTGAGGAGGAAATACCATGAAAAAATTACTTGAAAGCACCAAAGGTGCGGTAGCCTTAGCACTGACAGTGACTCTCTTTGGCACAACCGCTTTCGGCGTAGAACCGCCCTCCACAACAGAGGCAGTTGAAACCCAAGCAACAGAACAAACAACTCCTGTCTTAACTTATGAAGAAGCCTTAGAAAAAGCGAAAAAGCATAGTATAGATTTAATTGATTTACAAAAAACAAACGAGTTTTTAGAAGAGTCTAAGGAAGATTTATGGGATGCCACTGGCTCTTTCACACTCCCGACCTATGACTATCAAAAATGGGTAAATGATGCAGTTCATGGCTATACGTCTGCTATTTATGATACAGATAGTGGTATGAAAAAAAATAAGTACGCAACACAGGTTACAAACTTGATGTTGGAAGCCACATTAAAAAGCACATTTGCTTCCATTGTGGAAAACGAAGCGAACTTAGAACTACTGAAAAAAGCAGGAGGCATTGAAAAGACTTTGTATGAGCAGGGTCAAACAAAACACCGTTTAGGCATGATTAGCACATATAAGCTGGATCAGCTGAAGGCGGAATATGAAAAAAGCAAGAAGAAAATTTATCAGCTTGAAAAATCCTTGGAACAAATGTACATTAGTTTAAATGATACAATCGGGGAACCTGTTGATAAAGAGTATATAGTGGAATATGATGTAGAATTTGAGCCTTATGTTTTACAAGGAACCTTGGAAAGCTACATTAATGCCCAGATAAATAAGGATTATTCTATTTTGCTAAAGGAACAAGCGGTTCAGGATGCAAAATTTGGCACGAATTATTTAGCGGAATCAACTACGAATGCTACAAATAAACTCAACAAGAATTCATATGAATCTGCAAAGAGAGCCTTAAAGGCCGCGAAAGAAGAAAAGGAAGTTGCCATCCGTAATGCATATGTACAGTTAGAGCAATCAGAGGCAGCTTATGAACAGGCTGAAGCAGACTTAGTTCAGGCTCAGGCGGATTTAAAAACAACTGAAGTGAATTTCCAAGCCGGTAATATTACAAAGCTTACCTTGGAACAGGCCCAGTTAGGCGTAACAAAAGCAGAAAATGCATTGGATGACTTGGCACGTGCTTATGATATGCAAGTATTTGCCTTTAAAAATTCCAGCTTAATTGTCGGTGGCGGCAGTGGAGGAAGTGCAAGCAGTGCGGCAGGTTCCCAAGAAAAAAGCCAAAAGTAAAAAAAGAAACGTCCATATAGACATGGGCGTTTTTTATTTGCAAAAAATCCATCTAAAAACACTTGGGAAAGAAAGTCTTACCATGGCTAGGTATAGTTTTTGCATTCTATGGAAAAATAAGCAAAAATGGAAGGCGGTGGATATATGCAGATTTCGAAAGATCTGTCACAAAATATAGTTGCCATTAAAGAATCATTTCGTGATTGTGGCGACATCGTTATGCGTGAGTTTGTTGTTGGCAGCGGTAAATCAAGGCTTCTTATGATTTATGCAGACAATATCGTTGATGGGAATGCAATTCAAGAGTTTATTATGACCAACTTAATGGGGAGATATAAGGAGCGTAATGAAAGTGGTCTCTTGGATGTATTAATGGAAGATATCATCGCTATTAGGGAAATAAGCAAAATAACAGACCTTCAGCAAATATATGATGCCGTTTTACTAGGAGATACGGTGTTATTAATGGATGGCAATGCCTTCGCATTGCAGGCTTCCACAAAGGGGTTTCCTTCAAGGGGTGTAAGTCAAGCACAAACGGAGGTTGTAGTCCAAGGACCAAAGGATGCTTTTTTAGAGGTTATGGCTATCAATATTGTTTTGATACGCCGCCGCATTCGAGATACAAAGCTAAAATTAAAAAGAAAGAAAGTAGGCACAAGGAGTAAAACAGACGTGGCGCTGATGTATATGGAAGATTTGGTGAGACCAAAAACATTGGCGAAAATTGAGAAGCAACTAGACACCATGAATTTGGATGGTGTTTTGGATAGTGGTTATATTGAACAGCTATTGGAAAAACGCTGGTTATCTCCTTTCCCCCAGTTACAGATGACAGAAAGACCAGATAAGGCATCCTCGGCCCTTTTGGAGGGCAGGGTTGTACTGGTGATTGATAACACCCCATGTGTTGTAATGCTTCCTGTGACGCTAAATGTGTTCTTTCAAGCAGCAGAGGATTATTACGACCGCTGGGAGATTATGACCTTTATCCGTGCCATACGTTATGTGGCCGCATTTGTTGCAATAGCCTTACCCGGGCTGTATATAGCCTTATCCGTTTATCATCCTGAGTTAATCCCAACGGCCTTGGCCTTAAAAATAGCAACTACGAGGCAGAATATCCCCTTTTCTGTAGTGGGTGAAGTCATCATAATGGAGTTGGCATTTGAGCTGCTTCGAGAAGCGGGGATACGGCTGCCATCTCCTGTAAGTTCCACCATCGGTATCGTTGGTGGTATCATCATCGGTTCTGCAGCAGTAGAGGCGGGGATTGTAAGTCCTTCTGTTGTAATTGTTTCAGCCCTAACAGGGATTTGTACCTTCGTAATTCCCAATATCTCTTTGGTTTCCGGGTTAAGGCTGAGCAAATATATATCTATTTTTTTCTCCGCAATATTTGGGCTGTTTGGCCTTTGGGTATCCCTATTGTTGATTCTTGCCCACTTGTGTAGCCTGACTTCCTATGGAATTCCCTTTATGTACCCATTCTGTTCTGCCTCTGTAAATGATGATGTGGACTGGGAGGACACCATATTTCGACTGCCTTTGCGTAAAATGAAACGACGTCCTATCTTTACAAAGCCTTCGGCCAGGGGACGAAAAGGAGGAGAGTAATTATGTTTGCAGAAAATCAAAAAATTTCTGTACGACAGCTAGAATCCATGCTTCTGCTGTATTTTTTTAGTACGGCAGTTTTATTTTTGCCCAGTGAGGTAGCCGTTATCGCTGGAAATAGCTGTTGGATTGTTACGATAATTTGGGGTATTATTATTTCTCTTACAGCAGTTTTTTTAGTATATTTGGGTAAAAAACATCCCACCTATACAGCGGTAGAGTGGTATGAAAATGCTTTTGGCCGAGCAATAGGTACGGTTTTTTCATTTGGCTTAGGGGCTAAGTTGATTTTTGATGGTGCATTGGAGCTACGGTTGTTTTGCGATGTTATTTCCTCATCTATGTTACCCCGAACTCCGTTGTGGCTATTGGTAGTGCTTGTGCTCATTCTTTGCGGCTTGGCGGCGGGGCAAGGGTCAGAGTGTAGTGCACGGGCGGCGGAGATATTATTTTTTGTTGTTTTTGTGCCTTTGGTAGTTGTTTTAATATTTGTGGCAATTTCTACTGGGTATAGCCGTGTGTTACCAATCCAGATACCAAATGTAAAAAATATATGGGGAAGTGTCGGCTTTTTCGGCCCTCTTTTTCAGGGTCTAGTGATTCTGCTTTTTATCTTTCCTTATTTGGAAAAAAGGTCCCATTCTGGGCGACGTATCTGGGTTACTTGTATGGTAGCCACAGTGGCAATTGCCGTTTTGGTGTTTCTATCCTTGGCTGTATATGGAACTGAAGTGTTATCAACAAAATTGTTGCCTACGTTGCAAATGATGGAAAGGGTTAGTTTTTCCGGCATTTTTTTAGGCAGACAAGATTTATTTCTTCTTTGGATTTGGATGGTTACCGTGTTTTTATATGTGTCAGGACTTTTATTTTTTGGAACTGATCTTTGTACCAGGATTTTTCGAAGCAAAGCACAAAAGAGAAATGGATGGCTATTTCTATTGATTCCACTACTCTTTATAGTGGCATTGTTGCCCCCAGACATGGCATCGGCTTACTGGTTAAGGGTAAGGGTTTCTCCTTGGCTAAATGGTGTCTTTTTACTAGTTTTGCCGTTTGTTGCTCTATGTTTCGATGCAATCAAAAGGAGGAGTAGATATGAGTAATTGGAAATGGATAGTAGTAACAATACTACCCCTTTTTATTGCCACAGGGTGTTGGGACAAAAGGGATCCAGAGGATAGGGAATATATGATAACTATGGGCGTTGACAAAAAAGATGATGGGTATACTGTTGCTTTTGCCCCTGCAAAAACAGAGGAGAAGGAGCCGAAAAAAATGGTTTGTCAGGGAAGATCTTTAGCTGATGCCATTGCCTACAATGATAGCCGAAACTCTCGTAAAACGGAGTTAGGTCAATTGAAAATGATTGTTTTTGGCAAAAGCATTCTTGAGGATAGAAAGCTGTTGCTGTCTTTGTTGGAGGAATTGGAACGAAGTCAGGAGATATCCAAAAAAGTGACTGTATTGGCAACGGCGTCATCGGCGGAGGCTTGTATTGATGCAATGATGGAAGAAGATGATGGTACTGGCCTTTTTCTATGGGAGTTTTACAAAAATACTGCCAAAGAAGTTGGTGTTACAAAAGGGTTGGACATGGATACCTTTTTTACGGAGCTTACAGAGCAAAGAGGGTCGGCTATTTTGCCAAGAATTGAGCCAGCAGACGGGGGGCTTTATTTGGGTGGCGGCGTTGGCTTGGTTGATTTAAGATTTTCCACATTTCTTAATGATAAAGAAGAACAAGGTTATTTATTTTTGCTAGGAGAGGCAGAGGGTGCCGTTTTGGAGGCAGAGGACGATGGAAAAAGGATTCCCTTAAGAGTGGTAAACAGCAAAGTGGATTATGATTTTGAAAAACAGCAGGATGGAACTACCCTTTGCCGCATTGAATTGAGTATTAATGGAGATTTGTTGGGAAGTGTAAAGAAGGAAGCTTTTTCAAAAGAAGGCACAAAAAAATTGGAAAATCTCTTTTCAGAAATCATAAAAACTGAAATAGAAAATACAATGAAAATAGCACAGGAACAAGATACAGCTGAACTCCTTGGCTTGGCAGTGCGGCTACGTCGGGCATATCCTGAATATTCTGGGGACTTTTGGAAAGACGTGACGATAGTTGTGGAACCAGAAATAAAAATTCGGGACACAGGAAGAATTCGATGATTAAATTAGTTAAAAAAAGGAAATCATCCCTTTAACGAAGAAAAAAAGGGTGAGATTATGAGTAGATTAAACAGATTGCAGGAAATCATTAAGGACCTTTGGAGAAAAGAGAAATGGTATTGGTGCGCAGCGGTTGTTATCGGGGTTGCATTTAGTGCTGCTTTTGGAGCTCACTGGACCAAGGGATACTCTCAAATGATTCAGGGTGGAATTTCTGCAAAGGTTGTACGTTTTCATGTTTTAGCCAACAGCGATACACAGGCGGATCAGGCGTTAAAACTAAAAGTACGGGATAGAGTGTTACAGGATTATGGGGAGATCTTATCTTCTTGCGAAAGCAAAGAGGAAACCTTGGCAGAGTTAGAGGCTGTAAAAGAAGAAATTTGTAAAACAGCGCAGAAAGAGGTTGTTGCTCAAGGTTATGACTATCCCGTAAGTGTATCTATTGTACGGGAGGATTTTCCTTTTAAACGTTATGATGATTTGATTTTTCCAGCGGGGGTTTACGATGCATTACGTATTGAGATAGGTGGGGCAGAAGGGCAAAATTGGTGGTGCGTTTTATATCCACAAATGTGCTATGTGGATGCTTCCTGGGGATATTCCACTGAAGAGAGCCATGAAAGGCTAGAGAATACGTTAACGGAAGAGGAGTTTTTAGTTGTCTCATCTATGGGCCAGAACGATATTACGCCGAAAGTAAAATTTAAGGTGGTAGAGTGGTGGCAAGAGCGAGGATAAGCGGTGAAAGTGAGGGGCGGGAAGAAACCTTATGGTTTTGTATGTGTGCCCGTATTTGAAGTGGCTTAATAAAATAAGGGTGTTACCATTGTGGCTTTCAATGATTACGAAGGGAATCATAGAAAGCCCTTTTTATTTTAATGGAATTGGTGGTATTTACTCTTCCCAAAGGTAGGTGGCAAGGAGGTTCGAAATAGGGAATGTTCTATTTTATAGAACTTTCCTTAACAATCTGTTGACTTTATATTGGAAAAAATTATATAGTATTATTATAGAAACAATGAGAATTTTCAATAATGAGCCACGATAATTGATTTTTTGCCTTCATTAAATTTTAATTTACATAGAAATGTTTAGTTTGTGCTTGCTTTTCCCCTTTGGGGAATTATTTTTTCTAAAGGGTTTGGAAAATATATAATAAGAAGGAATAGTATGGGAAAGATTACAAAGACGTGGATAAAGCGACAAAAGTCAAAGGAAGCGTTTCAGAGTTTAGCGTGTTTGGGGGGAATTCCATTGCAAGCCTTTCAAAAAGTCATAATCACTTTTGTTTTGTTGCTATGTTTCAATTTTATCGTCGATTGCTTCGCATCTGAGACAAATCAAATACAACATACCATACGAATTGGGTGTTGGGATGGGATTAAATATCTTTCCAATGAAAAGATAGAAGGGCACCATCAAGGTTATATCCCAGATTATCTTCAGGAGCTCAATCGTTTTTTAGGCACATCCCCTGTGAGATACCATTTTACATATACCTTTGGAACGCCAGAAAAATTATTGCAGCAGTTGCAAGATGGGAGTGTAGATGCCATCATTGGGTTTGCTTATCCACAAACGGAGGGGTTAGCAGAGCCTTTGAAAATTATGGATGTGCAGCTTACCCTAACCACTTCTAAACAAAATGTAGGCTTCTTCTATAAAGATGGCACTTCTTTTCATGGGAAAAAAATTGGATATACAATGAAATCCACTTTGGATATCATCAATAAGTATGAGGAAGAAAACAAAATTGATTTAGCTCCTGTTTATTATAATGACACAGTGTCCTTAAAAGATGCTTTGAGTAGAAACAAAGTAGAATTTGCAATCCTACCATTTTATGAAAATGATGATCGATTTAAGGTGGTAGATATTTTAGACACCTTAGAGCTCTTTTTGATTTCTAAGGATACCAACCAGAATTTAATAAAAAGCCTTACCCAGGCCAAACATAAGATGCAAGTTGCATTCCCGAGTTTTGAAGTTGATTTAAGAAAAAAACATGCCAAGGGTATTGAGTATGATTTAGCCAACAATAGGGAGGAGCAGGAGTTTCTGGATACAGGAAGTCCTATTAAGTTTGCGGTAAGCAACCAAACAAACCTGATTCAATATGACGCAAAGAATGAAAAATATGTTGGGCCTTACGCCGCGCTTATAGAGTATTTCACCAAGGCCAATGGACTTTCCTATGAAGTGTTAGTAACTGAGACCATTTCACAGGCTTTGGAACAAGAGGCGGATGTGTTGCTTGGAATGATTGAATCACCTCAAATTGAAAAGCAGTATAACTTGGTTTTTACCGAGCCCTATATGCATGGTATCTACTCCTATTGGGCAGATAAAGGCAAAAAAGTGGACTTCCAAAGGCCCAATCGAGTGGGGTCCATCCATAATCTTGAAACTGTGGACACATATATCCAGAATTACTACCCCCACTGGGATTTAACAATTTATGATTCTCCTGAGAGTGGGATTGAGGCCATAAAGGCGGGAAGGGCAGACTTTATTATTTTGGATGATATCGTCGATGGTGCCCATCAAGAGATATCAGAGGAGTTGGACAGGCTTTATGATTTCAATGTCCCCCAACTGGATTTAAGCATGGGTGTTAATTTTAGCAAAAGTAATGGACCTGTTATTCTTAGTTTAATGGATCGGGCAATTATGGCTGCAGATAGCGAAAAAATCGGCACAATTATGCTAAATAATAAGTTGCCCAATTATAATCTCCAATCCTTAATTGACCAGTATTATCAATGGTTTATCTGGTTATGTGAGTTTTTATTTGTTGTGGTGCTTTTAATTGTAATGATGCATTATCGTAGGTTACATCGGGCGGCCTATTTTGATAAAGAATTAAAAATGAACAACCGCAATTATCTCTTGCGTTACGGCGGAAAGTTTTGCAAGGAAAATACCAGTATTATTGTTTTGGACATAGCCAAGTTAAAACAAATTAATATGCTATTGGGAATCCATGTGGGTGATGATATTCGGGCTTATGTAGCGGAGGTTTTGAAAAGTTGTAGTGATAAGGGCGCGATTTTAGCTCAGACTTCTTCGTTGAACTATGTGGTGATTTTGCCCTATGCGGAAGAAGGGAAAATACGGAGTTACTTACAATGTGTTTTTTCCAACCTGTCGGAATACAAGGATGAAACCGTCTCCGTAACCTTAGAATTCCATGTTGGTGTATACCAAAGTTGCGCCCAGGAGGATATACAAACGAATTTAGGCAAAGCGGAACTTGCGTTATTCGAGTCAAAACGGCAAAATATAAGGGTTTATTTTTATTCACAAGATTTGAAGAATAGATTATTAAAAGAAAAAATGATTGACCGTAAAATGCAAAAGGCCCTTGAAAATGAAGAATTTCAAATGTATTTACAACCCCAATATGATAGCCAAACGGGCGAAATTTCCGGGGCTGAGGCTTTGGTGCGCTGGATAGAAGCCGACGGGAATGTCATTTACCCTAATGAGTTTATACCATATTTTGAGCAAAACGGTTTTATTTTAAAGCTGGATGATTATATGTTTGAAAAGGCTTGCAAGCTGCAGCGAAGTTTATTGAATCGGGGGATTGTGCCTGTGCCCATTGCTGTGAACCAGTCACGACAGCATTCTAATGATGAAAATTATAGTGAACGGCTAAAGGGGATCGCCGATCGATATCAAATGCACTATAATCTCATTGAAATAGAAGTAACGGAATACATTTATGGCAACGAGAAGAAGGTTCTGGAGTCCATTGACAATTTAAAGGAAATAGGCTTCTCTGTCTCTATAGATGATTTTGGCAGCGGTTATTCTTCTCTTAACATGTTGGGGGGGAAACAGGTGGATTGTATAAAAATTGATAAGCAATTTCTTAAAGAAGGCCTTCTAACGACAAAAACAAAAAATGTTCAGAAGGCCATTGTAAGCATTGCAAAGTCTTTAAATATACAGTGTGTTTGCGAGGGCGTCGAGACAAAAGAACAGGTTGAATTTTTACAGGAGATTAATTGTAACTACTTACAGGGGTTTTACTTTGCAAAACCAATGGGAGTAGAGGAGTTTATAAAGGCAGCCTATGGAACATGCCTCATGAAGGGGAAGTAAAAAGCATTCTAAATTTGATTAAGCCCCGAGCTGTCTCCCTTTTCTGTGATGACATCAGATAGCCTAATGTGAGTCGGCCACCCATCTGAAATACTAGGACTGGTGTTAAAGTAAATGGCCAAGGGTATCTATACCTTACGTATAGCTATTTAAATGGGGAGTATAACAGCGAAGGGGAAGGGAGCTATGTTATTTGTGACGGAAAAGGAAACTCCCCTCCTAGAGGACAAAAATAGCGGAGATACTTGTGTTTAAAACAGTATCTCCGCTTTATTTTTTGGTTAGGTTTTTTAGCTAAAGGTAATTATAAATTTACCCATGACTAAGTAAATCACTAAGATATGCAAAATTGCAGTAATGGTAAAGACCAAAATAAAGTCTAAATGGCGTGTTTTATGCCGTTTAATTATCTGAGCCAGTAAACCGCCCAGACCTCCGCCCAATATTGCCATTAGATAAAAATTCTTTTCAGGAAGTCGCCTTTTATTATTTATAGCAGCTTTTTTATCAAATGCCATTGTTAAGTAGGTTGTTAGGTTGATTAAAAGGTAATAACCCATTAAAATCAGAAAAGCGGTGCTATTAAAATGCATCTGCCTCATAATTTTATCTCACCACATTTCTCCAGTCTAAATCCCCTCTATCTAGGGCCAATAAAAGCACTTCCGCAGTTGCCAAGTTCGTGGCAAGGGGAATATTGTGCATGTCGCAAAGACGAAAGATGGAGTTAACCTCAGATTCATAATCCTGAGCAGACACAGGGTCTCTTAAAAATATCATTACATCAATGTCGTTATTTACAATTTGTGCACCCATTTGCTGTTCCCCGCCCAAACGGCTAGAGAGGTACTTATGGACTACCAAATTTGCGGCCTCCTCCACAAGACGGCCCGTAGTGCCTGTTGCATAAATGTCATGCTTACAAAGAATATGTCTGTAAGCGATACAAAGATTTTCCATTAATTTTTTTTTATTATCATGGGCGATCAAACCGATATTCATAACAATCCTCCCTCAAACAATGATTTTGTTTCTTTTTTTCTTATGTTTAATACAAGGCCAATGGCAACCATATTGGCCCACATGGAACTGCCGCCGTAGCTAACGAATGGTAGAGACATACCCGTATTGGGCAGAATACCTAAGGCAACGCCTGCGTTTACAAAGGTCTGAAAAGCAAACATTCCGGCAATCCCAGCAACGACTAACTGACTAAATAAATTTCTGGACGATATTGCTATTACTATACAACGAAATACGATAAAAAGCAAGACTCCCAAAACAAATATACAACCAATAAATCCAAATTCTTCACCCACAACGGAGAAGATAAAGTCGTTATGTGGCTCCGGAAGGTAGCTTAATTGGTTTAGGGTACCGCTGAAAAGACCTTGTCCCGTAAGCTGGCCTGAGCCAATGGCACTAATGGACTTTTCCGTTTGGTAATAAAGGCTTGCATCTCTTTTGGGATCTACGAAAGAGAGAATACGATTGAACTGATGGGGTTCAAAAATTTTATCCATAATCAAAGGGTTTTCTCTTGCCACATCCCATAAAATGAAAGCAATAATTGGAACGGTAATAATAAGCACATTCCGAATAAAGGTATAGCTAAGGCCTGCCACAAAAAGTTGAATACAAAAAATTGCAATCAACACCAGACTGGCGGAAAGGGCTGGCTGTTTTTGTATCAGCACAATTGGCACCATAACATAGATGCAAAGGAAAGCCAAAAAAGGTAACCGATTTATTTTATGATGGTTCGTAGTGATTACTTTTGCCAGACAAAATATCATCATGATTTTGGCAAACTCCGATGGCTGTATGGTTAAGGGGCCGATGGCAATCCAACGAACGGCACCCTTTGCGCCTGTACCGATTAAAAGAACGGCCATTAGTAGTAGTAAATTGATACAATAAATCGGTATATGAAACTGTGAAAAATATTCATAGTCTACGTTTGCTGCAATGAGCATCAATATGATTCCTACAACAAAGAAGGCACCTTGTTTTACAACAAAGGTTGCACTCTCTCCAAGGTTAACATGGGTTGCGCTAGCGATTGCAACAAGACCAAATATGGTGAGGACACCAACTGCGCCTAAAAGTGGCCAATCAAAATTTTGAAAATATTTTTTAAACTCCATGGGTCAAATTCCTCCGACCGGGGTAAAAATTACCCGTATTGCTGAAACAAGGAAAGCCGAGGGGAACGAGGGACAATAGGGGTCCTCTTTTCTCGGCTCACTTCTTTAATTTTAGTCTTGTACTTTGCGCATACTCTTAATGGGAATATTGGCATACAGTACAGGGACTGTTCCGTTATTTTCTTCAGACTGGGTCTGTGTAATTTGGATATCAAGTTCTTCCTCGTCAATTTCCATATAGTTGGAAATTACTTTAATAATGTCTGTCTTCAACATTTCAAGAACTTGTGAGGAACAATTCACTCTATCATGAACCAGAACCAGTTTCAATCTATCTTTGGCAACGCTGCCGGAAGGCGGCACATTTTTCTTTTTAAAGAAGCTAAAGAAATCCATGGGGACACATCCTTTCGTCGGGTAATGAGGTTTAATGACGGAAAAGGCCTTTGAGCTTTTCAAAAAAGCTTACGGGCTGTTCTTCAAAGGACATAATTGGTATTTCTTGTCCTATAATTCGCTGCACGATGTTTCTATAAGCCTGTCCTGCCCGAGATTCTTGGTTTGTAACGGCAGGTTCCCCCTTATTTGTAGCAATGACGATGGCCTCATCATCAGGCACAACCCCAAGGATATCCACAGCCAAGATTTCTGTTACATCTTCGATATTCATCATATCGCCTCTTTGTACCAAGTCAATACGCAAGCGGTTCAGAATAAGCATAGGGTTATTTAAGCCATTTGCCTCCAATAGACCGATGATACGGTCGGCATCACGCACAGCTGAAACTTCAGGAGTTGTGATAACAACAGCTCTGTCTGCACCAGCGATTGCGTTTTTAAAGCCCTGTTCAATACCTGCGGGACAATCGATTAAGATAAAATCAAAGCCTTCCTCCTTTAAGCTTTCGCAAAGCTTTTGCATCTGTTCTGGAGAAACGGCATCTTTATCTCTCGTTTGAGCTGCTGGCAAAAGGAAAAGGCCGTCATAACGCTTGTCCTTAATTAAAGCTTGTTTTAAACGACAGTTACCCTCTACAACGTCTACAAGGTCATAAACGATTCTATTTTCCAAGCCCATAACAACGTCAAGGTTGCGTAGACCAATGTCGGCATCAACTAATGCAACTTTTTTACCCAATACCGCTAACCCGCAGCCAAGATTAGCACTTGTAGTAGTTTTTCCTACACCGCCTTTGCCGCTGGTGATTACGATTACTTCACTCATCTATGTTCCTCCTAATCCAGAAGTCAATTTTTCTTCTCCCTAAAAATGAATATAGGGAACTACGTATATATTACTATCTTAACAAAAACTAGCAAGATTTGCATCCATTTTTTTTAGTAAAAACAGAAAAAAAATTCTATTTTACGACAGCGCCATGACGAAAATTTGCCCTTCTTGTACAAAAGCGTATTCTGGTGGCTTAGGACCCCGCTTGTTTTCATCGGGGAAACGGGTAATGATGTCTCCAATTCGAAGTTGCACAGGTGCCATATAGACAGCGGAAACGAATGCGTCAGTCATTCCTTGGCAACCGGCATGGGCCATGCCCTTTAGCTGACCCAAGATGATGATATTCCCAGTTGCCTTGATTTCTGCGCCAGGGTTTACATCACCAATGATAACCACACTTCCGTCAAAATCAATTCTTTGACCATTGCGAAGGGAGCCTTTATGAAACTTCGTAAGGTTATGGGGAGCCATTTCCTTTTCCAATAAATTGGTCAGATGAAACAGTTCGTTGTTTTCCGTTTTAAGAAAAGTAATTTCCATGGTGGTATGCTGTGTGATAATACCCAGTAGTTTTTGCTCTTCTTCTTCGGAAAAAGTACGACCTTTAAAAGCCAAAGAAGTTTTTACATTATCAAAAAATTTACCAGCTTCCTGTACTTTCTTTTCCAATTGTTCGCAAAGAACATCAAAGGGTGTATCTTCTTGAAAAAGTACAGTGACGCCGTCTTTTGTGCCTTTGAAAATAACATAGTTTTCTAAATTCATAATACCCTCCTGTATCACTGTGTCAAAACGGTCTGTAAATTGGTATTTTCAGGTGTGTAGTCTAATCCCAGATATTCGGTAATAATTGCCTTTGCAACCTCAGGGGCGGGGGTACCGCTGCCTTCACCAAAGGGAATCATTACGGTAATAGCAATCTGGGGATCTTCATAGGGGGCAAAACAAACAAACCAAGTATGTGAGCTTCTTGTTTTATCCTCCTCGGCAGTACCTGTTTTTGCGGCAACCTTTACTGGGAAATCCCGAAAGGAATGACGCAGGGTACCACGAGCTCCTGTTGTAACTTGATACATACCTTGATATACCTTTTGCAGGTTTTCTTCTTGAAAATTGGTTACATTTTCAATGGTTTCATCCACACGATAATATAGTGAGCCATCTGGATTTTGCAAATGACTAATTAAGTGCAAACGGTATAGCGTTCCTCCGTTTGCTAAAGTCGAAATGAACTTTGTAACTTGAGCAGGGGTAAAGCTATTTACCGATTGCCCAATGGCAGCACGAATGGTATCACCGTCGGTCCAACGGGTTTGGCTGGTTGTTGCATCGGGGTTGAAGGTTTTTACGGTACGCTCCTTGTAGTAAGGAGAAGCCATGGTAGGTGCATACTCGTCTAATTCCAAGCCAGTTAAGGCGTTCAAACCGAAAGCTGCCATATATTCGTTTAACGTTGTTATACCTTCGTTGGTGTTGCCTTCCTTTGCATTACCCATGCGATAGGCAACTTCATAGAAGAAGTAGTTGCAGGATACTTCCAATGCTTTGGCAACGTCGACGCTTCCATGAGTTCCCCCTGTATTGCTGTAAATCCAACAGCGGGCATAGGGGGTTCCGGCATCCTTGTATAACCCTAAATCCCGAATATAGGTATTGGGCCCAATGGCACCTGTTTCCAATCCTGCCAAGGCTGTAATCATTTTAAATGTGGAGCCCGGTGCTTTCTTTTGCTTTAATGGACGGTTTACCAAAGGGGTATTCCCATCTTGCAAAAGGTTATTATAGTAGGCGTTATTAAAGTTATTTACAAGCTCATTATTGTCATAAGAGGGATAGGAAACGCTGGCTAAAACTTCACCACTATCTACTTTTGTTATAAATACGGAGCCTGTAGAAGGATCCAGTGCCGTATCAGAAGGATCAAACTCACCGCTTCGAAGTTTATTCAAAACCATGGTTAACGGGGCAATTGATCCGTTTTCAATGGCTGCAAAATCCTCTGGTGTGGTGGCCAAAGTACCTTGTTCCATAGCCACCAATAGGGCTTCTCTTGAGGAGAAGGTGCCACGTGAAAGGCTGTCAAGCAAATAGGTTTGAACTCTGGAAAGGGCATCCTCGTCTTCTTTGGAGAAGTCAGGATTTGCCTCTAGAAACCGGTCATAAACCTGTTTTTGGGTACCACTTGTTGCTTTCATCAGCTTGGAGGCGGAAATATGGTTTGCCTTTGTCATTGCGATGAACATGTCGGTTATGGATGCAGACCTCTTGCCTGCTGAGGTCAATCTTACAATGACTGCTTTGCGTAGTTCTGCTTCCAAGGAATCGTAAGCAATTTTTTGCAGTTGGCTATCTAATGTGAGGAAGATATCTTTCCCTGGGATGGGTTCCGTGGAATCGATGACACTCATGCGACGGCCCTGATTGTCTACCTCGATGGAAACTTTACCATCTGTACCATTGAGTTGACGTTCATAAAGCTTTTCAATGCCCGTTTGACCAACAATGTCTGTTTGGGTGTAAATGGGGTTTCCTGTGGAATCCATGTCATCTTTATATAAAGCATAATCCGCTTCCGTCATCTGACGAATGTAGCCTAGAAGGTGAGAGAAATACTCGCTTTGGGGATATTCTCTTAGAGATACGGTGTCCACAAGTACATTAGGGAAAATATCCTGATTTTCCTCAACGAAAGCCAAGGTTTTTGCACTGATATTTGTAGCAATGGTAACGGATTTATACTGTTGATATCGTTGTAAATAAAGGGAGTAACGAATCCCCAAGGTGTTTCTTACCACATCCGTTGGCAAACCCTCCGGTAGGCCAAAAAAGTCCCTTAGATAATCCAGGGTTTCAAGGGAGTCATATTGCAGTTCCTCCTTCTTCATGGCCATGGATTCCTTCCAGTTTTTCTCTCTGGTTTTATTTTCGTTGAACTGAAGGGTATAAGGATATTCTCTGGACAAAGGAAGCTCATCTGTCAGGGTTTCCCCATACTCTGCTAATTTTTCAGCAAGGGTTAAGGCCATGAGGTTCTTATCACTTAAAGAAATATAATAAGAGACATATGCCCTTTTTTGTGCCAGGGTATAATTGGTAGGCGCATTATATTTTTCAAATAAATAAGTTAGACTTTCCTGGGCAGATGCGTCCTTCTTATCATTGGGAAAGCCCAAGGACTCTTTCCAATTTTTCTCTGCCTTTCTTTGCTCTCTTTCTTTGCCTTCAAAGGTAAAAGTATAGGGAGCAGAGGAGGATATGGGCAGTGTATCATGAGGGGTTGCCCCTTGTGCCCATAATGTATTTGTTAACTGCACCATCAAGTCCTCTTTGTACTCTGTCAAATCAAGGGTAATACTATCGTCGATCTGTACAGAATATGCCACGGTATTCGTTGCTAGAGGTCTTCCGTAACGGTCATAGATATTGCCACGGGGAGCAGGAACATTTACGGTTTTAGAAACGCTGGCGGTAATAGATTCGTCGTAGTCCTCACCATGGATAATCTGCAAGGAGAACAAGCGTATTACCAATATGAAAAAAAGCAAAAAAATTCCGCAAAGCATTACGAAAATTCGGCTTTTACATAATTCAAAAAAATGATTAATATAGTGTCTCATCGGTTCCTCCTATTGGAGACGGTAGGTCAAGAGTTTTTTTAGTGTGGAAACACTAAGGGAAATATTATTTTAAAACAAACGGTACTTGTACTTTTCCTTAAGCTCTAACCATTCATTCAATCCAAATAAAATTCGGTAAATGGGTACAGTGACTACGGCGGTATAGACAATGGTGGGAAGCAAAATCTTTACGAAGAAAAATAGGATATCCCCATCCTTGCGTAATAACAACTCCGTAATGAAATGGATAGACTCATATATCCCTGCAGCGACGGTACAAAACAGAATAGGCAGAAGGTAATTTTCTCTATAGAAATTTTTCTGGCTTTTTCCTGTAAAGTAGCTGATGCCGAGGAATAATAATGCATAAAACCCCACGGCAGTGCCAAAGAAAATATCGAACAGCAGCCCTGAGCAAACAGCCGCAATACAACCCTCTTTACTGCCACGCAATAAAGCATAGGAAACAACGATAATGAGAGCGGTGTTGGGAAAAATGCCCTGAATTGCTAAGTATTGAAACAGGGTTGTTTGTAATATGAAATTAATCAGTACCACAGCGGTTGTAACGATAATTCTCAAGGGTTTTCCTCCATTGTATTTTTATCAATTACCAAAAGCGTATCCAAATGTTTTAAGTCTACAAAAGGTTCGATTACTGCATATTTTGTCAGACCGTTGGTATCGGTTTCAATTTTTGTTACTTTCCCAATAGAAAGGCCTTGGGGATAAACTTCGGATAGCTGGGAGGTAACAATTTCATCTCCCACTGCAATTTGAGCTTCACCGTCGATATATTCCATTTTACAAAGACCATCATCCATAAGGGAATAATCCCCTTTTACTACGCCCAAATCGCCAGTTCTAAGACTCATAGCGGGAACGGCACTTCTACTGTCCAAAATGGACTGGGCCTTTGAGTAATTGATTCCGCTTTCAAGGATTTTTCCAACAACACCGCCTGGTGCGATTAAAATCATATTTGCAGAAACCTCATCACCCGTTCCTTTGTTAATGGTGAAGGTGTCATACCAAACACCAGGGCTTTTTGCGATAATCCTTGTTCCCGTGCTTTTATATTCGGGGTACTTTTGGGATATTTTCAATAAAGCGGATAAGGATTCATTTTCTCTTTCATATTGATCCAGACGTTTATTTTCGTCTTGGAGTTTTGCAACTTCTTCTTTTAAATGAGCGTTTTCCTCTAAAAGCTTGTTCTTGTCTTGGGCAGATTCCGCTGTACTTTCTACCCAGCTATTGATACCCGTTGTTAAATCCTGAAAGGGCGTGACAACAAAACCTATTACGCTTTCCAGTGCAGAGGCATTCAAATTTTTTCCGCCTAAGAATAAAGCAACAACGGTAATGGCTATTGCAATTACGGCGATAATTTTCTTTTTATGTTCTTCCCAAAATTGAATCAAAGTAAAACGCTCCTTCAAGGTTAGGGTGATAATACCCTTATTTTTTTAAGTTAAAAGAGTGCTTTTCTGGGAGAGATCAGCACGGACTTCAGTTTGTCAATTTGTTCTAATACAAGGCCTGTCCCAACTGCAACGCAGTTTAGAGGTTCGTTTGCAATATGAACGGGCATTCCGGTTTCGGAATGAATTAATTTATCCAATCCTCTTAATAAGGCACCACCACCGGTTAATGTAATGCCGAACTCCATAATATCAGATGCCAGTTCAGGAGGTGTTGCCTCTAGGGTCTGTTTGATAGTTTCGATAATAGAATCTACTGGCTCAGATAATGCTTCACGAATGTGAATGGAGGTTACTTCAACGGTTTTAGGTAAGCCGCTAATCAAGTCACGGCCACGAATTTCCATTTTTTCCTCTTTTTCAAGGGGGAAGGTAGAGCCGATGGTGATTTTAATTTCCTCAGCCGTACGATCACCGATAGCAAGGTTAAATTCTCTTTTAATAAAGCTTACAATTGCGTTATCAATGGCATCGCCTGCTACCCGCAAAGATGTGCTGGTTACAATACCCCCAAGGGAGATGACTGCCACCTCACTGGTACCACCGCCGATATCCACCACCATGCTGCCGGAAGGCTCTGCAACGGGAAGGCCGGCACCAATCGATGCTGCCATGGGCTCTTCGATGAGGTAAGTGTCCTTATCCTTAGATCCTGCCGCAATTGCAGCCTCCAAAACAGCTCTTTTTTCTACTTCTGTCACACCAGAAGGCACACAAATTACGATGCGTGGCTTTGGGGCAAACATGGAACGAACGTAGGCTTTATTTATAAAGTAGCGTAACATTGCCTGGGTTACGTCAAAGTCAGCGATAACACCATCCTTCATAGGACGAATGGCAACAATATTACCTGGGGTACGCCCAATCATTTCTTTTGCCTCGTTTCCAACTGCAAGGACTTCTCTGGTCTGTGTATTAATGGCAACAACAGAAGGTTCGTTTACGATGATGCCTTTCTCTTTCATATAAACCAGTGTGTTAGCGGTACCAAGGTCGATACCCATATCTTTCGAAAACATTTTTTTATGCCCCTTTCTTATAGGAACTCTGAGAAATTACAGAATTTAGACGCAAAAATAAGTCGCTTTTCGATAAAAGCCTTATATTTAATCATAACTCTTTTTGTTAACCTTTTCAATAAAAAAACCTTGTCTTTTTATAAAAAGCCGAGTTTTTGCATCCGAAAAAACGACAGAAAAAAAGCCGCCAAGCGGCTATGTCGATTAAAGTTTGCGGTATACCAATAATGCAACAATAATCCCAATGATTCCTGCGATGGTAAAGCGGATGGTAAAAGCGAACTGGAGGGTGATTACTCCTAAGTCTAGAACCAATGGGGAGGACATGCCGAACTTACTGCCATAGGCCAGCCAACTTAAGGCGGGAACGTCTCCTAATAAGTTACCAATAAAACCGCCTAAAACTATGCCGGCTAAAATCAGTAAAACCACTACCCATACATTTTGTGATTGCCCTTTCATGTAAGGCGCCCCCTTCGTTTTTTTGCGGATAAAACATATTGTGAGCGGCATAAAGTGATAAATTATCCTGCCGCTCAATGCTAAATATTATATCATAATTGTAGTGTGGGGTAAAGGGCAGAAAAGATAAAAAAACATTAAGAAGAGGGTGGCATAAAACTATAAAATCGGAACATATAGTTTCTGCGACCCTCATTATTAATAGAGTTATTTGTTTTTTCCAAAAGCTTTCCTTATATTCTCCTTCAGTTCTCTCCATTGGCGGCATCCGTTTTGAATATCTGCTTTAAGCCAATCAATAAAACATGCGGGTTTTTGTTTCTCAAAGAGTGGGTGGATAAAGTATTTATCTAAAAGATAGGCTGAAAATATAATCAATATCCAAAACAAAATCATGGAGCATCTCTCCCTTTAACCACTTAGTGATTTCTGATAGCCTGAACTCCATATAAAGTACCCCCAGAGTGATATTCACTATATTTGGAATCCTTATAATACTGGGTTCTGATTTTAAAATAATACATCATAGTACTGGAACCCAAATCAGGTTTTCCATTTGTCCATGTAGTTTTTTTAATGTATAGAGCACTGGCCTCTGGGTTATATGCATTTAACCAGTCATATATTTCCGCCAAGCCTGCGTATGTAAAGGTCCGCCGAAGCTAGTGCAGACAATTAAAGCAACTCCAGATAAGGTTAATTGTGATATTTTTTGCTGCAAACGTACCGTAGTGTTTGTTATTATTTTATTGGATGTATAGGGTCCCGGTGCAAATGGCGTGTCATCAAAATCCCAATATTCATAATATGCCATTGGTGTAATTGCTGATGACGGCGTTCCTTGAGAAGTTGTTGAAACAGTTACTAAATTCCCGTCTAAATATATTTCCTCGTTTGGGGTAATTAATATTTCATCGGTTAATATTCCTTCATGAACTGTATAGAGGACGCCATTGGAGACGGGTTCTTTTTTTATGTTTGCCAGAACACCTTCTGTTTTAATTGTTTAATTTTCAACACCTGATTTTTCCGTTGATTTATTTACAATGGTAGAGATACCTGAATTAACATGTTCTCTACCATATCAGCGTTGTTTGTTGTTGCGCTGGCAAAGCTAGGTGTTACTGTTGAAAAGATAAATGTGCCTGCTAAAATAATAGAAAAAAATTCTTCATCTGTTTTCCTCCTTTAGTATAAAACTTTATTTATCACTATAGAAGAATGTTACATAGTTTTAAGAAGGCCTTCGGTAAGTAGTTACCTCTTCCGCCATAATCATAAGATATATATATTTATATTGTCAAGGAATTAACAGTTTATGGAGCCAATTATATATCGACATAATACTACGAATGTAGTTGTGGTATCCGTCTGCTCTTTTACTTAGAATTAACGTTTCAATGATTTCTAAAAGAAACCCCTTCCTATCAGTTCATGAACTGATAGGAAGGGGTGCTTAATACTGCAGATTATTCAGCTTTCGCTTCTTCCTTAGCAGGAGCCGCCTTAGGAGCTTCCTGAGCGGGAGGTGCAGGTCTCTTACCTGTGATAACGTTTTTAGGGCACTTGTTTGCACAGATACCGCAAGCCTTACACTTGTCATAATCAATGACAGCTAAGTTGTCGATTACATGGATTGCATCGAAAGGACAATTCTTTTCGCAAATCTTACATGCAATACAACCAACGGAGCATACCTGCATTACGTTTTTGCCAATGTCCTTAGAGGAACACTGAACTTTAACTTTGTTCTTTGCAGGAAGCATTTCGATAATATGTTTGGGGCAAGCAGAAACACATTTGCCACACGCAACACATTTATCTTTATCAATTACGGCAATTCCATCAATGACTTCGATAGCGTCGAAAGCACAAGCTTTTTTACAGCTACCAAGACCAATACATCCGTAGGTACAGCTTTTAGAGCCGCCACCCGCTAACTGAACTGCCATATTACAGTCATCAATACCGAAGTATTCATATTTTTCTTTTGCCTTTTCGCAAGTACCACCGCACTTAACGAAAGCAGCAACTGGGTCTGAAGCAGATGCTGCAACGCCCATAATTGCACCAACTTTTTCAGCAACTGCAGCGCCACCAACGGGGCAAGCATTCACAGGTGCGCTTCCGCAAGCGATTGCAGCAGCAAGACCACCACAACCAGGGAAACCGCAACCACCGCAGTTTGCGCCAGGAAGAGCTTCTAAAATCTCGCCGATTTTAGGATCCTCTTCTACTTTAAAAACTTCGCCGGCGATGCCAAGGCCTGCGCCAAAAACAACACCGAGACCACCGATACTAAGGATCGGGTTTATAATATTCATTAAGTCCATTTTTGTCACCCTCCTTGTATTATAGCTTGATCAAGCCGGAGAAACCTAAAAATGCGATGGACATAAGGCCTGCTGTAAGCAGTGCCAAAGGGAAACCATCAAAGGCCTTCGGTGTATCATTGTCTGCGATTCTTTCTCGGATACCAGCAAACAGAACAATCGCCAAAGCGAAGCCTGTTGCACCACCAAAGCCGTTTAATACAGCTTCGATGAAGTTGTAACCTTTTTGCATGTTCAAAACAGCAACACCCAATACGGCACAGTTTGTTGTAATCAAAGGAAGGAATACACCCAACGCCTGATATAGCGCAGGAGCAGCTTTCTTTAAGAACATTTCTACGAACTGTACTAAGGATGCGATAACCAAAATAAACGCAATGTTATATAGGTATGTGATGTTCAATGGAACAAGAATTAGGTCGTATACCAACCAAGCAACCCCTGCTGCCAAGGACATAACGAAGATAACGGCCATACCCATGCCTGCTGCTGTTTCAACTTTTCTAGAAACACCGAGGAAGGGGCAGATACCTAAGAACTGGGATAAAACGTAGTTATTTACGAAAACCCCGGCTAAAACCAATAAGATCAAATCCATTTAATTTCCCCTCCTTAAGCTTTCTTTTTGTTTCTGAAATAGTTTAAAGCAGCCATCAAGCAACCCAGTGTAAAGAATGCACCGGGAGCCATAACGAACAACAATGTTCTAGGGAATGCTTCGGGAAGTACAGTAATATCAAACAATGTACCAGCACCGATAAATTCACGCACCAAGCCTAAAACACCCAGGCCTAATGTGAAACCAAGACCCATGCCGATACCGTCGAATACTGACGCCACAGGGCCGTTTTTGGAAGCGAATGCTTCCGCTCTTGCAAGAATCAAACAGTTAACTACAATCAGAGGGATATAAAGACCCAAAGATGCGTTCAATGCGGGCAAGTAAGCCTTTAATAAGAACTCGATCACTGTAACGAATGTAGCGATAACTACGATAAAGCATGGGATTCTTACTTTATCGGGAATAACTTTTCTAAGCAGGGATACGAATAAGTTCGCACAAATCAAAACGGCAGCAGTGGAAAGACCCATACCGATACCGTTGATTGCGGAGCTTGTTACAGCCAGTGTGGGACACATACCGATTACCTGCACAAAGGTAGGGTTTTCGTCAATTAAACCGTTTTTAATTAATTTCAATGGGTTAGCCATTAGTAAGCACCTCCGTTCGCAGCAAACCATTCCAACGCCTCGTTTGCGCCGCTGGCAACAGCTCTGGAAGTGATTGTAGAGCTTGTGATAGGAACGATTTCGCCGCCATCTTTTGTTACAGCCAGCGTACCGGACTTACCTGTAAACTGTTCATAGAAATCGGGCTCTGTGGCTTTTGCACCTAAACCAGGTGTTTCGGCATGTTTTGTAACACGAAGGCCTGTGATAACGCCTTCTGCGTCAATACCAACCATTGTGTCAACAGCACCGCCGAAGCCGCCGGGAGCCGCTGTAACAACAAAACCGCCGTTATCTGCTTTGTAAATTGCAGTAAGGGATCCTGTCAATTCTACGTCAGTAATTTCTTCAAAATTGCTTGCATCGGGCATAACTGCCTTCATGGAAGCTGCTCTTGTTTGTTCTTCCTGAATTTTAATGGGTTCTGCTGTAATTGATTGAACTGCACCTAAAGCAGCAGCAGCAACACTGGCGATAATCAGCAGTACCACAGCGGGTTTTATAACTTCTTTTGTGTTCATGCTTTCTTCGCCTCCTTCACTTTAGGTAACGCACCAAAGATTGTAGGTTCTGTGAATCTTTCAATCAGAGGCACACAAAGGTTCATAATCAGGATTGAGTAGGATACACCTTCGGGGTAACCACCAAAAATTCTGATTAATGTTGTAATCAAACCACAACCAAGGGCGAAAATAACCTGTCCCTTCGCTGTTACAGGAGAAGATGCGTAGTCGGTTGCCATGAAGAAAGCACCGAGCATCAAACCACCTGTGAAAAGTTCATAAGTGGGAACACGTAGACCGTTTCTGCCGATTGCTGCAGTCAATACGAATACAGTAGCAATATAGATAACGGGTACTTTCCAGCTGATTACATGTTTTGCAATCAGGTAGATACCACCAATAATTAATGCAACTGCACAAGTTTCACCAATACAGCCACCAATGTTACCAACTAAAACATCTGTAAAAGATGCATCGGGTATAACGCCGCCTTTGAGTTGTGCCAAAGGTGTTGCAACTGCAACAGCATCTGCACCAAAGTTACCAGCGGATGTCCAAGATGTCATTTCTGTAGGGTAGGAAGCTACCAAGAAAGCTCTACCAGCAAGGGCAGGGTTGATAAAGTTCTGACCCAAACCGCCAAAAAGTTGTTTTGCAATAATAATTGCAAATGCACTACCTACAATAGGCACCCAAATAGGTGTCGCTACAGGTAGGTTCATTGCTAAAAGCAAGCCTGTTACAACAGCACTTAAGTCGTTGATTGTAACGGGTTTTTTCATAATTTTCTGATACAGCCATTCAAAAAATACTGCAGATGCAACGGCTGCTACAATAATCATCAGTGCTCTAACACCGAAAAAGTAAATTCCCATCACGGAAGCAGGAACCAGAGCGATGATTACATCACGCATGATGCTCTGGATAGATTCCTTAGAACGTACGTGAGGGGTACCGGACACTACAAAATTAGCCATGTTTTATTCTCCCCCTTCTCAGTTCTTTTCTGCTTTCGCTTTTGCCTCAGCTTCAGCTTTTGCTCTTGCAGCTGCCGCAGCGGCTGCTTTTTTGCCTGCCTCAACCTTCTTCACGGCACGAATGGACTGTGCCAAATGACGTTTTGCAGGGCACTCGTAGGAGCAGCTACCGCATTCGATACAATCCAGACCATGATGCGCCACGAAAGCTTCGCCATCGCCTTTTAATGCGCAAGCATTCAGCAAGAAAGGCATAAGACCCATAGGACAGTGGTCTACGCACTTTCCACAACGGATACAGTTCTTTTCTTCAGGAATGTAAGCTTCTTCTTTTGTAAAGCAAAGCAAACCGGAAGTTGTTTTTACGGATGCAACATCCAAAGTATAGAGAGAAGGACCCATCATAGGACCACCAGCAATCAGTTTTACAGGAGGGTTATCTTCTTTAAAACCACCGATGGCGTCTACCAAATCACGCAGTGTCATACCAATACGGATTTTGTAGTTACCGGGGTTTTTAATACCCTGACCGGAAACTGTTACAATTCTTCTCATCAAAGGTCTGCCCTTGCAGATTGCTCTTTCGATGGCAACAACAGTATCAACGTTGTCAACGATACAGCCAGCGCTTGCGGGCAGTGCGCCTGATTTCACTTCTCTTTTTGTAATAGCGGAAATTAAGTGCTTTTCAGAACCCTGAGGGAACTTTGTTACCAAGGGCTGAACAACGATGTTGTCGATGCCTTCGCAAGCCTTTGTCATAATTTCAATGGCTTTGGGCTTGTTCTCTTCAATGCCGATTACGCCCTTTGCATTGGGATGCAATTTCAGCATAATCTGCAGACCCTTGATGATACGCTCGGGTTCTTCCACCATTAAACGATAGTCACATGTGAGGTAGGGCTCACATTCTGCCGCATTGATTAAGATGTAATCAATGGGATTATCCTTTGGTGGATTCAATTTTACATGTGTGGGGAAACCAGCACCACCCAGACCAACAACGCCTGCACCTTTAATCGCTGCAAGAATTTCATCATTAGTCATTGTAGTGTAGTCTCTTCCCTGATTCAGGCCTTCAATTTCTTCCATTTTACCGTCGTTTTTCACAACGATAGATTTTACCATAGTACCGCCGGGAACCAGCATTGGACGGATGTCCACCACTTCGCCGGAGACGCTAGCAAAAATTGGAGAAGACAAGAATGCG
This sequence comes from Anaerotignum sp. MB30-C6, assembly GCF_030908465.1. Taxonomy (GTDB): domain Bacteria; phylum Bacillota; class Clostridia; order Lachnospirales; family Anaerotignaceae; genus Chakrabartyella. Next base: position 133,031 of record NZ_CP133078.1, read on the forward strand.
GGTGACTCTGCGATTTTCTGACCGACTTTTACATGATCGCCAATGGCAACAAGAGGCTCACAAGGAGCGCCAATGTGCTGGCTCATGGGGTAGAACAACTCAGAGTTTTCCTTTGGGAGTACCACCTGAATAGGCTGCTCTGCGGACAGAGCTTTTCCATCAGGCGGATGAACTCCACGTTTGAACGTTAAAGCTTGCATATTATCCCCCTCTGTCAAGTGTTTTTGCGCTTGGGAAGCGCGATGATAGTTATAGCTTTTAAATGAAATGATAAAACTATACATACAACAGCTGTATTTTAATACAAAAAAGATGATTCTACAACATTTTTGCAGAAAAAAAGTGAAAAACCTAAATTGTACAAATAAAAATACAAAACAAATTTCCCTTTCCTCACCTTTATTCATATGTATAGGAATACATACAATCAATTTGTATGCTAGGTAATAGACCTACTCTAGTTTACTATTATTATCTAAAAAAGTAAATGATAATATATTACCATAATTATTTGGGTTAGGTCTTAGGAATTTTAAGGTAATTTGACAAAAACACAACTTACTAAATTGTGAATTTATTATAACATGGCAGTTTTGTAGCTTTTTTTTCTGCAACAACTGTGATAAAATGAAAAAAGTGCCAAAGACAAGAGAAACTTATTGTTAAAATATAAGTGAAGAAGGTGATACTGTGGATTTGTCCCTGCAATTAGCGCAAAAGCAAATTTTATCACAAAGAATGCAACAATCTGTTGAAATTTTGCAGATGAACACAATTACCCTTTCGGAATATATTCAGGAGTTGGCTGAGGAAAATCCTCTTTTGGAATGGCAGGACACCTCTGGGGAGCAGCCAAAAAAAGATGATAAACTTTTGCGAAAGCTAGAGTGGTTGGAAGAAGCGGATGAGCAAAACCGAAGCTTGTATCGTGTGGAGCAAGAAGACGAAAGGGATCGTCAGGAACTTATTGGAAGACGGGAACGGGAAAGCTTGCGTGAATATCTCCTATTCCAAATTAATATATTAAAGGTGAATGAAGGGGTAAAGCATGTGTTGCGGTTTTTAGCCCAAAGTACGGAAGATAGCGGTTATCTGGAACAAGGAGCCTTAGAGGCTGCAGAAGAAAGGTTCCGACTGAAAGGAAATTGCAGTGCTGATGTTCTAGGAATACTGCAATCTTTAGACCCCCCCGGTATAGGGGCAAGAAATCTAGAAGAATGCCTGTTGATACAGTTGCGACTAAAGCAAGCTTCTAGCGTTGCTATTACTATGGTAGAAAAACACTTACAAGATTTGGCCAAAAATAGAATTAGTTATGTTGCCAAACAGTTGAAGGTTACAGTAGATGAGGCAGTGGATGCCTATGATGAAATTCGAAGTTGTGAGCCAAAACCAGGCCGAGGTTTTTTATGTGAAAATCCGGTGGAATATATCGTGCCCGATGTTTTTGTGGAAAAACGGGAGGGGGAGCTGTTGGTAACAATCAATGGTACTACCACCCCCAAATTGTTTATCAGCCAGTCCTATATTAAAATTTTGCGAGAAGGCGGTTCTGAGGAAACAAAAGAGTATATTTCCAACAAATTGAAACAGGCGGAATGGGCAATGCAATGTATTTCAAAACGGGAAAGCACTCTGCTTGAAACGGCAAAATGCATCGTTGAGCATCAAAAAGAATTTTTTATACGCCCGGATGGACAACTTAAGCCTTTGCGTATGGCGGATGTTGCCGAGTGTATGCAGGTTCATGAATCAACGGTAAGCCGTGCGGTGAGAGATAAATATCTTCAATGCGATAGAGGTGTTTTGCCCCTGAACACCTTTTTTTCAAAAGCGTTATCGTCAGAAGGCACAGGGAGTATTTCAGCCGATAGCATTCAACAAAAAATACGCTTGATGATTGAAGATGAAAATAAAAAGAAGCCTTTTAGTGACAGAGAACTAACGGAAAAGTTGCAAAAAGAAGGAATTCAAATTTCTCGCAGAACCGTTGCAAAATACCGAGAAGCCATGGGGATTGCAGGTGCATCAGGCAGAAAACGTTACGAGTAAAAAAGGAGAGGATCCAATGGCGGATACAATCTTTCATATCAAATTAAATAAAGAGGGGCAGGCACCTTTGTATCAACAGCTGGCTGATGGACTGGCAAAGCTAATTTCAGAGGGTAGCCTGCCCCCTGATAGTAAATTGCCACCAATACGAAAAATGGCTGAGAAATATGGTGTAAATAATGTGACTGTGGTAGCAGCCTATAAGCATTTGGAAAGCAAGCAAATGGTATATTCCAGAAAAGGCAGCGGGACTTTTGTTTCTCCCTTGCCTGTGGAGGCCATTCCTGAGCCAGTGGCAAAGGGGAACCTGCATAGCTTTGAGGCCAGCATTTCCTTTGAAAAAGCCATTAATTTTGCAAATACTTCTTTGCCCCATGAGCTTTTTCCCGTGGATGCCTTTAAAAAAGCCTTTAACGAGGTTTTGGAGAAGGAAAAGGGTGGAGCGTTTCGATATACCGATAGCATGGGCTATCAACCCTTACGTCAGCAGTTATGCTGCTATTTGGAGGATTACGGAATCAAAACAGGCGTAGATAGTGTGCAAATTATTTCTGGTGCCCAGCAGGGCATTGACGTTATTTCAAAGGCCATGATTCAGTTTGGTGATGTGGTTTTTGTGGAAAGCCCAACTTTTTATGGTGCGGCAGGGGCCTTTTTGTCCAGAGGAGCAAAACTAATCGAAATCCCGATGGAAAGCGATGGTATGAAAATGGCGGTTTTGGAGGATTACCTCAAGCTTTACCGGCCAAGGTTTATTTATATGATGGCCTATTTTCAAACGCCAACGGGCATCTCTTACTCTATGGAAAAGAAACGGCGTTTGCTGGAGTTGGCGGAGCGTTATGATACTTACATCATAGAAGAAGACGATTTCTATGATTTCTACTATGCGAAAGAGAAGCCAGTGCCGCTAAAAGCATTAGATTATAAAAATAGAGTAATTTATATTAAGAGTTTTTCCAAAATATTAATGCCAGGTTTGCGAATGGGTCTTATGGTTTTACCCAAGAAGGTGCATCAAGGGGTAATGGAGGCGAAATATACCACAGATATTTCCACGTCTGGCTTTATCCAAAAAGCCATGGAACAGTATTTAAGGGAAAACGGCTGGGACCGCCATGCCAAAGCCATGCGTCGTTTTGGTGGGGAAAAGTACCACCGCACCCTTTCATTCGCTAAAAAATACTTGAGTGGTAGGGCAACTTACTTTTTACCAAAGGGAGGAGTAAGCCTTTGGATAAACTTACCTGAAGGGGTAGGTGCCGAGTCTTTTTGCAGCCGAATGTTAGAAAAAAATGTAATTCTTACCCCTGGAAGCCAGTTTGAAATCAGTGGGAAAGACAGCAGCCATGTGCGGTTAAGCTTTTGTGGTTTAGATGATGATAAAATAGAAGTAGGTTTAAAACGAATGGGTGAAACCATGGAAAAAATGATGGCAGGAGAGGATTTGTAATCATAAAATGAATTCTGTTTCTTATGAGATGCTTTTTCATATCCTGATTTAACAATTTCCACGGGTGGCATTTATGTAGATAGGAAACCCATGCAAACTACCTTTGCATGGGAAGGGAGATAGCTGTAAAATAAATCAGCTTTGAAAGGCGGAAATGGAATGAATAAAAGCAACATTGTAACAGCAGAGCTAATTGTTATTTTTATTTCTCTGTATTGTTTTTTTAGACCTACGGTTTTAACAGCGTTTGGATATGGTTTGTCAGTGGATGGAGTTGTGATTGTAAGAACACTTTGTTTGCTTTTTGCTTTATATAATTTCGTAAGACTAATATATTTTTTAAATTCTGACGATAAGAAAGGGTCTATTAAATAGGCCCTTTTACATTTTCTGATTTAATTTTTGATTCATCTGTATTCGCCATGGGCTGGAGTTTTTTCTGTGGATTTGTTTGTTTGTTAAATTTTTTAAGTTACCATATCATACGTTTTCTTTGTATACTTTTTTAAATTCTGACGACAAGAATTTGCGCTGTTTAATATTTGCATTTCTCTTGACAAACCAACAGCGGCTTACTATAATCTTCTTAATCGAATGAATTTAAAAGCCATAAAAAGAAGGAGTATTTCACGGCAGACCTTTGCAGAGAGGGAACCATTGGTGAGAGGTTCTCGGAAGCCCGTTGAAGAAGCAGTCTTTTTGGATATTCACAGCTCCGTAGCGGAAATTTAAGTATGTTACGGCGTAGGTCGGCGTTAACGGCATGAAAGCGACGGTTTTTTTAAAAAACCGTAAGCAGGGTGGTACCACGGTTTATTCGTCCCTGATCCTTAGTGATCGGGGACTTTTCTTTTTTTAAAAAATCAATTAAGATGAAATTTTTAAGGAGGAATAATATGAAATATATGGGTGTAAATGAAGTAAGAGAGGCATTTCTTTCTTTCTTCGAAGGCAAAGAACATGTGCGTTTGCAAAGCTTTCCATTGGTTCCACGCAACGACAAAAGTTTGTTGTTGATTAATTCAGGTATGGCTCCTATGAAGGCGTACTTTACAGGACAGGAAGTTCCCCCAAGCAATCGGGTTACAACTTGCCAGAAATGTATCCGTACAGGGGATATTGAAAACGTTGGAAAAACAGCCCGCCATGGTACATTTTTTGAAATGTTGGGGAATTTCTCCTTTGGAGATTACTTCAAAAATGAAATCATCCCTTGGTCTTGGGAATTTGTAACAAAGGTGTTGGAGATACCTGAGGACAAGCTGTATGTAACAATTTATGAAGAAGATGATGAATCTGGAGATATTTGGCATAACGTGGTAGGTGTTCCCCGCGATAGAATTATAAAATTAGGCAAGGCTGATAACTTCTGGGAACATGGTACAGGCCCTTGTGGTCCTTGTACAGAGATTTATTTCGATAGAGGCCCAGAATATGGCTGTGACAACCCTGCATGCGCTGTAGGCTGCGATTGTGACCGTTATATGGAGTTCTGGAACTTGGTACTCACCCAGTTTAACGCAGAGCCCGACGGCACATATACAGAGTTGGCACAGAAAAACGTGGATACAGGCATGGGCTTGGAACGAATGGCTACTATTTTGCAGGGTGTGAACTCTATCTTTGATGTGGACACTGTAAAATCCATTCGTGATACAATTTGTGAAAGAGCAAATGTGGAGTATGGAAAAGATAGCAAAATAGATATTTCTGTTCGTGTGATTACAGACCATGTCCGTTCTGTAACCATGATGACTGCTGATGGCGTGCTGCCTTCCAATGAGGGACGTGGCTATGTGCTTCGTCGTTTGCTCCGCCGTGGTGCACGTCACGGAAAGTTATTGGGCATTGAAGGGGAGTTCTTGGCAGAGCTTTCTAAAGCGGTAATTGCTTGTAGTGGTGAAGCTTACCCCGAATTGGTAGATAAACAGGAATATATTTATAAAATTCTTTCCATCGAAGAAAACAGCTTCTATAAAACCATAGACCATGGTATGGAAATCCTAAAATGCGACATGGATGAGATGAAGGCTGCTGGTCAGACTGTCATGAGTGGTGAAAAATCCTTCCGTCTGTACGACACCTATGGTTTCCCCATTGATTTGACAAAGGAAATCTTAGATGAAGCAGGCATGAAGGTCGACGAAGAGGCTTTTGCATCAGAAATGAAACAGCAGAAAGAAAGAGCAAGAGCGGCAAGGGGCAAGTCCACCTATATGGGAGCTGCGGAAACCGTTTACCACGAATTGCCCGTGGATTTGGAAACAAAATTCGCAGGTTGTGATGTAAAGGCGGCTGATGGGAAAATCGTTGCATTGATTGCCAATGATGAAGTTTCTGAGGCGGCACAAAATGGTGATAGTGTTTCTGTTTTCTTGGATAGCACACCTTTCTATGCGGAAAGCGGTGGTCAGGTAGGCGACCACGGTATGATCAAAACAGAAAGTGGCGTTATTACCGTAACGGATTGTATTAAGGTCATTGGCGGGAAAATTGCTCATGTGGGACAGGTGACAGAAGGCTCTGTTTCCGTTGGAGAAAAAGCCGTTGCCACATTAGACTGGGAAAGACGTATGGCAACAGCAAGAAACCATAGTACCACTCACTTGCTGCAAAAAGCATTAAGAACTGTTTTGGGTAGCCATGTAGAACAGGCAGGTTCTTATGTAAGCCCAGAACGTTTGCGTTTTGACTTTACCCACTTCACAGCGATGACTGATGAAGAATTGAAAGCAGTAGAGGCAATGGTAAACGAAGCGATTTTTGCAAGTTATGTCATTGATGCCATGGAAATGAGCATTGATGAGGCGAGAAGTAGAGGTGCAATGGCGTTATTTGGTGAAAAATATGGCGACGTTGTACGAGTAATTGATATGGATGGTTATAGTGTAGAGCTTTGTGGTGGTGCCCACTTGACAAATACAGCACAGGCTGGTTCTTTCAAAATTCTATCGGAAAATGGTGTTGCAGCAGGGGTGCGTCGTATTGAGGCAGTAACGGGTGCGGAAGCTTTGAAGCATTACCAGACACAGGAAGAGGAATTGAGAGAAATTTGCCGTATGGTTAAGGCAGGGCCTGAAAAATTGGTGGGACGTATTGAACAGCTGGTAGCAGAGCAGAAAGAATTGGCGAAGGAATTAGAGAAACTGAAAGCAAAAATGGCTGGCGGTGCTGCCGATGATATTTTAAACAGCAAAGTGGAAATAGGCGGCGTTGCTGTGCTGGTGGCAGAGGTTAAGGATTTAGATAGCAATGGCATGCGTACTTTAGGCGACCAGTTGAAGAACAAGCTGGGTAGTGGTGTTGTTGTTTTGGTAGGCGGTGCTGACGGAAAAGTAAATCTTATGGTTATGGCTACCGATGACGCTGTTGCAAAGGGTGTTCATGCAGGTAATGTTGTGAAAGCAGCTGCAGCCGTTTGTGGCGGTGGTGGTGGTGGCCGCCCTAACATGGCACAGGCTGGCGGTAAGGATGCAACAAAGATTAGTGAAGCTTTGGAAAAGGCAAAAGAAGTTATTGCAGAGCAGATAAAGTGATTTTTCTAAAAAGCTTATAAAAAGCTTAAAAATGAGAAGGCAGTTGTCCCCAAAAGGGACGGCTGCCTTTTTCAATGTTACAAGGGAAAAGGTAATGACATATCATTCTTTAGAAAATGAAAAAAATTCAGCGGTGTCTTTAATTGAAAAACATATATTCTTGTTATGAATGATTATGCGTGGGAACATTATTTGAGTTTTTGGAAACACAAAAGAAACCCCTTGACTTATGAAATGAAATACGTTAAAATAAGTCGTAAGTGAAGCGAAACTTTTCTTACAAAAGTATAGAAGAGTTTCGCTCTTTTTCTGCGCGCAAAGAATATTTATGCACAAAAAATGTAAAAATATGAGTGACTGAAACAGGCATTTAGCAATGCCACACTAGGAGGTGCTTCTTATGAATTTGAAAAAGCATTATGACGTAGCAATTATCGGTGGAGGTATCGGCGGTATTATGACAGCATACCGTTTGGTTGAAAATAACCCACAAATGAAAGTGCTGATTATGGAAAAGGGTCATGCCATTCAGCAGCGCCATTGCCCTATTGTGACAGGCAAGGTAAAAAAGTGTATCAAATGTTCCTCTTGTGCCATTATGGAAGGTATGGCAGGGGCAGGCGCATTCTCTGATGGGAAGTACGTAATTTCCACAGAATATGGCGGCTGGTTAACGGAGTTTTTGGACCCTCAAACAGTAATACAATATATTGAACAGGCAGATAAGGTTTTGGTGAAGTTTGGTGCAACTACAGACCGTTTTATGCCCAATGATGAATTAAAACACCTTTGCTTGCAGTATGATTTGCATATGAGTCAGGCCCAGTTAAAGCACTTGGGAACAGATTGTAATTTTGAAACAATGCGTAAGCTGATTGAATACTTGGAAGACAAAGTAGATATTGCTGTGGATACAGAAGCCACAGATGTGAATAAAGATACTAAGGAAATCCATTTGGTGCATAGAGGGGAGGAAGACGTGATTACAGCGGATAAAATCATTTTCGCTGTGGGCCGTGTTGGCAGTCGATTCTTCTCTGATTGGTGCGAAAAGAATAACATTCCTTTGAAAAATAATCAGGTGGATATCGGTGTGCGTGTAGAGCTTCCAGCAATGATTTGGGATCATTTCAGTAAAAAAATCTATGAACCTAAAATTTGGTACCGCTCTAAACAGTACGGTGATACAACAAGAATGTTCTGCTTTAACGAAAGAGGTAATGTGGTAACGGAAAATACAGGTGGTGTTTTGACTGTAAACGGCCATTCTTACCGTGAGCAGGACAGAAAAACCCAGAACTCAAACTTTGCCCTGTTATCAACCATCCGTTTTACAGAGCCATTTAAAAAGCCTATTGAGTATGCCAGATATGTGGCAAGCTTGGCCAACTTGATTTGCGGTGGCAGCGTTATGGTACAGCGTTTGGGTGACTTAGAACAAGGTAGACGCTCTGACGAGAGCCGTATTGCTAAGTCTACAACCAGACCTACCTTGCATGCGGTGGCGGGTGATTTGAGCCTTTGTATGCCAAAGCGTCAGTTGGATAACATTATTGAAACGTTACACGCTTTAGATAAAATTGCCCCTGGTACAGCAAACTGCGACACTTTACTGTATGGTATAGAGTGTAAATATTACTCTGCAAGACCTAAGTGTACAGAATTTGAGCTTGATGGTTACCCTGACTTCTATGCCATCGGCGATGGTGCGGGCTTTACCCGTTCTTTATCCCAGGCGGCGGCAAATGGTTTGTATGTAGCAGATAAGATTATAGAAAAGAAGTAATTGTAAATTAAATAAAACCCCGATCCTTACTTAGGATTGGGGTTTTTTATTGTAAGCTGGCTCTTTTGTTTTTGTAAGTCCAAAGGCGGCTCCTAAAATAATAAAAATAGGATAGAAGGACGGGTATAGCTTAAATATTAGTATCATGAGAGCATAGTGCCAAGATTCCAGCCAAAGGGGGATAGGTGTAGAGCTAAACCCCAAACCCTGTTTAGAAGCAAGATAATAGGCATAAGTATCCCCTAAAGCGTTGAAGGTCGGTGGGATTGCAAAGATAAAATAGGCCAGCAAAAGTAATCCGATGGTATTATGCAGCTTATGAGTATGTTTCCCTTTTAGTGGCTTAAGTTCAAGATATAACTGTACTCCCGTGACAATTGTCCAACCTAAAGTGGTGTAAAACATAGGTTTTGCGAGAGTGTAATAAAAAATTTTCAAGCCTACATCAAAAGATCTGTAGGCCGGTTCATGCACAAATTTTTGGAGGAGTACCTGAAAACACCAAAGTACCATGGTCAGGATAGACAGTGCAATAAACTCCCTCCGTTGCTTTTTTTGTGCTTGGACAGAAGGAAATCCGTAAATTAAATGCTTAATATCTACATTTGTAGATTCAGAAAGATTCACCAATGTTTCTATGTCAGGCTGTATCGTTCCATCTTCGTACTCTGCTATGGATTGAGGAGAAAGATTTACCTTTTCTGCCAATTCTTCCTGTGTTAACTTCTTTAGATAGCGTAAGAACGCAATGTTTTTTCCCAAGTTTAACATAATAGTCACCCCTTTTCTTAATTATATCAAGGAGGCCTATATAAGTCATTAGGATATTACAAAATATGGTAAAGATTAGCTTGGGTTATTTTTTATTTTACAAAACAAAAAAGAACAGTGAATCACTGTTCTTTTTTGCAGCTATTTGTTTCAATATTTAGGAAGTTTGGATAAATTAAGCTACATCAGAGTTTCCTTTTTTTGTTGCAAGAATTGCTTTTTGAGACATAGGAATGAATTTACCAATAACACCACCTACGATGGCGGGAACAACCCAGCCGCACTGGTACGCACCGAAAGGCATGCTTCTGATGAAATCGAAGGGTAAGCCATAGCCTAATAATACGTCTGCGGCACTTGCAAATAAAGCAAATAGTGCTGCTCCGATAAAAATATTGTTATTTTTGATATGTTTGCCGAAAAATGTTAAGATAATCATTACCAGCACAACTGGGTACAGCAAAGTCAAGATTGGAGCTGCAATGCTAATGATTGTAGAAATACCAAAGTTAGAAACAATATAACTGAACCCAACGGTAACTAAAACCATTGTTCTATAAGAAATTTTTCCCTTGGTCAGGTCCTCAAAGAAGGAAGCGCAAGAGGAAACCAAACCGATTGCAGTCGTTAAACAAGCAAAGAATACGATGATTGCCAATACCAATACGCCATAGTCGCCAATTAATGTTTGTGTAATGGCAACAACCAAAGCGGTCTGATTGTAGCCTTCAAAGCCGCCTGCGGATGTAGTAGCACCTAAGAACGCCAATCCGCCGTAAATAATGAATAATGCAACAGCGGAAAAAAGACTGGACTTAATAACAACGTTCATTGTTTCCTTTGTTTCAGTATAGCCTTTGCTTTTTGCTGCAGAAATAATAATAATAACAAAAACGATGGAAGCCAGAACGTCCATTGTCTGGTAGCCCGCCATAATACCTTCTTTTACAGTGTCAAAGTGGGTAGTAGTAGCAATTTCGCCAATAGGGTTTAGATATCCAATTACAATCAAGGCCAAAAGACAGATAACCAAAGCTGGTGTCAAGAATTTACCGATTACGTCTACAACGCCAGAAGGACGAATCGTAAACAAAAGTACCAATCCGAAGAAAATTGCGCCAAAAACCCAAGAATTAATGAATGGGAACATTGGCATTACACCCATTTCAAAGGTTGTAGCAGCAGTACGGGGAATCGCTAAGAAGGGCCCGATACACAATACAATCAAAGAGTTGATTATTACCGAGGGAACCTTACCCAACTTACCAGTGATGCCGTTCATAGAAACGTCGCCTGTTTTAATCATTGCTAAAATAGCTACCAATGCCAAACCTACATCGGCAATAAAGAAACATATAAATCCTGTAAACCAATCGCTACCTGCATTTGTGCCCAAGTAAGGGGGGAAAATCAGGTTACCTGCACCGAAGAACATTGCAAACAGGGCCAAACCGATAACTGCAATGTCGATCATGCTTTTGTTCTTTTCTCTCATAGATGAGACCTCCTCGAATAACTTTTCTTCTTCTCTCTCTGCTCTTCTCATACATCGCAAAAATCTACTTTTCTATTATTTTGCTTTAATAAAGTTAGATGACTGCGTCATGGATATTATTATGTTACAAAACGGCGAAGATTTCAAATGGATGAAAAATAGTTTAGCGAAACAAATTATTAAGAAAACATAACGAAACTAAAAAAACTATTGTAAAATGACGGAATTTGTATAGAATATAGTTAAAACCATCAAAAAATCAAAGATTTTATTATTTTAGTGAAATGTACAAATTGCAAATAGGATATAGGAGTGAAAAACATTTCATTGGTTTTTTTTGTACATTAATGTGTTTTTTTTCACGAATCATGGTAATAAATCATCAAAATTTCTATTTTATTAATAAAAAATTAGAATCAAATGTACTACAATGATGAACAATAACTTTGGAAATGCGGTATCAAAAAATAGGTAGTTTCTACTTACAGTGGAAAATATACCTATTTTGTACGGATTTTGGTGCAAATTGGGATGTTCTTTTTTTGAAACAGTTATTGCTACATGAAACTTGTTCTCTACTGGAGGACAAAAAAAGCGAAAATCTGATTTTTTTAAAAAAAAGTCTTTTTTCGAAAGGATTTTGTTGGAATTTGAAGAATACTATCAATTTGTAGGCGAATTAGATTTTAGATTAGTCTTCTAAGATAATAGAATAAAGAAAGTAGGAGGAAACTATGAAAGAAGTCAGTATCCATGTGGGTAAACGGATCAGGCTTTACAGAAAGATGAAAAATTTAACAATTGAGACTTTTGCAGGAATGATTAACAAAAGCAAAGCAACGGTTTCTAAGTATGAAAATGGGGATATATCCATTGATATCGAAACGTTATTTTCCATTGCAGATGCATTGGATATTTCTGTAAACCAGCTTGTTGATTATGAAAACCCTGCGTCCCTTAGTGAAACAGAAGGGGAGGCTCTCACAAAAAGGAAGGCGGGCAAAACCCGTTATTACTTGTACTTTTATGATGGACGAAGAGGTCGCATTGTAAAGAACATTATAGAAGTACAAGGGGTAGGTGAGAATGGCATCTACAATGCAAATTTTTATGCTGATTTAGAAGATTATACTAATTGCTATAAGTGTAAATTTCTTTATCATGGCACCATGCGTAAGTTCGATGCTTTTACAAACTTTAACTTTGAGAATCAAAATAATAAGGTGGAGCAGGTCTTCATGTATGCTATAAATTCCTTCACCCATAATAGCAGAATGGTGGGCATGTTATCAGGGCTTTCTACACACCCTATTTTGCCTGCATCTTTTAAATTTTTACTTTCTCCCGATATTATGGAGGAAAATGAAGAAATGAAAGAGCAATTGGTATTTACAAAAGAGGATATTAAGTATATTAAGAAGATGAACATGTTTGTCATCAATCAGCATCCTTAAGGAAAAAAAGCCTTTTTCTATCACTAGAAAAAGGCTTTTTTATTTTTCAAAATTTTTCTACAAGGGCAAGGGTCATAAGCAAACCTGCAATTTTAGCAGACTGAGGATCTAAGTTTTCTGTAGTTCCATCACTGCCGTCACTGCTTCGTGCTGCAATCAGACCGCCGTCTTCTGTAATGTGGGTAACGCTGTTATTTACGCTTTGCAATGTGTGCATTAAAAGCAAGGAGCGGGTGATACTTTGAATTTGCCCTCGGCCATTTTCATCTAAAAAAGGCGCAATTGCCCTTAAAAGGGTTACTTCCTTCGGTGGGTGTTCTACGGCAAAAGCTTTTTGATCTCCCGCCGCCATTTGGATTTTTTGAATGTAGTTTTTCTCAATTGCTTCTCGTAGTGACGTAGTCATCTCCAGAAAGTCTTTTTCAAGACCTTCTGTGTGCTGAAGTGTTTTTGCCAGTTCATAAACCATATTTCGTTCCATTAAACCAAAACCACCTTTCCTGTTTGAGTAAGACAGGTACTTTTATCCAACAGCCCTCCATTTTCAGTTGCTATTTTAATCAAAGCAGCCTTTATGTCGTTGGGTTTGGCATGGGGGAATCGCTCTAATAGCAACGAAGCCGCCCCGCTCACCAAGGGGGTGGCCATCGAAGCACCGCTCATACTGATATAATTGGGATAAATGATATTTTCCCGACTTCGGTTGGGCATAGAGAATTGATAATCTGGAGAGAGAACGGAAACAATATTCTCTCCGGGTGCCCAAATATCTGGTAGATAAGAAATCTCCTTGGTAAACAGTGAAAAGGGCTTGTGTCTAATAAAATAATCACGGTCTTCCCAAGTTCCTACGGTAATTACCATGGGGCTGATGGGCGGTGGGGGTTGATAACCTCTACGTCCATCGGGATTCCCTGCGGCAGCTACTACAACGATTCCTCTGCGCCAAAGTGCCTCCACACTTTCTTTTAGCGGTTGATTTACCTTTCTGTCATTGGAACCGATGGATAAATTTACTACTCTTATATTATATTTATTAGCGTTGTCCATTATCCATCTTAATGCGGCAACTGCGTGGGATGAGCTGCCTTGACCGTTTTGGTCCAAAATTTTAAGAGAAATGATGTGTGCTTGTGAGGCAACTCCTGCATAACGCCCGTTGGAGAGGACGCCATTACCGCACGCAATACCCGTGACATGGGTCACGTATGTTTATATTGCTTTTGTACCGATATTGATATAAAATAAAAAGAAAGTGATACAAAAATTGGGGGGATGTTTCTTTGAAAATATCTGAAAAAGGTCAAGCACTTTTGGCAAAATATAAAAAAATCCAAAAGCTGTATATTCTTTTGCTGGCATTAGCGGCAATGAGCTTAGTTTTTTTACACAATTTTGTATTGATGGTAGCTCTTGCGGTGTTTGCTTTTGTTTTTGAAGCCAAAGCGTATATATGTCCCCATTGCAAAAAAACCGTTGACTGTAAACGGAGAATTAAAGAAGATAGCTGTTGTCTTCACTGTCAGAAATACATATTTAAAAATTTGGATTAAAATTGATGCCCGCAATTTGTTTGCGGGTTTTTTATTTGAAAAAAGCTGGGGAGGATGTTTTGTATCAAAAGTAGGGTTTGGCAAAGTTTCTAAAGCTTTGAGATGAAACACAGAAAAAATGGAAAACCCCTGCTATGCAGTGGGTTTATTTTTTATGGTAAAGAAAATAAAAGACTTAATAATGAAAAATGAAAAGACGGCAATTTTTTATAGGGATAAGGGAGGGGTTTTTTCGTATATATTGGTAACAAGGAAGAAAAAAAGGGGGCTTTTTTATGCCCAAGGTTGCCTTATATTGCCGTTTGTCTGTAGAAGATGGAACGGGGGAAGAAAGTGAAAGTATACGAAATCAAAGGATGATGCTGATTGCCTATGCCCAGAAAAAGGGGTGGGAACTATATGATATTTATGAAGATGAGGATTATTCGGGATTGCGAGAGGATCGTCCATCCTTCTGTCGGATGATTGAGGATGCTAAGAAAAAAAAATTCCACATTATACTTTGCAAAACCCAATCCCGTTTTACCCGTAGTGCAGCTACGGCAGAACATTATCTCCATGAAAAGTTCCCCTTATGGGGCATTCGCTTTGTTACTGTTGTGGACGGTGTTGACACAGCAAACAAGGAAAATAAAAAGGCAAGGCAAATCAATAGTTTGGTAAATGAGTGGTATTGCGAGGAACTTTCTGAAAACATTCGCTCTGTTTTACGCAAGAAAATGGAGTTGGGCCAATTTTTGGGAAATTATGCACCCTATGGGTATGAGAAAGATTTGAATGACCGTCACCACTTGGTGATTCTTGAGGAGGAGGCTAAAGTGGTACAATATATCTTCAAGTTGTATTTATCGGGGTTATCCTGTAAGAAGGTTGCAGATAAACTAACGTTTGAAAATATTCCTACTCCATCTCAGAAAAAACAAAGACGGGGTCAGGATATGGGGCGTAAGCCCAGCGTACGTTGGGGTGCAGGCACCATTCGAAAAATACTGACGAATCCCGTATATATTGGTCATATGGTGCAGGGAAAGGAACAGAAAATCAGCTTCAAGTCTACAAAAACCATGGAGGTGCCGAAACAGCATTGGGTGGTAGTTAAAAATACCCATGCACCTATTTTGAGTGAAAAAATGTTTGAAAAAGTGCAGAAAACCATGGAGTCAAACCGCCGTGGTGCAAGGGGACAAAGGGTTTGACAAAGATATTTCCCTGTGCTATTCTAAAAATTAGGAAGCAATTCCGATATCGTCAAAGGGGAGCTTGTAGGCAGGCTGAGAGGAAGTACCGATACTTCGACCGCAAACCTGATTTGGATAATGCCAACGTAGGGAACATACTTCGTTTATGGAGACATTCCCAAAGGGAATGTCTTTTTTAACGGACTTGGGTAAGTTCCCGCCTCTTTAGGTGAGGGGCACTTCCGCTGATTTCAGTGCAGAGTATAAGCTCTCACAGAAAACAAAGGCGTTACAAACGCCGTCCGTTATAAGTATTTTTTGTTAAGCAAAAATACGCATAGTCTTCTAACGGAAACTCTAAAGTACACCCATCTTAATGCCGTGGAAAACACTGTCCGTTATATTAGTAAAATTATGAGATAGTTTTGCGAATAGTTTTTACGAAGGGTTCCGCTGGAAAATCTAACGGATTTTTTAAGGAGGAAAAAAAGTGGAGAAAAATATTATTAAAAATGTAAGAGAAACCGTGCCTCTAGTGCACAACATTACAAATTACGTTACAGTAAATGATGTAGCCAATATTTTATTGGCCTGCGGAGGTTCTCCTATCATGGCAGATGATGCCGGCGAGGTGGTAGAAATCACAAGTATTTGTGGAGGTTTAAATATCAATATAGGCACGTTAAATGGCCGTACCATTGAATCTATGATTTTAGCAGGAAAAAGAGCCAACGAGTTGGACCATATTACGGTTCTGGATCCAGTGGGAGCAGGGGCATCAAAATTGCGAACGGAAACAGCTATGCAGCTTTTAAAAGAAGTGCGTTTTTCTGTCATTCGTGGCAATGTGTCTGAGTTGAAAACCCTTTGGGGTGGTGAAGGAACAACAAAAGGTGTGGATGCAGATATTGCTGACCGTGCTACGGAAGAAAATTTAGATGATATGATGGAGTTTGCTAAAAAATTGAGTAAAAAAACCGGTGCTGTGATTGCCATGACAGGGGCAATTGATGTTGTAGCCAACGAGAGCAAAGGGTATGCAATTCGTAATGGAAATCCATTGATGTCTAAAATTACGGGTACGGGATGTATGCTTAGTGGTGTAGTGGCAGCTTATTGTGTTGCAAACCCAAAACATTTATTAGACGCAACAGCAGTGGCGGTAGCGGCAATGGGCTTGAGCGGTGAAATTGGATTTGAAAGACTTGAAAAGACTGCATTAGGGGGTACGTCTTCCTATCGTACCTATATTATAGATGCTATGAGTAATATGAGCGATGGTATTTTACAGGAGGGTATTAAAATTGAAGCTAGATAAAAAAACTTTATTGCTTTATGCTGTGACAGACCGTACTTGGTTAAATGGCAGAAGACTTGCCGATGATGTGGAGAAGGCATTGCTGGGTGGTGCTACTTTTGTTCAGCTAAGGGAAAAAGACGCAGACTTTGATACGTTTTTGGAACAGGCAAAGGAAGTAAAGGAAGTTTGTAAAAAATATGGAGTGCCTTTTGTAATTAATGATAACATAGAGGTGGCCTTAGCCGTTGATGCTGATGGCGTTCATGTTGGACAGAGTGATATGGAGGCGGGCAGTGTAAGAGAAAGGCTTGGAGCAGATAAGATTATTGGTGTTTCTACCCGTACGGTAGAAGAGGCCCTCCTTGCCCAAGAAAGAGGGGCTGACTATGTAGGTGTAGGAGCAATGTTCAATACCTCCACTAAGTTGGACGCCTCTGACGTATCTTTCGAAGGGTTAAAAGAAATTTGTACGGGGATTGATATACCTGTTGTTGCCATTGGTGGAATTAGTCTAAACAATGTAGAGGAACTTTCGGGAACGGGTATCGATGGGGTTGCTGTGGTTTCGGCATTGTTCGCTGCACAAGATATTAAAAAAGCCTCGGAAGAAATGAGAGAAAAACTGGTAAAAATCGTAAAATAGGGGGCGTTGTAAGACAAGAAGATGTTGTCGGACAAGATGAAATTTTTAGTGAAAACTCCTTATTTTTCCTAATATAACTAGAAAAGTTAGTAATGAATTCGTTTTTGAGACGAAAACCATCCATTACACAAGAAAATTGAAAAGTAAACTTAGAAAATGTAACCTTTATGAAAAAGCCCCCTTTTAGTTTTAGCTAAAAGGGGGCTTTTTCATTATTCATTGGGTAAAACCATCTGATTTACCTTAAATATTAGTTGCAAAGCACGTCTGGAGTTTGCAATGTGGGTTTGGATAGCATGGTTCAATGCGTTTAAATCTGCATTAAAGGCAGCCTTTAGAATGTCTTCATGCTCAGCCACACATTCACAATCCCGATAGTGGGGCTGATTTAGATAAGTGCCCGTTGCATAAGTAAAAGGTTGTAAATCATTTAACACTTCCACTGCTTTTTTATTACCTGACGCAGTTAAATAGAGGGTATGAAACTCCATGTCTAAAGAAAAATATTTTTCGGGAAGACAAGAGGATTCGTTGGTTTGGATGAATTTTTTTTGTTCTTCCAAATTTTCTACTAATTGTTGGCGCAAGTTACTGTTGTAGTTCAAAGTCGAAATAATGTCCTTAATAAAGAAGGTATCCATCATTAATCGCATATCAAAAATATCGTTTAGTTCATGGGGGGTTAACGTACGTACACTCATGCCTTTATTCGGCGTGTTCACCACCATTTTTTCTTCTGCTAAGCGCTGAAGTGCTTGCTTTACCGGTGTATCACTAACATTATACTGTCTTGCAAGTTCTTTAATATTTAGCTTTTCGCCAGGTAGAAATTGTTTTTTCGTGATGCTATCTTTTATTTCTTGGTAAATTTGGTTTGTTAACGTAAGCTTTTTGCCTTCTAGAGGCTGCACATTTTTATTTTCCACTATTACCCCATCCTAACTTTAGTTTTCGTTCATCCTTTTCCCCTTACTGCATTATATAATACCTGAAAAAAAAAATCCACTTTTTCCTGTAAAAACATTAACAAACTAAGGGTTTTTTCTTTTTGAAAATATTTAATGCTAAAATAATAGTCTCATTTGGCAAAAAAAAAAGATTCGAAGAATAAGGATGAAATTATATAGCATACAAAATACCATAGCTTTTTTTGTGCATAAATATCTTTTCTAAGCTGTTTCATAGATTTAAGATAAGAATTTCGTTAAAAAAGGATAAAAATGAGATTTAAAAGAGGTTGTTTTACATGTTTTATTCGTCTTAATTACGGATTGACTGTCGAAAAATGAATATTTATAATAATTAAAGATGAATAATTTTTCAGAAGTTTGTCTTATTGTAAAATTACCATCTTGAATCCTCGGCCGGGATCAAAACAGCAACGACCCTACAAAAGATGCTCCGAAAACTGATTTTTTAAGGAGAGAAAGAACCGGAAACCGTTCAATATTTAGGAGGGAAATCTATGTTGAAAAGAGGTATAGCTGCTGCATTAGCATCAGTTATGGTACTAGGGCTCACTGCGTGTGGGAAAGAACCTGTAGAAACAGGGCAGACCGATACCCCTGCAACACCAACTGGTTTTGTAGAGACAAAGGTAGAGCCTGATAGTTTTGATTCAGGTGTGGAGTTAACCAGTGATTGTTATCGTTTTATTTACGCCTTAGGAAATGCACCAGCTACCATCGACGCAGCGAAATTCTTCAAAATGCGTCTGGAACAAGAAAGTGGCGGTACATTAAGTTGTGACATATATACAGATAACGTTTTGGGAAGTGAAAGAGAGCTATTAGAAGGATGTCAGTTTGGCAATTATGATATTGTATTAGCTACGAATGCCACCGTAGCATCTTTTAGTAATGACATCTTCTGTTTAGACATCCCTTGGTTATATGATAATAAGCAGCAGGTTTATGAAGTGCTGGATGGTGTTTTAGGAGATACTCTTGCTGAAGGTCTTGAAGATAAAGGCTTCAAGTTATTACAATGGCAGGAAAACTCTTTCCGTACATTAACAACTTCTGACAGAGAAGTAAAATCCGTTAGTGACTTGAAAGGGCTAAAGATCCGTATCATGGAAAATGAATTACAGTTGGCACAGTGGAAAAATTATGGGGCGAACCCTACCCCTATGGCATTTACTGAATTGTTTACTGCATTACAGCAGGGCACAGTAGATGGACAGGATAATGGTGCAGAGTTAACATGGCAGACAAAGTTCTGTGAAGTTCAAAAGTACTATACATACACAAAACACATTTACTCCCCTTATGTTATTTTAATGAGTAATGAGAAATTCAAGTCTCTTACACCGGAACAACAGGAGATTGTAATGCGTGTTTCCGATGAAGCAGTAGCATATGAGCGTGAAAGATGCTCCGAATATGAAGCGGCTGCGATCGAGAACATCAAAAACTATCCTGGTATGACTTTCACCGAATTAACACCAGAAGCAGTAGA
This sequence comes from Anaerotignum sp. MB30-C6, assembly GCF_030908465.1. Lineage (GTDB taxonomy): Bacteria > Bacillota > Clostridia > Lachnospirales > Anaerotignaceae > Chakrabartyella. The sequence goes on from NZ_CP133078.1 coordinate 152,712, forward strand.
AGAATTTAAAGCTGCTTGCGTTGGCCTTAAAGAGTTAGCTTATAAGAAGGTAAGCAATCCAGAAATTATTGATTTACTGTATAGCGAGGTAGAAAAAGCGAAAGCAAAATATCCCGCTGAAGGTGTAGAGTCAGCTTCGTAAATGAGAGGGGAGGCAAAAAAATGAAGTTTTTTAATGATCATTTGGAAGAGTTCTTTATCATTCCATTGATGTTTTTAATGAGTATCATTATTTTCATTCAGGTTATCATGCGTTATGCATTCCAAAATTCCTTGGTTTGGTCGGAGGAATTGGCAAGATATATGTTTGTTTGGCTTGTTTATTTTGCGGTAAGCTATACAGCTCGTCGTGAAAAGCACATTCGTATTGATGCGGCCATTAACATTTATCCGAAAAAATTAAGACCTTTTATCGAACTTTTAAGTGAAATTATCGTTTTGGCATTTTCTCTTTTTATTGCAATAACAGCCATCACAGTATTCCAAAAAATCACATGGAGCGGTCAGCTCTCTCCAGCGATGCGTATCCCCATGCAGTTTGTTTACGCAGCGCCTTTGGTAGGCTTTGTTTTGACTGCCATCCGTCAGATTCAATGTGTTCTTAGAAGAATAAAAGCATTAAAGAATCATGAGGAGGTGGCTGAAGTATGACAGGTAGTATTGCTCTTGTTGTTTTTGGCACACTGATAGCTTGTTTAGTTTTAACTGTGCCTATTGGTTTTTCTTTGGGTATTGCGTCCTTATCGTATATCTTATATACAAAGCAGTTGACTTTTGGATTTATTACGCAAAACTTGGTAACTGGTGTAGACTCTTTCCCCATCATGGCGATTCCGTTTTTCGTTTTTGCCGGCGAGTTGATGGGCGGCGGCGGTATCTCCCGAAGGTTGCTGAACGTTGCCAATGTTTACTTTGGTCGAATTCAAGGTGGTTTGGCTATCGTAACTGTAGTTGTTTGTATGTTCTTTGCAGCTATTTCCGGCTCTGGCCCTGCAACAGTTGCAGCGGTAGGCGGTATGGTTGTACCTACTATGTTACAAAAGGGATACGATAGAAAGTTCGTACTGGCTTTGATTGCTGCGGCAGGTTCTATCGGTGTTATTATTCCTCCCAGTATCCCCATGGTTGTTTATAGCGTTACCACAAATAGTTCTGTAAGTAAGCTGTTTTTAGCAGGCTTTGTTCCTGGTATTTTAATCGGTTTTGTTTTGATTGGATACTCCTACTATTTCGCAAGAAAAATGGGCTACAAGGGTGATGATCAACCTTTTAGCTGGGGTAGAGCACTGAAAGAAACATGGGATAGTAAGTGGGCTTTGCTTTCTCCCGTAATTATTTTAGGTGGTATTTATGGTGGTATCTTTACACCAACAGAAGCAGCGGCTGTATCCGTTATTTACAGCTTGGTAATTGGCTGTTTGGTTTATAAAGAATTGAACCTTAAACAGTTAATGGATGTAACAAAGAACGCTTGTGAAACAACAGCTACAATTCTGATTGTAATTGGTTGTGCTGCTGGTTTCTCTAAAGTTCTTACATTGGGCCGTATCCCTACAACAGTAGCAACATTCTTGACATCCATGACAGATAGTAAGATTCTTATTCTTCTGTTAATCAACATATTGTTGTTAATTGTTGGCTGTTTCATGGAAACATTGTGTGCCATTATGATTTTGGCTCCAATCCTGTTCCCTGTAGTAACAGCATTGGGTGTAGATGTAACACACTTCGGTATTATCATGGTTGTGAACTTGGCAATCGGCTTTATTACACCTCCTTTGGGTGTAAACTTGTTCGTCGCCTCGCGAGTTGGGGAGACAACGTTGGATGCCGTCATCAAAGGAATTGTACCTTTCTTGGTGCTGATGATTGTAACCTTGATGTTAATCACATACATACCTGCAATTTCTATGTTCTTGCCGAATGTATTAGGCTAACATAGACGGAAATGTAGTGATGGTTTTTGTTAGTAAGTGGAAGTGTATTTAATTTGCAAGCATCTTATTTACTGCCACTTGTATGTTCTATGAATCTGATTCAAGGTGTCTTCTATCGTTATGGTAGTTACGACTCATATTAAACTCCAGAAGAACTCTCTTTCTGAAAAAGGAAGGGGGTTCTTCCTTTTTTTACAGTTGGGTTACGTGTCATGGGTGCCGTGACCGTTATCATCATAAGGGCCTCTTTTCCCACTTACAAAATCCCGAAAAACAATAACTCTATTTTGAGGTGTGATAAAGTCTGCAACGGGAGAGATACCTGTATCTAGGAAGGCGATGCCAACTCCTCTCCCTGTGAAAAGGGATTCAGGAGAGGTTTTGGCTTCGCCTCTTTGGGACGAATAGTTTGGAAAAGACATGGAAAACATCTCCTTTCTTTCTCTATTAAAATATGTTGAAATAAGTTTTTGGGAATAGGCAAAGGTATTTTTTCTTTTGGTGCATCATATCTTTTTAAAAGGCTTGTTGGGGGAGGTTCGAAATGGAGGAAAAACTGAACAGCGAGCAAATGAAGCTTTTGTCGGGAATGATGGGCGCAGAAGGAAGCGATGCTCTGCGGATGATGGAGAGAATAGACCGGCTTCGCCGTCTTTTTGGAAATACGGAAACACAAAAATCCCAGGAAATTCAGACGAACGAAGCTTCGGTGCCGGAATCACCCTTTGGAAGTGACCGAGGGGAAAACATTTTATTTTCTGCCATTCCTTTTTTGGATTTGGAGTTCCAAAAGAATATTTTTGTGATTGCCCGCTTGATGGAGCTTCGGCGAGTATTAGACGGGACAAAGCTTGAGGTAAGGGAACGGCAAGAGGATCCTGCATTCCGTCGGCATAATATGCTGCGGGCGGTACGGCCTTTTTTGAAAACAGAGGAAAAAGCACAAATAGACAGTATGCTTAAGATTATGGAAGTGAAAGATATTTTAGCTCGTAAGGAGGGACAGTAGTGGAAAAAGGATGGAATACACCCGAGGTACAGGCGTTGGGAGAAGAACGGCTACGATTGATTAAAGAAGCAGCAGAAAAGAGTCGTGGAAAAACAGGAATGGAAATGCTAGATGTATTTCTAGAGTATGGTGATCGATTGGCTCAAGGAGGGGAACTGCCCAAGGACCAGCAAAAGCTTCTTCTGGCTGCAGTTGGTGCCACTTTGCCCAAAGAGGAGCAGGAACGGTTGGTACAGATTATGTCCATGCTAGGATATTGATTTCTTAATCAAAAGTACATAGTTATAAATTTGATGAGAGGGCGGTATTTGACAATGAGTGCAGATACCGCTTTTTTGCTGTTTCGCTTTAGCGTTCGGAAAGTCCTTATAGGCGGGTAAGAATTTTTAAATAGATATTAAAGCATTTTTTTTATGAAGGAAAAAGCGAAAATCAGTGAATGATTTTCGCTTTTTCTTTTTAAATTAATTTAAATAAATAAAGAGCTAGAATAAAAAGAGGAACCAGATTGCCATTGTTACAGGAGCAGGTGTTTGGCTCACAAGAAGGCATCTCTTTCACCTGCCATTGTTTCTCTTTTTTTACACAACCCCCTCTTGTTGGTTGTGGTGGTGAAACCCTTTCTTTGTAAATAGGTTTTTCCCCACACGTAGGTTTTGCCTCACGGAAGGAAGTTTCCTGGCAAGTACGCTGTTCTTTGCAAAAAGGAGCTTCCCTATGCGGCCCATGACCGCCACAAGAAGGCGAGGGCGTGGGCCGCTGGTTTACATTACCGCCGCCTAGGCAGGCAGAAAAAGGATGGGGTAAATTTGGGCTATGATACATGGACAGTACCTCCCTATAGTCGTTGTTTCAAATATATGAGCAAAGGGTGAATATTTTTCTTCTTTTTTTTCACTGCCATACTTTTTTATGATATAGTATTAAAGAAGGTAAGGAGTGAAATAACGGTATGAAAGAACATCGGGAACGAAACTTCCGTATTTTAGAATTTAAAGAAAATAAATTTGATATAATAGGTGATGTCCATGGTTGCTATGATGAGTTAATGGAACTGATAGTGGCCTTAGGGTATGAAAAAAGAGGACATGCTTATTTTCACCCCAAAGGCAGGAGATTAATTTCTGTGGGTGATGTTGCGGATAAAGGCCCGAAGAATATATTAGCCTTGGATTTTTGGATGGATCAGGTGGCCTATGGAGGGGCTTTTTGGGTTCATGGGAACCATTGCAACAAGCTGTATCGTTATCTTTCAGGAAACAAAGTACGTATTTCCCATGGTCTGGAAAATACCGTGGGGGAGTTGGGGGAGTTAACGAAAGAGGAGCGGCTTGCTTTTCGCAATCGTTATATGAGCTGTTACGAAAGCCAATGTTATTACCTTCTGCTGGATAAAAAAAGGTTGGCCGTTGTCCATGGTGGATTGCGGGAGGAGTCCATGGGGCGCTTTTCCAATAAAATCCGAGCAGTATGTTTATATGGGGAAACAACGGGGGTTTTTGAAGAAAGTGGAAAGCCGGAGAGATTAGACTGGGCGGCGGAATACCGGGGGAAGCCTTTTGTGGTGTATGGGCATACCCTTGTGGAAGAAGCGAAAATTATTAATAATACGGTAGATATCGATCAAGGCTGTGTTTACGGTGGATACTTGACGGCGTTGCGTTATCCTGAGAGGGAGTTTGTGCAGGTGCGAGGTAAAAAATATATGGAGTACCTGGGTGGTGGGAAGGTGCCAGAGTGAAGTCTATGTACTTGAAATGATTAAAATGACCTCCGTTTTTAGAAGGCTGGAAGCACTCGCAGTGAAAAATAAAGATAAGAATTCTTTTCATAAGCATATTTCATTAAATTCCTAATAAACTGATAAAAACCATCTGTGAAACAGCGGATGGTTTCTTTATTTTTTGACTAGAAAGGTCATCTATTTGTTATTAATAGAGTCCTTGTGTTTAACGTAAAAAGGGTGGGGCATTTCGGGCTAGATTTTGAAATCATATTTTCCCAGTTTAGGAGAAGCATCCTCTTTTTTTGTGTGAAAAAGAGGATTTTTGTTGAGGACGCCGTATTTTTCTAGTATAAGGATAAATAAATAAAGTCTGCAGATCGAGAAGGAGGGATAGTATGGAACTGAGGCTCTTACAAGAAGAACGGGAGGAAAAAATCCTTGGGGAATATGCAAAAAAAAGCATTGAGACCAAGGGGAGAGGAAAATTAGAGGCCAAATGCGATATTCGCACGGATTTTCAAAGAGACAGGGATCGTATCATTCACTGTAAATCTTTCCGTCGGATGAAGCATAAAACTCAGGTTTTTATTTCCCCTGAAGGAGACCATTACCGTACACGCTTAACCCATACCCTAGAGGTTGCGCAGATTGCAAGAAGTATTGCAAGGGCATTGAGCCTAAATGAGGATTTGACGGAGGCCATTGCACTAGGACACGACTTGGGACATACCCCTTTTGGCCATGCAGGGGAAAGGGAGCTGGATAAGCTGTGTCAAAGCCATGGCGGGTTTTCCCATAATGAGCAAAGTTTACGTGTAGTTGAGCGTTTGGAGAAAGACGGAGCGGGACTAAACTTAACCTGGGAGGTGCGGGATGGCATTTTACATCATCGTACCAGTGGTTCGCCTGCAACCTTGGAAGGTCAGGTTGTGCAGCTTTCCGATAAAATTGCTTATACCAACCATGATATAGATGATGCGGTACGGGCGGGTATGCTGAAGCCTGCGGATGTGCCAGCGGGGATTGTTGCCCTGATCGGAACCACCTCCAGTAGCCGTATTAATGCAATGATTAGAGATACCATTTCAAACAGCGTAGGCATAGATAAAATTTGTATGAGTCAGCAAATGCGACAGACATTGATGGACTTGAGAGAGTTTATGTTTCAAAAGGTGTATATGAGTTGTGTTGCTGTGGAGGAACACGTAAAAGCAGAAAAAATAATTGGAGATTTATACGCCTATTATATGAACCATCCTGAGGTAATGGAGGGTGAGTTTTTACAGCTTTTGCAGGAAGGCGAGCCCTTGTGGAAGGTGGTTTGTGACTATATCGCCTGTATGACGGATCGCTTTGCTGTAGCCAAGTATACGGAGCTTTTCATCCCCAAAGAATGGAATAAACTTTGAAATGATGATGGTATTTGTAAAAACCATATCATTTTTTCATAAATTTTTGGGCATATATACAAAATAGAGTATTATAAAAGGATTTTCGAAGTTTCTGTCGAATTATTAAGTTTGAGGAGGAAGTGCAAGTAAAGGTTCACTTCCTTTTGCATGTTTAGAGAAAAGCGAAGGAAAAGGGTAGGTGAGAATCAATGCGGTATCCACGTGAAATAATCGAGGAGGTTCGTTTACAAAACGATATCGTTGAGGTGATTTCTCAGTACGTTCCTTTGAAGCAAAAAGGCGGTTCTTATTTTGGCCTTTGCCCGTTTCATAATGAAAAAACACCATCTTTTTCTGTCAACAGCGAAAAACAATTTTATTATTGTTTTGGCTGTGGTGCGGCTGGAAATGTTTTTGGGTTTTTAATGGAGATGGAAAACTGTGACTTCCCAGAAGCCCTAAAAAAACTGGCAGACCGTGCCCACGTCAGTCTGCCGGAGCCAGAAAAAAGTGCCCAGGCTATGGTGGCGGAGCAACTAAAGGCGAGGCTGTTTGAAATTCATACGGTTGCAGGGCGTTTTTATCATGATATTTTACAAAGTGATGAGGGGGCTGCTGCCCGCAGCTATATGAAAGAAAGGAAGTTAAAGCCCAATATAACCCGCAAGTTTGGCTTGGGTTTTGCCCCTGAACGGCGAAACGTTTTGCTGGAGCATTTGAAAGAAAAAGGATACTCCATCAATGATATGCTGCAAAGTGGGTTAGTCATTGAGAATAAGGACAAAAATGGATACCATGACCGCTTTCGTGGTCGATTGATGTTCCCTATTTTTGATCCCCAAGGCAGAGTGGTTGGCTTTGGTGGGCGAATTATGGGCAAGGGAGAACCCAAATACTTAAATTCACCGGAAACAATATTGTTTAGTAAAAGCAGAAATTTGTATGGATTAAACTTTGCCAAGGCAGCCCGAAAGAAGGAGCTGATTTTGGTAGAAGGATATATGGATATGATTTCTCTTTACCAAGCAGGATTTCATAATGTGGTAGCGGCGTTAGGCACTGCTTTTAATCAGGAGCATGCCCGCACCCTTAAAAAATTTGCAGAAGATATTATTCTTTTATACGATAGCGATGAGGCGGGGACCAATGCTGCATTAAGGGCAATTCCCGTTTTAACTTCAAATGGATTTCGTGTACGGGTAACCCAAGTCCCCGATGGCAAAGATCCCGATGATTTTATCAAGGAAAATGGGGCACTAGCGTTTTCGAAGTTACTGATAAATGCTGTTCACTATATTTCTTTTGAGATAGCTTGTATTCGAAGAAATTATAATTTAGATAACCCTGAACATAAAGTACGCTTTGCCACAGAAGCGGCGGATATTCTATCAAAGCTAGACAATGCCATTGAACGGAATGTTTATGCCAGCGAGGTTAGCAGAATGACGGGGGTTGAAGAAGGGGCAATTCGCAGTGAAATTGATAAACGTGTGAAAAAAGTGGATGACGCTTTTCAAAAAGAGGCCGAAAAAAGACGGCAAATGAACCAAAAGGCCAGCAGTGTGGGTGGCCATAGGGAGAAAGGGCTGATGGAAGCCCAAAGGAGTATTTTGTATTTTAGTGCGTCGGAGCAAAAGGTTTACGAAAAGTTAGTAAGTGTTTTGGATAAAGAGGATTTTACCGAAGACCTCTATTATCGGGTTTTTCAGACAATAGGCCAATTATGGGGGGAGGTTGGCAACGTTTTTCCCGCAGAATTGGTAAGTTATTTTGAAAATACAGCCGAACAAAAACCTGTAACGGAGGTTTTTGCAATCCAACTTCCCGCCCAGAGTAAGGAAGATTTACAAAAGGCGATGAATGAAGCGGTAAAACTACTGAAACGGACGAAAATCGACAAATTGACGGCTACCGCCACCACGGTGGAGGAGTTACAAGGCTTGGTGGAAGCCAAAAGAATGCTGGATTCCCTGTATATTACCATTTAAGATGGTTAGACTATAAGAGCAGAGAAAGGAAGGATTGCGTTGAAATCCGTCGAAGAAACTACGTTGTTGACCCGTTTAGAGGAACTGGTTCAACTTGGAAAAAAGAAAAAGAGTGTATTGGAATATAAAGAGATCATGGATCATTTGGCGGATTTGGAACTTGACCCCGATCGAATTGACCGTATTTATGAGTACCTGGAATCTCAAGGAATTGATGTTTTAGGTAACATAGAAGCGGAAGGAGAAGAGGAGGAGGCCGAGAAGGATCTGGATTTGTCACTACCTGAGGGTATTAACATCGATGATCCAGTACGTATGTATTTAAAGGAAATCGGTAAGGTTGCCTTGTTAACTGCAGAAGAAGAAGTTGAACTTGCTCAACGTATGGAAGCAGGCGACGAGGAGGCAAAGAAAAAACTTGCCGAAGCCAACTTGCGATTGGTTGTTAGTATAGCAAAGCGTTATGTTGGTAGGGGGATGTTATTCCTGGATTTGATACAGGAAGGAAACCTTGGTCTGATTAAGGCAGTTGAAAAATTTGACTACCATAAGGGTTATAAGTTTAGTACCTATGCAACATGGTGGATTAGACAGGCAATTACCCGTGCCATTGCCGATCAGGCAAGGACCATTCGTATTCCTGTACACATGGTAGAAACAATCAACAAATTAATTCGTATTTCCAGACAGCTTTTGCAGGAATTAGGTCGTGAACCGACGGCAGAAGAACTGGCAGTAGAAATGCAGATGTCAGAAGATAAGGTTCGTGAGATTATGAAAATCGCACAGGAGCCTGTTTCTTTGGAAACCCCTATTGGCGAGGAGGAAGATAGCCATTTGGGAGACTTTATCCCCGATGATGATATTCCTGCGCCCGCAGAAGCAGCAGCCTTCACTTTATTAAAGGAACAACTCATTGAGGTGTTGGACACGCTGACAGATAGAGAAGAAAAAGTATTACGCTTACGTTTTGGCTTGGATGATGGACGAGCAAGAACCTTAGAAGAGGTGGGCAAAGAATTTAACGTTACCCGTGAACGTATTCGCCAGATTGAGGCAAAGGCTCTTAGAAAACTGCGACACCCCAGCCGTAGCAAAAAGCTGAAGGACTACTTGGAATAATCAAAAGTGTTCAATCAGAAAAAAATTATGAGCGTTGTTTTGCTACTGCAAAGTAAAAAGAAATGAATACTGTTTTTACTTTGCCGGAGTTTTGTTTTTAAATATCAGAATAAGAAGCCGCCCTCTGGCTCCCCTGTGGAGCTGGAGGGCGGTATTTTGAATGGTCTTCTGAAATATCCATTTTTTCTGGATTCTGGGCTGAGAAATGGACAAATTGCTTAATTTCTAATTTTACAACATGCATGCCTTTTTCACACTTTTATTTTATTGGAAGGTGTTTTGGAGCCGCAAGTTAAGTAGTATCATTTATAATATTGATGAATACTGGATCCTTACTGATGCGTTTATATTTTGTTATATCAGATTCCTGTATGCCGAAAACAAAAACAGAATCTTTATAATCGTATGTAGCATAACGCTTTGCACCAGACTCTGCTGTCATAGTCACAAGCAGAACATGGTTTTCGGCTGTGGTGGTATAAGTGCCTTTTTCATTAACATGGAATTGTCTATACATTGTAAATTTCCCATTGTATTGAAATACCATATATTAAGTATCTGATGTTGCGATGTCCCAATTCGTGCTATACGTTCCGTATATATTTGTTTTTTGAGATTTAAATAGACATATAACTATGCCTAACATGAGGAAAATAAAACATATAATAATTATAGTTCTTTTCTGAATTTTCTCATTGAATTCCTCTTTTCAGACCAGCATACTACATATGTAATCAATATAAATTTAATAGTATCATAAATTCAAGCCAATAGCTAGCCAAGTTATTAAATATTTTTTTAACATTAGTATTTCTTTTGTATACTCGGTTATTTCTGAGAAAAGTGCAAAAAATAATGATGTCTACTCTCCATAATCCAAATCTGTTGCATAATAGGATAACGTTTTAAATTTTATATCAATAAAGCTGGATATTCATCTTCATATTCCAACTTCTGCTCCAAAGACCGTATAGATTCCCTCCTTTCATTGCTTTAAGCGGGATGCTGTGATATATTTTTATAAAAAGGTAAAGACATTGATAAAATAAAATATTGAAATTAAACTCTTTTCGGCAAATCCTTGAAACGTATTGTTGATTAGAATTAACTTTGGCATAGAAAGGTAAGAATTATGGAAATTTCTAAAAGACTTCAGGCTGTTGCGGCTTTGGTTTCCTATCCCAATGTGGCAGATGTTGGAACGGATCACGGCTATGTCCCCATATATCTACATAGAAAAGGGAAGCTCAAAAGAGCCTTTGCCTGTGACGTACGAAAGGGGCCTTTAGAGAAAGCAAAGGAAAATATACGTTTATTTCAAGCAGAACATGATATTGAAACCCGCTTGGGCAGTGGCCTTTTACCACTACAAGTGGGAGAGGCAGATACGGCAGTGATTGCCGGCATGGGTGGTATGTTAACGGTGCGAATATTAAAGGATAGCCCTGCGGTGGTAGCCTCCTTGAAGGAGCTAATATTAGCCCCCCAGCATGACGTGGATGTTGTGCGTCGTTATTTGCATGAAATTGGCTTTTCTATTGAAACAGAATTGATGATGCAGGAGGATGGAAAAACTTATCATATCATGCGATGCATCCCTGGGGAAGAAAAATACCCTCGTGAAATTGACTATTTATATGGAAAAAAACTATTGGAACAAAAAGAACCTTTATTAAAAGAACTGTTGACTATTGAGGAAGAAAAGTACCGCTTAGTGGAACAGAAACTGGTTAAAAGTAATACGGAAAGTGCCAAAGAACGCTTGGTTCAGGTGAGAGAAAAACTAAGTTTCATGAGGGAGGCGTTAGCGTGTTTGTGACAGTCAAAGACATTGTAGCATTTATGGAAGGCATTGCACCAGGCAAATTGGCAGAAAGCTGGGATAATACAGGGCTTGCCATCGGGGACCCCAACCAACAGGTGAAAAAGGTTTTGGTGGCTTTAGACCCTCTGGATTCTGTGATTGATGAAGCCATTGAGATTGATGCGGACATGATTTTGACCCACCATCCTATGTTGCTTTTTAAAAAGATAAACAGTATCACAAAAAATGATGCACTAGGCAGGCGTATTTATAAGCTGATAGAAAATAAGATAGCTGCGCTGTCTGCCCATACAAACTTGGATATTGTAAAAGGTGGAATCAATGACGTTTTAGCAGAGCTAATTGGCCTTTCGAATGTTGAGGTACTAGAAGAAACATGGGCGGAAGAATTGAGAAAGATTATCGCTTATGTCCCAGAAAGTCATTTAGACAGAGTTCGTGATACTATGTGTGCAGCAGGTGCTGGGCATATAGGCAATTACTCCCACTGTACCTTCCAAACTATGGGGGAAGGTACTTTCCTACCGCTCGGGGGCACTGCTCCCTATATAGGCAAAGAAGGTGTTTTGGAGAAAACTGCGGAAGTTCGTCTGGAAACCATTGCTCCTATTGGGAAGATGCCGAACATTGTTGATGCAATGAAGGCTGCCCACCCTTACGAGGAAGTGGCTTATGACATATATCCCGTGGAACAAAAAGGGAAAAAAGAGGGCATTGGCCGTATTGGTGACTTGCCACAACCTATGATATTTTCTGATTTTGCCTTGTTGCTCAAAGAAAAGCTGGGCCTTGATGAAATTATTCGCCTTGTAGGAGACCCGAATGAGCAAATCACTCGTGTAGGGCTTTGTGCAGGAAGTGGCGTTGAGTATATGTCAGCGGCCAAGAAACAGGGTGCAGATGTTTACTTAACGGGTGACTTAAAGTATCATGAAGCCCAAAGAGCCTTAGAGATGGGAATTTGCGTGGGAGATATCACCCACTATGCCAGTGAGGTAATTATCGTACCTGTGCTGGTGGAAGCATTGCGCAAAGAAGCAAAAGAAACGGGTTGGGAGTTAGAAGTCGTAACCTCGAAAGTAAATGGGCAAACATTCTGGACAATTTAACGGACTTGGGAAAGTCGCCCACCTCTTTAGGTGAAGGTGACAGTTGCTTTGTTTTCAACAAAGAGTTAAGCTCTGGCTGAAAACAAAGGCGTTGTTAACACCGTCCGTTATAAGTATTTTTGTTGGTCAAAAATACGCATAGTTTTTGACTGGATATAAGGAAGTGCCCCTTTTCTAGGGGCGCTACCTTATATTTGCAATCTTGATTAGGTTAGGAGGAGATGTTTTGGAAAAATTACAGATTAATGTAATGGGAAAAAGCGTTACAGTAGAAGAAGGTACTACCTATGGGGAATTGGCGAAAAACTTTCAAGACCAATGCTTAGGTGGCATTATGGTGGCGAAGCAAGGGAATTTGCTTAGAGAACTGGGCAATGTTATTCGAAATGATGGGCCTATTTCCTTTTTTGACATAGCAAATGAAGAGGGCATGCGGGTATACCATAGGGGCGTTTCCTTTTTGTTGGTAAAGGCAGTGTGTAATTTGCTGGGCGAAGAGGCTTCTTTAATTATTGAACACTCTCTAAGGGGAAACTTGTATTGTGAAATTATCAATCCAGAAATTGTTACGGACGATAAACTCCTAAGGCAATTGGAAGAGAAAATGCGGGAGTATGTAAAGGCGGATATACCTATTGTAAAGCACACCTTCCGTAAAGATAAAGCCATTGAAATTATGAAAAAGCAGGGAATGCATGACAAGATGGGGCTCCTTCGCTTCCGTCGTGCTTCTAATGTCAATCTTTATGAAATGGATGGGCTGTATGAATATTTTTACGGTTATATGCCCTTTTCCACAGGGGTATTGAGTGTGTTTGAGCTGATGCCTTATGAAAATGGGTTTTTAATTCGAATGCCTGACGCCCTAAATCCCCAGAGCATTGTGCCTTTTGATGACCCTAGAAAAATTAGTGCCGTTTATATGGAACAGCTGAAATGGTGTCAGCTTATGGGGGTCTCCAATGTGGCGGATTTGAATAATACCTTGGTAAGAGGGGAGTTTGGTGACCTGATACGGATTAATGAGGCCCTCCATGAAAAGAAAATTGCCCAGATTGCAGATCAGATTTTCCATAAAATTGATCAGGTAAAGGTGGTTTTAATTGCTGGGCCTTCCTCCTCGGGGAAAACCTCTTTCGCAAACCGCTTATGTATCCAGCTTAGGGCATTAGGGCTTCGCCCTCATAAAATATCCCTGGATGACTATTTTGTGAATCGTGATTCCACCCCAGTTGATGAGTTTGGAAATAAGGATTTTGAAAGCATAGATGCTTTGGACTTGAAGCAATTAAACGAAGATTTAAAGAGTATTATCGCTGGGGATAGAGTGGAAATACCTTCCTTTAACTTTGTAAGTGGTACCAGAGAGTATAGAGGAAATTTCATTCAACTTGATAAAGACGAAATTTTGGTTATGGAAGGAATCCACGGATTAAATGATAAATTGACTTCGGAAATCCCCCATGAAAATAAGTTTAAAATTTTTATCAGTGCCATAACCCAGCTGAATATTGATGATCATAATAGAATTTCCACTTCTGATAGCCGATTGATTCGCCGAATGGTACGGGATAATCAGTTTAGAGGACGAGATGGGGCGGCAACCATAGAATCTTGGGATATGGTGAAGAAAGGTGAAGAGGAAAATATTTTCCCTTTCCAAGAAAATGCTGATGCAATTTTTAATTCGGCAACGATTTATGAATTAAGTGTGCTAAAACAATATGCAGAGCCTTTGTTGTTTGCCATTGACCCATCACAGCCAGAATATATTACTGCAAAACGATTGATTAAGTTCTTAGGTTATTTTCTGGCAGCACCTGGCCTTGAAATTCCCAATAATTCCCTCATTAAGGAATTTGTTGGTGGAAGTTGTTTCAAGGTTTGACAATAGAAAAAGGATGTCGTATAATATTTTTTGTGAGTAAGCTGGACAGTCGCGCCCTATAAAGGTGAGGAAAGTCCGGGCTTCGTAGAGCAGGGTGCCGGCTAACGGCCGGTGGAGGCGACTCTAAGGATAGTGCAACAGAAATAAACCGCCTGTTTTAGCAGGTAAGGATGGAAAGGTGGGGTAAGAGCCCACCGCTCTTCTGGCAACAGGGGAGGCTCTGTAAACCCCACCTGAAGCAAGACGAAATGAAACGTTAGGGTTGCTCGCCCTGTTTCAATAAAAGTCGCATGATGCTGTTGGCAACAACAGACCAAGATAGATGGCTGTCTAAGACAGAACCCGGCTTATAGGTTTGCTCACGACACTTTAAAGAATCACCCTCTGAAATCATTGATTTTAGGGGGTTTTTTACGTTTTTCGATAAAACATAAAAATAACTTATTGTATCGTTATTATAAACTGCCATTTATTTCCGAAGCTCTTACTTTGGAAAAAAATGTAAACACACCAAAATGACATAAATAAGTCCATCTAGTTTTTTGGTATTTATTTATTAATTTCTTTTCACTTTAAAATATTGAATGAACTTATAATCATTTATAATATCAATTTTTTACCTACGGTGGCAACACTATCTTTTTTGATATAAATCTATACGAGGAAAAGAGACGGTTTAGACCAAGTTGCTAGATTTTCTAAGGAGGCTTGTTGAGAAAAGAGAGAATCGCAAGTCTGCTTGAGAAGACAGGGATTTATGCACAAATAATGAATAAATATAAAATGTGGAGATTTTAAAAAAATATAATTATTTATTTTACTAGAAAAATGTTGGTATATTAACATTATGTAAATCAATAAACAGAGAGATTGAAGTAGTAAAAAAGATATTTTTTTTCTGTAAGAGAAAAGAAATTTTTTTTCATATTAATTTTATATAATATTTTATTAAAATTTTAATATTCTTATGATAAAAAAATATATATTAAAAAAACATTGAATTATAAGGGAAGTAATGAATAAAAATTAATAAAATTGTAAATAAATATCTAAATTTTTTTTATTTACAAAAACAAGAAATTCCTTTAAAGAAATTAAGTTTCCCATAAAGAGAATATGAGTTTTAAAAATTGTATAATAAATTAACTTTGCATGCTAGATACATGTGAGAATTTTCGTTATTTTTGAGGTGAAACTATGTAAATCTATATAATTTTCATAAAAACGCAAAAAAAATACGCCGCGCAAGAATAAAATTGTATAAATATTTATGATATACAAATTTTAACGCTTTAATGTGTTGCAAATGAAAGAGATTCTGCTATAATAATTTCTAATTCAGCAGAAAAGGAGGCGTTTGCAATGTCATACGTTGATGAGATTTATGAGAGAGTAGTGAGGGAGAATAGGGGAGAGGTAGAATTCCACCAGGCGGTGAAAGAGGTATTGGAATCCCTAAGATTAGTCATAGAGAGTAAAGAAGATGAGTATAGAAAAATTGCATTGCTGGAACGCCTAACTGAGCCAGAACGTATTATTTCCTTCCGTGTCCCTTGGATAGATGATAACGGGCAGGTGCAAATTAACAAAGGGTATCGTGTACAATTTAATAGTGCCATCGGGCCTTACAAAGGCGGCTTACGCTTCCATCCTTCTGTAAATGAAAGCATCTTAAAATTTCTTGGGTTTGAGCAAATTTTCAAAAACTCTTTAACAGGTCATCCCATTGGCGGTGGTAAAGGTGGCTCCAACTTTGACCCTAAATGTAAGTCTGATCGGGAAATTATGGCGTTTTGTCAAAGCTTTATGACAGAGCTTTATAAGTATACAGGAGCTGCACAAGATGTTCCCGCTGGGGATATTGGTGTGGGTGCAAGGGAAATCGGTTTTTTATTTGGACAGTATAAGAGGTTAACCTCCCAGTATGAAGGGATGATTACGGGTAAGGGCCTGAAATTTGGTGGTTCATTGGTAAGAACGGAATCAACAGGCTATGGTGTGGTTTATATTTTAGAAGAAATGTTAAAGAAAAATGGGAAAGAATTGGTGGGGAAGAAAGTCGTTATTTCTGGTTCTGGTAACGTTGCCATCTATGCAACGGAAAAAGCCCAGCAGCTGGGGGCAAAGGTAATTGCATTAAGTGACTCTCAGGGCTACATTTACGATCAAAATGGTATCAACCTTGAAATTGTAAAACAAATAAAAGAAGTGCGTCGAGGAACCATAGAAGAATATATAGAAGCAGTGCCTTCCGCAAAATACACGGCGGGTAAGGGGATTTGGTCTATCCCTTGCCATATTGCCCTGCCATGTGCAACCCAGAATGAATTAGATTTGGAGGATGCAAAGATGTTACGGGGAAATGGTTGTATTGCTGTGGCAGAGGGTGCCAATATGCCTTGTACCATGAAGGCAACCAACTATTTTCAGGAAAGTGATGTTTTGTTTATGCCTGGTAAGGCAGCCAACGCTGGTGGTGTTGCAACCTCAGCTTTAGAAATGAGCCAGAATAGTATGCACCTAT
The DNA here is from genome assembly GCF_030908465.1 of Anaerotignum sp. MB30-C6. Lineage (GTDB taxonomy): Bacteria > Bacillota > Clostridia > Lachnospirales > Anaerotignaceae > Chakrabartyella. Next base: position 169,231 of record NZ_CP133078.1, read on the forward strand.
ACTGGACTTTTGCAGAAGTGGAAGAAAAATTAAGAAGAATCATGGTAAATATTTTTGCCAAAGCAGAAGATGCAGCGAAACGCTATGGGGTGCCAGGTAACTACGTTGTAGGTGCCAACATTGCGGGCTTTGAAAAAGTTGTTGATGCCATGATTGCTCAAGGCATTGTTTAAAGGTCTCTTAACCAATGCGAATATAGGGGGGGCAATATTTTGTCTCTGCCTATATTTTTTTTATTTTTTTGGGAGTCTATCTATATTTTTAAAGCTGGCGCTTGGAGAGGACGGTTGGTAACAAATAGTCAGTACACATTACAAATAATTTGCTTTACACAGCCTTTATTCTTGTGTTATTATGTGCTAAGAATAAAGATTATCTTCTATTCTTTTACATCTTTTGCAAATGTAAAAACCAAGAATTTTGGGCTCTTTTTTTAAAGAGCCTTTTTTGCAAATAAAAAATGACTTTTGAAGGAAAGAGGCGGAAAATGTGAAGGGTCATAAAAGCAGTATGCAGGTCATATCAAGTATATATTTTTTGATCGTTGCCATAGGACTTTTTTTATGGATACATTTTTTTTCGGCGGACATATTGGTAAAAAACATGATTCCCGTTACGTTGGGTTTAATCGTTTTATGGTTTTTATTCATTTATATTGTAATGAGGCAACAAGGCAAGGGCAGAAATAACAGAGAGGATGAAAAATAATGAATGAACGTGTGAAGAAGATGCTGCAATATAACCAGGTGTTTGTAGATAATGAAGTTTACCTAAAATTTTCAACCTCAAAATATCCTGATCGTAAAATTGCCATTCTATCTTGTATGGATACCAGAATGACAGAGCTTTTACCGGCGGCATTGGGACTGAAAAATGGCGATGTAAAAATGATAAAAAATGCCGGTGGACTCATTAGTCATCCTTACGGTAGCGTTATTTTCAGCCTTCTGGTGGCAATTTATGAGTTGGGTGTGGATACGGTGTTGGTAGTAGGTCATGATGACTGTGGCGGTAGGGCTTTGAATGGTAAGGCCATTGTAGAAAAAATGAAGGCAAAAGGAATTACCCAAGATGCCTTGGATGAGGTGGAAAGACGCCACCGAAACCCTGTTGAATGGTTGACTGGGTTTGGCGATGTTTGTCAGGCGGTGGATAACACCGTGAAAATTATAAAAACTCATCCTTTGATTCATAGCGGTGTGGATGTTTATGGCTTTGTAATGAATCCGGAAACAGGTGCCATTCGCCAGGTGAATCATGTGTAGGATTTTTTCCTGGCATCAGGAGGATAACAGTAAGGCGGTGCAGAAAATTATGGAGGAAATCCGAAGGAAATCCCCCGATAAAGAACTTCCCGCCATTGTACGTCCAGCTGATGAACTGGCATTTCTTTTGCCTTCTCCCCAAGGGAAAACAACGGCATCCCTAGCCCGTTGGGGGTTTCAACTTCCTTCTCAGAAATTGGTTTATAATGCAAGGCAGGAAACGGTATTAACGAAAGACTTTTTTGGAAACTGCTTTCCCAACGGAAGGTGTATTGTTCCCGCCCACAGCTTCTATGAATGGGATAAAGACCATCATTGCTTTGGGTTTTCTCTTGGGGATAAAAAGCTACTTTACTTTGCTGCCTTATATCGAAAACAAGGGGACGGCTGGGAAGTGGTGATATTAACCACCCATAGTAAGGGGACAGTGGAAGAGGTTCATCACCGTATGCCTCTCATTCTTGGGGAAAGGGAGTTAAGGCCATGGCTTTATGATGCTGCTGCTGCGAAATTATTGCTATCCCAAGGCATAATATCTTTAAAAAAGGAAATAGTGGAAGGATAGGAAAAGACTTGAGAATTTCTTAAGTCTTTTTTATGATGATAGAAATTGGAAAAAAGTGTGATACAATAAAATGGGTGGAGAACACGTCACTTTGTGATTTACACTGACAGAATATAATATAAAAAAGAAGGTCGTATTTTACGCTTTTTATACGCAGACTAGGAGGATTTTATGAAGGTAACATATTATAATCATAGTGGTTTTTCAGTTGAAACAGAAAATAAGGTTCTGATATTTGATTATTACTCCCAAGGGGGGCGCTTTGATTTTTTTGATCCAAAGGATTATTTAGGAAAGGACATAGTATTTTTTGTGTCTCATAACCATGATGATCATTTTGATACAAGGATATTTTTGTGGGAAGGGAAGGTTACCTATGTAATCTCCAATGATATAAAGCTAGACTCTGATTTTCAGGGGGAAGTTTTGTTTGTAAAGCCCCATGAAACCTATTTTTTCCAAGGCGTGAACATTGAGACGCTGCAATCCAATGACGAGGGTGTTGCTTTTATAGTTGAAGTAGATGGTAAGACAATATATCATGCTGGCGACTTAAACTGGTGGCACTGGAATGGAGAAAGCCAAGTTTTTAACGACGATATTGCAAAGAGTTATCATACAGAGATACAAAGAATCATAGGGAAAAAGGTTGATGTGGCATTTATCCCAGCGGATTTACGCTTGGAAGATAAGTATTCTTGGGCAACGGATTACTTTATGGAAAAGGTTGGTGCTTCGGCTGTGTTTCCCATGCATTTTTGGGGAAGATTTGACGTTTGCAAGATGTTAAAGGAAAAAAACTATGGGGATAAAGTAATGGATATTACCAAAGCAAATGAAGGATTCTGTTTAACGGACTTAGGAAGTCCCTCACCTCTATAGGGGTAGGAGAGACACTTCCGCTGTTTTCAGTGAGAGAACGAACTCTTACTGAAGACAAAGGCGTTGTGAAACGCCGTCCGTTATAAGTATTTTTGAGTAGCAAAAATACGCATAGTCTTTGACAATAAGGAATATGCTTGCCGCCATTGGGCGGTAGCTTTACAAAGTCTTTTGTAATTGGGAGTGAAAGGTGCTATGAAGGGCAAAAATTGGCGAGAGTATGAGCCGGCGAAAAAACAAAAAAATCGACGAAGGCGAAGAAAAGGTGGATTCCTTAAAAAGTTGATACTGGCAATCCTTCTTTTTGTGTTGGGATACGTGGGCTATCAAATCTATTTTCATCATAGCAAGCCCTACATTGTTGGACTGGATGCGGGACACGGAGGTATCGATATTGGCGCCGAAGGTGTGATCAACGAAGTCGAATTGACAGAGCGGACAGCGGCAAAGTTGACAGAGCTTTTAAAGGCAGATGGACGTTTTCGTGTTGTACAATCTCGAGATGAGGGAGAGGCGAAAAGTGTGACGGATCGAAATCATCTTTTTAAAAGGGCAAGGCCTGACTTGGTGATATCTCTTCACGCAAACGCCAGTGAAGACTCTCAAGCCTTTGGTTTTGAATGTTACCCCTCTCCGCCAGGCAAAGAAAATCATGACAAAAGTCTGAAATTTGCCCAATACATAGCGAAAGAAATGGAAGGCATCGGGGCAAGGCTTAGAGGTACAGATGGCGTAAGGTTTGGCTACTATGTTTCTGATGAGGAGGGCAATACTTCCAAGCTTTTGCTGGATTCTTCTGATACCCAAGTTTACGATTATGATACCTTTGGGATGCTGAAAAACATGAAGTGCCCTGCTGTATTAGTGGAGCAATGTTTTGTCACAAATCAACAGGATGTGGAGGAATTTGGTTTGGAAGAAGGATGTGCGAAGTCAGCACAGGCTTATTATCGTGCCATTTGTAAGTATTTAGCTATCAATGAAGAAAAGAAATAGAACCATGGTTATTTTGACTACTGGTCATTAGGATATTTTCCAACAGCGGTAATCACAAATAAAGAAAATCTTGCTGTTTTTTCAGGGTGGATTTGCTTCCCATAAATTTTTATAAAATAAAGGGTTTTGTTAAGGCGGCTGATTGTTGTTTTTAGATGGTATACTACAATAGTGTGTACAGGGTATTTACATAGTCCTTCGTAATAAAAACTTGAGAGTGAGGTATATAGTTATGAAAAAAATGCAATATGATGAAAAATCTCCGAAACTACTTAATTCTATTGTGTGTGCAATAGATATACTAGGCTTTTCTCAAATGATATTGGACTCCTGTCAAACTGGGTTAGGGAATAAATTACTTAGTGAAATAAATTACCTTATTGAAAAAAATAAAAACTGTATTGTTCCTGACAAATATAGTCAAGGAAAAATTAAAATATTTACAGATAATATGGTTGTTGCGTACCCCATAGATTATGATGGGGAGTCTGAATTAAATGAAATATTGGGTAATGTTGCTGAGTATCAATTCAATTTAGCATTGGAGGGTCTGTTTGTCCGAGGGGGGATAAGTATTGGAGAGTTTTATATTAATGAAGATATTGTTTTTGGGCCAGCTTTACTAGATGCTCATTATCAAGAAAGTGAAATAGCCTGTTACCCAAGAATTGTTTTAGATGATAAAACAGTAGAGCAATTACAGAGACATATACAGAACTACAATAAGATGCCAGAAGACCATATAATTCTAATTGATACTGATGGTAAGTGGTTCATAGGTTATTTAAACACTATTTTTAAATATTTTAAGGATTGCAGTAACGAATATGAATTTGAAATGGTTAAAATTAAGCTATTGGAAAAACATAAAGAAAAGCTCGAAGAAATGCTGACGAAACATAAGGAAAATATATTTGTATGGGATAAGTATGTTTGGACTGCGAACTATCATAATTTTTTCTGTGATTTATATTTCCCACAGGAAAAAGATCTGAAAATCGCTAAGCACTTATTGCTTTCTTGGCCTAGACAAATTTCAACAGGGGATTTTTAATTTTCTTAAATCCCTTATATCTTATTTTAATCCAAAGTAGTTATACTATAAAGTTAAACAAAAAGAGCATAAATGTTTAGGGCATCATCTTATTGGATGATGCCCTAAACATTTTATAAATCCATTCGTTGTAAATGACTATTTCCTAGTCGACTTCCAGTTGTTTTTGCTTCAAGCGAGAGTTGACTGCTTCCCGAAGCAATGTATAGATTACAGAAACAATAGGGATAAATACCAGCATACCAATGATACCAAATAAACTACCACCAATGGTTACAGCGGCCAAAACCCAAATCGAAGGCAGGCCAACGGAGCCACCAACCACATGTGGGTAAATCAAGTTTCCTTCCACCTGTTGCAAAACTAAGAACAGAATAATGAAGGTGACTGCTTGGGCAGGGTTTACCGTCAGAATTAGGAATGCACCAATAAAACAACCGACAAATGCACCAAAAATAGGAATCAAGGCTGTAAAAGAAATTAACACACCTACCAGCAGTGCATAAGGGAAACGGAAAATAGTCATGGCAATGAAAAACATGGTACCCAGAATCACTGCTTCCAGGCACTGCCCAGTAAGGAAATTTGTAAAAACCCTGTGGGTTAGGCTGGAAATGCCAATGATTTGCTCTGCTCTTTTTTTGGGTAGAAATGCAAAAAGTAGTTTTCGACTTTGCCTGCCTAAGGTTTCTTTTTGCAGAAGGATATAGCAAGCAAACACAAACCCGATGAAAAAGGTTGTGAAGGCACTTACAATCCCTTTTGCCATAACCAAAGTGGAACCAAGGAAGGCACTAGCCCCCGATTTGAAAAAGTCAACCACGCCAACCACAAGCTGATGCCAGTTGATTTGTATGCTTTCTAACCACGCCGAAGCTTCAGGATAATCAACAAGAAAATGCTCAAGCTTTTCTACCAAAGGCGGAATTTTGTCTGGCAATGACTGTGCCAAGTCTGACACGGTGGTAGCCAGCTGAGGCAAAACTACGGCTGTGACAAGGAACAAAATGGAAATCACCAGAACAATAGATAGGAGCAAGCTAACAGGGTTTACCATCTTTTCAAGACGCTTTGCTTTTTTTCCCGTTGCCCGCTCCAAGGGTTTGGTAAAAATCAACTTTTGTAGCCATACCATGGGTACGTTTAGGATAAAAGAGATGGCACAGCCTAAGATTAAAGGCAAAAGAATATGCAGGATAAATACAGTAGAGCTGATTAAAACATCAAAGCGGTAGAGGCCGATAAGAATTAATATGGTAAATACAATCAAACCTCTTATTTTACGAATATTACTTCGATCCAATTCCAATTAGGATCCCTTCTTTCTGTCACTACATTTTTTTGATTAATATTGGAAATAGTATAGCATGGCCAAAGGGAAATATCAATGAAAATACCTTTGTCTTTAGCTGGGTTGAAGGTTTGAAAAAAACCATGGATTTCATGGAATTCTCAAGCTTTTCAATATGGGATTTTCCTTTGCTTATGCCCATTAGATACTATACTCAAAAAAAGTCCTGTGTGGAGGAGACGTGTTATGATTCTTAAAAGTTAGAGTAACGTAAGGGTTTGAAAAAAGGATTTGCATCATAAGACTTGCTTTTTAGATAGTTTGCCCTTATGCTGTAAAAAAATAGATATTTAAAAGGAATAATATACAAAATTATGCTTGATTATAGATTAAAAATAAAATTACCGATATCCCTTAGGTTGACCTCATTACAGGGTTGTAGTATCCTAAGAAAAGAAAAACCCAGCGTAAAGAGGTAATGTATATGACAATTGATATTTTTAAAAATTTACTCTTGAATCTATCCATGTTGGTGATTATAGCCCAACTTTTAACAAAAACCACATTTGTAAAGCAGTTTATGTTTGCCTATAAAACAGACCTAAAATCTAATATTGCCCTGGCTGTAGTTTTTGGTCTTATCAGTATTTTGTCTACATATACAGGGACAAATGTGAACGGAGCGATTGTAAATACCCGTGTAATTGGGGTAATGTCTGGGGGCATTATCGGTGGTCCCATTGTAGGTGTAGGGGCGGCAATTATCGGTGGTTTGCACCGCTATTTTTTTGATGTAGGGGGGTTTACTGCTCTGGCTTGTGCAATTTCCACCTTCGTTGAGGGTATTCTTGGTGTTATGGCCTCAAAATACTTAAAAAAAACCAGTTGGAAAAAAAACGATATTTTTTTGCTGGCGGCGTTGGCGGAAGTTTTTCAAATGATTATTATTCTATTGGTGGCAAAGCCTTTTCCCGATGCCTTGGAAGTAGTGAAAATCATAGCACTCCCCATGATTCTTTTTAATTCCACGGGGATGGTTATTTTTATATCCGTATTCAACTCTATTTTTATTGAGCAAGATAACGAGTCTGCCAAGAGGATCAAGCAGGCTTTTGATATTTCGGAACAGTGCCTACCATTTTTGCGTAAAGGTATGTACAATAAACAAAATATGGACACAGTGGTAAAAACCATTCTGGAAAATTCTAAAGATGCTGGCGTTGTCATTACGGACAAGGAGAAAATTCTGAGCTATCAATGTGATGAAGTACCCCTGAAAAAAGAATGGGAAGAATATGGATTGCCTGAAATCGTGAGGGCGATTATAAGAGATGATGCTGTTTGCATGGCGGAAAAAGCCGAAGAGGGCGATATTTTTTATGAACAGCTGAAAAAGTTTGCCGTCTTTGGAGCACCACTGCACAGCAAAGGCCAAGTGGTTGGGGTTATATTAGTGTTTACGAAAAAATTCAAACTATCAATCCAAACGGATCGGGACTTTGTCAACGGGCTTTCCAAATTGTTTTCTACCCAATTGGAGTTATCGGAGGCGCAGAAACAGCGAGAAATGCTGCAAAAGGCTGAGTTTAAGGCGTTGCAATCCCAGATTAACCCCCACTTTTTATTTAATGCTTTGAATACCATTACAGCCTTTTGTCGTGAAAAGCCCGATAAAGCAAGGGAACTGCTGATTGCATTAAGTACCTATTTTAGAAACACCCTTAACACAAATCATTATATGATTGATATTTACGATGAATTTTCCCATGTGGATTCTTACTTACAATTGGAAAAAGCTAGGTTTGATGATAGGTTGACTTTGGTCATTGATGTGCCTGCCAATTTAAGTTGTCAAGTTCCAAGTTTTATTTTGCAACCCATTGTGGAAAATGCAGTGAAGCATGGTGCAATGAAGCGTAGTACAGGCAGGGTGGAAGTGAAGGTAAGCCAAATGGAGGATTTGGTTGTTATTTCCGTTAAGGATTCGGGGTTTGGCATTCCCCAAAAAATTATTGATGCCCTTCATAACGATACCTTGGACAGCTCGAAAGTAGGGCTTTCTAATGTGGATAAAAGATTACGCAGTATTTATGGACAGAAATATGGCTTGGATATTCGAACTTCAACATCGGGAACAGAAATTATTATAAGAATACCGTTGGAAAAGGGGGAGGAAAGGGATGAAGATAGCAATTGTGGATGATGAAAGACCATCCAGAAGTGAATTAAGGCATTTGATTTCCGATTACCTTGCAGAGGGGGAAATCATGGAGGCAAGCTCTGGAGAAGAGGCCATGAAGTTGTTTTTAAAAGAGGATTTCGATCTGATTTTCATGGACATAAATCTAGGAGATATAGACGGGGCAACTTTGGCAGCCATGGCTAAAAGAGCCCATCCTAACGTTGAAATTGTATTTGCTACTGCATACAACAATTATGCGGAAAAGGCCTTTGATATTGATGCTTTAAACTATATTTTAAAGCCTTTTGATCCAAAAAGGATTGAGCAGACCATACAACGTTATATGAAAAAACGAGCCACGGATAACAATGCCAAAGAAGGAGTTAAGGAAGAAGAAAAAGCCGCCATTTCCAAAATTTCAATCAACTGTGATAAGAAAATGATTCTAGTGGATATTGCGGATATTGTTTATATTGAAACAGGGAATCGAAGCTGTATCGTTCATACAAAAACAAAGTCTTATACCACTGCCAGTTCAATGAATTCTTTTGAAGAGCGGTTGAAAGATAATGGTTTTTTTCGGATTCATAAAAGTATTTTAATCAATTTAGAATATGTCATTGAGATTTATCCGTGGTTTAATAATACCACTTGTGTGAAAATGCAGGGATATGAAAAGGAGATTCTTACTGTGGGCAGGAACCAGATAAAGGAATTAAAACTCCTTTTTAGCATGTAGCTTTACGGTAGGAAAAGTTCTAGGAAAGCCCTCTTGGAAAAAGAGTGGGCGGAAGTATTTTTTATAGTAAATTTTCTTGGATTCTTAGTTAACAGCCCATTGAATCATAAATTATTTTTATCATAGAGCCGTCTTCCTAGAAAAAGGAGAAGGCTCTTTTTGTTGTTGTGTGGCAAACATCGGAGGGAGAGGTACTAGAGGATTTATTTTTTAAAATAAAGAAACAATTACAAGTGGCAAGAAAACATGTGTTTTTTTTAACCTTTTGAACTTTAAAACACAGAGTGGCAAGTACAAGAAATGTAGAAAAAAGATATTTTTTTGGAGTATTTATGGATTTGTATTAAATTTGAATTAAAATAAGGATGCATTTTGCACAGGGTTTTCAACATTTCAGACTTAGTTTTTAACCAGTGAAGCTAAAAAACAGTACAAAAACAGAAATATGCGTTATTGTCTATTTATAAACATATTCCTACGGAATGTGTTACTAAGCCGCCTGAAAAATCAGACGGCAAGAGTCCTGTCCACACGGACAAAAAGAACTTATACAAAAATCATTATTATTTTTAAGGAAGGGAATGATAAGTTATGATTAGTTTCTTCGTATGTCTTGTAATTCTTATCGGCGGTTACATGTTGTATGGTACTTTTGTAGAAAGAACATTTAAACCCGATGACAGACCTACCCCAGCCACAACCTTGGCAGACGGGACAGACTACGTAGTAATGAGTACTCCAAAAGTTTTTTTGATTCAGCTATTGAATATTGCTGGGTTAGGCCCCATTTATGGTGCAATTGCAGGTGCGTTATGGGGACCGTCGGTATTTTTATGGATTACATTCGGTACCATTTTCGCAGGTGGTGTGCATGATTACCTTTCTGGTATGATTTCCATGCGTCACAACGGTACAAGTATTTCTGAAATCGTAGGTATCTACTTGGGACCTGCTATGAAAACAGTAATGCGTATTTTCTCTGTTGTATTACTTATTTTGGTAGGTACAGTTTTTGCAACTGGCCCCGCAGCTTTGTTGGCTATGTTGACTCCCGATGCATTAAATGCAAAATTCTGGTTGACAGTAGTAATTGCTTACTACTTCTTGGCAACATTGGTTCCTATTGATAAGTTAATCGGTAAGATTTACCCTATTTTTGGTATCTGTCTTATCATTATGGCGGTTGGTGTAGCAAGTGGAATCATCATGCAAGGTTACACAATTCCTGAAATCTCCCTTGCAAACCTTCACCCTAAGGGCACAGCAGTTTGGCCATTTATGTTCGTAACTGTTGCTTGTGGTGCGATTTCTGGTTTCCACTCCACACAGTCACCTCTGATGGCTCGTTGTATGGAGCATGAAAAAGATGGTAAAAGAATTTTCTACGGTGCAATGGTTGCAGAGGGTGTTATCGCTCTGATTTGGGCAGCAGCAGGTGTTGCATTCTATGAAAGCACAGGCGGTTTGCAGGAAGCAATCGCAAGACTTGGCGGACAGGGTGGCGTTGTTTATGAAATCTGTAATACACTTCTTGGCCCCGCAGGTGCAGTGATTGCAATGATCGGTGTTATCGCTTGTCCTATCTCCTCTGGTGATACTGCGTTTAGAAGTGCACGTTTGGTGCTTTCTGACTGGTTCAAAATTGATCAGCAAAAAATCAAAACTAGACTTGCTGTTACAGTTCCTTTGTTAGCAATTGGTGCAATTCTTTCTCAGGTAGACGTTACAATTATGTGGAGATACTTCTCTTGGAGTAACCAGACATTGGCTATGATTGCTCTTTGGGCAGCAGCGGCTTACTTACGTAAGAACCAAATTTCACCTTGGATTGCTGCAGTTCCCGCTACATTTATGTCAGCTGTAAGCTGCACATATATTTTGATGGCTCCTGAAGGCTTTAAGTTAAGTGCTGCAATTTCTTATCCAGTAGGTATTGCATTTGCAATTGTTTGCTTAGGATTATTCTTGGTAAAAGTGAAAAAAGTAACCCCAGCAATGGAACAAGGTAACGCAAAAACTTTATAATATAATCTGGAGAGGCCTTTCTAAGCCTCTCCTTTTTTATTGGTGCTTTAGCTCCAATAAACCACCAGCTCAGCTGATGGAGTGAAATGCTTATAGCAGAAGTAAACCTCCTTTGATAAGGTTAAAGTGGTTCCCCAGCCGTTAAAAAAAATCAAAGGAGGTTTTGTCATGACTGACATAAAAAGTTTATCATATTCAAAGTAAAGAGTGCACTAATGATATTTGATAGATATGCCAATCTAAAATTTAAGTATGGAAATTGTGACTTTTGGTGTGGGGGGTATTATGTAGGCAGGGTAGGTCCGGCACTATCATTTCATCATGCTGTGGGAAATATGATTAGACCCTGTTAAGAACCCTAAGAATCCAATGAACCCAAGGAAAAAGGGCTTTACAGCGGACAAGTTTGCGTATAAACTATAATAAGTTCATTGGTTTTACCAGATTATTTAAGTGAAAGGAAGTATTAACAATGGAAATTAGAACAAGATTTGCGCCTAGCCCCACCGGATATATGCATATCGGTAACTTGCGTACGGCGTTATATGAATATTTGATTGCAAAGTCTCAGGGTGGTAAGTTTATTTTAAGAATTGAAGATACAGACCAGGGACGCCTTGTGGAGGGTGCAACGGAAATTATCTATAATACCATGAAAATGACGGGCTTGCACCATGACGAAGGCCCTGATATAGGCGGTGCTTATGGCCCATATGTACAGAGTGAAAGAATGGGAATGTACATGGAGTATGCAAAGGAATTGGTGGAAAAAGGCGAGGCATATTATTGCTTCTGTACCAAGGAAAGATTGGAGTCTTTAAAAGAAAGCAACGGCGATGGTGCGGCTTTTGCCAAGTATGATCGCCACTGCTATCATTTATCAAAAGAAGAGGTGCAGGCAAAACTAGATGCAGGCGAGGATTTTGTAATCCGCCAAAAAATGCCTGATGAGGGAACAACCACTTTTAGCGATGTGGTTTATGGCGATATTACTGTGGAAAACAAAGAGCTGGATGACCAAATTTTGATGAAGGCCGATGGTTTCCCTACCTATAACTTTGCAAACGTAGTGGATGACCACTTGATGGAAATTACCCACGTGGTAAGAGGTAGTGAGTATTTATCCTCCACACCGAAGTATAACTTGCTGTATCAGGCCTTTGGCTGGGATGCCCCTGTTTATGTGCATCTGCCCGCTGTTATGCGTGATGCCCATAATAAGCTTTCTAAGCGTCATGGGGACAAGTCTTTTGAAGACTTGGTGAGAGAGGGATACTTGGTAGAAGCAATTGTGAACTATATTGCATTGTTAGGCTGGAGCCCTTCTGATAATACAGAAATATTCACATTAAAGGAATTGGAAGAAAAGTTCGATATTGCAGGTTTAAGCAAATCACCATCCATCTTTGATATTAAAAAGTTGACATGGATGAATGGGGAATATATGAAAGCCATGGAATTTGAGAAATTCTATGCTTTGGCAGAATCCAAGTTGAAAGAAGCCTTGGCCGAAACCCAATTGGATTTAAGAAAAATTGCCGCACTTTTGAAGAAGCGTTTGGAAACATTAAACGATATCCCGCATTTGGTAGAATTCTTCAAGGAATTGCCCGAGTATGGAACAAAATTGTATACCCATAAGAAGATGAAAACCGATGATGCCATTGCATTGTCAAGTTTACAGGCGGCGATTCCTGTTCTGGAGGAAATGACAGAGTGGAATGAAACAGCAATTCATGATAGATTGATTGCGTTGGTTGGCGAGTTGGGGATTAAAAATGGTCAATTATTATGGCCTGTAAGAACTGCCCTTTCCGGTGAGCCTACTTCTCCTGGTGGCGCCATTGAATTGGCGGATATTTTAGGTAAGGAAGAAAGCATTCGTCGCTTGAAAAAAGGCGTTGAATTATTGAGTAATTAAAACGCAAGCTTTGATTGATCTTCATTAAACTTAGGAAGTTCCCCACCGTTTTCAGTGGGATTTAAGCTTCCACGGACAGCAAAGAAATTCCAATTTTCGTCGGCCATAGGTGGCTTGGTGTTTGCCATTCCCAAAGGAGCCGATACCCAGGAGGGCGTACTGACTTTCATACGTCACAGACTTTCCTGAATAGCCTTCTCTTTTGGATAAGGTGAAAGGAACTATAACGAAAGAATCCAGACCCCGTGTTTCAAGAAATTCTTGTGACACGGGGGTTTTTAATAGGGGGAGTGGAATGTTTTTTAAAAGTAGTGAAAAGAGGGGATGGTGATGGTTCAATAAACAGAACGAATGCCCAAAAAATTTCGCTTTTAAAAAAGCAGGATTTTATGAAAAATCTTTGGCGTTCATCGGTACCCAAAACAAAATAAAAAGGTATCTTTACTTATTAAGATTCTATACGGCATTTCTTAATGGAATTGACGGTTTTTATCCATTGTTTCTTCAAAATAATATGTTATCTTATATACATGAAAGGGATAACAAGCCGAGAGGCTTTTATATATATTCGGATTTCTAAATGCGTAGATATCCTCCCCTCTAAAAGAACAGGCGATGATTACAGTGGTATGGCATTGTAATCATCGCCTGTTCTCTTTATTTTGAAATAGAGTAGAATATTTAAAGGAGTGTTATTCAACACTCCTTTTTTTAGGCAAATTAGTTTGCAAAATTGTTAAAATAATTTTGTACTAAAACGATAGGTGTACCTTTATCCCCACTACCGCTCGTTAAATCGCAAAGAGAACCAATCAGGTCAGTGAGGCGACGAGGTGTTGTACCTTCGGAAGCCATACTTCCCTTTAAATCAGCTTCTTTTTCCGTAATACGCTGGCGAATGGCTTCTTCCAATGCCGCACCAGAAAGGTCTGCAAAGTCATTATCAGCCAAGTATTTCAACTTTACTTCGTTAGGTAAGCCTACAAGGCCTTCGGTATAACCAGCGCCAACCACGGGGTCAGCTAATTCCCAAATTTTACCGACAGGGTCTTTGAATGCACCATCGCCATAAATCATAGCTTCCACTGTTACGCCAGTACGTGCAATGAGTTCTTTTTGTATCTGTTCTGCAACTTCCTGTGCATTTTTAGGGAAGAGTTTAACTGTTGTTTCTGTTGCCTTATTGGAACCTAATAAGCCGTAGGAAGGGTTAAAGCCACTGCCATTTATGGATTCCATTAAAATTTCGTCCAGTGTGCAAACCTTTTCGCCACCAGCAGCCAAAATTCGACGCTTGGAGCGCTCTCTTGTATGAATATCGCAGCAAAGTACATTTTTGGTAAACTTCACAATTGCTTCGGGGTGGTTTGCAAAAATGATTTCTGCTTCTGCACCTTCTTCTTCAATTAATGTTTTGTAGTAATCAACGTAGTCAACACCTGTGAAGGGGTGTTTGATGTAGCCAAAAGCGTTTCTGTAAGCATCTAAAGACAACACGTCGTTATAGGGGTTGATACCGCTGTCGTCCAAGAGGTCCATGTCAAAAAGGTGGTTACCAACTTCATCAGAGGGATAGCTTAACATAAGTACAACCTTTTTTGCACCCTTTGCGATACCTCTAAGACAAATTGCAAAACGGTTTCTGCTGAGGATGGGGAAAACAACGCCGATTGTTTCGCCGCCTAACTTTGCTTTTACATCTGATGCAATGTCATCAGTTGAGGCATAGTTGCCGTCTGCACGGGCAACGACTGCTTCTGTTACGCAAACAACATCACGTTCTTGTAACTGAAAACCGTCTTCTGCTGCTGCTGCTAAAACGGAGTCTGCTACGATTTTTACGATATCATCACCTTGACGAATGATGGGTGCTTTAATACCTCTGGAAATTGTTCCTGCCATTTTGAAAAACCTCCTAAAATTATAGTTAATCTCAATTATGAGGGCTTTGCCCAATTGTATACAAAACCTGAAATTTGCATAAAAAAATCCCGTCGGACGGGATCGAAAGCATGTTTCTTTTTCAGTTTTGGGGTGAAGCAAATATTTCAATCACCGACAGGAGTCATTTTAGCAGACGAGAGGTGGATTTGTCAATGTTTTCAGGGGTTTTTAGTCATTGGAAAATAAAAAAAGGGGTATTAGCATGGCTTATACCCTTTGTTGTTAGTACAATTATTTTTTATCCATTTTTACTGCGGTTTCCAAAGCAATTTCCATCATTTGAGTAAATGTTGTCTGGCGTTCTTCGGCTGTGGTTTCTTCACCAGTAAGAGGCTTGTCAGAAATGGTTACCAAAGCCAACGCACGTTTTCCTAATCTGGTTGCATTCAAGTATAGCGCAGCAGCTTCCATTTCCACGCAAAGTACGCCCATTTTTGTCCAATTTTTCATAACATCAGGACGGTCATCATAAAAAGTATCGGAAGATAAGATATTACCCACCTTTAAGTCTTTGCCAAGCTCTTTAGCGGATTCTACGGCTGTAGTAAGTAAATCGTAATCAGCCAAATTACAAAGGTTTCCGGGTACTTCGTACTGTGCGCCAAAGCTGGAGTTTGTACTTGCCCCCATACCTGCTACGATGTCACGCAGCTGCAATTTATCGTTAAAAGCACCGGCGGAACCGATACGGATAATATTTTCTACATCGAAGAAAGAATATAGCTCATAGCTGTAAATACCCATGGAAGGCATACCCATGCCACTGGCCATGACGGATACTTTTGTGCCTTTATATGTGCCTGTATAACCGTGAATTCCTCTCACGTTATTGACTAAAACTGCGTCCTGCAGAAATGTTTCGGCAATGAATTTTGCACGCAAGGGATCACCGGGCATTAAAACGGTTTTTGCGAAATCCCCTTTTTCGGCTGAAATATGTGGTGTTGCCATAAGAAACGACCTCCTTTATTTTCATTATGTTACAGTTTTGCTTTTTTTCTTCTTAACTATACCATTTTTTCGTAAATAAGGGAATAGTCCGTGGGAAAAAGACGGTTTATAGACGAAAAATCATGGAAAATAGGTGTTTTTCGTCAAAAACACTTGACTTTATTTGGGGGGTATGGTAAGTATGAAGGACAGTCGGTTTTTGCCGACGGAAAACAAATGTAAGATAGAGGTGCGATGCTCAATAGTAGTCCTTCACAAAAACGTTAAGGTGACGGAAGGGGAAAGGGATCATCGCCGAAGTCGGCTTTTTCTGCCTTGGGAGAGCTTGGCTGGTGCATTGCAAAACATGTAATGTGCTGTCACTTATGTGGAGCGCTATCGGAAACTCGGAACATCCAAACATTACTGGGATATTTCTGAAGCCATGCGCCGCATGGCTTTATTTTTTTGTTTCTTTAAATGTAATTTTAGAATCAAAAAGTTAGCAAGCCAGAGGGTAAACTGTTGGTTTTATCCTATTGCTGGCGTGCGGAGGTTGTGTGGAGCACAATCTTTTCTTGATGTTTCCAAAGCGAACGGTATTATTTATCTATTTTTGAATCCGGAAAGGGGAAAGGTTATGAGAAACACAAAGCAAAATCCCATGATCAGTAAGATCGCAGTCTTTTTGCTTTTGGCTTTGGCAATGACGTTTACTGTTTTTGCCAGCGAAGGGGATGCAGGGGAAGTAAGTAACATGTATGCAACATTTTGGTCTTTGGTGCCACCGCTGGTAGCGATTATATTGGCGCTAATTACAAAGGAGGTTTATTCCTCATTATTTGTAGGTATTGTTGTTGGTGCACTGTTCCACAGTAACTTTAGCTTAAAGCAGGCGTATCTCACAGTATTTACAAATGAAACGGACGGCGGCTTATTGGCAAAGTTAGCTGATAGTTGGAACGTTGGTATTTTGATTTTCTTGGTTGTACTAGGTATTATGGTATCCTTAATGAACAAAGCGGGGGGTTCTGCGGCATATGGTGCATGGGCTCGTGAAAGAATCAAAACAAGAAAAGGTGCTTTATTATCTACCTTTATGTTGGGGGTTTTGGTATTCGTAGATGACTACTTTAACTGCTTAACCGTTGGTAGCGTTATGCGCCCTGTAACAGACTCCCACAAGGTATCCCGTGCTAAATTGGCTTACATTATTGATGCCACAGCAGCACCTATTTGTATAATTGCACCGATTTCTTCTTGGGCAGCAGCTGTTGCAGGCGTTGTAGAAGGTGTAAATGGTTTGGATTTATTTATCCGTGCCATTCCATATAACTTCTATGCATTATTGACAATCGTTGCCATGATTACATTGACAGTTACAAACTTTGACTTTGGCCCTATGCGTTTACACGAAAAGAATGCACAGGAAAATGACGATCTTTATACAACAGACTCCAGACCTTATGCAGACGTAGAAGAGGGTGCAGTAACAGGGAATGGTAAAGTTATCGACTTAATTTTACCCGTTATCGTTTTAATCGTTTGTTGTGTAACAGGTATGATTTATACAGGCGGTTTCTTTGCAGGGGAATCCTTCGTAAACGCATTTGCAAATTGTGATGCTTCCGTTGGTTTGTTGTTGGGTTCTACAGCGGCATTGTTAATCACTTTCTTCCTGTACATCCCTCGTCGTGTATTATCGTTCTCTGAATTTATGGCTTGTCTTCCTGATGGTTTTAAGGCTATGGTTCCTGCCATTTTGATTTTGTCCTTCGCATGGACATTAAGTGGTATTACCGGTTTGTTGGGAGCAAAAGAATTCGTAGCAGGCCTTCTTGCAAACAACGTTGGTATGCTTCAAATTTTATTGCCTGTCATTGTATTTGCAATTGCTGTTTTCTTGGCTTTTGCAACAGGTACTTCTTGGGGTACTTTTGGCATCCTTTTGCCTATTGTAGTTCCTATTTTGGACCCTTCAAGCGAATTGTTGATTATCACAGTAGCGGCTACTTTGGCTGGGGCTGTTTGTGGTGACCACTGCTCACCTATTTCCGATACAACAATTATGGCTTCAACGGGTGCTCAGTGTGACCATATCAACCATGTTTCCACACAGTTGCCTTATGCGCTTACGGTAGCGGTGGTTTCAGCATTAAACTACATTTTGGCAGCGGTTATTCAAAATTGGATGATTAACTTGCCAATTGCAATTGTTTCTATGATTGCAACAATCTTAATTATTAGAAATATTTATGAATCTAAAGCAAAGAAAGCATAACTTCATGGTATCTTTGTAAGAAAAAGCAGATGGCAATGCCATCTGCTTTTTTAATCGGAACGATAGAAAATAAAGAAGGACGGTATCGTGGCACTACGCCCTATACTGTCCTTTTGTTATGTAGCTTATTTACCCTGCTGAAGAATATGCTTTGCAACCTTTACATCTTCTCTTTTGATATGATTGATGAGCCAGCTTCCTAATTGCATATTGATCTCTCCCACCAACTGAATGGTGGGGCCATTGGCTTTCAATCGAGTGGTAAAGTCTTCAACTACTTTAATAAATCCCTCATGATATTTTTTGTGATTTTCAAAGTCTGGATATTTATATTTTTGCTGTAAAATCTGTTCGTGGGCAAAGTGAGTTTTGGTATACTGGTTCAAAAAATCTACAGTATTTGCGATTTCATTTCGTCCTTTTCCAGAGGAACACGCCTCTAAAAGGTTATTAATTGCCTGAATTAATTCCTTGTGTTCTGTATCGATTTGTGCATTTCCCGTTTCCAGGTCTTTTGTCCATGAAAAAGCCATTAGCTATCCCTCCTGTATTCATAATAGAACATTATTGCTATGTTATCTTGATAGAAATACGAGCACTATCTTTGATTTATATCCTATCACATTTAAATCCCAATGCATAGAGGTGTGAAAAATTTATGGCGGTTTTTTGAAAAATTTCCATTGAAGGACTGCTATTCAAGGGTATACTTGCGAAAAAATCTCCTTTACAGTATGATAAAAAACAAAGGTAGGCAAAATAGCAGTGGAACTTAAAAAGTATGTGTTTCATGGTATATTTATAGATGACAGTTGCTGTTCTGTGTACAGGAGAAAGTATTTGTAGGATAAAAGCATTGTTTAATATATAGGAGGTATAAATATGTTTTGGATAGGTTGTCATTTGTCGGCGTCGAAAGGATATCTTGCTATGGGGAAAGAGGCAGAGAAGATTGGAGCCAATGTGTTCCAATTTTTTACTCGGAACCCAAGGGGTGGTAATGTAAAGGCCTTGGATAAAGGGGATATTGATGCTTATATTGCCTTTGCTCAACAGCGTGGTTTTGGGACTTTATTGGCCCACGCCCCTTATACCATGAATGCTTGCTCGGCTGATGAAGGGCTTAGAGGATTTGCCCTACGTATGATGGAGGAGGATTTAGAACGACTGGAATTGCTACCCCACGTGTTGTATAACTTCCATCCTGGCAGTCATGTAAAGCAAGGTGTAGAAGCAGGGGTGGGTATGATTACAGATATGTTGAATGAAGTTTTAGAAAAAGGTGGCAAAACTCCCATTTTATTAGAGACCATGGCAGGCAAAGGCAGTGAAGTGGGACGGAGTTTTGAGGAAATCCGCCAAATTATAGATGGGGTGGGAGGGCATGAACGTATGGGCGTATGTCTGGACACTTGCCATGTTTATGATGGTGGGTATGATATTGTTGAGAACTTAGATGGTGTTCTGGACGAATTTGACCAAATCATTGGTTTGAAAAGGCTGAAAGCCATTCACCTAAATGATAGCAAAAACCCCATGGGCAGCCACAAAGATCGCCATGAAAAGATTGGTGAGGGCACTTTGGGCTTAGAGGGAATCACAAGAATCATAAATCATCCCAAGTTGGTTCATTTGCCCTTTTACTTGGAAACACCCAATGAGCTGGATGGATATGCAAAGGAAATTGCACTGTTAAAAGAACTCAGAAAAGAGGGGTAAGATTGGAGAAAATATATTTTTATCACAGCCCAATAGGCGTTCTGGTTTTGGGGGAGGAGGATGGCCACCTTACCCGACTTACTTATCAGGAGGAAATAACGACGCCTCATGTAATGGAAAAAACGCCTTTGCTGGACCAGGCGGAGCGGCAGCTAATGGAATACTTCCAAGGGGAGAGAACGGATTTTGAACTACCTTTAATTCCCAAGGGGACGGCGTTTCAAAAGATGGTATGGCAGGCGCTTCAGGAGATACCTTATGGAGCCACAGTTTCCTATGGGGAGATTGCAAAGAAAATTGGCAACCCCAAGGGGGCACGGGCAGTTGGAATGGCGAACAATAAAAACCCCATATCCATCATCATCCCTTGCCATAGGGTTGTTGGAGCAGATGGAAAGCTGGTTGGCTATGGCGGTGGGCTAGAAAAGAAAATACTTCTATTAGAGCTTGAGGTAAAGGGGAAGAAATAAAAAAGCTGTTGGTCAGGGGGAGCCTGCCAACAGCTTTTATTTTTTATTTTGCTTTCAGAAAGAATTTAAACTTTTTGAAACTTGTAAATTTGTGGTGCATATCCTACCAAAATACGGATAACAATAATTTCGACTACGCTCATCAAAGATACCTGCATGATACGTGTAGGGAGCAATGCCCAAAAAGGTGTACCATACAACATAGAAATCCATAGGGTATTCATAAGTAGTGAGCCAACAATCTGAGTGATGAGTGCTACCATAATGATATTTTTCATATCAGCCTTTTTGTAAAGAAAAAAGCCGTACAATAAACCGTTTAAAAGGGCAGTTAGGGTAAAGCCAGGGAAAAATTGCCCCAGTGGGAACAAAAGTGCTCCAAGAAAATCCGCCACTGCGGCAACGATGGCAGCGGGTACAGGCCCGAAAAGAATGCCTGCCAACGCCACAGGCACAAAGGCAAAACCGATTTTCAAGTTCCAAGCGGCAATGGAAAGAAAGCGAGATAAAATGATGGAGATTGCGATTAATAGAGCCATAATTACTAGGCGATGGGTGTTAGAAATTTTTTGTTGCATGAAAAAGCCCTCCTTAATTTTTGGTTGCGGGGTTTTTCAGAAATAAAAAAACCCCTTCATTATCATTGGAAAATCCCAAATACCCCATACAGAACACGAACGTATTCTGGGGGTTGCTGTGATAATAAAGAGGTAATAGTATCTTCTTTATTTGACAGCGGGATGCGGGTTCTGTACCGCAAGGAATTACCCTTTTCGTTCTTGTGGCAACTCCCCGTCCACAAGACACTTAACGCACAAAGCCCTACTCTGTATTTGCAATGGTTGCCCATGCAGACTTATTGTACCACCCTTTTTTTCCTAGGTAAATAGGCTTTTTTACAGAACAAAAGCTCGTATAAAGCTATGTTTTGAGTCAAAAGTACCTGCCAATAAAACTTTGCCCATATCCATGCCAAACTCTTTTGTGAGTTTTACAAAAAGTCGGTCACTTTCCATAAAGCCGCCGTTAGAAAAGCAAAAGCACATAGCAAAGGCATCCTTGGGAATTTGGCCAAACTGATCTTCTGGGATGGCGACAATTTTCCGCCCCTTTTCTTCGGAAAGCTTTTCCTTAAGCTCAGAAAGTTCGAAGTCTAGATGTAAAAAACCCTGGGAAGCATAGTAAATGGCAGTGATAAAATCCGCTAAATCTGAGTCCTCTTGAAAAGGTAAGGTGTTTGCTGTTGGACGGGGAAAGTCCCCAACGGTGCAAACAAACCAAGGGGCTTCTCCAGCGGAGAAGGAAGGTGCATATAGTTTTTTTGTTAACAAACTCGTATCGTTTACTGCAAACACCAAAGTATTTCCAGTAATATTAGAGACAATGGGTAACTTTCTTTGTTTTAACAGAGAGATCAGATGGTCGGATGCGCCCACAAGGCGAATGCCGTCTGTATGAAAACCGAGCATAAAAAGCCCTCCTTTTTTGTTTAATTTATGTATGTTCTATTGTAATATAGAGTGAAGAAAATGAAAAGACTGTTTTTAAACAGGAAAAACGCTAAAAAAATGGAAAAATATTGACAGTCTATTTGGAAAATTGTTATAATTTAGGATAGCTTTCTATGGCATTTTGCGAAAGATAAAGGCGAAAGTCTTTGAAATGGAGGATTGGGAAATGTTAGAATTAAAAAACGTCTCTTTTTCAGCCGATGGAAAAGAGATATTGAAAAATATCAGCCTGGTTATTGAGGATGAAAGATTTGTGGTAATTACAGGCCCCAATGGTGGTGGGAAATCCACCTTGGCAAAAATCATTGCAGGGATTGAAAAACCCGATAGCGGGCAAATTTTGTTGGATGGACAGGATATTACCAATTGGAGCATTACCGAGCGTGCCAATGCAGGCGTAAGCTTTGCCTTTCAACAGCCCGTACGCTTTAAGGGTGTTACTGTAAAGGATTTAATTACCCTTGCCAGCGGCAAAGATTTAAGCACAGCCGCAGCGTGCGAATATTTGGCAGAAGTTGGCCTTTGTGCCAAGGACTATATTGACCGTGAGGTAAATAGCAGTCTTTCTGGCGGGGAATTAAAACGTATTGAGATTGCAACGGTTATGGCGAGAAAAACAAAGGTTACTTTATTTGATGAACCAGAGGCAGGCATTGACTTATGGAGCTTTAAAAACTTAATTGATGTTTTTGAGAAAATGCATGGGGAAATCAAAGGCTCTATTTTGATTATTTCCCATCAGGAACGAATTTTAAATATTGCCGATCAGGTTGTAGTTATCAGTGGTGGACAAGTAGCACAGGTTGGCACAAAAGAGGAAGTTTTGCCCGGATTATTTGGCGTGGAATCCGGTTGCAGATATTTTAAGGAGGCACAGCACCATGTTGAATGATGTTATCAAAAACTTGCTTGCTGAAGTAGCGGGAATTGGCAATATCCCTACTGCGGGGGCATTTAATATTCGTAGCAACGGCAAAAGTGCAGGAAGAAACTCCACTGAAACCATTCAGATTGTTTCTAAAGAAGATGGTTCTGGTATAGACATCATTATTAAGCCTGGCACAAAGAATGAAAGTGTACACATTCCCGCTTTGATTTCTGAAACGGATATGCATGATTTGGTTTATAACGATTTTCACATCGGCGAGGATGCAGACGTAACCATTGTTGCTGGATGTGGTATCCACAACTGCGGTAGTGGCGTTTCTCAGCATGATGGGATTCATCGTTTCTTTGTTGGCAAAAATGCAAGGATTAAATATGTGGAAAAGCATATTGGCGAAGGGGAGGGGGGCGGTCAGAATATAATTAACCCCCAAACTCATATTATTGCAGAGGAAAACAGTTTTATTGAGATGGATACAGTTCAGTTAAAGGGTGTTGACTCTACAAAGCGAATCTCTAGTGCAAAATTAGCGGCAGGAGCTACGGTTGTAATCAAAGAAAAAATTATGACCCACGGTCAGCAGTATGCAGAAACATCCTTTGACGTGGATTTAGATGGCGAAGGTTGCAGTGCAAAGCTCATTTCCCGTTCTGTTGCCAGAGACAGTTCTAGACAGCTGTTCCGCTCTAAACTTTGCGGAAACAAGGCTTGTTATGGTCATTCTGAATGCGATGCCATTATTATGGATAACGGCATTGTGGCGGCAGAGCCTGAAATTATTGCAAATGACGTGGATGCAACGTTAATTCATGAGGCGGCCATCGGCAAAATCGCCGGGGATCAGCTGACAAAGCTGATGACATTAGGCCTAACAGAGAAACAGGCGGAGTCTCAAATTATTAACGGATTCCTAAAATAAATAACGTCCCAAAGGAGATGGCTATGTGAGCGGTACGGTAAGAAAAGAAATTATCAGTTGGATAAAAACAATCCTTTTGGCTGTGGTATTGGCAGGATTGGTGAACACATTTTTAATTGTGAACGCACAAGTTCCCACAGGCTCTATGGAAAACACCATTATGACTGGGGACCGTATTTTGGCTCTTCGTACGTCATATTGGTTTGATGAACCACAGCGTGGGGATGTTGCTGTATTCCGTTACCCTGATGATCCCGAGGGTAAAACCCTTTATGTAAAGCGTATCATCGGTGTGGGTGGCGATGTTGTAGAAGTGAAGGATGGAGCCGTTTATATTAACGGTGAGGTTCAGGATGAGCCTTATATAAAAGAAATTACTCAGGGGGATTTCGGTCCCTATGAAGTGCCAGTAGGCACGTACTTCATGATGGGGGATAACCGAAACAGATCTTTGGATTCCCGCTATTGGGAAAATCAGTTTGTAGATCCAGATGCAATTTTAGGCAAGGTTGTATTGCGTTACTTTAAGGGATTCAAATGGATTTCATAATAGGAGGGTAAGCCTATGAACAAAAAGGACAAACTACTTTTAGTCTTTCTTGGTTTTTGCGTGGTCGTTGCTTTCGTTGGCGGCCAAGTTTTAAACAGTAGAAAAGCATTTACTACAGAAAAGTGGGTAAACTATGAGGGAAACAGTCGACAAGCCATTGTAAAAGACTTCTTGGATCGTAACATTATTGAGGGTCTTTCAGAGGAGGAATTGGTTGGATACCTTGGAGAGCCAAATGAAAAAAGGGAAGAAGCCTTGTTATACTATTTAGGTACACCGAAAGGATTTTTTGGCATCAATAAAGATGGCGAGGAAGAGTATCTAATTTTTCATTTCGAAGACGGTAAGGCCAAAGGCTTTAAAAGGGTCCCTGGGTCTGCTTTGGAATTAGAATAGGAGATGATGGTATGAAATGCCCTTTTTGTGGTGAAGAAATGACAGAAGGCTATGTGGAATCGGGAAGATACTTCATGTGGAAAGGGAAAGATGAAAGAGGGAAAAAGCAAGAATATCTATTGGCCAAAAGCTATATGGGTGGCGCTAAACTAATGGGAAAAATTTGCCCATTTTGCCGCAAACTGGTTTTGGATATTCCTGAAAGCCAGTTTTAAGAAATTTCCAGTTGTTTTTAGAAACAATATCGCTGAAAATTCTTTTTTGTGGCAGGATACATAACATAAACTAAATTTTTCAAAGGAGGAATAAAACATGAAAGCAACAAAGGATATGACAATTGGTGAACTTTTAATGATGGATAGAGGTGTTGGTGCAGTTTTGATGGAGAACGGCATGCACTGTGTTGGATGCCCTTCCGCTGCTGCTGAAACATTAGAAGAAGCTAGCATGGTACACGGCATGGAAATAGACAAGCTTTTAACTGATATTAATGGATATTTAGAAAATAAAGGCGAATAATTTTTCGGAGGCCAATTTCAGTTGTCCTGAAAGGCAAAGTAAATTGAGTGAATAAAAGGCTGTAATGGAGGATTCCATTACAGCCTTTTATTATGCTTGAACCTTTTGTAAAGAGCCGTTGTGTTCTTCTAAGCGTTTTTCCAAGATAGTATAGTCAACACCAGTAACTTTATCTGGCCAGTTTTCTTTCACTTCTTTCATTTGTTCCGTTGCTTCGTGCCATTTGTCATTTTCCATGGCCTCAAAAATTTGTATAAATGCATTTAAGCGGGGTAGATTTCCCCCCATGGGAAGGCTAAGGAAACGTTTTTTGAATTTCTTAATCAGATCAAGAGCTTGTTCATTTTCCCCTAAGTGAATCATGACATAAGTCAGGTTTAGGAAATATACGGCACCATTGGCTTTTTTTAATGCACCACCATTGATGCTTTTTAATTTCTGCTTTGCTGTTACATAATCCCCTTTTTCCATATAAGCAACAGCAATATTCATCATCAACATGGAACGGATATTGTTGGCACGTCTACCTTCCAACAGTTTTTCCGTTTCTGCAATATAAGCGTCTGGGTCAGTTTCCATAAGAGGTAAAATGGAGTTCACCTTCTGTGCAAATTTTTTAAACCAGTGGGCGTAGTAGGCAAGACCAATACCCATGACCAGCATCACCAAATAAAAAACAATCTGGCTATTTGCTCCCAGAATACTGCCTGCTCCCAAAAGCATGAACATTGCAAATAATGCCAATACAAACAAAATCTTCATCGAATTTCCTCCTTTGTTTATTGAAGTTCCTCCCATTGGGAGTAGAGCAGTTCCAATTTTTCTTCTAGTATGGTTTTTTCTTCAAAAATTTCCTGGGCTTTTGCATAGTCTGCACTGGCTGCAGCCATATCCTCGTCTGCCTTGGCAATGGCCCCTTCTGTTTCTTCGATTTCTTGTTCCAAACGAGAAATTTTTCCTGCTAACTTTCTTTCTGCTGCCTGCTGCTCTTTTTGTTTGAGCCAGTCAGCCTTTGTTTCGCTGGCATTTGCCGGAATGGTAGAGGTGGAAATAGTCCCCATTTCTTTTGCCCTTTCCTCTTCATTTCGAGCCTGCTCAGCCTTTTTTTCCAAGTAGTAATCGTAGTTCCCTGCGTACTGCACAACACCATCAGGCGTTAATTCCAGAATTTTTTCTGCCGTTTTATTCATGAAATAACGGTCGTGGGAGATATAGACTACAGTTCCTTCATAGCAGTTTAAAGCGTTTTCCAATACTTCCTTTGAATACATGTCCAAATGGTTTGTAGGCTCGTCCAACATAAGCAAATTGGCTTTGGAAAGCATAATTTTTGCTAAAGAAACACGGCCTTTTTCACCACCGCTTAAAGCGGAAATGGGCTTGAACACATCGTCGTTGGTAAATACGAAGGCGGCTAAAACGTTTCGGATTTGCCCTGCTGTTAAATTAGGGTAGGTATCTGAAATTTCATTAAAGATGGTCTTAGATTCATCCAACATCTGCTGTTCCTGATCATAGTATCCAGTGTGGACATTGGTGCCAAAGCGGACGATACCGGAATCGCTTGAAACTTCCCGCAGGAGCATTTTAAACAAAGTGGATTTTCCCACGCCATTTGGCCCGATGATTGCAGCTTTTTCCCCACGTTTGACATCAAAGCTTACATTTTGAAATATTTTATTTCCGCCGTAAGACTTGGAAAGGTCTTCCGTATGAAGTACATCGTTGCCACTGGTAATCAGGGGTGTTAAGGTTAAACGCATATGGGAGGGTAAAGAATCGGGGCGATCCACCCGATCTATTTTATCCAACGCTTTTTCTCGGCTCTCCGCACGTTTTACGGATTTTTCCCGATTAAAAGCACGGAGGGTGCGAATGACATCTTCCTGACGCTTGATTTCCTTTTGTTGAGTATCAAAAGCTTTTTGCTGAACCTCTTTATTAAATTCTTTTTGTTGGGTATAAAAACTATAGTTCCCGTTGTAAATATTAGACTTTTTGTTTTCGATTTCCACTACTTTAGTGACAATTTTATCTAAGAAGTAACGATCGTGGGATATGATTAATACAGCACCTTCGTAGCCCCTCAAAAAGTCCTCCAGCCATTCAATGGATGCAATATCCAAGTGGTTGGTAGGCTCGTCCAAAAGCAAAATATCCGGCTTCGAAAGTAAAAGCTTGCCAAGATAGATACGAGTTTTTTGCCCACCTGAAAGTTGGGTGAGAGGGCGGTTGAAGTCTGCCTCACTAAAGCCCAGACCTTTTAACACACCTCGTAGGCGGCTTTGGTAGCTGTACCCGTCGCTTTGCTCAAAAAAGTGTTGTAAACGAGCGTATTCCTCCATCTTATCGGCTAATCCCTGCCCCGTAAGATATCCCATTTCCTTCTCCATTTCACGAAGAAGATTTTCAGTTTCCAATATTTTCTCAAAAACAGATAGCATTTCTTGATAAATGGTGCGTTCGCTTTCGATTTGTTGGTTCTGGGCCATATATCCAAGGGTAGCATCTTTCTTAATATAAAATTCACCGCCATCAGCAGAAATTTCTCCTGTTAATACACGGAACAAAGTTGTTTTTCCAGCCCCATTTACGCCTACGATGGCGGCCTTTTCCTTTTCTTCCAAATGGAAGGTGATTTTGTCTAAAATCACATCAATGCCGTAGGCTTTGTGTAACTGTTTACATGCTAGTATCATATGATTGTCCTCCGTTTTTTCTGGGGATATAACTACAATAATATCAGAAAAGGATTCATATTAAAAGAGTTATTGTTGACAATAAAATAACAGGAGTGCTATACTGAGTTTAAGTTGACACGGAGAGGATATGGATAAAATGGATAGTGAAAAGAGAATTTCGCCGGCGGTTATTAATCGGCTACCTAGATATTACCGCTATCTGGGCGATCTTTTGGAGAGCGATATTACGAGAATTTCATCAAAAGAACTGAGTGCAAAAATGAACATTACTGCGTCACAGATTCGTCAAGATTTAAATAACTTTGGTGGTTTTGGACAGCAGGGCTACGGCTACAATGTTGAGTATCTTCATAATGAAATTAAGAAGATATTGGGTTTGGACAGGTTGTATAATATGATCGTAGTCGGCGGGGGAAATATCGGGCAGGCTTTGGTAAATTATACCAATTTTGAAAAAAGAGGTTTTGTAATTAAAGCTGTTTTTGATACCAATCCTCGTTTAATCGGTATGACCATCCGTGGCGTAGAGGTATACGACGTTGATCAGATGGAGCAATATGTGAAAAACAACAGTGTAGATGTAGCAATTCTTACTTTGCCTCGCTCCAAGGCAGTAAAGGTTGCAAACGATCTGGCAAAGTGGGGCGTAAAGGGTATGTGGAATTTTAGCCATGTTGATTTACAGGTGCCCGAAGATGTCTTGGTGGAAAATGTACACCTTACAGATAGCTTGATGACTTTGCTGTATAAGATAAATGAAATGTACTGTGAGGAAAGCGAGTTGCACCAGCTATCCAATGGATTACCCATTAAACCAAAGGTTGATTTAGAAGATTAATACTGAGAAAACTGCTCTGTTTAGAGCAGTTTTTATTTTATAAAAAGGGGGAACTTCTGTGGTTCATGTTTTTGCCTTTGTATCCTATGTTTTCGTTTCGTGCATTACGCCGGGCCCGAATAATATTATGAGTATGAATAATGGTGCGAAATACGGTGTAAAAAAAAGCATGCCCTTTTGTGCAGGGGTAGCAACGGGATTTTCGTTGATTTTAATTTGTTGCATATTATCTAATCTATTCTTAAACCGATACATACCTAAAATTGTAGACATAATGACAGTTTTAGGAGCAGGATACATACTTTATTTGGCTTGGATTATTTGGAGGGACAAGCCTAAAGAAGAAAAGAAAAAAGCCCGCCAATTGGATACTCGGGCATTTAGCACAGCTGTGATACTTCAATTTGTAAATCCCAAAGGCTTATTGTTCGGTATCACCTTAATTACAAATTTCGTTTTTCCATACTATCAATCAGTCGAGGCATTTTTGCTGGTTTTAGGGTTTAACTGGATTGTGGTGTTGCTTTGTTGCGGATGCTGGGTTCTTTTTGGTTCCGTTTTTCGAAGTTTTTTTGAAAAAAACAGAAGGATTTTAAATGTCATTATGGCCTTGCTTTTAGTTTATTGTGCAGTATCGTTATTTATTTAGTCGAAGTGAGATTTTTCAATGATACGAAATCATTATTTCCTAAAAAGAGAATTTTTGGATATTTTTCAGTGTTATTGATTTATTTTTAAAAGAGGACAAAGCTCCTTACATTTTTGGGGGGGTAAATTTTTATGGAACAAGTAGATAAGAAGAGTTATATGTTTACCAATCGGGACTTAAAGAGGCTAATCGTTCCTATGCTTATAGAGCAGCTACTGGCTATTTTGGTAGGTTTGTGCGATTCCTTAATGGTGGCCAGCGTAGGGGAGCATGCAGTTTCTGGCGTTTCTTTGGTAGATACCATCATTGTATTACTAATTCATTTATTTGGTGCCCTTGCCACAGGTGGAGCAGTGGTTGCAGGGCAATATTTGGGGCAAAACAACCGCCAAAAGGCGTGTCGAGCAACAGATCAGCTTGTGCTTTTTACAGCCATTTCTGCTGTTATCATAACGGGTGGGATTTATATAGCGAAAGATTTTATTTTGCTCAATGTTTTTGGAAAAATTGAAAGTAACGTTATGGAAAGCGCAAAAACATATTTGCTGTATGTTGCGGCGTCTATTCCCTTTATCGCCCTGTATAATGCGGGGGCGGCCATTTTTCGCTCCATGGGAAATTCAAAGGTGCCTATGTATCTTTCCTTGTTGATGAACGCAGTCAATGTAGGTGGTAATGCTGTCTTGATATATGGCTTTGCTATGGGCGTGAAAGGTGCTGCCATTGCTACCTTGGCATCACGTATTATCGCTGCATTGGGGATTATTTTGTTGCTGCGTGGTCAGGAACATACCCTTCATTTATCTAGACCATTTTCCTTTCGTTTGGATAAAGAGCTTTTGAAAAAAATAGCGTTTATCGGTATCCCAAACGGCTTTGAAAGTAGTATGTTTCAGCTGGGGAAAATTTTAGTGCTTAGTTTGGTTACCACTTTCGGAACTGCGGCCATTGCAGCAAATGCGGTTGGTAATATTATTGGAACATTCCAGATTATGCCGGGAATGGCGGTAAGTATGGCACTCATTACCGTAGTTTCCCGTTGTGTTGGTGCAAGAGACTACGAAATGGCAAGGTACTATACCCAAAAAATTTTGAAGCTCACCCACTTCCTAATTTTTATATTTAACTTTGTCATTCTTTTGGTATTGCCAGGGATTTTGGCCTTGTATCAGTTATCACCTGAAGCGACAGGATTGGCCACACAAATTTCATGGCTTCATGGTATTTGCGCCATCCTGATATGGCCAGAGTCTTTTTCCTTGGCCAATACCCTGCGTGCCGCAAACGATGTGAAGTATTGTATGGTGTGGTCCATATTCTCCATGTGGGTTTTCCGAATTGCATTTAGCTATATTTTGGGCGTACACTTTGAAATGGGGTTATTTGGTGTTTGGGTTTCTATGATTATTGATTGGTGTGTGAGATCTGCCTTTTTCATTACCCGATACCGTGGTACAAAATGGCAAGGGCATAAGATTTAAATGGAGTCTTTTGGAAGGAGAGGGGACAATTTTTCGTTTAAATTTTCACATAGATTTCTTTGGCGTTAGTTGACAATACTAAAGCCACCTTGTTGGCATAATAGCCTTAATTGAAGCCTATTAAAGTCAAAAGGGAACCATCCTCAGTTTACAAGAAGGCTAATTTCCAATTAAAGCACCCTGTAAAGGCTTCTCTTCGTTGAAAGGTATAAATGACTAGCTAAGACGTGAAATGCACCTCTGGGGCTATATTTTGAGAATTAGGCCATATGCCATTGATACATGGCTACATTCACCCCAATTCACCTGGTTTGGGTTGCCTTAATTTTCCGAGATGGTGCTATTCTTGATGGCAAAGGTGTTGAGGAAGGGGAGAAATGAATTCGTTTTATTTCTTAGATTACTTTCGAAGACGAATCATTTCTTTTAGCTATGGGCGGTGGATGTTCCTTATATTCATGCCCCTGAAGGAATCTAGGCTTAACCTATAACGGCGGTTTCCCATAGGGGGACTTATGCTGCAGGTACGAGAGTCAATGAGGATAGAAAAAGATAGAAAAATAAAAACTCCCTTGGGTTTCTTTTTATAAAAAACCACAGGGAGTTTATTTTATTTTGTTTTTCCTAAATACGCTTGCTTTATTTTTTCATTTGCTAAAAGTTCTTCCCCAGTACCTTCCATGGTAATAGTCCCCGTTTCAATCACGTAAGCCTTATGGGCAATTTTTAAAGCCATATTTGCATTTTGCTCAATGAGTAAAACAGTGATGCCTTCTTTGTTGATGGTTTGAATGATTTTAAAGATATCCTTTACCACCAAAGGGGCAAGGCCTAAGGATGGCTCATCCATCATAATGACCTTTGGTCTGCTCATTAAAGCACGGCCAACGGCCAGCATTTGCTGTTCACCTCCGGAGAGAGTACCTGCCATCTGCCATTCTCTTTCCTTTAGACGAGGAAAGAGCTTAAAGATATATTCCAAGTCGTCCTTTAAGTTGTCCTTACGTAAATAAGCACCAATTTTTAGGTTTTCCATTACTGTAAGGTTTGGGAAAACCCGTCTGCCTTCTGGAACCAAGGTAATCCCTTGGGA
Source organism: Anaerotignum sp. MB30-C6 (assembly GCF_030908465.1). GTDB lineage: Bacteria > Bacillota > Clostridia > Lachnospirales > Anaerotignaceae > Chakrabartyella. The sequence continues at coordinate 201,039 of NZ_CP133078.1, forward strand.
AACGATGAAGTCGGGAGACTGCCCAACAATTTCTTTTCCTTTATAAAAAATAGAAGCTTGCTTAGGCTTTACTAAGCCGGAAATGGACTTTAATGTGGTGGACTTTCCGGCACCGTTTGCACCAATTAGGGTTACGATTTCCCCTTCGGGAACCGTTAAATGAATGCCCTTTACAGCTTCAATGCCACCGTAGGAAACAACCAAGTCCTTTATTTCTAAAATATTACTCATCATCAGCCACCCCCAAATATGCGTCAATAACCTTCTGGTTGTTTTGAATCTCATTGGGTGTGCCCGTGGCGATCATTTTACCAAAGTCGATTACATAAATACGATCGGAAATATCCATTACTAAATTCATATGATGCTCAATCATGAAAACAGTAAGGTTGAATTGATCCCTGATTCTTCTAATAAACTCTGTCAATTCATCGGTTTCTTGTGGATTCAGCCCTGCCGCAGGTTCGTCCAATAAAAGCAAGGAGGGGTTGGTGGCCAAAGCACGGGCAATTTCCAAGTGACGCTGTTTACCGTAGGGAAGGGAGCTGGACTTTTCGTCTTTTAAATCATACAAATCTAAAATACGCAAAAGCTTCAAAGAGTCTTCTTTCATTTTTTTCTCTTCCTTCCAACTGAGTAAGAAGGTGTCAGTAAATACATTGGCTTTCATGCGCATATGTTTAGCGATTAATACATTTTCCAAAACCGTTAACTCTTTAAACAAACGTATATTTTGAAACGTACGGGCAATGCCGAGTCTTGTTATTTTATCTGGCGTGGGTTCTAATGTTTTTTTATATTTTCCCTTGTTTTCCCCTGCATACATTTTTTCCATCTTCCCTTTGGGAAAGTTGGAAATGATATTGTTCCCTTCGAAATCCACGGCACCATTGGTGGGGGAATAAACCCCTGTAATCACGTTAAATGCCGTTGTCTTCCCGGCACCGTTGGGCCCGATGAGAGAAACAATTTCTCCTTTATGTACCTCTAAGGTAAGGTTATTTACGGCGACTACACCGCCAAATTGCATGGTTACATCTTGTACGGAAAGGACTTTATTACTCATAGCCTTCACCCCCCGCTTTTTTCTTTTTGTCTAACCGATTTATGATGAAGTTCCAATTTAGCTCTTTCATACCCATGATGCCACGGCGGAAGAATAAAACGACAATCATCAAGATGACGGAGAATACAACCATACGGAAGCCGCTTTTTAATAGAGGAACCTTAAAGTCTCCGATATATGTTTCCATATCTAAGAAACGTAGCCACCATTCTCTTGCTGCAATGACGAGGAAAGAAGAAATGATACTTCCTGAAATAGAGCCCATACCGCCGATTACTACAATCAGCAAAATGTTGTAAGTTAAGAGGATGTTGAAGGTTGTGGAGGTAATTGCTCCTAAGTACATACCCATTAATGCACCGCTTATACCAGCAAAAAAGGAGCTAATAATAAAAGAAAGCTGTTTATGCTTTGCCAAATTGATACCCATTGCCTCGGCAGCAATTTCATCCTCACGAATAGCCTTAAAAGCACGCCCGTAGGAAGAGCGAATGAGTAGGGTCACAATTAGAATACAAATGCCCACCACGATAAAAGGAAAATAGAAGTTAGGGAACTTGGGGATTAATTTTAAGCCCAAAGACCCGTTTGTAATTTTGTTCATGGGGGTACTACCAACGATAATACGAACGATTTCCGCAAAGCCTAAGGTAGCAATGGCGAAATAGTCACTTTTTAATCGAAGGACGGGGGCGCCGATCATGGCCGCAAGAATCGCCGCAACCAAGCCTGCCAAAACAAGGCCCACCCATATGGGCACCTGCATCGTAGAAAGCCAATCGGCAACACCGTAAAGATAATAAACACCGCTTCGGCTTTGGACAGGGATGGTAAAAATGGCAAAGGTATAAGCACCAACTGCCATAAAGCCAGCCTGACCTAAGGAAAATAGGCCTGTAAAGCCGTTTAATAAGTTCATGGAGACTGCCACCAGTGCATAAATTGCGCCTAATTGTAACACGGTACGAAGCATAAAGTTAGGCTTTGTAAAGTTGTTTACATAGAATAAGATTCCTGCACATACTAAAAGGGCAATCACGGAAAAAAGGATATTAAATTGAGTTTTCTTTTTTTCTGTCATGTTTTACACCTTCTCAGTTATTTTTTCACCGAATAAACCAGTTGGTTTAATCAGTAGGATGACGATTAGCAAAATAAACGTAAATACATCGCTGAATTCCGAATAGCCTGCGGCTTTGATAAATGTTTCAGATAGCCCGATGATAAATCCCCCTAATACCGCCCCAGGGATAGAACCGATGCCGCCGAATACTGCTGCGATAAAGCACTTTAATCCGGGTAAAGAGCCAGCAAGGGGGTATACAGATGGGCGAGGTGTAAAATATAGTATAGAACCGATTGCCGCCAGTAAACAGCCGATCACGAAGGTGAAACTGATCACACGATTGATTTTAATTCCCATCAGCTGGGAGGTTTCAAAGTCCTTGGAAACGGCCCTCATTGCCATACCGATTTTGGTATGGTTGATTAGCTGCATCAGGATAAAAACAAAGACCAAGGTTAAGATAGGGGTAATGAAGGTAACCACTGAGGTGGAAATGCCGCCAATTGTAATGGTTTTTGTTAAAAAACCGATGGTTGGATAGGGCTTTGGCAAAGCTGAGAATAAATATGTAGCCACATTTTGCAAGAAATAAGAAACGCCAATAGCAGAAATCATGATAGACATACGAGGTGCACTTCGTAGGGGCTTATAGGCCAATTTTTCAATGATAACGCCCAGTGCGATTGTGGCGGTGATTACGACGATGATTGCGATGTACCAAGGCAAAGCAAAGTTTACCATGGAAAAAATCATAAAATAGGCTGCCATCATGAAAATGTCACCATGGGCAAAGTTGATTAAGCGAAGAATACCATATACCATGGTATAGCCAATGGCAATTAAGGCATAAATGCCGCCAATAGAGATACCTGTTAGGCAATATTGTAAAAATGCGTTTGTTGTCATGGTTATGACCTCCAGACAAAAATAGTTGGTTTAGCGGCTTGGAAAGGTTTAAAAAGGGAAAGCATCTTTTGTAAAATCCTTTGTATCCTTTGCAAACCTTTGCAAGCCACGCTAACAGAAAAAGCGCCGAGAGGTAAACTCCTCCCGGCGAATTGTTTTGTGCCATGGGAATATTTTTCCCTAAGTTCATATTATTCAGCAGATTGGGTTTTAACGAAGTTAAACTTGCCATCTTTAATCTGCTTGATGTAAGCTACGTTCTTTACAGCGTCGCCGTTTTCATCGAAGGAGATTGCACCAGTTACACCGTTGAAGGAAACTGTCTTTAATGCGTCACGCAGTGAAACGGAGTCCAGAGTTTGGGCACCGTCTAAAGCTTTTAAAGCTTCGTATACGGACATATATGCATCATAGCCCAAAGCGGATACTGCAGCAACGCCGTCGGAACCACCGTTTAATGTGAGGTTCTCTGGGTTGCCGTTTAAGTAAGCCTTGAATCCTGTAACGAACTCTTTTGCAACAGGGTTTGTTTCATCATGTTCATCGAAGAATGTGGAGAGGGCAACGCCTTCAGCAGCTGTGCCTGCAGCGGCGATGATTGTTTCGTTTTCCCATGTATCGCTGGCGATAATCTGAGCTGTGATACCGTTTGCCTGAGCCTGAGGTAACAGCAATGTAGCGGTTGCGATGGAAGAAGGAGCGAAGATACAATCAGGGTTTGCAGCCTTGATGGATGTCAAGATTGCGTTAAAGTCCGATTCGTTTGTCTGGTATGTTTCGTTTGCAACGATAGTACCACCCATTCCTTCAAATGCCTGCTGGAAGAATGCAGCAAGACCTGTGGAATAGTCGTCACCGTTCTGGCTAACAAGAGCTGCTTTTGTATAGCCCTGTTCGATTGCATAAGAAGCCATTACAGTACCCTGGAAGGGATCCAAGAAGCAAGTACGGAAGTAGAAGTCATTGCCCAGGGTTACCTGAGGGTTTGTGCAAGAAGCACCAATAGCGGGCACCTGTGCATCAGCAAAAGTCTGGCCGGCAGCGATGGAAACACCGGAGCCATAGGAACCAAGAACGGCAACAACACCGGAGCTAATCAAAGATTGAGCTGCTGTAACGGCTGCTGTTTTGTCGGATTGGTTATCCACCTCTACTAACTCAATATTATATGTAGTGCCATTGATATCAACGGTAGGGTTTACTTGGTTTGCATAACGCATACCCAAAACTTCCTGCATACCGCCGCCGCCGTTTTCGCCAGTTGTAGGTTCAAAAACGCCGATTTTAATTGTGTCGCCTTCGATAGCGACTCCTGCTGCAGCAGGTGCGTCATTTGCTGCGCTGTCATCAGAGGGGCTGCTGGTACAAGCTGCCATGGACAACATCAGCACAGCTGACATAGTTAAAGCAAGAATTTTTTTCATAATACTACGACCTCCCTAGTCTTTTTCGTCCACTCAAGGACAAAATATAGTTTATGTCGATGCGTGTCCTCTATAAGCGGACAATTGCTTTTTGCATCGTTAATTGGAGTTTACCACATTTTGTATTACTAGGCAATATTTACAACGTTTTTTTAAAAAAATAATTCTATCTGTCCATATTGTTAGGTACCGAAAGAAATGTCCAGAATTTTTTTCATGAAAGAGGTGGAAAAAGGCCTATAATTCCTTTATAATAAAAAACAGATTTCATAACCATAAGAAATCTATAGATAGGAGGAAGGTAACTTGAGCAAAGCAGATGATATCTTTATAAAAAATTGTACGGAAATACTGAACAATGGATTTTCCACTGAAAATGAAAAGGTTCGTCCTCATTGGGAAGACGGAGAGCCTGCATATACGATAAAAACCTTTGGGGTTGTGAACCGTTATGACCTTTCCAAAGAATTTCCCCTTTTGACATTAAGGTTAATTAATTGGAAGGTGGCCATTGACGAAATTCTTTGGATTTGGCAGAAGAAATCTAACAATATTCATGATTTAAACAGTAAAATTTGGGACTCTTGGGCGGATGAAAATGGTTCTATTGGTAAGGCTTACGGTTACCAGCTTGGGGTGCCCTATAAATTCAAACACGGCACCATGGACCAGGTGGATAATGTTTTGTGGCAGTTGAAAAATACGCCATATTCCCGCCGTATCATGACAAATATTTATAACTTTGCGGATTTGTCGGAAATGGGCTTAGAACCTTGTGCGTACAGCATGACTTTCAACGTGGTAGGTGATAAATTAAATGCAATTTTGAATCAGCGTTCCCAGGATACTCTGGCGGCAAATAGCTTTAATGTGGTTCAATATTCTGCCCTTTTAATGATGTTTGCCCAAGTGAGTGGCTTAAAAGCAGGAGAACTGGTTCATGTTATTAGTGATATGCATATTTATGATAGACATATTCCTATGATTGAAGAATTAATTCAAAGGGAGTCATTCCCAGCGCCCAAAGTACGCTTAAATCCTGAAGTGAAGAACTTCTACGATTTTACTGTGGATGACTTTATTGTAGAGGATTATCAGCATGGAAAGCCCATCGGCAGAGTTCCTGTGGCAATTTGATAGGGGTGTTAATATGAATATACTTGTAGCTGTGGACAACCAATGGGGTATCGGCAAAGATGGCGACTTGTTACGCCGTATTTCCCCAGATTTAAAGCGTTTTCGTGAAATGACTACGGGAAATGTATTGATTTTGGGCAGAAAGACATTAGAGTCCTTTCCCAATAAAAAGCCTTTGCCCAATCGGGATCACATTGTATTAACCAAAAATTTGGAATATGAAGCAGAAGGTGTTACCTTTTGCCATAATATTGAGGATTTACCTAGAGCATTAAAGGGCTTTGGTGAGAAAGAAGTTTTTGTTGCTGGGGGTGGAAGTGTGTATAAACAGCTTTTGCCTTTGTGCGATAAAGCTTATGTAACCAAAATTCAGGATACCTTCCCAGCAGACACCTACTTCCCTAATTTGGATGAACTTCCTGAGTGGGAAGTAGTAGAGGAAGGGGAAGTGCAGGAAGATAATGGGTTAAAGTTTTCTTTCGTGTTGTACCAAAAAAAGAAGTAATCAATTGACGAAAAGCCGTCCAGCTGATTTTAGATTAGCGGGACGGCTTTTATTTACTATGTGTAAACGAATTTAAGAAACGATACGAATTATGAAGTTTAGTGAACAGGCTGTGGAGTGAAGGCACAAGTAGAATGCTTTACTATTCCTTTTATTTTTCCGAATTAAAAAGCGTGTTATATGTCCTCTGATTTTTGTGGGTAAAAAATTAGCCTTGAAGGCTGGTTGTTTGCTTTTATCTTCCTGCAAATCATTGCATAAGCTCCTTGGCTTTGTCCAACAAAATCTGTTTTTCATTGAAATGGGGATTTTCATGAACATAGTCTAAAAGGTTAGCTAAGAGAGTACCCAGTTCCTTTCCTTTTGGAACGCCAATTTTCATTAGCATTTGCCCATCTACCGCCAACTCCTTTAAGCTTAAGCAGTCACCATCAGCTAAGATTTTATTCAAGCACAGGTGGGACTGTCGAAAAGACGAGGTGGGTCGTAAAATGGATTGCAAGGTAATTAACTGTTCAACTGCCTCGATTCCCAATTTTCCTGCTAATACTCTCAAAGGATATCCTTCTGTAGGAAGATCTTGGTTTATATGTTCTATCAAAAGGCAAATGCGTTTTAGACTGTCATTGTCAAACTTTAATTTTTTCAAAAATGTTTTTGCTTCTTGAAGGGGATACTCTTGCAAAACCATTGCCCAACGCAAAATAGAATTCTTTGGGGTTTGACGTAGTTCATGGATAAAGGTATCTGCTCTTGCCATCAGCCTAGAAGCAAGGAGAGGGTCTATTTCCGTCAATAACCCGCTTTCCCAAAGGAGGGGTATTTTTTCATAGTGTTCACAAAGCCACAACTTTTCCATTTCGTCGTGGATGCGTTCCACGCTGATTTTTTTGATCAACTCTATATTTTCCATAAGGGCATTGTAGGTTTCTTCCTCTACGTTAAAGCCCAACTGGGCAGCAAAGCGTACACAGCGAAGCATTCGCAAGGCATCTTCTTGGAAACGCAAAGCAGGCTCCCCCACACCTCGAATTGTTTTTTTCTGAATGTCCTCCATACCGTGAAAAGGGTCCTGATAGCCTTCTTCTGGATGGTATGCAATGGCGTTCATGGTAAAGTCTCGGCGTAGCAAGTCTTCCTCAAGGTTTTTGGTGAAGGAAACACTACTAGGGCGGCGACAGTCTTCGTACTTTCCTTCCACCCGATAGGTGGTCACCTCATAATTTGTATGGTTCAAAACCACGGTTATGGTACCATGTTGAATGCCTGTATCAAAGGTGCGAGAAAAGAGGCTTTTTGTTTCTTCTGGCTGGGCAGAAGTGGTAATATCCCAATCTTTTGGGATGTTGTGTAAGATGTTGTCTCGGACACAACCACCTACGATATAAGCCTCATGCCCCCCTTGATTTAGGGTTTTTAAAATATATAAAACATCTTGGGGTAATGTATTTGAAAACATAATCATTTCTCCTTTAAAAGGGTTAGTTCTTCTTCGCTTTCCTGAATTTATAGGGTATGGCTGCTAGTGCACCAAATTCATATTACAAGGTCTTACCAATGTAGATTTTTTTACATAGGTTTTCTACGAAAATTTTCTATTGTTGGATTAGAATTATTATCTCATATCCTCAAAAAAGAAAGGGGATTCCTTGCTTTTTCAGGATATGGTTTTCATTGCTGTTTCCTTCCCCTAAGAAGGGGGATGATCCACCCTCATGGGATGAAATAGACATCTCATTATACTACAGTAAGAGTATAACATAAATGATAAATTTACAAAAAGAAACTATCGCAGTTTTTTACAATGCTGGCAAAAAAATAGTTTATGAGGCGATTTAGGTAAGAAGAATAAAAAACTCAAAAAATCTGTAAAAATATCTGAAAAGCGGTTGACAAATGAATCAAGTAGTGCTAATATATTTTTTGCAGTCAATAAGTGCGCGCCCTTAGCTCAGTCGGTAGAGCAACTGACTCTTAATCAGTGGGTCCAGAGTTCGAGTCTCTGAGGGCGCATTATAGAAAGCAGAGTGGCTTAGAGGAATTCTAGGTTGTTCTGCTTTTCTTTTGCATTTTTTTACTCCCTAAAATTGGGAGTTTTTCTTTTTTTACGGATATTTTCCTGAGTAACCCCATAGAATGGTACAGAAATGTTTTGTCCGTAATCGGCAGGGGGAATGGATATGGAGGACATGTACGAAAAAATATTGTGGGAGGGCTATGGTCTGCGTTTTTATAGCGGAACACGCACTCGAACAGGTCTTGTCTGCAAGACGGACAAAGGACTCAGAGAATTGAAAAAGGCAAGAGAACGAATGAATAGCATTCGATATGCTCATGATGTTAAGGAATGTCTTTATCGAAATGGATTCACTGTCATCAGTAGGTTTTATAATACCATGGACGGACAGCCTTGTTTTGCCAAGGATGGAAGCCTATATGTTTTGGAGGAGCTTTTGCCGACTACGCCCTTGGAAGAGGATGGGAAGTCGCCTTTTGTAAAAGGGGCGGAGACCTTAGGCAAAATGCATCATTGTGCAAAGGGCTTAGAAAGTACATATTTTCAACTGGACAAAGAACGTTTGCCGGTGCAGTTTTCCAAAAGGCGGGTGGAGCTTGCAAAAATTAAGCGTCGCATTCAACGCCAAAGCGGTTATGACGCCATAGACCTGTTGGTGATTGATAACTATGATACCTATATGGAGCAGACATTGCAGGCAGAGGAACTTTTGCAAAAAGCAGAGTATCCGGTATTGGCAGATAAGGTGGAAAAAGATGGTGCCTTTTGCCATCATAGCTTCAAAGGGGAAAACCTAAGGTTGGGGGATGACGGGAGATTGTTTGTAGGCGGTTTTGAGGGCTGTAACAGTGATATTCCCTTGTTGGACTTGGCGGCATACTTAAAGCGTTATATGAAAAAAACCGATGGCGATAAAGATGGAGTAAAAGAAATGCTTGCGGCCTATCAAAAGCAAAATTCCCTGGAAGAAAGGGAGAAAGTGCTACTCCAAGCACTGACAATCTATCCAGAAAAGTTTTTAAGATTAGTGAATGAGTATTATAACAAAAGAAGAGCTTGTGTATCTCCCGCCATGCAAGAGCGCTTGGCATTGGCTGTGGAGGAAGAAAGTAGAGCAAGGGAATTATTTTATTTTATTCAGGAAGTCTAATCATGGTCTGGCTAAAAACAAAAAGTCCTTACTTGCCGTAGCTAGATTTCTATGGGGAAAGGACTTTTGTTTTTTTCTGCTTTTTTCAGGGTGTTATGCAAGATAAGCTTTGAGAATTCCTTCTTGCAACTTACAAGGGAAACGTATAAAATGTATGTTAGGTGCGTCTGAAAATTCCCCGAAGGAGGAGAAGCTTATGAAAGACTATCACTTTGAAAAAGATGACCATGAATTTGATCAAACCATACGATTAGATGATATAAATGAAGAAATGAAAAAGCTGGAAAAAGACAAGACAGAGGATGATTTGGGGGACAAGGACGCTTTTTTGGATGCCTTTGAGTCGGAAAAGTTCGACCAATCCCCTGAGGAACATATGGCAAAAATACCGTCGGTTCCCTCTGGGACTATGCCCGACGATCATGGGGACGAGCCTTTTTTTAATAAAAAAACAGTTACCATTATTTCGGCGGTGGCAGTGGTTGTGGCCATTGCCTGCTTTGCATTGGTGCGGGGGATGTTCCCCGCGGGTAACAGGAATGATTTGCCCGAATCACAGGTTCCTGTACTGATTCAAGGTGTACTGGATGGGGGAGAGCTGATTGTTTACGATATAAAGCATGATGTGAATAAAAGTATAGATATTACGGAAGAAACGGTGATAACCAACGCCCAGGGACAAATTACGCCTGAAGTACAGTTCAATACGGGTGACCTTGTTTTAGTAAGCCTTGGTAGAGATGGAAAGAGCGTGCAAAGGCTAAATTTTGGAGGAGAGATTCAAGTTCAAGAAATAACAGGGCTGACACCGGATATTGCTTCCAATCAACTTTTGGGTGAGAATGGGAAGGCGTTCAAATATGGAAAGGAGGCTATGTTCTTGTATAACCAAGAAGAAATTAGCCCCAAAGAATTGGAGCCTTGCGATGTATTGGTTTTAAAAAGCTATGAAAACGTTGTTTGGGCCGTAGATGTGGCAGAGTATCATGGGTATATTTCCATTGAAAATAAGGACAATATTGTAAATGGTATGTTTAAACTGGATGAAGAGGATGAGGTTCCTTTGGAAGAGGCGGAGCGTATCCCAGTGAAAGAAGGTACCCATACCATTACTGTCTCTGGGGATAATATTGAAAAAAGAACGGACAGTATTTTTGTAGAGACTGGGGAAGTGTATGTGTATGACCTTTCTCAAGCCCAGGAAAAGGTGGGCGTTTTGATTATTAACGCCAATGTAACGGACTACAAGCTTTATATCAATGGTACCTTGGTTGACAGTACGGTGCCTTCTGTGTTGCCCATGGGAGAATATGACGTTGTGATTTTGAAAAATGGCTATACCGAGTGGAGTCAGCATGTGGTATTAGATACAGATACCCTGTCTATTGATGCCAATTTACAACAAGACATACAATTTGGCACGGTTGTGATTTCTGCGAACGTAGATAATGCACAGATTTATATTGATGGCAAGGAAATGGGCTTTGCTCCCATAGAATTAAACCTGCCTTATGGAAGTTATAGCATGGAGGTTGACAGGAGTGGATATGAGCCTTATTTCACTACCATTTTAGTAAATAGCAGTTCCACTTATATGAAGGTTGAATTGGAGAAAGAGTAAGAGGAGGCGAGAGCATGGATCACATAAAAAGATACCAGCAGTGGTTAGCAGATCCTTCGATCGATGAAGAAACAAAGGCGGAGTTACGAAGTATTTCTGAAGATGATAAAGAAATGAAAGAAAGATTTTATAAAGAGTTGGAGTTTGGTACAGGGGGCTTGCGTGGAATCATCGGTGCAGGGAGCAACCGATTAAATTGTTACACCGTAGGCAAGGCAACCCAAGGACTGGCCAATTATATCAAAAAACAGGGAACAGGGGAAAAGGGCGTAGCCATTGCTTACGATTCCAGACATATGTCTCCTGAGTTTGCCCAAATGGCAGGCTTGGTTTTAGCAGGCAACGGTATTCCTGCTTTTGTATTCCCTTCTTTGCGTCCTACGCCCATGCTTTCCTTTGCTGTTAGGCATTTGGGTTGTACGGCGGGCATTGTCATCACAGCAAGCCATAATCCCCCAGAATACAATGGTTATAAAGTGTATTGGGCAGATGGTGCACAGGTGGTTGCGCCCCGTGACAAGGGAATTATTGACGAAGTAAATGCAGTAAGCGAATACGGACAAGTTCTTTGGATGGAGCGTAAGGAAGCGGAAGAAAAAGGCCTTTATGGCATAATTGGCAAAGAGGTTGATAACAGCTATGATGAGCAAGTTTTAGCCCAGCGTATTTGCCCAGAGGTTGTAGGTCACAGGGGTGATGACATTTCCATTGTTTATACACCCATCCACGGTTCAGGAAACCTGCCTGTACGCCGTGTTTTGGAAAAGGCGGGATATAAGAAGGTGTTTGTTGTTCCCGAGCAGGAGCAGCCCGATGGGGACTTTACAACGGTTGGATATCCCAACCCCGAAGACCCTAAAGTATTCACCTTGGCAAAAAAATTGGCGGAAGAGAAAAATGGGGATGTCATCGTAGGGACAGATCCTGATTGTGACCGAGTAGGGGCAATGGTAAAGAACGACAAGGGTGAGTATGTTGTTTTAACAGGTAATATGATTGGTGCATTGTTGACAGAGTATATTTTGTCTCAAAAAGCTGAAAAGGGTGTTTTACCCAAAAATGGCGTTGTCATTAAAACCATTGTAAGCACAGAAATGATTCAGGCTATCTGTGATAACTATGGTGTGAAAAAAATGGATGTGTTAACAGGTTTCAAATTTATTGGTGAGAAAATGACGGAATTTGAAAAAACAGGTGATTATGCATTCCTTTTTGGCTTTGAAGAAAGCTATGGTTGCTTAGCAGGAACCCATGCCAGGGATAAGGATGCCGTGGTGGCCACTTTGCTTATTTGCGAAATGGCGGTGTTTTATAAGAAAAAGGGCATGACTTTGTATGAAGGCGTGGAGAAACTCTATGAAAAGTATGGCTATTATCTGGACGGGGTAAAGGCCATTACACTAAAGGGCCTAGAAGGTGTGGAACGTATTCAGAAGATTATGTCTACCCTGCGGGAAACAAATCCAAAGACCTTTGGTGGGAAAGCTGTTGTTTGGGCGAAAGATTATAAAACACAAATTTTCCGAAACTTGCAAACAGGAGAAGAGGAAAAAAGCACAATGCCCCATTCCGACGTCCTATACTATATCTTGGAGGATGGAACTTGGCTTTGCGTAAGGCCTTCTGGCACAGAACCCAAGCTGAAATTCTATATTGGGGTAAAGGCTGATGATATGGACTCTGCAAGAGAAAAGTTGGCAGCCGTTGAGAAGGATTTGGAAGAAAAAGTAGCGGCTATATAAGATTTCATCGTACCTTAAGGATTTTACATTGTAAGTAAGCAAGAGAAGAATCATTGATTAAGTTGTAATTACATCGAAGCCCCTAGCTCTTACAGTAGGGGCTTGTTTTAATGGTTTTGGTTTTAAGAAAAAGCATCAACTATGGCGGTGAGAGAAAATGGTATATGGTGTTTCTTAAATTATAATTTAGAAATATTTATCAGATGAAAGGAAATGCTGTTTCTATCTGGCGCAGCAAAGGCAAGGTTTATGCTTTAAGTTCCTTCTAGGGGCGGATTATGTAAATTACCGCTTACTTGGATGGTGATGATTTTCGACTTTGGTTTTTTACAATTAAAAAACTTAGTAATGGTTATGTTTTGAAACATAATCTTAACTTAGAAACTTTGCACAGAGATATATTCTGTACTTTAAAATAAGGCGTTTCATAATAAAAAAGACATGATCATTTCTTTATCATGTCTTTTTATATTTATTCAATTAACTAGGGATTATCTTCTCCCTTTGCAAAGTTCTTTTACGTGATCAAACTCATCTGTAATTTCTTTATCAGGAGCCTGTGTCAAAAGGCTCACCACAATGATTGTAGTTAAAGACAGTATGAATGCGGGTAATAATTCGTAAATGTTCCAAACACCACCCATGGGTCTAACCAAGTATTTCCAAATAAAGACAGTTGCACCACCAACAATCATACCTGCCAAAACCCCTTGTCTATTGGAACGTTTCCAGAATAATGCAGCTAAAACCACAGGGCCAAAGGCAGCACCAAAACCTGCCCAGGCAAAGGATACGATACCAAATACAGAGCTGTTAGGGTCTCTTGCGATAAACGCAGCAATCATGGAAATTATGATTACGGAGCATCTAGCAACGGTCATTGCCTTTTTCTCAGACATTTTTATACCTAAAAAGCTTTGCAACAGGTTATGAGAAACGCTGGAGGAAGCAGCCAAAAGCTGAGAGTCTGCTGTGGACATGGTTGCCGCTAAAATACCTGCCAAGATAATACCTGCAAGGAAGGCCATGGAGACGCCGCTCTGGCTCAACAACCCTGAAATCTGTACAATAATTGTTTCGGAAGCGGAGCCTTCTAAAATAGGAAGGGCACCAACCTTAGACATGCTATAACCGACAATACCAATGAAAACGGCTACTGTCATGGAAATTACTACCCAAATCGTTGCGATACGACGGGAAAGAGAGAGCTTTCTCTCGTCTTCAATGGCCATAAAACGCAACAGTATATGAGGCATACCGAAATAGCCCAAGCCCCAAGCCAATGTTGAAAAAATCGTTAAGGGACCATAAGGGGCTGCGGAATGGTCTGCAACGCTATATACCTCTGTCATGCTTAAGTAACCAGGGAGTGCTCTTGCGTTCTCCATAACGGAATCCAAGCCCCCAGCAACATGAATACCGAAGAATACCACGACAAATAATGCCACTGTCATAACCATACTCTGAATCAAGTCTGTTGTGCTGGCAGCAGAGAAGCCCCCGGTTGCCGTATAGGCTACAATAACAATTGCACTGATAATCATAGCTGCATGATAATTTACGCCAAATAAGCTACTGAACAATTTACCGCAAGCGGCAAAACCAGAAGCGGTATAGGGGATAAAGAAGATAATAATTACCACTGCTGCAATACTCATCAGAATGTTTTTATCATCTCTATATCTTCTGGAGAAGAAATCTGGCAAAGTAATGGAGTTGTCTGCTACATGGGAGTAAATACGAATACGTTTTGCTACGATGAGCCAGTTAATATATGTACCCACTGCTAAACCGATGGCAGTCCAAGTTGCATCTGCAATACCAGAAAGGTATGCAACACCAGGTAAGCCCATCAAAAGCCAGCTACTCATATCGGAAGCTTCTGCGCTCATTGCTGTTACAAAGGGACCTAGTTTTCTCCCGCCTAAATAAAAATCTCCTACGTTTTCGTTCTTTTTGGACCAATAAATACCGATGGCCACCATAGCTGCCAAATATATGGTAATGGCAATCATAATACATAATTCTGCTGTTGTCATAATTTCAAACCCTTTCTTGTTAGTTCTAGCGCTTTTCTGGAAACTCCAGATTTTTGTTTATACACTTTTCATTCTTCACAAATATTTAGCTTGCCTTAGGGTAACTTGGGAGTTGTAAAGAAAGTGAATGCAGACAAACGAGAAGAGGAGTGTTCAGAAACGCTCTAGTCAATGTTTAGAATTATAACACAATCTTAACAAGACTGGAATACAGAACGAAGTATAGAATATATACTGTACAGTTAAATAAAAAATAGTCAAAAAACCCCAATATTTAAGGGTTTTTTGACTAGACTATAGTTAATATATTTTGTATCCGAAAATATAATTTACAAGTTATCTTCTTTTTTTGACCGAAAACCCGCCAAAAACAGTGGCATCATTTGCTTGGCATACTGGCAAAGGGAATACTCTCCATTACAAATACACCAGTCGTAGATTAAAGCTCTTTCGCATAGGGCGTATGCCTTTACAAATTCGTTGACGGACACATCACAGCGTAAATCTCCATTTTGTTGTCCCTCTGCGGTTATTTGACGCAATAACTTATAATACACCCGATTGTGATCTAGCAGATGTTTTCGTCCGCTTGTAATAAGCTGTGAAGAATAAAGCCTAGCAAGTAAATCCATGGAAACACTATTATCAATCATAAGAAACAGTTCTTGGTTAAGAAACATGAGCTTGTCAAAGCTATCCATCTGGCCATCTAGTTGGGGTATTAATTCTTGATACTTATTATCAAACAGCTCAGAAAGGGTACCTAAAAGGGCGTCCTTTCCCCCAAAGTAATGGTAAAAAGAGCCTTTTGAGGTACCTGATTCCTCTACGATTTCTTCGATTGTAGTGTTGTCATAACCTTGCTCATAAAACAAGCTCCATGCCGCCGCAATGATTTTATTTTTCGTATTGCGGGTGTTCTTTTTTGCCATTTCGTTCCTCCTACTTCTTTAAACCTTTTTCCACTTGAGGCTCACCAAATCATGCTCCCGTATTGTTTTTACCAATCGCTCGGCGAAATCATCTGCCATAATATCTGTACCATCCAACAGCTCTAGACCAAGTTCTTGGGCCCGCTTATAGGTTCCAGTATGGATTTTCTTCTCCTTGCCAAAGGTTACAATAATACCCTTTGAAAACCAACCTCCCAAACGTTTTCTTGCAATCAAAAGTTCGTTGAGTGCCGCCGTGTCTGCATCCCGCAACTTACAGGAAATAAACACGGGAAGGGAGTCATCCATTAGAAGAACATCAATTTCGTTTCCTGCCACCGTTATGTTGTCATAAGCATTCCAATCAATCATTGTGCCTAACTTAACATCGTTAAATACTCCGGCTTCTTTGGCGGAAATATACACATAAAGTTCGAGCCAAACGCCGTAGTTAATGCAATACTGTCTATCTTCAATAGAGGCAAAGGTAAACTGAACATATCCATTCTGAATTGATAAATTTTGAATAAATCCCAGAGATTGGAATTTTTCCAAAACTTCTCGGTCAGGATAAACGGCCTTGCCGTTTTTCATATGTATGTTCCATTTACTTTCCATGAAGAGTTCGTGGGGCAGAGTTTTTGCAGCAACGGTTTGTATAAAACTACAGGTATATTTCCATTGAAATAGACGTTGAAATAAAAAACGTGCCATTTCTTTGATTGCGGGGTAACGGTCTTCTGTGGGTGGTCGATGGGACTCACCCATAAAACAAGCGCCTTTTGCATCAATAAAATCCTCCAAAGTCAAGGAAGCGGTTTTTGCTACCAAGCTGTCATCAGAGATATCCAAAATAATTTTATTCACAAGGTCTGTGTGCAAAAGGGGCAAGTTCAAGGAACTTCCTGCCTTATATCCAGCAAGTAGCATCAATTCGCTTCCGCCAGTTAAGTCTAGGGCACACTTGCTGATGCCATTGCGGTCAATGACTCTGCTAATTTGGCGAAAAATTTTATCAACAGATGTAATATCCACAGGATATTGCTCAACTCGAATTCCTGGGATATTACGATCTAAACATTTCTTTATAGCGGTGAATGCCATCATATCCCGCATGCCTTTGTCATAAAAATAAATGACCTTTTTGGGCCGCAAGGTCAATGGCGTAACAATATTTTTTAAAACATCTTTATCGTAAAACTCAATGAGAAGATCCAGTGGAATCATCTCCCTTCAAATCTATCTTGTTACAAAAACTTATTTTTTAAACTCTTCCACAACCACTTCTTCTTCGAATACTTCTTCTTGTGGTTCTTTTTTATCTCTGTTTCCAAAAACAGCACCGAAGTTTAACTTGTTTACTACGCCTGGGGCCATGTCAATCAACTTGCTCACGGCGTCCTGATTTTTAATGTTAATGGTCTGAACGTTGCCATTTTGGATAACTAGCACAGCAGAGGGGGTAATTTTTGCGCCCACACCGCCTGCGGCGTTAATGCTTTCCTTGGCACCTGCACCAGCACCGACAGCTACTTCGATTAAGGGAAGTAGGGTTAAATCACCAATGACGATTGCCTCACCTACAACGGTTTTTGTGGAAACCAAATCTTCTACTTTATTAAACAGTACATTTACTGACTCATTAAAATCTTTACCCATTCTGTTTTCTTCCTTTCCAAAGTTTAATTAAAATCCTACGCACAGGCTTTGTCAAACCAAATGCCAAAAGGGCATAAAGGAAGGAGCCCATAACAATTTTCCCTTTTATTTTAACTTCTATATCCTCCGCCACCAGACGGGTGAAATCCCCTTTTACTTGGATATTATTTCCGAATTTTGCCGTCAAAATACCTATTAATCCCATAAGATAACCTGTATAGGTGGGATTACCTAAACCCAAAGTGGCTTTTATGAAAAGGTGGTTGGGTAAAATCCCTTTGATGAGGCGTTTTAGCAATGTTTTCGCCGCCAAAAAGATCCCTCGTTTATCCTCTATCTCTTGAAACTTGTGCCAATAAAAGCGAAGCTTGTCCAAGTTCGAATCCTTTTCATCTTCGGTTTCATCTTCACCGGTGAAGAAATTTTCTGGTTCTTTTTCAGCAGTAACAATATCTATGGGTTGTTCCTGAATTTCAGAAACCTTTACACGGCGTACTTTTGGCTTTGGCGGCAAAGGTTCTTCTTTTGGTTCTTGTACAACAGGTTGTACTTTTTCTGTTTCCATTTGTTTTGACACTTCCACTTTTGGTGGCGTGGGCTCAGCCATATAAACCCCTTGGGAGGGTGTTTTTGTGGCTTTTTCTCTGGCAACAACGGGTGATCCTGTTTTCATTCGCTGAGGAAGGGGCTTGGCTTTTCTTTTTCGTACCTCTTTCTTTTTCTTCTGGCCAAAGAGGGTAAACCAAAGGACTTTTACAGTGATCTCAGGCTCTTTACCGTAAACAAAGTTTCCCTTTATACGGATAAGACCAAAAAGCCATTGTGCTGCAAAATCGCCGTTTAGTTCTTCTTTTTTCTCTCCTGCAATACCATACTTCAAAGGACTGATTAAAACCACTGTGATGATTAAAATAAACAGCAGAAGAATACTCAAAAGCAAAATCCCTATGAACTTTAATATAGCCAGTAGTATGCTTAACATATCATTCCCCTGTCTTCATTCGTTTTGCCAAAAACCAAGATAAAAGCCAAACAACCAAGGCACTTATTAAGAATATACCTGCAATCCAGAAGGCGGTATCTCGAAAAAAACCCTCAGGCACGATATTGATTAATAAGTCCGTTTTAGGGTTTAAAATCCAATCGTCATTGTTAAAAAATATATGGTGAAACATGATGAAATATCGGTTAAAGTCATGCACCATGAGGGCGACTAAAAGCCCCATCAGCCCGAAAAATATACCGATTCCCCCTTGGATTCCTTGGAAGAGGTGATAACCTTTTTTGAAGTATAGGATAACCCCTATAGCCAAAGCGGAAAACAGCATTGCACCAAGGCGAAGCTGTTCGGCACCGATAAATAGTTTTTGAACGTCCAACATATGCCTTTTTTCTTTGTCATTAAAAAATTCTTGCTCAATATTTCCGATTTTAGTATAAACAACTAAATCTTCCCGATCACCCTTTAGATAGTCCATCATTTCATGGGTGACCTCCAATAAATCATTCATTTCTATATCAATTGATTTTGCCACTTGGTACTTTTTATATTCCTTCTCAAAGTACCCATCCATGTAGTATGCCACATACTCAACGGAGCTAATTAGCAAAATAGACATAAGAGCCATGCCCACTAAGACACCGATACCTTTATACACGAACCTCATTTGCTACTCCTTCTATCCATGTACTTGGATTTGATAAGTCTTTTCCATCTTTTATAACTTCTTCGATCATGTAGGCAATGAGGTCAAAGGCTTCTCGTTTGCCATTGGCAACACCAACAACCACACCGTTTTTTGACTGAAATCGTCCCCTACATAATTCCCAAGAGGACACAATTTCATAACAATTTTTCTCGGAAATAAAAAGGATACAATAAAGGCGGGGCATCGGGATATTTCTTTTTAGGGCATATACAACTGTTTCTAAATCTGTAACATTTTCCGCTACAAATAATTCTTGTGCTAACCGCATTTGCTATCGCTCCTTCCCTTCCAATTCTTAGCACCATTATAGCAGATTAAACAAGAAAAGAAAATAAAATATAATTATGTAATAAACAGCACCCCGCAAGAAGGGTGCTGTTTTGGGTTACTGAAGGGCCGCTTCCAATTTATCTAACTGCTGAAAGGGATAATGCTGTAATAGCTCTTTATATTGGGGGGTGGTTAGGCCAGGGGTTTGGGTGTAAATTGCAATTTTTTCATCCAAGTCAGCCTGCATAAATTTTAGTTTTAGTTTCGAAAATTCATCTTTTTCCATGTACTTCAGTCCTTTCGTTATTTTTCTTTTTAAAAACTTCGCTCAGTCCCATTAAAAACAGGAACCCGCCAAATATTTTTCGTAACAAATCAGGTTCTAAGGATACGGCTAATATAGAACCTGCTGCCGCACCGGCTAGACCGTAAAGAGCCAGTGGTTTTGCTGTTTGCCAGACAACATTTTTATTTTTTGTATGGGTGATTAATGCAACAATAGCTGTGGGAATAAAATAAATTAGATTTACCCCTTGAGCTTGATGTTGATCAATGCCAAGGATAAAAATCAAAGCGGGAATCAATATGGTTCCGCCACCGATACCCATGCCGCTGATAATACCTGAGAAAAAACCGATTACCACAACCCAAATCATAGTATCATCCTCACTGCGGCTGCGATCATAAATAAGCCAAAAATTCGATGTAACCAAATTCCACTGATTTTCGACAATAGCCTTGCACCAACGAACCCTCCGATAACCCCACCCAAAGATGCCCATAACGCAATGGTCCAAACCACATCGGTTTTCCAGCAATAAATCACCAAGGATAGTAACGATAAGGGCAGAATAATGCTGATTGCGGTGGCGTGGGCTTTATGTTCTTCTACACCAAGAAAACGTTCCATAGACGGCACAACAATTGTGCCTCCGCCAGAACCAAAAAGTCCATTTGCAAAGCCAGTGATTAGGCCGATTGCGATTTTTTTTCCCATTTTCTGCATGGAATTGTCACCACCTTTCTTTTCCTAGTATGGCGGAAAATTCCTATAAATATGTATAGCATCGAAAGAAAACCTTTCGATGCCATTAAAAAAATTAACTCGCTACTTTTGCTGTTCTGCCATCAAATACGTTTTCAACACCATTTACGACGTCTCTACCAGCGTTGGCAACACCTCTGCCTACTTGCCTTACATCTTTGCCTAACTTAGTACCAGTATTATCAGTTACAGGTCTGCCACTATTGATGCCGTAGCCGTCCCAATATGCAACTCCGCCACCGCTGCTGGTATAAGTTCCTGCGTTATACCTGTTATAACCAGCACCATCGCTGTCATAGTTATTATAGCCATAGCTATTATAACCATAACCATAGCCATCCGTTGCTCCACCTAAGTTGTTAGCAGAAGTACCACATCCGCCAAGAGCAAGCATCATGGCCGCTACCATTGCAATAAAACCGCCTTTTTTCATTTCAATACCCTCCTTATGCAAAAATAACTCTTTGCCTTTATATTGTCTGTCGGAAACAGAAAAAAAACCTTGCTTTTCCTTGGAATTAGGGGGAAATTTTGGCATAAATGCGGATGGAAGGGCAAAGAAAAAACTGTTAAAATGTACGGTAATATTTTAAAAGCCAAGTCAGAAGCAATGAAGCATACAAGGAGCGTTGCAATTTATCTATATTATTGTGTGTAGATGTAAAAAAATTGCATGAAAATATGAAAAAAACACAAGGTAAGGAAAGCAAAGGCATGTTGACATATCAAGTATATTAATTACGGTTTATTGTCTCAAAAAATGAATTGAAAATGTATAAATAGAGGAGATATCTTTTACGGGTGCTTATTAAAAGAAAAATATTATGTTATATGAATAAGGAGATAGTTTCATGTTTGAAAGCAGAAAAAGTGGGATTCTTTTACATCTATCGTCTATTCCTTCTCCCTTTGGCATTGGCGACTTGGGTGGGGATGCCTACCGTTTTATAGAGACTCTAGCATCAGCCAAGCAAACTTTATGGCAAATTCTACCTCTTTGCCCTGTGGATGCCAGTGGTTCTCCGTACCAAAGTACATCAGCCTTTGGAGGAGAGCCGCTTTATATTAGTTTGGATTTGTTGGCACAAGAAGGCCTATTGTCAAAAGAAGAGGTAGAAGATGCAAAGCAACCGAATTTCCCTTATACGGATTATGCAGCGGCACGGGAGCTGAAAATCCCTTTTTTGCAAAAGGCTTTTCAGGAATTTCTTTGCAAGTCGCCTCCCGCTGAATATAATGACTTTTTAGAAAAAAATAATTACTGGATTGATGATTATGCTATATTTATGGCGGCAAAGGCTTACTTCATGGAACAGAGGCAACAGGAGAGTGAAGGGCTTTGTAAATTTCTGAAAGAAACACAGATGTTTTTGCCAGAGGAGATGGGGCGGGCTTATTATGACTCCGCTTGCTGGTGCTCCTTTCCCGAAGACTTGAGGCAGCGAAAGCTCCAAGCTTTGAAAGAATGGAGAGATATTTTAAAAGAAGAAATTCAATGGGAGTATTTTTTGCAATATTTATTTCATAAACAGTGGCATCAGCTTAAAGCCTTTGCCCATGAAAAAGGAATTCAAATCATTGGGGATGTTCCCATCTTTGTTTCCTATGATAGTGCCGATGTTTGGGCAAATCAAGAAGCTTTTCAGCTAAATTCCTTGGGTTTTCCAAGGGTGGTGGCGGGAGTGCCCCCTGACTATTTTAGTGAAAAAGGACAGCTTTGGGGAAACCCCCTGTATCAGTGGAAGTATCACGAACAAACATCCTATCAGTGGTGGATTTGTCGTATTAAGAAGGCCTTGGAGGATGTGGATATCTTACGAATAGACCATTTTCGTGGTTTTGAGTCCTATTGGGAAATCCCTTTTGAAGCGGTAGATGCCCGTAGCGGTAAATGGGTGAAAGGGCCTGGAGTCAAGTTGTTTCAAAAAATGGAGAAAGCTTTGGGGGAACTACCTTTTATTGCCGAGGACTTAGGGATTATTACGCAGGAGGTAAGAAAGCTCCGAGAAAAAATAGGGCTGCCAGGCATGCGTATTTTGCAATTTGCTTTTGGCGATGATAAAAACAATGCTTACTTACCCCATTCCTACGACAGAAATACGGTGGTTTATACGGGAACCCATGATAATAATACCACCATAGGGTGGTATCAAAATGCAACGGAGAAAGAGCAGGATCATTTTCGTCGGTATATGAACGTGACTGGGGAGTCTCCCAATTGGGACTTCATTCGTCTTGCCTTTTCTTCTTCTGCTCAAGTGGCAATCGTCCCATTACAGGATGTGTTGGGATTGGGGGAGGAATATCGTATGAATCTACCAGGCACAGTAAAGGGAAACTGGTCCTTTACATTTCAGTGGGAAATGTGGAATGAAGGCTGTCTTGAGGGGCTTCGATACCTTTCCTTTTTATATGGCAGAAACAGCGGTTAGAATTGATTTCTTGGCAAAATTATGCTAAAGTTAAGCCTGAAACAATGAAATTAGACCCTATCATTTAGGAGGAAATAAAATATGTGCGGTATTTGTGGGTTTACAGGCCGTCTGGCTAACTCCGAAGAGATTTTGGAAAATATGAAAAATAAAATTGTTCACCGTGGGCCGGATAGCGGTGGATCTTACTTTGACGATGGTATGTCTATGGGTTTTCGCCGTTTGAGTATTATTGACTTGGAGGGTGGGCATCAGCCTATCTATAACGAAACAGAAGATATGGTAATCACCTTTAACGGGGAGATTTATAATTATCAGGAATTAAGAGAAGATTTGATTGTAAAAGGCCATGTAATGGGCAGTAATGCTGACACGGAAGTTCTTTTGCATGGATATGAAGAATATGGCGAAGATTTGCTTTTAAAGCTTCGAGGGATGTTTACCTTTGTAATTTGGGACGCTAAGAATCAAACCCTTTTTGGTGCCAGGGATTTCTTTGGCATTAAGCCTTTTTACTATGCGTTGCAGGATGGCCAAATGATTTATGGTTCTGAAATCAAAAGCATTTTGGAATATCCTAATTTCAAAAGGGAAGTAAACCCAGAAGCCTTGGAAAACTATTTAACTTTTCAGTATAGCGTTTTGCCAGAAACCTTTTTTAAGGGTGTGTTCCGCTTAATGCCCTCCCATTGCTTTACTTTTAAAAATGGAGAGTTGAAGATTAAGCGTTATTGGGAGCCTAAATTCCAAAATAATGAA
Source organism: Anaerotignum sp. MB30-C6 (assembly GCF_030908465.1). Classification (GTDB taxonomy): domain Bacteria; phylum Bacillota; class Clostridia; order Lachnospirales; family Anaerotignaceae; genus Chakrabartyella. Next base: position 224,518 of record NZ_CP133078.1, read on the forward strand.
ACAAAGTCTTTGGATGAATTTATTGAAGAAATCGACGCTGCTATGCAGGATTCTATTAAGAAACATAAAATCAGCGATGTGGAAGTGGGTTCCTTCCTTTCAAGCGGTGTGGATAGCTCCTATGTTGCTGCATCTTTCCATGGAGATAAGACTTTTACTGTGGGCTTTGACTATGAAAAATATAATGAAATTGACTATGCTAAGGCATTATCAGAAAAGATTGGCATAGAAAATCATAGCAAGCTCATTACAAAGGAAGAATATTGGGATACCTTAGGTAAGGTTCAGTATCATATGGACGAGCCTTTGGCTGACCCCTCGGCTATTGCCTTATACTTTGTAAGCCAAACCGCTGCCAAGCATGTTAAGGTTGCATTAAGCGGCGAGGGTGCCGATGAATTTTTCGGCGGGTATAATATTTACCGTGAGCCCCATGATTTACTACCAATAACTCGTTTGCCAAAACCTGTACGCAAAGGTTTGGGTGCCATTGCAAAGCGTTTGCCAAAAATGAAAGGCAAAAACTACTTGATTCGCGGTAGTAAGGATTTGCAAGAACGCTTTATTGGAAATGCATTTATGCTGTCCGAGGAGGAAAGAGAACGTATATTGAAAAACTCTACGGGACGTTTCCACCATACGAAGCTTACAAAGCCTTTTTATGATAAAGTGAAAGATCAGGATGATGTGACCAAAATGCAGTATATCGACATTCATTTTTGGTTAATCGGGGATATTTTGTTAAAGGCTGATAAAATGAGCATGGCTCATTCTTTGGAGGTTCGTGTTCCCTTTTTGGATCGGGTGGTATTTGATGTTGCTCGTACCGTGCCAACAAAGTATAAAGTGAATCAAGAAAATACAAAGTATGCCATGCGGCAAGCGGCACACCGCTATTTGCCTGATATGGTAGCGGAGAAGAAAAAACTTGGTTTCCCTGTTCCTATTCGTATTTGGCTGAAAGAGGACAAGTATTATAGTATCGTAAAAGATGCGTTTACTTCTAAGGCGGCGAAGGAGTTCTTTAAAAGCCAGGAAATTATGAAATATCTTGAGGATCATAGAGCTGGAAAAGCGGATAATAGCCGTAAAATTTGGACAGTCTTTATGTTCTTAGTTTGGCACAAGGAATACTTCGAAGAAGTTGTATAATACCGCTATAAAAATAAAAACCAAGACATTATGTCTTGGTTTTTTTTATGAGTCATTGGATACTTTATCTGTACTGTCTTTTTCGACATTTTGACAGGGAGTTGTTTTTTTCTTCCTTTGGGAAACAATAACCGCTAAGAAGATAATTAACCCGCCCGTTAAAATTCTTGGGGTAAAAGGGTCTCCATAGAAACATACCCCGATAATAAAAGCGAATAGGCTTTCCGTAGAGAGCAAAACAGCAGTATGGGTATCACTGGTGTACTTTTGTGCTACGTTCTGCAAGGTATAAGCAACGGCGGTGTTGATTATTGCTAAATATGCCAACGACATTACACCCGCTGGGGGAAAAGAAGTTGGAAATTCTTCAAATAAAAGGGCTGTAATCAACGAAAGCATGCCTGTAACAAGGTATGAAAAAAATGACATACCTAGGGGATTGCACTTGCCAGCAAAAATGCCTGTTAGAACCACAAAAACAGCATAGGAAAGGGAGAATCCTAAAGAAAGACCATCGCCTAACTCTATGGTTAAGGCTTCGTTTAGGGAAATAAGGCCAATGCCCATCATCACCAGAACACCTGCAATAAATGAGTTTACTTTTGGCCGATTTTTAAGCACAACCCATGAAATAAACGGTACCATCGCCGCATATCCCGCCAACAGAAATGCCTGTTTTGAGGGTGTTGTATATTTTAGGGCAATTACTTGTAAGGGCATGAAAAAATAAAACAAGGTGCCCAATATGAGTCCTGACCTTATTTCTGCTTTTCCGCAACGTTTAATGGTTCTACCAAAGATAAGAAACATAATCATTGCCGCTGCCAAAAAACGAGTTGCCAGAATATAAAAGGTGCTAAAATATTGTACTGCAATATCTCCTGCAATAAAGCCCCCACCCCAACAAATTGCGGCTAAAACCAAGGCGCAGTCCGCTAGGAAAACCTTCCGCTTGTCATCCATTTTCTCTATCTCTTTTCTACATATTTTCACAATATCCCTCACTATAACACCATATTTCAATGATTTCAATAAATATTTAAAGTAGGTAAACCTCGTGGAAAGTCATATCTTTAAAATTATTGGTTATTTTTGTTCAGTCACAGGGGAATATTTTATAGTACAGACAATGGGACTGTGGTATACTGAAAAAATAATTTGTTTTGTGATGATACCTTGATACTCTTTGATTGTTTAGTGCTTACTTTACAGGTGCTTGAGGGTAAAATTTCAAAAGGATATTGTCAAAGTATGTCTCGTAGTGATTAAAATTTACCTTATGATAAGAGGAGGTTTTTAAATGAAATTTCAATATTTTATTCCAACAAAAGTTCTTTTTGGTTGTGGGCAGCTGGAAAAACTCCACAAACAAAAGCTACCAGGAAAAAAAGCTTTGATTGTCATTTCCAGCGGTACATCAGTAAAAAAATTCGGCTATCTTGCAAGGTTGCAGCAGCAGTTAGAGAAGGCAGGGGTGGCCTATGCCATATACGATAAAATCCTTCCTAATCCTATTGAGGCCCATGTTACGGAAGGGGCAGAGTTTGGGAAAAAAGAGGGATGTGACTTTGTAATTGGCTTGGGCGGCGGCTCCATTATTGATTCAGCTAAGGCTATTGCAGTGATGGTAACAAATGAAGGAACCATTTGGGATTACATTTTTGGTGGAACAGGGGGCAAGAAAATGCCTGAGAAAACGCCATTGCCTATTGTTGCCATAACAACTACGGCGGGTACAGGCACAGAAGCGGATCCTTGGGCGGTGATTACACATCAAGATAGAAACGAAAAAATTGGCTTTGGGTATGATGGAACATTCCCCGTGCTTTCTATCGTAGACCCTGAACTCATGTTGACTGTTCCTGAAAAACTAACGGCATATCAAGGTTTCGATGCCTTATTTCACAGCACAGAGGGCTATTTGAATAAAAACACCAATCCAATCAATGATTTGTATGCATTAAAAGCCATTGAGTTAATTGGCAAATACTTGCCTACCGCCGTAAAGGACGGACAAAATTTAGAGGCTCGGGAAAATGTTGCCTTGGCAAACACCCTTTCAGGCATGTCTGAAAGCATCGGCGGTTGTATTTCCGAACACGCCATGGAGCATCCTTTAAGCGGCCATAACCCCAAGCTTGAGCATGGGGCAGGGCTAATTATGATTTGCCAAGCGTATTATGCATACTGGGCAGAGCGGGGCGTTGTAAATCAAAGGCTGATTGACATGGCAAAAGCCCTTGGGAAACAGGATGCTACAAAACCAGAAGATTTTGTTACTGCGCTACATGATTTAATCGTAGCCTGTGATGTGGATGACTTAAAAATGTCCGACTATGGTATTAAGAAAGAAGAACTTACGATGTATACCCAGGCGGCATATGAAACCATGGGAGGCTTGTTTACAGTGGATCCAGCCCCAATGCCCTTTGAGGATTGTCTGAAGATTTATGAAAAGTCTTATAAATAAGGTAAAGCCTTTCTAAAGAAAAGGATTTTTTAACAGCGGTAATCTCCATGGAGTGGGGTTATCGCTGTTTGAATTAGGATGGAAGAATTAAGCCAATAGTTTTTGAGTAGTTTTTTACTGATCGTTTAAAGGTTATAAAATATTTTAGCGATCACAAACAAAGGGGGTTGAGCAATTGAAAGATACAGAGTATAGATTTCTTCCCACAGAAACAAAAAATGAATTAGCTACTGAGGAGGTAGTGGAGCATTATGAAGGGAAAAAATACTTGGGGACGCCCCTTGCCCTTGTTGTGGTAATATAACCATTCCAAACCATGGAGATGCCGTGGCATATATTTGTCCTGTGCGCTTTTGGGAGATAGATTTATTTGCTAAGGCTGATGATGAGCCCAGTGACCAAAATTACGGTCTGACATTATGTGAAGCTAGGAATAACTATGGAGAGTTTGGAGCAGCATTACCCCGCCTAAAGGAGTATTGCACAGAGGCAAAAGATTGGGAGTTGCCAAGAAAATAGGAATCTGTTAAAGTTGCATTTTCGAAAAGGGTCTAAGGGTTTGGAAGATATTATTTTATGCCCCTTAGGCTTGAAGGATTTGACGTCGATATGAAAAATTACTCCAATTTTTAAAAATATTTTTTTTTACTAAAAAAGGTGGCTAATTCAGCCACCTTTTTATGTTTAAGAAGAATTATACGTTAAAACGGAACAAAACTACATCGCCGTCTTTTACTACATATTCCTTACCTTCAGAACGAACCAAGCCTTGTTCTTTTGCCGCTGCATTAGAGCCAGCACGGACTAAGTCGTCAAAAGCAACAACCTCAGCACGAATGAAGCCTCTTTCAAAATCACTATGGATTTTACCAGCCGCCTGAGGTGCTTTTGTGCCCTTTGTGATGGTCCAAGCACGGGTTTCCTGTGGACCTGCTGTTAAGTAGCTGATTAAGCCCAAGAGTTTATAGCTTGCTGCAATCAAGCGGTCTAAGCCACTGCTATCCACACCCAATTCTGCTAAAAATTCTTTTTTATCTGCTTCGTCTAAGTCGGAGATTTCCTCTTCAATTTTTGCGCAAAGTACAAATACTTCACTGCCCTCATTTTTCGCATAGTTCCTAACTTTTGCAACATATGGATTTGTTGCGCCATCGTCTGCCAAATGGTCTTCCATTACGTTTGCTGCATACAAAACGGGCTTTGCAGTAAGAAGGGTAAGGGTTTCAACGAAAGCCTTATCTTCAGGTGTGTCCATTTCTACCGCTCTTGCGGAAATACCTTGTTCTAAAGCATCCTTCAATTTTTGTAAAATATCCATCTCATGCTGCAAGGATTTATCAGCCTTTGCCAATTTGCCTGTTTTCGCAATACGGCGGTCTAAGATTTCTAAATCGGAGAATACTAATTCCAAATTGATGGTTTCAATATCACGAATAGGATCAACAGAGCCGTCAACGTGTACCACGTTTGCATCTTCAAAGCAACGTACCACGTGTACAATGGCGTCCACTTCACGAATATGGGAGAGGAACTTATTTCCTAAGCCTTCGCCTTTGCTTGCCCCACGAACCAAGCCTGCAATATCAACAAACTCGATTACTGCGGGGAGGATTTTTGCCGAGGAGTGGATTTCTGCTAATTTTGCTAAACGTGCATCGGGAACGGTTACCACACCTACGTTGGGGTCGATGGTGCAAAAAGGGTAGTTTGCCGCTTCCGCTTTTCCTAATGTCATTGAATTAAATAAGGTGCTTTTGCCCACATTGGGCAGACCTACAATACCGAGTTTCATGTGTTTATTCTTCCTTTCCATGGGTTTGACTCATACTGTTAAACATTATAGCGAAAAGGCAATAGGTTGGCAAGGAAGAAGTAAGATATGTCTTATTTTCTAGGCAAAATAGCTAAAATTGCTAAAATAATAAAAAGGATAATGCCATAAGCACAAATCTGGTTGGCCTCGTCTTTTGTCACGTAAATTCCTTGTTCTGGTGTTGGATGAACATCTTTTACACAAACACGATAGTGTTTTCTTCTTTTGGGTTCCATGATTTTTACCTCCTTTTTTATTTCTTTCCAATCATAGTATAACCAAACTTGATTGAAAAATCAAAATCAATCTAGCCATAACTTGCATTTCATAAATTGTTTTATTGAAGACATACTAAAGAAAAAGGGAGGCGGCGAAAAATGTGGAAAAAACTGTGGGTGTTGAGTTTGGCGGTATTTTGTTTTTGTGGCTGTTCCGCCACGGTGACGGAAAATAACTTATCGGGAATACACTTTGTCAAGGCAAATGAAAAGCTGGGAGATAAAACTCCCGAAGAACGTGCCTTAACAATTAAAGGTTTATTGCATCAAATTAATGGTATTTCAGGGAATGCGGTGATTGTGGAAGGGCATACAGCGATTATTGGGTTACGTTTGGAGTCGGGAATGGAAGATGAGGCAAAAAGATTAAGCCAGGAAGCGGATAATGCGGCAAGGGAAGCGGACGAACATATTAATAATACTTCCATTACAACCAACGCAAGAATTGTTTCTTTAATTGAAGAAATGGAGCGTAAAAGAGCAAAGTGAAGTTAAAAGGTTTGTGGTAATTTATGCCATAAACCTTTTTTTAAAAAAAATTGAAACAATGAAAATACCATGTTTTTGGGGATTTTGGGCAGTATAGAACATTTAAAATTCCTTTTTCTGTTATTTTGCTATTCAGTTAATAAAACCTTAAGACGAAAAGGCTAGGCACATAAAAAAAAATATGATAAACTTGTCATTAAGAGTAAAATTTGGAATCTTAAGAGTAAACATATGGAATTTCCATATAAACTAAAGGGGGTAAAATCATGAAAAAGAAAATGGCGCTGGCTTTGGCGGCGGTGATGGCATCTTCCTGTATGAGTGTAACAGGGTATGCCGCAAACTTTAAGGATATAAATGATGTTCCTTGGGACGGTGCAAAAACAGTGATTAATACCGTTGCTGACTTGGGGTTATTGAACGGATATGAGGACAATACTTTCCGTGCAAAAAATAACGTGACCTATTGTGAAGCGATACATATGTTGTTTACGGTGCTAGATAAAACGGCAACAGCAAAACCCATGGATGCAGTAACCCAGAGCAAGTACATTCCGTTTATGCAGGCTCAGAATATTCCTACTTGGGCACAAAGAGCTGTGGCGTATGGCTTGGAAAATAGCATCATTACTACAACAGATTTGGCTAAATTTATGAGTGGTAATAAAAGCAACCTTGCCACCAGACAAGATGTAGCCAGGATGTTTGGGAATGCTCTGGCAGTGCGTTATGACGTAGATCGTGAGGCAAAAACGGCGACGAAGTTTAATGACGCTTGGCATATCTCCTCAGATTCAATCATACAAGTTGACCTTTTAGCCAGACTTGAAATCGTAAATGGGGACAATTCTAATAATTTTAATCCCAAAAAGAGCATCAATCGTGCTGAAATGGCTGTTATGCTCAATAAAACCTTTGAGGTATTAAAAAGTGGCATTGGCAACACAGGGGTTATTTCTGAGTTTGAATATGATGGTTCTACCTATAAAATGAAGATCAAAACAGAAATCGGCGATTCACTAATGTTCTTTGCTGTACCTGGTTTGGTGAAGGTTTATGACGGGGATACCACAAAAGAGTTGCCTTTATCTCGCTTAAGTGCTGGTGATAAAATAGGCTTCGTTTATAACGGCGGATCTTTGGAAAGCATCCGTGTTTTGGATGGTTCCACGGTTCAGGAAAAATATGACATTACAGGGTATATTATCGCTTTAAAGAGTGGTGAATTGTCCTTAGAAAATGAAAACACAGGTGACACAGAAAAGCTGAACATGGATGGTAATTGTCAGTTCTATTTAAATGACAAGAGCATTCGCAGATCAGACTTGGAGGAAGAATTAAAAGAAAACAGTGACAAGTATGCTTATGCAGGAATCAATACAAGAACCACCGTAGAAAAAGAGAATCGGTCTCAGGTTGAAAAAACCTATGTAACGGAAGTTTATGTGACCTTCTCCGATGAATATACTCGTACAGGCATGGTGGATAATATGGATAATGACCGTATCATCTACAAACCTGCTGATGCAGGCTCCACCAGTATCGTTTATTTTGCTTCTGAATGTGACTATTATATTGGTGATGAATCTGTTTCCCTTTCTAAGCTAAAGGAACTGGCAAACAGCGGCACTGTATATGTAAAAATCACTGTAAATAAAAGCGGCAAAGCTTCCAAAATTTTATTGTCTGAAGAAAGCTTTACAGCAGATAAAAATGACTCTACCAAAACCTATGAAGTGAAAGAGTTTACAGAAAGTCAGATGGTTTTGGAATCAGGTGGCAATACGTCTACTTATAGATTTGGTTCTACAAACCCTACTTCAAACATCACCTTCTATCAGTGGGATGATGAGGATGATGAGTGGATTACATGTAAAATTTCCAATGCAGAAAGCTACTTCGATTCTAACGACAATAAAGACGATACAGTTTTTGCTCGGGTGATTTTTAATAGCGGTGGAAGAATCAACAAAGTGTATCTGTCTACAAAGAAATCTGCATGGTCTTCTTCCAGTGATTCCATTGTAGAAAGAAAAGCAGAGGTTGCCTCTCTTTCGGGAAATACACTGAAGTTCAAAAATTCTTCCGTAGCGTATACACTGATGAACCAGTATAACGTAAAAATTGACCCAAGCAAGGACACGGATGCAATTACAGGTTCCGTTGATGGCAAAGACGTTAAGTATCCATTGGCTATCTTGGGGGCAAAAACAAGCTCACTCACCAACTTCAGAAAAATGGCTGAAGCAGATGGAGTTACTTTGTATGCAGAGATTAAGGCTAATGGCGACAATGTCATCCAGTCCATTGAAGCCAAGTTGACTGCTGCCAGCGGAAAATTGGTTTCTTATGATACGGACGACAGAGAACTGATTTTAGAAACCAGCGATGGTCAGAAGCTGACGTTAACAACAACCAGAAAGCCATCCACAGATACGGATGACTACACCTATGAAGACGTGGCAACAGCAGGATATATTGGTTCAGCTGTAACGTTAGGATTTAATGGTGATGGTGTTATAAATAAAATTAAGGTTACCGAAAGTGCTTATGATAAAGGAACAATTCGTGCCAAGGGTATTGCGGAATCTGCTGAAGGTGGCTTAAAGCTGAAAGGTGAATCTAAGGTTTATGGCTGGTTAGGCCGTTCTAATACCGAAGTACATAATTACAGTGGGGATTCTACTTCTTTGGATCGAGTAAAAGAAGCAATTGAGGATGAAGATGTTACCGTGTATGTAGAAATTCGTCTGGATGAAAGCGAGAGAGTGGAACGCATTAATGTTTACTTTAAAGAGGCTGAAGGTGCTTTCCAGGAATACAATAAGGACACCAATACTCTAAGAATTTTAACAGATGCAGGAAATAAATTCACATTCAACACCAATTCAAAGACGAGCTTTGATATTGATGGCATTGCAACGAATAAACTGAACGATTCGGCAGTAGGTAAAACCGTTGAGCTTTCATTTGATAGCGAAGGTTTATTGAAAACCGTAAAAGGCTAATTCCAAAATTTAAACACCCCTTTGCCCTAGGTCAAAATACCTTGGTAAACAAAGGGGTGTTTTTAAAATCTTGCTTAAATGCCCACAAAAAAACAAGGGGGCAAAAGCCACCCTCGTTCTTGATTATCTACGATAATCCTTCTTTTTTGCTTTGTATTTTGATGCCACAATAAATATAGATAAGGAATGGGTGTGCCGAATGAATCGGCCTTACCTATGCTTACTGGATTACAGTTGGGAAAGGAAAAGTAACCTTGCACAAAAAAACAGCCGGGAGGTTGCATCCTTGCACAGTGATCACTTTGCCAGAACCACCGTAAACAATATACAAAGACCAAAAGTACAAGGATTATTATAGTCAAATTTGTGCGTGATGTCAATTGAAAGAAATGGGTATTGATAATTTCAGGGGAATCCCTGTATAATAGATAAAACAAAAAGGAAATAGGAGTTGATTTTCATGAGATATGAAGGAACGGTATATAGACCGCCCAGTGAGGCGGGAAGTTTGATTATTCAGCTGACAATTGGTTGTGCAAGAAATACCTGTACGTTTTGTAATATGTACAAAGATAAAAAATTCCGTATTCGTCCTTTAGATGAAGTGGCACAGGATTTGGAAATGGCAAGAGATTACTATAATCGTGTGAAAGTGCGTCGTATTTTCTTGGCGGATGGGGATGCATTAATTGTAAAAACAAATGACTTATTGTATATTATCGATAAATGTCATGAGTATTTCCCAGAAGTGGAACGTATTTCCGTTTATGGTGCACCAAAGGATATTTTAAATAAAACTCCCGAAGATTTGCGTCGTTTGAAGGAAGCTGGCCTGGATATGGTTTACATGGGTCTGGAAAGCGGCTCAGATGAAGTTTTAAAAGATGTGAAAAAAGGCGTTACTGCAAAAGAAATGATTGAAGCAGGTCAAAAGGTAAGAGCAGCGGGAATGGTTCTTTCTATGACTGTAATTTCTGGCTTGGGTGGTAAAAAATATTGGAAGGAACATGCTTTGGGTAGTGCTAAGGTAATTTCTGCAATTAAGCCTGAGTATGTTGGGTTCTTGACATTGATGGTTGAGCCTGGTACAGAAATGTATGATCAGCTTCATAGGGGCGAAATTGAGCTTATGGACCCTCAGGAAGTTCTGGATGAAACAGAACTGTTTATTCGCAATGTAGATGCGGAAGGAACCGTGTTCCGTTCCAACCATGCATCCAATTATACTGCATTGGGTGGCACTTTAAATAGAGACAAAGAGAAAATTTTGGCCCAGATTGAATCCAGCCGCCGTCGGAGTACTTTCCGTCCCGACAGCTATAGAGGTATCTGAGTTTAAGGTAAGGAGACGGTAATATGGCGTGGCTGGGATTTGTCACCCTAATAACGATATATTGGTGTATATTTACTTCCGCTACGTCAGGCAGGTGGGGGTGGTTTGCCATATGTATTTGGCTTGCACCTATCTTTGCAATGACCATAACGTATGAAAATGGTATGGAAATTAATGGGTTAATGGTATTAATCTGTATTGTGATGTTTTTGGTTTGCCGAGGAGGGTTGTTGGATGTAAGAATGTGGAATACAAAGCTTAGAAAGGGCCATAGCATACTATTTGCGATGTTATATGTCTTATTATTTGTCATGTTTTTGTATTCCTTTGCCCAAGCTCAAATTCAAGGCTATATGTTAAACATACAGGGGTGGAAAAGTGATCATGGAAGTGTTTGGACCATGCTTTTAACATTGACACCAATGTTGGTTTTGAACGGGGTTTTTACCCAGATGGTGTTTACAACAATAGATAGGCTCTACTGTAGAAAAAAGGAGTTGACCCTTCTTTCCTGTCAATTTTATATTGCCAGTGAAAGTGGTGTGGAAAAGGGAATTGTGAAAGGCTATTTTTTAGAGGGGATACAAAATGGTGTGACGCATCATTTTAGAATGACCCGTCGTACCTTTTTCATGCTGCAAAAAGAGCCGGTTTTACAACTACAAACAAAAATTGGCCTCTTAGGTGGGCAATATGTTACAGATTTTGAATCAGGACAGTATTTAAAGAGAATTCGGCGAATAGATAGACGAGATGCCAAACTAGGGGTGATAGGCTGTTGTTTGGTGGTAGCTTTGGGTGTTTGGTTATTTTGGTTTAGAATCTAAATAGTATTGGAAAATAGTTAAAGCGATGAAGTTCTCTTTTAAAAGATCACTTTTATTGAATGATAAAAAGCATTGTAATATAAATCATCTTCCAAGGAAGATGATTTTTTTTGTGGGAAGGGTTGGTTGTTCTGTGTATAAATTTCGTTGCTTTAAAGATCGTATCGTATTTAAAAAGGTGAAAGTTGCATATTTTAAAAGAAAAAGAAAAGCAAGGAAATCTTTTTTTTAGCCTAAAGCATGGAATTTCCCTTTCTTTCATATGTTGGAAGGAGGGGAAGTGAGACTATGGCGAGAAAGATTTTGGCAATGCTAATTGGGTATATTATATTAGCGGTAGTGATTCTTCCGCTGTGTATTACTTTGCTTTTGGGTGGATTTTCCAAAGACGAGGTAAAGGAAGCAAAATCTCTAGTGGGTATTGATGATGTCTTCCCATCGGAGTTAGAAGAATATATTGTGGGTGTTGTATCGGCGGAAATGCCGGCGGCTTTTCCAGAAGAAGCCCTAAAAGCCCAGGCTGTGGCAGCCCGTACCTATCAAGTGCGAAAGATGCAGGAGGCAGGTACGGATGAGGTGCTTTATGAAGTGGGACAGGCCTACTGCACAATAGAGGAGCAAAAGAAAAAGTGGGGGGATCATTACATTGAATATGCAAATAAAATTAGAAAAGCAGTAAAGGAAACTCAAGGGGAGATTATGGTGTATGAAGGGGAGCCGATTTTAGCAGTTTTCCATGCCCAAAGTGCAGGGAGAACAGAGGCATCAGAGAATGTTTGGACCAGTCCATTGCCCTATTTAAAAAGTGTTGATATGGAAAGGGATAAGGAAGCCCCTAATAATCAGGTGACTTGCACCATTTCGGAAAAGGATGTTTGGAATAAATTGTCGGCTTACGGAAAACTAAGTCAAAAGGAGTCGGAGCTGAGTTTTCATATCGAAGAACGTTCGGAAGCGGGATACATACAAAAAATACAGGTTGGGGGACTTAACTTAACAGGAAAAGAGGTTCGAGAAGCTTTGGGATTACGTAGTGCCAACTTTCAGGTGGAACGCAAAGGGGACAGTTTTGTTTTTGTTACCCACGGTTATGGTCACGGAGCGGGAATGAGCCAGTATGGTGCATCTTTTCTGGCTGAGGAAGGAATGGACTATCGGGAAATATTATGTCATTTTTATCAGGGTATTTCCTTCCAAAACATTGCATAAAAGCCAAAAAGGCTGGCAACAATAGCCTTGGAGGTGCAAAATATGAAAAATAAGGATAAAAGAACAGCAATGTGGACCGCAGCAATTTGCGGGTGCTTGTGCTTATTGGCAGTGGGTGCAGGCGTAGTTTGGCAAGCAATGGATTATAGGCAATCAATGCCACAAGCGCCACAATCTCAGGCGGTGGAGAGCCCCATGTATGGGGAGGAACTGCAGCCTGTTACCATGGCACAGACCCCCACCGTAGACGAAACAAAGCTTCAGAAGGAAAAACAGAACAAAGACAGCAGTGAAAAAATAGTGACACAACCAACACCTGCTCCAAAGGCGGCGCCGAATACGGCTCCTGTTTTTTCCTACCCTTTACAAGGGGAAATTGTAATGCCTTATAGTGTAGATTGTGCAATTTATGATCCTACTTTGAATCAGTATCATACCAGTGATACCTTAAGCATTTCTGCACAGACAGGAGAAGTTGTGAAGGCAGCAGAAAAGGGCAAGGTAAAAGAGATTACCAAAGATGAAGAAAAAGGCAATAGCGTTGTAGTTGAACATGACAATGGTTGGCTGACTACATACAGTCAGCTGGCGGATGAAATTTCCGTTGAAGTCGGTGAGGCTGTAACAAAAGGACAGACAGTTGGTACTGTAGGTGAGCCTACAAAGTACACCGTTGCTTTAGGTAGTCATGTTGAATTTGCAGTAGAAAAAGATGGTGAAACTGTTGACCCTGAAAAGGTAGTTCAGGAATAATGGCTCGTGTCAATGTAGAAAAAACAGGGGAAATCATAGTATTTTGCAAAAATGCCTTTACGAACTTTTAGAAAACGGCTACAATGAACTATAAAGGGTTACAAGCTGTTCCGAAGATAGGGGGGTTATGGTTATGCAACGTTTTTCTATCGTAAAAGGAGATATCGTAAAGGCAAAAACAGACGCTATTGTAAATGCAGCAAATACGTCCCTTCTGGGGGGCGGCGGTGTTGATGGTGCCATCCATCGTGCAGCCGGGGCAGAACTTTTGGAAGAATGCGAAGCCCTTGGTGGTTGCAAGACAGGAGAGGCAAAAATTACAAAAGGATATAAACTAAAGGCAAGCTATGTAATCCACACGCCTGGGCCAATTTGGAGAGGTGGAAAATGGAAGGAAGATGAATTACTTGCAAGTTGTTATGAAAATTCCTTACAGCTTGCCAGAGAAAATGGAGTAAAATCCATTGCGTTTCCATCCATCAGTACAGGGGTGTATCGTTTCCCCGTTGAACAGGCAGCAAAAATTGCGGTTACAACAATATGTGATTTTTTAAAGTCTGATTCGTTTTTTCAACAAGTGGTTATGGTTTGTTTTGATGATGATACCAAGGGGGCATATTTGAATGCTCTTGAGGAATATCAAAAGCAGGCTTTAAAGACAAAAGAATAATTTTTTTGGCGGACAGTAAAATTTTGCTGTCTGCTTTTTTTTGAATAATTATGGCCTACTTTGATGGCGTTAATGGTAAAAAAGAAGGGGAGTAGAAGTGACCGAACAGTTTCAAAATAGATTATGTTGAGTAAGTGTCGAATCGCACAATATTTTTATTTGTGAATAATGTGGAAAACTTTATGGTTTTTTCCACAAATAAAAACCTTATAATCCAAGTTATACACAAAGTTATACACATTATCCACAGTTCGCTATGGGGACAACCTGTAGAAAAAAACAATATGTGTCTTTATTTGTCGGTGATTAAAAATATTTAAAATGCGACAAAACTTTTGATAAATCGTAAAACAAGAGAAAAGATAATTTTTTTTTGTAAACCGAACAGGGAGAATTTGCACTATTCTTTATTTTCTTTGAAATAAAATGGAAATAAAAATAAAAAATATAGAAAATTTTGTTTTTTTTTCTTATGAAAGAAGGATTTTTTGTTTTGACGTAGAATTATAAATTATATATAGAAGGAATAGCCTTTTATATAATCCTCTTTATCAAATGAAAGGGGAAGAAACAAGACCTTAGTTGAAAGGTCACGAAGGGAGTTGTTGTTTATGTTATATAACATCATCGGAAAGAACATTGACGTATGGGACAAGACAAAGGAATCTGTGGAGCACAAGATGGATCGCATTGCGAAGTTATTCCCCGCAGATGCAGTAGCTACCATTACCTTGAGTCTGGAGAAGCTTGTTTCAACCGTAGAAGTGACGATTCCTATGAACAAGAGAATGATTCGTGCAGAGGTAAGTGATGCAGACATGTTGGCTGCTTTGGATAAAGCGGTAGATATTCTGCAAAGTCAGGTAATTCGTTACAAAAAGCGTATGCTCACAAAAGTTCGCCAGAATGCCGAAAACTATATGGCTGAATATCAAACAATTTTAGTTCCAGAGGAAGAGTTAGACGAAGATCCACTGTACAAAATTGAAAGAGTGAAACATTTTGAAGTGAAGCCTATGGATGCCGAAGAGGCTGTTATGGAGATGGAGTTGATTGGGCATAACTTCTTTGTTTTCCGAAACGGAGAAACAGATGAAGTCAATGTTGTCTATAAAAGAAAGAATGGTTCTTATGGTCTAATTGAGCCAGCGTTCTAATGAAACCGACAAAACAGGGGTGATATCTCATCCCTGTTTTTTATTGTGGGAAAGCTAGGGAATAAAAACTCGAATTCACTTTTGGTTTATGATATGATGAAGAACAGAAAGTTTGGGAATAGTATGGAGGATGGGTATGGCTAAGTTATATTTTAGATATGGTGTCATGGGCAGTTCAAAATCAGCCCAGGCCCTGATTACGAAGTTCAACTATGAGGAGCAAGGTATGCGTGTTTGGCTCCTTAAGCCAGCAAGAGATACAAGGGATGGTTTCAATATCATCCGCAGTCGCATAGGTCTAGAACAAGAAGGAGATGCCATTGAGGAGGATGTGGATTTGTTCGCCGTTTTTCAAGAGCGGGAGAAGGAATTTTATGAAGTTATTATTGTAGATGAGGCCCAGTTTTTAATGCCGGAGCAAGTAGAGCAGCTACGGGATATTGTGGATACCTATAATATTCCCGTGCTTTGCTTTGGGTTAAGGACGGATTTTCGCACAAAGCTTTTTCCTGGAAGTGCAAGGCTGTTAGAATTGGCAGATTCCATATCGGAGTTGAAAACCGTTTGTGCATGTGGCAAAAAGGCTACTGTAAACGCTAGGTTAGATCAGGAAGGCCACGTGATTACCCAAGGAGAGCAGATATTCTTAGGTGGGAACGAAAGTTATCGTCCCATGTGCTATCGTTGTTGGAAAAAAGCAATTAAAAAGGAGGCAGAAGAATGACAGAGAAAGAATTTTTTGATTTCATAAATGTGGCAGAAAATTTGAAAAATAATACCCGTCATTCTGTCACAAGTAAGGGGAGGCCTGAAAGTGTGGCAGAGCATAGTTGGCGTGTTTCTTTGATGGCCCTTTTACTAGAAGATGAAATTTTAGATGCGGATTTTAACAAAATCATTCGAATGTGCATCCTACATGACTTAGGAGAGGCCATTACGGGAGATATTCCTTCATTTTTGAAAACTGAAGCAGACTCTGCCCACGAGGATAAAATGGTTTTTCGTTTGATGGATACCTTACCTCAGCCCCAAAGGGATAAGTTTGTGGCATTATTCCATGAAATGCTGGCGTTAAAGACTAAAGAAGCAAAAATTTATAAGGCTTTGGACAAGCTGGAGGCAGTGATTCAACATAATGAAGCACCCCTGTCCAGTTGGTTACCCCTTGAGTATGAATTAAACCAAACCTATGGAAGGGAAGAGGCGGAAAAAGCAGACCCTATTTTGAAGGACTTACGTTTGGCAGCGGTTGAGCATACTAAAAGAAAAATTGAAACAGAGCGTGCTTAAACCCGAAAATGGGGAGGTTGTATTTTATGAAAGAGGCGTCTAAAAAAACTTTACGCTTATCTAACTTACAAATCGTTGCAATGGGATATTTCTTAGTTGCAGCGGTGGGTACGGGTTTGCTTTTAATGCCCGTTTCCTCCGCTCAGGGGAACACCACCCTTTTGCAAGCAATGTTTACGGCGGTTTCAGCATCCTGTGTAACAGGGCTTGTGGTTGTAGATACCAGTACCCACTGGTCTTTGTTTGGCCAGATTGTTATATTGCTCCTGATTCAGATTGGTGGAATGGGCTTTATGACTATTGGCATACGGTTTATGTTATTAATGCGACACAAGATTAGTTTGCGTGAGCGTGAGGTAATGGTGGAAAGTATTAATGCCAGTCAATTAGGGGGAATTCTTAACTTAACAAAAAAAATTGTGGCGGGCACCCTTATGGTAGAAGGGGTGGGTGCCATACTGTTGTCTTTTCGCTTTATTCCCGAATTTGGTTTTGGTAAGGGTTTGTTTTACAGTGTGTTTCATTCCATCTCTGCATTTTGTAACGCTGGGTTTGATTTAATGGGGCAGAAAGCACCTTTTAGTTCCTTGGTTACTTATTACGATGACATTTTGGTGAATGTTACAGTAATTTCTCTGATTGTTATTGGTGGCATTGGATTTTTGGTTTGGGATGATGTTTATCGTTGTCGCTTAAAATGGAAAAAGTATCGTTTGCATACGAAAATTGTTCTGGCCAGTTCCGCAACTATGGTTTTTGGCGGTGCCCTTCTATTTTTCATTCTGGAAAGCTCTGTGACAGGAGCTGGGATGGGTCTAAAAGATCGGACCTTAACGGCCTTATTTCAGTCCGTTACTTGTAGAACGGCAGGGTTTAATACGGTGGATACAGGTGGCTTGAGTGAAGGCAGTAAAATTTTATCTATGATATTGATGTTTATTGGTGGTAGCCCAGGCTCAACAGCAGGGGGTATCAAAACCACAACCATTACTGTTTTAACATTATATATGATTGCAGGAGCAAGGCGAACGGGCGGAGCCACTATTTTTGGCAGAACCCTGGAGATGGATGCCCTGCAAAAGGCCGTATCTATTTTCACAATTAACCTTGGCCTCGTTGTGTTGGGAACGTTATTCATTTGTGCTGTCCAGCCATTATCGAGCACAGATATATTATTTGAGGTTTTTTCAGCCATGGGCACTGTTGGTATGTCCACAGGAATCACAAGGGAATTAACTACAGTTTCTGCTTATATGATTACCCTTTTGATGTTTTTAGGGCGTGTGGGCAGTGTATCTTTGGCAACGGCATTATTGGAAAAAAAGGCTAGACCGCCAATTACGTTACCTACGGAGAAAATTTTGATTGGATAAAGGTGAGAGTATGAAATCATTTTTAATCATTGGTATGGGATCCTTCGGTCATCACTTGTGCCGGAGTTTTGCAGGAAAAGATTGTGAAATCATGATTGTAGATCAGAATCAGGATAATTTGGAAGATATGCTTCGCTATGTTACCAGTGCCAAGATTGGGGACTGTACAAACCCCGAGGTGTTACGCAGCTTTGATGTTGCATCCTTCGATGCTTGCTTTGTCTGCATGGGAACAAATTTTCAAAACAGTTTGCAGATTACCAGTTTATTAAAAGAACTGGGGGCGAAAAAGGTTTATAGCAAAGCCGATGAGGACATACAAGCCAAGTTTTTGTTGCGCAATGGAGCCGACGAGGTGATTTATCCTGAAAAGGATGGGGCAGAGCGTATTACCATTCGAGCAAGCTCGGATAATATTTTTGATTGTATTGAAATTTCCAATGATTTTTATATTATGGAGATTCAGCCCCTGCCCGAATGGATTGGAAAAACCATTCGTCAGTTGGACTTTAGAAATAAATACCATATGAATATCATGGCGACAAAAATAGGGCAACAGATTTACCCTATGCCCGGTGTAGACCATGCCTTTCGTGAGGAGGAGCATCTTATGGTGTTGGGGCATGTGGATGACATACGAAAGGCGATTAAATAGGGTTCGAAACTGACATTTTAAAACGCAAGTCCCATTGGTTGTGAAACGGTGTTTTTTCAACCTTTGTTGGAACATTTCGTGAAAAAGACCGTCTAAAAAAGGGTACATTTCCATTATTTTTATAGAGTTTACGGAAGGATTTGCTATAAAATTTAAATCTTTGTTAAGAACCCCCGAATCAGGTAAATTATCCTTGCCTACGGGGGTATTCTAATGTTAAACTATGATAATGTAATAGTCTGCCTACTTTTGGGGCAGCAAGAAAGAATGAGGTGGACCAGATGGGTTTTTTAGAAAAAATATTTGGCAGTTATAGCGAGAAAGAGATCAAACGCATTACGCCAATTGTAAAGAAGATCGAAGGGTTAGCTCCTCAATATGAGAATCTGACAGATGAAGAATTGAGAGGGAAAACACAAGAATTCAAAGATAGATTGGCGAAGGGCGAAACTTTGGATGACTTACTGCCTGAAGCATATGCAGTTGTGCGTGAAGCAGCTTCCCGCCCCCATGTACTAAATATGCGTCACTTCCCTGTGCAGTTAATGGGTGGTATCGTAATGCACCAGGGACGTATCGCAGAGATGAGAACGGGTGAAGGTAAAACGTTGGTGGCAACTTTGCCTGCATATTTAAATGCACTGGAAGGCAAGGGTGTTCATGTTATTACAGTAAACGATTACTTGGCACAGCGTGACTCTGAGTGGATGGGTGAAGTGTTCCGTTTTCTTGGCTTAAGTGTAGGCTGTATTTTAAACGGCTTAGACAATGAAGAAAGACGAGCGGCATATGCTTGTGATATTACCTATGGAACCAATAACGAATTTGGATTTGACTATCTGCGTGACAACATGGTGGTTCGAAAAGAGAGCATGGTACAAAGAGAGCTACACTTTTCTATCATCGACGAGGTTGACTCCGTTTTGATCGATGAGGCTAGAACGCCTTTGATTATTTCCGGTAGTGGCTCCAAATCCACGGATATGTACCGTGTTGCGGATATTTTTGTAAAACAGCTGAAAAAAGGCCGCATTTTGAACGAAGAAGAAGCAATGAACCCCCTGTTAAAAGAAGAATTGCAAGAAGAAGGGGACTTTGTTTTAGATGAAAAAGCCAAGTCTGTTGTGTTGACACAAGAGGGTGTGGAAAAGGCAGAGAAATTCTTCTCTGTGGAAAACCTTTCTGACCCTGAAAACTTGGAGTTACAGCATCACATCAACAACGCCCTCAAAGCAAATTACAATATGCATTTGGATAAAGACTATGTTATTGCAGAAGGCGAAATTGTCATTGTAGATGAATTTACAGGCCGTATGATGCCAGGCAGACGTTATTCCGATGGTTTGCACCAGGCAATTGAAGCAAAGGAAAATGTACAGGTAAGAAGGGAAAGCAAAACCCTTGCTACCATTACGTTCCAGAACTACTTCAATAAGTACAAGAAAAAAGCTGGGATGACTGGTACTGCTAAAACAGAGGAAGAAGAATTCCGTAATATCTATGGCATGGACGTTGTGGAAATCCCCACAAACAGAACCGTACAAAGAAAAGACGCACAGGACGTGGTTTATCGTACTGAAGCTGGAAAATTCCGTGCGGTTGTAAAAGAGATTGCGGAGGCCTATGAAAAGGGACAACCTGTTTTGGTTGGTACCGTAACCATTGATAAGTCTGAAGAATTAAGCAAGCTTTTGAAAAGAGAGGGTATTAAGCATCAGGTTTTGAATGCCAAATATCACGCACAGGAGGCGGAAATAGTTTCCCTTGCTGGGCAAAAGGGTGCCGTAACCATTGCCACCAACATGGCGGGCCGTGGTACGGATATTAAATTGGGCGAAGGTGTGGCTGAAATTGGTGGTTTAAAAATCATCGGTACAGAAAGACATGAGTCCAGACGTATTGATAACCAGTTGCGTGGTCGTGCCGGTCGTCAGGGTGACCCTGGTGATTCTCGTTTCTATATATCTTTGGAAGATGATTTAATGCGTTTATTCGGCTCTGAAAGAACAATGAAATTGGTTGATGCTATGGGTATGAGCGAAGATGAGCCCATTGAAGCGGGTATGCTGACAAAGGCAATCGAAAATGCTCAGAAAAAGGTGGAGGGTAACAACTTTGCCATCCGTAAGCATTTGCTGGAATACGATCAGGTTATGAATGAACAGCGTGAAATTATTTATGGCGAACGTCGTCGTGTTTTATACGGTGAAGATTTGAGAGATAGTATCATTGGCATGATTGGTCAGGTTGTAGGACGTTGTGTTGATGCCCATATGGGAGATGAACAATTGCCTGAAGATTGGGATATGGCATCTTTTAGCGAACATTTTGCCGCTATCATTCCCGTTGGCAAGGTGAACATCAAAGAAGAAGCCTTGACGGAAATGACCAAGGATAAGTTAAAAGAAAACCTGACAAAGCTTGGTCAGCAGTTATATGAAATGAAAGAAAAGGAAATTGGCGAAGCAGAACGTATGCGTGAATTGGAACGAGTGATTATGCTTCGTGTCATTGACCAGAAATGGATGGATCATATCGATGAGATGGACCGTATGCGTCAAGGTATTGGCTTACACGCATATGCCCAGAGAGATCCCTTAATGGAATATAAATTTGCCGCATACGATATGTTTGATGAGTTAAGCCGTAATATTCAGGAAGACACTTTGAAGATTTTGTATCGTATTCGTATTCAAACAGAAGTGAAACGAGAAGAAGTTGAACAGCCTATGTTTACAAACAAGGATGATTCTGCAGTAAAGCAGCCCAAAAAACGTAAGGAAGAAAAGGTAGGACGTAATGATCCTTGCCCTTGCGGCAGTGGCAAAAAATACAAACAGTGCTGCGGTAGATAATAAAAAACCAGTTTGGAGGGATCATATGAATAAAATCATAGAAATACCCTTCGCCATACCTTTTTATACCCAAAGGGTGACAGAGGAAAGTTGGGAGACAGATGGTTTTTTTGATTTTCGAGAAGGCCTTTGTTGGCAGATGAAAGGCTGTGGCATTGCATCGTTTCGGATGATCATTGACGGTTTTTTGCAAAAAGAGGGAAAGCCTTGTTGCGAAAGACAGGGAACAATGGTTCACAAAGGCCTTACTCAAGGGGCTTATAAGCCGGGTGTTGGTTGGATTCATCAAGGGCTGGCAGATATGTCGGCAGACTATGGCCTTGTGGGTATTGCCCACAGAGGGAAGGATGCCTGGGATATGGTAGAAGCAATTATGGAGGGAATGCCCTGTATCATTTCTGTCTCCCCCAGATTTGCTGGGGGCAAGCCTGATGAAGACGGCAATATTTCTCCAAAAGGTGGCCATTTGGTGGTAGCTTACGGTTGTGAACTAGATGGGGAAGGAAAGCCAGTGGCTTTTTTGGTCCATCATCCTTCCTGCTTTTTAGAAAATAACTGGGCGGCTCATTGGGTTTCCATGGAGGAATTTGAGGCGTCGTTTTCAGGAAATTATATTTCTTTTCATAAAGCAGAAAAATAACTTTGGATACAACGTTATGTTTATCAATATAAATTTGGCTTGTGACAAATACGGATTAAGACCGTAAATTTTATGGATTGCTTTTTCTAGCGAGTAAAAATGTATATTTTTTCTGATAAAGTTTCGGTCATGCCTTTTCAAAACTGCACCGGCCAAGACAGGCCGGCTGCAAACTTGCTAGCTTTTGCAAAGCAAAAGTGCTTGACTCGCTTGCAGGGGGAGGGACAGAGTCCCCGGAATCCGTAGTTTTCATGGCTATAAATTCAATTTAAAGGAGTTGATTTTTACATGTTCGAGTTAGAACAGATCCGTCTTGGGCTCACTGCTTACGACGAAAAATTAGAGGAAATGGGGGCTTCACTTTGACGTCGCTGGCGCCAGAGAGAAGATCATGGAATTAGAGGAGCTTTCCGCAGACCCCGAATTTTGGGGAGATTTGGAAAAGAGCCAAAAAACATTGCAACAGTTAAAAGCATTGAAAACAAAGGTTGGTAAATACGAAACTTTAATTACCACCTACGAAGATATCCTGACCTTAATCGAAATGGGTATGGAGGAACAGGATGATAGCGTTTATGAAGAAGTAAAGGCTATGCGTGAAACCTTTGAGCAGGAATATGAAGAACTTCATATTTCCACAATGCTTGATGGTGAATATGACCGAAACAATGCCATTGTAACCCTTCATGCAGGTACTGGTGGTACTGAGGCTTGCGACTGGACCAATATGCTACTGCGTATGTATAACAAATGGGCGGCTAAAGCAGGCTATGAGGTGGAAATTTTGGATATGCTGGATGGGGATGAAGCGGGTGTAAAATCCGTTACCATTCAGGTGAATGGGGAAAATGCCTATGGTTATTTAAAATCGGAAAAAGGCATCCACCGCTTGGTTCGTGTTTCACCCTTCGACAGCTCAGGCAGAAGACATACTTCCTTTGCATCTTGCGATGTAATGCCTGAAATCGAAAATGACAATGAAATCGAAGTAAAAGCCGATGATATTCGTATTGACACCTACCGTGCCAGTGGTGCAGGTGGCCAGCACGTGAATAAAACTTCTTCAGCTATCCGTATTACGCACTTCCCTACGGGAGTTGTGGTACAGTGTCAGGATGAGCGAAGCCAGTTCAGCAATAAGGAAAGAGCTTTTAAAATGTTGAAAAGTAAACTCCTTGCTTTGAAACTGGAAGAACAGATGCAAAAGCTTGCTGAAATTCGAGGGGATGTTAAAGAAATTGGTTGGGGCAGTCAGATTCGTTCTTACGTGTTTATGCCCTATACTATGGTAAAAGATCATCGTACCAGCGAAGAAACAGGTAATGTAGGTGCTGTAATGGATGGGGAAATTGATAACTTTATCAGTGCGTATCTTGCTTGGATTCATAGCTAAAGGAGAGAGCCTTGAGAGAAATCAGTATTTCCAAAAACGAAGAAAATCAAAGGCTGGATAAATTCCTGCTGAAATATATGAATAAGGCATCCAAAGCCTTTATTTATAAGATGTTGCGTAAAAAACGCATCAAATATAACGGAAAAAAAGCAGAAGGGAATGAGTTGCTCCAAGAGGGTGACTCCCTTTTGCTGTACCTTTCTGATGAAACAATCGCTTCTTTTATGGAGGAGAAAGTAATCCCTGAGGCGAAGCGACATTTTGCCATCGTTTATGAGGATGATGACATTTTGGCGGTGGGTAAACCGGCGGGGCTTTTGACCCATCCCGAAAAAAGCGATGATAAGGAAACGTTAATTGATCAGGTATTATTTTACCTTTACCAAACGGGGCAATATACCCCATCACTCCAGTCTACTTTTACCCCTGCCTTGTGCAATCGCTTAGATAGAAATACAAGTGGCATTGTGTTGGCGGGTAAAACGCTAAAAGGGGTACAAGGGCTGAACGAGGCTATTCGTAGTCGTCAGGTAGATAAATATTATCTTACCTTGGTAAAAGGTGAGGTGAAAGATGCCGGTGAAATTTCCGCCTTTCTTTCGAAAGACGAGGGGAAAAATCAGGTTCGTGTCTCAAAAGAAGCGGGGGCTAATGCAAAAAAAAGCATTACCAAGTACCGTCCTTTGGCATATAACCATGGATTTACCCTTTTGGAAATTCACCTAATTACAGGGAAAACCCATCAAATTCGTGCCCATATGCAATCTATAGGTCACCCCGTTGTGGGGGATCGAAAGTATGGGGACACGAAGGTGAATCAGCAATTTAAGCAGGACTTTGCATTATCCAACCAATTTTTGCATGGAGCAAAGTTTGTGTTTTCCAATACAAGTGGGTCTTTGGACTATTTAAAGGGAAAAACTCTAATTGCACCTTTGCCTAAGGTTTTCCAACAGATTGTTGAGGATATTTTTGGGGAAGACGTGGAGCTAGATTGAAGAGGGAGGCGCTTACATGAAAGCCATTATTTTGGCAGCAGGCTATGCGACGAGGCTGTATCCTTTAACTTTGCATAAGTCTAAGGCTTTACTTCCGATTAATAAAAAGCCTATTATTGATTATATTATTGATGAAATGAACCATGTAGATGGCCTTGATGAAATTTATGTGGTTACAAATAGCCGTTTTTATGAACAGTTTTTAGACTGGGCCAAAACGATAAAGAGCAATGTCCCAATAAGTATTTTGGACGATGGCACAACGGATGATAGCAACAAACGTGGTGCCATCGGTGATATCCAGTTTGTAATCGAACAAAAACAAATTGATGACGAGTTGATGGTAATTGCGGGGGATAATTTCTTTACCTATTCTCTAAAGGATTATGTAGATTTTTTCTATGAGAAGGATAGAGACTGTGTTTGCGTGAAGGTTTGGGAGGATGACGATTCCTTATCTCAATTTGGTATTGCCCTTTTAGACGAAAAAGGTATGGTACTTGATATTGAGGAAAAACCCGAAAACCCTAAGTCAAATACAGTTGTGTTTGCCACATACTTATATAAAAGGGAAACAGTACCTTTGTTTGCCACTTACTTAGCACAGGGAAATAAGCCAGATGCACCAGGGAACTTCCCAGCGTGGTTGTATCACCGTAAGGAAGTGTATGCTTATACATTCACAGGTGAATGTTACGATATCGGTACGCCTGAAAGCTATCATGAGGTATGCAAAATCTATGAGGATTAAGTCCGACGCAATTGCGGCGACTAGATAGGGAAAGGGCCGCTTGATGCTCTCCCGTAAGGAAGTAAAAGTATTGCTTCTTTACGAGAGTGTTCCAGCGGCTTTTTCATTTCGGACATAATGAAAATCGTCCGTTGAAAAAGTGAGTTAAAAAGTTTAGCCAAACAGTAATAAATTTAACCTTTGGGGATTACTTGTGAGTGCACAAGCAATCTTCAGGAGTAAAAAGGAGAACGAACCATGGAATGGATTGAAGTTTTTGTATCAGTAAGCCAAACGGGGCTGGAGCCTGTGGCTGGAGTGTTATATGAATGTGCCTTAACAGGGCTTATGATTCACGATGAGGCGGATTTTCAAGATTTTTTGGAGGCACCCGATAGAGATTGGGACTATGTGGCCGATGAATTGGTAGAAGAAAAACAAAAGTTAGAAACAGGTATTACTTTTTTCCTGAGAGACAACCTATATGGCAGGGAGCAATTAGCCCAGATTAAGAGTGCTTTGGCTCTTTTAAAAGAACAGGAAAAGGAACTTGTTTTAGGCTCTTTGAAAATGACCATGAAAAATGTGCAGGAAGAGGATTGGGCAAACAATTGGAAGAAATACTTTAAGCCTTTTCCTGTAGGAGAAAAAATTATGATCAGGCCTTCCTGGGAGGAATTGACAGAACCCACGGATAAGGTGCTTTTGAAAATCGATCCTGGCCATATTTTTGGCACGGGTACTCATGAAACAACCCAACTTTGTATGGAATTAATTGAAACATACTTGGAAAAAGACGATGTTGTTTTAGATATCGGCTGTGGTAGCGGTATTTTATCCATCGCTTCGCTTTTGCTTGAAGCCAAGGAAGCCGATGCCGTGGACATTGACCCCAATGCCATTCAGATTGCCTACGAAAATAGCGATATGAACCAAATTCCCAGAGAGAAGTACCATGTTTGTGCGGGGAATATTTTGGAGGATGAGGCCCTTCATGAAAAATATAGCGGTAAAAAATACGACATGGTGGAAGCGAATATCGTTGCTGATGTTATTATTGCATTAACCAAAAAAGTTCCTGACTATATCAAAGATGACGGTATTTTCCTTTGTAGTGGTATTATTACAGAGCGTAAAGAGGATGTTCTTTCTGCGTTGGCTGCAGGGGGATTTACTGTTTTGGAGGTAAAGGAGAAAAAAGGTTGGGTTGCCATTGCGGCTCGATATGAGGGATAAGAGATGCCGAAATTTTTTGTAGAATCTCATCAAATAAATCAAAAATCTATCCATTTAACTAGCGAGGATGCAAAACATATTAAAACCGTATTGCGTGCCCGTGAAGGGGAAGAAATTATCCTTTGCGATGGCTTGGGTACAGATTATTTATGCCGTGTTGTATCTTTGGATGACGGTGTAACGGCGGAGATCATTAGTAGTGAAATTTGTCAGTCGGAGCCAAAAACGAAAATTACCCTTTATCAGGGTTTGCCAAAGGCAGATAAAATGGAACTAATTATCCAAAAGTGTGTGGAGTTAGGTGTCGACCGTATCGTGGCGGTTTCTACGGAGCGATGCATTGTGAAGCTAGACAAGAAAGAGGAAAAAAAGCTGGAGCGTTGGCAGAAAATCGCTGAGGCGGCAGCAAAACAAAGTGGTCGTGGCAAGATACCCGAAATTGCACCAAAGGTGTTGCGTTTTTCCCAAGCCTTAGACCAGGCCAAAACGTTAGATGGTGCAATCATTCCTTATGAAAAGGAAGAGGATAGAGGGATACGCTCTTTTGTGGAAGGATTTTCGGGAAAAGAATTAGGCGTTTTTATCGGTCCTGAAGGTGGTTTTACGGAAGACGAAATACAATCTGCCCAAGATGCGGGGGTATTGCCCATTACCCTTGGCAAGCGAATTTTGCGGACAGAAACAGCAGGTATGACTACCATAGCCATTTTGCTGTATGAATTGGGGTAAGGAGGAAGGAACATGATTTACTTGGATAACGCTGCTACAACAAAAGCTTTACCTGCTGTGGCGGAAAAAATGACATATATGCTGACGGAGCAGTTCGGAAACCCTGCCTCCGTAAGTGTAATGGGCTTGGCAGTGGAAAAAGAAATTCGCTATACGGCACAGGTTTTGGCCCGTGGCATTCAATGCAAAGAAGAAGAAGTTTACTTTACCAGTGGTGGTACAGAAGGGGATAATTGGGCGATTTTTGGTACAGCCGCAGGGTATCATCGTCATGGAAAACATTTTATCACAACCCACATTGAGCATCCTGCTGTGAAGAACCCTATGAAGGCTTTGGAAGAAGAAGGGTGCGAGGTAACTTGGCTTTCTGTGGATTCCAAGGGACATATTTCTTTAGAGGAATTAGCAGCGGCCATACGGCCTGATACCGTATTGGTAAGCATCATTTTAGTGAATAACGAAACAGGGGTTGTTCAAGATGGGGTGGCGATTGGCAAGCTCATAAAAGAGAAAAACCCCCAGACCTTGTTCCATGTGGATGCAGTACAAGCTTTTGGAAAATATCCAATTCATGTGGAAAAAATGAAAATTGATCTTTTAACCATGAGTGGGCATAAAATTCATGGGCCTAAGGGTGTTGGTATGCTGTATATGCGAAAAGGTACAAAGGTAAAACCCATGATACTTGGTGGCGGACAGCAAAAAGGCCAAAGAGCAGGTACGGAAAATGCTCCAGGTGTAGCGGCATTAGGCGTTGCTGTAGAGGAAGCTTTTAGCCATATGCAAGAAAGCATTGCCCATGTGTCAGGCTTGAAAAAGGCTTTGGCTGAAGGGATTTTATCTATGCCAAATACACAAATTAACGGTGATGATTCGGATTCTGCCAGTCCTTATGTATTAAATGCTACATTCAAGGGGCTGCGTAGTGAAGTTTTACTCCATGCGTTGGAAAGCAAGGGTATTTTTGTTTCTGCTGGCTCTGCTTGCGATAGTAAGAAGAAGGTTGGTAGCTCTGTATTAACTGCTATGGGAATGCCATTTTCGGAAATAGAAGGAGCCATTCGGTTTAGTTTCTGCCGATATAATACCATGGAGGAAATAGAAACTACCTTGACAGCTTTGCAAGAATTAGTACCATTTTTGAGAAAATATAACAGATAAAAAGGGGATAGTTATGGCAGAAAAAGTTTTAATTGTAAAGTACGGCGAAATTGCCATGAGAGGCAATAACCGTTATATTTTTATTAACCGTTTAATCTCAGCAATCCGCAGAAATATTGATCCCTTGGGGAGTTATTATGTGGTTAGAGATCCGGGTAGGTTGATTGTGGAAGATAGAGGGGGAGAGCTGGATTATGATTTGCTCATTCCTCGTATTGAGCCTATTTTTGGTTTGGTAGCCGTGTGCCCAGGGGTAAGACTTGGGGATATGTCTTTTGAGACTATTTTAGAAGAATCTTATCAGCATATGAAAGAATTGTATGGCGATGAGGAGATTACGTTCAAGGTAAACACCAGAAGGGCAAATCAAGGCTTTACTATGCCATCTATGGAAGTGAATGCAGAAGTGGGCGGTTACTTATTGGAACGCTTGCCTAATTTGAAGGTGGATGTACGTAAACCCGATGTGGTATTGAATATAGAAATCAGAAACAGTGTGTATCTCCATTCTAAGGTGGTGAAAACCTATGGCGGTTTGCCTTATGGCAGTTCTGGCAAAGGTGTTAGCCTTCTTTCCGGCGGTATTGATAGCCCTGTGGCAACTTGGATGATGGCGAAGCGTGGCGTTGAAGTGGAAGGGGTTTATTTCCATAGCCCTCCTTATACCAGCGAATGGGCAAAGGAAAAGGTTATTGATTTGGCGAAAAGAATTGCCGATTTTACGGGAGAGTTCCGCCTGTATGTGGTACCTTTTACAGAGCTACAGCTATATCTATTGGATAATGTAGCCCATGATAAGCTGACAATCCACTTAAAACGTGCCATGATGCGTGCTGGCGAAATGATTGCGAAAAAGGACGATGCTATGGCATTAATTACTGGTGAAAGCGTTGGTCAGGTTGCCAGTCAGACCATGCAGGGGATTTATGCAATTAATGCGGTTTGTGAAATGCCTGTGCTCCGTCCTTTGGCGGGTATGGACAAGCAGGAAATCGTAAACCTTGCTCAAAGAATCGGAACCTTTGAAATTTCTGCAAGACCGTATGAAGACTGTTGTACCGTTTTTGTTGCAAAACACCCCGTAACAAAACCCAGATTGAGTTTTATCGAGAAGTCTGAACGTCGTTTGACAGAGTTGGATAGACTTTTGGAAGAATCGGTACAAAATGCAGAAATTATTGATTTGTAAGAAATTTTTAATGGTGATTAAAAATGGAAAAATATAGAATATAACAAGAACGGTAGTTGTATGCATATTTTTGTGTCAGTGTCTGTGAACATGGGGGTGAGCCATTGTTTCTTTCTAAACGGCGAAGAAAAATGTTTGTTGGGTGCATGGTTCTGCCATGGTTGGGTTTCCTGTTGCCTTGGTTTTCCTTTAACCCTGAGGTGACAGGATATGTTTGGGGGTATTACGTTTCTCCTTATGTAGGCCTGCAAGCCGCAATTGTGCTCGGGTTGTGTTACAATGCGCCGACAAAGGAACCCAGCAAGTGGTTTTTCCCTGTATTCATAGAGATTCTTCTGCTTTCCATTCCTGTGATGTATATTTGGAAAATGATGTGGTGGTATTACCCTGCGGTGGTCAGTGATAATTATTTTGTCACGGGCTTAAGCACCACATACCCGCCATTTTGGATTGCATTTGGGCTAACCTTTATACCTATTTTTGCTTTTCCAATTTTATGGCGGAGGGAAAGGGCAGAAATGCAATAATAAATAAGTGGGGGGGAGATTTATGTTTGCTTCGGAATGGGGAAGAGAGGCATTTGCAAAAATTATGTTGGTGTCTGTGGCAGGAATGTTGTTGCCATGGTTTCACATTGACCGAGGACTATATTACTGGGGACTTCATAGTTTCCCCTTTGTTATGATACAAGGAATCTTAATCGCTGTATTTTGTAGTAAAGCAATGGAGGAGAAAGTAAAACGGAGACTTTTTCCTGTGGTAACAGAATTATTGTTGATTTCGTTTCCAATCGTGTATTTTTGTCTCATGATGTCATGGGATATACCATTTGTTTTCAGCGATGATTGCTTTTTTTGGGGTTTAAACACAGCCGCTCCTACTTTTTGGATCGCCTTTGTCCTTGCTTTTATTCCCATATTTGCTTTTCCTTTTCTGAGGCGTTGGAAGAGGCATAAGAACAAATCTAGTGCTAAATATAATAGGGATAAAATGTTTGCCTCAGAATGGGGAAAGAAGACATTTGTTAGAATAATGCTGTTATCTTGGGTAGGGCTGTTTTTACCGTGGTTTTCCTTTGAGCCAAACATGCAGGGATATGTTTGGGGATTTCTATTTTTTCCTTACGTCATGCTACAAATAGCGGGTTTGATTGTACTGTTTCATAATGAACCAGAAGGTAACATTGGAAGGTTTATAGGTTCAATTTTTACAGAAATATGCCTGATCACCTTTCCTGTGATTTATATTTGGCAGATGCTAACGTGGTATTATCCTATCGCGTTCAAAGAAAAATCTTTGCAATTAGGCCTAAGCGCAACATATCCCCCGTTTTGGGTTTCCCTAGCTTTATCAATTGTTCCGATCATTGCGTTCCCTGTTCTCAGAAGGTGGAAAAAAGATATAAAATAATAAAGTATGCTCAGTAAGAAGTTTGGATGTCATAGATTAAAAAGTTTAGATCAAGCCTTTTTAAAACTGCACCGACCAAGACAGGGCGGCTACAAACTTGCTAGCGTTTGCAGAGCAAAAGTGCTTGACCTGCTAGCAGGGGTTGGGACGGAGTCCCAAGAACTTAGGATAGTAAATATGCTTTACATAAAAAAAGACCAAGTCACTCATTTGACTTGGTCTTTTGTATCGTGGTTTAGTATATTTTATTTTCTTCCATTAGGACAAAACGTAAACGGTTACATTTTGTACACCCCAAGAAAATGCTTCATTTTTTGTTTCGTAACAGACGTCAATACGGTTACCCTTAATTGCTCCGCCTGTATCCGCAGCAATGGCAACGCCATAGCCGGGAACGTAAACTTTACTACCTAAAGGAATTACCCTTGGATCTACCGCTACAACGCCTTTTTTTGCTCTTGCACCTGTTGCTGTGATGCCGTTACAACCTGCGTCGTAAGGTGTATATGCTGTAACTTTTGCGTTAATTGCTTTTTTATAAGTCATGCCGTCAACGACGTTGGACGCCCCAACCTCAATGATTTCATCTACTGCGCTTGTGATAACTTTTGTTTCTACAAACTCGGAACTTACTAATTTGTCGCCATGGTATACTTCCTTATTTACTGTGGAAGATTGACCTTCCTGACCTTCCTGAACAACACGACGTTCACCTGGTTTTAATGCATTAGAGGCTTTTTCGATTGTTTTGTAAGGTACAACGTCGGTAGTTGCAACAATTTTTTCAGTTACTGAGGTGAGAGAGATGGTCATCATGTCTGTTACAGCGTCTGCCTCATTATAATCTTGTAAAAGATATTCTGTGTCGATGGTAGCAGATAGTTCATCTAACAAATCACCAACAGTATCAGTATCTGTGGATACCATTCGAGGTACGCCGTCCAGATTAACGATTACAGATTGTGAGCCGAGTTTGCTGTAAGCAGAGGCTGAACCGCAGCCAATCACCAATATAAATACCACGATAGCAAATACTCTAAGATGCGTTTTCATTATTTCCTCCTTGAACACCACCCGGTTACCTTTTTTTGTGGGAAAAGGGCAAAGGGGTTGTTCCTCTCGTATTTATGAAGACATATAGATTTTTATGCCTTTGCTCAAGCCCTTTGGCGGGCCGAGGCGCAGTCGCATTTACACGGGAGAGTCGTCACTTCCGCATGCTTTTTATTTTCGATTTTTCAAACAACTGCAAAAAATAAAGATATATCGTATGGATATATCTTTACTCTACAGGTAGTATATTAACACATTTGTAACATTTATGCAACGTTTTTTTAAAAAAATAA
Source organism: Anaerotignum sp. MB30-C6 (assembly GCF_030908465.1). Lineage (GTDB taxonomy): Bacteria > Bacillota > Clostridia > Lachnospirales > Anaerotignaceae > Chakrabartyella. The sequence continues at coordinate 256,682 of NZ_CP133078.1, forward strand.
ATTTTGTGCATTTTTACTAGTAATTTCTGCCACCTTTTCAGGGGTTGTTTTCTTGATTTCAGCGATTTTATTTACAATAAATTCCAGATTCCTGGAGTCATTTCGCTTGCCACGGTTGGGTGCAGGGGATAGGTATGGACTGTCTGTCTCGATTAAAATTTTATCAAGTGGGACTGCCTCCACCACTTCCACTAGCTTTTTGGCATTTGGAAAGGTTACAACCCCCCCAATGCCGATGTAAAAGCCCATTTTCGCATAGTCAACCGCCATTGGAGCTGCACCAGAGTAACAGTGGATTACACCACGACGAACGTTGCTGGACGCCATAATATCATAGGTTTCTTTGGATGCATCCCGTGAATGAATTATTACAGGTTTGTTAACAGATTCCGCAAGACGGAGTTGCTGACGGAACCAGAATTGCTGCAATTCTCTGGGGTGCCTGTCGTAATAATAATCAAGGCCAATTTCCCCTATAGCAACTACTTTTTTATGTTCGGAGAGCCGACGGAGCTCTTCGATGGTTTGAGATGACATATTATACAATTCATGAGGATGAATTCCTACTGCGGCATAAAAATAATCATAACGCTCAGCAAGGCGAATGCCGTCCTTTGAGCTTCTGATATCACAGCCCACGTTTACCACGTAGTCTATACCGCAAGAGGGGAGAAGCCTCAAGAGCTCCTCCCGATCATTCTTGAATCGTCTGTCATCAAAATGTGCGTGAGATTCGAAATACATTAGCTAATGCCACTTCCGCTAGGGAATTCTTCCTTTTCTGTAGTCAAAAGACTCAAATTGCCGTTTCCGTCGTCGGCGCAAAGAATCATACCGTAGGATAGTTCACCCATCATTTTTCTTGGTTTTAAGTTATAGGCAACCACAACTTTTTTGCCTACCATTTCTTCTGGAGTATACCATGGTTTAATCCCAGAGAAGATCACTCTTTCTTCTTCCCCCAGTTTTACAATGTTGCGAAGAAGCTTTTTGGAGCCTTCTACAACGGAGCTAGCGATGACTTCGCCAACTTTAAGTTGTACCTTGCAGAAATCGTCTATGGTAATTTCAGCAGGGTATTCGGGTTCATCATGTTTCTTTTTGTCTTCTTTCTTTTCTTCTTTTCCCTGATTTGCAACGGCGGTAGCCTGAGAAGCTTTAATTGCAGCTTCCAGCTCTGCCAATTCCTTTTTCATATCAATACGAGGGAAGAGGCTTTCGCCTTTTTCTACCTTTAACTCTTCAGGCAATAAGCCCCATTCTTTTGACATTTCCCAATCAATAATTTTGTTGCTGATGTTGTACTGTTTCCAGATTTTTTCGGGTGTGTTGGGAATAAAGGGCTGAATCAGGATAGAAATAATTCTTACGCTTTCGGCAACGTGGTACAAAGCGTTTGCCAATTCTCCTTTTTTCTCCTCATCCTTGCAAAGAATCCAAGGTTGTGTTTCATCAATATATTTGTTTGTTCTGCGAATTAAGTTCCAAATTTCAATTAAAGCATCGCTAAAGAACATTTTTTCCATAGCAGCTTCTACTTTTTCAGCAGTACCCACTGCCATGCCTTCTAACTCAGCATCGAAATTTGTTTTGGAACGTACATCAGGCAGCTGGCCGCCGAAATATTTTTCAATCATACCAACGGTTCTGGAAACCAGATTACCCAAGTCGTTTGCTAAGTCAGAGTTAATACGCTGAATCAAAGCTTCGTTATTAAAGTTACCGTCCTGTCCAAACGCAATTTCTCGCAGGAGGAAGTAACGGATAGAGTCTACGCCGTATTTTTCCACCAAAACGTTAGGGTCTACAACGTTACCAACGGATTTAGACATTTTGCCGCCGTTGATAACCAACCAGCCATGGCCAAAAATTTTCTTAGGCAAAGGCAAGTTTAAGGCCATCAACATTGCAGGCCAAATAATAGCGTGGAAACGTACGATTTCCTTTCCTACGACATGGATATCAGCGGGCCAGTATTTGCAGTATAAGCTGTCATCTTCAGAACCATAGCCTAAGGCAGTGATATAGTTGGAAAGAGCGTCAATCCAAACATACACAACATGGCCTGGGTCAAATTCAACGGGAACACCCCATTTAAAAGAGGTACGGGAAACCGCCAAGTCTTCCAAGCCTGGCCTTAGGAAGTTGTTAATCATTTCGTTTTGGCGTGTATTTGGCTGCAAGAATTCTGTGTTTTCTTCCATGTATTTCAAGATGCGATCCTGATATTTGGAAAGACGGAAGAAATAGCTTTCTTCTTTTACCAACTCAACGTCACGGCCACAGTCGGGGCATTTGCCGTTTACCAACTGGTGCTCTGTAAAGAAGGATTCACAAGGAGTGCAGTACCAGCCTTCATAAGAGCTTTTATAAATATCTCCCTGATCATAAAGCTGTTTGAAAATTTTCTGAACCGCTTTTACATGATAATCATCGGTGGTACGGATGAATTTATCATAGGAAATATTTAATGTTTTCCAAAGTTCTTTGATACCCACAACGATATTGTCGATATATTCTTTTGGTTGCATTCCCTGGCTGTTTGCGATACGCTCTAATTTCTGACCGTGTTCGTCGGTTCCAGTTAAAAACATTACATCAAAGCCACGCAGTCTTTTGTAGCGGGCCATGGTATCTGTTGCTACGGTGCAATAGGAATGACCGATATGCAGCTTATCACTAGGATAATAAATGGGTGTGGTGATATAGAATTTTTCTTTTTCCACTTTTGTCTCTCTCCTTTTTCATGTTATCAAAATGGTGGTACTTGTCCAATTTTTTGCTAAGGAAGCTTTTTATACAGCTTTTGTAAAGCACAATCGTTTTTATTTGATAGGACTTCAAATAGCGAATTACTATGAAATAAAAAAACCGTCCCTCATATTATACAAAGGACGGTTAATCACCGTGTTACCACCTTAATTTGTCTTTTTTTCGCAAAAAAGACCTCAATAGGTACAATCGTACCATTGCGCTTTAACGGGCGCACCCGTCGCAGCCTAAAGAATGAATCCTTCGGTGCGCAGCTCCAAGACCATGTTCAACGGTTGCCCCTGTACCTTTTCTCAGCTAAGGTAACACTTTACCTTTCAGGCTCTCTTTCACATAGCATGCCGTTTACTCTTCTTTTCATAGCCAGTTTATCATATAACAGGATTTTACTATAACATTAAGAGATAGTCAATAAAAGAAGCCTTGAAATTCCACTTTTTCACGGAATAGGGGCTTATTCAGGTGATTTAAAATCTCGGTCATCACTTTATGATGCAAAGTGATGACGCTAGCTGATGTTTCTCGCAAATGCTTATAGAAAAAAGTTCTTTGTCCTCTATTTCTTTCAAGAATGAGGGGGATTTGGGCAAGGCTCAAGGTTTTATTCATTCTAATTTTGTTATTATTTCAATTTATCAGGGTTTAGAACTTCCAGTTCAGGCAGAATAAAAATACCATCCTTACGAATGAGTATATCATCAAACCAAATTTCGCCGCCACCAAACTCGGGGGTCATTATCAAAACCAAATCCCAATGAATTGCAGATTGGTTACCGTTAGGTGCATCATCGTAGCAATTACCAGGGGTAAAATGAATACTACCACTGATTTTTTCGTCAAACAAAATATTGTTCATGGGTTTTGTAATAAAAGGATTCACACCAATGGCAAATTCCCCTACATATCTTGCACCCTCATCGGTATTAAAAATTTTTTCCAGACGTTCTTTGTCGTTACCATCCACCTCAATGATTTTACCATCTTTGAAAGTCAATTTTACCTGTTCGAATGTAAAGCTGTTATATTCAGAAGGGGTGTTATAGGTAATAACGCCGTTAACAGAATTTCTAACGGGGGCGGTATAAACTTCCCCATCGGGGATGTTGCATCTACCAGCACATTTCACTGCGGGAATATCCTTAATGGAGAAGGTTAGGTCTGTATCTTTCGCCACAAGACGAACCTTATCGGTTTTATTCATCAGTTCAACTAAAGAATCCATAGCCTTACTCATTTTGCCGTAGTCTAAGTTACATACGTTAAAATAGAAATCTTCAAAGTCTTCTAAGCTGGTTTCGGCAGATTGAGCCATGGAGTTTGTGGGGTAACGCAGCACCACCCATTTTGTGCGAGGCACACGAATACCGTGATGTACAGGGTCAGTGTAAAGACGGTTTTGTAAATCAAGTTTCTCGTTGGGAACGTCAGCCTGTTCTTTCAGGTTATCTTCACCACGAACCCCGATGAAAGCATCCATTTGCTCCATCAAGCGGCTATCCACTTCAGCCATAATTTTTTGCTGTTCTTCCGTAGCCCCTAAAAGTAATTCTCGTTCCAAAGAGTTTGTCATTACTTGTAAAAAAGGCGTAGCTCCAACTTTATAAACTTCCTTGATAATTTGTTTTACCAAAGGCGTGGGGTGAATCCCGTTGCAGTTGATGAGTATTTTTTCTCCTTTTTCTAGGCGGCAAGAATAGTTTACTAAATTATATGCTAATGTTTTTATTCTTTCATCCATTTAAGTCAGCTCCTTTGTATTCAAATACTTACAGGTAGTATTTTACACTTTTTTTGATATATATGCAAAAAAAATGTACGGAAAATTGACAAACATCTAAAAAAGCGGATACAATAACCTTAATGTTTTCATAGAGTAAGGAATTTAACATCATTAAAGGGTGGAAAATCATATAGTTTGAGAATAAAAAACGAAGCGTAGTACCGCTACCATGTATAAGTTTTAAAAATCTTTGATTGGGGGGAAGTTTTGGTGCGTGTGGCAATACCCACAAGAGATGGAAGAATTGAGCCTGTTTTTTCAAGGGCAGAGGAATATACCATATATGATGTGGAAATTGAATTGGTGAAGTCAAAGGTAGTTGTACCTATTGGTAAAAAGGAGTTGGGTAATTTTTTAATGGACGAAGCCATAAACATAGTGATTTGCGGTAGAATTCGTTCGGGTTCTCGCAATGTTTTGCGTTTGAAGCGGGTGGAGTTGATTTATGGTGTAAGCGGTGAGGCCGATGATATTATGATTCGGTACTTAAGCGGGGAACGACTAGGAGATATAGATGAAAATGCATTTTGGAGTAAAGATGTAGAAGGGTTGGAATGATATGATTTTAGAACGTTTTTTTCCTGATATTTATGTGAAATCCGTTTATGAATTGCCAATTGAGAAGTTAAAGGCAATGGGTATCAAGGGCTTGGTGTTTGACATTGATAATACTGTGGCCCCTTTTGATATTGCCGAGCCCGATGATGATTTAATGGAACTTTTTTTATATTTGAAAAAACAAGGGTTCCGTATTTGCATTCTTTCCAATAATAATAGAAAGAGAGTTCAGTTATTTAATAAGAACTTGAAAACTTTGGCGGTGCATAAAGCGGGAAAACCAGGGGTAAGAAAACTAAAACTGGCTTTGAAAAAACTGAAATTATCACCGAAGCATACAGCGATTATTGGGGATCAAATTTTTACCGATATGTGGTGTGGGCATAAAGCAGGACTTATCTGTATTCTAACGGCACCAATTTGCGATAGAGATCAGCTGGTTACAAAGGTAAAAAGAGGACTAGAGAAACAGGTATTAAAGGTATATTTTAAACGAGAAGGGAAATAAAAAATAATAGAAAATACCCTATTTTATCAAGTTCTTATTGAAATCTACGGGCTTTTCTATTAGAATATAAAAGGATATGCTTATTTTTCAGAGAAGCAAGCATGATAGGTTAACGGACGATGTAAGTATGCCATAAAATTAGTGTCTTACAAAAGAAAACAGAGGGAGTGAAACTCGACTGATTTCAAGGCGTTTACAACACGCTGTCTGTTATAAATACAATTTTTTAAAAGTTGTAAGTCTATGACCGAAGTAATGATTTTGAGGAGGAAATACGAATGATTTCTGCAGGTGATTTTAGAAATGGTGTAACAATGGAATACGAAGGCGCACCCTATGTGATTTTGGAATTCCAGCACGTAAAGCCTGGTAAAGGTGCGGCGTTTGTACGTACAAAAATTAAGAACTTAAAAACAGGGGCTGTTTTGGAAAAAACATTCAGACCTACTGAAAAGATGCCTAAGGCACATATTGACAGACAGGATATGCAGTACCTGTACAGCGATGGGGACTTGGTCCACTTCATGAATGCTGAAACCTTTGATCAGATTGCAATCAATGCTGACCAAGTAGGCGATGCATTAGAGTTTGTAAAAGAAAATGAGGTTGTTAAAATTCTCTCCTATGGTGGTCAGGTTTTCGGTATCGAACCCCCTCTGTTTGTAGAGCTGAAAATTGCGGAAACAGAACCAGGCTTTGCTGGTAACACAGCACAGGGTGCTACAAAGCCTGCGAAGTTGGAAACAGGTGCACAGATTCAGGTTCCTTTATTCATCAACCAGGATGAAGTGGTTAAGATTGATACAAGAACAGGCGAATATTTAGGTAGAGTAAGTTCCTAATGATGAAGCGAATTTAATTTTCGTTGGGTTTAAGTGCCAACAAAAAACTATGGGTTAATTTCTATGATTTTTATTCATAGTAGTTAGGTCTTTGATAAATCCTGAAAGTATTGAAAAGGGGGTTTTTTGACATGGAATACTTTGAAAAAAAAATCACTTATCTTCGAGGTCTGTGTGATGGAAGCGGCTTTGACGAGGACAGCAAGGAAGGCAAGGTTTTTCACGGCATATTAGATGTATTAGATGATATGGCGTTTATGCTGGAGACTTTCATGGATGACGAAGATATGGAATGTATGGGTGATTGCGAATGTGAAGGGGAAAATGAACCAATATTTTTCTATTCTTTCATCTGTCCAAACTGCGGCGAGGAAATTGACGTTGACGAGGTAACCATGGAAACGGAAACGGAAATTGGTTGTCCGAAATGTGGTAACGGCATTCCCATGGGAACTGCGGATATAGATAAGCTAAAGTTTTAAAATAGAAAGGGGATCGGCAACGTGTCGATTCCCTTTTTTGATGTAAGAAATCTAATCTATTCTTGTCATCCTATATTTTCTATGATAAAATGAATAAAAATATTGCCGAGTAACTGAATTTTGATGTTCTCGGTAGATTTGCTACGCAAATATGCAAAGCCCATCCAAACCAAATAAGCAAGCTATTGCTTTGTCTGTGTATGCCTAGTTCCGCCATAAGAAAATGAACGAGACCAACAGCGGAGTACCTCAAACCAAGGAGTTCTCGGTAGATTTGCTATGCAAATAGGCAAAACTCATCCAAATCATCCAAGCAAGCTTGGGATTTGCCTGTGTATGCCTAATTTCTCCGTTTGATTAAGAATGATAACCAACAGCGGAGTACCTCGAACCAAGGAGTTCTTGGTAGACTTGCTACGCAACTAGGCAAGACCCATCCAAACCGCTCAAGCAAGCTTGCGATTTGTCTGAGCATGCCTAGTTTCTCAGCTATTGGGTATAATATTAGGGAATGAAGTTCTCCCTTGGGAAACCTAAACCGCTTTTTAAGCTGATGACTTCTGCTCATTTACAAGGCAGAGGTGTCAGCTTTTTTGTTGCCTTTGCAAGAAAGGAGAAAAAAATGGTATCATCATTGGCATTTATTTTTTTACTAGGGTTATGTTTTGCAGCATTATTTGCAAAATTAAAGCTACCTCGTATTATTGGTATGTTGTTTTCTGGGATTTTAATGGGGCCATACGTCCTGAACTTACTTGAACCAACAATTTTGGAGGTATCTCCCGATTTAAGGCAGATTGCACTGATTATTATTTTATTAAAGGCTGGACTATCCCTAAATGTTGTTGACTTAAAGAAAGTGGGGCGTCCAGCGGTATTGCTGTCTTTTGTGCCAGCCTGTTTTGAGATTATAGGGTTTATTGTTTTAGCCCCCGTGTTTTTTCAATTGTCTGTGATTGAGGCTGCCCTAATGGGGACGGTTTTGGCGGCAGTATCGCCAGCGGTTATTGTTCCAAGAATGGTTCGTTTTATAGAGGAGGGTTATGGAACTGAAAAAAGTATCCCCCAATTGATTTTAGCAGGGGCATCGGCGGACGATGTTTTCGTAATCGTTTTATTTTCAACGGTTTTGGGATTAGCCCAGGGGAAATCCGTTTCTGCAACCAGCCTTACAGCGATCCCCATCTCCATTGTGTTGGGCATTGCCCTTGGAGTCGCTGTTGGCTACTTGTTGGCAATCTTTTTTGAAGCAGTTAACAAACGAGGGGCGCATATTCGTAATAGCACCAAAGTAGTAGTTTTACTGGGCTTTGCCTTTCTTTTGGTTAGTTTGGAAAGTTGGCTAAAGGGAGTAATTCCTTTATCAGGTCTATTGGCAGTTATGAGTATGGCCATTGCTTTGCAGATGAAAACCATAGAAAAAGTGACAAAGGGTTTGTCGGAGAAATTTTCAAAACTTTGGATTGGTGCAGAGTTGCTATTATTTGTTTTAGTGGGTGCAGCTGTGGACATTCGATATGCCGCAGAGGCTGGATTTAACGCAATTTTACTGATACTACTGGCATTATGTTTCCGCATTCTTGGGGTGTTTATCTGCTTGTTAGGCACTCAGTTGAATAAAGGGGAACGGCTTTTTTGCATGATTGCGTACATGCCAAAAGCTACGGTGCAGGCGGCAATTGGCGGGGTGCCCTTAGCCATGGGCTTGCCCTGTGGTAGCTTGATTTTGACGGTGGCCGTTGTTTCTATTTTGGTAACGGCACCCTTAGGTGCGTTTGCCATAGACAGGAGCCATAAAAAATTACTTTCCCAAGAGAGACGCAGAGAATGAGGCCATGGAGGTTCATTTTCTATGTAAAATTTTTGACCTTTACGGAAAGAAAAAGTGGAAGTTCTACTGATGGCCAAAAAACATATTTGATAAGTCTCCTGTAAAAATAAACAGAAAAAGGATATGGTAAAAACAGAAAAGTATCATAAGTACCAAAATAAATTTTGTGTATTGACAACGATACAATTTCAGCGTAAGATTTATCCAACAAACCGATGAGGGAGAAGAGTACTTTCAAGAAAAAACAACAGAGAGCTGCCGAGGGTGGAAAGGCGGTGTGGATTTTTGAAAGGAATGGCCTCCTGAGGGCAAGCAGAACGTTTAGTATGCGAGCCGGAGCAGATACTCCGTTACCAACGAGGGCATATGTTAGTATGCCATGAGAGGGTACTTATTTTTGTACCAAGCCGGGTGGCACCGCAGGAGTGAATTTATGCTCTTGTCCCTGCAAAGTAATTTTGTTGGGACGGGAGCTTTTTTTATTGCAAGAAACAGTTTCTATCTCCCAACAGGCCATAAACCACCGTATAGAGAGGAGACGAAAACATGAAGAACAAGGAAATTCCCTACAAAATTTATTTGAATGAGCAGGAGATGCCAAAACAGTGGTACAACGTGCGTGCAGATATGAAGAAAAAACCAGCACCACTGTTAAATCCAGGAACACTGGAACCTATGACAGCAGATGATTTGTACGTGGTATTCTGTGAAGAATTGGCACATCAAGAGTTGGATGATACCACCGCCTATATTGATATCCCTCAGGAGATTCAGGATTTTTACAGAATGTATCGCCCATCCCCTTTGGTTCGTGCTTATTGCTTGGAGGAAAAATTGAAGACACCTGCAAAAATTTATTATAAATTTGAGGGAAATAACACAAGTGGCAGCCATAAGCTGAATTCTGCCATCGCTCAGGCTTATTATGCAAAGAAGCAGGGTTTAATAGGGGTAACCACGGAAACTGGTGCAGGACAATGGGGTACAGCACTATCCATGGCTTGTGCATACTTAGATTTAGACTGTGATGTTTATATGGTTAAAGTTTCTTATGAACAAAAGCCCTTCCGTAGAGAAGTCATGCGTACTTATGGAACAAAAGTCACACCCTCCCCATCTACGGCAACAGAGGTGGGAAAAAAGATTTTGGCGGAACATCCAAATACCACAGGTAGCTTGGGCTGTGCTATTTCAGAGGCGGTGGAGTCTGCCGTAAGCCGTGAAGGATACCGCTATGTATTGGGTAGCGTATTAAACCAAGTTTTGTTACATCAATCAATAATCGGTTTGGAAGCCAAAGTGGCTTTGGATAAATACGGCATCGTTCCCGACGTTATCATCGGCTGTGCCGGCGGTGGTTCAAACCTTGGTGGTCTTATTTCTCCTTTCATGGGTGAGAAGCTTCGAGGGGAGAAGGATTATCAGTTTATTGCTGTGGAGCCTGCATCCTGCCCTAGTTTAACAAGGGGAAAATATGTATATGACTTCTGTGATACAGGCATGGTGACGCCTTTGGCGAAGATGTATACCTTAGGCAGTGGTTTCATACCTTCAGCAAACCATGCAGGGGGATTACGTTACCATGGCATGAGCCCTGTAGTGTCAGAATTGTTCCACCAAGGATTATTAGAAGCACGTTCCGTTGAGCAAACATCGGTATTTGAAGCGGCAGAACAATTTGCTAGAGTGGAGGGCATTTTGCCTGCTCCTGAAAGTTCCCATGCAATCCGTGTTGCCATTGATGAAGCGTTGCGTTGTAAGGAAACAGGAGAAGAAAAGACGATTCTTTTTGGCCTCACAGGTACGGGTTACTTTGACATGCTTGCCTATGAAAAATATAACAACGGAGAAATGGGGGACTACATTCCTTCTGATGAAGATTTACAAAAAGGATTTGATGGTCTTCCTGATATCCCGCAGAACCGATAAGGTTGGAAGAGCTTTGTAAGTCCCCCTTCATTGGGGGCTTATCAGGTGGCTTAAGAGAAAGAAGAACCTAACCTTATTTGACCATGCTTCAGAGTTTTTTGAGAATCTCATAGAGATGGAAGAAAGGAAAAACTTACTTTTTTGTGAAGAAATAATAAATAATCTTTCTTTATTCAAAAAAAATTTTATAATAGAGTAGGTGGGGAAAAGAGTAACTTACTCTATTTTCTCTCATATGGTAGCTGTGGATAGAATATTTTTGAGGTGGACAAATGAGGCATATTCCCAATGCATTCACAATAGCAAGGATGGTTAGCTCGGTTTTTTTGCTGTGGGTTGAGCCATTTTCAGTCTGGTTTATGGTGCTTTACTTTTTCTGTGGAATCAGCGATGTTCTAGATGGTTTTATTGCCAGAAGTTTTCAACTTACTTCTTCTTTGGGAGCAACATTAGATAGTGTAGCTGACTGGATTTTTGTATGCATCGTGTTATATGTAACCCTTCCTATTTTGGTGTTGCCATCGTGGGTTTTGCCTTGGATAGGAGGTATTGCATTTATAAAAGTGTGTTCCTTGGTACTTGGTGTCGTGCGTTATGGGTCGTTGGCTTTTTTACACACCTATTTGAATAAAATAACTGGGAGCATGCTTTTTGGATTTCCCCTATTTTATTCTATTTTTGGAATGGATGACACAGCGGTAGTGCTTTGCACTGTTGCCAGCGTTGCAGCCGTTGAAGAACTGGTAATTAATATTACCCATAGGGAACTAAAAAGAGATAGAAAGAGTATATTTTTTAATTAAAAAAGGATATTGCACAGAATTGCAATATCCTTTTTATCATTTTATGCTGCCGCTTTTGTTTTGGGGCGATTGGTAAGGAGTACACGTTCCACGCTCCAATAGAAGTTATCTTCCCCAAAGATTCTTTTAAGTCTGTTCGATGCATCGCTCTGGTAGACCACAATCAATTCCTTTAGTGTTTGAGCACAAGATACATCAATATTAGATATACCACGCATGGAGAAAAGAACAGTATCTGCCCCTTCTACCTTGGTAGCAATATCAGCAACTGCTTGGGTATTCGCAAAAATCACTGGGCCTGTAATATATACGACCTTGCATTTTTGTATCTGTCACAAAGAACAGGATCCGTTACATTCATATACGGTTCATATCTCGTTTCGTAGTTAATATCAATGAAGGAAAGGCGTGTGACTAAGAACACCAAATTAATCAAAACGCCGAGACTCCCATTCGTTCATTCTCTAGCGGTTACCATAAGAACCCCTGCTAATGCCGCCAAAGGAATTTGGGATATGACGGGTGCCAAGAGGAACATGGAGATGAGAAGGCAAACGGCATGAAAAATACCGACCAAACGGGTTTGTGCCCCAGATTTGCGGCAACGCTGGAGCGGGCAATGGCTGCTGTAGCAGGGATGCCACCGAAGAAGGGTTAAAGATAATAAAAGCGATATACCGTTCTCGACGGTAAAAATGGGGATTTTACTGCCGTTTCCCTTATGGTTTTTATACAACTTTAGCGACTTATTAACAAAGTGTTCCAAATAATTAAAAAAAGCCTGATTTTCCATATGAAATACTATGGAAAGTCGGCTTTTTTTACTGTAAAAAATTAACGTTCCTCTCTGAAGTAAGGGTTGCCCAAGTCTGCAGGAGGCATATCTTCTTTCTTATTTTTCCTTGTACTGATGATTACGATAATGATGGTTGCCGCATAGGGGAGCATATCAATCAGGTACTGAGAAATATGGATGCCCATGCTCTGTAAACGGAAGCCCAAAATGGATAACCCACCGAATAAGAAAGCACCAATCATGGCCTTGATCGGGTTCCAAGAAGCGAAGATTACCAAAGCCACGGCAATCCAACCACGGCCTGCAATAATATGTTCTTGCCAAACGGGAACGGTTACTAAGGACATATAGGCACCGCCTAAACCGCACAAGGCACCACCCAATAGGATATGAACGTATTTGTATAAGGATACGTTGATGCCAGATGCATCTGCCGCCGCTGCACTTTCACCCACAGCACGAAGGTTTAAGCCTTTTTTTGTACGGAACAGATAATAGGTGGAAGCAATAATGGTGATATACCCAAAGTATACAAAAACGTCTTGGTTGAATAAAATGTCCCCAATATAGGGAAGAGAGGACAGTACAGGGATAGGCCTTGCAACGAAAAAGCTTTTGATATCCCCAGGAACGATAGAGCCCATAATGCTGGTGCCTAAAAAGCTAGCAAAGCCTTCGCCAAAAATAGTCAGTGTCAAGCCGCAAACCGTTTGGTTTACACGAAGGGATACGGTTAAGAAGGCGTAGAGCAATGCACCCACCGCACCTGCAAGAACTGCACCCAGCATGGCAAGAAGGGGATTATGGGTATTTAAGCCAACAATAAAACCGATGATGGCGCCCATATACATCATACCTTCCACACCAAGGTTTAGATGACCTGCTTTTTGGGAAAAGATTTCGCCCAAGGTGGCGAAAAGAAGGGGGGTACCCGCAATGATAGCAGCTGAAAGAAAACCGACTAACATATTATTTCGCCTCCTTTTTCACTTTTAAAAACTTATGGAAACTAACTTTGTATTGCAGGAAGAATTCGCTACCTAATACAAAGAATAAGATAATTGCCTGAATCATGTCTGCAACGGATGCAGGAACTTGCATGGAAATTTGAATATAATTGCCGCCCTGTACCAAAATAGCGAAGGCTACACAAACAAATAATGTTGCAATGGCATTTAAACCTGCAAGCCATGTGGTGATAATTGCAGTAAAGCCGTAGTTTGCAGAAAGAGAAGCAGATAATGTTTTCTCTACTGCGGATGCCTGAATCATACCTGTTAAACCACAAAGGCCACCGGAAAGCATCATAGAAATAATAATGATAGAGGAAATATTCATACCTGCATAGCGAGCAGTTTCAATACTTTCACCAACGACTGATATTTCATAACCTTTTTTTGTATGGTTTAGGAAGATGTAAACCAAAACCACCAAAATCAAAGCGATAATCCAACCCATATGCACACCGCCTAAGGAAGGTAGGATTGCGGAGTCAGAGAATGAGGCAATCTTCGGGAAGCCTTGAGAAGAAGGATCCTTCCAAGGGCCATATTGCAAATAAGTCACAAACTTGATTGCCAAATAGTTTAACATCAACGTAAAAATCGTTTCATTTGTACCCATTTTTGCCTTGAAGAATGCAGGAATAAATGCCCAAAGACCACCCATAACCATAGCGGCAATTGCCATAGATAACAGCATCAAAGGTTTTGGCAAGTCTAAGTTCAGGGCAACGGCAGAAGCCGCAAATGCACCCATCATAATCTGACCTTCGCCACCGATATTCCAGAACTTCATTTTAAAGGCAACCAAGATACCTAAGGAGGTAATAATCAAAGGTATTGCCTTTAAAGTTGTTTGTTGAATACGAATGGTTGTGCCCAAAGCACCTTCTATCATAGAGGTGAAAATTGTAATTGGGTTATATCCCAAAAGGGTAATGACCAAACCAGCAAAAACAATGGACAGGGCTACGGAAAGAATACGTATCATTATAGCTTTGTTACGAGGCAAATCATCTCGTTTTACGATTTTTAAAGGAATCATGACCGTACCTCCTTCTCCAATGGGCCACCTGCCATTAATAGGCCGATGTCTTCTTTTGTAATTTCTTCAGGGTTCACGATGCCTGTCATTTTACCACCGCAAAACACCATAATTCTGTCACAAAGGGCCATCAAAACGTCTAAGTCTTCACCGATGAACAGCACGCCAACGCCCTTTTTCTTTTGCTCATTTAGCAGGTCATAAATTTTATAGGATGCACCAATATCCAAGCCGCGGGCGGGATAAGCAGTGATTAAAACTTTAGGGTTAGAATCAATTTCACGTCCCAAAAGGACTTTCTGGATATTACCGCCGGATAGTTTTTTAATGGGATGATGCACACCAGGAGTAAGGATTTCCAACTGTTCTACCAAGCGTTCCGCTTTTTTTGTGCTTTCTTTTCTACGCAAGAAAAAGCCTGGCTGATTGGGATAATCCCTTAAAATCATGTTATGAACCATATCCATAGAGCCAACTAAGCCCATACCCAAACGATCCTCGGGGATAAAGCCCATGCGGATGCCTAGGTGGATAATATCACGAGGGGTTTTCCCAAGGATATTTGCGTTTTCAAAGAAGATACGACCTTTGTCAGCGGGTAACAGCCCAGCAATGGCTTCGCAGATTTCCTTCTGACCACTTCCGGCAACACCAGCAATGCCTAGAATTTCACCAGAATGTAAGTCGAAGTTAATATCTTCTAATGCATGTTTGTTTTCTTTGGTGGAGACGTATAGGCCATCTACTTTTAATAAAGCTGTGTCTTGGCTGCAATGGGGTTTATCCAGCTCCAAATCCACCTTTTTGCCTACCATCATTTCAATCAAAGGATTTACTTCCACATCTTTTGTTTCCACGGTTTCAATAGACTGACCACGACGCAAAACCGTAATGCGGTCGGAAATTTCCATTACTTCCCCCAGTTTATGGGTGATGATGACAATGGCACAGCCTTGGTTCTTCATGTTTCTTAAAATGGCAAAAAGACGCTTGATCTCCTGAGGGGTTAAAACTGCCGTAGGTTCGTCCAAAATAAGGATTTTTGCACCACGGTACAACACCTTTATGATTTCCAGCGTCTGCTTTTCGCCTACAGACATTTCATAAACTTTTTTATCGGGCTTAATATCCAGGCCATACTTGTCGCAGATAGCCTGCATCTCTTTGGTAAGGTGCTTGCCATGCAGAGCAATACCTTTGCTGCCCATAACCATATTTTCTTTTGCTGTCATAACATCGACCAGCTTAAAATGCTGATGGATCATACCGATACCCAGTGCAATGGAGTCCTTAGGGGAGGAAAACTCCACCTCTTTCCCTTGGATAGAGATAGTGCCGCTATCGGGAGTATAGATGCCAGAAAGCATACTCATGAGGGTACTCTTTCCGGCACCATTTTCTCCTAATAGTGCGTGAATCTCACCGTTAAACACAGTGAGATTCACGTTTTCATTCGCCTTAACGGACCCAAAAGCCTTGGAAATATTCTTCATTTCGATTGCTTTTACAGGTTCCATGTTTTTTTCTCCTAATCTTTTAAAGACTATCGTATTTTTGTTTCCAAAAATACTCATAACGGTGGGGGCTTTACGCCTTATTTCCGTTAAAGGGGATTTTCTTAGTTTACAGCGGAAACGCCTTTTACTAAGTTTTGCATTACAGTCCAGATTGCTGCTCTATCAAGAGTTTCGCCTTCTGCTACTAGTTCATTACCTTCTGTATCATAGATAGGCCCAACGAATACAGGGAATTCACCAGCTTCCATTTTTGCAGCAACTTCATTTACTTTGTCCTGTACATCCTGAGGTACCAATTCTGTCATAGGTGCAAGACCCAAATAACCATCTTGCATAGTACCATAGTAGGATTCAGGAACATATTCGCCAGCAATGATTTTTTCAATTGTAGGGATCAAGTATTTGTCATGATGCCATACAGGTGCTGTTAAGAAAGAACCAGGTGCTACCTTAGAGTTATCTAAGTTGTAACCAACAGCCAATTTGCCTGCTGCCTCTGCTGCCAACTGAGGGCCTGCGGAGTCACCGTGCTGGGTGATGATGTCGCAATCCTGTGCCAACAAAGATTCAGCTGCTGCTTTTTCGTTAGCAGGATCGTTCCAGCTGTTTACATAAACAACTTTTACTTCTACATCAGGGTTTACGCTCTGTGCGCCCAAAGCGAAAGCATCGATACCGATATGTACTTCTGTATAAGGGAAAGCTGCAACGTAACCCAATTTGTTTGTTTCTGTCATCATACCTGCAATCATACCAGAGAGGTATCTGGGTTCTTCCATTGCACCAAAGTAGTTACCAAAGTTTGTTTCGTTCATTTTATAGCCAGAGAAATGTAAGAAAGTTACTTCAGGGTATTCTGTTGCCAGTTCTTCCAATGCATCCATAAAACCAAAGCTTGTACCAACAACAATAGAAGCACCCTGGTCAATCATATTGATTGCTGTAGTTTTTACTGTTTGCTTTTCTTCTGCTACGTTTTCAGCAATAATGGTTTCCACCTTGTCGCCGAAGTATTCCTGAACAGCCTTTGTTCCGTTGTGCTGTGCCTGAGAATAACCGCCGTCGTTCTGGGATCCGATGTAAATAAAACCTACTTTTGTTACTTCTGCTGTTGCATCGCCTGCTTCTGCCGCAGGTTGTTCGTTGCCGCCGCCACAACCAACCAGAGCTGTCATGGACATGGTTACTGTCAACGCCAATGCCAAGAATTTTGTTAACTTTTTCATGGTTCCTCTCCTTTTCTTCTTACAATAGTAATAATAATAAAATTGTGATAGGTATGTTAAACGCCCTCCCCTTTGACGAAGGCAGAATAACCAAAAAAAACAGAGCTTGTCTTGCCACAATAACAGGAAACAGCAAATAAGGACGTATTAATCTTTAAAATAGATTTTTCCGTCCTCAATTTTCGTAATAACAGCTAATGAATCAACATGGTAGCCAAGGTCTCGAAGCTTTTTACTTCCACCTTGGAATTCTTTTTCCACAACGGCAGCAATACCGCATACAGTACCGCCTGCTTGCTCCACAAGGTTTGCAAGGCCTGCTGCTGCTTCTCCGTGGGCAAGAAAATCATCAATAATCAAGACTCTATCGTCTTTGTTTAAATATTTTTTAGATACTTTGGCGACGGAAACCGTGCCTTTAGTGAAAGATTTTACGGGGGCACCGTAAAAATCTTCAGTCATCGTGCTGGGTTGTGTTTTTTTTGCAAAAACAACAGGCACCAGATCGAAATAAATGGCTGCTATGGCGGCAATGCCGATACCAGAGGCTTCTATGGTAAGAATTTTATTAATTCCCATATTACCGAAGCGTCGATAGATTTCTTTGCCTAATGCCTTAAATAAGCCAATGTCTAATTGGTGATTCAAAAATGAATCCACCTTAACGATCTCTGTGCCTACTTCTGTTCCGTCGTTTATAATTCTACGTTTTAACAATTCCATGATAAATGGCTCCTTCTTACATAAAACTTGTTGTTTAAAAAGGTATTTTAATTATACGGTGGGACGATGGCGATGTAAATAGGATAAAGTCGAATTGTATAATATTTTATATAAATGAGATATCCGCCTAGAAAAAAAGAGTAAAATTTCGAAATAAATGTGTTGCTCTTTGGGGAAAAGTTATGAAATAAATTCAAAATTCTATCTACTACAACGAAGCCGAGTGTTTTTTTTTGTATGGGTTTTTCAGGTAAAGAGGGCAGCAAAAACATTGTTGCCCTCTAAACGGAGAAGTTTTACCGTTCGCCATTTGCTTTTTCTAACTCATCCAGAGAGTTATGCTCATTGATACGGCCCAGTATATCAGCCCTCTCCTCGGTGGTCAAGGTGTAAAAACGTTTCATATCCGAGCTGTTATGGGCTATTTCCTTCGCTAACTCAGGACGAAGGGTAGAGATATCTTGAAAAATTTTCATACTTTCACCTCCAAAACTAAGTATGTGAAAAAAGCTGGAATATGATGCAGTAGTAATTGATTTTTACCTAGAATTAAATGTATAATTTATGAGAATATATATTGTAAAAAAGGAGGGGAAAGAATGGATTTTTTTGAAAGGATCGGGGAAGTAGCTAAGAATTTAACAGAAAAAGCAGGAGACAGCTTGGAAATCAACCGTTTGACTGGGGAAATTTCCCTTGAAAAAGGGAATATTCAGTGCTATCAGAGGGAGTTGGGGCAGTACTTTTGGGCAAAGTTTGCCGTTGGTGAGAAGTTGGATGATGAGGCAATGTTAATTTGTGATAAAATTGTAGTGAGCCAAGATCGCATGCGTCAGCTGGAATTAGAAATTGAAAATATCAAAAAAGAAAGAGAAATGATTTTAGAAGAACGGGTCAAGGCGAAAGTAGCGGAGGTCGACAGCAATGAAGCACAGTCTACAGAGGAACGACCTCAAGAAGTCATTGACGCTACAGCTAGCCAGGTTATAGAAGAAAAGGTAGAAGAAGGCCCCAAGTATTGTGCCAACTGTGGCGGGGGAATAAAACAGGGGCAAAGATTTTGTATTTTCTGTGGCGCAGAGGTGAAGTGAGAACTTGACTTATTATTTTCCATATGATACCATTTGTTACAAAGCTAAAAAGGTAAAGTTTTTGTTGTTTAAAAGGAAGATTTAAGGAATAATTTTTTTCATGGCTTATTCAAAACATGTTGAATAGAAAGAAAAAAACAAAAAGAATTAATTTGTTCTAAGGTGTTGACATATAATTGAATGATACAATTCTTCGGAAATGGGATAACCATACCGGCGGTAAGAGCCCGCGAGCCGAGGCGAAAGCCAGAGCAGGATTCGTTGTAATGCGAAGCCGACAGTCAGTCTGGATGGGAGAAGAAGGTGCACTTAAATTGTACGGTGATGGAGTGCCTTTTTCTGCAACAAACGAAGAGAAATAAGGCATTCTATCAAATAAGGTAGGGTGCTTTTTTTGCGGGAAAATTGAAGAAATATGATTTTTGCAAGCGAAGCTAGGCCCCTACTAGCATTTTTCCAAAGTTACATAAACGGATGAATTCTCAGCCATAAGAGGTTCGGTGAACAGGCAGTTTGTTAAAAGTGAACATGAGCGATTTGTGGTGCATTTTATAGGCAAAATACTTAGGGGGTAGTATGATGCAGGATAATATACTAGGTACAGAAAAAATTGGCAAGCTGTTATTTAAGTTTTCCGTTCCAACAACAATGACGCTAATTGTAAACAGTTTGTACAATATTGTAGACCAAGTCTTTGTGGGCCGTGCCGTAGGAATTGACGGGGTGGCGGCTACGAATGTATCTTTTCCCATTTTTATCATGTCTGCGGCTTTGGCACTGATGATCGGAGATGGATGTGCTGCCAATATTAGCCTTTCCTTGGGACGTGGGGATGAGGAGGCAGGAAATCGGTTTTTTGCCAACGGATTTTTATTGCTTCTACTAGCAGGAGCGGTGATTTTTTGTGGAGGAATGATGTTTTTAAGGCCTATGTTGCTCTTTTTCGGGGCATCGGAAGCCGTTATGGATATTTCTGCGACATATACATCCATTATTCTTTGGGGGTTGCCTTTTTCCATGTGTAATATGGCACTAACGGCCATTATTCGAGCAGACGGAAACCCCCAATACATGATGCGTACCATGATGATTGGGGCGGCGATCAACTTAATTTTAGACCCAATCCTGATTTTTAAGTTTCAAATGGGGGTGCAAGGGGCAGCTTTGGCAACCATAGCAGGTCAAGTCGTAGCGGGATGTCTTGCATTAGCCTATATTCCGAGAATGGAACATGTGCAGTTGGGAAAGGGGAAGTTGAGACTGGAGTGGAAGTTTATCCGTGCAATTTGTGCCCTGGGATTTCCCAGTTTCTGTATGCAGGCGGCTACGGCGGCAACGCAAATCGTAATGAACAATTTAATGCGTTACTATGGCGGATTAAGCATATATGGCAGTGAAATCACCCTGTCTTGCTATGGGATTATGACAAAATTATACCAAATTGCCCATGCCATGTTTGTTGGTTTGGCGTCAGGCACACAACCCATTAATGGTTTTAACTTTGGTTCGAGAAAATACAAACGGGTAAGGGAGACTTACCGCATTGCTGTGGGGGTATCTCTTGCTATTTCTGTCATTTGGTTTGGTATTTTTCGCTGGGGCGGTGCCTTTATTGCAGAAGTATTCGTGAAGGACGAACCTTTGTATTTAGAATTTGCACAGCATTGTTTTCGTGCATATATGCTAGCATTCTTCTTGTACGGCCCACCGCAGGTGACGGCATCTTTCTTTCAGGCAGTGGGCAAACCCATGAAGTCTCTTTTGGTTGCTTTGTCAAGGCAGGTTATTTTTCTGATTCCCTTGTCACTTCTTATGTCTGAAAGCTATGAATTAAATGGTGCTTTGTATGCTGCACCCATCGCAGACACCCTTGCCTTTTTGTTGGCCATGGCCATGATTTATCATGAATTTCAAGGATGGAAAAAAGTCGGTTATCTTGTAGAAAAGGAAGGCTCCTATAAAGCAGCAGATTAGAAAATGCAAAAGAAGTAATAAGTCCATAAAGATATTTAAGGGTATCCTTGTTTATGAAAATGAGGATGCCCTTATTTTTTTATTTGCTCCCAAATAGTGGCTATGTATGCTTGCGTTTATATTTTAGGGATTGTATTTATAGCTTCAATCGAAGTAACTTTTGTTCCACGATCATAAGAATTATGTTTCGTGTAAAGTTGATATAGTTTAAACAGAGGTGGAAATCTATGGTAGTACCCAAAGCTTTTATAAACTGTAAAAGAAAAGGGAACGGATTGTATCCGCCCCCTTTAAAATACCCATTAATTATTTTTCAGGTATTTCAACATACATTTAATTGCCAAAACAGCAAGGGTAATGCCCAAAACAAAACGTATTACGGGCACTGCTATGACAAATATTGAAAGAAAATCCATTGAGGAAGAAAAATTACTGATTGTTTCCATATTGTTTTGCCTCCAATTCAATCCAGTAAGCTTACTTGACTGATTTAATTGTAGCATAATGGGTATTCCCACAGCAAGAAAATAATGGAATAAATAGTAAATTAAACGTTGAAAAAATGGGGAGAGAGGGTGAGTACAACCCCTTTTGGTTTAAAAAGGGGAATATTGGACGGCTTTCAAGTGTATCTTATTTAACAAATAGATAAGGAAGGCTTGATAAAATGAAAAAAAGCTGGAAAAATGGAATCTGTTATTTGCTATTGTTTTCTTGTTGCTTTGTAGGTGGTAGGGTGGTTGCTGCGAAGCAGGCAGTAAAGGCAACTAGTGTTTCATCCTGCGGAAAATTGGCCATTGTCATAGATGATTTTGGGTATAACGGGGAAGGGACAGATGCAATGCTGGCGTTGCCCATTCCCTTGACGGCGGCGGTTATGCCCTTTTCAGAACATACCCTAGAGGATGCAGAAAAGGTTCAGGCGGCGGGAAAGGAGGTTATTATACATATGCCCATGGAATCTTTGGACGGCAAGCCAGAGTGGGTAGGGGAGAAAGGTATTTTTCGTAATATGGATGATGAGGGAATTAAGGCCAGAGTAGAAGAGGCGTTTACCATTTTACCCGATGCTGTAGGTATGAATAACCATATGGGGTCGGCCATTATGGAGGATGAACGGTGCGTTGGCATTATTTTGGATGTTTTGAAAGAGCATGAAGGTTTTTTTGTAGATAGTGTAACTACTGCAAAGAGTCAGGGGCGAGCTTTAACAAAGGAAAAAGGGGTACCTTTTTTAGCCAGAAGGGTATTTTTAGACAGTACCGACGATGTGGAAGTGGTGAAGAAAAACCTAAGAAAGGCGGCGGAGATTGCCTTAAAGGATGGGGAGGTTGTGGCAATTGGCCATGTTGGTCCTGAAGGCGGAAACGTAACGGTGAAAGCAATAGAGTGTCTGATTCCTGAATTAGAGAAGGCAGGAATTACTTTTGTTGCCGCAAGTGAGTTGACGAAATAATACATTCCCTAGACTCTGCAATTATGTGCAGCGAATTACAGAGGTAGGAATTTTAATATAGAGGTTAATTTTCTTTTCCTGAGTGGTATGGTATAATAGTCACATTCGTTAGAGAGGGAGAAAACCCCATCTCAAAAAAAGGTATGGCTGTGAGGAGGAGAAATGTCTCATTGGAATTCAAGGGGGCTAAGAGGTAGCTCGTTAGAAGAAAGCATCAATTTTACCAACGAAAAATATCGGCAAAGGGGGCTCTGTTTGTTGCAAAAGGTACCCACGCCCATTACCCCGGTGAAAATTGACCAAGAAAAACGGACAATTACCCTGGCATATTTTGAAAAACAAAGCACTGTTGATTATATTGGGGTAGCCCAGGGAGTACCTGTGTGTTTTGATGCAAAAGAAACATCCCATAAAAATCTGCCATTGCAGAATATACATAGGCACCAGATAGAGTTTATGGCAGATTTTCGTGCACAGCGGGGATTGGCTTTTCTTCTGGTGCATTTTACGTCATTCGACCAATATTATTTATTACCCTTCGAAACACTGGAAGAATTTTGGTTGAGGGCAGAAAAGGGAGGGAGAAAATCCATTCCTTTGGCAGACTTTGAGGAAAAATACAGAATACAAAAAACAGGGAATGGCTTATTGCATTATTTGGAAGCAGTAAGTCTATACTTAGAAGAAACGGATAATAAGAAGAGAAAGGATGGTGGAGTATGCTGACAAAGTCTGTTGTGGAGAATACACTATCCGCCGCTTTGGGAACAGGGGCGGACTTTGCTGAAATATATATGGAACAAACCAAACGAAACATCATAAGCGTTGTAAACGGGAAGGTAGAATCTGCCCAAAGCGGTTTAGATTATGGTGCAGGAATACGGTTGTTTTTCCAAAACAAGGCCATTTATGGCTTTACCAATGACACTTCAGAAAAAAACTTAATTCGCATTGCAAGAGAAGCGGCAGCGGCTGCCCGAGGGGATCGGATTTACCAACTACAAGGCTGGAGAAAAATGAATCTGGCGTGTATGAATCCCATTCGCATCATGCCTGATGAAGTGGAAAAGAGAAAAAAAGCAGAGAAGCTTTTTTTGGCCACAGAGGCGGCCAACAAGTATAGCCCTTTGATTACTCAAACGAGAACAGGATGTCTTGATATTGTCAAGGATATTTTCATTGCCAATACAGATGGGTTATGGGCAGAAGAACAACGTGTTCGTAGCCGTTTTACTGTAGAGGCCATAGCCTCATCGGCTACAGAAAAACAAAGTGGGCATTTAGGCCCTGGGGCATCCATGGGGTTTGAATTATATGACGAGATTGATGTGGAAGAGAGGGCAAGGGAATCGGCACGTATTGCCGTAACCATGCTGGGAGCAAAGCCTTGCCCCGCAGGAAGAATGCCTGTGGTGATTGACAATGGCTTTGGCGGTGTCATCTTTCATGAGGCTTGCGGCCATAGTTTGGAAGCCACGGCGGTAGCTAGAAATGCCTCTGTTTTTGCTGGAAAAATGGGACAGCAAATTGCATCCTCTGTGGTAACTGCCATTGACGATGGAACCATTCCCAATGGATGGGGTTCTTCTGCCATGGACGATGAGGGCACGCCAACCCAAAGGAATGTGCTAATCGAAAACGGTATTTTACGCTCCTATTTGGTTGATAAATTAAACGGACGACGCATGGGGGCAAACGCTACAGGTTCCTCAAGGCGGGAAAGCTATCGCTTTGCCCCTACCAGCCGTATGACAAACACATTTATTGATAATGGGCAAAGTACAACGGATGAGATTATTGGAAATACGGAATTTGGTTTATACGCAAAGCAAATGGGCGGAGGTAGCGTTGACCCTGCAACGGGTTCCTTTAATTTTGCGGTTTTAGAAGGCTATATGATTCGTAATGGAAAAATTGCCGAGCCTGTTCGTGGTGCAACTTTAATCGGAAAAGGCATGGAAGTTTTACAGAAAATAGACATGGTCGGAGATAATTTGGCAAGGGCCCAAGGGATGTGCGGCAGTATTAGCGGTTCGATCCCCACGGATGTGGGACAGCCTATGATCAGAGTAAAAGAAATGACCGTTGGCGGAAGGGGGTAAAGACTTGGATAGACAGGCGTTACAAAATCAGATTATAAAAGAAGCCTTAGAACAAGGCTTTACCGATTGCGAAGTGTTCTACTTGGGCGGTGAAAGCTTTGAAGTGCTTTTGATGGAAGGGGAAGTTTCCAATTACGAGAACAGTAGTGAAGGGGGCGTTTCTTTCCGTGGCACATATGAAGGTCGTACTGGCTATGCTTTTTCTGAGCGGTTGGAAGAGGATACCATTACATTTTTAATTGAAGCGGCAAAGGAAAATGCAATGCTGATGGCGGAAGAAGAACGGGAAGAACTATTTGGCGGGGAGGATTATCCTGAGTTTAATGGTTATTACCCCGAGCTAGAGCAGGTTTGTGTAGAAAAGCGGATTCAACTGGCAAAGCGTATGGAAGAAGCGGCACTAAACGGTGCCGAGAGTGTTGCCTCCTTAGATTATTGTGTTTTGGGCATAGGCAAAAGGGAAGTAGCCATAGCCAATAGCTTAGGGCTGAATATTTCGTATACCAAAAATTTTGCTTCGGGATATGTCAGTGCCATTGCAAAAAGTGGCGATGAAACGAAAAAAGGCTCTGCTTTTTGGAAGGGAACCAACTGGGCAGACTTTGACCCAGAGGAAACAGGAAGGAAAGCGGCAAGGCGAGGGGCAGCGTTACTGGGTGCAGGTACCGTAGACAGTGGCACCTATACAGCCGTCCTAGATGGTAAGGCAATGACTGCATTACTATCCTCTTTCAGTGGTGTTTTCTTTGCAGAAAATGTACAAAAGGGTTTTTCCTTGCTGAAGGATAAAGTGGGAGAGAAAGTTGCGGCAGATTGTATTACTTTGCGTGATGATGCCCTGTTAGAAGGGGGCTATGCTTCCGTACCCTTTGACAGCGAAGGGGTTGCAGGAAAAAACAAAGAGGTTATAGAACATGGTAGGCTAAAAACCTTTTTGTATAATTTAAAATCAGCAAAGAAAGATGGTGTACGTTCAACAGGAAATGGTTTTAAAGCTGGGTTGACTGCACCTGTGAAAACAGCGTGTACCAATTTTTATATTCAAAAGGGCGAGAATTCTTTAGATGAACTTATAAGTACCATGGGCAATGGCCTATATGTTACTGATTTTATGGGTCTGCATGCAGGGACAAATGCAGTCTCTGGGGATTTTTCCCTTTCCGCAGAAGGTTTTTATGTGGAGAATGGGAGAATTGTAAACCCTGTTGAGCAGATCACCATTGCAGGGAATTTTTACGCCCTTTTACTAGATGTTTTAGCGGTGGGGGATGACCTGTATTATGCTTCCAGTGGAAAAGGGTCGCCCTCAGTTTTGGCGAAAAACATAGCGGTAGCAGGAAAATAAAGGGCTGTGGGTTCATAAGGATATTTTAAGTGGCAATCACAATTACAGTGGCTGTCACTTTTTTGAAGAGGTATTTTAAAGCAATAAGTTATGTTATGAAAGGCTTGGATAAGCATGGGGTGAAAACAAATGATCTGCTATGAAATTTTTCTGATGAGAGGAGCATGTAAAAAAAGCAGTGTCCTGAGCACTGCGAAGATTGGTAAAGTTAACTTAACATATCAAGAAAAAGCCATTTTGCTGGTATACATATGGATTAAAGCATAGTGAAAGTAAAACACAAAGATGGATTGGGAAAGATGCATTAAATGAGATGGAGAACTTAGTGAAGGTGGAGGGGCGTAAAGGGCTGCTTCATGCCAATTCACAGATGGGAAAAGAGGAAGAAGAAATTTAAATTTACTAGCAGATGGATAAAGATTTTATATTGGCGAAAGGAGTACCAAGACTTGAGTTCTACAAAATATATAAAAGATATCATATTAAAAAATTCAATTTGTCATTCATCATACTTAGCCAATCTTCCGGCTATTCAGTATTTGATGAAAAAGAAAAAGCTCTCGTTAACAAGGGAGGTAACTTTTTTTGTAGGTGAGAATGGAACAGGAAAATCCACACTTCTTGAAGCCATTGCAGTTGCCTATGGTTTTAATCCAGAAGGTGGAACAAGAAACTTTTCGTTTGCCACCAGCAACACCCACTCCGAGTTGTATAAAAATTTAATAATAACAAAAACAGACTTTGCTAAAGATGGTTTTTTCCTTCGAGCAGAAAGCTTTTATAATGTTGCAAGTTATATTGATGAAGTTGGTGTGACTCATAATTATGGTGAAAAGTCGTTACACAACCAATCGCATGGGGAAAGCTTTTTATCGCTTATACAAAATAGATTTAGTGGTGACAGTTTATATCTCTTAGATGAACCGGAAGCCGCACTATCCCCAATGAGACTTCTGACTTTAATTGCTGAAATTGATAACCTTGTTAAAAAAAATTCTCAATTTATTATTGCAACGCATTCGCCAATACTAATGTCATTTCCAAATGCAGAGATTTTAGAGTTCTCACAAAATGGAATGAAATCAGTAGAATACAAAGAAACAGAACACTATAAAGTAACAAAATTCTTTTTAGAAAACCCTGATAGAATGCTGAAGTATTTATTAGACGACAAAAACAGCGAATGAATATAATAATCTTATCGAGTAATGTCGAATTCCTTTTTTATTTATAAACCAAATGAGAATATTGTGTGTTATCGTTAATCAAATCAATGATGTCTTTATCATTTTAATGAGTGGCGTACTTTCAACTTGGAAAGACAAAATAAAGCAGAATAAGTCGGGAACAGCCAATGTGAAGATGATAAAATTAGGGCACAGAAGGAGGTGGCGAGTATGGGGTGGATTGAAAGTATCGGTGATGCAATTCATTATATTGAGGACAATATCACAGAAGAGATTACAATGGAAGAAGTTGCAAAACATGCACTTTTATCACCATTTTATTTCCAAAAAGGATTTGCCATGTTATGTGGATTTACAGTTGGAGAATATATCAGACAGCGGAGACTTACCCTTGCTGGAAATGAGCTTATTTCTACGGACAAGAAGGTTATTGATATTGCATTGAAATACGGTTATACCTCACCAGATAGCTTTACGAAAGCTTTTACTCGATTTCACAGTGTGACACCTACGGCTGTTCGAAAAGATGGAGTGATGATGAAGTCTTTTGCTCCCTTAAAAATCAAATTCGTATTGGAAGGTGGCTATATTATGGACTACAAAATTGTCGAAAAAGAAGCGTTTACAGTTTTAGCAGCAACAAAGAAATTTAAGTATGAGAATGCGGAGGTGGAAGTGCCAGAGTTTTGGAAAGAACACTATCAATCAGGAAAAGGTCAAACTGTATGCGGTATGTACGGAATTAATATGGATGAAGACATGGGCGGAGATGAATTTGAGTATTCCATCGCAGATGATTATAACCCATCAAAGGAAATTCCTGCTGGACTTGTAACAAAAATCATACCAAAGTTTACATGGGCTGTTTTTGCATGTAAAGGAGCAATCTCCCATTCTTTTCGGGATATAAATCAAAGAATTTTTTCGGAATGGTTACCCAATAGTAAAGATTATGAAATTGCCGCTGGGTACAACATTGAGATGTACAATAATCCTGCTGATTATCCTAAGGGAACGGAAGATGAAAACTATTATAGTGAAGTTTGGATTCCTGTGAAGAAAAAGTAGGGGAGAATACGGTTTAGTAAGGTATTTTAAGTTTAACACCAAATTAAGGCATCCTCATTCTGATGAACGTAGGATGCCCTTTTAATATACTTAAATGGGTGTCATTTTTTCAACGCAAACCTCCATAGGTTATGTTTCTCGATGCTTATGAGCGTTCCAGTTTATCACAGAAGTCTTGTATCTGTTCAAGCAGCTTTTCCATATCTCGGTTGGCACCACCTTTGTTTTGATTCACAATTTGGACGAAGTGTTTGGTAGCCAAATCCAGTTGATCGGCTAAATACATCGCCCGCTTACCCCCTGGGGACTTGGATTTTTCCTTAGGAATTTCTTTGGGTTTAACGGGGATTTTCACACCTTCTTTTAACAAAGCTCCCGTGGATAAGTCATAGCAAGCACCGCTAAAAGGGGCAATGGCGTTGTAATTATATTCTTCAGTAAGATTTTGCACAAAGGCATCGGCCACAGTATCTTCGCCGTGGACAACAAAGACATTTATGGGTTTTGGATCAAAGTGAGTAATCCAACGCAACAAACCATCTTTATCAGCATGACCGCTTACCCCTGACAGCTGTTCAATGTGGGCATTTATGGTAATGGTTTCGCCAAAAAGGCGAACTTCTTTTGCACCATCCACAATCATTCTACCTAAGGTTCCCAAAGCTTGATAACCTACGAAAAGCACTGTGCTTTCCTTACGCCATAAATTGTGCTTTAAATGATGGCGGATACGCCCTGCTTCACACATACCCGAAGCAGAAATGATTACTTTTGGGTCTCTATCAAAGTTGATTGCTTGAGAATCCTCGGGGGTTACAGCAGTGATAAGTCCGCTGAATTCCAAGGGGTTAATTCCCTTTTTTACCAACTCCATTGCCTCGGTATCATAGCAATCCATTCTATTTTCTGTAAATATTTTCGTTGCTTCAATGGCAAGGGGACTGTCAATATATACCTTGAAATTCCCATGATTTTTCACCAGATTTTTTTCTTTGATTTCTCGAATAAAATATAGCATTTCTTGGGTGCGGCCAACGGCAAAGGCGGGTATAACCAGATTTCCACCACGGTCAAAGGCTTCTTGAATATACCTTGCTAATTCCATAACATAATCCGGCGGGGGGTTATGTAAGCGGTCGCCGTAGGTGCTTTCCATGATGACATAGTCCGCTTCTTTTGTGTACCTTGGGTCATGAACAATGGGTTGGTTGAGATTACCGATGTCTCCCGAGTATACAACTTTTTTCGTAGTATCCCCTTCTGTAAGCCAAATTTCTATGCTGGATGAACCCAGAAGATGGCCTACATCGGTAAAACGGATTTTAATATCATCCGTCACAGGTATTTCGACTTCATAATCGCAAGGAACAAAATGACTGGCAACTGCCGATGCCTCCTCAGTGGTATAGAGGGGGATAAAAGGCTTTGTTCCAGCTCTTTTGGCTTTTCTGTTTCGCCACTTGGCTTCAAACTCCTGAATGTATGCACTATCCAAAAGCATGATGCGACACAGGTCTGTGGTGGCCTCGGTAGCAAAAATTTCCCCGCGGAACCCGTTTTTGTATAGCAAGGGCAATAATCCTGAGTGATCAATGTGTGCGTGGGACAAGAAAACATAGTCAATAGCAGATGCAGGGACGGGTATTTCTTGGTTTTCATATGTGTCATGGCCTTGCTCCATACCGCAGTCCAGCAGAATACTTTTTCCGCAAGCTTCGATATAATGGCAGCTGCCTGTAACCTCGTGGGCAGCACCTAAAAACATTAACTTCATGTGGTTTCCCCCTTATCGTACAAGTTTGGAAAATTGCAATTTATTTCAGTATAGCCCTATTTATTCTATATGACAAGATGGCATATTATTTGTCAAATTAATATGCCGCTGTGTCGAAAAGGCCTATTTTTATGTATGGTAAACAGTGGTTAGGTGGTATATAATAAAGACAAACAACTATAAAATGAAGCCCTTGGGGTTAATTAGATAAAGATGCTAAGGTTAGAAGGGGTGATATTATTAAAATAACAGAGTTATATGATATTTTTCAAATCGTTAGTGGTGAGCACTACGACCCCCATAGCGTGTTGGGGATGCATGAAATTCATATTGACGGGGAGACCGCCATTGTTGTTCGGGCTTTTTTACCCAGTGCACAAAGAATTTATGTAATCGATATGAGAGATGAAAATAACAATAAGAAATATGCCATGACAAAAATTCATGAGGATGGTTTCTTTGAAGTGCTTATATGGGATAGTGAATGGTTTCCGTATATGTTAGCCTTTACGGATTATGGTGGAAATAGTTGGAAGAGCTACGATGCCTATTCCTATTTATCCACGATTTCCGAGTATGACAGATACCTTTTTGGTGCAGGGAATCATTATGAAATTTACGAAAAAATGGGTGGTCGGCTGATAAGCCATGGTGGTACTAAGGGCGGAGCATTTACCGTTTGGGCGCCTAATGCAAAAAGTGTTAGTGTTATTGGAAATTTCAATCAATGGGATACCCGCCGCAACCCAATGCGCCGTTTGGGCATTTCTGGGGTTTGGGAACTTTTTATTCCGGGCTTGATGGAAAATGACCAATATAAATTTCATGTGGTACAGTGTGATGGAACCCCTGTGGATAAGGCGGATCCCTATGGCAGATATGCCCAAGTAAGGCCGGAGACTGCTTCTGTACTATATGATGCAAAGAAGTATAAGTGGAAAGATAAAAGGTGGGTTACAGGGAAATCCAAGAAAAACCCATATACGTCACCTATGAACGTATATGAGGTGCATTTGGGTTCTTGGAAGCGTGTTCCCGAGGAGGGAAATCGTTTCCTAAGCTATACAGAGCTTGCAGATAAGTTGGTGCCCTACGTAAAAGATATGGGTTATAACTATATTGAGCTTTTACCTGTTCAGGAGCATCCCTTTGACGGAAGTTGGGGTTATCAGCTGACAGGATACTTTGCACCTACCAGCCGTTTTGGTACTCCTGATGAATTTAAGCATTTCGTGGATACGTGCCATAACCATGGCATTGGGGTGATTTTGGACTGGGTGCCTGCCCATTTCCCTAAGGACTCCTTTGGACTTGGCAGGTTTGATGGAACGGCTTTATATGAACATGCAGACCCTCGCCGTGGAGAGCATCGCCAGTGGGGTACCTATATGTTTAACTATGGAAGAAAAGAAGTGAGTAACTTTTTAATCAGCAACGCATTATTTTGGCTCAAGGAGTACCATATTGATGGGTTAAGGGTGGATGCTGTGGCTTCCATGCTATACCTGGACTTTGGCAAAGAAGCGGGAGAGTGGCTTCCAAACCAATATGGGGGTAGTGAAAATCTTGAGGCCGTTGAGTTTTTAAAACATATGAATTCCATTGTTAAGGAAAGAGAACCTCATGCACTGATGATTGCAGAAGAATCCACCTCTTGGCCAGGGGTAACCAAGGATCCGAAAGAGGGGGGCTTAGGTTTCCACCTTAAGTGGAATATGGGGTGGATGAACGATTTTCTTTTCTATATTAAAAACGACCCCCTATTTCGCAGAAACCATCATAACCGTTTGACCTTCGGCATGGCATACCATTACTCCGAGAACTTTATGTTGGTACTTTCCCATGATGAGGTTGTGCATGAAAAAAGTGCTATGATTGGGAAAATGCCAGGGGATGATTGGCAAAGGTTTGCAAACCTCCGTCTTTCCTATGGGTTTATGTATGGTCATCCCGGTAAAAAATTGCTTTTTATGGGTGGAGAGTTTGGGCAGTATCAAGAATGGTGTGAATCCAGAAGTTTAGATTGGCACTTATTGCAGTATGCTGACCATCAGCAAATGCAGGCGTATGTTCAAGCTTTGAATCAGCTTTATCTTGAAAAAGAGGCCTTCTGGAAAGAAGATTTTGATTCTCATGGATTCCAGTGGATTGATTGCGATGATAAGGATTCTTCTATTGTATCTTTTATTCGCCGCAGTGAAGATGAGGAGATTTATTGTATTTGCAATTTTACCCCGGTTTTGCACCATGCTTTTAGAATAGGGGTGCCTGAAAAAGGAACCTATAAAGAGATTTTTAATAGTGATAGAAATGTCTTTGGCGGCAGTGGGGTGGAAAATACAAAAAAGATATCTTCTGAGGAAACGCCATGGAACCATTTTAGTCAAAGTATTGTGGTAAAAATCCCACCACTTTCTATAATTATTTTAGAACAAGCGAAAGAAAGGGAAAAAAAGTCAACAAAAAAAATATAAAAATAATGTTGGAAATCAATATCTTGTGGTTGACCCTAGGGTGTGAGGGGTAGATATAGTCGGCTCGATTTTTTTCTTCTTAAAAAGAGACTCTCTGTATTGACGGTTGTTGCTTTTTTGTGTATAATTCTTAAATGTATGGTAAAAGGGCGAATCTGGCGCGGTTTTTACCAACTGCAACAAACGATTCTCGCATCTGGAGGGAGGGAAATTCATGTCGGAGGTAAAAGTTAAAGAAAATGAATCCTTAGACAGCGCACTACGTCGTTTTAAAAGAACATGTGCCAGAGATGGCATCATGGGCGAAGTTCGCAAAAGAGAGCATTATGACAAGCCCAGCGTAAAGCGCAAAAAGAAATCCGAAGCCGCAAGAAAACGTAAATTCAAGTAATTACTAATATCTAACGGCGAAGAGGGATGATGATATGTCATTAAAAGAGCAACTTTTTGCAGATTTAAAAACTGCGATGAAAGAAAAGGATTCCGTACGAAAGGATACAATTCAGCTGGTCCGTTCGGGTATCCTACAGATCGAGAAGGACAATAAAGTCGAGTTGGATGATGACGGCGTTATTGAAGTGGTCACCAAACAGCTGAAAAGCAGAAGAGATTCCCTTCCTGAATTTGAAAAAAGCGGAAGAACAGATCTAATCGAAAAACTCAATCAAGAGATCGACATTTTGTTAGGTTACCTTCCAGAGCAATTAAGTGAAACCGAAATCCAGACGATCGTAGAAGAAGCGATTAAGGAAACCGGCGCATCCACCATTAAAGAAATGGGGAAAGTCATGGCGGTGGTTACACCGAAAGTGATTGGGCGTGCCGACAACAAGATCGTTGGCAGTTTTGTAAAGAAAATGCTCCAGGGCAATCAATAATCAAAGTGAAATTTTAAAGACCTGTTGGTGAAAACCAACAGGTCTTTTTCTTTTTATTCAAAAAACTACGAAAAAAAAGAAAATATCCCAGAGAATTTTGTATGGATTTCAATACATTTTATCTTGACTTTCAAAATATGCGTTGTTATAATTACTTTAATAAATTAAAGCATAACCGCATATATGTACTAAAGTACATGGTTATATTCGAGGGAGTGGTATGGTATGAAAATGAGAAAAATACCTTTGGTTGCAGCAATGGCTATGGCGGCAATGGTAATTTCTATGACAGGCTGCGGTGGCGAAAGCGAGGCTGAGGCACCTGCGGTGGAAGAAACTGCAGATGCAAAAAGCTATACAGTAGGCGTGATGCAGTTGGTGGAGCATCCTGCGTTGGATGCTGCTACGCAAGGGTTTCAGGATAAGCTAAAAGAACTATTAGGTGAGTCCGTAACCTTTGACGTACAAAATGCTCAAGGGGAAAGCACAAACTGCACAACAATTGCAACAAAATTTGTTACAGACGATGTTGATTTAATAATGGCAAATGCAACAGGTGCTGTTCAGGCTGCAGCAGCGGCAACTGGAGATATTCCTGTGGTGGGTACATCAGTAACGGATTACAAAACAGCCGGTGTCATTGAGAAAAACGATGCACCTGGAAGAAATGTAACAGGCGTTTCTGACTTAGCACCTGTGGACCAGCAAATTGCTTTGCTCAAGAAGGTGAATCCTGAAGCAAAGAAAGTAGCCATTGTATATTGCAGTGCAGAGCCTAACTCAATTTTCCAGTCTGAATTGGCACAAAAATACTTAACAGAAGCTGGCATTGAATTTAAAGAATACACAGCGGCAGACTCCAACGAAATTCGTGCGGTTATTACAAAGGCTGTTGGTGAATGCGATACGGTGTATGTTCCTACGGATAATACCATGGCCAGCAATATGGGGATTATTAAAAACGTTACAGTGCCTGCGGGCATCCCTGTTATTACGGGGGAGGAAGGAATGTGTGCCAAGGGTGGTTTAGCAACGTTAAGTATCAGTTACTATGAACTAGGCATGAAAGCTGGCGAAATGGCATACGACATTTTGGTAAACGGTGCTGACCCTGCAACAACACCAATTGCTTTTGTTTCCGATAATATTGTTCCAAAATATAATGCTGAAATTGCTGAAACTTTAGGAGTAACAATGCCAGAAGATTTTGAAGCAATCCAATAATGAAAGGCATATAAAGAGGCAGAGCGGGGCAGGTGACTGACCGCTCCCTTTTTTCTATGAGAGAGATGAAAAGAGGAATAAGAAGTGGGGGGAGCAAAATGAATGTTATGGCGTTAATGAAAGCATTACCTGGCTCTGTGGCCCAAGGGTTGATTTGGGGCTTGCTGGCCATTGGGGTGTACATTACATATAAAGTATTGGATTATGCAGATTTGACCGTAGACGGAAGCCTGTGTACAGGTGGAGCCGTTGCGGTTATGATGATGCTTGGTGGGTATAACCCCTATCTTGCTTTAATCGGGGCAACCGTAGCGGGCATGGCGGCTGGTTTGGTGACAGGGGTATTTCACGTTACCTTTGGCATCCCTGCAATTTTATCAGGTATTTTGACCCAATTAGGATTATATTCTGTGAATATGCGTATTATGGGCAAGTCTAACCAAGCTATCAGCGTGGATGAATATCCTTTGATTTTAAGCTTGCGTGATATTTCTAATACAATCATTGTTTCTACAATTTTTTGTGCAGTTGTAATTGGAATTTTATACTGGTTCTTTGGCACGGAACTTGGTCGTTCTATTCGTGCTACAGGAAACAACGAAAATATGTCTAGAGCCCAAGGGATTAACACAAAAACCATGAAAATTGTGGGTCTAATGATTTCTAATGGTTTGGTTGGCTTATCTGGTGCGTTATATGCCCAGTATCAAGGCAATGCCGATGTAAACATGGGTCGTGGTGCCATTGTAATTGGTTTGGCGGCGGTCATCATCGGTGGCGTTTTATTTGGTAAGATTTTTCGGAATTTTGCAATGCGTTTGGTTGGTGTCATTTTTGGTGCAATTTTATATTTTGTTGTTATTACTGTGGTATTACAGCTTGGCATGGAAACTACAGATTTGAAATTGGTAAGTGCGTTGATTGTGGCGGCGTTCTTGGCAGTGCCTTATATGAGAGGGCAGTATTATGTGAAACACGGGAAAAAGGGAGGGAAGGCAAATGCTTGAGATAAAAGAAATTTATAAAACCTTTAACCCCAATACGCCAAACGAAAAAAAGGCATTAAATGGATTAAATTTAACACTGGAAGCGGGAGATTTCGTAACCATTATTGGTGGTAACGGTGCAGGGAAATCAACAATGCTCAATGCCATTGCAGGGGTTTGGCCTGTGGACAGTGGTAAGGTGATGATCGACGGTGTTGATGTAACAAAACTGCCTGAACACAAAAGAGCCTTGTATTTAGGACGTGTATTTCAGGATCCCATGAATGGTACTGCGGCGGACATGGAAATTGAGGAAAACTTGGCACTGGCATTTCGCAGAGGAAAGGCCCGTGGCCTTCGCTGGGGCATTACGCCAAAGGAAAGGGAAGATTATAAGGAGCTTCTGAAAACTTTAGACTTAGGCTTGGAAACCCGCCTTAGAGCCAAGGTTGGCCTCCTTTCTGGCGGGCAAAGACAGGCATTGACCTTGCTTATGGCCACATTGAAAAAGCCAAAACTTCTTCTGTTAGATGAACATACAGCGGCCTTAGACCCCAAAACAGCGGCAAAGGTTTTAGAACTTTCCGACCGTATCATTGAGGAGCATGGCTTAACGGCTTTGATGGTAACCCATAATATGAAGGATGCCATTGCCCATGGTAATCGCTTGATTATGATGTGGGATGGACGAATTATTTTGGATATTAAAGGGGACGAAAAGAAGAAGCTGACAGTGGAGGACTTGCTGCAAAAATTCTCTGTGGCAAGCGGAAGTGAGTTTGTAAGTGACAGAGCACTTTTAGGTTAATGGAAAAAGTACGATTTCTTTGGATTAAGAAGTCGTGCTTTTTTTTATTTGAAACAGGGCATGGTAAGTGAACGGTTAGGGGCAATGTACTTTAAAATAAAGGCTTATTTGGCAGCAGGGATGATGCTTATCTTTTGACATTGTACCCTTTTAACATTAGAGGACAAGGTATTTCTTTGACTTTTTTAGCATAATGTAAACAAACGGTTTTTCGGATGGTGATGAGGTATATGGATTTACGCAGGGGTGTAACAGAAGCATTGGACCTGCCGAAGGAGATCATGCTGGATTTGCCGTTGATTTCCTTAACGGGACGGGAAGAGATTACTGTTGAAAATCATAAAGGAATATTGACCTATGGAGAAGAGAGTATTCGTGTGGGCACAAAGGTGGGTACCCTGTGCATCCGTGGGCAGGATTTGGGGCTAAAGCAGCTGACTGGCGATGCATTGGTGATTACAGGAAAGCTGATTGCCATTGAATTTTTGACCTGATGAGGTGAGGATTTTGTTTCTGGCATTATGGTATTATTTTCGTGGATATGTTATGATAAAAGTGAACGGTTTTGCTGCGGAGCGGTTTATGAATATGCTCTCTTATCGGGGAGTATACTTATGGGACGTAGAGTCTGACGGCGCTGGGGTGCGATTAAAAGTGCCTATGGGAAGTATGGATATGGTTTCCATGTGTGCGGAGAAAACCGGTTGTAGGCTTGAGGTGCAGCGTTATGGTGGATTCCCAGCCAAAGCCCACCGTTTCAAAGGACGACAGGTTTTGACGGCGGGGGTGTTGATTTTTGCCGCTGGGCTTTACCTACTCTCGTCCTTTATTTGGGTTATCCGTGTGGAGGGAAACGATCGGGTAGCCGTTGAGGATATCCTGACCTATTGTCAGGAACTAGGATTGAAGCCTGCTGCTTGGAAACGAGGAGTTCACCCAGAAGAAATAACAAAAGAATTATTGGTTCAGTTTCCCGATATCTCTTGGGTGAGTGTGGGCATAAAAGGAACAGACGTAACCATAAAAATTGCAGAAACCATTGAAAAGACAGAGGTATTGGACAAGGAGACACCTTGTGATGTCATAGCAAACATGGATGGCGTGATATTAAAAATTACCGCTGAAAGAGGAACGCCCATGGTAAAAGAGGGCGATGTGGTAAAAAAGGGGGATGTGTTGATTTCCTCGGAAGTATTAATTGGGCTGGAAGGCGAGGAACAGCACGTGGACTATGTGGCGGCAGAAGGGACGGTAAAGGCTAAAGTCTGGCAGCAGTTAACGGAAGAATTACCCCTTACATACGAAGAAAAAATCTATACGGGAGAAACGAAAACAAACAAAATTCTAAGCTTTTGGGGTAAGGATGCGGATTTTATCCACCCCTCCATGGACGATGCGAAGGCTGATGTTGAGGTTCTTTTTGAAAAAGATTTGGCTTTAGGTGATTTTAAAGTGCCTATTTCTATAAAAAAAGAGCAATATAATATATATATCCTTGAAAGTAGGAGCCGCACAGTGGATGAGGCAAAGGCAGAGCTTGAGGAAACTTTAAGAAATAAGACGGAGCAATGCTTAGGACCATATGGTACAATTGAAAAAATCGAGGTGCACTTTGAAGAATATACCGATTGTGTCCGTGCCAAAGGGCAGGCGGTACTAACAGAGCGAATCGACGAAAAACGGAAAGTAGAGAAAGGGCGGGATGCCGTAGATGGCACAGATCGAGAGAACCATGCAACTGGACAATAGGGTGATGTTGCCTGTTTTTGGACAGTTCGATGGGAACATAAGAAAGATTGAAAAAGAGTGTAATGTAAAAATCGTGAACCGTGGAGATGATGTAAAAATCAGCGGGGAAGAGGTTAGTGTGCATAAGGCATGGAGTGTGATGAACTCTATGGCGGCTTTGGTAAGAAGAGGGGAAGAGATTACAGATCAAAACCTAGGCTATTTTATTACCGCCGCAGAAGAAATGAACCTAGAAGAAGTGGAAAAGGTTTATAACGATTTGATTTGCATTACAGCCAACGGCAGGCCCTTAAAGCCAAAGACACTAGGACAAAAAAAGTATGTAGACCTAATAAAAAATAATACCGTTGTATTTGGTGCTGGCCCTGCAGGTACGGGTAAAACTTACTTGGCAATGGCAATGGCAATTACAGCGTTTAAAAATAATGAAGTTGGACGAATCATTCTGACCCGACCTGCCATTGAAGCGGGAGAGAAGTTGGGATTTTTACCGGGGGATTTACAGCAGAAGGTAGACCCCTATTTAAGACCATTGTACGATGCCCTTTATGAAATTATGGGCTCTGAAAACTTTCTAAAGAATATGGAAAGGGGCCTAATTGAGGTGGCTCCCTTGGCATATATGCGTGGCCGAACCCTTGACAATGCTTTCATTGTGTTGGATGAGGCCCAAAACACAACACCGGAACAGATGAAGATGTTTTTAACCCGTATTGGTTATGGCTCAAAAGCTGTTGTGACAGGGGATTTGACCCAGATCGACTTAACAGAAGGAAAACGTTCGGGGTTGACAGAAGCAACCAAGATACTTTCTGGTATCGAAGGAATTGGGATCATTACCCTTACCAATAAAGACGTTGTACGTCATCCCTTGGTACAAAAAATCATTCTGGCGTATGAAAAATTTGAAACCAAGAAGCGGAGTGATCAGGATGGTAAAAAAGACAAAAGAGGTAGGTATTAGACACTATTCTCAGTGGATATTACTGGCAATTGCTTTTATTGTGACGATACTTTGTATTGGCATAGGCCCTTATGGGCAAAAAAAGGAGATTGTGCAGGTTGGGGATGTGGCGACAAGACGCTATGTTGCAGTGAGAGATACGGTGGATGAAGCAACAACGGAAAAACTCAGGTCGGCAGCGGCGAATAGCGTTGGGCCTATCTATAAAAATGATATCGTAGTTGAAGAAAATAGTACGAAACAGGTAAACGACGTTTTTCAGGAATTGAACGATGTCATACTTGGTATGAACGATGGGGATGACTTTCACCAAAAGGTACAGGAAGCATCCCTGAATCTTCCAGTGGTACTGAGCAGTCGTCATTTATCGGCGTATCAAGCCATGCCCTATTCAAACCGAATTTTGTTTGCCAAGGACTGCGTTGGGATACTCAACCAGATTTACAGTGAGGGGCTTTCTGCCGATGAATTGGAAGAAGGCAAGGCGCAAGTAAAAACTGGGGTTGACGAAACCGATTGGAGTAACGATTTAAAGGGAATGGCCTATACCATTGTTTCTGCCGCTCTAGATCCAAACTTGGTCTTGGATGAGGAGGCTATGGAAGCAGCCAGAGAAGAAAAACGACAAGAAGTGAATCATGTACAGATTCGCAAGAATCAGAAAATTGTAGATGAAGGGGAAATTATAACCCAAGATATTTACGATAGATTGGTTTCTTTAAAGCTAATTGGAGATACCGATAAGAATGGCAGTCTGCTACTTTTTTTAGGCAGTCTGGTCATTATATTGTTATTATTTGGTGCCGTAGGGTTATTTTTCTTTTGGAACAAGGGCACAGTGGTTTTAAAAAAGAACGAAGTACGCATGTTATTTACCGTATATATCATTATGGTACTGCTATGCAAAGCCATGGCGTTATTGCCCTACTATTCATTAATTCCATTAAGCTTGTTCGCTATGCTCATTAGCATTTTAATCGGACGGCGAATGGCTCTTTTAATGAACTGCTTTTTCTGCATTGTTGCTTGCATGATTTTTAGCGGCGAAGCTGAATTTTTAACTTATGCCCTCATCAGCGGCTCCTTTGGCGCATTGATGATACAGAAAACCGAGAGACGTGCCCATATGGTTCCTGTGGCAGTGGGTATGGCAGTGGTGAACTTTGTAGCTATGTTTGCCGTGGGTTTATTCTTCCGAGAAGGGTACGCAACGGAGTTAGTCATCGCCTCAGGCTTAGGTGCGTTAATGGGTTTGATTTCCGTTGTGATTGCTGTAGGCAGTTTGCCATTTTGGGAAGGTGTATTTGAAGCAAACACGCCTTTACGCCTTTTAGAATTGACAAATCCCAACAATGAGCTTTTGCGAAGGTTAATGATTGAAGCACCGGGTACATATCACCATAGTTTAATTGTGGCGAACCTAGCAGAAACTGCCGTTTATGAAATTGGCGGAAATACTGCTTTGGCAAGGGCTGGGGCATATTATCATGATGTTGGAAAGTTGAAAAGTCCTTTGCATTTTGCGGAAAATCAATCGGGGCAGAATCCCCACGATAACCTTGAGCCTAAGGATAGCGCCCGTATTATTACCCAGCACACCAAAGCAGGTGTAGACTTGGCCATGGAATATGGCATTCCAAAGGTTGTTTTAAACTTTATGAGAGAGCATCAAGGTACATCCTTAGTAAAGTATTTTTATTTTAAAGCCTTACAAATGTATGGGGCAGAAAACGTGGTAGAGGCAGATTATCGCTATGACGGCCCAATTCCTTCTAGCAGGGAGTCGGCGGTGGTTATGCTGGCGGATACGGTAGAAGCTGCCGTTCGTGCTATGCTTGGCGGCGGAAAGACTTTGGATGAAGTTGAGGATTTTATTAAAGGTTTAATCAAGGACAAGCTGGATGACGGCCAATTAAACCGTAGTGGGTTAGCCATTCATGAATTGGAAATCATCCGCAAAGCTTTTTTAAAGGTTTTCCACGGAATGTATCATGAAAGAGTCAGCTACCCCCAAAAAGAGGAAATTGAGGCGGCATCCCGCAAAGCTGAACTTGGAAAAGAGGAGAAAAACAGTGACAATACTGATAGACAATCGTACAGATGAGGTTCTTTCAAAGGAGCTTTCTGACGTAATAGAAAAACTAATTCACCAGTCTTTGGACTATGAAGGTTTTGAACAGCCCTGCGAAGTAAGCGTATCCATTGTGGATAATGAAGAAATTCGCCAAATTAACAATCAGTTTCGTAGCATTGATCGGGCAACGGACGTTTTAAGCTTTCCTTTATTGACCTTTGAAGAAGGGGAGTTTGTTGATTTAAACGAAAAGGATGAGGTGCTTCTGGGGGACATTATCATATCTTTGGAACATGCCAGAGAGCAGGCTCAGGAATATGGACACTCGTTAAAAAGAGAAGTTGCTTTTTTAACTGCCCATAGTATGCTTCACCTTTTGGGCTATGACCATATGGAAGAAGAGGAAGAAAAAGAAATGTTTTCCAAACAACGGGAGATACTGATAAAAGCAGGAATTCCCAGAGAATAAAGGAGATGATTTTATGGAAAATCATGAACTGGTGGCATTGGCAAAAACGGCTATGGAAAGAGCCTACGCTCCTTATTCAAAATTTCAGGTAGGAGCGGCTTTATTGGCTAAGGATGGCCGTGTGTTTCTTGGGTGCAACGTGGAAAATGCTTCTTTTGGTGCCACCATTTGTGCCGAAAGGACGGCAGCAACAAAGGCAGTTTCAGAGGGGGCACGGGAGTTTGAAAAAATTGCAATTGTAGCCGGCTCTGGAGATTATGCCGCACCCTGTGGTATTTGCAGGCAGTTTTTATACGAATTTATGCCTGACGGAGAAGTGATTTTGGATAGTGACGAAGAAGGCATGAAGGTAGTGAGACTTAATGATTTCTTACCCATGGGCTTTCGTGGTGAGGACATAAAATAGGCGGGGATAGTATGGCTGAAAAGAGCTGGGAAACCTTAGAAGGAGCTTGTCGCAGCTGCAAAAAGTGCAGACTTTGGGAGTTGCGTACCAATGTGGTTATTGGTAAAGGAAACCCGAAGGCGGATATTTTGTTTATTGGTGAGGGCCCAGGCCAACAGGAGGACTTGCAAGGGAAGCCTTTTGTCGGTGCGGCAGGGCAGTTGCTAGATAAAATGCTGGCTAGTGTAGAGCTTTCCTTGGATGATGTATACATTGCCAATATTGTGAAGTGCCGTCCCCCGGGAAACAGGGATCCTTATGATGATGAAAAAGAGGCTTGTTTGAACTTTTTAAGGTATCAGCTTAAGTTAATTGAGCCGAAGATTATTGTTTGCTTAGGCCGTGTGGCGGCCTGTACCATCATTGACCCTGAATTTCGCATTACACGGCAAAGGGGGCAATGGTTTTCTGTGAAAGGCTATGAATTTATTGCAACCTATCATCCTTCGGCTCTTTTGCGAGATGAGGAGAAAAAGCGGCCTGCTTGGGAGGATATGAAGGCGATTCGCAAAAGGTGGGACGAGCTTAAGGGAATTTAGGCAAGGGAATTTTCATGCTAGGCAAGGGAGCGATTTTTATATGAATATTTGCTCGTTGTATAAGTTTTAGGGGTTAAGTTAAGGTTTAAATACTTGCGAAAAATTTCATATATGGATACAATAGAGAAAAT
Organism: Anaerotignum sp. MB30-C6; assembly: GCF_030908465.1. Lineage (GTDB taxonomy): Bacteria > Bacillota > Clostridia > Lachnospirales > Anaerotignaceae > Chakrabartyella. The sequence continues at coordinate 299,233 of NZ_CP133078.1, forward strand.
TAAAAGGGAGGAAGATATCATGGACGCTTTAAAAGAAAAGTTTGCACAAATTGAAGTGAAAGCCAACGCAAGAACCATGGAAGAAGTGGTGGCGTATATAGAGGAAAACTGGAAAGCAGAGCGAGTAAAAATCAGAGAAAAAGACTATATTATTCATTATAAGAACGCCATGGAATTTATGAAGCAAATGGGCAGAAGCACAGAAGGTGTGCAGGAAGAAATCAGAAGATATGCCCTGCCTAATAAAATTTGTGTTGTTTTGGGAATGAAGTCTGAATATATGACAGCGGAAGCGGGAATGAAGTATTATCAGGCGCTAACTTTAGTCAAAGGACTGACACAAGAAGATATTGATACAAAAAATGACCGCTGGTTGCAATATATGATGCTGTTAAGTATGCAGCAAAAATGGGAAGCACAGGAAGCGGAATACAAAGCATATATAGAAGCAGAGAAAGCAGAGGGGCAAGCATGAAAAAATTTCACTCCGGTTTTATCTCCTTAGTTGGCAGACCCAACGTAGGAAAGTCTACGTTGATGAACTGTCTCATTGGAGAAAAAATCGCCATTACGTCGCATAAACCACAGACAACACGAAATAAAATCACCAGTATTTTAACAAAAGAGGATTTTCAGTGCGTATTTTTAGATACCCCGGGAATTCATAAGCCCAAGCATAAATTGGGGGAATTCATGGTGCGTTCTGCGGAAAATACCTTTAATGAAGTTGACTTGGTTTTGATGCTCATTGAGCCAACGGAAAAGGTAATGGAAATGGATCAATATGTCATTGATCGTTTGGAGAATGTAAAAACCCCTGTGGTATTGGTTATCAATAAAATTGATACCATTGAGAGGGACAAGCTGCTTGAGGTAATTGATGCTTATCGTAAGTTGTATTCCTTCGCAGAAGTGGTTCCTATTTCTGCCATGAAAGGCAGTAATACCGATGAATTGATGCAAGTAATTAAAAAATATTTACCCGAGGGGCCTCAGTATTTCCCTGGGGATATGGTTACCGACCAGCCAGAAAGACAGATTGCCTCTGAAATTATCCGTGAAAAGGCACTTTATATGTTGCAGGAAGAAATTCCCCACGGTATTGCAGTAGAAATTATGTCTATGAAAAAACGTCAAGATCAAAATATGGTTGATGTTGAGGCCACAATTTATTGTGAAAAAGATTCTCATAAGGGAATTATCATCGGAAAGCAAGGCAGTATGTTAAAAAAAATTGGTTCCCATGCAAGAAGAGATATGGAGCGATTGTTAGGCTCTCCCATCTATTTGCAGCTTTGGGTTAAGGTGAAAAAAGATTGGAGAGACAGTGACTTTTTACTGAAAAATTTTGGATATGACAAGCGAAATATCTAACTGTATGAAAAAGTTTTTTGTGAAACATTTTTGGGAATGGGAAGTAATAAAACGGTATGGAAGCCTTGATACTGGCTGTTTTCTTCGGTAGAAATAAATTCGCAACAGTAGAATTTAGTGCCAAAATCCCCGAGTTTTACAAATGTATTGTTTATCCATAGTCTGAATCGGCTCGTTTTTGGAGCCGTTGGCATTTATTTACCTGTATGCTTTTGATTTTGCTCCATAACCTAATGTATGAAAGGGGACGGTTTTATGGACAATCAAAAAACGAAAGCATACTGGCAAAAGTTTGTGCAAACAGGTCAAATTGAAGACTATCTACGGTACAAATCCGGTATGGGAGATAAGCCAAATCCCCGTAGGAGAATATCTGATAGCTCTAAAAACAAAGAATTTTATTGAAAATGAGGGGAAAAAGTGGGTGTAGTTAAGCTAAGGGGTATTGTAATTTCTGAAAGCCAAAAGGGCGAGAGCAGCAAACGAATTCTGGTTCTGGCAAAGGGAATTGGAAGGGTTGTTTTGACCGCCCGAGGGGCGAAGAATACCAAAAGTAAGTTGTTGGCTGGTACACAGCTTTTTTCCTATTGTGATTTTCTGGCTTTTGAGGGTAAGGGTTTTTATTCTTTAACCCAAGCTGATTTAATTGAAAGTTTTTATGGAATTCGAATGGATATGGATAAGCTTGCCGAGGCAGTATATTTAGCTGAGTTGATGGAGCGAACTTGTCCTATGGGAATGGAGCAGGATGAAACGCTAAAGCTTCTTCTGTTTGCTTTGGTGGTGTTGGAGAAAACGAAGACACCGCCAAGGCTCATTTCTCGTATTTTTGAAGTGAAATATTTACAGATTTCAGGCTTATTATCTAACGGAGGGTGCATGGTTTGCGGAGCTGGCCAAGAGCCTTTATTCTTTCATGAAAAAGACGGTGAATTCCTTTGTAAGGAGCACTGCAGTGGGGGCGAAATCTCTTTGCTACCAGCTGTTCAAAAGGCAATCACTTTTATTACCCAACGGGAGGGGAAACAGATTTTTGCGTTTACCTTATCCCCAGGTGCTATGATGCAAATGGATTATATTTTGCAACGATACTTGGAGGTACATATGGGGGTGCGCTTAAAGAGCCGTGAATTTAGCAAAGGTTTATAATTTTTTAGAAGTTAAGTCTGTGAGACTGTGCTCCTGAAGGGAATGAGACAGTAAAAAGGGTAATAAAAAGTGACAATACTGGTGTATCATTTACTTTGAATAAACCTTTGACTTCTTTCAAACTTGCAAATGGGTATTGACAGAAATCTGGGAAAGTGATAGCATAAGGGCTAAATCGAATAACTGCGATGAAAAAGAGGAGTATCCGTAGAATGTTTTCAGAGAGTCTTCGCTAGGTGGAAAGAAGACAGCAGAGTACGGAGAAGGGCACTTTGGAGCAGGACTTCACAAGAGTGGATTTATGCAACCAGCATAAATCAATAAGGGTGGAACCGCGGAAGATATGACTTTCGTCCCTTGCTTTTATAGCGAGGGAGGGAAGTTTTTTTATTTCTTTTCCTCAGTAAAAAAATGATTGACTTTTTTGAAGGAGGAATTATCATGGCAGAAAAAACAATGGAAAAAGTAGTAGCGTTAGCGAAAAACAGAGGTTTTGTTTACCCCGGTTCCGAAATTTACGGCGGTTTGGCAAACACTTGGGATTATGGCCCAATTGGTGTTGAGCTAAAAAACAACATTAAGAAGGCTTGGTGGAAGAAGTTTATTCAGGAAAGCCCTTATAACGTTGGTGTAGATTGCGCAATCTTAATGAACCCTCAAACATGGGTTGCTTCCGGTCACGTTGGTGGCTTTAGTGATCCGTTGATGGATTGTAAAGAATGTAAAGAACGTTTCCGAGCAGATAAATTAATTGAAGATCATATTGCACAGCATGATATGCCTGAAATGGTGGTTGATGGTTGGAGCAATGAAGATATGAAGAAATTTGTTGACGAGCATACTGTGGTTTGCCCTTCTTGTGGTGCCCATAACTTCACAGATATCCGTCAGTTTAACTTAATGTTCAAAACATTTCAGGGTGTTACTGAAGATGCAAAAAACGTTGTATATCTTCGTCCTGAAACAGCACAGGGTATTTTTGTAAACTTTAAGAATGTTCAGCGTACCAGCAGAAAGAAACTTCCTTTCGGTATTGGTCAGGTAGGCAAGTCTTTCCGTAACGAAATTACACCCGGTAATTTTACCTTCCGTACAAGGGAATTCGAGCAAATGGAATTAGAATTCTTCTGTGAACCAGGCTCTGATTTACAGTGGTTTGAATACTGGAGAAACTTCTGTAAGGATTGGTTATTAAAACTGAATATGAAGGAAGAAAGCATCCGTTTGCGTGACCATGAACAGGAAGAACTTAGCCATTACAGCAACGCAACAACAGATATCGAGTTTAAGTTCCCCTTTGGTTGGGGCGAGCTTTGGGGTATTGCTGATAGAACAAATTACGATTTGAGATGCCATCAGGAAGTTAGCGGTCAGGATATGACATATTTTGATCAGGAAAAGAACGAAAAATATATTCCTTATTGCATCGAGCCTTCCTTGGGTGCCGATCGTGTTACATTGGCGTTCTTATGCGAAGCTTATGATGAGGAAGAAGTTGGCGAGGGTGATGTAAGAACAGTATTGCGTTTCCATCCTGCCGTTGCACCTGTAAAGGCGGCGGTATTGCCTCTTTCCAAGAAGTTGAGCGAGAAAGCAACGGAAGTATATGCAATGCTATCTAAAGAATTCAATTGCGAATATGATGAATCTGGTTCTATCGGTAAGCGTTACCGCAGACAGGATGAAATTGGTACACCTTTCTGTATCACATTCGACTTTGAATCTGAAGAAGGTCAGAGTGTTACCGTTCGTGACAGAGATACGATGGAACAGGTAAGAATGCCTATCTCTGAATTAACAGCATATTTGAAAGAAAAAATGGAGTTTTAATTTTAAAGAATATGTGCACCCCGACCTTAGTTGGGGTGCTGTTTTTATGTTTGCTGAGGGTGTAAAAGAGAGGGAAAAGGGATTGTAAGTCTTAAATTTGTCTTTAGATTTATGATAAGTCTTGAGAATAAGGACTGAGTGGCATATCATGAAACAACAAGCTAAAAAGGACTTGAGGGGAGCGTTTAAAATGGTTACTTGTAAGAATCTCTATGATAATGAAAACATGAAACAAATCAGTGAAATGGGACAGTATAAAGTATTTGAGCATCACAGGGATATGAGTGTTATCCCAGAAACGGCCATGTCTGCTTATTTTGCTTCAAAAATGAATGTAAGACGCAGACAGGTACTAGTTGAGCTGGCTGGAGGAAGCTGTATTGTACAGGGAGGTTTGATGCAATGGACAGCAGGGCAGGTGCAGCTAACCAGCGGTATTAAAGGCGTAGGTGATTTTCTTGGAAAAGCAATCGGTTCTAAAGTAACCAAGGAATCTGCTGTCAAGCCTGAGTATAAGGGGCAAGGATTGGTTATGTTAGAGCCTACATTTAGTCATGTCCTTTTGGAAGATGTCTCGAAATGGGACGGGATGGTATTGGATGACGGACTGTTTATGGCTTGTGATGGAACGGTAGAACAAAAGGTAGTTGCCAGAGGCAGTTTATCATCAGCAGCTTTGGGGAATGAAGGGCTATTTAACCTCTGTCTCAAGGGCAAGGGCATTGCCGTTTTGGAGAGCCCAGTCCCTAGAGAGGAGCTTTTAGAATTTGTATTAGAGGATGATGAAATTAAAATAGATGGAAACATGGCCATTGCTTGGTCTAATTCTTTAAAGTTTACTGTAGAGCGATCTTCGAAAACCCTTTTGGGTTCTGCAGTTTCTGGGGAAGGTCTGGTCAATGTTTATCGTGGTACAGGGCGAATTTTGTTGGCACCGACAACCCGATGAGAGATCAAAAATGGGACTTTCTGGTATTAATCTAATTTGCTTTAGAAGTTATTGCAATTTTCCTTAAAACAATGTATACTTATGCCTTATAGCGATAAGCTTAAAAAAGAAAAAACCTTGAAGCAGAAATTTATGTGGGACATTCAACGTCCCATGATGCAATATGCTGACTGTAATTTGCAGTCGGCATATTTTTTTTGGCAAGATGGGGTAAAAATGAGGATTTAATAGGGGATTTTATTGCATAATGACAACTGAGTGTTTTTTATTTAGAACAATAAAGTAGAATGGACTATTTCCCTCTAGGAATTTCGTTGAGATTTGGAAATGGAAATGATATAATTTAATTGAATTGGTCTTCCAGATTATTTTTAAGAAGAAATTTTAGTCTTACATCCAAATGGAAAACAGGAGGTAGTGTGTATGAGCAAGAAGTATGTTTATATGTTCAGCGAGGGCAACGCATCCATGAAAAACCTTTTAGGTGGTAAGGGTGCCAACCTTGCAGAAATGACAATGTTGGGTCTGCCTATTCCTCAGGGCTTTACCATTTCCACAGAAGCCTGCACAGAATACAACGAAGGCGGCAAAAAGCTGACTAAAGAAATGATTGCAGAGATTGAAGTGGCTCTTGGCAAGCTTGAAGAAATCGCTGGCAAAAAGTTGGGTGATCCCGAGAACCCCCTTCTGGTTTCCGTACGTTCTGGCGCGAGAGCGTCTATGCCTGGTATGATGGATACTGTATTAAACCTTGGTTTAAATGACGTATCTGTGGAAGGGTTGGCAAAGAAAACAGGCAACCCTAGATTTGCCTATGACTCTTACAGAAGATTCATCATGATGTTTGCAGACGTTGTTATTGGCGTTTCCAAATCCAAATTTGAAAGAAAGCTTGATGAATATAAAGAAGAAGTTGGCGTACGCATCGACACCGAATTAACAGCGGAAGACCTGAAAAAGGTTACAGAAATGTTCAAGCAGATTTACTTTGATGATCAGGGAAAAGAATTCCCTCAGGATCCTAAGGATCAATTGTTTGAAGCGGCTATGGCAGTTTTCCGTAGCTGGGATAACCCTCGTGCATTCGTATACAGAAGAATGAACGATATTCCTTATAGCTGGGGTACTGCGGTTAATGTACAGATGATGGTATTCGGTAATATGGGTGATACTTCTGGCACAGGCGTTGCCTTTACAAGAAATGCTGCAACTGGTGAAAAAGCCATGTTGGGTGAGTACTTAGTAAATGCACAGGGTGAAGACGTTGTTGCAGGTGTTCGTACACCAAACCCTATTGCGAAGCTGGCAGAGGATATGCCCGCTGTTTACGATCAATTTATGGAAATTGCAAATAAATTAGAAAATCACTATAAAGATATGCAGGATATGGAATTTACCGTGGAAGAAGGTAAGTTATATTTCTTGCAAACAAGAAATGGCAAGAGAACTGCAAATGCTGCACTGCGTATTGCCGTTGAAATGGTAGAAGAGGGTCTGATTACAAAGGAAGAAGCTTTGATGAAGGTTGACCCTAAGCAGTTGGATCAAATTTTACACCCTGCCTTTGACCCGAAAGCATTAAAGGCGGCCACACCTTTGGGTAAAGGACTGCCCGCATCCCCTGGTGCGGCAGCTGGTAAGGTTTGCTTTACTGCGGAAGATGCAAAATTACAGGCAGAAGGCGGTAACAGAGTCATTTTGGTTCGTCTGGAAACTTCCCCTGAAGATATCGAAGGTATGGCTGCGGCGCAGGGTATCTTGACTGTACGCGGTGGTATGACCTCTCATGCAGCTGTTGTTGCCCGTGGCATGGGTACTTGCTGTGTATCTGGCTGTGAAGAAATCAAGATGAATGAAACAGCAAAAACGTTCAGTTTGGGTGGAAAGACCTTTAAAGAAGGGGAATATATTTCCTTGGACGGTTCTACCGGTAATATTTACGGCGAGGATATCCCTACGGTTGACCCTGAAATTAGCGGTAATTTCTCCAAATTCATGGTTTGGGCCGACGAAAAAAGATCTCTTAAGGTTAGAACAAATGCTGACACACCTCATGATGCCCAGACAGCAATTGACTTTGGTGCAGAAGGCATCGGCTTAACAAGAACGGAGCATATGTTCTTTGAAGGCGATAGAATTATGAAGTTTAGAAAAATGATTCTTTCTGACACAGTTGAGGAAAGAGTGGCAGCGTTAAAGGGCATTGAACCTTTTCAGAAAGAAGACTTCAAGGGTATTTATCAGGCTATGCAGGAAAGACCTGTAACAATTCGTTTGCTGGATCCTCCTCTTCATGAGTTTATGCCAAACACAGAAGAAGAGTTTGAAATTTTGGCAAAGGAAACAGGTAAAACTGTGGAAGAGTTGAAAGTAAAAGCAAGGGGCTTACATGAATTAAACCCTATGATGGGCCATAGAGGCTGTCGTTTGGCGGTAAGCTATCCTGAAATTGCCCAAATGCAGACAAGAGCGATCATTGAGGCGGCAATTGAAGTTTCTACTGAAATGAATATCAATATTAAACCGGAAATTATGATTCCTTTGATTGGCGAAATTAAAGAATTAAAATATGTGAAGAACACTGTGGTTGAAACGGCAGAAATGGTTATGGCGGATAAGGGTAAGAAGCTTGAATACCTTGTTGGTACCATGATTGAAATTCCTAGAGCTTGTTTGACAGCAGATGAAATTGCTACGGAGGCAGAGTTCTTCTCTTTCGGTACAAACGATTTGACGCAGATGACCTATGGTTTATCTCGTGATGATGCTGGTAGAATTTTATCAGATTACATTGATAGAAATATTTATGAATGTGACCCTACTGCAAGATTAGATAGAACCGGCGTTGGTATGTTGATGAAGTGGGCAGTTGAAAAAGCATTGCCTGTTCGCCCTGATATCCACTTGGGTATTTGTGGGGAGCACGGTGGCGATCCTTCTTCCATTGAATTCTGCCACTTAATTGGGTTGGACTACGTTTCTTGTTCTCCTTTCCGTGTTCCAATTGCAAGATTGGCTGCGGCCCAGGCTCAGATTAACTACCCAAGAGAAACAAGAAAACACTAATTTTACTCAAAAAGCTGAAGTGCAGAAATGTGCTTCGGCTTTTTTTGTTCTGGTTACAAAATGATTGGTAAGGTGTGTGAATTGGCTTTTCTTGGTTACAAAATTTTTAAAGGGGGATACTTTTGCCTCTGTTGAAACTATTTGTAATGGGGCAAAAACCATACGTTTTTAGGCAGGTTTTTTGTAATAATTTAATAGTTAATACTAAATTATACAAAAATAACTATATAAAATAGTTTTTATGTCATTTAACATAAAAAATAAGGGATTAATGTTGCTTTTTACCAGAGATTTCTCTATAATTATACACAGCGGAAATAAAATGGTTTATTGTTTGAAGTACGAATCCTATACCAAAGAAGCTAAATTAACGCTGACCAAAAGGTATGAATTTGTACTTTTATGTTGTTTTATAGCAAAAGTTGGTTACACGCATAATTATTCTAATGTAATTCAAGAAATGTGAAAAAATGTAAGTAATATGTTTACATAATTTAGTAGTTATTACTAGGAAGAAGAGAGGTGCATATTTTTGTTTAACAATTCGGTATTGATGTCTCAAAGAATGGCAGATTATTTGTGGCAAAAGCAACAGGTGACACTAAATAATATAGCCAATTCATCTACTCCTGGTTACAAGGCGCAGTATGTAACGTTTCAGGAAGAATTAAAAAGTAAAATAGATTTTTACGGTCAGATGGGAGCTAGTAAAATAGGGGATGGAATAGGGGACACTTCTGTAAGAGTACATACAAAAAAAGACGAATCCAGTCGTTTGGACGGGAATAACGTCAACATGGATGTAGAGCAGGTGGAGCTGGCAAGTGCCCAGATTCAATATCAAATGACAATCGATAATATAAATTTCGAATTCAATAGACTTCGTAGTGTAATTAAATAGTTAAAATTCAACGTTAGGAGGGGGATTTGTGGCTTTTTTAAACGGCATGAATATCAGTGCATCAGGCTTAACGGCACAACGGGCTAGGTTGGATGTAATTGCAGAAAATATATCTAATGTGAATACCACAAGAACAGAGGGTGGCGAAGCATACAGAAGACGTATGGTAGTTTTTGAACCCAGGAACGAAGGAAGTTTCCAGGAGATTTTCAGTAGAACAGCTAGGGGGAAATATACAGGTCAGCAGGGGGTTGTTGTTAACGAAATTATTGAAGATGAAAGCCCTTTTAAGTCGGTATATGATCCGACCCATCCCGATGCCGATGAAAGAGGATATGTTATGATGCCAAATGTGGATCTTTTGAAAGAGACCATTGATGGTATGGAAGCATCCAGAGCATATGATGCCAACGTTACAGCGTTTAACGCATTGAAAGCAATGGCAATAAAAGGACTTGAGGTTGGTAAATAAACATTGGAGGTAAGTCATGGAAATTTCATCACTGAATCGATTGGATCCGATCCAATTGTTAGAACAAGCAAATGTAAGTAATAAAGGGCAGGACAAACAGTATGATTTTAGAAATATTTTCTCTGAAGCGGTGTCTAATGTGGTAGAAACTGATAAGGCTTTGGCCAAAGAGCAATATTTGTTTGCCACCGGCCAAAGTGAAGATACCCATTCTTTGGGATTTGCAGCTTCAAAGGCACAGATTTCAGTGGATTTATTAGTTACTTTAAGAAATAAAGCGTTAGAATCATATAATGAGTTAATGAGAATAAATCTGTAAATTTACAACACAGGTGCGCAATACAGAACAGCCTGAGAATAAAATTATAGAGTTAAGAGGGGTACCATTTTGAATACGAAATTAAAGGAATTGGTGGAAAAAGGTAAGTATCAATATCAAAAAATCACCCCAAAGGCACGAAAGCTAATACTGGGTGGTACTTGTTTGGTTATACTTTTTTCAATAGGGATTGCTATTTTTTTGAATAATAAACCGTTTGAAACACTTTTTAGTGGGTTAAATCAGCAAGAAGCCAGCGAGATTATAGAAAAGCTACAGGGCATGGGTGTAGACTATAAATATGGGAATGATGGTGTAATATCAGTTCCAAAAGAACAGGAAGAAAAACTGAAAGCACAGCTTGTATATGAGGGCTACCCAAAAAGTGGTTTTACATATGATGTTTTCAAGGAAAACATAGGGATGACCACCACGGATTTTGAAAAGAATAGCTATAAGTTGTTTGAGCTTCAAAATCGAATGGGTGCCACCATTCGGCTTTTTCAGGGGGTAAAAGATGCAAAGGTTACGATAGCCTTGGCAGAGGATCAGAAATATGTTTTAAATGAAAAAAGCGTGCAAAAAGCACAAGCATCGATTGTAGTCATTATGGAGGATGGGGGGTCTCCCACTGCGGAGCAGGTGAAAGGGATTCAAAGATTGGTCTCAAAAAGTATTCCTTCCATGGAAATGACAGATGTTGTAGTTTTAGATGGAAACGGAAATGATGTTTCTTCTAATGGCGATAGTATCGCTGAAGGTGCAAACAGGCTGAAGCTTGAGTTTGAAAAGCATATGGATGATGCCATTCGTACAAAGATACTCACGGTGCTAAGCCCTATTTATGGTGCGGATAACGTGAAGGTTTCCGTAAGAACAACGGTTGATGTTGATAAAAAGATTAGAGAAATTATAAATCATGAAACGCCAATCGAAGGTTCTGAAAAGGGCATCCCTGGCACAGAGTCAAGTGGCCTTGAGGTAGTAAGGGATGGAAATACAGCTGGGGGTGTTCCCGGAACACAGTCAAATGCTGAGGTACCTACCTACACCCAAGTGGAACGAGACGACACAGAATCATATTATAAAGAAGAGAATACCATTGATTATTTGGTAAATCAGCTTACTGAACAGGCACAAATTGACTCGGGTAGTATCAAAGATATCTCCGTGTCCGTTGCCATTAACAACGAAACCATCGGAAATATTACAGAACGGGATTTAAGAGGCTTGATCGGGAATGCTGCTGGTATTGAGCAGGAAAGTCAGGCAGACAAAATTGCCATTGTTGCGGCACCATTTTTTGAAAGTAGTCCATTGCCAGCAAATCTTGATGATATTGGCAGGAATAATTGGATTATTATTGGTGCAATTGCCACGGGAGTACTGCTTATTATTTTAGTTATCGTTATTTTAATTATATCAAAGAGGAGAAAGAGAAAGAAACAGATGGCTGCTGTTGACGTAAAAAGAGAACCATCTATTTCTCCTGATGCATATTTAAAACAACTGAAGCAAAAGCAACAAGAAGACGCTGAAAATAAGATACTAAATCTTTCAAATGAAAAAGGCTTGGAACTGAAAAATAAGGTTCGAGATCTAGCGGGAGAAAATCCTGAAATTTCAGCACAGCTCATTAGAACTTGGTTAAGAGGGGGAGAATAAAATTGGCGAAAGAAAATACTATAACACCGGAACAGAAGGCTGCTGCGGTTGTTATCTCCCTTGGTGCAGAAAAGGCGGCGCAAGTCTATAAATATCTGACGGAAGATGAAGTTCAAAGATTAACCGTAGAGGTGGCAAAATTAGGGTTTTTACCGGCAGAGGTTACGGAAGACATTTTGGACGAGTTTTATAAAAACTGTATGCTCCAAAAAGTTGTTACGGAAGGCGGTATGGAGTACGCTAAATCTGTTTTGGAAAAAGCCTTTGGGGAAGACGTGGCAAGCACCTTATTAGGCAAGGTAGAGAAAACACTTAAGTCCAGAGTATTCTCTTTCTTAAGTAAGTATGACGATTTGTCAATTTTCTCTATTTTGAGCAATGAAAGACCCCAAACCATTGCTTTAGTTCTCTCTTATATGGATTCAGGTAGGGCGGCAAATATTATTGCCGGTCTGCCTGAAAATAGAAAGATTAGCGTTGTTGAGGCCATTGCCAGAATGGATAGTGCGGCACCAGAAGCGATGAAAATTGTTGAGAGAGAAGTGGAAAAGAAACTTTCCTCTGTAATGACTACAGATTACACCAAAATTGGTGGTATTGATTATATCGCCGAAGTAATGAACTATGTTGACAGAGGCGACGAAAAATATATCTTCGATGAACTGAGTAAGAAGGATGTTGAACTTGTTGAAGAAATTCGTAAGAAGATGTTTGTATTCGAAGACATTGTTGGAATGGACAATCTTTCTATTCAGAGGGTTATCCGTGAGGTTGACCAGAAAGACCTGGTATATGCGCTTAAGGGTGCACAGAGCGAAGTTGCAAGTGTTATTTTTGGAAATATGTCTGTTCGTATGACAGAAACCATTAAATCTGAGCTGGAAATCACAACCAATGTTCGTGTGAAAGATGTTGAGGATGCACAGCAGAGAATTGTTAGCGTAATCAGAAAGCTTGAGGATTCGGGTCAGATCATAGTTTCTAAGGGTGGAAAGGATGATATTATTGCATAGTGATGAATCAACAGTAGGCTCCTTCCCGTTTGCGCAATTTGGGGCTGAAGTTGAGGAGAAGGAGCATACCTGTCAAAGGGGTTGTGAAATTGTCCTTCCTGACTTTACGAATGAAGTGATTGAGGAAGTAGAAATTGAATTGGAAGAACCCCAAGAGGAGTGCCCCCCTGAACCCATAGAAAACAGCTTGCTTTTAATAGAATTAGAAAAAAGGGAAGCCGAACTTCTTGCAAAAGAGGAAAAAATACTTGCCGAAGCCCAAAAAAAAGCAGATGATATGATAAAGCAAGCCCAACAAGATGCTGAGGAAATAAAAGAAAAGGCCTTTAACCAAGGATCTCAAGAGGGTTATCAGGATGGCTATGAAAAAGCTTATGAGGAGCATAAGGCAGAAACGGATGAGGAGACTGCTGTTTTTCTCCTCCAGGCAAGGGATATTATTCAAGCATTTGAAGAAGAGAAGGAACTGCTGCTTTCCCAAAATATTGATGAACTAAAGGAGTTAGCCATCGCTGTTGCAGAAAAGGTGATTCACGTTAGTTTAAAAACCAGTGGTGAAATCATTAAAAAGATGATTGTAACTGCCACAAACAAAATGAAATATAAAGAATGGGTAAAAATTTATATTTCTAAAAGCGATTCTTCTTTAATTGTACAGTCAAATGCAGACTTACTTGATGCACTTTCTCATGTGTCGGAGCATATTAAGGTAATTGTCATGGAAGACTCTGCACCGGGAACCTGTATTATTGAGCTGCCGGATCAAATAATTGATGCCAGTGCAAGTACCCAAATTGAAAATATCAGGGGGATAATGAAGAGTGTAGGAACTCGGAGGGAATAATATTGTTTAACGAATTGGTAGACGTTATTAAACGTGCAAACACCATCAGCCATATAGGTAAGATTGAGAACATTGTTGGTATGGCAATCGAGGCGTCTGGCAGGAAAGCCAGTATAGGTGAAATCAGCATGATTTATAACGAAAGCGAGAAGAAACAAATTATGGCGGAAACCGTTGGCTTTCGGGACGACCGAATTCTTTTAATGCCCTATGAGAGTATCAAAGGGGTTTCTGCGGGTACTTTTGTTAAGAATACAAATGAATGCTTAAAAATAGCAGTGGGTGATTTTTTACAGGGAAGAATCATTGATGCTATGGGAAGACCGATGGATGGTTTAGGGGAACTAAAGACCGATCAATATTTCCCCGTAGATAGCGTTGCCACAAACCCCCTCACCAGACCGCCTATTGAGGAAAAGATGGAGTTCGGTGTGAAAGCCATCGATGGCTTGCTTACCATTGGTAAGGGCCAAAGAATGGGGATTTTTGCCGGAAGTGGTGTGGGCAAGAGTACCCTCCTTGGTATGCTTGCCAAAAATGTAAAAACGGATATAAACGTGATTGCATTGGTGGGGGAAAGAGGTCGAGAAGTTCGTGAGTTTATTGAACGGGATTTGGGTGAAGAGGGCCTAAAGCGCTCTGTTTTGGTTGTTGCCACCTCAGATCAGTCTGCTATGCTTCGTATGAAATGCCCTTTGGTTGCCACTGCCATTGCAGAATATTTTAAAAACCAAGGGAAGGATGTATTGCTGATGATGGACTCCTTAACCAGATTTGCAATGGCTCAGCGAGAAATTGGTTTAGCCATTGGTGAGCCACCCATTGCCAGAGGGTATACACCCTCTATTTATGCAGAAATGCCAAAGCTTCTGGAGCGTACGGGTAATTTTAAGGAGGGTTCCATTACGGGGATATATACAGTGCTGGTTGAAGGGGATGATACCAATGACCCCATTGCAGATACGGTAAGAGGTATTATAGACGGGCATATTGTTTTATCAAGAAAGCTAGCGAATGGTAACCATTTTCCTGCAATTGACGTAAACGCCAGCATTTCCAGACTTATGAACGCTATTGCAGAGCCAGAACATTTAGAGTTAGCTTCAAAACTAAGAGATATACTTAGCATTTATGAAAAGAATAGTGACTTGATTTCCATTGGTGCATATAAACATGGGACAAATCCTAAGTTGGACTTTGCCATTTCTAAAATAGACAAAATTAATGCATTTTTGAAACAGGGTGTTGACGATAAAATATCTTTTGAGGAGACACTAAATCAGATGGAGGAAATCTTAAAATAACTAGGAATATCTAATAATGTGGGTGATTAAATGAAAAAGTTTAGTTTTCAGCTGGAATCTGTTATGAATTTTAAAAATCAGCGGCTAGAAAACAAGAAAGCTGAACATGCAAGAACCATTGCCATGGTAAACGCACAAAATGAAAAGATTGACTGTCTTATTGAAAAGTTCAAATGCGTAAACTGTGAGTTTAATGAAAAAAAGATGTCAGGAATCGCAATCATTGAAGCAATGGAGTATTCGGGCTTTCTTTATAAGCTTGAGGTGGAAATCCAGCAAGAAAAGGTGCACCTTGAGGAATTAAAAATTAAAGAAGAAGAAAAAAGAGCAGAAGTGGTAGAAGTGAAGATTGAAACTTCAACTTTGGAAAAATTAAAAGAAAAAAAGCTTGAGGCATATCATAAAGAAGTACAAAAAAGCGAAGAACTATACATAGAAGAGTTTGTATCTCGCAGCCTTTAAAAAGATAAGTCATGTATGAGTTGAACTTGTACGTGACTTTTTATTTTAAGAAATAGGACTTTTGGTATAACGGGAGGTTTCAATGAAGGATATGGATTATGATTTAATTGCAAATTTAGATAAGTTGCATACCACTGAACTGGGTGTAGTCCGAATAAAGAAAAATCTTGCTTTGAATACAGATGATGTAGTCGGTTGGTGTAAGGCTACAATATCATCTGACAATGCTGATATTACAAGAAAGGGGAAAAACTGGTATGTTCATGCTGATGGATGTGTCATAACAGTAAATGCATTCAGCTATACAATCATAACAGCCCATAGGGAAAAGAGATGAGCCATTCTATTCAAGAACGAGATGCTTTTACATTGATAGGGCGTTCAGTGCAACTGACAAATTCCAAAAAAGAAAATGTTCGGATATGCTCACAATTTTGGCGAAGTTTTAATTCAGATTTAAAAAAATCGTGTTTGTCTATGTGTGAGAACTGGGTTAAATATGCTTTGATGGAGCGTAAGAATGGAAAGCTCTTCTACTTCTGTGCTATACCAACACCAATGGCTATACCAGAGCAATTTGTATCGAAAGAGATTCCTTTTTGCAAATATTGCGTAGTGGAACACATAGGGCCTATGAATCGAATCTATGACACTTATACTGAAATTTATAAGCAGATTCTACCCGACAACGGATATGTTCCTTTTCACGATGAAGTTCTCCATTTTGAAAAATATGATGATCGTTTTCATTGGAATCGGCGTGATTCAATTATTACTATTTGGGTTCCCATTAAGTAATGTACATAGAATTTGAGAGTTGTGGGCGAAGGGTAATAAAAAAATTAGGATAATGGAGGAGTTAGGTTTTATTGAAAATAGGGCAAAACAAAAACCCCCTAAAAATAGGGGGTTAGATTGCGGAGGCCAGATTTGAACTGACGACCTTCGGGTTATGAGCCCGACGAGCTACCGGACTGCTCCACTCCGCGGCAATATTGATTACATAATGTTATGTTTATCATTATATGCCCTTTTGAAGGGTTTGTCAAGGAAACATTGTCGCAAATTTCACGTGCCATCCTTAAATTTCGCTTCTAGCTTACTTTTTCTATCCTGCCAGTCAGGCATTAACTGACTTAAAAGAGCATAAAACTCCTTCCCGTGGTTCTTATGGAGAAAATGTAATAGCTCATGGAGAACAACCTGTTCGATGCAATCTTTGGAAGCTTTTATTAATTGAAGGTTTAAGCGAATGGTATTGCCTCCAGTGGTACAGCTTCCCCAAAGGGTTTTCATATTTCGTATTTGAATGGTTGGGCGGCTGATTCCGTAGGGCTCTACCATGGGATAGACATGATCCATGACTTCCTCAAATACCATGGAGGATTGCTTTTTTAACCAGAGGAGATACTCAGCGTGTAAAGCATTTTCTGCGGAATTTTGGGAAGACATAATTACTTTATCTCCTTGTATTACTATCATAGAAGGCCCTTTTGAAAGTACCAATTGATAAGGTTTCCCTAGATAATAGAGGGTTTTTCCATCAAAAAAACCCGTTGGTGGTAAATTTTTGCGTAATTTTTCAATCTCTGCAAGGTGGGTGATAATCCAAAGGGACTTTGACTGAACAAATTCTTCTATTACAGAAAGAGGTACTTTTTTGGATGCAGAGACAACAACGTTTCCATGCTTATTGACACGGAGATTAATATATTTCACATTTTTACGAATCAGTTCAAATTCTAATTTTATGCCTTCATATTGAATTGTGTGTGTAGACATAGGAATTCTCCTTTGCAGTAAACAAAACAGCTTTCTTTCTATTATATTTTACACATTTCAAATAGGATTGTCCAGACTTGGAATTTTATTCAAATTATGCACAGATTATTAATATATTCACAAATTAAATTCAAAAGAATTAGAATTATTCAAAAAATGAATGATTTATTTCGTAGGAATAAACTGAGAGAACTTTTGCTTTTTAGCAATTTATTCATTACAACACATGAATTAATCAGTATTTTGCATGGTAAAACAGTGTTTATTGGAAAAAACATGAGAAAAACTAATTAAATACAGAGATTAGGCTATAAAACTGTGAATTTAAGATTGAATTATACATCGAAATATGGTAAAATGAGTCCTGAATATAAATGTAATTATTTGCATAAAGCAATCAAGGAAAAAATAAGGAGATGAGCAAATGAAAAAGAAACTGGTAACATTAACAGCTTTAGCTGTAACTGCGATGATGGCGTTTACAGGTTGTGGTGGTGGAAGTAGCAGCAATGAGGATGCTGATAATGGTGCGGACAGTGCTTCTGGCGCTGTAGAACAATTGACACTGGGCACAGGTGGCACAACCGGAACATACTACGCAGTTGGTGGTACAATGTCCACAGTATTAAACAATGCAATGGAAAATGTTAATCTTAAGGTTGTTTCCACAGGTGCTTCCAAGGCAAATATTTTGGATATTGACGACAAGGTTTCTGATATTGCAATCGTTCAGAATGACGTAATGTATTATGCATTTAATGGAACAGACCTTTTTGAAGCAGATGGCTCCTTCGATACATTCTCTGCTATTGCCGGTGTTTATGATGAAACTTGCCAGATTATTGCATCAACCGACATTAAGAGCATTGAAGACTTAAAGGGAAAAAGAATAAACGTGGGTGACGCAGGTAGTGGTGTTGAATTTAATGCAACACAAATTTTGGCTGCCTACGGCATTGACATCAACTCAGACATCACGAAAGTAAACGGTAGCTTTGGTGATGCGGCGGACTCCATCAAAGATGGTAAGATTGATGCGGCATTTATCACAGCAGGTGCGCCTACAACAGCGGTAGTTGACTTGGCGATCTCCAAAGACATCAACTTGTTAACTATTGATGATGAGCATGCAGAAGCTTTGATGAGTGAATATCCTTTCTACACAAAGACAATTATTCCGGGTGGAACATACTCTGCCGTTGCGGATGACGTACAGACATTGAGTGTACGTGCAACCTTAATTACTGCCAATGACGTGACAGAAGATGCTATTTATGAACTAACGAAGGCACTCTTTGAAAACAAAGATGCGTTGGCAAATAGTAACGCTAAGTTTGAAGAGTTAGACCCCAATGCAGCTACTCAGGGTATTTCCGTTCCTTTCCACCCAGGCGCTGAGAAATACTTTAAAGAGATTGGCGTTCTTAGTTAATTGTTGGATAACAGCAGACTAAGCATCAAACAGATTGTTGGCATAGTGGTTGCAATAATAGCAGTTATTATTGCAACTACTATTTTTCATATGAACCATACAGGAGATTGCCTGAAATTGTGGAACGGGAGAACAGGCGATATTCTTGCAAGTTACCCCATGGAAGAAGGCGAGGAATTTTCTGTGCAATTCATGCACTCTGTCAATCAATCTCCGGTGGAAGATCGCTATCGGATTGAGAATGGGGAAATTGTTGTATACGAAACCGTATACTATAACTTTGGGGCAGGGGTGCAAACGGAATTGGAAGATGGGCAGACATTAACCTACGGAGAAGATGGCTCTATGATTATTTCTGGGTTCAACAAGCCCATTGCCGAGCTTTCCTATAATGTTAGCCCTGTATATGACCATATTTTAAGGGTAAATGGAGAGGAAATTAGTCTGCGTCAGCTTTGCGGCGAGGATAGATTCGTCTCCTTCAGCTATGAAAAGGGGAAGAAGTAGAAAAAGGAAAGATGCAGTCAGAGACTTTCTGAAATCTTAAGTTTTCGTTTTTTACCCATAGTTTCTTTCCGAAGAAGGAAGGGATCATTGTTTTTTGTTCTTTAAAAGACAGTTGAGAACGTTTGAAACTGGTTTGAGAAAGACTCTGATGAGAGATTGATGAAAAGGAGGAGGAAGCAAGGTGTTTAAAAAGAAAGAAAAATCGTCTTTGGAAAACACAGCAGTTTTGCACGCAGCTGAAAGCGGTGCTGATTTGGCAGCTGTTATGAAAAAGTATGATAGAGAAGCAAACGTACGTCACTTTGAGGGGATTCCAAAGGTAATTGTACGCTCCATGTTAATCGGGTTTGCTTTATTTATGGTGTACATGAACTTATTCGCCAACTGGGGTGAGCAGGTTAGACGTTGTTTATTCTTGGGTATGGTAATTTTACTGGTGTTCACCGTGTATCCCAGAAGAAAGGGTGTGGAGCAAAGGGTAAACCATATCCCTTTGTACGACTGGATTTTGGGGATTGCAGGTTCTGGAAGCTTTTTTTACTATGTTGTGAATTTCAACGAAATTATCCAAAAGGCAACCAGAATTGGGCAAGTTGAAGTGATCGTGGGTATTATTGGTATTTTGGTGTTAACGGAGGCTTGCCGCCGTGTAACAGGTATTCCAATTATTGTTGTGGCAACATTATTCGTAATCTACGCATTCTCCACGGGACTGCCTCTGAGACGAATTATTTACAACTTGTTTTATACCACCACTGGTGTCATTGGTGTGCCTATCGGTGTTTGTTCTACGTTTATTGTTTTGTTTATTATTTTTGGTTCCTTTTTGGAGGCTACGGGCATATCAAACTTCTTTATACAATGTGCAAACTCAATTGCTGGTGCCAGCTCTGGTGGTCCTGCAAAGGTTGCGGTTATTTCCAGTGCATTGTGTGGTATGGTTTCCGGTAGTTCCGTTGGAAACACGGTTACCACAGGTAGTGTTACCATTCCGATGATGAAAAAGACAGGTTATCCTGGAGAGTTTGCTGGTGCCGTTGAGGCTGCTGCTTCCACTGGTGGCCAGATTATGCCCCCGATTATGGGTGCGGCGGCGTTCTTGATGGCCGAGATGTGTGGCGTGGAGTATGCAAGCATTATTCAAAAGGCTATTTTACCTGCATTCCTATACTTCTCAGGTATTTTCTTGATGGTACACTTTAAAGCGAAAAAACTAAAGTTAATGGGTATCCCGAAAGAAGAATTGCCTAAATTTAGCCACTTGTTTAAAAATATATATTTACTCCTTCCTTTGGTTGTGTTGGTGTATATGATTATTGATGGCTACACAATGTCTCGTTCTGCAATTTTTGCCACTTTGGTTGCTATCGCAGTTAGTATGTTTAATAAAGAAAACCGCATGACCGTAGATGGTTTCTTCACAGCCTTGGAAAGCGGGGGTAAAGGAACTCTTTCTGTGGCAGCTGCTTGTGGTATGGCGGGTATCATCGCTGGTGTTGTAAGTATGACGGGATTAGGCCAGATTTTTATATCCGGTATTGTTTCCATAGCGGGCAATAACTTAATGATTGCATTAATATTGACAATGATTTGTTGTATCATTTTGGGTATGGGTGTGCCTACAACGGCGAACTATATCATTATGGCAACAACATGTGCCCCAATTTTGATTACAGGCATGAACATGAACGTCATTGCTGCGAATATGTTCGTATTCTACTTTGGTATTGTTGCGGATATTACCCCACCTGTTGCATTGGCGGCATATGCTGGCTCTGCAATTGCAGGAGCAAACCCCATGAAAACAGCTTTTAACGCAACAGTGTTGGCCATCGCCGCATTTATTATACCTTATGTGTTTGCATACAATGAGGCGCTATTGTTCATCAATACAACACCAATTCAGGTAATTCAGGTGGTAATTACTTCTTTTATCGGTATGTTTGCCATTTCTGGTGGTATGATGGGCTATATGTTTAGAGATTTAAACCCTTTTAGTCGTTTTATTTGTATAGCTTGCGGATTGATGTCAATTCATCCTAGTTTGGCTACAGATATTATGGGTGTTTCTATCATTGGTTTTATTGTAGCCTCTCAGTTGGTTGTAAATCGTAGAGAGTTAAAGACAGCAGTATAAATTTTGATTTTTCTTTTGGCGGGTAGCATAGGCTACTCGCCATTTTTTTACAAGCAATTATTCATAACTTAGGGGTACGATTAATAGATGGTTTGTACGGATTTTTAAATATTTAGGAAGCTGGGATGATATGCAAACGAGTATTTATGCAAAGTAGGAAACAAGATAAGCAGTGACCCACACTTTGTGGGTGTATTTTTCCCATTGATCAAGGAGTTTGATCAAGGAGTTTTTATAGGAGGGGAGGCGTAGAGGTTTTAACCGAGAAACAGTTTTTTAGAATGGTTTGTATGGAAATGAAATATAAATAGACTAAGAGACGTTCTTTTGTGTTAAAAGGGGGAAGGTTTATGTGCAACAAAAAAGTATCTGGTTTATTTTTTATTTTATTATCATTAGGTGTAGGTGGTTTATCTGGATTTTTGAATATGGGGGCTATGAGTCAGTATCAAACTTTAAATCAACCGCCACTAGCCCCTCCAGCATGGGTATTCCCTGTGGTATGGACAATTCTTTATATCCTTATGGGAATTGGCGCCGCAATTGTTTATTGTTCAGATAGCCCCAAGCGAAAAGAAGCACTGAAGACATTTTTTATCCAGCTTGTGTTTAACTTCTGTTGGAGCTTCTTCTTCTTTACATTAGAGTGGAGATTTTTTGCTTTTGTTTGGTTAATTGTCTTATTACTTTTGGTTTTGGCAATGGTAAAGGACTTTAACGAAGTTTCTACGGTGGCTGCAAGGCTGCAAATACCTTATGTCATATGGCTTTGCTTTGCGGCGTACTTGAATTTTGGTACTTGGTGGCTGAATCGTTAATCGTGATGTTTAGGGTTTTACATAGAAATTCTATAAGATTAGAATGAGGAGAAAAAGAATTTCCCCTAAATGATGGCCTTGTGTTAAAGATTTTAACCGATACAAATTGGGCTTGAAAAGTCTATTTTGTATCGGTTTTTTTGGTATAGAGGATATTTTATGATTCGTACACGTGGGTAAATGAAAAAAAACCTCCTTTGCTTTAGCAAAAGAGGTCTCATGTTTGAATTATTATTTGTTAGATAATTTTCTGTTTAAGCTAGCGGACATTTTTTCTGTCATTGTCTTTTTCTTTTTATCTTCCAAATTCATGCCAGTAACGCCGATAATATACATCCCAGCTAAGTCAACTTTGATGCTTTTTTTCACGGGAAGCACATTGTAAACGGGTTTATCACAAATAAGCGTAGTAATCTGAGGACCGATTTTAGCACGAACCAAGTTGGCTTTACGCATTTTTGTAGTTTTCGGCATTTGCTCGTATACGGCCTTTGGCAAATTAGAAGGAGAAGGCTTTTCTTGCCTTTTATCAATGATAAAAATTTGTACCGTTGTACGGTTATTTTCAATAAAGTCCTGGGCTTGTATCATCTTACGCGTACTTTTTTTGTTAATATAATAAAGGACAGCAAGGACGACGGATAATACCACAAGAATAATAATCAATACATCTGAAAAGTTGTTCACTAATAGTTCCTCCTTAATTTACGCAAAGCAGAGGTTTGCGTATTTCCATTTCATACTTATTCTATTCTAACATCGTTTTTGTTTTTAGGGAAGTAGGAAAAATGAAAATTTCACTTTTTTTAACCTAGACATAACTTGCATAGTTTTGGAAGAATATAGTATACTACAAGAAACTTGGTGCAAAAAAGGAGAGAGTCTTTCATGAGTACACAGGTACTTACAGCAATGGCTTATTTGGCGGCGATTATTTTGATTATCAACGTGCTTTTAGCCGGCTTGATGGTTTTTTTTGAGCGTAGAAATCCCGCCAGTACATGGGCGTGGCTCTTGGTTTTGTTTTTCATACCTATTTTTGGTTTCTTAATATATTTGGTTTTTGGGAAAAATGGGAAGCAAGAAAAAATGTTTCGACAAAAGGAGGAGTATGACCAAAAGGTATACTTCAAATACTTATTTCATGATCGGCATTCCGTTGAAAAAATACAACGCCAAAAGGCATTGATTGAAAGTCGAGGAAGGCTGGTTGAAGCGGAGTATTTAACAGATTTGGCCTATCTCCACTTAAATTCTGGAAACTGGATGACGTTTAACAACAAAGTAACCCTACTTAGTAGAGGGAAGGATAAGTTTGAAGCTCTGGTGCGAGATATCCGTAAGGCAAAAAAATTTATTCATCTTGAATATTATATTTGGCGGGGAGACAAGCTTGGGGGACGTTTATTAGAAGAGCTGGTAAAGAAGGCGAAAGAAGGGGTGGAAGTACGTCTTTTATACGATGGCATGGGGAACTCGTCTTTGCCGAAAAAATACTTTCATAAGTTACATGAAGCAGGCGGCTTCACAGCGGCCTTTTTGCCACCTTTTTTTGTGAGAATAAATTACAGAAACCATAGAAAGCTGTGTGTTATTGACGGAGAGGTTGGATACATTGGTGGATTTAATGTGGGTGATGAATACTTAGGTATCGTAAAACGATATGGCCCATGGAGAGACACCCATCTTCGTTTTGAAGGGGATGCCATAGACCAGATGCAAATTCGTTTTATTATGGATTGGAACTTTACCGCCAAAAGTGGAGCCGTTCCCCTTGAAGAAAAGTATTTCCCTGAAAGGGATCAGTGGGACGGGGTGGAAACCCAAATTGTATCTAGTGGACCTGATACCCAGTGGAAAAATATCCGCAATGGTTACTTTAAGATGATGAATGAGGCGGAGGACCATATTTATCTTACCACACCTTACTTTGTTCCCGACGATGGTATTTTGGAGGCATTGCGGGTTGCTGCTCTATCAGGGATTGATGTTCGCATTATTATTCCTGGCAACCCTGACCATGTTTTTGT
This sequence comes from Anaerotignum sp. MB30-C6, assembly GCF_030908465.1. Taxonomy (GTDB): domain Bacteria; phylum Bacillota; class Clostridia; order Lachnospirales; family Anaerotignaceae; genus Chakrabartyella. The sequence goes on from NZ_CP133078.1 coordinate 323,287, forward strand.
ATATTGGGCAAGTATGTCCTATTTGGGGGAGCTTTTGGAGGCTGGAGTGCGTTGTTATCAATATGAAAAAGGATTTATCCATGCCAAAACATTATGTATCGATGGTTTGGTTGCATCCGTTGGTACGGCCAATATGGATGTACGAAGCTTTGATTTGAACTTCGAGGTAAACGCATTTATGTTTGATGCTGGGTTAACCCAATCCTTGGAGGCAGACTTTTTAAGGGATTTGGAAAGCTGTGTTGAAATTACTAAGGATTGGTATTATAGAAGAAAATGGTGGTTTAAAGTGAAGGAAGCTGTGGCAAGGCTAATTTCGCCTATGCTGTAACGGACTGATGTGGTCTCCTGACCCTAAGGGCAGGGGACTGCCTCATATTTTTTAAGGAGCTTTATGGTTTCAAGGCCGTCCGTTATGGGTATTTTCAAAATACGCATAGCTTTAACAGAAACGGAGGAAGTGGAAGTGGAACAAGTAGGATATGTGGAAAGTCAAAAAATATCCTATTTTCAAGTAGATGGAAATAGGATTATGACTCCAGCTGCATTGTTTTCTGATTTACAAGAAGTAGCCATTAATCACTCGGATTTTTTGGGATATACCGTGGATTTTTTGACGGAAAGAAAACTTGGATGGGTCATAATTAATTGTCACTTACAAGTGATCAGGATGCCAAAGCTGGGGGAAAGAATAACCATCCAAACATGGTGTGAAAAGTGCCGTAAAATGCAGGCAATCCGATGCTTTTATGTGTTAGATGAAAATGAAGAGATTATCATGAAGGCAATCTCCCGTTGGATTTTTATGGACTTGGAAAATCGTAAGCCAACAAATATCCCAGAAGAGATGGTTTTGAAGTATCGATCGGAGCGAGAATCATCCATTCCTGGGGAAAAATTTTTGATGCCCAAAGAGAGTAAGGATGAAGTTGCTATCACCCGTTCCCTGCTCATTACAAGAAGGGATACGGATACCAACGGTCACGCAAATAATGTAAAGTATTTGGAGTGGGCTATGGATGATGTACCTGATGAGATCTATGATGACATGAAACTGAAAGATGTTCAGGTTGTTTACCGCAAAGAGTGTGTGCGGGGAGATGAGGTTATAATGAAAACCTATATCCGAGACGACAAAGACCATGGCAAGGAAGTAATAACTTTTATTACAGATAAGGAACAAGCGGTATTGGCACAGGTGGTAACTCTTTGGCGGTAAAGGCCAATAGAAGTTGAGAAGGTGCATAAAATATCCAGATTAGAATAGGCTGAGGGTCACTAAAGTGGCCGATAGCGACCAAAATATCACAACAAATAAAAAGGAACAGGCCTAAAAGGTACAGCCCGAAATAGGGCTTCGCCTTTTTTTGTTTCCATAGAAAATAAGCGATGATTCCATGGATGAAAAATAGGAGGGCATAGACCACACCCAACACAGGAAGGGGGAATATTAGAAAAAATAAGAGGAAGAAAAAGAGGAAATAGGGTGGTTTTTTGTGAAGAAGAAAGAAGATATAAAAAAGTTGTACAAGGCAGAAAAAATAAACCCCAATTTTCAGATAGGGGGTAAAGAGTAAAAAGCCATCACTAATAATGGTACAAAAAGCAGCCATCCCAACACCATAGCGAAGGGCGGGCAGCAGGCAAAGACAAATCACAAGAAATCTTATGATATCAATATGGGGGCATTGGGCACAAAAAGTCATAAATATATAGAGAAATATAAAAATAATCAGCACACAGTAATCTATTTTGTTCATAAAGGAACACCTCTTTTTTAGACTGCCCCAAAAGCGAAAGGACATTCTCAAAAGAAAATGTAGGAAAAGGTTTTCGGTTTTAGAAATGAGTTAATGTTTCTTTTACCTCCTGTGACTGCGGTTATAGGAGGCGTGGACGAAAAACCTCCAAAGTTATACTTCCCTTAACGTATATAAAAACTGAAAAATATGAATGATAAAGTTTGGAGTTTTCATTAGAAGATGCTGTACTTATATTAACTGTAAATATGGCAAATGACGGGTATATGTTCAATGTCGGTTAAAAAAACAGCGATAATCACAATTTACTGTAATTATCGCTTCTGGGAAATTCATTATTCACGAAAGACAAGTTATGAAAGACGGAATAGATAAAAGGTAACCGACTAAGAAAAGTTTCTTAAAGTCCAACTTTTTCATACACCTTATCAAAAAGACCCATGGATTTGGGTGAAAATTATATTAGACCTAAATGGACATTTCTAATTTTTTACGCATATCTTCGATTTGGGCATCGCACAAATCCATTGGCTTATAGGCAATGGTAATGCCATCGTTTTCATAACGGGGAATGAGATGCAAATGAAAATGGAATACCGTTTGACCGGCAACTGTACCATTATTCTGCATCACATTTAAATGCTCAAGGCCTAAAATGGTTTTCATTTCCCTTGCAATTTTTGTTGCAAGAACGAATAGGCGGCCGGCCTGCTCAGGATTAATTTCAAAAATATTTGCAGAGTGCTCCTTTGGCAATATTAAAACATGGCCTTCGTTTGCGGGGAATCTGTCCAAAATAACTTTAAATTCCTCATTTTCGTATATGGTTGCAGACGGAATATCCCCGTTTATTATTTTACAAAAAATGCAGTCGTTCATGGCAGTCCTTCCTTTCGAATTCGTTTCTTTTCAGTATATCATGAAAGGACGGCCTTGCCCAGTATTAACCTGCAAAATATTTGGCAAACAAATAGCCAAGGGCGTTACTGTGGCTCATTTTATCTGAGGAAATTTCATAAAAGATATCCCTTAATTCTTGTGTAGGCATTGTTAAGTACAATGTGCGGTAAAAATCGCCGTTGTCAATTTCAAGAAGTAAAGTGTCCTCCAATAACTCCTGCCCAGAAGTTTCGGGGGCATTGCCTTTTGGTGTAGAACTATCTGCTTCGTCTGTGATAAGGAAATAGGCTTCTTTTAACTGATTGATATGTTTTAACTCATCTAAATACATGGCTTTTAACACATTTACCGATGGTGCCATTTCAGGATCCGCCATTAGGGTTGCATAGCGTTCTGCTAAATCGGCAGACTCTTGTTGAGATAGGGATAAAATCTCTAGGAGACGTCTATCTTCTGCCAGAGTTGCCATTTGTGCACCTTGGTTTTCCTCCTTTGCTTTTTCTTTAATTTCTAGTGTAGTGTTATAAAGTTGTGTGTTTTTGTTATATGGATACATGGTCAGGCTCCTTTTTCTTTTTTGTATCATCTTATGCGAAAAAGTTTGTTTTCTTGCCTGAAACGGCATAAAATAAATGTGGATACGGAAATGATTTTCTGCTAAGCTATAATAAGAGAAAATTTTATTGGAAAAAGGTGGGGAAACCATGAAAAAAATCGTTTTAACGGGCGGTGGAACGGCGGGACACGTCACTCCAAATTTGGCGTTGTTGCCGTTTTTAAAAGAAGATGGATGGGAGGTTGTTTATATTGGTTCTGAAAAAGGAATTGAGCGAAGCTTAGTTGAGGCGGAAGGCATCCCCTATTACAGTATCCCTACGGGAAAATTACGCCGTTACCTTTCAAAGGAAAACATCAGCGATATGTTACGTGTTGTTAAGGGCGTTACCGAGGCAAAAAAACTGATGAAAAAACTTAAGCCAGACTTGGTATTTTCCAAAGGTGGATTTGTTGCCGTTCCTGTGGTTTTAGGGGCAAAGGCAAACAAAATCCCTGTCATTATCCATGAGTCTGACCTGACCCCCGGCTTAGCTAATAAAATTGCAATGCCTTGGGCAAAAACTATTTGCACAACATTTCCGGAAACCTTAGGACATATTTCAAAGAAGAAAGGTGTTCATACAGGTTCCCCAATTCGTAAGGAATTGTTTGAGGGGAGTAAGGAAAGAGGTCTTGAAAAGTGTGGGTTTGATGGGGCAAAGCCCGTTTTATTAATGATGGGTGGGTCTTTAGGGGCGGTAAAGCTCAACCAGTGTTTAAGGACAGAACTGCCAAAGTTATTGGAAAAGTTTGATGTCATTCATCTTTGTGGGAAGGGCAATTTGGCAAAAGACTTATTACATCAAAAGGGATATAAGCAGTTTGAGTATGTTTCCGCTGGTTTGGCAGATTTATTTGCAGCTACGGACTTAATTGTTTCCCGAGCAGGAAGTAACTCTATTTGCGAATTTCTAGCATTGAAAAAGCCTCATTTACTGATTCCTCTTTCGAAAAGTGCCAGCAGGGGAGACCAGATTTTAAACGCTGCCTCTTTTGCAAAGCAAGGGTTTGCTAGAGTTTTGCCCGAGGAAGAAATGTCTCCCCTTTCTTTTTATGAAAATATCATCACTCTCTATGAAAATCAAGGAAAGTATATAGACAAAATGGAAAAAAGCGGGTTGGCTGATGGTACCAAAGGGGTTTTGGCCCAAATTCGCAAGTTTAATAAATAATTAAGAAAAATAAAATTGACACGTGTCAAGAAACGATATAAAATTCTAAAATGTGATTCAAGGTAATCACTAGAATGGTGAAAATAAGGAGGATACGGCATGAAAAAACATGTTGCTCTCGTTTTGGCAGCAGCGTTGATGCTTTTTACAGCAGGCTGTTCCAAAAGTGAACCAAATGCAAGCGGTGAACAGAATGGAAATAGTGAATCAAACGTAAGTAGTGAAACAGATGGAGATAACTTGGTAGACACCAATATAATTTTACAGGCACAGATGCCCAAGGAAGGCGATGAAATCGCTGTGATTACCACATCTGAAGGGGTAATCAAGCTGCAATTCTACCCTGAAGAAGCACCCAAGGCAGTAGAAAACTTTAAAGCATTGGCTAAGTCCGATTACTATAAAGATGTGATTTTTCATCGTGTGATTCAAGGTTTTATGATTCAAGGGGGCGACCCTACGGGTACGGGTACCGGTGGAGAAAGCAGCTTTGGGGAAGATTTTGAGGATGAAATTTCCCCTAACCTTCACTTCTATCGGGGTGCGCTGGCCATGGCAAACAAGGGTCCTAATACCAACGGTAGCCAGTTCTTTATCGTTCAGAATGAAAAGGTGGCTGAACAAGGGGTTCAGGCAATTCGTGAGACAAGAGATGGCAGTGAGGAAGTAGGAATTACATTAGGAGAAGATTTTTATACCCTAGATAAAATATTCCCCGATTCTGTTCTTGACTATTATACGGAACACGGCGGCAGCATTGAGCTTGAATATATTTTCGGCAACCCTTATACTATATTTGGCCAGGTGTTTGAAGGTATGGATGTAGTAGACAAAATTGCTGCAGTAGAGGTGGACGGTAAAAATCACAAGCCTTTAAATGACGTGGTAATAGAAAAAGTGGAAATTGTAAACTATGAGTCACAAAGTTAATGGGTTTACAGCAAGGAGAAGAAGAGAATGAAAAAGAAGTTGTGGCTTGGGGTCGTGTTAGTATGTATGGCTTTCGGGGTGAGCGCCTGTGGTGATGATAAAGAACCCACTGTTGCGGCGGAAAGCGTTACTGTTGATTTTGTAAACCAAACCGGGGAAGATGTTGGGATTTTGAGAATTCGTCCTGCTGAGGAGTACGATTGGTCAGAAAACCTACTGGAAGAAGAAGTTTGGAAGCAAAATTATGAAATGCCTGTATCTTTAAGCGGTGTTTTACCAGAAGCAGAAGAAGGCTGGCAGGTTCAGATGAAGTTTTTAGATGGATCAGAGGAGACATGGCAAGGTGTTGACATTCAAAACAATGCCACTGCTGTATTTTCTTTTGAAAATGGATTGCCCAATGTAGAAATTCAAGATGGCGGTGAGGAAAACGGCCAGACTGTAGAAATGGGCAACGTAACAGAATAAGTTTAAGTTCAAAGGGACTGCAGAGAAGGAGAACACCAGCTTGCAGCCCCTTTCTTTTTGGAGAACGCCAGCTTTGCTTTTGCCAGAAGGGACTGGCGGAGGGAAACAACAGGAAAAGGCTTTCTTTAAATTGTTTAGAATTAAAAATACTAAGAATGATTTGCAAAAAACGTTTGGGCTGGGGGAGTGGCTAACACCAAACAGGCAGATATAAAAGGGAATACTCGGCAAGAAAAAAATTACAATGGTTGTGAGGGAGCTTTTCTCAAGGAGGCTTGAAACTGGAATAAAAAATTTAAGAAAGTCTTAAACAAATTCTTGGCGTTTTCTAAGGTTTTTCTGATAGAATGAAACAAGAAAAGGGGAAATACTCTAGAATAAAAAGGAGGAGTTCCATAATGAATGCAGAGAGAAAAGAAAAGGTTTTGGTACTTGTTACAGCACAGAAAAATTCGTTACGATTAATAGACTATGGGTTTTCATTGTCATTGGCAGACGATGCTGAGTTACATATTTTGCATGTGCAAAAAGGAAATAGTGTTTTTGAGGGGAAAGATTCTTTAAAACGGTTACAAGAGCTGGTAGATTATGGTGGCAGGATGGGGGCTTGTATCCATGTTCAATGTGACCTCAATGTGGCACAGTGCGTGAGCAGATTTGTAAAAAAGGAGGGGATAACCCGTGTTGTTTTGGGTGAGGCACCCCAAGAGAAACAAGAGAAAGTCCTCGGTGAGTGGGATCGAATTATCCAGGTGATTCCAGAAGAAATTAAAATCAATGTGGTGGCGAAAGAAAAAGCCGAACGTGAACGTTTGATTGTATAAAATAGAGGAGTCGATTTTATCGGCTCCTTTGCCTTGTAATAAACTATTTTCGGTTTAATTGGGATTTAAAAAAGTGCGAAGACGTAAACAAAGTTTGAAAAGTTTAAAATTTTATGGAAATGAATACAAATAACTTCCTCTGCCATTGCGTAAAAAGTCTTTTAGGCCTGGATTGGCGGATTTTCGTAGAGTGGGTAGAACCCTTCCCAATTTTGCGGTTTATGCAGGGAATTTTCATTTTTTGTTGCAATCGAGGAAAAATTATATTATCATTTCAAAGAGTGGAGAAATCTGCAATAAAGTAAATGCCTTTATAAGAGTGGGATATATCCCTTTAAGTATCAAAAGGGGACAAATGACCAAAGTAGTTAATTAAGTGATCTTATGGAAGGTTTTGCAATAAGTTTTTGAAAATAAAGGAGCGATAAGTAATGAGTTTATATGAAAGCTGGATGGAAAAGGCTTTTTCTCAAGAAGGTAGAAGTGTGGATACAATCTGGGATGATTATTTACCCAAGGAACAAAGAATCTATGAATATATCATTGGTGAAAAAGTAAAATCCGTAGATGGTACAGTGGCTGAATTGGCAGCACGTTTTAATATGACAGCGGAAGAAATCGTTGCTTTTGTTGATGGTATCAACGAAGCATTGCCTGAAAAGCATGATATGGAAAGTTTGACAGAAGCGTCTCAGATTTCTCTAAAAATTGATTTTGAAAAGTTATATAAAAAAATGGTTGAATATAAAGCGGAGCATCTGTATTCCTTACCTCAGTGGGAAGGTGTGTTTGACGCCGACACTCGCAAGAGAATGATGTTAGAACAGAAAAATTCTCGTACAGTCATTAAAGGTGAAAAGATCGGACGCAACGATCCTTGTCCTTGCGGTAGCGGCAAGAAATATAAAAAATGCTGTGGAGTAAACGCATAAAAAATGGAAACAAAGCTTATTAAAATCAGCCCTGAAAACCCAGAGCCACAGCTTGTTGAAGAAGCGGCTCGTATTTTAAAGGATGGCGGCCTTGTGGCATTTCCTACAGAAACCGTATATGGATTGGGTGGGAACGGGCTGGATAGTGAAGCTTGTAAAAATATTTATATTGCCAAGGGGCGTCCTTCGGACAACCCCTTAATTTTGCATATTTCCCAAATCAGTGAGTTGCGTCCCATTGTGCGGGAAATACCGCTGGCGGCACAAATGCTGATGGACGCATTTTGGCCAGGGCCACTTACGATGATTTTTCCAAAGTCCCATATTGTCCCTTTAACTACAACAGGAGGCTTGGATACGGTGGCGGTCCGCTTTCCTTCACATCCAGTGGCTATGGCAATTATTCGTGCTTCGGGCTTGCCCATTGCAGGGCCTAGTGCCAACTCTTCCGGCAAACCAAGCCCAACTAGGGCATCTCACGTAGAATTTGACCTGTCCGGTAAAATTGATATGATTGTTGATGGCGGAGCGGCAGAGTGGGGTTTGGAATCCACCATTGTTGACGTAACTGGTGAAGTCCCAGTGATTTTGCGCCCAGGGGCGATTACCAAAGAAATGATGGAGGCTGTGGTTGGTGAAGTTTTCATTGATCCTGCAATTTTAACTAAGCCCTCACAGGACTTAAGGCCCAAAGCCCCTGGTATGAAATATACCCATTATTCTCCTAAGGCCAAGGTAACCTTGGTAAGGGGAAGTAGGGAGGCAGTAATTTCTAAGGTGAATCAGATGTGCCATACGGATGGGGTAGAGGGGAAGAGAACCGGTGTTTTGGCAACAGAGGAAACCAAAGGACGTTATCAGGCGGATGTAGTATTATCTTTAGGAAAAAGAGATAAACTTGAGGAAATTGGAGCAAACTTATTTAAGCACTTGCGTAAGTTTGACTTTCTTGGGATAGACACAGTTTATTCCGAGGTGTTTCCTGAGGAAGGCGAAGGCTTGGCGATTATGAACCGCTTAAATAAAGCGGCGGGTTATCGCCAATTTGATGCAGAATAGGCAAAGCAAAAAAACAAAATAAGGAGAGACCATTATGTTAGCTTTAGGTTGTGATCACGGCGGGTTTCCGTTGATGGTAGAGGTCATTAAATATTTAGAAGAACAAAAAATTCCATACAAGAACTTTGGAGCTTTTTCCGAAGAATCCGTGGATTATCCTGAGTTTGGCAAGTTGGTTGCTCATGCCGTTGCCGATGGCGAATGTGAAAAAGGGATTTTGATTTGTGGAACAGGTATTGGTATTTCTATCACTGCCAACAAAGTAAAGGGAATTCGTGCGGCTCTTTGTGGGGATGTTTTCTCTGCAAAAGCAACAAGAGAACATAATGATGCCAACATTCTTGCTTTGGGTGCCCGTGTAACCGGTGCAGGCTTAGCTTTGGAGATTGTTAAGGCATTTTTGGAGACACCATTCTCCAACGATGAACGTCATTTAAGAAGAATTAACCAAATTGAAGACTGATAGAAAGAAGGAACGATGATGAGCAAACTGTTCGTATCTGAACATCCTATGATTCAGAGCAAAATGGCCATGTTAAGAAACAAAGATACAGGATCAAAGGAATTTCGTGAAATTATTGGTGAGGTAGCAATGCTTTTGTGTTACGAAGCAACCAGAGACTTGCCTTTGACAGAAATTGAAGTGGAAACACCTGTGGCAATGGCACAGTGTCGTACAATCGATACAAAATTGGCAATTGTACCTATTTTAAGAGCTGGCATTGGTATGACCGACGGCCTTTTGAACCTGATGCCCAATGCAAAAATTGGACATATCGGTTTATATCGTGATCCCGAAACACTAAACCCTGTTGAATATTACTGCAAACTTCCTTCTGATGTGGAAGAAAGAACCGTGTTCTTAACAGACCCTATGTTGGCAACAGGTGGCACAGCGGAAGCGGCCATTGGCTTTTTGAAAGAAAGAGGCGTGAAGAATATTATCATGCTTTGTATTCTTGCAGCGCCTGAAGGTGTAAAGAGAATTAAAGAAACCCATCCTGATGTTGATATTTATGCAGCAGCCTATGATGGTATATTAAACGACCACGGCTATATTGTTCCCGGCTTGGGCGATGCAGGCGACAGAATTTTCGGAACAAAATAAAATATTGTAAAATAAGATAAGGGGGATTGTAAAATCCCCATTTTCCTGTATAGGGAGTTTCTCCCCAACGTTAGGAGAGGATTTTGGATGCAGCATAATTGGTTATTATATATAGCGGCTTTCGCTAGTGCCTTTGCGATTACGCTAGTTACAACTCCCCTTGCAAAATGGATCTCTATAAAGTGCGGAGCAATCGATTATCCAAAGGACAGAGGTGTCCATAAAAAGCCCATGCCTAGAATGGGTGGGGTGGCTATTGTATTGGGTTTTACCATTACGGTTTTAATGGTATTTTATTTTGATAGAAGCATGAGTACAAAACAATTTGTAGGCTTTCTTACAGGGGCATTGCTGATTGCGGCTTTAGGCGTACTGGATGATATGATGAACCTGCCTGCCAAGCTGAAATTTTGTGTGCAAATTGTGGCAGCTTTCATTGTGATTTTTTCAGGCACCCAAATACAAGTGGTTCTTTGGCCCGTAACAGCAGCGTTGCAAAAGTTTAGTATTCCCATTACCCTAATTTGGATTGTGGGTGTAACCAATGCCGTAAACTTAATTGATGGCTTAGACGGCTTGGCGGCGGGGGTTTCGTCCATCGCTGCCTTAAGCTTGATGGTACTATGTATCATGACGGGTAGTAATACTGCGGTGGTGTTAACGGCTGCCCTTGCAGGTGCCTGTCTTGGCTTTTTGCCCAGAAACTTTAACCCTGCGGAAATATTTATGGGTGATACTGGTTCAACCTTCCTTGGATTCGTCTTGGCGGTTACCAGTATTCTAGGTGTATTTAAAGGGTATGCCTTGTTGGCGGTTAGCGTAAGCGTTTTATGTTTGGGCTTACCTGTGTTTGATACAATTTTTGCCATGCTTCGTCGAATGGCAAAGCATCAACCCATCATGCAGCCCGATCGAGGACACTTGCACCATCGCCTCATTGACAGAGGGTTCACCCAAAGGCAGGCCGTGTTAATTTTATACGCCTTTAGCCTTTGCTTAGGGTCCTTGGCAATTTTTATTTCATTTAAAGATTCCAGAATTATTGTGGTTGTATTGCTTACAGTAATTTTGCTAAGCTTTATAATTTATTATTTTAACGTTCATGTGAAACACAAAAGTAAGTAAAATAAAAAGACTGTCCAAAGACGTTTTTCGTCGGCGGCAGTCTTTTCTTAACCGATGGGTCATGGTATACTTAAAGTTACGAAACTGTTAGGACAGAAAGGGGGATACATATGGCGAGAGAGATTTCCATATCAAGTGAATTTATCGAAAAAGAACTGCCATTAGCACCACCGTTGTATGTTTCTATCTATCTGATGACGAAAGCTTTGGAGGATGCCGATGCTGCCAAGGTTGCAGTTAAGCTGAACATACTGGAAAGCGATGTAATTCGTGCATGGCAATATTGGCAGGAAAGAGAACAGGCAAAGCCTGTGGTAAGCAGGCAGCCTCAGGTGTTTTTAGAACAGCGGCCGGAGTACGGTACGGCAGAATTATCCGAATACATGAAACATCAGGATATGAAAGAGCTGTTGCAAACAGCCCAGCGGAAATTAGGAAAGCCATTGACACAGCAAGATATCAGTATGATTTTTGGCTTTTATGATTGGCTTGGATTTCCTCTGGATCTGATTGAGGTGCTACTTTCTTACTGTGTTTCCGATGGGTTTAAAGGAATGAGATACGTTGAGAAGGTGGCCATGGCTTGGGCGGAGGAAGGCATCAACACCGTTGATAAGGCGGCTCAATACATAGAAATGAGAAAAACAGGGTTCCATACCATTATGCGTGCTTTTGGGCAGAGCGGAAGAATGCCTGTGGATGGGGAAGAAGCCTATATGAAAAAATGGCTGAAAGAGTATGCATTGCCCCTAGAAGTAATTAAAATGGCCTGCGAAAGAACCGTAATGCAGACAGGTAAAGTAAGTTTTGCCTACGCCGATAGCATTCTTAAAAAATGGAAAAGCGCTGGGGTGAAAACCACAGAGGATATAGAAACGTTGGATCGTGCTTTTGCTGCTAAGAAAGCGGTAAAAAGTAGCGAAGGGAAGGCTACTGTGGCCCCACCCAAGCAAAATCGCTTTATTAATTACACCCAAAGACAGTGGGATTTTGAAAAATTGGAAAAACTACAAAGAGAAGAAAGAGACAAATGGTAAAAGGAGGCGGGTGCATTGGCAACAAGAACACAGATATTTCGTGAAATATTACGAGAATATGATGGCATACGCACGCAAAAGGCCGCAGAGTTGCGAGATAGAAAGGCTGAGCTTTACGAAAGATTGCCTCGTTTGGAGGAGATTGAACGGGAGTTAGCACTTTTAGGCACGAAGACTGCCCGCATGGTTTTACAAGGGAATATGAACCCCGAGGAGATTGTAGAGCAACTGAAAAGCCAACAGAAAATTCTTGAACAGGAGCGTTTGGAAATTTTAGCCACCAATCATCTGACTACCAAACTGTTTGAAATGGAATATGCTTGTCCCAAATGCAAAGACACAGGATACATTGGAACGGAACAATGCCTTTGTTTGAAACGACGCCTGATGGATAAGCTTTATGACCAGTCCAATGTGCGGGATATTATCAAGGTGGAGAACTTCGATAATTTTGATTTTTCTTTGTATAACACAACAGCTTCTAAAGAAGAGGGGCTTTCGCCAAAAGCAAATGCGGAAAAGCTATACCGCAGGGCTTTGGCTTTTGTGGAGGAGTTTGGAAACGGTGCAAACCTACTGATTTATGGGGGAACAGGTTTGGGAAAAACCTTTCTTTGCAATTGTATAGCCAAAGATCTGTTAGAAAAAGGGCACACCGTTTTATACCTTACAGCAGGCCAGTTATTTAGAAAGCTTGAGGAACAAAAATTCCATCGGGATGATGACGAAGAAGAAGCCAAGGAATGGGATCAGGAATTGCTAGAGGCAGAACTTTTGATTATTGATGACTTGGGGACAGAGTTTGCCACAATTTTTACGGCGTCGGAGCTTTTCCGCATTATTAATGATAGAAAGTTAGCGAAAAAGGCCGTTGTGATTTCTACAAATTTAGGGCCTACGGAGTTAATGAATCTTTATTCCGACCGTGTAACATCAAGATTTTTCGGAGAATTTGAACAGATGAAGTTTTTTGGGGACGATATTCGTATTGTAAAAAAATTTCAGAGATAGAATGATATGAAAGGAGCGTTTTTCTGATAGAAACGTTCCTTTTTATTTTGGTGAATAAAAGAAAAGTGAACCAACATTTGTCCACTTACCTTTAAATTATTTATCAACAACTACTTTCCCGTTGGAATCTAATAATGGTGTAACACCATTTTGCCCTGACCCTACTGTCATTAAATAATTAACGCCGGTATGAGTATCCACAACAATATATAGCGCACCAAAACCTAAGGATTGCTCTTCTTTAATGATAAAACGTTTCTCTTTTTTATCTTTACCAAACATATGAAATACCACCTTCCGAATTTGTGTGTTCTTAAGTTAGGGCTAGTTCAACAGTTTATCATTTTATTATACATAATTTAGTGTTAAAGTTCGATAATAATTTGAGAGTACAGATGAAAAGAAGATATTTTTTAAGCTTTTATCTGAAAGCTTCATTTTAGTGTAGAATAATGAAAAGGGTTTTTCTGTTGATTATGAATACAAAAAAATTAGGCAACAATAGGGATTTGTGATATAATAATAACATAAAAAGTGTTCGACTTTTTGTATTTGTTGAAGATAGGTTTCTTTTAGAGAAATAAGGTTTTATGTGTTAGCAAACACAGCACAATAGAAGTAGTAGTGTAAATATAAAATGCTATTTTGGCTAAATAAACAGACTAGAAAGCCTAATATCCCTTAGGGGAAAGGGGGTTGCCTTTGTTTTTGCGTGGAGAAAAACCACAAGGAATTCAATAGTCTGGAATAAACATAGTTTTTGAGGTGACAAATGAGGGGATTTTTTATTTCGGTGGAAGGCAGTGATGGCAGCGGCAAGTCCACGCAGATTAAAAAAATAGAGGAATATTTGAAAAGTAGAAATCAGGAAATTCTCTTGACCAGGGAGCCAGGTGGCACATTGATTTCTGAGAAAATAAGGGAATTATTGTTAGACCCTACGAATAAAGAAATGACGGCTAAGACGGAAATGCTGTTATATGCTGGGGCTAGAACCCAACATTTGGAGGAATTTATACTTCCTAATTTGCAACAGGGGAGAAGTATTTTGTCTGACCGTTTTACCGACTCCAGTATTGCTTATCAGGGGTTTGGCCGCGGGTTAGGGGATATGGTGGCGGAGGTAAACTATATTGCCACGGGGGGGATTTCTCCCGACATTACCTTCTTTTTGGATCTTTCACCAGAGGCGGGAATCGCCAGAAAAAAAGCAGAGGTTGACCATACCATGGATCGGTTGGAATTGGAAAAGCAGGAATTTCACCAACGGGTGTATGATGGATACAAAGCTTTGTGCAATTTACACGAACAGCGAATCTGCCGCATTGATGCAAGCCAGAGTGTAGATGCTGTTTTTGCTGAAATTAAGGAAAGTTTGGATAGGTTGTTTGGTTTCTAAATTAGACGGGAGGGGTATCTATGAAGCTCATTATTGCCATTATTCAAGACGAAGACGCAGGAGAAGTTATTTCCAATCTGAACAAAGCAGATTTTCAGGTGACAAGGCTGGCGACGAAGGGCGGCTTTTTGCGAGCAGGCAATACGACTCTCTTAACTGGTGTGGAAGATGGAAAAGTGGAAGAAGTCATGGGAATTATTGAAGAAAACAGTAAAGCCCGTACACAATATGCAACGCTACCTTCATCTTGTGGCGCCATGCACGGGTTTATATTAGCACCCATTGAGGTAAATATCGGTGGTGCTACGGTGTTTGTTGTAGATGTAGAGCAGTTTAGAAAGTTTTAAATGGGAAATAAATAGATTGTCTTTCATAAACTGTAGGTATATCATTTAAAAAGGGGTGGACGCTTTGTATACCTATAAAGAGATTTGGGGCAATGGGCGTCTGCTCCAACATTTGCAAAATGCAGTAAACAATGGGAAGACATCCCATGCATATTTGTTTGTTGGGGGTGCCGGCGCAGGAAAGCGGATGATTGCCAAGACCTTTGCCAAGCACCTTTTATGCACTGCTCCAAAGGAAGAGCCCTGTGGAGTTTGTGATAGCTGTCGTGTGTTTGACAGTGGGAATCACCCCGATGTGATTCATGTGACTTCAGAGAAAAAAACATTGGGTGTAGATGAAATTCGAGGGCAAATATTAGAAACGGTAGATATAAAGCCTTATCATTATGATAAAAAAGTTTATATCATTCACCAAGCCCATACCATGACGGTTCAAGCCCAAAATGCGTTATTAAAAACCCTAGAGGAGCCTCCCAGCTATGCGGTATTTTTGCTACTGGCGGAGAATATGGATGTTTTTTTACCCACCGTCCTTTCTAGAACGGTGACATTAAAACTGAACCCCATTGCGGAGGAGGAAGTTAGCCGATATTTAACGCAAAAGGGTGCCGTTCCCTCCGAAGAAGCTGTGTTTTTTGCCGCTTATGGACAGGGACGAATTGGCCATGCGTTGGAACTAATTGAAGATGATACCTTTCGACAGATGAGAGAAGAAATCTTAACAAAAATGAGCCGATTACCTGCGATGAGCCTGTCTGATGCTTTGCTTTTGGCAAAAGAGTGGGAAGTTTATAAGAACGATTACCGTTTTTTAGATATCATTGGTTTATGGTATCGGGATTTGTTGGCGGCAAAATCATTGAGGGACGAAGGTTTTATTATACAAAAAGATAAAAAAGACATGATTTTTCAAGCGGCAAGTGAACCGTCGGAGAGTTTAGCAAAAAAAGCAGCAGCTGTTGTAAAAGCAAAAGAACGTTTCATACAAAACGGAAATTTTCGGCTAATTTTAGAGGTTATGCTGATGGAGTTAAAGGAGAATAGAACCTAATGATTGAAGTGGTAGGAGTTCGATTTAAAAAAGCAGGAAAAATGTATTACTTTGATCCGGATGGGTTAAAGCTAGATAAAGAGGATTACGCCATTGTGGAAACAGCACGTGGTGTGGAGTATGGCATGGTAATTAAAGAGAATACCTTTGTAACCGAGGAATCTATTGTACCTCCGTTAAAAAAGGTGTTGCGCAAGGCAACAAAGGATGATGCCCGTACGGTAGAGAACAATGAAAAGAAGGAAGATGAAGCTTTTCACATTTGCTTAGGCAATATCGCTCGCTTGGGCTTAGATATGAAGTTGGTTGATGTGGAGATGACTTTCGACCGAAACAAGCTGATTTTCTATTTCACCTCTGACGGCAGAGTTGACTTTAGAGAGTTGGTTAAGGAGTTGGCGGCAACCTTCCGCACCCGTATCGAGTTACGCCAAATTGGTGTGCGGGATGAGGCGAAGATGCTAAACGGCATTGGTATTTGCGGCAGAACCCTGTGTTGTGCCACCTTTTTAGGGGATTTTCAGCCTGTGTCCATTAAGATGGCAAAGGAGCAAAGTCTGTCATTAAACCCTACAAAAATCAGTGGCATTTGTGGACGTTTGATGTGTTGTTTGAAATATGAAGAAGAAGTGTATGAGGAGTTGAACCGTAAATTACCTAAGGTTGGAGATATTATTTCAACACCCGATGGCACGGGGGAAATTCTTTCCGCTAATGTTTTGCTTCAGCAGGTTAAGGCCGCTGTAAGAAAAACAGAGAACGATCCTCCTACAATTGCTTTTTACCATGCCGATGAGATTAAGTTAATTAAAGCAAAGAAAAAGAAAAAACAGGAACCGATTCCTGAGGAATTAAAGGCATATGAAGACTGAGATTAAGATAAATGAGTTTGAACGGCTGGATGATTTGCACCGCAAAGGCTATAAAATCATCCAAGACCCAAAACGATTTTGCTTTGGCATTGATGCAGTGCTACTGAGTGGTTTTGCCAAAGTGAAAAAAGGTGAAACCCTGTTGGACTTGGGTACGGGAACGGGCATAATTCCCATATTGCTTGAGGCAAAAACATTGGGTGCCCACTTTACAGGCCTTGAAGTCCAAGAAGAAAGTGCAAAGATGGCCAAAAGAAGTGTGGCTTTGAATCAGCTAGAGGAAAAGGTTACAATTTGCCATGGGGACTTGAAGCAGATTAAAGATCTGTTTCCAGAAGAAAAATTTGATGTAGTAACCTCAAATCCCCCATACATGAATGAGGGTGGAGGGCTGATGAATCCCCATAGTGCAAAGGCAATTGCCAGACATGAGGTTCTTTGTACCTTAGAAGATGTGGTGGCAGCGGCAGGGAAGGTTTTACGAGTAGGGGGAAGATTTTATATGATACATCGCCCCCACAGGCTTACAGATATTATGGTGTTTTTTCGCCAGTATAAGCTGGAGCCAAAAAGAGTAAGGTTTATTCAGCCTTTTTCGGACAAGGCACCTACCATGGTATTGGTGGAAGGCGTGAAAGGTGGTAATCCAGGAGTTAAGGTGGATGCGCCGTTGATTGTTTATAGCGAAGCGGGAAAATATACTCAAGAGGTATACGAAATTTATTATGGAGAAGGACAAGCATGACACAGGAAAAGGTAGGAACTTTATATCTTTGTGCAACACCTATTGGGAATATGGAAGATATTACCCTTAGAACATTAAAGCTTTTGGAAAGTGTTGATGTGATTGCGGCAGAGGATACAAGAAATACGCTGAAACTTCTTAATCGGTATGAAATAAAAACGCCGATGACAAGTTATCATGAGCATAATAAAATAGGGAAAGGGCCTTTTTTGATAGAAAGGCTTTTGGCGGGAGAAAGCATTGCCCTAGTATCTGACGCAGGGATGCCAGGAATATCTGACCCTGGGGAGGATTTGGTAAAGCTTTGCTATGAGGCGGGGGTTCCCGTTACCGTTGCTCCTGGGGCATCGGCAGCTGTGGTTGCCCTAGTCTTATCAGGCCTAGACACGAGAAGGTTTGTTTTTGAAGGCTTTTTGCCGTCGGACAAAAAAGAACGACGCTCCATTTTGCAAACATTGGAAAGAGAGCATCGCACAATGATTTTATACGAAGCACCCCACCGCTTACTAGACACCCTAGAGGAGTTAGAGAAAACACTTGGGGGCGGTCGTGAGAGTGCAGTAATTAGAGAACTCACTAAAAAGTTTGAAGAAGTACATCGAGACACCATTGTGAATCAAAGGATATATTTTAAGGAAAACCAGCCAAAGGGCGAATTTGTGCTGGTAATAGCAGGCCTTTCTTTAGAGGAACAGAGAAAAGAAGCCCAAGCAAGTTGGGAAGAGATTTCCATTTCTGATCATGTCCAAAGATATTTGGATCAGGGGATTAGCGAAAAAGACGCTATGAAACAAGTAGCGAAAGATAGAGGGGTTTCAAAACGGGATATTTATAAAGAATATAAAACCAGTGAATAGAATTCTTTATAGAAACATATAAAAGAAAGGGGTGTCTGGGGATGTTAGACAGTTTTTTGGCCTTAAGTTGGCAAGATATCGTGATTGCAGCAAGTATTGCATATGTGGTTTTTTCTGTAATACGAAGATTGCAAAGGGCGTTTGGCAAGAATGAGAGTGAGTTTAGCCACAAAGTTCGTAATATGGATATGGTGGATGTCTATGAAAAATGCAAAGAACTATTTCCGATACAAAACCTTACCTTTCATGGTAAAGAATTTTCCAGGGGGATGCATATAAAAGTCATAACAATCCAGAAAAAGATTATAGAGGGAGAATTGATTGGGATTAATAAAGTAAACCTAATTTGTATTCGTACTCATAATCAAATCATTGCCCATCAATTAGAAAAAGTTGAAGAAATTATTGGTTTAGAATAATGAAAGAGGTTATTTCCCTACTTAGGAAATAGCCTTTTTTTTATAGAAAAACCCAAGCATAAGCAATAGGGGGTAAAACCTTAACAGGATTTTAGCAGCCTTTCCATAGGTTTGGGCATATAATGAGAGTAAGTATGGTCAAAAATTAATACAATAAATTTAGGGTCGGACGACCCCTTTTTTAATAAATATAGGTATATTTAAAAATGGATGAACCCGAAAGTGTAACCCAAGGAAGTGAATTGGGTTATGTAAACAAAGGGTGTGCATTTCATTGTGGAAATAAATTTGTACCGAATGACCAAAACAAGGTTTATATATAGAGAGATATAGAGAGGAGATATATGGAAGTATATCATTGAAAAGATTGATAGCAGAAGTATATTGAGGAGGTATGTCAGATGAGGTATCTTGAAGAAGGTTTCAATCATATATACAAAATGGGTGTGGACATTGGTTCTACAACGGTTAAGGTTGTTTTGGTAAACAAAAAGTTGGAAATGGTATTCCAATGTTACCGTAGGCACTTTTCAGAAATCAAAAAAACAGTCACGAGCATCATACAAGAGGCAAAGGAACAGTTAGGCGATGCTTATTTTTCCGTTATGGTTACAGGCAGCGGCGGTGTTTCTTTGGCAAAGAGCATTGGTGTGGAATTTATTCAAGAGGTGGTGGCTACAGCAAAAGCTTTGGAAACAGCGGCACCTTTAACGGATGTTGCCATTGAGCTGGGTGGAGAAGATGCGAAAATCATCTACTTTGATGGTGGAAGTGTTGAGCAAAGAATGAATGGCGTTTGTGCAGGGGGTACTGGCTCCTTTATTGATCAAATGGCAAGTCTTCTGCAAACAGATGCAACGGGCTTAAATGAGCTGGCAAAGAAATATTCCCTAATCTACCCTATTGCTTCTCGTTGTGGGGTTTTTGCAAAAACCGATATACAGCCTCTGATCAATGAGGGGGCAAAGCGTGAGGATTTGGCGGCGTCTATTTTCCAAGCTGTGGTAAATCAGACCATTGCAGGCCTTGCTTGTGGGAAACCCATTCGAGGGCATGTTGCATTTTTAGGTGGGCCTCTTCATTTTCTTTCAGAACTTCGAGGGAGATTCATTGAAACATTGAAGTTGACCGATGAAATCACCATTATTCCTGAAAATTCCCACTTGTTTGCTGCCTATGGTACAGCGGTTTCTTGCAAGGGTGAGGAAAACTTTAACTTCACTACGATTTTGAAGAAACTGAATGAGGAAACAAAGGCAGTGATGGAAGTAGGGCGTATGGATCCTTTATTCCAAAACGAAAAGGAATATAAGGCTTTTAAAGAACAACACGATAGTAGTAAAGTGAAAAGAAGGGCCATAAGTACATATCATGGGGATGCTTTTTTAGGAATTGACGCAGGCTCCACCACAACAAAGGTTGCTTTGGTTGCCGAGGATGGTAGCTTGCTTTACTCATTTTATGCAGGTAACCAAGGGAATCCTCTGAAGGTTGTAACCCAAAGTTTGAACGAAATGTACGACATAATGCCCGAGGATGTTGTAATCCGTAATTCTTGCGTTACTGGATATGGCGAGGGGTTATTAAAAGAAGCCCTTATGGTAGACTTGGGTTATATTGAAACCGTTGCCCATTATAAAGCAGCTCAGTTTTTCCGCCCTGATGTAGACTTTATTTTAGACATCGGCGGTCAAGATATGAAGTGTATCCGCATTAAGGATAATGTGATAGATAGTGTGTTGTTAAACGAGGCATGTTCTTCGGGTTGTGGTTCCTTTATTGAAACCTTTGCCAATTCATTGAATTATAACGTGGCGGACTTTGCCAAAGTAGCTCTTTTTGCAAAGCACCCCATTGATTTAGGGTCTCGTTGTACCGTATTTATGAACTCCCGTGTGAAACAGGCACAAAAAGAAGGGGCGGATGTTTCGGATATTTCTGCTGGCTTGGCGTACTCTGTCATTAAAAATGCGTTGTTGAAGGTAATAAAAATTGCCGACCCCACATCTATGGGGAAATCCATGGTGGTGCAAGGGGGAACGTTCTATAATGATGCAGTTTTAAAGAGTTTTGAGATGATCAGTGGTAAGCAGGCTGTTCGTCCTGATATTGCAGGTATCATGGGGGCCTTTGGTGCGGGGCTGATTGCAAGGGATAAATACACCACTGGCTATCAAACAACATTAATTTCAAGAGATGAGATGAATGCCCTTGAAGTTCGTTCTAATATGGCAAGATGCCAAGGTTGCACAAATCATTGTTTGTTGACAATTAACTTATTTAGCGGTGGAAGACGTTTTATTACGGGAAATCGTTGTGAAAGAGGGCTGGGCAAGGAAAAAATCCAAAATCCTGCACCGAACCTTTATGAATACAAACTACGCAGGCTATTTGATTATGAGCCTTTATCTGTGGCAGAAGCCAAGCGTGGTACAGTTGGGATTCCTCGGGTTTTAAATATGTGGGAGGATTATCCTTTTTGGTATACATTCTTTACAAAGCTTGGGTATCGGGTTGTCCTTTCCCCCAATTCTTCGAAGGAAATATTTGAAAAAGGCATGGAATCCATACCAAGTGAATCTGTATGCTACCCTGCTAAGTTGGTTCATGGACATATCATGTATTTGATTGAACAAGGTGTAGATCGGATTTTCTACCCTGGCGTTGTGTATGAAAGACGAGATAGTGTAGCGGCGGACAATAATTATAACTGCCCCATTGTGGCATCGTACAATGAAAATATTAAAAACAACGTTGAGGAATTGCAGGAAAAAGGAATTTCTTTTATGAATCCTTTTATCGCCATGGATAAAATTGAAACGGTTTTTAAGCGAATGACAGAGGAATTTGTTCCTTTGGGTTGTACCAAAAAAGAAATCAAAGAGGCAGTTTATTGTGGGTGGAATGAATGGTCTGAATTCCGAAGGGATATGCATGAAAAGGGAGAGGAAACCCTACGTTATATCAAAGAAAAGGGTATGACGGGCATTGTTTTAGGGGGCAGGCCTTATCACGTAGATCCTGAAATTAATCACGGTATTCCCGAACTCATTGCCGGATATAATATTGCGGTGTTTACGGAAGATAGCGTTGCCCATCTGGGCAAGGCAAAACGCCCTACCGTCGTTCGTGATCAATGGACTTATCATTCAAGATTGTACGAATCAGCGGCATTTGTGACAACCCAAGAAGACTTGGAGTACATCCAGTTGAACTCCTTCGGGTGCGGCTTGGATGCGGTTACCACCGACGAAGTAAAAGCAATTTTAAATGCTTCGGGTAAGATATACACAGTTTTAAAAATCGATGAGGTAAACAACCTTGGTGCGGCTCGTATTCGTATTCGTTCCTTAATTGCGGCTTTGGAAGATAGAAGGGAAAAGGGAGTCTCCATAAAGCAGGGAGACGCCAGCTTACATAGAGTATTGTTCACAAAGGAAATGAGAAAACATTACACCATCCTTTGCCCTCAAATGTCACCCATTCATTTTAATATTTTACAGCCTGCTGTTCGTGCTTGTGGCTATAACCTAGAGGTGATGGAAGCCATGGATAGCAGTGCCATTGATACGGGCTTAAAATATGTAAATAACGACGCTTGTTATCCCGCACTGATTACCATCGGCCAGTTGATGAACGGTTTGTTTTCAGGGAAATATGACTTGAATCGCACGGCCCTGTTAATTTCCCAAACCGGCGGAGGATGTAGAGCAACCAACTACATAGCCTTTATACGTAAGGCTTTGGTGAATGCAGGTATGCCTAACATTCCTGTTATTTCTATAAACCCAGTGGGACTTGAGAAAAATCCCGGGTTTAAGATCAGCTTAGGTCTATTAAATAAGGCTTTGCAAGCGTTGGTGTATGGCGATGTGTTTATGCGGGTATTATACCGAACACGGCCTTATGAAAAAGTAAAAGGCTCTGCCAATGCGCTATATGAAAAGTGGAACGAAAAGGTTAAGAAGGATGTGGCTAGGGGGAGTTATTA
Source organism: Anaerotignum sp. MB30-C6 (assembly GCF_030908465.1). Lineage (GTDB taxonomy): Bacteria > Bacillota > Clostridia > Lachnospirales > Anaerotignaceae > Chakrabartyella. Next base: position 345,891 of record NZ_CP133078.1, read on the forward strand.
CACCTACGCCGAAAATATTCGAGGAATTATACGAGAATTCGACGAACTAGAATTGGTTGATGTGGAAAAACCTAGGGTAGGTATTGTTGGTGAAATTCTGGTTAAGTTCCACCCAACGGCCAATAACGACTTGGTTAATCTTTTGGAACGAGAAGGAGCAGAGGCTGTTGTACCGGATTTGCTTACTTTTGGGCTATATTCTTGTTATAACGCAACCCAAAAAGAAAAACACCTTGGTGGTTCTAGAAAAAGCACACTTATTGCTGATTCTGTGGCCAAGGTCATTGAGCTATACCAAAAGCCTATGCTGAGTGCATTAAAAAAGAGTAAGCGTTTTGACTGCCCCGAAGACATAAGAGAACTGGGTAAATTCGCAGAAAAGATTGTGTCTTTATGTAATCAAACTGGTGAGGGTTGGTTCTTAACGGCGGAGATGGTGGAGCTAATCCATTGTGGAGTGGCAAATATTGTTTGTACCCAGCCTTTTGGTTGCCTGCCCAACCATGTTGTGGGAAAAGGAGTTATAAAGGAGTTGCGTAAGCAGTATCCTTTGTCTAATATTATCGCCATTGACTATGACCCCGGAGCAAGTGAAGTGAATCAGCTGAATCGCATTAAATTAATGCTTGCAGGTGCCAATAAGAACTTAGAGGCGGCACGTTCCAATAGCTTGAGTAAAGCCCACTCCTTAGAGCAAGCGGCTTTTCAAGTGAAAGAAGATGATGGGGATTTTTAAGGAAACCTTTAAAAATAAGGCATGGATTATATCTATGCCTTATTTTCTTTTTTCAAAAAAATTAGATGAGTTACTTATACGTAAGAAAGAAGTGCCATGGTAAATTGAATTTTTTATCTAGACCTCAATTAATAAAGGGGGGGCGTTAGAAAGCCATATTACTTAAAGATACTTCTCTGGTTTTAGTCTGAAATGACGTATTTGGCTACTTTTCAAAAAAGGGAAAGGAATAAAGGATAGCAAAAAGGAGCGAAGGCAAAGAGATACCTTTATTTTTTCTGAATTTTTAGGTTAAAATTGTATCAAACAGAAAGATGCAAAAACTGTACTTTTGTAAAAATATTATGTATAATGAAGAAAATAAGTGCATTGTAGCCTAATTTATTGGGGGGCAAAAAATGGAAAAGAAAATATTAATTGTAGATGATGAACAAAATATCGTAGATATTATTGCGTTCAACTTGAAAAAAGAAGGTTATCAAATTTTAAAAGCTCCTGACGGGGTTGAGGGTGTAAAATTAGCCATGGAAGAAAATCCTGATTTGATTCTGCTAGATATTATGATGCCAAAAATGGACGGTTATGAGGCTTGTAAGAAAATTAGAGAAAAGAAAAATACGCCTATTATTATGCTTACAGCCCGTGCCGAAGAGGTAGATAAGGTGTTGGGCCTTGAATTGGGTGCAGATGACTATGTTACGAAGCCTTTTGGCGTTAGAGAACTTATGGCAAGGGTAAAGGCTAACTTACGCCGTCAGATTATTCACGAGGAGGCAACAGAAGATGGTGAAGGTTCTGAATTTGGCAGGCTAAGCGTGAATTTAGAGCGTTATGAGGTTCGTAAGGATGGAAATGTCCTTGAATTGACTTTGCGTGAGTTTGAACTCTTGAAGTTTCTTACCCAACAAAAAGGCCAGGTTTTTTCTAGAGAAACCTTGTTGGAAAAGGTTTGGGGCTATGAGTATTTTGGCGATGTGCGTACAGTAGATGTTACAGTTCGCCGTTTGCGTGAGAAGCTGGAGGATGACCCAGGGAAGCCTGAGTATATTTTAACCAAAAGAGGCGTTGGCTATTATTTTGATTGTTAAGGAAGACGAGGTTGGAGCCTTTGAGAAGTATTAAGTGGAAATTAATCATTATGTATCTTGGGCTTGTGCTGATTGTTATGATTGTCAGTGGTTCCTATATTTTGTTGAGTCTTAGAAATATTGAGATCGAGAAATCCAGAAAAGAGTTGGAATTATATGCAGATAAAATAAATATTCAGGTCATCGAGGATAATGATGCGGAGCGTTTTCAGGAGAATCTCCTTCGAACGGGTCCTGATGCTGTGGGTATTCATGGGAATATTTTGGACGCAAATGGAGACACCATTGCCTCCACCTCCACATTGGAGGGGCCATACCCAGTTTATAATGATCAGGCCATCATTGCCGCTATGTATGGGATGTCTTCCTTTTCCTCGGGGAAAAAAAGCACGGACTCCTTTGCCTTATTGAAAGAATGGATGAGTTATGCCACACCCATAAAAGGGGAGGATGATAAGGTAAACTACATCATTTACACCCGATTGGACGCTGGGGATATGCGTGCCAGCTTAGACCAGACCACAAAAATCATTATCATTGCTGTGGCCATTTCTTTGTTTTTGGCAGTGATTATGGGTTATGTCTTTGCCCAAACACTGACAGGACCCATTTTAGCCCTGACTAGGGGTGCAAAAAATATGGCAGAGGGGAATTTTGAACAAAGTTTAAAAGTACGAAGTAGCGATGAAATTGGGCAGTTAACCAGCAGTTTTAATTACATGGCTTCTGAGTTAACAAAAAACATGTCTGAAATATCTAAAGAGAAAAATCGTTTGGAAATTTTGCTTCATAACATGAGTGATGGCGTGATTTCTTTTAATAAAGATGGAGAGTTGATGCTTGCCAATACTGCTGCTCTGGAAATGCTGGAGGTCGATAAGATTGACATGGATTTCTCCACCTTTATTCGAGAGTATGATATTAATTCTGCTGTATACTTGGATATGGGCAATGAACCATCTAAAAAGGTAACTTTCCCAGTAGGTAAGCAGTTTATTAATGCAAACTTTACACCATACTACAGCGTGGCAGGACAGATAGAAGGCTTGGTCGTTGTATTGCAGGATATTACAGAGCAGAAGAAATTGGATGATATGCGTAAAGAGTTCGTGGCCAATGTATCCCATGAGTTAAGAACGCCGCTAACCACAGTAAAAAGCTATACAGAAACTTTAATGGATGGCGCCATAGAGGATCGGGAAATTGCTATGGAATTCTTGGGGATTATTGATGGTGAGGCGGACCGAATGGCATTCCTAGTACGTGACCTATTGCAGTTGTCCCGATTTGATAATAAGCAAGTGCATCTGGATATTACCCAAATTGAGATGAACGAATTCCTACTCTTAACGGTGAAGCAAAACAAGATTCATGCCGAAGCGAAGCGACAGGTGCTGAGCTTTGAGCCCTATTCGGAAAATGTAGTGATTTACGGAGATAGAGATCGTGTGGGTCAAGTTGTGAATAATATTGTTACAAATGCAATGAAATATAGCTTGGAACAGGCCGTCATCAAAATCTATATTTCAGAGGAAGACTCTTATTTTAAAATTTCTGTAAAAGATACAGGCATGGGGATTTCCAGAGAAGATTTACCTCGCATTTTTGAGCGCTTCTATCGGGTTGATAAAGCCAGAAGCCGTGCCATGGGGGGGACTGGCCTTGGCCTTGCCATTGCAAAAGAAATTATGGAAAGCCACGGTGGAAGGCTAACGGCAGAAAGTGAATATGGAAAAGGAACCGTTATGACCATGTGGTTTCCTAAGGAGCCGCCGAAACCTCAAATCCAAGAAGTATAGCAGCCTAATTCTGTAGAACAAAACCGCTTATTTTGCAGAATCAAAAGATGTTATAAAACTGTAAGCCCATTGTAACATGAATGTAATATTTCTGTTGTATAATAGGATATACTTATATTATAATGGATACAGTAGATTGGAGGTGTCAGGAATGGAATGGAGAAACAAAATATTTGCAATGTTATTGGCTTTGCTTTTATTCTCTTTTTCACCCGTCTATGCCTTTGCTAGTGAAATAGAAAATCCTGCGCCTATTTCAATTACCAGCGGACTGGTTTTTGATGAAGATGGTCAGGATGCTACGTTCGATAGTTCTCGTATGGTTTATGGTGAAGCTGTGCCTTACTCACAGATTTCTGTTACGATTTGTGGCAAGGATGGCGATGGGGATATGCAAGAAGAGTACAGCGAAGATTTAGAAGTAGGGTCTTTGGGGATTTTCAGTATGTCGTTGCCTTTGGAACTGGGAACCAATTATATTGAGTTAACAGTGAACTGCCAAAATTTTGATGAGGCGATATATCATTTTGAAGTAAAAAGAAAGCCTCTAAAAGTAAAGGACGAACTAAAAAGCATGGTTGCTTTGCCGGGTTCAATAAAAAATATAAAATAAAAATTATAGAAAAAGCGGTGGGATCAAATGAAATTATACAAAATCACGAATTTTGTCATTGTTGCTTTGGTCATAGCTGCGGTTTATCAAACAGGAGAGTTATGGCTTGAAGGAACATCGAGCCATAACTTTTTTCATATGCTGACGGAAGGGAAGTCCCTAACCAGTAAGGCAGATGGAAATGTTCTTTTGGCGACCCGTTATGCCGTAGGTGAGGGAGAAGGTACTTTTTCTGTATATTATCCTGATGAAACGGGGACAAGCTCTCTCTTACAAGATGCGAATGGCGTTTTAAATGAAATTCTAACGGAAAAAGAGAATCAAGTGGAATTTGTTAATGCTGACTGGAAAGAAATCGTTGGGAAACGCTGTATTGTCATGCAGTATGACTTTATGGTATCTGCAGACGAATATTTGAACCAATATAAACGAATTAAAAATAATGATCGAATTGATTCTTTTGACTATATTGCAATTATTCCTTCCCGCCGCCCCGGGGAGGAAAGTAAGGCGTACTTTGTCAATTCCAAAACCAACGAAAGTGTCTGTTATACTACAAAAAAAAGTCAGTCTGCAGCGGATTTTTATATGAAGTTGATTACGGATGAGAACGCCTTGACCTACATCTCTACGGGGCAGAAAACAGGGGCATCGGTTATTTGGCGAAATTTATTTTTACCCCAGTGGCCAACCTTGCCCTATCAATACAGCGGCTTGCGACAAGTTCCCGCCTTTGAAAGAGATGGTGCAGTGAGCCGTGTGGATATGGAAAATACGGTAAAAGGCTTTTTCCGAAACTTTTCAGTGGATTGGAGTACAAAAGATGATGGTGGGGACTTTATTTTTAGTGATAACCAGACAGTCGTAAAGTATTTCCTTGATGAGCGGGTTTTGGAATACTACAGCTATGAAGCATATGGGAATGACGCCAACAATACCAGCCTGTTGGAGGGGTATCAAATTAGCTGCAACTTTTTGGCTAATGATACATCCTTATCTACGGATGTATATTTGGCGGATATTGAAATAAAGAGCAACGAAACCATTTATTATTTCGATTATGTTGTAGATCATTTACCTGTGAACCTTTCTGTGGCGTTGCAAGACCGCATTGGAAGCAAGCATGCCATAGAAGTTTCAGTACGAAATCAAAGGGTGAAAAAATATCGCCGTTATGTGGTGAACTATGAGTCTACAGGCAAACAGGATATGGAGTTGAATGTTCAATTTATCGATGCGTTAGACGATGCCAATAAAACCTATCAGGCAACGGTTGAAGAAAAGGTTATTTCGGATGTAAAGAACATTTCCCTAGGCTACTATGTAGAGCTGACAGGGGAAATTGGGCTAAAATGGTTTGTTACTTTGTATGACTATTTGTTTGTAACACAAACCCATACAGACTCTTTAGCGGCGATGAACAACATTTCATAAATTGAAGGGAGGAAGGTCATGGAGTGGGCAGGTGCGAAGCGATTTGTGATCGTCTTGCTAATTATCTTAAATGTGGGATTGGCAGGTTTAAATATAAGGCAAAGACGGGAAAACACCATGACTTCGGCGCAAGAGAAAGCCATTTTTGAAGTGTTATCTGAAAATGGCATCACCATGTATACAGACCTAAAAATTGGTGCAGAGCCTATGGATCGGTTTGAAGCGAAAGTTCCCACTTATGTTAAGGAGGAATTGGAGACTGCCATTTTTGACGGAGAAAAGACCAGAGTTTCCTTAGGCAACCAAAAGGTATACAAAACCAATACAAAAACCCTGACGTTAGATGGGGATCGGGGGACCTTTACCGACAAATCTATAGAAAAAGGTTTGACGAGTCTTGGACGAGAGGATGCCATAGAACTAGCGGAGCATAAGATGGAGCAAATGAAACACATTTTCGGCAGCTTTCAGCTTAGCTATGTTTCCAAAGGAGAAGATGGGTGGAGGGTTGAGTTTTGCACAACCTATAGAAATGAAACTATTTTTTCTAATAATTTCACTTTTTTTGTATCGGACCTGGGGATTTATGGAATTGACTTTACCTATTGTGAAATAACGGGAGTTAGTCAGGAGAAAAAAGATATTTGCTTCACCGATGAAGCGTTACTGACTTTTATGCGGGAATGGAAAAAGCGTGATGGTGCAAAGGATGCCACCATTCAAAAGCTTGAACTGGGTTATGACCTGATGGAACAAGGCAGTGCAGTGGCGGGAACGGGCCTATATCTAGAGCCTTGCTACCGTATTTATTTGATGGAAGAAAGCCAGCCTTATTTGGTAAATGCTTATACTTGCCAAATTGTCAAAAAGAATGTAAAATAGCTGATAACGTGATAAGAGGGGATAACCCCTCTTTTTTCATATGTGTAAAATAAGACTTTTTATTAATTATTTAAAAAGCCCCAATTCTAGGGGTAGGAGGAAAAAAGGCTTTCCACAGCCGCTGTTTCATGATATAATTCGAATGTTAGGGCGACAACGAATAGAATAACATTGGTTGATCAAAAGAATGAAAGATAGGCCCGGCTTTCGTATACAAAGGGAGTGTCCTTTGGCAATTTTTTGGAAGGATGAACGTTTAATGGATAAATTGCTTGTAAAAGGCAGAAAACGTCTTGTGGGAGAAGTTACGATTAGCGGAGCGAAAAACGCAGCGGTGGCAGTACTACCAGCAGCGATTATGGCAGGTGGTAAAAGTGTTTTAGAAAACTTACCCAATATTGAGGATGTAAGCTGTATTTGCCATACCATTGAAAAGATGGGGGGCAAATGTATACCCAAAGATAACCATACGATAGTAATTGACTGTTCACAGGGGCTTGATTACCGAGCTACATTTGAAGAAGTACAGAGAATTAGGGCCTCCTATTACTTCTTAGGAGCGCTTTTGGCACGTTATAAAAAGGCTGAGGTAGCAATGCCTGGTGGCTGTAATTTTGGCAAACGACCCATTGATTTACACTTGAAGGGGTTTCGTGCCTTGGGGGCAACAGTAGAAGAGGCCGATGGCGTGGTAAGAGCGTATGCGGACAAGCTTGTTGGAACATCAATCTATATGGATCAAGTTAGTGTTGGTGCTACCATTAACATTATGTTAGCGGCAACCTTGGCAGAAGGTGTGACGACCATTGAAAATGCGGCAAAAGAGCCTCATGTTGTGGATACTGCCAACTACCTGAATATGATGGGAGCCAATATTAAAGGTGCTGGAACGGATGTTATTCGTATTAAAGGCGTAGAAAAGCTGGAAGGGGCACAGTATACAATTATTCCTGACCAGATTGAAGCAGGTACTTATATGATTGCGGCGGCAATTACAGGCGGAGATGTTTTGGTTAAAAACATTATTCCTAAGCATATGGATTCATTGACTGCAAAGCTGGTTGAAATGAACGTAAGGATGGAAGAAGGAGACGACTCTATTCGGGTTATGGCAAATAAGCCATTGCGTGGTGTTACGGTTAAGACCATGAGTTATCCCGGCTTCCCAACGGATTTACAGCCACAAATGGCAGCACTTTTGAGTATTTGCAAAGGTACCAGCGTGATTACAGAGAATGTATGGGAAAACAGATATCAGTATATCGAAGAGTTACGTAAACTCGGAGCCCGTGTCGATATTAACGGAAGAATTGCCACAATTGAAGGGATTCCTCACTATCAGGGGGCTAGCGTAGAGGCTACCGACCTAAGAGCGGGAGCAGCTATGATTTTAGCCGCATTGGCAGCAGAGGGAACCACAGAAATTGAAGGGGTACGTTATATTGATAGAGGCTATGAAGACGTTGAGGAGAAGTTCAACGCATTAGGCGCAGACATTCAGCGTGTTTCAGAGTAAAAATTTCAAAGCAGGGGTAACCCTGCTTTCTATAATTTAAGGAAGGCATTGTTAACGCCATGGGTTATAAGTATTAGGAAAATACGCATAGTCTATGGGCTTAGGAAGTCCTCCACGTATTCAGGTGGAGGGAAGGCAAAGCGTTGTCAGAAATTTGTGCAATACAAACTACGCATAGTCTTTGCCAAGAAAATAGAAAAGGGGGGAGTTTTTTGGCAGTGGAATTTTGTACCCTCGTTAGCGGAAGCAGTGGAAATAGCACCTATATCGGCACAAAACATACACGCATTTTAATTGATGCGGGAGTCAGTGGCAAGAAAATTGAGGAAGGTCTGGCTGAGCTTAAGTTAACGGGAAAAGACATAGATGGATTATTTATTACCCATGAGCATTTGGATCATATAAAGGGTGCAGGTATTTTCTCAAGGCGATTCAATGTCCCAATTTACGCTACATATGAAACATGGATGGCAATGGAGAATACCTTGGGAAAAATTTTACCTACCAACAAACGGTTTGTTTACCCTGGAGAAAATTGTATTATTAATGATATTTGTGTAAAGCCTTTTTCCATTCCCCATGATGCCGTAGACCCTGTGGGATATAATATATTTGCAGGGGAAAAAAAGGTTACCCTTGCTACGGATATTGGGCATATTACTGAAGAAATAAGGGAATGTATCGCAGAAAGCGAAATTCTTTTGTTGGAATCTAACCATGATGAGGAAATGGTACAGAAAGGGAGTTATCCTTGGCACTTAAAAAAACGTATTTTAAGCGATAAGGGTCATCTTTCCAACACGTCTGCGGGGGAATTACTGTCTTACGTGGTAGATGGAAAAATGAAGCATGTTTTCTTGGGACATTTAAGCCAAGAAAATAATGAGCCCCATTTGGCCTTTGATACCGTTGAGAAGATTTTGCAAAAGAATAGAATTAAAGTTGGCAAGCATATTAAAATGGATATGGCTTATCGTCATAATACGGGAATAAAAGTTGAAATATAGGTGAGGAAATGAGAGTCACGATTGTATGTGTTGGAAAGCTTAAGGAGGCATACTGGCGAGGAGCGATTGGGGAATACAGCAAACGCCTAAGTCGTTATATGAAGCTGGAAATTGTGGAATTGCCCGATGAGAAAGCACCGGAAACCATGAGTCCTGCCCAGGAGAATGAAGTGCGTGAAAAAGAAGGCGTACGCATTTTAAAAGCAGTGAAAGAAGATGCTTTTGTAGTAGCCTTAGCTATAGGTGGTAAAAGCCTTTCTTCTGAGGCTTTGGCGGACTTTATGGCGGAAAAGTCGGTTCGAGGTGTTAGCCACATAGTGTTTATCATTGGCGGCTCCCTAGGGCTTTCAGATGGGGTTATGAAGCGGGCTGATTTTTCTTTAAGCTTTTCTCCCATGACTTTTCCCCATCAAATGATGCGGGTTATTTTACTAGAGCAGATTTATAGGGCTGAGAAAATAAATCGGAAAGAGCCCTATCATAAATAGAGAATCCGAAAGGGTAAAAAAAGGAGGTTTTGCAATGTTTAGCAAGCCATCGAATGGTTGGACGGATGTAGTCATCAGTGAATTTGAGGGGCAGGCCAGTTATCTTACGGATGTGCCTATGGATTGCTTAAAAGGGTGTATCTTTGCCTTAAAGAATAAAGTACCATTTTCTTTTTTCTTTGATGAGGAGGGCAGTGAATGCATCATCACCTCACATGGGGAATATACCTATATCCTTCATGAACTGGATCAAACACAAGTCTATAAACTTGAGTTACCTTTTCTTGCTTTGGCGAAAGAAATTGCCCAAGACATTGAGGCTTATTTAGATGAATGGATCAATTGGTTTACCTATTTAGAAGAAGAAGATTTGGAACGAACAGAGGCATTAAAAAATGGTTTGGTTGAGCTGAAGGAACTTCTGGAAAACCAATAAAAGAAAGATTTTTTCTGGAAATTTATTCACGCTTATGATGTGACCCCATAGCTTTAAGGAGATTTTCTCTTTCATTATTTATTATGATTTGAGAGTTTTATAGAGAAAATCCTTACCCACAATAAAAGGCTGTCGATATATATCGACAGCCTTTTTAATCATACTAAAAACAATTCGCCAATTTTATATACATCCCCAGCGCCAACGGTAAGGAGAAGGTCTCCCTGATGACAGTGGTCTTGTAAGTAAGACAAAATTTCATCAAAGTTTCCAACATAATGGGCAGATTTTCCTGTTTTTTCAATACGCTGTGCCAGCTGAGCGGCACTTACTGTACCATCATCTGACTCTCTAGCGGCATAAATATCGGCAATGATGATTTCATCGGCATCATAAAATGCGTCCCCAAATTCTTCGAACAAAAACTTTGTGCGAGAATAGGTATGGGGCTGGAATACACACCATGTGGTGTTGTGCTTTACCTTCTTTGCTGCGGCTAAAGTCGCTCTGATTTCTGTTGGATGATGTGCATAATCATCAATAACGAGAATTCCATCCTTTTCACCTTTTCGTTGAAAACGGCGATTTGTTCCATTGAAATGACCAAGGCCCTTTGCCCAATCTTCAGGGGAAATGCCTAAAAAGCTTGCAGACGCAATTGCCGCTAAGGCATTGGAAATATTGTGATCTCCGGGAACGTTAAGGTCGATGGTTGCCTTTATCTTATTATTATAGTACACATCGAAGGTATTTTTTCCGTCATCATGATGAATGATATTTTTAACTGTCCAGGTTGCATCATCTTCTGTTAATGAAAAGGTTTCAACGTTGCAAAGCAAACCTTCCGAAATCTTGGATAAATATTCAATATCTTTGTTGATAACCAAAACACCGTTTTCAGGAATACGCTTTGCAAAGTCGTGGAAGGAACGATAAATATTCTCTAAGGAACCGAAAAAATCTAAGTGGTCACTTTCCACGTTTAGGATAACTCCAACCAAAGGATTCAAACGTAAAAAGCTGTTATAATATTCACATGCTTCAGCAACAAAATAGGGAGATTTCCCGATTTTCAAGTTACTTCCGATGGTAGGGAGTATGCCGCCCACGGTGATGGTGGGGTCTTTTTCCGCTGCCAAAAGAATTTCGGAGACCATGGAGGTGGTTGTTGTTTTTCCGTGAGTACCAGATACAGCAACAGAATTGCTATGCTCTCCCATAATTTCCCCCAAAAGTTGGGCTCTGTCCATAATGTGCAGGTTTTTTGCCTTTGCCACTTCCAGTTCGGGGTTGCCATCGTGAATTGCAGCTGTAAAAACCACATGAGTTATATCATCTGTGATGTTTTCTGCGTTGTGGCCAATATTAATATGGATGCCAACGGACTGCAGATGGTTTGTTACGGGTGTTTCCCGAATATCGGTGCCGGATACTTTAAAACCACGGCTTGCCAGAATCTCGGCCAAGCCGGACATACTAATGCCACCGATACCAATAAAATAAATATGGTCTGAATCTTTAAAAATAGTAGTCATATATTACCGCCTCTATCATTTTACGGATCGTAATCGATCTCTAACATAATTTTGCTTTCCATTATAGTATACTAAAATAGGAAAGGCAATGATTAACATGGAATTCTATATTTAATTTTATACAGAAAGATTTGAAATAAACCTAAAAATTACGAAAACCTTGAAATTAAGTAGGAAAAGAAAAATTCCTCATAAGGGCTGAAGGAATTCCTGTTTTTTTTACAAGACATATATGGTATAATTATGTAAATTCCCACCACTGGGATAGGCGAAACGTAGGCCCTTTACATTCCATTTTAGAAATGAAAAACAGAAACAGCAGTTTCATATAACCGAAAGATTTAATGAACACCACATAACCCATACTTTGTGCAAAATATGTTATAAGACCACAAAGGTAGGAGAAGTGCTACCAATGATCTTTCGAAGTTTCAGCTACTTTATCTGGATTATGGTATAAAATAACAAAATCTCTAATATATATTTGTTTTGTTGGACAAATTAAGGCAGGGGGTAGATACAAATGCGTAAGAAAGAAATGATCGCAATGCTTTTGGCCGGCGGGCAAGGAAGCCGTTTGGGCGTTTTGACACGCAAGGTGGCAAAACCAGCGGTCGCCTATGGCGGGAAATTTAGAATTATTGATTTTCCACTGAGTAACTGTATCAATTCTGGAGTAGACACAGTGGGTGTATTGACTCAGTATCAGCCCCTAAGACTAAATCAGCATATTGGAATTGGGATTCCTTGGGATTTAGATAGGAAAAATGGCGGTGTAACTATTTTAACCCCCCACGTAAAAGGCGGAGATTCGGGAGAATGGTTTATGGGCACTGCCAATGCAATTTATCAAAATATCGACTACATCGATAGCAATAATCCTGAATATGTGTTGATTTTATCTGGGGATCATATCTACAAGATGGACTATTCTAAAATGTTGGCGTTTCATAAAGAAAAAAAGGCAGCGGCTACCATTGCCGTTTTGGAAGTTCCTTTTGAAGAGGCAAATCGTTTTGGCATTATGAATACGCAAGATGATGATAGAATTTACGAGTTTGAAGAAAAGCCAGAAAAGCCAAAAAGCAATTTAGCCTCCATGGGTATTTATATTTTCACATGGAGCCGATTGAGAGAGGCTTTGGTTGAGGATAGAGAGGTACACCCCGACAGCGATTTCGGTATGCACATCATTCCGAAAATGTTGGATGAAGGGCAAACAATGTTTGCCTATCGCTTTAGAGGATACTGGAAGGATGTGGGTACCATTGAGTCTTATTGGGAGTCCAATATGGAGTTGGTAAAGGCCTTGCCAGCGTTTAACTTGTATGAAGATTTCTGGAAGATTTATACCAACTCTCACCATCAGCCACCAACTTACACGGCACCTGGGGCAGTTGTGAAAGAATCTTTAGTGACGGACGGCAGTGAAATTTACGGTGAAGTTTATCACTCTGTTTTAGGTTCAGAGGTGATTGTTGGAAAGGGTGCGGTTATCAGAGATTCTATTATTATGGGTAAAACTGTAATCGGAGAAAATGCCCTATTGGAACGCTGCATTGTAGATGAAAACTGTGAAGTTGGCTCTGGGGTGCATATGGGTTTTGGCGATAACTTGCCCAATGAAACAAAGCCCAACATCTATAACACGGGTATTACTGTAATTGGTAGTCATACCAAGGTGCCTGAAGGCATCAAAATTGGAAAAAACTGCGTAATCTATGGATATACAAAAGAAGAAGATTATGTAGGAGGTAAATTGGATAGTGGTAAATCTGTTGTTCGGGAGGGGAAATGAGTATGAAAGCCATTGGTATCATATTAGCAGGCGGTAACAATGAGGGACGACTCGGTGTACTTACCGACCATAGAGCGGCAGCTGCTTTGCCTGTAGGCAGCAGCTATCGTGCCATTGATTTCACGTTAAGTAATATGTCAAACAGCGGTATTGGGAAGGTAGCGGTGCTGACCCAGTATAATTCTCGTTCTTTGCGGGATCATTTGACGTCCTCAAAGTGGTGGGATTTCGGTAGAAAGCATGGGGGTTTATTCGTTTTCACCCCTTTTACAAGCAGCACCGATTCCAACTGGTTTCGAGGAACAGCCGATTCCATCTATCAAAACATGACCTATCTTTTGAGAAGTAACGAGGAGTATGTGGTCATTACCAGTGGGGATTCTATTTATAAAATGGACTATCACAAGTTGGTTGAAAGACATGAGGAAAAAGGTGCAGATATTACCATTGCTTACCAAAGGATGTATCGAGATGATTTAAATAATTTCGGTATCATGGAGATGGATGAGGGAGGGCGTTTGCTGGAATTTGAAGAAAAACCAGAACATCCCAAAACAAATGAGGCTTCTCTTGGAATATACGTTATTTCCAGAACTCTTTTGATTGATATATTAAACGAAATCATACCCCAAGGGGGATTTGACTTTGTAAAGGATATTTTGATTGCAAAACGAAAAGAGTTAAAAATTTACGGTTATGAATTTAAAGGGTATTGGAATACCTTAAGCACAGGGGTAAGTGCCTACTACAACGTTAATATGGATTTCTTGAAGAAAGAGGTGAGGGATGCCTTTATTAACGAGTATCCCTATATCGAAACAAAGGCAAAGGATGAGCCTCCTGCAAAATATAATAAAGACGCAGATGTAAGAGACTCCCTTGTTGGTAGTGGTACTATTTTTAACGGCAAGGTGGAGCATTCCATCATATTCCGTAAGGTTTACACGGGAGAAGGTTCTGTTGTAAAAAACTCTATCCTCATGGAGGGCTGCAGAATCGGTAAAGATTGCGTGGTTGAAAATGCCATCTTGGATAAAGAGGTTGTGCTTTCTGATGGACAACAAATCATTGGAAAATCCATTCATGACTTGGCTATCTTAAAAAAAGGGACAAGATTATAATTGGAAGAAGCAGGCGAGGCTGGGATTCGCCTGCTTTTCTTTACCCTATTCCAATGATATTTTACTACTTTTTTGGGAAATAGAGCAGTTTTTTAGTAAAAGCGTATATTGAATTTTTATGTCAAAAATGAGAAAATATCCAAAGTTGTGTTCGGTTTTAGTTGAAAGCCGTGAGAAAGGAGAACAACATGAAAAACTTGAAGGCCGTTATTTTAGCGGCAGGAGAAGGCACCCGCATGAAATCAAAAATGCCCAAGGTGCTGCATGAAGTATTGAATAAAACAATGATTGATTATGTTATAGATACTGCAAAGGGTTGTGGCGCAGAGGAGGTTTGTGTCGTTGTTGGGCATAAAGCAGATGAGGTAAAGGCTTCCATTAAAAAAGATGGTGTTTCCTTTGCTTTACAAAAGGAACAAAAAGGAACAGGCCATGCGGTGATGATGGCGGGGGACTTTATTGAAGAAGATAAGGATATTCTAATCCTTTACGGGGATACACCTTTGATTCAAGGGGATACCCTTGAAAAATTGGTGGAAAAGCACCGCCAGGAGGATTTTGGTGCCACTGTTATTTCTGCGAATGTTGAAAATCCTGAAGGATATGGGCGTATTATTCGTGATGCAAAGGGGAATTTTATAAAAATCGTAGAGCATAAGGATGCAACGGCTGAAGAACGCCTTGTAAAAGAAATTAATACAGGCATATATATTTTTAAAGGTGTTGCTTTAAAAACTTCCTTGGGCAAATTGGATAACCACAACGTCCAAGGGGAATACTACCTGCCAGACTGCTTAGCATTAATATTAAATGCTGGCGGAAAAGTTGGTGCCGTTGTTGCCGAGGATGACAAGGAGTTTTTTGGTGTAAACTCACGGGTACAATTGGCAGAGGCTACAAAAATTATGAAAACCCGTATTAACCATGGTCACATGGAAAACGGTGTTACATTGGTCGATCCGGAAAATACCTATATTGGTGCAGATGTAAAAATCGGTATGGACACGGTAATCTTACCTGGATGCGTTTTAGAAGGATATACAGAAATCGGCGAGGATTGTAAAATCGGCCCGAACTCTCATTTGACGGATATGCGTTTGGGGGACGGGGCGACGTTTCAAAGTTCCACAGCTTTGGAGTCTACAATTGGAAACAACACTACGGTAGGACCCTTTGCTTACATTCGCCCCAACTGTAAGATTGGGGATAATGTAAAAGTTGGTGATTTTGTTGAAGTAAAGAATTCAAATATAGGCAATGGTACGAAGATTCCCCACCTGGCGTATATCGGTGACACCGACGCCGGAGAAAAAGTAAATTTTGGATGCGGTAGCATAATGGTAAATTACGATGGAAAGAAAAAACATCGTACTATTGTGGAAGACAATGTTTTTGTAGGCTGTAATGTAAATTTGGTTGCTCCTGTTCGGGTAAAAGCAGGTGCTTATGTCGCTGCAGGTTCCACCATCACAAGGGATGTACCAGAAGATGTGCTTGCCGTTGCAAGAGCGAGACAACAAGTCATTGAAGGCTGGAAAAAGAAGAAAATGGAAACAGAATCATAAAAATGGACAAATACGTCGAAATACAGTTGAAATTGCTTTGGGAACGGTGTAACATATAAAGGGGGGCTTAATTTAGCCTTATATCATAAAATGCAAAAGATTATTAGGGGGATATTGAAATGATTAATTCTAGTGGCGGCAACATCAAGATTTTTGCGTGTAATTCCAATCGTGCTTTGGCACAGGATATCGCAGAAAAAATGGGTATGACACTGGGTAGTGCAGAAGTTGAAAAATTTAGCGATGGTGAAATTTCCGTAAAAATAAATGAAACAATTCGTGGCGCGGATGTTTACATCATTCAGTCTACCTCTTCACCTGTAAATGATAGCTTGATGGAATTGCTGATTATGATTGATGCAATGAAGCGCGCTTCTGCAGGCAGAATTACGGCTGTAATGCCTTATTATGGCTACGCAAGACAGGACCGTAAAGCAAGAGCAAGAGATCCCATCAGTGCAAAATTGGTAGCAAATATTTTAACAACAGCAGGTGCAAACCGTGTACTAACAATGGATTTGCATTGTGCACAGATTCAAGGTTTTTTTGATATCCCTGTAGACAATTTAGTGGGAAGTCCTTTGCTGACAAGTTTTTATATCAATAAATACGGTGATGAGTTGGAAAATTTCGTTGCTGTTTCCCCTGACTTAGGTAGCGTATCAAGAACTAGAAAATTTGCAGAAGGATTAAATATTCCTCTTGCAATTATTGATAAGCGTAGACCAAAGGCAAATGTTAGTGAAATTATGAATATTATCGGTGATGTAAAAGGTAAAAAAGTAATTTTGGTTGACGATATGATCGACACTGCTGGTACAATTACCAATGCAGCAAATGCGTTGAAGGAAAGAGGCGCAATTGAAGTAGATGCTTGTTGTACCCATGCTGTATTAAGTGGCCCTGCGATCAAACGTATCCAAGACTCTGCCATTAATGAGTTATTGGTTCTTGATACCATCGATTTACCTGAAGAAAAGAAAATCAGTAAGATTGTTTCCGTATCCGTTGGCGATATTTTTGCGAATGCAATTAAGTGCATTCACGAAGGCAGCTCTATTTCTCAGTTGTTCGACTAATTGTTCTTTGTAATACAATAGCACATAAAAATGCAAGCTCCTATTTACTCCCTTTTGGAGAGAAATAGGAGCTTATTTTTATAAAAAATCGTAGAAAAAGAAGGTTTTTTTGTCTTCGGAGGGGGTTAATTTGGTTGCATTTTTTCATTTATTTGTTATAATAAGATACAAATGGGATATTGTCCCAAAGTTAGTGCGAAAGAAAGGCACTGCTATCAGTTAATTTATCAGAACAGGACGAAATTCATTCGTCAAAACTGACAATTTTGTGAAATGTTGGTTGACAAATTAGGATAAATGAATTATATTTGTTAAAAGTAAGACAAACGAAATGTCTCTCTAAATTGAATAGAGGATTAATTTTGTTGCCCAACTAAATTTTACCATTATTACATAATTTTAGGAGGAGTTATAATATGAAAATCGCATTTTTTGACACCAAGTCCTACTGGAAAGACTCTTTCGGTCCTGTGGCTGAAAAATATGGATTTGAAATCACTTTCTTCAATGAAAGATTAACACCTGCGACTGCTCATTTGGCAGCGGGTCATGATGCTACTTGTTCTTTCGTTAATGACGAAGTGTCCGCTGAGGCTGTTCGTGAGTTGAAAAACTTGGGTATTAAAGTTCTTTTATTGCGTTGTGCAGGTTTTGATAGTGTTGATTTGGCAGTTGCGAAAGAATGTGGTTTGCCTGTACTTAGAGTTCCTGCTTACTCCCCCGAATCTGTTGCTGAACAGGGTGCAGCTTTGTTGATGGCTGTAAACAGAAAGTCTCACTTGGCATATGAAAGAAGTACAAAATTCAATTTTGACATCGCTGGCTTGGATGGTGTTGCTTTGGTTGGTAGAACAGCTGGTGTTATCGGTACAGGTAAAATCGGTCAGTGCATGATTAATATTTTGAAGGGCTTTGGCATGAACATCATCGCTTATGATGCATTCCCTAACCCTAACCTTGGTTTGGAATACGTTGAATTGGATGAACTTTACGCTCGTTCCGACGTTATTTCCCTTCACTGCCCTCTTATGCCTGCAACACGCCATATGATTAACGCAGAAGCGATCGCTAAGATGAAAGACGGCGTTATCTTGGTTAACGTTGCTCGTGGTGGTTTGGTTGACTCCGTAGCTTTGGCTGATGCAGTAGAAGCTGGAAAATTCCGTGGCGTTGGTATGGACGTTTGTGAAGTTGAGCATGAATACTTCTTCGAAGACAGAAGCGATAAAGCAGACAAGGATGCTACATTAAGCAGATTGTTAGCAAACGAAAAAGTTGTTATTTCCGGTCACTTGGCATTCTTGACAGAAGAAGCTTTGACTTCTATGGCAGAAGTAACATGTGGTAATGCAAAAGCTTTCTTGGAAGGCACAGAATTGGTTAACGAAGTAAAGTAATTTGATAGCTTGATTTTAGGGCGGACACGAAAGTGTCCGCTTTTTGATTTTTGCTTGTAGGTGATAAAACAGATTTAAAGGCATGAGGGTGAGAGAATTTTTCAAGTATGATAGTCCCTGGCTAGTGTTATGTTTATTCGAATCCATGCTTTTTGTAAAAAAGTTTAATGAGGCATTGTCTTGTTTTTGGATTGGAAACCATTGTTTTTGCCGATATTACTATGGTATAATAATAAAAAAGTAGTCTTTTTCTGGGATAATCTTGCCGTACTTCATGAGTGCGAAAATAAATAAGGACAAAATAAGCGTAGCTCTAATTCTAAAAATTAGGGCTTTTAGCTGTGTATAAGGGTCAAAATAGGTACTGAGTCCTTAGACTTAGAAGAAGTTCTGAGGTATCAGAAGATGAATGAAAATCATTGGTTGTTTGTAAAATAGGAAGGCGTACTTGTTGGTTTAAAATTGGAGGATAAAATGGGACTTTTTGATAAATTTAAAGATAACGATAAGGGGCAGGATTTTTTTGTGGTTGCAGGGTTGGGCAACCCTGGCCCCAAATATGAAGGTACAAAGCATAATATTGGCTTTGATGTGGTAGAACGCTTGGGTAAGAAATATAATATAGAGATGAATAAATTTAAGCATAAAGCCTTGATCGGGGATGGCACAATCGCAGGAAGACGTGTTCTTTTGGTAAAGCCTCAAACATTTATGAACCTAAGCGGGGAAAGTATTCGAGAAATCGTTAATTTCTACAAGATTCCTCAGGATCATTTTGTTGTCATTTATGACGATACTAGCCTACCAGTCAGTGGCGTGCGTATCCGTGAAAAAGGTAGCCATGGTGGACATAACGGTATTCGAAATATTATTGCCCAAATGGGTACAGATGAGTTTTGCCGCATTAAGGTTGGCATCGGCGAAAAGCCAAACGGTTGGGATTTAGCAGATTATGTTTTGGCCAAGTTTGATAAGGACGATTTACCTATGATAGAACAAGGGGCAGATAAGGCTGTGAATGCCGTGGAGTTGATTTTATCCCGAGGGATTATGGATGCCATGAATCGGATTAATCAAAAACCTAAGGCACAAAAAAAAGAGAAAGTCGAAAAAAGGACTGAGGTTCAAGAAGAAAAGAAACCTCAAGGCGAGGTGGAAGAATGAAAACGCTAACAGAGCCTTTATTGGAACTGGAAGGGTATCAGAATGTGCTGGAATCCATACGTATGAACCGCACCCCTGTGTTTGCAACAGGGGTCATTGACGTGGAAAAATCCCATTTATTATTTTCAATAAAGGAGCATTCCCAAAGGCCTTTATTAATTTTGACCTACAGCGAAATAAGGGCAAGGGAGATTATTGAGAACATATCCTTCTTTCATAAAAATCCAATTTACTATCCTGCCAAGGATATTTTGTTTTATAGTGCGGATGTGCATAGCATGGAGATGAATCGACAGCGATTTATTGCTATGGAAAGACTGCTTTCTGGGGAAAGACCCATTATGGTAGCGTCTATGGAGGCACTGCTAGATCGATATCCGAAAAAAGAAATTTTCACCCAGTTTATTCTGACTTTAAAAGTTGGGGATGTTCTTGACATAGATGATCTTATTAAGCAATTGGTTTGTTTGGGCTATGAGCGCACGGAATTGGTAGAAAGCGCAGGCCAGTTTGCTTTACGTGGGGGTATTTTGGATATTTATTCTTTAACTGCCGATGAGGCTGTGCGTATAGAGCTTTGGGACGACGAGATAGATTCCATTCGTTCTATGGATGCTGCCAGCCAACGTTCCATCGATAAGCTGGAAGAAGTCAGGATTTTCCCTATGCGGGAGTTGGTATATGAAGAAAGCTTGGCAGAGCAGGCGGCAAATAAAATCAGTAAAGAGTTTGCAAAATGCTTACAAACCATGATCAAGAAGGGCTTGACTGAAGAAGGAGAGCGCTTAAAAGAAAATATTGGCGAAGATGCAGAACGACTCAGACTTGAAAAAAACCTATCTAATGTTGGTTCATATATTCCTTATTTTTATGAGGAAAGCGTCAGCCTGTTGGACTATATCCCAGAGGACACGTTGCTCTGCTTTGATGAGCCTGAACGGATTCGAGAACATATGGCCACGGTAATGGAAGAGTATAGGGAAAGCATGAAAAGCCGTATTGCCCAGGGGTATTTATTGCCTGGACAGTCTAAGCTATTGTTTGATTATACGGATATTTTATGTCAAGGGCAGGGCTTTGGACAAATTTTACTGGCGGGGTTAAACCAGAGAACCGTTGATTTTGATCCCAAGGTAAAAGTGGATTTTGCAGTACGCTCCACCCCTTCTTTTAGTAAACGTGTTGACCTTTTTTGCGAAGAGTTACAATACTTAAAAAAGAGGGAGTATCGAGTTTTAATTTTAGGGGGAACAGGCTCTCGAGCACAACGAATGGCAAAGGAACTTTCTGAAATGGATGTCCCTGCAGTGTATATGGAAAACCTAGATATGCCTATGCCAAAAGGCTCTATTTGGGTGGCAAAGGGCAGCTTAGCTAAGGGGTTTTCTTATGAATACATTAACCTAGCAGTTTTTTCGGATAACGAGTTATTTGGTGGTGGGGAGAAAAAGCGGAAAAAGAAGAAAAAGAAGAATGGTACTGCCATTGAAAGTTTTACGGACCTGAAAATTGGTGACTTTGTTGTACATGATAATCATGGTATTGGTGTTTTTGGCGGATTGGAAAAAATATCTGTTGAAGGCGTTCAAAAGGATTATATGAAAATTTCTTACCGTGACGGCGGAAACCTTTTTGTACCCGTAAATCAGATGGATATGGTGCAAAAGTATATTGGCAGCGGCGGTGCAGCCCCTAGGCTCAATAAATTGGGTGGCCAAGAATGGGTTAAGGCAAAGGCCAAAACCCGTGCGGCGATTAAAATACTGGCGGAAGATTTGGTTGCTTTATATGCAAAGCGTGCCGCCGCAAAGGGACATCAATACTGTCCAGATACTGTATGGCAAAGGGAGTTTGAAGAAGCCTTTCCTTACGAAGAAACCGATGACCAGATGAATGCCATTGAAGATGTAAAACATGATATGGAGAGCGGCAAGGTTATGGACCGTTTGATTTGTGGCGACGTAGGGTATGGGAAAACGGAAGTTGCCATTCGTGCTGCCTTTAAGGCGGTGCAGGATGGAAAGCAAGTGGCTTTTCTTGTACCAACAACTATCTTAGCCCAACAGCATTACAATACCTTTGTTCAGCGTTTGGCGGGGTATCCCGTTAACATTGAATTGCTTTCTAGATTCCGCACAGCAAAACAGCAAAAGGAAAGCTTGAAAAATTTGGAAAGGGGCTATGCTGACATTGTCATTGGTACCCATCGTATTCTATCTAAGGATGTTGTTTTCAAGGACGTGGGGTTGATTATTGTAGATGAGGAGCAACGTTTTGGCGTTTCCCATAAGGAAAAGCTGAAAAAACTGCGGGAGAATGTGGATGTGCTGACGTTATCGGCAACGCCCATTCCTCGTACCTTGCATATGAGCCTTTCGGGCATACGAGATATGAGTTTGCTGGAGGAGCCGCCTCAAGAAAGACAACCCGTACAGACTTATGTTATGGAGAATAACCCAGAATTTGTGCGGGAGGCCATCCATCGGGAGGTAGCAAGGGGCGGACAGGTTTATTATTTATATAACCGAGTGGATTCCATTAGCGAAGAGGCCTTACGACTGCAAAAAATGATTCCTCAGGCAAATATCGCTTTTGCCCATGGGCAGATGTCTGAACGAGAGTTGGAAGGCATTATGGAGGACTTTATCAGTGGTGAAACAGATGTATTGGTTTGCACAACCATTATTGAAACGGGGATGGATATTTCTAATGCCAATACCATAATCATTCAGGATGCAGACAGAATGGGATTATCTCAGCTTTATCAGTTGCGAGGGCGAGTAGGACGAAGCAACCGTATTGCATATGCCTATTTATTATACCGACGGGACAAAATGCTACGTGAGGTGGCGGAAAAACGTTTACAGACCATTCGTGAGTTTACTGAATTTGGCTCTGGTTTTAAAATTGCCATGCGAGACTTGGAAATTCGTGGGGCTGGGAACCTGCTTGGGGCAGAACAGCATGGGCATATGGAGTCCGTAGGATATGATATGTATTGCCGCTTGTTGGAAGAAGAGGTACAAAACCTGAAAGGCGAGGCACCGAAAGAGGAATTGTTGGAAACTACGGTGGATATAAACATCAGTGCATACATTCCAGACTTTTATATAAAAAATCAGGAGCAGCGTATGGAATTGTATAAGAAGATTGCCAACGTGAGAACCCAAGAAGAGTATTATGATATTCAAGAGGAGATGGAAGATCGCTATGGTGATTTGCCAAAGAGTGTGCAAACCCTTTTGGAGATTGTGCTGCTCAAAGGCCAAGCAAGAAGCTTAGGCATCTCTTCTATTGCACAAAAGCGTGGAAATGTTGTGCTGGAATTTCGCCACGACGCAAAAACAGACCCTGTCGCTTTAACAAAGATTATTTCTGAGGGCCGAGGCAAGTATTTATTCACGGCGGGAGCCAATCCTTATTTAACGATAAAGCTACAAAAAGATAAAGAAAACAAGGTGTTAGATGAAATTAAAATCCTATTAAATGCAATAAAGGGATAGTCATTTATGGAAAGAATGTGTATAATAGATGCATTAGGGCTTTTCTGAAAACTTCAGTATTCCAATCTTTTGCAGAGGACACATTCGTTGGAGTGGAGGCTTCCAAATATTAGGGAAAGATATTCATTTTTTTTTAAAAAAAGGTGAAAAAAGGAGTTTCCAGAAACGTTCTAATTAAAAAAAGTGAAAAAGAAAGAGGGATTTATAATGAAGAAAAAAGGACTTCTTTGCCTGCTGACTGCTGGCGTGATGGCTCTTTCTGCCTGCGGTAGCACTAGCAATAGCAATAGCAGCAACTTTAATGATGAAGTTGTCATGAAGGTTGACGGCAGAGAGATCATGAAATCGGAATATATGGTTTATCTGTATACAACCACAAAAAGCTTTACCGCTGTTGGTGGGGATGAAATCTGGACCATGGACTTTGATGGACAGACAGCAGATGAATTGGTGGAAGAACGTACATTGAACACACTGCAAAGCGTTGTTGCAGCAACGAAATATGCAGAAGAAAACAATATTGCTTTAACAGATGCGCAAAAAGAGGAAGCGGTAAAGTCTTCAGAGCAGTTCGTTTCTAGCTTACCCAAGGAAGACATTGAAAAAATGGGCGTTGATGCCAAAAAGTTAGCACCTTTTATGGAAGGTTCCTATTTATATTCTTTGGTTTATCAGGCATTAGCGGCAGAGTGTGAAGTGGATGAAGGAGAAAAAGCCAAGTACTATGAAGAAAATAAGGATCAGATGAAAGACGATTATACCTTATTGGATATGGATACCATTGTTTTAAATGACCTAGAAAAGGCAAATGAAGTGGTGGAAAAAGCAAGAGCCGGGGAAGATTTTAAGAGTCTATTCGATGAGTACGATGTAGACGAAAATTCCAAAAAAGAAGACGAAGGCGGCAAGTTGTCTCTGTATAAAACACAATTTACGTCCTCATTTGGCTTGACAGATGTTCCTGAGGTAGGGGTAGTAACAGAACCCATATTAATGGATGACGTTTACTTTGTTTTAAAGATTAATAATATTACCGTGCCTCAGGATAGTGAAGTCAAAACAGTTGCTGAGACCTCTTTTGCAAATCTAAAACAAGCGGAGTACAGCGATGCCAGATTTGAAGAAATGGTGGCGGCACAGAAAGTTGAATTTATCGAGGGTGTGTACGAAAACCTAGAAAAATTTCATTAAGTAGTTAAAAAGAGGGGGCATTATGGAATGCCCTCTTTTTCTTTGTTGAAAAATAAATGGGCTTGGGGTATTATGGAAGTAGATTTATTTCGAAGGGGGGAAGGATGCTAAGGAAGCATCCGTTTCAGATGGGAATGAAAAGGGTTTGGGCAGTATTTTTTAGCCCCACAGGGGGTACAGAAAAAGTAACAACCACTGTTGCAAAAACGGTTGCAAAGGCTTTGGACGCAGAATTTTGTGCTTATGATTTTACTTTGCCTCAGGGCAGGGAGGAAGAAGTTATATTTGGAGCGGGAGACCTTGTGGTATTAGGAACCCCTGTTATTGCAGGGAGAATACCAAACCTCTTATTGCCATATCTAAATGAAAAAATAAGTGGAGAAGGTGCCGTTGGGGTGCCAGTGGTTTCCTTTGGTAATAGAAGTTATGACGATGCTTTAATTGAATTAAGAAATATAATGGAATTGAAGGGATTTCAAACCATTGCAGGCGGTGGTTTTGTTAGTGAGCATTCTTTTTCTCGCACATTGGGAGGGGGTAGACCCGATGCAGAGGATATTGCAAAGCTAACTGCCTTTGGTGAAGAAATAGCTGAGAAGATAAACGCTGGATGGGAGTATATTGGCCCTGTGCACGTAAAGGGGGAGGACCCTATTCGCCCATACTTTATACCCAGAGATAGACATGGAAATGCCATTGATATTCGTAAAGTAAAGCCCAAAACAGGAGAGGGTTGCTGTGGTTGCGGGATTTGTGCAGAAGTTTGTCCCCTAGGTTCGATTCCAAAAGAGAACCCCACAATCACCCCGGGGACTTGTATGAAATGCTGTGCTTGCATCAAAAAATGTCCTATGGGAGCAAAATATTTTGATGACGCAGGTTTTATTTATCATAAAGAGGAGTTAGAGGAGCTTTATGAAGGAAGGGCTGAAGGGGAATATTTTCTATAATCTAAGGAAGGAGAGTCAATGTTTACTGGACTGATAGAGATTATTGGATTATTTTACTTTTGGACATAGATCATATGGCCTTTCGTCTTTGTTTTTTCCTTTGCATTTGGGATTGTTGAGCTGATTAAGAATGACAAGGCCTCTTTATGGCCTCTTTTTTGGGCAGGCCTATCTTTACTCATTATGCTATGTGCTTTGATTTCTATGATATGGTAGGTTGCGAAGCACCTTATTTTAGAAAGAGTGCTAGGTGAGGAAAAACCTATTTGGTGAAAAATTATTACTTTAAAGTACTTAAGGTAAACGAATGAAAAAGCCCCGTTCTTTGCATAAGATTTGCCTTGCAAGTCATTGCAAGGGGGCTTTTTATTTTGTCCCGTATATTAATTTTAGGTTAAGGCTTATATCAGTATTTTCTTTTGGGTTTGTTTGGTGCAAGGTTATTTATTGTTTTTCGGAGGTGGAAAATGAATTGGGGTGTACGAATACTTTTATGCATTGGGTATAGCATTCCCTATGGTTTTTTTGCCATGCATGGAGATGTTGTATCTGGAACCATGTTGTTTTATGGGGTTATGATTGTATGTTTTGCCGTGCTATGCTATTTTTCCACGAAAACTGCCAATATAAAATCACTTATTGTTGGAAATATACTTAGTTATTTCTCCTCATATGGATTTATGTTGGGCTACCAAACGGAGGAGTGGAGTTGGTACTTCAAGCCCTTTACTGCACATAGCCTTTTGGTTGTCCTATCAGTGGCAGCACTATTCTTACAACTAGCATTTGTATATTATGATCGTGTTAGTCGGGGGAAGGGTGGAAGCTAGGGTGATTAGGGATGATTCTGTACAAAGGGTTTGTATGATTGCACATATTTTGTTTTTCAAGTATGATAAAAGAAGAAAGGGGTGTTGAGGTTGAAGGTCGATGTTTCGTTGGACTTATATCGTATTTTCTGCACCGTGGTGCGTACAGGCAATATGTCTGCGGCAGCCAGAGAATTATTTATTTCCCAGCCAGCAGTCAGCATGGCAATTCGCCAATTAGAAGATAGAATGGGTAGTCCACTTTTGGTACGAACGGCAAAGGGTGTATATCCCACTGCAGAAGGGAAACTGCTGTATACCTATTTGGAGCAAGCCCTGGGTTTAATTCATGCCGCTGAGGAAAAATATTTCCAAATGGTAAATATGGAGATGGGCGAACTGAAAATAGGTGCTAGCGATACGGTAATTGCGAATTTTTTACTGCCTTATTTAGAAAAGTACCATAAACTTTATCCTGATATTAATATCAAGGTAACCAATAAAACCACCTATGAATCCTTACGTTTACTGAAAAACGGTAGCGTTGACGTATGCTTTATCAACCTCCCTATCAGTGATGATGGAGATTTGGAAATTACCCCGTGTATTGAAATACATGATGTTTTGGTGGGAGGCGAAAGGTACAAGCTATTGTCTCAGGTAGGCTTAGAGCTAAAAGACTTGCCAGAGTATCCCCTACTGCTTTTAGAGGATTTGAGTAACTCTAGAAGGTATATAGACCGTTATGCCGAAGAGAATGGCGTGGTTTTAACTCCTATTTTAGAGTTGGGTAGCAGTGATTTATTGATTAGCTTTGCCCAAATTAACTTAGGGTTAACCTATGTGATCAAAGAGTTTACCCAGGAAGCTTTAAAAGAAAAGCACCTATATGAAGTCCCTGTGGATCCACCTTTGCCAAAGCGAAATATAGGCATGGTTCGATTGAAAAATGTGGCGGCACCCCATGCAGTGAAAGGTTTTATTGAGTTAATAGAATTTCAAGAAAACATTTGAAAACAGTTGACAAGAAAAAAAGATCATGTTAACATATGAGCAAGTGTTCAATTGATTGAGGGTGATAATATGGAACGCTGTTGCATGAATACGGATGAAATTAATATGATTGAAGAGTTGGAAAAAGATTTTATTCGGGATCTTGCAGAATTTTTTAAGGTTTTTGGTGATGTTACCAGAATTAGAATTCTACAAATTCTTTTGAGTGGAGAAAGAAATGTCAGTGAGCTGGCAGATTCTTTAAGCATGACCCAATCTGCCATTAGCCATCAGTTGCGGGTTTTACGGCAAAATGACTTGGTAAAATATCGAAAAGATGGGAAAACGGTTTTCTACTCTTTGGATGATGATCATATCCGTACGGTATTGGAACAAGGCATGGTTCATATTCGTCATAAACGAGGTTATGTAGAATAGAAAATGAGGCTGTTTTAGGGGCAACTCGAAATGGCCTATTCTTTAAGAACATATATGAATAAGTAATCATATGAGCAATCATGGGGGTGTTTCGTTATGAAGGTGTATTTAAAAGGACTAACCTGCGCAAATTGTGCAGGGAAAATTGAGACTGCGGTAAACGCATTAAATGAAACAAAACAGGCAGAAATGAATTTGATTAAACAAACCCTTGAGGTATCTTTGGCTGAGGGGGTAGAGGCAGAAAAAATGCTTGGTAAAATAGAGAAAATTGTACATAAGCTTGAACCAGATGTTCAGGTTTCTTTGGATCTAAGCAAGCTTTCCCAAGGGTCAAGTTGTTCTTGTGACCACTGTCATACAGACGACCATGGACATGATCATGGACACGACCACGGACTCGTTATGAAGGTGTATTTGAAAGGACTAACCTGCGCAAACTGTGCAGATAAAATTGAGACTGCGGTAAACGCATTAAATGAAACAAAACAGGCAGAAATGAATTTGATTAAACAAACCCTTGAGGTATCTTTGGCTGAGGGGGTAGAGGCAAAAAAAATGCTTGGGAAAATAGAGGAAATTGTGCATAAGCTTGAACCAGATGTTCAGGTTTCTTTGGAACAAAGCAAGCTTTCCCAGGCGTCAAGCTGTTCTTGTGGCGATTGTCATACAGACGGTCATGGACATGACCACGGACACGACCATGGACACGACCATGGGGGAGAAATGGAAGGGAAGAAGCTTTGGTTACGCTTTGGCGGTGGCGGTGTTTTATTTTTGGCCGCCGTACTTCTAGGGGATTCCACTCCAACAATGTCCACAGTATCTCTATGTCTATACTTCATTTCCTATGGTATTTTCGGTTATGATGTTTTGATTCGGGCAGTTAAAAACATTTTAAGAGGTCAGGTTTTTGATGAAAACTTCTTAATGGCTATTTCCACTGTGGGAGCCATTGGTATTGGCCAGATGTCTGAGGCGGTTTTTGTAATGATGTTTTATCAAATTGGGGAGGCTTTTCAGGACTATGCAGTACAAAGATCCAGAAAATCTATTACAGCTTTATTAGACATTCGTCCTGACTTTGCAGAGGTTATTACATCTGCCGGAACGAAAAGGGTACATCCGGAGGAAGTAAAGATCGGCGATATAATTTTGGTTAAGGCAGGGGAAAGAATTCCTTTGGATGGTAAGGTGAAAGAAGGGTATGCCCTATTGGATACAGCGGCTTTAACAGGTGAGTCGGTGCCTCGTGGCGTTGAACCAGGCAGTGATGTACTAAGTGGTTGTATCAACTTAGATGGTAATCTGAAAGTTGAAGTTTCTAGATCTTTTGGGGAATCTACAGTAATGAAGATTTTGGAAATGGTTGAAAATGCCGCAGGTAAGAAATCTAAAACAGAACGTTTTATTACCCGCTTTGCAAGGGTGTACACACCTGTTGTGGTGGGTTTGGCCGTAGCACTCAGCATACTTCCTCCGTTATTAGGTTTTGGAGAATTCCAAATGTGGTTTGGCCGTGCTTTAATTTTCTTGGTTGTTTCCTGCCCTTGTGCTTTGGTACTCTCTGTTCCATTAAGCTACTTTGCGGGGATTGGTTTTGCTTCTAAAAATGGTATCTTGATAAAAGGTGGCGGCGATTTAGACACCCTCTGTCATGTGAACCAGATTGTTTTCGACAAAACAGGAACCCTTACAAAAGGTAAATTCTCTGTAGTGGAAATGGAATCTGACGATAAAGAAGAGCTTTTATACCTTGCGGCATTGGGTGAAGTGAACAGCAACCACCCCATTGCTGAGGCAATTGTGAATGAATACAAAAAAACAAAAGACATCCCTGTGAATTTATTAGTGGATTATAAAGAGTTAGGCGGTTT
Source organism: Anaerotignum sp. MB30-C6 (assembly GCF_030908465.1). Taxonomy (GTDB): domain Bacteria; phylum Bacillota; class Clostridia; order Lachnospirales; family Anaerotignaceae; genus Chakrabartyella. Next base: position 375,310 of record NZ_CP133078.1, read on the forward strand.
AGGAATTTCTTATAGCTTGAGCGGGGCGAAAGTTCTTTTGGGTAACCAAAGACTAATGGACCGTGAGAAGATTGATTACAAACCTTTTAAAGGCGTTGGCTCCGTAATTTATGTGGCCAAGGATGGACTTTACAAAGGGTATATTGTTGTTGCCGATACTTTAAAAGATGGTAGTAAAGAGGCTTTAGAGGCGTTACGTGGCAAAGGCGTAAACTCTATGGTTATGCTTACCGGTGACCGAAAGGAAAACGCCGAAGCTATGGCAAAAGACTTGGGATTAAACAAGTTCTATGCTGACCTTTTACCGAGAGATAAGGTTCGGATACTAGAGGAATTAAAGGGCGAAGAGAATCCACTCTCGAAAACTGCCTTTGTTGGAGATGGTATAAACGATGCACCTGTATTGGCAGGGGCAGATTTAGGAATTGCCATGGGCGGCATTGGTTCCGATGCAGCCATTGAAGCGGCAGACATTGTTCTTATGGATGACGACATTGGGAAACTGGCAGTGGGTATTCGAATTGCGAGAAATACCCGTTCCATCGTAAGGCAAAACATTGTTTTTGCTTTGGGTGTAAAGGTCTTGGTTTTAGCAATGAGTACCGTTGGTATGGCAACCATGTGGATGGCAGTGTTTGCAGACGTTGGTGTGGCATTATTAGCAATTTTAAATGCTATGAGAAAGAAATAAAGTTAAGATGAATGATTTAGAACCCTCTGCTGCTTTTGGCGGAAGGTTTTTTAAATGAATGAGGGGTCATAGGGATTTTTGGAAATAGGTTGAAAGATTGGGGAATGTGCATAATAAAGACATAGACATTACTCTAGAGGAATACTGGAGTTGGGGTGTAAGAGAAGCAGGATGAGATTATGACTGTGGGTGGCTTGAGTATTTCTCCTTTATAGGGGGAGTCATGAAATTTAGCTTTGCTACACTTAGGTAGAAGCCGTTTCTTTCGCCTGATAAACATACTAAGTTGTAATAAAAGATAGTTATTTTACGCTCACCGGCATAGCCAGTGGTTTTTATATTGTGGTAGCCAAACAATAAAAAAACAGCCCCATGATTGGGGCTGTTCGGTGTAAAGTTTATAAGCCTCAGGTGAGTTTAAACCTCTTGGCTTTTTCCTTCGGTAACTATTTTTTTTACGTTTTTCTCAAATTTTACCCTTGGTAACATTACCATGTGGCCGCATCCACAGCATTTGATTCGAAAATCAATACCTGTACGTAGAACTTCCCACTGATTGGATCCGCAAGGGTGAGATTTTTTCATTTGCACGATATCTCCAACGGAGAAAACCATAATTTATGCCTCCTTTTGCTGCACAATATGAATGGTACGCTGAGGGAAGGGGATTTCAATCCCTTCTTTGTCCAGACGGTTTTTAATACGCTTACGCAGCTCTGCTTCCACTGCGTAATTGGTTTTAATTTGGCACTTTGTAACGATACGGATAGAAACAGCAGAATCATCCAAACCAACCACACCTACCACAACGGGTGGTTCTATGATAGTTTCGATATCAGTGGTTTTTTTCATTTCGTCTTCCAAAATTGAAAGGGCTTTGTCTATGTTTTCTCCGTAGGAGATGCCTACTGTTACGATGGCGTTAATAAAGTTATCACACAAATTGGTAACAGTACCAACACTACCGTTGGGGACGATATGCACTTTGCCTTGGAAGTCTCTTATTTTTGTAGAGCGCAGGGTTACACCTTCCACAGTTCCTGTAATGTTTTGTATGGTTACGATGTCTCCCACTGCATAGTGGTCTTCAAACAGAATAAAAAAGCCTTCCAGCATATCGGTGACGATACTTTGGGCACCCAAGCCAATGGCAACGGAGCCGGCACTTGCCACCACTAACAAGGATTTGTCGTCCACGCCTAAAAGTTTCAAAATTGAAAAGAGTCCTATGAAGTAGATAAGATACTTCAGCACACTGGACGTGATGGAATTTAATGTGTTTGCCTTTCTATCCGTCATTGCCAGACGCTGTTTTTGGGTTTGTTTCTTAAAGAATTTTTGGGCAATACCATTGGCAATACGAATTAAAAACCAACAAAGTAGCAGAATTCCAGCAACTTGTAAAATTTTTACTCCAATCATTGCCGCTTTATCTAAAACCCATTCAACTCCCATAATCTCTTGTAATTTTTCCATGATTACCTCCTATTTGCATGAAACACCCCTGCGGCGTTTACGAAAGCAGAAAAAAGTAATTTTTGTTCTTCTGTTTCCATAGCCTCTGGGTGCCATTGTACTCCGATTGCGAAAGAACTTTCAGTATGTTCGATGGCCTCTATTAAGTCGTCTTGGCTTTTTGCACAGACTTGAATACTATCACCCAGCAAGGCCACAGCTTGATGGTGATAGGAGTTTACAGTTGTTTTTTGTTTTCCCCACAGTGAGGAAAGCAAGGTGTTTTCCATTACGATGATGCTATGGGTTCCATAAGGACGAGGGGCCTGTTGGCTATGTTTCAAGGTGCTGTTTGTTTGAACGGAGATATCTTGATAGATTGTTCCCCCTAATGCGATATTCATAACCTGCATCCCCCGACAAATGCCCAACAATGGGATGTTTTTTTGGATTGCCATGTTGCAAAGGGCAAGCTCAAATTCATCTCTAAGAGGGGAGATTTCACCGCTTTCTCGCAAAGGCTCCTGGTGAAACAACAGGGGGTCTATATCCCCTCCGCCGCTAAAAATAATCCCATCTATAAAGGGTGGCAGAACAGCCTCTGGAAAGAGCATAATGGGGTAGCCCCCAGCTTCTGTTACGGCAGATATATAATCCTGATGTATTTTATATCTGCTTGCTACACTATCAAAGTCTGGTGTGATTCCGATTACCGGTTTCATGCAATCATTCCTTTTTCGTTGACTTTCATAACAGTATACAAAAGATGCCACGTTTTTGCAATGGAAGACGAGAAGAAATATGTGTGCTTGTCATATAAGGGGGAACTGTGGTATGATTAAAAAACAAAAATCAGGGCGAAACTGTAACCGTCCAACAAACATTATAAGAGAACGGAGATGAAGGGAAATGAAAACCATTGGCATTATTGGTGCAATGGAGGAAGAAATCCTTTGTTTGAAGGAAAAGATTGAAATTGTTACTACAAAAAATGTTGTTGGCTTATTATTTTATATTGGAAGATATAAAGGGAATAATATTGTATTGGTAAGGGGTGGGATTGGCAAGGTAAACGCAGCCATTTGTACCCAGGCTATGATTGACCACTTTGGCGTGGATTATATTTTGGTTTTGGGTGTTGCTGGAGCCTTGGTAGAAGACCTGAAAATTGGCGATATCGTCATTTCCACTGATGCAGTACAGCACGATATGGATACATCAGCCTTAGGGGACCCAATTGGAACAATTCCAAGAATGGCGGAAAGCTATTTTAAGGCAGACGAAGAATTGATTCGTTTGGCACAAGCATCGGCGGCGGAGATTGCCGAGGGCTACCGTGTTGTTACAGGGCGTATTGCCAGCGGGGACCAATTTATTTGTACAAAAGAGGGAAAGGCAAAAATTCGCAAGGATGTACAAGGCATTTGTGCGGAGATGGAAGGGGCGGCTATTGCCCATGCTTGTTGGCTCAACAGAATTCCATTTTTAGTTGTCCGTGCTATCTCTGACGGTGCCGGGGAAGAAGCAAATATTTCTTACGAAAAGTTCAGTATTATGGCGGCAAAACGTTGTAGTGAATTGGTGGAGAAAGTACTGGAAAAATTGTGATTTTTGCATATAATATCAAGGGGTAAACACTAGAAATAGAAGGAGATTAAAAAAAGTCCATATAGAAGGTATTAATTGCCATACATGGGCATAAAAGTGCCTAAAAAATCACGGTATTTTTTTCTTCTTATTCTCCTTGATTTCTCTTGTCATGGCTGAGTTGTTCCTGTATAATGCAATCAAGAGAGAAATATTTAGCACACAAAATATTTTTGACCAGAGAGCGACTAGAAAGGATGTGCCATCTATGACAGCAAAAACTCATGGATACATTACAAAAGAGATTGAACTGGAACAAGTGTATCAGTTTATTTTAAAATATTTTGATCCAGGTGCGAAAGTAAACCGCTACGAAAATCGTTTTGGCGAAAGCAACGAGATGGCTGTTTATTTCACTTACAAAGGCGAGGAAAGACGACTTTTTACAATGGTGTATAAAAGCCGCAAATTTTCTAAAAATGGAGAAAAGAACCGCATGATTTTCTTAGACTTAGACTATTGGGGTCATAGTGTGGAAATTATGCGTGCAATTTTATCCTTCTTCGGTGGTTGGCTGGATGAAAACGACTGCGATAATGAGGAAGCTTACTACATCGAAGCCCAGGCAGATGGTGTTACCCCGAATATCATCAAAATTACCAGAAGCGAGCTGAACAGACGATTAGGCGGAATGGTTGTAATTGTTGAAGATGAAAGTGAAAATTAAGTGAAATAAAGAGTTTTTCCTTCGGGAAGAACTCTTTTCCTTTTGCTGGAAACCTTGCAAAGGCGATTTTAGATATGATATACTTATAATATCGTTACCTTGCGAAAAAGTTGTACCGATGAAGAAGGGTGGAGTCTTTATGGAACAAAAGGATTTTTGCCAAAAAGTAGACGAGGATATTGACCGCAGCCGTGCAACATGGGACGCTTATTCGTATGATGAAGAAGAAATGTCGGTTTTGTTCCGTTATCTTGTAAATACATATAAGGACAAGATAGAAGGCTTTTGTATCGGCCTTAAAGTGATTCAGCCTTACGAAAAGTCTGCGTTAAAGGCTGAGGCATACCGTGAGAATATTAAAAAAATGGTAAAGCGGTTAGAGGGTTTTCGCTATAATGGATATCAAAACGAAGGCCTATTAGATTATTATTTAAAACTGGAACACAGCGATTTATCTTTGGATGTGGATTTTACCGATTTGCGTTTGGAAATTGGTTTGATGGAAAACATATCTAAGTATGAGAAAGACGAGATTATTGAGAAATTGGGTGAGATGGAAGATATTTGTTCCCAGGTGTTATTTAAACGACAAAAGTGGGAGCGGATGCGAGAGTATTTGGTTTGGTTATCAGGCAAAGATGTAGATATTGCGTTGAAAATCCTCCCGATTTTTTTTAAAATATATAAAAAGTAAGAGGGATAAATAGATGATTAAATTAATTGTATCGGATATGGATGGAACACTGTTAAATGATAAAAAAAGTATAGATCCAGAGATTTATAAGCTTTTGCCTAGGCTTCATGAAAACGGCATTCGTTTTGTAGTTGCCAGTGGCCGTCAGTATCCTAGTCTAAAAAAGCATTTTGATGAACATATGGAAGATGTTGTTGTCATTGCAGAAAATGGAGCCTTTGTTGTGGATAACGGCAAAGAGCTTGTGGTTGAGCCAATGGACAAAGAAGAAGTAGAGCATTGTTTGGACAAGATCTTTTCCCTGAAGGGGATAGAACCCTTGCTTTGTGCAAAATACTGCACCTATACAAGAAGCCCAGAGCTTTTAGAACTGTTATCTTCCCCGCTATTTCATTATGAAATGCGTCTTGTAGATGATTTATATCAGGTGAAAGAGGATATAATTAAAGTATCCATGATTTCCCACGAAGGGGAGAGTGCTGAAACCTGCTATAATAATCTTCGTCCATTGCTGGATGATGAGTTGGGTTTGGTAATTTCCGGGGATACTTGTTTGGATACAGGGTTAAATGGTGTTACTAAGGGCACTGCTGTTGGGGCTTTGCAAAAAATGTGGGGGATTACACCGGAAGAAACTGTGGTTTTTGGCGACCAATATAACGACGTGGAAATGTTTAAGCAGGCTTACCATAGCTATGCCATGGAAGGTGCATCAGACGGTGTGAAGAAATTTGCTCGTTTTCAAGCGGGAAGTAATAATAAAGGCGGGGTAGTGAAAGCCATACGGCAATTAACGGGGCTTTGATACCAAAAAGAACGGAGAGAATCATGAAAAGAGCAGCAAGTTATGCCCTTGGTTGCAAGGTGAATCAATACGAGAGTGAGGCCATTGCCGAGCTATTTGCCGAAAAGGGATATGAAATAGTTGGAATTGATGATGTTGCAGATGTATATGTTATTAATACCTGTACAGTTACGAATTTCGGTGATAAAAAGTCCAGACAGTTAATTCGTAAGGTAAAAAGACAGAATGAAAATGCTGTGGTTGCCGTGGTGGGTTGCTATGCCCAGACAGCACCCAAGGAAATTATGGAAGTGGAAGGCGTGAATTTGGTGATTGGCACCAAAGACCGTGGTCAAATTGTAGAGATGGTTGAGGAATACAATCCGCAAAAAGGCGTAGAAAACCATGTTACAGATATTATGAAAGAGCGGGTTTTTGAACCCCTTTCCATTCAAAAGTTAGCAAACCGTACCCGTGCATATTTGAAAATTCAGGATGGATGCAGCCAGTATTGTTCTTATTGCATCATTCCTTTTGCCCGTGGGCCAATTCGTAGCCGTGAACCTCAAGATGTTTTGGCTGAAGTAAAGCGATTGGCGGACAACGGATTTAAAGAAGTGGTTTTAACAGGGATTCACGTGGCAAGCTACGGAAAAGACAGTAAGGATACAAGCTTATTGGATATCTTGCGTCAGGTACATGAAGTTGAGGGAATCAGTCGTATCCGCTTTAGTTCCATTGAACCCAACGTGGTGACAGAGGAGTTTGCAAAAACCATGGCGGAACTGCCAAAGGTTTGCCCTCATTTCCACCTTTCTTTACAAAGTGGAAGTGACAAAACGTTAAAAGAAATGAACCGAAAGTATGATACTGAGAAGTATCGTCAGGCGGTGGCTCTTTTACGAAAGTATTTACCAGATGTGGCTTTGACAACAGATATCATCGTAGGGTTCCCTGGTGAAACGCAAGCAGATTTTAACGAATGTTATGATTTTGCGAAAGAAATTGGTTTTTCCAAAATTCATGTTTTCCCATATTCACCGAAAAAAGGCACACCTGCGGCAGAGAGAAAAGATCAGCTTCAAAACAGCGTTAAGTCTGAAAGAAGTCATAAATTACTTGCTTTAAGCGAAGAAATGACAGCTGACTTCTTGAAGAAATACGTAGGAGAAACAGTGGAAGTATTATATGAAAAAACCTTGGAAGATGGCGTGTACGAGGGGCACACTTCAAACTACATGAAAGTCCATGGAAAAAGCCCAGAGGATATAACCAATAAAATTGTTTTGACAAAAATAACCCATACTGAAGAGGAAATTGCTTTTGGTCAGGTTGGTTTGTAATCATTCTGTAAGGATAATGTTGTTGCAATAAGGTTTGGTTTATATTATGATGAAATAAGATGATAGATGAAAAGCGAACGGATCGCGTGATGGGGAGTGAGAGGTATGAGTAATATCAATGAGACACAATATTTTGGAAGAGTAGAAAAAGAGCCCGAAAACGAAGCAAAAAAGATCCTCATCGCTGTTAGCACGGCCTTGAAGGAAAAAGGATATAATCCTGTAAATCAGATTGTTGGATATATTTTATCTGGCGATCCTACCTATATCACCAGTTATATGAATGCCCGGGTTATGATAAGAAAATTGGAACGGGATGAATTATTAGAAGAATTGGTGAAAGACTATATGGAGCGTAACGATTAAGAAAGAGGAAAACAATTGCGTATTTTAGGATTAGATTATGGAGATAAAACCATAGGGGTTGCAGTAAGTGATCCCTTGGGATGGACAGCGCAGGGTGTGGAAATTATTCGTAGAGACAATCCTGCTGAATATAAGAAAAGTTTAAAACGTCTAGCGGAATTGGTAGAGGAATACAATCCAGAAGGTATTGTATTGGGCTATCCCAAAAACTTGGATAATTCTGAAGGGGAGCGTTGTGTGAAAACAAAGGCATTTGCCGAGAGAGTTGAAAAACGTTTTCCTAAGGTAGAGTTGGTTTTGTGGGACGAGAGATTTAGTACCATTGCCGCTGAACGTGCGTTGCGTGAGGCTGATTTAAGCCATGAAAAAAGAAAAAGTGTGATTGACAAGATGGCGGCTGTGCATATTCTTCAGGGCTATTTAGATAGCAGAAATAGAGGATAAGGACTGTTGCAAACGGAGCTAAAGGAGCAATGACGAATGGCAGACATTTTTGATGAAGTAAATGAGATCGAATTTGAAACAGTGACAATGACAGCAGAAGACGGTTCCGAGGTTGAGTTTTCCATCATCGACAACGTGGCTTGTGGCGGAGAAAGATATTTACTGGTAGTTGAGACAGAATTAATGGACGATGATGAAACAGAAGCGCTTATTTTGAAAGAAAGTTCTATTAATACGGATGACGTAACCTATGAATTGGTTGAAGATGACGCAGAATTTGACCGTGTAGCAGACTTATTCGCCCAAAAAGGCGAAGATTACGAAGTGGAAATCGACTGATTTTAATATCCTTGTTTGGGATTCATTTCGCACAAAATTGCAACGAAAGTAATATCTTTAAGAAGAGGCAGATGGCTAATTTTAAAAAGGCGGTCTGTTGACTACAGCGTTGTAGTAGGGGACTATTCCTTTTTATGTGTACAAGGTGTTGAAGTGAAGATTTAAGAAAAGAATTGAAATTATATACAATGGATTAGTAGCTTGTTAGCCTGCAGGCTAACAAGCTCTACTTCATGATGAATTGGAAAGGGAAGGTATTTTCCTATTTTTTGGTTACAAAATTTAGTGAGAGTGGTGGTTTCTTTCCTAGTAAAAGAGTTGGTTCATTCACTGTCTTTCCAAGGAGGAGATTCCAGTGGAGATGGGCAGACTCAATTATTTCATTTGACTATGATCACAAACGTATAACCAATGCGTTTACGATAGATGAATGGCAGCAGTTTGCCGAATCATCATGTGCGGAAAAAGAAGTAAAACAGAATACGTATAATTTGGCAGAACCTCTGGAAGGAAAACATGGATCGGAGAGATGTTTTCAAAGAAATAGGCGACCTGCCCTTTTTATGTGTACCCAAAATATAGAAAAAAAGAATTTTGTCTATAAGGGTTTTTGTTTTTGCGGTTTAAACTGCGCTTTTTTACGGCATAATAAAAGAATAAGAAAATCGGAAAAGAAAAGTAAAGGAGGTGTGTTTTTTGGCAGGAAGAAAACCGAGACCCAAGGCTAAGCTTAAGGTTGCTGCTTTGGGTGGGTTGGATGAAATTGGGAAGAATATGACCATTTTAGAATACGGAAATGACATTATGGTCATTGACTGTGGTTTGGCATTCCCCAAAGATGATATGTTGGGAATTGATTTGGTTATCCCCGATGTAACATATCTGACCAAAAACAAAGATAAAATAAGGGGTATTGTATTGACCCATGGACATGAGGATCATATTGGGGCATTACCCTATATTCTAAAACAGCTGAATGTACCCGTTTTCGGTACACTTTTGACACTGGGGCTGTTGGAGAACAAACTAAGAGAACACAAAATGTTGGATAAAACCGTTTTGCATACGGTCGTTCCTGGTGAAAAGGTGAAGTTGGGTCAGTTTAACGTGGAATTTATCCACACAAATCACTCAATTGCAGATGCCGTGGCATTGGCTATTCATACACCCATTGGAACCGTTGTGCATACAGGGGATTTTAAGGTGGATTATACACCCATCGATGGGGAAATCATTGATCTGCAGCGTTTTGCTGAGTTAGGAAAAGAAGGCGTTCTCCTTTTGATGAGCGACAGCACCAATGCGGAAAGAAAAGGGTTTACCATATCAGAAAAAAATGTGGGTAAAGTCTTTGAAAGAATTTTTGAAGATTCCCCTAAAAACCGTATTATGGTCGCAACCTTCTCATCAAATATCCATCGTATTCAGCAGGTAATCAATGCTGCCCATATGCATGGACGAAAGGTTGCCATTATCGGCAGAAGCATGGTGAATGCAGTAAAAACAGCTTCTGAATTAGAGTATTTGTGGATACCACCCCGTACGTTAATTGATATTGGCGAAATTAAAAACTATCGTGATGAGCAGCTTGTAATCATCACTACCGGCAGTCAGGGTGAACCTATGTCTGCTCTCTCCAGAATTTCAATGAATGAGCATAAGCAAGTGAGTGTGAAACCTGATGATAAAATCATCATCAGCGCATCTGCCATTCCCGGCAATGAAAAGAGCGTAATCAAGGTTGTGAACGAACTTTTGAAAAAGGGTGCTGATGTCATTTATGGGGATATGGAAGAAATCCATGTTTCTGGCCATGCAAGGCAGGAAGAGTTAAAACTGATGCTTGCGTTGACTAAGCCAAAATACTTCATGCCTGTTCACGGCGAGTTTATGCACCTTGCCAGCCACAGAGATTTAGCCATTTCCATGGGCTTAGATAAAAAAGATATTTTTGTAATGAAATTAGGCGAAGTCCTTGAAATTTCCCGTACGGAAGCAAAGGTCAATGGCACTGTACCTGCAGGACAGGTTATGGTTGATGGCCTTGGTGTAGGTGACGTTGGAAACATTGTATTAAGAGATAGAAAGCATTTATCTCAGGATGGCTTAATGGTGGTGGTTGTAACCATGGACCGAGAAAATGGTACCATTGTTGCAGGGCCAGACATCATTTCCAGAGGCTTTGTATACGTTCGTGTTGCAGAGGACCTTATGGATGAAGCAAGGAAAGTGGTACTTGCGGCTTTAATGGAATGTGAAGAAAAGAACATTACAAGTTGGAATTATATTAAGGGTGTAATTAAAGATACGCTGAAGAATTTCCTTTGGCAGAAAACAAAGAGAAGCCCTATGATTCTACCAATCATCATGGAAGTATAATAGGAAAAACCCCGAAATTGCTTATAACATTAAGCAACTTCGGGGTTTGTTTTTGCTGTTATCTAAAATATTAAAAATTCTTCCAAGGGTTGTTGTTTTTGATATATTTCCTGCTTTTATGCTATAATAAATATCATTCGTATCCCGAAGGGATGTAAATTAAAATACCTTGGAAAAGTAAAAGTCCGTAAGCGATACCTTTCTTTTTCTGCGGTTATGTTATAATGGTGAAAGAAAGGCGGGAAACCCATGCAGTCGATCAAAGAAATTAAAGAACACTTACAACAATGCTCTATGGAGGAACTGGGCGAATCCATTGAAGTTTTTGCTCTGGACCAGCGAAAAGGGGTGCAAAGTGCCATTGAATCAGCACGAAAAAGAAAAGCTTCCCATGAAAAGGAACTGGCTAGGCTGGAAATGATGTTGCAATATGAAAAAGCCTGTTTTGAACAGGGTTATGATCTTATTGCAGGTGTAGACGAGGTTGGACGTGGTCCGTTGGCAGGACCGGTCGTGGCGGCGGCGGTTATTCTACCAATAGATTGCAGGATTGAAGGTGTGGATGACTCAAAGAAACTTTCAGCAAAAAAACGTGAAAGCCTGTATGATGAAATTTTAGAAGAAGCGGTTTCTTACGGGATTGGCGTAATTTCCTGTGAAAGAATAGATGAGATAAATATTTTGCAGGCAACTTATGAGGCCATGCGAGAAGCCATCGCCCAGTTAAACCCTGCACCCAGATTTATTTTGGCAGATGCTGTGACAATTCCTGAAATTTCTATCCCACAACAGGGCATTATAAAAGGGGATGCAAAAAGCCTTTCTATTGGTGCGGCAAGTATTGTTGCCAAAGTTTACAGAGATAGGCTTATGGAAACCTATGATGAGTTATATCCTGGGTATGGATTTGCCTCCAATAAAGGGTATGGTTCAGCGGAGCATATTGCAGGCATTAAAGTTCAGGGAATTTGCCCCATTCATCGCAGAAGTTTTGTAAAGAATTTTTTAACACCGAAGGATAATCAATCAAAGGGTGCTTTAGGCGAAGCATTGGCAGTAAAACAAATGGAACGCATGGGGTATGAAATATTACATAGAAACTACCGCAGTCACGGCGGAGAGATTGATATAATCGCAAAAAAGGATACATACATCATCTTCACTGAAGTAAAATATAGAGCGGGTCGAACAAAAGGTGAACCTTGTGAGGCGGTAGACAAACGCAAACAGGAGCATATCATTCGTACAGCTCAGGCATATATTGCTGAGAGAGGGTTAGAAGGAGATTTTCGCTTTGACGTTGCGGAAGTTTTGGAAGAGAATGGGAAAACTTTTTTCCGCTATACAGAGAATGGTTTTTGGTTAACATAAGGAGTATACTATGAGGATAGAGAGAATTGGAGAAGTTGAGGTAGTTGTTTTCGACAATTTATCTCAAACAAATATGGTGAAGCACTGTTTTACCACTCGCCATGGTGGGGTAAGTCAAGGGTTTTATGGAAACATGAACATGGGCTTAGCCAGAGGTGAGGCCAAAGACATGGTTTTAAAAAACTATGGAATTTTAGGAGATGCCATAGGGTTTTCTAAAGAGAATTATGTGACTTCCCAACAAACCCACACCACAAATGTTCGTCGTATTATGGCTGAGGACAAAGGGAAGGGTGTACTTCGTGATCGGGGATATACAGATGTGGACGGGCTGATTACCAATGTGCCACATATTCCGTTGGTGATTTTTGGGGCAGATTGTGTTCCTGTTTTTTTACTAGACCCCAAGAACAAAGCCATTGGCATGGCACACTGCGGATGGAAAGGCACAGGGGAGCGGATGGCAGAGCGTATATTGCAGGAAATGGTGGATGCCTTTGGTACACAGCCCAAAGATGTGGTTGCCGCGATCGGCCCTTCTATTGGAAAGTGTTGTTTTCAGGTGGATGACCTTGTGGTGGAACTATTTCGAGAGAATTTAGACTTCGCCCATGAGATTATATTTGATGATCCGAAGGAAGTCGGGAAGTACCGCATAGACCTTTGGGAAACAAACCGCCGTCTCTTAGCTGATATGGGTGTGGTAAACATTGAGATGGCAGAACTTTGCACAATGTGTGATACAAACCGTTTCTATTCCCACAGAAAGATGAGGGAAGACAGAGGTGTAATGGCAGGCGTTATGGAGTTAAAAGGCTGAAAACAGGCTTGAACTATTGTATTTGGAAATAATACTGTGGTATAATCCTATAGTGGTTTAGAATGCTATTTTATCTGGTATATAGAATTAGAAACACAAATGATTTTATGAAATAGAGAGATACATGGAGGAATAAATATGAGTAAACCAATCGTAGCAGTGGTTGGCCGTCCCAACGTAGGGAAATCTACGTTGTTTAACCGCTTGGCTGGAGAAAGAATCTCCATTGTTCAGGATACGCCTGGGGTAACCCGTGACCGTATTTATGCGGATGTGGAATGGCTGAACCATAAATTTACTTTGATTGATACTGGCGGTATGGAAATTGGCTCCGAAGAAATCATTCAAAAACAAATTATACAGCAGGCAGAAATTGCCATTGAAACGGCTGATGTTGTATTATTTGTTACAGATGTAAAAACAGGAGTGACCGACGACGACCGTCAGGTGGCGAATATGTTACGCCGCACAAAGAAACCCGTTGTATTGGCAGTCAATAAAGTTGACAGCACAATGCGGGATACTTTGGACATTTATGAGTTCTATGAACTGGGTATTGGGGATCCAATGCCTGTTTCAGCAGGACAGGCTTTAGGCCTTGGAGATATGTTGGATCAAGTGGTTGAACATTTTCCTGAGGAAGCAGAAGGCGGAGAAGAGGACGATGCAATTCGTGTTGCCATTATCGGAAAGCCAAATGTTGGTAAGTCATCTTTGATTAATAAAATTTTAGGGGAAGACCGTTTGATTGTAAGTAATATCCCTGGTACAACAAGGGATGCTATTGATACGCCAGTTACCATAGATGGGAAGAAATACATCTTCATTGATACCGCAGGTATGCGTCGGAAAGCCAAAATCAAAGAAGAAATTGAACGCTTCAGTATTATCCGTGCTGTGGCGGCGGTTGAACGTTGTGATGTTGCTATTTTGGTTATCGATGCTAATGAAGGCATTACCGATCAGGATACAAAAATTGCAGGGATTGCCCACGAGAGAGGCAAGGCGGCGATCATAGCGGTAAATAAATGGGATTCTATTGAAAAAGATGATAAAACCATGAACCGTTATTTAAAGGATATTGGAAATGAATTGGCTTATATGCCCTATGCCCCACGAGTATTTATTTCCGCCTTTACAGGCCAGAGAATTACACGAATGCTGGAATTGATTCAGACAGTAAATGAAAACCATGCACTGCGTATCAGCACGGGTGTGTTAAACGAAGTATTAATTGAAGCAACAGCAATGCAACAGCCTCCTTCGGATAAAGGACGCCAATTGAGACTGTATTATATGACTCAAGTTTCAGTAAAACCGCCTACTTTTGTTATTTTTGTGAATGAGAGGGAATTATTCCATTTCTCCTATCGTAGATATATTGAAAATCAGTTAAGAGATGCTTTTGGCTTTGTTGGCACGCCTATTCATTTTATCGTAAGAGAAAAAGGGGAAAAGGAATAATATGTTTAGAGTCTTTAGTTTACTAATCGGGTATTTTATCGGCTGTATTTCGATGGGTTTTATTGTTGGTAAGATTACAAAAACTGATTTACGTAAAAAAGGAAGTGGAAATCTGGGCACCACCAATGCCCTGCGTGTGTTAGGTTTTCGTGCAGGTTTGGCTACCTTTGTTGGGGATATTCTAAAGGGTGTTATTGCATTCTTTATTTGTAGATGGTTATTCCCTGACAACAACTTATTCGCAGGTATCTATGGGGGGGTGGGTGCTGTTTTAGGTCATGATTTCCCCTTTTACTTGCAGTTTAAAGGCGGTAAGGGCATTGCGGCAACCATAGGTCTTGTAATATCCTTAATCTTTGTATTTTCGCCTATTCTAGGGTTAGTTACCTTTGGGGTAGGTATTTTGGGTGTGGTGTTTACCCACTATATTTCAGTTGGATCTATGGTTTTTTCCATTTGCATTCCACTCAGTGCACTTTTCTTGGGAATGCCAACAGAAGGGGTTGCACTATTTACAGCCTTGGCGATTTTAGCGATTTGGCGACATAAAGAGAATGTGAAGCGTTTGATATCTGGAACGGAAAATAAATTTACGTTGCGTAAAAGTGTGTAATAAGGTTTTACTGGAGGTGGACAGCAGTGAAGAAAGTAACGGTGGTAGGTTCAGGCAGCTGGGGTACGGCGTTGGCTGTTATGCTCCAAAAGCATGGACATGATGTTGTGGTTTGGTCCAGAAGGCAAGATATGGTTGATGAAATGGAAAATGAAAGGGAAAATAAGGCATATTTACCCGGCATTACATTGCCCGAAGGAATGAAGTTTACAACAGACCATGAGCAGGCGGTAAAGGATGCGGAGATTATTATATTATCTGTACCATCTAAGGCTGTGCGTCAAACAGTGACAGCTTTTGCTCCCTTTTTTACCGATAAGCAGGTTTTGGTTAACGTTGCAAAAGGCCTTGAAGAAGGCAGTTTAAAGCGTTTATCCCAGGTGATTCAAGAATGTGCACCCCAATGTGAGGTATGCATATTATCTGGGCCAAGCCATGCAGAAGAAGTAGCAAGAGATATTCCTACAACATGTTTGATTGCTTCTGAAAATGAAGAAGTAGCCAAGATGGTTCAGGGGGAATTTATGAACCCTAGATTTCGCCTATATACCAATACAGATGTGATTGGGGTTGAGATGGGAGCGGCATTGAAAAATGTCATGGCCCTTGCAGCAGGTATGTCTGATGGCCTAGGATTTGGAGATAATACCAAGGCTGCAATTATGACCCGTGGTATTGCAGAAATGAAACGCCTTGGCGTAGAGATGGGCGGTAAGGCAGAAACCTTTTCTGGGCTTTCTGGTATTGGTGATTTGATTGTAACCTGTACAAGTATGCATTCCAGAAACCGTAGGGCTGGCATTTTATTGGGTCAAGGAAAAACCCTTGCGGAAACGTTAGAAGAAATCAAAATGGTGGTAGAAGGTGTAAATACGGTGCGGGTTGCTTGTCAGGTAGCACAAATGCATGATGTGGAAATGCCCATTACCAGTGCCATTGCCGATGTGTTGTTTGGTGGTAAAAATACAGAACAGGCTGTACTCGACTTAATGAGTAGAGACGGTAAGGCAGAATAGGTATAAGAATGAGATGCTTCAATTTCAAATTGAGGCATTTTTTTGTGTAAATATATCTTAAAAGTTTGGTATATGAAGATTATCAAAAACCAACATTTTGAAATACTATGGATAGAAAAAGAGGAAGGATTATATTTTTAGAATCATCATAAGACAATGAAAATGGAGTTTCCATAATATATTTTTTATTCAAAAATGGGTAGGTATATTTTCGTTTCTTTTACAAATAATACAAGCACAGGAGAAATCAATAAAGCAACCTTATTTGTAAATGGAGGAATTTTCTATGAAAGCGACGGGAATCGTAAGAAGAATAGATGACTTAGGTAGGGTGGTTATCCCTAAGGAAATCCGCCGCACGTTGCGGATCAGGGAAGGAGATCCTTTAGAGATCTTCACAGATAGAGAGGGTGAAATTATTCTTAAAAAATACTCACCCATTGGCGAATTAGGGACATTTGCAAAAGAGTATGCAGAGTCCTTGGCGCAGACTGCCGGACACGTAACTTGTATTGTTGACAAAGATCAGATTATTGCTGTTTCTGGTGGCTCAAAGAGAGAACTGTTTGAAAAGCACATTAGTCAAGAAATGGAAAAATGTATCAACCGCAGGACTACATTGATTGCGGAGAAGAGTGACAGCAATTTTGTACCTATTCTAGATGATGATAGTATGGAAGGGTATAATCACGAGCTTATTACTCCCATTATTGCAGAGGGAGATGCCATGGGTGCCATTGTATTCCTTTCAAAGGACAAGAAAATGGGCGAGGTGGAAGGTAAGCTGGCCCAGACTGCTGCTGGTTTCTTGGGTAGGCAAATGGAGCAATAACAACTGTGGTCTTTTTTAAATAGGAGTATAAATAATTTGAGAGACTACTAAACTGAATTTTATGTGTGTTAACATAAGGGCGTAAGTGTTTGAAAAAGCGGTATTTGCAAAGGATGCAGATGCCGCTTTTTCTTTGGGCGAAAGTGAAAGTTCCTGCATATTGTATGTAACTTGAAAATATGGTACTCTAAAAACAAGTTAAAGATAAGAGGAGATACGAAAGATGAAACATTATTTTATCATTAACCCTGAAGCGGGCCAAGGCAAGGGGAAAGAGATGATACCCCAAGTACAAAGGACGTTGGCGGGAAGGGGCATTTCCTTTCATATTCATATGACAAGGTTTCCTGGTGATGGAGAAGGGTTTATTCGAGAAAAAGCACAAGAAGGCAGGCCGGTGAGGTTTTATGTTTGCGGTGGGGATG
The DNA here is from genome assembly GCF_030908465.1 of Anaerotignum sp. MB30-C6. Classification (GTDB taxonomy): domain Bacteria; phylum Bacillota; class Clostridia; order Lachnospirales; family Anaerotignaceae; genus Chakrabartyella. The sequence continues at coordinate 392,660 of NZ_CP133078.1, forward strand.
GCACCCTGCATGAGGCCATCAATGGAGCCTATGGTTTCACGAATGCATCCGTTGGATTGATTCCTACAGGTACAGGGAATGATTTTGTAAAGAATTTTACCCAGAGAGATATTTTTTTTGATATAGAGGCACAAATAAATGGAAAAGAGATCCCTATAGATTTAATTCGCATAAATAATAAACGAGCAGTAAACATGGTGAATATTGGTTTTGACTGTGAAGTGGCTGTAGAAGCATCTAAGCTGAAAAAAATCCCCTTTATCCAAGGACCATTGGCCTATTGGGGAGGCTTATGTAAGCGGTTTTGTCTACCTATGGGGGAGGAGATGGAAATTACCGATGGTGATGGTATGCGGCTTTCTGGAAAGTTTTTGCTCTGTACCATTGCCAATGGCAGCTTTTGCGGCGGGGCTTTTCAATCATCACCCTATGCTCAAATTGATGATGGGCTTATGGATTTTGGAGGGATTCGAACCTTTCGTCGAATGTCATTGTTGAAGATGCTTCCCAGCTATCAAAACGGTACATATATAGAAAAAATGCAGGCAAAGAAAGGCGTACATTTTAAACGGTGTAAGAACCTTATTGTACGAAGCAAAAACCCCCTATTTGCCAGTATCGATGGAGAGATTTTTTCTTTTACAGATTTAGAGATGCAGGTTGAGAAACAGGCAGCAAGATTTATATTACCAAAAGGTACAAGTAAAGTTGAAAAGCCAAAGGTTACGGAAGGGTTGGAATAAATGGAAGTGATTATTGGTGGTGTATATGAGCATTATAAAGGTAAGAAATATTGTGTTGTTGGATTAGCAAGGCATTCGGAAACGGTAGAGGAGATGGTTGTATACCGTCAACTTTACGGAGAGTTTGGCCTTTGGGTTCGCCCAAAAGATATGTTTCTAGAAACAGTGGAGGTGGAAGGGAAGGTAATCCCTCGCTTTCGGTTGCTTCAAGAGTAAATATGGATTGAAAAAGGCACAGTTCCCCAGGGGGCGTGCCTTTTTCAAATTATTCTAAAAAGAACTAAAAAAGAAAACCAAGGTATGGAAGGATCCCAAAGACTACAAATAGACCAAAAATACAAAGGATGGAAGGGGAGAGAAAGCGTTCCGCTGTTTCCTTTGTTTGTATATTTGGCTGGACAGGATTTATTTTCAAAAACCAAAAAAAGATAAACCCTAAAAACGGCAGGGACAATAATGCAGATACGCCGGTATAAAGTAAAAGGAGCGTATTTGCCGGAGGATCCATGGTAGCCGCCTCTTCAGCCACGGGCAAAAACATAGTAAGAACGTTTGTTGCGTTGATAATAAAGTGCGGGATGATGGATGCCCAAATGGAACCTGTTCGTTCTACTAAAAAGCAGAAGAATAAACCTGCAAGAAATGCATAAGGAAACTGTTGCGGGTTCATATGCAATAGGCCAAATAAAAGGGCGGTACAGAAAATTGCTTTCCATGTCCCTAAACGTCGATAGCCTGAGAGGAATATGCCTCTGAGGGAAAGTTCTTCTAAAAATGCGGGTAAAACTGCCATAGCGATTAATGAGCCAATAAACCCGGCACCTTGTAATGCCTCTAAGGATTCTTGGGCTACGTTTGGGAAAAACAGAGATGTAAAGAAAGAAAGAAAACGCATCAGAGGCTGTATGGCAAAGCCAAAAAGCACAATAAGCAGTAAATTCTTCCAACCTAAAGGATAGAGGCGGAAAATTTCCTTCGGACTCTTTTTTGTCCAAATAAAGTAGCCAACGATGGGGATTGTGAAATATACAACCTGAACGATGCTGGCAAACCATTCATAAGGAAGGTCACGTATCAAAGGAATGGCATACAAAAGGGGGCCGCTTATAAGAAAGAATATGAAGAAGATTAATGCAAAGCGATTTGTTTGTTTGGTTTGATTCATTTTTTTCCTCCAAAAAATTAAAAGAACAGCGTTACAAACAAGACTGTTCTTTCTTTTACTTTATCTTATGCTTCGGGTGGGGTTTCATGCTCATGGTTTTTCGGAAGTAGTGGATCATTGCTCGTGTATTTTTCCTCATACTTTCTATTGATATATTCCGAAAAGAACATTTTTATCGTTGCCAAAACAGGGACACCAATAAACATACCCAAAGGCCCCATGAGGGCTCCACCTAACACCACAGCTAATATAATCCAAAGGGGGCTCACATCTAAAGAATCGCCTAATATCTTAGGCCCTAAGAAGTTTCCGTCAAACTGCTGTAAGGCAAGAATGAACAGGATTACCCATAAAGCTGTCAGTGGATCCACCAAGAACGTAATAACTGCTGCTGGAATAGCACCAATAAAGGGTCCAAAGTATGGAATCATATTGGTTACACCAATAATTAAACTCAACACCAAAGGGAAGGGGGCTTTAAGTAATGAAAACCCAATGAAGGCCATCACACCAATGATTAAGGAGTCCACCGCTTTACCAACAATGAAGTCCTGAAAAATACGGTTGATTCGATGGGTGTTATAAAATAATCGTTCTGCCTTGTCCCGATTTGAAATTGCATAAATAATTTTATGTGTCTGTTTTGAGAAGTTTTCCTTATCATAGAGCATATAAAACGAAATAAAAATTGCCATGACCACGTCTACGGTGATTTTGCCAAAAGAATAAAGGTTTGTTGCAATATCACTGACCAGTTTCGGTATGTTTTGGAATACGCTCATGATCGGTGCCAGCACTTTGTTGATAATATTGTTTACTTCCTCTGCATTGATAAAATCAATACGATCAAAGAGGGTGGTAATGGAAGCATTCATCTGGGTAGTATAACTGGATAGCTGGGATACAAAGGATACAACGGAATCCTTTAATTCAGGAATTAAGTAAATGGCAATCCAGAATAAGCTTCCAATGACGATTACATAATTAATTAAAATACAGAAGGTGCGGGTTAATTTTTTCTTTTCATTTGCCTTAGGGACATATTTAAAAATTCTTTTTTCAAAGAATTTCATAAAGGGGTTCATAATATATGCTAATGCAAACCCTATAAAAAATGGTGAGCCTAAACGCAGGGTGGTTTTCACTGTGGTTTGGAATGCGTGGCCCAAACCGGGTAAATGTCCAATAATTTTTTCAAATAGAATGATTGCTGCTGCAACAGCAAACACATAAAGACAAATCTTTAAGTAAGACCTATCTAATTTTTTAAAGTCGATCTTTTTCATGGGTACCCCTCATAATCGTATTTTTTGATGGACATAGTTCTTTCGCCTTTTCTTATGATACTATGAAATCAATAATATTTCCATAACATTTCCGTTAATTTTCACGGATATTGGTCTGGTATCCCGCTAAAAGCAGTCTCCAAAAATTAGAAGGGACAATGGGAAGATGAACGACAACCAGAAAGAACCCTTTTCGGTAAATCAACTTCAGAGGTGAATCAATTTTTTTTATTGTGTTATGATATTATACATACCCTTCTTTAAGAAAAACCAAACAATTTCCTTATATTTCTTTACGTTTTCCACTCTTCGTTGACGAGAGAAGGCGGAAGGCTCTATAATGAAGCCATGAAAAGAAGGGAGGACAAATGAAATGGAAGAAGAAATGATTCGCCAATTTGGGGCGGAGTTTCAAAAGATAGAAGAAGAAATCGGTTCCGTGATTATTGGTCAGAAGGATCTTATCAGAGGAGTTTTAACGGCAATGGTTGCCGGTGGGAATGTATTGCTGGAGGGGCTGCCCGGCCTTGGGAAAACCCAGCTGGTCAAAACCATTGGAAAGGTTTTGGCTTTGGACTTTTCCCGTATTCAGTTTACCCCAGACCTTATGCCTGCTGACGTAACAGGAACCTCGGTTATGACCAAAAATGCCAAGGGTGAAATGGGAATGGAGTTTCGAAAGGGCCCCATTTTTTCAAATATTGTTTTGGCCGATGAAATTAATAGAGCAACTCCAAAAACTCAGAGTGCATTGTTGGAGGCCATGCAGGAACACACCGTAACAAGTGGCAATGAAACTTACAGTTTGGCAGAGCCTTTTTTTGTATTAGCTACGCAAAACCCCTTGGAGTCCGAAGGTACCTATCCTTTGCCAGAGGCCCAAATGGATCGTTTTTTATTTAAGTTGGACGTTTCCTTTCCCACTAAAGCGGAGCTTTTGGAGATTGTTTCCTCCACCACAACAGGCAGCCAAAGGGAAGCGAAAAAAGTTTGTGGGCAAGAAAAGCTGTTGCAGATGCGACAGGTTGCCAAAGAGGTCCCTGTGGCTACCCCTGTGGCGGAATATATTATGGATATTGTTTTGAAAAGCCATCCTGATTATGCAGAAGCTCCTGAGAAGGTGAAAAAGTATGTACGTTTTGGGGCAAGCCCCAGAGGTGCGCAGGCAATTATGATGACAGCCAGGGTTTATGCCCTCATGGCGGGGCGTTATAATGTGGCCTATGAAGATGTAAAGGCAGTAGCCAAGGGTGCATTACGTCACCGCATATTCTTAAATTTTGAAGGTATGGCGGATGGGATAACGGTAGATGGTATTATCGAGGCGTTGTTGGTATGAGAACGTTACAGGATATATTTACAAAAGAATACTTGATGCAATTAGAGAAGCTTTCCTTTTCTTTGCGTCAGAGGCTAAGTGTGGATGGTTATAGCGGCGCAAGGAAGTCCCATGCCAAAGGTAGTTCTTTGGAGTTTTCCGATTTTCGTGAATATATCATGGGGGATGATTTGCGTAGAGTGGACTGGAATAGCTTTGGTCGCTTTGGAAAGCTTTATGTAAAGCTTTTTATGGAAGAAAAGCAGGCGGAAGTGAACATTTTTCTGGATTGCAGTAGCTCCATGGACAAGGAAGAAAAGTTTTTACAGGCGAAAGCCTTCGCAGCATCCTTAGCATACATTAGTCTTTGTAGCGGGGATAGAGTCAATTTGTTTTTATGGAATGATTCTATTACTTTGGAAAAACGGGGAAATACTCAAAAAAGTAATTTTCTTGGTCTATTAACGCTATTGGATAAAGCTGAGTGTCAAGGTGGTTCTGATATTTTGCGTGCCACCTTACTAAGCGGTAGATTAGGACGAGGTGTTGCCGTAGTGATTTCCGATTTCTTTACAGAGGCACCTTTGGAAGAAGCTTTGCGTGTTTTGCAAGGGAAAAAACAGCAGGTATGCATGGTGCAGGTTTTGTCGGCGGAAGAAGAAAAGCCCAAAGAAGGACAGGCCGCTCGTTTGGTAGACGCCGAAACGGGAGAAACCTGTGACTTGGAGTTGAGTCCCTCGGTATTATCTGCCTATGATCAGGCGTTAAAGGAGCATAGGGGAGCTTTGGGCGAGCTTTGTTTTCGTTCAGGAGCGGCCTTTTATGCCATGAACGAAAATACCCCTCTATTTACGGCGATGAAAGAGGTTTTACAATAAAATAGGCTGAGACAATTATTTACAAAAAATGACTGTCTCAGCCTTTTTATACTACTGGCCATAGAACTTTGCGTATTGAGATAGAGCTGAGTTTATGATATAATATGTCATTGCAGAGTAACAAAACCATCTAATAGGAGGCGGGTTTTGAATGAGTGGAAAGGATTTTGATGTTGCAAAGAATATAAAAATGACTGAAAATTTGCAGTGCCAGATGTTGGCGGCGGTATCTCAGTTTTTTACGGCAATGCAAGAAAATGCCACAAAAGCAGAAAAAGCAGAGATATTGGCTGATTTGGAAATTGTAATGTATCTTTTAGCGGCAAGGATGGGGATTTCCAAGGAAACCCTTGACCAGAAAGCAGCAACAAAGCTGAAGCTTGGACTTTTGCAAGAAGAAAGGCCTGAATGGAAAACTTCACTATTGGAATTGCACCGAGAACTGGGGCAAAAAGCGTGAAAGGGATCATTTCGGCTTGGAGGCATATGAATGTATAACTTTAAAAAGAAAGAAAACGTAATCATTGCAATTGCGTTAATGGTAATTGTAGTTTTTGTATGTTCCTTAGTGGATATTTATTTGGGGATTGGTACAATCGTTGGCGGAGCTGCTATATTTTTTGGTTGGCCAGCACTGAAGGAGCTTCATGCCCCTTTGGAAGGAGAAAAGGAGGGGGTTCCTTCTTTTCTAGACACCACTGTATTGAAGGAAAACTTTCAAATTCCCCATAATCTGCCAACGCCTTATGCGGTTTTGGATATTCGTGGGCATATTCTGATGTACAACAAAAGGTTTGGCGAGGTTTTTCCTGATATGGAGGAAACAAAGCCGGCTGTGGAAAAGTTGTTGAAAAACAGCGGTAATGGGGAAAAAACCCTTCTTGAAATTGGAAGGAAGTACTATCAAGGTGCACTGAATCACTGTGAGGTCATTGAGGAAAACGGTGCCGTTGGTACAGTTTTAACCATGACTTTGGTGGATGTTACAGAAAAACAAGCGCTTGCCCAGCAGTTGGAGGATCAGCAGACGGTGATTGGCATGGTTTTTCTGGATAATTACGAGGATGTAGTGGATAATTTGGACGAAAGCCGTTGGCCTATTTTGGCTGCTTTGATTGAGCGAAAGTTAAATCAACTGGCCCAAGATGTGGATGGGGTGATTCGAAAGTTAGAAAAAGACCGTTTTTTCTTATTAGTTAAAAAAGGGAAACTGGCCCAGTTAAAAGAGAAGAAGTTTGATATTTTAAATGAAATTCGAGAAATTAGTGTAGGGGATCATATCCCTGTTACAATTAGTATGGGCATTGGAATTGGTAAAAACTCTCTGGATGAGGCTATGCAAAATGCAAAGGCTGCCATTGATTTGGCCTTGGGCAGAGGTGGAGATCAGGTTTTAATTAAAGAAGGTGAAAACTATCTTTTCTATGGCGGCAAAACTGGCGAGATGGGGCGAAACGCTCGTATTCGTGCCAGAGTAAAAGCAGATGCTTTATGGGAACTGATGGGGGAATCTTCAGGAATCCTAGTTATGGGCCATAGAAATGGTGACTTGGATAGTATGGGCTCGTGCATGGGGGTTTATGCCATTGCAAGGGCTATGGATAAAAGATGTCATATCGTAATGGATGATGTGGGTGTTGGTATCCGCAGGCTTTGGGAGAATATTGTAGCAAGTGGCAATCATCAGAATTTGACCATAAAAACTCCCGATGCCCTAAAAATGATGGATGATAAAACTTTGGTTATTGTGGTGGATACCCACCGTAAAAGCATGGTAGAAAGTCCCCAGGTTTTAGAGTCCGCTAAAAGAATTGTCTTATTTGATCATCATAGAAAAAGTACAGATGCCATCGATCAGGCGGTTTTGGTTTACCATGAAGCCTATGCATCTTCAACTTCCGAGTTGATTACAGAGATGATTCAACATATTGGCAAAAAGGTAAAGCTCACCAACATTGAAGCCGATGCCTTGTTAGCTGGTATCACCGTGGACACCAAGAATTTCTGCGTAAAAACGGGGGCGATTACCTTCGAGGCAGCAGGCTTCTTACGTCGAAATGGTGCAGACAGCATTCGAGTAAGATTATTATTCCAAAATGACATGGATGCCTATAAGGCAAAGGCTTCTGCAGTGAAGGATGCCGAATTATTTATGGGCAATATTGCTATTTCTGTTTGCCCTGCCAATGTGGAAAACTCCACGTTGACAGCAGCCCAGGCGGCAGATGATTTAATGAATGTAACGGGCGTGAAGGCGTCGTTTGTATGCTGCAAAGTAGGAGATACTGTTTTTATCAGCGCCCGTAGCTTTGGTGAAATTAATGTACAAAGAATTATGGAAAGATTAGGCGGCGGCGGTCACCATACCGTTTCTGGAGGGCAGCTACCTGGTAGTACCTTAGAAGAGGCAAAGGAAAAGATTCGTCATGCCATTAAAGATTATCTGGAGGAGGAAGCATAATATGAAAGTAATTTTATTGCAAGATGTAAAAAGTGTTGGTAAAAAAGGTGACTTAATTAATGCGAGCGAAGGCTATGCAAAAAACTTCTTATTACCCAGAAAATTGGCTGTGGAAGCTACAAAGTCCAATCTGAATGATTATGAATTAAAGCAAAAATCTGAAGAAAAACGCAAGAAAGAAGAGCTGGATCATGCACGGACAATTGCTGAAGCATTGAAAGAACAAGTTGTTACAATCAAGGTGAAAACTGGCGGTAACGGTAAACTATTTGGTTCTGTTACAAATAAAGAAGTTGCTGATGCCATTGTTGAACAAACAAAGCAGGATATCGATAAAAAGAAGGTGTCCATTGGTGACCCCATTAAAATGTTAGGTGAAAGAACAGCTACAATTAAAATACACCCCAAGGTAACAGCAGAAGTAACAGTTAAAATTGTGGAAGCTTAATGACAGCGGAGGCGGAAAACATGGAACAGCAAGAAAAACAAAATGAATATATCCGTGGCGTACCGCCCCACGATGAAACAGCAGAGCAAGCTGTATTAGGTTCTATGTTCTTAGACCGAGAAGCGGCATCCTTGGCTCTTGAGATTCTTTCGGGGGATGACTTTTATCGTCCTGATCATAAAATGGTGTTTGAGGCGGCGGAGGAATTGTACCGTTCGGCATCGCCAATTGATGTGGTTACAGTAAAGAACAAGCTTGAGGAAAAGGGTGTATTTGAGCAAGTTGGAGGGGTGCCCTTTTTGGCAACCCTTTCCACTGCCGTGGGCAGTTCTGTCAATGTACGTCACTATGCGGCAATCGTAGAGGAAAAGTCTGTATTGCGTCGCTTAATTCGAACGGCGGGGAATATTTCCCAGTTAAGTTTTGAAGGGAAAGAGTCCATCAACAGTATCATGGATCAGGCGGAAAAAAGCATTTTTGATATTATGCAAAAACGTCATTCAGAGGAATTTCACCACATTCGGGATATTGCCGTTGACTCCATTGAAAAGATCGAGGATATTTACCGCTCTAAGGGGAAGTTAACCGGTGTGCCTACAGGCTTTGTAGACTTTGATGCAAAGACAGCTGGTTTGCAAAAATCAGACTTGGTTTTGCTGGCTGCTCGTCCGTCTATGGGGAAAACTGCTTTTGCGTTAAATATCATACAGAATGCGGCAATTAGAAGCAATGTGCCTGTGGCAGTATTTTCACTGGAAATGAGCCGTGAACAATTGGTAAACCGTATGCTTTGCTCCGAGGCGATGCTAGATGCCCAAAAGATGAGAACAGGCGAATTGAATGACAACGATTGGGAAGATTTGATTCGTGCCATGGGACCTCTTTCCCAAGCACCGATTTTTATCGATGATACCCCTGGTATTTCCCCCATGGACGTTCGCTCCAAATGTCGTCGTTTGAAGGCGGAAAAGGGGTTGGGCTTGATTGTGATAGACTACTTACAGTTGATGAGTGGGAATGGAAAGAATGACTCTCGTCAGCAGGAAATTTCAGAAATCTCTCGTAATTTGAAGGCCATCGCCCGTGAGATGGAAGCCCCTGTCATTGCTTTATCTCAGCTTAGCCGTGCCTGTGAGCAAAGAAGTGACCATAGGCCTATGCTTTCTGACTTGCGTGAGTCTGGCGCCATAGAGCAGGATGCCGACGTGGTTGCATTTCTTTATCGAGATGAATATTATTTCCCTGAGACTGAAAAGAAAAATCAGGCGGAATTGATTATAGCAAAACAAAGAAATGGCCCCACGGGAACGGTAGATTTAACTTGGTTGGGGCAGTACACTAAGTTTGGTAACTTTTTGAAAAAGTATTGATTTTGCATCCCCTCCTTGTGAGGGGATTTTTTGTAATAATGAGGTTCTTGCAATTTTCTTAAGTTTGTGTTGGGCTTTCATATATGGTGCTATAATTTAAAGGCATTAGGAAGTCCCCCAGCTCTATAGATGGGGTGGCACTTTCGCTGTTTCAGTGAGGAGTGCAAGTAAGGGCTTACTGAAAACAAAGGCGTTGTGAAACGCCGTCCGTTATAAGTTTTTTGAGTAGCAAAAATACGCATAGTCATTGACAGTAATTAGTGTAAAATGGGGAGAGCTTATGAAAAGGACAACGAAAAGGCTGAAAAGTATAGGATTGGATGAAAGGAGAGCGGCATGTTCATATTTTCAGGATATGGCAGAGGAAGGCTTGATTTTAGAGGATGCAGGGCTTTTATGTTATACCTTCCGAAAGGATTTGCCGCAAAGGGTAAGATATTCAATACAGAACTTTCCTAAGGGATGCAGCAAAGAAGATGCCCAATTAATGAAGGATTGTGGATGGACATTCCTTTGTGATGATGATGAGTATTATTTGTTTCGTGGCGAGGATCATGCCAAAGAAGTGGAAATAGCAATTGAGGATCAGGTGGAACGTTGGCGGATTCGACAAGAGGAAAGCAGTAAAAACATTTCTACCATGTTGAAGGCAGGGGGCACTTATCTTATACTGAATCTTTTTTTAGCAATAAGTAGTGGAGTCTCTGATGCCATTCTTGTATTATATGTAACCCTTGGGCTTTTCTGGCTTTATCAAATGGCAGGAGAATTACTGAGTTTGAAAAAAGCCAAAGGGAGAGCAGAAAGTTTGACATCAGATTTTGGCATAACGGAAAGTCATTTGCTTTGGGTTGCTGGGTATTTATTATTTGGGGCTTTGCAGTGTTTTATGAAGCATGAAAGAGCTAGAAAAGTGCGACAAGAAGTTTTCTGGGGTAAAAAAGATAATCGTGATTGGATGGGTGTGCAGCGGGAAAATCAATACTACTGGATTGCATTTTTTATTTTTATGTTGGTTCATGTCATTTACTATGTTTGATGTTGTTTTTATGTAAAGTACATTAAGGATGAAGAGGGCCGGAAAACTCCGTTGTCCTATGGAGAAGAAGTATAAATTTTTCAAAGAAATTTCACAAATTGTGTTGACGTTAAATTTGTTCAGGCATATACTAAATATGTATACAAAATTTTATTTGAAAGCAGAGGTGGATTTAAATGGACGGCAAAAGTGAAAGTATTCCTTTAGAGCCTGAGAGTTATCGATCGTATCAGTTAAAAATAGCCGTGTATTTGGGTGTGCCTCTCAATCAGAGTTAGACCCTTCGCTTCGTACGCCTTTTTTCGGATAATACACGGCTTTTTTGCAAAAAATAAGTCGTGTTTTTTTATTGAATGGGGTGAAGAACGATGGAGGAAATGCAGAAACTATTCGACTATTTGGATGAATTAATAGAGTCAGGCGAGTATGCTCGTTTAAAAGAGGAATTAAACTCGGAACAACCTGCCAATGTGGCAGAGTATTTTGAAGAATTGACTGCGGAAAAGCAGCTATTTGTATTCCGATTGCTTACAAAAGATATGGCTGCAGAAGTCTTTTCTTATATGGATAGCGATACCCAAGAGCATATTGTACATTCGATAACAGACAAAGAGGTTCGTAATATCGTGGACGAGATGTTTTTGGATGATACGGTAGACTTTTTGGAGGAGGCACCAGCAAACCTTGTAAAAAAGGTTCTTCGAAATACAGATGCAGAAACAAGAAAACTTATCAATGATTTTTTAAATTACCCTGAATACTCAGCGGGTAGTTTGATGACCATTGAGTTTGTAAAGCTACGGAGCAGTACAACTGTGGCTAAGGCCATGATGCAAATTAAGCGGACAGGCACGGATAAGGAAACCATTTATACCTGTTACGTTATTGATAATGAAAGAAAATTAATTGGTGTTGTTCCATTGCGAACCCTAATTTGTGCTTCCGATGAGGAAACCATCGAAGAGTTGATGCAGGATGATGTTGTTTCTGTATTAACCACGGATGATCAGGAAGAAGTTGCAAACATATTTAAAAAGTACAACTGGATGGCCTTGCCTGTTACAGATACAGAAGGGCGTTTGGTTGGTATTATCACCGTGGATGATATCGTAGATGTAATCGAGCAGGAAACAACAGAAGATATGGAAAAGATGGCGGCGTTGATCCCATCGGATGAAGAGTACTTAAAGACACCCGTTATGGTGCTTGCAAAAAACAGAATTGTTTGGCTATCAGTGTTAATGATTTCAGGAACGCTTAGTAGCTTTGTAATTGGGCAATACAACAGCCTTTTAGAGGCGGCTGTGGTATTGTCTGGGTTCATTCCCATTATTACAGGCACAGGCGGTAATGCGGGCTCTCAGGCGTCTACAATGATCATACGTGGTATGGCTTTAGGCGAAATTGAAATGCGAGATGCGTTTAAGGTTGTCTGGAAAGAAGTACGGGTTGGTGTCATTTGTGGCATTGCATTAGGTTTAATTAATATGTTAAAGATGACTTTGGTTGGGGATACAGGGTTCTGGATTAACCTTTCTGTATCATTAAGTATGGCGGCAGTTGTTGTATTGGCAAAGACCATCGGCTGTTTATTACCAATTTTAGCAAAGGCTTTGAAATTTGACCCTGCAATGATGGCGGGACCATTAATTTCTACGGTTGTGGATGCGGTGGCCCTTGTCATTTACTTTAGCGTTGCAGCTGTCTTAATTTTATAAACAGGGAATAAATACGAAGGCGATAACAAGATATCATTCAAGGGGAATTTTTCTGATACAAACAACAAGAAAGCGATAATCACTTTTATGTGATTATCGCTTTTAAACTATCTAGCTAAAATTTTACGTTGATACTCTATTAGGAAATAGACATACCTAAGAATAATCCTGCTATGATGATACAAAGGATAGCAGCAGGAGCTACAAATTTTACAAGGATTGCCCAAGCAGGTGCCAAAGCAAACTTGTATTTTCCGTCTGAAGTTGCTTCTTTAATTGCATTGTCTGTACCCCAAATCCAACCAACAAATACCGTTGTAAAGAACGCACCGAAAGGTAACAGTAAACGGTCAGTTAGGTATTCCATAAAGTCACCGAAGATAGGGAACTGAAGTCCCTCCATGGACCACCAAATACCCTTGATAGGTAGGAAAGCCTGAGACAACGTATAGAAGATACCGATGGCGAAGATAATAATGGAAGCCCAAACAACGGTTTTCTTGCGTTCCATACCTTTTTCTTCAACCAAATAAGCAACTGTACCTTCCAAGATTGAGATGGAAGATGTGATTGCTGCAAAGAACAGCAGTGCGTAGAACAGTAAACCGAATATGGTACCGCCGGGAATGGACATGAATACACCGGCAAGAGTTGCAAAAGCAAAGCCACCACCCATACCAGGGTCAATACCTGTTGCGAATACAGCGGGGATAATCATAAAACCAGCAAATAAAGCTACGCTAGTATCCAGTACGCAAACAACACCAGTATTGGTAATTAAGTTCTCATCTTTGCTCAGGTAAGAAGCATATGTAATCATAACACCCATACCTAAAGAAAGAGAGAAGAACGCCTGACCAAGGGCTACCAAGAAGGTATTACCATTGATTGTAGATGGATCAAAGTGCAACATATATGCAACACCTTCGCTAGCGCCAGGTAATGTACAAGCACGAATCATCAAGCCGATTAACAAGACGAACAGCAAAGGCATAAGGAATTTGCTCAGTTTTTCGATACCATCCGCAACACCACGGCTAATAATGAAAGATGTTAATCCGAGGAAAATAAGAGGGTAGATGATTGCGCCTTCCAGAGGGAAGCCGTTAACACCCAGCATATCCAAGAAGTAAGCGGTAGGATCAGCGTATACCGTTGCAGACTCTGTGATGTAGGCGATGATATATTTGATGGTCCACCCACCAACCTGACAGTAATAACAAAGAATAATAAAACCAGTTAAAATTCCGAGACCGCCAACCCAGGAGTATTTCGCATTAAGTTCACGAATAGCACCGATTGCGTTCTTTTGTGTTTTACGACCGATAACGAATTCCGCAAGCATTACAGTCGTACCGATCAAAGCAACCATGAGTATGTAGGTAATAAGGAAAGCGCCACCGCCACAGTTGTATGCTTTACCAGGGAACTTCCAGATGTTACCAAGACCTACTGCAGATCCAGCCGCAGAAAGGATAAAGCCTAGTTTGGATCCAAATTGACCACGGTTTTCAATTGATGCTGCCATATAATTCCTCCTTACTAATAATAATATAATTTCGTTTTTCCGACTTCAAAGCCAAACCCATCCAGCAACCGCTTCACCACTTAATTGTTTCGTGTGACGATAAATTGCTGCATCTCAAGCCCCTCCCCTCATGTAAAATTGCATTACTATTGCTTGCCATAGTGATATTAAGGCGAAACAAACCCATACAATTACCATAAAACTCCAGATGAGGATGGATCGTTTTTATTTTACATGAATTATTAAACAATTTCAATAAAAAAATAAAAATAGCAGCAACTTTTTTGTACGTTATATTGTTCAAAATGGAGAAAGCCTTGTAAAATCAAAGGATTTTACCCAAAATAAGAGATAAAAAATAATGAAAGAGTAGAAGTAAAACTGATTAAATTTATAAAACATCGGCAAAAAATGTAATAATATGTAAATAAAAAAGTAGAGTTTAACGAAAGAGGATGAAATAACTAGAATAAAATAACTTTCATTAAATGAAAAAAATGACGGGATATTTCCCGTCATGAAAAAGAAAAGCCTGTCTATTTTTGTATGGTTTGGTCGAAAAGCTTGTAATACTGCCAGTTAGCTAGTTTTGAAATTTTCTCCTTTTGTTCATCTATTGGTGTATCTGTGAAATTTCCGTTAGAATCCATAAAAATTGAGTTTGTACTAACGGGGAGAATTTCACGGACTTCGTTGACATAATCATACAGGGGAGAAAGGCCATCCATCTCCAAGAGTTGGGTTAGCAACGCTCCTAAGTGGCTGGCATTGATGATGCCTGAATCAGGTAAATTTGCACCCTTGATTGTCTGTGAAAACGCTCCTTGTTCTTTCGCAGCATCATTTTGCCAGATAAGGAATGGTGTTTCATATAAAGCTAGGCGTTCTTCTAAAGTTCCATTGGCATCAATTGGGTAGTTAAGAAGGCTAAAGAAGTCCATACCGTTGGAGAATCCTGGTAGGTGATCTCCGAAATAAACAATGACTATGGGTTGGCTGCTTCCTTGAGCATAATCTCGTAAACGTCCCAACTCTTGATCTGCATCAGTAATGCCTTTAAAATACTGGGTCAATAAATCTTTTTCTGTATCTGTCAGAGGAATATCAGTATCAAAATTCTGTGCTTGTGTGCCGAAGCGATTTTCGTAAGGCCCGTGGTTTTGTATGGTTACTGTAAATGAAAATAGGGGTGAATCGCTGGATTCTATGTGAGTATCCAAAGTTTCTAGTATCTTATCCATTGTGGCTTTCTCGTTAATATATCCGCCCACACCTTGGGTGGATAGGTCAAAAGAGTCTTCTAAAAAATAGGTTGATTCAAAGCCTAAGTTTGGATAAACGTTCTGGCGATTGTAGAACCATTTATAGCCAGGGTGTATGGCTAGGGTTTCATAGCCCGCTTGTGCCAACCTTTGGGGTAGGGCATCGAAAGGCTGGTGTATAAAGTTATAAGACGGCAAAGGGTTATTCAAATATCGGGTAGGGCAGGCTGTTAAAACGTCATATTCCGTATTTGAAGTGCCGCCGCCAAAATTTGGAACGACAATTTTACCGCTGAGTGCATTTTCGCTCTCTGCCATTTCTTTAAAAATTTTAAGGGGGTCCCGATAGCTTGAAAAGTCCAAGTTGGGGTTATTACTCAAATCGGAAAAAGCCTCTCCCATAATCATTACAATATGAGGTGAATCTTTTGTTGCAACGAAGGTACTTTCTGCTTCAATTTGGTCAAAGGTTGATTTTTTGTAACCTTCCGGCGGGGCTATTCTTGTTATGTTAAATTGATGGCAGAAAGAGTAAATAAGCCCTTTTGAGTTAAATTGATTCACTTCAAAGTATGGATTGTCAATGACAGGGTAGCTGCCGTAAAGTTCTTTATCCGTATACCAATAAGTATTTGACCCGAAGGCGATAACGAAAAAGGTTACGCACCCAAGAATTCTTGTTTTCCAAGTTGGTCTCTGGTTTTTTGAAAAACGGAAGGAAAAAAATAAAGCTAGCATTAAAATAATCAGTAATAATGCAATGAGTAAGAGCTGCATAGCGGGAAAGGTCTTAACGATGGTTAGGGCCTCTTTCGCCAAAGTAAGGTCAGCAGGGAGTAAAGGCTCTTGGCGCATGGTGATTTTCACCTTATCCACCATGGCAAAAATAAGAAAAACTGCCCCGGTTAAGGTTATGGAGAAAGTAGTTCTTCCTGATAAAAAGTAAGCAATGCTGATAAATAAGAACACAGGCAGAATGTTAAAAAAGAGGATAGCTGGATTTTTTAAAACATTTTGGGCTAATAAGTATAAGTGTTCAGAAGTAATTAGAAAAACCAACCCTGTAACAATGACGGATACGCCTGCGAAAAGGAGCCATGTAATTTGCTGTTCTTTACGCAGCCCTATTTTCTTCTCATCTGCTTGGGGCATTTCCTTTATTTCAATATTTGGTTCTGGCATGATAAAACCTCCAAAAAAATTTTTTTTCTTGAATTATACGAGTTTTTACGACAAAAGTAAAGAAAGGCAAAAGGTTAAGGTTGGATTATAATTAAGAAAAATGTACATTTTTCCTTGGAAAAATAATGTATAATAAAAATATTGCCTTAAAAATGGCGGTTTTTGTTTGAAAAAAAACAGGAAACCAGGAAAGGGCTGATTTTTTGTTGTCAGTTTTTGCATGGTTTGTTATAATGAATAAGTTGTAAAAGTGTCAGTAAGGCTGACTTTTGAGGAGAAACGAAAGATGCGCAGAAGAAGAATTGATCACGAGTATAGAAATAGACGTGATGAGATACGCGTTGACAGAGAGGCGGTTCGCCGTCAAAAAGGGCGTAGTTATCAGCAAACAACCAAACAGAGAGTAGTTCCTAAGGAATATCGAAGTGTACCTACCAAAGGGCTACAAGGCAAACGGAATCCAAGACGCAGGCGACTGGCGCAAAAGAGGAGAGTGCAGGGTATATTCCTGGTGGTGGGCATACTTCTGTTATTGGTGGCGGCATATGGCGGATCGAAGCTATATGTAGCGTTGCAAAAGTGGCAGGGCAAGGCGGAAAATCCTGCATTTAATGTAACGGCATCGGCCCCTGAACAACTGGAAGATAAGATTATCAATCTAGCGATTTTTGGTACAGATGAGGATGGATTTCGAACGGACGTATGTATGGTTGCTAGTTTTAATACGACGACAAAAGCCATTAGTCTGATTGCAGTACCAAGGGATACGAAAGTCACCATGACAAAGGAGATGACCTCTTACTTAGAGCAAAATGGACGAACGGTTCCCGAGAGAAATGGGGTTTACGGACAGTGTAAGCTGACGGAACTTCATGCCTATGCAGGAGAGGGGATGCGAAGTACGTTCTCTGTTATGATGTTGGAGGAAATACTTGGTGTTAAAATGGATTACTATATAAAGGTAGATTTATCAGCCTTCCGTGAAATTGTAGATGCCATTGGTGGCGTGGATATGGAAGTGCAGGATCGGTTGTATTACGTTGATCCATACCAAGATTTATATATTGACCTACAACCCGGTTTTCAGAATTTGGACGGGGAAGAGGCTGAACAGCTTGTTCGCTATAGAGAGGGCTATGCCCAGAGGGATTTAAAGCGAATCCAAGTTCAGCAAGACTTTATGCGGGCGTTTTTGGATAAGGTTTGCAGTACGGAGTCTATACTAAGAAATATGAACAGCTTAATCGAAGTTGCTTTGGATAAAACGGAAAGTAATATTACCATTACCGAGGCATTAAAATATGTAAAGTATTTAAAGGATATTAGCCCCGAGAATATGGAGACGGTTACCATACCCGGTGAGGGTGGTGCATACTTCGATATGGACAAAGAGGGAACAAAAGCTTTGATTGACCGTTTAATTTATGGTATTGAACCAGTGGAAACGGTACAGAATATGGCAGAGTAAAAACGACAGATAGGTGAGAAGATGAGTGGTAAACAAAGAAAGCCTGCAAGACATACGGGAAGATCAACTCCAAAGAAGAAGGGGTATAATCCAATGAGGGTGTTTTTGAAGATTGTGTGTTCTATTGTTTTTGCATTTGTGATACTGGCTGGCGGTGCTTGTTTTGGATATTACAAAATAACGGGAAACGTACCTTTTGCAAATGATAACATTGTAAGTAACAATGCATCAGATACAAATTTTTTAGATGCTTTTCTAAAAAGAAACATTAAAATGAATGTAGCCGTATTTGGTGTGGACAAAGATGGAACCAGAACAGATGTAGTCTTTGTTGTTCACTACGATAGTGCAACGGAAAGCATCAGCTTGGTCTCTTTGCCAAGGGATACCAGAGTTTCTCTTTCGGAAGAAGTAAAGGCAAATATCAACGCAGAAGGTCGCTCTTATAGTCAGGTTACGAAGTTGAATGCCGTTCATGCCTTTAGTGGGGAAAAAATGGGCTGTAAAAACACTGCGTTGCAAATCGAGGACCTATTAGGCATCAAAATTGATCATTATGTAAAGATAGACTTTGAAGCTTTTCGTGCCATTGTAGATGCTGTTGGCGGCGTGGATATGTATGTACCCCAGGATATGGATTGGGATATGAGGGATACAGGGGATCTTTTGATTAACCTGAAAAAAGGTGACCAACATTTGGACGGGGAGAAAGCAGAGCAGTTGGTTCGTTTCCGTCGTTACGCAGATGGTGACGTGGGGCGAATTGAGGTACAGCAGATATTCTTAAAAGCCCTCGCTGAAAAAGTCCTAAGCACAGAAACGATTTTAAAGAATCTACCAGACCTGATCTCCGTTATGTATAAGTATATTGAAACGGATGTTTCTATGTCTGATGCATTGAAATATGTAAACTATGTGGATAAAGTGGATATGAGCAAGATTTCCATGGAAACATTGCCTGGTGTGGGACAATATGTTGGCGGTGTGTCTTATTTTATACATGATGTGGAAGAAACCAGAGAAATGGTGGATCGGGTATTCTATAGCGTTGCCCCTGCGGCTACCGCTACCAGTGGAGCGGCGCAGGATAGCAAGGCGTTATTAATAGAGGTTTCTAATGGGGGAAGTGTAAACGGTCTTGCAGGCCTGTATAGCAAGAAATTGGAGGATGCGGGTTATAAGATAGCCCCACCCACCAACTATAGCGGCCAACAGAATACCTACACAAGGATTCAGGTGAAGAATGAAGGAGTTGGTTCTGATTTGATTTCTTTCTTTACGGATGCAAAAGTTGAAGTTGCGCCAAAGGAAATTGGTAGCAATGTAGATATCAGGATTATTTTGGGCTCGAAGGAGCAGTAGGGGAGAAGAAAGAGGGAGGATCAATTAAAATGGATGAGATCATGATTATTGGTATAGCCGGAGGAACCGGAAGCGGTAAAACAACATTAACCAATCGACTAAAGGAACGCTTTGGAGACGTTGTTTCCGTTGTATATCATGATAATTATTATAAGAGGCATGATGAAATGTCCTATGATGAGCGTTGTCTTTTAAATTATGATCACCCGGATGCCTTTGATACCGACCTTATGATTGAGCATATACAAACATTAAAACAAGGTATTGCAATTGAGAGCCCTATTTATGACTTTGCCGATCATAATCGTTCTCATGAATCGGTAATCATTCACCCTACAAAGGTTATTGTTGTAGAAGGAATTTTAATTTTTCAAAATGAGGCATTGCGTAATTTAATGGATATCAAGATTTTTGTTGACACGGATGCGGATGTTCGGATTTTACGCCGAATTTTACGGGATGTAAAAGAGAGGGGCAGGAGTTTGGATTCAGTGGTAAGCCAATACCTAACAACAGTGAAGCCTATGCACGAGCAGTTTGTTGAACCAAGTAAGCGTGCTTCGGACATTATTGTGTTAGAGGGGGGAAATAACGTGGTTGCTTTGGATATTTTAATTCAAAGGGTACATAACCACGTAAGCGGAACAATGGTTTAAGGAGATAAAAAGATGGATTGGTTGGGGATGTTAAAAAAAGCATTTGGTACAGGGATTTTATGTAGTTTCATGTACCATGGAACCCTTCTTATCATGGGACAGCCTATTGCCATAAGAAATGTTGCGGTATTTACCGTTGTATTTATATTGCTTTACTTTGTGTGGTTGTTTATGGTTTCTATGGGTAAAAAAAGATAAAACCTCAATTAGAAAAATATAAAAGAGGTTTTTGCTTAAAAAAAGGATGATTACAATTTTGTATTATCCTTTTTTTGTTTGATTAGCATAAAGCCATTGACCATTACCAAGAGTGAAAGACGCATGTTCCCATTTCTTACTACCTAGAAATGCTTATTCGGAGAAACACTACTTGAGACGTACCAGCTTTGAGATTTTAAGCTTCTTATGGGAAGGGATTGCAAGAAGTTTCTTTAGAATTGGTTTGAAATTGGCTTTGAATAGCAAAAGAAGTACGCTTGTTTATAGGAAGAATATAACTCATTTGGGGGCTTGTGCAACTTGATCGAATACCAAAGCAAAGGGATACCATATTAGTAAAACCCTGAAAATGTTATGTTTAGCTTTGAACTGCTCTTTGGGGAGGGTTATTTTAAAGTTGTAGTAATAAAGAAAGGGTGGCATCAGCTTTGTTGAAGTCACCCTATTTATAGAATTATCCGTTAGATGTTCCCTTATGCTGGGAGTTTGGTTGCAACCCAAGGCTGACCAATAAGCTTTGATCCACCCGGTGCATCATCCCAGGATCCAAACGACAAACCTTTTCTTTTAATCTTTGCTTATCAATGGTACGAATTTGCTCTAAAAGGATGACAGAATCCTTAGGTAGTGCGTACTCCGTGGCAGAAAGGGGTATATGTGTTGGTAGCTTTGCTTTGTTCATCTGCGATGTAATGGCGGCGCAAATGATCGTGGGGCTATATTTATTGCCTACATCGTTTTGTATGATTAATACGGGGCGAATGCCACCTTGTTCACTGCCCACCACGGGGCTTAAATCTGCAAAATAGATATCTCCTCTTCTAACGATCATAGGCTCACGCTCCGCTGAAAGAATTCATCAGGCAGCAGCGGCATAGAAAATATGTAATGTAAAATTATGGCTTCTGTCCTGACTGCTACCATTATTGCCACGAAATAGAGCCTTTATTCTTTAATTTCAAAAAGATCTTCTTCAAAATCTGGATTATATACAAACTCATCGTAGTCCAAACGATACCGCTCTTGCCCATTGGAATCATATAATACGAATCTCTTTGGTAAGAAGGTTTCTCTGTCTACCCACAACTTTTCGGAAGCCAAAGCACTGTCGGAGCCGGGGATAACGGCTTCTAATACGATGCACTGGGCTTCGTCTAGGGCGGCGGCCTCGACACCTACACCCTCAGACTGCATATAGTTTTTCATAAACTGATTTAAAAACAACTCATTTCTGTGCTGGGATTCAGGAACATCTTTGATTAGCTTGCTGTCCAGTCGAGGGTTATACTGGCAAATCCGTTTTCCGTCAAAAACAGTGTAGTTCCCTGCGGCACTTTCGGGTGAGGTAAGTTCCATACGGTATTCCCCTGTTGATTTGACGTACTGTTTGGTGCCATAAGTGGTTTCTCCTTTGTTTGAGGTGCGGGTAAGGTTGGCGGTACAGTAGTAACCTTCCATTTCGGCAAGTTGCTTTTGTATTGTCTCCAATTCTGATAGGGGTTCTTCTTTCCCACATCCTCCTAGACCAAGAAGAAGTAACAGACTGAGACAGATAGATAAAGCTTTTTTCATAATAAAACCTCCTAAGTTAAATCAGTATCATTTTATGTTGTGGACAAATAGTCTATGAGAGAAGGATGGAAAGGAGAGGAAATTTATGCTTTAAGTAGGCACAATGGGCGTTTTAAGATAACCATGAAGGATTTTTAGATTGAAGGTTATCGGTAAGAAACACGTTTGAAAAGAAGCTCTTTTAAGCAATGAAATATATTTCATTAGAGTTGAATGAAGTTTGCATGTGATATCCTAAATTTGTAAATAAATCAGCATGTAAATCAAGGTTTGCCGTATTGGGAGAAACCCATATACTTACAGTTTTAGGTGTAATTATTTTCATTGGAATATTATTGAAGATGAATTATTACAGAATAATTAAGATTTTAGAATATAGAAGAAATCGATTTAAAAAAGTGCTAATATGTAAGTCTAAAGTTGGTATATTACGTCTTTTTTGGTAAAAAACCTAGAGTTTTGGGAACAAATTCCAAGTTGGTACGTCAAAAGAGGGAAAGTATATAGAATGATAAAGGAGAGCAGGCAATGAAGTATAAATTGGGTGGATTAAAAAAATTAATGGGCGTTCTGTTGGCGGCTGTACTGACAGTTTCAGTGTCTTCAACATGGGCTTTTGCAGCTACTACATATTATAACGAAAAGACAGAACAGACGGTAACAAGAGGGGTTGTTTACGAAAAAAGCAGCCGTATGACCGATGCGGGCATTCAGAATTTGCACGTACTTAAGGTGGACTTAAACGAGAGTACCTTGGAATTCAAGGAAGTGGAAAGTACCGTTGAATACGGTTTAAAAGAAACGGCAAAAAAACTTCTTTCTGACAATGGGGCCATTGCAGGGGTGAACGCAGACTTTTTTGGTTTGACAGGCAGTTATTCTGCATCCTTTGGGCCTGTTTTGAATGATGGAGAGTTGGTTTCTGCAGGTACATCGGTAAATCAAGGGGAGAATCAGTATGCTTCCTTCTTTCTAGATGAGAACAACAATCCTTTCTTTGAATATTTTAAGATGAATGCAACCTTTGCCAACGACCAAAAGGCAATTGAGCTTGCATCCATCAACAAAGTAACTTCCATGGTATTCCCCATTTATTTTGACAGACAGGCGGCGGAAACCACTTCTGATTTAGATAAGCGTTTTCAAGATCTTGTAAAGTTTGTGGTTAAAGACGATGTGATTACTTATATTTCTGGGCCAGGGGAGACGGTAGAAGTTCCTGAGGATGGGTATTTGATTGTTATGAGCAAAGATTATCGTACCAATGCGGCGAATGTTTTCCAGGTTGATGATGAAATCATATTGGATATCCAAACTTCTATTGATTTAGATGATATGGAAATTGGCTTTGGTGGCGGTGGCAAGCTGTTAATTCAAGGAACAGACGCACCAGCAACATCTATTGTAGCCGGTGGACGTCAACCTAGAACGGCCTTTGGTGTGACCCAAGATGGAAAGTGTGCTATTTTCATGGTTGTAGACGGCCGTGGTGACAGCATTGGAGCATCCCATGGAGAGATGGCAGCATATATGAGGGAGTACGGCGCATATGATGCCATGCATTTAGATGGTGGAGGTTCCTCCACAATGGTAGCAAAGACAGTAGAAGATGCAGATTTAACTGTAAAAAATACCGTTTCTGAAGGTTCAGAAAGAAGGGTAGTGAATGCAGTTGGTATTTTTCAAAATGCAGAAAAAGGTGAAATTGAGCAAATTGCCATTTCTCCTTCTTTCACACGCACCGTACCAAATAAAACAATGAATTTCAAAGTTTATGGTTTGGATGAGTATTATAACCGTATTGAAATCCCTGCCAGTGAGGTTGAATTACAAGCTGTTGGTGTGGAAGGAACTTGGAATGGTTACGACTTTACCCCTTCCCAAAACGGAACCTTTGCTGTTACAGCAAGCTACAATGGTTTGGGTGCTTCCCAAACGGGATTGGTATCGGCAGTAACTAGCAGATTAAAACCTTCTGGGGATATCAAGTTAAGTAAAGCCGGGCAGACTGCAACCATTGCCATGCAGGTGGTAGATACAGATGGTTTTAACCATTGGGTATCCTCCACAACAAAATATGAATTGGCAGATTCTTCTATGGGCACCATGAAGGGCAACGTTTTTACAGCTGCAAAAACAGGAGCAACCTACATTAAATGTACCAGAGATGGACAAACTGCATATATCAAAGTAACGGTAGGGGATCACAAGGCAGTGGCTACGCCTCAGGCAACGTTTGCGGCGGATCCTTTGTATAAGAAAATAGAAAAAGCCAACGATGGAGCTTACTACTTGAATATTATTGGTACAGTTTCTTATGATGGTGAAGCAAAAGTTGAGGAAAATACTTATGCTGACGTTAGAACAAAGGTAAGAAATACCGTGGATTCCAACGCCGAGGTGGCAATTTATGGCGGAAAGAGTGATGTTAAAACGACACCAAAGCTAGATACATTAAGCTGGAACGGAGGATATCGCTTCCTAAACAGAGGCGGTACAAGCTTGGCCATGGTTTCTGCGGCGAAGGGTGGAATTCGTGCCACGAATCCATCTCAGTACGCAAGCTTAACCAGAGATTTAGATGCCGCAAACAATAATACCATTGTCATCGTTATGGATAAAACCCCCGGAGATTTTAAATCATCAGCAGAAACAAATTACTTCCGTGGAATTTTAAATAAGTATGTTTCACAGGGTAAAACTGTTTTTGTAGTCTCTTGTGGTGGAGTTGGCCAGTGGAGCGCTATAAAGGATGGGGTTCGCTACATCAACCTTCCTGACCTTTGGAAGAAAGATGGTAGTGTGAACGGCAACTTTAGTATGTTAAAATTGCGTGTGAACGGTGACGAGGTTTCCTTTGGGCTTACAAAGGTGTAAGATTCTTTTAAAATTATAGTGTTTTATTGTAAAATTGGACAAAATAAGGTAATATTAGATGGGTGGGGACGAGTCTCTACCCATCTTGTGTGTGCTAAAGAAATGTCTTTCCGAAAGGAAGTTTATTTGACAGGAGAACAATTATGTCACAAAAGGGCAACCAGGCAGTGAAGGCTGTCAGTTTTATGATGATTATTACATTGGTAGGGAAAGTTCTCGGTTTGGTTCGTGAACAATTTCTTGCCGCAAATTACGGCTTAGGAATGGAAGCCTCGGCATTTTTGATTGCCAGCCGAATTCCCAGGACTTTTTTCGATGCAGTTTTTGCATCAGCCATTTCAGCAAGTTTTATCCCGATTTTTAACGAATATTTGCAAAAAAGAGGAAAGGATGAAGCTTTTTCTCTGGCAAATCGATTTATTACCCTTATCTCTACGGTGACCCTAATCATGATGGTTTTTGGCATGGTCTTTGCGGAACAATTTGTATGGTTGTTCGCAGTTGGATTTGATGCCGAAACGGCAATGTTGAGTGCGTCCCTTTCCCGTATGCTGTTTCCAACGATTTTATTTACAGCAATAGCATTTTCTTTTGTAGGGATTTTACAGTCGTTAGATGAGTTTAATATTCCTGCGGCAATTAGCGTTGCATCCAATGCGATTATTATCGTTTATTTTGTTTTTTTCAATGACAAATTTGGTATTTACGGCTTAACGGCAGCCTTTTTGATTGGGTGGTCTATGCAAGCTTTTATTCAGATTCCGTCATTACAAAAGAATGGTTATTGGTACAGGCCGGATTTTCGTTTTCGGGATGAGGGCTTAAAAAAGGTCGGAAAGTTAATGCTACCTGTTATGATTAGCACCTGGGTACAGCCCATTAACTTTATGATTAACTGCCGATTTGCCTCTCAGCTCTACGATGGGAAGCAGGGGGTAAGTGCCCTTGAGTATGCCAATAATTTGTATACCATTATCGTCGGCGTTTTCGTTTTGGCAATTGCCAATTTAATCTTTCCAAGGCTTTCCCGCATTTCTGGTGAGAAGGACAGGGCAGAGTTTGGAAGTACAGTGAAAGTTACGTTGCGGTCTATGATGTTTTTGCTCATTCCTATGATGGGGGGAATGATGGCATTAAGCCGTCCTTTGGTGGCACTCATTTATGAACGAGGAGATTTTGGGACGGATGCAACCATTTTGACATCAACTGCTCTCTTCTTTTTCTCCCTTGGTGTGATGGGTTACGGTGTACAGACAATTTTAAGTAGAGCATTTTATGCCAATCAGGATGGAAAGACGCCATTTTATTCTGGTGTTGTTTCGGTAATTACCAATGCTATATTATGTAGGTTGTTGCTTGAGCCCATGGGCCTAGGTGGTTTGGCTTTGGCTGCGGCAGTTTCTTCTTTGGTATCGGCCCTGGTTCTTTTGGTACCAGCAATAAAGCGTTACCCTGAGATTATTGATAAAAAACTGGTCATCAGCTTTGGCAAGATGGCAGTGAGTGCAGGAGTTATGCTGTTTTTAGTATGGGGAAGTTTCCGCTTCCTAGAACCGAAAGTGGGAACAGGCCTTTTGGGACGCATCCTTGTGTTGGGTATTCCTACGGGGCTAGGTGTTGTTGCCTACATGGTTTTGACACTCCTTCTAGGCATTGAAGAAAGCCGAATGGCATTTGCCTTTGTACAGAAGTTAAAAGGCAGAGGTGCCGTAAATTCTGAAGGCGGTCAGACAGTAAAACGAGGAAGAAAGCAGAGAGGATATACACGTATGTTTCATGGAATCTCTTTGATAATAGAAGATAGCTTCTGTTTTCGGGTTTTGGAAAAAATCATTATGACAATAATTCGTATTTGGACGGAAAGTTTTACTTATGCTTGTTACCGTAGGGTTTGCCACAGTGTGGGACAGGCTTTTTGGGAAAGCGGCATACTAGGCTTTTTCCGTGGGAATTGGGATGCGTATTTAGGAACATGGCATGGTATCATACCAAGGACTTGGCGTAGGCTGACGATACTGTCGGGAAAAGCAGTAAGAGGAAAGAATAATGCCCTTGCAATGGTAATGGCAGAAAGCTTTTTCCTTCGGATATTTAATCAGAATTTTGTGATTCTGTGTTTATGTGCCATTGTTTTTGCCATTCCTATTTTACCCACCATGCTTCTGGCGTTGCTTTGCCTTGGAACATTAGGGATTTATGCCATTAACCTTTTTATGGGGCGAATACGAGTGCAAAAGACAAGCTTAGTCAGTATCTTTTTAGGGCTTTTTGGAATTTGCCTCATTTACGGAAGTTTTACCAGTTATAACTTCCCGAGAGCCTTGCAGGTTTTGGCAATATTCCTGTTATTTATGTCTATGTTCTTTGTTGCCAAAGATTGTATTGACACCGAGGAAAAGTTGGACTTTGTATTATTTGTATTGGTAAGTACGGGCGTTTTGATTGCTCT
The DNA here is from genome assembly GCF_030908465.1 of Anaerotignum sp. MB30-C6. Classification (GTDB taxonomy): domain Bacteria; phylum Bacillota; class Clostridia; order Lachnospirales; family Anaerotignaceae; genus Chakrabartyella. The sequence goes on from NZ_CP133078.1 coordinate 419,661, forward strand.
TTACGCAGTGTATCAGTATGTGGTGGGCGTTGAGATGGATGCGGCTTGGGTAGATGCGGAAAGCTTTAATATTCGTACCCGTGCCTATGCAACCTTCAACAACCCCAATGTTTTGGGAGAGTATTTGATACTCATTGGCTCATTAACGGCAGGGATGCTTTGGAAAGTACGTAACTGGCTAGGAAGAATTTTCTATTTAGGGTGCTTTGGTGTTGTTTGTCTTGGGCTTTTAGCAACCAACTCCCGTGGTGCCATGCTGGGATTAATGTTCTCCGCTGGTTTGTTTGTGCTTTTTGCAGAACGCAGGTTGATACCTGTAGGGATTGCGGGGTTGATGGCCATGCCTTTCGTGTTGCCTCAGGAGCTTTGGGCGAGATTGGCTAGTTCCATAACCATGAGCGATTCCTCCTCCCAGTACCGCTTATCTATTTATGAGGCAGGATTTGATATGGTGAAGCACTATTGGGCAACGGGAATTGGGGTGGATTCCTTCAATCAGGTTTATCCTCTGTTTTCCTATGAGGCGGCCAACGCATATCATGTGCATAACCTATTCCTTCAAGAACTCATTGAATTGGGATTTTTGGGTTTTGGTATATTAATATTACTGTTTATTTTCTTTTTCCAGAAGTTATATTCATGCATGAAAAAGGTTCCAAAACGCTTCCATATGCTTTTGGCAGCATTTTTCGGGGGCTTTGCAGGTTTATTGTTACAAGGAATGACAGACCATATTTGGTTTGATTATAGTATTATGCTGCTATTCTGGTGTTTTATGGGCATTGGTATGGCAAGCGTGAGAGTGGGTGAAAAGCAGTGGCAGAGAGAAAAATGAAGGTGTTTCACGTTCTGACGGACCGTAATATTGGCGGTGCAGGAAGATGGCTTTTGAATTATTTGGAACACCACAACAGGGAGTGTTTTGATGTATGGGTAGTTCTGCCCAGTGACAGTGCATTATATCCGGCGGTGACTGCACTGGATGTTGCGGTCATTCCCATGAAGGATATGGAGGACAAATCCTTTGATAAAAAAGCAAAGGAAGCTCTTTATCATCTATTTAAAGAGGAGAAGCCAGATATCGTTCATACCCATGCCAGCCTTACCGCAAGGATGGCGGCGAAGAAAGCAAAAGTAAAAAAAATTATTAATACCAAGCATTGTATGGAGTCTGCACCAGGCTCCTTGGTGAAAAAAATTGCCAGAAGAATGGTGAATAAGCGATATAGCCACAACATAATTGCTGTCAGTAAGGCAGTAAAACACAGTATGATAGCGGGAGGAACGAATCCCCAGCAGATTGTTACCATTTATAATGGAATAAATGGGATTGAACCCATTTCGACAGAAGAAAGAAATGAAATTCTTTTGTCCTACGGCGGTGACCCATTGAGAAAAGCCGTGGGTATTGTTGCTAGGTTAGAAGAAGTCAAAGACCATAAAACCTTTTTAAATGCCGCTCAAGAAGTTTTAAAGCACCGAGAGGATATAGACTTTTACATTATTGGTGATGGTAGCCTAAGAGGTTCTTTAGAAGATAGGGCAACAGCGTTGGGCATTTTTGATCATGTAATCTTTACTGGGTTTGTAAAGGATGTGGAGAAATTAGAGTCGGCGTTGGACTTAAACATAATTACTTCAAAACAAGAAGCCCTTTGTCTGTCAGTGATTGAATCGATGAGTGCGGGCATTCCTGCCATTGGTACGGACAGTGGTGGTGTAAATGAAGTCATCCGCCACGGAGAAAATGGGTACTTGGTTCCTGTGGGCGACTGGAAAGGATTGGCTGAACGGATGATTGAAGTTTTGGCCGATGAGGATAAATACCTAAGGTTGGCTTTGAATGCGAAAGCTTGGGCAAGGGAGCATTTTAGTGCCCAGAAAATGACGTCAAAGATTGAGCGGCTCTATTTGGAGGAAAGAAAATGATGAAGAACAGGAAACTATTTGGGATATTCAATATTGTGGATATCATTCTAATACTAATGGTAATTGTGGCGGGTTTTATTGGTTTTAAACTCTTTGTTGGCGGTGGACAAGAAGGTACGACGGCAATGAAAACATATACCTACGTAGTTCAAGGACGAGAGGTTTTGAATGAAACAGTGGATGTTCCCATTGCTGGAGAAAAGGTGTTTAACAGCTCTACCTCCGACTATTTAGGCGTTGTGAAAGAGGTGAGTTCTGAACCTTATAACGAGATTATTTTTAGCAAAGAAATCGGTGAATATCAAAAATTACCGGTAGAAGGCTATAGCGATATGTTATTGACAATTGAAGGAAATGGAACAGAAACAGAAAAGGATATTACTGTAGAGGGTACTACGGTAAAGGTTGGTTTGGAGTTAAATGTAAAAGGCAAAGGATACGCCTTTAAGGGTATTGTTGTTGAAGTAAGGGATGGTGAGTAAGGATGGCCAAGAGAAGACCGAATGTGGTAGATATACTGATTTTACTGACGTTAGTAGCGGTGGTTGTTTTGGCTATCGTAAAGGTGGGGGTCGTAAATCGTGTGGAATCCTCCGGGGTAGACGAGGCGGCAATAAAGACCACCTATACCGCTTTTGTGGATAAGGTGAGAATGGCAACGGTAGAGGCGTTGCATGAAGGTGATTTAATTTTCGACGAAAAAACAGGAATTTGTATCGGTGAAATTAAAACCGTTGCATATGAACCTTTGTTTCATAATTTGCCAGATGGCGCAGGGGGAATGGTACAGGCTCAGTATCCTGACTATTACAGAGTTACAATGACAATCGAAGGTTCTGTGATTGAAAAAGAGGATGGGTATTTTGTGGATGGCGTTGTTGAGTTGAAGGTTAACTCTGAAACGAACGCTTTTACTAAGTATGCGAAACCAGTAATCAAAGTTACAAATATTGAAATGTGACAGGCGGGATGGATATGAAGTATAAAATTTTAATGGCCTTAATGGGCTTGGAAATTGGGGGAGCGGAAACCCATGTGGTGGAGCTTTCCAAAGAATTAAAAAAACAAGGATTTGATATTGTCGTAGCATCTAACGGGGGCGTTTACGAAAAAGAGTTAGAAGAGGTTGGGATTAAGCACTACAAGGTTCCCATGAATCAGCGAAATATATTAAAAATGATAAAGTCCTATTTTTTGCTGAAGAACATTATTCGCAAAGAAAAGGTTGATATTGTGCATTCCCACGCAAGAATTCCTGGATTCATTTGCGGGATGTTGCGTAAGAAAGAGAAGTTTACATTCGTAACCTCTGCCCATTGGGTTTTTTATACGGGCATGGGCTTAAAGTACCTTACAAATTGGGGCCAAAAGGTTGTTGCTGTAAGTGAGGACATACGTAGATATTTGATTGAGAACTATCGTGTGCGTAACGAGGATATATTTGTTACCATTAACGGTATTGATACAGACAAATTTTCCCCATCAACGGATGGCAGTAAAATTCGCAAAGAGTTTGGCTTGAAAGAGGATGAACCAACTTTGGTTTATGTGAGCCGTATGGATGAGAGCCGTGCTTTGGTAGCAAAACAGTTGATTGCACTGGCACCTTCTCTTGAAAAAGCGATTCCTGGATTAAGAATGATTGTTGTTGGTGGTGGTGATGTTTTCGATGATCTTTTGGAAAAAAGCAAAGAAGCGAATAAACAAATTGGTAAGAAATGTATCACCATGACAGGTGCTAGAACAGATATCAATGAATTGGTAGCGGTATCTGACGTTTTTGTAGGGGTTAGCCGTGCGGCACTGGAAGCTATGGCTGCGGAGAAAACAACCATTGTGGCGGGGAACGAAGGTTATATCGGCATTTTTGGTCGTGACAAGCTGGAGCTTGCCCAGGAAAACAACTTCTGTTGCCGTGGCTGCGAACTTTCTACGGAAAAACAGCTTTATCAAGACGTGGTTTTTGCCTTCACCCAGATGACAAAGGAACAGCGAAAGCAGGCAGGGGCTTATGGTAGGGAAGTTATTTTCCAATACTACTCTGTATCTAAAATGGCACAGGATTGCGTCAGTGCTTATGATATCGCCTGGAAAGAGATGCACACCCCCCAGTATCATGTTGTGATGAGCGGTTATTATGGCTTTAACAACACGGGTGATGAAGCCATTATGATTTCCATGCATAAAAACATTCAGGAAATGGGAGATAATTACCATATTACCGTTCTGTCCAACAACCCATCGGGTACGAGGGAGAAATATGGAATTGAAGCAGTATATCGTTTTGGTTTTTGGGATGTATTGCGAGCTATCAAAGGCTGTGATGTGCTTTTAAGTGGTGGGGGTTCTTTATTGCAAGATAGTACCAGCACCCGGTCTTTAATGTATTATCTTTCCATTACCATTGCGGCAAAGTTAATGGGCAAGAAAGTAATGCTATATGCCAATGGTATTGGCCCAGTATCGGGAAAAAGAAATAGACGTTTGGTTAAACAGGTAGTTAATCGTGCAGATTTAATTACACTGAGGGAAGAAAATTCTTACGAGGAATTACTTTCTATGGGGGTGAATGGGAAGAAGTGCTTTGTAACTGCTGACCCTGTATTTACCATGGAGAGCGTACCAAAAGAGCATGCAAGACAACTTTTGGAGGGGGAAGGAATCCCTTTGGATAAGCCGTTGGTTGTGGTTTCTGTACGAAATTGGAGAGAAATGGATCGCTTTATCGATCGTTTTGCTAAGTTATGTGATACCATTGTTGAGAAAAATGATAGAACCATTATATTTTTATCTATGCAGATGCCCAATGATATTACTGTGAGCGAAAAAGTTCGCAAGAAAATGAAGCAAAATGCTTTTATTTTACGAAACAACTATTCACCCTATGAAGTGATGGGGGTGATCAGCTTAGCTGACTTTATTTTAAGTATGCGTCTGCATACCTTGATATTTGCGGCACGGCAAAAGGTGCCCCTCATTGGGTTTATTTATGATCCTAAGATTGAGTATTACTTGGAAAAGTTAGAAATGCCTAGCGGCGGAAGGTTAAAAGATTTTGACATGGGTAAAACATTGGAAATGGTTGACGATATTATCCATGATAGGGGAAAATATATTGATATTTTATGTGAAAAAGAGGCTTTGTTGGAAGAAAAGGCACACCACAACGAAAAATATTTGGCAAAGCTTTTACGGCATGGAAGAGGGCGGAAAAAATGAGGAAAATTACACAAGTGTTAAATGTACCCTTTGATGCAGTAACCATGAAAGAAGCAGTATTAAGGGTAAAAATACTTTTGAATACAGAGGGACAACATTTTATATGTACACCAAACCCAGAGATTGTCATGGAAGCCCAGAAGGACAAAGAACTGATGTCCATTTTACGAGAAGCGGATATGGTAGTACCTGATGGCGTTGGCGTGGTTTGGGCGTCGAAATACAGCTCCATTCGTTTAAAGGAGCGGGTTGCTGGCTACGACTTGACCCAAAGTCTGTTTGCCGAGTTGGCAGGAACTGAGAAGACCTTTTACTTCTTCGGCGGGGCACCAGGGATTGCGACAGAGGCGGCAAGAAAAATGATGAAACAGTACCCTGGGCTAAAAATTGTTGGGATACACAACGGATATTTTGATTCCGAAGAGGAAAAAAAGATTATTCATGACATAAAAAAGCTATCTCCGTCCATACTGTTAGTAGGACTGGGAGCGCCAAAACAGGAAAAATGGATTTATGAAAATATGCGCTTGTTTGGAGCAAAGGTTTCCATTGGTGTTGGAGGTAGTTTTGATGTAATGGCGGGGCATGTAAAACGTGCGCCGAAGTTTTATCAAAAGTTTGGCTTGGAATGGTTCTACCGTTTGATTACGCAGCCCGCAAGATGGCGCAGAATGATGCGGTTACCGATATTTGCTTTCACAGTCCTGAAAACGAGGAAGCGGAGATAATAATATGAATGGCAAGAAAATAGAGGATTTGATTTTAAGAATTTTTGGAACGGGTGCAATGGCGTTGGGGTTTCAGTGCTTTTTGGAACCAGCTCATTTGGTTGCAGGTGGTGTAACGGGTATTGGCATTATGCTCAATGCCTTTACTTCCGCCCGGTTTGGCTTTCCAACACCCCTTTGGTTGGTGAATGTGGCTTTAAACTTTCCTCTTTTTCTAGCGGCTTTGAAGATGCAGGGAGGTCGATTTGTTGGTAGAACAATTATGACCTCTCTTTTGTTTTCCCTTATGCTTTTTTTAGCCCAAGGTGTTACGTTTTATACAGGTGACTTAACGTTATCCTCCGTGTATGGTGGGGTATTGGTAGGTATTGGCCTTGGTTTGGTTTTACGATGCGGGGCAACCACAGGTGGTGTGGATTTAGCGGCTTATCTGCTGCAAAAATTTTGGTCTAGGCCCTCCTTGCCGAAAAAAATATTCATTATGGATGCCGTTATCATTTTATCGGGTATGATTATGTTTGGTGGTATAAACGGCCTATATGCCATACTTTCTGTTTTTATTTCCGAAAGATGTATGAAGTGGGTTTTAGAAGGCGGCGATGTTGTCAGAGGTGCTATTGTTATTTCACATAAAGCTAGGGAGATTGGAGAGGCTTTAAACCTAAGGTTGGAAAGGGAAGTGGCTGCTTTTAGCGGAAAAGGAACCCTTGGTGAACCCAAAAAAGAGATCCTCTTTTGTATTTTTTCTCAAAAAGAGATCCAAGGGGCGAAAAGTATTATCATGAATATTGACAAGAATGCGATTTTATTGGTTACAGATATTCGGGAAGTTTTAGGTGAGGGTGTAACGATAAAGTAGAAAAGACCATGGTTTTTATAGGTGTTTGTATCGAAAAATATACAAAGAGAGTGGGCTTTGGGACAGTTTAAATAAAAAAAACGAATGATTTTTATGAATTATTCAATTTTAAAGAGATTTTGTATGTTTTTTTTGCAAAATCCCTTTATTTTTTTGTGATTTTGTTATAAAATAAGATTAGGCTATTTTATCAACAGACAAAGAGTTATCTTTTAGTCATATTTAACAGTCTGCTAGGTTCTTTGTACAGTTGACTGATTTAGGATAAAGAGGCAAAAATACTAGTTTGAGGTGAGAGCGAATGATTTCCAATCAGATTTTGCAAAGCACAATTGACGGATTAAAGAACATCACACGCAAGGAATTAAGTGTTGTCGAAAAAGAAGGTAAAGTAATCGCCACAACGGAAGAAAACATGATTGGCCGACAAATTGACGCAGTAGAGAACTTTATTAGTTCCCCTGCGGAAAGTCAGTTGATTTTGGGATACCAGTATTTCAAAATCTATGACAATGGCGTACCTGAATATGTCATTCAGGTTAAGGGTGAGGATGAGGCAGGCTACCAAATCGGTAAAATTGCCGCTTTCCAGATTCAAAGTTTACTTGTTGCTTATAAAGAAAGATATGATAAGGATAACTTTATTAAGAATCTGTTGCTTGACAACTTGCTCTTGGTAGACATTTATAGCAGAGCGAAAAAGCTACATATCGAAAATAACGTTCACCGTATCGTATATTTGATTGAAACAAATATCGATAAGGAAATGAATGTTGTTGAGATTGTAAGAAGTATTTTCCCTGCGAAAACAAAGGATTTTGTTACAGCAGTAGATGAGCATAGCATTATTTTGGTAAAAGAGTTAAAAGATAAAGAGTCATCCGATGATATAGACCGTTTTGCTAAGAGCATTGAAGAGACCTTAAATGCAGAAACCAATAGCCGTGTTTATATTTCCAGCGGCACCATTGTGAGCGATTTAAAGGATGTTTCTCGATCCTATAAAGAAGCAAAGATGGCATTGGAAGTAGGTAAGATTTTTGAGACTGAAAAATTTATTGTGAATTACGAAAAGTTGGGAATTGGCCGCTTGATTTACCAGTTGCCTTTGCCCCTTTGCCGTATGTTTATTAAAGAAGTTCTCCATGGCTTAACAATGGACGATTTTGATGATGAAACCTTGGCAACAGTAAATAAATTTTTCGAAAACAACTTGAATGTTTCTGAAACAAGCCGTCAGCTGTATATCCACAGAAATACATTGGTTTACAGACTGGACAAGTTGCAGAAGATGACTGGTTTGGATTTGAGAAACTTCGATGATGCCATTATCTTCAAAATTACTTTGATGGTAAGTAAATATATGATTTACATGGACAAGATGTCTTACTAATGGATATTGTTCCGTTGCATTGCAGATTTAAAAAGAATGATTAGAAAAGCAGGTGTTTTCGGGGGAGCTATGCCCCGGGGAATACCTGTTTTTTTGTTATGAAAACAAGGATTGTGAATGGATTATATTTTTTCATTTCTAAAATAAGAGTAAGAAGGTGAATTATATTGACTTACAAAACTGGAAAGGATACCCTCTTCTTAACAAATTTTTAATAATTTGCTAGGAGCCCTATAACGGTTTATACTTGTTCAGGTCTGTGTTTTATGCTATACTTTTATGGTGCTTTATAAGGAAAAAGGGCGAAATATGAATATATAGTTCACACTTTTTTAAAATTTAGGAAGAAAGGAAGATACGTTAATGATTTGGCTCAATAACGTAACGAAAACATATCCAAACGGCTCCCGAGGTGTGGAGAACTTGAATCTTCATATTGAAAAGGGAGAGTTTGTATTTATTGTAGGTTCCAGTGGTTCAGGGAAATCTACGCTAATCAAGCTGCTATTAAAAGAATTAGACCCCACATCTGGGGATATAACCATCAATCGTGTGAAAACCAACGAATTAAGTAGGAACCAAATTCCCTACCTTCGCCGAAACTTGGGTGTTGTATTTCAGGATTTCCGTTTGCTGCCGAATAAAACAGTTTATGAAAACGTTGCATTTGCAATGCGGGTAATTGAAGCGCCTAATCGTATTATCCGTAGAAATGTACCGGCTGTTTTGGCTTTAGTAGGTCTGGGGAAGAAGGGGCGTAGTTATCCGAACCAGCTTTCCGGTGGGGAACAACAGAGAACGGCCTTGGCAAGGGCCATTGTGAACAATCCACCTATTTTAATTTGTGATGAGCCTACAGGTAACCTTGACCCTGAAACGGCTTGGGGGATTATGCAGTTATTGGATGATATTAATAAACGTGGAACAACCATTGTAATGGCGACGCATGCAAGAGACATTGTTGATGATATGCAAAAAAGAGTTGTTACATTAAAGCAAGGAAATATTGTTAGAGACAAAAAAGGTGGTTATAGCGATGAGGCCTAGTACAATTAAATATTATTTAAGAGAAGGCCTTAGCGGTTTAAAGAAGAATCTGCTGATGACAATGGCATCTATTATGGCAGTTATGGCTTGTATCTCTATTGTGTCCTTTTCTTACTGTGTTGCGTCTAACTTGCAACATATATTGCAGCAAATGGAGGACTCCATTGGTATTTCCGTTTTTATTAGTGGTGATCCAACCAGTCAGGAAATTGAAGATATGAAAAGTAAAATTAAGGGTATTGACCATGTGATAGATGTTCAGTATATTTCACCCAATGACGCATTGGGTGCTTTAAAGGACGACTGGGGTGCGGAAGAAGATATTTTTGAAGGGCTGGATGATACCAATAACCCTCTATCCCACTCCTTCCAAATTACTTTGGATAAGATTGAAAGCCAAAGTGGTGTTTTAGGGGCCTTAAAGGGGATTGACGGCATAGATAATATACGCCATGGGCAGACGGAAACAGAACTGATTATGAAAGCCAACAAGGTATTTAATATTGCCAGTGTTTTAGTTATGTTAATATTGGGTATTATTTCTATCATGATTATTATGAATACCATTCGAATTTCAGTGGTAAACAGAAGAGTAGAGATTAATATTATGAAGTACGTGGGTGCCACAGACTGGTTTATTCGTTGGCCATTTATCATTGAGGGTGTAATTATTGGTATGGTTGGAGCGGTGATTCCTCTATTGATTGGAATGCCAATTTATGCAAAAATTGTGAGTTCGCTATATAACTATATTCCCGTAATAAAGATGATTCAATTTAAGCTTATGGGAGATGTTTATATTGTTTTATTCCCTGTAGCTCTGGGCTTTGGTATTATTTTGGGGATAATTGGTAGTATAACCTCCATTCGTAAACATTTGCGCGTATAAAAAAATGATAAACCATCCTGTCGGAGGGGCTTTTTTGGGAAGGTAGGGCTGTGGCACTTGCAAAGGCAACTTCCAAAGAAAGGACGAGGCGGGATGGTTTTTTGCTAAAAGTGTTAGGGTATGATTTTCATTTGCAATTCATAGGATAAAGAAAGTCGTAAGAAAACGAGGCGAGCAAATTGGAGAAAAAAGAATTTTGGAAAGGTTTTGGGTCTGCGTTAGCCCTTGTAGTGGTTGTTGCATTGGTTTGGAGGACTTCCCTCATTCAGCAGTGGATACCATGGCAGTATTTGCCTTTTGACATGGAAATGTCAAAGGCAGCAAAAACAAATTTGATAGAAGACTTTTTAGATAGATATTATGTGGATGAATACGACGGCGACATGGTAAAAGAGAGCATATATGGGGGAATGGTAGCTGGAGTAGGCGACAGATATACATATTACATGACGGCGGATAATTTAGAACAATATCTGCAAAATAACAACGGGCATTTTCAGGGCATTGGCGTAAAGGTTTATCAGACGGAGGACGGGGAAGTTACCGTTTATTCTTTAATGGATGGTTACCCTGCACAACGCTCGGGTATTCTTGAGGGCGATATCATTAAAGGGGTAGATGGTGTGGACGTTTCCAGTTTTGCCTTGAATGAAGTTGCAGAAAAAATGCGAGGGCCAATCGGAACTTCTGTGGAGGTTAAAGTGTTCCGTCCCAGTGATGGTAAGACACATACCTTTCAAATCAAACGGGAAGATGTTGTTATGAAAAGTGTAAACAGCAAGATGTTGGATGATGAAAAAGGCTATATTCAAATTACTGGGTTCAAAGAAAATACCTATGACCAATTTATGGAGGCTTTGAAGGATTTACAGTCTCACGGAATGAAAGGTTTGGTTGTTGATTTAAGAAACAACCCGGGAGGTCTGGTACGGGCTGTTTATCGTATTGGGGATGAATTGCTACCAGAAGGACTGATGGTTTATACTGAGGATAAAGAAGGGAAGCGGGAGGAACTGGTCTGTGATGATAAATACCTAGATATTCCTATGGTTGTTTTAGTAAATGAGAACAGTGCCAGCGCATCAGAAATTTTTGCGGGTGCGGCAAAAGACACGGGGGCTGCTACGTTAGTTGGTGCAAAAACCTTTGGAAAAGGCTTAGTGCAGCGGCTATTTACGCTACCTGATGGCTCTGGCTTAAATATTACAATTCAAAAGTACTTTACACCAAAGGGAACCTCTATTCACGGAACGGGGATTACACCGGATATTGTTGTTGAACTACCCAAAGAATACGTTGTGGGAGATGAGGTTCCTGTGGCTGACGATACACAATTAAATGAAGGAATTCGTATTTTAAATGAAAAAATTTAGGGAAAAGGTAGATTTCAGATGATTTTTGCAAAAACACCTTTTCAGAACTGTTGGTTTCCAGTATACTGTAAGAAAAATGGGGATTATTGAAAGACAAAGGAGCGTCACGATGTTCAATTTTATGAGTTTTGGCGAAAATATAGGGATAGACTTAGGTACCGCCAGTGTTTTGGTTTACATTAAAGGGCAAGGAATCGTAATTCGGGAACCTTCTGTGGTTGCCATTGATAAAGATTCCAATAGCATTATGGCTGTGGGGGAAGAAGCAAGGAGAATGCTGGGTAGAACACCTGGAAATATTGTTGCCATCCGTCCACTAAGAGAAGGGGTTATTTCAAATTATGATGTAACAGAAAAGATGTTACAATATTTCATTGAAAAAGCCCTCGGCAAGCGGTCTTTTGTGAAACCAACCATTGCTGTATGCGTACCCAGCAGTGTAACGGAAGTAGAAAAGCGTGCCGTTGAGGATGCGACAAGGCAAGCTGGTGCGAGACGTGTTCATATCATAGAAGAGCCCATTGCGGCGGCAATTGGTTCGGGTATTGATATATCAAGAGCCTGCGGAAGCATGGTGGTGGATATTGGTGGTGGTACAACGGATGTTGCTGTAATTTCATTAGGCGGTGCAGTTGTAAGCCATTCCCTAAAAATTGCAGGGGATAATTTTGATGAAGCTATCATTCGTTATATGAGAAAGAAGCACAATGTATTAATCGGTGAACGTACTGCAGAAGAATTGAAAATTGAAATTGGCACTGTGTATGACCGCTCTATGCCGGTAAGTATGGATGTGAGGGGACGTAACTTAATTACAGGTTTGCCCAAAAACATTACAGTTTCTTCCGATGAGATGTTGGAGGCTTTACAGGAGTCAGCCTTAGCGATTTCAGATGCGGTGCATAGTGTGTTGGAACGCACACCTCCTGAGTTGGCTGCGGATATTTATGAGCGTGGCATTGTTATGACAGGCGGCGGAAGTTTGATATACGGATTGGATAAATTAATTCAAAGCAAGACAGGGATTAATGCAATGGTGGCGGAAGATGCCGTTAGTTGTGTAGCCATAGGTACAGGTCGTTATATTGAATATATGGCGGACAACACCGGGGATGAAAGGAAGGAAAAGATAGGATTTTTCTCTAAAAAGTAAAGAGGATGCAATTATAAGACGGTATTCTTATAATTGCATTTTTTTGTAGAATTGCTAACAGGAAGAAAATAAGAGCATTGTCTCTTATCATACAAAAGAAAGCTTTAGCACAGTGATGAAAAAGTGTGAAAAAGTGGAAGTTAATTTTATTATGAAATATGCTAAAATGGGGTATAATAAACTATTGTTTTTTTGTAACAAATTAATGGGCGATGGTTGGATTGTATTGAAATAAATATTAAACGTTTTTTTGCATAATTTTTGAAGAAAAAATTTGTGTAAAAATAAAGCAAAAACTTCAAAAAAATACTACACAAGAGCAAAAATTGTGTTATAATAGCATCGTAAACAGGGTGATTATTATCTTATTGTTCAAAGAAATGATAAAATCATCAATGTTTTTGGGAAAGATGCCTCAAAGGCGCGGTATTTCCTCAAGGGTGTTTGTGTTAAAACAGAGTGAAAGAATAGACAAAATGTAGGAGGCAATGAGTTATGAACGCTTATATGGCAAGTGTAATCGAACAGGTTAAAAAACGCAATGCTGGTGAGCCCGAATTCATCCAGACAATAGAAGAAGTTTTCCATTCTATTGAAAAGGTAGTAGAAGCACATCCTGAATATGAAAAATTAGGATTGTTGGAAAGAATGGTTGAGCCTGAAAGATCTATTTCTTTTAGAGTAACATGGGTTGATGACGCTGGCAAAGTTCAGGTTAACCGTGGTTTCAGAGTGCAGTATAACAGTGCGATTGGACCTTACAAGGGCGGTCTTCGTTTCCATCCTTCCGTATATATGGGCATTATCAAGTTCCTTGGTTTTGAACAGATTTTCAAAAACAGCTTGACAGGTTTGCCTATCGGTGGTGGTAAAGGTGGTTCCGACTTCGATCCTAGAGGTAAGAGCGACATGGAAATCATGAGATTCTGCCAGGCATTCATGACAGAACTTTATAGACACATTGGTCCTGACGTAGACGTACCTGCTGGTGACATCGGTGTTGGCGGTAGAGAAATTGGTTACTTATACGGACAGTACAAGAGAATCAAAGGCGTTTGGGAAAACGGCGTACTTACAGGCAAAGGCTTGGAATACGGTGGTTCTTTAATTAGACCTGAAGCTACAGGCTTTGGTGCAACATACTATGTAAACGAAGTATTGACTCACTTGGGCGATACAATGGAAGGCAAGACAGTAGCTATCTCCGGTTTCGGTAACGTTGCTTGGGGCGTTTGCCAGAAAGTAGCTGAACTGGGCGGTAAAGTTGTTACAATCTCCGGTCCTGATGGTTATGTATATGATCCCGATGGTGTTGTGACTCAGGAAAAGATTGACTACTTAGTAGAAATGAGACTTTCCGGCCGTGACCGTGCAGAGGATTATGCTGATAAGTTTGGTTGTAAATTTGTTCCTAAGACAAAACCTTGGGAAGTAAAAGTTGATATCTGTATGCCTTGTGCTACACAGAATGAAATCAACATGGATGAAGCTCAGAAAATCATCGATAATGGTACAAAATACTACATCGAAGTTGCAAACATGCCTACAACAAACGAAGCTTTGTCATTCATTCAGAGCAAGGGCTTAGTTGTTGGTCCTTCCAAGGCTGTTAACGCTGGTGGCGTTGCTACTTCCGCATTGGAAATGGCACAGAACTCCATGAGATATGGCTGGGAAGCTGAAGAAGTAGATGAAAAGTTAAAAGGCATCATGAAGAATATCCATGCTGTATCCGTAGAAGCAGCAGAAGAATATGGCTTGGGCTATGACTTGGTTGCTGGCGCAAACATCGCTGGTTTCAAGAAAGTGGCTGCAGCTATGATGGCTCAGGGCTTAGTATAATATTTTCAAGTACATTTTTGAGATGTCAAGGTACCATCTCAAAGGATTTATTTACAAAAATCAAGTTTAATTAAGGGTTAAACGGATGAAGTAGATGAAAAAATAAGGTTGATTCCTGATAGATTACACCCCTGCAATTTCGCGGGGGTGTTTTTTGTTGGTGCTTAAGCTCCAATAAACCACCAGCTCTGCTGGTGGAGTGAAATGCTTATAGCAGTAGTAAACCTCCTTTGATAAGATTAAAGTGGTTCCCCAACCGCTAAAAAATCAAAGGAGGTTTTTTGTCATGACTGACATAAAGAGTTTATCACATTCAAAGTTGAGATGTAAATATCATGTTGTATTTGCACCTAAGTATAGAAGGTTAGCGATTTATGGAAAGATAAAAGCTGATATAGAAATTATAAGAAAACTATGTGAACAAAAAGAAGTTGAGATAGTTGAGGCACAAGCATGTAAAGACCATATACATATGCTAGTTGAGATATCACCAAGTTTAAGTGTTGCACAGTTTATAGGTTTCTTAAAAGGAAAGAGGGCGTTAATGATATTTGATAGACATGCAAATCTGAAATATAAGTATGGAAATCGCCACTTTTGGTGTAGGGGGTATTATGTAGACACAGTAGGTCGAAATGAACGAGTAATAAAGGACTATATAAAAAATCAACTACAGGAAGACATAATAGCAGATCAAATATCATTAAAGGAATATATTGACCCGTTTACGGGTGACAAGAATTAAAAGGGATAAAAGAAAGCCGCTTTAGCGGCTCCACGAAATAGTAATGCGGTTGGCGGAATATTCAATGCATCTTAAGACGCTGTGCCAGTAAAAAGCCCTTCTAGGGCTAGTGCAAACCACGCGTTTAACGCGTGGTTTTGATTTTCTATGGATAGTGAAAATAGAGGGGCTGGAATTAGGGGAAAGCCCCTTGTATTTGAGGTGGGGAAATGTTACTATGGGATGATAATGCATTGGATGTGCACAATTAACGACCAGAGTAGTCAGGCATCAAGGAGGAAGTAAGTTGAAGATCGTAATAATAGGGGATGGCAAGGTAGGCAGCACAATTGCCAATCAACTCTCCATTGAAGGACATGATGTAATCGTAATAGACAATAACCCTGCGGCATTGGCCCATTCGGGCAATACCATGGATATTTTTTGTATTGAAGGAAATGGTGCCACGGTATCTGTTTTGAAGGAAGCCGGGGTGCAGAATGCCGATGTTTTAATTGCCGCAACTTCTGCGGATGAAGTGAACATGATTTGTTGTTTATTAGGGAAAAAACTTGGTGCTAAGAATACGATTGCTCGTGTACGTAATCCTGAGTACTTCGCACAAATGAATATGATAAAGGATGAACTGGGCCTGAGTATGGCGGTAAACCCAGAGTTTGCAGCAGCAACAGAAATTTCTAGGTTACTTCGCTTCCCCTCTGCAATTAAAATTGAACCATTTGCCCGTGGGCGGGTGGAGATGGTTGAGCTTAGGATTCCTGAGAACAGCCCCTTAGATAGCATGCCTCTTTGGGCGATTTATAAGGAATTTCAGGTGAAGATACTCATTTGTGCAGTACAGCGAGAGGATGAGGTTTTTATTCCCAGCGGAGACTTTGTGTTGAAATCTGGAGATAAAATTAATATTACCGCATCCCATGTTGAGATTGCAAATTTTTTCCGTACCATTGGGATTTTTCGCAGTGGTGTAAAGTCTGTCATGATTATTGGTGGTGGAAGAATTGCATACTACCTGGCAAAAGAGTTAAGTCATGTTCATGTTAAGGTGAAAATTATTGAAAAAGACTTAAAGCGTTGCGAATATCTTTGTGAGATGCTTCCTGAAGCTATTATCATCCATGGAGATGGTACAGATAAAGAATTGCTTCATGAAGAAGGTTTGGAAAAAACAGATGCATTTGTAACCTTGACTGGGATGGATGAAGAAAATATTATTGTAGGCTTATATGCCAAGGAGAAAAAGGTGTCTAAGGTTGTGGCTAAAATCAACAAGATTTCTTTCCATGAAATTTTGGACAACTTAAACATTGATAGCTTTATTTCCCCCAAAACCATCGCTGCCCAAAATATAGTACGCTATGTTCGTGCCATCAAAAACTCTATGGGAAGTAATAATGTAGAGGCCTTACATACAATGATTAATGATCAGGTGGAAGCTGTTGAGTTTAAGGTGGTGGAGGAGTCCTCCATTGTGGGAATCCCCCTGAAGAACCTGAAAAGAAGGGACGGTCTTATAATTGCTGCAATTATTCGAGGTTCAAAAATTATTATTCCAAATGGATGCGATATGATTGAGAAGGGTGATAATGTTGTTGTTGTTACCACAAAAAAACACCTGACGGACTTAAATGAAATTCAAAAGTAAAACGGAGAATAATCATGAACTATCATATGATGGCCTATATTCTAGGCAATATTTTGCGGGTTGAGGGCTTGTTTTTAACGGCTTGTGCCCTGCTTGCTGTATATTTTGGGGAGAGAGATGCCCTATTTGCTTTTATATTTACCATTTTTGCAACAATGATCATTGGTACGGTTTTAGCAAAGGCTGAGCCTAAGGATAAAAAGATCTACGGGCGAGAAGGCTTTGTCATTGTAGCCTTAGCGTGGATCATCATGTCCTTTTTTGGGGCAATGCCCTTTTATTTTAGTGGTGCAATCAAAGGGGCTGTGAACTGCTTTTTTGAAACAGTTTCAGGGTTTACCACCACGGGTGCATCCATACTAAAGGAAATTGAAAGCTTACCTAGAAGTATTTTATTTTGGCGGAGTTTTACCCACTGGATTGGCGGTATGGGTATTCTGGTGTTTATGCTGGCAATCATGCCCACTGTGGATGAGCGATCCATGCACTTAATGCGGGCGGAAGCCCCGGGGCCTGTAGTCAGCAAGCTGGTGCCTAAGGTTAAGTCTACGGCAAAGCTTTTATATGGCATATATGTTTTTCTAACCCTGTTGGAAATTTTCTTGCTGTTTTTAGGAGGAATGCCTTTATTCGATAGTATCGTAAACGCATTTTCCACAGCAGGCACAGGTGGCTTTGCCATTAAAAATACCAGTATTGCAGCCTATGAAAGTCCCTATTTTGAATATGTAATTACCATATTTATGTTCTTATTTAGTGTGAATTTTAATTTATACTATTTGCTGTTAATCAAAGACGTGAAGAATGTATTTAAAAACGAAGAATTGCGATATTACTTAGTAATTATTTTAGGGGCAATCGGGATTATTACAGCAAATATTTTAAGCCTTTATCCCTCTTTTGAGAGTGCTTTTCGCCATGCGGCTTTTCAGGTTTTATCCATCATTAGTACAACGGGTTTTGCTACGGCAAACTACGAAGTCTGGCCTGAGTTATCAAAAACAATGCTTATTATCTTAACCATTATTGGTGCGTGTGGGGGATCCACGGGTGGCGGTATTAAAATTTCCCGTTTAATCATTTTGCTCAAAATGGCAGAGAGAGAGATTCGCCATATTATTCACCCCAGATCCGTTAATATCATTAAATTAGACGGACATAAGGTGGATGAAGGTGTTATCCGTGGTGTATCAGGGTTTATTATTGTATATTTGTTCTTAGTATGTGGATCCTTCATCTTAGTTTCCTTGGATAATTACGACTTTACAACCTCATTGAGTTCTGTTCTGACCTGTTTGGGGAACGTAGGCCCAGGATTGAGTATGGTTGGTCCAATTGAAAATTACAGCTTCTTTTCCGATTTTTCTAAGTTGGTATTATGCGTTGATATGTTATTAGGAAGACTGGAAATTTTCCCGATTATTATGTTGTTATCACCATCTATATGGCGAAGAAGTTATATGTGATCAAGAATATTAACCAAAAGAAAAAACAGCCCGTTAGGCTGTTTTTTCTTAATTAAGGGGAGAGGGTACTATAGTTATGTTATCAAATAAATTGTAGTTATCATCTTAATTTTTTATTTCGCCCTGTACCTTATTGGAAGGGGGCCCGTGGCAGTTCGGGGATGAAGCCACGGGCGGAAGTAAAAGGGGGCGTCCTTTTGACTTCTTCTAAAGTGTACAATAAAAATATGTACAATTTATGAATGGAACCTTAAGTGACGCTTAAGGAACTTTAAGAATCTCTATAGAAAATATAAAGAACGCCGAAATTTCAGGAAGAACATGCTGCCATGGCTGTTTTCTATGGTTTATGATATACTGATGGTCAAGGTGTGTGGAATATTAAAATGAAAGGAAGATGTTCATGCAAGGCCCTGAAGAAAAAAAGGAAACACCTAGGAAAATTGAATTTGTTTTTCAGATTGGCGTAATTATTTTTATTGTATTAGGTGCGGTTATAAAGCATGCATCATGGTTATTTTGGATATTGGGGATTCTTTGCGCCGTTGGTTGGGTGATGGTTGTTCAAAAAGAGAAAAGAAAAAAGGAAGACAACAAGTAATTTTCATTCAGATAGAAAAGAAATAAAATCGTAAACACCCGAATTTCTTTGACTTCGTAGGCTTTTTTATGATATAATCGGTAGGATTTTAGTGGAGAACAGTTGGCCATTTTGCTAAGGTAATCAAGAATGAATGGCTTAAAAAGTATATTTCTTACCTAGACGAAATTCTCCGCAAGCAAATATAGATTTTAGGAGGGGAATTCATGTCCGACAGACAAAAGAATATCCGAAATTTTTGTATCGTGGCCCATATTGACCACGGTAAATCCACATTGGCGGACAGGTTGATTCAGAAAACAGGCTTGCTCACTGATCGAGAAATGCAGGCGCAGGTTTTGGATAATATGGATTTAGAAAGAGAAAGAGGCATCACCATTAAATCACAGGCGGTGCGTCTTGTTTATCGTGCCAACGATGGGATTGAGTATGAATTTAACTTGATTGATACTCCAGGGCACGTTGACTTTAACTATGAAGTTTCTAGAAGCTTAGCGGCTTGTGAAGGTGCTATTTTAATTGTAGATGCCGCCCAAGGGATTGAGGCCCAGACATTGGCAAATGTTTACCTAGCATTAGATAATAACTTGGAAATATTGCCTGTAATTAATAAAATTGATTTGCCTAGTGCAAACCCAGCATGGGCCAAGCAGGAGATTGAAGATATCATTGGGATTCCAGCACTGGATGCCCCTGAAATTTCTGCAAAAAACGGTATTAACATCGAAGATGTTTTGGAACGTGTGATTACAGATATTCCTGCACCAAACGGTAACCCTGAAGCCCCTTTAAAGGCTTTGGTGTTTGACTCTGTATATGATCAATACCGTGGCGTTATTGTTTTAATGCGTGTATTCGACGGTTCTATTCGCAAGGGCAGCAAGGTTCGAATGATGGCAACGGGCAAAGAGTTCGATGTAGTTGAAGTTGGTATTTTTGGACCAGGTCGTTTTATTCCAACGGATGAGTTGAAAGCGGGAATGGTAGGCTACTTTACGGCTAGTATCAAAAATGTTACAGATACCCGAGTGGGTGATACAGTTACTGACGCTTTAAACCCTACGAAGGAAGTATTACCTGGGTATAAAAAGGTAAACCCAATGGTATATTGCGGTGTGTTCCCTGTGGATGGGGCGAAATACCCTGATTTAAGAGATGCTTTGGAAAAATTGCAGCTAAATGATGCGGCATTAAATTTTGAACCTGAAACATCTGTTGCGTTAGGTTTTGGTTTCCGTTGTGGTTTCCTTGGTTTGCTTCATTTGGAAATCATTCAGGAAAGACTGGAGAGAGAATATAATCTGGATTTGGTAACAACTGCCCCCAGTGTTATCTATAAGGTATACCTTACGGACGATACAAGTTTTGACTTATCAAACCCAAGCAATATGCCTGACCCTGCACGTATTAGCAAGATGGAAGAGCCTATTGTAAAGGCAGAAATTATGCTTCCTAAGGACTATATCGGTGCGGTTATGGAGCTGTGTCAGCAAAGACGAGGGGAATATATTGGTATGGAGTATTTGGATGCAAATAGAGCCATGTTAACCTACGAAATGCCCCTCAATGAAATTATTTATGATTTCTTTGATGTTTTAAAGTCCAGAAGCCGTGGTTATGCTTCCTTTGACTATTCCTTAATTGGATACAAAGAAAGTGATTTGGTGAAGCTTGATATTTTGGTAAATAGAGAAACGGTGGATGCCCTTTCCTTTATCGTGCATAAAGACTCTGCAGCGGAAAGAGGCAGAAAGATGTGCGAAAAGCTTAAGAAGGAAATTCCAAGACACCAATTTGAAATTCCCATTCAAGCAGCAATCGGCAGCAAGATTGTTGCAAGAGAGACCATTAGCGCCCTGCGTAAGGACGTTTTGGCTAAGTGCTACGGTGGTGATATTTCTCGTAAGAAAAAGCTTTTGGATAAGCAAAAAGAAGGTAAAAAACGTATGCGCCAAATCGGTAGTGTAGAAGTACCTCAGCAGGCATTTATGAGTGTTTTAAAGCTGGAGGAAGAATAAACAATAGGGTTGGCAAGATGGCCGGTATAATATAGAAAAAAGAGTAATTTAGGCAGTGTTAGAAGAAAAATTTCGCTGCCTTTTTTATTTACTCTTAAAAGGGAAAGGTTGTTTGACAACAAATAGATAGATTTGAAATAATTTTCTTACCGAACAAAAATAAGTTTCATTTAATTATGCGAAAGCTGTTGCTGACACTTCTGTGGGGTTATGGTATAATATGCGAAATCACATTTGCACCTAAGGGTCACAGTTCTATGCCCTATTGTCATAGGGGGCTATGATTGGCTTTTATGCGCAATGATTATGCCATGCATTTCAAAATAAAATGTAGGCTGCGCCGCCCTTCCTTTTGCGACGTTCATAGTATCATATAGAAACAGTAGAGATGAGAAAAGGAAATTATAAGAATTTAGGAGGACATTCATATGTTAACAAAAGTAGCAGAGAATATATACAAAAAAGCAGTACCGTTACCAAATAACCCACTGCGGGAAATCAATGCCTATATCATAACGGGGGAGAAAAATCTTTTGATTGATACAGGCTTCAATAGACCGGAGTGTGAAGAGGCATTAAAGAGTGCTTTTACAGAACTTGGTATCGAGTCCACAGACTTATTCATCACACATTTGCATTCAGACCACTGTGGGCTTGTAACAAAATTTGCAACGGAAAAAAGCACTATTTTTGCTGGGGAAACAGATGGCGAATTGATAAACTTTGAAGCAGGGAATCTTTACTGGAGAATGCTGGATGACTTATTTATTAAATATGGATTTCCAAAAGCAGCATTCGGCAGAAATACCGATATCCATCCTGGTAGAAAATACTGCCATGAGGGAAGAGTTGATTTCACTTACGTGGAAGAAGGCCAAGTGTTATACTATGGCGGTTATGAGCTGGAGGTTGTTGCTACACCAGGGCATACACCGGGGCATATGTGTCTGTATGATAGGAAAAAGAAGATCATGTTTGGCGGGGATCATATATTAGGTACGATCACACCGAATATTTGTATAGAGTTGAGTTGCGAGAATCCTTTGCAGGATTACCTGAACAGCCTGAAGAAAGTAGAAAAGTTAGATGTGAAGTTATTATTGACCTCCCACGGCACCCCCATAGAGGATATGTATGGGCGTATCAAGGAACTGATTGGGCATCACGAAGAAAGACTGGCGGAAGTCGTTCAGATTTTGGGTGATGAATGGAAAACGGCGTATATGGTTGCTAGGGACATGACTTGGGAGATAGATTGTAAGGATTGGGATGACTTCCCGGCACCACAAAAATGGTTTGCCACAGGAGAGGCAATTTCCCATCTGCAGTACCTATATTTTTCGGGCAGTATTTCTAGGGAAGAAAAGAATGGGGTTTACTACTACAAAAAATAAGGTGTAGATTGGGGGGAAAGTATGACAAGAAGAATTTTTATAACAGGAGATAAACACGGGACATTTGTTCCGTTGTTTGCACTGGCAGAAAAAGTTGAACTGAGGGATACAGATATTTTAATCGTCGCCGGAGACGCAGGCTATGTTTGGAATGACGATTATCATTATAATGTGCAAAGCTTACAGCAAATTTTCCCTGGGATAATCACTTTTATTGACGGGAATCATGAGAATCATGTGCTGTTGAATAGTTTTGAGGTCAGCCAATGGAATGGTGGCAATGTACATCGTATTGGCGAGCGAGTATACCATTTGATGAGAGGCCAAGTATATTCTATTTATGGAAACAACATCCTTACATTCGGCGGAGCCCGTTCTGTTGACAAAGACAGAAGAGAAGAAGGTGTAAGCTGGTGGAAAGAGGAAGAGCCTACGGCGGAAGAAATAGAATACGGCAAAAAACAGCTTATCCAACATGCTGATGTAATCGATTATGTCATTACCCATGAGTCGCCCTTATTTGCCAGATCCCATATCACTAGGCCAAAACGCATTGATGTGGATTATCATCTACCAGAATTTTTGGATGAATGGTATGAAATCATCTCAAGTGCACCAAGGCTTAAAAAATGGTATTTTGGACATATGCATGTAGATCAGTTGATTACTCCTCAGTTACGGGCAGTGCACAATGATATCCTGCTGATTGGTGAGGAAAAACCCATTCGGTGGGGGTGATGGAGGACTGTTCAGGCATAATCCTTTAATCTACGTTTATGGGATGCATTTAAAAACTTCCGAGAGGACATATCTGCATAATGCGTATGAGTATGAGAATTTATTCTAAATGTAACTGGGAAGAAGAGTAATTTGAATAAAACAGAGGTGGTGTTGCTTAATTGTAATGAAGCCTCTGTTTTTTTGCTGTGTTATGGGGTAAATGGATTGAGATAGTATCTGTTTTAGGAGGATAGGAGTATGGGAAACTGCAGGGAGTGTGGGGAGATTTATGATGAAAGAGCGAATTTTTGCTCCAATTGCGGTGTAAAGTTGAAAGGGCAAGAAGTAAAAACCAGGGTGTTGCCTTCTGAGGAGTTAATTTCTTAGCAGATGCATATTTGTTATTTGCGGTGGGATTTTTCTATTTTACAATTACTCGTGGGCTGATTTTTATTTGTTTGGCTTTTATGCTAACTACATTAGGGCTTACCCCCTGAAGATTTTGCATCATAATTCGAGAAGGAAAGAAATCAGTCTTTTTCATATGAAAATAAATAGGAATTTTTTTGGAGTATACGGGGTTGCTGGATCAATTGCGTTGTTATATTTGGTGGATTATAATTTGCAGACTTTCCAATTGATATAAATAGAAAATACCAAATAGTTAAAAAAAGTTAGAAGTTTTTGATATTTTTATAGGCCTAGATAAAGTGTGAACAGTACCTAAGGCCTATAAAATATCAATATTTATTGGGGATAAAAATGATAAAAGGAGTTTTAAAATTAACCAGCTTTTTGTTCCAAACGCAACCTATCAGCAATCAGTGCGATAAATTCGCTATTGGTAGGTTTGCCTTTATGATTGTTAACAGTATAGCCAAAGAGTGCATCAATGGCATCTACTTTACCACGGTTCCAAGCTACTTCAATGGCATGACGAATTGCACGCTCTACACGAGAAGGTGTGGTGTTACATTTCTTTGCAATCGAGGGATATAATTCTTTTGTGATGTAATTTAATACATCCATATCATTTACGCTCATGATAATTGCTTCTCTCATGTAGTGGTAGCCACGAATATGAGCGGGAACACCGATTTCGTGCAGAATATTTGTAACTTTTGTTTCCAAGTCATAAGTCATAGTTGGCTGTGGCTGATTAAAGGAGGGGATGCCACTCTTAATCAAAGGTTTTTCTTGTAATAGCTGTCTGATGCGCTGTGTCAGAGCTTCCATATCAAAGGGTTTTACCATATAGTAAGAAGCACCCAAATCTAATGCTTTTTGAACAACCTTGTCCTGAGATAAAGCAGAAAGAATGATGGTTACTGGCTGATGGATTTCATTATTTTTCTGTAATCTTTCCAAAACGCCAATTCCGTCTAAGCGAGGCATGATACCGTCGATAATTGCTACATCAGGTTCTGTATCTCTAATTTTGTTCATGGCATCGATACCATCTACAGCAACGGCGACTACAGTTATGTCATCCTGCTTATTCAGGTGACCTACGATTACATCACAAAAATCCTTATTATCATCAGCTAACAGCACTTTTATTTTATTTTGATTCAAAATGATCCCTCCGATTGTTGTTTAATGAATGAATATGCAAATATTACTTGCTTTTGGGTTGATTATAGTACAGGAATAATCTGGTGACAAGGTGTTTTCGCCAGACAAATTAAGACTGAAAATTCAACAAAAACATATAATATCTCACCGTTTTTATTGGGGAATATTACCCGTGTTGATTTGTGGAGATTGGTGACAGAGGGAAATAAGGGAAATGAGGAAAAATGACGGCTTTTGTGGTGGAAAATAGTGAATTTTTCTTGTCGAGTTTTTCAATTTCCTTAGGGATTCCAGTTGATACATAGAAAACAATAGAAAAATACGGCTGTAACGTTTTATCCTGTTGTTGATTTTTCTGGAAAAGAGTAGGAGTATTTTATAAAGAAATTCAAATAGTAATTTAGTAGGGAAAATTCTAGTATCCTTTCATATGTTGTAAAAAAGTAGAGTATAACGTGTATTTTTAGGATTGTTTATTCCAAAGGATAGAAGGAAAAGTAAATTGGGAATAGGACCTTGATGTGATAAAATTTGGAACTGAGGAACAAAAATTCTATGCTAATATAAAAAACGGCTATGGAAGGAAAAATATTTCATAGCCGTTTGCTGTATGCTTTTTGAATTATTGATGCTGCTTATCATATATTGCATCTGTTAAAGCTGCAAATTCATGAATACTAAGGGCTTCGCCTCGAATACGTTCATCCCAACCCAAGGAAATAATTAATGATGTTAAATCTTCTTTGGAAAGATTTAATTCTCCTTGGTTATTTAAGCTGTTTAATAGGGTTTTTCTTCGTTGACCAAACGCACACTTCACCAAATGGAAAAATAAAGACTCATCTTTTGTTCTTACTTTTCGTTCTGTCAATACCTTCAGGGTAATAACAGCAGATGCCACTTTGGGGCGGGGCATAAAGCAAGAAGGCTGCACAATCATATCTAGCTGAGCATCACAATAATACTGCACTGCTATGGATAATGCACCATATTCTTTTTCCTTTGGACTTGCCTGCATACGTTCGGCAACTTCTTTTTGCACCATAACCGTAATGGTATCAATATGACGTTCTTTTTCCAATAAATCCATGATGATTGGGGTTGTGATGTAATAAGGGAGGTTTGCTACAACCTTTATGGGTTTGCCCCCATTTTTTTTCTCAATAATAGTATCAATATCTGTTTTTAAAATGTCCTGATTCAAAATCTCAACGTTATCATAACCGTTAAGGGTTTGGTTTAATATTGGGATTAGTGTGTTATCGATTTCAACAGCAACCACTTCTCTTGCAGTTTCTGCTAAGACTTGGGTTAATGAGCCGATACCAGGGCCGATTTCCAGTACACAATCCTCTTTTGTGACGCCTGCACACTGGGCGATATTATCTAAAATATTAGAGTCAATCAAAAAATTCTGCCCAAAGTTCTTCTTAAAGTAAAAGCTATTTTCTTCAATAATTTGTTTGGTTCTTGAAGGGGTGGAAATTCTTTCTGCCATGTTTATCCTCCTTTACGCTCCAAATCCTAAACTGCCTAATAAGCCGAAAGACAGAAAAGATACGATAATACCAGCAGTTAATACACCAAGTACAATAACGGGAAAGGTCTTTTTCGGATCCATATTCAATAGAACGCTAATCAAAGCACCCATCCATGCCCCTGTACCGGGCAGTGGGACTGCGACAAAAAGAAATACACCCCAATATGCGTATTTACGAATTTGGTCGCTTTTCTTATCCGCTTTCCTCTCACACCACTCCACAAGAGAACGTAAGGGTGTTTTTTTCAGCACTTTGAAGATAAAGCGGATGAAAAGTAAAATGAAAGGGATTGGTACTAAATTGCCGATAAAAGCAATGATAAAAGTAGGCAACCATTCCATTTGCAGAGCAAAACCAGCAATAATGCCACCTCTTAGCTCTAAAATGGGAAGCATTGATACAATGAAAACAATAAGTTCCTTTGCCATTGAACCCTGTAGGTTTGTTACAAACCAGCTTGCAATCGTTTCAGCCAATTGAATTCCTCCTGAAAAGAGCATGGGACGCCCCATGCTGATTTTTTTCGCTACATTGAGACTATATTATATACTAATATGATTTTTTAAACAATAATAAGATATGAAAAAATTCTTAATCTTTTATTTTAGCGTGTTTTGTGGTTTTTAAGTTGAAATTGACTCGCTTTTATGGTTATAATGTAATTAATAGGAATATATATCCTTTTTTATATTGAAAAGGAGACAAAAATTCTGATTTTCATAAGGCTAGATATATCAATTTATATATGACGAAAGGGTGAGAGGGTTTGACAGAGGAGTTGAGGGCCCAATTAATGGGTGTAAAACTAACAAAAAAAGAAAAGTTGATTGCAGAGTTTGTGTTGGATAATTTTGCAGAGTCCTGTTTTATTACTTCTACGGAAATTGCAAAAAGATTGCATGTTAGTGATTCATCAGTAATTCGTTTTACTCGTACCTTAGGATATTCAGGTTTTATGGATTTTCAAAAGAGCATTAGAAAGACATATACAGAAAGGATTAATAGCGTATCCGATAATATTACCATACCTTCGGAGAGGTTGAAGTTATCCATTAGCAAGCTAGGGAAAAGCGATATTGTAGAAAGCTATTTTTCCAATGTGCTACAAAATTTGAAGTATTGCATCAATCACAACGATACTCTTGCTTTTGAACGGGCTGCAGGCTTAATTGCAGGAAGCAAACGTAAATTTATTATTACCTCTCGGGCAAACACCTGTATCGGAGATATGATGTTGTTGCTACTGAAACATTTATTGCCAGACGTATATGAAACTTCCCATCCAGCTTTGAACGTAATTGACCACTTGTGCGATATTACAGAAAACGACTGTATCATTGCAGTTAGCTTCCCTAGGTATTCAGAGATGGATTTATTGGCTGCACAAATGGCTTATGATTCGGGAGCAAAGATTATTCTGATTACCGATAAAGCTAGTTCGCCACTGGCCAAGTATGCGACACAGCTGTTAACGGTAAGTGTGGATAGCAATACGTTTTTCAACTCTTATGTAGGAGTATTATTTACCATGGAGCTGCTATGCTCATTTATCAGCAGAAAAATGGGATACACCACAGAGGCCAAACTTCAGCTTATCGACAAATATATTTCAAAGGTTGGGTTGTTCTGAAATTTTTGGACTACATAACATTATACAATAAGATAAAGCACGATCTTTTCTGATAAATACCATACATATGAAAGGCGTATCTTTCGCATTTTAGGTGAATTTACATGAAAAAGGCAGGTATCTTTAAATTAGATACCTACCTATTTTTTGAGTACAAAGCAAGTGGGCCAAAAAAGAAGGTCCTTTTTTTATGTCCTAAAGTTGTGGCCAAAATTTGTTTTAGCATGGGTTCTAAGGTGTTTCTAAGTCATGGTCAAAGCCATTTCTTCCTTCATCCCATATCAATTCCAAGTCTGAAGTTGTCTTCTAAACTTTTGAGATTTTTACAAGGAACTACCACTGCAAATAAGTAGCATCCAATAATAAAAAAATAACCATTCATAGTATTAATACCTATGGTTTACATATTCATCTATTAAAGATTTCCGACTTTCTTCGCAGAATACCCCCTCTTCACGCAAACACTTTAGAATAAGGGAGCTTGTAGAATGAAGAATAATGTCCTCATCTTCGATTACAATTTCAAAAAGTTTCCCTTTAAGATATTTGCTATGAACCTTAACAAAATATGCCTCTGTTCCTCTAAAGTCCAGCATTTTCAAAACTGCAAGGGTGGCCCGATCCTTTTTATTATAATAGTAGTTGCTTTGTTCTAAATAATCCCTTTTCAGTTCATATTCCATGTCTTTGGTGGTGCTAATTGACTTTTGTTCTTTTGCCAAAGCATTATAATACTGATAGTTAAACAACGCTTTCTCAATTGAGTCCATATTTGTAAAGGGGCCAATGTCCCCGTATACAACGGCTTCATAGTTTTTTTGAAGATATTCCCTTTTGGTCATATCCCCTTTCACGTATTGGTCAATCAGGCTTTGACGGTATTTAAAGTATTTTTGAATTGCATTCATGTTTTGCCTCGCTTCCATCCTTTCCCTCTGGCTTTCCTACGTTTCATCCTGTTACAATGATGAAAGAACACTTATGGGAGAGGATTTATATGCAGACTTTTTTAGAATTTTATCAGAGGGAGATTCAGCCTAGAATTGGGGCCATAGATGTTTTTTTGAAAACAGAGCCACAGCCTTATGATCTAGGGCAGGTTGCAGATCTTTTATGTTTATCTACAACAGAACTTTTAAAAATAATGGAGCAAGAAAAATTTGCTATCATTATGAAAGGTACTTTTTTGCACCTAATGCAGATTTCGCCTTCTCCCTTTTGCAAGATGTTTCGCAGGGAGGTCTCCCGGGGAATGGCATCAGCATATTCTGTGCAGGATATTTCATACATATATGACCTAGCATTAAAGGATGTAGAGGTAGCCGCCGAGAAAATAGGGAAATGCTGTTTTTCCTCAGGGGAACTACCCCTTCTTTTTGAAGAGATATTTATATCTGATAAACAATATCGGCTTTAAGGTTTTCAGCCGCTTCTTTGCCTGCAAAAATTTCAGCAAGTTTCAGTGCAAAGAGAGTGGATGTACCTGGTGCACGGGATGTAATGATATTCCCGTCTACACATACAGCTTCCGTAGAAGGCTTTGCACCGATTAGATTACTTTCCATACCAGGATAGATGGTTGCTGTTTTTTCAGCCAAAAGCCCTAACTCGCCAAGAATCATAGGAGCGGCACAGATTGCAGCAATGGGCTTTTGCGCCTTATGATACTCACGGATAAGGTCACACAGCCCGTTGTGGGCTAAAAGATTTGATGTACCTGGCAGGCCACCGGGTAAAATAATACCATCAGCCATGGTTTTGCATGCATCATCAAACATGATATCAGCAGTATATACAACATTGTGAGCCCCTTTTACTTGTAAAGAGTCACCGATGGAAACAAATTTTGCATCGATATCAACACGGCGCAGTAAATCTAAGGGCGTTATAGCCTCAATTTCTTCAAACCCTTCTGCAAGAAAAATATAAATCGTTTTCATGAGAACAGCCTCCTGTCTTTTTTGTGTATTGTCGATTAAGTGCTTACAAGCTATATTATATTCGAAAACCCAGGAATTATCAAGGATGCCCCTTGACAGGGCTATGTCTTGGGATTATTCTGAGAAGAAAATGTTTGGAGGTGTAACCTTGGAAATTGAAAGAAAATTTTTGACCAAGGAGATTCCTTTTTCCTTAGAGGGGTTTGTTTGCAAGCAGATTATACAGTCTTATATTTCATTTGAGCCCACGATACGTATTCGAAAAAGTAACGAGCAGTATTTCTTGACGGTTAAGGGGAAAGGTCATATGGCCAGGGAAGAATTTGAAATTCCCATACAGCAACAGGAGTATGATCGTTTGCTCGAGAAAATTGAGGGAAATGAAGTTCGTAAAAAGAGATATTATATTCCCCTTGAAAGGGGTTATATGGCGGAGCTAGATATATATGAAGGACAATTAGAAGGATTGTTCACTACGGAAGTTGAGTTTCCAACCATGGAGGAGGCTGAAAGCTTTGTTCCACTTACTTGGTTAGGAGAGGATATTACAAAGGATCGTCGTTATAAAAATACTTTTCTTGCCCGTTATGGCAAGCCTAAAGCAGTAAAGTAAGCATCCAAAAAGGGTGCTTTTTTTCTTTTTATTGGTATTTTTCATTTTAATGAAGCATAAATTATAGCGATGGACAAGAGACAACTGAAGGGGAGAGGCCGCATATGTATAATAGAAGATATGACAAGGTATTTCTAATGCTAAGACAGGAGACGGCGGGCTATAGCATGGGTCAAAGGGCACCTTGGGGCAGCTGTGTAATGGAAATCAAAAATGGCGAGGGTAGAATTAGTTTGACCGTACAAAGTTTGCGCCCCATCCGCCGAGGCAGGTATGCTGTTTATGCCATTGCAGGAGAGGGGGAAAAGCAAAACAACTTTTTCTGTGGAGTTTTAACCCCTGACGCCGCAGGCCATGGGGAGATAAAATGGGACTTTAACCCAGACAATTTAGAGGGCAAAGGTGTAGCAGTGGAAAAACTAAATACAGTTGCCATCTTAGCAGAAGCCGACGGAGGGTTTTCTGCACCGCTTACGGCATATTTTGGAGGTAAAATAGATTGGCGTACATATTTTAAAGGTGAAAGTAAGAAAAAAGCACCACAAATGGAGGTTTCTATAAGGCAAACGCCGAAAAAGGAAGAAATGAATAAAGATGTGACTTTGGTTGCAGCGGAGGCAGCCGTGGTGGATATGCCTTCTTTTGAGTTGCCAAAAATCAACTGGAAAAAAGATGCCAAAAAGGAAGAGGCGAAACCAGCAAAGGCCAGACAGGAGAGCTATCATGGTAGTTTTCGTGGGCTTTTAGAAAAATTCCGTCATGAGCTGGAGGAATTACAGGAAACTGGAGTTTTCACAGATACAGATATGGAGCGTATTGAGCGAGCAGGACGGAGGAATATTCAAAAAGAAGTGGTTGCGGAGGCGATCAATCTAAATGTTCAAGAGGAGCCAGTGGAGGAAGCAATTAAAAAGACAACGATGGAATCTCCAGTGGAGGCAGTGAAAGAAGAAAGAATACCAGAAGAAGCAAAGGCTGTCGTAGAGGAAATTCCACAAAAATACTACCTCTTGACGGAAAATAAGGCAATGTACCCCTTTGGTGATAACGCTATGCCTTGGAAGTGTATTTCTTTGGAGGAAACAGTGCTTTTGGATGAAATCCCCATATCCTGGTTGAAAGACTATTTCTTCCTGCTATCAATGAAAAAGTTTCACCACTTCATTTGGCAGCCAGAAGGTTCGGGATACTCCCTTGGCGTACCTGGCACTGACACAGGGGATGAACGTATAAAAGCAGAAGAATTAGGTTTTCAAGAATTTAAAAAGATGGACAATGGCGACATGGGGTATTGGATTTTTATGAAGAAATAAGGGTTGCCATTCCAGGGTTTCGATAGTATGATACCTTTATGAGATTTTGTTTGATTAAAGGAGAGTTATATGAGAATCAGAAAGAAGCCTTGGGCAGAAGCGGAACTTGAAAATAATAGTAGAGTCATTCAGGATGCACCAACAAGAAAAGGGAAGTGGGCAGAGTTTTTTGGAAACGACAATCCAATTTATGTGGAAATAGGGTGTGGTAAAGGTGGGTTTATTACAAAGAATGCCCAGGCTTATCCTGAAATAAACTTTATTGGAATTGAAAGGCAGCAGTCCGTCATTGCTCTTGCAGCTAGAAGAACGGATGAGGGTTTGCCGAACTTAGCGTTGATTTGGGAAAATGCTGCCAACCTTTCAGACTTATTTGAGGTGGGAGAATTCCAAAGACTTTATTTGAACTTTTCTGATCCTTGGCCAAAAAAGAGGCTATATAAACGCCGTTTAACCTATCGTGGGTTTTTAGAAAGCTATCGTCAAATTATGGGGAATCATGCAGAAGTGTTTTTTAAAACGGATAATCGTAACCTCTTTGAATTCTCTTTGAACGAGTTCTGTGCAGATAATTGGAAGTTATCTAATATTTCTTTGGATTTACACAATAGTGAGTATGAGGGGAATATTATGACCGAATATGAGGAGAAATTCTCTGCACAAGGGATGCCAATTTATCGTTTGGAAGCTCGTTATGACAATTAATTGTTAGAAAGTTCATTCAGGGTATTTTTTGGACTGAGTTCTGTGAGAAACAGGAATCAGTCCATTTTGTTTGTCCTTGATTCAGTTGACTTTTTACAGATTTGAATTCGTGTTGATAAGACAGTCCTATTGATAGCTAACTTAAAATTTAAATTAGGAGTAGGCTTCTTTTCTGGACATACTTTTAAGTATATTCTTTTGAATTTCTTTTTGGTAGGTTTTTAAAAACCATACCCAAAAATGATTGGAGAATGCCCTCGGAACCCATAGAAAACGTCAATAGCATTGGTAACCTATTTTTGCTTTGGCGTAATGAATGAAAGTTCATTCTACTCATCCTTGGAATTGATTTTTTTAATAGAGGAGTTACTAAAGGGTATCTTAAATGAAAAATATACCTCCGGTGATAGATTTATTTGATTATCAATTTGGGAGTGCATTTTTTGATTTAGAAACATTTGATTTTAACATGTAAAAAAGTTTTCAACACTAATAATCTGTTTTAGAGTAACGGGCAAGAAAAGAAAAAGCGGCAATTTATATGAAACTATAAATTTGCCGCAAAAAAAATTACTTACATATGTATAATGATTATTTAGGTTCCTCGGTGGTTGGTTCAGGGAAATTTTCCGTTCTTGCCTTAAACTCTACGGGATTTTGATCATCTTCTACGACTAAGGCGGTTAAAAAGTTGCCATAAAGATGACTCACATTTTTTCTCCAATTTCTACAAATTTGTTGTGCTTGTTGTTTTGAAACAACGGAAACACTGATTTCCATGAGCTGTGCTCCATCGTCATCGCAAAGGCCACACTTCACAAGGAAGTCTCCGTTGAACTCGGGGAAATAATTCGCCGTAACTGCATACTCTGCACGAATACGTTTACTATTTTCTTTCACATAGATGCTGATATCTTCTTTCACGCTTTCTTTTACATGGTTTTGAAAATAATTGATCACTTCTTCCCCTTCATCGGTAAGGGTGTAACGGGTATTATTATGCTCTTTTGTTTTTTCCAACCACCCTGCTTCTACCAGCTCTGCAAGGTATTGCTGTACGGAAAAATAATCCATATATTCTTTATTCAACAAAAATTGACAAATTTCACTATTAGAAAGGGAGATTCCCATTTTTTGCACCAGATGCAGTATAATCAATTTATGTTCCGCTAATTGTCGAATGGGATCGGCCACAGTTCAGGTCTCCTTTCAAAAATATTTTTTATTTTAACATAAATTAAGGAAAAAAAACAGAGGGAATTTTAAGGATAATAGGAATCGCCCTGGTGTATGTTCTTTTTTCTTAATAATTCATGCAAGCGATTTAGCACATCTCGTTTATGTAAACTCCAAAGAGGTGCTAAAAGTGTATTTTTATCTCCATCACCTGTGAGTCGGTGTATGACAATATCAGGGCGTAATCGGGAGATGCATTGACAAAGGATTTCTAGGTACTCGTCTTTTTCCAGGGGAATATAGGTACCAGAGCGGTAAAGGCTTTCCAAATCCGTATGGGTAAGGACGTGCATTAACTGCAACTTCACACCCTGTATGGGTAATTGGTTAATAAAATCTATGGTTTTTAGCATGTCCTGAGGTGTTTCGTTAGGCAAGCCTAGAATAACATGAGCAACCACAGGAATTTGTATGGCATGTAACTTATATACACTTTCCGTAAAAATTTCATTAGAATATCCACGGCGAATAAACTTTGCAGTATCCTCACAGGACGTTTGAAGGCCCAATTCCACCCAGATTTTTGTCTTATGGGACAGTTCTTGAAGGAGCTCTAAAACATCGTCCCCTAAACAATCGGCACGGGTGGCAATAGATAATCCTGCAATTTGGGGTTGGGCCAAGGCTTCTTCATATTTTGCCCGTAAGACATTTACGGGAGCATAGGTATTGGTAAAGGCTTGGAAGTAAGCAATATAGCAGGCATCCGGCCATTTTTTCTGTGTTTGAGCCCTACCTTTTTCAACTTGTTCTCTAATGGAAAGCCTAAAATCTTCGGCAAAATCCCCCGAGCCACCAACACTACAAAAAATACAGCCTCCTGTGGATAGGGTACCATCTCGGTTGGGACAAGTAAAGCCACCATCCAAAGAAATCTTTGCAGTTTTTTTACCAAATAAACTTCGGTAGTATTCATTTAGGCTTAAATATGGGTATTGTGCCACAGGGGTGCTCCTTTCATTACGTTAGGAAAGATTTTTTTGACGCAAACCTTCGCATAACGTCATGACTGCCTGCCACTTATCATCGTCATTCGCTGCATGGCGAACCAAAAGAAGAAAATCTGCCTTACTGCTTTCCAAAAAGGAGTGGGCAAGATAAGGAGAGTCTTCTTTTTTATAGGCTGATAAAAAAAGC
The DNA here is from genome assembly GCF_030908465.1 of Anaerotignum sp. MB30-C6. Classification (GTDB taxonomy): domain Bacteria; phylum Bacillota; class Clostridia; order Lachnospirales; family Anaerotignaceae; genus Chakrabartyella. Next base: position 454,372 of record NZ_CP133078.1, read on the forward strand.
TGTAAACTTTCCTCTGTGATTGCCAGAGGGATACAGGGTTCCATTTGCATCAGGACTTCCTCTACGGTTTCACTACCGCAGGGGCATTTTGAAAAATAGTAATAGAAGCTTCGACTATCAAAAAAACGCACATGGGAAGGCGGAAAGTTCCTGCCGTCAGTCATAGTTTCTCGTAATAGATTTAAATAGCCGCAAAGTTCTTTGCGGCTGATTGATTGTTTCAAAATAATCACCTCAAAACCTTTGGGTTTTGAAAGTAATATGTGCTTGAACGTAAAAAAATAGTGATGTCAGTTTTTTACTCTACCCAAAGTTTCATCTCTTTTAATAAGGCTGCATTATCCTCAGGGGAAAGAATACAAAAGCGTAAATAGCTTTCATCCAAAAAAGTAAAGGAAGATGCGTCACGAATCAACATTTTCTTTTGGATTAATTTTTCAAAAAGCTCTGCCGCTGTAGTTTTATCCGTTAAGAGTCTTAGCAAGATAAAGTTGGCAGAGGAAGGAAATGCTTTTATGTTTTTCCAAGTAGATAGTTCAGCGAAAGCTTTCTTTCGTTCTTTGGAAATCAGCGTTTGGGTAGTGGTATGAAATTCCTTATCGGAGAAGATTTTCTCCCCCGCAAAGGCTGCCAAACTATTGACACTCCAAGGGTCTTGGTTTGTGATTAATCGATGCAAAAAGCTTTGGTTGGAAGAAACACCATAGCCCAAACGAATACCAGGAGCTGCAAAAAATTTGGAAGTACCACGGACAACAAATAAATTATCGAATTTTTCTGCCAACGGAATGGCACAAATTTCGTTTAAATTATCTGAAAATTCAATATAGGTTTCGTCAATCATAACAGAAGCACCGATTTTTTTGCAATGGAGTAAAACTTCTTCTAACTGCACCGTTGTAAAGGCAGTGCCTGTGGGGTTGTTTGGATTACAAATAACCAACATACCAATATCTGCCGTTAAGGCATCGAGAAGTGCAGGCAGATTAATACAGAAATTATCTTCTTCCTTTAAGGGGAAATAGGAAAAGGTACCACCACAAAGGGAAACTTCTCTTTCGTATTCCGAGTAGGCCGGACCAATTATAATGCTTTGTTGTGCATGAACCGTTTGAATGAAGGTAGAAATCAACTCGGTAGAGCCGTTGCCTACTACAATATGTTCCGTTGCCGCACCTGAATAATTGGAAATGGCTTGTCGTAAAGCGGTATACTTTTTATCAGGGTAGGTGGAAATAATACTTAGATTTTCTGCCAATGCTCTTTCTGCTATTTTAGGAAAGCCCAAAGGGTTAATATTTCCGCTAAAGTCTTTTATTTCATTTTTCGGAATTCCATATTTTCTTTCAATAGCGTCCAAATCGCCGCCATGCTGATGAATCAGTTGCATCACCATACGCTCCTTTTAATTAAAAAATTTCATCTATCTTTTCAAGTTCCGATACTTTTGAGCTTTGCGCCTTAACACGAGGGTAAAGAATAAATGGGTCTCCACCAGCAATTTCTAAAACTTCCAGTGTTAGTTGATTTGTTTTAGTGGTGGAAAGGGAAAAGAAATCCCCTATACCTAACCATAAATCTTCCATGCTTTTGCCTGCTGTCTTATTAATGCTACGCTTAGAGCCTAATGGAGAATAATCCATAGGGTAGTTATTCTCATCCAAAACGGTAAGGAGATAATCCCCTTCATCATCCATGGCAAAAGCCGCACAAAGGTCACGACAGAATTCGTCTAACTGGGTTGTTGTTCCAATCTCAATGATCTTCCAAAAATCAGGATCGTTTTTTCTAGAAACATGGATGGTGAGGACATCTTTTTCCGCACCCATATAAAATACCTCTTCAAAACGGTTGATTTCCATTTCCCGCTCCAAGGTGTCTAAAATTTGCTCAAAAGAAAGTTTTTTGGGCATAACATATTTTTCCTCTTCTTTGGCTTCAGACTCAAAAATACTTTGACCCAAAGGTGTAAGGGAATAATAACTGGGTGGTGTAAACAATTCTGCACCAATGTTATGTTCCATAGTCAGCAAGGCAGATAAATTGTTAACCAGATTAAAATATTTAATTGGGGTAAAGGAGATTGGTCGGATCATGGCAAAAAAATTACTCATGGGGAAGATAAGCCATTTATCCAACATAATCCCTGTAAATAGAAAAGAGGAAATGATTGCTTTATCTTCTTCCGTTAGATCCTGAGGCTCCATTTGCCAAATTTCTTCAATATTCACATCCACCCGTTTATAAAAATCAATGAAAATATGATCTGTCTCCGTGGGGTTAGCGAGGATTTCTTTGAAAAATCCAGAGGAGGCAATGCCTTGATCCAAATCCATGGAATAAGAAAAGCGCTCTGCCGCCAACTCACAAGCCGCTTCCGCCGCAATTTTTAAAATGGCTTCGGTACTTTGGGCAAATAGGGTATCACAATAGGGTGCCCGTTGTACCCTTTTTGTATGAATGGAAGGCATATAAACAAAAAGCCCCATCCACCATGCAAGGCGGGTTAAATATTCTAAATAAAACTCATGTTTGTGAGAAAGCTCTTTTAAGAGCTCCTTTCTATCCTCTTCCAGAAATAATAGATGCTCATCCATTTTGCAATCGGGCACACAAAAATCTGTAATTTTACGCAAATCTTCAACCAGAGGATGGTTTTCTAAGGAAAAAGAAAGTAGCGTAAATTCACATTTTTCTAAGTCAGGTTCATCAGGATTTACCTGAAGTGTATATTGATATTCTTTGCCTTCATTTTCTCTTTCTAAATCCTGTGCAATAATATTTGCCGGGGATAAGAGGGTATCCGCTGCAATTGCAGTGTAATACCATTTAGAAAACGCCAATGGGGCGGCATCCCTTAAACCTTTTTGGCAAGATAAATCCATATGGGTACACATGGGAGCGTAGCCCTTTAAAAACAAGCTCAGCAAATGGCTGTGCCCAGTTTGGGTAATCGTTTCATGGTTCATTAAAAAGCTCCTTTAGGGAATTTTTTTTAACAAAGATTATGAGTAAAGCTGGATAAAGATATATCTGAACAAATAAATATATTCAAAGGTTAGCATAAACAAAATTTGACAATAGAATTCACAAAAATCTTTATTTCTTGAATTTTTAATCAATAACTACTATGAACCTTCTATATGGGAAAGTGAAATCTCTTAATTTTTTACGACAATACATCGTTATAGAAGTATCTCAGTAAAATGAGGTGCTTCATTGTCTCATAAATCTTTGCTTAAAGTATTGTCTTTCTGCCAAACTATAAATATAATTAGGAAAGACGCTAAACTTTATTGTAGCAGAAAAAGTCGTAAAATGAAACATGAAAAGGGGAAAAACCTATAGCAATTTGCACTGTATGGATACAGAGATAGATTTGTTTTTGTGCAAAAGACAGATTTCCAAAAACTTTGGGGATTTTTAAAATGAAAATATTGAAAAGTGATATAATTTATGTTATATTCCTTGTATTAAAAACAAATGTTTTTGGTAAAAAAACAGGAGGAGAAAAAGTGAAGGAAGACAAGAATTTTTTTATTGTGGATAAAAGCGTACTGCCAGAAATATTTTTAAAGGTAATGGAAGTTAAAAATCTTTTAGAAAGCAAGAAGGAAAAAACGGTTCAAGATGCTGTAAATAAAGTAGGCATAAGCCGTAGTGCGTTTTATAAATATCGAGACGCTGTTCATCCACTTTATGAAAATACCAGAGGAAAAACAGTTACTCTTTCTACGAACTTAGATAATACGCCCGGACTTTTGTCAGCGGTTTTAAATAGCATAGCCACTGAAGGTGCGAATATTTTGACGATTAACCAAACAATACCCATTAATGGTATTGCCAACGTTACGATAACCATCGAAACAAATGCAATGCAGGGTGATTTTAGTCGCCTGATTAACAGAATTGAAGGGCTGCAAGGGGTACAATCATTAAAAATAATCGGTAGAGAATAGAAGAATCTTTTTTATTTACAAATCAAATATGATTTTCTAGGCTCCTCTTGTAGGAGCTTTGTTTTGCCCGAAATGCTTTTTGGAAAATAAATGTATGCTTTTTAAGCGTAGAGCCATATACTAAAAGTTGTAAGAAGTGGAGGAAAAATTATGATACATATACAGATTCCTGCTACATCGGCAAACATGGGGCCTGGTTTTGACTGCATCGGTGTCGCATTGGAATTATATAATCACCTTTGGGTAGAGGAATTGCCAGAAGGTCTGAAAATAGACATAAAGCGTGAACAAGAGATAGAGATTCCTAGGGATGAAAGTAACTTGATTTATCAAACAATGAAGTATTTTTATGATCAAAAGGGTTTGGCTATGCCTGGAGTGCACCTAATTCAGGAGGATTATATTCCAATGGTAAGGGGATTGGGTAGTAGTGCGGCTTGCATTGTTGGAGGCTTGATAGCTGCCAACGAGCTAGCCGGAAGACCTTGTGATAAAGAGGAGTTAGCCCAAATGGCGGCAAAGCTGGAAGGGCATCCTGATAATTCTAACCCTGCAATTTTTGGCAGCATGGTTGTGGGTGCCCAGGACCATGATAGAATGCAGCATGTGCGCCTAGACTTGCCGGAGGATTTGGTTTTTGCCACAATGGTTCCCAACTTTCCAGTTTCTACGTCAGCATCCAGAGGTGTTTTACCTGATGGGTACTCCCGTGGAGAAGTGGTATTTAACGTTTCCAGAGGCGCTCTTTTGGTCGCATCCATTTTGAGTGGTAAGTATGAGAACCTTCCTATGGCCATGGAGGATAAGATTCACCAACCATATAGAAGCAAGCTAATTCCCAATATGGATGGAATTTTTGAGCAGGCAAAGAAATTTGGTGCATTGGCTTGTTATTTAAGTGGTGCTGGTTCTACGTTAATGGCTATGGTAAAGAAGGAGGCAGCAGAAGAGTTCCAAACAGAAATGGTAGGGTATTTGCAAACCCTTCCCGATCAATGGCAGCTGGCACTGTTAAAAGCAGATTTACAGGGAGCGAAGGTTGAGATAGAATAACAGGAGGTAGAAACGATGTTAATTGTGCAAAAATATGGCGGCAGTTCTGTTGCCGATGCGGAAAAAGTCTTTAACGTTGCCAAAAGAATTCTGAAAGCAAAAGAAGAAGGCAATGATGTGGTTGTTGTTTTATCGGCTCAGGGTAAAACAACAGATGGTTTGATTGCAAAAGCAAAGGAAATTAACCCGAAAGCAAGCCGTAGAGAAATGGATATGCTTCTTGTTACAGGGGAGCAGCAGTCAGTGTCGTTAATGGCAATGGCAATTAACGCATTGGGTGGTAGAGCAGTCTCCTTAAATGGTGTGCAGGTAGGCATTGAAACAACGAATAGTTATAGCAATGCAAGAATTCGTAAAATTCAGACAGAGCGTATTGAAAACGAATTGGAAAGAGGAAATATCGTTTTAGTAACAGGGTTTCAGGGTGTAAATAGCCATGGAGATATGACAACATTAGGAAGAGGTGGTTCAGATACTTCTGCCGTTGCCTTGGCGGCTGCGTTGCATGCTGACGTTTGCCAAATTTATACTGATGTGGATGGTGTTTATACAGCGGATCCAAGAGTTGTGAAGGATGCGCAGAAGCTGGATGAAATCAGCTATGACGAAATGTTGGAGTTGGCATCATTGGGTGCAAAGGTTTTGCATTGTCGTTCCGTTGAAGTGGCGAAGAAGTATAATGTAAAGTTATCGGTGCTTTCTAGTATGACAAATACAGAGGGTACAGAGGTGAAGGAGGAAAGTAAGATGGAAAGAATGCTGATTAGCGGCGTAGCAGCAGATAAGAACGTATCCCGTATTTCTATTATGGGTATTAAAGACGAGCCTGGTAAGGCATTTGAAGTGTTTACTTTGATGGCAAAAGAAAAGGTCAGCGTAGATATTATTCTCCAATCTACTGGTCGTGATGGCAGACAGGATATTTCCTTTACCATTGGCAAAGATGACTTAGATGTTGCTTTAAAGGCATTGGAAGACAATAAAGCTAGATTAACAGCTGAAACAATCCAGCATGATGATAGTGTTGCGAAATTATCTATCGTAGGGGCAGGGATGGCATCAAACCCTGGTGTAGCGGCAATGTTCTTTGAGGCTATGTATGATGCAGGGGTAAATATTCAGATGATTTCCACATCGGAAATTAAGATAACAGTATTAATTTCTGAAAAAGACATTGATACAGCAATGGTAGCGGTACATGACAAATTTAAAAATGCGTCTGTAAATATGAGAAAAAACTAAAATTAAGAAAAGAACATGAAAAGGTATCCTCAGTTTGATCGTGGATACCTTTTTTGTGCTTTTATATCTAAAATCCGGAGCAAAGCGAAGGAGAGGTTCAATGGGAGTTTCTGAGTGAATGGAATTTCCCATTGACTGTTCCTTCGAGTTTAATCGTCACATCCAAATTTATTCATAAAGAAGTAATGCTGCTGATTTAAATAGTCTCGAGCAATATCTAATGCTTCACCAAAGCGCTGGAAGTGTACAACTTCTCTTTCACGTAAGAAACGCAGGGGTGCTAATACATCAGGGTCATCAGTTAAATCAATTAGGTATTCGTAGGTGCTGCGAGCTTTTTGTTCTGCTGCCATGTCTTCATACAGGTCAGTAATTGGATCGCCTTTTGACTGAAATGCACAAGCACTGAAGGGAACACCAGCTGCGGATACGGGATAAACACCCAGCCCGTGATTTACAAAGTAAACATCCAGACCAGATTTGATTATTTCATCTTTGGTGAGGCCTTGGGTTAACTGATGAAATATTGTTGCCATCATTTCGGAATGAGCGAATTCCTCGGTGGCAATATCGTTTAGTGTCGCTTTTGCTTCAGGTGTTACCATTGTGAATTTTTGGCTGAGGTAGCGTAGGGAAGCACCCAACTCGCCGTCGGGTCCACCATACTCCAATAGGGTATAAGTTAATCGCCAATTAAAAACAGCTCCAGGCTGCCATTTGGTTTATCATAAATTACTTTCTCAACAATGGACTTAAATGAGGCTCTTTTGCTCTCCATACTTGCGGTTTCATTCTGTAAGATGGTTAAAACATTTAATACTTTGTTGGAGAATAAATCATAGTCAAATGGTTTGAACTGTTTCTGCTTGGCTGTATTTAACTTTTCACTTAGGGTTTTCAATTCTTCGTCTACTGCAATTTTCGTTTGTCGGTATTCATCTAAAGTGTCAACACCTGCAAGGTACGCTTCTTTTGCTTTAGCAATTCTCTGTTTCGTTTTACTTATCATAAGCTCAATGGACTCTGTTTCATCGGTATCAAGGCTAAATCTGCGAATATGATATTTGACAGTATCCTCTTTGCCTAGGGCTATATTTCTAAGGGTATCAAATAACGCTGGGAAGAGACGATTTGAGGAAAGTGAGTGTGACACATGACACTGCCCATGATTGTATCCGCCACATTGCAAATAAAAAGCATCGCTTGTTTTGTGTCTGCCTGCAATAACAAGACTACGCTGGCATGCGGAGCATTTTATCATGCTACTAATCCAATGTTTACCCTCGGTTTCAGGACGCTTATGTGAGTAGTGCGTTCTTTTTTCACGGTTAATACGATTGGCAGCGGCTTCCCAAAGTTCCTGGGAAACTAAAGGCTCCCAGTTTCCTTTGGCAATAACACTATCGGGATTATTAAAATTTCTTCGAGTTCTCCCTGTTGGTGTCCAGCGTGAATAACCTTTATAAACGGGGTTATTCAAAATATATTGAATTGTCCTGTTTTCAAAAACTCCGCCACGATGTGTGCGAAATCCCATTTGATTCATTTGGCGGCTGAGGGAAAACATACTTTCTTTACCAGATGCGTAAGCTTCGTAGATAAAGCGTATCATTGTTGCTTCTTCAGGAATTGGTGTTAATAGTTTGTTTTTCATGCAATATCCAAAAGGTGGCGTGGATTGGTATTCTCCCATCATGGCTTTCTTAACCATAGTTTTTTTAACTTCTTCTGCTAAATTTAGGGAGTAGTATTCTGCCATAGCCTCTAGCATGGATTCATAAATTACGGCAAACTTATCATCTTGTGGGATGGGTTCTTTTACAGATAAGACTTTTACTCCATCTTTTTTTAGTAAGGCCTTATATAGAACAGCATCCTCTTTATTTCTTGCGAAGCGATCATATTTATGAACGATAATGTATTCAATTTTATTTTGTTTTTTTCTTGCCTGACGAATCATTTCTTGAAAGCCTGGGCGTTTATCTGCACTTCGGCCAGAAATCCCTTCATCCTCAAAAATAAATTCTTTGGGGATATAGTAACCATTTTTTTCAGCAAAAGAAAGAATATCTTCTAACTGGGCAGATGGGGAATAGTCAGTCTGATCGTCTGTTGAAACCCTAATATAGGCAGCTGCTAAAGTCATAAAAAAAGACCTCCTTTATTTTTTTGTATGGTAAATAAAGCGGTCTTATGATACAATTTACTTGTTTAGGGTGTGTTGTACCACGGTATGACCGCTTTTTCCCTCACTTCGTTGGTAGCGGAGCGGGGGATATTTTATTTTACATTACTTAAGAAAGCGACTGCTTTTCCAATAATTCTTATTGTATTCATTTCTTCGTGAAAGAAAATCAAGTCTTTATACATAGGATTTTCTGCACACAGTCTAATTTTTTCATTATCTAAAAACACTCGTTTTAAAGTAGCTTGGCATTCCATATCATCTATTACAACAGCTGCTATTTCTCCGTTTTCTACACAAGGCTGCTTTCTAATATAAACGATGTCACCATCAAAAATTCTTGCATTTATCATGCTATCACCTTTACATCGCAAAGCAAAATCTGCGTATACGCCACAATCCATATTGATATATTCCTCTATATTTTCGGTAGCAAGGATGGGAACCCCACAGGCGATTGAACCGATAAGGGGAACTTTTTTAAAATTGGATTCCTTAAGTGATACAAGGTTGCTGCACGTTGGTGCAGAACTTGGATGGTTTGTACTGGTGTTAGTCGCTCGCTCCATAGGTACATCATATCCCATAAGCCATGCTTCATTGATGTTGAGAGCCATAGCCAGCATTGTGAGTTTTTCTTGCCCTGGTTCAACCTTGCCCGAAACATATTGACTAAGATCGTTTCTTCCAAGCCTAACATTGTATTTTTCACAAAACGGTTTAGCCCGCTCTAAAATATCAACTTGCTTCATGCCTGTTTCATTTAATATCTGTTTTAATCGTTCAGATGTATTGGACTGTTTCATAATAACCCCTCCATTTGTGCTTATTATATTACGGATTGAATTATTGTTCAATAGAAATATGAAAAAAAGTTCAATTTTTTTGAGCGAAAGGTGTTGACATTATTTTCTACAAGTGCTATATTATGCTCAATGAAATTGAACAAAAAAAGGGGGGATAAAAATTATGTCATATAACTACGGAAAATTAAAGGGTAGGATTGTTGAGCGATTTGGAACACAAGCACAGTTAGCAAGAAAGATAGGCTTATCTGAAAGAACCTTATCTTTAAAGTTAAATGGAAAGGTTAATTTTACGCAAAGTGACATCGAGATTATTGTAGAAGCTTTGAGCATTAACAGGGAAGATATACAATCTTATTTTTTTGAGGTGATTGCTCAATGTAGTTGAACAAATGGCGGAGTAAGCTAAGGAGGGAAAAATGGTATTAGTCTTGGTAGTTTTATCTGGATGTACAATTTTTTTTGTTATAAATGGGGTTAAATGGAAGGTTTCAACAAATGCATTACTACTTTATATGAAAAAGTGCGGGTACAAGCCTCCCGATGAACTTGAGATAGAAGAATGTACCCGTGAATGTGCTAAATATTGTGGGAAGAGCCTATTCCGAAATAAGATTTAATCAACTCGGATACAACGTTTGAAGCAATTGTTGTTATAGCGGAGAGTGAAGAAGCTCCAATTTTTGTTGAAACTGTTTTAACGCTATTCCAAATGTCTTCAGAGCGGATGTTCGCTAGGAATTCATGACCTTTTGGAGACAAATCTGTGACATCGAAATATAGGGTTGCTGGATGCTTATATTCATAAAACAGTCCAGCAAGGTAACACTGGCGTGCATGATAGGCAATTTCTTCATGTGTAAAGTCACCTTCAACTTCATGTAGGTCTTCTGGTGCGGAAAAATAGTTATTAATATCACAAATTTTTTCTACTGCAATTAGAAGTGCTCTGGTGCAATCGGGGTTCAGTTTCATTATTTAGACTACCTTTCTTTTATACTTGGCACGGCAATGCCTGTAAAGAAAGGATAGCACAATGTTACAAAATATTCCATATATTGTGGATATGAAGGTATAGGACAATTCTAGCCGAACATAGCATTGAACAGGAGGTGTTTGTATGCAGAAACCGCTTAAAGTTAATGTACATGTAGTAACAAAAAGTGGAGTTATTCCTTATGATTCTTTATCTCCTGTTGAGAAAAAAGAGTTGGGAATTAGGTTGAATCGTAGAGGGGTGCAGGCAGCGGCCAGAGCTGATGGATATGAGTTGGAATTTGAAGATGATCCTTCAACAGAGGTAGGTACTGCATAATGGGCGAAAGCCCTGTGGAGCGGACAAGCTGTTTTATTGAATTGAATATGAAGGGATGATTTTATGGATCAGAAAGAATTACTCCAAAAATATTACGAACAGGAAATGAATAACGTCTTTGCATACAGCACAGATTTTCGTATGAATAGCCCTAAGAAAGGCTATGAAAATGAATGGTGTGATGCAAAGGAGCGGGCAGAACTGTTGCTTGAAATGATGAGCAAATAAAGGAATGGTACGGAATTCTAGGAGGTGGCACCTATGGTAATACGGTCAGAAGAAGCCAAACCGCCTAAACCTTCATCCGTTGATAATATGACTCGTGCCAGAGCGGAGCGGATTGGGTTAAAGGTTGGGGCAAAGGTAAGGCAATACATATCAAATTCGAATACAGAAGAGAAAGGGAGCAAATGCACAATCAGGGAAGGTACTGTATTGGAAGTTTGTAACCATGGTTTTCTTACTCAGCTTCCCACCCACAGAACATTCTTCCGCTATAACCTACTGCGAGGGCGAGAGATGGGGGAGCGGGTTGAAATTCTGAAAGGTAGGAGCAGGGAGCAAATGAAATGAAGTGAAGAAAATAAAATTAAATGGCTTTTCGAAGCAGCATCCCCGTGTTTATGTAATTTCATTACAATTTGAGGTTTAATCCTCTAAACAGCAGAGATAGTCTGTGGAAACTTTGAGTACGTGAGCGATTTTTGGAAGGTTCGCATGTCGTGGCTCATAGGTTCCTCGGAGCCAACGTTGCACGGTCACGGTTGAAACATCTGATAGCATGGCAAGGGTTTTGGGGTCCATGCCTAGTTTTTCCATAGCGTGTTCTAGACGCTCGGAAAAAGCATTAAAAAAGAAGAAAAAGAAGAAGAAAGCAATCACCACCTTTCGGGCGGGGGTGCTGCTTCGAGAAGCCAAATGCAATTAAATTTTACCACAATCAGGAAAGGAGTACATATGGAAAAACAAAAAGAAATGGAATAATCGGAGATAGTAAGACTTTTTAACAGCATGGGTTTCTTCTGCGGAGAAGATGAAGAATTGATTAAACGCTTGGAGGAGCAGGAAAAAACGGAGAGAGAAAAAAGGGTGACAATTCATGAGTATTAGAAATCTAGCGGAATAAAACGTGCGCTACATGTAGGTGCAGTTATTGATGTGATAGACCATCAAAAGCCAAAATTGATAGGTTTACGGAGACAGGTAACTGCGGTACAGCAGAATGCCATTTTTTTTATCGTTTTGGGACGGCCTGAGCATGAGTATTCAAAGTGCAACGGGGGCAAAGGTAGCAGGATGGAATTTAACAAAGTCAGTCATACGAGTTTGGAGAGACAATTAAGTGGTTCAATCTCCCCATAGGTTCGGCAGTGATAATGGAATTCCGTGTAGTTAAACAGTGAAAGGGTGGTCATATGGATTCAGAAGCGGTAAAGGAGGTTGAAAGGTTAATTGATTTAAAGGAAAACAGAAAGTTACGGAAAAAGCGCAAGCGTAGGAAAGCAATATTTATCAAGCTGTGGAAAGGGATGCTGACAGGAATTGTTGGAGCGGTTGCCATGTTTGTTATTGTTCTGCTGTCCTTAATGGCACCGGAAGTGACACTTCGGGCATATAACGGCTGTGCAATTTTAATTGTAATACGTGTATTTGGTACTTGGTTGGACAAGCCACGGAGGAAGAAGTGACAAACTGAATGAGGAATTTATGCAATAAAAAAGGCACTGGGAAACCCAGCACCAACGACAAATTTATTATAGCATAAGTTCCTTTTTTAAACAAGGAGGGAATTTGATGATACAGAAAGCGATTGAGAAAATCAATGCTGAAGTACAGAAAGCACCAAATGATGTATATCGGGCGAAAGTGGGCGAATACATCATTGACCATATTCTTACGGATAAGGATGCAGAGAAAGTTTTGGATGAAGGCAAAACCCTAGAAAAAGCGATGACGGATGTTCAAGAAAAGGCATTGAAGGAAGCTCAGGGTGATGCAATGGTTAAAAAGGCTGTTATAGAACAGACGGAAGTATTTGGTTGGGCAATGAAATATTTTGGTCTCCAAGACGTAGAATCAATAAATCCGAAGACGGCTGCGGAAAAGCCAAAAGGAAAGACGGCAGAAAAAGCCTTGTCATTATCCCTAGATGATTTCTTCTAAAAGGCGGTGGAAGTTTGATGGATAAAAAATTGAAAGAGCTTCCATGGCCAACATTTCATGAGGACAGCAATGTATGGTATAAGGTTACTGTAAATCAGCCTGTAATAAAAGGTGAACGTTTGTTGATTGTTACATTTACACCCAATACGGGGTATCAACAGCGAAGTTATGAGCGTGAATTTATAGAACTACGGGTGATATGCAAAAAGAAAAACGGTACACCGATTATTATAAATAGATTTGGTAGCCAAAAGAAAGCATTTATTAATGAATTGTGGAGCCGTTATTGGAATTATGCCCTTATAGAGGAAGAGGACAAGAAGCGGATTACTTCTTATATAAAGAGCAATGAAACGAATACCTCATATTTAATACGGGAGTTGCTTACTTGGGTAAAAAAATCTTGGGACGAGGATGCTCTGCAAAAGAAAAAATCCCAGGGGAAGATTCTGGATGAGGACTTTGCTTTATGCCCCGAAGAATTACCGGAGGGCATGGTGGAATGGATTAGGCAATATATTCTTCCTGCAGACAAAGTTATTTTACATAAAAAAGGTGGATGGAAAGGAAGGTGCTATGTTTGCGGTCAAGAGGTAGAAGCTAACCAGAACCGCCGTTTTAAGCATTGCACCAACAATATTTGTCCCGAATGCGGTAGCGTAGTTACTTGTTATCGAGATACTAGTGACGCATGGAATACCACTACTGTTGAAAATATCGTAGCAGTGCAGAAGGGTACCGATGGAAAGACCATATTTTTCAGACAATGGCGGTTGCTTCGTGACCACACTGCAAAATGGGAGGATATTCCCCGATGCCTAAAGGAAGTTACCCGTTACGCAATTAGAGGCAAGGAAACCACCAAATGGCAAAAAGAAGGCAAGGATAATTATTATATGCGTTGTGAGCGGTACACCCTTGATAATTGGACAAGGTGGAGCGGAAACCATATTTACGATAATGGTTATTGTTTTTATCTGGGGAATACAAAAGAAGAACTTGTCGGAACACAGATGCAGTATGCCGATTTAGAGGGATACCTGAGGGAAGCCAGAGGGCATAACCGAAACCCTATTTACTTTCTTGAATATTTTGTAAAATACCCTGTCACAGAATTTTTATGGAAAGCCGGCTATCGCCATTTAGTTCATCAAAAAATTTTTGGCTTGTCAAAGGAGAATCGAAATACAATCTTTTGGCAGAGAACAAAATTAAAGGACTGCTTTCGTTTTCCGGTAAGGCTTTTAAAGGTATTGCCCCCAGATGAATGGACTATGGATAGGGTGGCAATTGCTGGGGATATGTGGAAAAGGCAGGGAGGTAAATTATCCGAGGAAGAATTGAAAGCAGCTCTACGCTTGGGGCATGGTGTGAACCAGCTTCATAGGGCATTGAATCATGCAACTATCGTGAAAGTATCAAAATATATAGAGAAGCAGTTTATGAAAGGAAAAGGTCCAGAAACGGAATTGTACGATGGTATTGACGATGCCATTCGTACCTATCGTGATTATTTAAATGAGTGTGAACAGCTTCAGTTACCATTAATGGATCATGCAATTCTTTTTCCGCCTCATCTAATGGCCGCCCATGAACGAACAATGGCACAGGTGAAGTTTGAGAGAAATAAAGCTGACCAAGAGAAATTCCAAAAACAAATTGAAGATTTAGAAAAGTACATATGGGAAAAGGATGGTCTTACCATTCGCCCTCCACAGAAGCAGGAAGAGATAACCAAAGAAGGTGTGGCATTGCATCACTGCGTTGGGGGGTATCTCAAACGTATGGCGGAAGGGGAAACGGCGATATTATTCCTTCGTCATGCTTCAGAACCAGATAAGCCATTTTATACCTTAGAATTAAACCCCAAAAGCCTGTCTATTGTGCAATGCAGGACAGACCACAATAAAAGCTATGACCGAGAACCAGAGATAAAAGATTTTGTGGACACTTGGCTGAAAAAAGTGGTTCGTAAGGGTAAAAAGAAAAAAATTGCATAAGGAGGAATTTACTATGGCTCAAATGAGATTTCAGATGAACGAGGACATACAAGAAAAGTTTCAACAACAGATTGAAATTTTAGAAAAGTATAAATGGGAAAAAGGAGGCCTTATGATCCATCCTCCAAAAAGTCAGGAAGAATTGGCAAACGAGAGTGTGGTTCTACATCACACTGTAGTATGTTACCTCGGAAAAATATCAGATGGAAAAACCGCTATTTTATTCATACGCAAAGTTACGGAACCGGATAAGCCGTTTTATACATTGGAATTAAACCCTAAAACACTTGCAGTGGTTCAGTGCAGGACAGACCATAACGCAAGCTATGAAAAGCAACCTGAAATAATGGGATTTGTGGAAACATGGCTGAAAGAAGTGGTTCACAATGACAAAAGGGAAAAAACCACATAAGGAGTGATGGCTAGTGAGAAAAGAAACTAAAATGACTACAGTAAGAATTCCTGTGGATCTGTATGATGAAATTCAAAAGGAATCCGTTGAGAATGAGAGGAAAGTTGGAAGTCAAATTAATTATATGCTGAGAAAATATTTTGAGTTTACCAAAAGGGGGAACATCAATGGATGAATTAGCAATGGGAAATCAGTGTGAATTAAGCATTAGGCCGATAGAAGTTATTACACAGGAGATTCAGTTTTACAAAGGACAAGCCACCATGGCCATTATTGAAATTGGTCGAAGGTTGGAGGAAGCAAAACTCCGAATTCCCCATGGCCGGTGGGGAGAGTGGCTAAAAAACGAAATCCAATTCTCTGAACGAACGGCACAGAACTTTATGCGAATCGCCCGTGAATACCCAAATCCGCAGACAGTTGCGGTTTTAGGGAACTCCATGTCAAAAGCATTGGCATTATTAACTCTGCCACCAGAGGATAGAGAGGACTTTCTTCAGGAAACTCATGTGATTGATGGAGAGGAAAAAACCGTTGCTGATATGAGTACCAGAGAAATGGAACGTCTTGTGAAGGAATTGGAGGCGGAGCGGAAAGCAAAAGGCGAGATGCAGCTTCGTATTGATACTTTGGAAATGGAAGCAAACCAAGAAAAGCTAAATGAATCGGAGCAGGTGGCCAAGGCAGAGGAAAAGCAGCGGGAAGCTGAGGAAAGGTTGGCCACCTTACAAGCAGAATTGGATGCGGCACACTCAGAGCCACAAGCTACTGAAATTGATGGGGATGTATTGGAACAGATTCGCAAGGATGCAGAGGAAAAGGAACAGGAGAAACTAAAGAAAAAGATACAGAAGGCAGAAAAGGATGCTGAGAAGGCTAAAAAAGAAGCGGAGGATGCCAAGAAAAAGCTACAGGAACAAGAAGCGGCTGTTTCTTCAAAAATATCACAGGCAGAACAGGTGGCGGCACAAAAGGAACAGGCCATCCAAGACCTGCAGAAGCAACTTGCTATGGCTGGTGATTCAAAGAAAGCCATTTTCAAGGTGCATTTTGAGGGGGTGCAGGTTCAGCTTAATAAAATGCTGTCTTGTATTAATGAGCTTAAGGAAAAGGAAGAAGCTGAGGAAGCGGTCAAGCTTAAGGCCGCATTGACAAAGTTGTGTGAAATGATGTTGGACACGTTGAAAGAAACGGAGGATTTATAATGGCGAAATTTGATGTCTGCCCTATTTGCGGAGCGGCTTTAGATCATGGAGAACCATGTGACTGTGAAGAAACACAGGAAGCCTGTGTCTGCCAAGAGGGAGAAAAAACAGAATAAGAGAAAAAAAGTGCCCCTCTCTTGCTGGAACAAGATTGGGGCAAGGTTTTAGATAAAACCCAAGATATAGTACTTATATTATAACATTGAAGTATATAGTTGCACAAGTATTTTGGGTTGCTTTCTAGTAAAAAGCCAGTTTCTAAAACCTTGAGATTTCGGGGCAGAAAAGCCCCTTAGCTCCTCGATAATGAGATTAACATTAGGGCCATGGTTTATAGAGAAAGGGTGTAAAGTAATGCCAAGATATAGAAAACACATATGGGCAGGGGATGTATACGAGTGTGAGGAATATTTCTCACCAAAAGCCATTGGGAAAAAACATAACAGAGGACAAAATGAACTTCTGACTTCCGAGGAACAGAAAGAGCGGAATTTGAAAATAGCACGTAGAAAATTATCAAGATTAATTAATACCAATTTTAAAGCAGGAGATTTGTTTGTTACTCTTACATACCGCAAACGATTGACTCGTGAAGAAATAAAAAGAGAGTTGAGGAATTTTTTAAATAGATTAAGACGGTGGAGAAAGAAGAAGGGACTTTCAGCTTTAAAATATATCGTGGTAACGGAAACTGAAAGTGGTAGGGAACACCATCATCTTTTGATAAATGCCATGGATATAACCCTGAAAGAATTAACAAACCTATGGGGATTGGGTAGGGTGATGATTTCTCAGTTAGAGCCAGGTGGGGACTATACTGGGTTGGCCAGATACATAACTAAGGAAAATGTAAAAGAGTATGAAAAAAGATGGTCCACGAGTAAAAATTTGAAGCCGCCAAAAGTTCTTGTTAAGAAATTGAAATCTGTGAAACCAAAAAAACGGCCACAGCCACCCAAAGGGTATGTGGTGGTAGAAAGCAGTGAGTATTTTTCCGAGGACATCGGAGTAATTCGATATTTAAAGGCTATTAAAATAGGGGGTGAGGATTATGGAGAAGGAAAAGAAAAAAACGAATTGTGAAAAATGCTTGTGCCGGCTATGCTTCGATAACGAAAAAGGCACTTGTATGAATTGTGCAGAGTGTGAGGAAAACGGTGGGGCAAATAAGGTTTGGTGTTTGATGGATTGTAAATTTGTAGGGAGGATGAGGAATGACAAAACAGTATAATCAGCGGTCAGCAAAACAGCAATACCAAAATGCAACAAATAACGCTCAGGGGCATCTGTTTGAAAGTGCAATTGTAGCGGCTTGCAATACATACAGGGACACAGGTCGGGCAGAAATCAATAAAACCCCTGAACCTTTCCGAGTTTTGAGTAAAAGCAAATATGGAATTTTTACAGGCAGATTTACAGCCCATGCACAGCCAGACTTTCAGGGGACTCTTACAGATGGGCGGTCAATCGTTTTTGAAGCAAAAACTACTTCTTCCGATCGAATGAAGCGGGACGTGCTAACAGCAGAGCAACAAGATGCTTTAGAACGTCATACGAATTTGGGAGCGGTAGCAGCAGTATGCATTTGCATTGATGATAAGTTCTTCTTTATTCCTTGGACTATATGGAGGGATATGAAAGAACACTATGGACGAAAGTATATCACCGCAAATGATGTCGAAGAATACAGGGTTAAATTTAATGGGACTGTTTTATTTTTGGACTATATTCATAAGAACGGAGGGAAGGAGTAGGTGGCAATAACAGAGACCAATCTATCGAAAAATGGGCAACTGAAAGCATATAAAGAATTATGCGAAAGCCAAGCATACAGATTAGAACATGTTCAATCCGAAAACACCGAACTAAGGGAAAGGATAGAGCAACTTGAATACGGTCGTAAATTACATGGTGCCGTTATAGAACAACTGGAAAAAATCAACCAAGACCTATCGGATAGGGCTTTAAAATCAGAAGGATTGATGGAAAGCATTGAACTGAAAGATATTCCAAATCTAGAAGACGAGTTGATTTTATCAGACGAAGTTCCAAAACACGATAGTGTTCCTATGCACTATGTTTATACGAATAAAAATACTGGTGAAAAGTATCGTCTTGGTGACTTGCAAGATAAATATGAATTAGGATTTGCAGATTCTAGACTGTGGAAGATAATCGAGCGGGAATATGACAGTAAGCTTTGTCCGCAGAGAGAATGGAGGTAAACGTAGGAGGCGGTGCATCATGAAGGGAATTCCTGTTAGGTTAGAGTGCTATTACTGTATTAGGGCAGTTAATCATGGTGGCCAGTGTAGCGGGAAAACAAATTATCCCGCACAAGGTTGCCTAGCTTTTAAAGCTGATCCTAGAGGATGTATAAGAAGCACAACCACAACAGTCCAAATTACAATTTATCATGAGTTTCCTTTACTGGGAGTTTGGAATGATGATTTTGAAATGGGGAGTAAGGAAACGGAAATTAAAATCACAAAAATTCATGGCATCAAATGGGACAGACGGAAAGGATATTTATGTGTGATTTGTAGCATTGATTATTTTATCAATGATTTTGCAGACGATTATCAGGAATCAAAGGATAAGGTGAAGCCAGTTTTAAAACTTGTGAAGGGCGGTGCGGAATGAAACCATTAAGAATGAGTAAAAATACAATACATTCGCCAAGAGGGGAATCTATCATTGACACAGTGTATACACCATTGTCAGACTATATACCACCAGTTCCACCACCAAGGGTGGATACCGTCAACCATCCATCACACTATACTCACGGTGAAATTGAGTGCATTGACGCTATAAATGCGGCTGTACATGATTTAAAAGGATTAGAGGCAGTATGTACAGCAAATGTGATTAAATATTTATGGCGTTGGAAACACAAAAATGGCGTGGAAGGCTTAAAGAAAGCAAGGTGGTATTTGGATAAGTTAATAAAAGAGGTGGTAGACGGTGAAAAAAGATAACATACGTGATTATGCTACTGAGGCCTTTCGGTATTACGCAGCCTGTGGTCGGAGAACGTCAGACGAGTTAAAACAGGAGGTAAAGGATATGATATATGAGCAGTCGAAGCGGGAGATTATCCGCTCTGGAAGCGGTTCATATTCTGACGATACGGCATATAAAGTTATGAAAGCCGATGATGAAGAAATAGATATGACCGCAGAATTCTTAGATATTATTGCAGTAGAAAAAACCCTTATGCAGTTGCATAAACACCAAAGATTGGCTGTTGAGATTGTATATTTTACAGATGCTAAGAGGGAACTTGGAAAGGGAGACATAAGTAAGAGGGTGCATAAGGCGGAAGTAGAGATACCTGCAAGTACTATGACTATATACAGGTGGCTAAGGAATGCAAGACATGTTTTCTCCCGAGAAAGAGGGTTGAGGATAGATAAATGAAAGTTGATAGTAGTAGGGGTTAATTCTGTGGTAATATGGTATCATCGAAAGAAGAGGGAAGTAAGTAAAAATAAATTAATTAAAAGAAACCCCAAAGGATTTAAGAATTCTAGGGGTTTTTTGTTTGTAAAGAAAGGGGTGGAAATAATGCTTAAATCGTGTAGGTACTGTGGCAAAATACATGATTCAAAAGTAATTTGCTCTAAAAAACCGATTAGAAAGAAATTTGATACAGAGCAAAGTAAATTTCGCTCTACTAATGCATGGACAAAGAAGAGCAAACAAATAAAACAAAGGGATGGATTTCTTTGTCAGATATGCTTACGAAAGCGATACGCTACGGAGCGGCAATATAATACACAATGCTTGGAAGTACATCACATTATAAAAATTAAAGATGATTATGGGCAACGTCTTGAAGATAGTAATTTGTTAACTTTATGTGAGCGTCACCATAGCATGGCCGATGCAGGAGTAATTCCTGCAAAAGAGTTAAAAGAGATTGCTGAGGAACAGGAAGAAAAAAGTATGGGTTAGGATTGAATTCCAAAGGTACCCCCCCTAGGGCAAGGGGGTAAAAATCCAAAATCAAGTAAGACCACAAGGCATAGTCTGTAAATAAAATATTCCCAAAATGGAGTTCAAAAATTGTTTAGGGGGTGGGAAACCATGGGGAGACCAGGAAAACCGTATGAGGTTTTAGTGAGAGAAGGCAAAAGTCACCGAACGAAAGCGGAGCTGGAAGCCCGTAAGAATGGGGAAGCTGCCTTTGCAACTGGGGAAGAAATGAAAGTCAGGCCGGAAGTCAAAGAGAACGTTGTGGCATATAAAGAATTTAAAAGAATTACTAAATTACTTATAAAAATAAGTAAAAATGATGCCATTTATGAGGCAGTTATTAACCGTTATTGCCTCCTTTATGCTGAATGTTTGGACTTTGAGAAGAAGCAAGAGCGGTTTTATATGGACTTATATGAGCTGGAAGAGGACAAAGAGAGGTTAGTTGATAGTGAAGAAATGTCATTATCGGCGTATTATAGGCTGAAAAATCAAATTCAGAAAAACATCTTAGGACTGGACAAGCAAGTTCAATCTAAAAGAAAAATGCTATGTGACATTGAAAAAGAGAACATCATGACCATAGCTTCTGCAATCCGCAATATACCAAAACAAGAGGAGGAAAAGGCAAACCCTCTATTAGAGGTGTTGCGAGGTGGTTAAAGACAGCAAGGCATACATTTATGCCAAATGGTGCGTGAAGAAAAACAACAAAAAAGCACCTGTATACGTGAAAAAGCAAGCGGAGCAGTGGCTTAAAATTGCCAACGGTAAGTCTAAAGAAGCCTTTGTGGATGAGAGGCGTTTGACACAATTTGCGGGTTACTTAAGTTAATGATGCACCCAGATTTAGGGTGTACCATGTATGAGGGCATGGAGGATTATGCTTGGTTATTGATTGTGGCGGTGCTTTGCACCAAAAAGAAAGACAAAAGTGGGGCAGACATACGGTACTACACAACGGCGGTTTTAGAGATTTGCCGTAAGAATTTTAAGACGTTCTATTCAGCGGTAATTTTCATCTTGCTATTATTGACAGAGCCACAGTTTTCAAGATTTTTCTCTGTTGCACCAGATTTGAAACTTTCCAGTGAGTTGAAAATTGCAATTCGTAAAATTATAAAGTGCAGTCCTGCCTTGGCCGATGCCAAGGTTTTTAAAATTCTAAGGAGCGAGGTTCGCTGTGTTTTGACGGAAAGTGAATACACTCCTTTGGCATATTCAGAGGATAAAATGGACGGTAAGTTAGCCAATGCTTTTCTGGCCGACGAAGCGGGAGCCATGGATAGCTACCCAGTGGAATCTATGCGTTCTTCCCAGATTACCCTTATTAACAAGTTAGGTATTATTATTAGTACCCAATATCCCAACGACAATAATGTTCTGATTGATGAAATTGACATTTCAAAAAAAGTGCTGGATGGAGTTTTAGATGATAAAAGGCGATTTTCTCTTTTATATGAGCCGGATCAAGATTTTTTAGTAAAGGATAAGTGGAAAACAGAGGATTTGGTAATTTATCAGTCTAACCCAGTAGCGGTTAACAATAAAAATGTTTTTGAGAGCATTAAGAAGATGCGTTCCTACGCTGCTTTGTATGAGAATAAGCGGGAGAATTATTTATGTAAGCACAACAACATCATGTACAAGGGCTTAGGTGTTGAAGGATATGTGGAAATTACCAAGGTAAAAGAGTGCTGTATTGCTAGTGAACGTGAGTTTTGGAAGGGAAAGAGAGTCTTTATTGGATTTGACCTTTCTATGTCAGACGATAATACAGCGGTTGCCATGGTGACCTACCATGAAGGGAAGATTTTTGCTAAGGTTTGGGGCTTTATTCCTAAGGATAGAGTTGAATTCAAGATGGAAAAAGAAAAAGTACCCTATAAGAAATTGATTAAGAAAGGAGCTTGCTTTGATTGTGGAGATCAGGTAATAGATTATGGGTTTGTGGAGCGGTTTATTTTGGGGTTGCCGGAAGAATATGGTGTGCAGATTGTTCAGGTTGGATATGACCAATATAATGCTATTTCTACGGTGCAAAAATTAGAGGGCGATGAGGAAAATCCACTGGAATGTGTGCAGATTATTCAGCACAGCAAGACTTTACACGCACCTACAAAGCTATTGAGAGAGTACATTTTAAGTAAAAAGTTCTGTTATGAAGAGAATCGTATGCTTGAAATTAACTTTCAAAATGCACGATGTACAGAGGATACCAATTTAAATAAATTTGTTAATAAAAAAAAATCGGCAGGTAAGGTTGATATGGTTGTCAGCCTAATCAATGCCGTTTTTTTATTGAATGTAAATGTAATTCTTGGCGAAGAAAGCTGGGGGGCAAACGTTATCTAGGAGGGGTTTTATGAAGTGGCAGTGGTGGAAAAAGAAAGAAGAAGTACGAGCGGATCCAGTACCGGAAAAAACCGTTGAAGAAATTATTTTAGAAGCATTGGGCATGGGTGGTGGAATTACCAAAAAGACAGCCATGGAAATCCCTACGGTCAGTGGGTGCGTGGAAAAGCTTGCCGGAACGGTTTGCCGTTTGCCTATTAAGCTATACAAAAAAGTGGATGGCAAGGTGGAGGAGGTGTTGGATGATCCAAGGCTTAAGCTGCTGAATGATGATACTGGGGATACCCTAAACAGCGGAGAGTTTTGGCACTCCATGATAGAGGATTATTTTTTAGGGAAAGGTGGATTTGCTTACATAAACCGCAGGAAGGGAGCGTTTGAAAGTCTCCACTATGTAAGAGAAGAGGATGTTTCCGTTGTAAGTAATTTGGATCCAATCTTTAAAGATTATGACATCCTTGTGCTTGGGGAACGGTACTATCCCCATGATTTTCTGAAAATTAAGCGTAAAACCAAGGATGGTGCGGAGTCTATTCCTCTACAAAAAGAGTATGGACTTATTATGGCGGTAGCTTATGCTTCTCTACTTTTTGAAGAAACTTTGGTAAAGCGTGGAGGGAACAAACGAGGGTTTATTGAATCAGAAGGTAAGTTGGGTGAAGATGCAATTACAGCAATTAAGAATGCTTGGAGAAATCTTTATAGCAACAATACGGAGAATGTTGTGGTATTAAACAAAGGGGTTAGCTTTAAGGAAAGTTCCAATACTTCGGTAGAAATGCAGCTAAATGAGAACAAAAAAAGCAATGCGGAGGAACTTTGCAAGCTTTTTGGGTTTTCGGTGCGGATTTTAACAGGTGGTGCAACGGCAGAGGATAGAAAAGAATTCATCAATGCTGTTGTGAGAATTCTGGCCGACATTGAAGCGGCACTGGATCGTGATTTGCTTTTGGAAAAAGAAAAAGGGGTCTACTATTTCGCCTTTGATACAAAGGAAATCACCAGAGGAAGCCAGGAGGAACGGTATAAGGCTTATGGTGAAGCCCTGAAAAGTAATTTCTTACAAATTGATGAAGTAAGAGCCATGGAGGATATGTCACCTCTTGGATTTAACTATATCAAATTAGGGTTGAACGATGTTTTATTAGATCCTGTTTCTGGTGTTATCTATACACCAAATACGAATGCAACTGCGGATTTAGGAAGTATGAAGGGTTTGGCAAATTTGAGGGGAGGTGAAAAAGATGAAGATTGAAATTAGAGCAGACAACAGTGTTTTTATCAGTGGTTATGTGAATGCCGTGGGTAGGGAAAGTCTGCCTGTGATTACACCCCATGGAAAAGTTGTAGAAATGGTGGAAAGCGGTGTTTTTCGGGCAGCTTTAGACCGAGCGGAAAATGTAAACATGATGGTTGACCACGATCCGAACAAAGTGGTGGCAAGCACAAAGGAGGGGCTTTCTCTTTATGAGGATAACATCGGACTTCGTGCGGAGGCAGTGGTCACAGACAAGGAAACCGTTGAAAATGCCAGGAAGGGGAAAATCAAAGGATGGTCCTTTGGAATGCGTAAGGTTGTAGATACTTTGGAGGAGCGAGCCGACAAGCTACCCCTTCGGCATATTAAGGGGATGGATTTAGACCACATTACCTTAGTGGTCAAAAAGAAACCCGTTTATAGTGCCACTTCCGTTGAGCTTCGTGCCGATGAGGAAGAGAGCCTGGAGCTACGCTGTGAAGAAACTGAGGTTGTAACAAAAGAAGAAAAGAGAGCTATTGATTATTCGGAATTTGAAAACAAACTAAAAACAATTAAGGGAGCGTGACAATATGAAGTACATCAAAATGTTGGAAGAAAAAAGAGCGGGGAAGCTTAAAGAAATGGAAGCGGTGCTGGAAAAGGCCAAGGTGGAAGAACGTGCCATGACGGAGGAGGAAACCGGAGCTTTTGAGGATTTGGAAAAAGAAATTTCGGGTATTGATGCCACGATCAAGGTGGAAGAACGTGCCAGAGGTAGAGAAAAGTTTGAGAAGAAAAAGGAAGATGAAACACCAGAACAGCTTGAAGAAAGAGCGTTTGTAAACTTTGTATTGAATAACCAGGTAGAACTTAGAGCAGGAGAAATTCAGTTAACACAGGGAGGCAACGGTTCTATTGTGCCTACGTCTATTGCCAAGAAGATTATTAAGGCGGTAAGGGATATGGTACCATTTTTACAGTTGGCCGATGTGGTTTCTACCAACGGGAATTTAAGCGTTCCTGTTTATGGGGAGGATGCAACCAACTACATCAATGCCGATTATGTCAGTGAAGGTACAGACTTAACGGATAATGTGGGTAAATTCACGAGCATTGATTTAACTGGTTATGTAATTGGTGCTTTGGCTTTAGTATCTAATAAATTGGCCAACAACACTGATGTTGATGTAGTAAGCTTTATTGTAAACCAAGTGGCTGAGGCCATGGCGGAAAAGCTGGAGGAGGAATTTGTAAACGGTACGGCAACCAAAATCACAGGTATTCTTTCTGCTGCTAAAGGGATCACGACAGCATCCTCCACAGCCATTACATATGATGAGCTGGTAAGTCTGAAGCACAGCTTAAAACAGAGATTTAGAAGCAAGGGTGTGCTGATTATGAACCCTGAAACCTATACAGCTATTTGCAAGTTAAAGGATAACAATGGTCAGCCCTATTTTAAAGAGGATGAATATAAAATCCTTGGTCAGAGAGTCATTGAATCTGACAGTATGCCTACCATTTCAGCTGGTGCCAAGGCGATTGCATTCGCCGATTTAAGCGGCTATACAATTAAGGAAACTACCGCTGTAGAGGTTAGAGTTTTAAGAGAAAAATTTTCTACAAAAAATATGCTAGGCATTTTGGCATTTGGTGAATTTGATGCAAAGATTACTGATGTCAAGAAAGTTGCAGTTCTTACTATGAAGACGGCATAAGGAGGTATATTGCTATGAAGGTAAAGGCGTTAATTAGCTTTAGCGGTGCCGTTTCTATGACACAGGGGCAGACAATGAACATTGAGGAGGAGGAGGTTTTAAAAGATCTCCTCCAATGTGCATACGTGGAAGAAGTGGAACAGAAGCGACCTTATATTGAAGCAAAGCCGGAGACGGAAACAGGCAAAGAGCCAGAGGGTGGAAAAGAAGCACCAGTGAAAGGGCAAGATCCTGAAGGTGAAACGGTACCAGAGGAAGGGCAAAATCCTGAAGATGAAAAGGCACCAGTGAAAGGGCAAGATCCTGAAGGTGAAATGGTGCCAGAGGAAGGGCAAGATCCTGAAGGTGAAACGGTACCAGAGGAAGGGCAAGATCCTGAAGGTGAAATGGTACCAGAGGAAGAGGAACATCCTGAAGTGGAAAAAGTAGCAGAAGAGCCTAAAAAGAAAAGTACAAGGGGTAAAAGTAAGGCGGTGAGTGCCGATGAAGGTAAGTGAGGTTACTATTCAGGATTTGAAAGATTATTGTCGTGCTGAGGATGATGAGGAAAACGTGTTGTTTTCCGCTATACTTGGAGCGGCCAAACAGTTTATTAAAACCCAAACTGGGCTGGATGAAGCGGGAATGGAGACAAAGGAAGATTTAGCCATTGTGGTTTTAATTATTGGGGCGGAGATGTATGAAAACCGTACTTACACTATGAGTAGTAATCGCACCGTAAACATTAATCCAGCGGCAGAGGCGATAATTGACCAGTATCGCATGAATTTACTGTAAGGGGGGAGGAGTATGAATCCTGGGGAATTACGGCATAGGGTGATTATTCAGCGGTTGAAAAAGGTAGCGGGGCCAAACCTTGCCATAAAAACAGAGTATCAGGATGTGAAAACTGTATGGGCGAAGGTAAACAATCTTCATGGTAAGGAGTATTGGACGGCAAAAGAGTATGCAGCGGAAAACACAGTTGAGTTTATAGTGCGTTATAGCAGTGTAAAAAATATTCCTGTAAATGATAAGCCAGATAGCGGCAAGAGAGAAATTTCAGTAAAAGACAGGCTTGTTTTTCGTGGGCAAATTTACAACATTACCTCGATTGATAACATTTTGTACAGGAATGAGTACGTCAAAATTAAAGCGGTTGCTTTAGAATTGGGTGAAAAAATATGAGTAACGAAATATCTCTTTATGACTTAGATAAAGCATTTAGTAGGATGTTAGATGAATTCCCTAAGGAACGGCAGAAATTGGTTGAGAGTGCTGGGGAAAAGATGTATCAAGGGGTTATTCTTAATATTGAAAAAGATACGGGTGAAGGTTCAGGAAATTTAAAGAAAAGCGTTCAAAAAAAGATTGGTTCTGGTGGTGGCTATGCTGCGATACGCCCCGATCGTGGAATTGCACCCCATACCCACTTGGTGGAAAATGGCCATGAAGTAGTGGCAAGGGGGAAAAGTAAGAAAAACTTAAAAAGGACGAAAAAAAGAGTTGTTTCAACAAAGGGAAAAAGCTTTGGTGAAGGTAGTGCCGAATGGGTCAATGGGAAGTTTATGTATCGCAATGCATTGACGAAGCTAAAAAGAGAATTGTATCACGATGCAGAGGACATGAGGGAAAGGCTGGTGAAGGATTCCTTTGGTTAAGACGATGGATATTATAGATGCTGTGATGAGGGAATTTAATCGATGTATGCCAGGGGCAGAAATATATTTAGGTAGGATCGGGGATGACTGCTCCTTCCCTGCTTTTTTATTTATCATCGTTTATGATGGCGGGGAGCGAAGCAGCAAGTATACACGGGATGTTACCGTTGACTTGCAGGCTGTATACTTCGGCAAGCCAGACGGGAACGGAAACATGGACTTTGAGGATAAGATGGTAACAGCTGAAAAGCTAAAGGTATTTCTGAATAGATTTAAACTTCTAGTTGGTGACAGGGTATTAAAGTTTGATTATGAAATGAAAGACGCAGATGAAAAATTGGCTGTGTTTTTAACATTCGACTTTAAAGATGGTGTAAATGATCCAGAATTTGATGAAGAACAGGCCAGAGAAGCGGCAGGAGTTTTATATATGAATGAAGAGAGGGTGGTTTAATTGGGATTGCCAAATATTTTGATTGAGTTTAAGAGCAAAGCATCCACGGCCATTCGGCGTGGTGAACGGGGCATTGTAGCGGTTATGGTGGTCGAGGCTACCATGGCAAAAGGGGTTACAAAGTTGGAAGATATTACACAAATTCCAGAGGGTTTAACTGCTGAAAATAGGGCTTACGTTGAACGTGCTTTTTTGGGTGGTGCAAGCCCTGTAAAGTATGTACAGCTAATTATAACAGACACGATTGAAAATGGTTTGAAATTGATGGAGGTTACTCGGTTTGATTATGTAGCGGTACCGCCAGCAGTAACCACAGCGGAGGCCACAACCATTGCAACGTTTATCAAAGGGCTTCGTGATAACAAGGGTATTAAGGTAAAGGCGGTATTACCAAATACGAAAGCAGATCATGAGGGTATAATCAACTTTACAACAAGCGATATTGTAGTAGGTGAAAATACCTTTACCACTGGGGAGTATTGCTCCCGTATTGCTTCGCTGTTGGCTGGAACTCCATTATCTGTTAGTGCGACATATTATGTTCTTTCGGAAGTTGATGATGTACCCAAATTTACAAAGTCCGAATTAGATGACAAAATCAATGCTGGGGAGTTGGTTATTTTCCACGATGGTAGGAAGGTCAAGGTTGCCAGAGGGGTAAACAGCCTTACCACCATTGGCCAGGAGAAAAGCGAAGACTATAAGTCTACAAAAATTGTGGATATTATGGACTTGATCTATACCGACATTAAAGTGACTTGTGAGGATGCTTATGTGGGTAAATTTGCAAACAATTATGATAATAAGTGTAAGTTGATTGTTTCTATTCAGGCCTACTTAGAAGCCCTTCGGGATGAAGAGTTGTTGGATAAGGATATTGTAACAGGTATTGATATGGCAGCCCAGCGGAACTACTTAAAGGGCAAGGGTGTTGATCTGACGGACATGAAGGAACAAGAGGTCAAGGAGGCTAATACCCAGACTTTTGTGTTCCTAATGTCTAAATATAAGATTCTGAACGCTATTGAGGATATTTCCGTTAATTTCTATATTTAAGGAGGGGTATATATGCCAAAGTATGACGAGAGACGGGCGATTAACGGCACGTTTGGCGAAGTTGTTTTGGAAGGGGAAACGGTAAGAGAGGCAACGGGGCTTAAAGCTGAGGTTCAGCTGGAATACTTAGATGTGCCAATGTGCGGCGATTTGATGAAGCACCAGAAAGTAAGCGGTATTAACGGAAATGGATCTATTACTATGACGAAAGTGAACTCTAGAATGGGGATTTTACTTTCTGATATGATTAAGGCGGGTAAAACACCGTCATTTACCATTATTAGCAAGTTGGCGGATCCTGACGCTTTTGGAGCGGAGCGGATTGTATTAAAAAACTGTCAGTTTTCAACCCTTAGCCTTGCTGATTGGAGTGATAATCAGATTGGGACAATTACCCAGCCATTCACTTTTACAGACTGGGATTATCTGGACAAAATTGAGGTTGAATAAACTATAAGGGAGGAAACAACATGGGTATTTTAGAAAAATTATTAGAGACGGATGTTGAAAAACTAAAGGCTGAATCTTCCGCAAAGTTTGAAGTAAAGAGGCTCTCCAAGGTGTTAGGGGAACCGTTTATTATTGATTGCAAACCCCTCACCAATGAGGAAGTGAAACACATCGGGGAAATTAGCAAGAGTAATGTTGATATGAAGCTAAATGCAATTTATGAGGTGTGCACCATTGAAGGGCGTAAGTTTAACAACAAAGAATTGCTGGAAAAATTCAAGGTTATAACTGGCAAGGAATTAGTACAAAAGTTACTTCTTCCTGGGGAAGTTTTCGCTCTATATAACTTTGTAAGTGACATGAGCGGTTACGGAAAGAACGCAATCGAAGAAGTAAAAAACTGATTCGGGACGGAGACACTCGTGCTACTGTCATGTATTATGCATGGCGGCGGCACGGGGTTTTGCCGTCCGTAATTTATAATTTGCCAGAAGGGGAATTGGCGGTGATTGCGGCGTGTATGGTAATAGAGGTGGAAGGAAGAAATTGACATATTAGTGAGAGGTGTGATAATATTTCCCCAAAAGGGGGAATTGATATGAAGAAATTGTTTACATTTTTGCTGTGTGGTGTGTTGGCGGCGAGTATTCTTGGAGGCTGTGGAAATGAAGCGGAGAAACCGCAGAAGCCACAGGGGGAACAGGAGAATTCCAATGTAATTGAAGAAAGTAAAGAACAAAAAGATAATAGAGGTATCAAAGGCTCTAATTATATGCAACTGACAACGGCGTTAGAAGTTGGATTGGAATTTCCAAGTAATGAACCAAAGGATATGGAGGAAGAAGGGCTTAAATATATCCCTATGACTGAAAAAGAATTTGATAGCGGGATAAAGCAAGCCTATTTGGTGTGTTTTGATACGGATAATCAAATTGTAGAAGTGGATTTTATGATTGCAAATATGAAGCAGATTGATGAAGGAGTTTTTATAGATTCTGCAGAAATTTTCTTTGGCCTATTAGCAAATACTAGCTATGAAGGAAGCGACGCAGAGGCTGCTGAGAAATGGATCGAGGAGAATATAGCGAATGCGGAAAATGGTATAAGTACAGTAATTGGAGATGCAAAATTCACGTTGGAATACAGTAAAACAAGTGCTGGCACTCTGGGGACAATCATATTAATAATGGAAAAAGAAACTGACAATTAAGGTTGGGGCACATCGGAAACGGTGTGCTTTTTCATTTGGAAAGGTGGGCAAAGCGTGTCGGAGCGGGATGTAGGTATTGCTTTTAAGGCCTCGGATAATTTAACCAATGCTGTACGGCAGATGCGGAGTAATGTAAATAATCTCACGAAGGATGTTGAAGGTTATCGCAAAATACAAGATAAAGCATTTGGGAAAAAAGCAGAAGTTAAGTTGGATATTACCAAGGCTCAGCAAGAGTTAAAGGAACTGGGGAAAGCAGTAAAGCAGAATGTTGAAGGGGCAGAGGAGGCATTCAAGAGAAAGCGGAAGGAATTAGAACTACTAAACGAGGAATATCGCAGGCTTTCACAGGCTGCAAATGAAGCGGCGAAAGCGGAAAGAAGTCTTTCGGATGATATAAAAAGGACAAGCAATGCTAATGCCAGTAGGGGCGGTTTATTGGGTGACGCAGGTGGTGGCGGCGGGCTTCTTTCTGCTTTAGGAACAGCCGGAATGGGGATGATGCTTGGTAATGCAATCCAAAATAATTTGGATGTTGTTTTTAGTTCAGCAATGGGGGCAAATATCGGCGGTGCTATATCTAACGTAGTTGGAGGTGTTGCATCGGGAGCGGCAATGGGGAGCATTGCGGGGCCTGTTGGTGCAGCGGTTGGAGCGGCAGTTGGTGGGCTTACGGGAGCCATTAATGCACTGACGGAAAAACAGCAGAGGCAGGATGATTTGTTTCGGGACGAGGTACAAAGCTTACATGCTACTGCTATAAATGAGACTGAAACCGCTTTAAAAGATGGTAGTGTATGGGCGGCAGAACGGGAAATTTTTAAAAGGAACTATGGTTCAATGACGGATGATGCAGCGGGGGCGAAGCTGTATCAGAGTATGATGACCTATGGTGATAAAACACCCTATGACACATCGGTTATGTTAGCCAAGGGCATGGAAATGTTATCTTATGGTATTGAAAGAGAAAAGATAATGGAGTTTACGGATATGATTGGCAATTTAGCCATGGGTGATGTGAATAAGTTTTCCGGACTATCTTATGCTGTTTCACAATCTATGAACAGTAAAGTATTAAATGGGCAGGACAGACGGCAGATGGTAGGATGGGGATTTGATCCGTTGGAATTTGTTGCAAAAAATACTGGGAAATCAATGTCTCAAACCATGGATATGATGTCAGATGGGAAAATCACTTCTGATATGCTGGAGGATGCATTAAGAACGGCAACCAGTGAGGGAGAGCGTTACCACGATGCAGTAAACGCCCTGAGTGATACCTTTACAGGGATGCAGGGTCAGCTAGAAAGTGCAAAAAAGAATATTGAAATTGCCATGGGTGAGGGATACAACGAAACCCGAAAAGAGGGAATGGAAAAAGAGCTGGAATTTTATAATGGCGAAATGGGCGATAAAATGAAAGAAGCCTATGGCATGATTGGATCCTACGAGGGAGAAATGCAAAATCAGTACCAGCAAAGTATTATAGATGCCATTACATCTGTATATGATTCTAAGGAGTATAAAGATGCTGTTGCAAAGGGCGATGGTCTGGAAGCGGAACGCTTAATGTGGGAGGCCAAAACAGAGGCGGAAATCCAATATAAAAACAGCGAGGAGTACCAGAAAAAGTTGGGTGCAGAGAGGGATTTGATTGGCCGTATCCAGCAAGAACTCACAGAAAATGGAGATTATTTGAGCCTTGGCGAGGCTATGGCCAACGAGTTTTCTAAGGGGTGGAAAAGTCAGAGATTAAATAATGCCGTTGAGGATATAAAAACAGCGGGTGGCGGAAGTTTTTTAAATGGAATATTTGCGGGTAGTTATCAAGGTACGGCAGGAGGGGCATTAGGATATGGAGCCTCTGGTAAGAATGGAAATGCCACAGGACTTCCGAGGGTTCCCTCAGATGGACTTTATTATCTGCATGAAGGTGAAGAGGTTAAAACAACGGTGGATGCAAATAAGAAGTCAGGAAGTGGTATCCATATTGCAAAGCTGGCCGATAGTATTGTAGTAAGAGAGGATGCTGACATTGATAGGATTGCCAGTGCTTTATTAGAAAAAATAATGGATGCATCTATGGTTTATGGGGGGTGAACAAGTTGTTTGAATTTTGGCTAAAAAATGAGGTTGAGGGAATAAACTTACTTTTGCCCATTACACCACCGGAATACATAGCGGAGTATGGAAGAGAAATTGAGGTTATTCGTTCCATGGACCAGGGAGATATTAATTTGTCTGGCCATAAAATACCTCAGAGTATTAGTATCAGTAGTTTTTTCCCGACAAGAGAATATATTTTCGGGAAAAAGCCAACGGTGGGAGTGAGCGGTGTAATGGACTATACCCATTTAATTAAAAAATGGATTGATGATGATTCTATTATTCGTCTGGTTATTGCAGATGAAAAAGGGGCAAGGGTAAATGAGCGGTTCAAAATCCAGTCTATCAAATACGGTGAAAAGCGTGAGGATAACGGTGACATTCCCTATACCATTGAGCTTAGGCAATATACGCCTCTTAATATAGCGGCGGTACAAACCTCTCCTGTACAAAATGCGGCAAGGCCACAGGATAAGCAGCCACCAAAACCAAAGCAGTATACCGTAGCAAAAGGGGACAGCCTTAGTAAAATTGCAAGAAAGGTGTATGGTGATGCCAGCAAATGGCCCAAGATTTATGAGGCAAATAAAAGCATGATTGGGAAAAACCCCAATTTAATCTTCCCCGGTCAGGTTTATGTTTTGCCATAAGGAATAACCGCAGGCGATTGCGTATTTAAAGGAGGGCTTATGAAGGTTTGGCTAATAAAGAAAAATACCACTACGGATATTACAGGGTTAATTACCTCCGTCACCAACAGTGGGGAATACCGTAGCTGTTGCCGTAGCCTTAGTTTTGGTATCATCCATTCTGATACAGACAAGAGGACGTGGCTTGTAGAAATTAATGTGGGGGATAATATCAAAGTAGAGGACGAAGGAAAGGATATTTTTCACGGAGTAGTTTTCAAAAAAACCAAGGCAACAGGGGGGAAAGAGATTGACTTTACTTGTCATGACTATGGTATTTATTTGAAGAAAAATAAAGGCAGTTACATATTTAAAAATATGAAGCCGGAGGACATTGCAAAGAAAGTTTGTGGTGATTTTGGTGTTAAAGTAGGTAGCGTTGCGGTAACTGGGGTTCCTGTGAGCAGGAATTTTATCGGTGTTGATCTTTATAGCATCATCATGACTTCCTATACTTTGGCCAACGATGAAAAGTATTTTTGTGAATTTATTGGAAATCGGCTATATGTCAAGAAAAAAGGGGAAGTGGAATGCAAACCTTTAACCCGAGGGGGAAACCTTTTGACTTCTTCCGTTACTGAAAGTCTGGAAGGGATGGTAAACCGAGTAAGGGTTTATAACAAAGATGATAAGCTGATTCAGGAAATTGGCAATGAGGAAGATTATATCTTTGGCTTTATGACGGAGTACATAAGGGTGAATGATTCCAAGGAGGACTACCGCTTGAAAGCAAAGAAGATGTTGCAAGGGGTAGAGCGGAAAATCACTGTGACGAACTTCGGTGACCATGGATACCACACAGGAAAGAAGGTAATTGTTGCAGAGCCATACACCAGGCTTAAGGGTGTATTTTACATTGATGCAGATCAGCACAATTGGAAAAACGGTATTTATACCAACAAATTAACGCTAAACTTTCAGAAAATCATGGACGAAAAGGAGAGTGGCAGCGATGGACAAAGAAAATGATCCTTACATGGGGTTAATTAACATAATGCGGAAGGAGGGAGCGGAAATAGGTTCTGTTTCCTTTTTTATTGGAGAGGTGGTAAGCGTTGCACCTCTTATGGTCAAGTTTGGTGAGATATGCGTAAGCCAGGAAGATATGATGATTAATCAATATCTTTTAAAAGGGCATAAGCGTAGTTTAAGCCTTGCCTTAACAATGGCAACAGGTATTTCGGGGAACCGAAGCGGAGGGAGTTATAATGAGTCCTTTTCTTCACATAATCACGATATGAATACATTGGGGATTCCTTCGGGGGAATTTACCACGTTAGATGATTTTTATGTAGGTGAAAAGGTGCTTATGCTTATGAGTGCAGATCAACAAACTATTATTTTGGTATGCAAATTGGGGTGAAAGGAGGGGGAGGCTTATGGCGGATTTATTTCCGTTTTTTGGGGACGGCATAGCGGCCACAGAGGAAAAGGAAATGCCGTTATACAAAGAAGTGGCATGGGACTTTGAAAACAATGTGCCAAGATTAAAGAATGGGGAGTTTTATATTGTTACAGGAAACGAGGCATTGAAGACGTGGTGTTATAAGGCTCTTATGACGGAGCGGTACCGCTATATCATTTACAGCACAGACTATGGTAATGAGTTAGAGGAAATGATTGGCCAAAGCTATACACCGAATTTAACCAAGGCAGAAAGTATCCGCTTTATTGAAGAGTGTTTGTTGATTAATCCTTATATCAAAGTGGTTTCTAATTTGGAGGTACGTTTTGACGGTGGCCGCCTTGCCATTAGCGGGAAGTTAGAAACGGTCTATGGGGAGATGGAGGTGAGCTTTTAGTGTATGAGGATAAAACCTATGAGAATATCAAAGAGGGAATCTTGAGAAAAATAACTCTTACAGACAAGCGAGAGGGTTCCTTTGCAAATGATATGGTTAGTGCCGTTGCCTATGAAATGGAGGGGGCTTACAACCGATTTGACAAGCAGTTGGGAATTATGTTTGTGGAGGATTCCGCTAAGGACTACATAGATAGACGTGGGGCGGAGTACGGAATTATTCGCAAGGAGGGTACCTATGCCAATGGACAATGTACCTTTGTAGGAAACAAGGGGGCTAAGTTGTCGGTTGGGGATTTGTGTGGAACATTCAGCGGCCTTTTATTCAGCGTTACCCAGGAAGGAACCATTGGGGAAAGTGGGACGGTAATAGTTCCCGTAAGTGCTGTGGAAATTGGGGATAAGTACAACGTTTTGGCCGAGGAAATCAACACTCTTCCAGCAAGTATAAACGGCATTACAGCGGTGAACAATGCTGAAAAGGTTTTGGGAGGTACGGAGCGGGAAACGGATGAAGCTTTGGCCGAAAGAATTATTGCAAGGATGCAGACACCAGCCACTAGCGGAAATGCCTATCATTATAGAATTTGGGCGATGGATGTGGAGGGGGTTGGGGATGCAAAGGTTTTTCCTCTGGATAACGGGGCGGGGACGGTTACGGTGATGCCCATTACTGCAGAAAAGAGAAGCCCAGGAGAGGGAATTATTGCAGGGGTATCAAGTTATATTGAACAGATGCGTCCCATCGGTGCAACGGTGACGGTTGTGGCACCTGCGGAAGTAATGGTCAATGTAGCGGCAAGCCTAAGCATTTCTACGGCAACAACAGCGGCGAAGGTGAAGGAAGTTTATGAGATTCTTTTGGAAGAGTACATAAAGAATAGCGTATTTCGTCTTTCGGTAGTTGACTATTATAAATGTCTTTCCATGTTTTATGAGATAAACGGTGTGTTAGCCGTTCAGACATTCACAATCAATGGAGGAACAACCAGCATTCCTATTGGTGCGAAAGAAATACAGGTGGCGGGAGTGGTAAACGTTGAAGGGGCGGTGGCTCCATGAGGCTAATAGGTTACTTGCCCGAGGATTATAAGAAAAGTGCCTCTGTGGTTCAGCTGCAGGATGCCATTCAAGGGGAGTGGGATAATTTAGACCAGGCAGTAGAAGCGTTGGAGGAACAGCTTTTTATTGATACGGCTACCTGGGGGATTGGCTATTGGGAAAGTGTTTGTGGAATCACTCAGAACCTTTCAAAAGATATTCAATTGAGAAGATCCGCTGTGAAGGCAAAATTAAGGGGAACAGGAACAACAACGGTGGCCATGATTCAAAATGTTTCTGAGAGCTTTGTAAACGGCGAAGTGGCGGTGGTTGAGCATAACGACCAGTATCGCTTTGATATTGAAATGCTTTCAGTCATTGGGATTCCTCCAAATATGGAAGATCTAAAGGCTGTGATTGAGGAAATAAAGCCAGCACATTTGGACTACCGAATTATTATCAAATATAACCAGCATCAAGACCTACGGCAATTTACCCACGAGAGTATGAAAATATATAGTTACTTTGCTTTAAGAGAGGAGGCATTAGCGAATGGCTGAATTTACGAATAATTATAATTTAGAAAAGCCTGCCCAGAATGAATTTTATAATGTTGACGTGCAGAATCAGAACATGGACAAGATTGACGCAGCTTTGGCAACAGCAGGAAAAAATCCGCAGCTGGAAGCAGATGTGGCGGAAATTAAGGCTGAGGTGGGCAATACAAATGATACAGGAGCAACAGAAACCACAGGAACAATGATGGCAAAATTAAATGCATTATTAGGAAGAAGCGTTATAAAAAGTATACAGCGTGGCAAATTTGGCACACCAGACCCTCCTGTTGTATCTAAAACGATTAATATCGCAACGGTAAACCCATATAAATGCATTGTTCTTTTAAACAATTTTATTATAGGTGGTTCATCGACCATATCATCAGAGGTAACTGTTTGGGGTGGTATATTAGATGCAATGACAGCAAATAGCATCACTATAGCAGCAAATAGATTTGATAGATATGATGGTATTGATTATGGCGGAATCGTTTCATGGCAAGTTGTAGAATTTGAATAAGGGGGGGGAGATATAATGTACTGTTATGCACAACTAGATGAAAATAATATTTGTATTTGCGTTTCTCAACTTTCAGGAGAAGTAAATCTAAAAGACATGATTCTGCTTGAATCATTAGACTATACACTGCTAGGCAAAAAGTATAGTGATGGAATTTGGGAAGTTATTCCGAAACCAGAACCGCCCACGCCAGAACCAACAGATGTAGAGCGAATTATGCAAGCCTATACTGATGCGGAATTGCGTGACTTAGAGATACAGCAGGGGCAGGAAATGTTGGCACAGCAAATGACGGATATTGAATTAGCGGTGTTAGGAGGTAATGCAGTATGAGTACAGAGGTAAGAAGTCCTATGTTTGATTCACTGAAAGCAAGGTATGAAAAGAACTTCGTAAGGAAAGACCAGCTTGCTCAGTATGTTAATCTGATGAAGATTACCGCAACGGAATACAAGCAAATCACCGGCGAGGATGTACCGGTGTAAAAAAGCACATAAATTAAGGGGGAGCTCGGAGAATATCCGGGCTTTTGTATTGTGCAAAGGGAGGGGATTACATTGGATGTAATAGTTTATAGCATTATTCAAGCGGTAGTGACTACTATGGGCATTTGGTTCCTGCAGAAAAGTATTACGAAGCGGGATAAAGCTGCCCAGGAGCGGGAAAAGGCGAGAGAGGATATGGAGTATAATCTCTTGACAGCGGTAAATGCCTCTATTGCATTGGGGGAGGCTACAGCAAGGGGAGTAAAACGGATTCCAGGTGCAAATTGTAATGGTGATATGACGGCCGCTTTGGAGTACACCACAACAGTGAAGCATGAACTAAAAAACTTCCTTAATCGGAAGGCGGTGGAAAAAATCATATGAGTAGACGAAGACAAAAGAGAAGGGAGTTTTCAAAGCAAATCATGGCAAAAGAAATGGCACTGCTTTGGGTGAATACTGTCGGGGTTATAGGCCTTGCGTTTTACTGCGTAAATCAAAACTTTGATGCGGCGTTTCCTTGGCTTACAGCCATGGTGTCATTGCCTTGGGCGGCATGGGGAGTTAGCAAGACTGGTTATACCATGAAAAGCTTGAAAGAGAATACGAGAGGCGGGATTGTGTACGATTCCGCTGTATCGGAAATAGATGAAAAACAGGCATTTATCAATGAAATGAGAGAGGGGATAGAAAATGAAAATCAGTGAAGGCACAAAGGTTACAATTCAAAATTTATTGACAGTAAAATCAGTTGTTACTATCCTGCTAACGGCTGTTTTTGCTTATTTGGCCATTATTGGCCGAATCAGCGGAGAGCAGTTTTTGACCATCTTTAGCGTGGTAATTGCATTTTATTTTGGCACCCAGTATGAGAAAGGAAAAGGCGGTGGTGAGGGATGAAACCAGTATTGTATATGCAGAATGATCCCCGATGGGCAAGCCATGACTACTCTGCAAGAGGGGAGAAAACAACAATCAAGGCGGAGGGGTGTGGCGTTGCTTGTGCCGCCATGGTGATTGCAACTCTGGCCGACAAGAATGTTACACCTATTACAACAGCGGAGTGGTCAAAGGGACATGGATACAAGGCAAAGGGGCAAGGTACATATTACTCCTATTTTAAGCCCCAAGGAGCGGCTTATGGTATTGATATTACGATGCTAAATGGCACCAATATTTATGGAGCCCCTTCTTCTAAGTATCATGAGATGGCAAAGGAAGCTATTGGGCGTGGTGATTTAGTTATTGCTTGTATGGGCAAGGGGAATTGGACAACCAGTGGCCACTATGTTTTGTGGTATGGCTTGGAAGTGGGAAAGGTTTTGATTAATGATCCATGGTCCAGGAAGCCGGCTCAGACGAATGGGGATTACAATTTATTTAAACGACAGGTGAAGTATTACTGGATCGTAAAGGTACCGGAAAAACTAAAGGGGGATGATGAAGTGGTAAAAAGAGAAAAAATTATTATTAACGGAAAAGAGCAGGAAGCGGACATGATTCGCAAGGACGGAAATACATACATCAAGGTAAGGGACACTGCGAAACTTCTCGGTTTGAAAGTTGGCAACAAGGGCAAGGTGCCGACACTGGATAAATAATCAACAAAAATCTAAAGTACAGAAAACGGAGAAAAACACCTAAATTTGTCCAAAGCCCCTCTTTTTCTGAGGGGCTTTTATAAAAAAGAAAAATAAAAACAAAAACAATAAAACAAAAATGAGTCGGAATTGTAGGTTAATTATATGGAGGTAGACTTATGGATAGTTTTATTGCTTGGGTAGGCGGAAAGAAATTATTAAGAAAGAAAATTGTAAATAGATTTCCTGAAGAGGGGATTAAAAAATATGTGGAAGTATTTGGCGGTGCAGGATGGGTATTATTCTATAAAGAAAAACACGCTGAAAAAGAAGTTTACAACGATATCAATTCTGAGCTGGTGAATTTATTTAGAAATGTGAAATATCATCCGGAAGCGGTGGCCAAGGAGTTAGAGTTTACTTTAAGTGGCAGAGAAATTTTTGAAAGATACAAGGCTGCAGATGTTGGTCAAATGACAGAGATCCAGCGAGCGGCCAGATATCTATATTTGATAAAGTTATCCTATGGTGCAACGGTTCGTTCTTTTGGTTGCAGGGCTAGATCGGCGGTTGATTTGGATGTTTTACATCAAGTAAAAGAGCGTCTTTCTGGAGTGCTAATTGAAAATAAAAGTTTTGCAAAATTAATTCCTGCCAAGGATGGAGAGGGTACTCTTTTTTATTGCGATCCACCCTATCATAATACGGAAAAGTATTATGGCACCGGGGAAGATGTTTTCAATGAAGAAATGCACATATTATTAAGAGATACATTAAAAGGAATTAATGGGAAGTTTATTTTATCATATAACGATGATGAATTTATCAGAGAACTTTATAAGGATTTTATCATTGAAGAAGTGGAGCGGTCACATAATTTAAGGATGGCCATGGGAGAAGCGGGAAGTCGATATAAAGAATTAATAATTAAGAACTTCTAATTTTTTTAAATACTAAATTACGAAATAGGTAATTTTTTGACAAAAGTTGATACTATATCTTTAATGCTGTAATGCAGTTATAGATCCAGGAAGAATGGAGGCAGACAGGTGATAAAGATATATTTGTCAACAATTTTAGAACGGGATGGAATGACTCAAATTGAACTTTCAAAGAAAACTGGGATTCGTCCAGCTACTATAAATGAACTTTATAATGAAAAGATAGAAAGAATTA
Source organism: Anaerotignum sp. MB30-C6 (assembly GCF_030908465.1). GTDB lineage: Bacteria > Bacillota > Clostridia > Lachnospirales > Anaerotignaceae > Chakrabartyella. The sequence continues at coordinate 494,771 of NZ_CP133078.1, forward strand.
ACTTGGATTACTTAAGTAAAATCTGTGAGGCTCTTGATTGCCAAGTGGAGGACTTACTACAATACATACCGGACGAGGAATATTATAAATGTAGAAGAAGGCCAAAGAAGAAATAGATAAGGAAAAACAAGTTGAGTCTAAGGTTTAGAATAAATCCCTCTTGTTGAGGGTTTTATTTTTTTGGGAAAAATCAAAGATTTACTATAATATTTTTGTAAAAGTATGGGGGAAAAGGGAAAGTTATTGGAATAAATTTATAATGTATGGAAAGTATTGGCTAAGTATGTATAATTATATTATGAAGAGTAGATATGGGAAATATGTGTGATATATTTATTTGCAAATTTAGTATTACTAGATCATTAATGGTAGGTATTTAATGCACAAAAATAGAAGCAATTAGATTGCAAAAGTTTTGTCTATTGGATTGAAAGCCTGTTAAGTGATTTTATAATAAACGGGTTTGGGGGTGGTGTACATGTTTCTGATTTTTTTCGGGATACTAACAGAAGAGCAACAAAATTTAGTGGAACAAATATTTCACGAGCATCATGTTCGTTTTTATCGCATCTCTTTTGGCATTCTAAAGTCGGACGCCTCTGCAAATGATGCGGTATCTACAGCCTACCTTAAAATAATAGATAATATTGAAAAAATTTCTGAACTTCCTAGTCCCCTTATGACTGCTTTCTGCGTTACTATAGTGAAGAATACTTCCATTGATATCATACGCAAGTCTAAAAAGTTCACGCATGTAGAGTCATTGGATAGTTTTCAGGATGAATCATTAGAAAGTTTAGAGGATTTATACATAAATCAAACAAATGTACAGAAACTTACAGATTTGTTGGATAAGCTTTCGGAAGAAGAACGAAAACTTATTCAATTGAAGTATGCACAAGACATGGGGTATTTAGAAATAGGAAAGTTGTTTGGCATATCTGAAGAAGCTGCCAAAAAAAGAGGGCAACGGATTATCCGGAAGTTGAAAAAATTATATGGCGAGGGTGAGTTGATTGAGCGAAAAATTTGAAGAATTATTAGAACTTGCCGCTATTGCCAGCTTTGATAAAGAAGTGCGAAGAAATCCAAATTGGTCTGGGCGTGACTATGTAGAAGTAATTTTAGGAAAAAAGCAACAGATTGAGCTTGCTAAAAAGATACTGCTGTTACCACCTAAGGGTATGTTTGTGTTGTTTAGCGAGTTTTGTTTTTATCTTAGGCCATTAGAAACAGAAGTCTTTTTTGGGATAGAAAATGTAAAGGGGTATACGTTTTATTATCAAAAATTACTTTCTCTTGTTATGGGCTTAGAAGAAGGACAAATTATTTCTAATGAATCCATGGAGCCTGCCTGTAAAAGAGCTTTGCAGAAATATATTAAAAAAGAATTTTATGCTGAAGCTAGTCAAATCACTTCGTATCAACCAAGAATTAAAGTAGGATTTAAAAAGGTAGTGAAGAAAGTTGCGGTAGCTACACTCATTGCAGCAATGAGTTTTTCTATGATGATGGTTGCAAATGCCGAGTTTAGAGAAAAGGTGATTTCCTGGGCAATTGAAATCTTTGAAAAGTATAGCATCTTTGAGTTGAACAGTGATGAAGCACAAACAATAGAAAATTTACAAAAGTATGCACCATCTTACATTCCCAGTGGTTTTAAGCTAGATAATACAGTTAACCAGCCGAGTTTGATTTTGTTTGAATATAGTAATGGTAATTCTAATTACCTTGATATTTTAATGAGTATATCGGATACAAGAGTTTATATGGATACAGAGGGTGTCTCCGTAGAAGAACTAGAAATGTTAGGTTCTACAGCATATTATTATAACAAGGATGATGTGAAATGTATTATTTTCGAAAAAGATGGTTTTCATTTTGAAGTATATGGCTCCATTAGGAAAGAAGATTTAATCATGGTGGCTGAGGGAATTAAAAGTCAGTAAAAAAGTTTTTTTGGAAAATTATAAAAAAGTTTGTCCCTTTTTTCCTCCTAGTACGTTATATGGGTGAACCCATAAAACATACAAGGAGGATTTTTTATGAACAAGAGAAAATTTACAGCACTAACTCTGACAGCAATGATGGCCATTTCTGTTCAAGCAGCTTCGGTATCGGCCGCTCCATTGGAGATTTCTAATACCGAAGTTGTAGGATCAAACCAGGTGATTAGGCCACAATGGGAAAGCACTACCATGGTTATTCCGTCGATCTCCAATTCCGGACGTAGTATTTCGGTTTCTGTTTTAATTACACCGAAAAGCAAAACAGAAAAATCTGTAGGTACAGTTTATTTGCAGAAGTATAGCGGACGTAGATGGGTGACCGAAAAATCTTGGTCAATAGACGATAGCGGAACTGTAGATATTACAAAGACCTATACAGGAAAAAGTAAGGTGAAATATCGTACAAAGGTTGTTGTCACCACTGGAGCGGATAAAATCACCGCTACATCAAGTGAAATTACTCTCTAAGATAAGCTTTGAAAAGCATGTCTCATTTTTATAATTCTTAAGATATAAGTGAGAATAAGTACAAATAAAAGAGTGTAATTAAGAAGCAACTTATTTTTAAAAAGCTATTTAGAAAATGGGGTTATTTTAATAATAAAAGCCCGATGGAGCTTCCATAGAAAGAGTACCAGATAAAATTTAGTATACTCAAAGTGAAACTATTATAGTTATTGAAAGGGGAATTTACTATGAAAAAATTGTTTTCTTTAGTTTTAGCATCTATAATGGCGTTGGGAATATCCACAATATCATTTGCAGCTGATTTTTCTGTGGAACAAAAACTTCAGCAAATGGGGGTGCCGAATAGATTATTGGCAACAATGCCTGAAGAGATAAAAGAAGATATGGCTAAATGCTACGATGAAGGCGGCACATATGGCGGTACAGATACGCAGATTGTGGAGATGGGGCATACTGATAAACGTATGACAAGGAGCGCTATTTCATCAAGAAAACTTGAGTTAGAAGTAACCTATATCACAATGCCAGATGGTAGAGGTGGAACTGCACATAGAAAAGTATATGGAGACTTCAGATGGCTAACTAATCCAGGGTCATTTGAGTGTGATGCAGTTGCTTTAGAATGGGGTAATGGTTGGGTTTTATCAGATCGTAAAGACCCGTCATTTGTTTACCAGTATTATGGTGCAGAAAGTGGCAAAATTTTTTCTGAATCAACAAGATTAAATACAAATAATTCGATTTCTGAACCAAATGCTGGATTGTGTTATACCAAGCTAAAATTAAGAACTACTGTTAAGAATGGGAATGAAACAGCAGTTGACCATAATGGGTGGTTAATGCTTGAACTCGAGAGAGATGGCGGTGCAAGAAGCACAAATGTTATTGTTAAATATATACAGACTGGAGTTAGATTCATACCGGTAGGTTCTATTAGTTTTAAGTCAGGCAGTATTTCAGTTACACCAACAATTATACATAAGGTTGGACAATCTAAATCAAATTTTACTATGAGGTGATATGATATTGACAGTTTTTATTAATGCTATTATTGGGGGGATAATATATTACATCCATTTTATCAACACCACAGAAAAAAATAAAACATATGCAAAAGTAAATTCGGTACTGATTGCTGTTTTTGTATATTTTTTTATATGGAATTTTATTGCATATTTTGACATGTCACTATCTTTTTAATGCAAGAAAGGATTTTCTAAAGTAAACTATAGAAATATAATGAATAGTGACTAGTAGAAATTAATATTTTATAAAAAGATTTTTAGGTGCCCCAAAACCCTTCTCGCTAGAGAGGGGTTTTTAATTTTAAGATTATAATAATGTCTAGCCTTTAAGGATATACCCTATTGGAGTAAGCACCACCATATTGCTCAAGCATAATTTTAGCTAAACGTGCATTGGGCGTTTTTATGTTAATGGGGAACTGTAATTTTTTTTCATAAATCCACATTTACATACACTCCTTTCCAGCCAAAGATACGTTTGCAGATCTCTGCCATGGCCAAGGATTGTTATCCCATTGCCATTGACTTGTATCCGTTGCATAACTGCGGAAGGAGCAAAGCGGTCCATAGTTTTGTTCATATTTCATTCGCAAAGAGTCAGCCGCTGTAATTACTTGATTATATACGTCAATTGCCTCAATATTATCGGGGTGGGTATTCAAAAATAGACCTAAGTCAAGAGAAATAAAATCCAGTTCCATTAGTTTTGTCATCATCGCATCACGTGTCATTGCTTAAACCTCCTTTGCAAGCTGATAAAGATGCCATCCTGAACAATAGGGTACTACTAAATCAGAAAAAATTGTGCCGCAAACAAGACTTTGCATTTGGTTCATGGTCGTCGAATACGGTTGAAATGGTACATAAGCCTGGGCCAATTCCATTGATTCTTCAATAATAGGGGTATATTCGGGCATCATATTGTTGGGCATTGGGCTGGCAAAGTTACAGTTATCAGGAACGAAGTTTTTACACATTTCCTTCATAAGAAAAGCCTCCTTTTGGTTTTTACAATATCATGATATGGAGGATAAAAAATAAAGTGCTAGTTCAAGTAGGGCAAACAAAAAAACTCCCGCCAAGGATATGAACAGAATTTTAGGCGGGAGTTTTACTTATACATTGCTGAGGTAAGTTTGTACTTTTCTACCAACGATACAAGAAAGAATGATTTTTACAAAGTCCAGAGGAAGGAACACGAAAGCACCCAGGGGCAGTGTAGCTAAAAAGCTGGCATTGGTTACCCTTGCCAACCAAAAGGTTCCGATGGCATAAGTAACGATGGTGCCAAGGAACGCACCAGTCATTTGAGTCCCCAGGGAGTTAGGATATTTATGAACAAAGTAAGAAGTAATTGCAACTAAAAAAAGATAACCTATGATATAGCCACCGCCAGGACCGGCAAACTTAGCTAAACCTGCAGTATAGCCAGAGAAAACTGGAATACCAATCATGCCGATGAAAATGTATAGGGCTGTTGCAGAAATTGCCTGTTTTGGGCTTAATACATAAGTAGATAAATAAAGGGCAAAGGTGCAAAGAGTAAGAGCCACGGGGCTGAATGGAATAGGAATACTAATTGGGGCTAAAATACAGATAATGGCTGTCATTAAGCCTATTTTGGTTAAGTCCTTTGTTTTCATGGTAAGCTCCTTTTTATTTTTTATTGAATTGTAAACCTTCAGGTGGTAGTTGTCAACTAAAGGCGAAAAATAGGTTTACAATGAGACATTTAAAAAAAGTAAAAGACGAGAGCCGCAAATTATGATAAACTGATATAAAGTTTACTTTGTAAGAAAGGGTGGATTGGATGAGTAGAATATGCAACCAGTGTGGACATGACGTTGGACAAGAAGATCTTTATTGTATAAATTGTGGCATTTTCCTAGAAAAGAATGTAAATGGCAGTGGCAAAGGCCAGCAGAAAACACCTTCTAAGGATGGGTCTAATGCCCCCTTATCTTTAGGGGATTATATGTTTATTGGATTGATTTTGATGATACCCATAGTTAATCTTATTGTTCTTTTCATTTGGGCCTTTGATAAATATGGAAATTTAAATCGCAAAAACTTAGCAAAAGCAGGATTAATTTACCTTGGTATATTCACTGTAATGACAATTGTTTTTAGCATTGGCTTAGTGCGAGCTGTTATGTTGGATGAAAGAATTTTTCCCCAAGAAGAATATTATGAATACCATATTGAACATCCAGATATGGATGAGTGGATGCAATTGCCCTATGGTACAGATGAAACGTGAGTTTTCTAGGAAGTTGTTCAGGAAAAAGTGTTAGATATAGAGTTGAAGCGAGTAGCAGCAATCGGGGGGCTACTCGTTATTTTTTTGTAAAAACCTTTTTGGTGGAAGATTTTCTTTGTTTTTTGGAGGCAAAGGAGTTCCTGTTGAAAATATCCGAAAATATCCTACGGTTTACACTCCCCAAAATGCTCCCTTCATTCAGGATTCATTAGATAGTTGTTTCTACAAAAGTTCATCTGGCTGAATAAGCACTGTAAATAGCAGATGTTTTTTGTAAATTATGGATAGATTACTTTTTTTTTGAAATAATAATACCAGAAAAATGAAAATGGGAGGGGATCTTGTGACGGGATGGAGTGTACTGACCATAGTACAATTACTTTTTTTCGGTATGGGTACGTACTACTTTTTTACAAAGAGCAAGAAAAAATTATTAGGAGGCGGGTTTTCTCCTGATGAAAACTTAAAACAAATGGAAGACCTTGAGAACATGAGAAGCCGAATGTTAACAGAGCCTTTGGCTGAGCAAACTCGTCCAAGGGATTTGACTGAAATAATTGGGCAAGAGAAGGCAGTTAAGGCATTAAGGGCGGCCTTATGTGGACCAAATCCCCAACATATTTTGATTTATGGCCCTCCAGGGGTTGGGAAAACAGCGGCGGCTCGTTTGATTTTGGAGGAGGCAATAAAGAAAGCGGACAATCCTTTTGATGAAAAAGCTAAATTTGTGGAAATTGATGCAACCACCCTGCAGTTTGACGAAAGAAATATTGCAGACCCCCTTATGGGCTCTGTTCATGATCCAATTTACCAAGGGGCAGGCGCCTTTGGACAGGTGGGTGTGCCTCAGCCAAGGCCTGGGGCGATTTGCGAGGCCCACGGTGGCGTATTATTTATTGATGAAATTGGGGAACTGCATCCTGTTCAGATGAATAAGCTTTTAAAGGTATTAGAGGATAGGATTGCCCGTTTTCAAAGCAGTTATTACAGCAGAAACAACAAAAATATACCGCCTTATATTCATGAGATTTTCCAGAAAGGGATGCCTGCGGATTTTCGTTTGATTGGCGCTACCACAAGGAATCCCTCGGACATTGCCCCTGCCCTGAGATCTCGGTGTACGGAAATATTTTTCGAAGGCTTAGATGAGAGAGCCGTGGAGCAAATTGCAAGAAACAGCTTAAATCGTGGGGGTGTTCCCTATGAGGAAGGACTTTGTGAGAAAATTGCTTGTTATGCCCGAGGAGGGAGAGATACGGTAAATATGGTTCAATCCTTGACCTCTTTGGCGGCAATGGAAGGAAATCGAAAAATTACTTTTGCAGATTTAGATTGGGTGGCTGAAACAGGGAGGTATCAACCAATTTTGCGTAGGAAAGTAAGCGGAAATGCTCAAATTGGCGTAGTCAACGGTATGGCTGTGCAAGGCAGTGGTGGCGGTACCTTACTTGCTGTGGAGGCAACGGTTCAGAAAGCATCGAAGGGATTTTTGACGGTAACAGGCATTGTGGAGGAGGAGGAAATCCGTGGCAGACAACACTCCAGTCGAAGAAAAAGTAACGCCCGCAGTTCTGCAGAGAATGTATTAACTGTTTTGGAGAAATACGGGTTTATAAAAGATGAATATCAGGTGCATATTAATTTCCCAGGAGGTACACCGGTAGATGGACCATCAGCGGGGGTTGCCATGTTTTTGGCAGTATACTCTGCTTTTACTGGGGTACCAGTAGATAGCGAGGTAGCTTTAACGGGAGAAATTGGGCTTCTCGGTCAGGTGTTGCCCGTTGGCGGAGTTGCAGATAAGCTGGAAGCGGCAGTTGAAGCTGGCGTGAAGCTTGCATTCATACCTAAGGAGAACTGGCGGGAAAACTATACAAAACTAGGCATTACTGTGGAACCTTTAGAGCACGTAGATTCCCTGTTAGAACATGTTTTCAAAAAGGATGGGGACAGCGTTATTGTTGATGAAAGCAGCGTGTTAACAGCCAAAGAAAGGGATTGATGGTAGAAGTCTGGGAATGTGCCTTGTCTATTTGACCGCAGGTGGAATTTGGGTTATAATATGTAAAGTTTTAGCGGAGAACCGTGGATTCAGGCGGCTTTTCTTTTTTAACTCGAAAGACACAGTATTTTGGGAGTCTATCAATACTTTTTTCTCAAAGGAAAAAGTGTTTATAGGCATATTCAATAGGTGTGCACACCAAGAATTTAGAAAGACTTGGTGTGCTTGAGACACAACAAATATTATCATAATCAGATAAAATTTTATGATGATTTCAGGATTGAATGAGAGTTAATGAGAGAGGAGAAGGACTGTATTCCCAAGCTTAGTTCTCCGCTTATATTCTAAAAAAACGCAAATTACCTTGATTGGATATAGAAAATAGAGGTGGAAGAATGGAGAAAAAGCAGACGATCAAAGTACCCATGATCGCGCTAAGGGGCTTAACGGTTTTCCCCAATATGGCAATTAGCTTTCCTGTCAGCAGACAACGGTCCTTGGATGCCGTTTCAGCGGCAGAAAGCAGCGGTGGCAAAGTGTTTTTGGTGGCGCAGATTGACCCTGCAACACCTGACCCTGAACAGAAGGACTTATTTGAAATTGGCACATTATGTACCATCAAGCAAGTGCTGAAGCTACCGGGAAATGTAACCCATGTAATTGTTGAAGGGAAGGAACGTGGAAGATTAGAGGCAGTTTGGACGAAAAGCTCCTCTGACTTTGCAGAGATAACATCCTTAGAGCAAGACTTTATTGATGAACCCGATGATTATTTGAGGGCGTATATGCGTGTGGCGACGGAAAGCTATGAAGAGTATATTAAATTTGTACCCAATAGTACTGCCACGGATCTTTTAAGCAGTGTAACGGCTGCGGCTAAGCCCGGTAAGTTAGCTGACTTGATTGCGGCAGGCCTTGAGATTCCTTTTGATCGAAAACAGAAAATTTTAGAAATACTGAACCCCATTGAGCGATTGGAATCCGTATTGGAAATCATGAAAACGGAGAAACAAATTTTAACGATTAAAAAAGAAATCGAGAGTAAGACGAAATCTCGTATTGAACAAAACCAGAGGGAATATTACCTGAGAGAGGAATTGAAGGTAATTCAAGAGGAGCTGGGTGACAAGGACGGTGTTGGGGCAGATGCCCAAAAGTACCGTAAACAGCTGGAGGAAAAAAATCCTCCTGAAATGGTGAAGTTGGCAGTAGAAAAAGAAATCAACCGTATGTTGAAAATTCCCGTTACTTCCCCTGAGTCTAACGTTTCTAGAAACTATATTGAAACCTTATTAAGCTTACCTTGGAATGAAACCACACAAGAGAGTTTCGACTTGGCCAGTGCCGAGGAAATTTTAAATGAAGACCATTATGGTTTGGCAAAAGTAAAGGAACGAATTTTGGAATACTTAGCAGTACGCAAGAATGTTCCAGAAGAAAGACCAACAATTCTTTGCTTGGTGGGCCCTCCTGGGGTGGGTAAAACATCCATTGCCCGTTCTGTGGCGAAGGCCTTAGACCGTAAATATATTAGAATGTCTTTGGGTGGCGTGAAGGATGAGGCGGAAATCAGAGGCCACAGAAAGACCTATATCGGTGCTATGCCAGGGCGTATTATTAATGCCATGAAACAAGTTGGAACGGTGAACCCTTTGATGCTTTTAGACGAGATTGACAAATTGGGTGTTTCTCACAATGGCGACCCTTCTGCGGCTTTATTGGAAGTTTTGGATGGGGAGCAAAACAGTACCTTCCGTGATCATTTTATTGAATTGCCTTATGATCTTTCCAAAGTGCTTTTTATGTGTACAGCAAATAGCTTAGACACCATACCAAGACCCCTTTTGGACAGAATGGAAGTGATTTCCCTTGGAAGCTATACTTCCCAAGAGAAGTTACATATCGCTAAGGAACACTTAATACGTAAACAGCGTCAACGCAATGGTTTAACTTTGACCCAGATAAAATTCCGTGATGATGCCATTGCAAGTATCATTGATGGCTATACAAGGGAAGCTGGGGTTAGACAGCTTGAGAGAGTGATCGGCGAAGTGTGCAGAAAGACAGTGAAGTCTATTTTAAGCGGTGAGAAGAAATCCATTACGTTAACTGCAAAAAATTTAGAGAGTATTCTTGGAAAAAGGAAGTATTCCCAAGATACTATTTATAAAAAACCTCAGGTGGGTATTGTTCGTGGCTTAGCATGGACATCAGTAGGTGGTACCACCCTTTCCATAGAGGTAAACGCCATGGATGGGGATGGTAAGTTTAAATTGACTGGAAATGTAGGCAAGGTTATGATGGAATCGGCGGAGGCGGCAATTAGCTATATCCGTTCTCAGGCAAAAAAGTTTGGCCTTCCTACAGATTTTTATAAGAAAAAAGACATACATATACATATCCCTGAAGGAGCAACGCCAAAGGATGGCCCTTCTGCAGGCATTACCATGGTAACGGCAATTCTTTCAGCATTAACAGGAGAGAATGTGCGTAATGATGTGGCAATGACAGGAGAAGTGACCATTCGAGGCAGAGTTCTTCCCATTGGAGGGCTGCAAGAAAAAGTTTTAGCTGCCAAAAAAGTTGGCATCAAGACGGTGGTTCTGCCTTGGGATAATGAAAAGGACTTGCTAGAAATCAATGAGGAAATCAAAGAGGATATGGAGTTTGTATTAGCGAAAACCATGGACGATGTAATAAAAGTTGCATTGGTGAAGGGAGCAGACCTATGGAAGTAAAAAACACTTCATTAGCGGCAATTGGAACAAATTTTTCCCACTACCCTGTGGATGGGAAGGTTGAGGTTGCTTTTGTCGGAAAGTCGAATGTGGGGAAATCCACATTAATCAATGCAATTTTAGGACGTAAAGCATTGGCACGAACCAGCTCAAACCCTGGTAAAACAAGAACAATTAACTTTTACGATGTGAACGATCAGATGTATGTTGTAGACTTGCCTGGGTATGGATATGCAAAAGCACCCAAAACAGAAATTGAAAAATGGGGGAAAATGATAGAAGAATATCTGGAAAAAAGGGAAGAATTAAGAGCCATCATTCTTTTAATTGATATTCGCCATGAGCCCGGTAAAAACGACGTTATGATGTATGATTGGTTAAAGCATTATGGATATGACATCATTATCGCTGCCACAAAGTCTGATAAGCTTAACAGAAGCCAAATTCCAAAGCACTTATCTGTAATTAGAAAGGCACTGGGCCTTGGAGCAGAAGACATTTTGATTCCCTTTTCAGGAGAGAAGAAAACGGGTGTTGATGAGCTTTGGGAAGTAATTGAAAAATTTTTAGACTAAGATTAAAGCACTTACAGTTAATGTAAGTGCTTTAAATTTTAAACATTTAAGAATTCTTAATAAATTGTGAAAGAATTCCAAAAAAGAGTTCGCTATACTAATGATAAAGGAATTATAATATTTATTTTTGGAGGTAATACTATGACGAACAAGAAAAACACATTTTTTACTTTTTGTTGCTCCTTAGTTCCGGGAGCAGGAGAAATGTACATGGGACTTTATAAGCAGGGTATAAGCCTGATGCTGGTATTTTGGGGTGTAGGGGCCATTGGTGGCTGGGCAGGTTTGGAGTTGCTATGGGCCATAATTCCCGTTGTTTGGTTTTATAGCTTTTTTCATACCCACAATTTACGTAGTATGTCGGAAGAGGAATTTTCATCTGTGGAGGATAAGTACCTGATTTACAACGATTTTGACCTTGATCAGGCAGATGAAGCGTTGAAAAGAAATAAGAAGGTTGTTGCAGGGGCATTGATTTTCTTCGGTGTTTGTATGGTTGTACAAATGGGCATGAATTTGGTGGATCCTTATTTTAACGGAGTTTTGTGGGAGATTGCTCATAGACTGAATCGTAACGCTGTACGCATCATTGTTGCAGTGGCTGCTATTTGGGGTGGTTTACACTTGTTAAGAGGCACAAAAGCTGAAACCACAGAAGAAGGAGCATAACAGTTTAAAAATATAGAATTGGATTAAGGTTTCGAGACGAAAAGTTTCGAAGCCTTTTTTATTGAAACGTAATATAGTGTTTTCATGGATTTATTTTTGGTTTGTAAAAAATACAAGATGTGTTTCAAAATATTCCATAGTTCTTTTTTAAAAAACTGTTGACGTAGTATTAAATACTATTATAGAATGGGATGAGGTTTAGGATGATTATCATTGGCTTTTGCCGTTTTTTAAAGGAGGAAGAAACATGGTACAGATTATTACGGACAGCACTTGCGATTTATCTCGAGAAAGATTGGCGCAGATTGGTGCTGTATGTGTACCTTTAACGGTGCATTTTGGAGATCAGACTTTTATTGATGGTGAAAACCTAACGGCGGAGGAATTTTATCATAAACTTAGAACTCAGGATGAAATTCCAACCACAGCACAACCTACACCTCTCTCTTTCGAAGAAGCTTTTCAAAAGATTTTGGATAAAGGGGATGACGTGCTTTGCGTACTTTTGGGAAGCAAATTAAGTGGAACGGTACAGTCTGCCAATATTGCGAAAGAATCCTTGGAAAGCGATAAAATTTGGATATTAGACACGGATACCACTTGTGCCAGCTTAGGGCTTTTAGTTGAAATTGCGGCGAAACGTGCTAAAGAAGGAGCAACTGCGGAAGAATTGTTCCATGAAATGAAAGAACTTTCAGGCAGAGCAAAGGTTTACTGCGCAATGGAAACTTTAAAATATGTTAGAAAAGGTGGACGTTTATCTGGCACTGCAGCAATTGTAGGGACCATGTTAAATTTGCACCCTATAGTTACAACGGAAGATGGCTTAGTTATAAACATTGCAAAGGCAAAGGGAAAGAAGCGAATGTTTTCTAAGATGAAAGAGTTGGTTATGGCTAATGGCGTAGACGAATCTTATCCAATTATGTTTTCTCAGGGTGAGGGGAGCGATAATTTAGCGAAGTTGAAAGAATGCTTTGCAGAGGAATTTGATATTTCTGATTGCCTTGATGGGGATATTGGGCCCGTTGTTGGTACACATGCAGGTCCTGGTGCCGTAGCAGTTGGGATTATTGCAAAGAAATAAAACTAGAGTTTTAATTGAGCAGACACTGTAAATCATATCAGTGTCTGCTTTTTTGAATGCATTACTTGTGCAGGGTTAACCATGGAGGTAGTTTATAAGGGAATTCATATGGGTATAAGATCCCTTATGATTTAAAGAGTGGAGGAACTATGCCCTTGGCTAGTTTCTAAGAAATCCAAAGGGAGGGGGAAGAAGCCCATCTTTTCTTCGTATAGAAAGCATGATATACTGTGGTAAAGTATGACAGGAGGCAGAAAAATGACAGAAAAATTATATTATCGTGATGCGTATGCAACAAAATTTACAGCCTGTGTTCTTTCTTGTGAAGCGGTAAAAGGTGGCTGTTATCATATTATTTTGGACAAGACTTTATTCTATCCTGAGGGTGGCGGACAGCCTGGTGATCAGGGGATATTAGGTGGCGTTGTAATTTTTGATGTACATGAAAAAAATGGGGACATCATTCATTATGGGGAGAAACCTTTGGAAGTTGGCATAGAGGTTAACGGTGAGATTGACTGGAAGCATCGCTTCGATTTGATGCAAAATCATTCAGGGGAGCATATTATTTCGGGGATCATTTGCAAAAAATACAATTGTGATAATGTTGGATTTCATATGGGTAAGGATAGCATTACCATTGATTTCAACACACAAATCCCTACGGAGGATTTGCCTTGGCTAGAGGAGAAGGCCAATGAGGCAATTTGGAAAAATACGCCAATAGCCATATCCTATCCCAACAAAGGGGATTTAGAGGCGCTGGAATATCGAAGTAAAATAGAACTTGCAGGAGAAGTACGGATTGTACAAGCGGGGGAATACGATTGCTGTGCTTGTTGCGGAACCCATGTAAAGCTTGCAGGGGAAATTGGTATGATAAAGGTCATTGGTGCGCAGAATTATAAGGGTGGAACCCGATTGGAGCTGCTTTGCGGCAAGAGAGGGTTATCAAATTATAGAAACGTTCATCAGGCTGCTAGTGAGGTTGGCAGAGCCCTTTCTGTTCCCGCAGAAAACATTTCCAAGGGGGTAAACAAGCTCCTTCTGGAGAAAGATACATTGATTCAGGAGATGAAAAAATGGAAGTGGGATTCTTTTTTAAATAAAATTGAGAAGTTGCCAGAGGATGGGGAAAACGTACTAATTCTGGAAGAAGGCTTAAATGGAAGGGACATGACAGCATTGGCGGACTTGGCGGCGGAAAAGAATGACGGTCGTGCCATGGTTTTAACCCCTTCTGATAATGGGTTTGCTTTTGTTTTGGTGAGCCGTAAAATGGATGCCCGCAAGATTGCAGAGGAACTGAAGAAAGACTTTGATTGTAAAGGTGGCGGGAAAGACCAAGCTGTGCAAGGAAAACTAAGTGGAAATGAAGATGAAGTTGTGCGTTATTTTGTGGATAAAGGTTATATTCTGGTAAAGTAAGTATAGCTGGGGTAATTGTCTATCTGTAGGGGAAGGTTACTAAAGAGGACAGGAAAGAAGGCAGTCTAATCAAGTTTTGTGCACTAAAGAGAATTTTCAGACAATGAAATTCGTCGCCTTTGGTTTCACTTTCTATCTTTAAAAGCTTGTATGAAATGAGCTTTTAACAAAGACTGACGTCTTTTTTGCAGTCATAAAATTAATAAAGTCTTTAGATTTTTATTAGAGTTTCTTAGAATTCGGAAAAAAGATTTATGGTAATATAAACGAGAAAGGTTTGGTGGTTCACGTGGGAAACTTTCAAAAAAACAGAGAAAAACTAGAAGGTCTTTTGGAAGAAAATAGTGCTGCCCTTGTTTTTGCAGGGCAGGCACCTTATAAGCGAGGGGATGAGCAGTATCCTTTTTCTCCTGACCGAAACTTTTACTATGTTACGGGCATAGAGAGGGAAAATTGTATATTCTTTACGGCGAAGACAACTTCTGGGGTTACTACAACTTTATATATCCCCCGTGACAATGGAATTTTAGCCAAATGGGTGGGTGCAAATATTACAACTGAGGAAGCAAGGCAAGAATCGGGGATTGAAAACATCGAATTTATTGATAGTTTTCGTACGGATTTTGCGGCATTTCTTTTCAAGCATAACATCAAAACTGTGTATTTGGACTTAGAAAACAGGGATTGGAATGCACTGCCATCTACCGCCCTTTCTTTTGCCAATGAGCTAGGAGAAAGATTCCCAGGTTTAAACCTGCAGGATTTATACCCTATTTTTAGTGACTTAAGGTTAATCAAAGAAGAATGGGAATTGGAACGTATGCGAAAGGCCATGCATATTACGGAAGAAGGCTTTTATGCTATGATGGAGAACGCCCGTGGTGGCATGATGGAATACGAAATTGAGGCATATTTTGATTTTACTTTGACCAAAAATGGCGTAAGGCAAAAGGCTTTTCAGACTATTGCGGCGGCGGGGAAACGAGGCACCATTCTCCATTATGTAGAAAATAATCAGCCAACCAAAGATGGTGACTTGATACTGGTTGATGCTGGGGCGCAGGTGGGATGGTACAACGGGGATATAACCCGCACATTCCCAGTGAGTGGTAAATTTACCGATAGACAAAAAGAGGTATACAACATTGTTTTGGCGGGACAGAAAAAAGTCATTGAAACCATTCGACCGGGGGTTCCCTTTACCCGTTTAAACGAACTTTTAAAAGAGCATTACCTTGAGGAACTAAAAAAGCTAGGCTTGGTTGAAACCATGGAAGACGTTTCCAAGTACTATTACCATGGTGTTAGCCACTATTTAGGGGCAGAGACCCATGATATTGGACGATATATGGATCGGGATTTACAGGCAGGCATGGTTCTTACTGTGGAACCTGGGTTATATATTGATGAATGGGATATAGGCATTCGCATAGAAGACGATGTTTTGGTGACGGCTGAGGGTTGTGAAGTAATGACACAAAACATGATTCGTACCGTTGAGGAAATTGAAGGGTTCATGGCGAAAGGTAGAGAAGCATGAGCTTGAAAGAGACAGACTTATATGAACCCATACGAAGTTTTTTAGAAGATGAGGGATACCAAGTTCAGGCGGAAGTGAAGCATTGCGATATTGCTGCTGTGAAGGATGGAGAAACCCTAATCATAGAGTTGAAAAAGAGTTTTAATCTAAAGTTGGTGTATCAAGCCTTGGATCGACAAAGTTTAACGGATCAGGTTTTTGTTGCGATTCCTCGCCCTAAAAAAGGGCAGAGGGACAGGACTTGGAAGGATATGATAAAGCTTTTAAAGCGTTTGGAGCTAGGGCTAATTACCGTTGCCTTAGATAGCCCATTGCAAACCGTTGATGTGGTATTAGAGCCTTCTGATAGCTTAGTGCGGAAAAATCGAAAGAAGCAAGAACGATTACAAGCAGAGATAGAAAATCGGCATATTGCAGAGAATATAGGCGGTATGACCAGGCGGAAAATCATGACTGCATATCGGGAAAAGGCCATTGAGCTTTGTTGTATCATAGAGCAGTTTGATGAGATTGCCATAAAGGAATTACGGCAGATGGGAAAAGGAGAGAAATATCCTTCCATATTGCAAAGTAATGTGTATCAATGGTTTGAAAGAATAGAAAAGGGTGTTTACCGCCTTTCTTCAGATGGCCTAGAAACGTTGGAGTCTTTGGACTATGAAAAGGCCGTTTGTTATTATAGAGCTGTGTATAGAAAGGAAAAAAGAAAATGAGTATTTTAGGCAATGTACTTTGGCTGATTTTCGGTGGACTTTTTTCGGCAATTGGTTGGTTTTTGGCAGGAGTCGTCTGTTGTATCACGATAATTGGAATACCCATTGGCCTACAATGTTTTAAGTTTGCCAAGATGGTAATTTGGCCTTTTGGAACACAAATTGAGTATGGAAACTTAAATTCTGGGTCAATTATTCTAAATGTGATTTGGATTATATTCTGTGGAATTGAACTGGCAATGGGCTCTTTGGTTTTGGGAATTGCATGCTGTGTAACCATTATTGGGATACCATTTGGCATTCAGCATTTTAAATTTGTGGGTCTTGCATTGTTACCTTTTGGTGCACAAATTCGCAGATTTTAATAAATTATTTTAAAAAAGAGAGGGATAAAAGATGATTGTAACAACAACAAATGGTATTGAAGGCAAAGAAATTGTAGCTTACAAAGGAATCGTATTTGGTGAGGTAATTGCAGGTGTGAACTTTGTAAAGGACTTTGTGGCAGGCTTAAGTAACTTTTTTGGTGGAAGATCTGGTACATATGAAGAAGAATTGATTAATGCAAGGGAAAATGCTATTGCAGAAATGGTGAAAAGAGCTGCCGATATGGGAGCCAATGCCATTGTTGGCGTAGATGTTGATTATGAAGTTTTAGGAACTGACAACGGAATGTTAATGGTTACTGTTTCCGGTACTGCAGTGGTTTGTAATTAAACTAAACTTTTAGAAATTGAAGTGTTTAGGGGTAAAAAGAATAGCTAAATGAAAAAGGAAGTGCCTCAACGATTTACGGGGGCACTTCTTCAATTTAGGTAAAATACTACTTTAAACAAAGCAAATGTAATGTCTTTCATCTAGAAAAGCTGATGCTGCTTTTTGGGAAAGTCAAAAACAAAGGGTTTCATTGTTCATAATATTTTAACAAGAGCATATTTTTTGAAGTAAATAAAGATGATGGGAGCGGTATATTTGAAACGGTAAACAAGGATTTTCGAATTAAGTAAATGGCAAGGTTAAGTGGCAACCTAGAGATTTTAAGCTTTGGCTAATGGATAATATAAAAAGCAGATACAAGTTTGTATCTGCTTTTTAATATACTTTAGTTCATCATCACTCGTCACAGTCAGTCTCCATTTTAGAAACCTTTTTCTCATATATTTTCATACTAATGGTGAGAGCACCGAAGGTTAAGATAAATACAGAGATAAACATAATGATTCCTGTTGCAATTGATCCCATTAGGGCATCATATTTAATATAGGAGGAAACAGCAAAAAACAAGGCACACAGCAAGCTGGATGTAAGGCTAACGATTACGTTAGTTTTTCCATTTGCTTTTAGTTTTCTATCCCAAATGCCGTTTTTTATACAGCAAATAACCATATAAATGGAAAGACACATAAATACAATCCATTCCCCTGCTATGGCATGTGTAGTGGAATCATATACAACGGTTTGAATCATAATTGCAGCAAGAAGGGCCCAAAAGGCGAACCAAAACCCTTTGCTTTCAATTTTTAAAAGTTTTTGTTCCTGCATTTCATCTAAATTACTATTTTGTTTCTTCATCACTTTCATCCTCTCCAAAAAGCTCGTCTAAAGATTTTCCAAGAACTTTACAAATAGCTCTACATAATTTTATGGTTGCGTTATATTCACCCTGCTCAATGGCATTCATTGTTTGTCTGGAAACGCCAACTCTTTCTGCTAGTTGCTTTTGTGTCATGTCTAACTGGGCACGAGCAACTTTAATTGATATATTTCTTCCCATGTCATCACCTCTAGGCATATATTATATTAAAACTTACGTAATGTCAAGTATATACGACAATATATATTATATATTTGAATTTATGTCATAAATATTGTTTTGAGCATAAAAAATCAAAAGTTTTTATTAAATATGTCTGTAAAAGAGCAAAATATGTTAAACTATAAGAAAAAATTGTGAAAAGGAGTGATTTTATGAGGTTAACCATTGTTTTGACTCCATGCAAAGTTATTTTAGATTCTGTTTGCATGGAGTAAGTTGTTGATTTAAATAACTTTGCACTTTTATCATTCTAAGATAAGAAATCCCCTTGGGGTTTACCAATCAAATTTCGGTCAATCTACGAAAATAAAAGGAGTAAAGTAAAATGAAAAACAAAGAAAGTTTGAAAAAACATGATACTGTTTCTTTTGCATATGAGGAAGTGGATATTACACCTGATAAGCCTGTACACACCATCGGCTTCGGTCGGGAGGATGAGGTGTCAAAAGGCGTATTACATGGACTTTTGGCTCAGGTTTCCCTATGGCAATATGCGGAGGAATTGGGTTGTCTTCTTTCCATAGATCATATAGGGTTTTCCAAACAACATGGGAATGCTTTACGCAAGGAAGTGGGAGAAATTTTAGGCATAGGCATGGAAAAGGTAATGCTTTGCTTTTCCCATACCCATTCGGCTCCCAACGATAGTGTTGAAAAAGAATATTCAGACTTTGTGGACAATGAAATAAAAAAAGCCGTTGTTTCCGCCTCTAAAAAATTAAGACCCATCAAAGGGGCTTGGGGAAATGCTTATGGTGAAATTGGTTTGAACCGTAGGAAAGAAAGCAAAGAATTAGATAGAAGAATTGGGGTTTTTAAGGCTGTGGATGTGGAAAGTGGATGCTTAAAACTACTGCTATTGAGAGTAACAGCCCACGCTAATGTGTTGAAGGCGGACAATTATACGATATCGCCGGATTATTTTGGCACTGTGCGTGATGTTTTACAAGAACAGTATGGATGCCCTGTTATGGTAACCCAAGGGGCATCGGGTAACGTGGCTCCCAAGTATTTTTCTTCTAATATAACACCCCCTGATGCTTGCGATGAGCGGTTCATTCGTTCTTCGAAAGCCTTAAATATAATGGCTCAGGAATTGGCCAACCAAGTGAGTAAGGTCATTGACTCCATAGAACCTGTAGGGTTAAAAAATTTGGCTGCTTACTCCAAGTTTATAGACCTATATGCGGATGTCCCTAGCTACGAAAGGGCATTAGAAGTTGCAAAAGAGGCCAAGGCGTTTGCTGGCATTGATGGAGCCATGTGGTTGGCTGAGGTTCGGAGACTACAAAAAGAAGGAATAAAGCGCCAAAAAGATACCACTGAAATTCAGTATTTTTCCATAGGAAAAGGCTGCTTATGTGGCGTGGCAAATGAAATCATGTGTGAGTTTGCTTTGCGATCCATGGATTTGATAAAAAATGAATATTTTTACTTTGGCGGATACACCAATGGGTGTACAGGATATTTCCCAACAGAAGAAGAGTTTGATAAGGGGGGATATGAAGTTTATTGGTCTATGCTGATTTTTTATATTTATCATGGACGAGTATTTCCCTTAAATCGAAATGCTTGCACGGATTTGATTCATGCTGTTGTTGAAAATGCACCCCATGGAAAATAGTTTTTTTCGATAGCTTGTAGCAACAAAAGACGATAGAAGAAGTTACCGTCAAAGGTTTTTAAATTGAAGGCAAGGAGTGATTTTCTCTTTTCGTAGTCAGAATGGGGTTGGGAGTTCATACCCTTGAAAAATTGAAAAGAGACTCTAGGCTAAGACTTTACAAAGAATTTTATGGCATGGCTTGAAAAGGCTATGCCATTTTTTATTGTGTAAGGGGTTGTTGCACAAAGTTATTAGGGAAAGTATACTGAAAGGAGGAATTTGTTACATAAAGGGAGGAGGATTTTATGAAAGAAGAATTCAAGCTCGTGCAATATAAAAGAAATCATAGACACAATGGGGATTTAAGCCTGTTTAGCTTAGAGCGTGCAAAAAAAGTTTTAGCATTTCATAGTAGTTTTCCGACTTACAGCGAAACACCTTTGGTTTCATTGAAAAATACGGCGAAGGAGCTGGGGTTAGGAAGCGTTTATATAAAAGATGAGTCCCATCGCTTTGGTTTAAATGCCTTTAAAGTTTTGGGGGGCAGTTTTGCCATAGGAAGCTATCTTGCTCAAAAGTTGGGGCGAAGTATAGAAAACTTTACATATAGCGATTTTATTTCAGATAGAACAAGACAAGATTTGGGCGAGGTTACCTTTGTAACTGCCACAGATGGAAATCACGGCAGAGGTGTTGCTTGGACTGCAAAGACCCTGCAACAGAAGTCAGTGGTATATATGCCAAAGGGCAGTGCCATGGAGCGTTTAGAAAATATTTTAGCTGAGGGGGCAAAGGCATCTATTACTGAGATGAATTATGACGATGCCGTACGTTTTGCCCACGAACAGGCGGAGGAAAAAGGCTGGATTATGGTGCAGGATACGGCGTGGGAAGGGTATGCGGACATTCCCCTGTGGATTATGCAAGGGTATGGAACCATGGCCTACGAGGCGTATACCCAGCTGCCCGAAAGGCCGACACACATTTTCTTACAGGCTGGTGTCGGTTCGTTAGCGGGGGCGGTTACGGCTTTTTTTGCCGCCTTATACAAAGAGGAATGCCCCATTATCACCATTGTGGAGCCCAATAAGGCTGACTGTCTTTTCCAAACAGCACAGGCAAAGGATGGAAAGCTTCATTATGTAACAGGGGATATGGATACCATTATGGCGGGCTTAGCTTGCGGCGAGCCTTGCAGCATAGGCTGGGAGATTTTAAAGGAGTATGGAGATAATTTTATCTCTTGCCCCGATTATGTTGCGGCTCAGGGGATGCGTATTCTTGGAAACCCCATCAAGGGGGATGCGTCCATCATTTCAGGAGAAAGCGGAGCCGCAACCTTTGGCTGTGTTGCGGAGATTATGAGAAACCCTGCTTTGGCACAATGGAGGGAAAAGCTGAAGCTTAACGAGGATTCAAGGGTGTTATGTTTCAGCACAGAAGGGGATACGGATCGAGAGGGATACCGCTCTATTGTATGGGATGGAACATTTCCTAGGACATAAAAAGGTTGAGAAAGTTTTACATGTTTCCATCAAGAGAAAAGGGAAGTTTGGGAATTTTTTTTAATGGTTTTATGGAATTTGAAGAGGATTACATAAAAATGCGTTTATTCGGATTCACAACTTTATAAAATCTTTTCGCTGGCATCCGCGTTAACTATGCCTATAAATCAATTGACAATATTTGGAATATAAGGTATTATTATACAGAAAAGTTTATTGAATACCAATATCATGAAATTCAATACAATTTGATTTATGGAAAAAGAGGATCTTCTATGGAGTCGCTTAACGTTTCCAAAGCTCAAAAAGAAGTCATATATAAAAAATTGAGTGATAGCAATAGAATTTTTGTTAAATGAAAGAATACCTGCGAATATACTGTTGATTCCGCTTCTCCAATATCAATAACAGCACAAAGCGTCATGCAAAAAAAGAAGGTGAAAATTGTGAAGATTACTAATTTAATACCACAAAATGCGATTAAAAAGCAAAGTTCAGTTAAGAAAACAGATGACTTCAATAAATTATTTCAACAAAAAACAAACGAATCAAGAAAAAATTTTGATGCTTATCAAATTTCTGGTAAAAACAGACAAACACCAAATGACTCAGAAATCAAACCATCGCAATCAGGAATCGTGCGAGCAATAACAGTTCTTGAAGATCCATTATATCAGTTAAAAACCTTGACACATGAACAAAAAGTATTTTTAAATGAAAAATATGATTTATCAAAATTAAAGTGGGGCTCCCATGAGTACAATTGTTTTATGGGTGAACTGTACGAAATGGGAATTCTCTCAAATCTGCCAAATAGTGCTTCTTTGAATATTATTTCTGTTAATTTAGATGACAATGGAAATATCACTTCATACATAACCAAGGTGGATGAAATAGACGAAGACACCAACTTACTTGATTGGTTTTCGCAATCATTAGATTTAAATCGTAAAAGATATGAAAAAATACTTGAAAATGGAGTATCTTCACTTGCAGATACAATGTTTGCGAAGCAATTTGATTCTTATAAAACAATAAAAACAATTTTTTCTGATTTATTGCAGAATTAGACTTTGACGCAAAATTCCACTAAAATAAAAGTAAGGAGATACGTAGTCCGCATAAGGCAACGTATCTCCTTTTTAATTATATAAAGATTATTTTACTTCTGAAATATAATTCTTTCCAATAAGCATATCATAGGTCATCAATTCATGAAGTTTTTGCATTTCGTCACGCTTGCTTTGATTTTTATCAGGAGAAAAAAGGTTATAGTATTTACTCATAACTGGGCAAGTGCGATACAAGTCTAAAAGGAAATTGGTTTGAATGCTCTCAGGTGCATCAATATAATCTGCCATGAGGGCGGGCAGTAGATAAGGAGAAATGCATTCCTCATCATTTGCAAGGTATTCTTTGCCGGTATTATAATTTGTAAAAATCAAATAAGGGGTAGAGAACATGGTATACTTTTCATCTTCCGTCCACTGTGCCGCAGTAGAGGAAGTAATGGTGTTGGTTGAAGTATAGGGATCAAAATCATCTCCCAGAGTGGGCAGGTGATCCCCATACCAAAGAACAACCGTAGGCTTTTCTCGACTCATAATGTAATCGTATATTGATTTTAGAGCAAGGTCTGAATTTCTAACACCGGCGGCATAGTTTTCTAGGGTTAAGACCTGCTGGGGTGTCAGGTTTTCCCCTGTAACCTTTATCACTCTATCTTGCTCATCATATTTATCGTGATACATACTGTGGTTTTCCATGGTAATTGCCATGACGAATGTGCCCACATCATGGGGCTGCTCCAGTTGATAGATAATTTCTTCAGCGATGGTTTCATCGGTAATATATGGCCCGCTGTTCCAATGATGCTCTACATTGAGGTCATACTCCCCAAGGAAATCGTCAAAACCCATAAGTGGGTAAGCCTTATTACGGTCATAAAAGGTTTTCTGATAAGTATGAATACCAATTGCATCATAGCCCAAGTTTTTATAAGTTCTAGGGAAGGAGAAAATTTCTCCTTTTAGATACTGCTGATAGGGAATGTTGCCTGGTGGCAAAGCACTGGTGGACATGCCTGTTAGAATTTCAAACTCGGGGCGAACGGTACCACCGCCAAAGGTGGGGGAAATCATTTTCCCGCTAGGGTTAGTTTCTGCGATTTTTCTAAAGTTCTCTAAGGGGTCAGCGGAGAAGGAAACACCGTTTAAAACGGTAGGATCCCAGTATGCCTCAGAGAGTACCACAACAATATCGGGATTTTGAAAAGTTTCGCCGCTATTTTCTTGGGGCAAATATTTTTCAAAGGCGTGTTGGATATAGCCTTTGCTATAATTTTGAGGTTGTCCCATGTTTAAAGAGCCAAAATTTAAGGCAAATGCCGTTAAAAAGCCATGTTCCCCATAAAGTTCTGACTGTTTCGTGGATTGCCCTATGGTAATACCAAATACAGGAGTATAAATTTGATGCACTGTATCATTTGTCACAAATAGGCAAAGGCCAATTAAAAAAATAGGAGAAATAGGGGCACGGAATTTCCATTTCATAGGGATTGAAGGCGCCATGAAGTAGAGAAGAATACAGTAAAACAAGGTGCCACATAGAATTTCCCAAACGCCTTGGGGAATGACAATGGAACCTAAAAATTCTGTAAAGCTAGAAGCGTTCTGTGCCAAATAAATATCCCAAGGTAAAAAATGTTCCTTTAAAATGGAAAATTTAAAAAAGTCAACCAAGGATAAAATCATACAAATAAGGGCCGTAAGAAAAGAAGCCATGGCTAGTTTAGGTACAATGGCTATAAAAAAAAGATAAACAAGGCAAACCAAAAGCAGTCCATAAACAAAGGAGCCCGTATTGGCTGTGATGAGGGCATACATTTGATCTGAAGTTCCGAAGGATAGATAATTGGTTACAATGGTAAGATAAAATGGAAATAAAACGACCGTAATCCATTTAAAAATCTTTAAAGCCAGATTGCTATTAAAAAAATCGATGATTTCCTCTTTCATTTCACGAAAAGCATTCATAGAAAAAACCTCTCATTTCTAAGATTTATTATAAAAACATCAGGTGTTTTTATTCTCACACAATATAAAAGTATAACATAAAATTGGCTTTTCTTCAAGGTTGGGCTATGTTATCATGGGGAGAAAGAAAGGATGAGTTATGATGAAAACCATGGGGCTTTATGTCCATATTCCCTTTTGCAAGAGAAAGTGTTTATACTGTGATTTTCCTTCATATGGAAATATGAAAGGAAAATATGAAGAATATGTTTCAGCTTTGGAGATGGAAATTGAAAACCGGGGGCGGGATTGTGAA
Source organism: Anaerotignum sp. MB30-C6 (assembly GCF_030908465.1). Lineage (GTDB taxonomy): Bacteria > Bacillota > Clostridia > Lachnospirales > Anaerotignaceae > Chakrabartyella. Next base: position 519,542 of record NZ_CP133078.1, read on the forward strand.
GGTAGGCAAGTAAGCTCTATTTTTTTTGGTGGAGGTACACCCACTGTACTTTCCAAAGAAATGTTAGCACGTTTGATGAGGAAAATAAAAGAGGTTTTTTCTGTATTAGAAGATGCAGAAATCACCATTGAGGCAAACCCTGGTACCATAGACAAAGAAAAAGGGATGGCTTTAAAAAAAATGGGCTTTAACCGATTGAGCATGGGCGTACAGGCTTGGCAAAACCGTCTTCTATCTACATTGGGGCGTATTCATACCATAGAAGAGTTTCAAAGGAACTTTCAAAATGCAAGGGAAGCAGGCTTTCAGAATATCAATGTGGATTTAATGTTTGCACTGCCTACACAAACTTTCGAAGATTGGAAAGAAACACTGGCAAGAATCACAGAAATGAACCCTGAGCATATATCTGCATATAGTTTAATTATTGAAGAAGGTACCCCCTTTTATGATGCCTTTGAAAAAGGAGACCTAAAAGAAATTGGGGAAGACCTTGACAGATTGATGTATCACTATGCCATTTCGTTTTTGGGGGATAGAGGATACAAGCAGTACGAGATTTCTAACTTTGCGAAAAAAGGGAAGGAAAGCCGCCATAATCAAGTTTATTGGGAGACAGAGCCTTATTTGGGACTAGGTTTAGGCGCCCATTCGTTTTTTAATGGAACGCGATTCCACAACACCTATGATATGGAAAAATATATTTTCGCAAACGGGGAATTATCTATATTAGAAGAGGAAAAGGTACTTGTTACAAAAAAAGATGAGATGGAAGAGTTTATGTTTTTGGGGCTAAGGATGACCAATGGTGTTTCCTATGAAAGATTTTCAAAGCGTTTTGACCTAGACATGAAGCAGATTTATGAAAAGGCCATTTCTACTTTTTTAAGGGACGGGTTATTGAAAGAAACACAAAATGGGGTTGCACTAACCACTAGGGGAATCGACCTTAGTAATCAAGTGTTTGCTGGGTTTTTACTTGATGAATAAGGGAAAAAAGCTTTTTGCATTTAATTTAGCAAAATTAAGAAAAATTTATAAAATTGCGCTTGACATCTAAGGTGTCAAGTGCTATCTTATGTATATGAATTAGCACTCGTAGCAAGTGAGTGCTAACAACACAATAGAGAGGGGGCGGCTCGATGTCGTTGAATGATAGAAAAATTCAAATTTTGCAAGCCATTATCAATGATTATATCGAAACAGCGGAACCGGTCGGCTCCAGAACAATTGCAAAAAAATATAATCTGGGCATCAGCTCTGCCACAATACGTAATGAAATGAGCGATCTTGAGGAAATGGGCTTTATTATGCAGCCTCATGCATCCTCGGGGCGAATTCCTTCAGACTTAGGATATCGACTTTATGTGGATCATCTTATGCAAAAGCGAGAGCTAAGCAATGAGGAAGAACGGTATCTACAAAGTTTGATTTCCAGAGACATTAATCAAATTGATTACCTTATGGAGGAAACGGCGAAAGCCATTTCAGCCCTTACAAATTACACCACGTTCATTTCTGAACCTGTGGGGCAGCGGGCCAAGATTAAACAAATTCGCTTGTTGCCATTAGACATGGTTTCTATCCTTCTGGTTATCGTAACGGAAGATAATTTTATGAAGAACCATGTTATCAAGTTGGGCGTTGTGCCTGAGGAAGAGAGGATTTTTGAAGTTGGTTTCTATTTAAATCGTGCCTTCCAAGGATACGCTTTAGAACAGATAGACCAAACGGTAATTAGAAGGTTGCAGTATGAACTGGGGGAATACAAAGGTTTATTAATCCCTATTTTCAAGGCCTTGGAAATAACCATGGAGGCGGCTGAAAAAGTTCAAGTTCATATGAGCGGAACAAAAAATATCTTAGCCTTTCCTGAATTTTCTGACATCAGCAAGGCCAAATCCTTATTCCAAACCTTGGAAGAAAAGGATGTTTTGGTTACTTTATTGGAAGAGAGCAAGAGCAACGATCTGCAGATTTTAATCGGCAGTGAAAATACAGTGCAAAGCATGAAAGATTGTAGTGTAATTACAGCAACCTATAAGCTTAGCGATGATACTCGAGGAACAATTGGTATTGTAGGCCCTACTAGAATGGACTATTCCCAAGTAGTTTCTGTTTTAAATGGCATGGTACAAAATATAGAGAGGGTGCTACGAAACTTAACAGACAATAATAAAGACGGTTAGAGAAAAGAGGGAGACAAGTGGAAGGAAACAAAGACAGAGAAGAAGCGTTGCAAGAAGAAATTCTTGAAACCATAGAACAGGTTGAAAATGTAGAGGAAGCCGTAGAAGAAGCTGTAGAAGGTGAAGTGGTGGACGAAACTGCTGAAAAAATTGAAAAATTGGAACAGCAGGTAACGGAGAACTTTGATAAGTATCAAAGATGCTTGGCAGAATTCGATAACTTTAGAAAGCGTACCACAAAAGAAAAGGCAACAATGTACGATGACGGTGTAGCAGATACCGTTGAAAAACTTTTAATGGTAGTTGACAATTTAGAAAGAGCCGTTGCAGCCCAAGAAAGTAAGGCTGAGGAAGAAGATGGTTTCTTTAAAGGCGTGCAAATGATCCTAAAGCAGTTCCAGGACGTTTTACATGGTTTGGGTGTGGAAGAAATTAAAGCCTTGGGTGAACAGTTTGACCCAAATCTTCATGCGGCAGTTGCCCATGAGGATGATGAAAACTATGGTGAAAACGAAGTTATCTTGGAAATGTTAAAGGGTTATAAATATAAAGACAAGGTCATTCGCCACAGTATGGTGAAGGTCGTTAACTAAGAAAACAAGTATTCATATATTTAGGAGGAAATGATTATGGGAAAAATTATTGGTATTGACTTAGGTACAACCAACTCTTGTGTAGCAGTTATGGAAGGCGGGCAGCCCGTTGTTATCGTAAACAGTGACGGTGGAAGAACAACACCCTCTGTTGTAGGTTTTGCAAAAAATGGCGAGAGATTGGTTGGTGAAACAGCAAAGCGTCAGGCGATTACAAACCCTGACAACACAATTAGCTCCATCAAAAGAAGAATGGGCGAGAACTTCAAAGTAAACGTGGAGGATAAAAGCTATTCTCCTCAGGAAATTTCCGCTATGGTTTTGCAGAAATTGAAAGCGGATGCGGAAAGCTATTTAGGTGAAACAGTTTCCGAAGCGGTTATCACTGTTCCTGCATACTTCAACGATGCCCAGAGACAGGCAACAAAAGATGCAGGCCGTATTGCAGGTTTAGAAGTAAAACGTATCATCAACGAGCCTACATCTGCTGCTTTGGCATACGGCTTGGATAATGAAAATGAACAGAAAATTATGGTTTATGACTTGGGTGGCGGTACGTTTGACGTTTCCGTTATCGAAATCGGTGATGGGGTTATTGAAGTTCTTTCCACAAATGGTAATACACGTTTGGGTGGCGATGACTTCGACCAGAGAGTCATTGACTATTTAGCAGCTGAATTTAAAAAAGCGGAAGGCATGGACCTGAGCAAAGATAAAATGGCAATGCAAAGATTAAAAGAAGCTGCGGAAAAAGCGAAAAAAGAGCTTTCCACAGTTACAACAACCAATGTTAACCTGCCTTTCATTACAATGAATCAGGATGGTCCTAAGCACTTGGATGTTACTTTGACGAGAGCTAAATTTGATGAATTGACAGCTGACTTAGTAGATGGCACAATGGGTCCTGTTCGTCAGGCAATGTCTGATGCAGGTCTTAGCGCAAACGAAATTGATAAAGTATTGTTGGTAGGTGGTTCTACAAGAATTCCTGCGGTTCAGGATGCAGTTAAAAAACTCACTGGCAAAGATCCTTTCAAAGGCATTAACCCTGACGAATGTGTTGCTGTTGGTGCGGCAATTCAGGGTGGTAAATTAGCTGGTGATGAGGGTGCAGGCAGCGTACTTCTTTTGGACGTAACACCTTTGTCATTAGGTATTGAAACACTGGGTGGTGTAGCCACAAAGCTTATTGACAGAAACACAACAATCCCTACAAACAAAAAGCAGGTATTCTCCACAGCGGAAGATAATCAAACAGCAGTTGATATTCACGTTGTACAGGGTGAAAGATCTTTAGCAAAAGACAATAAGACTTTAGGCCGCTTTAAATTGGACGGTATTGCGCCTGCAAGACGTGGTGTTCCTCAGATCGAAGTGTCTTTCGATATTGACGCTAACGGTATTGTAAACGTATCGGCAAAGGATTTAGGCACAGGTAAAGAACAGAAAATCACAATCACAGCAGGTTCTAACTTAAGCGATGAGGAAATCGATAAGGCTGTAAAAGAAGCGGAACAGTTTGCAGAAGCTGATAGAAAGAGAAAAGAAGCAATTGATGCGAAAAATGAAGCGGATTCCTTAATCTTCCAGACGGAAAAAACCCTGGGCGAATTGGAAGGCAAGGTAAGCGATGATGAAAAGAATGCTGTAGAAGCTGAACTGAATAAGTTGAGAGATTTATCTAAGGATATGGACCCAGAAACTATGACAGAAGCAGACGTTGAAAGTTTAAAAACAGCAACAGAAGCTTTGACACAGGAATTCTACAAAATTTCCGAGAAACTATATCAGCAGGCACAGGCTGCTCAAGGTGAAGACCCTAACGGCGGAGATCCAAATGTTGTTGACGGCGAAGGAAAAGAACTGTAAAATATAGTAGTTGTGCATAGCAAGGGCGGTTATCCGCCCCTGCTTTTGCTGTTTAAGACCTTGAAAGAATGAAGGTGGTGAGGAAGTTGGCAGAGAAAAGAGATTATTACGAAATACTGGGGGTAAGTAAAGATGCCTCAGAGGCTGAGCTGAAAAAGGCTTACCGTAAGATGGCGGTGAAGTATCACCCAGACCAAAACCCGGGAAATAAAGAAGCGGAAGATAAATTTAAAGAAGTAAATGAAGCCTATGAGGTTTTGAGCGATCCTCAAAAAAGAACACAGTATGACCAGTTTGGGCATGCGGCTTTCGACCAAAGCGGCGGCGGCGGCGGTTTCTATGGCCAAGGCTTCGATATGGGAGACTTGGGAGATATTTTTGGCAGTATGTTTGGATTCGGCGGCTTTGGTGGCGGTACTCGTAGAAATGGCCCAAGGCGTGGAAACGATGTAAACGTAAATATTCAGCTTACTTTTGAGGAGGCTGCTTTTGGTTGTACAAAAGAAATTTCCATTGGTATCTTGGATGAGTGTGAAACTTGTCAAGGTACTGGCGCAAAATCTGGTACCCATCCAGAAAGTTGTCCAAAATGTAACGGTACAGGTCAGGAGAGATTTGTTCAGCAGTCTATGTTTGGTGCGGTGACTTCTGTTCGTACTTGTTCCCAGTGTCACGGCACAGGTAAGGTTGTAAAAGACCCTTGTAACACTTGTAAAGGCGCAGGCAAAGTAAGAAAAACCAAAAAATATGAGGTTAATATTCCTAAGGGGATTGACAACGGTCAAACCATTCGACTGGCTAATAAAGGTGAAGTTGGCGAAAACGGCGGCGGTTACGGGGACTTGTTGGTAACGGTTTATGTACAGCCTGACCGTGTTTTCGTAAGAAAAGGGTTTGATGTTTACTGTGATGTGCCTATTTCTTTTGTTCAGGCAGCATTGGGTGGAGAAATTGTAATTAAGACCATTGATGGTGAACAAAAGTATACTGTAAAACCTGGCACACAACCTGAAACCGTTGTGACTTTGCGGGGTGTTGGTATCCCCAACTTAAGAAATCCTAAGGTTCGTGGTAATCAGGTAGTAACATTGAAGGTGAAGATTCCTACAGATATGAGCGAAAGACAGAAAGATTTGTTACGCCAGTTCTATAAGGAAGAAGCTGCACCTGAGCAAGAACATAAAAATGGAGCTGAGGATAAGAAGTCCTTTTCAGAAAAAATGAAGGGTTTTTTTAAAGAGTAACTGTCAAGACAATTTCAGCACAAATAGGAACAAAAAGCTCTAAAAGTTGAGTAAACATATAGCCCCATTGCTTTGTAGTAATCTCTATAGCAAAGGGGCTATATTTAGTCATAGAAGCCATGAAACAAGGTGAGTTTTGAAAGGGATTTCTTTGTTTCATAAACCCTTTGGAAACAGAAAATGGCGATGGACGGGATTCGTATATCATTTTTTGTTAGAAAAGCTTGACAAAAGGGGATGTCTTATATTAAAATCATGAGAACTGATCAGGCAATGGATTGAATACCATGTGGCCGGGCTCAAAGCAGCAGATAAGCGTCTGTGGGACAGAAATTGTTCCTGTGGGCGTTATTTTTTTACAAATTTTTCGCCCACTTTGGGATAAAATAACAGGATGAACACGATTGGAGGTTTTATTGTGGAAAAGGGGACGAATAAAGTCGCAGATAATGAGAAAATTGTAATGAAGGTATCAGTTAACAGTATGATCGTAAATGTAATTTTGTCTATTGCAAAGGTGTTTGCCGGTGTGGTTGCCCGTTCTGGGGCTATGATTTCTGACGGTATTCACTCCGCTTCAGATGTATTTAGTACATTTGTTGTAATCATTGGGTATAAAATGTCAGCAAAGGAATCTGATGAAAACCATCAGTATGGGCACGAGCGTATGGAGTGCGTAGCGGCGTTATTGCTTGCAATCATATTGTGTATCACAGGCATTGCCATTGGCTATGGAGGGATTCAAAAAATCATTCATGCCGATGAGTTGAATTTAGAAATGCCGGGAATGTTAGCCTTGATTGCAGCCATCGTTTCCATTATCGTAAAAGAGGGGATGTATTGGTATACCAGAGATGCTGCAAAGAAAGTGAATTCAGGGGCTTTGATGGCGGATGCATGGCATCATCGCTCCGATGCCCTATCTTCTGTAGGCAGTATGGTAGGTATTATTGGAGCAAGATTAGGCTATCCCATTTGCGATCCATTGGCCAGCGTGATTATCTGCGTGTTCATCGTAAAAGCGTCCTATGATATTTTTAAAGATGCCATTAATAAAATGATGGATACAGCTTGTGATGCCGAAACGATGAATAAAATGAGAGAGGTTATTTTATCTCAAGAGGGCGTAGTGGATATAGATCAAATACAAACTCGTCTATTTGGTGCTAGAATATACGTGGATGTGGAAATTGTGGCAGATGGCAATATGACTTTAAATGAAGCCCATGATATCGCAGAACAGGTGCACAGGGCGATTGAGGAAAATTTTGAAGATGTGAAGCATTGTATGGTTCATGTGAACCCAATGGAAGAGGATTTCATAGAACAGGAATAATAAAAAAAGGACTATCCTAATGGATTAGTCCTTTTAATTTTTACGTATTTCATTGAAAAAATCATTGTACTCACATTTGAATATTTCTGTAAGCAAAATCAAGTCACTTATTTTAATATTCAACTCTCCTGTTTCATATCTGGAATATATTGAACGAGTGGTACTAGAGCCCAAAAGCTGTAGCTTTGCTGCAACTTGCTCTTGGGTGAAGTTGCAATCATTACGTAACCTTTTTAAATTTTTTCCGATAGAAATATCTTGTCTTAGTTTTTCCATATGCACTCCGTTTGCTCAATATTGTTTGCAATTTGATTTATTATATGCTAAAATAGCAGATAGAATGCTCAGTATATTGAGCATTCTATCTGTAAAATAAATATGGGGGTGTAGCATGATAAACAGAAAAATGTATCGTAAAATAGCGAAAGAGGAAGGAGCAACTGTTGCTGAGGTAAAACGGGAGATGCAGTTGGCCCTTGAAAGTGCCTATAGTAATTCGAAGAATGATGGGGTCACGAAATCATATCAGAACCAAGTACCTCGAAGAGACGAAGTGCCAACACCTGAGGAGTTTATAAGATTTGCGGTGGGTAAAGTGAAATACGGGAGATTATAAATTAGATTTTTTTAGGTTTCCCAGTGGAAGGTGGAAGAGATTGCAGTGACAGAAATACCGAAGACAAGTTATTTTTCCATAAAAAGGGAGTCAACGAAAATCGTTGTTGCAATTTGGAGTTAGACTTTATTATGTTAATGGCAGGCTTATTATTTCTTACTGATTACAGAGTTTGTTTACTTATTGGAAATTTTGAGACTGATTCCTTGAATTTATACAATGTACAGTTTATAATTGCATTAAAGTAAAATTGTATTTTATAGGGGAAAAGAAAGGGGCGAATTCATTTGAAATATTTTGTGGTGGATGCTTTTGCGGAAAATATATTTGGAGGGAACCCAGCTGGGGTTTGTGTACTTGAGAAACCTTTATCCACTGAAACAATGCAAAAAATTGCCGCAGAGAATAATTTATCGGAAACGGCATTTGTTTATAAAAAAGAGGTTGGGAAGTACGACTTAAAATGGTTTACGCCAATGGTGGAGATTGACCTTTGTGGCCATGCAACATTGGGAACCGCTTATGTAGTAGCTCATTTTGTGGATACGGAAGTTGAAGAAATGGAATTTTTTACTCTAAGTGGGACTTTAAATGTTGTAAGAGATGGTGACTTATTTAAAATGGATTTCCCCAGTCGAAAGCCACAAGAGGTTCCAGTGACGGAAAAAATAATAGATGCAATTGGAGTTAAGCCCGTGGCTGCATACTTGTCCAGAGATTTGATTCTAGAACTAGAGGATGGAAAAAGTGTAAAAGAGCTTAATCCAGATTTCCATAAGGTACTGGAGTTAGAGGATGGATTGGGTCTGGTTGTTACAGCAAAAGATAAGGAATACGACTTTGTTTCACGTTGTTTTTTTCCTAAATTAGGCGTGAATGAAGACCCCGTTACGGGTTCTGCCCATAGCAGCCTTATTCCCTTTTGGGCTGAAAAGCTAAGGAAACAAACATTGATTGCAAAGCAAGTTTCAAAAAGGGGCGGCGTTTTGAACTGCATGGATGGGGGCGAACGGGTGTATATTAGCGGTGGTGTCGTTTTATATTTAAAAGGGGAAATATTTATTAGATGAAAAAACCATGTGGCATATTAAGTTTAACCGTCTTTCATTGAAAAATCCTGTACTGCAAGAAATTACTTGAGTACAGGATTTAGTTTTATTAGAAAAAATTTAGCTTTCAATATAAGAAATTTAGTTTTATTGTGGATGAGAATTGTCACTTAAAGCAAATGCAAGGAAACTTTCTAATCCTTCCATAATGTCTGTATGGGTGTTATCAAAGTTTCCTGTGTACCAAGGGTCCGCAATATCTCTGGGATGGGATGAAAAATCCAAGAGACGGTATACTTTATTTTGGGAATCATCCCCTAGAATACGCATTAGATTTTCCATATTGTATTCCTCCATTACCAGTAAATAGTCAAAGTCTTCATAATCCTGCTTTGTTACCTGCCTTGCTGTTTTGCCAAAGCAATCAATTCCCAAGGAGAAAAGTTTTTCCTTTGCAGGGGGATAAACGGAGTTACCAATTTCTTCACGGCTAGTAGCGGCTGAGGCTATATAAAATTCATCTGTAAGACTTTTTTTTATAAGCATATCTCGAAATAAAAACTCTGCCATGGGAGAACGGCATATGTTTCCGTGACAAATAAATAATACTCGAATCATAAAAAGCTCCTTTCATTACTTATGGGATCGTAAAAATTTAGAATACAGTTCAGGTTTGCGATCTAATTTCAGGGGGAAAGTGGAGCGGTAAGCAAAGGCCTCCTCAGGAGAGATGTCTACCGCGGTAAGGCCATGGCCCTCCTTCGCATGAGCCAAAACTTCTCCAAGGGGAGAGACTACCATGCTATCTCCAGAATATTCTAAACCGCCCCCATGGCCTGCCCGGTTTACGCCGACTACAAAGGCTTGATTTTCGATGGCCCTTGCTTTTAATAGCGTCATCCAATGTTCTCTGCGCTGGCGTGGCCAGTTGGCAATAACCACTAACAAAATGCTTTCCTTTGATGCTGCTTGAAATATTTCAGGAAAGCGCAAGTCGTAGCAAACAAAGGGGGATGTCGCCACATTTTTAATGGTGCAAGAAGCAAGGGATTCGCCCCCTGTATAGAATTGGGCTTCCGTACCGAAGGAAAAGGGGTGAATCTTTGCATAGTCAAGGAGGGGTTCCCCTGTTTCAGAGACGATGACACAATGGTTTTCTGCTTTTTGGGCATCAATAATAGATAGCCCGAAGCACAAAGATAATTGGTTTTTCAAGGCATTTTCTCTAAAAAAGCCAATGGTTTCACTATCCTTGAAAGATTCGCCCAGTTCCTTTGTTTTCATTGTAAATCCCGTTAATGTCATTTCAGGAAAAACCAGAAAATCCACTTGTTCCTTTGCCGCCTTTTGCATCATTTCTTCGCAGAGGCTTTTGGCATGCTCTTTTTTTTCAAACCCCATATCTAACTGGCCAAGTCCAATTCGCATAAAACACCCTCCTTTTTATTTCCAATCCTTCCAAACATCAGGGCAATAACCCATCGTAAAGTCTTTACCATTTCTCACAATGGGGGTGAGGAAAAGGCTGGGATTCTCCAATAGGGTACCTTCCCTTTTACTCTCGTCAATATAATCCATAAATAAGGTTTGATAGGCTTTTGCCTTTCGGTCGATCATCTCTTCAACGGGTATACAGCGTTTGGCGGATTCAAAAACACTTTTCCCCATGCCAAACTCATGGACATCAATATATTGATAAGGTATTTTTCTCTCTTTAAAATAACGCTCCGCTTTTTTTGTATCAAAGCTTTTTTTGGAGCCATAGATTTGTACATTCAACATGCTCACTCCCTTCGGTTCTCATCTAATATTAGCGTAATTTACAGGAAGAAACAAGACAAAGAAAGGAGGGTATGCTATAATAATTTAACGGACTTAGGAAGTCCTCACCTCTTTAGATGGGGATGATATTTCCGAACAAACATGGGCTTACTGAAAACAAAGGTGATGTCAACCCCGTCCGTTATAAGTATTGTTGTGTAACAAAATACGCAAAGTATTGACCGGCTTATGGGTATGGCCAATGGTGTATATCGTGATCATCTTTTATAGCAAGAAGTTTAGCCATTCTTGGAATGATGTTACATAATCTTTGTGATTAGGCTGTGATTAGGCTGTAATCAAGGCTTTGCAAATGCCCATAGGTAAGAATAAAAAGAAGCGTTAAAAGTTGTTTCCATTGATATTTTAAAATGGAAACTTTAGATAAGTGAGAGGACGGTGCTTTTGAAATGAAGATGATTTCATGGAATGTAAATGGCTTGCGTGCCGCTGTAGGCAAGGGATTTATGGAATATTTTAATGAGGTCGATGTAGATATTTTTTCTTTGCAAGAGACGAAGCTGCAAGAAGGACAAATCGAATTGGATACGGAGGGGTATTTTAAGTATTGGAATTACGCCCAAAAGAAAGGCTATTCCGGTGTTGCTGTTTTTACAAAGAAGGAGCCTTTGTCCGTTACATATGGCCTTGGTATCGGCAAACATGATACAGAAGGCAGGGTAATCACCTTAGAATTTGAAGAATTCTATCACATTACAGTATATACACCGAATTCACAACAGCAAAACGCAAGGCTTGGATACCGTATGGAATGGGACGACGCCTTTAGAGAATATGCTTCAAAATTAGATAAAGAAAAGCCTGTCATTATTTGTGGCGACTTGAACGTTGCCCATACGGAGATTGACTTGAAGAACCCTTCCACAAATCGTAGAAATGCAGGTTTTACCGATGAGGAAAGAGGCAAGTTTTCTCAGCTGCTAGGAGCGGGATTTGTGGATACCTTCCGTTTCTTCTATCCAGACACCATTGGTGCTTATTCTTGGTGGAGCTACCGCTTTAATGCAAGAAAAAACAATGCTGGTTGGCGTATTGATTATTATATTGTTTCCGAAAGCTTAAAGGATAAGCTAGTGGATGCAAAAATTCATAGTCATATTATGGGGTCTGACCATTGCCCTGTGGAACTAGAAATTCAGCTATAAATAAAGAAGACCCGTGGAAACCACGGGTCTTTTATCATCTATATTTCTATACATTTGACAACTTAAACGGCTTTCTTTTTACCGAAAATAACACGGCAGCCTTCGACTGCTAAGTCAATAGCCAATGCAATTAACAGAACAATAAATATAAGCTGCAGTCCTTCTGTGGAAAAGCTTGCAGTACCTGCGGAAAAGGCTTTTACGTTCTTGATAAATGTGATAACCAATGCACTTAATGTTGCAACAAGCATGAATATCATAGGGAACAAGAACATTCTATTATTTTTACCGATGTTGCCCAACCAAGCAGCAACAGCCAGTAAAGCCAGAGCAGCAAGAAGCTGGTTGGCAGAGCCGAATAAAGGCCAAATTTTTGCATAACCGCCAACGGCCATCAAACCACCGATTGCAACGGTAACCAATGTTGCAAAGTAAGAGTTTGCACAAACTTTTTTGAAGCCAGTTAATGTGCTGGGGTCTGTGCCCTCAGGGATAAAGAATTCTTGGAACATATATCTTGCTAGTCTTGTTGAGGTATCCAAGGAGGTTAAGCAGAAAGCAGATACAGCCAAAATAATGATTGCATAAGCTGTGTCATAAGCAGCCTCTAAACCAATGCCAGAAATCATTGTTGCGATACCCGTTGCAAAAACCTGAGTAGGTGTACCACTAGGCATAGCACCATCTGCAAAGAGAACGCCAACAGTGATTAAGGAAAGCACGGCCAATCCGCATTCGATTAACATACCGCCATACCCAATGAGTTTGGCATCTTTTTCTGTGTTTAATTGTTTAGAAGTTGTGCCGGAACCTACTAAGCTATGGAATCCGGAAATAGCACCACAAGCAACGGTTATGAACAGCATAGGGAACATGGGGCTATTGCCGTTAATGCCTTGGAAGCCTGTGAAGGCAGGTAGGTTGATTGTAGGGTGACTACCAACCACGCCGATAACAGCAGCAATCATCATACCATAAAGTAAGAATGAGTTCAGATAATCCCTAGGCTGAAGCAAAATCCATACTGGAGTAACAGAAGCCACGAAGATATATGCCAAAACGATGAGTAGCCATGCTGTCCCAGATAAGTAAACAGGGTACTTCAAACCGATTGCAATACAAGCTACAATGGCAATAACGCCGACAACTGTAGCCACACTTAGAGGTGCATTTTTGCGATATACCAAAGCACCAAAAACAATTGCTACTACAATAAATAATGCAGAGATTGTTGCAGTTGATCCGTTTGCAGGAATAACCTGGCCCTCAGGTGTGAAACCATTGAATGTTCCCACAACGATACTAGCAAAAGCAGCTACAACTAAGAGCAGGGTTAAATAAGCAAAAAGCAAGAATAATTTTTTTGCTTTTGCGCCAACGTTTTGCTCAATAACATGACCGATGGATTTCCCTTTGTGGCGAATAGATGCAAAAATAGAAGAAAAGTCCTGAACAGCGCCAAAGAAAATACCACCAATGAGGATCCAAAGCAATACAGGCACCCAGCCAAAAATAGCAGCCTGAATCGGACCATTGATTGGTCCAGCGCCAGCGATGGATGCAAAATGATGCCCCATGAGCACGGGTGCTTTTGCAGGAACATAGTCCTTTCCATCCATTTCTGTGTGGGCAGGTGTTTCTTTTGTAGGGTCAACGCCCCATTGTTTTGCCAGCCAACTACCGTATGTAAGGTAACCAATCAATAGTACGGCGGCAGCAATAATTAATAATACCAGTGAATTCATAAAATACCCTCCTTCACAAGGTTATGTATGAAAAATATAGATGATTAGGAAAAAATATTTTGCAGCAACGGAAGGAGCTCTTTACCCCTTTGATTTGAATAGACCTTTCCGTTGCTGAGGTCTACCGCAGCGATCCTCAGATACATCCATCCATGAAAAGAAAAAAGGAAAGTTTTGTGGTATTTCGTTTTTTTAATTTCTTTGATTACTTCTTGGGGAAGTAAGTCAGCCACTAAAATCAAAGAAACATAAGAATACATATGCTCGCTGTGGGGCTTGATTTGGGCCAACCCTGATTGAAGTACATCTTTTTTAAGAGACTGGAAGCTATCCAAGGTTGGTACATCTGCAAAGGCGAAATATGCATATTCGTTCATCTCTGTTGCCCAAATTTTTGCGGAACGTACAAGAATATACTTCTCGGAGCGAGAATGAAACTGTGCCGTAGCTGGATATTCTATGGAACCATGACAGACATTGTACTGTATATCAAAGCACGATTCATATGACGGCAATAGTTTTTGTAAAAAAGTTTCTTTGGTCATACTCCACCTCCAATAAAAGTTCTTACTATTATTATACTCCTTAAAAAAGAGGTATTACAACTTGAGAGAGGGGAATTATCCTCATTTCGTCAACTTGAATTTTTTGACAGATAAATAACAAACTAAATTGAAATTTTTCACAAAAAAAGTAGAGATATAGAATTATAACTATGCTAATTGTCTATATTTAATTCTTATTTCAATAAATGATTGGATAAATTGATAGTTCGTTTGCGAATAAATAATGATTTTTCAAGGGTAAGACATTAAATTTGTAAGATTAGATTAAATGTTGTAAATAAAAAACTCCCTTTGGAGGAGAGTTATCCCATACAAATTGTCAAGGCGGAGTATTTTTGTCCAGCTTGAATGACGGGATATTTTCTCCATCAGGGAGTTTTTATACATACAATTCAAAAATGATGAATATTATTTGCTTGCCTCAAAGGAAGCCAGCTTTTCCAGCAACGTATTGCTGCGGTCGATAAAGCTTGTCATTTCTTCCGAAGTTAGAGGGCGATGGCTCATCAATGCCAAGTCGTAAATCTGGTGGCATAATAGCTTCATGTCTTCCTTTTTACCATCCTTCTCATTCATGGACAATAAATATTTAACCAATCCATTGGAGCGGTTAAGAACCAAAGTTTCCTCAGGTTTCACATTGGCAAACATTGCTTTTAAGTCTGCTCCGTTTCCATAAGCTTCCATCATCTCCATCATTCGACGAGATTCTTCACTTAAAAGAATCATGGCAGAAACCTTTTCGGCTTTTAATGTTTCTACGCTTACTTTTAACGAGTTATTATTTAAAACATCACGGAACAAAGTTTCCATTTGTGAATTTGTAAACACTTCTGACTGTTTTTTTGCTTCCGAGGTGTCTTCATCCTCCTTTTTCTGTAAGGTATCGGTAATGTCTGCATCAATGCGTTGCACCTTAACACCAGGGTTTTTATATTCCAAGAAAGACACAAAAGGCTTGTCAATGGTGGTAGACATAATTGCTGCTTCTAAACCTTGTTCTTTGAAAAGGCGGATATATTGTGCTTGCAAGTTTTCATCGGATACGAAGAAAAGTTTGTTTTCATGCTTTTCTTTATTCTTTTCTAAATACTCCGAGAGGGTTTCATATACGCCGTCTGTTGTTTTGAACAACAAAGCGTCCTTTACTTTATCATAGAACTTTTCTTCTCGCATACAGCCATATTTTATGAATACACCAATATCATCCCAGAAACCTTCATAAACAGGACGGTCATTTTTAAAGAGCTGTGTCAGCTTGTCTGCGACTTTCTTGGTAATATAGCTATTCATTTTCTCAACGTAGCCGTCGTTTTGCAACGCACTACGAGATACATTCAAAGGCATATCAGGGCAATCCAAAACGCCTTTTAATAAAAGCAAGAAATCGGGGACTACTTCTTTAATGTTATCAGCAATATACACTTGATTGGAGTAAAGTTTAATTTCACCCTCCATGACATCCATGTGTTCAACCAGTTTTGGGAAGAACAAAATTCCTTTTAGGCGGAAGGGATAATCCATATTTAGGTGAATCCAAAACAGGGGATCATTTACATCGAAAAACACTTGGTGATAAAAAGTTTTATAATCTTCGTCGGTACAGTCTTTTGGCTGTTTTTGCCACAAAGGGGTAGTATCGTTTAAGGGTTTCGGTTCCTCTGGCTCCTCAGAATGTTTCTGCTCTAGTTTTTCTAGGGCATCTTCCTTTGTAAGGTTTGCCGCTTCTTCAGGGGAAACGTGAAGGGTATTGGATTCTTTTTTTTCTGCTTCCTTTTCTTCCTCTGTTGGTTCTTTAAGAATATCTACAAAAATTGGTACGGGCATGAAAGAGCAATACTTTCTAAGGGCTGTATAAAGAGTGGATTCTTCTAAGAACACTTTTCCGTCTTCCCCTAAGTACAAGGTGATGGTGGTACCCCTTGTTTCCCTAGTTCCATTGTCCATCTCATAATCAATACCGCCTTCACAAATCCATTTTGCTGCTTGGGCGTTTTTTTGGTAAGAGAGGGTATCGATTTCAACTTTATCCGCAACCATAAACGCAGAATAAAAACCTAAGCCAAAGTGGCCGATGATTTCATTATCCTGCTCCGTTTTTTCTTGGAATTTGGCAAGAAAATCAGTTGCGCCAGAAAAGGCGATTTGATTGATATATTTTTTGATTTCATCTGCCGTCATACCGATTCCATTGTCGATAATTTGTAAAGTATGCTGGTCTTGATCTAAGACCACATGAATTGCGAATTTTTCATTTTCGGGGATTTCTGCCTCGCCCATGCGTACCAGCTTCTCCAGCTTTGTCACAGCGTCACAAGCGTTAGATACCAACTCACGAACAAAAATATCCTTGTCGGTATACAGCCATTTCTTGATAATAGGTAGGAAATTTTCACTATTAATTGATAGATTTCCTTTTTCATTCATATTAAACGACCTCCTAAAAACACAAAATGTTAGTAGTTTGTTATGATACATTGTAATTTTATCTAGAATAAGGAAAAAAGTCAATATAAAATTAGCACTCAATTTAATTGAGTGCTAACAAAATTTTATTTATGTCTCTATTTGTATGGTTATTTGGTGTTCTTTGAAAAACTGTAACACATCCTCATCCCATTGTTTTGTTGCTTTTTGTTCCAAAGAAAAGGTTTCTTCCGCAACAGAGGTGGTGCAAAGCAGTGTGCCTTCTCGAAATAAAAGATTTAAAAACACGGCCTTGGCGTTGGGGTATTTTTCAGTTTTATTCTTTGGTAGAGATAGGACTATTTTCATGCTTCTGGGTAATGTTTTGCCTTTAACCGCTTGAAACACAAAGGGTTTTATATCCGCCCAAAGGCAATAAGGTTCGGGATCTTCCTCAGTTAGGTAGCTTTCATCCTTTGTACCATTTATGGTAAGGGAGGCATAGGAGAACACTTCTGCTTGACGAACAGTAAATTGGTCAAAAGTATCTCCTTTTAAAAGAAGCGCCATTAATAATTTTGTATCATAGACGGTAAAAGCTAGCATTGTTTGTTCCTCCTGTATACTTCATCAAAAAAAGAAAGAAAGGCAAGTCGATTTGCCAATTTCCAAAGTTTCAACTAAAAATAAATGACGGTTATGTTGGTATTTATAAAAGCTTTTCAATCAGAGATAGAAAGCAGCGAATGGTCTAATTATTCAAATTGCCTTAAACTTGATTTTACTATGGAAAAAAGAAAAATACAAATAATATTCTAAACATGGGGTAAGTCAATATGAAAATAATTTGCGTTTGGTGACGGGCTATATTATAATATTACCATTATGATATACGGTGTCCTTAGATTTTACATCTTTTCTGTTAGGCAGTTTAACAGAGTTGGTGAAATCCATTTAATGGGGAGTGGGGACACCGTTGAAAAATATGAACCTATAAAAATTATAATTAATATTTCGGCTACGTTTTAAAATACTAAAAAGTGGCAAGACTTTTATGAACTTTAGTAATTCCTATAAAATGGTGTTTTCACGTAGCAAACAGGAAAGAGAACCACAAACTTGGGAGGAAAACAATATGGCAGAAGAAAAAATCATAGAAAATGGTGGATTAGGTGCTACTGGTAACTTCATACATAGTTATATACAGGAGGATTTAAAGGGTGAACTGAATAAAATTCACACTAGATTCCCGCCCGAACCTAACGGCTATTTGCATATTGGACATGCAAAATCCATCTGCCTGAACTTTGGTTTGGCGAACCTTTATGGGGGCAAGTGCAATTTACGCTTTGATGACACAAACCCTACAAAGGAAGATGTGGAGTATGTAGACTCTATTCGTGAGGATGTAAAGTGGCTAGGCTTTGATTGGGAAGATAGATTATATTATGCTTCTAGCTATTTCCAGCAATATTACGAGGTTGCAATCAACCTAATTAAAGAGGGTAAGGCCTTTGTTTGTGACTTAAAGCCTGAGCAAATGCGTGAATACCGTGGTACGTTAAGCACACCCGGTAAGGAAAGCCCTTATCGCAACAGAAGTGTTGAGGAAAACTTGGATTTATTCGAACGTATGAAAAACGGCGAGTTCCCTGATGGTTCTCGTACACTTAGAGCAAAAATTGATGTGACCTCTCCTAACATTAACATGAGAGACCCTGTTTTATATAGAATTGCCCACGCAACCCATCATACAACAGGGGATGCATGGTGCATTTACCCCATGTATGACTTTGCTCATCCATTAGAGGATGCAATCGAAGGAATCACCCATTCCATTTGCACAATGGAATTTGAAGATCACCGCCCTTTATACGACTGGGTAGTGAAAGAGGCAGGTTATACAGTCAACCCTCCTAGACAGATTGAATTTGCCCGTTTGGGTATGACAAATACCGTTATGAGTAAAAGAAAGCTCCGTGCTTTGGTTGAGGAAGGCTTGGTTGACGGATGGGATGATCCCCGTATGCCAACCATCAGCGGTTTACGCCGTAGAGGTTACACACCAGAGGCAATTCGTGATTTCTGCGAGCGAATCGGTGTTTCTAAAGCCAATAGTATGGTTGACAGTGGTTTGTTGGATTACTGTATTCGTGATGACTTGAAGGCGAAAGCAAAGGTTGTTATGGCGATTTTAGATCCATTGAAGCTTGTGATTACAAACTATCCAGAAGGTCAGGTTGAAATGATGGAGTTAGAAAACAACCCAGAAACACCTGAACTTGGTACAAGAATGGCTCCTTTTACAAGAGAGCTTTATATTGAAAGAGAAGACTTTATGGAAGAACCGGTGAAAAAATTCTTCCGTTTGGCTCCTGGCAAGGAAGTACGTTTAAAGGGTGCGTATTATGTTACTTGCACAGACCTTGTTAAGGATGAAGCCGGAAATGTTGTGGAGGTACATTGTACTTACGACCCTGAAACAAAAAGTGGCAGTGGTTTTGAGGGTAGAAAAGTGAAAGGCACCCTCCATTGGGTTAGCGCAACGGAACATGTTCAGGCAACTGCAAGATTGTATGACTATATGATGTTGGACAATCCGGATGATCCCAATGGGGAAATGATGATGAACCCGAAATCCTTAGAAGTGAAGGAATGCTTTATTGAGCCTGCCATAAAAGATGCGAAAAAAGGGGAACGTTTCCAGTTTATGCGTAACGGGTACTATATTGTGGATACGAAAGATACCACAGAAGAAAAATTGGTATTTAACCGCATTGTGCCATTGAAAAGCTCTTTTAAATTATCATAATAAATATGACCGACGGGTATAAATTCTATATTCGTTGGTCTTTCTTTTATTGACAGAAAGACAAGAGGCTAGGGTTGTACTTAAGGGTTTTTCATATTTAGCTTCGGAGAAAAGTTAAAATATTTTCTTTAAATAAAAAGTGGATTTTTCTCACAAATGGAAAGTATAAGGATATGCGATTAAGATGGCTGGAAGATGAAAGCAGAAGTTTGTAGTAAATTTAAAAGGGAAAGAAGTTATTTTCCAGGAAATAGAAGAATCTTAAATATAAAGAATCCTTTAATATTTTATTTGGATTCAACGAAAGCCCTTTTTTACGCCGGCAAAATATAGTATACTCTGTCTATACATAGGAATTGGAGAGGATAATTGTGAGAGAACGATTGAAAAATTGCAATCGCATTGTGGTGAAAGTGGGTACATCTACGATTACATATCCAAATGGGCTTTTAAACCTGAAGCGAATGGAAGAATTGGCTTGGGTTTTAACAGACCTTAGAAATAGTGGCAAAGACGTTGTTTTGGTTACCAGTGGTGCCATTGGCGTTGGAGCAGTACGTATGGGTATGAAAGAAAGACCTACGGTGATTCGGCAAAAGCAGGCAGCAGCGGCGGTGGGCCAGGCGATGATTATGCAAATTTATCACAATTTCTTTGATCGGTATAACCAAACTGTTGCTCAGGTTTTATTGACAAAAGAAGAAGTAGGCAGCGAAGAGCGTTACGAGAATACGAAAAATACAATGGAAACCCTGATGGAGCTTGGTGTGATTCCCATTGTCAATGCCAATGATAGTATTTCCACCTACGAAATTGAAATTTCTGATAATGATAGACTTTCTGCCATTGTGGCAGAAATTATCGGTGCTGACCTTCTCATATTGATGACTGACATTGACGGCCTTTATGACCAAGATCCAAGGTTCAACCCTGATGCAAAGCGAGTTTCTAGCGTGGATTGGGTTACGGATGAAGTCATAAAAATGGCGGGAGACAAAGGTTCTGCTTTCAGTGTGGGAGGGATGTTGACCAAATTGCAGGCGGCAACCATTTGCCAAGAGGCAGGGGTAAAGATGGCAATTGTTTTAGGAGAAGACCCAACGATTATTCATCGGGTAATTAGTGGTGAGGATGTGGGTACATTCTTTAACAGTAAAAGAACATAAAAAATGATAAGGAGCGGTCTATATGAGTTATTGTCCAAAATGTGGGAAACAAATTCTAGATGAGAGTTTGGGTTGCCCAGTTTGTAGTTTGAATGAAAACGCCACAAACCCGAATCCAGAGGTAGAGGAGGAAGTGGAAGTAGTAAAAGAGTTTACAGTTGAAGATGAAAGTGGAGCTTCTCAGAAGTTTAAAGCGGAAAGTGAGCCAAGAAGTTGGGAAGATTATAAATCTGCGGAGCCAAAGCCCGTTCAGGAGCAGACCATACACACAGTTTTAAAAGTAATAATCATTTTAGCAATTATTATAGCAGGTGGTATCGGTCAGGTTGCAGGTATTATTTCAGGTGTTGTTTTATTAAAAAGCCCCATTGAAGATTACCGTAAATTCGGTAAAACTTTGATTATTCTCAGTTGTGTTATGCTGGGTATATGGTTTTTGTGCTGCTTTGTTGGTGGGTTACTCGGTTTTGTGGGGAACGTATTTTACTATTTTCCTTACTATTAAACGTTATGGCTATATTTGATTTTTTTGGCTCTGCTGTCTGTCACCAGATGGCAGAGCGTAGTTTTATATTTGGGGGAATGCCCCTTCCTGTTTGTGCCCGATGTACGGGAATATATTCAGGTATTTTCTTTTCAATGCTTTTCTTTTTTATCTATGGGCGGCACAAAGGGAATAAGCCTTACTCTACGTGGGGAACCATAATTGGTGCCTGTTCTTTTATCCCAATTTCTATTGATGGTTTTTTTAGTTATATGGGTTTTTGGGAAAGTAACCAATTCTTACGGGTGGTTACAGGAGCCTTAGCAGGAGCATCTTTACCGGGGTTCTTGCTTTTAGGTGCAAATTTTGATGTTGTTGGCGAGAATACTTGGCCCATCTTCAAATCTGTAAAAGAGCAGCTTTTGCTCATAGGAGCAACGCTTTTATGGGGGATTTTGCTTTGGCTGAACGTAGGCAACTATCTGCTTCCTTCTGTTGTGGTTGTGCTAGGCATTGTTTGTTTTTGGGCTAACTTTATTTATTTAGTTATAAAAAATCTAGGGGTCAATGGAAAATTGCCTTATTGGCTGTTGGCATTTTGCGGAAGTTGTATCATCATTTTATCAATAGGGGTGTTGCGAAATTGAAAACCATATTGCGTCAAAAAATATTGGGACAAAGAAAAGATATGTCTGGGGCACATCGTCAGGAAGGAAGCCAAAAGATTGTGAATGTTATTTGCAATAGCAGTAGATATCAAAAAGCGGATACCATATTTACTTTTGTTAGCATGGAAGAGGAGGTAAATACATATCCCTTGATAGAGCGGGCATGGCAGGATGGAAAAAAGGTTGCTGTTCCCATTGCAAAAAAAGGTGGGAAGATGTACTTCGTCAACATAGTATCTTTTGTGGAGTTGCAAAAAAGCCGTTTTGGTGTCATGGAGCCACAAAAAGAGGAAAGTAAAGGGGTTATTCCCCAGAAGGATGATATTTTCATTGTTCCTGGAAGTGTTTTTGATGAAAAAGGCAACCGCTATGGCTATGGCGGTGGATATTACGATAGATATTTTCAGAGTTATCCCGATATTTTTAAAATAGGTGTAGCATTTTCTTTTCAGGTTATGGACTTTGAATTACAGGTGGAACAGTATGATGTACCTGTGGATTGTGTTGTAACAGAAAATGGATTGATAGGGGGTTCTAATCATGAGTGTTTTGACTGAGATGGGGCAAAGAGCAAAGGATGCTTCTGTAGCATTATCTGTTTTATCTACGCCTAAAAAGAATGAGGTTCTTTGTTTTGCTGCAGAGGCACTTCTAGGGGCATCAGCCGAAATATTAGCAGCAAACAAGGGGGATGTTGAGGCGGCATTGGCATCAGGAATCAAAGGTGCTTTTATCGACCGTTTAACCTTAACCCAAGGAAGAATTGAGGAAATGGCAGAAGGTCTTCGTCAAGTGGCAAAATTAGACGACCCTGTGGGGGAAGTTCTGTCTATGAAAACTTTGGATAACGGATTGGTGATTGGACAAAAAAGAGTTCCTATGGGGGTCATTGGCATTATTTTTGAGGCAAGACCCAACGTTACCGCAGATGCCTTTGGGTTATGTTTAAAGGCAGGTAGTGCGGTAATTCTCAGAGGTGGAAAAGAGGCATTCCAAACGAACCAAGCCGTTGTTTCTGTTTTTCGCCAGGCCGTTGAAAAACTAGGCTTGCCTGCTGATATTGTTCAGGTGGTTCCCGACACATCCCGAGAAACTGCTCAGGAAATGATGCGTTTGAACGGATATCTGGATGTTTTAATTCCCCGTGGCGGTGCAGGCTTAATTCAGAGTGTGGTGCAAAATAGTACCGTTCCTGTCATAGAAACGGGCGTTGGCAATTGCCATATTTTCGTAGATGAAACAGCGGACTTAGAACAAGCTGTGGCCATTGTTATGAATGCGAAAACCCAGCGTCCGGGTGTTTGCAATGCTTGCGAAAGCTTATTGGTACATGAAAAGATTGCAAAAATATTTTTGCCTATGGTTGGAGAAGCCTTACAAAATAAGTCCGTAGAAATTCGTGGAGACGAAGCTACTTGCAGTATAATTTCAGGTTCTGTTGCTGCAACGGAAGAAGACTGGGAAACGGAATATACAGATTATATTATTTCTACCCGTGTGGTGAAGGATTTAGATGAGGCCATCAACCATATTCGTAAATATTCAACGGGACATTCTGAGGCCATACTTACAGAGAACTATACCAATGCCCAACGATTTTTAAACGAGGTGGATGCGGCGGCAGTTTATGTAAATGCATCAACCCGTTTTACAGATGGTGGGCAGTTTGGTTTTGGTGCGGAAATTGGAATCAGTACCCAAAAACTTCATGCAAGGGGGCCAATGGGTTTGAAGGAGCTGACAACAACAAAGTACATTATTTATGGAAATGGGCAAATAAGATAGTGACGGGAGGATTTATTGGTGGAGTTATTTAAGAAAACGAGGCATATTGATGAATGGGTACATGTGCCTCTTTGTAAAAGTGGAGAAAAATTATACCACTATACGATGGCTGAAGGTGTTCAGGGGATTGTGGAAAACAAGCAGTTCATTGCTACTAAAAGTGATTTTTTAAACGATAAACTGGAGTTTTTATATGCCCTTGAGGTTTTATATACGCTAATCGATACGTATATTTTGGATAGAGAGTTAGGGCGGCGATTATACGAAATTGTAAGAGAGGAAATGGATGAACTTGCCATTGTAAAGCCTTCTTGCGATATCGTTTGCTTGCCGGAAAAAAAACAGATGAGTTTTTATGTGGTATCCTTTTCGAAGCTGGAAAATAGTGCACTCCTTTGGGCGGAATTTACTGATTTTAAAGGGTATTGCCTTGGTTTTGATTATGAAAAACTGGTGCAAGGATTTTCAAGTAGATCTTTTCTTCACGGTACAGTAATTTATGATGAAGAAAAGCAAATCAATTGTTTATTGGAAGGCCTACTGTCTTGTATTCGCCGTGGAAAAGAAGAGGGGCGTGCCGACTTGGAGACCTTTTTTGATGAGGTTCCTGAGGTAAAAGAAGAATCTTTGCGGGAAATTGGAAAGGATATGGCCATGGTTTGCTCTGTGTATGCCATGTTTTTTAAGAGTCAATATTTTGATGGGGAGGAGGAGTACCGTTTTATATTCTCTCCTTCTATTGATGCACGAGTTGGGCAACCAAGGTTTAGAATTTTAGGCCAAGTTTTTTTACCCTATATTATGGTGGAATTTGATGGTGAGGATATTCCCATACCCTTAGAGTCTGTTATGGTTGGGGCAAAAAACAATAATGATATTGCTGTTCGAGGGGTACGATCCTTCTTAAAGGGACAAGGATTAGATATTCCTGTTACCCTTTCGGATATTCCGTTGAGATACTAAACAACTTAGAAAAAAGGGGGAGGCCAATGAGAATTGCCATATTAGGGCTAGGTGGCGTTGGGGCTACCGTTGCCGGAGGACTAAGAAAACATGA
The DNA here is from genome assembly GCF_030908465.1 of Anaerotignum sp. MB30-C6. Taxonomy (GTDB): domain Bacteria; phylum Bacillota; class Clostridia; order Lachnospirales; family Anaerotignaceae; genus Chakrabartyella. The sequence goes on from NZ_CP133078.1 coordinate 544,114, forward strand.
AAGAGACCTAATATTTATTGCCCGTGGGGAAACCAAAAGAGTTTTGCAGGAGAAGGGGCTTAATCTGGAGTCGGATTTGTTAGGTGATTGCGTGATTCGCCCAGGTTTGGTTTGTGATGATCCCAGTGAAATTGGCATTGTTGATGTCTTGATTCTTTGCAGTAAGAGCTATGGGCTGGAAGGGGCTTGTAAAAAATATGCTCCTATTGTTGGTGAGGAAACCTTGGTTGTTCCTTTGCAAAATGGTGTGACCGCTTCAAAATCCGTTTCACATTGGTTAGGTGGTAAAGGAATTGTAAGTGATAGTTATATATATTGTTTTTCGAATATTGTGGAGACAGGCCATGTGACCAATGGCGGTGGGATTCTTCGGATTGGAGTCGGGTTTGCCGATGGTCGGGACAATGACAAAGCCAAAAGGCTGATTGAAATGTTAAACGAGGGCGGACTGCCTTCAATCTATGGTGAAGATATTATGAAGGCCCTTTGGGAGAAATATGCCATGATGTGTGGCAATAGCTGTGCCTTTATTTATTTTGACTGCCCTGCGGGCAAAATTCAAGAGGACTCGGAGAAATTGGAGTTTTTAAGAGGCATTTATGAGGATATCAACTGCTTGGCCAAGGCAAATGGTGTTAGGGGTATGGATGATATGCCAGAGAGGTATATGGAAATTTTCATGAAACTACCACCCCAAACCATTTCTTCATTATATAGAGATATTCTAGGTGGGAAAGAAGAAACAGAGTTCGAATGGTTAGTGGGGAGCGGTTGTCAGTTGGCAAAAGAGCTGGGGGTTTCTATTCCTTTTATTCAGAAGGTATATGAGCAAAAAAGATAAATCAAGCCCTATATTTTTATGGTTTAATGGACAAATCTCTCCCCTTTAGTGGGCGGAAACAAAAATCAATATACAAAGAACTGTGTGGAACTTTTTGTGAAATCAATAGACAAAACAGCCCCATGTATTTCTATTGAGGACCCTGCTGTGATAGAAAAAAAGGAGAGCAGAACAACTTATTTTTGGCTATCTCATATATTTTAGCAATTTACCTAAAGTTGTCCGAGATTTTATTGAAGCAAATAAAGGAATTATTAGAGGTAAAAGCGTTTTTATTATTGCAACGATGGGTTATTTAGCGGAGATGGAACAGGGTGCAGTGAAAGGATTTGTAAGTATGGGGCTAAGGTAGTTGGGCGGTCTTCATTTAAAAATGCCTGATTGTATTGGCGATGAAAAGTTGCTAAAAAAGCCTATAGAGAAAAAATAAGGCCATTGTAAAGGCTGCAGAGGATAAAATTAAAAATGCATTTGAAAAATTCAAAAACAATCAGCCCACAAAGGAAGGCCTGTGTTTTTTACTCCACATGGCAGGGCTTTTTGGACAAAGGTTATAGTTCTACAATAAAACAAAAGTGTATTCAGATAAGTTAAAGATTAATAAAGATAAATGTAGTGGATGCGGAATTTGTACCAAGCTATGTCCCATGGAAAGTCTCTCTATCCAAGAAATGTGTTATCGATGTATCAGCAACTGTCCCAAGGAGGCAATTACCCTATTGGGAAAAGAAGTTTAGAACAGTGCCGAATCGAAAAATATTTATAAAAAAAGGGAAGTTGCTAAAACCATTTGGTCTTGCAACTTCCCTTTTTTAGTACATTTTTTCAACCATATGACGGATGAAAAAGATGAATACGATATCGACGCAAAGGAGAGTTAATAATGTATAAAAAATCGTTATGGAGAAAAAACCAGAAATCAACATCGCGATAAAAAGAATTTCAATGGAAACATAGGAAAAAATAGTATAGCTTACACGAGTAATAAAAATATTTCGCTCATCAGTCTCCAGAAGTTCCTTTTCTTTCATTTTATTAGGATTTTTCCTAAGCTTTCTATTTCGAAAGAACAATGCCAATGAGGCAAAAAACAAACCAGAAAGAGCACCGGAATACATAGGTATTAGGTATGCAAATTCTTTGTTAAGAAGAACAAATGTAAAAAGGATAATGGCCACAATCATACAGCCAATATTCATGTAAAGACGTAAGTTTAAACGTTGTTCAAAGCTTATTTTTTTCATATTTTTTCCTCCTCATCAAATAAAAAGACATCTTCAATGGCTAAACTAAAGTATTGGGCAATTTTATAAGCCAGTACTAATGAAGCAGTGTACTTACCTACTTCAAGGGAAGTTATTGTTTGTCGTGTTACACCTACTGCTTTTGCCAATTCTTCCTGAGATAGTTTATTATGGCGACGCAGTTCGGCTATTCGTGTTTTCATGATACCCTTCCTTTCTGCAAAGTTAACTTTGCTTTAGTATAGTACGCTTTGCATTTAGTGTCAAGTGAACTTTGCATAAATATTTTGTAAGATAATAGTATGATTATATATTCAGGTGAAATTGACTGCTATTTAAAATTCTGGTATCATTATAAAATTAAGAAAGTATTTTCTTCGGAAAGGAATCTAATTGAATGAACTATTTATTAACTTTTTTATTGAGCGTGCCTGGAATGATAGTTGCAACAACGATACATGAATTTACAAGAGCTGCAGTTTCTTCTGCATTGGGAGACAATTTGCCAAAGAGCAAAGGGCGTTTAACTTTAAACCCAGCCAAGCACTTTGAACCGATTGGCTTCTTATTATTATTTTATAGCGGTGGTTTTGGTTGGGGAAAGCCCGTAGAAACCAGTGGGTTATACTATAAAAACAGAAAAAGAGATACTCTTTTGGTGGCAACGCTACCCTCTTTGGTGAACCTATTTTTAGGTATGATTTTTTTATCCTTATATACCCACTTACCTATGGGAAACATTTATACGTCTGTGATTTTGAATTATTTATGTTACTATAACGTAGGATTGGCGGTATATAATATTTTGCCTGTTGCACCTATGGACTGTGTGAAGGTACTTTCCGTAACGCTGCCTGCCAATCGATATTTTCAATACTTGCAGTATGAAAAAATAATTCAGTTTCTTTTCTTGCTTCTATTGTTTCTCGGTTTATTAGGCGGTATCTTTGGTGGTATTACAAACTTCTTAATCAATTTCTTGGGTAAGATTTTCTTTATCTTATAATGCAGAGGGTGTTTTGATTGGAACATATTACAATTCGATTAGATGCTTTTGAAGGGCCTTTAGCACTTCTATATCACCTTATTGAAAAAAACGAAATTGATATTTATGATATTCCCATTGCCCGTTTGACGGATCAATATTTGGAATATTTAGACGCCGCAGAAGACACAGATATGGATGGTATGAGCGAGTTTTTGGTGATGGCGGCAACCCTTTTGGAAATCAAAAGCAAGCTTCTCTTGCCCAAAACGAAGACGGAAGAAGAGGAAGGCCCAGATCCCAGAGAGGAATTGGTTTTGCGTTTATTGGAGTACAAAAAAATAAAGGGCGTTACCCATGAGTGGCGGCAATGGGAGGAAGAGGCTGCCCTTGTGTTTTACAAAGAGGCGGATGACGCTGTAAAACAATTGAAAAGCAAAGAGCCTCAAGTATTGGAGGAGTTCCTTCAAGGGATTACCATGGAGGATTTATATTTGGCTTTTCAGCAGGTTATGAATCGAAAGGAAACCAAAGTTGACCAAGTCCGCAGCTCTTTCAAAACCGTCCCCAAAGATTTATTTACCGTACATGAAAAGATGGAATATATACGAGATATGCTAATTTTACAGCCAAAGGCTACATTTTATTCTATTTTCCGTGCAAATGCACGTAGGATGGAGAAGGTTGTAACATTTCTGGCATTATTAGAGTTAATTAAACGAAAAGAGGTACAAATTTCCCAGAAGATGAACTTTGGGGAAATTACCATATCAAGATATGATGGAAGGGATTGAGCATGAGATTATCTGAGTTGGAAGCGGTAGTGGAATCCTTATTATTTATTTCTGGGGAGGCTGTACCACTATCGGCAATTGCCCAAACCATTGAAATGGACAAGGCTACGGCGAAAGCAATTATTCACACGTTAGCGGATAAATATGAGGATGAAAAACGAGGGGTTCGTATCGTTGAGCTCGAGGGGGCCTATCAGATGTGTACTGCTGCGGAGTGTTTTGAATACATAAGGAACATGTATAAAAGCCCGAACCGACAGGGCTTAACTCAAGCTTTATTGGAAACCTTGGCAATTGTTGCCTATAAACAGCCAATTACCCGTGCCCAGATAGAAGAAATACGTGGTGTGAGTGCGGAGCATGCGGTAAGTAAGCTTGTGGAGAAAAAGCTGGTGTGCGAGGTAGGGCGGATGGACACCCCTGGGAAACCCATTATGTTTGGTACAACCAACGAGTTTTTAAGATACTTTGGTTTTAAAAGTGTAACTGAGCTGCCGCCATTAGAGGATGCTGCAGACCATGAGGGAAAAAATGAGAACTACGTTATTGAAGAATAAGAAAGTAATCTTAATCATTATCATTTGTATTTCTGGGTTTTGTTACAATCGAGCTATCCATGGGTTTTCCACAGAACAATGGGTGGATTACCCACAGGAAAGAGTGGGAATTGTGGATAACTTGCTGAAAAAGTATCAGTTGTTGGGGATAACTAGGGAAGAAGTTGTTTTATTACTGGGAGAAGAAACGGAAACAGATTACTTCAAAACAGAAAACAATATGGTTTATTACTTAGGGCAGGAAAGAAGCTTAATCAGTATTAACAGCGAATGGTTGGTGCTTGAGTTTCAAAATGATTGTGTAACGGAGGTCAATATTGTTAGAGATTGATTTTGCAGGCATTATATGCATTAGGTCTGGGTACTGGAATCTTGGGATAAAATACAACGTTATACCAAGGGTATAATATTTTGTTGTGTAAGTGCAACCTGACTTTTGTTGGGTTGCTTTTTTTTATAATCAAAAGTGAACCAGAAGAGGTGTAAGGTTAATAAAAAAGTAGAAGAGAGTTTTATTACGATAAAAGAAATTTACAGTCGTAAAATGAAAAGGAAATCTTTTTTTGTATGAAACTTAGATAAGCTGAATAAATATAGCAGGAGAGGGGGTGATGCACATGAGGCGTGTGGGAATCTTAATTCTCCTGCTTTTTTTATGTAGCTCTATTGTATACGCTGGGGAGCCTTCTTTAGGCGCACAGGGGGCAGCATTAGTGGATGGGAATTCTGGCCGTTTGTTATGGGGAAAAAATGCAGAGGAACCATTGGCAATGGCAAGCACGACAAAGATAATGACGGCAATTTTGGTACTGGAAAATGCCAACCTTGATGAGGTTGTTACGGTTAGCAAAAATGCAGCAAGACAGCCCGAGGTACATATGGATTTAAAGGCAGGGGAGCAATGGAAGGTTGGGGATTTACTTTCTGTTATGATGTTACGCTCGTACAATGATACGGCCGTTGCTTTGGCAGAACACGTTTCCGGTAGCGTAGATGAATTTTGCCAACTTATGACTGAAAAGGCTGGGGAAATTGGGGCAGAGGACACCATTTTTGGTTCACCCAACGGTTTAGACAGTCAAATTCCTTTTGCAAAACATCATTCTACGGCAAAGGATATGTCCCTCATTGCGGCGTATGCCTTGAAGAATGAAGATTTTTGTAAAATTATTGCCCAACCAGAGGTAACAATTGGCGAGGTAACAGGCAAAAGGCAATGCCAAGTAACCAATTCTGACCGTTTTTTACGGGAGTTTCAAGGAGCAATGGGGGTGAAAACTGGCTTTACCAATAAGGCGGGCCATTGTTTCGTAGGTGCGGTAGAGCGGGATGGCGTACGTCTAGTGACAACGGTGCTGGGCAGCGGCTGGGGTAACGGCGGGAAAGAAAAGAAGTGGACGGATACAAAGGCATTGATGAATTATGGATTTGCCACGTTTTTTCCTTATGAAGTGGCAACACAAGGGCAGAACTGTGGTGAAATTTCCGTCTTGCACTCTCAAGTAGGAGAAGTTGGAGCTGTACTAAAAGAGGGTTACCAAGGTTTGTTTTCTAAAGAAGAACAAGAAAAAATTCATCTATCCGTTTCGTTACCAGAAAGTATAGAAGCACCCATTCAGGTAGGGCAACAAATAGGGAATGCCCAGTTAAAACTTGGGGATGAGCTATTAGCAGAAATTCCAGTTATAGCCGATGCCTCGGCACCGTCGTACACCTTGGGAGACTGGTTCTCATTTTTATACAAAAATTGGATTACTTGGTTTTAGAGATTCTTTGACTTTCTTTTTCCTGTAGGGTATACTGTTCCAAATGAGCTTAGAGACGGAGGAACAGTATGGAAGAAAGACTTCAAAAATATCTTGCCGAAGCAGGTGTTGCATCCCGCCGAAAGGCTGAGGAGCTTATCTCTGCAGGTAAAATAAAGGTAAACGGCAAGGTTGTTACGGAATTGGGTACAAAAGTTGATCCGAAAAAGGATGAGGTTTTCTATCTGGATAAAAAAATTAGCAAACAAGAAGTTGAAATGGTATATATTATGCTTCATAAGCCCGAGGGCTATGTAACAACAGCAAAAGAACAATTTGGGCGACCTGGAGTAATGGATTTAATTAAGGGAATTAATGCTAGAATTTTCCCCGTGGGGCGATTGGATTATGACACCTCTGGGCTGTTGTTATTGACAAATGATGGAGATTTGACATATAAATTAACCCACCCTAAGCATGATGTGGATAAAACTTATATTGCAAAGCTTTATGGCACACCTGACGATATGGATTTGCAGAAATTTCGCCGAGGTGTTTATATTGATGGCAGAAAAACAAAGCCTGCAAAAATTCAAGTTACAGAAAAGGGTGAACGTCAGTCAACGGTGGAGATTGTGATTCACGAGGGTAGAAACAGGCAGGTGCGTAAAATGTGCGAAGCAATTAAGCATCCTGTTGCCCAGTTGAAAAGAGTTGCTACTGGAGAGTTGAAAATGGGGGATTTACCCAAAGGAAAATACCGTCACCTTACAGCAAAAGAAGTGAAGTATTTAAAAAATTTGTGAGTTTGACTTTGAGCTGGTGAAAACTGATTACGGGTTGAATTTTATAGTGAATGCTGAAACTAATCATTTGAGTGTGTTAGATGGGGGCATAATAAGAATTTACTTCCTTTTGGAAGGAGGGTCTTATTATGCCCTCTTGTGCATCTAAGCTAATTTTGTAGCTTGATGAATTCCCTTCGAATTCTTGGGTTTTTATGTGCTGGGAAGTAATGGGACAGTGCAGTGGTTGATGGGAATGAAGCGTTTTGAACAATTAATAATAAAAAACATGACAAAGTTAAAAAACCTAGGCATCTCCTTGTAAATCTTTGGATTCTAATGTATACCTTATTTCGGTTTTTAGATTGGGTTTTTCAAGGAATATATCTTTCGGGGCTTTTTTTCTTGAAAGGAATAGGTCAATCACGTATAATATATAGTTAAGATATTTCAAAAAAAGGAATGATTTTAATGGAAAAGGAAAAAACAAGGTTATACTTAATCCGTCATGGGGAGACGGAGTGGAATAGAGGCGGGCGTTATCAGGGATGGACAGACATTGAGCTTTCCGAGGAAGGGCAGTGGCAAACAAAGCTATTGGCAAAGCGTTTTGAATTTATGCCATTAGATGCCATTTATGTTTCGCCTTTAAAGCGGGCGATTGCTACTGCTGAGCCCATTGCAAAGCAGAAAGGCCTTCCCCTTATTGTAGACGAGCATTTTAAAGAGATTAATTTTGGAGAATGGGAAGGTCATACGGTGGCGGAGCTGACAGAGAAGTATGGCAAGCCATATACAGACTTTTTTGACAACCCCTTCGACCACTCCATGCCGGGAGAGGGTTCTTTCCATAAAGTGGCGGATCGTGCCATGGCAGGATTTGAAGAAATTTTGAAAAAACATAAAGGGCAGCGTGTTGCGATTGTTTCCCACGGCGGTTTATTACGAGTTTTTATGGTTGCCTTGTTAGGCTTAGACTTGAATATGTATCGTAAAATGTGGTTAACCAATACATCAATTTCTATGATTGATATCAATTCAGATGACAAAAAATTTTTAATGACATTAAATGATAAGGCTCATTTAGAAATGGGTGAATTGCTGAAAAACGGGTGAAAATATGGGAAAAATTATTGTAGTGGGTGGCGGTGCTGCCGGAATTATGGCTGCGGGAAGAGCGGGAAGCCGTGGGCATGAAGTTCATTTATATGAAAAAAACAACCGATTGGGTAAAAAAATTTTGATTACAGGAAAAGGACGATGCAATCTTACTAATGATTGCGATGTGGAAACCTTATTGGAGAATATCCCGGGAAATCCTTATTTTATGTACAGTGCATTCTATCATTTAGATAGCCCGCAAACCCAAGCGCTATTTCATAGATTAGGGCTAGAAACCAAAGTGGAAAGAGGGAGAAGGGTTTTCCCTGTTTCTGATAAATCCCTAGATGTTGTATTCGCATTAGAGCAATATTTAAGAGAAAACAAGGTGAAACAGCACTTAGACACCCCTGTGGAGGAGATTTTAATTTCCGAAGGAAAGGCTGTTGGTGTGCGGCTAAAAAAAGGTACAGTTATTGAGGCAGACGCAGTCATTGTCACTACAGGTGGTTTATCTTACCCAGCAACAGGCTCTACGGGGGATGGATACCGTTTTGCAAAAAAGGTAGGGCATCAGGTAACAAGGTTATATCCCTCCTTGGTACCTTTGAAAACGGCAGAGGAATGGTGTAAAAGCTTGATGGGACTAAGCTTACGCAACATTTCCATTCAGGTGAAAAACAGAAAGGGAAAGACAGTTTACGAAGAATTCGGAGAGATGCTGTTTACCCATTACGGTGTTTCCGGCCCTGTTATTTTAAGTGCCAGCAGACATCTTATCCTCACCATTGACGAGGGGTATAAGCTTTATATTGACTTAAAGCCAGCCATGGATGAAAAAAAGCTGGATATGCGTTTGCTGCGGGACTTTGAAAAGTACGCAAATCGTGATTTTATCAACGCTTTAGATGATTTGTTGCCCAAGAAGCTGATTCCTGTAATTGTGGCTCTTTCTGGAATTCCTGAAAGTAAGAAGGTGAATAGCATTACAAAAGAGGAAAGAAAAAGTCTTCTTACTTTAACGAAAGGATTGCCATTAACCATTACGGGGACAGCGGGGTATAATGAGGCGGTTATCACCTGCGGGGGAATTTGTGTAGATGAAATTGACCCTTCTACCATGGAAAGTAAGTTGGTTAAAAACCTGCATTTCGCAGGGGAAGTTTTAGATGTGGATGCCTATACGGGTGGTTATAATTTACAAATTGCGTTTTCCAGCGGTTTTACAGCGGGAGAAGGCGTTTTACCACAAGGACAGGAGGAATAAGCATGAAAAAGTTTGCCATTGCTGTGGACGGTCCGGCGGGGTCTGGAAAAAGTACCGTTGCCAAGGCTGTTGCCAAAAAGCTTGGTATTATATATGTAGACACAGGTGCAATGTACCGTGCTGTGGCATATTTTTGTATACAAAAAGGTGTTAGCACTTTAGATGAAAAGGGTGTTTTACCCTTATTAACGGAAATAAGGCTGGAGATTCAACCCCAAAGGGGCGGTCAAAGAATTTTTTTGGATGGTGAGGATATTACGGATTCAATTAGAACCCAAGAAATTGGGCAAGGTGCTTCTCATGTTGGAACCATTCAATCCGTTCGTCAAAAGCTAGGTGATATGCAAAGAGAAATGGCAAAAAACTATTCTGTGATTATGGATGGCAGAGATATTGGCACTTATGTTCTACCAGAAGCGGAAGTGAAAATTTATATGGATGCAGGAGCGGACGAGAGAGCCAGACGCCGCATGGGGGAACTGAAAGCCAAAGGGGAAAAGCCTGTTTTTGAAATGGTACGAGAAGAAATCATCAAACGAGACGAAAACGATATGAACCGAAAGTGCCGTCCTTTACGTAAGGCTGAAGATGCAGTCTATTTAGACACCACGGCTATGTCCATTGATGAAGTGGTTGAAGAAATTCTGGAAATAACAAAAATAAGAATTGGGGAGGTATAATTATGTTGCTTTATCCTTTTGTAAAGGCAATCGTACGAGTATATTTTAAAATTATGTTTAAAATAACAGTAGTGGGTAAGGAGAACGTGCCCCAAGATGGAAATGGCGTACTTTGCTGTAATCATATCAGCAACTATGACCCACTGACCATGGCGGTATATCTTGACAGGTTGCCCAGATTTATTGCAAAAAAAGAGTTGTTTGGGAATAAGGTTTTCGGGGCTATCTTGCGAAATTTAAAGGCTTTTCCCGTAGACCGACAGGCGGCTATGGATATGAAAGCTTTTAAAACGGCGGTAAATGTACTTAAGGGTGGAGAATTACTGGGCATTTTTGCAGAGGGCACCCGTGTGAAAGAAGGGGAAGAAAAAGCGGCAAAGGCAGGTGTTGCCATGTTTGCGTTAAAGGGAGAAGCCCCTGTGATACCTGTGGCAATTTCCGGGGAGTATAAGTTTCGCAACGAAGTTCGCATTGAATTTGGTGCGCCTATGACACTGGAAGAATATCGTGGAGCGAGAATTACCACTTCGACAATGGAAGAAATTACGGAGAAAATAATGGGCAAGGTCCAAGAAATGAAGGTTGAATTATGAGCAAGGTGGAATTAGCCAAATCAGCAGGGTTTTGTTTTGGTGTAAAAAGGGCCATTGAAATGGCTTATGAGCAAATAGAAAAGAATGAAAAAACCTATTCCTACGGCCCTCTCATCCATAATAAAGAGGTGACGGGAGACTTGGAAAAAAAAGGTCTTTCCATTATTGTGAGCCTTGACAATATTGATGAGGGGACGGTTTTGGTGCGTTCTCATGGGGTGGGGAAGGCCCTTTATGATGCTTTGGATGAAAAGGGACTTCAAATTGTAGATGGAACCTGTCCCTTTGTTAAAAAAATTCATAATATCGTAAAAGAGCATTATGACTTAAAACAAGGCGTCATTATTGCAGGAAACAGCCAGCACCCAGAGGTGATTGGGATTAATGGCTGGTGTGAAAATGCTGCAAATATTATCGAAACGCCAGAGGAAGCTTCTGCGTTAGATCTGCAAGAAGGGGAAAAATACATTCTTGTGGTGCAGACTACTTTTCGACAGAGCCGTTTTGATGAAATTATAGAGCAACTAAAGAAAAAAAACATTCTTTTGGAAGTTTTTAACACCATCTGTTCAGCCACGGAAAAACGACAGGCAGAAGCTGTCACTTTATCCCAAAAAGTCGACAAAATGATTGTGGTTGGCGACAAAAAAAGCTCTAATACGCAAAAGCTCGTGGAGATTTGTAAAAAAAATTGTGAGAATACCGTTCACATTGAAACAATTTGCGATTTGGTGTTGAATATTTTTTCAAAGAATGATAAAATAGGAGTAACTGCGGGTGCGTCTACACCACCTGCAATAATTAAGGAGGTAGTTGTTACTATGAGCGAAGCATTTGACAATGCAGTACAAAATTTAGGAGGAAGTGAGGAAATTTCATTCGAACAAATGTTAGAAGAATCTCTCGTTACCCTGCACACAGGCGATGTTGTAAAAGGCACTGTAATTCAGGTTGTAAACGAGGAAGTTTCTGTTAATCTCGGCTATAAATCCGATGGCGTTATTCCCAGAGGTGAATTTAGCAGTGATCCAACAGTTATCCCTAGTACAGTAATTCAGCCCGGAGATGAGATCGAAGTATTCGTAGTTCGTGTAAACGACGGCGACGGCAATGTTCTTTTGTCTAAAAAGCGTATTGAAGCGCAAAAGGGTATGGAAGACATTGAAGTAGCTTTTAACGAAAAGGCAGTTGTTACAGGTCTTGTAACAGAAGTTGTTAAAGGCGGTTTAATCGCAGTTGTAAACGGCGTAAGAGTATTTATTCCCTCTTCTCAGGTTTCAAATAGATTTATTGAAGACTTGAGTGTTTTCAAAGGCCAGGAATTGGATTTCAACATCATCGAAATGGACAGAGTTAAACGTCGTATTATCGGTGGTAGAAAAGCTTTGGTTGAAAAGGAAATCAGTGCAAAGAGAGCAGCTCTGTTTGCATCTATCGAAGCAGGTTCCAAGGTTACTGGTACAGTAAGCAGATTGACAGACTTTGGCGCATTCATCGATTTAGGTGGCGTTGATGGTTTGATTCATATTTCCGAAATGAGCTGGGGCAGAATTTCCAACCCTAAGGAAGTTTTAAAAGAAGGCCAGACAGTTGAAGTATTTGTTTTGGATGTAGACAAAGAAAAAGGTAAAATCAGTCTTTCCTTGAAAGACAGCGATATGAACCCTTGGAAGCTTGCAGTTGATAAGTACGCTGTTGGCACAATCGTTGAAGGCAAGGTTGTTCGTATGGTACCTTTCGGCGCATTTGTTGAATTGGAACCCGGCGTTGATGGTCTGGTACATATCTCCCAGATCGCGAACAAGCACGTTGTGAAACCAGAAGACGAATTGAAGGTTGGCGAAATAATCAGTGTTAAGGTTCTGGAAGTTAACTCCGAACAGAAAAAGATCAGCCTCTCCAAGAGACAGGCAGAAGCTCCTGCTGAAGAAGCAGTAGAAGAAACAGCTACCGAAGAAGTAGTTACAACAGAAGCTTAATCCATAGAAAAGTAAGCGTTGCTGAGAAGCAACGCTTTTTTTGTATATGTGCATGGCAAAAGAACAAAATAAGAAAGGAAATGTAATGAAAAGCTAGATTTCATTTCCACAGGAGTTAAAATTTTGAAGAAGTTATGTGATTGTTTAATAAAAGTGGGGTATTTATAGAAAAAAATTAGGCGAACCAATTGAAAAAACGACATTGTTGTCGTGCAGCATTTGTGTTATAATTTTTAAATGTGTGAATAAAAGGAGGTTGCAAGATGGAAAAGCAGTGGATTCTTAGTCATATCGATCATACTTTACTGAAGCAAGATGCTACGTGGGAGCAGATTCAGGAAATATGTAAAGAAGGAATAGAATATAAAGCTGCATCAGTTTGTATTGCCCCGTCCTTTGTTCCCCAGGCAGTGTCTTTTGTACAAGGACGAGTCGCTGTTTGTACGGTCATTGGATTTCCCAACGGTTATCAAACCACAGCGACAAAAGTTTTTGAAACCATGGACGCAGTAAAACATGGAGCAGATGAAATTGACATGGTTATTAATGTGGGCTGGGTAAAAGAAGGCCTCTACGAAACCATTTTACAAGAGATTAATGTGATTAAAGAAGCTTGTCAGGATAAAATTTTAAAGGTTATTATTGAAACCAGTTTGCTTACAGAAGAAGAAAAAATCCGTATGTGTGAGGTGGTAAGCCGCTCTAAAGGGGACTACATCAAAACAAGTACGGGATTTGCTGGAGGCGGTGCCACGCTGAAAGACATTCAGCTTTTTGCAAAACATGTCTTTGGTGACACCAAAATTAAAGCAGCAGGTGGAATCAAAAGCATTCAAGATGCAGAGGATTTTTTGCAAGCCGGCGCACAGCGATTAGGCAGTAGTTCTTTGTTAGCAATGATAGTAAAGTAACCCAATTTATGTGATATAGTACTTAGTGTACTAAATTTAAAGAAGACAAGGGAGGAAATTAAAATGAGTTTATTTAAAAAAGTAAGTGTAACGGCAATGGCATTTGCAATGGTAATGGGTTTGGCTGCTTGTGGTGGTAGTGATGCTGGCAGTGCAGATAGTGCAGAAGCTACAGATACACCGACAGAAGCAAAGAACTATATTATTGCAACAGATACAACCTTTGCTCCATTTGAATTCCAGAACGAAGCAGGGGATTACGTAGGGATTGATTTGGATTTATTAGCAGCAATTGCCGAAGATCAGGGTTTTACATATGAATTAAAACCTCTAGGCTTTAACGCAGCAGTGCAGGCTTTAGAAGCAGGTCAAGCAGATGCTGTTATTGCTGGTATGAGCATTACTGACGAAAGAAAACAGAGTTTTGACTTCTCTGAACCTTATTTTGACAGTGGCGTAGTGATGGGCGTGGCTGCGGATAACGAAGAAGTAAAGAGTTATGAAGACTTGGCAGGCAAAACCGTTGCCATTAAAATTGGAACAGAAGGTGCAGCATTTGCAGAATCCATTAAGGATGAGTATGGTTTTAGTACAGTAACGTTTGATGACTCCAGTGCAATGTACATGGACGTTATGGTTGGTAATAGTGTAGCTTGTTTTGAAGATTACCCAGTAATGGGCTATTCCATTGCTCAGGGTGTTGAGCTGAAAATGGTAACTGATATGGAACAAGGCAGTTCTTATGGTTTTGCAGTAGGAAAAGAAAAAAATGCAGAACTGTTGGAGATGTTTAACGCAGGTCTTGCAAACGTGAAAGAAAGTGGGAAATATCAGGAAATTTTGGATTTATACATCCAGAAATAATTTCCTTCTATAAAAAGCAGTAAGGAGCAGTGCCTAATGAATGGTTCAACTAATTTTTTTGAATACGTAATACAAATTTTGCCTCAGCTTTTGAAGGGTATGTCTTTGACGATACAAATGACGGTTTATTCATTGGTATTGGCTATGATTGTGGGCATCGTTTCTTGTATGTTTACCATCTCTAAAGTAAAGGTGCTGAATTGGATTTCAGCTACTTACTTAAGTATAATTCGAGGAACTCCTTTGATGGTACAGGCGTTTTTTATCTACTTTGGTATCACTTCGGCATTAGATATTAGAATTTCGATTTTTACGGCATCAGTAATTGTACTTTGCTTGAATGCGGGTGCATACTTGTCCGAAATTTTTCGTAGTGGTATTTTGGCAGTTAATAAAGGTCAGATGGAAGCAGCAAGAAGCCTTGGACTACCTCATAGTGTGGCAATGAGAAAAATTATTTTGCCTCAGGCAATCAGAATTGTGATTCCTTCGGTGGTAAATCAGTTTATCATTACATTGAAAGATACCTCTATTCTTTCTGTTATCGGTTGTGCAGAATTGATGTTTGAAGGAAAACAAATTATAGCAAGAAACCTTCGAAGCTTTGAGACTTATGCCATAATTGCAATCATGTATTATATTCTGATTACAATTATGACGAAGGTATCAAAGATCATTGAAAGGAGGTTGGCAAATGACAAAGGTAAGAGTTGAAAACCTGAAAAAAAACTTTGGCAAACTGGAGGTTCTAAAAGGAATCGACCTTGAAGTTAGAGAGGGGGAAGTGGTTTGTCTGATTGGCCCTTCGGGTTCAGGCAAAAGTACTTTCTTGCGCTGCTTAAACCGCTTAGAAGAAATTACCGATGGTACTGTTATCGTTGACGATAATGATATAACAGTAAAAGGTTGCAACATCAATAGAGTTAGGGAAAATATCGGAATGGTATTCCAGCAGTTTAATTTGTTCCCTCACTTGAATGTACTTGAGAACATTATGTTAGCCCCTGTGGATCGTAAAAAGATGACGAAAGAAGAAGCCAAAGAAAAAGCACAGTCTTTATTGGCTACGGTAGGGTTGGAAGAAAAGGTAATAGAGTATCCAGCGAATCTTTCTGGTGGTCAGCAACAACGTGTTGCAATTGCCAGAGCGTTAGCCATGGAGCCTGATATTATGCTTTTTGATGAGCCTACATCCGCCCTTGATCCTGAGATGGTAGGGGAAGTATTGGAGGTAATGAAAAAGCTGGCGGCAGATGGTATGACGATGATAGTTGTTACCCATGAAATGGGTTTTGCAAAGGAAGTTGCAGACCGGGTGATTTTTATGGATGGTGGCTATATTGTTGAGGAAGGCTCTCCCGAAGAAGTATTTGAAAACCCTCAAAATAAAAGAACACAAGACTTCTTAAACAAAGTATTGTGATATCGGAGCATTTCTAGATAGAAGTTTTATCGGAGCAATTGAAATTAACCCCAATTGTTAGGCAGTATGAATACTGACAACAATTGGGGTGTTTTTTATGCAAAGAAATAGTGTATCAGAAAGATGCTAAAACATTGTGGTTTTAAAAGCTTGTTTAAACTTGGCTTTAGGGCAAGTACCGTTTTTCTTTGTTTGGTCGTAAACAAGAATACCCAGAAGTATTGAAAAAAATGGGTCAGGTGGAATTTAGGATTTTATTGTTTCTGTGGAAAAAAGATTTGAAACTGTAAGGTTGTAAGACACCCTTATGAAGAATATATTAAAACAAGTATGGATTTGGAGGAGATAGAGAAAAATTGGATAACCACTAGGAAATTAATCCCTAAGCCCGCTGAAAAACCAAGATTAAAAGCATGGGAGAATAGGGGGTATAAAGAAGATGGAATGGGGCGGAGACTCTAAAAATAGAAAAAAGGAGGGGGAGCGGAAATGAACATGTTCAGTAAACTATCTGCCATGGCCATGGCGATTATTATGGTAACGGGTTTGACCTCATGCAGTGGCTGGGATAAAGTAAGGGCAAACAGCCCAGGTGGTGAAGAATCAGCTGAACAAGATAAGCATTATGTTATCGCAACAAACTTATTTTTTGCACCATTTGAATTTCAAAATGACTTTGGTGAGTATGTTGGTATTGACATGGATATATTAAGTGCCATTGCCAAAGATCAGGGATTTACATACGAAATAGTACCTATGACATTTAATGAAATGTTAGACGCCGTAGAAGACGGTGTAGTGGATGCTGCCCTTGGGGGAATCAGTATTACAGAGGAGAGAAAGAGTAGATTTGATTTCTCTGAACCTTATTTCGATAGTGGCATAGTTATGGCAGTTGCTGCTTCGAAACAGGACATTACGAACTATTCAGATTTAACAGGCAAAACTGTTGCGGTTGCCCTGGGTACCGAGGCGGAGGCATTTGCTAAATCTATACAAGATATGTATGGGTTTAATATAGTAACATTTAAAAATTTCAGCGAGGTATATAATGATATTTTAAAGGGGAACAGCGTGGCTGGTTTTGAAGACTATCCCGTAATGGGTTATATTATATCTAGGGGCGTTGAACTTAAAATAGTTTCTGATATAGAACGAAGGAGCTCTTACGGTTTTATCGTGCCGAAGGATAAAAATCAAGAACTTTTGGAAATGTTTAACAAGGGATTAGAAAATTTAAAAGCAACCGGAGAGTATCAGAAAATTTTAGACACTTACATTCGGAAATAAACCCTGAAGTTCCTAATCATGCCGTCAAAAGTTTAAGATAATAAAATCCCCTAATTGTTAAACAGTATCAATACTGATAAATAGTTGGGGGGATTTTTGTGTAAAGCCTTGTGATGGGTGTGAGTTGAGCTAGAAAGACTGTTAGTTTCTTTTTAAAACAGAAACAATGGCAAGAGAAGTTTTAATTTTTAATGGGATGGAGAGGTAAGAATAGAAACTGTGAAGTTGTAAGACGTTACAAGGTGGAATATATTTAAATAACTGTGTGCTTTTCTTTAGTGGAACATAGAGGGTGAACTTTGCTGACACTTCAAGTAGGAAGGGAGAAGGGAGCTAATAAAGGGAGGAGAGGAAATGAGTTTGTTTAAAAAATACAGTATATTAGTAATCGCTTTAGGCTTGTTAATAGGATTGGCTGCCTGTGGTGGAAGGGATAAGGTAAGTGTAAACAACACAAATAATGAGGAAACAACGAAGGCAAAAAGATATATTATTGCTACGGATAAAATATTTGCGCCCTTTGAGTTTCGGAACACGGAGGGAGACTTTGTAGGGATTGATGTGGATTTATTAGCAGCCATTGCTGAAGATCAAGGATTTACATATGAAATAAAACCGCTAATTTTTAGCGAAGCATTAGAGGCTTTGGAGGAAGGTCAAGTTGATAGCGTCATTGCAGGCTTGAGTATTACAGAAGAAAGAAAACAAGTTTTCGATTTTTCCGACCCTTATTTTGACAGTGGTATCGTTATGGGTGTAGCTGCTTCTAACAATGAAATTAAGGATTATCATGACTTGGCTAATAAGAATGTTGCAGTAGTAGACGGAACAGAAGGGGCGGCACTTGCGGAATCTATTAAAGATGAATATGGCTTTTTCATAGTGCCTTTTGAGGACTCGGTATCAATGTATAAAGACGTTATGCTTGGCAATAGTGTGGCTTTATTTGAAGACTACCCTGTACTTGGTTATGCCATTTCTCAAGGTGTTGAACTGAAAATTGCAAGTGAGATGGTAAGAGGCAGCTCCTATGGATTTGCAGTAGCAAAAGGAAAAAATCCAGAACTTTTGGAGATGTTAAACAAGGGTCTTGCGAATGTGAAGAAAAATGGAAAGTATCAGAAAATTTTGAATACCTATATACAGAATTAAATTTTTTGTAAAGGAGTCTTATGCAAAAATAAAAGAAGGGGAGGGGTTAAATGAGTTTCTTGAAAAAAGTAGGCATAATGGCATTGGCTCTTACTATGGCAATAGGTGCGGCAGCTTGCAGTGATAAAGTAACAATTAGTGCAGATATCGCAGAGGATAAGGAAGCAACGCCAGAAAGGAAGATATATATGATTGCAACGAATACTTCATCTCCGCCCTTTGAGTATAAAAATTTTTTAGATGAGTATGTAGGAATTGATATTGACATATTACAGAGGATTGCAGAAAATCAAGGGTTTACATATGAGCTTGTACCAATGAGTATTAGTGAGGCCTTACAAGAATTGGCTACAGATGAAGTGGATGGTGCTATGGCGGGTATTTTCATTACGGAAGAAAGAAAGGAATTATTCGATTACTCGGAGCCTTATTTAGCTGGTGGCATTGTTTTGGCTGTGGATGCTTCTAGAATGGACATTAAAGGCTATGAAAATTTAGCTGGCAAAACGGTTGCGGTTACCCGTGGCACCGTTGCGGAGGAGTTTGCGGAATCCATTAAGGATAAATATGGTTTTAGAGTCGTTAGTTTCGATCAATACACAGATACATATAAGGATGTTTTGAAAGGCAATAGCCAAGCATTACTTGAAGATAATATCGTTGTGGGATTTCTGATTGCTGAGGGTCTGGCTCTGAAAGTAGTCTCAGGTGTGGAAGAAAGAAACTTCTACGGTTTTGCGGTACCAAAAGGGAAAAATCCTGAGCTCTTGGAAATGTTTAATCGAGGACTGGAAGAGCTAAAAGAGAGTGGAGAGTATCAAAAAATATTAAAAACATACATCCAATAAGAAAGCCGTTTGTTTTTGAATGAAGTGGATATATGTGTTCTAGGTGTATATATGGTAAAAAGATCCAGGAGGGATAAATGTTTTGTAGCCTATTAGGCTAATGCTTTTAATGTTGGAAGTGAACCAGATTATTATTTAAAAGTACCCTATCAAAGATTACGATAGGGTTTTTTTGAATTGTACTTATAGACAAACATTAGGGGGAAATGATATACTTACCATATTTATACAAAAGATAGGGGGAGAAGTATGTTAGGGGTTTTTGTAAATGTAATTGGGATTATTGTGGGCAGCAGCATTGGCTTGCTGATGAAAAAAGGAATTCCAAGCAGGATTTCTGAGGCAATGATGAAAGGTCTTGGCCTTTGTACTTTATATATTGGGTGGTCAGGAGCATTAAAAGGAAGTAATACTTTGGTTTTGATTATTTCCATGGCAATGGGCATTGTGATTGGGGAAGGATTAAATTTGGATGCAAGACTAAAGGGTTTTGCAGAGAAATTGGAAACTAAGTTTCATAAAGGGGATGGGAAGATATCTATAGCAGAAGGATTTATTGCTTCATCCTTATTATTCTGCGTGGGGGCCATGACCGTTGTGGGTTCTATGCAGGCAGGTTTATCGGGAGATTATGAAATGCTTTTGACAAAATCCGTTCTAGACTTTATTTCAGCCATGGTTTTTGCCTCATCCCTTGGCATTGGTGTTATGATGTCTTCTATATTTGTACTAATATTTCAAGGGGGTATTGTTTTATTGGCCCAAGTGGTTGCTCCATTTTTAACGGATGGGGTGGTTGCAGAAATGACTTGTGTAGGCTCCGTTTTAATTTTTGCATTGGGGTTAAACTTGATTGGAATAACGAAAATAAAAGTTCTCAACTTCCTTCCAGCCATGTTTTTACCAATTTTGCTCACACCTTTATTGGGTCATATTTTATAACATAGTTCACGGTGAAAATTTTATGTCGAATTCATTTATGTATTATACTTTGAAAGGATTTTGGCTATCATATAATAGTATAGTTTGTTAGATTTTCTAACTAATTAAGGAGACAGGAAAAGAAAGGAAAAGCCTTGCTTTTTGGGGTGAACGGTGCTATACTAATCGAAGAAACTTATAGTATGCGGACAAAAGAGTGGGTAAATGCCCACTCTTTGTTATTGCATAGGTAAAATTTTTAAAAGAGGTGTGAGGATGGCGAAGGTAAGCAATACAGAAAAAAAGATAATGCCTTTTTTGGAGCCTATTGTTGCTGAGAGAAATCTGGAATTGGTGGATTTGGAGTTTGTAAAAGAGGGTGCAAACTGGTATTTGCGAGTTTATATCGATAAAGAAGGCGGCGTGGATATCGAAGACTGTGAAGGCATAAGCCGTGCGTTAGAAGCTAAGCTTGATACGGAAGACCCGATTGAGCAAGCATATATCTTAGAAGTAAGTTCTCCTGGTATTGACCGCCCTTTGAAAAAAGAGGCAGACTTTGAAAAGTTTCGTGGTGAAATCATTGATATTAAGCTTTATAAAGCTATGGATGGACAAAAGCAGTTCCAAGGTAAGCTTTTGGGCTTGGAAAATGGGGTTATTTCCATCGAGGACGAAAAAAATAAGGTCATTGCGTTTGAGCACAAAGATGTTGCCAGTGTACGATTGGCAGTGGTTTTTTAAGAGGAGGAATAGGAAAAATGGATAGAGCGGAGTTTATGGATGCTTTGAATTTGATCGAAAAAGAAAAGGGCATCGATAAGGAAGTGATTTTTGAAGCCATTGAAGCATCTTTGGTTTCGGCTTGCAAAAAGAACTTCGGCAGCGGCCAGAATATAAAAGTCTTAATTGACAGAGAAACAGGAAATGTTGCTTGCTACGCACAAAAGACCGTAGTTGAGGAAATTGAGGATGAACAGAATGAAATTATGTTGGGGGCTGCAAGAGTATTAAATCCCAACTACACAGTGGGTGATGTAGTTGACTTGGAAGTAACTCCGAGAGATTTTGGTCGAATCTCCGCACAGACTGCAAAACAGGTTGTTGTTCAAAAATTCCGTGAAGCGGAAAGAGAAATTTTATACAACCAGTATATTACAAAAGAACGGGAAGTTGTAACCAGTATTGTTCAAAGAAGAGATAGGCGTAATATTATCGTTCAGATGGGCAAGATTGATGCAGTTTTAGCGGCAAACGAACAGATTCCCGGTGAGCAGTATAACTTCATGGATCGCTTAAAGGTTTATGTTTTAGAAGTAAAGCAGACAACAAAAGGCCCTCAAATTTTTGTTTCCAGAACACATCCTGAATTGGTTAAACGTTTGTTTGAACAGGAAGTTCCAGAAGTACACGATGGTACTGTTGAAATCAAAAGCATTGCCAGAGAAGCAGGCAGCCGTACAAAAATCGCTGTACACTCTAAAGATAGCAATGTAGATGCATTGGGTGCTTGTGTTGGTCAAAATGGTTACCGTGTAAATGTAATTGTGAGTGAGCTTGGTGGAGAGAAGATTGACGTAATCAACTGGAGCGATGACCCCAAAGAATTTATTGCAGCGGCATTAAGCCCTTCTAAGGTAGTGGAAGTTTCATTAAACGAAGAAGAACAAAGTGCAAAAATTGTAGTACCCGATCACCAGCTTTCCCTTGCCATTGGTAAGGAAGGACAGAATGCAAGATTGTCTGCTAAGTTGACAGGCTGGAGAATTGATATAAAGAGTGAAACACAGGCAAAGGAAACAAATTTCCTAGCTGACGAACCTGTGCAAGCAGTAGAAGAAACACAGGAAGTACCTGAGATTACAGAAGAAGAACTGACAGAAGAATAAGAAGAGGGGGGTGACGGTATGAAGCAAAGAAAAATTCCTCTCAGAAAATGTACCGGATGTCAGGAAATGAAAAGCAAAAAAGAATTAATTCGAATTGTTCGTAATGATGAAGGGGAATTCTCTTTAGATAGAACAGGGAAAAAACCAGGGCGTGGTGCTTATATTTGTTCCGACAGTGAGTGTTTGACAAAGGCACAAAAGTCAAAGGGCTTGGAGCGTTCTTTTAAGGCACCCGTTCCCAAAGAGGTATATGAACAACTTTTAAATGAGTTGTGTGGTGAAGAAAATGAGTAAATTTTACTCTCTTTTAGGGTTATGTAAAAAGGCAGGAAAGTTGGTGGGAGGCGAAGTTGCAGTGGAAAATGCAATTCGTCAAAAATCAGCAATTTTATTGATTCTTGCCGAAGATGCATCTGGCAACACAAAAAAGAAATTCAATAATTCGGCAGCGTACTATAAAATTCCACTGGTTGAAGTGGGAGAAAAGAATGACCTTGGCAGGGCAGTAGGCGAAGAATTTCGGGCAATACTTGCCATAACGGATGCAGGCTTTGCGAAAAAGTTGAAAGAATTGGCAGAAGGCGAAAAGGTTGTGAAAGAGATAGGGAAAAACGATTCGTCGTTTGGAAAGTAGAGGTGTAGTGAATGTCAAAGACTCGTATATATGAATTAGCAAAACAACTTGGCGTTACAAATAAGGATTTAATGGCAAAATTAAGAAGTATTGATGTGGAAGCAACCAGTCATATGGGTGTTTTGGATGGGGAAGTAGTAGCCAAAGTGAAGGCATTGTATACAACTGCAAAAGATGCAGTAAAAAAGGATGCTCCCAACCATACAGAAGGTAGCAGACCAGCACCCAAGCATGAAAATGCAAAGCCTCAGGGTAAAAATGAAGATGGTAAGAAGGCTGACGTAAAGAAGGCTGACGTAAAGAAGGCTGACGTAAAGAAGGCTGACGTAAAGAAGGCTGACGAAAAGAAAGCAGAACCCCGCCAGAACCAAAACCATGGAAATCATGGAAATAAGAAGGATAATAAAAAAGGTAAACAAAAAGATCAGAGGGTAAGAGAAAATCCTTTAGAACGCAGACGTCGTGAGAGAGAAGAAGAAGAGGCTCTTATGGCGGAATTAGAAGCTTTGGAAGCGGCAGAAAAGGCTGCAAACCCTGAACCTCAGACGAAGACCATTCCTGAGACCATTTCTGTGAAGGATTTGGCAGAGATTCTTGGCAAAAAAGGCTCTGATCTTGTGATGAATTTAATGAAAAAGGGTAAAATGATGAATATCAACGCTACCCTTGATTTTGATTCGGCATCGGCAATTGCAGAAGAATTTAATGTCATTCTAGAAAAAGAAGAAGAACAAGACATTATGGAAGCTGTATTTGCAGAAGAGGAAGAAGACGACAGTGTATTGGAAGAACGTCCTCCTGTTGTAGTGGTTATGGGTCACGTTGACCACGGTAAAACATCCCTGTTAGACGCAATTCGCCATAGCGATGTAACCAAAGGTGAGGCTGGCGGTATTACACAGCATATCGGTGCTTATACAGTACAGATTGCTGGCAAACCTATTACCTTCTTGGATACACCAGGCCACGAAGCCTTTACAGCAATGCGTATGCGTGGTGCCCAGATTACAGATATTGCAATTTTGGTTGTTGCTGCCGATGACGGTGTTATGCCTCAGACAATAGAGGCGATTAACCATGCAAAAGCAGCAGGTGTTGAAATTATCGTTGCAATCAACAAAATGGATAAGCCTTCTGCAAACCCTGACCGTGTAAAACAGGAGTTGACAGAGTACCAGCTGTTGGCGGAAGACTGGGGTGGTGAAACAATTTGTGTACCCGTTTCTGCGGCATCGAAAGATGGTATCGATACTTTGCTTGAAATGATTACCTTGGTTGCTGAAATGAAGGAATTGCGTGCAAACCCTAACAAAAAAGCAAGGGGTGCAATTATTGAAGCCCAGTTGGATAAGGGTAGAGGCCCCGTTGCAACTGTTTTGGTTCAAAGTGGTACTTTGCAGGTTGGCGACCCTATCGTAGCCGGTTGTGCTTATGGTAAAATCAGAGCGATGACCGATGATAAGGGCAGACGTGTGAAAAAAGCAGGTCCATCCACACCTGTTGAAATTTTAGGTCTTTCTGAAGTGCCTACTGCTGGTGATGGTTTCTATGTTGCTGAAAGCGATAAGCAGGCAAGACAGGTTGCAGAAAGCATTATCGCAAGAAATAGAGAAAATCTCATTAAGGAAACACCACAGAAGGTTTCCTTGGATGATTTGTTCTCTCAGATTCAGAGTGGTAACATGAAAGAATTGAACATTGTTGTAAAAGCTGACGTTCAGGGTTCTGTTGAAGCTGTTCGCCAGAGCTTGGAGCGTTTGTCCAACGAAGAAGTGCGTGTACGCATTATCCATGGTGGTGTTGGTGCTGTCACAGAAAGCGACGTTATGTTGGCATCTGCATCTAATGCAATTATCATCGGTTTTAACGTTCGTCCTGAACCTGCTGCAAAGGCTTTTGCTGATGAAGAAAAGGTTGATGTTCGTTTGTATCGTGTTATTTATCATGCAATCGAAGATGTAACAGCAGCGATGAAGGGTATGCTTGATCCAATTTACGAAGAAAAAGTATTGGGTCATGCAGAAGTACGTCAGTTATTTAAGGCTTCCGGTATTGGTACGATTGCAGGTAGCTATGTAAAAGATGGCAAGTTTGTTCGTAACTGTCAGGTTCGTATTACACGTGACGGCATTGTAATTTTCGAAGGCGATTTGGAAAGCTTAAAGCGTTTCAAAGATGATGTAAAGGAAGTTACAGCAGGCTACGAATGTGGTCTGGTGTTTAAGAAGTTTAATGATTTAAGGGAAGGTGACTGGGTAGAGGCCTTCACCATGGTAGAGGTACCCAGATAATTAGGTGATATTATGAAAAACAACACAAGAATTTCTCGTATCAATGATGAGATTTTGAAAGAGCTTTCTCAAATTATACGAGGAGAATTAAAAGACCCACGCATTGGCTCTATGACCAGTGTGGTTAGGGTTGAAACAACACCAGATTTAAAATATTGCAAGGTGTATGTTTCAGTATTGGGCAATGATGAAGAAAAGGACAGCGTAATGATAGGGCTGAAAAATGCCAGTGGTTTCATACGCCGACTGATTGCCCAAAGGGTAAATTTACGTTTTACGCCCGAATTCACATTTAAATTAGATGAATCTGCGGAATATGCCATTCATATGGATCAGCTCATTAGCCAGATTTCCAAAGATTTAAAGGAGAAGGAAGCCAATGAAGGGAAAGAGTGATTCTTTAGAAAAAATCAGAGAAATCATTTCAGCTCATGAAAACATTGTGCTTTGCGGACACACAAATCCAGATGGAGATGCCATTGGAGCTAGTCTTTCTTTGGCATCATCCTTGGAGAAAATGGGTAAGAATGTTAAGGTGCTTCTGGAGCCCTATGGAAAGAAGTATGATGTTATCCCCAACAGCAGGTTGATTGCAGAAAAAGATACCATAAAAGAAGCTGAGCTTTTTATTGCATTAGATTGTGGCGATATGGGGCGGCTTCAAGGGGTTGCAGATATTTTTCGAAGTAGCAAGTGTACGATGAATATTGATCATCATGCTAGTAATTCTTTTTTTGGGGAGTACAACTATGTAGAGGAGAATGCGTCTTCCACCAGCGAAGTTGTGTTTAAGCTGTTGCAGGGCCATTTTCCCATGGATGGGGAGATTGCTGCGGGATTATATGCCGGTTTGATTTACGATACCGGAGGATTTCGCCATACTTCCACCACACCCTTTACCATGCAGGTGGCAGGAGAATTGATGTCTTATGGCATTGCCTATACAAAAATTTATAACGCTTTATTTGATAGCCGTACTTTTTCTGAAATGAAGATTATGGGTAAGGCATTTCATAAGGCGGAAAGATATTTTGACGGTAAGGTTATTTGTACTTCCATCACCATGGAAGATATTGAGGAATGTAAAGGCACGAATAAGGAGCTGGACGCAATTATCAATTATCTAAAAGGGGTAGATGAAGTGAAAATAGCGTGCTTTTTATATGAAAAAAACGAAATGGATGTCAAGGCTAGCTTTCGTGGAAATGATGGCTATGACGTTTGCGCTTTGGCCCAGAAATTTGGCGGAGGCGGTCATGTAAAAGCGGCGGGATGCACCATAGAGGCACCCATTGAGCAGGCAAAAAAAATGGTATTTGCTGAAATAGAAAAAATGCTGTAAGGAGGAGACCTTTTGGACGGGATCCTAAATATTTATAAAGAAAAAGGCTTTACTTCCCATGATGTTGTTGCAGTGGTGCGAAAAATTTTGCAAATGAAAAAAGTTGGGCATACAGGCACCCTAGACCCTGATGCTGAGGGGGTATTGCCTATCTGTGTTGGTCGAGGAACAAAGCTTTCGGATATCATTATGGATGGACGAAAAAGCTACCGTACCGTGTTGCACCTAGGTGTCACTACAACAACAGAAGATGCTTCTGGTGAAGTGTTGGAGGAAAAGCCTGTCATATTCGATGAAGGGAACATAAGTGAAGCGGTGAAAACCTTTATCGGTGAATTGGAACAAGTACCGCCAATGTATTCGGCTGTGAAAGTCAACGGCAAGAAATTATATGAATTGGCTAGGGAAGGGAAAGAAATTGAGCGCAAGCCTCGAAAAATTACGGTGTATGATATTAGAATTCGCCGTTTTATCCCACCTTGCCAAGTTGAAATGGATGTGGATTGTTCCAAGGGTACTTACATTCGCACCCTTTGTGCTGACATTGGAAAGGCATTAGGATACGGCGGGCATATGGCCAGTTTGTCCCGTATTGCAACAGGTGGATTTTCTGTAGAAGATGCCATTACCCTTGGCCAACTAAAGGACATGGCAAGAGCAGGAAAGGCGGAAGAGGTTCTTTTAAAGCTTGAAGAAGTTTTGAAGGAATATACCAGGGTTATTGTTTCAGATAAGTCCACAAAGTTATTATATAATGGGGGAAAAATTCGCAGTAAATTTTTCAAAGCCCAAAAGGAATTAGAGGTTGGACAAGTTGTAACTGTATTCGACTATGAAAATAACCTAATCGGATTATATACAGTGATTAAAGAGGAAAATGACTTTTTTATCAAACCGTTTAAGATGTTGATTTAAGGAGTAGGAAAATGGAACATATCGCGGATACGCACATAGAACAGAATCGACCCACTGCGGTAACGCTAGGCAATTTTGACGGTCTACATCTGGGACATCGTGCGTTAATCAAATTAACAAAGCAGTTTGCAGAAGAGGAAGGGTTAAAAAGTGTTGTATTTACTTTTTCTCCTCATCCTATGCTGGTGTTCAAGAAAAAGGATGATTTTGCGCTAATTATGGCTCCCTCTGAAAAGAAGTTTACCATGGAGCAGATGGGGATTGATACTTATATTGAGTATCCTTTTAATGATGAGTTTGCTGCAATGAGCGCCGAAGATTTTGCCACTAAGTTGATTTTCGAAAGGTTGCAATGCCGTGTATTAATTGTGGGAGAGAATTACCATTTCGGTTCTAATCGCTCAGGCAATTATGAAATGTTACAAAAATTGGGAGAGGCACGAGGCGTAAAGGTGATTGCTGTTCCCTCTGTATTATTTGAGGAGGAAAGAGTAAGTTCTTCCAGAATCCGCAAATGTTTGATTCAGAAAGATTTTGAGGATGCGAACCGTATGTTGACAGAGCCCTATTTTATTTTAGGTACGGTTTCAGAAGGAAAAAAATTGGGCAGAACCATTGGATTTCCTACAGTCAACATCATTGCACACCCCCTGAAATTATTTCCCCCTAACGGAGTTTATGCAACCAAAACGTTGTATAAAGGGAAATATTATTATGGTGTGACCAATATTGGAATCAATCCTACGGTGAATGGTACCCAAAAAATTGTGGAGACCTATTTATTGGATTTTAACGAAAATGTTTACGGTGAAACCCTGCAGACATTTTTCTATAAATTTTTGCGTAGTGAGCGGAAATTCCCTAGTGTTGAGGAATTACGCCAGCAAATTCAAGTAAATGCGGAGCAGGCGGCGGAATACTTTGCCTCTGAAGAATACACGAGCAAATGGAAAAGTGCCCAAGAGTAAAATTTGGGGAGATATGATATGAATCAAAATAAGAAAATATGGGCAACCATTGCGTTGCTTTTAACGGCTGCCATTTGGGGCAGTGCCTTTGTTTTTCAAAAGTTTGCCGTTGATGAATTGTCCACACCCTTTATCATTGCATCCCGTTTTACCATTGCTGGAGTATTGACGATCATAGCCACATTAAAAAAAATACATCGCATTGACAAGGGTTATCTGGTAGGCGGGCTTGTTGCTGGTACAACCATGGCAATAGGCAATGGACTACAAACCGTTGCTATGACCTATGGGACACCCCCTGGGAAAAGTGCTTTTTTGACGGCTGCCTACTGTGTAATTGTTCCTTTCATGTGCTGGATATTTATGAAAGAAAACCCGAAGAAAAATCATATTATCTCTGCTATGATCTGTCTGTTAGGAATCGGATTGATTTCTTTGGACGGAAATTTGAAAATCACCTTTGGCGATGGAATTACCCTATTATGTAGTGTTGCTTTTGCTGCAAATATCATTTCCATTGCCTACTACTGCCGAGGTAGAGACCCTATGCTTTTGACCATGATCCAAATTTGTGTAGCGGCAATATGGGGCTGGCTTTCTGTGTTATTAACAGGAGGGATGCCTCAGAGCATTAGCATTGCGGCAATAGGGAATGTGCTTTATTTAGCAGTTTTTTCAACAGCTTTATGTTTAAGTTTGCAGAGTATTGGGTTAAAATATATTAATGCAACTGTAGGGACAATTTTGTTAAGTCTTGAGGCAGTTTTTGGCGTGATTTTTTCTGTCTTGCTTTATGGCGAGGAAATCACATTAAAAATTGCATTGGGCTTTGCAGTGGTTTTCGTGGCGGTTATCCTTTCGCAGCTTGACTTTATCAGGCCCAAGGAGGAAATACCCCCGAAAAATACGGAGAATTAATGTATTATTCTTGCAAAGATAAGGGCAGTATGCTAAAATAAAAATGCTGTAAAACCAAGACTCGGTTTCTGGAATCTCCGACCATTCACTTAGTCTTTGGGGATGCGCAATATTAACTTTAAAAGGAATTTTTAAGGAGGAAATTGAAATGACAACAATTAACAAACAGGAAATTATCGCAAAATACGGCAGAACACCTAACGATACAGGTTCTCCCGAAGTACAGGTTGCTCTGTTGACAGCAAGAATCACTATGCTTACAGAGCACTTGAAGGAACACAAGAAAGATCACCACTCCAGAAGAGGTCTTTTGAAAATGGTTGGTCAGAGAAGAGGTCTTTTGAACTACTTGAAAGACTTAGATATCGAAAGATACCGTGCTCTCATTGCGGATCTTGGCCTGAGAAAGTAAGAATTCGATATAAAGAAGAGAGAGGTGGAATTCCTCTCTTTTCTTCTATCATTATCAAAAAAAGAAGAGATTGTGGCACTATAGATTTCCAACTTTGTTTATAGCCTAAAAATGGGTGTGGGTAAAGTTGAAGATCTATGGTGCATAATAAGAAAAAACAAAAGGAGAATTCATTTATGTTTAGAACTTATTCCATGGATTTAGCAGGCAGAACCCTGACAGCTGAAATTGGCAGAGTTGCAGAACAGGCTAACGGCGCAGTAATTTTACGTTACGGCGAAACAACGGTTTTGGTAACTGCAACTGCATCCTCAAAGCCCAGAGAAGGAATCGATTTTTTCCCTCTGAGCATTGATTATGAAGAAAGATTATACTCCGTTGGTAAAATTCCTGGTGGATTTATTAAAAGAGAAGGCAGACCTTCGGAAAAAGCTGTGTTAACAGCCAGATGCATTGACAGACCATTAAGACCTTTGTTCCCTAAGGATTATAGAAACGACGTTGCGATTGTAGCCACAGTTATGTCTGTTGATCAGGATTGCTCTCCTGAAGTAGTAGCGATGATTGGTGCATCCTTAGCGTTGAATATTTCCGATATTCCTTTTACTGACCCTCTATCTTCCGTTAACATCGGTTACTGTGACGGACAGTTGGTTGTAAACCCTAACGCTGAACAAAGAGAAACCACCAGATTATCTTTGACTGTTTCTTCTAAAGAAGACAAGGTTATGATGATTGAAGCAGGTGCCGATGAAATTCCCGATGATTTGATGATGGAAGCAATTCATTTGGCTTTTGATACAAACTTGGAAGTTGTAAAATTCATCAAAGAAATCGTTGAAAAAGAAGGTAAGGAAAAGGCTCCTTACGAAGAGCACGTGATTAATGAAGAAGCATACAACATGGTTACTGGATATATTACCGATGCCAGAATGGAAGATGCGGTATATGCTGAATTAAAGCAGGATAGAGATGCAAAGATCAAAGCCATCACCGAAGAAGTAGTGGAAGCTTTGACAGAAAAATTAGTTGCCATTTATGGCGAAGAAGCAAACATTGAAGCTTTATTAGGCGAAATCATCTATAAATTTGAAAAGATGACAGTAAGACGTATGATTTTAAGAGACCACAAGCGTCCTGACGGCCGTGGTATTGAAGATATCAGACAGTTGAGTGCAGAGGTTGATGTATTGCCTCGTGTTCATGGTTCTGCATTGTTCTCTAGAGGACAGACACAGTGCTTGACTGTAACCACATTGGGTATGGTTAGCGAGGGTCAGCGTTTGGATGGATTGGATATTAATGAAACAGACAAGCGTTATATCCACCACTATAACTTCCCCGGATATTCCGTTGGTGAAGCAAAAACATCTAGAGGCCCAGGTAGACGTGAAATCGGTCACGGTGCTTTGAGTGAAAGAGCATTGTTGCCTGTACTGCCTAGCGCAGAGGAATTCCCTTATGCAATCCGTTTGGTTTCCGATATTTTAAGCTCCAATGGTTCTACTTCTCAGGCAAGTATTTGTGGTTCCACCCTGTCTTTGATGGCAGCAGGTGTACCTATTAAGCGTCCTGTTGCAGGTATTTCTGTAGGCTTGGTAACAGGAGACACAGAGGATGACTTCGTTGAAATCACAGATATTCAGGGTGTAGAAGACTTCTTTGGGGATATGGACTTCAAAGTAGCAGGTACCAGCGAAGGCATTACAGCAATCCAGATGGATATGAAGATTAAAGGCTTGACCTTTGCTATGATTGAGCAGGCGTTTGCACAAACAGGCAGAGCAAGAGAATATATCTTAAACGAAGTTATGTTGAAAGCCATTGCAGAGCCTAGAAAAGAGCTTTCTGAACATGCACCTAAGATTGCTTCCATGCAGATTGACGTGGAAAAAATTGCAGAAGTTATTGGTACAAGAGGCAAAGTTATTAAGAAGATTATAGAGGAAAGCAACTGTGAAATTGATACAGAGGATGATGGTACAATTTTCATTAAGGGTATTGATGCTGCAGATATTCAGCGTGCCATTGATATGATTAATGCAATTGTGAAAGACCCTGTTCCAGGTACAATTTACACAGGTGCCATTACAAGACTTATGACATTTGGTGCATTCTTTGAAATTGCTCCAGGCAAAGAAGGTTTGATTCATATTTCTAAAATTTCCAATAAGCGTGTAGAAAAAGTAGAAGACGTATTGGCAGTTGGCGATGTCGTTAGTGCAAAGCTTATGGAAATTGATAAGCAAGGAAGATTAAACTTCTCCATTAAGGATACACTGCCTAGAGAAGAAAAGCACAAAGAAGAACAAAACGATCACAAAGCATAATCTCTAAAAAGCTAGGAGGCTGTGGGAAGGAAGGTTTTCCTGCACAGCCTCCTTTTTAACGGACTTAGGAAGTTTTCCACCTCTTTAGGGTGACAATTCTAAAAATAAAGGCGCTGTCAAACAGCATCCGTTAGTATTCTTGTATAGCAAAAACACGCATAGTATTTGGCTAAGGCATAAAAAAACCAAATTGGAACATGATAAAAATAAATTAGTGATTTTATGCATGGGAGAGATAATATGGTTACAATCAAAAAATTGCAAAACGGAATTTCTGTGGCATTAGAGGAAATATCTTATGTAAGGAGTATTTCCTTTGGGATTTGGGTGAAGAACGGTTCCAGAAATGAACGTCCTGAGGAGAACGGCGTTTCTCACTTTATTGAGCATATGATTTTTAAAGGAACGGAAAACAGAACCGCCAGGCAGATTGCAGAAGCCATGGATGCTTTAGGGGGGCAGATTAATGCCTATACCACAAAGGAGTACACCTGTTATCACACCCGTGTTTTGGATGAGCATTTTGGAAGAGCCTTGGATGTCATGAGTGATATGGTTTTACGATCTCTGTTCGACCAAAAGGATGTAGAAAGAGAACGTAACGTTATTACCGAAGAAATTAATATGTATGAAGATGCACCGGAAGAGTTGGTACATGATGTTTTGCAGGATACCATTTGGAGAAATAGCCCCTTGGGGATGCCTATTTTGGGTACGACGAAGACCATCGCTACATTTACTTCTGAAAGCATCAGAAATTATTATGAAAAGAACTATCATACGGAAAATATGGTATTATCTGTAGCGGGAAATTTTAAAACGGACGAAATGCTGGAGATGTTAAACAAAGCCCTTGGAGATTGGACAGCAAAACAGCCCTTCAACCAATATAATTCCAAAGCAGAATATAAGATTGCCCATGTTGCTAGGGAAAAAGATGTGGAACAGGTGCATACTTGTATTGCATTTCCTGGTTTAGAACGGGAAAACCCTATGAAATATGCCCTTGGGGTTTTTAATACAATTTTTGGCGGTGGGATGAGTTCTAGATTGTTCCAAAAGGTTCGTGAGGAGAATGGGTTGACCTACTCTATTTATAGCTATACAACGTCCTTTGCCGATACAGGGTTATTTTCAATTACTGGGGGCATGAATCCAAACCAGTTGGAACGGGTTTATGAGCTGATTGCGAGTGAAGTTGAGGATGTGAAGAATAATCTTTTGCCTCAAAAATTGATTGATGTTACAAAAGAGCAGTTAATCAGTAACTTTATCATCGGAACGGAAAGCACCTTAAACCGAATGACCGCTGCAGGCTCTGCCCTACTTTTAAGAGGTAAGGTACAGGATACACAAGAGGTGATTGATAAACTTAGCAAGATTACGTCAGAGGATATTTTGAAGGTTACCCAAACGATTTTTGATATGGAGAAAGTCAGTTGGAGTGCCGTAGGAAATGTTAAGGGCATTGAAGTTGACACCATAGGAAAAAAAGTTTTTCATAAATAATCAAATCCTAGGGATAATAAGGATGACGGTATTATTCCGTAATTATTTAAGGAGGTCTTTCATTATGAGATTTACAAACTATTTAGCACTAACCTTGGTGATTATCGGTGCTTTAAACTGGGGGTTGATTGGCTTTTTCGGCTATGACGTTGTAACCAGTATCTTTGGTGGAAGCATGTTCTGGATTTCCAGAGTCATCTTTGGTTTAGTTGGCTTAGCTGGGCTGTGGTCTTTGACATTCTATAATTCTGTTGCCCATGAGAACCCAACGGTGCGTATTGCAAGACATTAATAAATGGCAGCGGGTTACCGCTGCTTACATAAGGACAGGGGGAGAAAAATGCATTTTACAAAAATGGAAGGCTGCGGAAACGATTATATTTATATCAACTGCTTTGAAGAAGTTGTAAATCAACCCGAAAAATTAGCAATTGCTATGAGTGAGAGACACTTTGGCGTTGGGGCAGATGGATTGGTTTTGATTATGCCTTCTGAAAATGCCGATTTTCGTATGCGTATGTTTAACCTAGATGGCTCTGAAGGGGAAATGTGTGGCAATGCAGCTCGCTGTATTGGGAAATACGTTTATGAAAGAGGCTTGACGAAAAAAGAAGAGGTTTCCCTTGAAACAGCAGGGGGAATCAGATATTTAGCCTTAAATATTGAAGATGGGATTGTAAAAACCGTTGGCGTAGACATGGGAGAGCCTATTTTGGAGGCGGAAAAAATTCCAGTGATTCATGGAGAAAGCCCCGTTATTGGAAAACGAATTGCTGTTAACGGGACAGAATTTGTTTTTACCTGCGTTTCTATGGGCAATCCCCATGGGGTGACTTTTGTAGAGGATACGGCAAAGTTCCCTGTGGAAGCTTATGGGAAGTTGGTGGAGGTAAGCCCTTTATTTCCCAATAAAACAAATGTGGAGTTTGTGCAGGTATTAAGCAGAAATCACATCAATATGCGTGTTTGGGAGCGGGGAAGCGGAGAAACCCTTGCCTGTGGTACAGGTGCTTGTGCATCGGTGGTTGCATGTATTTTGAATGGCCTTTGTGACAGAGAGGTCAAGGTATCTTTGATAGGTGGCGAGTTAACAATAACTTGGAATGAGGAAGATAACCATGTATATATGAGTGGCCCAGCGGCATTTTCTTTTGATGGAGTTTGGCTAAAAGAGGTTTAAGCTGTGCTTAGGCAAGGAGAGGAGGCAGTATATGGCGAGAGAACTACATGAAACGGCAGCAATAGAGGAAAAGGTAATCTTAGTTGCCGTAGAACCGGATGAACGCAACAGTCGTTCCGCCATGGAAACAGAGGCTTGTTTAGATGAGCTGGAAGAATTGGTGCGTACGGCAGGGGCAGTGGCAGTGGCTAGAAGCGTTCAAAAGCGTGAGCGGATTCACCCTGGACATTACTTAGGCAAGGGAAAGATTGAAGAGTTAAAAATGATGGTAGAGGCATATGGTGCTTCTGGCGTTGTTTGTGACGACGAGCTTTCTCCTGCCCAACTAAAAAATTTAGAGAAGATGCTAGAAACCAAAGTAATGGATAGAACCATTGTTATTTTGGATATTTTTGCTGGAAGGGCTATTTCCGGTGAAGGGAAAATCCAGGTGGAATTGGCCCAGTTAAAGTACCGTTTGTCTCGATTGACAGGGATGGGTGCGTCCATGTCAAGGCTGGGTGGTGGAATTGGTACCAGAGGCCCAGGTGAAAAGAAATTAGAGACGGACAGACGCTATATTAAAGATCGTATTGCTGAATTAAACAGTGCCGCAAAGGAAATTCAGACCCATAGAGAATTGTTGCGCAACCAAAGAGGGCGAATGGGTTCTCCCGTGGTATCTTTGGTGGGCTATACAAATGCGGGTAAATCTACACTGATCAATAAGTTGACAGATGCAGGGGTTCTGGCGGAAGATAAGTTGTTTGCAACGTTGGATACCACAACCAGAAAGGTTCAACTGCCCAATGGCTCAGAAATCTTATTGACGGATACCGTTGGTTTTATTCAAAAATTACCCCATCATTTGGTGCAAGCCTTTCGAGCTACCTTGGAAGAATTAAAATATGCAGATATTTTGCTCCATGTGGTTGATGCATCGAACCCTAACAGACAGGAGCAGATGCAGGTGGTATATAAAACCTTAGAGGATTTGGGTTGCGGGGATACGCCTGTCATTACCATTTTCAACAAAATGGATAAAGAAGTTGAGCTGCCTTTACCCATCGACACCCGAGCAAGGGAAATTGTACAGGTTTCTGCCTTTAAAGGCCATGGACTAGAGGAGATGCTTGGAACAGTTGAGAACTTACTAAAGAGCTTCCGTAAATCTTTGGTAGCCTTAGTGCCTTATACGGAAGGAGGGCTACTTGGCTGGGTTCATGGTCGTTGTGAAATCATTCGTGAGGAACATACAGCGGAGGGTGTTTTGCTGGAAGTGTATGTGGATGAGGAGTCTGCCAATCGGTTAGAAAAATATAAGCAGTAAAAAAATAAAACATCTCTTAAAATCTCTGGGTGATTTCCGGGTTTCAAGAGATGTTTTTAATTTTGTAAAATCATCTAGGAAAGAATAATTAATCACCTGTGTAGGTAACAGCCACTCGGATGATTATACTTTTCCATTTAAAATAGCGATGGCTTCTTCATAGTCAGATTTTTTTACGTAAAACTTATACTGGGTTTGGGTAAAATCTTGCATTCCAGGCACACCACGTGAATTGCTTATATGTAGATTGCCGAGGGTTGAAAGGCTATAGTCAATATTGTAAGAACTAAGGACATCTCGTATTTTTGCTTGCTCCTCCATGGAGTAAGTGATACATAATTCTTTGCGATTAAAAATTGTAATCAAATTACTACCCCCTTTTTTCTTAAGATAGCACAGTTTGAAATAGGACACAACTTGGAAGAGGAAAATTTTCACATCATTACGCTATTGTAAGAAAATTTTAAGCTTTCTTGTTAGCTTTTGTTACAACTATATGCTAAGATAAATTAGAGAGTCATTAGAAAATTTTAGATATTATTTGCAAGGGAGTGTGAAGCTTGGGTCGAAATGTGATTCGAATTAAGAATGTGAAAAAAATTTATCAAATGGGGAAAGAAAAAATTCAAGCGGTAAATGGCATCAGCTTAAACATACGCCAAGGGGAAGTATGCTGTTTGCTTGGTAAGTCTGGCTCGGGCAAATCCACTTTATTAAACTTGATTGCAGGATTGGAGAAACCCTCATCGGGTCAAATCATATTTAACAAAAAGCATATTGAGCGGATGAATGAAGACCAGTTGGCTGATTTTAGACAGAGGTATGTTGGCTTTGTATTTCAGTCCTATAACCTTTTACCGACTTTAACAGCCATGGAAAATGTTACGTTACCACTCATTTTTAAGAATGTTCCTTTGAAAGAGAGAAACGAGCGGGCTATGGAAATGTTAACAGCTGTTGGTTTAGGGGACAGAGCCCACCATAAGCCCCATGAAATGAGTGGTGGTCAGCAACAAAGAGTTAGTATTGCAAGAGCGTTTATCAATAGCCCACAGGTGGTATTTGCAGATGAACCAACGGGAAACTTGGATACCCGTACGACATATGAAATGATGGATTTGATTACAGCTTTGGCAAGCAAGAACAAACAAACGCTAGTAATCGTAACCCACGATTTGGAACTGTCTGACTATGCGGATCGTATTGTTATGCTTTCAGATGGTGAGGTTGAACGGATTGAAGATAAAAGGCAGGCTGAAGGGGAGAAAGAATGATGAGAAAAAAGTTATTTCAAAAAGTAATGGCAGTAGTAATGATGCTTTCCGTGATACTGGGGCAAACAGTAGTAGGGCTTGCAGATGACTTTAGTGACAATGGTTCGCCTAAAATTATAGTTGGTGGCGATACTGTTTTTGAAGTAGTGGCAGAGGGGAATAATCGAATTTCCTTCCAGATTAAAAACAAAGGTGGTGCGGCGGCAGATAATGTTTACATCAGCCCTAAAAGAAGTGCCACAGATCCCTTCAGAGTATCAGTACAAGGCGGCGGTGATGTGGGGAGCATTGGTGCAAATGGTTATAAGAATGTTAGCTTAAATGTTGATGTTAACGGTGAAGTAAAGGAGTCTAGCTACCCCATTACTTTGGAGTTTACATATAGAAATACTAATGATTCATCATTTTCAAGCTCCGAAACAATTTATTTGAAAATGAAGGGGTTTGACAAGGAACCCAGCTTTAAATTAGAAAACATGAAATTAAGCCCAGAGAGTATGTCTCCTGGAAATAGTGCTAATTTAAGCGGTAAAGTTTTGAACAATGGTACACAGGAAATGGTTGATGTTACTGTTAGTTTGGACAACTTATCAACAGACAAAATCAGCTTGAGCGGGGGCTTTAGCAGCAAGCATTATGCCAGTATTCCTGTGGGGGGCAGTGTTGAGTTTGCGTTCCCCTTGGTGGCTAGTGCTGACATGGCGGCAGGAAACTACCCTGTTTCTATTAAGTTGAAGTTTAAAGATGGCTTTGGCAAAGCAGTAGAAAAAGCTCAGGAATTTTATGTGAATGTAGGTGGCGTAGCAGGACAGAAGTCTCAATTAGAAATGAGAAACATGAGAGAGCCTAGCGGTGTTTACGGTGTAAACGAGAACTTTACCGTTAGTTTTGATCTGTACAACAGTGGAAAGGTTGCGGCAAAAAACATTGTAGTAACAGCAGAAGCGGTGGATACTTCCGCAGTGGTACCCAAATCAGGAAGTGTGAAAACTGTTTCTGAATTGGCACCTGGGGCCACTACCAGCCTTTCCTTCACTTTTGCGGGTACTGCCGCATCTAAATCTCAAAACTATGCAATTCAGTTCACAACAGAATATACTTCCGGGGGAACGGCTGTTACCACCTTTAAGCAATTTGCTGGGGTTAACGTAAGTAACCCTGATTCTGAAGAGGAAAATGCCAGCAAGCCTAAATTGATTGTAAGCAATTATGTATGCGATCCTTTGATTGTTATGGCGGGGGAAGAATTCGATTTGAACATGGATATTTTAAATACCCACGCACAAAAGGGTGTAAAAAACATTAAAATGTTTTTAACTTTGGCGGAGGAAACATCTTCTGAAACGGAAAAGTCAGGGAATATTTTCACCCCCGTAGAAAGCAGTAATACATTTTATTTCGATGCAATTGGGCCAAAAGGCACAGCGCAGAAACAGTTGCGTTTATACGTTGTTCCTGAGGCACAGCCTAAGACATACACTTTAACGGTAAATTTTGAATATGAAGACAGCGCAGGTAAGGAATTTACTGCAAAGGAATTGTTGGGTATTAACGTAAAGCAAGTAACAGAGTTACAGGTGGATGAGTTTGCCATTCCAGATACGGTGGAAATGTATTCACCCATTACGGTATCTTTTGGTTATTACAACACTGGTAAGGTAACACTGAGCAATGTAATGGTTAAAGTAGAAGGCGACGTTGAATGCCAAAATAAAAATACTTATATCGGCAACTTGGAGTCAGGGGCAGGGGAGTATTTTGAAACAACATTTACTCCCAACTCAGGTGGAGAAGTACCCGTAAACATTGTGATTTCCTATGAGGATGCAACGGGAGAATTAAAAGAAGAACGCAGGGAATTCATTTTGAATGTAATGGAGCCAATGATGCCTGAGGATATGGAAGGTGAAATGGATTCTGCAACACCACCCATGGATATGAAGAAAGCAATGATTGCCATTGCTCTTTTAGCCCTTTTCGGTATGGGGATGTTTGTTTTTATCAGACGTCAGAAGCAAGAACCACAGAGTCGTTTTGCTGAAAGCCTAAATGATGACATGGATGAAGATGATGACGACGACGAAGATGATAGAGAGGATATGTCTTTATGAGTACGAGAGACTTATTAAATATGGCTCTTCGCAACTTGCTAAAGCGAAAACTCCGAACCTTCCTAACTGTTCTTGGGGTAGTAATCGGAACTGCCTCCATCGTTGTAATGGTCTCCATTGGCATTGGTATGAATGAAAGCTTTGCCCGTCAGTTAGAGGACTGGGGCAGTTTACAAGTTATTGACGTATATTCCCCCAATGGCGGCGGTGGCCACTACATGATGGAAGAGGAGGGTTCAAGCGGCCCACAAAACAAGGGGAAGCAGGTTAAACTGGATGGGGCAGCGGTGGATTCTTTCCGCCAGATTGCCGGAGTTGAGGCTGTTTCTCCTATAAAAAGTTTGTATCTGATGATAGGAAGCGGGAAACTTGTTGCAGATGCCAATTTTATAGG
This sequence comes from Anaerotignum sp. MB30-C6, assembly GCF_030908465.1. Classification (GTDB taxonomy): domain Bacteria; phylum Bacillota; class Clostridia; order Lachnospirales; family Anaerotignaceae; genus Chakrabartyella. Next base: position 583,570 of record NZ_CP133078.1, read on the forward strand.
GCTAGACCCAGCAACCATGGAAGCCATGGGATATAAAATAGAAGATGGACGGGCATTGTCCGGGGAGGACGTAAAAGCAATCGTTGTGGGCGGTGGCGTAGAATTCTATGACCCTAAGTTGAATTGGGAAATGAGAATGAATTCGGAACCACCTGAAATAGAGCTGATCGGCGAGAAGATTGATGTTACATTTGATTGGGGATATGGTACCAGACATGCGGATAAATCGGTGAAACCATTTAAGTTTGAAGTGGTGGGTACAATGCCTGCGGATGGCAATAATGGTTGGAGTGTAATTATGCCGCTAAAAGAAGTTGAAAAAATTGAAAAAGCTCAAAAAGAGTGGGAAAAGAAATCGCATGGTTCTTCCGGGGGGAATAACCAAAAAAGATCAAAAGAATACGAACAGGTTATGGTTAAGGTAGACGATATTAAAAATGTGCAAGTGGTACAACAACAAATTAAAGATATGGGTTACCGTGCTTCCAGCTTAACGGATCAACTAGAAGCGATGAAGGAAACCACGAAAATGTTACGTATGGTTTTAGGAGCAATTGGTGCAATTTCTTTGGTTGTTGCGGCCATTGGCATTACAAACACAATGGTTATGGCAATTTATGAAAGAACCAGAGAAATTGGTATCATGAAGGTAATTGGTGCGTCTTTGAGGGATATTAAGCTTCTTTTTTTAACCGAGGCTGCTTTTATCGGATTTGCCGGTGGCATTGTCGGTGTTGGGGTAAGTTTTGTAACTTCAAAGCTAGTGAACTTTGTTGCCATGCAGCATGGCAGTGATATGACTTCATCCATTCCTTTGTGGTTATATCTTGGGTCTATTGCTTTTGCAACGGTAATTGGTGTTCTTTCCGGATACTTACCTGCAAAACGAGCGATGAAACTGAGTGCTTTAACAGCAATTAAAACGGAGTAAGCCAAATTATAAAAACACACTATTGAGAAAAAATAGTGTGTTTTTATTTTTTTATTAAGAAAAAATGATAGTTATTACATTTTGGGAAAGACTAAAGAAGAAATGTCAGAAGAAAAAAGGATTGGTTTTCATGCTGCTAGAACTGGCTGCTGCGCCTGTTTTTCTAGGACTTTTTTATATTTATGTAAGAGATAAGTATGAAAAAGAGCCTTGGAAGATGCTTCTGCTGGGGTTATTATACGGGATCTATACGACCTGTGTCATTTATGCTGTAGGGATAGGGTTAGAAAAAATATTCCCTCATAGAGAGAACCCGTTCTATACATCATTTCTAAGCTCAGCAGGGGTAGAGGAGGTGATTAAGTACGTTTTTCTGGTGTTTTTAATATGGAAAAACGGAAATTTTAACGAGCCCCTTGACGGAATTGTTTACGGTGTTTTTGTATCTCTGGGGTTTGCTTGGATAGAAAACATCATTTATGTCATGCATCCAGTGATGGGGGGGTATGGTACAGCTTTTTCAAGGGCTCTGCTTTCGGTGCCAGGGCATGCTTTGTTTGGTGTACAAATGGGATATTATCTGGGACTTGCAAAATTCTTTGGCAATAAGAAGCATATGATTCTTGCTTTGATTGTGCCATATTTAGCCCATGCCGTATACAATTATTGTTTACTTGAGAAATCCCACATATTCTGGATACCATTTTGGATTTTGGAAGTTTGGTTATGGTGGTCTGCATTAAGGCATATAAAAGAATTGGTACGGATTTCGCCCTTTCGAGAATAAAATGTGCATGATTTTATTGTAACTCTTGAAATAAAAGATAAAAAGCGGTATACTATTAGAAATGGGACAACTGGCAGAAAATAGCATAATTGTGGAGGTAAAGCAGTGATTGAAGCGGTAAGCTGTGGCGGCGTTGTGATTTATAAGTGGAAGATTCTTCTCTTATACAAAAACCAAAACGGCAGATACATGGGGTGGGTATTACCCAAGGGCACCGTGGAAGAAGGCGAAACCTATCGGCAGACTGCTTTGCGTGAGGTTAAGGAAGAATCCGGGGCAACGGGTGAAATTATTAAATATGTGGGTAAAACCCAATATACCTTCAAAGGCAGCGAGGATACCGTAAGCAAAACAGTGCATTGGTATTTGATGAGTGCTAATTCCTTTTTCTGTAAGCCTCAGAGCGAAGAATACTTCGCCGATGCCGGTTTTTATAAATTCCATGAAGCCTATCATCTGTTAAAGTTTAATGACGAACGTCAAATTTTGAAAAAGGCATATTACGAGTATAGTGAAATGCGTAAAAATAAGGAGTTTCTGAAACGGAAATTTTCCGAAAATAAACGATAAAGGAGTAATGTCAGATGAAAAAATATTTTGAAATGAAACCAAGTTTTGAAGATTTAAAGGATAGAATTGTTGTTTTACACAACGACCGTGACGACAAAAAAACAGTGTTTATTGTATTGGGTATTATTGCTGCGGTTTTAGCAGTGGTTGCACTAACCGTTGTTTATTTATTGAAAACAAAAATGGATGACGAATACGATGAAGATTGGGATTTCGATTGGGATAGTTTGGAAGATGAGTACTGCAATGAAGATGATTGCTGCTGTACAGACAAGGATGTAGATGCCTCTGTAAAAGTAGAGCAGATTTAAAGAAGATGGGGCGGCAGGTGGCCGGTATGGTCTTACTACCGACTGCGCGCCACCTCCCTTTTTTTCTTTTGGTTGGGACAAAAAAATAAATATGGGACGAAAAAAGACCAAAGGAAGGTGAAATATGGAAGATAAATTACAATTGATTCGTAAAATTGCACCTGATTTGACCGAAGAAATGATCAAAAGGTACCGTGTTTTAAAGACGGTTCGCCTTTTACAACCCTGTGGCAGAAGAATGGTGGTACTGGCACTGGGTATGACGGAACGGACTGTCCGTAGTGAGATTGAACGTTTTAGCGTGCAAAAACTGGTGCAGGTTTCTAAAACAGGAATGACCGTTACTGATGAAGGCATGGAGGTTTTGGATGGATTGGACACCATTTTCTCCATTATGACGGGGCTATCTGTTTTGGAAGAGAAATTGGCTAAGCGTTTAGGGGTGAAACGTGTTTTGATTGCCCAAGGTGATGCGGATGTCAGTGAACGTAGCCGCAAAGAAATGGGTCAATTGGCAATGCGTCGCCTTTTGGAAAAGACTGACGAGAAAAGTTGTATTGCCATCACCGGTGGTACGGCTATGGAGGACTTGGTTCTTGCTGCCCCTGAAATGTCTAAACCTATGGCGAAAATGATTGTACCTGCAAGAGGTAGTATTGGTAGAAAAATGGAGTTACAGGCAGATACTTTGGCCGTGCAGTTAGCCGAAAAGCTGCAGGCTGATTATCGCTTATTACATTTGCCCGATAACCTAAGTGAAACAGCCTTGGAGGAGATGAAGAAGCAACCTGAAATTTCCGAAACCATACAGGAGATGGAGAAGGCAAATATTTTGCTTTTAGGTGTGGGTAACGCATTAGACATGGCAGAAAAACGTAGATTGGATGAAGAAATAAGAATATACTTAGCTGAACAAGAAGCTGTTGCAGAGGCTTGTGGATATTATTTTAATAAAAGTGGCGAGGTACTTTATAAAACTCGTTCCATCGCCATTGACTTTAACGAAATAGACAATATGGATGAAGTGATTGTAGTAGCTGGTGGGGAGAAAAAGGCAGAAAGTATTTTTGCTGTAAGCCAAAGCATACCAGGTGGTGTTTTTGTTACTGATGAAGGTGCAGCATTAAAAATAATAGAACTTTTAGAAGCATAAAATTATTGTGAAATGCTGAGACAATATTTTTTCCTACAAGTATTCAGGAATTACCATATTCTAAAAATAAAAGAGAAGATTTGGGGAAAAGTAGAAATATTGGGAGATTTGATTAGGTATCTTAGGTGCCTAAACGACAATCAGAAAGGAGTATTAAAAATGCTTAATAAAAAATCCGTTGATGATTTGCAAGTAAAAGGGAAAAAAGTGTTGGTTAGATGCGACTTCAATGTCCCCTTGCAAAATGGGGTAATTACTGACGAAAACAGAATCACCGCTGCCCTTCCAACAATCAAAAAACTGGTGGAGGAGGGGGGGAAAGTTATTCTTTGTTCTCATATGGGTAAACCAAAGGGAGAACCCAAGCCAGAGCTTTCCTTGGCACCTGTTGCAAAAAGGCTTTCTGAAATATTGGGGAAAGAAGTGGTTTTTGCAAAGGACGATATGGTAGTTGGAGAAAACGCCAAAAAAGCCGTAGAAGCTATGAACGATGGCGATGTAGTGTTGTTGGAAAATACACGGTATAGAAAAGAAGAAACAAAAAATGAGGAAACCTTTAGCAAGGAATTGGCTTCCTTAGCGGATGTATTTGTAAACGATGCGTTTGGCACCAGCCATAGAGCCCACTGCTCAACAGTAGGGGTTACGGAATATGTAAAAGAGTCTGCAGTTGGTTATTTGATGGAAAAGGAAATTGAATTTTTAGGGAATGCGGTGAACAAGCCTGAGCATCCTTTTGTCGCTATATTAGGTGGTTCAAAGGTTTCTGATAAAATCAATGTAATCAACAACTTATTGGAAAAAGTGGATACCTTAATTATTGGCGGCGGAATGGCATATACCTTCTCAGTAGCCCAAGGCGGTAAGGTTGGGGAATCTTTGCTGGAAGCCGATAAGGTTGAATATGCTAAGGAAATGATGGCAAAAGCCAAGGAAAAGGGCGTTCGCTTCTTATTACCTGTGGATACATTGGTTACAAAAGAGTTTAAAAACGACACAGAGTTTAAAACGGTTCCTGCTTTGGAAATTCCCGATGGATGGATGGGACTTGATATTGGCGAAAAGTCCAGAGAATTATTTGCATCAGCAATCAAGGAAGCCAAGACTGTAATTTGGAACGGACCTATGGGGGTTTTTGAGTTCGAAAACTTTGCTGGTGGCACAAAAGCCGTGGCTCAGGCAATGGCTGATATTGATGCAACAACGATTATCGGTGGTGGTGATTCTGCCGCGGCTGTAAATCAGTTGGGCTTCGGAGATAAAATGACGCATATTTCTACAGGTGGCGGTGCTTCATTGGAATTTTTGGAAGGAAAGGACTTGCCAGGTGTGGTTGCGGTGCAAGATAAATAAGGTTTAATATGAAACAAAGGGGAAGAATATTTGTGGTGATAGCACTGTTTTGCTCCTTGGTATTTCAACAGACTGCTTGGGGAAAAACAGTGACTGCCATGAATAATTTGAATGAACTAGAGTTGATAAAGCCGGCGGAGAAAATGATTATTCCACCAACAGACTATATTTCAGTGTTGATGTATCATCATTTTGCAATTAGAGATATGGGACAGGGAAACGGGGTTGTGACCACCCAAGCCGAGCTGGAGGATCAAATTTGTTATTTAAAGGAGTTAGGGTATGAATTTATTTCCCTGGAAACTCTAAACGAATTTCTTCAGCGGGTGGAAAAAGAGAAGGTTCAATATAAACGAAGAGACAATGGTGAACTTGGCCTTGGATTGAATAAAAAATATATTTGTATCACAATGGATGACGGATATATGAGCAATTATGATTTGGCCTTTCCCATTTTCCGAAAATACCGTATCCCTGCCTCTATTTTTGCTGTGACGGATAGCATCACGGAACAATCGGGGCTAAAAAAGTTTACCTGGGATCAAGCACAGAAAATGGTAGACAGCAGATATGTTAAAATTTATAACCATACAGCCAACCATGTTCCTGTGGATTTAGAAGAGGAAGATGAATTTTTGGCAGAGGTAGAAAAGGCAGAAGTTGCTTTGGAAAAGTATCTAAACCAAAAAGGATGCAAGGCACTGGCCTTTCCCAATGGAAGATTTACTGTATATACCCAGGAAGCGTTGAAAGATATGGGCTTTGACCTATTATTTACAGTTGACCACGGAGTCATTACAAGACAAACATCCCCCTATGAAATCCCTAGAGTGAATGTGGAGTCTGGCTGGTGTGGTCAAGATTTGGTGGAAAACATAGAACGGGCTGCGAGGAAAAGCTTTGTACGGAAAGAGAGGGAAGTGAATTATGAGAAAAAAAATCATAGCAGGTAACTGGAAGATGAACAAAACTCCCAAAGAGGCAACAGAATTTTGTAAGCTGATGAAAGATAAAGTTGCTTCCTCCGAAGTTGACGTTGTATTTTGTGTACCTTTTGTAGATTTATATCCCGCTTTGGAAGAGCTAAAGGGGGCTGGCATTGGTGTGGGTGCTGAAAACATGCACTTTGAAGACAGTGGTGCGTATACAGGAGAAATTTCTCCCTTGATGTTAAAGGAAATGGGAGTTTCTTATGTTGTACTTGGACATTCCGAACGCCGTCAGTACTTTAACGAGACGAATGATATGGTCAATAAGAAAGTGAAAAAGGCCTTAGAAGTGGGGATTACGCCGATTATGTGCTGCGGTGAAACACTGGAGCAAAGAGAAGCAGGGATTACCATAGAATGGATACGTATTCAGATAAAATGTGGTCTAGCAGGGCTTACAGCAGAAGAAGTTTCAAAAGTTGTAATTGCCTACGAACCTATTTGGGCAATCGGTACTGGTAAAACAGCAACTTCGGAGCAGGCACAAGAGGTTTGCAAAGCAGTTCGCCAAGTTGTTGGCGAAGTGTACGGAGAAACGACTGCACAACAGGTTCGAATTCAATATGGTGGCAGCGTAAATGGAAAAAATGCAGCAGAATTGTTTGCTATGCCTGATATTGATGGTGGATTAGTTGGTGGGGCAAGCTTGAAAGAGGAGTTTCAAGAAATTGTTCATTATCAGAAATAACAAACGCGCTGAAAGTGAGGCGAAATAATATGGAAAAGAAGACAACTGTTTTAATGATTTTAGATGGATTTGGTATTAATGAAAAAGTCGAGGGAAATGCCATTAAACAAGCCAATACTCCAGTACTGGATGCTATTTTCAAGAAGTACCCCTTTGTAAAAGGATATGCCAGTGGACGTGACGTTGGTTTGCCCGAAGGGCAGATGGGGAATTCAGAGGTTGGACATTTAAACATTGGAGCAGGACGTATTGTTTACCAAGAATTTACACGTATTACTAAAGCAATTGAAGATGGAGATTTTTATGAAAATCCTGAATTATTGCAAGCCATAGAGCATTGCAAAAAAAATTCATCGGCGTTACATCTATACGGGTTGGTTTCTGACGGTGGCGTGCATAGCCACAACACCCATCTTTATGCATTGTTGCGTTTAGCCAAAAAGCATGATTTACAAAAAGTATATGTTCATGCATTTTTGGACGGCAGAGACACACCACCATCCTCGGGGGCAGATTATGTAGCTGAGTTGGCGGAAAAAATGCGTGAAATTGAGGCAGGACAGATTGCAACGGTGGGAGGACGCTATTATGCTATGGACCGTGATAAGCGTTGGGAAAGAGTACAGGAAGCATACGATGCCATGGTTTTGGGCAAAGGAACAACTGCCCAAGATGCAGTGGATGCAGTTAAGAAATCCTATGAAAAAGGGAAAACCGACGAGTTTATGGCACCTACTGTGATTGTGAATGAGGATGGTAAGGCGAAGGGCAAGATTTCTGACCATGATGCGGTCATTTCCTTTAACTTCCGTCCCGACCGCGCTAGGGAAATAACCAGGGCCATGTGTGACCCCGAATTTAATGGGTTTCAAAGGGAAAAAGTATTGCAAGATTTAAAATATGTTTGCTTTACAGAATATGACGTTACCATTCCAAATAAGGAAGTGGCATTTAAGCCCCAAAGATTGACAAATACATTAGGTAGTTATATTTCTTCCCTGGGCTTGAAACAATTAAGAACTGCTGAAACGGAAAAATATGCCCATGTAACCTTCTTTTTTAACGGTGGCGTAGAGGAACCAAATCCCAATGAGGATCGTTGGTTGGTACCTTCACCAAAAGTTGCAACTTATGACTTACAGCCGGAAATGAGTGCATTTCAGGTAACAGAGGGCTTGGTAAAGGCAATCCGTTCCAAAGAGTATGATTTGATTATTGTAAACTTTGCCAACCCAGATATGGTGGGGCATACGGGAATTATGGAAGCTGCCATAAAAGCTGTGGAAGTCGTGGATACTTGCATTAGTAAGGTCATGGAGGCATTAGTGGAAACTGGTGGGAATATGTTTTTATGCGCAGACCATGGAAATAGTGACCAAATGGTGGACTATGTAACCCATGAGGCTTTCACCGCCCATACAACGAACCCAGTACCCTTTGTTTTGATAAACTACACCGATGGTGTTGGACTTAGAGATGGGGGCAGATTGGCAGATATAGCTCCTACTCTTTTGGAAATGATGGGAGTACCTATTCCCGAAGAAATGACAGGAAAAAGCCTGCTAACAGGTAATTAAGAACAAGCAAATATAAGGAGGAAAAAACAAATGAAAGGTTTTTATGAAATTACAGATGTATTCGCAAGAGAAGTGTTGGACTCCAGAGGAAATCCTACCATTGAGGTAGAAGTAGTTGTTGAAGATAGCATTGTTGCTCGTGCTGCTGTTCCCAGTGGTGCTTCCACAGGTGCTTTTGAAGCAGTGGAACTACGTGATGGTGGGGAAAGATATAACGGTACAGGTGTACAGAATGCTGTGGATAATGTAAACGACCTAATTGCTGAAGAAATTATTGGTATGAACGCTTTAGACCAGGTTTCTATTGACAAGGCTATGATTGCTTTGGATGGTACACCAAACAAAGCGAAATTAGGGGCAAACGCAATTCTTGGCGTTTCTATGGCAGTTGCAAAGGCGGCGGCAGATGCTTTGGATATGCCTTTGTATCAGTATTTAGGCGGTTTTAATGCAAAGAGTGTACCTGTTCCTATGATGAACATTATGAATGGTGGTAAGCACGCTGACAACACCGTAGACGTTCAGGAATTTATGATTATGCCTGTTGGCGCCCCTTCCTTTAAGGAAGCACTTCGTATGTGTGCTGAAATTTATCATATGTTAAAGAAAGTTCTGAAAAGCAAAGGTCTTTCCACAGCAGTTGGTGACGAAGGTGGTTTTGCACCTGACCTGCCTACAGCAGATGCTGTTATTGACTTGATTAAAGAAGCCGTTGACGCAACAGGTTACAAATGGGATGAAGATATAAAAATTGCTTTAGACCCAGCAATGACAGAATTATACGATGAAAAAGACGGCAAATATCACTTCCCTGGGGAAAGTAAGATGGCAGGAAAGGAAATCGTTAGAACATCAGAAGAAATGGTGGAATTTTGGAAGGCTTTAGTTGCAAAATACCCTATCGTTTCCATTGAAGACGGCTTGGCAGAAGAAGACTGGGCTGGCTGGCAGTTATTGACTAAAGAATTAGGTGATAAAATCCAGTTGGTAGGCGATGACCTTTTTGTTACAAACACAGAGCGTTTGCAGAAGGGAATCGATTTGAAGGCTGGTAACTCTATCTTGATTAAAGTAAACCAGATTGGTACATTGACTGAAACATTTAACGCGATTCAGCTGGCCAATAGAAACAAAATGACAGCAGTCGTTTCCCATAGAAGTGGTGAAACAGAAGATACAACTATTGCTGATATCGTAGTTGCTGTAAACGCAGGTCAGATTAAGACAGGTGCACCTGCAAGAACAGACCGTGTTGCCAAATATAACCAGCTTCTTAGAATTGAAGAAGAATTGGATGATGCAGCAGAATATTTGGGCATGGATGCATTTTTTAACTTGAAGTAAGAAGAAATTGTAAAAGAGTAAGATCAAATAAAGCTTTTTATGCAAATCATAAAAAGCTTTATTTTTTTGTTGCAATTATTTTTGAGGGTGAGGAATTTGTTGGTATTATTTTTTACAGCATGCCATTAAAATATTTTGGAGGAGACTTAGCAAACAAGGGAGGTCGAAAAAACGACAAAATAGAACCAGATAACTTTAGATAACTACATACAAACTTTTGAAGAGTATGAATACCTAGGAGAAAAAGATGTAACTTTTAGTGAATGGCATTTTGTGCTGAAGGAACTACCTGAGAATATTCCAGAAGAGCTGGTTAAATTGTTATTTTAATGACATTTCTAGTGAGTTTGAAAAGCATTTGGATTTATTTGGAGAAAATGAGGCTCTTAAAATTTCTGCAAGAAATATAGCCGAGGGTTTTGAGAAAGATGACTAAATGAAGGAATATGTCATTCACAGCTTATCCATTTGGTTAAAAGAAGAAATAAAGCGTAAGGAAACAGTATTTTTAGATATGATGAAGGAGGATGTTCTGGAATATCACCTTTCTGATTTTACGATGGTTCAGGTTCATTTTTCTATGGCACACTCCCAGCTATCTTTAGAGAAGGGGCTATAATTAGGGGATAGAGCATACACCCGGGCTTATTTTTGCGGTAAGGGTAAAGAAGATGGTTGTTGGTAAATATATGAGTTATATTGGATTGAAGATGAGTAAGAAAAGAGATAAGGCACTTTCCCCAAAAAGGGAGAGTGCCTTAAAATTTTATGCTTTTGGATTCCTTTTTTCCTCTGCTTTCGCCGCCATAATTTTAAAAAGTTCTTGCATATCCATGTTTCCGTTTCTCATAATCCATTCAATCGCACCGAAAACAGGGGTCAAGTGTTTTGGGATAAACTCTAGCAAAGCTGCTTCGTTTTTCTCTTTTAGAAGTTTAATCATTTCCAAATGCTGATCGAAAGATGGCTGGTGTTTTGACAGGGGCATTTTTGAAAGCATAAAGATTTGAAACATTGAGCCAATATTCCAATTATTAATATATAGCTTTGTTAACTGTGAGTTTCCTGCCAAAGTAACAAACAATGTATGAAAGCGAATTTCCAATTCGGTAGCAAGGTTATAGTTTTGGCTATCCACATTGGCAAGTTCAAGGGCTACTTCTTCCATCTCATCTAAAATTTCATGTGAAAAGTCTATATTTTGAATGGCTCTTTTTACTGCATAAAGTTCGAACATTTCACGGACTTCAGTGATTTCTTTTAATTGTTGTGGGGAAAAGTCTGCTACAATTACCCCTCGTCTGGGTAAAGCAACGGCCAATCCTTGTGCCACTAGGCGGTTAATTGCAGAAACGACAGGGGTTCTGCTAATGCCCAAAGAATCTGAAATATCTTGGGTTGATAATTTGGACCCCGGTGGATAGGTACCGTTTTGTATGCCCGTTCGTATTTCCCGAAAAGCGTAGTCTAACAGAGATTCTGCATGTTCCATATAGTGTGCCTCTTTCTTTTTTTGTATGAATTTTTAATTTAAAACATTATAAATAAAATTCAAAATTATTACCTTTATTATAATGCCTTAAAATGGCCTTGTAAACCCTATTCATTCATGTTCACGAAAAATGTGGCAGAATGTCTGAAAACCTTTTGTTTCGGACTTTTTCTTTAACTGTATTATATAGGTTGAATAGCAAGGTTTTTGTTTGGTCAAATTAATATTGGAGCAAAAATTATTTTTTTGTTCTAATTTCAGTAGCAGTCGGGAGTGGGGCATATGTGGTTAAAAAAAGAAAAAAAATGCCGCTTTTTTGTTCCTGTTGCGGCGGTTCTAATCCCAACACTGCTCTGGTGCAGTGTAAGTTGGCTTTTACCAGATAATTTGACATTAATAGAAGGTGAAAAAACGGAGATTTCAACACAGCTTCCTATCTCCGCCAAAACAGAGGAAAGTGTCAATGTTTTAGGTGTTACAACAAAACCCTTAGCAGATGCTTTTCATTTAGAGTTAGGTTCTTCTATTATGGCGAATCCTATTCAGGTAGGAACAACAAAAGTAACTTTTTATCTATGTAATGCTCTGCCAATTAAAACAATAGAGGCAACTGTGATTCCAAAAATCACGCTTGTGCCTGTTGGAAAAACCGTTGGCGTAAGCCTTGATACAAAAGGTCTTTTGGTTTTAGGAACAGGACAAGTATGTGTAGAAGGGAATGAAACAGTAGAACCTTGTAAGGGAGTTCTAAAAACAGGTGACCTCCTCTTAAAGGCAAATGGGAAAGAGCTGGTCAATAAAGAAACCTTTATTGACGTGGTGAATGAAAGCAAAGGCGAGGGAATTGACGTATTGTTAGAAAGAAAGGGCAGTCAAAAGCGTGTTACAATTAAACCTGTTTATAGTCAAGGGGAGCAAGCTTTTAAATTAGGTGTATGGGTGCGAGATAGTATTCAGGGAATTGGTACGATAACTTTTTTTGATCCAAAGAATAACCACTTTGGTGCATTGGGACACGGTGTCTATGATGTTGATACTGGTGAACTCATGGTTATTAAAAATGGTTCTATTATACCATCTCAGCTGACAGATATTATTAAAGGCGAAAAAGGCGAACCGGGAGAATTAGCAGGGATTATTCAACGGGGTGAGAGTTTAGGGGAGGTAACTAAAAATACAGAGGTTGGTATCTATGGTACGTTAGATGAACCCAATGCGTTTCAGGGTACAGCACTGCCCATTGCATTAAAGCAAGAGATCAAAATTGGCAAAGCTGAAATTTTGTCCAACATTGAAGGGGAAAAAATTGATAAATATGAAATTGAAATTGAAAGTATAGGAAAAGGCAGCGGAAAAGATATGATGATTCGTGTTACAGACAAAAGGCTGCTAGAAAAAACTGGTGGTATTGTTCAGGGGATGAGCGGTAGCCCTATTATTCAGAATGGACAGCTCATTGGTGCAGTTACCCATGTGTTGGTAAATGACCCTGAACGGGGATATGGAACATTTATAGAGACTATGCTACAAGAAATAAGCAAATAAGGGCGGGAGGAGATACTGAAAGAGTATCTCCTCTTTAAAATTAAATTTTTAAGAATAAAACTTTGAAAATGAAATGAATTGTAACTTTTTTTCTGAAAAAAACTTTACAATATTTCATTTCTAAATATAAATTTTAAACGTCAATTTTTACAAAAAATGGAGAATTTATTTTATTTTTCTCTATAAGTGAAACTAAACTGTTATATTTTGGGAATGATTGGATACTAAAAAATGGTGAAAAACTAAGAAAGGTAAAAAACTTGCGAAATGTTCTCGAATACTGACGAAAGGAAAATTGCGTGATATAATTATTTTTGTGGGAGAAAGGAAGGGAAGCCTTTTCTCCTAACTTGTTAAGAATGGGGGAGTCAAAATTGAATGAATCAGAGAAATTAAAGGTGGTTCTAGCAGACAGAGACGGTTTCTATTTACAAAAGTTAAAACGTTGCTTGGAACGCAAGGGTGACATGACTGTTGTTGGCATGACAGATAGTGGCCCTGCGGTATTGGAACTGGTTAGGAAACTAAATGCAGATGTTGTACTCCTAGATATTCTTTTAGGGGATCGTGATGGTTTTTGGGTTTTGGAAAGCTTGAAAAAGCTGGGTAGCGATTGCATTTGTATTATGATTTCCGCTATTGACAGTGACAAGCTGGTCCGCAGAGCAATCGGTTTGGGTGCCGATTACTACATGGCAAAACCGATTCAAGGGGAGCTTTTACTTGAAAGGATCCATCAGCTGATTGACGGCGACGATAGAGAAAAACGGGAGCCTTCAAAAGTAATAACGGACGAAGTATCAAGCTATATCATGGACGGCAGTTATCAAAATTTAGAAGCAGACATTTCCACTACCTTGAGTCGGATGGGTATTTCTGCCAGTATCAAGGGTTACCACTTTATTAGAAGGGCTATTATAATGGCCGTTGACAACGAAGAGGTATTAATTGGTATTACAAAAGGTCTGTACCCTGATATTGGGAAACTGTTTAAAACTTCAGCGAGTAAAGTAGAAAGAGCCATACGCCATGCAATTGAAAGTGCATGGAAGAAGAATGGTCAGCAGGTTTACTTTGAGGTGGTTGGATATTTGAGTCAGGACAAGCCTACAAATGGACAGTTTATAGCTGCTTTAACTGAATACTTCCGAATTCGACAGAATGAAGTCTCAAAAAAGATCAGCTAATTTAGATAAATACGAAAAATGAATAAAAGGTATTAAACCCTCTTTGTAGATTGCAAAGGGGGTTTTTCTTTTTACCTGAATTTCATTCTCTGGCCTGAGAATATTAAGGGGAGTTTGTCATACTGACGTAAAGGTTTCATTATATGTTGTTATGGAAAAAACACAGCCTGCAAGTTTTATTGGTGTGAAAACAAGTATGTAACCTCATTTCTTGAAAGGGGATATGATATATGTGGAGTAGGAGAAAGAAAGGGGTAGAAAAATTGGAACACCGAGCATGTACCAACAAAGGGTTTAAGCCCCCTTCTGAACTGAATTCTAAGGATAAATATTGTAGAACCAGTAAAAATAGTTCTTTTCATTGTAACTCTCTCCATAACAATATAGAATAATAGAAAATGAGGTGAAAAAATGCGAAATTATGCAGACGCACATTGTGACACCATAGTTCGGCTTTTTGAGGAAAAAAAAGAGCTTTTTATGAATGATGTTCATATTGATATTGAAAGGTTTAAAACTTTCTACGCCCCCCTGCAGTTTTTTGCAATCTGGCTTGATCCCAAATACTATCCAATTTCCATGCGGCAGACGATGAAATATATTGATTTTTATTATAGCCAGATAGAAAAAAATGCTGAATTCATTGGCCATGTGAATGGGTATTCAGATATATTACATAACATGAAACAAAACAAAATGAGTGCACTGTTGAGCTTAGAGGGAGGAGAAGCATTAGAGGGGGAGATTTCTGCTCTTCGCACCTACTATCGATTAGGGGTTAGGTCTATGACTTTAACATGGAATCACAGGAATTCCTTGGCTGACGGGGTGGCGGAAAGAGGTTCAAAGGGAGGTCTAACAGTATTTGGGCATGAGGTGGTTATGGAAATGGAAAGACTAGGTATGTTAGTTGATGTTTCCCATCTTTCGGAAGCGGGTTTTTGGGACGTAGCAACCACTGGAAACAAGCCCTTTATTGCAAGCCATTCTAATGCCCAAACAATTTGCAATATGCCAAGGAATCTATCGGATAGTCAACTGGGCGCCGTAGCCGAAAAGGGCGGTGTTGTTGGGCTGAATTTGTATCCTCCTTTTTTAACAAAAGAGAAGCAAGGAGATATTGAGGATATTTTAAAGCATATTTATCATATGCTTTCCATTATGGGTGAGGATTTCATCGCCCTTGGCACTGACTTTGATGGGATAGACTGCACGCCCAAAGGAATAAGGCAAGTACAGGAGATAGAATTCCTATTTAATCGGATTGAGAAGGAGTTTGGAGAAGATATTTTAGAAAAAATTTCTTCTAAAAATTTATTAAGAGTATTAGAAGAAGTGCTTTAATCGTTTTAAAAAAGTAATATGCGATAAGCATTATTTGGCTTATCGCATATCATTGAAGATTATAATTTACTTACAGTCAAAGGAACAACAGTCAACACTAGCAGAGCTTTTTGGATTAGCGTTGTGGGCTCTGACTTGAATTGTGTCTAAGGAACAACAGTTTTTTTCTGCACAGTTGTGCTTACAATCATGCACAGAACATCTAATAGAATCATTAGATTTTGTCATAATTTAATCCCTCCTTAATGATTGTTGCATTAATAGTATCTTCAATTTGCTAGGCTTCATGCCATTTAAAATTTGGTTAGAGAAGCTAAAAAATTATTTGATATTGCCCGCTAAATCTAAGAATTTATAAGAGTGTTACAATATGAAATATCTTGCGTTTAAAGGAGCTTTTTGATAATATGTATAAGAAGATATACAATATACAAATTATGTAAAATAATTTTTTAACGGTTAAAAGTAGTAATTTTATTTTATAAATTAGAGTTATGAGGTGTAAATTTTATGATATTATCAAAAAAAGCATTGAGCATTAAACCATCCACTACTCTGGCTATTTCTTCTAAGGCCACGCAGTTAAAGGCAGAAGGAAAGGATATTGTAACATTTGGTGTGGGTGAACCTGATTTTGATACTCCAGAACATATTCGTAAGGCAGGAATTGCAGCCATCGAAAATGGAGAAACAAGGTATACTGCATCAGCAGGGACACCTGCATTACGTCAGGCTGTTTGCGATAAATTAAAAAAAGATAATGGATTAGATTATGTTCCTGCCCAAGTCATTATCAGCAACGGTGCAAAACACTCCCTAATGAATACTTTTATGACAATATTAAACGAAGGGGACGAAGTGATTATTCCCGCACCGTACTGGCTGAGTTATTCAGAAATGGTGAGGATTGCTGGGGGCAAACCAATTATTATTTATACAAAAAAAGAAAATCAATTTATGCTTAGCAAGGAAGAATTGGAAGCTGCTTATACACAAAAGACCAAAGCCTTGGTTTTAACCAGTCCTTCAAACCCTACAGGCATGGTTACATCCTTAGAAGATTTAAAAATGGTGGCTGATTTCGCCGTGGAAAAAGACATTTTTGTTATTTCAGATGAAATCTATGAAAAGCTAATTTACGATGAAGATAAAAAACACATCAGCATCGCTTCTTTAGGAAAGGAAATTTACAATAGAACTATTGTGATTAATGGGGTTTCCAAAAGCTATGCTATGACTGGTTGGAGAGTTGGCTTTGCAGCGGCTCCTTTGGAAGTTGCCAAATTAATGGATTCTTTACAGTCTCATATGGCTTCTAATCCAAACACCATGGCCCAATTTGCCACAGTGGCAGCATTAAATGGACCTCAGGATTGCGTGAACGAAATGTGCGTGGAGTTTAAGAAAAGAAGAGATTACATTTTTGAAAGAGAAGAAGCCATTCCTCTTATTCAAGCATTAAAGCCTGAAGGGGCCTTTTACTTATTCGTAGATGTAACAGGAACTTACGGTAAAAAGCATGAAGATGTTGAAATTCAGTCAGCAGCTGACTTTGCTTCCATTTTGTTGGAGAAAAAGTATGTTGCAGTTATACCATGCGCTGACTTTGGTATGCCTGATTATATCAGACTTTCCTATGCTACAAGCATGGAACTGATTAAAAAGGGTATGGATCGCATCGAGGAAATGGTAAAAGAATTAATTTAAGCATATGCAAAAGGGGCAGTTTTCACTGACTATTTCCAATAGAAAGGGGTTATTTTCATGAGCTACAGAGTTTTGGAAAGTAACGAAACTTATATAGGAAGAATTCTTAGAGTAACCATAGATAAAATAGAAATGCCCGATAAAAAACCAGCGTTTCGTGAGACAGTATTAAGAGACAAAGATGCAGCAGCGGTTTTACCCATTTTGGATGATGGAAGGATTCTTTTTGTTCGCCAGTATCGCCATGCTTTTGGTGAACTGCTTTTAGAAATTCCGGCAGGTGTATTTGATTGTGATGAATGTGCCGAAGTTTGCGTAAAACGTGAGCTGGAGGAAGAAACAGGGAAGATAGCAGGCAGATTGGAATTTCTATGCGAAATGTATCCCACTGTTGGTTTTTGCAGTGAAAAAATTTTTATATACTTCGCTTTTGACCTAACACAGGGGCAGCAGAAGTTAGATCCTGATGAATTTATTGAATTGGAAAGCTATACTTTGGATCAGGCTTTGGAGATGATTTATAAAGGAGAAATAAAAGACGGCAAGACAATTGCTGCCTTGTTTGCATATAAAAGCAAGCATATTTAATTAAGACGAGCCATATCCTGTTAGCAGAGGACTGCGAAAGGAGGATGGCACTTATGGTAAAACGTAATAGGAGACTAGATAAAAGAGGACAAAAGATAATTTCTATCGTTTGTCTTTCTTTTTTATGCGGCGTGATGGGTGGAGCCATAGCAGCAAATTTAATGGGAGATGGTGCAAAAACGGAGCTTGCTGGTATTATTAAAAGTGTGGCCGATGTAGAACAAGCAGGAAGCTTTGGTGTGGTTTTTTGGAAGTACCTAAAGTATGACCTACTGATTTGGCTTGGGGGATGGCTAAGCCTTGGCTTATTCCTTTCCGGTGCTGCTTTTTTGCTAAGGAGCATTTCATTGGGGTTTGCCTCGGCCATGATGATGGTTACATATGGAGCAAAAGGTATCTGGGGTGCCATATTTGCTATTTTGCCGCAAAATATTATTCTGATTCCCGCATATATTTTCACAATGTGTGCCGCAATTTATTATCTTTTAGCTTGGAACGAGGGCAATGGAAAGCGGGGGTTAAAGCGAGAACGCAGGAGGAAACAAACAGAATACTGTCTTTTACTTCTTGCGTCAGCTGTATTGATTGCCATCGGCGCAGGGATTGAAGTAGCATTATACCCATTATAAGCATTGGAACTAAGGTCGTATTTCGTAGCTTTTTTAGACTAATAGTTGATTTTTAGCCATTAAAAATGACGATATTTGGTTTTTTTACAAATAATAGTGACAAGTTTGTAAAAACTAAGTATAGTATAATTAGACATACATAATAAAAAGGGGTCTTGGGTATGGATAAAGCGATAACTGAGTTTGCGAACTACCTTAGAAATGAAAAACAATCATCTGAAAATACGGTGCTTTCTTATATCAGAGATTTAAAAGGGTTTAGGGTCTTTATAGATAGCTGTGGTGTTTTTGATTTAACAAAAGTAAACTATACCAACATCATGGCATATATTTATGAGCTTCAAAATCAAAAAAAAGCAGGGGCTACGGTATCCAGAAATATTGCCTCCATTCGGTCTTTTTATAATTTTCTTTTAAAAAAAGGAGACGTGGCAGAAAATCCTGCTACGAATTTAGCGTTGCCTAAAATCGAGAAGAAAATGCCTGAAGTTCTTACCTTAGATAAGGTCGAGCGCTTATTGGAACAGCCCCAAACAGCAGAACCAAAGGGGATTAGAGACAAGGCCATGCTTGAGTTATTGTATGCTACGGGGATTCGTGTTTCCGAATTGATTTCTCTAAAGGTTTCTGATGTGAATTTATCGTTAGAGTATATTCGTTGTGGAACAGAGCAAAGGAGTCGGATTATTCCCATTGGCAGCCAAGCAAAAGCGGCATTGAAAAAATACATAGATAAAGGGCGTAGTGGCTTGATAATGGCGGGTGAGGAGCAGGTTCTTTTTGTAAACTGCAGCGGAAACCCCATGACCAGACAAGGTTTTTGGAAAATTATAAAATGCTATGCGAAAAAGGCAGAAATAAATGAAGATATTACACCCCATATGTTAAGACATTCATTTGCTGCACATCTCATTGAAAATGGTGCTGATTTAAAATCTGTTCAGGAAATGTTGGGGCATTCAGATATTTCTACAACCCAAATATATATTAAGCTGACCAATCAAAAGCTAAAAAGTGTATATGCCAAGGCACACCCAAGAGCCTAAGGAGTATTATAACCGCCGAAAAGGCGGTTTTTGTTTTGCTCTAGAGTACAGGAGTTTTGGCGATGAGGGTAAAAAATTTATGGTGATTCTCTTTTATTATTACTTTTTAAAAGGCTTATAGCAATTTCAACCTAGAAAATATTATCAGGTGAAACACTGCTTCTACCTGAGCATAGAGGTGGATAGGTTTGATGTATTAAACCCCTTACAGAAATTTGACCCTCAATTTTTAAGAAATATAATTAACAACTAATCACTTCATCAGGGTTGAACATGTACTAAACCACAGGGAATTCACAAAGGAATTACTTCATAAAGGTTTGATTCAGAAGCTTGCTATTAAAGGAAAAAAGCAAACAGAAACCAAAAAGAAATATGATGAAGTTGGCGTTTAAGAAGATCACTCCTTAATGACCTGGGAATACATTGTATCTGATAAGAGAACTTTTCAATTGTTTCAGTTAAAAAAGCCCCCGCAGCACCAGGTGCTGACAGAGGCGATTATTAGGGTCGGATTTTTAGATTTCGATTTTTGCACCCATCAGCTTAGCAAATTCAGCGATGATTGCTGTATCTCCAGGCCAAGCGGGGGCGGTTACCAGATTACCATCTACAACAGCTTTATCGGCATCTACTGCTACGTATTCGCCGCCTGCCAAAGTGATGTCGGGGCCAACAGCGGGATATGCAGTGGCTTTTCTGCCTTTTAAGACATTTGCGGCTGTCAACAACTGAGGACCATGGCAAATTGCTGCTACGGGCTTATTGGCTGCAAAGAATTCCTGCACAATTTCAATTACACGGGGAAATAGTCTCAAATATTCGGGGGAACGGCCGCCTGTGATAAACAAACCTACATAGTCTGATGTATTTACTGCGTCAAAGTCAGCAGTTAAGGCGAAGTTATGTCCTCTTTTTTCAGAATATGTTTGATCACCTTCAAAATCATGGATTGCTGTGCGGATGATGTCGCCTGCTTTTTTTTCAGGGCAAACTACATCTACTTGATAGCCTAAAACTTGCAAAGCTTGAAAAGGCACCATTGTTTCGTAATCCTCAGTGTAGTCACCTGCTAACATTAATACTTTTTTTGCCATAATAAATTCCTCCTTTGTTATAATAGAACAGCTTATCACTGCGTATACCTAGGATATTTATTTGTACTGGTTCATGAACAGTATAATGCCATTTGTTGGAAAAATCAAGGCGTTTATGATTTTTCTTGTATTAAATTGC
This sequence comes from Anaerotignum sp. MB30-C6, assembly GCF_030908465.1. Lineage (GTDB taxonomy): Bacteria > Bacillota > Clostridia > Lachnospirales > Anaerotignaceae > Chakrabartyella. Next base: position 604,047 of record NZ_CP133078.1, read on the forward strand.
CGGAATGAGAGAGGATATTTTTTTCATCCCCAAGCTAAGAATAACATTTTATTAAGCAACAGCGAGTTGCTTTTCATAGTGTTTGATTTGTAGTATACTGGAATAAAATAGACTTGAGGAGTAGGTGGAAAAATGAAGGAAGCTTTACTTGAATTAAGAAAGAAATATGGACTATCTCAATACAGTATGGCACAAAAATTGTATGTAACAAGGCAGGCTGTATCTCGTTGGGAGTGCGGTGAGACGGTTCCCAATTTAGAGACACTGAAAAGGATATCAACTCAATTTGAAATTGGGCTTAATGAGCTTCTTGGCATACCTTTAACGGGGATTTGTCAAAGTTGTGGCATGCCCTTGAGTCAGGAGACCTTTGCCCAAGAGGATGAAAGCAGTTTGAATCAAAATTATTGTAAGTGGTGCTACGAAAACGGGGATTTTATAACAGATTGTACCATGGATGAGATGGTTGAGCAGTGCATCCCCCACATGGGATGGGAAGATAATGATAAATGCAGAGAGTTTTTAAAAGGAGTTATGGTAAACCTTGAACGGTGGAAGTAATTTTAGAACATGACGATACAAACGTTGTGAAGGGGATGTAACCTTTTGCAAATGAGGGAAATGGCTGTGATTGTACAAGTTAATTCTTAAATAAATATGGGAATTTGATTGAAAAAAGGAGTTGTCAATGTGACAACTCCTTTTTTAATATTCTCGTTGGTAACAAGGGGGAACAAACTTCCTTGTTGCAACGATGTTTCGCAATAAAAGGTGATTACATTATTTCAAAACTACATTGTGGTATGTTTTTTTACCCTTTTGAACTAAAAGTTTTCCATCGGTAAACAAATCTGCAGTTACTTGAAACTCCAAATCAGTGACAGGTTGTTCTGCTACTTTTACGCCACCTTGTTGTACAGCACGTCTACCTTCGGAACGGGAGGGTACAACGCCAATTGTTGTAAGCAGTGTTAAAATATCCATACCTTCTGCAAAATCTGCAGCAGCTACTTCTGTTGTAGGTACGGAGCCTGCAACAACACCTTTACCAAAAAGGGCACGAGCAGCTTCCTGCGCTTTTGTAGCTTCAACTTCGCCATGAACAATTTTGGTTAACTCAAACGCTAGAACTTCTTTTGCCTTATTAATTTCACTGCCTTCTAAAGCACCAAGGCGACGAACTTCATCCATTGGAAGGAAGGTAAGCAAAGCTAAGCATTTTTCCACGTCGTTGTCGCCGATGTTTCTCCAGTACTGGTAGAATTCGTAGGGTGTTGTCTTTTCTGGGTCTAACCAGACAGCACCACTTACGGTTTTACCCATTTTAACGCCTTCACTGTTTGTAAGAAGTTTGAAAGTCATGCCATATGCAGGTTTGCTTAATTTACGACGAATCAAATCAACACCAGCAATGATATTGGACCACTGGTCGCTTCCGCCCAACTCCATTACGCAGTTGTGACGATTATGCAACTCAAGGAAGTCATATGCCTGCATAATCATATAGTTAAATTCTAAGAAAGAAAGACCAGCTTCTTTATCCATACGGATTTTAAAGCAGTCTGCCGATAACATACGGTTAACAGAGAAGTGAACACCAACATCACGAAGGAATTCAATATAATTCAGATTTCTAAGCCAATCAGCATTGTTTACGATTATGGCACCGCCATCGTCAAATTTGATGAAGCGGGAAAGCTGATTTTTAATACATGCTACGTTATGATCAATGGTTTCCACTGTCATCATTTTACGCATATCGGCTTTACCGGAAGGATCACCAATCATGCCTGTACCGCCACCCATTAAGCAGATTGGGCGGTTGCCGCAACGCTGCATATGGGCCATTGCCATAACAGTCAGGAAGTGGCCTACGTGGAGGCTATCTGCAGTTGGGTCGATACCGATATAAAAGGTAACACCACCTTTTTCAAACAGTGCTTTAATTTCATCTTCATGGGTCATTTGGTCAATAAATCCACGTTCTTTTAATACTTCGTAAGCGTTCATTTTGATTCTCCTTTTTATCATTTTATATAGTGTGCTAGTGATTTTAGACAAAACAAAAGGGCTCTATCGTCTAAAGGACGAGAGAACCCGTGGTACCACCTTAATTTATGTTTATCAGAACAAAAAGACAAACATCTTTCGGCTCAAATAACGGTGAGCAACCGTTGTACCATTCCCTGTACAAAGCTCATGAGGCGTAATTTACAAATACTGTACTGCAGTTTTTTCACCAAACAAACTGCTCTCTGCGGGTTGTAACCAGTTTTGCCTATATAACTCATTCAACGCTAATATTCAAATATGGCGATATTTTATCATATCTTTTTTTAAAAGTCAAGAGTTCTTCCCATCTCAGCAATTTTTATAATCGTTTTCACTGCCTTTTCCATAGAAGAAACAGGGATAAACTCATAGGGGCCATGGAAGTTATGGCCACCGGTAAATAAATTTGGGCAGGGTAAGGACATATAAGAGAGTCTTGCTCCATCTGTGCCGCCACGAATGGGGCGAATAATGGGGGAAACTTCACAGGCGTTCATGGCTTCCGTTGCTAACTCTACAATTGACATATGTTCCGATACAGAAGAAAACATATTATAGTATTCGTCACGAATTTCTAGAGAGATAGCATTTGGATATTGTGTTTTTTTTCGATCAATAATCATTTTTAATAGGCTCTTACGATTATCAAAGGCAGTGCTGTCAAAGTCTCGTATGATATAAGAAAGCTTTGCAAAAGAAACGGTGCCTTCAAAAGAGCAAAGATGAAAGAAGCCCTCATAGCCCTCGGTTTTCGAAGGGACTTCTCTTTCCGGAAGCAAAGTAGCAATTTCGGTTCCTACCAGTGCTGCGTTGACCATAATATTTTTTGCCATGCCTGGGTGTACATTTTTTCCTTCTATTTGAATCGTAGCACGGGCGGCGTTAAAGTTTTCATATTGTAGCTCCCCTAACTCTCCACCATCTATTGTATAAGCAAAGTCAGCACCAAAAGCCTTTACATCAAAGTAATCGACGCCATGCCCAACTTCTTCATCTGGGGTAAAAGCAATACGGATTTTGCCGTGGGGAATCTCGGGATGATTTTTAAGGTAATCCATTGCTGTTAGAATTTCTGCTATACCTGCCTTATCATCAGCACCTAATAGGGTAGTTCCATCAGATGTAATTAAAGTTTCACCAATATAGTTTTGTAAAACTGGAAATTCATCTGGAGAAAGGCTGATATTATTTAAAGGAATAATACCGCCATCATACTTTTCAACGATGTTTGGCATAATACCTTCTCCCTTTGCATCAGGGCTGGTATCCATATGGGCGATAAAACCGATTACTGGAGATCCTTCTACTGTTGCGGGTAAAGTGGCCATAACATAGCCGTTTTCATCTACGGTAATATCGCTAAGGCCAATTTCCTTACACTCCTTTGCAAGATAGTCGGCAAAAAGAAGCTGAGATCGAGTGCTGGGGAAAGTCGTTGAATCATAATTGGACTTGGTATTGTGTTTTACATAGGTAAGAAAGCGTTCAGTTACTGTTTTCATGGATTCATTCAATCCTCCTTTGTAGGAATATTTGAGTATTTTATTTTATTGATTCGTTGTATTAGTCTAATAAGGGTTAAATTAGTATATCCAGTTAGTAGGAATATACATTCTACTTATTGTAGCATTCAATTACTACAAAAGCCACCCTAAAATCCTTCGTTAACCTAGATAAGGAAGGAGTGGAATATTACCCTTAATAGGTAGGAACACGTATTATATTATTTTTTGTCGAAAAATCTTAAAATTGGGTTGACAGATAGAAAAAATTAATGTATATTATATTTCACCGTCTCCAATACGAAAACATTGAAGACGAAAAAGATAATAAAAATGAGTGAAAAAAGTCCTTGACAAAATAGTATGTCTTTAGATATAATATTAAAGGTTTCGCTGCTCAAGAAAAGCGATAGAAAACCCATATGGAGAGATGTCCGAGTGGTTTAAGGAGCTGGTCTTGAAAACCAGTGACTCCGAAAGGGGCCGTGGGTTCGAATCCCACTCTCTCCGTAGATACAACTTAATAAGCAGCTTTTTAACGAGAGAACATTATGGAGAAGTACCCAAGTGGCTGAAGGGGTTCGCCTGGAAAGCGGATAGGTCGTTAACGCGGCGCGAGGGTTCAAATCCCTCCTTCTCCGCCATTTTAACTCGAAGAAAGCAATGAAAAAACTTTCGTAAAATGTTAAAAAAGTGCTTGACAATAGGAAAACAATCTGGTAAGATAGTTTTCGCCGCTGAAAAAAGCGGGTTGATCCTTGAAAACTAAACAGTAGAATACAAACACACAACCCATAGTCAATTCAAAAAGCTATAAGCTTTTAAGAGACAAAAGAGTTTGCTGGTTTCGAAAAAACCAGATAGTAGCCAGATTATACTGGTTAGGACAACTCGGATGTGCAAGTCGGAAGGCTTTATGCGTAGTTTTCTATGAAAACTACTTATAAAATTTATTCCCGACGATGCCGTTCATAAATTTTAATATAAGAGTTTGATCCTGGCTCAGGATGAACGCTGGCGGCGTGCTTAACACATGCAAGTCGAGCGGAGAAATTTAAAATGAGAGCTTCGGCAGGATTTTTAAATATCTTAGCGGCGGACGGGTGAGTAACGTGTGGGCAACCTGCCCTGTACTGTGGAATAATCACTGGAAACGGTGACTAATACCGCATGTCATCACGAGGGGGCATCCCCTTGTGAGAAAAGGATTTATTCGGTACAGGATGGGCCCGCATCTGATTAGCTAGTTGGTGAGATAAAAGCTCACCAAGGCAACGATCAGTAGCCGACCTGAGAGGGTGATCGGCCACATTGGGACTGAGACACGGCCCAAACTCCTACGGGAGGCAGCAGTGGGGAATATTGCACAATGGGCGAAAGCCTGATGCAGCAACGCCGCGTGAAGGATGAAGGGTTTCGGCTCGTAAACTTCTATCAATAGGGACGAAAAAAATGACGGTACCTAAATAAGAAGCCCCGGCTAACTACGTGCCAGCAGCCGCGGTAATACGTAGGGGGCAAGCGTTATCCGGAATTACTGGGTGTAAAGGGAGAGTAGGCGGCATGGTAAGTTAGATGTGAAAGCCCGGGGCTTAACCTCGGGATTGCATTTAAAACTATCAAGCTAGAGTACAGGAGAGGTAAGTGGAATTCCTAGTGTAGCGGTGAAATGCGTAGATATTAGGAAGAACACCAGTGGCGAAGGCGACTTACTGGACTGAAACTGACGCTGAGGCTCGAAAGCGTGGGGAGCGAACAGGATTAGATACCCTGGTAGTCCACGCCGTAAACGATGAGTGCTAGGTGTTGGGGGGGAACCCTCGGTGCCGCAGCTAACGCAATAAGCACTCCACCTGGGGAGTACGATCGCAAGATTGAAACTCAAAGGAATTGACGGGGGCCCGCACAAGCGGTGGAGCATGTGGTTTAATTCGAAGCAACGCGAAGAACCTTACCAAGGCTTGACATCCCTCTGACCGCACTAGAGATAGTGCTTCTCTTCGGAGCAGGGGTGACAGGTGGTGCATGGTTGTCGTCAGCTCGTGTCGTGAGATGTTGGGTTAAGTCCCGCAACGAGCGCAACCCCTATTCTTAGTAGCCATCATTCAGTTGGGCACTCTAAGGAGACTGCCGTGGATAACACGGAGGAAGGTGGGGATGACGTCAAATCATCATGCCCCTTATGTCTTGGGCTACACACGTGCTACAATGGCTGGTAACAAAGTGAAGCAAAACGGCGACGTCAAGCAAATCACAAAAACCCAGTCCCAGTTCGGATTGTAGTCTGCAACTCGACTACATGAAGCTGGAATCGCTAGTAATCGCGAATCAGAATGTCGCGGTGAATACGTTCCCGGGCCTTGTACACACCGCCCGTCACACCATGGGAGTTGGAAGCACCCGAAGTCGGTGACCTAACCGTAAGGAAGGAACCGCCGAAGGTGATATCAGCGACTGGGGTGAAGTCGTAACAAGGTAGCCGTATCGGAAGGTGCGGCTGGATCACCTCCTTTCTATGGAGTATTGGTTGTGAAGTAATCTACTGTTTGGTTTTGAAGGATCAAACCTTCAAACACACAAATCTTCGGTGATGATGCGCTTAGGGGACACACCCGTTCCCATACCGAACACGTCGGTTAAGACCTAAGCGGTCGATGATACTTGGCGGGCAGCTGCCTGGGAAAGTAGATGGTTGCCGGAGTCCTATGGGCTCATAGCTCAGCCGGTTAGAGCGCACGCCTGATAAGCGTGAGGTCGGTGGTTCGAGTCCACTTGAGCCCATTTTGTGTGGTTTAAATAGAATAAGGGGAATTAGCTCAGCTGGGAGAGCACCTGCCTTGCAAGCAGGGGGTCACGAGTTCGAATCTCGTATTCTCCACTTACCGACTCCAATGGGTCGGGATGCACCTTGAAAACTGAATACAAGAAAAAATAGAGTCAATCGAGAAATAAATAAATTTCTTTAGAAATAATAAAGTAGTTTTTTCATTGCATTGCAATGAAAACCGATTTTATCTTTGATTTTATGCAGCTTTTACATTTTTACAAATGTGAGGTGGCAGCATTTAAAACATCAAAGAAAAAATCTAACGAAGTTAGCAGACGATGCTAACAAAAACCGTAGTATCGCTACTACGAAACATTCCAAAGAACAAGCTATAGATTTTGACTTGATGAAAAGAGGGTCAAAGCAATAAGGAAGTTTTTTCATTACTTCGTAATGAAAACCGATTTTTGTTTTGATTTCGCACTGCTCTTACATTTCTACGAAATGTTAGGTCGCAGTACTCAGAGCATCAATACAAAAATCTAACGAACTGGTCAAGCAAGAAAGAGCACAAGGAGAATGCCTTGGCACTAGGAGCCGATGAAAGACGTGATAAGCTGCGATAAGCTTCGGGGAGGCGCAAATAGCCATCGATCCGGAGATTTCTGAATGGGGAAACCTACTTGAGCAAACCTCAAGTATCCGTAGGTGAATACATAGCCTGCGGAAGGGAACGCTGTGAACTGAAACATCTAAGTAGCAGCAGGAGGAGAAAGAAAACTCGATTTCCTTAGTAGCGGCGAGCGAACGGGAAACAGGCCAAACCGAAGGACCTAGTTCTTCGGGGTTGCGGACTGTATAAGGCATTGGCAAGAGATAGTCGAAGTGTTTTGGGAAAGCACACCAAAGAAGGTGAAAGTCCAGTAGACGAAATTTCGAGCCAGCTGACAGTATCCAGAGTACCACGGGACACGAGAAACCCTGTGGGAAGCCGGGGGGACCACCCCCCAAGCCTAAATACTCCCTAGTGACCGATAGTGAAGTAGTACTGTGAAGGAAAGGTGAAAAGAACCCCGGGAGGGGAGTGAAAGAGAACCTGAAACCTTGTGCTTACAAACAGTCAGAGGGCTTTGTGCCTGATGGCGTACTTTTTGTAGAACGGTCCGGCGAGTTACTAATGCCAGCGAGGTTAAGTGGTTAGAAGCCACGGAGCCGAAGGGAAACCAAGTCTGAATAGGGCGTATAGTTAGTATTAGTAGACCCGAAACCGGGTGACCTATCCATGTCCAGGTTGAAGGAGCCGTAAAAGGCTTTGGAGGACCGAACACACATCTGTTGAAAAAGGTGGTGATGAGGTGTGGATAGCGGAGAAATTCCAATCGAACTCGGAGATAGCTGGTTCTCCTCGAAATAGCTTTAGGGCTAGCCTCGAGAGGAGTCTAACGGAGGTAAAGCACTGAACTGACGCGGGGCCCAAAAAGGTTACCAACTCATATCAAACTAAGAATGCCGTAGAGATACCCTCGGGAGTCAGTCTATGTGAGATAAGTCGCATGGACAAAAGGGAAAGAGCCCAGACCGACAGCTAAGGTCCCAAAGTACGTGTTAAGTGGAAAAGGATGTGGGATTTCATAGACAACTAGGATGTTGGCTTAGAAGCAGCCACTCATTTAAAGAGTGCGTAACAGCTCACTAGTCGAGAAAACCTGCGCCGAAAATGTAACGGGGCTAAAACACGTCACCGAAGCTACGGATTGACAACTTAAGTGTTGTCAGTGGTAGAGGAGCATCCTGCAAGGATGAAGCCAAAGCGAGAGCAATGGTGGACGAAACAGGAGAGAGAATGCCGGAATGAGTAGCGAGATATATGTGAGAAACATATAGGCCGAATATCTAAGGTTTCCTGAGTAAAGCTAATCTTCTCAGGGTTAGTCGGGGCCTAAGGCGAGGACGAAAGTCGTAGTCGATGGACAACAGGTTGATATTCCTGTACTACGTATAATCAGAACTGTGGGGACGCAGGAGGATAGGGAAACCGGGGAATGGAAAAACCCGGTCAAGCATAAAGCCAAGGGAGATAGGCAAATCCGTCTCTTGATGGTGAAATGTGATGAGGACTGAACAAAAGTAGGGAAGTTTCCGAATCCACACTGCCGAGAAAAGCCGCTATTGTATTATACGTACCCGTACCGTAAACCGACACAGGTAGATGAGGAGAAAATCCACAGGCCGACGGGAGAAGTGTTGTTAAGGAACTCGGCAAAATGACCCCGTAACTTAGGGATAAGGGGAGCCACGCAAGTGGCCGCAGAAAAGAGGCTCAAGCGACTGTTTAGCAAAAACATAGGTCTATGCGAAACCGTAAGGTGATGTATATGGGCTGACACCTGCCCGGTGCTGGAAGGTTAAAAGGAGAGGTTAGCGTAAGCGAAGCTTTGAATTCAAGCCCCAGTAAACGGCGGCCGTAACTATAACGGTCCTAAGGTAGCGAAATTCCTTGTCAGGTAAGTTCTGACCCGCACGAAAGGTGTAACGATTTGAGCACTGTCTCGACAACACGCCCGGTGAAATTGAAGAACCAGTGAAGATACTGGTTACCCGCAACAGGACGGAAAGACCCCATGGAGCTTTACTGCAGCCTGATACTGGGATTCGATGATATATGTACAGGATAGGAGGGAGGCTATGAAGCCAGGACGCTAGTCTTGGTGGAGCCGCCGGTGGGATACCTCTCTTATGTCATTGAATTTCTAACTAATGCCCGTGATCCGGGTATAGGACAATGTCAGGCGGGCAGTTTGACTGGGGCGGTCGCCTCCTAAAAGGTAACGGAGGCGCTCGAAGGTCACCTCAGAATGATTGGAAACCATTCAAAGAGTGTAAAGGCAAAAGGTGGCTTGACTGCGACAGCGACGGCTGGAGCAGGTACGAAAGTAGGACTTAGTGATCCGGTGGTAATAAGTGGGAATGCCATCGCTCAACGGATAAAAGCTACCCTGGGGATAACAGGCTTATCTCCCCCAAGAGTTCACATCGACGGGGAGGTTTGGCACCTCGATGTCGGCTCATCGCATCCTGGGGCTGTAGTCGGTCCCAAGGGTTGGGCTGTTCGCCCATTAAAGCGGTACGCGAGCTGGGTTCAGAACGTCGTGAGACAGTTCGGTCCCTATCCGTTGTGGGCGCTGGAAATTTGAGAGGAGCTGTCCTTAGTACGAGAGGACCGGGATGGACGTACCTCTGGTGTACCGGTTGCAGACCAACTGCACAGCCGGGTAGCTATGTATGGAACGGATAAACGCTGAAGGCATCTAAGCGTGAAGCCGCCCTCAAGATAAGATTTCCCATTCTTCGGAAGTAAGGTCCCTTGAAGATAACGAGGTAGATAGGTTGGAGGTGTAAGCACGGCAACGTGTTCAGCTGACCAATACTAATAGACCGAGGGCTTGACCAATAAATCGATTGATGATATAATGGCGAGGTGATTTCTTTTCCTGTTGGAAAAGACCACTAATATCCTTTGCACAAATAACCTCTTTACACCTTTGGTGTTGGATCGGTGATTGATAAATGCAAAGGAAGGCGCTAATGTTCTTGTGTTCAGTTTTGAAGGTGTATGTAAGTACATCTGATAAGGCGAAGGGGAAAAGCGGAAGCAACCCCAAGCATAGCCTTGATATTTCTGGTGATGATGCGCTCAGGGGACACACCCGTTCCCATTCCGAACACGTCGGTTAAGACCTGAGCGGTCGATGATACTTGGTGGGAAGCTGCCTGGGAAAGTAGATGGTTGCCAGAATCAAATTTATTGCTTACGGGGTGTAGCGTAGCTTGGCTAGCGCGCCTGATTTGGGATCAGGAGGTCGCAGGTTCAAATCCTGTCACCCCGAGCCTTGTATCGTAGGATTTTAATCCTTATGGTGGGTATGGCGCAGGTGGTTAGCGCGCCAGATTGTGGCTCTGGAGGCCGTGGGTTCGAGTCCCACTATCCACCCTATTTTGGGTCACTAGCTCAGTTGGTAGAGCACTGGACTTTTAATCCAGGTGTCTCGGGTTCGAGCCCCGAGTGACTCATATTTTTTGCAGTCGTGGCGGAATTGGCATACGCGCTAGACTAAGGATCTAGTCCGGGTTTCTGGGTAGGGGTTCAAGTCCCCTCGACTGCATGATTTGCGCGAATGGCTCAGTGGTAGAGCATCGCCTTGCCAAGGCGAGGGTCGCGAGTTCGAATCTCGTTTCGCGCTTTTTAGCTTCTGCATTATCGTATAGTGGGCTATCGCCAAGCGGTAAGGCACAGGACTTTGACTCCTGCATTCGCTGGTTCGAATCCAGCTAGCCCAGGTCTCAAGTTAAGCTAGATTTATTAGTTTAATGGGGTATCGCCAAGTGGTAAGGCAACGGATTCTGATTCCGTCATCCGCAGGTTCGAATCCTGCTACCCTAGTTTAAAAGTCTGTATTATTACAGGCTTTTTTATTTTGTCTGCCTCAGTGCCACTAACCGCCAACACAGGTGAGGAAGTGTAAGATTAGTAGTAGCATTTCCTTTATAAGGTTAAAGTAAGTTGTAAGTTGGCTATAAGAATTAAAGGGATTGCGCTAAATTCAAATTTTAAAGTATCACATTTACATAATGTATATTCAAAGTACATAATTTAGGATTGATGAAACAGATACAAGTGTATACTAGAGAACTTAAGATAAAGTAAAAAAGAACCAAAAAGGGATGTTTACCCATATATACTTTTCCTGTATAAAGCAATTCTATTTAGGAGGTACCATTTAAAAATATAAAAATCTATATAGCAGGAGTCATTTTAATTAATGGTTTCTTCTAATACAATAATGGCAAGTATTAAGACTAACATTTACGTTAGTCTTTTTTTTGTTTTAGCAAATGAAATATAAAAAGATTTTCAAAAAAGTCTGTTTCTATAATCAAGACTTAACGAGGTTTAAATACTCTTCAAAAGTCTAAATATGGGTGTATCAATGGAAAGTGCTTAAAAAAGCAGCTTTATATTTGTTATATATGTTAAATAGCAATAAAAAACAAAAGTAGCAAAATGACAAAAGCGAATAATTTCGGAAAAGGCCATTGACATAATAAGTTTTCAGTGCTAACTTTATCTTAAGATTAAATTGAATTCAAAATATAATTATAAGTATTCAAGTTAATTAAATATGAACACATATTGCAACTTAACATATGATGAAGTGGAGGGCGAGTCATGGACTTCTCAGGTAAAAAAATTATTGTTACTGGCGGTGCTAGTGGTATCGGAAAAGCAATTACTGAGGGTATTGTTGAAGGCAAAGGTCATGCAATTATTGTTGACTTAAACATGGAGACAGCTGAAAAAGTGCGAGAAGAATTGGGTAAGAACAATGTTTCTTGTTACAAAGTAAATTTGGCGAAAGATGAAGAAATTCGTGCTGTATTTACGCAAATATTAGCTGATTTTGGTCAAATCCATGGATTGGTTAACAATGCCGGTGTGGTAAGCACGGAACCCTTTGAAGAGGTAACCCAACAAGAGTGGGACAAGGTAGTTGCCATTAACCTAACCAGCGTATACATTGCAATCAGTACGCTGTATCCTTCTATGAAGGAAAATGGCTACGGCAGAATTGTAAATGTTGCTTCTGTAGCTGCGAAAAGGGGTGGTGGTTTACTAGGGACAAGTGCATATGCTGCTTCTAAGGCTGGTGTGATAGGTTTGACAAAAGCTGTGGCAAGAGAAGGTGCTTCTTACGGAATTGCTTGTAATAGTGTTTGTCCAAGCTTAACTTTAACACCTATGACTGCAGGAATGTCCTCTGAAAAGAAGGAGCAAATTCTTGCTACAATTCCCATGGGCAGAGGAGCTGATCCAAAAGAAATTGCTAATGTAGTTTTATTTTACGCATCGGATTTAGCTAGCTTTGTAACGGGTGAAGTAAGTGATGTAGATGGTGGCGTAACGATGGATGGCTAAGCTATTAATATAAAAAATGAGGAGGAAGTGTGTATGAAAAAGCGTTTATTTGCAAGTGTAATGACAGCGGTTGTGGCAGCAGGTTGTTTGTCAGGCTGCGGAAGTGGCAGCAGTACCAATGGTGATGCTGCAGGAGGAGCAGAGGGAGATACATATAATTGGAAAATGGCTCTGAACTCTACAGAAGGGGACAATGCTTATGACACAGCAGTAGTTTTTGCCGACAAGGTAAAGGAACTGACAGAAGGGAAAGTTAACGTTGAACTTTACGGTGGTGCCAGCCTTGGTTCTACTTCAGAAGTTTTAGAGGGCTTAAGCTATGGTGTTGCTGATATTATTTGTGAATCAGTTGGTACTTTGGCAACGTTTACACCCCTTGCCAACATTGACGCAATGCCCTATATTTACAGCGATTACGACCATTTTATGAATGTATGGTATAGCGATTTGGGCCAGGAAATGAAAGATACCATTGGAGAGGCATCTGGCTTTAAATTAATGGGTGGTACGTTCAGAGGCCCAAGAATTGTTACTTCTACAAAAGAAATGCACCAGGTGGAGGATTTCAAAGGTTTTAAACTGAGAGCGCCGAATCTTGAAATGTATCTAAAGACATGGCAGTGGATGGATGCGGCTCCTACGCCAATGGCAATGAATGAAACATATACAGCTTTGCAGCAGGGGACTGTTTCCGGCCAGGAGAACCCAATGGCAGACTCCATGAACTATGCATTTAATGAAGTATGTGAATATTGGATTAAAACAAACCATGTTTACAGTTCTAACTTATTCATTATGGATGGAAATTACTACAATAGCCTGCCAGAAGATATTCAAGCTGCAGTAACTGAGGCTGCTGAATATGCAGGGAAGGAAGTTAGTGTGAAACAGCTGGAAAAAGAGGAAGCGGCAGAAGCAAAGCTCATTGAACTAGGTTGTACAGTGATCGATGTGGATACTGATGCATTTAAAGAACACTTTGATGGCTTTGCTGATGAGAATTTCCCTGAGCTGAAGGACTGGACAGACAGAATTAAAGCAATGGATGCAGGGGAATAAGCTACAGAAGAAAAATGAGGTGATTTCGTTGATTAAGGCTTACTCGAAGTTTCTAGATAAATTGGAGACGCTACAAAAGATTTTTCTAGGAGTAACCGTTGGAATTATGGTAATTGTTATGGTATATCAGGTGGTTTTACGATACTGCTTTTCTTCAGCAAACTCATGGAGCGAGGAATTGGCTAGATATTTATTCATCTATGATGTAATGATTGCTGCGGCAATTGCCACTAGAAAGAATAGCCATTTGCAAGTTGATTTCTTAATTAATATGTTAAAACCAAAAGTAAAGTGCATTTTTACCATTGGTGCAACCATTGTGGGTATTGTGTTTTTAGGATATTTATTCAATTACTCCCTAACACTATGTCAGACAGCCGCTAGTAACATTTCAGCAGGGTTAAAAATTTCAATGTCTATCCCATATGCTTGTATGCCCATTGGTGCGGTACTTATGATTATGACTTCACTGGAAGTAATATTTAAGAATATATCACAAATTCAAGAGTTAGGTAAAGGGGAGGTGAGTGGTCAATGAACGCAGGTTTAATTGTTATTCTTTCATTGCTTGGATTGTCTTTCTTAGGCATACCGATCTATTTAGCATTAGGCATTGGCACACTTGTCGCCTTAAACATAGCAGACATGCCACTGATTGTTTTGCCTCAGAAACTATTTGCAGGCATGAACTCTAGCTCCTTGTTAGCAATTCCATTTTTTATGCTGGCGGGAAACATTATGTCTCGCAGTATTACTGGAAAGCTGATTGATGTTTCAAATGCATTAATCGGGTGGATTAAGGGTTCTTTGGCCGTTGTTACGGTGTTGGCCTCCGCTTTATTTGGCGCAATTTCAGGTTCGGGCGTTGCTACAGCATCAGCAGTAGGCGGCACAACCATTCCTGCTATGAAGGATGAAGGGTATCCTCCTCATTTTGCAGCAGCAATCACAGGGATTGCCTCAATTTTAGGGCCAATTATCCCTCCTTCTATTACCTTAATTGTTTATGCTAGCATTACGGATCTTTCTGTCTCAAAACTTTTTATGGGCTCTGTAATTCCAGGCGTTTTGATGGCAGCCGGCTTGATTTTATATGCTTTGTTTTATGGAAAAAAACATGATTTGCCAGCCCATCCTAGAAAGACCCCAAAAGAAATTGTGCTGACATTTAAAGATGGTATTTGGGCGTTGTTGATGCCAGTTATCATTCTTGGTGGTATTTTCGGCGGAATCTTTACCCCCACGGAATCGGCTGCGGTTGCTGTTGTGTATGCCTTGGCAGTAAGCCTTTTTATCTATAAGGATATGAAGCTCCAGGATATTTTCATCGTTTTTGTAGAAGGTGCAATCGGAACAGCAACAATTTTGATGTTAGTTGGTCTTTCCAAAGCATCCAGTTATGTGGTAACGACTTCTGGTTTGCCTCAACAGGTATTAGAGATATTTAGCTCCATTACTTCAAGTAAAGTTGTAATTTTGCTGTTACTGAATGTATTATTTTTCATTATCGGTATGTTGATGGAGGCAAATGCGGCGATTATTATGATGACACCAATTTTGCTCCCACTGCTTTCGGCATTCGGCATTGATCCTTTACAGTTTGGTATTATCATGAGTTTTAACCTTTGTATTGGTCTGGTTACACCGCCTGTTGGTATCTGTTTGCTGATGACGAATCAGATAGCAAAGGCAAGCTTTGTACAGACGCTGAAGTCTATCGTACCAATGTTATTGATTTCCATTATCGTACTGCTGATAGTAACATTGATACCTCAGATTACCCTCTGGTTACCAAGCTTGATTCAATAACATAGTATTGGCTAATCTCATTTTTCAATATAGATTATACCCCTTCCATAAAACCCCTCTCCTTTTCTTAAGGAGGGGGGTTTTTGAATGAAATAAGTATAATGTGGGAAAAAATTTATATAATAGGTTGTTTTTTGTAGAGAAAGCCCAATTACTATGAAGCCGTTTTCACAAATATTTCTTTAAAAAAGGGCAAAAGAGTGGTATAATAAAACCAACTATGCAATCGATAATAAAAAGTCTTTGGCTACCAAAGATTAAGATAGGAGGCTGGTTAATATGGCAGCAAGATTAGAAAACGAGTATGGTGTAATTAGCATTGACCGCGAGGTAATTGCAAGAATTGCAGGATACGCAGCGATTGAATGTTATGGCATCGTAGGTATGGCGGCCAAGAATATGAAAGACGGTTTGGTACAGCTTTTGAAATTGGAAAGTTTAACAAAAGGGATTAAGATGCGAGTGGACCAAAATAAAATTAGTTTGGACTTGCATATTATTGTAGAATACGGCACCAATATTTCTGCTATCGCAGATAATATCATCAGCACCGTGAAATATTCTGTTGAAGAATATGCAGGGCTTGAGGTAGAAGATGTGAATGTCTTTGTTGACGGTGTCAGAGTCGACAATTGAGTATGAGGAGGAACTATCGGTGAGTATTTTGAAGTTGAATGGGCTGCGTTTAAGCAGAATGATTATAGCCGGGGCAAATGAACTAACTGCCCATAAGCAGTTAGTAGATGCGATGAACGTATTTCCTGTTCCCGATGGGGATACAGGTACAAATATGTCCCTCACTGTTTTGGCGGCGGCAAGGGAGTCTGAAAAAAGCAGCTCTTTGAGGGTAGACGAAGTTTCGAAATTAGCGGCTAGCGGTGCTTTAAGGGGTGCAAGAGGCAACTCGGGTGTTATCACATCCCAGCTTTTCCGTGGTTTTTCCAAAGGCTTGGAAGGGCTTGCTGAAGCCGGTGTTTTGGACTTGGCTGTGGCTTTGGATAAGGGCGTTCAGACTGCGTATAAAGCAGTTATGAAGCCAAAAGAAGGAACGATTTTGACGGTAGCCAGAGCATGTGCCGAAGCTGCTGCAAAATTGTCTTTAGAAACAGATGATATGGAAATTTTCCTTAAGGGCGTTGTGGACTATGGCCATGAAGTATTGGCAAAAACCCCTGATATGCTTCCTGTATTAAAACAAGCAGGTGTTGTTGACGCCGGTGGGCGAGGTTTACTGTATGTTTTGGAAGGTGCGTTAAAGCATATCAATGACGATGGCCCCATTTCCGTAGCGGAACCAACCAAATCTGAAACAACGGATTTTGCCGCATTGGCATCAATCGAAAATGAAGATATTACTTTTGGCTATTGTACAGAATTTTTTATTAACGTTAAAAACCCTGATGATGCCACAGTGCAGATGTTAAAATCTTATTTGGGCACCATTGGTGATTCCATTGTATGTGTGAGTGACGAAGAAATTATTAAAATCCATGTGCATACAGACCATCCAGGTTTGGCTATTGAAAAAGCACTGTCCATTGGCAGCCTAAGTGGGCTGAAAATTGATAATATGCGAGAACAACACACAAATCGTATAGACTTCCATGCTACGGCTTCATCTGAAGTGGAGGCTTTAGAAAAAGCACCCGAAGAAGAAAATAAGGCAGAGCTTCCGAAAAAGGATATTGGCTTTGTTTCTATTTCAGCGGGAAAAGGCCTATCAGATATTTTTAGAAACCTAGGTGTTGACGAAATCATCGAGGGTGGACAGACAATGAACCCTAGTACAGAAGATATTTTAAATGCGGTTGATAAGATTAATGCCGATCATATCATTATTTTACCAAACAATAAAAATATTATTTTGGCGGCGGAACAGGCAGTTGAACTTTGTGAAAACAAGAAACTTTTTATAGTTCCAACAAGATCCGTACCACAAGGTATTAGTGCATTGTTCTGTAATGCAGAAGGCCTTGGGGCGGAAGAAATGGTAGAGGAAATGAAAGAAGCAATTCAGACCGTTTCCACAGTTTCTGTGACCTATGCCGTAAGGGATACTTCCTTTGGTGAAAAAACAATTACCGAGGGTGATATTTTAGGTATGCTGAATGACGAGATTGTCGTTGTGGCGAAGGATGTTACTGAGGGAACAAAGGAAGTGCTAAAACAAACCATTACAGAAGATAATGAAATGGTTAGCATTTATTATGGTTCTGATGTAACAGAAGAAGATGCCCAAGAGATTGCAGATTTTATTGAAGAAAACTATCCCGATTGTGAAGTTGAGATTCAAAATGGGGATCAACCTTTGTACTTCTATATCATTTCTGTGGAATAAAAAATGTCAGTGGCCGTATAGCGAGAATCTTTGCTGTACGGTCTTTTTTTATTAGCCCTCGTTCAAGTATGGTGAAACTTGCGATAAATGCTGTCAGAAAAGACTTCAAATACTCGAATAAAAACACTATAATGTAGAGGATGTATAATCAAGAGAAATAAAACAACCAGGCAGTTGATTTTTTGGTAAATGAGGTGAAAAGATGGAGTGGAAAGATCCTGTTTCCAGGCTGAAAGGCGTGGGAGAACAACGAGAGAAGAAATTAAATAAGCTGGGGATTTTCACTTTGGAGGACCTTTTGACCCACTATCCACGGGAATACAAAGACCGTAGCAAGCTAACGAAAATTTCGGAGTTGGAGATGGATGGGGAAAGTAGCTTTATTGCCCGCTGTAAAGGTAATGGTGAAACAATGAGACATGGCAGATTCACCTTCACAAGGCTTCGGGTGCAAGATGAAACAGGGGAAATGGGGGTTTTATGGTATAATCAGCCTTATATGAAGACCGCCTTAAAAATAGGAGAGTGGTACTTGTTTACAGGTAAACTGCAAAACAAATATGGTCGTAAGGAATTTTCTGTTTCAGAGTGGGAGAGAATTGGTGAACATTTTGCCGGGGGAAGAATCATCCCCGTTTATCCTAGTGTTGACGGGATTTCTCAGAAAATGCTAAGAGGGCTAATGGAGGATGCATTGGAGCAGGTAGGCGGTGGTTTGGCTGAGGACATGCCCTTGTGGATCCGACAAGAAAACCAATTGGCTGAACGAAATTTTTCTATAGAACAAATTCATTTTCCCAAGACGGAGCAAAGCTTTTATGACGCAAGGCGAAGATTGGTTTTTGAGGAATTCTTTGTTCTTCAGGGTGCTTTATTTTCTTTGAAGTCTTACTTGGAACATGGGAATAAAGGCTTTGTGATGAAAAAGAAAAAAGCCCTTATTGAGTTTGAAAACAAGTTGCCTTTCCAGTTAACCAATGCCCAAAAAAAGGTGTTAAAGGAAATGGAGAGGGATATGTCCACTGGTAAGAAAATGAACCGACTGATACAAGGGGATGTTGGTAGTGGTAAAACAGCTGTTGCCATGGCAGCTTCTTATTGGGTGATACAAAACGGATACCAATCTGTTTTGATGGCACCCACTGAGGTTCTTGCCCAACAACACTACCACTCTTTTTCAGCCCTATTTGACTCCTTAGGCATGGAAACTGTGCTGTTAACAGGGGGACAATCTGCAAAAGAGAAAAGGACTGCCTTGGCAAAGGTGGCTTCAGGTGAAGGGAAAATGATAATTGGTACCCATGCAGTCATTCAAAAGGGTGTGGAGTATCATAAGCTAGGCCTTGCCATTACCGATGAGCAGCACAGGTTTGGTGTGCGGCAAAGGGGGGCGTTAAATCAGAAGGGGGAGGACCCCCATACCCTAGTTATGACGGCCACACCAATTCCTCGTACCTTGGCGTTAATTTTATATGGGGATCTGGATGTTTCTATCATTGATGAACTACCTCCTGGTAGGCAAAAAATAGATACAATGGCGGTAAGCAGCGATTACCATGAAAGAATATACAACTTCATTGAAAAGCACGTTCAAGATGGCAGACAGGCCTATGTCATTTGCCCTATGATAGAGGAAAATGAAAAATTAGAGGTGCAATCGGTATTGAATTATACGGAAGAATTGCAACAAAAATTAACGCACTGCAATGTGCAATGTGTCCATGGGAAAATGAAGGCCAAGGAAAAACAAGAAATAATGGATGCCTTTGCAAAAGGAGAAATTCATGTCCTTGTGTCTACCACAGTCATTGAGGTTGGGATTAATGTGCCCAATGCAGTGATTATGCTCATTGAAAATGCAGAGCGATTTGGTTTAGCCCAGCTCCATCAGTTAAGGGGACGTGTGGGGCGAGGCAGTGAAAAGTCCTACTGTGTATTGGTAAGCGATGCAAAGACAAAAATTGCAAAACAACGATTAAAAGCCTTGGTAGATTCCGAAGATGGGTTTGTAATTTCAGAAATGGATTTAAAGCTGCGGGGGCCTGGAGAGTTTTTTGGAACCCGTCAACATGGGTTGCCAGAGCTAAAGATCGCAAACATTTATCAAGATATGCCTATTTTAATTGAGGCACAAAAAGCAGCCGATAAGTTGTTAAAGCAGGATCCTTTTTTAAATCTTGAGCTTCATCAGGGAATTAAAAATAGGTTCGCCCAGTTTTTGGATGGCAAATCTTTAGAGATATGAAAGAGTTTTATATTGTATTTTATACAATTTTTTGATATAGTAATGGTGTATGTAACAAATTAGAAAGCAGTAGGTGATGCGGATATGAGAGTGATCGCAGGTGCGGCAAAGGGGCGAAAGCTACAAACAATTGAAGGGTTATCCACAAGGCCTACAACAGATAGAATAAAGGAAACTTTATTCAACATTATTGCATTTGATTTACCTGAATGTCACTTTTTAGATTTATTTTCAGGAAGCGGTGCAATTGGTATTGAGGCATTAAGCCGTGGAGCAAAACAAGCAGTTTTTGTGGAACACAATCCCCAGTGTCAGCAGGTGATTCAAGAAAATCTTATGCATACCAAGTTGGACAAGCAGGCGAGGGTAATTGGTTTAGAAGTACCAAAAGCTTTGGCGCAGCTTTCCAATGAAAAAGCTGTGTTTGATATTATTTTTTTAGACCCGCCATATGAAGCAGAGGTAACGGAACCTGCTTTGTTACAGATTGTTCAGGGTGGGTTGTTAGATAAAGATGGATATATTATTGTTGAACGCTCGGCGCAAATCCCACTGGCGTCTATCCCCGGGCTTCGGGTTTTGCGTGAGAAAGAGTACAGAACCACGGTGATGACGTTTCTGTGCCTGGAGGAAGAACATATATGAAAAAAGCAATTTATGCGGGTAGTTTTGATCCCATAACACTAGGGCATTTAGATATTATTGAACGAGCTGCAAGGATGTTTGATACTTTAGTTGTTGCAGTTTTAGAAAATCCTAACAAGTGTTCCTTATTCACTGTGGAAGAAAGAAAAGAGCACTTAGAGCTTGTTCTTTGCAACATGAAAAATGTTGAAGTTGCGTCATTTAGAGGGCTTTTGGCTGATTTTTCAAAGGAAATAGGTGCAACAGTTGCCATAAGGGGCCTTCGCAATACCATGGACTTTGCAGTAGAGTATCAGATGTATCTCATCAATCGTAAGCTGGGCAAGGATATGGAGACGGTTTTCTTGGCGGCGGATGAAGAGCATCTTAGCTTAAGTTCTACAAATGTAAAAGAAGTTGCGGTTTTTGGTGGAAATATTGATTTTATGGTTCCTCAGGAAATCAAACCTTTTATTATAGAAAAATATAAGAAGTGAGGGAGAGCTTATGGATTCTGTTTTGCAGTTATTAGACGAATTAGAAGAAATATTAGATAGTAGCAGGGCTGTACCTTTTAGTAATAAGGTATCCGTCGATAAAGAGGAAATTTATGATATTATCAGCGAAATTCGTATGAAGCTTCCCAATGAATTGAAACAGTCAAAATGGGTAATTGAAGAAAGAAACAAAATTTTGATTGATGCACAAAGGGAAGCGGATGAATTATTGAAAAATGCGGAAGACCGTATGGTTCGTTTAATTGATGATAACGAAGTGACAAAAAAAGCATATGAACAGGCTGCTGCAATCATTGATTCCGCAAAGAAAACTTCAAAGGAAATGCGTCTGGGTGCAATGGAGTATGCAGAGGGTGTATTGGCCGATGCGGAAGGTAAGTTGAAAGAGTTAAAGACCGTTGTATATAGCGAAAGTATTAAAACCGATGATTATTTTGCCCAAACGCTAAATGTTTTGGCTGAAAATATTCAGGAGTTGCGCTTAGGCAAATAATCTTTATTTTCTTTTGAAAAAAGCAAAACATAGGGCAAAAACAAAAAACAAAAGACTACATTTCACGTATAAAACAGGAAAAGAAAATGCAGTTTCTGCCATGAGAGCAAGGGTAGGGACTGTTTTTTGTGCGTATTTTTCCAGCAATGGAGCCAACAAAATGAAAAAGATACCACTGAATAGACCATTGCAAATTTTAGCCGCAACATAGCGGCTTTTTTTAATGGGCACATTTCGTAAAATACCAAAGGTTTGGCATAGTATGGATAGGCCGCCAAAAGCCACCAATATGCAAGAAGCAGTAAGTCTTAAAAAAAGGTCATCAGGGGCGGTGCTTAACAAATAGGTTCCGTTGGTCATTTCTAAAACACCTCCACAGACACCTCGGAGAGACTCTTTGGAAAAGGGCAAAAAGGTGAAAACTCGTCCTAAGAAATCAAAAATACCCGTTTGTTCAAAAGCTTCAACGGCAACACCAAAGATAATGATATAGCCTCCGATTTGTGTGATGGTGTCGATGGAATCAGCAATGGTTCGAGGCAGGCACTCTGTGATGGAGGGCGGTGTAGTCCTTCGATAAACAAAGAAGTCTGTAGGGGTTTTTTGTTGGTAAAACCAGCGGAACAAAAACCCTGTTGCCACGGCGCCTAGAAATGAACATAGTAGAAATAGGTATCCCCAAAAAGGTGCATGAAAAAAGGCGGCTCCTACTGTTCCTACCAAAAACAAGGGGCCTGGATTATTGCAAAAGGATAGAATATGCTCTGCCTGGGGAAGGGAAATTTTTTCTTCCTCAAACAAAGATGCGGTGATTTTTGCCCCCATGGGATAGCCTGAGAAAATGCCAAGAAAAAAAGGAAACGCAGCAACCCCAGGTAGTCCGAAAAGGGGTTTCATCAATGGCCGTAACCACTCCCCCACTATTTCTGCGGCACCCATACGCAATAATATGCCGCAGGCAACCATAAAGGGGAATAGAGAGGGCAAAACTTGGTTAAACCACAAAGTAACGCTTTTTCCACCAGCTTCAAGCATTGCTTGGGGGTAGCGTAAAAGGGCAAAAACGAGAAAACAAGCACAAATTATAACAAGGGAGTTTTTTCTCATGTCGAAAAGCTTCTTCCATTTATGTATTGTTATAATTTATGCCTGATTTGGTTGTTCTATGAAAGTCGAGTCTACTGTGCTTTATTTGAACCCACGTTACGCTAGATTCTCTTTTTATTTTGTTCTGGGAATCTTTACAAAGCCCCTATATAACCTCTGGTAATAACAAGGATTTCTTTCGCTCTTTAGATGATAGCCATTGGCATTGTAAAATCTTGGTTTGTACCTCGGTAAATGGGGTTTGGTACTGTCATAGCATGAAGGTCAGTGGCGTTTTTTTCCAAGGCCAGCAGGTGTAACCCATCATCGTCTAAAATTTCTGTTGCCTTTTTTAAATTTGATAAAACGGGGCATTTGGAATGCATGGTTAGGTCACCTAAAATATCTGCTTTTTCCTTACGAAAACCAAGGACACGAATATAAGGATAATGAATTTTTTTCATGAAGTAAGACACTTCCGCCCCTTTAATATCCAATAAAATATGAAGAAGAATACGTTGAATTTTTGTTCGGGTATACCGTTTAGATTTTATAAAATCTATGATATCTTCTACTTCATAGCATTCGTCTATAGAACGTAGAATTCTATTTTCTAAGCCCTCTGTGACTTCAAAAATTTGACTAAGTTTCTCGGGAGACATGGTTCTTAATTTATAATTTAATGCGCCTGCGTAATTTTTCCAAAGTACAGGAGCAGTACCTAAAGAAAGGGTTTTGCCATATAACTCATAGCAATTTTCAGGGACTTGCCCAAATGCTTCAGCAACCTGATCTTCTAAAATTCCTTTGCGAATGGCGGAAGCAGATGCAAACTTATTATCTAGGGAGGTGCTATGATAGCCACATCCTTCTCGCCTTATGGTCATTGGTATCATGCTACACTTATACCGTTCTAACGCTTTTAGGTATTCTAACGCCAGAATGTGATTTGGTTGGCTTAATATTTCACTGTTGATGTTTGAAATTGTTTCTAAAGCCTTGGAGCGGGCAGTTGGGTAAGACATTCCCATGTCTAAATTGCTTTTTAAAAGAGATCGAAATTCTTCCGTTTCATCGGTCATAAGCTTTGCCGCTTCTTGCAACGTTGTTAAATTTCCACTTTCCGAACCAAAGCAAAGCACATCAACGATTCCTGAATCTTCCAGAATGCGAACGGCTGCGGAAGCAAAAGTTTCTGCGTTTGCTGTGGCAAAAAGAACGGGCAATTCCAAAACCATATCTACTCCATTCAGTAAGGCGGCTTTTGCTCTGGTCCATTTATCAAAAAAAGCTGGTTCTCCTCGTTGCACGAAACCACCGCTCATGACAACGACCACTCGGTCAGCGTTACTTTTCTTCTTTGCTTCTTCTATCATATATTGATGCCCAAGATGAAAAGGATTATATTCTGTTATAATACCCACTGTTTTCATTTTTTCATCTCCTTTTCGCAACTATGCCTCATAAAATAGTGTATTGTAAAAAAGATAAGCAAAGTTTGCGCATTACTGTAATATACTTGTGCACAGATTCCTATGAAGGATGTATAACAAAACTCCTCTGATTAACGAATCCTAATTTTTTGAAGCAGGGGGTGGCATGTCTACCCAAATAGCTAATGTGCCAGATTCTTCCCCTAAATATAACATATTATACCACAAAAGTTGGGAACCAGAGTATAAGAATGAAAATAACTTTCTTGCAAAAAAGTATTAAAATTGCATAATTATAGAAGTGTCCAGGGAAGGTATGATTTGCCTACAAAAAATATGAGGAAACACCGTGGATTCCACAAAAGTGTTGTTGAAAGGCTATATATTTGATGAAACAAAAAAATCGATAGAAAAAATTAAAAAAATGTTAAAATTTTATCTGGAAAAAACTTCGAAAAAAGGATATACTTTTATTAATAATTTATGATTTGAGGCGGATAGCGTGGAGAAGTTTGTGGATAAACCAGATTTCTTGCAGGATATTTTTTTGGAAGAAACTTGGAAAAATATTGATAAAATCGACAACTTCATAGAGGAAAAGACCAGGGAAGAAGTTTTCTCTGTATCTAGGGAAGAAGTAGATAGTTTGTTTCGTACGATGCATAGTATTAAAGGTTCTGCATCTATGATGGGATACCCATCTATTTCTGAAACAGCCCATAGTGCGGAGGATTTATTCTCTTATTTGCGTGAGGAAGAAAACCCTGACCCCAAAGATTTAAAATCTATTTTGCAGCTATTACGTATGGTTTCAGGATTTTTAAAAAGGGAACTGCGTCGTATGGAAACCGACGACGAGGTTACGGATTTTGGATGGGCAGTAGTGCGAAGAATTAAAAATTTCTTAGCACACGTGGATAACGAAAATGAACCAGAAGGCCCAAGCTATCAAATTTCTTATACCCGTAAGGGAAAGCAAAAAATACCCTATACCAATTTTAGTGCTTTGATTCCCCAAATGGAGCGGCTTGCCAACATTATGGGAAGAGAATTATCAAAAGAATTTATGGTTAAAATGTCTGGAGCAGATATCGAAGTTCCCAGAGACATTTATGAAAAAATCTCCATGGCTGTACTGCAAATGATGAAAAATAGTATGGACCATGGATTAGAGAACACGGTAATTCGAGAGCAGATGGGTAAAACTCCTGTGGGTGAGATTTCCGTGGAAATACAAAAAGCCGGACAACGGGTATTTGTAATATTTCGAGATGATGGCCGAGGGCTGGATAAACATAGTATTTTGCACATGGCCAGAGAAAAGGGACTTTTGAAAAAGTCGGAAGAAGATTATGAAGATAACGAAATATTTGCTTTTTTACTACGTTCGGGTTTTACAACAAAAAGCAGTGCTACCATGTTTTCCGGTAGAGGGGTAGGACTTGACGTTGTAAATGCGGCGGTTTCTTCCCTAGGGGGAACCATTAGAATTGAGAGTCGGGAGTACATGGGGACTACATTTTTCATGGAATTCCCAGTAATTGCATAAAAGGAATTATACTTTTCATAATTATGGATTTAAATTATAATTTTATAGCAAAAAGTGGGCAGATGGCTGAAAAAAAGAGTAAATTTCAGCCATTTTTTTATGTCTTTTCCCTTGTACCAGTGGGACATTTTGTTTATAATAATAGAGATGTGGGTAACAAAAGAAAATAAAAGAAAATTCT
This sequence comes from Anaerotignum sp. MB30-C6, assembly GCF_030908465.1. Lineage (GTDB taxonomy): Bacteria > Bacillota > Clostridia > Lachnospirales > Anaerotignaceae > Chakrabartyella. The sequence continues at coordinate 629,677 of NZ_CP133078.1, forward strand.
ACAATCAATTAGGAGGTTTTTAACTGTGGATTTTTTGGCATTAATGAAAGAAAAGGCGAAAGCCAATAAGAAAGTAATTGTTTTACCAGAATCTTATGAAAAGAGAAACTTGGAAGCAGCAGCAGAATGCTTAAAAGATGAATTAGCTGAAATCGTATTAATCGGTAATAAAGATAAAATCATGGAGGCAGCTGGTAGCTTTGATGTTTCTAAAGCAATTTTTGTTGATCCTGAAAATTACGATAGAATGGACGAAATGGTTGCTAGCCTTGCAGAAGCAAGAAAAAGCAAAGGCATGACTTTAGAAGAAGCAAGAAAGCTTCTTTTGGATGACTCCATGTTTGCTGGCGTTATGTTGGTTAAAATGGGCGTGGCTGATGGTATGGTTGCCGGTGCAATCCACTCCACAGCAGACACACTGCGCCCTGCATTGCAGATTTTGAAAACAGCACCCGGAACAGAATTGGTATCTTCTTTCTTCGTTATGGTTACACAGACACCTGAATACGGCGATGACGGTATCTTGTTGTTTGCTGACTGTGCATTGAACCAGAACCCTACACCTGCTGAGTTGGCTTGTATCGCTGGTGATTCTGCCAAGTCTTATGCTGCATTTGTTGGCAAAGAAGCAAGAGTTGCTATGCTCAGCCACTCTACAATGGGTTCCGCAAAACATGCGGATGTTACAAAAGTAGTTGAAGCTGTTAAAATTGCCAAGGAAAAATACCCTGAAATCAAATTGGATGGAGAAATCCAGTTGGATGCTGCAATCGTAAAAGAAGTTGGCGAATTAAAAGCACCTGAAAGCCCTGTTGCTGGTAAGGCAAACTGCTTGGTATTCCCTGACATCGATGCTGGTAACATCGGCTACAAATTGGTTCAGAGATTTGGTAGAGCAGAAGCTTTTGGTCCTGTACTGCAGGGTATTGCAAAACCTGTAAATGATTTGTCCAGAGGTTGCTCCGCAAACGATATTGTAGCAGTAGTCGCTATGACAGCTGTTCAGGCTCACGTAATGGGCAAGTAATTTCCCCTATGTTTCTATCCGCCTTCAATTTTGGAGGCGGTATAATATAGTAAGATATAAACTAGCTTAGAAAAAGGTACATTACAAAGGAGAGAAAACAATGAAAATTCTTGTATTGAACTGCGGTAGTTCCTCTTTGAAATACCAGCTTTTCGACATGGAAAATGAAGCAGTATTGGCAAAAGGCCTTTGCGAAAGAATTGGTATCGAAGGTTCCAAATTAAAACATCAGCCTGCTTGCCAAGACGATGTTATTTTTGAAGATTATTTGGAAGATCACGACGTAGCTGTTAAAAAAGTTATGGAAGCTTTGACCAACCCTGAGTACGGCGTTGTTAAGAGCATGAAGGAAATTAATGCAGTTGGTCACCGTGTGGTACATGGTGGCGAATACTTCGCTGGTTCCGTAATTATCGACGATGCTGTAAAAGACGCTTTGGAAAAGTGTAGCGAATTGGCACCTTTGCATAACCCTGCAAACTTAATCGGTATTGCAGCTTGTGAAAAACTTATGCCCGGTGTAGCACAGGTTGGTGTATTTGATACAGCTTTCCACCAGACAATGCCAGAAAGAGCATACTTGTATGCGATTCCTTATGAATACTATGAAAAATATAAAATCAGAAGATACGGTTTCCACGGTACAAGCCACAGATATGTATCTGAAGAGGCAGCAAGAATGCTGGAAAGACCTTACGAACAGACAAAAACAATCACTTGCCACTTAGGCAACGGTGGTTCCATCTGTGCAGTAAGAAACGGCAAATCTATTGATACAACAATGGGCTTCACGCCTTTGGAAGGCCTTGTAATGGGTACAAGAGCTGGTGACGTTGACGCTGCTGTTATCACATTCTTGATGGAAAAAGAAAAATTGACACCTCAGGAAATGGACAACATTTTGAATAAGAAATCCGGCGTTTTGGGTATCTCTGGTGTATCCAGTGACTTCCGTGATATCGAAGATGCAAGCGAACACGGCAACGCAAGAGCAGAAGCTGCTTTAGACGTATTTGCATACAAAGTAGCAAAAAGAATTGGTGCATACGCAGCAGCCATGAACGGCGTTGACTGTATCGTATTTACAGCTGGTTTGGGTGAAAACTCTGGTTCTACAAGAAGACTGATTTGTGATTACTTGGGTTACTTGGGTGTTCACATTGATTCTTACAATAATTCTTTAAGAGGAAAAGCAATGGAAATCTCTGCTTCTGACTCCAGAGTTAGAGTATTGGTTATCCCTACAAACGAAGAATTGGTAATTGCAAGAGATACTAAGGAACTTCTTGACAAATAAGAACCCTTTCAGTATAATATTTTAGGTACGACTATGGGGTGATTTGAATGTTACTTGGAATGGCTCAATTGTTTGGCAAAAATGGGATATCTATGCCAGTTATGCTAACAGAGCAAATCAATGATACGTCGGATTATCCCGATGTTGTGGAATTTTTGCAGCCTGTAAAGTTAGAGGGAACTCTTAAAAATGAAAATGAAATTTTCGTTTTTGAAGCAAAGGGCAATACAGAGGTCAACCTTAGGTGTGACCGTTGTCTTGCACCTGTCAGAAAAGAGCTTTGCTTCGAGATCAAGGAACGTTTTGCTCATACAGGCAGAGGAAACGAAGAGACAGAAACTTTTTCGGGAGATCAAATTGATCTTACGGACTTTGTCAAAAGGGGTATCATTACCGCTTTACCAATGAAGATTCTTTGCCAAGAGGATTGTTTGGGCCTTTGCTCTATCTGTGGTAAGGATTTAAATGAGGGCGAGTGCGAGTGTGATACAACCTATATAGATCCGAGGTTTGAAAGTTTAAGGGCTCTTTTCAATGTTGACGAGGAGGTGTAGAAATGGCTGTACCCAAGGGACGAGTGTCGAAATCTAAAAGAGATAAGAGAAAAGCACAGAGTTGGAAAATTGCAACTCCTAGCTTGGTAAAATGCAGCAAGTGCGGTGAACTGATGACTCCTCATCAGGTTTGCAAGGCTTGTGGTGCATATAACAAGAAAACAATCATCAAAGTTGACTAATGTCAAATCCGAAAAGACAGCATATATGTGCTGTCTTTTCTTCATATGCATTGCTTTTGAATGGCTTGCTTATTAAAATGAATGCATTGAATTAGAAGATTGATGAAACAGAGAAAAAAGAAGTCTTGCAAACATTCCTCGTTATGAGTAAAATAAAAATAATTTAACGGACTTGGGGTAGTACCTGCCTTTCAAAGTGAGGCTAACGCTCTCACTGAAAACACTGTCTGTTATAAGTAGTATTGTGGATAAAGTACGCATCGTCTTTGACCAAATACCATTATCGATTTTTATTATACTGAGTACGAGAAATAAGAAAGGAATCAGGTGATTTCATGGATAAAAAAGTAATTGTAGCATTGGATGCTATGGGCGGAGACTTAGCACCCATCGAGATTGTTAAGGGTGCTGTGGATGCAGTGAAAGAGTTGAATGTTGAAATTAAGCTTGTTGGCCGTCAGGATGCGGTAAATGCTGAGTTGGAGAAATATGAATTTCCGAAAGAACGTATTCAGGTAATCCATGCCGAGGAAGTCATTGGTACAGAGGAAGTTCCCACCACCGCAATTCGAAGAAAAAAAGATTCTTCTTTGGTGGTTGGGTTAAACCTTGTAAAAAACGGTGAAGCCGATGCTTTTGTTTCTGCGGGAAGTACGGGTGCATTGCTTACGGGTGCGTTAGTAATTGTTGGACGTATTGAAGGGGTGGAGCGACCTGCCCTGGGTACTTGTCTCCCAACAAAAACAGGTTTTACCTTCCTTTTGGATAGTGGTGCCAATGTAGATTGTAAGGCCAAATATTTGGAACAGTTTGCAAAAATGGGTTCTGTTTATGTTGAAAATATTTTTGGCAAGGAAAAGCCTCAGGTTGCCCTTGTAAATATTGGTGCGGAAAAAGAGAAAGGCAATGCCTTGACAAAAGAAGCATACGAATTGCTAGAAGCCAGCGAAGGCATCCATTTTACAGGGAATATTGAGCCAAGAAATATTCCTTATGGTGAAGCAGACGTTATCGTTTGTGACGGTTTTGTTGGCAATACTATTTTGAAGCTTTTGGAAGGCTTGAGCAAAACTTTATTTGAGATTATTAGGGAAGAAATTACTACGGGAGCGTACAAGGTTGCCGCTGCCATGCTGAAAACACCCTTTAGAAATATTAAAAAACGTTTTGATTCCGATGAGATTGGCGGGGCACCTTTTATCGGTTTAAAATCCCTTGTGGTAAAGGCCCATGGCAGTTCCAATGCAAGAGCCATAAAGAATGCTATTCGCCAGTGTGTTTTGTTTACTGAGGCGGATATTGTTGAGAAAATTAAGGATAAGTTGTAATTTTGGGGGGGTTTATGGTGGAGAATAAGTTAATTCTATTTGCCATAAGTTTCAATGGAGTAAAAGGTGTTAAGTTACAGATAAAAAAGTGATTTTATGGATAACCCTTAAGATAAGAAAGTAAATTTATGATGTTAGAAAAGTCACAATCTCTTTGTGGCTTTTTTTGTTTGTTTTCATGGCTATAATGGCTCTATGAAGGACAACAGCAGGTAGAATTAAAAAAAAAACTAAAATGAACTACAAATGTAGTTTTTTGTCAATATCTTTTTAGATGATAAAATTGATATTTCATTGACAATATATATATATATATTATGATTGGGGCAGGAATTGACAAGTTCAATGGAGGCCTTCTGTAAGATTTGTACAGTTCTTCTGAGATGATTTATAAAAAGGAATTAGATGACAAGGAGGAACTTTTATGAAGAAAAATATTATAAAACTTTTGCTTTGTGCTATTTGTGTATCAAGTATTAGTCTTCCAGCATATGCAAAGGAGGGTGTGTCTACAAAACCATCACAACAGGAGACGGAGATTGATACAGTCCGGCCAAGTGCCCATGAAATGGAGAGTAAAAAAGTAAGAATAGGAAAACCGATTAGAAAAACATTTGATTTGGGGGCTGCGGGAGGACAGTTGCCAGAAGGGACTAGTTTTGAAGGTGGTACAGGAATGCTTATCTGGCAAGATGGTGGAGAGAGTACCAATTTATCTGTGACTATAGGAGGAGAAGCTGTTGGTGTTACTCTGGATATTGGAACGGCAGCTTCGGGAGTAGGCGGAAAAGGCATTGATGTACCTGGCGATGGGAAGTTTTATAAACTTGGAGTAAGAAGGAATGTTAAAATTACAGCTTATAAGTGTTATGAACGATTAGCGGGAACAGACTTGCCTTGGAGATACGTTGGTGTAAATTCTGAAGTAGTACCAATGAGCGAATCATTCTATTTGATTGAAGTACGCTAAGAAAAAATGGAGGTTGTTATGAGTAATAAACGACGAATAGTAATTATTTTAGTTATTGTTATTTGTATATTTCTGATCAAAAAAATAATAGATACACCTGTGTTAGCAGGTTCCTTTTATGGTACATATGCTTATGAAGGATATACAGTAAGCATTTTAGAAGATTGTGATGATTTTTATATCATGAACCAGATAAGTGATGTCTATATGAAGGGCAAGTACGAAAAAAAATCAGAGAATGTTTATTATTTATCGGGTAACAGCTTCCAAGGTCAGCAAATAACATTGAAAAATAGAGAATTTCATTTTATATTTGAAGAAGAGGAAATGACATTTAAAAAGATTTCTAATTCGGCTTTCTTAATAGAAGGAGTAGATGAGCTGGTGGAAAGGTATCAGCAAGAAAAGAAAGTGTAACTAATTGAAGACTTATGGAGGGGTAATGTTGATGTTATTCCTTGATCAATTGATACAGAACCACCCATTTCTATTTCGCATTTTAGGGACGATAATTCTTTTTTGGCTTTTTTGGATACCCTTTGGTGAACGGTCTATTCAAGGGCTGGGATAGCTAATTGAATATGTGAAAGAAAGTTGGAAGAACATGCCAAAGTAATGGCAACATGTGCTAAGCAAAACGCCCATCCTTCGGATGGGTGTTTTTTTGCCGAAAAATTGGAGGAAAATGAAGTTTTACCACTAGATATCGTAGAACAGTTGAATGTGGATAAAGACCTTATCTTCAAACAGTTTTGGCAGACTTAGGTGCAAATTCCTTGGATTTATTTCAGATTATTTCTGCGTTAAAAGAAACCTTTGATGGAGGATATATGGTAAATGATATGATACTTTTGGACTTAATGTCTTTTTTGGATACAAACCCTTTTTATAAGTATTTAATCTTATTTATGGTTATATTTCCTTTGGTTAAAAAGTTTGCAAATTATTTGGTGAAGATTTATATGGAACACAAAGATGATCATAAATGAAAACCTCTAATTCAGACAAATTAAGATTTTAGACAGTGATAATATTAAGATAGAATATTTAGAATGATGTTTCTGAAGTTTAAGATTTAGCAATGTGAAAAAATATCTGCCTAGATGGTGGATATTTTTTTGCCGAAAAAACCACCTTAAAGTTTTATAAATTTTTATCATTTTCTACTGACAAAAGGGGATAAATGGGTTATAGTATTGAAAGAAAATGAAGTTATCAGGAGGTTATAAAAATGGATGAATCAGTAGTAATGAATGTGATTGCAGAACAGTTGAATGTGGGTGTGGAAACGTTATCCCCAGAAACAGTTTTTGCAGATTTGGGTGCAGATTCCTTGGATTTATTTCAGATTATTTCTGCGTTAGAAGAAACTTTCGACATGGAATTTGAAAACGATGATGCAGAAAAAATCAAAACAATTGGTGATGCCATCACTTATATTAAAAATGTATTGGAGAACTAAGTATGAATCATTTAAATCTGGAAGAGTTCGAGCGAAAGATAGAGTACTCTTTTTCGGATAAAAGTCTGTTGGTTTTAGCATTGACCCATAGCTCTTATGCCAATGAAATGAAAAAGGGCAGCCACGAAAATAATGAACGCTTAGAATTCTTAGGCGATGCTGTTTTGGATATGGTGGTAAGTGAATATATGTATCGTTTTTTTCCTGAAATGCCTGAAGGTGAATTAACAAAACTACGGGCGGCCGTGGTCTGTGAGACATCCTTGGCATTCCTATCCCGCAAGCTGGGTTTGGGGCGTTGTATTTTGCTAGGGAAGGGCGAGGAGAGTACAGGGGGAAGAAATCGAGACTCTATTTTAGCCGATGCTTTTGAGGCCATTATCGGTGCAGTTTGTATTGATGGTGGAATCGAGGTGGCGAATCACTATGTGATGCGTTTTATGGAAGAGCAGATAGAGCATACAAAAAGCAATTTTAGAAGTTTGGATGGTAAAACGCATTTACAAGAGGTCATCCAAAAAATAAGCAAGATACCTTTGCAATATAAAATTGTGGACGAGCAGGGGCCTGACCACAATAAGCTTTTTGTAGCTGAAGTCACCCATGATGGGCGTCTTTTAGGTAAGGGCAGTGGCCGAAGTAAGAAAGAAGCAGAGCAAAATGCTGCAAATAACGCATTGGAGCATATGAACGGTTAATATCGGCATATGCTCGAGGGCGCTGTATAAAATACTCCGATGGTGTTTCTATCGGAGTTTTTTTATATATTATGAGTTGTTTTGTGGAATAGAGGTTACCTTTGTTCTAAAGAACTTACTACATTCATAAAACTTTTTAGAATGTATCGAATAAAGAAACTGATTTGGAGAGGCACTGAAAGCATAGTTTTTCCACAGGGGCCCTATAAAAGCATTGGTTTGTCTTTTTTTACACATAATATGGATGTAATGGCATTGACATCCTAAGCAGGTGGGCATACTATGGATAGACAGTGCCGAAAGGGAGGAATAAAAAAATGGGTAAGTTAGATGGATTAGGCGGGGACAAGGTATTTTATTACTTTGAAGAAATTTGCAAAATCCCCCATGGTAGTGAAAACGAAAAGGCTTTAAGCGATTATATCGTTGCTTTTGCCAAAGAGAGAGGGCTATATTGTCGTCAAGATGAGCATTATAATGTTTTGATTAAAAAGCCCGGTTCGAAGGGATATGAAGATGTGGCGCCCGTCATTATTCAAGGGCATATCGATATGGTCTGTGAGAAAAATGCAGGGAATGAGTTGGATTTTTTAACGGACCCCATAGAAATATATGTACAGGATGATTTTATTCACGCAAATGGAACAACTTTAGGTGCGGACAATGGCATTGCTGTTGCGTATATGCTGGCATTATTGGATGACAATACATTGGCGCATCCGCCAGTGGAGACAATTTTTACCGTTGAGGAAGAAATCGGCATGGGTGGTGCCAGAACTTTCGAGCCTTTCGATGTTGAAGGCAAGCGTTTCTTAAATATGGATACAGAGGAAGAGGGAGTTCTGCTTTCTGGTTGTGCTGGGGGCCGTCGAGCCAATGTATACTTACCAGCTGAACGCTGTGATAGTCCAGTCAGTAGAAAAGCATTTCAAATTTCCATTCGTGGATTAAAGGGTGGCCATTCAGGGGCGGATATTCATCTGCAAAGGGCCAATGCAAACTGTTTGCTCGGCAGGGTTTTATATCAGTTGAAAGAAAAAATAGACTTTTCCTTGGCTAGTGTGGATGGCGGAAATATGGACAATGCAATTTGCCGTGAAGCGGAGGCAGTTGTTCTAATTCCTAAGGAAGATGAGGAAAAGGCAAGAGAGATTTTATGGAAAGCAGAAAAAAGTTTTCAAGAGGAATATAATTCCTGTGAGTCGTCTATAACTATAACAATGGAGGCTTTGAAAGAGGAAGTTTTCAAAGTTTTGACGGAGGATACAAAAAATAAAGTAATTCATATTTTAATGCTTTTGCCCTATGGCGTCCAGACTATGAGTTTGGAAATGGATGGTCTAGTTGAAAGCTCCAGTAACATTGGTGTTTTAAAAACCACCCCAGAATATATCTGTTTTGACAATGCCGTTAGAAGTTCTGTGGAAAGCAGAAAGGAATTCATTTGTCAAAAGATCAAGTCTGTGGCAAATCTTTGTGGTGCTAAGGTTGAGGAAGTTAATGACTACCCCGGTTGGCGGTTTAATCCTGACTCTCCTATGCTAGAATTATTTGCAAAGACCTATCAGGAGAGGTATGGGAAAGAGGCAACCATTTCTGCCATTCATGCGGGGTTAGAATGTGGGCTTTTCTCGGAGAAAATTCCTAATTTAGATATGGTTTCCATCGGGCCAGAAATGTATGATGTCCATACACCCGACGAGCGACTGTCCATTTCTTCCACAATTCGTGTTTGGGAGTTTTTAAAAGAAGTATTAAAGCAAATGAATCATTAACAATAAAAGGATAGGTGAAACGATGCGGTTGCCTTGGAATAAAAAATATTTGGTTATCTCCTTTCATGTGATTTTCACAGTAGGTACTTTGGTGGTACTGGGGATGTTACTTTTTAAACTTTCTGAGGCGAAAAATGTCATAATACAGGCGGCGAGAGGTACCCTCGCCGTTTTTGCACCCCTTTTATTAGCGATTTTCTTTTCTGTTTTATTAGAGCCTGTTACTAATTTTTTTCAAAGACGTTATGAGTCCCGACTGTCAGCATTACAACGTAGTAAAATCAAAAACAGAAAAGTAGGAACAGCTGCAGCATATTTTACCCTAATAATTATTTTGGTGATTGGGGGAGGCTGGGCTGCCAAGGGCGTTGGAACAGCGGATATAGAAGGGCTGGCAGAACAGCTGGCTGCTTTTGTTCAAAAAGTGGGGGATCTTTTGGTTTTGCTCAATCTTAAGCTTGCGGAGCTTGGGATTTTACAAAATGTTGAAGGGATTTTATCGGCATGGACAGAAAGTGCAACCCTATGGATTCAGAAGAAGGTCATGGGCATTGCGGGCTATATTCCTAAAGTTGGTAGTAGTTTAGTGGATATTGTTGTGGGACTTACGGCGGCCTTCTATTTTCTCATGGAAAAAGAGAGAATATTGGATTTTTGTAAGGATGCATCTTTCGTTTTTTTCGGCGAAAAAGCCACGAGGCGCATCCGCAGGGTATGTAGGGAAGTGGATAATGTGGTGATGGGGTATTTAGGAGGGCAATTGACAGATGCGGCGATTATGGGCGTGCTGTTTTCCGCTGCCTTTACGATTGTAGGGTTACCCTACGGCGTTGTCTTAGGATTAATTTCAGGTTTTTCTAATTTGATACCTTATTTTGGGGCGATTATGGCCTTTGTTTTGGCGGTGCTGTCGGGCCTACTTAGTGGTGAACCTGTTCGTGCATTATATGCCTCTATTCTTATTTTAATTTTACAACAAATTGATAGTGTGTACATTGTTCCAAAAGTTGTTGGAAAAAAAGTGGAGATGCATCCAGTTTTGGTGTTGCTTTCTTTGGCAGTATTCGGAAGATTGTTTGGTTTCTGGGGACTTTTGGTAGCCGTACCCTTGGGGGCATTAATAAAAAGCTTTTTCTTTTGGCTAATGAACAAGAAACAAGAGAAAATTGGAAGTTGGAAGGAGCTTTAATAGACTTAGGAAATCCTCAACTTTTCACTGGGGATTTCCTTTTTTTGTGTGAAGAAAGATATTATGGGTGGCATATCATCACCAACCATAATATTTGGCAAAATAGAAAATACAAACAATCTGATTTTCTAACTCACTTTCAGTGGTTTTTTCATAAGGTGTATTTTCCGTTATTCTATAAATTGTAGAATTTGTTGGGTTGTCTAATGCCATCAGTCCCATATCTCGGTGGCTGTGGCTACCTTTGTTTTCATAGTAAAAGCACTGGTAGGATTACCAGATATGAAGACTGCACTTCGCAATGCACCTGTGGGCGTTAAAAAAATGTAACCAAAGCCCCTTCATTTCGGTTCTCCTTTCAAATGCACAAGAATTTAGTTTTTTAAATTATAACGCAATTTAAAACAGAAAAATTATACTTTTTTTCTTACGATTAATGTAAAATTAAAATATATTTTATATTATTTTAACTTTATAATAAATGAAATAATGCAAAGAAAGTAAATTCTTTTCGTGGAATTGTTTTATATTCACAATATACTTTTTAAGTAATAACAGATAGTTGATAAAAGGGAAATACTATATATTGAAAATTGGGTATGTATCGTGTATAATAATGTTTATTAGAATGGAAATATACTCGTTTGGGGTAAAAATAGAAAGGCGGTAATGTCGATGAAAGGTCTGGTTACAGAAGAAATCGGAAGTATGGTAAAGGTTCATATTATTCGTCAGGAAGCTTGTGGGCACTGCAAGGCTTGTTTATCTGGATATATGGAAAAAGATATGGATATAGATGCACAAAACCTTTGTGATGCGGAAGTGGGCGATTGGGTTGAATTGGAATTGCAGGAAAATGCATTTATGAATGCAGTTTTAATTAGTTATGGAATTCCCTTAGTTGGTTTTTTTGTAGGCTTATTTTTTGGTTATTTTGTTGTAAGCCCCTTAGTACCATTACCTGATAGCTTAGTATCATTCTTGATGGGATTCGCTGGCATTTTGGCTTGTTATGCATGGATTAGAAGCCAGAATGCAAGATGGGAAGCAGGAAGATATATGCCTATGGCAGTGCGTTTGACCACAGAGGGCTATGGAGTAACAGAATAAAAAAAGGAAAATGTAAAAGAAAGCGACCTTGAGAAGGGTTGCTTTTTTTATGGGTTTCATTAAAAATGTGCGTCAACTCTTATATATTCCACGTGGCTCATTTACATAATTTAGTTGTGAGCGTGCATAGGAAAAAAGTTTTAGTATTTAATACTCTCTTTCACTACTTCAATTAAAAACCAGATAAGGTGTGTTTTCTGAAAAATAGTCTACCACCCTGAACCATTGTCCTTTTTCATCATACTATGAGAGAAAGGGGTTGATTTTATGAAGGAGCGGGCTATGGTTCTTTGCGCTGAGGGTGAAAATTGCTCCCGGGCTATTTTACGGGCTGCGTCAGAACAATACGGTTTTCCTCTTTCCCAAGAATTGTTGGATAGCTGTAATGCAATCAGCGCAGGTTTTGGAGTTGGCGGAATGTGCAGCGCATTGGTAGCTGCGGTTATGATTTTAGGAATTCTATTTTCAGTTGATGAAGCAAAGCAAAAAAGTTTGCTTTTGTTTTGGCGGGTGCAGGAACGATGGAATTGTATTGACTGTTGCAGGCTTTCCGCCAACAGAGAGAATTGCAACGATTTAATCGGTGAAATCTCTGCTATCCTTGAGGAGATTATTAATGAATAAAATAAAAGCGGCATGAACAGGACTCTGTATACTGTCATGCCGTTTCTATTTGCTTTAGCTAAATAAAAGCCACCGCTTATAGCGACGAGAACGAAATGCTGCTTTTACCAATGCTGCCAACAAAGGTAAGGTTTGATGTTATAAGCCCATTTAGAGGTAGATTGCTAACCATACGCTTGGCGTGATAGTCATGATGATTCTTGGGTTTCCGTTGAAGTGTCTACTTCCGTAGGTTGATTCTCTTGGGTCTGATGAGAGGTATTTTCTGCAACTTGAATTTTATTATTTTCTTGTCTTTGCAGTTGTTGTTCCATATGTTGCATCTGAGCCATATGGGTGTTTTGTGCTTGTCGCAGTTGCTCATTTTCTTTCCGTAAGGATGCAAGTTCGGACTCCATACGGGAGACCTGTGCTTTCCACCTTGCATTCACAGAGGTTATTTCCTCGCTTCGTTGGGCAAGGAGGGCTGATAATTCCTCCATTTGCTGTTGCTGCACATCATAAAGTGGTGGGGACGGTTTGTTTTGTTGGTATGTTTCTTGACTAAAATGAATCCCTTGGGGTTGTGCCCCTTGTTGTAAAGGTATGGACTGAGGCTCTGATTCAAAGCCAACGGACTGAGCCTGCTCCCCTTTTTGGAAGTGGGGGGAGTGGGCCTGGGGCTTTGCTGAAGTTTGGCTTAAAATAAGGAAAGGGGAGTAGTTTCTTGACATATCTCCGTAGGTTTCCGTGGCATTTAATTCAGGGGAATCCCCACCTAAAAACTCCCCTTTTGTACATTGTGCAGGGAAGTTGCCTGTGTAACGTTCTACGGCTCCAAAGGTTGCACCGTTGTTGTCAGAAATACAGCGTAAAGGTTGCCCGTTTACCGTCCACATCAAAACCAATTTTCCTTTTTCTAAAAAAGCCAAGCAATTATCGCAGTTTAGGTCTTCCCACAGTACACGGGGGGTGCTAATTGCTGTGGTTTGTTTATACTGGTAAACCACTTGCATTCTAAACATGCCCCTCACAATATAAAAAATGTGGATACGTTCCGAATCATTTACGATAGAGATGTCAACATAGTTTGATGGAGACTGAATCATAGGGGTAAGGCTACCCATGGTATATGGAGAAAGGAGCATTTCTCGTGCGCTCCAAATATTTCTAGATGTTCTGTAATAAAGAATAATATGTTCTTTGCTTATGCGCCGTGCGAGAAAAATGGTTTTACCGAAGGGCATAAAGCGATCAATTTGATATGGTTTTTCCCATTGGCCATTGCGAAAAGCGGTGTAAACCAAAGAGTCTACGCCAGTGGACTCTGTTGGCAAATGATAGATAACATGGAAGGTCTCCTCATTTGGAATCATAAAAAACTTGGTTTTCCCCGAACTTGGTGCGCCACCCATCATAGGCCTATGGTCCCAGTTTGTGAAATCTCTGGAGGAAGCCATAAATAAATTTCCCTCCATAGTAGAATAAAGAACATGGCATACATCTTTAAAATGACAAATTGAGAAGGTGGGGGTAGTCCGTTCTGCTAAAGTTTGGGGGCTAGACCAGCCTGCGTTTGTATGTGTGCGCAGGAGCAGGGTATTATTTTCGTGATAAAAGAGACAAAAATAGCCATTAGGCATTTTTAGATATTTTACATTGGGGTTTTGCATAGTAACGCTCCCTTAAATTTTTTATCAGTTTATGCAAGAGGAGATGGAAAAAGAATATAAGAAAGAATATTGTATTTTTGGAACGACCATATTTTAAGAAAAAAGTCATTTCTTTCGCTGGGTTTGTTTGGTAACATAGAAAGAGATTATTCAAATGATGGAACATAGAAAAGAGGGAGCGTATGAGACAAAGCTTTTTTCAGTGGATGATTATGGTGATAATTGGAATTATGACTTCCTCCGTTGCGTTCGGTGCAGAGGGCGGGCTAAGGGCTGTTCCCACGGGAAACAAAGTGTTTTTAGTTAATCATGAGGGGGAAAATGAAATAAGCAATTTTTGTTACACAATACAGGGGCAAAATTATATCCGCCTTCGGGATGTAGCAAGTCTCATGGGTTTTAAGGTGGAGTGGAATGAGAAAGAAAAGGAAATACAAATTTCTATGAATGAAAAGGTGGGCCCTCCTTTACTGAGGGAAGGTATTAGGAGAGAAGAAATAAACCCTCTGCCAATAGAACAAAGGGTGAGGATAGATGGGGAAAGCAAGGAGTTGTCGGGTTACCTTATCGATGGATTTGCTTATTTTGCCGTTAGAGATATGGCAATATTGTTAGATTACTCTTGTCAATGGGATGATAAGTCAAAGGCTGTGACTTTACAAAAGAATGCATCTGATGAAAGTCAGTTGCCCAAAGTACCCCAAAATATGGATGAAATTCTTAAGATGTACCTTGGAAGGACTTCAGGCGAAGGGATTATTGCAACAAATAATATAACCTATATTCATGGCTCAAAGGACTACGGTTCTTTGGAAAAGTATATTCAGGAGAATTTTGATTCAAACTTTCAAATAAGGGACTATATCATTGAAGAAAATCCACCTGTAGGTACAACTACAGTGGATATTTCTAATAAAGAAGGTGGGGGAAATGCAACTCTCCCATTCAATACCCTTGAAATCCGTCTACAAGTCAAGGGATACATTGCTTTTTACGGGTACCGTGTAAAGGTATTTAGTGGATATGTGAAATACATAGAACCTGTGGGAGAATGGAACGAAGATTTTGATTTGTCAAAGGTAGAGGTACTTGAGTTTACTGATGAAGAACTGAAAGATATGGCGGTAAAAAAAGATGGGTTTAAAGGAGACTATGAGGTGAAGGAAGTTCGCATCCG
The DNA here is from genome assembly GCF_030908465.1 of Anaerotignum sp. MB30-C6. Lineage (GTDB taxonomy): Bacteria > Bacillota > Clostridia > Lachnospirales > Anaerotignaceae > Chakrabartyella. Next base: position 644,722 of record NZ_CP133078.1, read on the forward strand.
AAGATATTTTGATATGAAGGATTTGAAAGTTAAGGCAAATGTGGAAACGGCTTATAAAAACCCACAAGGTCATTATTTTGTCACGACCCAGACTTTTAATTTGTGAGGGTTGAAGTGGTTTTACAGTTGTTGAATCTACCGAGTTTGATATACTACAAGACAAGATAAATTAGAAAGTTGGGAAGAAAGATGGAAGAAGTAAGATTTAGCATTGAAAGCATTATGGAGAAAGAAGATTACAGGCGATTTTTATATACGGCCACTTTTTTCAGGAATAAAATAGTAATTCCTTTGATTGGGCTGATTGCCCTTGTGGGGGCTATCATAATCAGCTGGAACTCTGAAGGAATCCATTGGGGGACAACTCTTATTGCTTGGATATTTCTTTTTATTCTGGCGATTGCAACCGTTTGTTTTAAAGTAGAGAGGAAAAATAAACGGCGGATTACTACGGATAAGACGGGGACGTTTGGCTCTGTCAGTCTTTTGAAGTTTTACGATGAGAAAGTGGAGATGAGAAAGTGGAGATGAGCAATGAGGCCTTAAAATCCAAAGGAGAATTAAGCTATAATCAGTTTTTTTCGGTGTTAGAGAGTAAAGATTATTTTATTTTCTATTTAACTGCAAATCAGGCATCTTTAATTCGTAAGAAAGATGTCCCTCAAGTAGATGAATTTAGAAAGTTTATTAAGGAGAAGTTCCAAAAGAAATTTAAGCATATTTAATTACATAATTAAGGCTGGCATCCGAGATACGACGTAATAGTGGATATATTAAATGGTTTATTAGAATCAAATTATGGTTTATTAGAATCAAATTTAATCACAAGAATGTGATTTGGAAAAAAATTAAATAGAAAGGTGGAGCAAAATGGAAGATGAAAAATTTTTTATAGTTAGTATTTTTGATAAAGGAGATTATAAGCAATATATGTATATCACATATTTTAGAAATAAAGGACTTCTTTTTTTGACTGTGTTGCTCGCCTTTTTGTGTAGTGTATATAGCAATTGGAAATCTGATGATCTTCATTTGTGGACAATCTTAAACTCTTGGTTATTTTTTACCATTTTCATAGTTTTGGGGTTTTGTTTGTATTTGGAAAGTATTTATAAACGTCGGATTGATACGGATACAATTGGATTATTTGGTTCAGTCAGGCTGCTGAAATTTTATGATGATAAAGTGGAAATGCTTGGTGAGGCATTAAATTCTAGGTTAGAAATAAACTATGACCAATTTTATTCTGTTCGGGAAAGCAAATACTATTATATGTTCTATCTTTCGCCATATCAGGTAGTATTAATCCCTAAAAGGGACATTGACCAATTGGATGAATTTAAAAAATTTATTGTTGAGAAGCTTGAAAAACGGTATAAATATATCTAATTAACGTAAAGAAAGGCTGTCATCGTTGTTGATGACAGCCTTTTGTTGTTTATTTGTTTTCGCTTTTCGCTTTAGATTCACAATATATACAACGATACACCCTATTTTCACGGTCTGTCAGTTTGAAAACATGGTTGATTTCTTGCTCCACAGAGGTGATGCACCGAGGATTTTTGCACTTGATTACGTTTGTCAATCTCTCGGGGAGCTGGGGATGGAATTTTTTTACCCTTTGCCCGTCTTTGATAATGTTAATTGTAATTTCAGGGTCGATATAACCTAAAACGTCTAAATCAAGGTCTAGGGATGCATCAATTTTGATGATATCTTTTTTACCGATTTTCCTACTGCAAGCGTTTTTTATCAGGGCGATGGAGCAGTCTAAGGCCTCCAAGTTTAAAAGGTGATAAATCTCCATTCCTTGGCCAGCGTTAATATGGTCAAGAACGATTCCGTTTCGGATAGATTCTATATGCATTTATTCCACCTCCAAAAGCTTTAAAATCAGTGCCATACGAATAAACTTTCCGTAAAGAACCTGCTTGAAATAACAAGCTCTGGGATCATCATCCACATCTACGGAAATTTCGTTGACACGGGGCAGGGGGTGCATAATACAAAGGTCAGACTTTGCCGTTGCCAGCTTTTCCTGATTCAGAATATAGCTGTCCTTCAAACGAACATAGTCCGCCTCGTTGAAGAAACGCTCTCTTTGAACACGAGTCATGTAGAGAATATCCAAAGTTGGGATAACATCTTCTAAGCTGGTTGTAACGGTGTATTTGATACCTTTTTTATCCAAAATATCCTTTATGATATATCCCGGTAGTTTTAATTCTTCAGGAGAGATTAGTACAAAGTGGATATTTTCATAACGGGATAAAGCATGAATTAAGGAATGCACCGTTCTGCCGAATTTTAAGTCCCCACAAAGTCCTACGGTTAAGTGGTCAAAATGTCCTTTTTCCCTTTGTATGGTCAAAAGATCGGTTAAGGTTTGGGTGGGGTGATTATGCCCACCGTCTCCTGCATTAATAATGGGGACAGAGGCATGCATAGATGCCACCATAGGCGCACCTTCTTTTGGATGACGCATAGCAATAATATCTGCGTAACAGCTTACGGTACGCACGGTATCTGAAACACTTTCCCCTTTGGAGGCAGAGCTGTTGTTTGCGGCGGAAAAGCCTAGAACATTACCGCCCAATTCCATCATAGCAGCCTCAAAGCTAAGCCTTGTACGGGTGGATGGTTCAAAAAACAGGGTAGCCAGTTTCTTGTAGCGGCATTTTTCTCTGTATTTGATGGGATTTTCAATAATATCATTGGCTGTATCAATTAAGCCGTCAATTTCTTCGATGGAAAGATCGACGATATCAATCAAGCTTCTCATCACACATCACTCCTCCAGCTTTCGTCGCTAGGGTTATTACGGAATGCAATCAATCTTTTAATATCTTCCTGTTTGATATAGCCTTCTTTTGCGGCAACTTCTGCCACAGCATCAAAGTCGGAAAGGCTGATGTTCTTCACATTTGCTTCAGCCAATCTATCCAGACCTTTTTGCATTCCATAAGTAAAGATGCTTACTACACCAAGAACCTCTGCACCAGCCTCACGGAGTACACTTACAACTTCAATCACACTGCCGCCAGTGGAAATCAAATCTTCCACAACAACAACCTTCTGGCCTTTTTCTAATCTGCCCTCGATTTGGTTGTTACGGCCGTGGTCTTTTGCACCGGAACGAACGTAGCCCATAGGTAAGCCTAAGATGTGAGCAGTAATTGCCGCATGGGCAATGCCTGCGGTGCTGGTGCCCATTAAAACTTCACATTCAGGATATTCTTTCTGAATGGTTTCTGCCAAAGCGTTTTCAATATGGGTTCTTACTTCTGGAGCGGTAAGGGTTAAGCGGTTATCGCAGTAAACGGGGCTTTTGATGCCGCTTGCCCATGTGAAGGGGTCTTCGGGGCGTAAAAATACTGCACCGATGGAAAGTAAGTCTTTTGCTATGAGATTTTTCATTACGCTTCGCCTCCTAAAAATTCTGTCAAACATCTTCTGTATGCGGCTACGGGGTCTGTGGCTTGGGTAATGGGGCGACCCACTACAATATAATCGGAGCCTAACTCTCTTGCCTTTTCGGGGGTAGCAATACGTACCTGATCCCCTGCGTCACCATCGGCAAAACGTACACCAGGAGTGATGGTAAGGAATTCTTCACCGCAAACATCTTTTACTCTTTTTGCTTCCCAAGGAGAGCAAACAACGCCGTCTAAGCCTGCAATTTTTGTATTTGCCGCATAGTGCATGACTGTTTCTTCTAGGGAACGGTTAATCAAAAGGTCATTTTGCATTCTTTCTTCACTAGTGGAAGTAAGCTGAGTTACGGCGATTAATAAGCCACGGCTACTATCTTTTTTTGTAAAGCCTTCTAATGCCGCTTCCATCATAGCGATAGTTCCAGAAGCATGTACGTTACATAAGTCTACATCCAAATCGGATAAAACGGAGATTGCTTTTTTCACTGTATTGGGGATATCGTGAAGCTTTAAATCCAAAAAGATTTTATGACCTCTTGCCTTAATTTCCTTCACGATGGCAGGGCCTTCTGCGTAGAAAAGTTCCATGCCGATTTTCAAGAAAGGTCTTTCCTCTTTGAAGTTTTCTAAAAAAGCCATTAAATCGGCTTTGCTATTAAAATCGCAAGCGATGATTACGTCTTTACTCATTTATGGGCACCTCCGATGATATCGTTTAAGTCTGTGATTCCGTATTTCTTCATTACTCTAGGTAAGTCTTCAATGATGTTTTTACAAGCAAAGGGCTCCACCAAGTTTGCGGCACCAACCTGTACCGCAGTCGCCCCAGCAAGCATCATTTCCAGCACATCCTCAGCGGAGGATACACCGCCCATGCCGATGACAGGGATTTTTACCGCTTCATAAACCTGATACACCATACGTACTGCCACAGGGAAGATGGCACTGCCTGAAAATCCACCCATGGTATTTGCGATAGCAGGCTTGGCTGTTTTCAGGTCGATTCGCATTCCCATTAGGGTGTTAATCAAGCTGATGCCATCAGCACCTGCTTCTTCACATGCTTTAGCTATGGATGCGATGTCTGTTACGTTGGGGCTAAGTTTGATATAAACAGGCTTTGAGGTTACTGCTTTTACGGCACGGGTTACCTCAGCCGCCGCCTCTGGGCTTGTACCAAAGCTCATGCCGCCATGATGTACGTTGGGACAGCTTACATTAACCTCAATAATGCCTACTTGGTCTTCTTTATTGATTTTTTCACAGCAATAAACATATTCGTCTACGGAGAAACCGCTAATGTTTGCAATAACGGGTTTATGAAAAACTTCTCTCATTTTCGGCAGTTCTTCGCTGATTACTTTTTCTATCCCAGGGTTTTGTAAGCCTACGGAATTAATTAGCCCCCCTGTGCATTCTGCAATTCTTGGGGTAGGGTTTCCGAAACGGGGTTCTCTTGTTGTACCTTTAAAGGAAAAGGAACCTAACATATTTATGTCGTAATACTCCGCAAATTCATAGCCGTAGCCAAAGGTACCGCTGGCGGGTATGACGGGGTTATCAAGGGTAATACCGCTTAATGTAACTTTTGTATTTACCATATGATTTCCTCCTTTTCCAAAACGGGGCCATCTTTGCAGATACGTTTGTTGCCATATTTAGTTTCACAGGAACAGCCCATACAAGCGCCAAAGCCACAGCCCATTCTTTCCTCAAAACTCAGCTGTCCGCTGGTTGTAGTGCAGTCGGAAAGGGCTTTTAGCATGGGCTCGGGGCCACAAGTATAGAAATAAGTATAGTTTGAAAGGCTTTTTACGATATCTGTAACAAAGCCTTTTGTGCCGAGGGTGCCATCTGCTGTTGCCACGATGACTTCTACCCCGAGGCTTTCAAATTCTTCTACATAAAATGCCTCATCCTTCGTATTAAAGCCTAGAATAACAATTGGCTTTTTTCCTTCGTTAATGAGATTTTTTGCTAAGCGATACATAGGTGGTACACCAACACCCCCACCGATGAGCAAGGGGCGGTCACCGCTTTTTGTAGTATCATAGCCGTTTCCTAAGCCTGTTAAAATATCAAGACTTACAGAGGGTGCCATTTCACTCATAACTTCTGTACCTTTTCCTACTACCTTATATAGGATGGTTATGGTGTTCTCGTCGTAATCGCAGATGGAGAGAGGACGACGCAAGAACAAGCCGTCTAATTTTATATTTAAAAATTGCCCTGCCCCTGTGACGGCAGAGGTTTCCCCCTCAAGCACCATGCGGAACACGGTGCTTGTAAGGGATTCATTTTTTCTGATTGTAAATAAGGATTGTTTCAAGGATAGACCTCCTTAGGCGTCGATTGTGGAGATGCAAAGAGTTGTTTCTTCCAAAACATCCAAGAGAACTCTTACCGTATCCAAGGCGGTGAACATGGTTACGTTGTTTTCAACAGCGCACTGGCGGATTTCCTGACCGTCGCTCATGCCTTCTTCGGAGTTTACGTCTCTTGTATTGATGACATAGCTTACATACCCGGAGCGGATGGAGTCGAAGATTTCTTCACTGCCTTCGCTTACTTTTTTCTTGATACGAGTACGGATACCGTGTTCTTTCAAGAACTCCGCTGTACCTGCTGTTGCTTCGATGTTAAAGCCCAGTTCGTAGAAGCGGCGGATGAGAGGCAACGCTTCTTCTTTATCTTTATCCGTAATGGTTGCCAAAACGGTACCGTAGTTCAGGATGGTCATACCCGATGCCTGTAATGCTTTGTACAATGCTCTGTTCAATTTGTTGTCGTAACCGATTGCTTCCCCTGTGGATTTCATTTCTGGGGAAAGGTAGGTGTCCATTCCTCTTAACTTGGAGAAGGAGAAGGCAGGAACCTTTACATACCATCTTGGGCTTTCGTCGGGGTAGATACCGAAGATACCCTGTTCTTTTAATGTTTTGCCCAAGATTACCAGTGTTGCAATGTCCGCCAAGGAGAAACCTGTTGCCTTGGAAAGGAAAGGCACTGTTCTGGAGGATCTAGGGTTTACTTCGATTACATAAACGTTGTCTTCGCTATCTACAATGAACTGGATGTTGAACAAGCCACGGATGCCGATGCCCAGACCCAGTTTCTTTGTGTATTCCAGAATTTTGCCTTTTGCCTTCTGGGATACGCTGAAGGTAGGGTAAACGCTGATGGAGTCGCCGGAGTGAACCCCTGTGCGTTCTACGTGTTCCATGATACCAGGTACGAATACGTCGAAGCCGTCGCAAACTGCGTCTACTTCCAATTCCTTGCCTTGGATATATTTATCTACCAGTACGGGCTGATCTTCATTTATCTCTACTGCTGTTTTCAAGTAGGTACGCAGTGCGTTTTCGTTTGCAACAATTTGCATTGCACGGCCGCCTAAAACGTAGCTGGGGCGAACCAAAACGGGGTAGCCGATTTCGTTGGCTGCTTTTACGCCGTCTTCGATATTGGTGACTGCATGACCTACTGGCTGTGGGATGTCTAAATCTTTCATGATATGCTCAAAGGCATCTCTGTTTTCTGCTCTTTCGATGGCATCTACGTCAGTACCGATGATTTCCACACCACGTTCCATCAAAGGCTGTGCCAAGTTGATTGCTGTCTGACCGCCAAGGGATGCGATAACACCCAGAGGTTTTTCCAGTTCTACGATGTTCATAACATCTTCTACGGTAAGGGGTTCAAAGTAAAGCTTATCGCTGGTAGTATAATCGGTAGAAACGGTTTCGGGGTTGTTGTTGATAATGATGGATTCGTAACCGAATTCTTTGATGGTTGTTACAGCGTGAACGGTGGAGTAGTCAAACTCTACACCTTGACCAATTCTGATGGGCCCTGAGCCAAGAACGATAATTTTCTTCTTATCGGTGATGATGGAGTCGTTCTTTTCTTCGTAGGTAGAGTAGAAGTAAGGAATGTAGCCTTCTACACCACTGGTTTCAATCATTTTGTATACAGGGAACAGGTTCATTGCCTTACGCTGATTGAAAACTTCCACTTCTTTTTTATTCCACAGCTTCGCAATCATGTGATCGGAGAAGCCCATTTTTTTCGCAACAGAGAGGATTTCTTCGTTTCCTACGTTTTCAGCAAGTACCTTTTCGTAATCTACGATGTTTTTCATGACCTCTAAGAAGTATTTTGTAATCATGGTTGCGTTGAAGATTTCATCCAGAGATATGCCGTTGCGGATTAACTGAGCGATGGCGTAAATTCTGTCGTCAGGGCTTTCAGAAATATAGGCAAGCAATTCCTCGTTGCTCACGTGATCAAACTTTGCCATATATAGGTGGGAAACACCGATTTCTAAGGAGCGAACTGATTTTAAGATACATTCCTCGATGGTGCGGCCGATGCTCATTACTTCCCCTGTTGCTTTCATCTGTGTGCTCAGTTTATTTGTTGCAGAGGCAAATTTATCGAAAGCGAATCTAGGGAATTTCGCTACGATATAGTCTAGTGCAGGTTCATAGTTCGCATTTACATGAGCGATTTTGATTTCTTCCAAAGTCATACCCACAGCAATTTTTGCTGTCACTCTGGCGATGGGGTAGCCACTTGCTTTGGATGCCAATGCGGAGGAGCGGGACACACGGGGGTTTACTTCGATTAAGTAGTACTTGGAGGAGTTAGGGTCTAGAGCGAACTGTACGTTACAGCCGCCTTCGATTTTTAAGGCACGGATGATTTTCAGTGCGCTGTCTCTAAGCATTGTAAAGTCATCGTCGCTCAAAGTTAAGATGGGAGCGACTACAATGGAGTCACCTGTATGCACACCAACGGGGTCGATGTTTTCCATGCCGCAGATGGTGATGGCTCTATCCGTTTTATCTCTCATTACTTCAAATTCGATTTCTTTGTAGCCTTTTACACTTTTTTCTACCAATACCTGATGGGTAGGGGAAAGCTTAAGGGCATTTTTCATAATTGTTTTTAGTTCTGTTTCATTTCCTGCAAAACCACCGCCTGTACCGCCTAATGTGAAGGCAGGACGAAGAACAACGGGGTAGCCGATTTCATTTGCTGCTTTGATTGCTTCTTCTACGGAGTAAGTAATAATAGAGGGAATAACGGGCTCGCCGATTTCCTGACACAGTTCTTTGAACAACTCTCTATCCTCTGCTCTTTCAATACTTTCGCAGCTTGTACCCAAGAGTTCAACTTGACATTCTTTCAGGATACCTTTTTTTTCTAACTGCATAGCGAGGTTTAACCCTGTCTGTCCGCCGATACCGGGAACGATGGCATCGGGGCGTTCGTATCTGAGGATTTTTGCGATATACTCTAATGTCAAAGGTTCCATATAAACCTTATCCGCAATGGTTGTATCTGTCATGATTGTAGCGGGGTTAGAGTTTACCAGTACTACTTCATAGCCTTCTTCCTTCAACGCAAGGCAAGCTTGTGTGCCAGCGTAGTCAAACTCCGCAGCCTGTCCGATTACGATAGGGCCGGAGCCGATGATAAGGATTTTTTTGAGATCTGTTCTTTTAGGCATTGAATATCCTCCTTAATATATATAAAAAATAAATGGGTTAACAAATTTAGCTTTTGCTTTGGATTCCTTAGGTAGAATTTATTTCTACATAAGGTGGTTACCCTCTTTTGTAAGCAATCTTTCCACCACAAAGGGTTAGTTCACAGCGACCGTAGACTACTTTTCCTGCAAAGGGTGTGCTTTTTCCCATAGAGAGGAAGTCCTCAGGGTTTATTTTGTACCTTTTGTTTAAATCAAATACGGTGAAATCTGCCGATTGTCCAACTTCCAGAGGAGTTCCAATACCGAAACGTTTTCTAGGGTTGGTATGAAGCAGTTCAACTAATTTTTCTAAGGTGATGATTCTTGTTTGTACCAATTCGGTATATAAAACTGGGAAGGCAGTTTCTAAGCCAACGATGCCCATCATACTTCCAGCTAGGCCTTTTGATTTTTCTTCGGCGGAGTGGGGGGCATGGTCTGTAGCAATCATATCTATGGTGCCATCTTTTATGCCTTCGATTAAGGCAAGTCTGTCTGCCTCGCTTCGGATGGGGGGGTTCATTTTGAACCGACCGTCTTCCTCAAGCATCATATCGTTCATCACTAAGTAATGTGGTCCTGTTTCGCAGGTGACGTTAATTCCCTCGGCTTTTGCCTTTCTTATGAGGTCCACCGTTTCTTTTGTAGAGATATGGCAAACGTGATATTTGCAGCCTGTTTCTTTTACAAGGGCCAAGTCTCGTTCCACCTGTTTCCATTCGCTTTCGGAGCAGATACCTTTGTGGTTGTGAAGAGCGGCATACTCGCCATCGTGGATATAGCCTCCACGAAGTAAAGTGTTATCTTCGCAGTGGGCAGCAATAATTTTTCCGTATTTACTGATGCTTCTCATTGCCTCTTTCATCATTTCGTCACTTTGCACACCACGGCCATCATCGCTAAAGGCGCACACATCTTCAATGAGTTCATCATACTTAGAAAGTTCCAGTCCTTTTTCGCCGACAGTGATTGTACCGTAGGGATGTACATTTATGCAAGCATTTTTTTTGATAATTTCTAATTGGGGTGTAAGATTTTCCCTTGAGTCTGGTGTGGGGGAAAGGTTTGGCATAGCACAAACGGTGGTGTAACCCCCGTGAGCTGCTGCTTTTGTGCCTGTTTCAATGGTCTCTTTATAAAAAAATCCCGGTTCTCTTAGATGTACGTGAACATCAATAAAACCGGGAAATACAAAGCAATCTTCCAAATCAAAGAGAATACTCTGAGAAGTGGAAGACGGTTTCGCTGTAGAAATTTCAGAAATGAGACCATCCATAACAAATACGTTGGATTTGACAAATCTGCCTTGAACAAATACGTTAACATTAGGTAAAATGTAGTTCAAGTGATTCAGCTCCTTTCATTCGCTAGTGGGTGGTGAGTATTTCTTTACAAATTGTCAGTAGTATAGCATACGGTTTTTATTGTGTCAATAAAAAAATTTCGGGTTTTTTATGAAAGCCTGAATTGACAGAATCAAATTCCTTGTGTTAGACTGAGTATGTCAATTTAAGGGGCTTTTTATTACTGACGGATAAGTGGGAGACCACAAGGGAGTAAAAAGTCTGAATTTAAGCAGTTAGAACATAATCGGCGTTTTTACGCTGATCCTGATTATGGGTTAATATCAGGGGAAAATGCTGCTTTTGTCGACCGTCTGGGCAGTCCTGTTTCTAACTAAGGAATAGGAATGCCCTTTTTTGTGTTCAATTTATCTTATTACTTAACCAACAGGAGGTTATCCATGAAAAAAATCGCGATTCTTATGGGCAGTGACAGTGATTTTCCCGTTGTGGAAAAAGCATTAACAACTTTGGACAAGTTTGGTGTTCCTTTTGAGGTACACGTTTATTCCGCTCACAGAACACCCGAAGAAGCAAGAGCCTTTGCTATGAATGCCAGAAAGAATGGCTTTGGTGCAATCATTGCAGCAGCAGGGAAAGCGGCGCATTTAGCAGGAGCCATGGCGGCAAACAGCACATTGCCTGTAATCGGTATCCCCATCAAATCCTCAACATTAGATGGCTTGGATGCACTCCTTTCAACTGTACAAATGCCCGGGGGATTGCCTGTGGCAACAGTAGCCATTGATGGCGCAGAAAATGCAGCATTGTTGGCAATTCAGATTTTGGCAGTAACAGATGAAGCTTTGGCAGAAAAATTGGACGCTGCTAGAGTAGAGAATGCAAAAAGTGTTTTAGAAAAAGACCGTTTATTAGCGGAAAAATATAACAAGTAAGCAATAGAGAAATAATACCTTGGGCTTATCTAAAAACCCGTTATTTTCACCAAGAAGTTAGATATTGTTAAGGGGAAAGCAAGGCAGAATAGAAAAGGATATAGATGAGTCTATATGGATATAAAGTTTTGTCTTGCCCTTTTTGAAAAAATGGACGGGTTGGGATTACCCAATGGTTTATCTTTTTATGAATATATGAAAACCCAAAGGCACATTAAAAATTAAGAGTATTCTTTTAGGAGGAATTCGTATCATGGAAAAAACAGCTCAGATGTATGAAGGCAAGGCAAAAAAGGTGTATGCAACCAATGATGAGAACTACTGTATTGTTTCCTATAAAGACGATGCAACTGCGTTCAATGGTCTGAAAAAAGGTACAATCATGGGTAAGGGTGCCATCAATAACCGTGTAACAAACCACCTTATGAAGCTTTTGGAAAAGAGCGGAATTCCCACTCACTTTGTGGAAGAACTCTCCGATAGAGAAACAGTAGTAAAAAGAGTATCTATTGTACCTTTGGAAGTTATTGTTAGAAACATTGCCGCAGGCTCTTTGGCGAAACGCCTTGGATTAGAAGAAGGCACAAAAATGAAAAGCACTGTGCTTGAATTTTGCTATAAAAACGATGATTTGGGCGACCCTATGATTAATGAATATCACATTTTAGCAATGGATTTTGCAACAAAAGAAGAAATTGATTTGATTGCAAAGTATTCTTTAAAAATTAACGAAATTTTAGGTAGCTATTTAAAAGAAGCAAATATTGAATTAATTGATTTTAAATTAGAATTTGGTAAAACAGCAGATGGACAGATCGTATTGGCTGATGAAATTTCCCCTGATACGTGCCGTTTTTGGGATTCTGTAACAGGCGAAAAGCTTGACAAAGACAGATTCCGCCGTGATATGGGCAATGTCGAGGACGCTTATCAGGAAATATTGAAGCGTTTGATGGGTGAATAATTAATTTTAACTCAAACGGATTAGATGAGGTGCGAATATGTGTATGAACGAAATTCATGAGGAATGTGGTGTATTTGGCATTATTGGAAAAGAAACCGCAACGGTTGCAGCAACGACTTATTATGGTTTGTTTGCGTTGCAGCATAGAGGTCAGGAAAGCTGCGGCATTGTAGTAAACGACGATGGTGTTTTCCGTTTTCATAAAGATCCGGGTTTGGTAAACGATGTTTTTACTCCACAGGTTATGGCTTCTTTGGGGGAAGGGAATATGGCAATTGGCCATGTTCGTTATGGAACAACAGGGAACAATGATCGTTCCAACGCCCAGCCTATTGTAGTAAACCATATTAAGGGCAAACTGGCTTTGGCTCATAATGGTAATTTAGTCAATTCTTTTGAATTAAGGCAAGAGCTGGAAATGCAAGGCTCCATTTTCCATACAACAAGTGATACAGAGGTTATTTCTTATGTAATTACCAAAGAAAGGTTGAATGCGCCTTCTATTGAAGAGGCGGTGAACCGTGCAATGAACCGTATTCAAGGAGCGTATTCGTTAGTGATTATGTCGGCTTCCAAAATGATTGCAGCAAGAGATCCCCGGGGGTTTAGACCCCTTTGCTATGGAAGGACAGCCGATGGCAGCTATGTTGTTGCTTCGGAAAGCTGCGCACTGGATGCGGTTGGTGCAAGTTTTATTCGTGATATTCGCCCTGGCGAAATTGTGGTTTTTGATCATGACGGAATTCGTTCTATTACAGATCACTGTAACAAAGAAAAGCCTACGATGTGTATTTTTGAATATATTTATTTCTCCAGACCCGACTCCCGTGTGGAAGGCAGAAGTGTTCATGATGCGAGGGTAAAAGCGGGTGCTTGCTTGGCAATGGAACACCCTGTACAGGCAGACGTTGTAATTGGTGTTCCTGACTCTGGTTTGGATGCCGCCATTGGTTACGCAAGACAGTCTGGCATTCCTTACGGGATGGGTTTTATCAAAAACAAATATATTGGACGTACCTTTATTGCCCCTGGGCAGAAGGTGCGTGAAGATAAGGTGAAAATCAAACTGAATGTTATTGCAGAAACGGTAAGGGGTAAAAGAGTGGTATTGGTAGACGACTCCATCGTTAGAGGTACAACCTCTGCTCGTATTGTAAAGCTTTTGCGTGATGCAGGTGCCACAGAAGTACATATGCGTTCTTCTGCACCTCCCTTCTTGTATCCTTGTTTCTACGGCACCGACGTAGATTCTCAGGAAAACTTGATTGCTTGCAATCACACAATTGATGAAATCAGGGATATTATCTGTGCAGACAGCCTGGGATATTTAAGCTTAGACCACCTAAGTATGCTCATCGGTACCCCGAAGGGTGAGGGTTACTGTGCATCTTGTTTCGATGGAAAGTATCCCACAGAAGTTCCAACACAGTCTGATAAAAACAGGTTTGAAGATAAGCTCAGTGAGAGGAGAAAAAAACAAGATGAAAAGTCACAGTGAAAGCTATAAAGCAGCAGGTGTAGACATTGAAGCAGGGTATCAGGCAGTTGAGCTGATGAAAAAGCATATCGCAAAAACAATGACAGCAGGGGCCATGTCTGATATTGGTGGTTTTGGCGGTTTGTTTGAGCTGGATATGACGGGAATTACAAAGCCTGTTTTGGTCAGTGGAACCGACGGCGTAGGTACAAAGCTGAAACTGGCTTTCTTGATGGATAAGCATGATACCGTTGGCATTGACTGCGTGGCTATGTGTGTGAACGATATTATTTGCGTTGGAGCAAAGCCTTTGTTCTTCTTAGACTATATTGCAGTGGGAAAAAACTTCCCTGAAAAAATTGCATCCATCGTTTCCGGTGTTGCGGAAGGCTGTGTACAGTCCGGTGCCGCATTAAGCGGCGGTGAAACAGCAGAAATGCCTGGATTTTATCCCGAGAATGAATATGACTTGGCAGGTTTCTCCGTAGGTGTTGTGGATAAAGCAAAGGTTTTAAATAACAAAACAATCCAAGAAGGGGATGCTATCATTGCGTTGCCTTCTAGCGGCGTTCATTCCAATGGGTTCTCCTTGGTTCGCCGTGTGTTTGATGTGGAAAATATAGATATGAAGGCTCCTGTGGAGGAACTGGGTGGCAAATCTTTGGGTGAAACATTGTTGACACCAACAAAAATTTATGTAAAGCCTATGCTGGCGGTATTTGAAGAAGTAACAGTAAAAGCGGTTTCCCATATTACTGGCGGTGGCTTCTATGAAAATATTCCTAGAAGCATTCCAAAAGGTTTCGGAGCAAAAATTGATAGAAATACATTGAGAATATTGCCTATTTTCGATTTGATTGCAAAAAAAGGTAACATTCCTGAAAGAGACATGTTTAATACCTTTAATATGGGCGTTGGTATGAGCGTGGTTGTAGCAAAAGAAGATGTGGAAAAAACATTGGAAATTTTGAAGGCAAACGGTGAAGATGCATATGTAATGGGCGAAATTGTTGCCTCCCAGGAAGGCGTGGAAATATGCTAAGAACAAAAATTGCAGTTTTTGTTTCCGGTGGTGGCACAAATTTACAGGCATTGCTTGATGCCCAAAAAAGAGGGGAAATTCCCAGTGGAGAAATTGCCTTGGTTTTAGCCAGTAACGACAGTGCGTATGCATTAACCAGAGCAGCAGATAACGGTGTGAAAAGCGTTGTTGTGAAAAGAAAAGAATTCCCCTCTCAAGAAGTTTATGAACAGAAGATGAAAGAGGTTTTAGAAGAAAACGCTATCGAAATGATTGTTTTGGCTGGCTTTATGTCCTTGCTGAGTGAAGATTTTACTTTGGCTTACCCCAAAAGAATTGTGAATATCCATCCATCCTTAATTCCCTCTTTCTGCGGAAAAGGGTTTTATGGTTTGCATGTACATGAGGCGGCATTGGCATACGGCGTAAAAGTCACAGGTGCTACAGTGCATTATGTAAACGAAATTCCCGATGGTGGTGAAATTATTCTGCAAAAGGCAGTGGATGTTTTAGAAGGGGATACCCCAGAAGTGTTACAAAGGCGAGTAATGGAGCAGGCAGAGTGGGTAATTTTACCTAAGGCTGTGGAGATGGTAGCCCAGAAGTTACAGAAAGGAAACTGATATGAATATCTATAAAATGTACCCCATGGGGGATTTAGTAAGAGAAAATGCTTATGTAGGCAGAGGTATTGTAATCGGTAAAACAGGGGATGGTAACAAAGCCGCTGTTGCCTACTTCATTATGGGTCGAAGTGAAAATAGCCGTAACCGTATTTTTTTGGAAAACGGTGAAGAAGTAATCATCAAACCCTTTGATGATTCTAAAGTGGAAGATCCTTCTTTGATTATTTACTCTCCTATTAAAAGCCATGAAAATAAATTGATTGTAACAAATGGCAATCAAACGGATACCATTTTTAACCACATTAAGGTAGGAAAAACTTTTGAGGAAGCTTTGGAGACAAGAGAATTTGAACCAGATGCACCGAACTTCACACCTAGAATTAGCGGTATGCTGACTTTTGGTGAGGAAGATTTTACTTATAATATGAGTATCTTAAAAAGTGCCGATGCAAAAGGTAGTGCTTGTAATCGCTACACATTTTCTTATCCTGCATTAGAGGGCTTAGGTCACTTCATCCATACCTATGCTTGCGATGGCAATCCTTTGCCTACGTTCCAAGGTGAACCTGAAAGAGTAGCAATTCCTGATAAAATTGATGACTTGGTTCAGGACATTTGGGAAAACCTGAATGAAGAGAATAAAATCTCTCTATATGTGAGATATATTGATTTAAAAACAGGAACCATTGAAAATCGGATGGTCAACAAGAATAAGTAAGACATAAAATATAATCTTTGGGATGCTGTACAAGCCTTGCAAGCCCTTCAGATTCATTTATTTGCTTGCTTCCCGCAAATGTTTTACCACCGCCTTTTGGCGGTTACGAGTTACAAGGCTTAAGCTTTTACCAAAGAAGTGAGATTTCGGTATAAAAATACCCCACTTTTACAGAAGTGGGTGGGCAAAGTCCACGGTTTTGATTTTGCTGTTTTGTACATGTCTATAAATAAAACCAGTAAGGAGATTGGAATATGAATACCACAAAGGAAATTTATCTTTCCCCCTTTTCAACAAGATATGCCAGCAAAGAAATGCAGGCGGTGTTTTCTGAAGACTTCAAGTTCCGTACTTGGCGTAAACTTTGGATTGCCTTGGCGAAAGCAGAAAAGGAATTAGGCTTGGAGATTACCGACGAACAAATTGCGGAATTAGAGACTTTTAAAGATGATATCAACTTTGAAGTTGCAGAAGCCAGAGAGAAAATTGTACGTCATGACGTAATGAGCCATGTTTATGCCTATGGAAAACAGTGTCCGAAGGCAGAACCCATTATCCACTTAGGTGCAACCTCTTGCTATGTTGGTGATAATACAGATGTAATTATTTTGAAAGAAGCATCTCATATTATTTTGCAAAAATCGGCACAGGTGGTAAAAAACCTGACGGAGTTTGCCAAAGAATATAAGAATCTTCCTTGCTTGGGGTATACTCACCTTCAGCCTGCCCAGTTGACAACAGTTGGTAAGAGAGCAACCCTTTGGATTTATGAACTATGTCAGGATATTTATGAATTGGAGCATCGTTTGGAACAACTGCTTTTGTTAGGCTCCAAGGGTACAACAGGTACACAGGCAAGCTTTATGGAGCTGTTTGAAGGGGACGAAGAAAAAATCAAGAAGATGGAAGACATGATTGCAAAGGATATGGGTTTTAAAGGCTGTGTGCCCGTTTCCGGTCAGACATATTCCCGTAAGGTGGATGCTTATTTCTTGGCGGTACTTTCTGGCATTGCCCAGAGTGCTTATAAATTTTCCAATGATATGCGTATTTTGCAGTCCTTTGAAGAAATGGAAGAGCCTTTTGAAAAAAATCAGATTGGTTCCTCTGCAATGCCCTACAAGAGAAACCCCATGAGAAGTGAAAGAATTTCTGCTTTGGCACGTTATGTTATTGTGGATTCTTTAAACCCTGCATTAACTGCAGGTACCCAGTGGTTTGAAAGAACACTAGATGATTCCGCAAACAAGCGAATTTCCGTAGCGGAAGCATTCTTAGCGGTGGATTCTATTTTGAATATTTATATGAACGTAACAGCAGGCTTAGTTGTTTACGACAAAGTTGTGGAACGCCGTGTAATGGAAAAACTGCCTTTTATGGCAACAGAAAATATCATGATGAAATCTGTGAAAAAAGGTGGGAACAGACAGGAGTTGCATGAACAACTGCGTACCCACTCCCACGCTGCGGCAGCAAAGGTGAAGCTTGAGGGCGGACAGAACGATCTAATCGAAAGAATTGCAGCGGATGATGCCTTCCCCTTGACTTTAGAAGAAATCAAAGCAGAGTTAGACCCATCTTTGTATATCGGCAGAAGTGCATCTCAGGTTGACGAGTTCGTAAAAGAGGTAGCTGAGCCTATTATTGCTAGATGGCACGAAGGTGAAATTGAAGCAGATTTAAAGGTATAAAGACTTTGGGAGTTGCCCAAGCCCACCCTCTTTCTTGGAAGAAAGAGGGTCAAAGAAATTTTATGGGAAAACTTTGTTTTCCTTAGAGTGGCTTGACCTATGGTTTTAGAGATTCTAAGCAGATGATTTTTGTGATAAGAAGTGTAAGAAGAATCAAAATGTGTTCCCAAAACCCCACAATTGTGGGGTTTTAAGTGGGTCAAGGGTGAAACCCTTGCAGGGTTCAGGGACAGCGTCCCTGAGGTTTTTTCCTTTAATTTTATAATGAGAATTTGTCTTTAACAGGGGGATTTAGAAAATGAATGAATTTGAATTAAAGTATGGCTGTAATCCCAATCAGAAACCAGCAAAAATTTATATGGCTGACGGTAGTGAGCTGCCGATCCGCATTTTAAACGGAAAGCCAGGATATATCAACTTTTTGGATGCCTTTAATAGCTGGCAGTTAGTAAAAGAATTGAAGGAAGCGTTGGGTATGCCGGCGGCAACATCCTTTAAACATGTAAGCCCTACCTCTGCATCAGTAGGAACACCAATGAGTTTGGAATTGAAAAAAGCTTGTTTTGTAGACGATATGGATGGCTTGGATGAATCTCCCATTGCTTTGGCCTATGCAAGAGCAAGAGGGACAGACCGTATGTGTTCCTTCGGTGACTGGATTGCGTTAAGTGACGTTTGTGATGAAATAACGGCAAGGCTTATCAAAAGAGAGGTTTCCGACGGTATCATCGCTCCTGGATATACAGCAGAGGCTCTTAAAATTTTGAAAAGTAAAAGAAATGGCAACTACAATGTTGTTGAAATTGATGCTGATTTTATTCCCGATGAAAAAGAATTAAAACAAGTCTTCGGTATTACCTTTGAACAGGGCAGAAATAACTTTAAAATTGATAAGGCTCTCTTGGAAAACATCGTAACCGAAAATAAAGAACTTTCTGAAGATGCTAAGAGAGATTTAATCGTAGCTTTGATTACTTTAAAATATACCCAGTCTAACTCCGTTTGTTTTGCAAAGGATGGACAGGCCATCGGCGTTGGTGCCGGTCAGCAGTCCCGTATCCATTGCACCCGTCTTGCAGGCAGTAAGGCAGATATTTGGCACTTACGTCAGTGTGAAAAGGTTTTAAACTTACCTTTCTTACCTACCGTAAGCCGTCCCAACAGAGACAATGCCATCGACGTTTATATTTCTGATGATTATGAAGATGTATTGGCTGAGGGCGTATGGCAGGAGCTTTTTTCTAAAAAACCCGAACCATTCACAAGAGAAGAAAAGAAGGTTTACCTTTCTACCATTACAGGTGTAGCCTTGGGTAGCGATGCATTCTTCCCCTTTGGCGATAATATTGAAAGAGCGGCAAAAAGCGGTGTGTCTTTTATTGCTGAACCCGGTGGTTCTATCCGTGATGATAATGTGATTGAAACTTGTAATAAGTACGACATGGTTATGGCGTTTACTGGTATGCGTTTGTTCCATCACTAAGAAGGGGGAGGGCTTTTAGAATGAAGGTTATGGTAATTGGCGGTGGCGGCAGAGAGCATGCCATTGTGAAAAAAATCAAAGAAAACTCCAGTGTTGAAGAGCTTTTTGTTTTGCCTGGTAATGGTGGCATTGCCCAGGACGCAACTTGTGTGGATATTAGTGCAAAAGATGTGGATAAAATCGTTGCTTTCGCTGTAGAAAACAAAATTGAGTTTGCAGTAGTAGCCCCTGATGATCCTTTGGTATTGGGTGTTGTGGATGCTTTAGAGGCAGTGGGTGTTCCTTGCTTTGGCCCCAATAAAAGGGCAGCCATTCTGGAAGGAAGCAAGGTTTTCTCCAAAGACTTGATGAAGAAGTATAACATACCTACTGCGCAGTATGAAGTTTTTGATGATATGGCAAAGGCTTTGGAATACTTAGAAACTGCACCGATCCCTACCGTTGTAAAAGCGGATGGATTGGCACTAGGCAAAGGTGTTGTCATTGCAGAAACAAGAGAGCAGGCAAAAGATGCCGTTCGGTCTATGATGGAAGATAAGATTTTTGGTGCTAGTGGCGAGCATATTGTTATCGAAGAATTCCTTACAGGCCCCGAAGTTTCTGTTTTAGCTTTCACCGATGGTAAAACCATGATTCCTATGGTTTCCTCCATGGATCATAAGAGGGCATTAGATGGAGACAAGGGCTTGAACACAGGTGGTATGGGCACCATTGCCCCCAACCCTTATTACACAGAAAAGATTGCCGCTGAATGTATGGAAACCATTTACCTTCCTACTATGGAGGCAATGAATCAAGAAGAGAGAACCTTTAAAGGCTGTTTATACTTCGGCTTAATGCTCACACCCAATGGCCCGAAGGTAATTGAATATAATTGCCGTTTTGGTGATCCTGAAACGCAGGTTGTATTACCCCTTTTGGAAAGCGATCTTTTGACTATAATGCAACATATTGCAAAGGGTACTTTGGCGGAGGCAGAAGTGAAATTTGGGCAGAAAGCAGCTTGCTGTGTCATTATGGCATCGGCAGGATATCCTGGAAAATATGAAACAGGGTTCCCCATCACGTTGCCCGAAAACAGCAATCAAATTTATGTTGCAGGAGCAAAAATCAAAGACAGCGTTCTGATAACAGGCGGCGGCCGTGTATTGGGTGTAACAGAAGTAGCCAATTCCTTGGAAGAAGCCATTACAAAAGCTTATGAAACTGTGAAGACTGTAAAATTTGAAAATGCATATTATCGTAATGACATTGGTAAAAAAGCCTTAGAGGCGGAGGTGTAAGCATGGTTTATAGAATATATGTGGAGAAAAAACAAGGGCTTACAGCAGAGGCTGACTCCTTGCGTCAAGATATTGTAAGTTTGTTGGGCATTGACAGTTTAACGGATTTACGTCTTTTCAACCGTTATGATGTGGAAAACATTGAGAAGGACTTGTTTGAGGCTTGCAAAACCACTGTTTTTTCCGAGCCACAGCTTGATAACTTAAGCGAAGCATTGCCTAAGGCTGATGCAGTGGTGTTTGCAGTGGAATATTTACCTGGTCAGTTTGACCAGAGAGCAAATTCTGCGGCAGAATGTATCCAGATTATTTCTAAAAAGGAAAGACCTCTGGTTCGCACTGCAAAGGTCTACCTATTATATGGCAAGCTTTCTGAAGATGAAATTTTGGCAATCAAAAAGTACTTAATTAACCCTGTGGAAGCAAGGGAAGCAACCTTGGATACTTTTGAAACTTTGGCAGTTCAATATGAAATCCCCACAGAAGTGGCAACCATGGAAGGTTTCCTCGCTTTAGATGAAGCTGGTTTGGATGTTTTTGTGAAGGACATGGGCTTGGCTATGGATTTGGATGATATTAAAGTTTGTCAGGCGTATTTCAAAGAGGAGGATAGGAATCCTACCATCACGGAAATTAAAATGATTGATACTTATTGGTCTGACCATTGCCGTCATACAACTTTCTTAACAACAATTGACAGCATTAAGTTTGAAGATAGCTTGTTGCAGTCTGCTTATGATGAGTATTTGAAAACGAGAGAGGCCATTGGACGTACCAAGCCCATCAACTTGATGGATATGGGTACTATTGTTGCCAAATTCTTAAAACAACAAGGAAAGTTAAGTAAACTTGATGAATCTGAGGAAATTAATGCTTGTACTGTTAAAATAGATGTGAACGTTGAGGGGAAAATAGAGAAGTGGCTGTTGTTATTTAAAAACGAAACCCATAACCATCCCACAGAAATCGAACCCTTTGGTGGTGCGGCAACTTGCGTAGGTGGTGCAATTCGTGATCCATTGTCTGGTCGTTCCTATGTTTATGCGGCAATGCGTGTAACAGGTGCAGGAGATCCTTTGGTGCCTGTTTCAGAAACAATTCCTGGGAAACTGCCTCAGCGTAAAATTGTAACAACGGCGGCGGCAGGTTACAGCTCTTATGGTAACCAGATTGGCTTGGCTACTGGTCAGGTGGATGAAATTTATCATCCCGGCTATGTGGCAAAGAGAATGGAGATTGGTGCGGTAATCGGAGCGGCTCCTGCGGAAAATGTACGTAGAGAACAGCCCCAAGATACAGATATTGTTATCCTTTTAGGTGGACGTACAGGTCGTGACGGTTGTGGTGGTGCAACAGGCTCTTCCAAATCCCACACCGTAGAATCTTTAGAAAGCTGTGGCGCAGAGGTTCAGAAGGGGAATGCTCCTGAAGAAAGAAAATTACAGCGTTTGTTCCGTAATGCTGAAGCATCCAAGCTGATTAAGCGTTGTAATGACTTCGGTGCTGGCGGAGTATCCGTTGCCATTGGTGAGTTGGCACCTGGTTTGGTCATTGACTTAAATGCAGTGCCTAAGAAATACGAAGGCCTTGATGGAACAGAATTGGCAATCAGCGAATCTCAGGAGAGAATGGCAGTTGTTGTTGCGGCAAAAGATGTAGAACGTTTTAAAGAGTTGGCTTATGGAGAAAACTTGGAAGCAACGGTGGTTGCAGAAGTAAAGGCAGAGCCACGCCTGATCATGAAGTGGAATGGCAAGGACATTGTAAATATTTCCCGGGAATTTTTAGATTCTAACGGTGCTGAAAAGCACATTGATATTACTCCCGAGGCACCTAAAACTTTTGGTAAGGAAATCCCCACGGATTTCAAGGAAGGCTTTATGGCAGTGGCAGGTGATTTGAATGTTTGCTCCAAACGAGGGCTTTCTGAGCGTTTTGACTCTACCATCGGCGCAGGAACGGTTTTAATGCCTTTTGGTGGTAAAACCCAGCGTACACCCATTCAGGCAATGGTAAACAAAGTTTCCGTAGAGAAAAGGGATACCACAACCTGTTCTTTGATGGCTTGGGGTTATAATCCCTTTATTGCTGAAGCAAGCCCTTACCATAGTGCGTACTTGGCAGTTGTGGAGTCTGTTTCTAAATTGGTGGCAACAGGTGCAAAATTTGAGGATGTTTATTTATCTTTCCAAGAATACTTTGAAAAGCCTATGAAAGAGGGCAAGCGTTGGGGCAAGCCTTTAGCGGCATTACTAGGTGCATTTATGGCACAACAAGGATTGGAGATTGCCGCCATTGGTGGCAAGGATTCTATGAGTGGTAGCTTTGAGCAAATTGACGTACCCCCTACATTAGTATCCTTTGCAGTAACAACAGAAGAAATTGAACATATTGTTTCTCCAGAATTGAAAGGAGCTGATCATAAGGTTGCATTATTATTGCCTGAGTATGATGAAAACGGCTTACCTACAACGGATAGCTTGAAGAGAAACTATGACATCATTAATAAATTGATGAGAGATGGCAAGGTTCTGAGTGCGTACACGCTGACTTATGGCGGTATAGCAGAAGCTATTTTGAAAATGAGCATGGGTAATGAATTTGGTTTTGCCTTTGCTGATGGCATTTCCATGGAAACCGTATTTGGTTATCAGTATGGCGGTTTTGTATTGGAAATGGTGGGAGATGTGGAGGCAGGCATCCTTCTTGGGGAAACAACGGTGGAACAAGAGATCAAATTCAATCAAGAAACTGCTTCTATGAAAACACTATATGATGTTTATGAAGGGAAGCTAGAGGAAATTTTCCCTTGTAATATTTTGACTAAGGCGGAAGAAATCCCTACCTTTACCTATAAGACAGAAAAAGTATTCAAGGCAAAATCCTCTTTTGCAAAGCCTAAGGTGTTAATACCTGTATTCCCTGGTACAAATTGTGAGTACGATTCTGCAAAAGCAATGGAAAAAGCGGGTGCTAAGGCGGAAATTTTCGTAATTAACAACTTATCTGCGGCGGGTATTTCTGACTCTATACAGAGATTTGCCAAAGAAGTGCAGAATTCACAGATGATATTCATTCCCGGTGGATTTTCTGGTGGTGACGAACCCGATGGTTCCGGTAAGTTCATTACAGCTTTCTTCCGTAATCCGGAAATCAAGGAAGTTGTAACACAACTGTTAGAAGAAAAGGATGGGTTGATGTGTGGCATCTGTAATGGATTCCAAGCGTTAATTAAACTAGGCCTTGTTCCTTTTGGAAAAATTATGGATACCGATGAAACTTGTCCTACCCTTTCCTATAATACAATCGGTCGTCATCAGTCAAAATTGGTACGCACCAGAGTGGCTTCTAATAATTCTCCTTGGTTGATGCATGTAGAACCCGGTGAAATCATTACCGTGCCCATCTCTCATGGAGAAGGTCGATTATTGGCAAATCCTGAATTGGTGAAAGAATTGGCAAAGAATGGTCAGATTTTGACACAATACGTGGATAATTATGGGAAAACAACAAATGAGATTCAGTTTAATCCAAATGGTTCCACTTGTGCAATTGAAGGTTTGATTTCTCCCGATGGTCGAATAATTGGGAAAATGGGGCATTCAGAACGTATTGGGAATAACCTGTATCAGAACATACAAGGCAACTATGATATGAAGCTATTTGCTTCTGCAGTACAATATTATAAATAATTTATTGACAATCTGCAAAATATCTCGATAATAAGTATTATCGGGATATTTTTTCGTGCCAAATTTTGGGACAAGGAGGATTGTAAACAAATGAAGAACTAATTGATTTTGCATTCAATTTTTCAAGTGTATTGTGTGCAGCTATTGGGGGCATTAGTAAAATATCACAATTGTTATCAATAAAAACTAAAAAAACATGGCTATTTTGGATGAAAATTGACAAAAAAAATTAGTTATAGGGGAAAACTCACGAATTTCTGTTTAAATGTTTGTACAAATCGGAAATTGCATTTTCTAAGGTTGTATGATAACTTATAGTACAAGTAATACATGGTGTACGACAAGTGTTAGAACAGCAATTAAAACATTAGCGGAAAGAGCCTCAAAAGACGCGCCGAGTTTTTCGTGTTGTTTTCAAACGAAAAGGGGCCATGCAGTAGATTAGGGGAGAGAATCATGGATTACTATAAAGGTAGATTGTCACTGAGTGACGAGGTTTACAATCAAATATTAGAGAAAATCACCAGCGGAGAGTGGAAAGTAGGCGATAAACTTCCTTCTGAAAGCAAACTTTGCAGTCTATTTGGTGTAAGCAGGACTAGCGTTCGAGCTGCTCTGCAAAATTTGCAGGGAAGTGGTATTGTTGTTACGATGCAGGGGGTTGGTTCTTTTGTCCATAGAAACCCTGCGCAAGTAGTGACAGATGAGGAACCTACTGAAAAAATAAAGTCATCTGATATTACAAGTGAGGAATTTAAAGAATTTTTTGAATTCCGACAGGCCATAGAATTTAAAGCCATTGAATTTTTTGTGAGAAGGGCTACAAAAGAAGATGAAGCCATACTGAAAGATTTAGTTGATAAAATGCAAGAAGCAGGGAAAAGTAATGATGCAGTGGCATTTACAAAATATGATTTTGAATTTCATATGGCTATTATACAAGCAACAAAAAACGTATTTCTATATAATGCAATGCTGAACTATCAAGATATTTTCTTCCATTATATGGCGGAGATTACACGTTTGACGGATAAACCTTTGTCTGTTTTGGCGGAGGAGCATTTAGAGCTATATACGTATCTGGTTGAGAAGAAGCCAAAATGGGCAAAAGATTACTTGTTCTGTGATAATACGTATTATCATGTTGCGTACTTCAATGGGCGTTAATCTTTGAATCAAATAGCTTTTTAATTATTTTTACCTAAATAAAAATGAAACAGAAAAGGTGTTTTCGCCGAAGTACGGGACTTTTTATAAATGAGTGTGTGTGTCACTGGACATATACGCGAAAGAATTGCGGTTTCTCTACGCAAGAAATTAACAAAAGAAAAGGGCTATGGCAGCTGTCTTTGGAAGGGGCGGTAAGTACGTAGCAAAGGAAAAACTAGTTGGAAGAATCCAAACAAAAATGAGGAGGGTAAATTAAAATGAAAAAGAGATTATTAGCAGGTATTATGTGTGCTGTCATGGCTTTAGGCGTTGCAGGTTGCGGCGGCGGCGGTAGCAGTGAAGGTGGCGGCGATGCAAAGGCTGTAAACCTGAAAATGGCTGTAACACCTTCTGAAACCAGCGTATGGATGGTTGCAGCAAACGAATTCAAGAAACTGGTTGAAGAACGTACAGAAGGTAGATACACTGTAACAATTTACGCTAACGAGCAGTTGGCAGCAGGTGATCAGACAAAGGGTGTAGAAATGTTATTCAACGGCACAACAGACGTTGACCTTCATTCTTCCATGATCATCTCCAACGTAGTACCTGAATTGTCCGTAATCAGTATGCCTTGGTTGTTCCCTAATGGCTATGATAGCGTTGACGAATATATCTTCAACGAAGGTTCCACCGGTTCTACTTTTATCAAAGAAGCGATTGCAGCAAAAGGCGCTCATGTAGTAGGTATTGGTGAAAATGGTTTCCGTCAGATTACCAACAACAAAACTCCTATCAACTCTGCTGCGGATATGGCTATGTTAAAAGTTAGAATTCCAGCAATCTCCATTTTGGTAGACGTGTTTAAAGAATTAGGTGCTGACCCTACACAGATGGCATTTAGTGAAGTTTTCACAGCTTTACAGCAGGGTGCAATTGATGGCCAGGAAAACCCTTATGACACAATCAGATCTGCAAAAGTTCAGGAAGTTCAGAAATACATGACAATCTGGAACTACTGCTATGATCCAATTGTATTGAGTGTAAGCGGTAACATCTGGAACAAGCTGAGCGATGAAGATAAGGCTATTTTTGAGGCAGCAGGTAAAGAAGCATGCGCTACTCAGGTTGCAGCTTCTAGAGAAATGGATGCTGAAATTATTGAAGAATTCAAGGGCATTGGCGTAGAAGTTAACGAATTATCTAATGAAGCGATCGAAGAAATGAAGACAGTAGTTGCTCCTGTATATGATAAGTATAGAGCAGAATTCGGCGACGAATCATTCGCAGCTTTTGGTTATACTTTTGAATAATTAGACTTATTGGAATAAATAGTAGTGTCGAGAGGGCAGGAGACACGCTGTCCCGCCCTCTCTTTTTTATGCGAAGATACTTGCAATTTACATTAAAAACCAAAGAAAAGGGTACGCTAAAAGGCAAAGTTATTATTTTTACAAATTATAAACGGAAGCAATAATGAAATTTGGCGTGGTGATTGCAATAAGAAACGAAAGAAAGGTGGAGAAAGATGAAATTGCTTGGCAAAATTCTTGATTATTTCGAAGAATCCCTCATCATTTTGATGATGGCGTATATGGCAATTATGAACTTCCTCAACGTTGTATTTAGATATTGTTTTGCGAGTTCCTTCTCTTTTACGGAAGAATTGACGGTTACAGTATTTGTCTGGGTAACAATGTTGGGTATTGCAGCAGGTTTTAAAAGATATGCTCACTTAGGTATGAGCTTTGTAGTAGACTTATTCCACGGCAAAGCGAAAGCAATGTTTGCTTTATTTGGTGTTATTTGTAGTTTGGTTTTTATGGTATTTGTTTTTTACTTTGGTATTGAAATGGTACAGGGGCAGATTAACATGGGCTCCACAACCCCCGTGTTAAGAATGCCTCAGGCGGTTCAGGGCCTTTCCATGCCAGTTGGTGCAATATTTATTATTATCCGAATCTTACAGGCAGGTTTCCTGCAGGTAAAGGGTTTATGGAATGAAGATGAGCAAGGAGGTACACAGGCATGATGACTTTAATTCTTTTTGGTTTATTCTTCGTGCTGGTGTTCTTAAATGTACCCATCGCGATTTCCCTTGGTTTGGCGGCAACTGCCGGCTTATTATATGGCCAGTTTCCCCTCTCCGTTATCCCCAGTATTTTGTACTCAGGCACAGCAAAGTTCGCATTACTTGCAATTCCATTCTTTATCTTAGCCGGTAGCATTATGGAATATGCTGGTATTTCCAGACGTTTGATTAACTTTGCAAATGCTTGTGTTGGTCACAGAAAAGGTGGCTTAATGGCCGTAGTTGTTCTCGTAGCTTGCTTCTTTGCAGCAATTTCTGGTTCCGGCCCTGCTACTGTTGCGGCGATCGGCCCTATTTTGATTCCTGCAATGGCGAAGGCTGGTTATGGTAAGGATATGCCTGCCGCATTGGTGAGTGCTTCCGGTGCAATCGGTATTATTATCCCTCCAAGTATTGCATATGTAGTGTATGCTTCTTGTACTGACGTATCAGTAGGTGCCCTGTTTACAGCAGGTATCATTCCTGGTATTTTAGTAGGTGTTGCTTACTATGCAGCAGCTGCTTGGGACTCCAGAGGTAACAAGGAAATTATTCCTCAGCCTAAGATGCCCATGAAAGACAGATTGTTAGCATTTAAGGATGCTTTCTGGGGCTTATTGACACCTGTTATTATCTTAGGTGGTATTTATGCTGGTATCTTCACACCAACAGAGGCTGCTGGTATCGCAGTTATCTACGGTTTAGTGGTTGGTATCTTTATTTACAGAGAAATTAAGCTGAAAGATTTGTATCATATTTTCATTGAATCTGCTGTATCTTCCGCAACAGTAATGTTTATCATTGCGGCAGCGGCTGTATTTGCTTGGATCTTGACAACGAGCCAGATTGCAAGCCAGTTGTCTCAGATGGTACTTGCAGTAAGTGATAATAAATACATTATCTTACTGTTAATTAATATTATTTTCTTGATTGCAGGTTGTTTCCTTGATGCAAACTCTGCATTCTATATTTTGTTGCCAATCATGGTTCCTGTTTTGAATGCAATCGATGTAAGCTTGGTTCATGCCGGCATTTTCTTAACAGTAAACATGGCGATTGGTCAGATTACACCTCCCGTTGGTATCAACCTTTATGTTGGTTGTAACGTGGCGGAAATTCCAGTTGCCAATATCTGCAAGAAGATTGTTCCTTTCCTTATCGCAGGTATCGTGGCACTCCTCTTATTAACATTCATCCCTCAGATTTCCATGTTCTTACCTGAGTTAATTGGACAGGTCTGAGAATAATAGTTAATAGCTTAGATTTATTTGGTGCCGTTGGTAACAACGGCACTCTATAATAAAACTTTACAAAAGATGAAAAATAATTTACAACAGAGTATTTGCAGTTAGGAAACCAAAGAAAAAAATAAAGTAGGCCGTAGAAAAAGATACGGCTTTTCATTCACCTATTGCTTGTATTACAGGTGATAGAAGTTGAGCACCAAAAAGTGCCAATTGAAAAGACAAGTTACAAGAAAGTTGCTAAATTCAAGGCAACACTAACAAAACAATATTTATATTTAAAAATAAGAAAAGGGTGATTTCATTGGCTAAGAAGAAATATTCTAAAGAAATGCTTGTGGACTTGTATCGTATGATGCTTCGTGTCAGAGCTTTCGAAACAAGAGCAGCTGAATGCTTCACAAAAGGTATGCTTGCAGGTAATATCCACCTTTGTATTGGTCAGGAGGCAGTTGCTGCAGGTGCATGTTATGCGCTTGAAAAGGAAGACTATATAGCAACAACACATAGAGGTCATGGCCACACAATTGCAAAGGGTGGTCGCTTAGATAAAATGCTTGCTGAATTGTTCGGTAAGAAAACAGGTTACTGCAACGGTAAAGGTGGTTCCATGCATATCGCTGATGTTGAGGGTTTGCATCACTTGGGTGCCAACGGTATTGTTGGTGCTGGTATCCCCATCGCTGCTGGTGCTGCTTTGGCTTCCAAAGTATGGGGTGACAAACACGTTACACTTTGTTTCTTCGGTGATAGTGCTTCTAACCAGGGTACATTCCACGAAGCAATCAACATGGCAGCAGCTTGGAAGCTTCCTGTTGTATTCCTTTGCGAAAACAACAACTACGGTGTTTCCACAAACATCCATTCCGTAACAAACACAGACACAATTGCTGTTCGTGCAAAAGCTTATGACATCCCTGGAAATACAGTAGATGGCAACGATCCTGTTATCGTTTATGAAGCAGTGAAAGAAGCTGTTGATTTTGCAAGAGCTGGCAATGGTCCTTCCATCGTTGAATGCATGACATATCGTCATCAGGGACACTATTGTGGTGATCCCGCAAACTATCGTCCTTCCGAGTATATGGTAGATGCTCTCAATGATGATGCAATTCCTAACATGAGAGCAAGATTGTTAGACGAAAAAGTTGCGACAGAAGAAGAATTGGTAGCAGTAGAAACAGAAGTAGATGCAGAAATGGAAGCTGCTTATGAATTTGCTGTTAATTCCGAATACCCCGATCCTTCCGAAGCTACAACAGATGTTTATAGCTCTGACAATGAAAGGAGTGTTGTAAGATGAGTAAGAAATTAAGCATCAGCAAGGCAATTGGTGAAGCTTTGCACGAAGAAATGACAAGAGATGAAAATGTAATCATCCTTGGCGAAGATATGGGTAAAATGGGTAACGTATTTGGTATCACAGTAGGCTTCCAGGAAGAGTTCGGTGAGCACAGAGTATACGATACACCAATCTCTGAGTCTGGTTTTTGCGGTATGGCAGTGGGTGCAGCAATGAGAGGCATCCGCCCCGTGGTAGAATTAATGTATAATGACTTTATCGGCGTTGCTGCTGACCCAATTTTGAACCAGGCAGCTAAGATGAGATATATGACAGGTGGACAGGCAACAGTACCTATGGTACTTAGACTTCCTATGGGCGCAGGTAGAAGAAATGCTGGTCAGCATTCCCAGTGCTTGGAAAATATTTTCTGCCATACACCTGGTTTGAAAGTTGTTGCACCCTCCACAGCGAAAGATGCAAAAGGTCTTTTGAAATCTGCTATTCGTGACGACGACCCTGTCATGTTCATGGAACACAAGTTGTTGTATGCCAAGAAAGAAGAATTACCTGAAGGCGAATACACAATTCCCCTTGGCGTTGCTGACGTAAAAAGAGAAGGTACAGATTTGACAATCATCACTTGGAGCCGTCAGGTATACTTTGCTTTGGAAGCAGCCGAAGAATTGGCAAAAGAAGGAATTAATGTAGAAGTTCTCGACCTTCGTACATTGGTTCCCTTGGATTGGGATGCAATTGTGAAGTCTGTTTCTAAGACACATAATGTTATCGTTCTTTCCGAGGAAGTTAAAAGAGGTAGCTATGCAGGGGAAATTTCTGCGCAGATTGCAGAAGAATTGTTTGACGAATTAGATGCACCTGTAGAACGTGTTTGTGGTCTGAATATCGTTTCTCCTTTCAGCCCTACACTTGAGGATGAAAACTTCCCTCACCCTGCAGATATCGTAAAAGCAGTGAAGAAAGTTTTGAATAAATAAGGAGGGAAAATCATGGCTTTTGAAGTAAAGATGCCTCAGCTGGGCCTTACAATGGAAGAAGGCACAGTGACCAGATGGGTAAAACAAGAAGGCGACGCAGTAAAAGCTGGCGACGTTATCTTAGAAATCACAACAGATAAATTGACTAGCGAAGTGGAAAGCGAGCATGACGGTACATTGTTGAAAATCGTTGCACAGGAAGGCGAAGATATTCCTGTAAAAGGCTTGTTGGCATATATTGGTGAAGCTGGCGAAGAAGTAGGTGGCGCAGAAGCAACACCAGAAGCAGCAGCTCCCGCAGCAGTAGAAGCACCCGTTGTAGCAGCACCAGCAGCAGCAACACCTGCTCCTGTTGTAACAGCAAATGGTAGAATTCGTATTTCTCCTTTGGCTAGAAAAACAGCAGCAAAAATGGGCGTAGATTACGCAAACATTAAAGGTACAGGCCCCGCTGGCCGTATCGTTCAAAAAGATATCTTAGCAGCAGCTGAAAATGCACCTGTTGCAGCAGTAGCAGCTCCCGCAGCAGCACCCGCTCCAGTAGCAACAGCCGGTTCCGTAGATTTGATGGAAGGTGACGAAGTTGAAAAACTTTCCGGCATGAGAAAAGTTGTTGCAGAGCGTATGTCTCAGTCTCGTAGAGAAATCCCTAGCGTAACGCAGAACGTGAAGATTGACGTTACAGACTTGATGAAATTCCGTAAGAAAATTAACGCTGACCTTGGCGTAAAATATTCTGTAAATGACTTCATTTTGAAGGCAGTTGCAAAAGCATTGAAAAATAACAAGCACATCTTGGTTACATTGGACGGAGATAAAATTATCAAACGTGCTCATGTAAACATTGGTATGGCAGTTGCATTGGATGATGGCTTAATCGTTCCTGTTTTGAAAGATATCGATAAAATGAGCCTTGAAGAAGTTTCCGCTACAGCGAAAGATTTGGCTGAAAGAGCAAGAACAAACAAGCTGAATATGGACGAATACAAAGGTTCCACATTCTCCATCTCCAACTTGGGTATGTTTGGCGTAGAAACCTTTGATCCTATCATCAACCAGCCTGATTCCGGTATCTTGGGCGTATGTGCAGCACAGGATGAGTTGGTAATGGATGACGAGGGCAACATCTCTAAGAGACAGTTCATGCGTATTTCCTTTACCTTCGACCACAGATTGATTGATGGTGCAACAGCTGCAAAGTTTGAATTGGCAGTTAAAGAGCTGTTGGAAAACCCTATGAAAATTTTACTTTAATTTGAAATAGTCTAGTTTTTTGCGTGATTACAAAAGATAAAAGTTTTTTTAATAACTTAAAGAAGATATACAAAAGATAAAGAGAAAAGGGTTTTGACTCTTTTATACTCAAATGCGAAAGTAGGCGGCTTTATAGACATCCAACCTTAATGCTATTCGTAGCAGTTCACATTCCCAAACTTCTATAAAGCAAATGCCATTCGGGAGGTCCTCCTTGTTGCAGGTTCTGCCTCAGGAGGACTTTCTGAACTTTTGCACAAGAGAATAACCCTTTTACAAGAGACAGAAAAAAGTAGCGTACAAATTATGTACGAAAGATTAGGAGGAGTTCAAATGGCAGTAGAGGTAAAAATGCCTCAGCTCGGTTTGACCATGGAGGAAGGTACCATTTCCAAATGGATCAAAAATGAAGGCGATACCGTAAAAGTTGGCGATATTTTGTTAGAAATCACCACAGACAAACTGACCAGTGAAGTAGCGAGTGAAGCAGAAGGTACACTGATCAAGATTGTTGCAAAAGAAGGCGAAGACGTACCTGTAAGGGGTATTTTAGGATATATTGGACAGGCTGGCGAAGTTGTTGGCGGCGCAGCACCTGCAGCAGCACCTGTACCCACAGCAGCACCTGCACCAAAAAAAGATGGTAAAACGACAGTAGCTGTAATCGGAGGTGGCCCCGGCGGTTATGTTGCGGCAATCCGTGCGGCACAGTTGGGCGGCGAAGTAACACTGATTGAAAAAAACAAAATGGGTGGTACATGCTTGAACGTTGGCTGTATCCCTACAAAGGTTCTTTTGCACTCTGCAGAAGCTTTGGCAGAAGCAAAAGAAATGGCTGAACTGGGTATCAATGTGGAAGTAAAAGGCGTTGATTGGAACAAAGTTCAGGCTAAGAAAAGCGCTGTTACAAACCAGCTTGTTAGCGGTGTAACTGGCTTAATGAAAGCAAACAAAATCAAGGTTATCGAAGGCGTTGCTTCCTTTGCATCCAAGGACACTTTGACTGTAACAAAGAAAGATGGTTCCAAGGAAAACCTGACTTTTGATAAGATTATTATTGCGGCTGGTTCTGTTCCTGCCGTTCCTCCAATCCCCGGTGTGAAGGAAAATGCAAACTGCGTAGATTCCACAGGTGCCCTTTCCTTCGAAACAGTTCCTAAGAGCTTGTTGGTAATCGGCGGTGGCGTGATCGGTATCGAGTTGGCAACAGCATATTCCCGTTTTGGCACAGAAGTAACCGTAGTGGAAGCGATGAGCAAACTTTTGCCTATGATGGATGGAGAACTAACAGCTCAGCTTCGCAAGATGATGGAAGCCAGAGGTATCAAAATCATGACAGACGCAAAAGTGCAGTCTGTTGAAGCAGCTGGCGATGCTACAAAAGTGAATGTAGAAGTTAGCGGCAAAATTGAAGCATTCACAGCAGAAAAGGTATTGGTTGCTGTTGGTAGAAGAACAGATACAGAAGCATTGAACATGGATGCAGTAGGTATCGCTCACGATAGAGGCCGTATTTCTGTAAACGATAAAATGGAAACAAATGTAGCAAACGTATATGCAATTGGCGACTGTTTGGGTAAAGTTATGCTTGCTCATGTTGCATCCGCACAGGGTGAAATTGCTGCAGAAAACGCATTGGGCGAAGATGTACTTTATGATGGTGCAACAAATCCTTCTTGTGTTTACACAGACCCTGAATTTGCAGGCGTTGGTTTAACAGAAGAAAAAGCAAAAGAAATGGGAATCGACTTCCAAGTTGGTAAGTTCCCTCTCATGGCCAACGGAAAGTCCTTGATTATGAATGGCGGCGTTGGTATGATTAAATTTATCATCGGCAAAGAGTACAAAGAAGTATTAGGCGTTCATATTCTTGGCCCCAGAGCGACAGACCTTATTGGCGAATGTGCTTTAGCAATCGGTATGGAAGCTACAGTAGAAGATATTTTCGCAACAATTCATGCCCATCCTACTGTGACAGAAGCAGTAAGAGAAGCAGCATTGGCAGCTGAAAAGAGAGCAATTCATATTCCCAATAAATAATGAGGAGGAACCTCTATGAAGAAGGTTGGCTTTATTGGAATGGGTATCATGGGACTTCCCATGGCAACAAATATTTTGAAGAAAAGCGGTTGTTCCGTTATCGGCTTTGATGTATTGGAAGCTTCCAGAGTGAAGTTTGCAGAAGTTGGTGGCATTGCAACTGCTGATGCAAAAGAAGTATACGAAAATTGTCAAGTGATTTTCTTATGCTTACCTAAAAATGAATTGGTTGAAAGTACAGTAAAAGATATTATTGCTCAGGGTAAGAAAGGCACGATTATCGTTGACTTTAGCTCTACTCTCCCTGGGGTAATCCGCAAATTATACCCAGAAGTAAAAGCGGCTGGCATGTCCTTGATTGACTCCCCCGTTAGTGGTGGTGAAACAGGGGCCATTGCAGGCACTTTGGTTGTAATGTGCGGTGGGGAAAAAGAAGTTTTTGATGAAGTTGAAGAGTTGATTGGCTGTGTTGGAAGCACAGTAACCTATATGGGTTCCACTGGATGCGGAGACGTTGCAAAACTGGCAAACAACATGATTGTTGGTTGCAACTTGATTGCCGTTTCTGAAGCATACTCTTTTGCAGTAAAAGCAGGCTTAGACCCAGAAGTTTTATTTCATGCAATTAAAGATGGTTTTGCACAAAATGCCGTTATGGACATTAAAGTGCCTAAAATCATCAGCAGAGACTTCTCTGCAAGTGCAAGAATTGCAGTGCATCAGAAAGATATGAAAAACGCTGCACAGCTTGCGGAAGATATGGGTGTAGAAATCCCCATGTCTACCCTTGTTTTGAATTATATGAGCAGAATGGAAGAAGCAGGGTTGATCAATGAAGATCAATGTGCCCTTGTAAAAATGTTTGAGCAAGACATGGGTATTGAGGTGAAATAGAATACTGAAAAAAGGGAACCTTCTTGTTCCTGAGAAAAATCCCTTTGTATTTGGACTTCCTAGGATTAGTCTATGGTGCAGAGGGATTTTATAAACATAAGAAAACCTCACCTTTTTAATGGGGGGAAACAAAATATAGTGAGTTGTGACACATACATAGGATGACTTATGTAAAACATAAGTCTGAAAGGAGCCAAAATTATGATTACATCTGCACAAGGTAACATTAAAAGAATTGTTGCTGCAAGAATGAGCCCCGGCGAGGACGTTCTTTTGGGTCTCGAAAAAATCTGTAAGGACTACGGCATCAAAGACGGCGTTATTTTAAGTGGTATCGGTAGCTTAGATGGTGCACAGTTCTTTAATCCCGTACCTTTGAAGGACAAAAAAGCTGGCTATGGCTATAGCGAACCCATCATTTTGCGTGGGGCAATTGAGTTGGTAAATATGTCTGGTATGATTTGCCATGATGACAAAGGAGAAACATTATTGCACGTACACTATGGTTTAACAGATCAGTACGGTAACGGCCACGGTGGTCATCTAATTGAAGGTAACAAAGTGCTTATGACAGTTGATGTTGTCATCGGTGAAGTTGATGGCATTGAAATGGGCAGAGGCTATGACGAAGATTTGGAAGTATTTATTTTTGCACCGAAGCAGAAATAAGGCTGCAAAGAATAATGCCCTTAAGATAAGACATTAGGGACGTTGCCCCTAATACCCTACAAGGGACAACGTCCTTTGACCGTTTTTCCTGCACAGGTATTCCTGTGCAGGTGGATGGGGCGGCTAGAAGATAATATAAGAAAATGGGCTAGTGGAAAAGAATGCCATGTGCCCAAAGGGTGGCTTTGGAAAACAAAGTGCTGAGGAGAAGCTCCCTTGTGGAGGTTGGAGGTAAAACCTCTAAAGATTTGCATAGGATGGAGAGCAAATATGGAGCAAAAAAGCTATGCCGTATTAGTATCTAACGCTGGAGTTGTTGTGGTTCATAAAGGTGTAAGAATACTATTAGACGGGTTGTATAAAGATTTAGGAAAGAATTTTACAGACTTGCCTGAATGGGCATGGAAGCTGATGAAAAAAGGGAAGGGCGAATTGGGAAATGTAGATTATTTGTTATTTTCCCACTCCCATTATGATCATTATTATTCCCCTTACTTTTATGAATATATGGCGGCAAATGAGGTGAAAGGGATTTGCTTCCCACCTATGGACGATACACCTGGGTTGGCCGCAGCCCAAGGGGATTTTGCAGATAAGAAGATTAAACTGGATTATAATAATGAAGCTATATTGGAACAAGGGATAAAGCTAAAGGTATTTACCACAAGACATGTGGATAAGCAGTTTTACCATGTGAAAAATCAATGTTTTCGTTTAGATTTGGATGGAGTGAAGTTGGGGTTTTTATCCGACGTTGACTATTATGAGGAAGACTTTGCTCAGGAAGAAGATTTTACTGCGGACATTGCCTTTGTTACGCCTATTTTTTATAATCACCCAAAGGGAAGAAGAATTTTGCGTGATATTATGAAGGTGAAGGAAACAATCATTTATCATTTACCGTCACCCGAGGATGATCGGTTTATGTATTATAAAATGGCACAGAGGGATGTTGAAAAATATGCTCAAGAAGGGGAAAAGGTTTTGGTCTGGAATGAGAGTGGACAAAATATTTCCTTTTAAGTAAAAGAAGGGAGTACAGGGGTGGAAAATCTAAAGTTTGCCTTTGATGCGGTTGCACCGACGTTTAGTATTGTTCTTCTAGGATTTTTATTAAAGAGGATGGGCATATTAGCAGAGGATTTTATTGCAAAAGGGAATGCCCTTTGTTTTAAACTTCTGTTCCCCCTATTGGTATTCTTCAATCTTTATGATGCGCAAAGCATCAATTTTACATATATAAAAGTAATTCTATTTTGCGTAGGCGTAGTCTTAGTTTCCGTTGTAATATTAACTCTTTTAGTCCCCAAGTTTGTAAAGGATGGGGGAAAAGTCGGGGTCATAATACAATGTATGTATCGTGGTAACTTTATGCTTTATGGGCTGCCATTTTCAAAAAGCTTGGGCGGAGAGCCTAGTGTTGCACTGGCCACATCAATTATGGCGGCTACCTTGCCTATATTAAATACCCTTGGTGTATTTGTTTACTCGGCATTTGCCGAGGCAGGTGAAAAGCCGAGCTTCAAGAAGGCTTTTTTAAATGCACTGAAAAACCCCATTATTTGGGGTGTTATTTTTGGATTAATTTTTTATATTTTGCATCTGCCTTTGCCAGCTTTTATTCACACCGCAGGGGTCGATGTTGCTAAAACGGCAACACCAGTGGCATTTCTGTTCTTAGGCGGACAATTCGAACTTCGTTCTGCCAAGAGAAATATAAAAGCCTTAGCCATTGGACTAACAACGAAATTGATTATTTTCCCTGGGATTTTTTTATGGGTGGCGGTACAGATTTTTGATATCAGAGGAACAGACTTAATTCCTGTGTTTATTTTTCTTTCTGCACCCACGGCAATTACCAATTATCAAATGGCACTGCAGTTTGACGCCGATTATGAGTTGGCGGGGGATTTTTTAATATACTCTATGGTGTTTTCAGCGTTTACACTATTCGTCTTTATTTATCTATTAAGGGGCATGGGTCTAATTTAGAATTGGATGAAAGATGAAATTATATAAGAAAATATTTTGTTTCTTGTGATTGATTAGTACAGCTTTCAAAAATGAAAGGGAAGGTAAGACTGTGTAAAGGTTTCATTCCAATATTTGTTAACCTTAACAGTTTATTAATGTCTTTTGTGTACCTTCTCATGTATAATAGTGTTGTATTCACAAAAACTTTTGATTTATATATGTTACTAGAAAATAAACCGAGGAGATTCCCTCTCTTGTTGGTTTATTATAGGGAAAGGTTTACAAACCTAATTCCCAACTCCCAAATTCGACTGCCGAAAGGCAGTTGTTTTTTTAGTTCTAGGTGTTAAGCTTTAATGAAGAATGAATGTAGATAAAAAGGGAAGGAGAGCGTTATGGCATCGGATGCAGGTTTGGTTCAATATATTGCAGAGCAGATGGCAGGGGCGGGTAATATTCGCTATCGAAAAATGATGGGAGACTATTGTTTATATTGTGATGATAAAGTAATTGGGTTGGTTTGTGATGATCAATTGTTTTTAAAAAATACACCTTCTGCAAGTGAGAATTTAAAGGGGTTTCCCATGGGGTGCGCATATGAAGGGGCAAAACCGTCTTATGTAATAGATAACATAGATAATCGGGATTTTTTGGCGAATGTTGTTCGTCAGATTGCCGAAGATTTGCCAGTGCCAAAAAAGAAGAAGAAAAAATAAAAGTACTTTTTAGAGGGAGCTTATTTAATGAGCTTCCTTTTTTGTACTTTTCTATAACATCGAATGCCAGGTTATATGGGAATAATGGTTAAGCACTTTTCATATGCTTCCTATAGGCCATTTAAGGAAGGTGCATAACGTGTTTTTCAGAAGAATTTTAAACAAGGCAGTAGGAATTAAAATTTGTGTCCTAACAACATTACTGCTAGTTTCGGTATTTTTTGCAGGGACTTTACTAAGTAAAGATATTTTCACTGCGGCAATGGAGCAGAGAGGGGTGCCTGTTCCCATTCTGATGTATCATAGTGTTTATAGTGATGCCAAACGCTCTAGTGATTATATTGTTTCACCTGACTTATTCCGGCAGGATATGGAATATATAAAGGAAAAAGGGTATACAACTATATTTATATCAGATTTGGTTGCCTATGTGAAGGAAGATAAACCATTGCCCGAAAAGCCTATTATTATAACCCTGGATGATGGATACCTGAATAATTTGGTGAATGTAGTGCCGATTTTAGAGGAACTAGAAATGAAGGCGGTGGTTTCTGTAATTGGTTCCTATTCTCAGGAATTTAGCCAAGTGGAGGACAAAGACTTGGCCTATGCCCATATGTCCTGGAAGGAAATTAAAATGCTTGCAGATACGGGGTATGTGGAAATTGGGAACCACACATATGATTTACATAAAATTGGTGAGCGAAAAGGTTGCATGAAAAGAAACGGTGAAAGCTCTCAGCAATATACTGCAATGCTGAAAGAAGATTTAGAGAAATTACAAGTAGCTCTACAGGAGCATGTGGGGATAACACCCACTGTTTTTGCCTATCCCTACGGAAGTATTAGTGATGAGTCTTTTCCGATTATCAAAGAATGCGGGTTTGAAGCAGCCCTTACCTGTCATGGGAAAGTAAATATGATTACAAAGGATCCAGAACAGTTATATCATTTATGTAGGTTTAATCGAGCACCCCAGCAATCTACGGTGGAATTTTTTGAGGGGATTCTTGAATGAAAGATGGGGAGAGGAGATGGAGGTTTTTCTGGGTTATAGATAAATAACAGGCCTATGGGGGCATTGAAAGGGTATGGCAATGGAGTCTAATTTTATGAAGACCCATTTTGCCATACCTAATTTTATGTTCTCAGTAAACTGTTTTCAGCTTCGTTTAAAGGGTATCTTCTGATTCATCCCCATCCATGGGAGAGCGATCAATTGTTGTAGGGTTTAGCCAAGTATCCTCTGGTTTACAAATAACACGTGCATTGTTATATGCCCAAGATAACTCCAGAATGGTTTCAGGCGTATAAATTTTTGTTTTATCCGGCATGATTTCTGTGTTTAAAACCAATGCGAAGTCAGGCTTTTCTCCATACTGCCGATCAAGATAAATAGGCATCAAAAATTGGATTTTTCCAGGCTCTCCACGGCGTTCGCTTCTGTATTGAGGAACAACAAATTTGTAGTTACGCTTTGCGATTTTACGAGCATTGTCTATGGCAGCGATGAGGATGCTTGTAATGGCTGGTAATTCCCCTTGTTTATACATTTGTGTATACTTTTCTGAGAAACGATTTCTCTTCGCTCCATCTTCGATAATATGGGTCAGCTTATCGGCACTGATGTCAATTTCTATTTCCGAGTCATAGATAATATCATCTAAACTGTGGAAGAATTCAACCACATTTGGATATAAACTTGCCGAGGCAAATTGATATTTTCTCATTAAGTCCACCTTGCTGGGGGCGATAAAGGGAGAGGAAAAAATGAATTTATTATCTTTTCTATTGTAAACCTCACCCACTAAGTAAATATCCTGGGCGAACTTATTGAGCAAGCCTGTGTTAAAAAGTGCGTATTTATGGTCAATGGAAAAGACAATTTTTTTATAATTTTTGGATTCGGGATTGGTATAGTCAGAAACCAGTTTTTCAAAAACATATTGTAAATAGCTTTGTAATATGTCGAACTGGGTTTTAGGCCGAAAATCGTCGGGCACACTGGATTTAAAATTCCAAACTTCCCCGGGAAGTAGGTTTTCTTCAAGGGAAATAATAAAGGAGTTGGCGGCGTTGTAGTTTTTAAAGCTTATGCTTCCGAAACGATATGCGTTAAACATATTTTCCATTTTATATTTGGTGCTAAAATTCACGCCAGACCAAGTACCATAGCCGTCTTTAATAAAAACAGCGTAAACGGGATCAGGAGGATACGCAGGGTTCATATTTGGCATTTCAAAGCCTGTTTCGATGGCATATCGGCAGGTTCTTTTTTCATCGAATTCTCCCGTTTGTAAGTTTCCATAATTATCATAATAGAAGTTTATTACCCTATCTTCATCATAAGCTTCTTTTAAGTTATCGCATAAAGCTTTTTCCGTAACTTCCGTTTGAATTAGGTGGGAAATGTCTGATAAATAAGTATTAGCGTTCTGTACATAACCTAAGGCGTATACGCCGGAACGTTCAGAGTTCCATTTCATTTTCATAGGTTCACCTTCCGTTTTTCTATAAGTAGACTTAACATAAGTTTACATTGTATTTTCTTTTTCTAAGTTTTAATTATACACAAAAACGAAAAAAAATTCCAGAAAAATCTGCAAAATACGACAGGGTGTTTCTTCTTTATTTTTCAATATATAAAAGGATATGTTTGTTTTGGTGGGTCTACTGCTTTGGAATAGAAGGAACAGCAAAAAAGAGAAATTCTTTTAATTATTACAAGTTTAAATAACAAAAGAAAAGTGAATTGAGCAAGATATTAATTTCGGAGAAAGAATAAACTTTCGTGAGTTTGGGTCTTTGAACGTTTGCATATTTACATGATTCAGGTGGAACATTGATTTCAAATAATATGAAAAAAAGTTGTCTCAGGAATGGTTCTTCCCAAGACAACTTTTTTTATTAGTCAGCACTCACAATTTCTTCACTCATTTTAATCAGCTCTGTTTTTGACAGCTTATCATCATAACAATAGATAGAGTATCGGATATTGTTTTCTTCCCATGAAATTACCTGGGAATGCTGCGTAAAATCGAAATCTTCACCAAAGGAAAATACGTAGGTGCCGTTTGCTTCATCAAGTTTATCTTGTTCAGTCATAACGTAATCCGCAGGTTTAAACTTGTGGGTCCATTCGTCATAAAATGCGATTTGGCCATTAGCTAGGGTGATTTGTTCTCCTTCCATTTCTGGCACAGATGAATTTTGAGGCAATTCCATTGCTTCAATAGATAGTTCGTTGCCGTCCTTCAAATAGACGAAATTTGCGGTATCGATTTCTACAACTTTATTTTTGTCGTCATCATTGCCACTCAATGTACCTGCATAAACGACATCGAATTTATAGCCGTTTGTAAATTCATCTACGCATTTTGGTGTAAAGCCTAGTTCTTTTTCCATTTGACTTTCCGTGGGTATCGTATCAAATTGTTTGTCCAGTCCTCCTGAAACAGACGCTATTTTTGATGCTGCAAAACAAGTTGCAGAGGTTACTACTAATATAGCACATGCGATCATAATACCTCTTGTACGTTTCTGCGATTTTATAGTCATATCATTATCCCCTTTTCTAAGTTTAATTTGATTTTGGATGTTGGCAAACATATCTTCTGAAGGGGTTATGCTTTCCACCTTCTGTTCTATGGATTTTTTCAATTGATGATCAAATTCTGTAAATAATTGCATCTTTTACACCCTCCTTTAGATATGTTTTTTTTTGGCTTAACCTCTTTTTCAGGTTTTTTCTTGCTGCATGCAATCTGGACTTTACCGTTCCTTCAAAGCAGTCCATAATTGTGGCAATTTCTGAAACGGAAAATTCGTTGTAATAATACAATAGAATTGTTGTCCGTTGTTTGGCATCTAAGGTATTAATTACAGTCATGATTTCTTCTGAAAGCTCTTTTTTTAAAAAATCCAGTTCAACTTGTTCGGAATCCGTTGCATTATTAAATTCAAAAATATTTTCAACGGGTACTGCCGTTTTTTCTTTGCTTGCCATTTTCCAGGCGATTCTAGTTAAGCACTTAAAAAACCAAGTTTTAAACCTTTCAGGGTCTTTCAGCGTTTGAATTTTCAAATAGCATTGAACAAATGTTTCTTGGGCTATATCATCTGCCAATGTCTTGTTTCCCGTCATTAGATATGCTGTTCTGACTGCTTTTACTTTATAAAGCTCAAAAAGCTGCTCAAAAGCTTTTTGATTGCCTTGCTGTAGTTGATGCACGAGTTCTGCACTATTATACAAGATGAAGCACTCCTTTCTGTGTACACATATATAAGAGGCGTTATTCATCAAACTGGTTCATTTTATTTGTAAGATTTGATAAATTATATAAGTATCGTAACATATATGAAGATGGAAAACTTCAATAAGCTGACAACGTATGGAGGTTCTCGATAGATTTGAAAACCAAAGGAGTCTAGTCGAGAAAAAGTAGATAGGTTATAATGTCAAGAATTTTTTATAGGTTAAAGGTTATAAGCAGAAGGTATTGAGACAGGATAAAGATGTTTAATGATAAAATTTTTTAATGTAGTGCTATGAAGTTTCTCTAATATTTTAGATGTTTTGCTGAAAAAATCAAATAGATATGGCCATATTTCAAGAGTTTTTGACAAAATTAGTATATGATGAGAAATAAACTGAAATTAATTATTGCAAGTAGATATTTTTTATGTTAGAGTATGACTACATTCCAAAGGAATGTACTCTGGAGAGTCTTCATTAAGAAGCGCCGAAGGTGTACCACAAGTGCCAAAGCACTTGTCTATCTCTCAGGCAAAAGGACAGGGTATGCAAAGATACATATTGGATTTTTAAGAATTCATGCGATGCATACGTTCTACTCTTTAGAGGGCTGATGAGAATCAGCTCTTTTTTCGTGTGTTTGGGATTTTTGAAACAGCAGAGTGTTTTTGGACTTTTTGATGGAAACGTATTTTGGCTCCGAAACAAAGTGGTTTTCGCTAAAGAAAGACGAACCTCTGTAATCTGTAGATTGGCAAAACAATGCCGTATCTATTTATCGATTTCTATGGATGCCCCTTTAAGAACCCCAATATTTCGGAAAGAAAAAGTTAAAAAGAGAGGAAGAATATTATGTTAGAAATGGTAAAAAGTATTAATTCATGGTTGTGGGGAATTTTTTTGATTGTTCTCCTTTGCGGAACGGGTATTTATTATACCATCCGTTTGCGTTTTATCCAAATTCGGAAGTTTGGAGAAGGTTTTAAATTGGTATTTGGAAATATGAGCTTCAAAGGTGAAAAAGGAAAAAATGGGGAAATGACGCCGTTTCAGTCTTTGGCGACGGCCATTGCTGCTCAGGTAGGGACTGGTAACCTGACTGGTGCGGCAACTGCGTTGATTTCTGGCGGGCCAGGTGCAATTTTTTGGATGTGGCTGAGTGCTTTTTTTGGAATGTCTACAATCTATGCAGAGGCATCCTTGGCACAGAAATATAAAGTGGTTGAAGATGGAAAGGTGACAGGTGGACCCGTTTATTATATTAAGCAGGCGTTTAAAGGTGGCTTTGGTAAGGTACTTGCTACAGCTTTCGCCTTATTTATCATCCTTGCCCTTGGTTTTATGGGGAACATGGTGCAGTCTAACTCCATTGCTGCGGCATTTATGGAAGTTTTCCAAGCAAGAGATATGCAGTTGAACCCTTTGTGGATTGGTTTTCCATTGGCAGTGTTTGCATTTTTTATTTTTATAGGTGGCACGGCAAGGCTGGCTTCAGTTGTAGAAAAGGTTGTACCCATTATGGCAGCGGTTTATATTTTGGGTAGTGTTATTTTAATTGGGATGCACTTTGCTTATATCCCAGAAGCAATCAAAATGATTTTTGTTGGGGCATTTAAGCCACAGTCTATTGCCGGTGGAGCT
Source organism: Anaerotignum sp. MB30-C6 (assembly GCF_030908465.1). Classification (GTDB taxonomy): domain Bacteria; phylum Bacillota; class Clostridia; order Lachnospirales; family Anaerotignaceae; genus Chakrabartyella. The sequence goes on from NZ_CP133078.1 coordinate 689,073, forward strand.
TTGGGTATTTCTGTTCAGCAGGCAATTCGCTATGGGGTAGCCAGAGGTTTATTCTCCAATGAGGCGGGTATGGGTTCCACACCCCATGCTCATGCACGGGCAACAGCGAAAAACCCTCACGAACAAGGGCTGACAGCTATGGTTAGTGTCTTTATCGATACCTTTATTATCTTGAGTTTAACTGCGTTTTCCATTATTACTACAAACGTAATGTCAAGTGGCAAAACAGGTATCGCATTAACACAGTCTGCCTTCACAGTAGGATTTGGTTCTTTTGGGGATATTTTTATTGCGATTTGTCTATTGTTCTTTGCATTTTCTACTATATTAAGTTGGCATTTTTTTGGTGCAATCAATGTGGAGTATCTTTTAGGGGCAAAGGCCGTTAAAATTTATTCTATGGTAGTTGTTATTTGCATCGTGGTAGGAGCAATGTTAAAAGTAGAACTGGTTTGGGAGCTGGCAGACTTTTTCAATGGTTTAATGGTTATTCCAAACGTTTTGGCCCTCTTTGCATTGGGTGGCGTTGTTAGTAAAATACATCGAGATTTTGGAAGCAAATAATTATTTTCAAGTGAACCCATGGTTGATTTTTGGGTTCACTTTTTATTATGAATGCAATTAGTCATTCAACGAACATTTGCTTTAGGTTTGCTTGGAACTAAAAAAGCATAAAGAAGAGAAAAAAGGAGCTTTGTTAGAGTTAAAAAAAGTTATGATGAATGAATGTGTCTGAAAATGAGGATTAGAGACTTAGTTTTTTTCTTACAAATATTTATAGTGTGCATTATGTAATGGTTTTCAATGATAGTATTTGAAGACTTTTAGGTGGGAGGAAAGTTAGCAAAAAAAGATGGGGAAAATTGGAGGTACAGAAAAAACCCCAAAATAGCTGATTGCCGTATGTTTGTATTTTTAAGAGATCCTTAGAGAGGGTACTTAACTAAACAATAATTTAACAATTTGACTTGATATTTGTTGTAAAATATTGTATATTTAAAGTATTCAGTGAATTATATTTCACTGGTGAGTTATTTCTTATTTGCGTGCATAAATAATCAGCCTAGAATTCTCAGAGATACGTCCTAAGTAAGAGTAGTTGATAAGGTTATTATGCACAGAGGTTGTGCTGGTTGGGTTTAATTACGATAAAATTCATTGAGTTTGAGGCATGGAAGATTACTCCTATGTCTTTTTAAGTGTATCTAAATGCAGTAAACCCAAATAGTTTTGGAAACAAAAATACAATCATATAAATCTAGTTATAGGAATGGAGGACATGCTGTTATGACAGAAGAAACAAAGGTTTTTCAGATGCCACTTATTGGTGATAAGGCACCTGCCTTCACAGCTCTTACAACGAATGGTAAAGTAAATTTTCCTGAAGATTATAAAGGGAAATGGGTTATTTTCTTTTCTCATCCCTCAGATTTTACCCCTGTATGCACCACAGAATTTATGGTTCTAGCGTCCATGGCCGATGAATTTAAAGAACTAAATACAGAACTCTTAGGTTTATCCGTGGATTCTTTATACTCCCACATTGCCTGGGTTCGTAAAATTGAGGAATTGGAATGGAATGGAATGAACAAGGTTAAGATTCCATTCTCTGTTATTGCCGACCTTAATATGAAGGTTTCTAATAAATATGGTATGCTTCAGCCTAATGTGTCCAGTACACAGGCGGTAAGGGCAGTTTTTATTATTGATCCCTTAGGTATTATTCGTGCAATTATTTACTATCCTCTTACCACAGGAAGAAATTTTGATGAAATTAAGAGATTAATTCTTGCACTTCAAAAAGCGGATAACGACCACTGCTCTACACCAGCAGGATGGACACCAGGAGAAGACGTAATTATTCCTACTGCCACAACATGTGAAGAGGCGGAAAAGAGAATGGATCCTTCAGAAGGTGAGTATACGCTGGATTGGTTTTTACGTTTTAGAAAAGACAAAGTATAAATCTAATTTAGCCAGAATGGAAAACCCATCACAAAAGAGGGGGTTTTTCGCCAAAAGAGTCAGGCCTAAGCCTGACTCTTTTATTTTTATAGCCCTGTGTGCAAGACAGGGCGGATTTTTTATTAAAATTAATTAGAGACTTCGTTTTCGCTCTCTTTGCCAAAAGAGTTGGCAAGGTCTTCTCCAATGGATAATAGACCGCCAGTTATTCCATCGGCAAGCTTTTCATTAGGAATAATTAACCACCCTGTTTCGCCTTTTTCTAATTGGATTTCTACTTCTGTTTCAATTGTTGTGTCCTTATTTGCTTCAAGAGCATTCACAAATGCTTCACTTTGCTTTGCCTCTAGTGTTGCTTCATCAAGGTCAGAGAAAGCAAGGGAAAACAATTCGCTGATGACATCTCCCATTACAGGTTTCATATCGATATTTTTAATCGTGGTTTTCACAGTTGCAGTTGAATCATTTACTTTGGTAGAGACTACCTGAAAGGAAAGTGTTTCAAAAATACGAATCATTTCATTAGCCAATTCTTCTTCTTCCATTTCACTAAGTACTTGGTCGTTTTCTTCCATAACATATGTTTTTGCAGTTTCAAAATCTTTACTTTTTATTGCATTTAAGTAATTGGTTACTACTTCTTCAGGGGAATCAATTTTTTTACCACAACTAATACAGCTTAACGACATAACAAGAATAATGCAGATTGCTAAAAATTTTTTTAACATACCTCTTCCTCCTAATTAATAAATACTTAAGTTTTTTTTGATACTTCTGTTTTAATCTTTTTGGGAGCAGAAGCAAGTTCAGATCCTTCTCCGCAACCAGATAATGATAAAACTAGAGTTAGTATGTTGCAATAAGCTATTTGTCATAACTATCTCTCAAATATTAACATATAAAGTAATATTTTGGAAGTGGATGCTGGTGAACACACGTCCTAATCTTCTTAATAAAATGAATTCATTCACGAAAAAAATTAGGGAATTGTTTATTGAGCGTGCTTAGGCAACCTGCTTTAACTACTATGGAGCATTTGCGAAAGCTACTGCCCAAATTACTATACAGGAAATGGAAGGAAATACAATGCCCTCATCTAAGTGTAGAAGGGGGTAGAGAGCTAATAAAACATACCTACGTTGATAAGACGAAAGAAAAATCAAACCTAATATATCTTTAGGGATGTAGGGGCATGTTTCTATGATAAAAGAGATTAATTATTGTGTGATTAAAATTATTTTTTGTATCAAGTAAAGGAAACATCAAAACAAAGGACATAAAATTGAATAGCTTTGTAGTGGATACTGAGTTGTCTAAATTGAAAAATATATTGCCATAACTTTGCCATTTGTTTGCCGTTACTTGCAAACTGTCTGCAAGTCTATGTAGGATTTAATGTTTATATTTAAGTATTTAGTATTATTTTTTAAATCCTATTGGAGTTTTTCGACTTCTTCTTTTTTATTCTATTAGATAAAGGGGCAGAGCGTGTGTGTCCAAATGTGCAATCAAAACAAGCAAAGCAATCAGATGGTCATATAAAGGAAATTATACAGTGTTGCCTTAATATTGCATAAGAAATTTTTAAGAATTACAAGGCCCAAAAGTAGTTGGATATTTTTGGTAAAAGAGGTATACTATTTTTGTTGAGTTAAATTTAGAAAGGGTGAAAGTATGTTAGATGCAATTAACAATAAAGAATTAGGGATTAAGGAGATTTTGTCCATTGCCTTATACTTATTTAAAATGAATTTTAAGTCAATTATGATTGTTGTCTCGGCGATATTTTTCCCGATTAGTATTTTGAGTGAGATACTATTGGATAGGATAGGTAATTCTTTAGCAATGATAGATGATGTTGTGGATATTTCTTTTCTTACGCAAACAATAGCGAGTTTTTTTCAGAATTATGTATTATTGATGATGGTGATGCTGTTTTTGGTGCCTGTTGGTGAGGTTGCAATTGCAAAGATAACAAAAAGCTATTTATGCAACGAACCTATTCATATGGGGCATATCATCGGGGAGGCAATGAGTTGCCTTTGGGGTGTAATAATTACAGAACTTATTTATATTTTTTTTATTTTTTTAGTAAGTCTTGTTGTTGCATTACCTAGTACATTTCTTGCATTACAATTTGTAAATGTTTCCAACCCTGTTAGAGTAGGATTGTATTTCATAATTAATGGAATTCCTGTTGCCTATTTTTTGGTGATTTGGGTATTTCATGTGTATATCATAGGGTTAAGAGAGACAAAAGGCTGGAAAGCCCTTGTATACAGTAAGAATTTAATAAAGAATAGGTTTTGGAAAACAGCAGGCTATATTGTTTTGACGAATTTAATTGTTGTGGGTTGGGGTTTGTTAGCAGACCGAATATTTATGTTAACACAAGAGAATAATGCCTCCAGTATTTTAAGTTCAACCCTTGCTTATATTCTCGGCAGTTTTACCTATATTATAATTACTGTTTTGTTTATGAACAGAGAGTCTATTTTGTTGGGAGAAAAATATTACCCTATTGAAAATGAATTTGATAGTACGATTGTTGACGATTAACTCTGAGATTCTAAAACGAAATACATTGGAACAATATTCAAAATAGAGAAGTTAAGTTAAATCTATATTAGGTTGCGATGATTATTATTTTTATAGCGAATGTTATAATAGGTGTTGTGTAGTTAATGTATCTTGACTGGATATGTTGGCTACACGATTTTTTATTTGTGAATTTTGATTGTTAAATTGATGTATAAAATGTGAGTTCGAGAAAGTGGATGAATTGTGAAAAGAATATTTGCTCATTCAGAATAGACAAACAACCATATGTTATATCGGAATGGTAAGAGAGAATGAGATCAAGTATTTCAATGATATGTGTGAAACAGCTTACAACTTAGTAAAATTAAAAGGATTTCCCAAAATCACAATAGTGTGGAAGATATTACATCCCCGAAGAAGAATTCCATGAATGGATCAAAGATAATACATATTCAAAAATTCTTCTTAAAAATTATTTACTATACTAATGCTTATGGTAAATTGATATGGTAAAAAATAGATATAGTTATGTTAAAAATATTTTTACCGCAAAATCACACCTTCAAAACGAAATCAAAAAAGTGCTGAAAACGTTGCTAAATCAACATTCCCAACACCTTTTATAAGTCATCGAGGCGACAAGATTTGAACTTGCGACCTCTACATCCCTAATGATTATTAAAAGTGCCTAGAAACGTTGATATTACGGCAATGCATAAAAGTTTGACCCATACCTTGACCCATACTTTATTTATTAAAATTTTAATGTAATTATATTTGAATACATTTGAATATTTATTCATTTATTGACTTCAGATAGGCATTCAGTTTGCCTAAAGCCCTTGTTTTATGAAGTTCATCCAAATGTGTATAAATTTGCAGTGTTGTTTCAATATCTTTATGCCCTAACTGATCCCTTGCAGCAAGTACATCAATGCCGGAATGGTATAACATTGTTGCGTAGGTATGTCGCAACCAATGTGGGGTGAACTTTGGGATAAGCATAGGGAATTTAATTGGATCATATTTGCTTGTGGGTTTCCTTGTATTAATAGGAACCTTGGCATATTTCAAATTGAGCTCTGTCATATAGCTATCCCATAAACGTCTGAAGCTGTTTGTTGTCATCATATCTCCCTTTGCAGAGGGACACATATAAATGCTTTCAGCTTTCTTGAATTCGTTACAAAGATAGTCAAACAGGTTGTCGGGGATATAAACAACTCGGTCACGTCCGTTTTTGGTATGGGGTTTTACCACAAGTTTTCCATTTTCCAAAGAAACAGACTTATTTACATTTATTGCTCTTTTGTCTCTAAGAAAGTCCGCCCAAGTTAAAGGAATAATCTCGCCCCGCCTTAATCCTGCGTAAAGCATAACCATTGCCATTCTTTGTGCCCTGTGTGGAGTGTTTACAATCCATTGTTGTTCTTCATCTGTTAATGCCCTGCGAGTGCTTTCCTCTTCTTTTTTCGGTATCTTTATTGCCTTGGCTGGGTTATAGTCAATAATGCGGTTGTCGATAGCCATCTGAAATATTTGCGAAACCGTGAGTTTCATTTCTTTAAGCGAGGTGCGTGAACTCGGACGTCCTGTGTTAGAATTCATTATAGACCATTCATTAATGATTTTCTGCAAATCTGCGGTGCGGATGAGTTTTATATCATTGTTACGCAAACAGTCAAACTTTTTTGAAGAATAGTCATAGCACTGATAACGGCCATAGCTGACTTCTGTTTTCTTGGATTCGAGCCATGTGTCCAGCATGAAACCGAAAGATGTATCCTCCGCAAGTAAATTCATCCCTTTATCCATGTCTGTTTTATATTTCTTTGCTTTGTTATTAGCCTCTTTTTTAGTAGAGCCATAAAAGTATTTGTATTTTTTCTTCCCGTCTTCAAGCCCTAAATAGATGCCAACTCGTTCTCTTTTCTTTTTCGTTTCTTTTTTGATTTCTTTTTTAGCCACTAAAACACTCCCTTTTAAATTTTGGTAAGTGCGTTATAAGGTTTTTGGCCATAAAAATAAGACCTCCTTTATTTAATTTGGTATGGTAAATAAAGCGGTCTTGTGGTATAATCTGCTTGTTGAAGGCGGGTGTACCACGGTATGACCGCTTGTCCCTCACTTCGTTGGTAGCGGAGTGGGGATTTTTTTATTAAAATAGCGTTGTTTGTGAATCTGCTGGAATATCATTTGAATCAATGAAGTTATAAACCTTTAAAATCTTATATTTCGGAGGCGTTATTGTCCTCCGATCGTCTTTATCAGTTTCTAAATCGATTTGTAATTTAGCATGCAAATGTTTAGGTATGTCTATGCGGATATCACCGTCTTGAACTTTTGTTAACCATTCTTCATCTTCTATGGTTGCATCTATCGAAATATTTTTAAAAACGAAAGTCCATTTTGATTTGCCTACATAAACAGCCTTTTTAATTTCTAAGTATGCATCCATTGTTTGTGTATGAATTTTTAGAGATTCGACAGATGTATGCTCAAAGAGTGTATTCATTTTTTGCACATCTTCAGCAGAACATTTTACTGTATCATTGTGACTGCCGATAGAAAACCCATTGCCACCATTGCTTTCATTGGATGCCGCTACAATGTTTACTACCATATTATCTATATGCACATTGCTCAGTATTGTACCACTAGCTTTCGGTGCATATATAAAGCTCCCATCGTTTCTCTCTATTTTTATATTTTCACCTTCAGTGGTCACATTTTTCGGTGTCTCATTTTTTAAAAATTTCTTGATTTTAAATGCCCCGATAACAGCACTAGCAATGAGGGTCGCGAATTTTTCATGGTCACTCATTATGGTCTCTGCTATTTCACAAACTGTTTGAAATATTACTTCAAAGCTTCCGTTTTTAAACGTTGTGATGTTCAATTTTAAAAATGCCTCAGGGTCTTCGGTATTGGAAATTGCTTTTGTAAGTTCTGCAAAGCTTTTTATGGTACTGGCAAGTTGGATGGCATCAACAGAACTATCGCCATCTAAATGAAAACTAAATGTTTCAACACTTTTCACAAGCATTCCTCCCACGAGAACACCTCCATTCTAATATACAAATAGTATAACATATGTTTGAATGTATGTTCTCTTTTTTTGTCGTAAATTATATGGTACGATAAAAAAAGAGAAGGAAATATTTTCTAAATCATTTTTTCTCACTTCCCTCACAGTATTCGCAGTACTGTGGGGGATTTTTTATTGTCTAAAAACTTTCAACTTTGGATAACGGTTCTAAAGAATAAAAATCATTTCTTTTTATATGCGTTAATTCGTGTTTAACTGCCGCTCTCTGAGCTTCTAATGACAGTCTTACATTTATATAAACATTGTAAAAACCGCTCTCATCTTGAACTGTAATGCCATTTATACGGCATGGCAAATCTATAAACCTAATACACACATCTTCCATAGCATCACCGCCCTTGACTATCATCCCTTAGCGCTTCAATAATTTTTACTGCCTTAATAATATCTTCGGGCGTGGCATTTTTGCTAACTGAGAATAGCATTTTCATTTCTGGTTTAGAACGCAAGCTGTCTATCAATTCAAGCGTTTCATCATCCAATACAACGAGGTTATCGTCCTCGTCTACGACTTTAATATTTGGCTCTGGTTCTTTGCCTGTCAGCAAGTAATCAGTGGTTACGCCGAAGTGGTTTGCGATTTTATCTAAATATTTAGTATAGGAGGTACTTTTCCTATTTAACCAATCGCTTACCGAACTGCTTCTTGCTCCGGCTACTCTAGCTAAATCAGCCTGTTTCATTTGGTTATTTTCCATAAGTTTTAATATTCTATCAACCGTATCCATTGTGATACCTCCACAAAAGCACCAAAATAATACGAAAACCGTGCAAAAGCTATTGACGTGTACGAAAACAGAGTATATAATAACGTCATAAGCACGAAATTCGTGTAACAAATGCTTTAAGTCTATTTTTTTACTATTTTTGATCTCGCAAATTGATAATAGCACGAAAACCGACGAAAAGCAATAGAAAAGGGGTGAAATATTGAAATTTTATACGACTTTCGAGGTGGCAGACCTCTTAAAAGTGTCAGAACGCACTATTCGAGAGTGGATTAGAGGAGGAAAACTTGGTGCAACAAAGCTAGGTGGCACGAAAACAGTGCGCATCAGTGAGGATGATTTAAATAAGTTCCTCAGCGATAATCGTGTTGTCGCACAGGACTAAAAAGGAGGATTAAGATGAACCAGCTAACATTGTTTGAACAAGGGTTAGTCCCCGTCTACAAAACAGACCAAGGGGAACACGTAGTAAACGGCAGGGAACTTTGGGAGGGATTACAGAGTAAAAGTAAATTTGCGGACTGGATTAAAAATAAGTTTGCAGAGTGCGAAGCCGTCGAAAATGAGGACTTTGAGAGTTTTTCTAAAAATTTAGAAAAAGGTGGTAGACCTACCATTGAATACATCATCAAACTTGACACAGCCAAAGAAATGGCGATGCTGGAACGTAATGAAATTGGAAAATCCGTTCGGAAATATTTCATTGCAGTCGAAAAGAAATCTAAACAAGTACCGCAGTTGCAACAGCTTACACCCGAACTGCAAATGATTAAAGGTTTATTCGACAACGCAGTTTCAGAAAGAGAAGCAAGGCTTAAACAAGCGGTAGAGATAGAAGAAATCAAAGAGGATGTTCGACGTGTAAAGGAAAAATTGACAACCGAAAAACAAGTAGAGGTTGCCCCCGTGCAAACAGAAATCACTCTTGCGGCTGACGTTTACAGCAAGACGATGAAGAAAGACAGGATTTCAACAGAGCGTGTAGCAGGTATGTATTGTGTAAATTCAAGAGCCTTTTATGACACGCTTTATAAATTAGGTTTGGTTATTCCCGGTACAAAAAGAGGCTGGAGACTGAATCCCTTATATGAAAACAAAGGATTAGGCTTTAACGAAAACGCAACAATGGAGTACTCCTCCGTTTCTTGGTCGCAAAAAGGTGTAAAGATTATCAAGGATATGCTGAAAAATAATGGCGTGACACCTATAAAGCGGTTGCCGCCCAAAAAGAAGGTTGTCAGCCGTAAAGGGTTGATTTAGCAAGGGAGGGGACAAGTATGAGCCAACCAGCACAACCTACAATGTTGTCGTGCCCTGACCTAGCTAAGCGATGGGGGAGGGATGTTAAAACGATTAGAAAATTAATCGCAGAGAAAAAAATCAAGCCCAATAAAATCACAAATATGTTTCCGCTGGACTACATTGAAGCAATCGAGAAAGCAGACATTGACTTGGATACAGTTAGTGCATTTGCATTAAGAGCGAAAGACCGAAAAATTGAACAGTTGGAAAAGGAAAACGCAATGTTAAAAAGCACATTATTGCAAGTAGCGGTCACAGCCAACGAAGTGGCGGCACAGTTAATGAAGGGTCAAGCAGTCTAGCCCCGCTGGACAAGCCCATAAAAGAAAGGTAGGAGGTGAGAGAGGTGGAAAATAAAAAAAAGCCATCAATAATAGATATTGTGGCTCTTATGGGTTCTATAATTGCATTGCTATTGACGCTACTGAAATAGTTAAGGCTGCAATAGCAATCCAGTTGTGTATTAAATATTTTTTAAAATCATCGAATTTAAATGCTTTTTGATGATGCCCTTTATGTTCAAGTTCAAATCCTATTGGATCGCCACTATGTACCGATTTTAGGCAGTGTATGTATCCCTCACTTTCGAGATAACGTAACATAGCCATTATTTGCTGTTCGGATAAACTATTAAGTTTTTCGTATTGATCAAAAAGTTCAACAAGAAACATAAATCCTTCGGGGTTATTTTGCTTATTTGAAATATGCTTAAGTAGTTTTCTCGATTGTCTATCCAAAAGAAAAGTGCCTCCTTATCGAAGCTGCGGTTACGGTATGCATGGGGAAAAATACAATATAGCATTGGAGAAATATGTTCTTTGTAATCATCTCCTTCCAACGGCCAAATTTCTTTGTTTGAGTTTGAACTGCATCTCTTGTGAGTAGGTATCAACAGATGCACTTAATATTTCGGCCATCAGTTTTTCGAATTCTGATTTTGTTAAATCTCCAACTTTTTCAAAATTATATACTGAAAGAACTTTTGCTACATCTGAATAAAAACTCATAAATCCACGCTCCTTTTGAATTGTATTTTCGTATTACTTATTTTACCACATATTGTGGGCAAATACAACATATAGGAAGGTGTTATATGAAATTAAACTACATATTGAAAGAAAAAGGTATTACAGCAAAACAGCTAAGCGAGCAAACATCAATTAAATACGCAACCATGCTTAAGTATTCAAGCGGAGAAAGAGGCATGAGTGTCAAGGCTGCAAAGGAAATAGGCAAAGCATTAGGAATTGATTGGTGGCTGTTTTTTGAAGACGAAGAATAATTTTAGGAGGTGGACAAGCATGACAACCGAACCACCGATGCGCCCTGGCTACCGTTACATATGCTGCAGTCGGTGTGGCGTACGACAGCAAATTAGCAAAGAAACAAACACCCGTCACGGGTATTACTGCCCCGAATGCAATCGTAAGAAAGACAAGCAATATGCAGTAGATAACAATTTGGATTATTCCGTATTCATGTTTCATGGAACATGGCACGGGGTAAATGGAAGGAGAAAGGAGGGAGGCGGTGGGAAATGTAATACAGCTAAGTGGAGGCAAGGATAGCTTGGCATTGCTGTTAATTGCCATAGAAAAAGGCTGTAAGGTTGATGAAGCAGTATATTTCGATGTTGGAGAATGGGAGTTTCAAGCTGTTCGCAGAAACATTGAGAAGGCCAAAAAGCTATGCGAGCAAAAAGGCATCCGATTTACAACAATCTATCCTGCCATTGAATTTCCAGTTTTAGCATGGGAAAGAGAATACATACAGCGAAACGGAAACAGGAAAAAAGGTTATGAGTGGTGTGGATGGCACGGCTGCCGATGGGGGACAACGCAGAAAATTGCTCAATTGGACAAGTATTGTGGTGATAACTTACAAATTATCGGAATAGCCAAAGATGAGCCTGAACGCTTAGAAAAAGGAGCCAGTAGCAACAAAGCGTATTGGCTAAATGAATGGGGCTTAACTGAGGCGGAATGTCTTCAATACTGTTATGACCAAGGTTGGGATTGGCTTGAGTATGAGCCATTAACAGGCAAATATGTTGAACTTTACAGCGTTTTGGACAGGGTATCATGTTGGTGTTGTGGCAATAAAAATTTGAAGGAACTTTATAACATGTTCAGGTTTTTGCCATCTTACTGGAAGAAACTCGAAGAATACCAGAGAAAAACAGATAAGCCTTTTAAGCAAAGCGGAAGTGTTTTCGAACTTGCTAAACGCTTTGAATTGGGGTGCATTACTAAAAATGACCTGAAGAAGTTGAAAAAAGGAGTTGATACTAATGACCAACTACGAGACTAATCCAGTATATCGTGCTATTCTTCGCCGAAACGACAAGCGCCGTATCAAGCGTGATGCAGAGCAACAGAGCCGTCAGAAACGTGCCAAAGTGGTGCAAGCGATCAAGATAACATTACTACGGGTTATTAATGTTATCACTATCCTAGCCTTTGTGGTGGTTATGGAATGCATCCTATTTAACCGCCTTGTACTTAAATGGACATTGATCTTCATCTTTGTAGTAGTGTTTACCGACCTAATCGAAAGCAAGGTTAAGCAATCAAAAAGTCCCCAAGGAACGGCAATTCCAGTAGGGGACAAGCATAAATAATCAACTTTAAAGTATCAGAAAACAGGAGGATTGTCAAATGGCAAAATTTAATATAGAGGTAGAACTTGATTGGATCGAAGACGAAGAGTTTTCAATTGATGAAGAAATTAAGAGACAGGTTGTTTCTGGTGTTAAGGAAAGATTGCTTAAAAAAGCAACCGACGAAGCTGTAAAGGCTGTTGATACTGTAATTTTGGAGAAAATTGAGCAAGCTGAATCTGTTATCCAACAGAGAGTTGATGATTTCGTAGAAATGGTTTGTGCTGGGAAAATTTCGGAAATGAAAATTCCTTACAAGAAAAGTTCTTGGGGTAGTGAAGTTGAGTATAAGCCTATGGGCGAATTCATAGGAGAGCGCTATGAGGCGTTTTTGAACCGCAAAGTATTTGATCGTGACGGAAATACACCTCGCTATGACAGCGATAAAAATACATCTCTTAATGAATATTTTATCAATAAATATTTAGAAAAAGAACTTGCTTCTAAGGTTAGTGAAATGATTAAAAAGGCGAAAACGGAATCAGAAGAAATGGTTTTGAGAACCCTTGAACAGAATTTGCGGGATCAATTAGCGGTTGAAACGATTAACAGGCTAAACATTCCCAAATTGCTTGAGAATCTCCAATTAAGAGCTGCAGAACTGGACGAAAAGGAGGGACTTGTCAATGGATAAAAACCCTTTTTACGGCGTAATGCTGATTTGTCCCATAAATAGGACACCTTTTGAGGTCTTGGCGGAGTGGGAATATAAAGACGGCGTTTGGTACGGGAACGGTGAGAGTTTTCCCGATGAGATTTGCAAAAAGAAGGAGGATAAAAAATGAGTTCATTATATAAATTAACCGATAATTATACACAGCTTCAGGAAATGCTTTTGTCAGAGGAATATGACGAGCAAGCTGTCTTAGATACGTTAGAAATCACAGAGTTTGAGTTCGAAGAAAAGGCGGAAAACTACGCTAAAATCATGCGTAATATTGATGGCGATATTGTTGCAATGGATGCTGAGATACAACGTTTGTCAGAGAGAAAGAAGCGCTATGAGGCAAGACAAAAGGTTTTGAAGGACAATCTTTTTATGGCGATGAAAATAACAGGTAAGACCAAATTCAAAACACCAATGTTTAGTTTTTCTATTGCTAAAAATGGTGGGAAACAACCTCTTGATGTCTACGGCGAGGTGCCAGATGATTACAAAAAAGTTATTGCTGAGCCAGACAAAGAAAAAATCAGAAAAGCCTTGGAAAGCGGAGAAAGCCTTGAGTTCGCAATATTGCAAGAACGTGGCGAAAGACTTTCTATCAGATAGGAGGTACATAGGTGAAATTCAGAGATTTAAAGGCTGATGAAATTGACGTTAGAGTAGCGCAGGTTAGCGAAAGAGGCTGTTCCTTATTGCTTTATAAGGATGCCCGTTGCGATATGAATATTCTTGATGAAACAGTAGGCGCTGCTAATTGGCAACGCCATCATAGCAGAGAAAATGCGAATTGTACTGTTTCGATATGGGATGAAGAAAAGAAGCAGTGGATTTCCAAAGAAGATACGGGGACAGAGAGCAATACCGAGAAAGAAAAAGGTCTTGCGTCAGACAGCTTTAAACGTGCCTGTTTCAACTGGGGGATTGGCAGAGAACTATATACAGCCCCGTTTATTTGGATCAACGCTAAGGATATGAATATATCTGATAAAAACGGAAGAAAGACCACATATGATAAATTTGCTATCGAAAAAATAAAAATTGAAAACAAAGTAATTGTAGGATTGGCTATAAGAAATTTAAAAACAGGAAAGAGAGTCTTTGTATATCCTCAAGTTAAAAAAGAACAGGAGTGATTAGTTGTTTACATTCACAGCAAGTGAACCTGTTTTGAAAATCTTATCTGGCAAGGTCGAAATATCTTTTCAAACTGATTACAAGAGTTATGAAATTGATGCTTTGACCGAGAAAATCAACTCCCTTAATGCGGACAAGCTGACCCTCAAAGTCAGCAAGTTCCGCAAAGGTAGAAGTTTAAACGCAAATAAATATATGTGGGTTTTATGCGGTAAGTTAGCGGAAAAACTTAACATCACAAAAGATGAAGTTTATCGGGAGCACATTAGAGATATTGGTGTTTTTAGAACCGCAGAGATTGATGAAAAAGCAGCTGATACAATGATTCACATTTGGGGCTTACGTGGTAGAGGGTGGATAACGGAGCGACTGGATCATGCAGAGCATGAAGGTTTTGTATTGATTGCTTTTTATTACGGCAGCAGTGTCTATAACACCAAACAAATGTCACGTTTGATTGATGCTATTGTCCACGATTGCAAAGAGCAGGGCATAGAGACAATGACACCCAATGAATTACAGGCTTTAAAGGAGGCGTGGAAAGGTGAAAGGTAGTCGTACAGTTTCGGTTCTCCAAGGTAAGGAAAAGGAGTGCTATATAACGGGCAGAACTGACAATTTAGAGAAGCACCATATATATATGGGCAAAAACAGAAAAATATCTGATGATAACGGGTTTTTCGTTTACCTAACTTTAGAGCTTCATAAAGGCACACACGGAGTACACGGAAAACACGGGAATGAGTTAGATATGAAACTAAAACAAGACTGCCAAAGGGCGTTTGAGGAAGAAAATTCTCACGAGAGGTTCATGGAGCTTATTGGCAGGAATTATTTATAGGGGGTATTTAATGGAATTCAAAGTAGAAATTGATGGCGTTCCAGTCCCCAAGGGGCGCCCTCGTTGGTCGAAGCACGGAACATATACACCAAAGAAAACAAAGGATCACGAGACATACATACAGCAGTGTTGGGATAGTGCATACGGCAACTTAAAGCCGTCTGACAAGCCTTTATCTGTCATGATAGCCTTTTATATGCCGATACCCAAAAGTACGCCTAAGAAGACTAGAAAGCTGATACTAGAGGGTGGGTACTGGCATACTAAGAAGCCTGATATGGATAACCTTGTAAAATCTGTTTTGGACGGTTTGAACAAAGCCGCTTACATAGATGATAGCCAGATCGTTTTCCTGTCAACGAAAAAGGAATACTCCGAAACCCCTAAAACTGTTGTATGGGTGCAGGAGGTGGAATGATTGGACGGGTGGATTAAGCTACACCGTTGTTCTTTGGAAAATCCCACAATTTGCAAGGATAGCGATTACTTTGCTGTTTGGTGTTACTTGCTGCTTAACGCCACCCACCAGCCGATTGATGTAATCTTCAATGGCGAGAGAATAACACTCCAAGAGGGGCAATTAATAACAGGCAGAAACAAGATTTCGGAGCAATTTAACATAAATCCTAGTAAAGTACAAAGGATTCTAAAGAATCTAGAAATCGAACATCAAATTGAACAACAAACAGGCAACAAAAATCGCATGATTTCAATAGTTAACTGGGAGTTGTACCAACAAAGTGAACAACAGAATGAACAACAACTGAACAACAAGCGAACAACAACTGAACAACAACTGAACACTAACAAGAACATAAGAACAAAAGAACATAAGAATAAAGATATAAAAAACAATAAGGCATCTTCCGATGCTGTTGTATCTTCTTACACTCAAAATCAAGAATTGAGGAATGCAATTAGTGACTTTATAGAAATGCGTAAAAACATAAAAGCCAAAATGACAGACAGGGCATTGGAGCTCATGTTGGGTAAGTTAGATAAACTTGGCGGGGATGATGAAGAAAAAATAAAGATACTGCAACAAAGCATCATGAATAGCTGGAAGGGTATCTTTGAACTGAAGGATCGAGGTGATAAAAATGCAAAGCATAGAAACGATAATGCGAAGGGCGCAACAGGAACTAAAGAAACAGAAGGAGAACGACTTAACAGAATCGCCCTCGAATACCAGCGAGATAAACAGGGAGGATTACAAGATACTGAATGCGACTTCTGATTGCCCGTATGGACAGTGTGATGGGACTGGAATCATTCATCTGGTTGAAAAAAGGACTGGCACTTTGTACGACGCATTTTGCAAATGCCACAAAGATGCGATGCAAAAGAACAGGCTTAAGTTCGCTGACATACCGACAGAGTTTACTGGTCTTACCATAAATTCATTTGATGTGAATTGCTACGAAAGTGATGCTAACTCACTGCTTGCCAGAAAAGCAAAGCAGATGGTTGCTAATTACATACTGAATTTTGATGATTTTGAACAAAAGGGGAAAGGGATATATTTCTACTCAGAAACAAGGGGAAGTGGCAAAACGAGGATTGCGGTTAGTTTGGGGAATGTGTTGCTTAACACAATCGGACGGCAGGTGAAATTTATGACTAGCATTGACCTGCTACAAGAAATTAAAAACACTTACAACAAGGAAGCTGAGTACACCGAAAGTCAAATCATTAATGCTATTACAAACGTTGATGTTTTGATAATCGATGATATAGGCGTGGAGAATAGAACATCTTGGGTAAATGAAATGTTATTTGGTATTTTCGATAACAGGATGAAATATAAAAAAATCACAATTTTTACAAGTAACTGCGAAATAGAGAATTTGGATCATGATGAAAGATTAAAGAGCAGGATTTTTAAAATGTGCATTCCTGTGAAAATGCCAGATGAAGATGTTAGAAAGGCCATTGCAAGAAAAGAGAATGAAGAATTGCAAATAAGATTGATGGAGGGTAAATGATGAACAAGGTGATTTTAATGGGCCGCCTAACAAAAGACCCTGAGGTTAGATATTCCCAAGGTGCGGAGCCTTTGGCGGTAGCAAGATATACATTAGCAGTAAATCGTCGTTTCAAACGTCAAGGCGAACCTGATGCCGATTTTATCAACTGTGTTTCTTTCGGTAAGGCGGGAGAGTTTGCTGAAAGGTATTTCAAAAAGGGACAGATGGTTAGCATTGTCGGCAGGTTACAAGTTCGTTCATGGGATGATAACGAGGGCAAAAAACGCTGGTCGACGGACGTTGTGGCTGAGGAACAGTATTTTGCAGAGAGCAAGAACTCTAATGCGGGGAATCCTGCACCGGCGAAACAAGAGAGTGAAGATGGATTTTATCCGATAGATGAAAGTATTGAGGATGATGATCTCCCTTTTAATTAAACCATCGTAAGTTGATCGGGTACGGTGGTTTATAGAGATCAAAAAAGAAGTCTGATTTACAGGAGGAAGATTATGGGACGATTGACAGAAGCAAATAAATTATATAATTCACTGCTTTTAAGAAGATTGCAAGCGTTTGAAGATTTGGGGTTTGAACCAAATCAAATAACACCGAAAAAGGGTTCTGCTGCGGCGAAAAATCGGCACGAGGTGGAGTTGACAATTAAAACCAGAAAAGGCGGCAACGGATGTCTATATGAAATCGTAATGGACGGCAGAAAAATGACATCAGGGGAATTTGCGGCTGCGGTGAAAATCAATCCAAATACTATACGATCATGGATAAACAACGACACTTTTTACGAGGGTTTGAGAAAGAGGGGTATTATTTTATGATCAAGCTAATCAGGGATTATTGCATAGACGGACAAGCGTACGACTATGCCTTGAAGCTAGACACAAAGAAGGATGATAAAGACGGAAAACGTGTTTATTCTGTCATTGGATATTACGGCACCGTTGATGGATGCATACAGGGGCTTTATAAGGTGCTGTGTCGCAAGTTGGTAGCTGAGGAAGTATTAACACTCAAGGAGGCGGAAAAACGCTTTCAGGACATTGCAAATGAGCTAAAAGCGGTTATGCCAGATTGTTTCAAGTGAGGTGCGAAGATGATACGAGAAAAATTACTACACGGAATTAACAACCTCGTCCTAGAGGAACTAGAAACAGCCAATCAATCCTTCCCCTTGTTTGCATCTAATCACGAGGCCCATGCGGTAATGCGTGAGGAATACGAGGAGGCAATGGAGAAAGCTGAACTCATTAGTGAGGGGCTAGACCTGCATTGGGAGGCAACGAAAAATAATTGCATTGGCATTGGTTGGTTGGAAGAAATGTCCAAGAACGGCAGAATGGCTATTGCTGAGTTGATTCAGTTTGTGGCCATGACGGAAAAGGCTATATTGAGTGCAAGTAGGAGGGATGCAGATGGCGAAAGAACAGAAAACCTCTGAATGCATTGAAAGCTTTCTAAACCTCCTGAACAACGTCGAAAGCCTCCATCAATGCTACCAGTCGGAAATATCCAGACAGGACAAGCTGACACAAGATTATTTACACAAGCTTGAACTGGGCGAAGTGGCACCAAGGGAAAAAGTAAAATTTACAAACGCCTTAAAACGGTCACGGCAGGATAGACGGTATTACAAAGATAGGCTGGAAGAAATACAGCCTTTATATGAGTTTTGGCAGAACAACCGCAAAGTGATTGGGATACTCCAAAATACACTTGGTGCGGTCAGGAAGCAGGAGAAATATCATGAGTGTAGGGTGTACAAGCCTAGGGTGCTAGTACAGGAAAATTAAATCAGGAAGGAGTAAAGAGGTTTGGTCGACCGATATAAATCCGGATTTACTCCTGTGACGATATGAAAGTATTAGAGTTGTTTGCAGGTACTCGTAGTATCGGCAAAGCATTTGAAGCAAATGGACATGAAGTGTTTAGCGTTGAATGGTCAAAAGACTTTGAAAATATCGATCTATACGAAGATATAGGAAAGATAACAGCGCAAGATATATTAGATAAATTCGGCAAGCCCGATGTTATTTGGGCAAGCCCAGACTGCGCCACATTTAGCATCGCTGCAATTAGCCATCATAGGAGGAAGGATTCAGAAACGGGTAATCTTAACCCTGTAAGCGACTATGCTAAGTTTTGCGACGAAGTGGATAAAAACGTTTTAAAATTTATAGAAGATTTAAATCCTACCTTCTATTTTATCGAAAATCCTCGTGGTGGTATGCGAAAAATGGAATGGATGCAAGGACTTCCAAGATATACAGTTACATATTGTCAATACGAAACAGATAAACCAGTATTGGAACGCAGAATGAAACCGACGGACATTTGGACTAATCATCCTAACCCTAAATTTTTACCAATGTGCAAAAATGGTTCACCTTGTCATGCACCTGCTCCGAGGGGGAGTAAAACGGGGACGCAGGGATTAAAAGGCAGTAGGGAAAGAAGCGTAATCCCGAGGGAATTATGTAAGCACATAGTGAAGATATGCGAAGATGAGCTGCAGGAGGTGCAACCATGAACATAGATGAAACGGTAAAGGCGTTGCGTGGTGAATGTAAGCTTAGATATGCAGGAATTAACTGCGAAGGCTGTGAATTTGTAGGGGAAAAGCTGGCATTCCCATATTACAGATGTAAATTACATAAAATCGCCGCTGACCAATTGGAACAGCTTCAAGCGGAAAATGAGCGGTTGAAAGCGGGAAAGCCTGTGCGGTGTGAGGAGTGTAAACATTCGGAAAGGTACACCGACAATTTTTGTAAATGCAATCAATTTAATGGGTTAAAACAATACGGCGATTATTGCAGCTACGGCGAACGGAGGGAATAACCATGCGAGAAAAATTGTATAGAGGCATAAGAGTTGATAATGGTGAATGGATGTACGGCTTTTATGTGAAATATGGTTTTACAGGAAAGGAAAAGCATTACATTGTGCCGAGTTATGCAAGTGCTTTATATGCTATTGAAGTTATCCCTGAAACCGTCGGGGAGTTTACAGGCTTAACCAATAAGAATGGAACGAAGATTTTCGAGGGGGATATTATTCAAGAAGAAGAAATGGTATCTGTATGCAGATTCTTGTGTTGTGTCGGTTCTTACGCTTTTGTGCCAGTTGAAATGTACAAAGATGATGAAGAAGAGCTGTATCTAACAAGCAACTTTAGAAAATTGCATGAACTTTATGAGGACAGCGGAACCGATCTGTTTTTTGAAAATGATACACCTTGGAAGTATGTTTGCGTTATCGGCAATATCCACGACAATCCAGAGCTTTTAGAGGGGGAGGATGCGGAGTGAAACCAATCAAAGATGCAATCAAACAACTGGAATGCATGGCAACAAATCTAATGGGCGAAGTTCAAAACGGAAACGGATTGGCAACTTTGAACTATGTGGCTCTTGATGTAGCCATCCAAGCCCTGCAAGAAAAACTCGAACGGGAGAACGGGTGTGAGTATTGTATGGGAGACACTAAAGAATTAATTGACGGCGAAACAACTTTGTTTATAACAAGAGATGATGAAGCTTTTTATGCTGATTGGAATGGTCAGGGAGATTTAGAGTTTAAATTTTGTCCTATGTGTGGTAGAAAACTCGAGCCGAAAGGGGTGTGAGTATTAATGGAACCAGAAAGAAACAAACCGCCTTTAGGGATTGCACCAGAGCGATTTTGGAAAGAGGATAGACTGAAAGAAATTGAGAGAGCCATAAGCGAAAGAATCGGAACAACCTTTGATATTCCTCTTGAATGGCTGGTTGAAAGAAACTCTTTGCTGAGAGAACTGAAAGGGGCGAGATGGATTGAATAAATACATAGATACGGATATTGCAGAGAAATCCTTGCGGAAATATGCGGAGCAAAAACATGCTAACGGGGAAATTGAACTTGCGAACGGGATTTTAAAGGCTGTCTGTAAATTGAGAACGCTTCCCTCCGCCGATGCGAAAGAGGTTGTTCGGGGTAAGTGGGAAAAAAGTGTGTTTGCAGGAGATTTTCATAAGTGTTCTAAGTGTGAAGGTGTTTGGAATAGAAAATTTGACTTTTGCCCTTATTGCGGCGCTGACATGCGGGAGGTGGAGTAGATGGAGAGATTAACCGAAAGAAATGAGCGTGGCTTTGCGTATTTGAAAAACGTAAAGCCAAACGAGCAAGATGTTGAAAGCCCTTATCCGAATACATTGAGATGTATACTTGATTGTTTCGAACAGCTTGCAAAATACGAAGATAAGGGATTAACGCCAGATGAAATTAAACAACTCCAAACTGAAAACGCTTCCCTTCGTGCCAGACTGGATAAGGCGGTGGAGTTGCCTTGTAAGGTTGGGGATACGGTGTATATGGTTTTTGATGGATTAATTAAAGTATTAATTGTTGAATCAATTCACTGCTGGAAAAGCGGAAAGTGGAGAATATCTGCACATACCGATAAAACAAATAAATATTGGGCTGGATATGAAATAGATCCAAAAGGATTTGGAATTAAATTTTTCCTCGCCGAAGCCGAAGCGCAGGCGAAATTGGATGAAATGAAGGGTGGTGCATCGTGAAAAAATATGAAGCCATTACAACCGACCAAGTTTTTCAATTAATATGCAATTCAAGTGTGTGCATCATGAACTATCAAACAAGCCTAATTCCTTCAACTGCAATGGCTGAAATTTTAAAAACGAGTACATACAGGGTTAAAAAATGCCTGAAAGAATTGAAAGAAAAAGGGTTTGTTTTAAGCGGTTGCGAAAGCGTTTATTCGAGCTGGCACGAGCAGTATTTTATTGTTAGAGGTTATTATTTAACGGAAAAAGCTAGGGAAACCGAAACATACAAAGAAGCAGAGAAAAAAGAGATTGAGTTGATAAATAAGTGCTTCGGTTCGGATGAAATGAAAGGCGGTGCGGAATAATGCAATGGATAAGCGCTAAGGACAGGTTGCCAGAGAAACAAACTAGGGTATTAGTTAGAACGACTGATGGGTATTCAGGTACAACGGTAGGCTGGATATTGTGGGACGAATGGTATACAGATTTAGGGCAACAATCAAAGGGTGTTACCCATTGGATGCCTTTACCCGAATCGCCAAAGGAGGAATCATAATGTCAAAAGAAAGATGCTGCGGAACGTGTGGACATGCTCAGTACGGCGGCGAGGGGTATATTTGCGTCTGTGCCTATGATGATTACGAGGGCGATTATTATTCTGATTACGTGGAGCATGATTTTAGCTGTGAGGATTGGTCAAATAAGGAGTGATTAAATGTCGACCTGTTGCAAAGACTGTACTTCACGCCACTACAAATGCCATGCAACCTGCAAGACGTATATTGGGGCGGTCGAATCACATAGGAAAGCGATTGCAAGGAAAGCAGCCAGTGCGGACGGGTTAAGCTACGATATTGAGCGGTCCATACAGATAAACAAGCGAATGGGACGGAGGAAATAATGGACAGGCTAAAAGGTTTCGTATGCAGACTGATTATTGATGTATCGGTCTGGCTGGATAGGGATAAGATGCCATTTTGAGGGGGTAGATTTATGGGAATGAAATATATTGTTAATGCTTTTAATTATCCTTATGGATTGATTGACAAGCAAAAACGGACAGGTTGGCTTATTGTGGCTGTTGCGTACTTTGTAGTTTTTTCGCTGAAATATGATGGGGTAGATGTGTCAAAAAGAAGGTGATGCTGTTGGGGAGAGAAAGAGATTTAAAACTGCAAAGCTATAACATTTCAGATAACCGCTATCGAGAGTTAAAATATTTTTGTAGGCAGTACCGGGAGAAACAGTCCCAGTTGCGGTCTATTACGGAATTATCTTCACCTAGATTTGATAGCACAGGTGGAGGCAATAAAACATCGGATAGGACGGCGGATACGGCTTGCAGACGGGCACAGCTGCAAAGGGATATAGAAATGATTGAACAGTCTGCGATTGAGGCAGATGTGGAAATTTCCGCATACATAATGGACAATGTGGTGGATGGGATTGCTTATGAGTATTTGGATGTGCCAGCAAGCATAGCCAGTTTCTATCGCAAACGAAGGAAGTTCTTTTGGATACTGGATAAAATGAAAAGATGATAATAACGGGACGTGTTTTCATGATATTATGGTATTGTGAGTAAAAGTTGATTAGGACAAAAATCCTCCGAGAAAGGGGCATCGTTTAGGCGGTGTCCAATCCCCGGAGGATTTAAATATCTAATAAATATGATTACCTTTATTGCAGAGATGATAATGAGAGGTTGTCCTTTAGTTAGCAAAGATAGTAACAGTAGCCATGCTACAACCTACTTTTTAACAATTATTGATTTGAAAAATACTTTTTTAGTCACCGAATGTTATAGAATAATACAGAATAGTTTGTTTGTTTCCGCAAGGGCACGTGCAACCAAGGAAAACTGTGTCTTCATGATTAAAGCAGATATGCCACAGGTATCCGAATATGTTAACTAAGAAAAAGAAAAAGTCAAGTTCGTCTTCGAACTCGTCTGTATTACAATAGGTGAAAACTTTTGCAAACCAAAGCTTACAGGGGCCTTCAGGGCAGTCCCAATTTAAGTTATATTCTCTCGCTAAGATTTCTCTTTTTTCATCGTCTGTTTTATCCTGTAAAGAGTTTAGTAGGAGTTCTTGTCTCTTTGTCATGCTGGCATCTCCTTTCTGGCTAGTCTTAATACATAATATACGGAATATCTTAGAGTGACACTGAATTTAGGTGACTTGTACAAATATTTTTAAACTTAACATGCACTCGTCTGAGTGCTTTTTTATTGTAAAGAAAGTGAGGTGGTATTATTGACCGAAAAGCAGAAACGATTTGCAGATGAATACTTAATCGACCTTAATGCCACAGCGGCATTTAAAACACACAAATTTAAATACATAGATGATCCTTTAGAGATAATAGTCAATAGTATAGCTGTTCTAATTGGTGATTACAGTTATGTAAGAAAGCAGGCATGTATATTATTGTTAAAGGCTTTATTAACTGATAAATTTTATCATTTTCTACTTGAGGATAAGAGTTTATACCCGATAAGTAGGGATGATTCGAGGGTTGTGAAGTGGGCAAATAATATTTTAAGTGCTGGGAAATGTGAAAGATGCGGAAATGCAGAAGATTTAGAGGCCCATCATATTGTAAAATGGTCAGATTATCCCGCTGGAAGATTGGACGAGAAGAACGGAATGTGTTTGTGCTTGAAATGCCATACAGAAGAGCATAAGTATGACCAGTCTTATCATTTGATGAGAGGTAAACTGAAGAGAAGAAAGCAGAAAATAAAAACAAATACCTAAGCATCCTATGGGTGCTTTTTTATTGTTCAGAAAGGTGGCGGTAAAATGCCAAAAGCCAAGGTGGGCAGACCGCCTAAATATAAATGCAAAGAGGAAATCAATGGCTTAATTGAGGCCTATTTTGAAGAATGCGAAGGCATTCCTTGGCTTGATGAAGAAGGAAAGCCTTTGCAGACAGACAAGGGGTTTATTATTTATAAAAAACAGCCAAAGCCTCCAACGGTAACAGGATTGGCACTGGCACTTGGCTTTAACAGCCGTATGTCGCTGTTAAATTATCAAGCTAAGAAAGAATTTATGGACACGATTACACGTGCAAAGTCCTACATCGAAGAATATGCCGAACGCAGGTTGTTTGACCGTGATGGGGTAAATGGGGCTAAATTCAGCCTAATTAACAATTTCAAGGGGTGGTCTGATAGACCGAAGGATGATTCTGATAAGGAACTCCTTGAAAAGCTAGATGATATTTTGGAGGGGATAGACAATGCGGCTAAGTAGCAAACAAAAGGAATTCTGGAACAATGCAAATAGCCGTTGGAACATCAAGTCAGGGGCTACACGTTCGGGAAAGACTTACCTTGACTATTATGTTATCCCTAGAAGAATACGGGCTGTAGCAGGTAAGGAGGGGCTTGTAGTTATACTCGGGAATACGAAAGGGACGTTACAGCGAAATATCATTGAGCCTTTGCAAAAGATATTTACGCCTGCCTTGGTATCGGATATTCGTTCCGACAATACGGCGATGTTGTTCGGGGAGAAATGCTACTGTCTGGGTGCTGACAAAGTGAACCAAGTAGATCGTATTCGTGGTACCAGTATTAAGTATTGTTATGGTGACGAGGTTGTAACGTGGCATGAGGAAGTCTTTAATATGCTAAAGTCTCGTTTAGATAAGTCTTATAGTTGCTTTGACGGCACTTGCAACCCTGATAATCCAAATCACTGGTTTTATAAGTTCCTACAAAGTGATGCAGATATTTTCCTGCAAAACTATACGCTTGATGAAAACCCTTTTTTGGATAAGGACTTTGTTGCTAACTTGAAAAAGGAGTATTTCGGCACCGTTCTTTATGAACGATACATATTAGGCAAGTGGGCATTAGCCGAGGGATTGATTTACAAAGTGTTTGCGGATAGTCCTGAGAAGTTCATGATTTCAAAAGATAAACTTCCGAAACGATTTGATAGTATCAACATTGGCCACGACTTCGGCGGCAACAAATCAAACCATGCTTTTGTGGCCACTGGGATAGGCTTTGACAACCATATGTATAAACTTAGGGCAAAGAGCATCAAGGCTACAGGAATGAGTTTTAATCAACTAGAGAAAGAATTTACTTCCTTTGTGGATGGAATTATTCGTGACTACGGCTATCCTGACGGGGTGTATTGCGATAGTGCGGAACAAACCATGATTAACAGCTACCGACAGCGTACGACTTATCCAATTTACAACAGTTTGAAAAGGCCCATCAATGATCGCATCAGATGTTCTCTCTTGCTTATGGGTGGCGGTCGGTATCATATTGTTGAAGGTGAGTGCGATGACCTTGTGAGTGGCTTAAAAACGGCGGTATGGGATGATAAAAGCCTAGAGGATAAACGTCTGGACGATGGCACCAGCGACATTGATATACTGGATGCCGATGAGTACAGCTTCGAATATAATATTTACAGATTGGTAGGTGATTAAATGCTGAAAACCTTATGGGAATATATATTGCGGTTATTTGGAATAGAAAAATCCAATACTTCCGATGAGCAATTAAAAGAGAACAAGAAATTTACTGATAATTTCGAATCCACAAAAGAGATTAACTTTACGGCCATCTTTGCAAATAAGCTTACAACATTAGCCATCAGCGAAAGCACAGCGGATATTGTAGGTGAAAATAGCAGGGTGGCTTTTTTAGATGATTGCATGAGTGATGTATGGCGGCGGATGAAGCGAATCACTTCCCGTATGCTGGGTACTGGTGGTTGTGTTGTGGTTCCTTATGTACAAGAGGGAGAGATCCATTTCGATATTCTCTCTCAGGAACGTATCATGATTCATAAAAAGAAAGGCGACCGTATCACAGCGGCTACGGTTTTGGCTGACAGTATCAAGCAGGGCACAAGAAGGTATTTCCGTTGGGCGGATTACCGAGTGGAGAATGATACAATTTACATTACCAATAAGGTTACGGATGAAAGTGGCAAGGATGCTTTTATAGAGCAATGGGCAGATATTGAAGATAGAGCCATAAGTGGAGTGGATCGTGTACTATTTGCTTACTTTAAGTCTCCTGTAGATAATCGGAAATTCAGTGACTTCTATGGGGTACCCATTACATATGGCTGTGACAGTATTATCGCTGAGATAATGGAATGCTTCGAGCAAATTCAGGATGAATTTAAGTTGAAAGAGGTCAAGGTGTTTGCCGATGAGCGTATGTTTCAAAAAGACCCTAAAACAGGGAAATATAAAACGCCCAGCAAAATGTTCTTTGCATCCCATGGTAATGATACAGGGCCTATGATAGAAATATTTAGCCCTGATATACGAAATAGCAGCTACTTTGAAAGATTAATGAACCTTTTTGACCTCCTTGAAAAATCGGTAGGTACAAGCAAAGGGGTTTTGACAGCCCCTGAAACCAGAGGGGCAACGGCTACGGAAATCAAGGCAGGGCTTTATGATACTTATGCCATGGTTGCGGATATTCGAGCCGTAGTTGAGCGGGGAACGGCTGACTATATATATGCCTGCAATGTCCTTGCCAATTATTACAGTCTAACCCCCATGGGAGATTACGAGACAGCTTTCGACTGGTCTTATTCCTTGATTGAAAGCAGTACGGAAACATGGGGACAGCTTAAGGATGCTCAGTCCATGGGTATTAAAAGCAAAGCCGAACTTAGACAATGGTTGAATCCTAATGAGACAGCAGATGAAGCACAGGCGATGATTGATGAAATTAAGAAGAATGAGCCCACAGTAAACGACCTGTTAGGCGGGTGATTGAATGCTGACGGAGGAAGAATTAAACCTCTTGGCTGATATTTTTGCTGACAGGTTTGGGAACGTAAACGCCCGTATTCTTTTGGATATGGCCGAAACATTGAAAGATACCGAGGATTTAATCCCTGCTTACTCTAAGAAATTGCAACAGATGTATACCTTTGGTTATGATGTGGATTTGATTACACAGCAGTTAGCAAGGGAATCAGGCAAAAGCATTGAGGAGATAGAAAAGCTGTATGAAGCAGTGGCACAGGAAGGCTATGATTGGGCGAAACCATTCTATGAAGCCAAGGAGATAAAACAAATTCCTCTGGCGGAGAATAAAGTGTTGCAGAATATCATCCAGTCAGCGGCGGCAGTAACAAAAGAGAGCCTACGCAATATCAGTAATACAACGACTGTTGGTATCAGAACAGAAAAAGGATTTGAGCCGTTGGGTTCCTTTTACAAAAAGACCGTTGACCAAGCTATTGCTTCCGTAGCAACAGGAACAGAGGATTATAAGAAAGTAATCCGACAGGCTGTTAAGGATATGGGTAGCAGTGGTTTGAGGGTAAGGTATGAAAGCGGCTATACCAGACGGCTTGACAGTGCCATACGGCAGAATATTCTTGATGGGGTAAGTTACATCGCCCAAGAGACAGCAAAGGCCACAGGCAAGGAGTTTGGCGCAGATGGTATGGAAATATCCGCTCACAGTCCCTGTGCCCCTGACCATATCCCCTACCAAGGTAATCAGTATAGCAATAAAGAGTTTCAGGAGTTGCAGCAACGTCTTGCAAGGCCTATTGGCGAATGGAACTGTCGGCATATTGCCTACCCTATTTTGTTAGGTATCAGTAGTCCAGCCAACAGTAAGTCAGAACTGAAAGAAATGAAGCGATACTCCAATGAGAAAATCACGATTGATGGGAATGAGTACACGAGGTATGAATGTACCCAGTTGCAACGGAAAATGGAAACTTCTTTACGATATGCGAGAGAGGAAAAACAATTATATCGGGCTATTGATGATAAGGATTTAGTAAGGAGTGCTACAGAAAAGATTAGGTTGCTGTCCAATAAGTATGTGGAGGTCAGCGAAAAGGCGGGATTGCCGACAAGGGCAGAAAGAACAAGGATTGTTTCTTCAAAATTGAAGGGCAAAGGTGTTGTAAGTCGTGGGAAAAATGATATAATAAAATTGAGTATAGAAGATGAAAATAGGATTATGAAATACGATTTTTCCGAGGTTGAAAAATACAAAGGAAAAATGAACGATAGGGCTGTTAGAAAATGGTATAAATACCATGATGAGCAGATACCCAATATGATAGATAGGTCAAAAAGTATTGAGGAACAGGCAAGGCAGGCGTGTGAGCTTAGGAATAAGCATAGAACACAAGCTAGAGATTTAATGAGAAATCAGGAGGCTAGAAAAGCTCTGGATATTTCAGACCCTAATAAATCATTTGAAGAGTTGCTTAAATACAAAATGAAGGAAAAGAAGCTAACTCGAGAGGATGCAACTAAGGACATTTTGTTAACAGCAACTAAGACAAGAAAATCTGTAAATAAGAAATTGGGATTGGAGGATTAGGTATGTATCATTATACAATATGTAATATGCCTGATGAAGAGATATTTTTTAAGCAGTGTTCGGCATTGGAGAAAAATGTTCCAAACCTTGTTAAGAAAGATTTGCTTGAAGACGTGGATGGATCGTTGACCCAGATTTACGAAAAGGACGGTAGTAAAATCACTGTTCATAATAGCGAATACATTGGGGCGCTGTATGTAGAATCAGAAATTGAATTAGAACAGTTTTTTTAGAAACCACTTAGACAAACGTTTAGGTGGTTTTTTCATACAATGAATTAGGGGGTGATACCAAAATGAAAAAGTTACTCGATGGCTTCTAACGTGGAGGTGATCCCTTTTATCTCGTCTTTGGACAATAGACGTTAAACAAGTCCTTTTTTAGTGCAAAAAACTACCCGAGCCTAGGGACTAAATAGGCGGCTCAATGCTAGGACTGGCTAGACAAAAAGGACAGAGTGACGAAAGGAGAAAATATATGGAATGGTTAAAGGAAATCTTGAAAGGTTTGGAAAACAGCGAGGATTTGGAAAAGAAGATTACGGGTGGTATCGGCAAAAACTTTGTTGCAAGAGAGGATTTTAATACCCTCAATACCACCAAAAAGAAGCTAGAGGGGGATATTGTTTCTCTGAAAGCTGATTTGGAAAATGGCAATGATTTCAAGAAAAAGTTCGAGGACTTGGAAAAGAAGATAGCTGACGAGAAAGCCGAGGCAGACCGTAAAGCCAAAGAGGATGCGGAAGAAGCAGACTTCCAGAACCGATTTAACGGTGTTGTTGGTGAAAATAAATGGCGAGATGAGCTTACAGGAAAAGCAGTCTACGGCGAATTTAAGGCGGCGCTCAAGGATGAAGGAAACAAAGGCAAGGGTGACAGTGAGATTTTGGAAGCCTTGACCAAGGACAAGGACTACTACGTCAACCCCAATAAGCCCAAGGACATGACTCCTATGGGGAGAACAGATTTCTCCAAGGTGACTAGAGAGCAGTTCGGTAGAATGAGTTACAAAGAAAGAGTTAGTTTATTCAACGAGAATAAGGAGCTGTATGAATCCTTATCAACAGAATAAGAGAGGAAAAGGTGAAGAAATATGGGACAGACAAAATTAGCGGATTTAATTAATCCTCAAGTAATGGCGGACATGGTCAGTGCAAAGCTGCCAAAGAAAATTAAGTTTTTTCCGATTGCAAAGGTAGATGACTCCCTCAGCGGAAGAGCGGGCAACACGATTACCGTTCCTAAGTATGCATACATTGGTGATGCGGAAGATGTTGCAGAAGGTGTAGCAATGGGCACAACTGTACTTACTGCAAGCACTACACAGGTAACTGTTAAAAAGGCTGGCAAGGCGGTAGAAATTACTGACGAGGCTGTATTGAGCGGTTACGGCGACCCAGTCGGAGAGGCTACAAACCAGTTGACTATGTCTATTGCTGCAAAAGTGGATGATGATTGTCAGGATGCATTGTTGGGTGCCTCTTTGAAATACGACGGCACATCTGCAGCAATTGGCTATACTGGCGTGGTGAATGCTGTGGATTTATTTGAGGATGAATCCGATACCCCAACAAGTAAAATTGTTTTTGTGCATCCAAAACAGGTAACCCAGCTTAGAAACGATTCTGATTTCAAAGACCTCAATAAGTACCCCATGCCTGTAATTATGACGGGTACCATTGGTGAAATTGCAGGTTGCCAGATTGTTACTTCTAAGAAAGTAAAGTCTTTTGCGTATGCCAAGGACAATGCCAGTGGGACAATTACAATCGTGGCGGATTCTACTCCTGAGGATTCTACAAACAAACACCTGAGCACAATTCAGCCTGAGTGCTATGAGGCCTTGGCAGTTGGCGACAAAGTAAAATTTGTTGAATACTACATCAATCCCATTGTGGTAACGGCTGCGGCTGACCCTAACGAGGCGCCCAACGCAGATGGCACATCCGAAGAATCCCCTGCTTTAACAATCTACATGAAACGCAATGTGGAAATGGAAGATGATCGTGATATTCTTGCTAAAACTACAGTAATTTCTGCGGATGAACACTATGCAGCAGTATTGTCCAATGATTCCAAAGTTGTTTTGGCCAAGTTCAAAAAGGCGTAAGGAGTGAAGGTATGTTATTGAGACGGCACAGAGAAAAGGAGCAGGCAGCTTCTGAAAAACAGGAACAAAAAGCAATTGAGGAAAAGTCTGAAAAGCCCAAAAAGTCTAAGGGTAAAAAGAAGCAAGAAGAAGATTCTGAAAAACAGGAGTAAGAAAGGTGGGCGGTCACAATGGCTTACGCAACCTATGAATTTTACAGAGACAGCTACAGGGGGAACACTATCCCCCAAGCTGACTTTGCAAGGCTGTCGGAACGTGCCTCGGAATACATAGACATGGTCACTTTTGGCAAGGCAGAGGGATATACGGATACAAAAGACCTCCTAAAAAAGGCTTGCTGTGCTGTTGCCGATGCCTATCAGCTAAATGAACAAGGGGGCGGCGTTGTGGCTGAAACAGTTGGCAAAATAACCAGAAACTACGCTGCAGGAGTTTCCAATACCCCAACAGAAACCCAAAGGCTATACACTGCCGTTAGTCGCTACCTCTTGCGAGAGGGGCTTTTATATTTGGGGGTGGATACATGAAACCAAACGCAGACTGTACCGTGTTTAACCGTATTTATGACCCCGTGAACCGTAAGTACAATTGGCAAGCAAAAACAATCAACGGTGTATTTTGGCAAGGCGGTACAGGGGCAAAAGTGGGTAAAAGCGGCATGCGAGAGGATAATGAGACAATTATCTTCATTCCCTTTTCATCCGTTGAGCAGCTTACCCTATTGCCAGAGGATAAAATTATTCGAGGTATTTCAAATGCAACCAGCCCTGATGGCTTAAAAGGCGTCCTGACCGTTATGGCTGTGGATACCTTTGACTTTGGCAGCCCCGATATGCAGCATTGGGAGGTGGTGGCAAAGTGAATTATAGAGTTGATTTGCTTAGTGCAAGAGAACTTTCCCAGCGTAAGGGATTGGGCGAGGGTGGCGTAATTCAGAAATACATCGACAGCGAGGTTATTAAGCATTGTGCCCCCTATGCCCCTTTTGAAACTGGACAAATGCAGAAAAGTGCAACATTAGGCACGGTGATTGGCAGTGGGGAGATTGTTTATAACTCCCCTTATGCCAAGTTTTTGTATTACGGTAAAGTCATGGTTAGTCCTTCTACGGGCAGCCCGTGGGCAAAGAAAGGGGAACGTAAGAATCTCACTCAAAAGCCGTTGCAATACAATGGTGCCCCAAAACGAGGGGCATATTGGTTTGAACGAATGAAGGTTGACCATGGTGATGCTATTTTGAAAGAGGTGGAACGGCTTGGAAAGTAAAGGATTAATTGAAAGTATCAGAGAATTTCTTCTAGGCTGTCCGTTTCTGAAAGATGGTGTTCTGAATGTTGACTATCTTGGGATTGCCCCCACAGAGTATAGTGTGGACAGCATTCCAGCAAAAAGCATCCTCAAGGAATACATTAACGGCAGTTCTGTAAGGCAGTTTGTGTTCGCATTTGGCAGTGTGGAGCCATATGGTTCAGACGTGGACGGAAATATCGCAAACAGCGGATTTTATGAGGACTTTGCTACATGGATGGAAGAAAGAAACAGAAACAAAGAGTTTCCTATCCTGTATGGCGGCAGAAATGTAATTGAGATAGAAGCCCAAGGTGCAGGATATGTTATAGAAACCAGTGAGAATGCGGCACGATATCAAATACAGTGTCGCATTATTTATTTTCAGGAAGGGAGATAAACACATATGAATAATGAAACAGTAATGAGACATCAAATTGCAGATTATTTAGATGTAGGAACCACAGCAACGCCCAGTTTTGCATTAATGGGGGTAGGCTTTAATACTTTGGATGAAAACCCCAATGCGCAGACGGACAGCAAGACCTACATTCATCAGAAAGCACAGACTAGCCAAATCAAAAACTACCAGACCCAGTTCCCTTTTGATACAGATTTGATTTCTTCGGAAGAGGCGGTTATGGCATTATACGACATTGGTCGAGATCAGAAAACAGGTGCAGATGCAGAAATGGACTATGTGAGAGTGGAACTTTTCAAGCCCCATGCAACTGAGGCGAATACCTTTGAGGCAAGAAAGTTTAAGGTTGCCGTTGCGGTGTCTGGCATTGCAGGTGCAGGCGGTGAAGCAGTTAAGGTTACGGGCACTTTACATGGCGTGGGTGACCCTATTGCAGGTACTTTCAGCACGGCTACAAAGACTTTTACCCCGACGGTGTAATCCCTGAACAGCCTGTTACGCAAAGTATGGAACAGGTGGTTACTCCGTTAGACGAAACTACAACCGTAAATGAGGAGGCATTTAATAATGAACAGATTTCAGAAACGACAGACAGTAAGGGAAGTTGAGATTTTAGGCAATACATATGAGGTTGATTTTGGCAGGGATGAAATTCTTTTGATTCTGCAAAGGCAGCAGGATGCGACGATT
Organism: Anaerotignum sp. MB30-C6; assembly: GCF_030908465.1. GTDB lineage: Bacteria > Bacillota > Clostridia > Lachnospirales > Anaerotignaceae > Chakrabartyella. The sequence continues at coordinate 722,406 of NZ_CP133078.1, forward strand.
CAGGCTGACGCAAAGGAGCGGGGAGATTTATCTTCGGAAGATAAGCTTAAGGAGCGAATGAAAGAGCAAAAAGAGATTTACAAAATTGCAATCAATGACATTTTGGGCGTCCCAACTGCATCAGGGCAGATTTTCGCAGAGGATAATACATCTATCTTCCATGCAGATGTCTTTGCGTTTTTATCTCGAAAATACACCGAAGTAATGACCGAAGAATCCCCATACTCCCCTAAAAGACTGAATCAATGAGTTTGCTTTTAGATCCATTACCAAAAAACCTTTACATAAACGGCAAGGAATACGCAATCCGTTGGGACCATCGAACAGCAATCCTTTATGAAACCATGATGCTGGACGAAGAAGTAGAGGGGGCAGAAAAGCCCCTTCTCGCTCTGCGGTTGTTTTATCCTATCATTCCCACTGACTGGGCAGAGGCATTGGAGGGGATTCAATGGTTTTACCGGTGTGGGATTGTGGATGATGTAAGTGTAAAGGGGAAGAAAAAAGGGAAAGGTAAGCAGGATAGAATTTATTCATTTGAGCATGATGACAGCTATATTTACAGTGCCTTTTTGGAGCAGTATGGACTTGATTTAACCGAGGTACAAGGATTGCATTGGTGGAGGTTTCGAGCCTTATTTCAGGGGCTTAGTGAGGATTCTGCTTTGTGCAAAATCATGGGCTATAGAGGTATGGACATCCCTGAAAGCATGGGTAAGGAGCAGAAAGAATTTTATCGAAAGATGAAAGAACAATATAGGGTTCCTTTGGCTAAGGGTGAACAGGAGAAAATGAATGCCATAGAACAGGCATTGCTTAGCGGCGGTGACTTAACTGGGTTGTTGTAAAGGTTCGCTTTTTGTGGTATCGTGGAAATATATACCATAGAGGGGGATTTGATATGTTTTGTTCCGATTGCGGAAAAGAAGTTAGTGGGAAATTCTGTTGTCATTGCGGTTCGCCGTTGCAAAACATCGAAGCAACAAGTGGCGACACAGGCAAAAATGAAATTAACTACGATTTACTTTTAAAAGAATGTGAATACGATAAAGAAAAGGCGGCAATAAAGTTAAAAAAGGAAACGGGGCTTAAATACAGAGAATGTCTAGAGTTATTGAATGCGCCCTACAAAAAATATATCAACGCAAACCCAACGCTTACAAGAGAATTAGATAACCCCTTCACCCAGTCAAGAGAGATGCAAAGCATTTGGAGCAAGGAAGAAAGTACGGCGGCGAAGTGCCCTAACTGTGGCTCGACCTCTCTTTCGGCTAACAAAAAGGGGTACGGCTTTGGAAAGGCAACAATTGGACTACTTGCCGTTGGCCCCGCAGGATTGCTAGCAGGGGGAATAGGCGCTAAAGGCGTAACAGTTACCTGTTTATCGTGCGGGCATCAATTTAAGGCTGGAGAAGGACAGTAAGCTAACAAACACTCATTCATGTGAGTGTTTTTTTCATGCAAGAAAACAGAAAGGAGGGGTTTAATGGCATACAGTTATGACGGATACTTGCGGTTCAACACCGAAGTAGACCAGAGTGGATTCAATGAAGGCGTGTCTGGCATGAGGTCGGCGGCCACTTTGGGTGCAAAAGCGATAGCAGCAGGGATCGCAACAGCCACGGGGGCGGTAACAGCTCTTTCTGTTGCATCTATTAAGGTGGGTTCAAACTTTGAGGAAGGCATGAGTAAAGTTGCGGCGATTTCAGGGGCCACTGGAAAGGATTTAGAAGCTTTAACAGAAAAAGCAAAAGAAATGGGCGCAGTTACAAAATTTAGCGCAACAGAAAGTGCCGAGGCATTGCAATACATGGCAATGGCAGGATGGAAAACTGAATCTATGCTAGAAGGTTTACCTGGCGTCATGAATCTTGCGGCTGCATCTGGTGAGGACTTAGGCACTGTATCTGACATTGTTACCGATGCATTAACAGCATTCGGCTTACAGGCTGAGGAAAGCGCTCATTTCGCTGATGTTTTGGCGGCTGCGTCTAGTAATGCAAACACCAATGTAGGTATGATGGGCTACACTTTTAAATACGCCGCACCCTTAGCGGGCGCATTAGGATATACCATCGAAGATACAGCTTTAGCTATTGGATTGATGGCAAATGCAGGTATTAAGAGTGAAACGGCTGGTACTGCATTAAGAAGTATGTTTTCTGAAATGACTGGGGCAGTAGAATTAACTGGTGATAAATTAGGCAAGTATGTTATTGAACTAGAGAGGGCAGACGGAACTATGGTTCCCTTAGGGGAAACAATTAGATCATTAAGAGAGGCTTTCTCACAAATGACCGAAGCAGAAAAAATAGCGAATGCCGAAAGCTTAGTTGGCAAAGAGGCTATGAGTGGCTTACTTGCCATTGTTAATGCAAGCCAATCCGACTACAACAAACTATCTGCAGCAATACAAAACGCTGATGGGTCTGCGCAGAATATGGCTGATACCATGAATGATAATCTCAAGGGTGATTTGACTATTTTAGGAAGTACCGCTGAGAGTGTGGGCATACGAATCTATGACAAATTTGAAACGCCCATGAGGAATGCGGCCAAGGCTGCAACTGAAAGCATGAACGATGTGTTGAGAAGCCTAAATGGTGGACAACTTGATGAAAGTGTGGATAAAATTGCCGAAAGCGCAGGAAGGTTGCTTGAGAAAACAGCTGAGTTGACGGCAAGTGGGTTGCCTAAGTTAATAAATGGTTTTGCATTCGTCGTTGACCACGGCAAAGAAGTAGAGAGAGCGATATTAAGCATTTCAGCGGCATACGGGGTAATGGTTGCTGCCTCAACGGTTCAAAAATGGCAGGCGGTCACTGCGGCAGCAGAAGCTTATCGGGTTGCAATGGTTGCAAGTATGGGAATCACGACAACCAGCGCCACTGCCACTGCGTTATTAACAACCATGATGAGCACACAAGAAATTGTTGTGGGTGCACTGACAGGGAAAGTGGGCCTGCACACAGCAGCTACAATATTGGCAAGAAGGGCGCAGATTGCTTGGAATGCATCAATGTTTGCAAACCCTGTGTTCTTGGTGGCGGGGGGCATTGCGGCCTTGACAGCTGGATTGGTTTATTATACTTCCAAGCAAAAAGAAGCCAATGCTGCAACAGAAGAAATGATTAAATCCACAAATGATACGGTGGCGGCGTGGAACGAAGCCAAGGAAACAAGGATGGAGAATATTCAATCTCAAGTTTCCGAGTTGCAAACTACGAAGGATATGATTGATGAACTGGGACGCTTAACGGATGCCCATGGAAAAGTAGGGGATAACAAGGAAAGAGTTGCCTATCTGACCGAGAAGATTAATGAAATCCTTCCTGATTCTATCAAGTGGATTGACGATGAGACGGTGGCCATTGATGGAAACATTGAATCGTTAAAAAAACAAATTGAGTTAAGGCAGGCTAAAATCCTTCTTGGTGAATTGGAGGCACAGGCCGTTGAAGACAGAAAAGCAAGGACGGAAGTTCTTAAAAGCATGCTTGCGAAGGAAGAAGAAATCGTAGCAAGAGAAGCAGAATTAGAGCAGCTAAGAATTGATTTAACAAAAGCAGGTTCAAATAATAGAATAGCATTTATTCAACAAGAAATAACCGAAAAGCAAAATCAATTAGATGAATTAAAAACTGCATTTGATACAGAAAAAGCCCACTACGAAGACCTTAATCAATCAATAAGTGACGCTGTCAAGCTAGGGATCGCAATTCAACAGGGTGATTTCGAAGAAATCGGTCGCATCATGGTTCAAAAAGAGTTGCAATTAAAAGCAGCAGGAGACAGCACCAACGCAGAACTTACAAGCCAAATCGCAGAGATGCAAGCAATGTTTGATTTGCTACGCAGAACAGAGGGCGAAAATTCCTCTGAGGCAATCAAGGAACATATTGCACAAATCAGTAACCTGCTTAACGAATATAAAGCGGAACTTGATAGACGCACACCAGATATAGCAAACAGTATGAAGAAGAGCGCCGAAACAGTCAGTCTAAGTTATGCTGACGGATTGGTCACACCATACGTATTAAACAAAATTCAGGAAAATGCAGGGGTTATTGGAAACACAGTTAGGGCGGGAATACTTGGAGCATTAACCAATACCACAGCACTTGCGACTGACGATATAAGCAAAAAAGCGGCTGCTCAGATGGATGCATTAAATAACCGTATTTCATCGGCAAAGGCTTCGTCTGCAGCAAGAGACGCCGCCCATGCTGTAGCAAGAGAGGCACAGAAAGCACAGGAGGCTGCGCTATCTGCTATGAATTCTGGTATATCACGAGCAGCATCAAGTGCATCCAAGAGTGCCGCAAAGTCAGGGATTTCAATCGGTACTTTATATGCCGAAAATATAATTGGAAGTATAACGCAATCGACAGGAGCTATTCAGGATGCACTCACTAACCTCTCGGATGATGCCATCAAGACCGCAAGGGAAAAGGCTACATCATACAAAGAATTGGGCACCCACTATATTTCATTCATGAAAGATGGTGTTAACACCCAGACAGATTCCCTTATTGAACAAATGGAAAAACTTGTTGATGAACAGGTAGAAACACTTAGCAAAAAAAACAAGGTTGCCAAGTCTGAATACGAAAAAGCAGCCAAAGAAGTGATGGACACCTATAAGGAAGCGCTGAAAAAAGGCGCATCCGAAGCGAATACACTTTTGGCCGAAAAGATTCAAGGCATTACCGAAGAAGCCCAAAAGCAATACGATGAAATCATCAAGCAACGTGAACGTATGCAAGAAAAGCTTTCTGATTTCGGTGATTTATTCACGAGGGATGATGATGGAGAAGTTCAGCTTGAAAATATTGACAAGCAAATAGACGCCATTGAGCGTTATGAGGAAGCCTTGGAGAAGCTTCAAGAGAAAGGAATTGCCGAGGGCTTACTCAATGAGATTGTAAACATGGGTGTCGAGGACGGTACCGACTTTGCAGAAGAATTACTCTCCAAGAGCGATTCAACTTTTGAACGGTATAATCAGGCGTGGACAGAAAAACAGGAACTAGCAAAAAAAGTGGCGGAGAAATTCTACGCTGATGAATTAGAAACACTGGACAAGGATTTTACACAGAAGCTGGATACGGCTTTAGCAAGCATCCCAGAGGAATGTACCAATGTGGGTGTAGATGCAATTAAGGGTGTTATTGACGGCATGGAGAGCCAAAGAAGTGAGGCTATTTCTACAGCCAAGAGTATTGCGGATGCAATTATCAAGGAGTTAAAACGTGCCACGGAAACGGCCAGTCCATCTAAGAGAGCGGCAAGGGAAGTAGGAAAGCCAATTACTCAAGGCGTAGTTAAGGGTATGAAAGATGCCTACAATCCCAAGGAAATGGAACGCTATGCAGACCGCATGATGGCTGATGTAGGAATGGCACAGAGCAGAGCGGCGGCACAAAGTATTTTGAATAAGAATATTTCTAATGTGTGGAGAACGTCGACTTATAACGAGGGTGATTTCAACCCGACTTTTAATATCAAAAGCGGAGACAAAGAAACCGTTAGAAACTTGATGCAAGAATCAGAGTTCTACCGCAGGAAAAAAGCAAGAGCAACAGGGGGTGCATGATGGAAGTATATTTTATCTTCAAAGGTAAAAATAGTAAGGATATGGGGGTTTTGATTTCCGCTATGCCCGATATTGTTAAGCCCCAACGTAGAGAGAGTGAAATTGTTATACCGGGAAGAAACGGCACTCTTACTATAGACGACGGAGCGTTCGAAAGTTACACTTTGACTGTTGAGTGTAGCACAAGGGGAACTGATAAATTGAGCCAGATTGCTGCATGGTTAGACGGAAGTGGTGATTTAATTCTTTCTACCGAACCAGACAAAATATATCGGGCAAGAATTAGCAATGCTATTTCAATTTCTGATGTGATTTATTTGTATAATTCATTCCTGGTACAGTTCAAAGTATTTCCGTTTAAATATTCCGTCAATGCCGTTCGCTCCCACGCTGACGATTTAACTATTGCCGCCCCGACCTCAATCAAAAACAAGGGTACTGTCTATTCACAACCTACTATCACAATTTATGGGACAGGCGATGTTAATCTTACCATAAATGACACAAATTATGGATTTTTGGGCGTGGATGAATTCATCACCGTAGATAGTGAAATGATGGAGGTTTACAAAGGAAATACCAATTGTAACAATAAGTTTTCCGCCATGGACTTTCCAAAGTTTGAGGTGGGGATGAATGCAATGAGTTGGACGGGAAATGTCACAAAAGTAGAAATTGAACCGAAATGGAGGTGGCTATAAATGGCACAAGTGTATAATCGACTTGAGGTGGATGTCAGAACGGAAACAATTGACATTATCACAGCGGTACAAAACGATAGTAACAGCCGTTTTCTGGATGTATTTTTATTGGACAACGGCGTGCCCATCAATTTGACAGGGCATGAAGTGCGAATTTACGGCAAGAAAGCAGATGGAACAGAGATTTATAACGACGGTGAAATTACGGAAGAAACCAACGGAAGATGTCAATTTGAATTGACTTCTCAAGCGTTAGCAGTTGCGCAGGATTTAGAAGTGCAGATTATTTTATTCAAGGATAATGTGGAAATATTGAGTACACAACCTTTCAAAATTCATGTAGTCAAAAGCCTTATTTCTTCGGGCTCCGTTGAAAGCAGTAATGAATACGGTGCACTGGTTGTATTATATCAGAACCTTTATGAGGCCTATGATTTAATGGTTGAAATTGCAGCAGGGATAAAGGACGTTGCTGCAGCAGTAGAAGGTACGGCGGAGTCAAACAATAATATGATTCAGGCTTGTATGAATTACACTGATTACAAAATAGTAAATATTCCAAGTGTAGAAACCGAAGTTTTGAATATAACAGGAAGTGGATTTGTTGGCAATCTAGGAATAAATGTTACATCAGGAGGCTTAATAACGATTAAAATTTATATAGATGACGAACTATTTTTTGATTTTTCGAGAAACGTTAATACAATCATTAGTTTTGGGGGCGGTACATCATATGCATTACTAAGAGATATGTCTGCACTAAAACAAGACAATCCTTCTCAGCCACTTAGCGCATCCGCAGTAAGAAGCATTCTTTCATTTACAAAAAATATTAGAATTGTGGCTAGTGCCGCGATAACAGATACGTCAAATAGTATTCAAATCATTTATGGATTAGTGGGGTGATAAAAATGTTGGCAGTAATTAAAACAGAAGTTATTGACGGGTACGAATGTATTCATTATTCAAATGGTGCAATAGTCAAAAAAAGTGCAAATGTATTTGAAAACAAATCTACACCAGAACCCCTTTCTCCTACAGAGCAGGCAATTTTGCAAACGGCAATCAATACGGAATACATGGCGGCAATGATGGAGATTAAAGGGTAAAGGAGGGGTAAAATGCTTTTTGATTTAGTGAAAACAATGATTACAAGAGGAACATATGTCAAAGAAGATATGTTGAAAAAGATGGACGTATTCCTGTTGAACAACCGAATTACAGAAACAGAGTATAACGATTTAGTGACATTAATGGGGTGATTTGATGGTTACCATACATGAAAAAAACAGCATAGCATTTAATACTTTAGGCTTGGGGGCATTGCTTCCGAGCCTTTGTACTGTAACGGAAGAGTTAAACGGGCTGTATGAGTTAGAAATGGAACATCCTTATGATGAGCAGGGCAAGTGGAAGCATATTGAGAAAGAACGCATTATTTTTGCATCCACACCAAGGGGGAGACAGCCTTTTCGTATATACCATGTTAACCCCAAGCTTGACGGGGGTAGGTTTTATATCAAGGTGTATGCAAAGCATATCTTCTATGATTTGCTGGATAATCTTTGCTTGAGTGTAAATGTAACAGGAACGCCACAGGTTGCTTTAAGCGCCATAAAAGGCTCTTTAGCTTATGCAGTACCATTTGTATTGTCCACCGATATGACAGGCACAGGCACAGTCAAAGCGACCAGAGTGAACCCCATAACATCATTATTAAATATGGACGAAGATAAGGATAGCTTTGTAAAGGCTTTTGGTGGGGAGATTCTTCGGGACGGCTTTGCTGTAACCATGAAAACCTCCATCGGCGAGGATAGGGGTGTTGCTATTCGGTATGGAAAAAACCTTGTGGGGCTTGAAATTAGTGAGGATGTTTCAGAGGTGGCAACAAGAATTTTACCCATCGGGAAAGATGGCTTACAGGGTAGCTATGTTGATAGCCAGTATATCAACAATTATGTATATCCCAAAATACGCATCTTGGAAGATAGTCAAATAGAAACAACGCCAGAGTTACAACAAGCGGCTTTGAATCTGTTGGCGGAGGGTGTTGATTTACCCAAGGTAAATATTAAGGCTGACTTCCATATGCTTTCTAAAACAGAGGAATACAAGGAGTATGCTGTTTTGGAAGAAGTTCAACTGGGGGATGTGGTGACGGTTTCTAACGTAAAGATGGGGTTTCATAAAAAGGCAAAAGTGATTTCCTATGAGTGGGATTGTTTGTTAGAAAGGTATAACCGGGTGGAACTAGGTGATTTTGTTGCAGACCTAACGACTTCTGTTACGGCTGGAGAAAAAAGCCTCTCTACTGCTGTCAGTGCAAAAAGTACTGCAAGTACTGCGGCAACAGATGCACAAACGGCATTGGATAGGATTTTAAGAAAAGTCACTATTAACAATGAGGGGCTTTATATTTGTGTGGATACCAATTCGCTGGATACCGCAACGAAGGTATTTCACTTTGGAAGTTATGGGTTAAGGCATAGTAGTACAGGGGTAAACGGTACATATAAGACGATTATTGATGGGGACGGAAATCTGGTGTAAAGGGGTGAAGCGATGAACCAGGATGAAATGTCAAATAAATTGGTGGAGGTAGATGCTCGTGGAAAGAGCAATACAAAACGGCTGGACAAGGTTGAGCAGCGACAAGATAACCTTGAAAAGCTGACAGAGGCAGTTTCTGTTATGAAGAATGAGCAGGACAATATCAAAGGCGACGTGAAAGAAATCAAGGATGATGTAAAAATCCTAGCCGAGAAACCCGCCAAACGATGGGAGAGTGTAGTGGATAAAGCTGTGTCCGTTGTAGTAGGTGCTATGGTGGGTTATCTTCTAAGCGGGGGGCGGTTGCCTTGAATAATAGAACTAGACGAAGGCCAAAGAGAAAGGAATTTTCAAAGCAAATTATGGCAAGGGAAATGGCCCTACTTTGGATTGTCACGCTGGGGGTTTTGGGCTTGGCATTTTATAGTGTAAAGGAAAGCTTCGACGCTTCATTCCCATGGCTTACTGCTATGGTGTCATTACCTTGGGCTGCATGGAGTGTTAGTAAGACAGGCTACACCATGAAAAGCATGAAAGAAAATACTCAAGGCGGAATTATATACGATTCTGCTATGTCGGAAATGGAAGAAAAGAAGGCATTTGTTGAGGATTTAAGAAAGGGGTTAGAAAATGATGTGGCTGGTTGAAAATTGGATTTTAATTGTTGCGGCGGTTGCGATATTGGCGGTTGTAGGCTCTTTTGTTTTTAAGTTCTACGGTTTGCCCACAAAGAAACAGGTGGAAACCATTAAGGAATGGCTATTGTACGCCTGTATGGAGGCAGAGAAGGAATTCAAGGGGAGCAAAACAGGGGTGTTAAAACTAAGGTATGTTTACGATTTGTTTGTTACCCGTTTTCCATCCGTGGCAAAAGTGGTGCCATTTAGCATGTTTTCCAGTTGGGTTCTTGTGGTGTTGGAAGATATGAGAATGCTATTAACAGAAAATAAGGCAATTCGGGAAGTTGTAAAGGGGGATGCGGCATGAGTTTAACTAACATCGGTCTGGTGGCATTCGTCAAGACAAAGCTGGGTACGCCCTATGTTTATGGCATGAAAGGCACCGTTATGACACAAGCAAACTTTAACTACTTGCAGGAGCGGTACGGCGTAAGGAATGTTTGGAACTCAGACGAAAAGAAAGTCGGCAAGGTTTGTGTAGACTGCTCTGGCTTAATCAGTTGGTACACGGGCAAATTGAAAGGTTCCAGCCAGTTCAAAGCTGAAAGTGATGCACAACCTATTACTACCATAGCCTCTGCACCCATTGGTGCGGCGGTATGGAGACAGGGACATATAGGGGTATATATCGGCAACGGTGAAGTAATTGAGGCTAGGGGGAGTGCTTACGGGACTGTACGGACGAAGGCAAAAGACAGGGATTTTACACATTGGTTCTTATTGAGGGATATTGAGTACATAGAGGGGGACGAGGAAATGATAACGAGAGAAAAAATCATCGTGAATGGTAAAGAGTGCGAAGTGGATATGATCCGTAAAGATGGAACTACATATATCAAGACAAGGGACATTGCCGAGGTGCTAGGGTTGAAGGTAGGCAGTAAGGGTAAGGTGCCAGTGATTGATACGAAGTGATTTTGGGGTGGTGTAAAAGCCACCTCTTTTTTGTTTGCGTATTTGCAGTAATATGATACGAATTTTATCTTGACTTTTTTAAAATGTGTGGTAGAATATTGATTTTCTAGTTTTATAGGATTATAATCATAGTTAAATAGAAATTTACGGAAATTTTCCAATACTGGAATTTAACTAAACAGAGGGTGAGAAAATGGTATTAACAGATAAGCAAATAAGAGAAATGTGTGTTGAAGGTAATGAAAAACTGATAACTCCATTTCAGGAGAACGCTTTACAGAGCGAATCATACGATTTGTCTATTGGTACACAAATCTCTGTATTAAAAAAAGAAGTACGTTGCATTGATCTTGAAAAACAGAATGAAATCGATAAAATCTATGAATCTATAGAAATTGATAGTTCTGGTTATGTGTTGTCACCACAAGAATATATTTTGATTACTTTGAAAGAACAAATTAATTTACCAAGTAGTTTAACTGCACATATTCGTCCTAGGACTAGATTTACAAGATTGGGATTAATAGTGAGCGACCAGCATTGTAATTCTACCTATTCTGGAATTTTGAAATTAGGTTTATTTAATGCAACTAATTATGCAATAAAAATCACTCCAAATCTAAGAGTCGCACAGATTGTTTTTGAGGAACTAAAGGAAATACCGAGTGAGGAAAAATTGTATAAAAACAAAGAAAATGCAGTTTATCAGAATGAAGAACATTTTATTGGAGCTAAATTTTCAGATGAAGTTAACAAGTATATAGATGAGGCTGTTGGGATTTTACTAGGAAGAAGAGAGTAAACTATGTCGAAGAAGCTGAATGAAATTGTTGATAAACTTTTGAGTACAAATACAGAAGCAACTGAAGCTTTAAAAAAGGCACATGATGTAGATAAAAATGGTTTAACAATTGGCGAGATATTAGGAGCTGCAAAAGAGACCATAATAAGAGAAATTTATGATGAGATAAAGGAAGAGGTTTGCGAAGATGCAATCTTAGCAGCCGAAATTAAAATGAATGAAAAGGTAAAAATAAAACAAATTAAAGAAATGAATGCATTAGCTATCACAGGTTTATTGTTAGCACTCATTGTTGGAATATTGGTTAACCAAGTAACTGAAATAATTATGTTCTTAAAGGGATCATTAGAAAATGGTGGACTAATCCCCACAATTATAATAGCTATTTTATTTTTGGTGGCAGCACTTATTATAACATTCGGTTTAATAATTAGGAATATTCTAGATATTTTACAAAAAGGAAAAAAATCATGAGAGAAGTAATAGTAAACGGAATATATAAGCATTTTAAAGGAAAGGGTTACAAGGTAATTGCAATTGCCACTCATTCAGAAACAAATGAAAAATATGTTGTATATCAGGCTTTGTACGAAGATCAAGATGTTTTTGTAAGACCGTATGATATGTTTATTTCCGAAGTGGATAGAGAGAAATACCCAGATTCAACACAAAGGTTTCGTTTTGAATTAGTTAATTAATTGGTACTTAATATAAAAATCTCCTCCTACCCGAGGAGAATTTTTATTGCAACAAAAAGAGCCAGACCGAAGTCTGACTCTAATTGTTCACGACCGCCCTGAATGGGGCGGTTTTTTAATTTCAAAAACCTTATAACACAATATTCATTATTTTGCATAAAGCAATGGCCCATACCTTGACCCATACTTTGACCCATACTTTTATAATATTTCAACCTTTTTTAACGTGATTTACCGCAAAATCACACCTTCAAAACGAAATCAAAAAAGTGCTGAAAACGTTGCTAAATCAACATTCCCAACACCTTTTATAAGTCATCGAGGCGACAAGATTTGAACTTGCGACCTCTACATCCCTAATGTAGCGCTCTACCAAGCTGAGCCACGCCTCGTCGACGACTTCTATATAATACAACAAGAGAATCCAAATGTCAACAGTTTTTTTGATTTTCTGATGGTATACATAAAATGTAGTTATTCGAAACAGCAACCTTTTTATATCTAAAACTATACCGTGAAAAGCAAATAACCTGCTTTGGCAGGTTACTCGAGCAAGTCGCTAACGATACTTTGCATATCGTTTTTCGATTGAGCTTGGTGGGAGCGCTCAATTATACGTTTACGTGCACCCTCATCCATGGATGCAAAAACTCGCATGGCATCTAGGTTCTGCGAAAGAGCCATTCCTAACCCAATGGGAATTTCCTTATCATTTAAAATGGACATTTCCAATCACCTCAAACTTAGTATTAACTATAATTGATAAATTATTTAAGTGTGTTATTGGTATTTTCTTTATTTTTACCTTTTTCTGTATGGGAAGATGGTACTTTTATTGAATTTATTACGAACTGTACAGTGAATGGGGGAATTTTAAAAAGATAGATGAAGAGCTTTTCATTTTGACGGAGATGAGGTGATCTTGACATGATTTTAAAAGAAGATAACTCATTTTAAGTTAGTAATTCCAAAATTAAAACAAGGCAAGCCAATTCAATTAAAATACATTGACGACACTCCTTGTGTTTTGTGGTCTCTTGGGATGATATTGAAAAGTAGAACAGGTAATTCAGAAGTTGGATTGCTTTGTCCATCTTGCAATAGGGGTTTGTCTTTAAAAGCTAAAGCAGGTATCAAATGATACCTGCTTTTTTAACCCCTACAGAAAGTTCCCATAGGGTAGCCCACCCGCATTTAAGTTAATATATATAATAGGTAGAAATTAATGTTTTCTCATGTGGCTTCTCAATTCTGCGCCAACGGATTCGCTCAAGTGTTCTTTCTGCATTCTTCTCATTGCGTTGAAGTGAGGGCGGTTTGCCTGATTTTCCAGAATCCATTCTCTAGCAAAGGAGCCATCCTGGATATCCTTCAAGATACCACGCATTGATTCTTTTGTTTGGTCTGTGATGATTTTAGGTCCTGTTATGTAATCGCCGTATTCAGCGGTATCGCTACAGGAGTAACGCATGAAGGAAACCCCTTCTTTAACTACCAAGTCGATGATTAATTTCATTTCGTGGATACATTCAAAGTAAGCATTTTCAGGCTGATAACCAGCTTCAACCAGTGTATCAAAACCAGCTTTCATCAGTGCAACTACACCACCGCACAGAACTGCCTGCTCACCGAAAAGATCTGTTTCTGTCTCTTCTTTGAAAGTTGTTTCCAAAACACCCGCTCTTGTTGCACCCAAGCCATCAGCATATGCCAGAGCAACTTCTTTTGCTGTGCCACTTGCATCCTGATACACTGCAATCAGTGCAGGAACGCCGAAGCCTTCCTGATATGTGCTTCTTACAACGTGGCCAGGGCCCTTAGGAGCGATCATGATAACATCTACATCGCTGGGAGGTACGATCTGACCATAATGGATATTGAAACCATGGGCAAATGCCAAGGTGGAGCCGGATTTCAGATAAGGTTTGATGTCCGCCTGATACATCTTAGCCTGTGTTTCATCGTTTACTAAGATCATGATGATATCTGCATGTTTTACAGCTTCTGATGTTGTCATAACAGTCAAACCATCAGCCTCTGCACGTTCTTTGCTCTTGGAACCTTCATAAAGAGCAACAACAACGTCAACACCACTATCTTTCAGGTTTAGTGCATGAGCATGACCCTGAGAGCCATAACCAACTACTGCAACCTTCTTGCCTGCCAACATTTCTTTTTTTGCATCCTGTTCATAATACATTTTAGCCATTTTAAATTCTCCTTTGTAAATAATATTTTTGTCGTTACTCTACACCATATAAACATTTGTTGCCGCGTTCCACGGCGACGAGCCCTGTTCGGCAATATTCTAGTATGCCGTAGGGAGCTACATAAGTAAGAAAAGCATTTAGCTTATTACTTTCACCAGTCATTTCGATACAAACGGAACCTGGAGATACGTCTACCACTTTAGAGCGGAATACATTAGCCACATCCAATATGGTTTGCAGGGTTTCTCCCGTTGCCTTGACTTTTGCGATTAAAAGCTCACGCAAAATAGTATTTTCAGGGGTCATCAGCTCAACTTTTTTCACATCATAAAGTTTGGAAATTTGTTTGAGAAGTTGAATTTTTTTACTTGCATCCCCCGTGGCGGTTATTGTCATCCTCGAAACTTGGGGGTTATTGGTTTCCCCACAAGTGAAGCTGTCAATATTAAAATTTCGCTGACTAAAGAGAGAGGAAATTCTTGTAAGCGTTCCAGATTGATTTGTTACAATAATGGATACCGCAAATTGTTGACTATTCTCATTACACGTACACATTAGGAATCACCTCATTTCAAGATTATATTTTCCAAGGAACCATTTGGTGGGACCATAGGGAATACGCTTTCTTCATCGGGAATCAAGCAATCGAGTACTACGGGGCTATTGAGGGCAAAGGCTTTATCCAAGGCTTCGTTTAGCTCTGTTTTATTTGTAGCCCGAAGACCCGTTGCTCCGAAGGCGTCTGCTAATTTTACAAAATCTGTTTTTCGATCTAAAACAGTAGCCATAAAGCGATTATCGAAGAAAAGGTTTTGCCATTGCCGGATCATCCCCAGTCTGCCGTTATTTAGGATGACGATAATTAAGGGGAGATTTTCTGAAACAGCCGTGGCCAATTCGTTTAGGTTCATACCGAAGCTACCATCCCCTGTGAATAGTATGGTTTTGTTACCTGTGGCCATTGTTGCCCCAATGGCAGCACCCATACCGTAGCCCATGGTTCCCAGACCACCGCTGGTTTGAAGGGTTCTTGGATTTTTAAAGTTGTAGTATTGAGCCACCCACATTTGATGCTGACCAACATCGGTAGCAATGTTTGTTTCGGGTGTCGCTCTTTCATTTACTGCGGAAATGACTTCCCAAGGCATTAAGTAGCCCACTGTTGGAAGAATATCTTTTGTTTTGTTTTTAAAGGAATCCACTGTGTTTTCCCATTCCTTATGTTTTCTTGGTTCCAGTTTGGAGGTTATGTAGCTTAGGGCAAATTCCAAATCACCCACAACTTGCAATGTTGCATCAATATTTTTTCCATGCTCTGCGGAGTCGATATCCAAGTGAATGATTTTTGCGTTGGAAGCAAATTTTTGTCTGTTGCCTGTGGCTCTATCGGTAAAACGAACTCCTGCGGCGATGACCAAATCACACTCTGTCATGGCTTTTATTGCTGCAAATCTTCCATGCATGCCGCTCATTCCAAGGTACTTGGAATGGTTATTATCCATTGCGGTTAACCCCATCATACTGCAGACCATATAAGCGTCGGTTTTTTCCACCAACTGTGTAATTACCTGGGAGCAATTTGCGTTGATTACGCCGCCACCACAATATACAATGGGGCGTTTGCTTTTATGAATCAATTCCAAAGCTTGATCTAAAAGAGCTGTTTCAGGCTTGGTATTCGGTTCCTTTTCCACAACACCCTGGGGAGAGTATTGAGTTTTATCTAACTGTATATTTTTCGGAATATCCACCAGTACAGGGCCGGGGCGTCCGCTTTTTGCGATACGAAAAGCCTCACGAACGATTTCTGCAAGGTTATCCACATTGTCTACACGAAAGCTATGTTTTGTTACAGGGATGGAAAGTCCTAAGGTATCCACCTCTTGAAAGCTATCAGTACCGATTAGCTCCATGGGAACATTGCCTGTAATGGCAACTATAGGAACGGAATCAGCTTTGGCTGTGGCAAGACCTGTAATCAGGTTTGTTGCACCAGGTCCTGATGTGGCGAGACAAACGCCCACTTTACCGCTGGCGCGGCTATAACCGTCTGCTGCATGGGTTGCCCCTTGTTCATGGGCAGTCAGTACATGGTTAATGCGATGTTTATTCTTATAAAGTTCATCATAAATATGGAGTACTTGCCCCCCTGGATAACCGAAGATAGTGGTAACACCCTGTTCAATGAGTGTCTCTATCAATATTTGGCAACCGCTTTTTTCCATTCGTATTCCTCCTTAACTAGTTTTTGGTAAACAAAAAGGCTGTACAGTGGGTACACTGTACAGCCTTCGATTAAGGATTATCAATCAAACAACCTCAACCAAGTTGACTACATCATCAGCTAACCACTTTTTACCAGCACAAATAACCCCACCGAGAATAATAAGGACGAGGCTAATAATGCTAATAATAATGAAGTTAACTGTTTGGTTAAAGTTATACATGATTCGTTCTCCCTTTCGTTTCAATTTGTTATTGGAAGTTTAAATCTAAAATGTTTTTTTGTCAATACATAATTTCAATTTTCTTTTAACATCAAGGAATTTTTTGTAAATGTGCTGTATGTTTTTATATAAATACAAAATTCATTGTGCACTTATTCCCGTACATTACGGTGAAAAAACAGGCTAGGGAAATGGTAAGAAGATGAAAAGTGAAAAATTTTGGATTGCAAAATTTTAATTTGTGCCATAATTTCTGTGGAAAAGAGGGTTGAAAGTAATCCAAAAGACAATTTTTTTTGATGAATAAATGAGAGGCAAAAAGGGGTATGTTTAAACTTAGATTTCTTTTTTTCACATCTTACAATAAGGAAAGACTAATCAAAAAGACTGCCTTCTTAAATTTGCTTGTAAATTTATTAATAGAGATAGTGAATAGACTGAAAAATCTGTGGGACTATTGATGTAGGGACAACAAATAGGAAGTATGTTGTTTAACCATCTACCCTAAGGATGCGAAATTAGGGTAGACCAAAGGTGATTCTATCTTCGAATATCGTTATTTTGGGAGAGTATCTATTTTCAGGATCATATTTTGAAATAAATTGCAGCTAGGCGTACTATGAAACGTTTCCGTAGCAACTCGTACAACTTTAGAACACCCAATAGCCCAAGGAGAAGAGAAAAGAAAAATGAGAACTTTAACCGCCAATCATCATACTGACATTGCCGTGAATTAAAATACGTACCACACCCAGAATGGCAAGATGGAGGGGATAATATAAATAGAAAAACCATTTCATTCCTTTCCATTCTCCCCGTTTACCATTGTAATGCATGAGAAAGGGGATAGAGAGGGCAACAGTCATTTGCAAGAGACCGTACACTTTATCAATAAAAAAGAAATAGACTGCAGAATACATAGCAACATAAAACAACATTCCGTTCATCTGATTTTTAAAATCACCTCGATGAATACCAAAGACCATGATAATCAGAACAGCAATGCAACTCCAATCAGCACAAAAAGAGATCCCGCAAATAAGCCAAACAAGAGCTGTTTTTACAGTCCTTGTAAGTTTGGGGTGGTTGCTTTGGACAATGGTTAGTACCACCAACCCCCATGCCAAAGCCCACATAACGCTGGTTTGATTAAAGACTTTGGTTTGAAAGGGGATAAAAGGTATGCCAAAAGCGAAATTATATGCAAAGTGTGAAACGAGAGCAAACGCAAATAACCGAAATATGTATTTTTTTAAATTATGGGTTTGATAATAGCCCTCAGCGATGAAGAAACACATGATTGGCGCTGTAATTCGTCCGATTGCGTGGCCTAATACTATTAGGGGATTTAGTAAATACCCAGGAAAAACCACCCATAAAATATGGTCTAAAGTCATAGCAAGTATAGCTATAAACTTTAAGGTATTTGCATTTAGTGATTTTTGATTCATGATATGCCTCCGTTTTACTGATAATGTTGGTATATGTAATATAATACCAGAAAATATAAAAAATTGTTATATTTATGGTAAAACAGAAACTTTTATATAAATAGAAAAAGACGGTATCTAATCAATAGAAACCGCCTTTAATAATCTAGTTAAATGGGAGAGAATAGGGGGATTACTTTAATAATGCAATTACTTCAACTTCGCACAATACGTTTTTAGGAAGTGTTTTCACTGCAACGCAAGAACGAGCAGGTTTATTTGTAAAATACTTTCCGTAAATTTCGTTGAAAGCAGCGAAATTACCCATATCGGATAAGAAACAAGTTGTTTTAATTGTATCTGCGAATGTTAAGCCGTTTGCTTCCAAT
Source organism: Anaerotignum sp. MB30-C6 (assembly GCF_030908465.1). Lineage (GTDB taxonomy): Bacteria > Bacillota > Clostridia > Lachnospirales > Anaerotignaceae > Chakrabartyella. The sequence goes on from NZ_CP133078.1 coordinate 740,827, forward strand.
ACTGCACTAAGGTTTTTCATTACTTGTTCTGTCTGTTCTTCGATCGTTGTTGCTACCACATCGCCAACGGCAGGATCAATGGCAATCTGACCGCTAGTGAAAAGAAAACCGTTAGCAGACATAGCCTGAGAGTAAGGGCCGATTGCTGCAGGAGCTTTACCTGTGCTTGTAACGTTAATCATAATAATTACCTCCAAATTTTTGATGGAATTTATTTGCTTTTTTATTTAGTTATATTGTAGCTCAAAGACATTTTCTCGTCAATGTATTTTTCTCGCATACATATAGTTTGTACATATTTTTTATATTTTGTTCATTTTTCTGTTTCCTTTTCTCCCAAATTCGGGTAAAATAAAAACAATGTGTATTTTTATTGAACTGTAAAAATCAACAAAAGATAGAAAGGAATTTATAGAAAATGAGTATTTTGGAAGAAATCCAAAGAAGACGGATTTTCGGCATTATCTCTCACCCCGATGCCGGAAAAACAACTTTAACAGAAAAACTATTGCTTCATGGTGGGGCAATTCGTGAGGCGGGTACAGTAAAGGCAAGAAGGAATGGAAAATCTGCAAAAAGTGACTGGATGGAGATTGAAAAAAAGCGTGGTATCTCTGTTACATCCTCCGTTATGCAGTTTGAATATCAAGGGAAGGTTGTATCTATTATGGATACACCAGGGCATAATGACTTCGGTGAGGATACCTATCGTATTTTAACCTCCGTTGACAGTGCAGTTATGGTGATTGATGCGGCAAAGGGTGTAGAAACCCAGACAGTGAAGCTTTTTAAAGTATGTAGTATGCGTGAGATTCCTATTTTTACTTTCATCAATAAATTGGATCGTCAATCCAGAGATCCGTTGGAATGTATGGCAGATTTGGAGGATGCCTTAGGTTTACCTTCCACGGCTGTTACATGGCCAATTGGAAATGGCATTACTTTTGAAGGTATTTATGATAGATTGGAAGATAAAGTTTATCTATACCGCCAAAAGAATGGTGTAATAGAGCTTGGGCCAAAAGGCGTTTTTGGTGACGCATTGGAAGGTGTAATTTCCCAAGCCAACTTAGATATTTTACGAGAAGAAATGGAGCTTTTGGATGGTGCTGGCAACAGTTTTGACATGCAGGCGATCAATGCAGGGAAGCTTTCTCCTGTATTCTTCGGCTCTGCGTTAGCAGACTTTGGAATCACACCGTTTTTACAGCATTTCTTAGAATGGGCACCAGCCCCTGGGGTAAGAAAAGCTACAAAGGGGGAAGTTAAGCCCACAGATGAATTCTTTAGTGGATTTATTTTCAAAATTCAGGCGAATATGAACCCTGCCCATAGAGACAGACTGGCTTTTATGCGTATTTGCTCTGGGACTTTTAACAGGGGAATGACGGTAACTTTATCCAGAATGGGTAAACAGATGAAATTATCCCAGTCTACCCAATTGATGGCCAATGAACGGGAAACGGTGGAAACAGCGGTTGTTGGTGATATTATTGGTATTTATGACAGTGGAAATTACCAGATTGGTGATACGCTGACAGATAGAAAAGAAAAGTTGTTCTTCGAGCCGTTACCAACATTCCCTCCCGAATTGTTCATGCGTGTAAACCCTGTGAACGCCTTAAAGGCGAAGCAGTTCCAAAAAGGGGTGCAGCAGCTGGCTCAAGAAGGAGCAATTCAGGTTTACCATAACGAATTAAATGATATTATTCTAGGCGCAGTAGGTCAGCTACAGTTTGAAGTATTTGAATATCGTTTAAACAACGAATATAACTCTGATATTCGAATGGAACCTTTGGATTATTGCGTTGCACGTTGGGTTAACCCTGCAACGGTGAAAGATATTAGAGATTATTTGGTGGCAAGAAGCACATTGGTGTATGATCGTTTTGAACGACCTATTTTACTTTTTGCCAACCAATATACACTAAATAATTTTATGCAGAAAAATCCTGATATTGAGCTTTGGGAAGCTTTTCACGTGGACGACAGTGAATACCAAGAAGGATAATACTTTGGGGCGAACATTTAAAATGGGTTCGCCTCTATTTTTTTATTCTATATTAAATGGGTAAAATTTTTTAGTTACTGGTATTTAGGGAAGGATTTTGGAAAGACAATATTAAGTTGTTTTTCATCGACCTTGGGGAACAAAACTTTTTTTTATCCGTCAAATTTATGCCTTTTTTTATTGGATTATAAAATAAGCTGTTTGTAACACAATATGAAAATTTTTTTTGATTCTCAATGTATTCTATATTATGATATTGTTAGTAGGTATTGAAAAGAAGAAACGGAGGTGATCATAATGGGGAATAAAACTCCCGCAGAACAAGGAAACAAAATTTTGATTTCTAAAGCAAAGCAGGGGGATATGGCGGCGTTTGAAGAGCTGATTCTACAGCACGAGAAAATTGTTTATAATGTTGCACTGAGGATGATGAACCATAGTGAGGATGCCAAGGATATTTCCCAGGAAGTATTTATAAAGGCATATCGGAATATCACCAATTTTGATGAACGTTCAACTTTTTCCACGTGGATATATCGCATTACGGTGAACACCTGTATAGATGAAATGAGAAAGCGAAAGGGTAAAAGGAACCTATCTTTAGATAATGAGCTTGAGGATGAGGAGGGGACTTGGAAACAGGAAATTGCCGATGAAGGGGATACTCCAGAGGAAAGCCTCATAAGAAAAGAAGAAAAAAGTGAAATACTTATGGCTTTAGAAGGGATTTCAGAGGATTATAAAACGGTGTTTATACTTAGGGATATTCGAGGGCTTTCTTATGAAGAAATAGCAGAGGTTACTGGGTTGGCATTGGGAACGGTAAAGTCTAGAATATCTCGAGCCAGAAATCATTTAAAAGAAGAAATTTTTAAAATTCGGGAACGGAATGGTACCAATTCTCGTCATAAAAATAGAAAGGAGGGAAGAAATCCATGAGTTGTGATAAATGTAGGGAATTATTATGGGGGTATTTGGCCCAAGAACTAACCAAGGAAGATGCAGATTTTGTGGCCACACACTTAGCAGAGTGTACAACCTGCAAGGAAGAAGCATTTCGGCTGCAAGAAATCATGGATTCTTTGAAAAACCTTCCTGAGGAGGAATTGCCCGAGGGGTACCATAATGAATTGATGGGAAAATTAGCACAGGAGATAAAGGTAGTACCTTTCCCTGTTAGAAAAAAGCCTCAATATAAATGGAAACAATTCAGCCTTATTGCAGCAGCGGCTTTGCTCGTTGTAGCTGTGGGAGGGGCACAAGGAATTTTAAGTTTTCGGGGAAATCAACAAAATGAAATTGCCCAAGAGATGGCAAGGGATGTCACAAAGGGTACTGGTAGTGACTTTGCCCAAAATAAAGTTGATGCTCAGCAGGACGTAAAAATTGTTGTGGAAGAAGATGTAAGTCAAATAGAAAACTATGTTGTGGCAGAAGATGTGGTGCAAGAAAAAAATATTGTATCTGTCCAAGGGGAAGCTTCTCAGGTAGAGATGCGACAGCGCATTCCTCTGGAAAAAGCCAGTCCAGAAAAGGAGGAAACTTTGCAAAGTGCTGAAGAAAGTGTACCTCCCGTAGTGAGTCAGGAAGAAGAAATCCCACTGCCTATGAGTATTGCCCAAGACGAAGCAGTATCTGAACAGGCAAAGGAGGCACCGCGGTCAGTTGACTATACTTTAATGGGCGACAACATTCCCTTAGAGGCGCAACAGCAAGTAATATTGACAGTTAAAAATAAAGAGGGTGTATTGGAAAGCATTAGAGATTTGGTAATTACCCTTGGCGGCTATGAACAGGAGCAAGCTGTGGCGGATAACATAAAAGTTTCTGTTCCTTCAGGCAAAGCAGAGGATTTTGAGGAGGGCTTAAAGGCGCTGGGAGAAACTCGTAAAATAGAGGTATCTTCTAAAAAGACAGACTTCATATTATTTGAAGTAACAATAGAATCAAAGTGATATAAAACGCTTTTTTCCTAAGGTAATAGGAAAAAAGCGTTTTTTTGTTTTGAATTCTGACTTTCTGTTAGAGATTGCAAGTTTTTTATTTCTTATGCTCATTTATTAAGTACAAAAGCAAAGAATTGTACAATGAAAAAACTTTAATCTTCTACTTGACTAAAGTGGTAAACTGATATAAGATTAAAGCAAAATTATTGTACGGAGGTGCCTTATGACGTTGCCGAAAATGCTTTTAAAAAAAGAAGAAGAAGTTATTTTTCGCTTGCGAGCAATATTTGAGCGATTTGGATATAAAAAATTCAAGATGAGCAAGTTTGAAGAATATGACTTTTATGCAGAAAACAGAAATTTTTTAAGTAGTGAAAATATATTGACTTTTAGCGGTTTGGACGGAAAGCTTTTGGCTCTAAAGCCCGATGTAACCCTTTCTATCATAAAAAATACAAAGGGGAATTACAAGATTCCCGAGCGGGTTTATTATAACGAAAATGTTTACCGTGTCAGAAAAGGGACGGGAGAGTACAAAGAAATCATGCAAGTGGGTCTGGAATACATAGGAGAGGTGGATTGCTACGCCACTTTAGAGGTAATTCGTTTGGCTCAAAAAAGTATGGCCATTGTCAGTGATGATTACATTATGGATATTTCCCATATGGGGTTTGTTATGGGAATGATTGAAGAGTTGGGTTTAAGCAATAGCCAAAATGAAATACTCCTACAGGGAATGAGTGAAAAAAATACCCATAGTATTCAAGAATTTTGTGAGCAATATGGCGTGAAAGAAGCGTTGAAAAATGCATTGGTAGAAATGGCTTCTCTATATGGCTCTATAGTTGAAACCTTACCTAAGGCCAAAGCCCTTTGTGTGAATGAGAAAATGAAGGAAGCTTTGGCAGAAATAGAGGCGGTTTTTTCTGCACTTAAGGCAAACGGCGTCAGTGAACATTTGAACCTGGATTTTTCTATGGTAAATGGAATGGATTACTACAACGGAATTATCTTTCAAGGGTTTATTCATGGTGTACCCAGCAGTATCCTTTCTGGGGGAAGGTATGATAATCTTGTGCATAAGTTAGGGAAAAATAGTGATGCCATTGGTTTTGCCGTTTATCTTGATTTATTGGAACGATACGATAACTTACAAAAGGAATATGATACAGATATTCTTTTGCTTTATGAAGATAACACAGACACAGGGGCTTTGCTGAAATCAGTGGAGATGTTGACGGACAATGGACAAAGCGTAATGGTACAAAAACAGAATACAGGAAGGGTAAAATACAAACAGCTGTGGAGCATGAAAGAAAGGGGGCTTGAAATCATTGCAGAGAATGATTAATATCGCCTTGCCAAAAGGTAGGATGGGTGAAAAGGCTTACGGTGTTTTTGAAGGCATCGGCTATGGTTGCCCCTCAATTCTGGAAAACACCCGAAAGTTAATTTTTGAGAATGAGGAAAATGGTGTACGCTATTTTTGGGTAAAGCCCTCGGATGTGGCAATTTATGTGGAACGAGGGGTTGCTGATGTGGGGATTGTCGGCAAGGATATTCTTCTTGAGCAATCGTCTGATGTTTATGAATTGTTAGACTTGGGCATGGGAAAATGTCGTATGGCGGTAGCGGGAAAAAAGGGTGGCAGAATTGACACAGACCGTACCCTTCGGGTAGCAACGAAATTTCCTAATATTGCAAGGAAATATTTTAGAAAGCAAAGCTTAGAAATTGAAATAATTGAACTTCATGGTTCTATTGAAATAGCCCCAATTCTTGGGATGTCCGATGTGATTGTGGATATTGTGGAGACAGGAACGACTCTTTTGGAAAATGACTTGGAGCCATGGGAGGACATTGTTCAAATTAGTGCAAGGTTTATTGCAAACAAAGCGAGTCATAAGTTTTTGAATGCACCCATTAAGCACATGTATGAGAAGATGAATAATGTAATTACAAAGAAATCTTGAGGTGATACTATGATAAAACAGTATACATATAAAGAAATGAATATGGACGAGATTTTTTCTCGTACGGAAGAGAAAGATGAAATTGCCCAAGTGGTTTCAGAAATTATTGAGGTCGTCCGTCAAAAGGGGGATTCTGCACTGAGAGAATACAGCCAGCGTTTTGATGGGGCAGTTTTGGAGGATATGGAAGTTAATGCAGAGGAAATACAGGCTGCTTTTGAGGGGACAGATAAAGGGTTTCTATCTATTTTGGAAGAAGCAGCAGATCATATTCGTGGGTTTCATCAAAATCAGAAACGTGCAGATTTCGTATACACACCAAGGGAGGGCGTTATTTTAGGACAAAAGATAACACCCTTAGACAGAATAGGGCTATATGTTCCGGGTGGAACGGCAAACTATCCGTCCACGGTTTTAATGAATGCCATTCCTGCAAAGATAGCAGGGGTTAAAGAAATCATTATGGTAAGCCCTACAAAGGGCGGAAAAATGAACCCTGATGTTTTGGTTGCGGCGAAAATTGCTGGGGTTGACCGTATTTTTAAAGTTGGAGGGGCACAGGCTATTGCCGCTTTGGCATTTGGCACAGAGACCATCCCGAAGGTAGATAAGATTGTAGGCCCTGGGAATGCATATGTTGCAGAGGCAAAAAAACAGGTTTTTGGAAAGGTCTCCATTGATATGATTGCTGGGCCCAGTGAGATTTTAGTGATTGCCGATGATAAGTCGGATGCTCAGGTTATTGCGATGGATATGCTTTCTCAAGCGGAGCATGATACCATGTCAAGTGCAGTTTTGGTGACAGATAGTAAGACATTGGCGGAAGCAGTTTCTAGGTCTTTGGAAATGCAAATTCCCCTTTTACTAAGAAAAGAAATCGCTAGAAAGTCCATTGATGACAACGGCAAAATCATTTTGGCTGGAAGTATCAAAGAAGCCATTGAGATTGCAAACCAGATTGCTCCTGAGCATTTGGAATTATGTGTGGATAATCCTTTTGATTATTTGGCGGATATTCGCCATGCAGGCTCTATCTTTTTGGGACGAAATGCGCCCGAGGCATTGGGGGATTATTTTGCAGGAACAAACCACACCCTGCCTACAGGGGGAACAGCAAGATTTGCAAGCCCCCTATCCGTAGATGATTTTATAAAGAAGTCCTCCTTCACCTATTATACGAAAGAGGCATTGGAAAAAGAGGCAGAGAAAATCAATGTTTTTGCCCAAAGGGAAGGGTTATTTGCCCATGGGAAATCTGCCACCATACGAACGAAAAAGGAGGGAGATGAATGAGCCGTTTTTTAAGCCCAAGATTTGCCATGTTAGAGGCATATACCCCAGGGGAACAGCCTAGGGATCAACAATATGTTAAGCTGAACACCAACGAGTCTCCCTATCCCCCTTCGCCTGAGGTGATTGAGCGGGTGAGTAGGGAGGAAGTTGAGAAATTGAACCGTTACCCTGACCCAGAAGGAAAGATCTTAAAAGAAAAGCTTGCAAAGTTATATGGGGTAAAGAAAGAAAATATTTTTCTATCCAATGGTTCAGATGATATTTTAAATTTTTCTTTCATGGCCTTTTGCGATGGTGAAAGAGGCGTAGTTTTCCCTGAAATTAGCTATGGTTTTTACCCCGTTTATGCTGATCTATATCATATTCCCCATTTAAAAGTTCCGCTGCAAGATGATTTTTCCATTAACTATAAGGACTATTGCAATGTAAATAAAATGATTGTGATCGCTAATCCTAACGCACCAACGGGTTTGGAAATAGGGCTTTTGGAGATAGAAGAAATTTTAAAATCCAACCCTAACCATGTTGTTTTGATTGATGAGGCTTATGTGGATTTTGGCGGAACATCAGCAGTTGAGCTAGTGGGGAAATATCCTAATTTATTGGTTTGTATGACTTATTCGAAATCTCGCTCCATGGCGGGGGCAAGGCTTGGCTTTGCCATTGCATCAAAAGAAATCATTGAGGATTTGGAAAAAATCAAATTTTCTACTAATCCATATAATATCAATCGTTTGACATTGGTAGCGGGGGAAGCGGCTATAGATAGCGATGATTATTATAAAGAAAATGTAAAGAGAATTATTGATATCCGTGAAAAAACAGTAGTGGAATTAAAAAAATTGGATTTCACCGTTTTGGACTCAAAGGCAAACTTTGTTTTTGTGGAAAATCCTAAAATCTCTGGCGGAGAGTTGTATGCGGAGCTCAAGAAAAAAGGTGTGTTGGTACGTCATTTTGAAAAAGATAAAATACAGGACTTTGTTCGAGTGACCATTGGGACAGAAGATCAGATGGAAGTGTTTTTGCAAAAAACCGCTGAAATTTTAGCCAACAGATAGGAGGGTTTCCATGGGATTTAGTGAGGTTAAAAGAATAACTGGGGAAACGGAAATTCAACTATCCCTTTCTCTGTATGGAACAGGAAAAAGCCAAATATCCACAGGCTGTGGATTTTTGGATCATATGTTAACCCTTTTTGCAAAACATGGGCGGTTTGACTTGACTGTGGCGTGCAAAGGGGACACCTATGTGGATGACCATCATTCTGTAGAGGATGTGGGCATTTGTTTAGGTATGGCGTTTGCCCAAGCACTGGGTAGTTGTGCTGGAATAGCAAGATATGGACATATTATTTTGCCCATGGACGAGGCTCTCATTTTAACAGCGGTGGATATTTCAGGCCGTGGACACTTGGAGTTTGATTTGCAGATTCCAACAGAGAAAGTAGGCACCTTTGATACCGAGTTGGTTGAGGAATTCTTTATCGCCTTTACCAGAAAGAGCAATGTGACCTTACATATGAAACAGATTGCGGGTAAAAATTCCCACCACATTATTGAAGGGGTGTTTAAGGCCGTTGCTCGCAGTTTAAATATGGCTGTAGCCATTCAGGATGCCTATCGGGATGAAATTCCGTCTACGAAAGGGGTGCTTTAAATGATTGCCATTGTGGATTATGGCGTGGGAAATTTATTTTCCTTAAAAAGCTCCTTTGGCGTCATTGGAGCAGAAGTACAGGTGACAGGGGACGGAGAGGTCATCCGAAGCAGTGAAAAAATCATCCTTCCCGGCGTCGGAGCGTTTGAGGATGCCATTGCAAAGCTTCGAAAAACTGGCTTGGATAAAGTGATTTTGGAAGAGGTGGAAAAAGGAAAACCTCTTTTAGGTATTTGCTTGGGTATGCAAATGTTATTTCAAAAAAGCTATGAATACGGCGAGCATGAAGGATTAGGGCTAATAGAAGGTAGCATAAAGCCTATTGCACCAATCATAGAGGAAGGATTAAAGGTACCCCATATTGGTTGGAATGCTTTGGTTTTTCCAAAAGAAAAGGAGAAAAGTATCTTATATCGCTATGTTAAGGGGGGCGAGTTCGTATACTTCGTACATTCCTATGCAGGGGTTGGATGTAGCGATACGGTGTCGGCAACGGCAGAGTATGGGGGATCATTGACGGCATCCGTAGAAAAGGAGAATGTTTATGGAACCCAATTTCATCCTGAAAAAAGCGGTGAAGTAGGACTTAAGATTTTAAAAGCATTTTGTGAATTATAAGAGATAAGACCTTGGGTTTTACCCAAACCTACCCGAAGGTCAGCACTTTTGTTACACAAAAGCAAGCCACCCTATCTTGGGTGGTGCAATATTGAAAAAATTAGGCAAAAACTTTTAATGAAAACCGGCAAGCACGGTTTTAAAGAGGGTCAAGGGAAGAATTCCCTTGTGGGGGAGTTGGGGCAAAGCCCCGAGGTCTTGAAGTTTTGAGAAATTGAGAATTAAATAGCCTTGAGTGTTATCTAGCGAATCAACTTTTTTGCATAAAAGGAGTTCAAAAACTATTAGGCAAAACCGTGTAGGTACGGTTTTAAAGAGGGTCAAGGGAAGAATTCCCTTGTGGGGAGTTGGGGCAAAGCCCCGAGGTCTTGAAATTTTGAGAATTGAGAATTAAATGGCCTTGAGTGTTATCTAACTAATCCACTTTTGCATAAAAGGAGTTCAAAAACTATTAGGCAAAACCGTGTAGGAACGGTTTAAAAGAGGGTCAAGGGAAGAATTCCCTTGTTGGGGGTTGGGGCAAAGCCCCAAGGTCTTTGTAGAAAGGGAGGAATTTATGAAGCTTTTTCCTGCGATTGATATTATAGAAGGATGTGCTGTAAGGCTTGTAAAAGGGGACTATGCCCAAAAAACCGTTTATAGCACCAACCCTGTTGCCGTGGCAAAGTCCTTTGCCGAGGCTGGGGCAACCTATTTACACTTGGTAGATTTGGAGGGGGCGAAGGATGGAAGTACTCCAAATTTAAAAATCATTGGAGAAATTATAAAAGAAAGTGGTCTATTGGTTGAGGTGGGCGGTGGAATCCGCTCCGAGAAAACCATTCAAAAATATTTAGATTCAGGAGTCTTTCGTGTGATTTTAGGAACAGCGGCAGTAAATAACCCTGAATTTTTAAAGGAAATGGTACTAAAATATGGCGAAAGAATTGCCGTTGGTGTAGATTTCAAAGACGGTAAGGTGGCGGTGAAAGGATGGACAGAACTTTCAGAGGAGAGTTGTTTTGAATTTTGTGAAAAACTTGAGAAAATTGGGGTTAAAACCATTATTTGTACGGATATTTCCAAGGATGGTTTGCTTGCTGGGACAAATTTAGCCTTATACAAAGAAATGTCGGGGAAATTTAATATGGATATTGTTGCATCGGGTGGTGTGACTACTTTGGAGGATGTTGCCCGATTACAGAAAATGGGGCTTTATGGTGCAATTTTAGGCAAAGCCTTATATACAGGAAATATTGATTTAAAACAAGCCATTGACTTAACAAAGGGGGAACGCTTGTGATTACAAAACGAATTATCCCTTGTTTGGATGTAAGAGACGGACGGGTGGTAAAGGGCGTTAATTTTCAGGGACTTTCTGATGTTTCTTCGCCAGTGGACTTGGGAAAGTTTTACAGCGATAACGGTGCAGATGAACTGGTTTTTTATGATATTACTGCTTCTGTCGAGGGGCGAGGGTTGTTCACTCATATTTTGCAAGAGGTTGCTTCTCAGATATTTATCCCGTTAACCGTTGGGGGTGGCATTCATACCCTTGAGGATTTTGATCGAGTTTTAAAATGCGGTGCCGATAAGGTAAGTGTAAACTCCGGTGCCATAAAAAATCCAAATCTGGTTTTGGAAGGAGCAAAAAAATACGGTAATCAATGTGTAGTTCTCTCTGTTGATGTGAAGCGAGTAGACGGTAAATTCATGGTTTTTGCCAAAGGCGGCAGAGAGAATACAGGCATGGAGGCTCTCAGTTGGATTAAGCGGTGCGAAAAAATGGGTGCCGGTGAAATTGTTGTAAACAGCATTGATACCGATGGGGTGAAAAAAGGCTTTGACTTGGAAATGCTTCAGGCAGTTTGTGATATTGTTTCCGTTCCTGTGATTGCTTCGGGAGGAGCAGGCTGTGTTGAGGATTTTGTTACTTTGTTTAAAACTTTGCCTAGGGTTGATGCAGGTTTAGCTGCATCCATCTTCCATTTTGGAGAGGTTGACATACCTGGTTTGAAAAAGAAATTGGCAGAAAACCAGATTATCGTGAGAAGGTAAGGAGGCGAAATTTATGCTCGAGATAGATGAATTGAAGTTTGATGATAATGGGTTGATCCCAGCGGTGGTGGTAGATACCAAAACAAAAAGGGTATTGACGTTGGCTTATATGAACCGTGAAAGCTTGCAAATTAGTTTGGAGGAGGGCAGAACCTGTTTTTGGTCTAGGTCAAGACGGGAGCTTTGGCGTAAAGGCGAGACATCGGGGAATGTACAGCATATTGTTGCCATTACTGCCGATTGCGATTTAGACGCCCTTACCGTTGAAGTGGAGAAAGACGGCCCTGCTTGTCATTTAGGAGAGGATTCCTGTTTCCATAACCCGATTTTAGTGAAAGAGAAGTATAGCAACTTTGATGCAGATAGCCTAATGGATTTAATTGAGGGTAGAAAGGTAGAAAAAAAAGATGGCTCTTATACCACTTATTTATTTGAAAAGGGCTTAGATAAGATTTTGAAGAAAATCGGTGAGGAGTCTACAGAGGTAATCATTGCTGCAAAAGCTGAAGATAAAAGGGAAACCATTTACGAAATTGCAGATTTGGCGTATCATGTAATGGTGTTAATGGTTGAAACGGGAATTTCTTTGGATGATATCCGCCAGGAATTGGCCTCTCGCCATGTGATAGATCAGAAAGTGAAACAGGAGAAGATGACAACATGATTCCAAAAATGAATTTTCACACTCATACAAACTTTTGCGATGGGAAAGAATCTGCGGAAAGCATGGTTTTAGCAGCCATTGAGAAGGGTTTTACCGCCCTTGGATTCAGCGGGCATAGTTATACCTATTTTGATGAGCGGTATTGTATGAGTAAAGGCGGAGTAAAGGAGTACCAAAAGGAAATAAAGCGTTTAAAGGAAGTTTACACAGATAAAATTAGTATTTACTGCGGAATTGAACAAGATTTTTATTCAGACGAACCTATTTTAGATTTTGAATATGCCATTGGTTCTGTTCATTACATAAAAAAAGATGGACAGTTTTTATTGGTGGATGAAACTGCGGAAATTATGAAAGCGGATATTCAAGAGCAATTTGGCGGTGATCCCTATGCCTATACAAAATTATACTTTGAAACAGTGGGTGAAGTATTGAAAAAAACCAATGCTGATATCATCGGGCACTTTGATTTATTGACAAAATTTAATGAGGACAATGGCATTTTTAATATAGCAGACAAACGCTATCTTGAATACGGATTTGGTGCCATTGAGGCTTTGATTCCATATGGCAAACCCTTTGAAATTAACACAGGGGGTATTTACCGTGGATTTCGAAAGGATGCATACCCTTCCCTTGATTTTTTAAAAGAGATTAAAAGGCGTGGTGGTAATATCCTTCTTTCCAGCGATAGCCATGACGGAAATTCTTTGGGTTTTCGTTTTGAAGAAGTGGTGAAACTAGCTTTGAAAGTGGGTTTTACCTCCACATTGGTTTGGACACCCCAGGGATTTGAAGAAATAGGTTTAAAGTAATAAGAAATTAACAAATTAACAAAACCTCCTATACTTTTTAGGCAAGATACGAAAAGTATAGGAGGTTTTTTATAGAATTTTTAAAGAGGGTTGCTACAAATTAGGACTTCCTGGAAAAAAACATATTATTCTCTGTCAATCAAGCCGGATTCAATTAAGAAATCATGTGCAACTCGATCGGGTGCCTCTTGCAGTTCGTCCACACGATAATTCAGCTCAATCATAACTTCATCTGTGAGAGCATCACCTAACTCTTCCAAAACTGGAACCAATTCTGGATACTCTTTCAATGTTTCCCCTCTAACAAGAGGCATTGCGTAGTATGGAGGAAAAAATTCCTTATCATCCTTCAGAGGAAGAAGATTGAATTTTTTTAGAAGTCCATCTGTTGCAAAGGCATCCACTACATCTACTTTTTTATTAAGCAAAGCTGTATAACGAGGAGAACTGTCTATAGCTAAACTTTCCTTTAAAGAGAAATTATATTTCTTTTGCAAGCCAGGTAGACCATCCTCACGATTCAGGAACTCAAAAGTTGTTCCTGACTTCATGGTTTGTGCAATTTTTCCAAAGTCACTGATGGTTTCCAGGTTATATTTTTGTGCTGTTTCCTTAGTGATGGCCAATACATAGGTATTATTGATGCCCATTTGCTTTAGTACATTAATATTATACTTTTCTTTTAATTCTTTTTTCGAAGTTTCATATACTTCTTCCATATTGCTAATGGGTGGATGTTTCAAAACATCAGTATAGATAGTACCACTATAATCAATGTAAAGGTCAATATCTCCTGTTTGAATTGCTCCAAAGCATACCTGGCTACCCCCAAGCTCAAGCTTACGATTAACGGTAATATCCGTACGATCTTCAATGAACTCAGCAACAAGGTTTCCTAAAACGGCCTGTTCTGTGAAGTCTTTAGATCCGATGGAGATAATCTTTTCACCTTTTACACCACTACCTATAGAGGAGACTGCGAATACAATGGCAAACAAACAAGCGAAAACAGCCAAAATTGCTTTTTGTGATGCTCTTTTTTTCTTTTTCACTGCCGTTTCACCTTTTTGCAGACTAATAGGTGTCACCAATTTTTCCACAATACTCAGCAAGTAGTCGATGAGCAATGCCAAAAAACAAGCAGGGATTGCCCCGGCAAGGATTTGATAGTTGTTTACAGTTCTAATTCCTGAGAAAACCAAATATCCCAAGCCACCTGCACCGATGAAAGCCGCCATGGTCATGAGGCCGACAGCAGTAACGGAGGCGATTCGAACACCAGCCATAATGACTGGCAGGGCAAGGGGGATTTGTACCTTTGTCAATACCTGAAAGGGAGTAAGCCCTATTCCTTTTGCGGCTTCCAAAGTCTGTGGGTTTATGCTTTGGATCCCTGTATAGGTGTTTTTAATAATAGGCAGTAAGGAATAAAGAACAACTGCAACCACAGCAGGTACTTTACCAATGCCTAAAATAGGTATCATAAAACCTAATAATGCCATGCTAGGAATTGCCTGTATAATATTTGCTACAGATAATATAGGTTTACTTGCTTTTGCTGCATAGGATATTAAAATTCCTAAAGGCACACCGATTAGGATTGCAAGACCTACGGAGATACCTGTTAGTTTGATATGTTCAATGAGCAAAGAAAGAATTTGAGCAGCATTTAATACTACATACTCAAAAAAACTAATTATAAATTGTATCATTCTTCTTCACCCTCCTCTTCACAATCAAAGTACTGTTGGCTAAGAGAAGTTACTAAGCTACTTCTTGTAATCAGCCCTGCCAGTTTCTCATTTTCAAATAAAACGGGTACTGTTGATAGACCTCGTTCTGTTACCGTTTTTAGTGCATCCAGAATATTTTGGTCGGGGCTAAGAGTAGGGTATTTTGTTGTCATAAATGCCTCTGCTGTCTGGGTTTTATCTTCAACACCACGCAAGCGGCTAGCCTTTACCATACCTAAAAAGTGGCCTGTTTCTTTATTTACAACCAAGAGGCTGTCAACTTTTTTCTGACGCATACGTTCCATACACTTTAGTACAGGCATATCTTTTGAAGTGGTAATGGGGTTTTCAATCATAATATCGCTCACCTTTATATATTCAGGTGAGGACCAAATACGGTTTTTACCAACAAAGCTTGAAACAAACTCGTCAATGGGATTTTTCAGAATATTCTCAGGTGTATCATACTGAAGAACTTCTCCATTTCGCATGATACAAATTCTATCGGCAATTTTGATTGCCTCCTCCATATCATGGGTAACGAAAATAATTGTTTTCTTTACCTTCATTTGAAGCTGAACCAATTCATCCTGTAAATCAGATCTTGTAATTGGATCCAAGGCAGAAAAAGGCTCATCCATTAAAATAATATCAGGGTCGGTGGCAAAGGCTCGGGCTACACCAACACGCTGCTGCTGGCCACCGCTTAACTCCGTTGGATAACGGTCCAAAAAGGTTTCACAATCCAGACCAACCATTTCCATAAGTCTTTTTGTATTTTCCCCAATCTTTTTCCCATCAATCTTTTCCAGAGTGGGAATCAACTCAATATTCTCTCTTATTGTCATATGAGGGAAAAGACCTGTTTGTTGAATGACATATCCAATATTTCGTCGAAGATCTACTTCGTTAATGTTTTGGATGTTTTCGTTTTCAATATAAATAGCTCCACTAGAGGGCTTAATCAAACGATTTATCATTTTTAAAAGGGTTGTTTTACCGCAACCACTTTCGCCAATTATGGCGACTAATTGTCCTTTTGGTATTTCAAAGCTAACACTTTTAAGGACTTTTTGGGTTTTAAAGTTTTTGGTAACTTTATCAAATCGTACCATCTACATTCCTCCTTCTTCAAAAAAGTAACAACTTTATTTTATTATCAAGTTGTTACTTTTGTCAAGTCAAAAATAACGACACCTAGTCTATGACTCTAGATGTCGTGTCAGTTTTTTCTATTCATTTAGATTGGTTTTTTACCCTTTGTGAGGAGCCGTTTTGGGTGATAAAAAATAGGGGAATCACCTTTTCTAAAGAACATATATGGCTAGGCAAGGCATGAAGAGTTTCTTTACGTTTGACTACAATGCTTATTGCCTAAATATGTTGCTATCATCAGGTTTATCGATAATAATGTTTATAGAATTTCAGCTCTACTTATTTTAATTTCAAAGGTAAAAATGAGGTGGTAGAAAGAACTACCTTGGACTGTCAACAGCTTACGAGGTATGAAAAATTTATTTCACTTTTTTCTTCTACTTTGGTCTCAAAGATTTGTTTTAATTGAGAGCATAATTTTTTTTGAAAAATAAACAAAAAATCCTATTTACTGTCCAAGGAGACAACCATATTGGCCTTTTTGTCAATGAACAGTATTTATATTTTGTACCTTTTGAAAAAGTTTCGTAGACAACTAGGGATAGTTTCAAGGCAATATATCTTATAAATTGGGAAAAGCGTTTCTTCCTAAATTAATTATTACCTGAAGATTAAAACTTATTACTATAATTCAAGAAAATATTAATTTTTTTGTCTTAAGTGTCCGGTTTCTTTTTCAAGGTATTCTATGGCCATACTTTCTAATGTAGTGTTATCTACAACTTCATCCAAGGCATCTTTCATTTTTTTCCATAAAGAAAGGGAAACGCAGAAATCCGAATTAGGGCAAGTAGGGTTATCTACACAATCTACGGGAGAAAGAGAGCCTTCTAAAACTTGTAAAATTTCACCAACGTTGATGTCTTTTGGATGGCGGGAAAGTACATAGCCCCCTTGGGCTCCACGGAAACTCTTTACCAAGCCTACCTTAGTAAGGGGATTGATAATCTGTTCTAAATATTTTTCGGAAATTTGCTGCTCGCTGGCAATGGTTTTCAGGGGTAGCGTTCCCTTATCAAAATTAATTGCCAAAGAAAGCATAAGGCGGATTCCGTAACGCCCTCTAGTGGAAATTTTCATGTATACACCTCTATTCTTCTTCCCAGCCCTTGCATATATCTACCCACTCCACGCATTTGCCAAAGTGAAACAATTCGTCACAGGTTAATTCCACGGCAGAGTTACTGCTGCCTGCGGCAGGGAAAACGGTCTCAAAACGTTTCATTGAAATATCCGCATAAGCCTTTGTGTCTTGGGGCAAAGCGAAGGGGCAAACGCCCCCAACAGCATGTCCTGTGGCTTCCAAGGTTTCTTCGGCGGTTAGCATTTTTGCTTTTAAACCGAAGGTATCTTTAAATTTTCTATTATCAATTTTGGCATCGCCTGCAACGGCAATTACAATAGGGCCTTCTTTTGACATTAAACAAAGGGTTTTGGAGATGCGAGCTGGGATAACACCAGCAGCCTCTGCCGCCAATTCAACAGTAGCACTGGAGGTTGCAAATTCCAAAACGTTTTTGGGGCAACTCATTTCATTCAGATATGCCCGTACTTTTTCAATTGACATGATGATTACAGCTCCTTTTGTACGGAATATTTAGATTCTTCTTTTTTAAAGCATAGCAGAAAACAGGGAATTATGCAAGGAGTAGTGGTATGAGAATAAAACCATTGTCAACGGATAATACTTATGGTATACTTTGGAAATTGCGGGTGATTTTGGTGAGTTTATAGTTTATTAAACCAAGGTTGCTAATTACTGATTTAAATTTTGAATTTCATTAGAACAAGAGGAAAATCGTCCTTTTATTTGTTTTAAATTATAATAACATCGTAATTTTTGCCAACTATATATTATGATAAACTTTATCCGTTTTGCCATAAAATATACTAAAAATGGTGTTAGGTATCTGCCCAGAGGCAAAAACAATTTATTCTTTGCATTGTCTTAGATTTATTTTCTTAACGGCGGTATTATTTGTGCTAAGTCTTATTTTAACCATGCGAGAGACAGAGCAATAATGATACATTTATTGAAGCGTAGGCACTCCCCGTGTGTTACGCTTCATTTTTATTGAAAATGAAATTTTAGTGATAAAGATTTATGCTCATTTTGTGGGTTATATATAATAAGGTAAAGATTTTGTGATTTAATACCCTTGCCTTGACGAGTAATAGGCAAAATGCTATACTCAAAATCAAGTTATTCCCCTTATTTTTAGAGGAAAAACCTTAAATGGAACGAGGAGAAAATATGATTAGAAACATTTTGGAATATTTAGAAGCAACTGCAGTTATGCTGCCAGATAAAATAGCCTTTGCCGGAAAGGAAGAGGCCCTTTCTTTTCAAGAGCTTTTGGATTCAAGCAAGGGGGTTGGGAGCTTTTTATTACGCTACGAAAAGAGAAATGCTCCAGTGGCGGTGATGATGGAAAAAACGCCGTCCTCGATTGCGGCTTTTTTAGGCTGTGTTTATAGCGGGAATTTTTATACGCCCATTGATTCTACAATGCCGAAAGAACGTGTTCTTTCAATATTAAATACCCTAGAGCCCCAAGTGCTTTTGATTGACAAAAAGAGTAAAAAGGCAGCAGAATACTTGGAGTATTCCGGGGAAGTGATTGTATTTGAGGAAATATGTGAAACAGAGGTTGATGAAGAGGCATTAAGGAAAATTCGAGAGTCTGCAATCGATGCGGATCCATTATATGCCTTATTTACATCAGGCTCCACAGGGATACCCAAAGGGGTGGTTATTACCCATCATTCCGTGGTGAACCTGACGGAGTGGTATACGGAAACCTTTGACATTACTCAAAAAGAAATAATCGGCAACCAAGCACCGTTTTATTTTGATTCTTCTGTGAAAGATATTTATGCGGTTTTAAAAACTGGGGCAACCATGGAAATCATTCCGAAACAGTTATTTTCTTTCCCCATGAAACTTATGGAATATGTGGAGGAGAGACAGGTTAATTATATAGATTGGGTGCCTTCAGCTTTTTGTATTGTTGCCAACACAGGAACATTGGAAAAAGTTGTACCAAAAACTTTGAAAAAAATTGCTTTTTGCGGGGAAATTATGCCTACGAAGCAGTATAATATGTGGCTTGAGAAATACCCCCACGCCTTATTTGCAAATATTTATGGGCCAACGGAGGCAACGGTGGATTGTACTTATTACATTGTTGACCGAGAATTTGCTGATGATGAACCTTTGCCCATTGGATATCCTTGCAGAAATACGGATATATTTATATTAAATGGGGATAGACTGGCAAAAGAGGGAGAAACGGGCGAACTCTGTGTTCGAGGGAGATGCCTTGCTCCTGGGTATTATAACAACCCGGAAAAAACGGAGGAGGCATTTATTCAAAACCCTCTAAACCCCCATTACCCAGAAAAGATTTATAAAACTGGGGATGTGGCAAAATATAATGAGTATGGTGAGATTGTTTTCTTGGCGAGAAAAGACCATCAAATTAAGCACATGGGTCATCGTATTGAGCTAGGAGAAATTGAGGCAGCAGTAAATTCCATTGATTTGGTGGAAAGTGGTGTGTGCATTTATCATGCAGATAGTCAAAAAATTGTACTATTTTATTGTGGTAAGGAGGCAACCCAAAGTTATATTCTAAAAAAATTACGGGATAAGGTGCCAAAGTATATGTTTCCTAACGTAATGATTTTGTTAGAAGAAATGCCACATACTTTAAACGGAAAGATAGACAGGCTACGTCTAAAGGAGTATTATGATAAAACAGTTGATTGATGGACAGGATTTTTGGGCAGAAATTGTTAAGAGGCTTTCAAAGGGAGAAAAAACGAACTTCTTTTTTTCAGAGGAAGAGGTACTTCAATTGGTTCAAAAGGGAAAAATCAGTCGCTTGGATTTTGATGGAGGCGTATATTTTTTTGTAACAGAAGAAAACTTATATCGTTTGTATTATTTTTTGGAAAAGGAAAAAAGCCCTGAGGTATTGCCTAGGCTACAACAACCGATTATACTGGAAGAGGTTCATTTGGCAACAAAAGAACGAATTCCCTCGAAGGACACTTGGGAAAAGATAGGATTTCAGCATTACTTAGAGCGAAAACGGATGTATTTGATGGCGAAAAATATTGCCTTTGAAGAAAGAGAGCCTTCCTTTGCAACGGAAGAAATACTCGAGGAAATTTTTCTGTTGATGAACGAGAGCTTTGAACCATTTTCCTCGGCATTGCCCACAAAAGAGGCGTTGCTAAAGGATATTCAAGAGCAGAGAGTATTGATTTCCTTAAAAAACCAAAACCTCCTTGGATTTTTGCATTTTGGTGATGAAAAACAGGGGAGTATGCTTTGGCATATTGCCGTTTTACCCCAAGCAAGAGGCTTAGGTGTTGGTGAAGGACTTTTGCAAGACTGGTTTTTAGCCAGAAAGGATATAGCGAAGAAATTTATGCTTTGGGTAAGGACAGATAATCCGCCTGCTTTACGAATGTATGAAAAGCATGGGTTCCTGCCAGATGGCAGGGTGGCACCCGTCATGATAAAAACCACATAACAGAAAGGATAATGGACAAATGGATACACTTTTAAAAATTTTAGTTGAGTTAAGACCCGACGTAGATTTTGAGGACAACAAAGAATTGGTGGACAGCGGTGAGTTGGATTCCTTCGATATTGTGTCTTTGGTAGGGGAATTATGTGAAGCCTATGAGATTGAAATAGGTGCAGAGGACATTGTTCCCGAAAATTTCAACTCAGTTGAAGCAATAATGGCTATGGTAGTAAGATTGCAGGAAGATTGATATTTAAGGAGATTGGGTTATGGCATTTACTTCGGTACAGTTTGTGGTTTTCCTGTTTCTGGCGGCCACATCATATTTCCTGACCCCGAAGCGTTACCGTTGGGTAACGCTTTTCCTCGTTAATTATATCTTTTATTTTATGGCGGGGGCAGGGTATTTTATATACTTGCTTGCAACAACAATCACCATTTACCTTGCAGGTGTGAAGCTTGGTAATATGTCGGCTAAGAATAAGGCCGATTTTGCTGCGGCTAAAGGAGAGTTGGACAAAGAGCAAAAAAAAGCGTGGAAAGGGAATTTTACCAAAAAGAAACGTATGGTTTTAATTCCTGCTCTTTTATTCAACTTTGGTATTTTAGCAGTTTTAAAGTATTATAACTTTGTGGGAGCCAACTTGAATGCATTGCTTGAGCGTTTTTCCATTGGTGCTGAGGTTCCTGTTTACAGCTTTTTGTTACCTTTAGGTATTTCATTTTACACCTTTCAATCCGTGGGTTATTTGATTGACGTTTACAGGGAAAAATATGAACCTGAACGCAATTTAGCAAAGTTTGCGTTGTTTATTTCCTTTTTCCCTCAAATTGTTCAGGGGCCTATTGGCAGGTATCATATTTTGGCAGAACAACTATATCGGCCCAATACCTTTTCCTATGAAAGGGTGAAATTTGGCATTCAGCTTATGTTTTGGGGTGCTTTTAAAAAGCTAGTGATTGCTGATCGGGCAGGGGTTATTGTGGATACTATTTTTGGTTACCCCGATACCTTTGGAGGAACTTATGTAGCAGTTGCAGCGTTTGTTTATTGTATACAGCTTTATGGCGACTTCTCTGGTGGCATTGATATTGCCACGGGTGCGGCCCAAGTTTTAGGAATTCAACTGGAAAAGAACTTTGAGCGGCCTTATTTGGCAACCAGTATACCTGATTTTTGGCGTAGGTGGCATATAACCTTGGGAGCGTGGTTCAGAGACTATGTATTTTATCCCTTGTCTTTATCCAAGTTTTTTATGAAGGTTGGAAAAAAAGGTAGGAAGGTTTTTGGCAACTACATAGGAAAGCTGTTGCCTGTACTCATCCCTCAATTTATCGTATTTTTCCTCATTGGTATTTGGCATGGGGCAGAATGGAAGTATATTGCCTTTGGTTTTTATAACGGGACGTTAATTGTTTTGGGAATTTTATTCGACCAGCCATTGAAAAAGTTGATGGAAAAGTTCCATATCAAAACGGAGTGTTACAGTTGGCGGTTATTCCAAGTTTTACGCACTCTTATTTTAGTAGCATTGGGTAAAATTATTACCAGAGCCCCTGGTGTGAGTGCCTCTGCTTTTATGGTGCATTCTATGTTGAGCAATTGGGATGGGGATATTTTAATCAATGGTGGGTTATTAAAACTGGGTCTTGATGTACAAGATTTGTGGGTGTTGCTTTTCTCATCCCTCGTGTTACTGACAGTCAGCTTAATGCAAGAATCAGGGATACATGTTCGGGAAACCTTATCTAAACAAAACCTCCTGTTTCGCTGGATAATCTATTTGGCGGCAATTTTTTCATTAATTCTATTTGGCGTGTATGGTTTGAATTATAACGCCTCCGACTTTATTTATAGGGGGTTCTAATATGAAAGGAAGTTTAAAAATCGTGACAAGGTGTGTAGCCTTTTTTGTAATATTTTCAATGATATTTTCCAATACGTCAGATTATTTACGTCGTCCTGATGATGAGTCCGACGAAATCCATGCTTTTTATGATGAACCGAAAGAATCCATTGACGTGTTGTTTATGGGCAGCAGCCCCATTCTTAGGGGGGTATCCCCCATGGTAATGTGGGAGCAGGAAGGATTTACTAGCTATGTAAGGGCATCGGCATTACAGCCAACTTCTGTTACCTATGGGCTGTTGCAGGAATCCTTGGAGTATCAGACCCCTGAGTTGGTTGTACTTTTATGTGACAATATTTTTTTGGAGTACGATTATGTAGAGCGAGAAGGGGATTTGCGACGGGCATTGGATGGAATGAAAATTTCTAAGCATAAATTCCAGATTGTAAATGAGATTACGGCGGCTGATGATAGGCAGACACTGCTTTCCTATATGTTTCCCTTGTTTCGTTACCACGAAAGATGGAAAGAAGTTGACTGGGCTGAGGCCGAGCCTACACCATTGATGGAGCACTCCTTTAAAAAAGGAAATGTGTACCTAAGAGGGGGAGAGCCTTTAGCGTTTTCTGATAATTTTATGGAGCCTTCTGGTATAGCTGCTCCTGCATTAAATCAGGATGCAAGAAACGATATAGAAAAATCCATTCGTCTATGTAAAGAAAAAAATATTCCTGTTTTGATGATTCACTTGCCGAAAATGTCTTGGAGCTATGAGCAAAGTGTGGCTTTAGAGAACTTCGCAAAGGAAATGGGTGTGGAATATCTGGATTTTGACCGTGGAGAAATCAGGAGTCAGTTGAGTTTGGACCCTGCCTTGGATTACTACGATCAAGGACATATGAATTTAATTGGTTCCGTGAAGCTTTCCCAGTGGTTTGGCGATTATTTGGATGAAACCTATGACCTGCCCGACCATAGAAAAGATGAGACTTATCAAAGATGGCATGAGGACTATCAAATGTATGCAGAAAGAACCAAAGTGGAGTAGAAATCCTAGAAAAAACCTTCACAAAGCTTGAATTAGAATAAAAGGAAACGAAAAGCCTGTTTAAACATTTTTGTTTGGACAGGTTTTTGCTGATTTATAGCTGTTGAACAGAGAAAATTCAGAATATTAAAGGCTTTGACGGAATATGAATTGAGTAAAAGGAGAAAAAGAGGATAAAATATGGAGAACAATACATACCCTTTTGTAAATTTGCCTTTGCCTTATGAATATGATGCTTTGGAGCCATATATCGATGCAAGAACGATGGCCATTCATCATGAAAGATATGCGGAAGCTTATGTAACCCGATTAAATATGGTTTTGGCAGACTATCCAGGCCTACAAGCGTTAACCTTGGAGCAGTTAATTCAAAATGCAGATAGCCTTCCAAAAGCATTACAGGTGCCAATTCGAAATTACGCAGGTGGGATTTATAATCACCGTCTATACTTTAATGGGTTAGCCCCTCCATCAGATAAGGAGCCAAAGGGGAAGTTGTTGGAATTGATTAATTCCCAGTACGGTAGCCTTACAGTTTTTAAAGAAATTCTCATGGAAGAGGCATTAAGTGTATTTGGCTCGGGCTATACTTGGTTGATATATGATAAGGGCAGGTTAGTTATTTTGACTTCACCAAATCAAAATACTCCTGTTGAACAAAAAAAATGCACTATTTTAAATTTAGATGTTTGGGAACATGCTTATTATTTAAAGCACTATAATAGGCGGGGCGATTATATAGCTGATTGGTTCAACGTAGTCAATTGGGATAAAGCTAACGAAAATTTTTTGGAATGCGTTCGTCAGCAGTTTAGATAGTTTCTATAAAGGTAACAGGTTGTGCGAAGCTGTATTGAGAAAGTAGGGTATGGGTGCATTTTTGTTTGTTTCTATGATGAATAAAAGATATAAAGCGGTTCAAGGCTGAGATGAATCAGCCTTGAAACCGCTTTTTTTTAGCTTACTATTGTAAAATTATCGATTATATCTGTGAGAGTTACGAACTTTTTTTCTACGTAGATAATGTTTATCGAGTGAAGGAAGGAAAGGTTGATTTTACTCAACCTCCCGTTTTGCAGGCGGCCATTATCTAAGATAGCATAACAATTTTATACCACTTTCAGATTCCATTTTTTCATCCAATAATTAATTTGAACCACATAGGCTAGCATTTGTGGGCCAGCCATCAGTTGCCCGTACCATGGTTTTCCGTAATCCGAGGGACTTTGGATAAATGTTTCCACTTTTTTGGGGTCTAAGAATTGTAGAACTGGAGAGGTGGAGTCTTTCATAATCTCTATTACCATGGAGGCTAGCAAATTTTCATAATTTTTATCGTAAATTTTAGGATAGGGAGATTTTTTTCTAAACAAAACTTCGTCTGGCATATAGCCTCTACCACATTCTCGTAATAAAGATTTTACTACCCCGTTTCTTGTTTTCATATCCCATGGAACGTTCCAAACGTATTCAATCAGGCGGTGATCTGCAAAAGGTACTCTTGCCTCTAGGCCATTATACATACTGGTTCGATCCATTCGGTCCAACAAAGTTTGCATAAACCACTTTTGATTGAGGTATGCAATTTCCCGTCGGCGGGCTTCCAAGGGAGTATCTTCTGCCAGCTTTGGCGTTTCACTGACGGATTTTGCATAGGTTTTTGCAACATAATCGTCCATATCAAGGTATTCGATAAAATCATCCTTTAACAGAACTTTTCTTGCTTCCAAGTCCATTGTCCAAGGGAAAGTATTTGCCTCAAAGCATTCCTTTTTATGAAACCAAGGGTAGCCACCAAAAATTTCATCGGCACATTCACCGGTCAATGCTACCTTATTATAATCCTTTACTTTTCTACAAAAATATAGGATAGAGGACTCCACATCTCCCATATTAGGTAAGTCTCTGGCGTCAACGGCATCTTTTAAGCAATCGGTTTGATTTTGTATGCTGCACTCAAGATAACGATGGTTGGTATTCAGGTATTTCACCATGATATCTACATAGGGTCTATCCTGGGAAGGTTGGAAGGATGAAGCCTTAAAATATTTATCATTTCCTACAAAGTCGAAGGAAAAGGTATTTAGCTGTTCACCTTTTTTTGCTAGCTCTGCGGCACATACGGCTGTGACGATACTACTGTCTACACCGCCGGATAAAAAGGTGCAAATAGGTACATGAGAAACCATCTGGCGTTTAATGGAATCAATTAGCAATTCCTTGGTTTTTTCGATGGTTGTTTCATAGTCATCCTCATGAACATGGCTTTCTAGCTTCCAATAGCAGGTGCTTTGGATACCCCCTGGGGAGAAAGTCATGTAGTGTGCTGGAAGTACCTCATCAATTCCCTTAAAGACACCTTTGCCGTAGGTTTTTGCAGGGCCGATGCTGAAAACTTCGTTTAGCCCCTCTTTATCTAACTGAGGAACCATACCAGGATAGGCAAAAATACTTTTGATTTCTGAGGAAAATATCACTTCGTCCCCCTGAATTGAGTAAAACAAAGGTTTTACCCCCGAACGGTCTCGATACAGCAAGGTCATATTTTTTATAGGATCAAAAATAGCCATGGCGAAAATTCCATTTAGCTGTTTTACAAAATCTGTACCATGCTCCATATAGCTTACTAAAATCACTTCTGTATCCGAGTTGGTTTTAAAGGTCCATCCTTTTGATAAAAGATTGCTTCTGAGCTCTTGTGTGTTATATAGCTCCCCGTTATACACAATTGCCCAGGTTTGATTGCCTACCGTTCGGGTAATTGGCTGATGGCCTGTTTCCAAGTCGACAATGGAGAGCCTTGTATGGGCTAAGCCAACATTCTCTATTAAAAAAGTTCCGCAATCATCGGGGCCTCTGTGACGTTGCACGGAATACATATCTTCCAAAATTTTTGTATAGTAAGCAGGTTGTTCCGTATAGTTCTTTTTTGGATTAAAAAATCCAGCAATACCGCACATAGTATACGCCTCCTAAAGCTAAATTAAAATACAAGCCAATATAAAAGTACATAAAAACCCGATCCCCACAGGAAGCAGATTTTTTCTAGCAAGTTCTAATGGATTTACGTTACAGATTGCTGCAACAGGAATGAGTCCCCAGGGGACGATGGTTCCGCCGCCAACAAAGATTGCCGAAATCTGTCCTAATGTTGCCAGAATAGGAACGGAGCAGTTAACGACTGTTCCAAAGGTATTTGCCAATGCACCAACCAAGGGAAGGCCTGAAAAGCCTGAGCCGTCCAAACCAGTGAGGCCACCAATTACCATTTGGATAAACACAACCATATATTTATTTAATGGTGTAATACCTGCAAGCCAAATAGCCCAATCATTTAAAATACCACTTTGATATTGTTCCCCTAAAATGGAGGTAATACCCTCGCCACCTATGAAGAAAAAGCCACCGATAATAATAACCGGAGCAAAAATTTTAATGGCAAATAAAAAGCCATCTTTTATATAATCAGTAACTTTCTCTAGACTTTTTCTTTTAAAACCAATGACAGAGGCGATAATCATGACCAATAATGCTGTACCAGAAACCAAACTTGTGGCATCTCCACCCTTTAGGTCAAACACAAACATGAGGATAATATCAATTATAAAGGCAAGGGGAGTCAAAATAGCAATAAACACAGCTTCTTTTGATGGTTTTATTGAAGGAACGGCATCATTACTTTGCATATATAATGTACCACCAGTTTTGTCAACCATACACTTTCTGTTGATTATAAAGGCAGAAAAAATAGTCACAACGCCCATAGTTAGAAATAAAGGGAAGCCACTTTGTAAAATACTTTGGGGTTCTATGCCTGCGGAAGCGGCAGTGATGGAGGGTGCTCCCTGAATGACCACATCGGAGCTAAGGGCGATACCGTGTCCAAATAGGTTTAATGCCATTGCCGCAGCAATAGGGGTTAGGCCTTTTTTTACAGCCAATGGAACCAAAATTGCGCCAACCAAGGCAACAGAAGGGGAGGGCCATAAAAATAGAGAGAATATCATCATGGTAATGCCAAGAATCCACCAAGATACGTAAGAATTTTTCATTATCTTTGACATGGATCGCATCATCAGATAGTCACTTCCTAAATCTGTTAGACATTTTGATAAGGATGTGACTAGGGCAATGGTAGCAATGATCTCCATAAACTCCTTGGAAGCATACAAAATAGCTTGGAAAGTTGATTGAATACCTCCAACCAAGTTACCGCTACTAACAAGACCTAGTATGAAAATGAAAATGACGCAGACAATGGGTGTGTCTTTTCTGAGCACCATAGTGGAAAGAATGGTTACAACGCCAATTAGGTAAATAATATGAACTGGTGTAAGGTGAATCGATAAATCCTGCATTTCGATACCTCCCTTAAAAAAATGATATAAAATACAATATTCATATTATAGAGATGTGTGCTAGGGATGGTAGGGCGATGATTGTTTTTTGGAATGGGGGTACAAGATGTGGATTTTTTATATATAATTTCTTATGATATTGAGGATGGTTTGGGAAAAACTATGGAATGTCTGGATTTTCAAACAATTTTCCCTTATAATGAATTATATATTCCCTTGGAATTTTCAAACGGACGTCATACAAGCGAAAGGGGGGCTTTGATGAATTTTACTGATTTAAAATATGTAATTGAAATTGATAAATGCGGTTCTATATCCTTAGCAGCAAAAAATTTATATGTGGCACAGTCGAATTTAAGTCGTGCAGTAAAAGAACTCGAGCAGGAATTCGATATCGTTATTTTTAAGCGTACGCCCAAAGGGGTAATCACCACACGAGAGGGGCAACGGTTTTTACGCCATGCAAAGGAAATTCAATATCAGGTAAATAGTTTAACTAACGCATACTCTGATTTTAACGATCGGGGTGTAAGTCTGAAGATTTCTGTTCCAAGAGCCAGTTATATAACCGATGTTTTTTCTGATTATTTGACCACGTTAAATGATGAGGAAAATATGCGGATTCATTACTGTGAAACAAATTCTAGTAGAACAATTCAGAATGTTTTGGATTATCATTATGATATTGGGATTATCCGCTATAACGTAATGCATGAAGGCTATTATTTATCCCTATTTAAACTAAAAGATTTATCGTATCGCCTTATTTTAGAGTTTGACTATTTACTTTTGACTTCAAAAGATAGTATTATTGCCGATAAGCATATCAGGTCTGACTCGGACTTAGAAGGATGCATAGAAGTGGTTCATGGGGATGAAAGGCTTCCTACGGGAGATTATATTGATTTGACAGATAACGACCGGGAAGAGCGTTACCAGAAAAAAGTAATCTATATTTACGAAAGAGGCAGCCAATTTGAAATTCTTTCAACGGTGCCCAATACATATATGTGGGTTTCCCCTGTTCCTGAGAAGACGCTGGAAAGGTTTGGTCTGATTCAAATGCGCTGTGGCTCATATGCGAAGTACATGAAAGATGTTATGATTTTCAAAGAAAATCATGTACAGAAGAAATATGAAAAACAACTGATTGATAGGTTAAGGGAGAAAACCCGAGAATTTGGGTGTTATTTTTAATTAATGATTGAAGGGAATCGTTAATTATCTGTAATCCGTCAAAAATCCGTCAAAAGATTTTGTTAATTTTTTCAGCAGCATTTTTCATCATTTCATCAGTAACATGAGAATATACACGCATTGTCATTTCTACGTCATGACCCAATATAGCGGCGGCGGTCTTAAAATCCACGCCGTTCGCTATTAGGTTTGTGGCATAGGTGTGCCGTAAAGTGTGCATGCTTACGGCAAAATCCAAATTGGATGATACGTTTATCATTTTTCTTGCCACTAACGTCGAGCCGAATGGGAAAATCCTGTTATCCATGTTAACCACATTAAACACCTTTCTGTACTCTCTTAATTCGTCCATGGTACTTTTTGCCACAGGTACCACTCTTTTACTGTTCCTCTTTTTCAGCGTACCAAAGCCCTCTGTACCGTCAGCTAATAACTTCCACTGTCTAACTATACAAACTTCATTTTTTTTAAAATCTACGTTGTCCCAAGTAAGTCCTAATAATTCCCCGCGTCTCAAGCCTGTGCCTAGGGCAAATGAACAAAGATAATAGTATTTGAGTGATGCTTTTTGCGATTTAAGCACACCTAAAAATTTTTCAGTCTCGTGTTTTTCGAGCGCCTTTTCTTCTTTTCCTTTTTCGCTGTATTGCATCGCAGGAATTTTAATATCTTGCGCTGGGGATGCAGATATAATTTTATATGGTCGCACTGCCTGATTGAGGATATACTTAAATATTAATAAATTAGCTTTAA
The DNA here is from genome assembly GCF_030908465.1 of Anaerotignum sp. MB30-C6. Lineage (GTDB taxonomy): Bacteria > Bacillota > Clostridia > Lachnospirales > Anaerotignaceae > Chakrabartyella. The sequence continues at coordinate 770,478 of NZ_CP133078.1, forward strand.
TGGTCGAAATCTTTAGCTCGTCCTCTACCATTTTGTCAACGCATTTTTGTACCTGTATACTGCTTAGCTCTGCAAGTGGAATGTTCTTAATATCTTTGAATTTTTCAACTGCAATTTTTCGCATCCTAATTGTATTCGCCGTCTTATGCAACTTCTCATGCTCTATCAATTCCTCTGCAAACTTCCCAAACGTTATGCCTTTGTACTGCGGCTCAACTTTTGCAGTCAACTCCATTTCTTTTTTCAACTCATCCAGTCTATCCTCAGCAGCTTTTTTCGCATCTTTCTTCAAAGGAAACCCTTGCTTGCTTTTTTGCTTCCATTTACCATCCACCTTGTAACTGATGATATATTGCCATCCGCCGTCTTTTTCCCTGTAGGTTATGTTGCAGTCCATAAAAATAAGACCTCCTTTATTTTTGGTATAGCAAATAAAGCGGTCTTGTGATACAATTAGCTTGCCTAGGGCGTTGTACCACGGTATGACCGCTCGTCCCTCATTCCATTGCAGTGGAGTGGGGGATTTTTTATTATCTCATTCTTAATTCAACCAGTTCGGGTTCCAACCCGAAGATACTGGCCAATTCGCTTATGGTTCTATCTTTGTATTCTTCCAACTCAGAATCTTCGATAAGAAGACATACAGCAAAGCGATTGGCCTCTCTTTCGATTCTCGATGAAAGTAGATGCGTTTTGTTCCTGATGAAGTAACAATTTTGCTTTCTGTGTAAGAGTGCATGCCCTAACTCATGAGCCATAACAAGCATCTTGTCCTTGTGTTCAAGGTTTTTATTTATAAAGATGCATCTGTGGTTTTTTATAAACAAGTAACAACCAGAGCATTTATCAAAACTATCTAATATTACCTCTATATTCAAAAATTCAGCAATTTCAAAGGGATTAGAAGTTCCAAATTTTCTTTTGTAGTAGTCAGCAGTTTGTTTGATACTCTTCAATATATAAACACCTACTTTTTATTCTTATTTTTGTAAGGGTTGTATTTTTCTTTATTTATCCTTTTAAGTCTTTTCAGCATCATTTCGATGCTATCAAGCACTAATTCCACTTCGGCCTCGTCGATATTTTCGCCATCAAAGCTAGCAGGGCCATCCTCCTTATTAACTAGCTTAGCTCTGATAGTTTCCATATCTTTAGCTATGTCTTTTTTGTCCCTGTCATTCAAGGCAAATTTATTTATCTGATTAGCTTCTTCGCCATTCATTAAATAATCAACTGTTACACCAAAGTAATCAGCAATTTTCTGCGCTCTTTCAACGCTGGGTTTACTTGTGTTCATCTTGCAAAGCGAACCTTTAGCAATATCCAACTCTTGCTCAAGTCTATTAACTGAAATTCCATGCTTCTTACAAAGCGATTTTATTCTATCATACATATCAATGTCCCCTTCATATCGGAAGTTCCGAAAAAATTGCGAAAAAGGTCTTGACATTCTGAAAATACTTCGTATAATGGAGTTATGAGTTCCGAAAATATTACGAAAATATAAAAAGAATGCCTCTGAAAATTTTATTAACCGTGGTAAGTTAAATATAGAATATTTTCAGACGCATGTCAATACTTTTTCGTTTTATTTTCAGAAAATCATAGAAAGGAGGGTTTTTATGTATGGAAGAATTAAAGAAATCTGCAAGAAAAAGAAAATTACCATTTCAAAGCTGGAAGAAGAACTGAAATTTTCGCAGGGCAGTGTTTGTAAATGGGGAGCAATTTCACCATCTGTAGAAAAGGTTAAAAAGGTTGCAGATTATTTGGAAGTGGACATAAATAAACTATTGTAAAAACTACATAAAGGAGTGATTAAATGAACCAATTAACAGTATTCGAACAAGGCTTGGTGCCTGTTTACACAACAGACACAGGCGAACATGTTGTAAATGGTAGAGAATTATGGGAAGGATTAGGGAGCAAACAGGATTTCTCAACTTGGGTAAAAAAGAGATTTACGGATTGCGAAGCTGTTGAAAATGAGGACTATTCCTCGTTCCACAAAAAAATGGAGCGAGAAATCGGGGCAACGATGCGCATTGAATACATAATCAAACTTGATACTGCCAAGGAAATGGCAATGCTAGAAAACAACGCAATCGGCAAAAAGGTGCGGAAGTATTTTATCGCAGTAGAAAAAAAGTCGAAGCAGGCTAATCTTGATGTTTCTGCCTTAAGCCCTCAGTTGCAATTCTGCATCCAAATCGAAACAAGGCAGAATCAACAGCAGTGCGCCATTGAAACCATGGACAAGCGAATAGAGGGTATTGAGGAAAAAATGACAGCCAAGAATCAAGTGAGTGTTGCTCCTGTGCAAACAGAAATCACCCTTGCGGCTGATATGCATAGCAAGACAATGAAGAAAGACAGGATTTCAACAGAGCGTGTAGCTGGCATGTATTGCGTAAGTGCAAGAGCCTTTTACGAAACGCTTTGTAAATTGGGGCTGATTACTGCTGGCGAAAAAAGAGGTTGGAGGTTAAGTCCCTTATATGAAAACAAGGGCATTGGCTTTAACGAACACTCAACATCGGAATACTCCACCGTAACTTGGTCGCAAAAAGGTGTAAAGATTATCAAGGATATGCTGAAAAATAATGGCGTGACACCTATAAAGCGGTTGCCGCCCAAAAAGAAGGTTGTCAGCCGTAAAGGGTTGATTTAGCAAGGGAGGGGACAAGTATGAGCCAACCAGCACAACCTACAATGTTGTCGTGCCCTGACCTAGCTAAGCGATGGGGGAGGGATGTTAAAACGATTAGAAAATTAATCGCAGAGAAAAAAATCAAGCCCAATAAAATCACAAATATGTTTCCGCTGGACTACATTGAAGCAATCGAGAAAGCAGACATTGACTTGGATACAGTTAGTGCATTTGCATTAAGAGCGAAAGACCGAAAAATTGAACAGTTGGAAAAGGAAAACGCAATGTTAAAAAGCACATTATTGCAAGTAGCGGTCACAGCCAACGAAGTGGCGGCACAGTTAATGAAGGGTCAAGCAGTCTAGCCCCGCTGGACAAGCCCATAAAAGAAAGGTAGGAGGTGAGAGAGGTGGAAAATAAAAAAAAGCCATCAATAATAGATATTGTGGCTCTTATGGGTTCTATAATTGCATTGCTATTGACGCTACTGAAATAGTTAAGGCTGCAATAGCAATCCAGTTGTGTATTAAATATTTTTTAAAATCATCGAATTTAAATGCTTTTTGATGATGCCCTTTATGTTCAAGTTCAAATCCTATTGGATCGCCACTATGTACCGATTTTAGGCAGTGTATGTATCCCTCACTTTCGAGATAACGTAACATAGCCATTATTTGCTGTTCGGATAAACTATTAAGTTTTTCGTATTGATCAAAAAGTTCAACAAGAAACATAAATCCTTCGGGGTTATTTTGCTTATTTGAAATATGCTTAAGTAGTTTTCTCGATTGTCTATCCAAAAGAAAAGTGCCTCCTTATCGAAGCTGCGGTTACGGTATGCATGGGGAAAAATACAATATAGCATTGGAGAAATATGTTCTTTGTAATCATCTCCTTCCAACGGCCAAATTTCTTTGTTTGAGTTTGAACTGCATCTCTTGTGAGTAGGTATCAACAGATGCACTTAATATTTCGGCCATCAGTTTTTCGAATTCTGATTTTGTTAAATCTCCAACTTTTTCAAAATTATATACTGAAAGAACTTTTGCTACATCTGAATAAAAACTCATAAATCCACGCTCCTTTTGAATTGTATTTTCGTATTACTTATTTTACCACATATTGTGGGCAAATACAACATATAGGAAGGTGTTATATGAAATTAAACTACATATTGAAAGAAAAAGGTATTACAGCAAAACAGCTAAGCGAGCAAACATCAATTAAATACGCAACCATGCTTAAGTATTCAAGCGGAGAAAGAGGCATGAGTGTCAAGGCTGCAAAGGAAATAGGCAAAGCATTAGGAATTGATTGGTGGCTGTTTTTTGAAGACGAAGAATAATTTTAGGAGGTGGACAAGCATGACAACCGAACCACCGATGCGCCCTGGCTACCGTTACATATGCTGCAGTCGGTGTGGCGTACGACAGCAAATTAGCAAAGAAACAAACACCCGTTATGGGTATTACTGCCCTGAATGCAATCGCTGGAAGGACAAGCAGTACGCAGTAGATAACAATTTGGATTATTCCGTATTCATGTTTCATGGAACATGGCATGGGGTAAATAGAAGGGAGGACAAGCAATGAGCAATGAAGAAGCCAAGCTAATCAGCCGTAATACACACCGCCGCATGAGTCGTCAAAAACGTTCTAAGCTGTTGCAAGCGTTTGAAATAATGTTGCTGCGGTTAATCAATATCGTTGCTGTTGCGATATTTGCGGCATGGTCTGAATACATCTTATTCCATCGCCCTGTGCTGAAATGGATATTGATTTTGGCTTTCGCAGTCGTATTTACCGACCTAATTAAAAGCATAGAAAAGAGCGTAAAAAAGTCCCCACGGAACGGCCATTCCGACAGGGACACAGATAAATAATCACTTTGAAGATAACAGAAAATAGGAGGATTGTCAACCATGGGATGCGATATACATGTATTTGTTGAACATAAACTTTGGTACGGAGAACGTAAAGGGGAATGGTTTAGTTGTGACCATTACAGGAAAAACACCTATTTCGGCACAGATGAATGCGAACCGGAGTTTGAAGTGATAGAGATATACGGCGGTAGAAATTATACACTGTTCTCTATCCTTGCAGATGTCAGAAATTACGGGGATAATGAACCAATTTCTATGCCAAAAGGTTTGCCGAGCGATTGTTGCAAGGATATTTTGGATGAAAGCAATAGATGGGGTTGTGATGGTCATTCTCATAGCTACTTCACATTAAAAGAATTGATGGACTGGAAAGAATCCCATCCTATAGCAACACACCAAGGTTATGTTTCTGCACAAGCTGCTAATGAATTAGACAGGGATGGCAAAATTCCCGATTGTTCATGGCAAGACGGAAATATCAAAGGACAAACTTGGAGGAAATGGAGCAAGCCTAATACATCATTAGATGGATTAATTTCCGCTCTCAAAGAACGCACGAGAGAGATTTTTTACATTTATGATGATAACGACCCACGCATAGCGGAACGGTCTGAAGATATTAGAATTGTATTTTGGTTTGATAACTAAGGAGGAGTGATTTTATCAATGGATAAAAAACCTTTCTACGGCGTGATGCTGATTTGTCCCATAAACAGGACACCTTTTGAGGTCTTGACAGAGTGGGAATATAAAGACGGAATTTGGTACGGGAATGGCGAGAGTTTTCCCGAGGGGATTTGCAGAATCAAGGAGGGCGAAAAATGTTAGTTAAATGTAGATTTTTAGACGATAACAACCAGCCGAAAGGCAGAGAGTATACATATGGATCAAGAGAAAAAGTAGCTTTAGGGGAATTTGTTACGACCGAAGAAGGAAAGAAATTAATCGTTACATCAACAAGTGTCCCTAACGAGGAAGGGGAGAAAATCGGCGATAAGCTGAAATACATTAATGCAATCATAGATTTAGATGCTGAAAGCGTTACCGTTAAAGAACCCAAAAAACAAGAGTTTATTATTGTGAAACAACTTCCAATTATCGAAGAAAGTCTTAAGGCCCTATCTGATGAAATCGACACAAAGGTTAACGAAGCTTTAGCCTTGGATTGCACCGAAGATAGCGTTAAAACGGTAAAAACTGCAAGGGCGGACTTGAATAAAATCCTAAATTCCATGGAAGAAAAACGCATGGTTGTCAAAAATGCCATCATGGCGCCGTACGAACAATTTAACGGTATTTACAAAGCCTATGTGTCTGACAAAATCAAGGATGCTGACAACACCCTTAAAAAGCGTATTGACGAGGTTGAAAATAACTTAAGGAAAACAAGGGAAGCAGAGGTAAAGTCCTATTTTGCTGAATATCTTCTTAGCAAAAACATTGACTTTATAACATATCAGGACGCAGGAATTAATGTGACTTTATCAGCAAGCCTTAAATCTTTAAAGGAAAAAGCCAAGGAATTTATTGATCGTATTTCTGATGATTTAGCGTTGATTGATACACAGGAGTTTAAAGAAGAAATTCTGTTCGAGTATAGACGGAATCTTAACTGCTCACAGGCTATTACGACAGTTGTAGCAAGGCATAAAGCGATCGAAGAACGAAAAGTCAGACAGGCAGAGATTGAAGCCAGAAAGCAATCGCAGGCCGAAGCCGCAAAGAAGGTTGGAGCCGTTTCTTCTGCACCATTGGAACCACCTAAACAGGCCGCAGAACCAGCACAGATACCAAAGACAGAAGCAACTCCAGACCCAGTAAAAACACTATCTTTTAAGGTAACCGCACCAATTAGCAAGTTAAAAGAATTGAAAGCGTTTTTAACAGAGGGAGGATACAAATATGAGTAACGGAAATGAAATTGCAGTAAAGTACGAAATTGACGGAAACGAAATCAAACTTACGATGAAAAACGTTCAGGAATACATCGTCGGGACAGATTCGCAGATAACATTAAGCGAGTTTAAGTTTTTTACAGAATTATGCAAAGTGCAAAAACTCAATCCGTTTTTGAAAGAGGCGTACTGCATAAAATACGGAAACAGTCCTGCTACAATTGTCGTTTCAAAAGATGTCATTGTGAAAAGAGCTACTAAGCACCCGATGTATAACGGCAAAGAGACGGGAATCATCGTATTGACTGAAAACGGCGAGATTGTAGAAAGAAACGGTTGTTTCAAGCTTCCGAAAGAGGAAGTTGTCGGAGGATGGGCGAGAGTACATAGAAAAGACTGGGGCCATCCAGAATACATGAGCGTTTCTTTCGAAGAAGTAGCACAGCGAAAAAAAGACGGAAGTTTGAATGCGAACTGGTCTGGAAAATCAGCAACAATGATTGAAAAAGTAGCGAAAGTAAGAGCATTAAGAGAAGCGTTTCCAGATGAATTGAATGGTCTTTATGCTTCGGAGGAATTCGGGGTTACAGAACCACAAAGAGAAACCAAAAACGCAGTCGTACAAGAACCACAAGCGATAACACAGCAACCAGAGCCGGAGGTCAAAGTTAACGAAAAAGGAGAAATCGAACAAGGATTCGAAGAGCAAATCTCCTTTGATGAAATATGATGAAGTTCAACATTATTTCTTCTGGTAGTACAGGAAATGCGACTGTTTTAAATGATGAAATACTGATTGATTGTGGCGTAAGCTACAAATCTTTGGTTGGTGTAATGAGAGGGCTGAAAATAGCCCTCCTAACCCATATCCATGGAGATCACTTTAATAGAACTACAATTTCAAGACTGGCAAAAGAAAGACCGACTTTGCGGTTTGGTTGTTGCGAATGGCTTGTGCGGGATTTGCTTGATTGCGGAGTAGATGAAAAAAACATAGACGTATATCAGATAGGCAAATGGTATGACTACACAGCGTTTCAGGTGGCAACCGTTCGTTTATACCACGATGTTCCTAACTGCGGTTACAGGGTGCAAATTCAAGGCAGAAAGGCTATCTATATGACTGATACCGTATCAGTTGAGGGCATACAAGCCAAAGACTACGATCTGTATTTGGTTGAAGCAAATTACATTGATGAAGAAATTCAAGAGAAAATCAAAGAAAAAGAACAGTTAGGAGAATATTCCTACGAACGTAGAGTTTTGCAAACCCATTTAAGCAAAGAGCAATGCGATGAGTTTCTGATGGAAAACATGAATGACAAGAGTGAGTATGTGTACATGCATCAACACAAGGATTGAGGTGCCTAATGATAACCAAAGCCAAATTAATCAGATATGACGGCCGCAACTTAATACTTGAACCTGATGAACCAATTCTTAGAGAATTGCGCCAAAAGCAAGTTGAGAATGTTGAAATAAGGATTGTAGACGGACGTATAATCACACCAGAACAACGCAAAAGGATATTCGCTACTATTCGAGATATATCACTTTGGAGTGGGCATGAGCCTGAATATTTAAGGCAATTCCTGACGTGGGACTTTGTTTGTCAGCATGGTGGCGATACTTTCTCTTTGTCAAACACCGATGTTACAACAGCTAAGGATTTCACGAACTATCTGATTAATTTTTGCTTGCTTCATAATGTGCCCACGAAGGAACCGTTATTAGATAGAACTGAGGACATAGGCAAATATCTGTATTACTGCCTAGAGCATAAAAAATGCGCTATCTGCAATAAAGAAGCTGAGGTGCATCATGTGGATAAGGTAGGCATGGGTAGAGATAGAAAAGAGATTGTGCATGTAGGCATGAGAGCAATCGCATTGTGTCGGGATCATCATATTTTAGCTCACGCAGATGAACAAAAACTATTTGAGCAGTACCACATATACGGAATAAAACTGGATGAATATTTGTGTAAATATTGCTTGGGCTTAAATTGCGAAGCAGATTAATTTTGGAGGTGAAACATGGGGAAATTCAGTAGAGATAAAGGCAAAAGGGGCGAGCGAGAGCTTGCCTCAAAGCTTAAAGAATACGGCTATAAAGCGGAACGAGGGCAACAGTATTGCGGAGTCAATGGCAACGCCGACGTAATAGGGCTAGAGGGTATCCATATTGAGTGTAAGCGTGTTGAAAGGCTTAACCTAGAGGATGCCATGGTACAGTCCAAAAGCGAAGCTAAGGAAGGAGAATTGCCTTGTGTAATGCATCGCAAAAATAATCACGAATGGGTTGTGATTATGCCGCTGGATGATTGGATAAAGATGTACCGAGATTATGAGCCACCTGTACCATTTGAGGGGGATGAGTAATGGCAGAGAGAAGAATGTTTGCAAAAAAAATAACTGAAAGCGATGCTTTTTTAGATATGCCAGCAAGTACACAGGCTTTATATTTCCATTTGAATATGTCGGCGGATGATGATGGATTTGTTAATAATCCAAAGAAAATTCAACGTATGGTGGGGGCTTCAACCGATGACTTAAAACTATTAATTGCAAAGAGTTTTATTATAACTTTTGATAGTGGAATTATCGTGATTAAACACTGGAAAATGCACAATTACATACAGTCGGATAGGTATAAACCTACAGACTATATTGACGAAAAGTCATTGTTAACTCTTAAAAAAAATAAGGCTTATTCGGTCAATGTATCCAGTTCGGATACAGAATGTATCCAAGATGTATCCGTAGGTAAGGTAAGGGAAGGTAAGGTTAGTTTAGGTAAGGTAAGGGAAGGTAAGGTTAGTTTAGGTAAGGTAAGGGAAGTTAAGAGTAAAGAAGAAAAGAAAACACCTTTTTCCCCCACTGCCTATATCCAAGAACAATCTTTTTCTCCTTCTCTCGAAGAAAAAGTCCTTGAGTGGTTTAGCTACAAAAAAGAACGTAGAGAGTCATACAAGGAAACAGGGCTTAAATCTTTATGCACCCAGATTAAGAATAAGGCTAATAAGTATGGCGAACAGGTTGTAATTGATTTGATTACAGAGTGCATGGCTAACGGCTGGAAAGGCATTATCTGGGACAAGTTAAAAAGCCAACCAGCACAAAAAAATAACAGTACCAACGGTAACGTATTTCTTGATATTGCCGTAGAAGGGAATGATGTGTTTTGACAGAGAAAGAAACGGCCAAGATTATGGCGGTTCTCAAAGTGGCTTACCCGAGGTATTATCAGGGGCTGTCAGTAGAAGAGGCAAAGCAGGCGGTGGCTCTATGGACGTCAATGCTTATTGATTATCAATATGAGTTAGTATCAAAGGCAGTAAAGGCGCTGATTGCCACAGAAAAGTTTCCACCTACTGTCGCAGACGTAATCGAAAAAATAAACCTCGTCACTTCAAAGCCTCAGCTAAGTGAAATTGAAGCGTGGGGGCTTGTGAAAAAAGCCATAAGGAATAGTACATACCACAGTGAGGAAGAATTTAACGCCTTACCGCAAAGCATACAGGATGCAATCGGAAACCATGGCGCCCTTAGAGAATGGGCCATGAGCGAAGAAGAAGGAAGTGAAACGGTTATCGCAAGTAACTTCATGCGTTCGTATAGGACTAAATCAAAACAGACAAAGGAGTTAAAAGCCTTGCCTAGTGATGTGAAGGAGTTTATGCAGATAGCATCGGGAAGCTTTGATATGCAAAAGGCAATCAAAAATAAGGAGGAGTGACCTATCAATAAAGTAATTTTAATGGGCCGCCTAACAAAAGACCCAGAGGTTAGATATAGCCAAGGCAAAGAGCCTTTGGTGGTTGCAAGATATACATTAGCGGTAAACCGAAGATTTAAACGTCAAGGCGAACCTGATGCCGATTTTATCAACTGTGTTTCTTTCGGTAAGGCGGGAGAGTTTGCTGAAAGGTATTTCAAAAAGGGACAGATGGTTAGCATTGTCGGCAGGTTACAAGTTCGTTCATGGGATGATAACGAGGGCAAAAAACGCTGGTCGACGGACGTTGTGGCTGAGGAACAGTATTTTGCAGAGAGCAAGAACTCTAATGCGGGGAATCCTGCACCGGCGAAACAAGAGAGTGAAGATGGATTTTATCCGATAGATGAAAGTATTGAGGATGATGATCTCCCTTTTAATTAAACCATCGTAAGTTGATCGGGTACGGTGGTTTATAGAGATCAAAAAAGAAGTCTGATTTACAGGAGGAAGATTATGGGACGATTGACAGAAGCAAATAAATTATATAATTCACTGCTTTTAAGAAGATTGCAAGCGTTTGAAGATTTGGGGTTTGAACCAAATCAAATAACACCGAAAAAGGGTTCTGCTGCGGCGAAAAATCGGCACGAGGTGGAGTTGACAATTAAAACCAGAAAAGGCGGCAACGGATGTCTATATGAAATCGTAATGGACGGCAGAAAAATGACATCAGGGGAATTTGCGGCTGCGGTGAAAATCAATCCAAATACTATACGATCATGGATAAACAACGACACTTTTTACGAGGGTTTGAGAAAGAGGGGTATTATTTTATGATCAAGCTAATCAGAGATTATTGCATTGATGGACAAGCATACGATTATGCCTTGAAGCTAGACACAAAGAAGGATGATAAAGACGGAAAACGTGTTTATTCTGTCATTGGATATTACGGCACCGTTGATGGATGCATACAGGGGCTTTATAAGGTGCTGTGTCGCAAGTTGGTAGCTGAGGAAGTATTAACACTCAAAGAGGCGGAAAAACGCTTTCAGGACATTGCAAATGAGTTAAAAGTGGTTATGCCAGATTGTTTCAAGTGAGGTGTGAAGATGATACGAGAAAAACTACTACACGGAATTAATAGCCTCGTCCTAGAGGAATTAGAAACAGCCAATCAAACCTTCCCTTTGTTTGCATCTAATCACGAGGCCCATGCGGTAATGCGGGAAGAATACGAGGAGTCAATGGAGAAAGTTGACCTTGTTCGTGAGGGATTAGAACTGCACTGGGAGGCAACTAAAAATAATTGCATTGGTATTGGTTGGTTGGAAGAAATGTCCAAGAACGGCAGAATGGCTATTGCTGAATTGATTCAGTTTGTGGCTATGACGGAAAAGGCCATATTAAGTGCAAGCAGGAGGGATGCAGATGGCGAAAGAACAGAAAACCTCTGAATGCATTGAAAGCTTTCTAGACCTCTTGAACAACGTCGAAAGCCTCCATCAATGCTATCAGGCGGAAATATCCAGACAGGACAAGCTTACACAGGACTATTTACATATGCTTGAGTTTGGAGACGTTCAACCAAGTAAAAAGGTGAAGTTTGCAAACGATTTAAAACGATCAAGGCAGGATAGGCGGTACTACAAAGATAGGCTGGAAGAAATACAGCCATTATATGAGTTTTGGCAGAACAACCGCAAAATGATTGGGATACTCCAAAATACACTTGGTGCGGTTAGGAAACAAGAGAAATACCATGAATGTAGGGTGTATAGGCCTAGGGTGCTAGTACGAGAAAATTAAATAAAGACGGAAGGAGTAAGAGGTTTGGTCGACCGAAAACAGCTGTTTACTCCTGTGAATGAAAATGAAGGTAGATATCTTTAATACTGATAAGAAGTACCAAATTATTTATGCAGATCCGCCTTGGGAATATAAAGAAAGTGGTAGTGGTGTAAGAGGATGTGCAGGACTTGCGGAAAGATATAACGGTGTAATGACAAAAGACGAAATATTTAAATTGCCCATAGAAAAAATTAGTGACGAAACGAGCATCTTGTTTCTTTGGGTGACGTTTCCAAGGTTAGAGCAAGGTTTGGAAACGATAAAAGCATGGGGGTTTGAGTATTACGGCTTGGGTTTTGACTGGATAAAAACAAGTAAAAATGGAAATCCATCTTGGGGGATGGGATACTACACAAGGCAAAACACTGAGGTATGCTTGATTGGTGTAAAAAAGAAACCAAAAAGAATAAAACCATTGGTTAGAAATGTTCTGTCTGTTGTCCACTCTGAACGCAGAGAACATTCCCGTAAGCCAGATTGCATAAGAGATTACATAGTTAATATTTGCGGCGACATACCTAGAATAGAGTTATTTGCACGTCAATGCGTAGATGGCTGGGATTGTTGGGGGAATGAGGTGTAACCATGAACATAGATGAAACGGTAAAGGCGTTACGGGATAGATTAACTCCAAATGGAGCTATTACACTTGATGCTGACGGAGTTGGTTATATCCTAGACATGATTGAACGCATGGGGAATCTAGTTGAAAAGTACGAATGCGAGGTTATACCAGATTATCATAAGCTATGCGAACAGCTTCAAGCGGAAAATGAGCGGTTGAAATCAAAACACGAGAGCAAGGATGACTGCATCTATTACATACGGAATGAGGCTGGGTATTGCAAATCAGAGAAACGGAACAGCGTATATTGCACAGGTGTTGACTGTGGTTTTCGCAAATGTATTGAGGAGGAATAACCATGCGAGAGATTTTGTTTAGAGGGAAACGGAAGGATAATGGCGAGTGGGTAGAGGGGTTGCCATCATATAATTGCTTTGATTTGGCTGGAGAAATTACTGATATAGAAGTTTTCGATGGAGTGTGCTCTGATTTTGTAGAGGTTATCCCTGAATCCGTCGGGCAGTTTACAGGGCGAGTTGCCGAGGAAGAAAAGAAAATCTTCGAAGGGGATAAATGCATCCTGACCACATTTAACTATAATGGGCATGATTACCAGCATGAGGTTGTTGTTGAATATTCAGGCGGAGCATTTTACTTTGTGAACGATGAAAAAGAATTTTGTATGTGTGTGGCAGAGGTTGGAGATACCGAAAGCGATGTTGTAATCATCGGCAATATCCACGGCACAGACTTGCTGAAAGGGGAGGATGCGGAATGAAACCGATCAGAGATGCAATCAAACAATTGGAATGCATGGCAACAAATCTAATGGGCGAAGTTCAAAACGGAAACGGATTGGCAACTTTGAACTATGTCGCTCTTGATGCAGCCATTCAAGCCCTGCAAGAAAAACTCGAACGGGAGAACGGGTGTGAGTATTGTATGGGAGACACTAAAGAATTAATTGACGGCGAAACAACTTTGTTTATAACAAGAGATGATGAAGCTTTTTATGCTGATTGGAATGGTCAGGGAGATTTAGAGTTTAAATTTTGTCCTATGTGTGGTAGAAAGCTAAAGCCGAAAGGGGTGTGAGTATGGCTAGATACATAGATGCGGATATTGCAGAAAAATCCTTACGGCAATATGCCGAGCAGAAACACGCCAATGGAGAAATTGAACTTGCAAACGGGATTTTAAAGGCTGTCTGTAAATTGAGAACACTTCCCTCCGCCGACGTGAAAGAGGTTGTTCGGGGAGGGTGGATTGAACATATAAACAGTTATGAAAATTATTGTGAATGTAGTCGTTGTGGATATATACCAGATTCCCCGCTTGACGAAACTAATTTTTGTCCCAACTGTGGGGCTGGGATGGGGGTGGAGTAGATGGAACGAGTTTCCGATGAAGCACTTGATATATTAAACGAATTGCATACGGAGCATTTAGCTTATCAGTCTGAATATTTACCATTGGTTGAGTGCGTGAATGTATGTAGTGAATATGAAGATACAGGTATAACACCTGACGAAATTAACCAGCTAAAAGCCGAAAACGCCGCACTCAAGGCCAGACTGGATAAGGCGGTGGAGCTGCCGTGTAAATTTGGAGATACAGTTTATGTGTTGATGCAAAGAAATGCCACAACAGAGGTCGTGAAAGGCACGTTTAAAAATGTTCGACGGTACGACGATGATGTATGGTGGGTAGAGTTTTCTGATATTTGGATTGACAAAACTCTTGACGATTTCGGCAAGACCGTATTCCTCACCAAAGCCGAAGCACAGGCGAAGTTGGATGCGATGAAAGGCGGTGCGGAATGAGCAGATGGATTAGCGTTAAGGATAGATTGCCAAAAGAAAGGGAAGAAGTATGGATTGCATGTAAATCAGGTGCATTTCTTGCGGGGGAATATTACATGCATGAGGGAAAGCAAAATTGGAGCGCCCGTAATGTGGCTGGAACCTTAATACATATAGCGACAAAGCACATTACCCACTGGGCGATACCTGAACCGCCAAAGGAGTGTTTGCGTGAGCGATAAATTTTGGTACAGATTCTTAAATTTTATGATTGCGTTTATGATGTTTTGTTTAGTTGTGACGTATATAAAAGGTGATTATATGCGTAGTATATGCTACCTGCTAATGGCGATACTAGGGCAACTTATGATATTAGAGGTCAAGGAGTGATTTCATGGTTACCTGTTGCAAAGATTGTACAAGCCGCCATTATAAGTGCCATGGAACGTGTAAAACGTATCAGGCATGGGTAGATGAGTCTAAGGCTGAAAAGGCTGAGAAAGCGAAGAAGGCGGACGGAATAAGCTACAATATTGAACGAGCGGTACAGATTAGGAGAAGGATGGGGAGAGGATGAGCAGAGTGGTTAAAATCACAATGGAAGTTGATGAAGCAGAATTAAAAGAATTCCTTGATGATCATTATGGATATGACGAGGAAGACGACAAGGAATATTCAGACGAAGAAATCGAAATAGCTATCAAGGATGAAATCGGGTGTTTGATTTGATTTATAGGCTAAAAGGTTTCCTCTGCCGACTGATTGTTAACGTATCGGTCTGGTTGGATAGGGATAAGATGCCGTTTTGAGGGGGTGCAAAATGAAACAGGAGAATTTGGTATCGCAATCCGAAACAATAGGCGTTTTGGAAATGCGGAAATTATCGGAACTAAATAGAACACTGCTACACATGCTTACCCAACAGGAGTTCTTGGCTATTGTAGGTGTGTATAAAGGCGTTATTGACAGACTGGTAGCAGAGAATGGGGTGGGAGGATGAAAGTGGTTAGATTTATTAAAAATTTTAATAAAGACTTAAATCATGATTCATGCCGAGGATGTAAAGGAGCGTACGGAAATGGAAGTGTATATAATCCTATGGTTCTAAAATGCCAATGCAGACTAGAAGAAATGCCGATTAGCTTAGAAGGAAAAGGCTGGTGATTAAATGCGTATAACATGCTGCCAGAACTGTAACGTTCGCCATGTATTCTGCCACGACCACTGCAAACGGTATAAGGCGGAACGGGAAAAGCTGGACAAGGCTAAGGTTGGAATAGATGCGGTGGATGCGTATAAAAAGCAGAGAAAATACAGGATTAAAGGACGATAAGGAGGAATTTACATGAGCGAAGAAAGCACAGTCAAAAATATAACTCTTACATACGACGATGGAACCACAGAGATTGTTGCAAAGGGGCTAGTTACACGTTTTATTGAGCATGATGACGGGGAAACTACAGCTTCGTTTGACATGGTGTCTATCGCCGGAAAAGATTTATACATGGTAGTTACGGCTATGTTGCAATTGGGATACAAGATAGGATATTTCAGCAAAGAGGGGGACGATGACAATGTTTAAAATCAAGAGTTCAACAAGAGAGTTTATTGTTCGTGATGGAAATGAAGAAACATTTTTTGATATGTGCCTAGCCGTCTTGATGAAGAGAAGTTTTTTAGTACAGGACAAGAAGATCCCAGAGGAAAATTGTGACACAATTGATACTTTTAGCGCATCGGGCAACTATGAGGTTAGTATCGGGAATGATGTTGGAGCACCAACGCAGAAACAGATACCCGTTCGGCAGCAGGGGGTTTCGGGGTTTGCACATTTAACCTGCGAACATTGCGGGGAAACCGTGACAACCTGTCTCAAACAAAAGATTAGCACTTTCTTATGTCCTCATTGCGGAGAGAAAACAGAGTTAGAAGAAGATGGAATAAGGCAAGTGTATACCGATTGCGAGTGCGGTAAGTCTGCAAGGTACATAACCAATAGCACGGAGGGGCTATTTGATATACCCTGCATAAATTGTGGCAGTCCGGTTGCCGTGAGTTGGAATAAACAGAAAAGGTGCTATACAACAATAAAGGGGTGAAGTGGATAGCATTTAGGGATTAGAGGTGATGCCATTGGGAAAAGAATTATTAGATCAATATGTTGACCTTCAGGATGAAATAAAGGATTTGAAACGCAGAATCAATAAAATCAAGGCGGAAATTGAGCGTTTGGAATCCGAGGGCACTGTATTGGATTCAGTAAAAGGCAGTAGGAAGGATGGCACAATTGGAAGTATACGTATTGAGGGATTTCCTGTGCTTTGCTATGACGAGAAATTAAGTCAGCTATATCGTTATAAGGCTCAACTCGAAAAAGCCGAACAGCAGGCTATAAAGCTAGTAAATGAGATTGAGATTTACATAAATTCTATTGAGGATTGCCGTATGAGAAGGATTATAAGGTACAGGTTTATTGATAAGCTTTCTTGGAATCAGGTGGCTGACAGATTGGGCGGTAATAATACCGAAGGAAGTATAAAGATGGCAGTATCAAGATTTATGGAGAAAGTTTAAAATCGTTACACATGTTACGTTTCAATATAGTACAATGGTATTAGTAAGAAGTGTCGAGTGTTAATTAATTCAAAATCCTCCGAGAAAGGGGCATCGTTTAGGCGGTGTCCAATCCCCGGAGGATTTAAATATCTAATAAATATGATTACCTTTATTGCAGAGATGATAATGAGAGGTTGTCCTTTAGTTAGCAAAGATAGTAACAGTAGCCATGCTACAACCTACTTTTTAACAATTATTGATTTGAAAAATACTTTTTTAGTCACCGAATGTTATAGAATAATACAGAATAGTTTGTTTGTTTCCGCAAGGGCACGTGCAACCAAGGAAAACTGTGTCTTCATGATTAAAGCAGATATGCCACAGGTATCCGAATATGTTAACTAAGAAAAAGAAAAAGTCAAGTTCGTCTTCGAACTCGTCTGTATTACAATAGGTGAAAACTTTTGCAAACCAAAGCTTACAGGGGCCTTCAGGGCAGTCCCAATTTAAGTTATATTCTCTCGCTAAGATTTCTCTTTTTTCATCGTCTGTTTTATCCTGTAAAGAGTTTAGTAGGAGTTCTTGTCTCTTTGTCATGCTGGCATCTCCTTTCTGGCTAGTCTTAATACATAATATACGGAATATCTTAGAGTGACACTGAATTTAGGTGACTTGTACAAATATTTTTAAACTTAACATGCACTCGTCTGAGTGCTTTTTTATTGTAAAGAAAGTGAGGTGGTATTATTGACCGAAAAGCAGAAACGATTTGCAGATGAATACTTAATCGACCTTAATGCCACAGCGGCATTTAAAACACACAAATTTAAATACATAGATGATCCTTTAGAGATAATAGTCAATAGTATAGCTGTTCTAATTGGTGATTACAGTTATGTAAGAAAGCAGGCATGTATATTATTGTTAAAGGCTTTATTAACTGATAAATTTTATCATTTTCTACTTGAGGATAAGAGTTTATACCCGATAAGTAGGGATGATTCGAGGGTTGTGAAGTGGGCAAATAATATTTTAAGTGCTGGGAAATGTGAAAGATGCGGAAATGCAGAAGATTTAGAGGCCCATCATATTGTAAAATGGTCAGATTATCCCGCTGGAAGATTGGACGAGAAGAACGGAATGTGTTTGTGCTTGAAATGCCATACAGAAGAGCATAAGTATGACCAGTCTTATCATTTGATGAGAGGTAAACTGAAGAGAAGAAAGCAGAAAATAAAAACAAATACCTAAGCATCCTATGGGTGCTTTTTTATTGTTCAGAAAGGTGGCGGTAAAATGCCAAAAGCCAAGGTGGGCAGACCGCCTAAATATAAATGCAAAGAGGAAATCAATGGCTTAATTGAGGCCTATTTTGAAGAATGCGAAGGCATTCCTTGGCTTGATGAAGAAGGAAAGCCTTTGCAGACAGACAAGGGGTTTATTATTTATAAAAAACAGCCAAAGCCTCCAACGGTAACAGGATTGGCACTGGCACTTGGCTTTAACAGCCGTATGTCGCTGTTAAATTATCAAGCTAAGAAAGAATTTATGGACACGATTACACGTGCAAAGTCCTACATCGAAGAATATGCCGAACGCAGGTTGTTTGACCGTGATGGGGTAAATGGGGCTAAATTCAGCCTAATTAACAATTTCAAGGGGTGGTCTGATAGACCGAAGGATGATTCTGATAAGGAACTCCTTGAAAAGCTAGATGATATTTTGGAGGGGATAGACAATGCGGCTAAGTAGCAAACAAAAGGAATTCTGGAACAATGCAAATAGCCGTTGGAACATCAAGTCAGGGGCTACACGTTCGGGAAAGACTTACCTTGACTATTATGTTATCCCTAGAAGAATACGGGCTGTAGCAGGTAAGGAGGGGCTTGTAGTTATACTCGGGAATACGAAAGGGACGTTACAGCGAAATATCATTGAGCCTTTGCAAAAGATATTTACGCCTGCCTTGGTATCGGATATTCGTTCCGACAATACGGCGATGTTGTTCGGGGAGAAATGCTACTGTCTGGGTGCTGACAAAGTGAACCAAGTAGATCGTATTCGTGGTACCAGTATTAAGTATTGTTATGGTGACGAGGTTGTAACGTGGCATGAGGAAGTCTTTAATATGCTAAAGTCTCGTTTAGATAAGTCTTATAGTTGCTTTGACGGCACTTGCAACCCTGATAATCCAAATCACTGGTTTTATAAGTTCCTACAAAGTGATGCAGATATTTTCCTGCAAAACTATACGCTTGATGAAAACCCTTTTTTGGATAAGGACTTTGTTGCTAACTTGAAAAAGGAGTATTTCGGCACCGTTCTTTATGAACGATACATATTAGGCAAGTGGGCATTAGCCGAGGGATTGATTTACAAAGTGTTTGCGGATAGTCCTGAGAAGTTCATGATTTCAAAAGATAAACTTCCGAAACGATTTGATAGTATCAACATTGGCCACGACTTCGGCGGCAACAAATCAAACCATGCTTTTGTGGCCACTGGGATAGGCTTTGACAACCATATGTATAAACTTAGGGCAAAGAGCATCAAGGCTACAGGAATGAGTTTTAATCAACTAGAGAAAGAATTTACTTCCTTTGTGGATGGAATTATTCGTGACTACGGCTATCCTGACGGGGTGTATTGCGATAGTGCGGAACAAACCATGATTAACAGCTACCGACAGCGTACGACTTATCCAATTTACAACAGTTTGAAAAGGCCCATCAATGATCGCATCAGATGTTCTCTCTTGCTTATGGGTGGCGGTCGGTATCATATTGTTGAAGGTGAGTGCGATGACCTTGTGAGTGGCTTAAAAACGGCGGTATGGGATGATAAAAGCCTAGAGGATAAACGTCTGGACGATGGCACCAGCGACATTGATATACTGGATGCCGATGAGTACAGCTTCGAATATAATATTTACAGATTGGTAGGTGATTAAATGCTGAAAACCTTATGGGAATATATATTGCGGTTATTTGGAATAGAAAAATCCAATACTTCCGATGAGCAATTAAAAGAGAACAAGAAATTTACTGATAATTTCGAATCCACAAAAGAGATTAACTTTACGGCCATCTTTGCAAATAAGCTTACAACATTAGCCATCAGCGAAAGCACAGCGGATATTGTAGGTGAAAATAGCAGGGTGGCTTTTTTAGATGATTGCATGAGTGATGTATGGCGGCGGATGAAGCGAATCACTTCCCGTATGCTGGGTACTGGTGGTTGTGTTGTGGTTCCTTATGTACAAGAGGGAGAGATCCATTTCGATATTCTCTCTCAGGAACGTATCATGATTCATAAAAAGAAAGGCGACCGTATCACAGCGGCTACGGTTTTGGCTGACAGTATCAAGCAGGGCACAAGAAGGTATTTCCGTTGGGCGGATTACCGAGTGGAGAATGATACAATTTACATTACCAATAAGGTTACGGATGAAAGTGGCAAGGATGCTTTTATAGAGCAATGGGCAGATATTGAAGATAGAGCCATAAGTGGAGTGGATCGTGTACTATTTGCTTACTTTAAGTCTCCTGTAGATAATCGGAAATTCAGTGACTTCTATGGGGTACCCATTACATATGGCTGTGACAGTATTATCGCTGAGATAATGGAATGCTTCGAGCAAATTCAGGATGAATTTAAGTTGAAAGAGGTCAAGGTGTTTGCCGATGAGCGTATGTTTCAAAAAGACCCTAAAACAGGGAAATATAAAACGCCCAGCAAAATGTTCTTTGCATCCCATGGTAATGATACAGGGCCTATGATAGAAATATTTAGCCCTGATATACGAAATAGCAGCTACTTTGAAAGATTAATGAACCTTTTTGACCTCCTTGAAAAATCGGTAGGTACAAGCAAAGGGGTTTTGACAGCCCCTGAAACCAGAGGGGCAACGGCTACGGAAATCAAGGCAGGGCTTTATGATACTTATGCCATGGTTGCGGATATTCGAGCCGTAGTTGAGCGGGGAACGGCTGACTATATATATGCCTGCAATGTCCTTGCCAATTATTACAGTCTAACCCCCATGGGAGATTACGAGACAGCTTTCGACTGGTCTTATTCCTTGATTGAAAGCAGTACGGAAACATGGGGACAGCTTAAGGATGCTCAGTCCATGGGTATTAAAAGCAAAGCCGAACTTAGACAATGGTTGAATCCTAATGAGACAGCAGATGAAGCACAGGCGATGATTGATGAAATTAAGAAGAATGAGCCCACAGTAAACGACCTGTTAGGCGGGTGATTGAATGCTGACGGAGGAAGAATTAAACCTCTTGGCTGATATTTTTGCTGACAGGTTTGGGAACGTAAACGCCCGTATTCTTTTGGATATGGCCGAAACATTGAAAGATACCGAGGATTTAATCCCTGCTTACTCTAAGAAATTGCAACAGATGTATACCTTTGGTTATGATGTGGATTTGATTACACAGCAGTTAGCAAGGGAATCAGGCAAAAGCATTGAGGAGATAGAAAAGCTGTATGAAGCAGTGGCACAGGAAGGCTATGATTGGGCGAAACCATTCTATGAAGCCAAGGAGATAAAACAAATTCCTCTGGCGGAGAATAAAGTGTTGCAGAATATCATCCAGTCAGCGGCGGCAGTAACAAAAGAGAGCCTACGCAATATCAGTAATACAACGACTGTTGGTATCAGAACAGAAAAAGGATTTGAGCCGTTGGGTTCCTTTTACAAAAAGACCGTTGACCAAGCTATTGCTTCCGTAGCAACAGGAACAGAGGATTATAAGAAAGTAATCCGACAGGCTGTTAAGGATATGGGTAGCAGTGGCTTAAGGGTAAAATATGAAAGCGGCTACACCAAACGTCTTGATAGTGCCATACGGCAGAATATTCTTGACGGGGTAAGTTATATCGCACAAGAAACAGCACGAGCTACAGGCAAAGAATTTGGTTCTGACGGGGTGGAAATATCCGCTCATAGTCCTTGTGCTCCTGACCATATCCCCTACCAAGGCAATCAATACAGTAATGAAGAATTTGAAAAGCTACAAAGTGAGTTAAAACGTCCTATCGGAGAATGGAACTGTCGGCATATTGCCTACGCTATTTTGTTAGGTATCAGTAGTCCAGCCAACAGTAAGTCAGAACTGAAAGAAATGAAGCGATACTCCAATGAGAAAATCACGATTGATGGGAATGAGTACACGAGGTATGAATGTACTCAGCTACAGAGAAAGATAGAAACAAATTTGCGGTATGCTAGAGAGGAAAAACTGTTATATCAAGCCATCGAGGATAAAGACTTGGTAAGAGGGGCTACGGAAAAGATAAGGCTCTTGTCCAATAAATACGTTGAGGTCAGCGAGAAGGCAGGGTTGCCGACAAAGGTTGAAAGAACAAAGATTGTTTCGACTAAAATAAAAGAGAAAACGGGGATGAAGCCAAAATGAAAAAGTTACTTGATGGCTTCTAGCGTGGAGGTGATCCCTTTATCTCGTCTTTGGACAATAGACGTTAAACAAGTCCTTTTTTAGTACAAAAAAACTACCCTAGCCTAGGGACTAAATAGGCGGCTCAATGCTAGGACTGGCTAGACAAAAAGGACAGAGTGACGAAAGGAGAAAATATATGGAATGGTTAAAGGAAATCTTGAAAGGTTTGGAAAACAGCGAGGATTTGGAAAAGAAGATTACGGGTGGTATCGGCAAAAATTTTGTTGCAAGAGAGGATTTTAATACCCTCAATACCACCAAAAAGAAGCTAGAGGGGGATATTGTTTCTCTGAAAGCTGATTTGGAAAATGGCAATGATTTCAAGAAAAAGTTCGAGGACTTGGAAAAGAAGATAGCTGACGAGAAAGCCGAGGCAGACCGTAAAGCCAAAGAGGATGCAGAAGAAGCAGACTTCCAGAACCGATTTAACGGTGTTGTTGGTGAAAATAAATGGCGAGATGAGCTTACAGGAAAAGCAGTCTACGGCGAATTTAAGGCGGCGCTCAAGGATGAAGGAAACAAAGGCAAGGGTGACAGTGAGATTTTGGAAGCCTTGACCAAGGACAAGGACTACTACGTCAACCCCAATAAGCCCAAGGACATGACTCCTATGGGGAGAACAGATTTCTCCAAGGTGACTAGAGAGCAGTTCGGTAGAATGAGTTACAAAGAAAGAGTTAGTTTATTCAACGAGAATAAGGAGCTGTATGAATCCTTATCAACAGAATAAGAGAGGAAAAGGTGAAGAAATATGGGACAGACAAAATTAGCGGATTTAATTAATCCTCAAGTAATGGCGGACATGGTCAGTGCAAAGCTGCCAAAGAAAATTAAGTTTTTTCCGATTGCAAAGGTAGATGACTCCCTCAGCGGAAGAGCGGGCAACACGATTACCGTTCCTAAGTATGCATACATTGGTGATGCGGAAGATGTTGCAGAAGGTGTAGCAATGGGCACAACTGTACTTACTGCAAGCACTACACAGGTAACTGTTAAAAAGGCTGGCAAGGCGGTAGAAATTACTGACGAGGCTGTATTGAGCGGTTACGGCGACCCAGTCGGAGAGGCTACAAACCAGTTGACTATGTCTATTGCTGCAAAAGTGGATGATGATTGTCAGGATGCATTGTTGGGTGCCTCTTTGAAATACGACGGCACATCTGCAGCAATTGGCTATACTGGCGTGGTGAATGCTGTGGATTTATTTGAGGATGAATCCGATACCCCAACAAGTAAAATTGTTTTTGTGCATCCAAAACAGGTAACCCAGCTTAGAAACGATTCTGATTTCAAAGACCTCAATAAGTACCCCATGCCTGTAATTATGACGGGTACCATTGGTGAAATTGCAGGTTGCCAGATTGTTACTTCTAAGAAAGTAAAGTCTTTTGCGTATGCCAAGGACAATGCCAGTGGGACAATTACAATCGTGGCGGATTCTACTCCTGAGGATTCTACAAACAAACACCTGAGCACAATTCAGCCTGAGTGCTATGAGGCCTTGGCAGTTGGCGACAAAGTAAAATTTGTTGAATACTACATCAATCCCATTGTGGTAACGGCTGCGGCTGACCCTAACGAGGCGCCCAACGCAGATGGCACATCCGAAGAATCCCCTGCTTTAACAATCTACATGAAACGCAATGTGGAAATGGAAGATGATCGTGATATTCTTGCTAAAACTACAGTAATTTCTGCGGATGAACACTATGCAGCAGTATTGTCCAACGATTCCAAAGTTGTTTTGGCCAAGTTCAAGAAGGCGTAAGGAGTGAAGGTATGTTATTGAGACGGCACAGAGAAAAGGAGCAGGCAGCTTCTGAAAAACAGGAACAAAAAGCAATTGAGGAAAAGTCTGAAAAGCCCAAAAAGTCTAAGGGCAAAAAGAAGCAAGAAGAAGATTCTGAAAAACAGGAGTAAGAAAGGCGGGCAGTCATAATGGCTTACGCAACCTATGAATATTACAGAGACAGCTACAGGGGGAACACTATCCCCCAAGCTGACTTTGCAAGGCTGTCGGAACGTGCTTCGGAATACATAGACATGGTCACTTTTGGCAGGGCGGAGGGATATGAGGATACAAAAGGCCTCCTAAAAAAGGCTTGCTGTGCCGTTGCCGATGCCTATCAGCTAAATGAACAAGGGGGCGGCGTTGTGGCTGAAACAGTTGGCAAAATAACCAGAAACTACGCTGCAGGAGTTTCTAATACCCCAACAGAAACCCAAAGGCTATACACTGCCGTTAGTCGCTACCTCTTGCGAGAGGGTCTTTTATATTCGG
The DNA here is from genome assembly GCF_030908465.1 of Anaerotignum sp. MB30-C6. GTDB lineage: Bacteria > Bacillota > Clostridia > Lachnospirales > Anaerotignaceae > Chakrabartyella. The sequence goes on from NZ_CP133078.1 coordinate 795,157, forward strand.
GGGTGGACGGATGATACCTAATTCGGATTGTACCGTTTTTACACAGCAATACAACCCCGAAACGAGAAAGAAAGATTGGATAGCAACTTTCATTAAAGGCGTATTCTGGCAAGGCTCTACTGGCTCAAGATTATCTAAGTTAGGAACGGTGGAGAATAACGAAACAATCGTATTTATTCCGTTTTCTTCCTTTCCTAACTTGGTTATCAGTCCAGAGGATAAGATTGTCAGAGGTGCGACGGATGCAACAAGCCCTGCAGGTTTAAAAGAGGCTTTGACTGTAATGGGTGTTGATACATTTGATTATGGTAGCCCCGATATGCAACACTGGGAGGTGGTAGCGAAATGAATTTTGAGGTTCACTTTGACAGTGTTGCTAAGATTGCAGAAAGAAAAGGTTTAGGCAAAGGCGGCGTGGTGCAAAAGTACATTGACAGTGAAGTCATTAAGCATTGCGCTCCCTATGCTCCCCATGAATCTGGCCAGATGCAGAAAAGCGCAACCTTAGGCACTGTGATTGGTAGTGGTGAGATTACCTACAATTCCCCATACGCTAAGTATTTGTATTACGGAAAGGTTATGGTAAGCACTACCACTGGAAGTCCATGGGCTAAAAAAGGTGAGCGTAAAGTTTTAACTGACCGCAATATTAGCTACAACGGCGCGCCAAAACGTGGCTCTTACTGGTTTGAGCGCATGAAGAAAGACCATGGAAAAGAAATATTGAAAGGGGCGGAACAACTTGGAAAGCTTAATTGACAGCGTAAGAACATTCCTGTTGGGATGCCCTTATCTTAAAGACGGTGTATTCAATGTGGACTATCTTGGCGGAAATCCAACGGAATATACCGTAGATACCATTCCCGCGGATAATATCATAAAACAGTACGTCGACGGCAGTTCCGTCAGACAGTTTGTATTTGCATTTGGTAGTGTGGAGCTATATGGTTCAGACGTGGACAATAATCTTGCAAACAGTACGTTTTATGAAGATTTCGCGGCGTGGATGGATGAAAAGAGCAGAAACAGAGAGTTGCCCAACATTGGAGCAGATAAATCAGCTATTGAAATCAAAGCCCAAGGCGCAGGGTATGTCGTTGAAAATACAGAAAATGCGGCAAGGTACCAAGTACAATGCCGTCTAATTTACACACAGAAAGGATGATAATATGGAAACAGTATTAAGAAATCAGATTGCTGATTATTTGGGTATTGGTGAAACACCTACATATGCATTAATGGGGGTAGGTTTTAACACGTTAGACGAAAACCCCAACGCACAGACAGACAGTAAGACCTACATTCACCAGAAATCCCAGACAAGCCAGATTAAAAGCTATCAAACGCAGTTCCCTTTTGACACAGACTTGATCGCAGACGAAACAGCCGTAACCGCATTGTATGACATTGGCCGCAATCAGAAAACGGGCGCCGATGCAGAATTAGAGTATGTTCGTGTTGAACTGTTTAAGCCTACTGGCGCAGAGGGAACAACCTTTGAAGCAAGAAAGTTTAAGGTTGCCGTAGCCGTTTCAGGCATTGCGGGTGCTGGCGGTGAAACAGTAAAAGTTACAGGCACTTTGTACGCTGTAGGTGATGCTGTGAAGGGTACGTTTGATACATCAACAAAGACATTCACAGCAGAGTAAAATTGCACAGCCTGCCCTTTATGGGTGGGCTTTTTATTACAGGAGGGAAAATATATGAATAGATTTATTAAGAGAAATACAGTCAGAGAGTTAGAAATTTTGGGTAATACATATAACGTGGATTTTGGCAATGATGAAATTCCTTTTATTTTTCAGAAGGTAGCCGACGAATCCAGAAACATTGCAGGCGAAGATGATAAGACAATTTTGGAAAATCAAAAGGAAATTTTCAAACTTGCAATCAATATTATTATTGGTAATGCAAATGCATCGGAACAAATCTTCAAATACGACAATTCCGCAGTTCTCCACAGCGATGTATATAAATTTTTAGTAGACCAATTCACCGAAGTTATGTCTGAACAGTCCCCATACAGCCCTAATCGCATCAAATGAATATGTTAATTGACAGCCTGCCCCATTCCCTTTGCATCAATAACAAGGAATATGCAATCAGATACGACCACAAGACAGCAATTCTCTACGAAACAATGATGCTTGACAATGAAGTTCCGCAAGAGGAAAAACCTATCCTTGCATTGCGCCTATTCTATCCTATTATTCCTGACGACTGGAAAGAAGCATTGGAGGGGATACAGTGGTTCTACCGTTGCGGAGAAGAAGAACAGACCAGAAAGAAACGGGGCAGAGGTACACAGGACAGAATATATTCGTTTGAGCATGATGCATCCTATATCTACAGCGCATTTCTAAGCCAGTACGGAATTGATTTGACCGAAGCTACATTGCATTGGTGGAAGTTCCGAGCGTTGTTTCAAGGGCTAAATGAGGATTCTGCCTTGTGTAAAATCATGGGTTACCGAGGCATGGATATACCTGAGAGTATGGGCAAGGAACAGAAGGAGTTCTATCGCAAGATGAAAGAACAGTATAGGATTCCTCTGGCCAAGGGTGAGCAGGAGAAGTTGAATGCCATTGAAGAAGCTTTGCTTAAAGGCGGAGACTTAACTGGGTTGTTGTAATGGTTCACTTTTTGTGGTATTGTGGAAATATATACCATAGAGGGGGATTTGATATGAGAAATAAGCTAAAGTTGATGACTTGCATTCTTGTAGTTGCAATGCTATGTGGTTGTTCGAACAAAAGCATTTCCAATGAAACTGTTACCTATGGAGCTATAGAGCATGCAGGAAATTATTGCTTTAAAATTAAGCCAAGCCAATTCGAGGATTTATTTAACGAAAACTTAAAAGATGAAAAAAACAGAATTGGTAATTGCAAAAAGACTGATAGCAAGGATTGGACAAATTACGAATACGAATTGAATGAAAATGGAGTTCTAAGACTGTTTGCATCAAAAAATTCTGAATATATTTACGAGATACATTTTGGAGCGCGAGATAGTACAGAATTTAAAGAAGAATACGCAGATATAGCCGTTAAGATGATAGATAGCTCCTATGACTTTGAAACAATTTTGGACGGGTTATTAGAAGAAGGAGAAACGGATAGTAATGGTAATTTCAATTCAATCATATATAAGCCTTTTGGCGAACACGAAATAATGTTTACGTTGAATGTATTTTCTGATACAACGGGAGATATGCCGACACAAATATTTACCTTTAGTGCTGTTCCAAAAGAAAATATATTAACGACAGGGGCGTACGAAGTCGGGATTGATTTGGACGGGGGGAGTTATGATATTTACCTCAAAAATGGGTCTGGTACATGCTCAATAAATGACGGAGATCTATTGGGTGAAAAATTTTCTTTTGGCACAGAGGGGATTTCCAGTTATCAAAACGCTAAATTACAAGAAGGGGACACTATTAAAATTTCAGGTGATGTTGAGTTGGAATTTTATCCTAATTATTAGAAGTAACGGCACATCTTAACCGATGTGCTTTTTTCATGCAAAAAATAGAAGGGAGGGGTTAAATGGCATACAGTTATGACGGTTACCTAAGATTTGGCACCAAGGTAGACCAGAGCGGATTTGACAAAGGTGTAAATAGCCTAAAGTCTGCGGCAAGTATCGGTGCGAAAGCTGTTGCAGTAAGTTTAGGAGCGGCTACAGGGGCAGTTACCGCCTTATCAGTTGCATCAATCAGAGCAGGTTCTAACTTCGAAGAAGGCATGAGCAAAGTTTCTGCTATATCTGGGGCTACTGCATCCGACTTGCAAGCCTTAGCGGATAAAGCAAAGGAAATGGGTGCAACAACTAAATTTAGTGCTACAGAGAGCGCAGAAGCCTTACAGTATATGGCTATGGCAGGTTGGAAAACAGAGCAGATGCTTAGTGGGCTACCTGGCGTTATGAACTTAGCTGCCGCAAGCGGTGAGGATTTAGCAACCGTATCAGATATTGTAACGGATGCAATGACGGCTTTTGGGCTAAAAGCAGAGGAAAGCGCTCATTTTGCTGACGTTTTGGCGGCTGCGTCTAGTAATGCAAACACCAATGTAGGTATGATGGGCTACACTTTTAAATACGCCGCACCCTTAGCGGGGGCATTAGGATATACCATCGAAGATACAGCTTTAGCTATTGGATTGATGGCAAATGCAGGTATTAAGAGTGAAACGGCTGGTACTGCATTAAGAAGTATGTTTTCTGAAATGACCGGGGCAGTAGAATTAACTGGTGATAAATTAGGCAAGTATGTTATTGAACTAGAGAGAGCAGACGGAACTATGGTTCCTTTAGGGGAAACAATTAGATCATTAAGAGAGGCTTTCTCACAAATGACCGAAGCAGAAAAAATAGCGAATGCCGAAAGTTTAGTCGGCAAAGAGGCTATGAGTGGCTTACTTGCCATTGTTAATGCAAGCCAATCCGACTACAACAAGCTATCTGCAGCAATACAAAACGCTGATGGATCTGCGCAGAATATGGCTGATACTATGAATGATAACCTTAAAGGCGATTTAACCATTCTTGGAAGTACAGCTGAAAGTGTTGGTATTCGAATCTACGATAAATTCGAAACCCCTATGAGAAGTGCCGCTCAGGCTGCAACTGAAAGCATGAATGATGTGTTGAGAAGTTTAAACGGTGGACAACTTGATAAATCTGTGGATAAAATCGCTGATAGCGCAGGGAATTTGTTAGCAAAAACGGCTGAATTGACCGCAAACGGATTGCCTAAGTTATTGGATGGCTTTACTTATTTAATCGACCATGGCAAAGAAGTCAAATCAACTGTTATGGGTATATCTGCCGCCGTAGTAGCGTACAAGTCTAAAAGTGTATTTACATCTGTAATAAGTGGTTGGAAAAAGGTATCGGGAGTTATAAACGCCCAGACGAAAGCAACTGGATTGGCTACAAAAGCCCAACTTATTATGAACGCTGCTATTTCCGCAAACCCTGCGGCAGTTGCGGCGGTGGCAATCGGGGCTTTAACAGCAGGGCTTGTGGCGCTTAGTCAGCAAGAGAATGAAACAAAAAAACATACAAGGGAATTGAATGATGCCTTAGACGAACAAATAAGCGAAAGAGAGGAAGCTGAAAAAGCAAGGCGAGAAGCTATTGACGGCGCTGTAACCGAAATAGACCATGCTACAAGCCTGATTGATAAATACGATGATATCACAGACGCAAACGGCAAGGTAAAAGAAGGTTATGAGGGCAGAGCAAGGGCTTTGCAGGAACAAATTAACAGCATTATCCCTAATGCAATCAGCTTATCAGAGCGCGAAGGTGATATGTATTTACAGGTTGCCGACAATCTCGAATTGTTGATGAAAAAGAAAAAGGTAAGTGCATTGGTTGAAGCCGACCAAGATGCCTACATAGAAGCGTTGAAAAACGAAAATGAAAATATAAACGCTTTAAGGACGGCGAAAGAAGATTTGGCAACTGCCGAAGAGGAACTCCAAAAGGCAAGAGAGGAATACGCAGAGTACAGCGAATACGCACATCAAGAAAGCCCTTATTTTAAACAGAGAATAAAGGATTTAGAGGACGATGTTGAAGCAGGCTGGAGAAATGTAGAAGAAAAAAAGAAAATATTAAATGCGAACATTAAGCTGCAAGAAGATCAAGAAGCGGCAGAAGAAGCCTTGTATTCAGATTCTTTAGAGAAATTGGATGCTGTACTTGATGATAGGCTTAACGCAACCGCTACTTACACCAATAAAAACAAAGAAGAAATGGATAAGCAATTATCCGATATTTCAGGCAATTATATTGCATTAATAGATTTGGCAAAAGAAAAAGGCGAGGAACTATCTGAATTGGAAATAGATAGATTGGCAAAAACCAGAAAGCAACTCAAAACCGAGGTTGACGCTTATCTCGCAACAGGCGAAAAGATACCCCTAAATTTAGCACAAGGTATTTTGAACACCGAAGCAACATTCAAAAGTTCCGTTGAAAACCTTTTTAGGAGTGGCAAAATAGACCATGAGCAATATGTAAAACTTATGGGTACCGTTGGCAGTAATTGGGGTAACGCATTAGCTGAAAGTAGTGACAGCGAGGAAGTAATTGGGAAGATTAAAGCCGCTGCAGAGAACAATGCGAATACGGCCACAGAAAGCATAAAAAAGGTATGGAAGATTGAGAATGAAACCTCTGGGGCAGGCAGTGAGATAGGCGGTTATTACGCTGACGGCGTTGCAAAGGGTATGATAAGCGAAACTTCTCTAAGAAAAATTAGAGCAAACGGAACTATATTAGGGCAGACAGCGGACAAAGCAACCAGAAAAGCTTTGAAAATCGAAAGCCCTTCGAAGGTAGGCATGGAAACTGGCGGTTTCTACGGGGAAGGTTTTGCAATCGGTATAGAGCAATCTTCTGGCATGGTGCAGGATGCAATATCCACCCTTTCCAATAACGCTATTACTATGGCAAAAGGGAAAGCAACTTCTTACAAGGAAATAGGCTCCTTGTATATTGAATCCATGGAGAACAGTATCAACGGCAAGACTGACTCTATCATCAAGCAAGTAGAGAAGCTTGTGAATGAGCAGACGGAGGCTCATATTGAAACCTTAGGCAAGAATGACCAAAAAGCTAAGGATAAATACAGGGAATCCGCTAGAGAAACGATGGATACCTATAAAGCCGCTTTCAGAAAAGGTGCATCAGAGGTAAACGCTCTACTTAAGGAAAAAATCCAAGACATTACCGAAACGGCTCAAAAGCAATACGATGAAATCATCAAGCAACGTGAACGTATGCAAGAAAAGCTTTCTGATTTCGGTGATTTATTCACGAGGGATGATGATGGAGAAGTTCAGCTTGAAAATATTGACAAGCAAATAGACGCCATTGAGCGTTATGAGGAAGCCTTGGAGAAGCTTCAAGAGAAAGGAATTGCCGAGGGCTTACTCAATGAGATTGTGAACATGGGCGTTGAAGATGGTACTGATTTTGCGGAGGAATTACTCTCCAAAAGTGAATCGACATTTGAGCGGTATAATCAGGCATGGACAGAAAAACAGGAACTTGCCAAAACGGTAGCAGAGAAATTCTATGCCGATGAATTAGAAACATTAGATAAGGATTTTACACAGAAGCTGGATACAGCTTTAGCCAGTATCCCTGAAGAATGCACCAATGTGGGTGTAGATGCGATTAAGGGTACTATTGAAGGTATGGAAAGTCAGAGAGGTGAAGCAGTTGCCACAGCTAGAAGTATTGCGGATGCAATTATCAAAGAATTAAAACGCGCCACGGAAACCGCCAGTCCTTCTAAGAGAGCGGCAAGGGAAGTAGGTAAGCCGTTGACCCAAGGAATTGTTAAGGGCATGAAGGATGCCTATGATCCTAAAGAAATGGAACGTTATGCCGACCGCATGATGGCGGATGTGGGGCAATCCCAAAGCAAGGCGGCACAGAGTGTCTTGCATAAAAACACTTCAAACATTTGGAACAGTTCCACTTACAACGGCGGAGATTTCGTATTGAAAATTGAAAAGATGGTGAATGACGGAAAAGGTTCTGTTTCCAGCCTATTGCAGGAGGCAGAGTTCTACCGCAAACAAAAAGTATCGGCGACGGGAGGTTCATAATTGTGGAGCCTTATTTTATTTTTAAAGGAAAAAACAGTAGGGATTTTGGGATTTTAATTTCTGAAATGCCTGACATTGTGAAACCACAACGCAGAGAGCAAGAAGTAACAATACCCGGCAGAAGTGGCGTATTGACTATTGATGAGAATGCTTATGAATCCTATACGCTTTCTATTGCGTGTGGTAAAAGGGGGACGGAGAGGCTAGGGGAAATTGTGGCTTGGTTGGACGGTAGTGGAGATTTAACCCTTTCTACAGAGCCTGATAAGGTATATCGGGCAAGGATTAGTAATGCTATTTCAATTTCCGATGTGATTTATTTGTATAACTCTTTTTTGGTTCAGTTTAAGGTATTCCCCTTTAAGTATTCTTTGAATGCCGTTCGTTCCCATGCTGACAATCTCGTTCTAACTGTTCCTACATCCATCAAAAACAAAGGTTCGGTTTATTCCGAACCAACCATCACAATTCATGGCGCAGGGAACATTACCCTAATCATAAATGGCACGAATTATGGACTTCTTGGGGTAGCGGAATACATAACCATCAATAGCGAGATGATGGAGGTTTACAAGGGGAAAGTCAACTGCAATAACAAGTTTTCCGCTCTGGACTTCCCGAGGCTTGAGGTTGGTATGAATACAATTAGTTGGACGGGTAACGTCACGAAAATAGAAGTAGAGCCTAAATGGAGGTGGTTATAACATGGCACAAGTGTTTAACAAGATTTATGTTGATGTGCGGACAAAGAACGACGACATCATTACGGCGGTGCAGAATGATAGTAATAGCCGTTTTTTAGATGTATATTTGCTGGACAACGGCTTGCCCATTAATTTAACAGGGCATGAAGTTAGAATATATTGCAAAAAAGCAGATGAAAAAGAGATTTACAACAACGGTGTGATTACCGAAGCAACAAATGGACGTTGTCAGTTTGAATTGACAGACCAAGCCCTAGCAGTGGCGCAGGACTTGGAAGTTCAGATTGTGATTTATCACAACAACGTAGAGATTTTACAAAGTTTGCCGTTCAAAATCAAGGTGGTAAAAAGCTTGATTTCAGCGGGTGCAGTGGAAAGCAGTAATGAATACGGCGCATTGGTTGTATTGTATCAGAATCTTTATGAGGCTTATGATTTAATGACTACCATGGTGCAAAATATCGGTGTACCCGGGGAGATTGCGGCAGGGCTTACCATAGATACCATGTGGGAAGCGTGGGAGTATATGTGTGACTATGTGACACGCACAATGCAACTGGTAATTGATTCATCTCTAAATCAAGGTTCCATCATGGACGACGGAAAGTTGTACTTGCCCCAAATGCAATTTGCACCAGAAATCACAGAGCTTCAAGCGATTGCGGAAGCGCAAAAAGCTACTGTTCGCACCGTGAAAAACGGCAGAATATACTGCTCAACCGCCGACAAAAAGGTGGCAGTCTTTAACGCAGAAAGCGGAGTGAAAATTGGGGAGACAGCCGCCCAAACTGGCGAATGTGGCGCACTTTGCGTGGCAAACGGAATGATTTACTACGCAGACGAATCGACTAAAAAAATAATCATGTTTAGTGATGGAGATAGCTATGCAGCCTTAGGTGAATCAGCAGCAATGACAAACGCGCCTAGTGCCATTACTGCATCTGTCGACTGCATATATTCCGTTGATGCGTCGTATTTATACGCTTTTTCATTAACATTAGAGCAAGTTGGAACAAAGGTGGCACTCGGAGCTGCTACAACGGCGTCGTTATGCTTTAAGAACGGCTTGGTTTATGTCGGAACTACAAAGGGAATTAAGGTATACAACGGTACAGACAGAGTGCTTGTTGCAACTATTGACAGTGGCTCACCTAGAACCAACATTGTCGTTGATTCTGGTATTATTTTCGCAACAGCTAATTCTACATTAGCCAAGACTGTATATCTTTACAGCGAGGCAACGAGAGAGTTGATAGGCACAACAGATACGCAGCCCACACGGTGCTACGGTTTATACGTGGAAAACGGTATCATTTATTTTGTTGGTGGTTCATCGATGTATTTGATAAGCGTGTCAAGCCGAAAAAATTTAACGGATGTATATTCAATCCCATCAAACGAACTTTATAGCCACTGCGTCAAGGATGGAGTGCTGTACTACACTTCAGTGAAAACAATAAGCACATATGCCTTGAAGAAGGTTGAGGGTAAATACACAATATCTCACTACCGAATGGGGGCGATTTTATGATTTACATTTTTGAGAATGGCAGAATTTTGTATGATAAAAGCTTTTTAAGGCCAGAGGATGAAGGCAAGTATTTGGAGCTTGCAGTAACGCCAGAAATTGAACCAAAAGAAGGGAAAGCAGGTGTGATTACCGGTTGCGATTTAAGCACAGGCGAGGTTATGGTTGAGTATTTCGACCTTCCAACCCCAGAGCAAATACCGCCAGAACCAATACCCCCAGAGCCTGCACCAGTGCCATTATCTGCAATAGAGCAAACAATCCTACAAACTGCAATCAACACTGAATATATAATGTCGCTTATGGAAGTTAAGGGTTAAAGGAGGGGTAAAATGCTTTTCGATTTAGTGAAAACAATGATTACAAGAGGAACATATGTCAAAGAAGATATGTTGAAAAAGATGGACGTATTCCTCTTAAACAACCGCATCTCTGACACAGAGTATAACGAGTTAGTAACATTAATGGGGTGATTTGATGGTTACCATACATGAGAAAAACAGCATAGCATTTGATACTTTAGGCTTGGGGGCATTGCTCCCGAGCTTCTGTAATGTAACGGAAGAATTGAATGGACTATATGAATTGGAAATGGAGCATCCCTACGATGAGCAGGGCAAATGGAAACATATTGAGAAAGAACGGATTATTTTTGCATCCACGCCAAGGGGAAAGCAACCCTTTCGTATCTACCATGTAAATCCCGACATGGGAGGGGTTAAGGTGTATGCCCGACATGTGTTTTATGATTTGTTGGACAATCTTTGCTTGAATGTGGATGCAACAGGAACGCCACAGGTTGCTTTAAGCGCCATAAAAGGCTCTTTAGCTTATGCAGTACCATTCACCTTTGCAACCAATTTGTCGGGTGTAGGTGGCGTTGTTTTGAGAAACGAAAACCCCATTTTTGCATTGCTTGGCATGGACGATGACAAGGACAGTTTTATTAAGGCCTTCGGTGGCGAGATTCTGCGAGACTGTTTTGCCGTGAACATGAAACCCTCCATCGGCGAGGATAGGGGTGTTGCCATTCGATATGGTAAAAACCTCGTAGGACTTGAAATAAGCGAGGATATTTCAGAGGTGGCAACAAGGATTTATGCGTATGGAAAAGATGGTGTAGCGATGTCTGGCGGGTATAGGGATAGCCCATATATCAACACTTATTTTAATCCGAAAATTACAGTATTTGAGGATAGCAGCCTATCAGCCTATGAATTACCTAGTGCAGTGCAAAAACTGTTTGACGGGGGCTGCGATTTACCCAAGGTAAATATCAAGGCGGACTTTCAGATGCTTTCTAAGACGGAAGAATACAAGGAGTATGCTGTTTTAGAAGAGGTTCAGCTGGGGGACGTTGTGACGGTCTCTAACATAAAGATGGGATTTCACAAAAAGGCAAAGGTGATTTCCTATGAATGGGATTCCTTGTTAGAAAGGTACAAGAGGGTGGAATTAGGTGACTTTGTTGCCGATCTAACTTCATCTATTACTAGCGGAGAGAAAAGCCTTTCAACTGCGGTAAGTGCAAAAAGTACCGCAACCACTGCGGCAACAGATGCACAAACGGCATTGGATAGGATTTCAAGAAAAGTCACTATTAACAATGAGGGGCTTTATATCTGTGTGGATACCAATTCGTTGGATACCGCAACGAAGGTATTTCATTTTGGCAGTTATGGATTGAGACATAGCAGTACAGGCGTAAATGGTACATACAAAACCATTATTGATGGAGACGGAAATTTGGTGTAAAGGGGTGAAGCGATGAATCAGGATGAAATTTCAGAAAAGTTAATCGAGGTAGATCAACGCAGTAAAAGCAATAAGCACAGAATAGATTCTATGGAAAAGCGGCAAGACAACCTTGAACAGCTAACTAATGCTTTTTCTGTGATGCAAAAAGAACAAGAGTACATCAAAGAGGATGTGGGCGAGATTAAGGCAGACGTAAAAATCCTAGCCGAGAAACCCGCCAAACGATGGGAGAGTGTAGTGGATAAAGCTGTGTCCGTTGTAGTAGGTGCTATGGTGGGTTATCTTCTAAGCGGGGGGCGGTTGCCTTGAATAATAGAACTAGACGAAGGCCAAAGAGAAAGGAATTTTCAAAGCAAATTATGGCAAGGGAAATGGCCCTACTTTGGATTGTCACGCTGGGGGTTTTGGGCTTGGCATTTTATAGTGTAAAGGAAAGCTTCGACGCTTCATTCCCATGGCTTACTGCTATGGTGTCATTACCTTGGGCTGCATGGAGTGTTAGTAAGACAGGCTACACCATGAAAAGCATGAAAGAAAATACTCAAGGCGGAATTATATACGATTCTGCTATGTCGGAAATGGAAGAAAAGAAGGCATTTGTTGAGGATTTAAGAAAGGGGTTAGAAAATGATGTGGCTGGTTGAAAATTGGATTTTAATTGTTGCGGCGGTTGCGATATTGGCGGTTGTAGGCTCTTTTGTTTTTAAGTTCTACGGTTTGCCCACAAAGAAACAGGTGGAAACCATTAAGGAATGGCTATTGTACGCCTGTATGGAGGCAGAGAAGGAATTCAAGGGGAGCAAAACAGGGGTGTTAAAACTAAGGTATGTTTACGATTTGTTTGTTACCCGTTTTCCATCCGTGGCAAAAGTGGTGCCATTTAGCATGTTTTCCAGTTGGGTTCTTGTGGTGTTGGAAGATATGAGAATGCTATTAACAGAAAATAAGGCAATTCGGGAAGTTGTAAAGGGGGATGCGGCATGAGTTTAACTAACATCGGTCTGGTGGCATTCGTCAAGACAAAGCTGGGTACGCCCTATGTTTATGGCATGAAAGGCACCGTTATGACACAAGCAAACTTTAACTACTTGCAGGAGCGGTACGGCGTAAGGAATGTTTGGAACTCAGACGAAAAGAAAGTCGGCAAGGTTTGTGTAGACTGCTCTGGCTTAATCAGTTGGTACACGGGCAAATTGAAAGGTTCCAGCCAGTTCAAAGCTGAAAGTGATGCACAACCTATTACTACCATAGCCTCTGCACCCATTGGTGCGGCGGTATGGAGACAGGGACATATAGGGGTATATATCGGCAACGGTGAAGTAATTGAGGCTAGGGGGAGTGCTTACGGGACTGTACGGACGAAGGCAAAAGACAGGGATTTTACACATTGGTTCTTATTGAGGGATATTGAGTACATAGAGGGGGACGAGGAAATGATAACGAGAGAAAAAATCATCGTGAATGGTAAAGAGTGCGAAGTGGATATGATCCGTAAAGATGGAACTACATATATCAAGACAAGGGACATTGCCGAGGTGCTAGGGTTGAAGGTAGGCAGTAAGGGTAAGGTGCCAGTGATTGATACGAAGTGATTTTGGGGTGGTGTAAAAGCCACCTCTTTTTTGTTTGCGTATTTGCAGTAATATGATACGAATTTTATCTTGACTTTTTTAAAATGTGTGGTAGAATATTGATTTTCTAGTTTTATAGGATTATAATCATAGTTAAATAGAAATTTACGGAAATTTTCCAATACTGGAATTTAACTAAACAGAGGGTGAGAAAATGGTATTAACAGATAAGCAAATAAGAGAAATGTGTGTTGAAGGTAATGAAAAACTGATAACTCCATTTCAGGAGAACGCTTTACAGAGCGAATCATACGATTTGTCTATTGGTACACAAATCTCTGTATTAAAAAAAGAAGTACGTTGCATTGATCTTGAAAAACAGAATGAAATCGATAAAATCTATGAATCTATAGAAATTGATAGTTCTGGTTATGTGTTGTCACCACAAGAATATATTTTGATTACTTTGAAAGAACAAATTAATTTACCAAGTAGTTTAACTGCACATATTCGTCCTAGGACTAGATTTACAAGATTGGGATTAATAGTGAGCGACCAGCATTGTAATTCTACCTATTCTGGAATTTTGAAATTAGGTTTATTTAATGCAACTAATTATGCAATAAAAATCACTCCAAATCTAAGAGTCGCACAGATTGTTTTTGAGGAACTAAAGGAAATACCGAGTGAGGAAAAATTGTATAAAAACAAAGAAAATGCAGTTTATCAGAATGAAGAACATTTTATTGGAGCTAAATTTTCAGATGAAGTTAACAAGTATATAGATGAGGCTGTTGGGATTTTACTAGGAAGAAGAGAGTAAACTATGTCGAAGAAGCTGAATGAAATTGTTGATAAACTTTTGAGTACAAATACAGAAGCAACTGAAGCTTTAAAAAAGGCACATGATGTAGATAAAAATGGTTTAACAATTGGCGAGATATTAGGAGCTGCAAAAGAGACCATAATAAGAGAAATTTATGATGAGATAAAGGAAGAGGTTTGCGAAGATGCAATCTTAGCAGCCGAAATTAAAATGAATGAAAAGGTAAAAATAAAACAAATTAAAGAAATGAATGCATTAGCTATCACAGGTTTATTGTTAGCACTCATTGTTGGAATATTGGTTAACCAAGTAACTGAAATAATTATGTTCTTAAAGGGATCATTAGAAAATGGTGGACTAATCCCCACAATTATAATAGCTATTTTATTTTTGGTGGCAGCACTTATTATAACATTCGGTTTAATAATTAGGAATATTCTAGATATTTTACAAAAAGGAAAAAAATCATGAGAGAAGTAATAGTAAACGGAATATATAAGCATTTTAAAGGAAAGGGTTACAAGGTAATTGCAATTGCCACTCATTCAGAAACAAATGAAAAATATGTTGTATATCAGGCTTTGTACGAAGATCAAGATGTTTTTGTAAGACCGTATGATATGTTTATTTCCGAAGTGGATAGAGAGAAATACCCAGATTCAACACAAAGGTTTCGTTTTGAATTAGTTAATTAATTGGTACTTAATATAAAAATCTCCTCCTACCCGAGGAGAATTTTTATTGCAACAAAAAGAGCCAGACCGAAGCCTGACTCTCACGACCGCCCTGAAAGGGGCGGTTTTTTATTTGCCGTCAAAAATTCGTCAAAAAGAAATTTCCGCTTTAGTTTTTGTTTTGCTTTTAAATATTTGAGAAATGTTGATTTTTCGAGGGTTGCTAAAACTTTTGTCCTGTTTAGGATTGTATTGGATTGATAAAATTATTTTCAAAGAAAATCATGTACAGAAGAAATATGAAAAACAACTGATTGATAGGTTAAGGGAGAAAACCCGAGAATTTGGGTGTTATTTTTAGTAATATTGGGTTGAAATCACCTTAAAGCTTTCTTTTAAGTGTTCAATTTTTTTAATGGGTTGAAAGAACGGCAGAGGGTTCACATTAATAAAAAGGTGTGAACCCTCTTTTTTCATATGAAAAATTGGAAAAATGAAGGTTTAGAATCTAAAAACAATATAAATCAAGTTTTATCTTTTTTTATGAACAAAAGACATCCTTACCTTGCACTATAAAATACGGAATTATAAACAAGTTTCCATTAGCTTGACCGGGTTAGTTTTTAAGCATATTTTTTCTACTTTTTGAGGATTGTATATTTATATGTACAAATAGTCCAAAATTGATCTGGCAAAATATAGATTTTATTTATCATTTCAGCGGAATTAAAATATGACCCAAATTTATGTCCATATAAAAAATGATATAGGTTATTTCCTAAAAAGGTATGGTCTGTTTTTAGGTTTTTTATTGATTAAAACGATTTTGGATGCTACTATTAGCAACAAGAGGGAAAAAAGCACAATATTGACTGTGTAATATTTCGACAAATATAAAATATGCACAATCATATTTATCCTTCTCTTTTCATTTGCTCTCTGTGTCAAAAAAATACCCCATCTAAATTTTATATTACATATACAAAAAATAGATGGGGGATGCGGTAGTTCGTGCAGTTTGGCTGCACTTCAAAAAAGATAAATATTTCAAGAAACTAAAACTATGTAAGGGGGATTTTAAAATGGCAGTAGAAAAGAAAAAAGAAGCAACTCCCGTAACAAAAAGACCCGAAATTGTGAACAGCGTTGAAACCTTGAAATTGAGAATTGCAGAGGTAAGAGAAGCTCAAAGAAAATTTTCTACTTATACACAAGAACAGGTAGACAAAATTTTCTTAGCTGCTGCAACTGCAGCAACGAAACAA
Source organism: Anaerotignum sp. MB30-C6 (assembly GCF_030908465.1). Taxonomy (GTDB): domain Bacteria; phylum Bacillota; class Clostridia; order Lachnospirales; family Anaerotignaceae; genus Chakrabartyella. The sequence goes on from NZ_CP133078.1 coordinate 811,117, forward strand.
AGAATTGCCTTAGCAAAAATGGCAGTAGCAGAAACTAAGATGGGTGTAGTAGAAGATAAGGTTATCAAAAACCACTTCGCATCTGAGTATATCTACAATGCATACAAAAACTCTCAGACCTGTGGCGTTTTGGAAGAAGACACTGCTTTTGGTTATAGAAGAATATATGAACCTATCGGCGTTATCGCAGCGGTTGTTCCTACAACAAACCCTACTTCTACAGCAATCTTTAAATGCTTAATCTGTTTAAAGACCAGAAATGGTATCATTATTTCCCCTCACCCCTCTGCAAAAAATTGTACGATTGCAGCGGTTAAAGTGGTATTGGAAGCAGCTGTTGCAGCTGGTGCTCCTGAAGGTATCCTTGCTTGGATCGACGAACCTTCCATCGAAATGTCCGTTGAAGTTATGAAAGACGCTGACATGGTATTGGCAACTGGTGGTCCTGCGATGGTTAAATCCGCTTACTCCTCCGGTAAACCTGCTGTTGGTGTAGGTAATGGTAATACACCTGCGTTAATTGATGATTCCGCAGATATTCTTATGGCAGTTAACTCCGTAATTCACTCCAAAACATTCGATAATGGTACAATCTGTGCTTCCGAACAGTCTGTAGTAGTTTTGGATAAAGTATATGATCAGTGTAAGAAAGAGTTCCAGGATAGAGGTTGCTATTTCTTAAATGATGAAGAAAGAGTAAAAGTAGGAAGCATTATTTTAAATGCTGCCGGCAACATCAATGCTCAGATCGTTGGTCGTAGCCCTTATCAGATTGCACAGTTGGCAGGAATTGAATGCCCTAAAGATGCAAAAGTTCTTATTGCTGAAGTAACAGAAGTTGACGTTACAAAAGAACCTTTTGCTCACGAAAAACTTTCTCCTACCCTTGCTATGTATCGTGCAAATACATATGACGAAGCATTGGATATTACAGATAGATTGATTATCGACGGTGGTGTTGGACATACATCCGTTTTATATGTAGATCCTGTTAAGGGACCTGATAAAATCAAACGTTTCGAAGAAAGAATGAAGACTTGCCGTATCTTAATTAATACTCCTTCTTCTCACGGTGGTATCGGTGACCTTTATAACTTCAGATTGCTTCCTTCCCTTACTTTGGGTTGTGGTTCTTGGGCTGGCAACGCTGTATCTGAGAACGTAGGCATTCGTGAATTATTGAACATCAAGACTGTAGCTGAGAGGAGAGAAAATATGCTTTGGCTGAGAACTCCTGAGAAGGTTTATTTCAAAAAAGGATGTACACCTGTTGCTTTAAAAGAATTAAAAGACGTATACAAAACAAAGAAAGCTTTTATCGTAACAGATGGCTTCTTATTTAAGAATGGATACACAAAATCTATCACAGATCAGTTAGATGATATGGGAATCACTCATCATGTATTCTTCGATGTAACTCCAGACCCTACACTTCCTTGTGCAATTGCTGGTGCTGCAGCTATGAAAGAATTTGGTCCTGACGTAATCATCGCTCTAGGCGGCGGTTCCGCAATGGATGCTGCGAAGATGATGTGGATCATGTATGAACATCCCGAAGCTGACTTTGCTGACTTGGCAATGCGTTTCATCGATATCCGTAAGAGAGTTTTCGTATTCCCTAAGATGGGCCAGAAAGCAATCTTGGTATGTATCGCTACATCTTCCGGTACTGGTTCAGAAGTTACACCTTTTGCGATCATTACAGATCCTTCAACACAAACAAAATACTCCATCGCTGACTATGAAATCATGCCTACAATGGCCATCAGTGATGCTGACATGATGATGGATCAGCCTAAAGGCTTAACCGCTTCTTCTGGTATCGACGTATTGACACATGCTTTGGAAGCATATGTTTCCATGTTAGCTACAGACTACACAGATGGTTTGTGCTTGAAAGCAATTAAGTTAGTATTTGAGTTCTTGCCTAGAGCTTACAAATATGGCCGTGACGACGTAGAAGCTCGTGAAAGAATGGCAAACGCTTCCACAATCGCTGGTATTGCATTCTCCAATGCTTTCTTGGGTGTATGTCACTCCATGGCTCATAAACTTGGTGCTCATCACCACGTACAGCATGGTATTGCAAATGCTCTGTTAATTTCAGAAGTAATTAAATATAACTCAGCAGAAGTTCCTACGAAGATGGGTACTTTCTCACAGTACAAATATCCTCATGCAAGAGAACGTTATGCTGAAATCGCTACATTCCTAGGATTACCTGGCAAAACTGACGAAGAAAAAGTTGACAGCTTGATCGCTAAGGTTGAAGAATTGAAGGCTACAGTTGGCGTTGCTAAGTCCATTAAGGAACATGGCGTTGACGAAACTGCATTCATGAACAAACTTGAAGTTATGTGCGAAGAAGCGTTCGATGACCAGTGTACAGGTGCTAACCCTAGATACCCTCTGATGAGTGAAATTAAAGAATTATACTTATCAGCTTACTTTGGCAAATAATCCCACACACTTCATAGAAAAGACCGCATAGAGATATGTGGTCTTTTTCTATTCGATATAGAGCACCCAATAAAAGAACGGTGCAATTCTCCCCAAAAGGAAAATTGTGCCGTTCTTCGTTGTCACAAAAATGATTCTAAATTAAGCTGCGTTGAAGAGTAATGCTCCATTACTAGGAGTAAGGGTACCTTGGAGAGACCCTCTTTCTACAAAGAATGTTTCAAAGTCATTAATGGCATAGCTTTTTTGTGCTGCCAGAACTTCTTTGAATGCAAAGTCTTGTGTTACTGGTGTAGCGGCTGAATCAGTTAGTTTTACAAAGAAATAACTATCTCCTGCTTGTAAAGTAACAGCAGCAGTAAAGGTAAACGTAATTTCAATAACCTCGTTTACACTATTTGTTGCAAAATTGGTAGCGTTATTAATACTTACTGCAATTGCCATTTGTGTTTCCTCCTTATAGATTATAGTGTAATAGTTAACTATTACAATATTAATATATTAAAGATAGTCCAAGCTGTGTCTAAAATCCATATATTTTATTATAGAAGGATTCTTGTCAGGTAGTTTGTACCAAAGCTAAGGATTTCGAATATAATAACAAAGGAGGTGAGGCTTATGAGCGTTATAGATTTACAATGTTTTGAGTCTATGTGTGTCTCAAAAAATAGTCAAAATATCTATACGAATAGAAAGATTTTGAGCTTAGGACAATATTATGGAGACCAATATATTATCTATCTTTATTTTCATCTGTTGCCACAATATTATATTGAACATCTGGAGCAAGCAAAACTCATTCTTTATAAAATACCATCAGTGTATGGTAGAGGGACTACAAACATTCCCCGCCAGCAAACAGAACAATATAAGATTTTACCATTACTAGACTATTTTAGTTGTTATAGTAATATGTATACACCTCCACAATTAGATGTTAGTCGGGAGTGTGTGTTTCAAAGTGACGAAAGTCGTGCATATGAAGAAATAGACATCACAGATTTGGTGAATGACTGGTCAAATCAAGACTTGGAAAACAAGGGGATGATGATACAAGGAAACAATGACTCAGCTTTTCTTCAATATGCTTCTGATAAGTATGATGTTTTGGGTATGCGTCCTGTGATACGTATGACATATCAATCAAGTGTTTGTCCGCCGATGTCGATGAATCAGTGTAGCGTTCAAGTAAATAAAAATGAAGAGTGACAATTCATTGTGTGACAATTTTCATAGGGAATGTATTGTGTATTCTACGTTCTTATGTGCTCCTTCTAAGGTATCTGTTACTGGAAACAGATACCTTAGAAGGAGCATTTAGTTATGTTCTAAATTTGTTTTTGTGGATTTATTGTAGTTCAAAAAATATAGGTGATAAAAAATGACCGCAAACGCAAGTGAGATATGTTGAAATAGCCTCTTGCAGGTGTTTGCACAGTAACGCCGAAGCCACTTATGGCAGCAGGAGAAGAAAATAAATACTTTAGATAAAGGTTAATTGAAAATAGGAGAAAACCCGACATAAAGATATGTAATAGGTAAACTAAAAGACGGACTACAAATCAATTAATTGTAATCCGTCCTTTTCATAACTAGAAATTATTTTTTCTTGCCTTTATCTTTTTTTGCGATTTCCATATGAATTCGTTTGTTTTTAATTTTTGCACCCTTCATGCCAACCAAAACATCTTTCACATATTCCTTTGGTACATCCACAAAGGTGTAGTCATCATAAAGGTCAATAGAGCCCAAGGCTTTACCAGGAACGCCAGATTCGTTAGCGATAGCACCAACAATATCCTTTGCACGAATTTTATTTTTCTTTCCTGAATTGATGAACATACGCACCATTTTTGAATCATCGCCGCCATAAATTTCAGTTCCGCCTAAATTGATATCATCAAGAACATCCAATTCGTCAACGTTTACGTCTGCAAGGTGATTTTTTAACAAAGCCGCTGCAATATCAATTGCGGCATAGTCCTCATTCATCAAGCGATCTACCAAATGAACGTATTTTGTCAAATGGCCTTCATTCATTACTTCTTTAATCTTTTCTAAGAAGATATTTGTTTTCATTTCTTCCACATCACTTAATGTAGGAAGTTTTTGCTGCTGAATTTTTGTCTTTGTATAACGCATGATATCACGCAGCTTAAAGATTTCTTTGCCAACACAGAAAGTAAAGGCTTTACCCTTACGACCTGCACGGCCAGTACGACCAATACGGTGTACATAATACTCCTCATCCTGAGGAACATCGTAGTTAAATACTACATCGATGTCGTCAACGTCAATACCTCTAGCTGCAACATCAGTTGCAACTAAGATTTCGATGGTACCGTTACGGAATTTCTGCATTACCTTATCACGCTGAGGTTGCTTCAAATCGCCGTGTAAGCCTTCTGCAAAGTAACCACGGCCCTGAAGAAGTTCCACCAAATCATCAACACGTTTTTTTGTATTACAAAACACAATGGCAAGGCGAGGATCATAAACGTCGATGATACGAGTTAAAGCATCCAGCTTTGTTCTTTCCTTTACATCGAAGTATGCCTGCTCAATATTGGGAACCGTCAATTCCTTACGAACCACCTTAATAAACTCGGGGTTTTTCAAAAATCTTCTGGTGATATCCAAAATTTCGGGGGATAATGTTGCGGAGAATAGCAGTGTTTGATGGTCTTCGGGAATTTTGGTTAATATCATTTCGATATCTTCACGGAAGCCCATATCTAACATTTCGTCAGCTTCATCAAGAACCATCATATTAACGGTTTCCATTTTTAAAGTGCGACGGCGCATATGGTCCATAACACGACCGGGTGTACCGATTACTACATGTGCTCCTTTTTTCAAAGCGGCAATCTGTCTGTCAATAGGCTGACCGCCATAAATGGGTAATACACGAATATTATCCTTATATTTTAGAAGTTTTCTGAATTCTTCGCTTACCTGAATTGCCAGCTCTCTGGTGGGGCAAAGGATTAATGCCTGCAAACGTCTGTCGTCAGGATTAACACGTTCTAAACAAGGAATACCAAAAGCTGCAGTTTTTCCTGTACCTGTTTGGGACTGACCGATAACGTCCTTTCCCTCTTTTACAACGCTAATTGCCATGGACTGAATTGGCGTTGCTTCTTCAAACCCCATATCTAAAACTGCACGGCAAATTTCAGGGGATAAGTTCATGTCTTCAAATTTTAAATGTTCCATTCTTTGTTTCCTTTCTTCTTATCTGAGCCGAAGAGAACCACAAAAAAGGAAGTTGCTTGTCAGAGGTTTCCCTCCACGTCTTCTTTCGACTACTAATTTAATTATGAGTGCTTTCGCAATTGGCATAATATTAAGACTTTTATAATATACCTTTCTAAATCCCTTTTAAAGCACTGTTTTTTCTAGGTTTCCAAAAAAAAACCATACGCTCTATAATAACAGGGAAAAATATTAATTGCAAGGGTGAATTCTCTGTTATATAATGAATTGTTACTAATTTACAATAAATGCTTAGAATTAGGAGGAATTTTGAAAATGGAGATAATTAAGGCTATTATTTTGGGATTGATCCAAGGTTTGACAGAGTTTTTGCCAGTAAGCAGCTCCGGGCATTTAGTGCTGTTTCAAAACCTTTTTGGTATGGAAGAGGCAACCCAAGCATTTTCCATTTTACTGCATGTGGCAACGTTAGTTGCAGTTTTTATCTATTATTGGCGAGATATCTGGGAGTTAATTTGTCACCCCTTTCAGAGAACAACCGCACTATTGATTGCTGGTACAATTCCTACAGTGATCATTGCATTATTGTGTAATAACACATTTGATTCCATTTTTGGCGCAGGTAAATACATTGGTTTCAACTTCATTTTTACCGGATTAGTCCTTCTTTATGCGGATCGTCGCAAAGGCGGAAGAAAGAAAATTCGTAATATGTCCATTTTTGATTCGTTGGTGGTTGGCACCATGCAAGGTGTGGCAATTTTACCTGCTGTTTCCCGATCAGGTATGACCATAAGCACCTGTTTGGCAAGGGGAATGGACCGTGAAAATGCTGCAAGATTCTCATTCTTATTATCCATTCCTGCTATTTTAGGTGGTATGGTACTTACGATTAAGGATATGATAACAGGTGAAGTGGTTTTGACGGATGCAATAGGCATCGTACCTATGGCTGCAGGTTTCATTATGGCTGCAGTTTCAGGTTACTTTGCCATTCGTTTTATGGTTAATATTATAAAAAAAGGTAAGTTAAAATGGTTTTCCATTTATGTGTTTATTTTAGGCGGTGTTTTGATTGTAGATCAGTTCTTATTGCATATGATTGTAAAATAAGTTTACATTGCTTTTTAAAAATCGGAAAGGGTCGGTCTTTGAACCGATCTTTTTTATACATAATTTAAGAAAGAAAAGGGACTTTTAGGGGAGAAAAAAAGCACAAGTTGAAAAAGTATTGTTTTTTTAGTATGCTTAATATATTAGAAGAACAACGAAAGGAGGGGACTTTATGTTTCTAAAGCAAATGTTTTTGGAAGAATCAGTATTAGGGCTCCAAGGGAACATCGAATTTATTCTAAGGATTATAATAGCTTGCATTTGTGGCGGTATAGTTGGTTATGAGAGAACAAGACGAAGAAAAGAAGCCGGAATCCGTACCCATGTCATTGTGGCAGTAGGCTCAACACTGGTTATGATTGTTTCTAAGTATGGCTTCTACGATATACTTTTAACACCAGGACTAAGCGTAGACGTGTCTCGAATTGCGTCTAACGTGATTACGGGGATATCCTTTTTAGGAGCGGGGGTAATTTTTGTTAAAAAAATCTCCATCAAGGGCCTTACAACAGCGGCAGGACTTTGGGCAACGGCAGGTATTGGTTTAGCCCTAGGTGCGGGTATGTACACCATAGGTATTTTCACAACGATTTTTATTCCTGCTATCCAAATTTTACTTCATAGTAATTTAAACAAGCAGGATAAGAATTTTGATGATACAATTTTAATTACATTTTATCATGCTCCTTCTGATTTTAGCGAAATCAAGAAAGATATGAGCGAAAAAAATATCGAAATTATGCATATGGAGATGGAAAAAAATCCGGATGGTACTGTTACAGTAGTATTAGATATAACAAGGGATACTATGGTTACTTGCACTGATATAACTAGCTTTTTGGCCGAAAATCCTATGGTAAAGAGTTTTAAAATTTAAGTATTTAGAATGAATTTAATAAAAGGCTGCATAATAACCCAAGACAGGGAACCTGTTTTGGGTATTTTTTTTGAATTTAAGGCAGTATCCTAAGGAATTGACGTGTTATTATTGTGAAAAATAAAAACTGTCTGAATCATTCATTTGTAAACTCTTTTTTTTTGCGTTTGCTTACCAATGCTCAGGCAGGAAATAAACTTTCCATTTAGGAGGGCGTGGGAATGGACATTTATATTAAGCCGATTGAAAAGGCACAAATTATTACAAGAAGGTTGGTTTTTTTAAAAGATATTGCCGAGGTCTTTATTGGAGGGCAAACAAAGGGGGATATTGAGGGGATTGTAGTGTTTGAAATTCCTAAGGAAAAGGATGCAACTTACCTTATTTCTGTTATGGACGTAATTCGAGCCATCAACCATCAATACCCTGATGCTACGGTCTCTAATGTTGGTGAGATGGATATTTTAGTGGAATATCATCAGAAAGCGAAAAAAGAAAATAGATATTTGGAGTATTTTAAGGTCTTTTTAATTTGCATTATTATATTTGCGGGGGCGGCAACTACCATTATGTGTTTCCACTCGGATACCCAGCTTCCAATAATATTTCAGAACTACTACTATATGTTTTTTGGTGAAAATGTTGATATGCCTGCAATTCTATCTATACCATATTCCATTGGTTTGGCGGTTGGGGTCATGGTGTTTTTTAATCATTTTTCTAAAGTTTCAATTACGGATGACCCTACACCCATTGAAATTGAAATGACAACCTATGAAAAGGAAACGAATGCCAGCGTAGTGGACAAACTAAATAGGATGCAGATCAAAGGGAGAGAAGGCGAATGATCACAAAGGCGCTGATGATTATTATAGGGTATTCCACGGGAATGGCCATAGCTGCAGGGGTATTTGCTTTTATTGCTGCCATTGGGATTGTACCTCGTATGGCTCAAAGAAGTCAAACAACAAAGTATATACGCTTATATGAAGATATGATTTTATTAGGTGGTCTTTTTGGTACAACGGCTATGTTTGTTGATTATCGTCTACCTCAGATTCCCATTTTAGCAGGGGGACTTGCCCTTGCCATTGGGGTTTTTGTGGGTGTTTTGGCGGTGGCGTTGACTGAGGTTTTAAACGTAATACCAATTTTAATGCGGCGAAGTAGAATAACCAAGGGACTTTCTTGGTTGTTATTAAGTTTTGCATTGGGCAAGGTTTTGGGTTCTCTGGTATATTTTTGCGTGGACGGATTTTATGTTTTATAAACAAGCGGGCAAGCAAGGAATGTTAGTTTTTGTGTAAAGCGGAAATAAGGGTCATAAAATGTGGTTGGTTTTCAGTGTCATAAGCTAAGAGTGGTGTCGAAATTATGTTTGTAGGGTGAAAGGGAACAAGAATTTATTAAGAGTTTTAGTTTCGACATTTACCTATAAGACTTTGGTAGCACAGTTAGGTATTTTTTTTACGTACTTGAAAATACTAGAGTTGAGTATTCTTAAAGTTGATAAACGAAGGAGGTAAAAAATGGACACAAGCAAACGTGCCAAACAAGAGTATGATCAAATGGTCAAAAAAGCATCGCCAAACAGCCCGATCTTTATGGACTGTATCAAGGCTTTTTTCTCCGGCGGTCTGATATGTGGTTTTGGGCAATTATTATTAGATTACTTTAACGAAAGTTATACGGAAGATGAGGCTGCTTTATTGGTATCCATTACGTTAATTGCAATTGCAGCAGTTTTAACGGGTTTTGGGTTATATGAAAAAATAGGCAAGCACTGTGGGGCGGGGACAATTATACCCATCACGGGATTTGCCAACTCCGTTGTATCACCAGCAATTGAGTTTAAAAAGGAAGGTTTGATTTTCGGTACAGGGGCAAAAATGTTTATTTTAGCCGGGCCTGTTATTGTATACGGAACTCTAACTTCCATGTTGGTGGGGCTAATATATTACTTTGTGGGTAGGTGATTATAAGTTGGGTGCGAAAAAAATAGGAAAGCAAACAGTACGCTTGAGCGAAGGTGTTCGCATTATATCTGCAGCATCTACAGTTAGTAAAAAAGAAGGGGAAGGGCCTTTAGGAAAGTATTTTGATAAAGTGATAGAGGACTCTATGTTTGGGGAGAAAAGTTGGGAGTTGGCAGAAAGTCGATTTATTCGAGAAAACATGGAGCTTGCCGTTCAAAAAGCTGGTTTAAAGATGAAGGATATAGACTACCTACTTTGTGGCGATCTTTTAAATCAATGTATAGCCTCTACCTTTGGGACAATAGATTTTCAGATCCCTTTTTTTGGATTATACGGGGCCTGCTCTACCATGGGAGAATCCATGAGCTTGGGGGCAATGTTAATTGATGGTGGTTTTGCAAATCATACATTAGTGGGTGCGTCTAGTCATTTTTGTGGAGCAGAAAAACAATTTCGTGCCCCTTTATCATTAGGAAACCAGAGGCCACCTACATCAAGTTGGACTGTAACGGGGGACGGGGCAGTTGTTTTAGCCAAGAAGGGGAATTTCCCTTGTATTACGGAAATAACTACGGGGAAGGTTATGGATATGGGTATTACTGACGCAAATAATATGGGGGCAGCTATGGCGCCAGCGGCAGTAGATGTCTTGGTAAATCATTTTCAAGATACAGGCAGAACTCCACAGGATTACGACGTTATTGCAACGGGAGACTTGGGGGATATTGGTCGAAACTTGGTAGTAGAATTGATGAAAAAAGAAGGATATACTATGTATCCTACAAATGATAAGGGAGGCCAATTTACCGACTGTGGCATCGAGATTTTTGATAAGAACGCACAAGATACTCACTGTGGGGGGAGCGGTTGTGCTTGCTCAGCCGTTACATTTTGCGCCTTTTTCTACCCCAAGTTGATGTCGGGAGAAATCGGAAGAATGCTTTTTATTCCCACGGGAGCGTTGCTTAGTACCACCTCCTCTCAACAGGGACAAAGTATTCCGGGTATCGCCCATGGCGTAGTCATAGAAGGCTGTGGCGGAAAGGAGGGGAAGTAATGCTCCCTTTTGCTAAAGCATTTGTTGTTGGTGGTATTCTTTGTGTCATTGGACAAATTTTAATTGATAAGACAAAGTTAACATCAGGTAGGATTCTGGTTCTTTATGTGTGCGTAGGCTGTATTTTAGGGGGGATTGGAATTTATCAGCCTATAGAGGAGTTCGGCGGTGCAGGTGCAACCATACCTTTAACGGGATTCGGTTTTCGCTTGGCAGAGGGGGTTATGAAAGAAGTGGACTCTGCCGGAATTTTAGGGATATTCACAGGGGGCTTAAAAGCCGCCGCAGGTGGAGTAACGGCTGCTGTGGTATTTGCCTTTATTGTTGCTTTATTTGCCAACCCGAAAGAAAAATAGAAGGATAAAGAAAAAGCAAAGTCTTATTCGTGATAGGACTTTGCTTTTTTTAAGGAGCGAGTACAGATTATGTTAAGGCCGCAAATAAATTTGTGAGTGAAAGACATGTAAAACGCAAAATTTATGATAAAAATTTTAGAAAAAAATAGCTAAGCATCAGAGAAAAATGTTGTGGGGAAAATGAATAGTTTTTTCGTTGATGATGATGTTTTTATGAATCAATTAATCAATAAAACATGTCTTTGGTTTCTATTTAATTTTAAATGATCTTTACTTATTTTCTAAAAAGGTTATCTTTTAAGCCGAATAGGGGTATGGAATGAGAGATGTGGACATTCTTTTTGTGGATTTTTGAAGAAATATGTCGGAAAGCGGGTGTTTAAAGGTAACAAAACAATAGGTAAGATTTGCCCATGATTTTCGAGATTTGTTTCTTGAACGAAAAAAATAAGTATGCTATAATGTAAACACTAAAACGGAGTGGCCAAAAATCGGTGGTTTTAAGATTTATTTAATGGAAAGTTGTTAGAGATGAAAAAAGAAAAGGAAGTTTTTTATATATTTCCCGACTGTTTTCTCCGTTAGAGTAATATAATTATGTTAATCTTGAGAAGGAAGTGATGCCAATGCACAAGGCAATTGGTTCCAAAAAAGATTTCAGCAACTTAAGTGAAGATGAGTTGTTGGCAGAGTACAATGAATGTGTGCGGGATATTATTGATCATGAAATGGTGAATAAGATGGATTCTTTTGTGCAGCACTGCAACACAAGCAGACTGCAACATAGTATCAACGTTTCTTATTACAGCTTTTTGATTTGTTATCGTATGGGATGGGACTATCGTTCCGCAGCCAGAGCAGGGCTTCTTCATGACTTGTTTTTGTATGATTGGAGAACAAAAAAAGGGGCTACCCATCATGCTTCTTGGCATCCTAGGGTGGCGCTTGATAATGCAAGCAAAATCACAGAGCTGAATAAAATCGAGAAGGATGCCATCCGTAAGCATATGTGGCCGTGCACGTTGACTCCGCCTAGATATATTGAATCTTATGTGATTACTTTTGTAGATAAAGTTTGTGCCGTATGCGAAGTTGCAGAGCGCAAGTATAAAGGTATTCGTTTCGGAAAAGTTGCTGTATCTTAAAGGAACAGGTGTACGTACTATTTTTGTAAAATTTGATATTGGTGAATCTAACGGTGATAATCACAGAGTTTCGTGGTTGTCGCCGTTATCTTTTTTCTGATATTTTTCTGATATTATGTAGAATTTTTTCGGATTAATATAATAGGGCTTGGAAAAAGCGTAAAACAATAAGAACGTTCCTGTTTTACAAACAAGTGATATACATAAATGCTTAAGTATTTTTTGTTTCATAAATAAGGAATCAATCAAGAGCAGCAATTCCTGAGATTTTTGTAGGTATATTTTAATAGTAATATAATATTGGCACAATGAAGTGGTTACAAGGGATAGAAAATTGTTAGTTTTGTTTCAAAGCATTATTTACATTTGACAAACAACACAATATTCCTCAAATTGGGATAGGGTTATAAATTTCTCTTGCAAAAGACAAAGGGGTTTGAGGTGAGAAATTTTATTCAATAGAAAGGGGAGATGTGTTTTGCATAGACCAAAGAAAAGGAATGTTCCTGGGAAAGTAAAAAACTTAATTATTTTACTTGGGTTTGCAGTTCCAATTTTTATAAGCTTTGCCACCAAAAACCCAGAGGGTACTTCGTTTACAGGAGAATACTACCCAGCAGAAGAACTATCTTTTATACATGACTTAAGTTATCAAAAAGAGGGAGAAACAGTGCAAGAGAGCAACATATTGTTGGCAGAGCTTGATTTAATTGCCAATGCAAAAGAGTACCTGATTTTAGACTTGTTTTTGTTTAACGACGAGTATGATAGAGCAAAGGGAAGTTTTCCAAACTCTGTAGAGCAAATTACGGAGGCGTTGATTGTCAAAAAACAAGAGAATCCCGAAATGCCTATTGTATTGATTACGGATCCTATTAACAATTTTTACGGGGCATATGAACAGAGAAATATTACTCGACTAAAAAAAGAGGGGATTCAGGTTGTTCTAACGGATTTAGATCAGATGAAAGATAGCAATCCCTTATATTCGGGCTTTTATAGAAGCTACTTACAATGGTTTGGTACGCAGGGAGAAGGCTGGCTTCCTAACTTTTTTGATCCAACGGGGCCAAAGGTTCATATTCGGTCTATCTTAAAACTGGCTAATTTAAAAGGAAATCACCGAAAAACCCTTGTTTCAGAAAAAGAGGCCATTGTAACTTCCGCCAACCCCCATGATCCAAGTAGCTATCATTCCAATGTTGCCGTGCGTTTTCGTGGAAATGTGGTGGGGGATTTGATAGAAAGTGAAAAAAATGTAATTGCTTTTTCCAGTGGTCAGGTGCCAGAGATTACATATCAAAAGAATCAAACGCAAGGGCTTGATGCTGTTACAAAGGTGGCTCAGGAGTCGGTTATGATGCGTCTGATTACAGAGCGTGGTATTTTTGATGCACTGCTTGAGAATATAGAGGGGGCAAAAGAAGGGGATGCGATTTGGATTGGCATATTCTATTTAAGTGATGTACCTATTTTGAAGGCACTGGGTGAGGCGGCAGAACGGGGTGTTCAGGTTCGGATTATTGCCGATCCCAACAAGGATGCCTTTGGCATAGAAAAAAATGGCTCTCCCAACCGTCCCGCACTATGTTCCTTGGTGGATAAGCATGAAGGCGTAGAGGTTCGCTGGTATAATACCCATGGTGAGCAGTATCATGTAAAGATGGCATATTTTGTTTACCCTGAGAAAAACGAAGCCCGTGGGATTTTGGGGAGTAGTAATTTCACCCGCCGTAATCTGGAAGGTTATAATTTGGAAACGGATGTTGAGTTGGTAATGGCCATGGATGCAACACTATCTGTGGAAATGAAAAATTATTTTGAGAAGATTTACTACAACAAAGATGGTGAATATACCCTACCCATAGACGACTACTGTGAAACCAGTTTTATGCAAAATATTTTATGGAAAATTCAAGAGAGCCTTGGACTGTGTTCATGGTAAGAGGGGAATTCATCTATTAAACTATATAGTTTGGAAATTAATATGTTTTAATTAAAACGTGGCTTAAGGGATTTTGGAAGTGCAGCAAATACCCCATTGGAAATTGTTCTAAAAACTGAAAAAGGCGGAGTGTTTTCACAAACACTGCGCCTTTTATGATGGAATTTTTGCTTTTGGGCCGGGTTGTTTTTATTCTTTTGTCAAGAATTTCGAGTACTGATTTAGAACTTCTTTCAGGCCTTTTTCAAGGGTGGTATTATTTTCACTGATTGCTTCTGCAGAGGCTGTGTACAAGGGCAGGCGTTCCTGATATAAGCGTAAGGTAGCATCTTTATCTGGGGCGAGGGGCCTACCATTTCCGCTTTCCAGCAGGGTAACGTCTCTCTTAATCCAAAGGACTAGGCCATTTTGTTTTAGGGTGTCGATATTTTCCTTATCCTTTACTACGCCGCCACCCGTGGATATCACCAGGCTATTTTGCTGTGAAAACTTAAGGACCATAGCTTTTTCCTTTTTACGAAAGGCTGCCTCGCCCATTTTTGCAAAATATTCAGCGATTGGCATATTGATTTCTTTTACAATTTCGCTATCTATGTCAACAAAGGTTTTGCCCAGCCGTTTGGCAGCCATTTTGCCTAAGGTTGTTTTGCCGCAACCGCTCATACCGATTAGAACAAGATTGCTACGTTCATCTAAAAGGGAGGTGTATAGTTTTTGGATTATGTTATCCTCCATTTTTTTCCCTAAGAATATTTCTACCGCACACTTTGCTTGCCCAATGAGCATTTCCAGCCCGCCAACGGCAACTACACCTTTTGCAATTCCATCCAATACGAATTTTGTTCTTAAAGGATTATATACAACATCAACCACTGCCATTAGCTTTCCAAAGGGGGCTAGGTCAATGGGGCTTTTTTCTGCGTTGGGGTACATTCCAACGGGAGTGGTGTTTATTATGATTTCGGCATCAGAGTGGTCTTGATAGCAGGTTTGATAGGATATGGTTTCAGGGCTTTCTTTATAGTATACAGACAAAATTTCTTTGGCTCCCATATCTTTTATTACGGCGATACAGGCCTTTGCCGCTCCGCCCTTTCCTAGTACTATAATTTTTTTCCCTTTTGGGTCTATTTTGTGTTTTACCAACATATAACGGAAGCCGTCATAATCCGTATTATAGCCATAAAGCATATTAAATTTATGAACAATGGTATTGACTGCCCCGATTGCCTCAGCTTTTGGATCCATACTATCCAGATAAGGAATAACCATTTCTTTATAAGGTATGGTTACATTAATGGCTTCAAACTCCTTTTCCACCATGAACCTATGGAAGGATTCTTTGGAAAGGGGGAATAAGTCGTATGTATAATCTGCCAACTGTTCATGTATAATTTTGGAAAAACTATGCCCGAGTTTTTCACCAATTAAGCCATATTTCATGGAATACACCTCAAATCTTTCCTTTTCTCTTATGGTAATACAGTAAATTGATTTATGCAATGGTTTTATGGGTGTTTCTAAGATAAGGCAAGTCATTTATGAGAGGTCTTTTTTAGGGGATTCTTTTTTTTCCGATCCTTTACATTAGGGGAATGTTAAGAAGGATCAGGGTCATTGATGAACAAAGAAAAAAAGTACAATACCCACCTTTAATATGCCACTTATTACCAAGGCTTCGTAATACATTCGTAATGGTAATAGAGGAAAAAATGTGTTAGAATAGGAAAAAACGGTAATGTTGGTAAATTTATAGGAGAAAACGATGAAAAAGTGGTTGAAAAAAATAGGAGCAGCGATAGTAACGGCATCAATTGTTTTAAGCAGCACAAGTATGGCAACGGCCTATGCCGCTGATTCCAAGGATTTTTGCGGCGTATGGATTTCAACGGTGTATAGTGCGGACTATCCTTCAGTGCAAAACGATATTGCCAAACAAAAGGCTGAATTTTCTCAAAAATTAGATAAACTAAAAGCAGTGGGTGTGAATGCCGTTATGGTTCAAGTTAGGCCAAAAGGAGATGCTTTTTATAAATCGGAATTAAACCCTTGGAGTGCAGTATTAACGGGGGTGCAAGGAAAAGACCCTGGCTATGACCCTATGAAGTTTATGATTGAAGAAGCCCATAAAAGGGATATGGAATTCCATGCGTGGATGAACCCATATCGTATTACTACTTCGGGAACGGATTTAGCCGCTCTTTCTGCTGATAACATGGCTAGAAAAAACCCTGATTGGATTCTTACATATAAAGGGGCAATGTATTATAACCCTGCAAAAACGGAGGTAAAGGAATACATCCGTGATACTGTGGGTGAGATTGTAAAAAAATATGATGTGGATGCAATCCATTTTGATGATTATTTCTATCCCTCGAACTACCCATTACCAGAGGGAGAAAAGAGAGATGGAAAAGAGGGGAATGCCCGTCGAGAGCATATCAATGATATGGTGCGTATGGTAAGTCAAGAAATAAAGTCAGTTAAAGCCGATGTAGCGTTTGGCATTAGCCCTTTGGGAATTTGGAAGAACAACAGCTCTGACCCCTCAGGTTCTGCAACAAATGGCGGGGAAGGGTATTACTCCGTATTTGGTGATGCAAAAACGTGGGTTGAAAAAGGATGGATAGACTATATTGCGCCCCAGTTATACTGGGAAAGAGGGAATACCTATGCAGATTATGAAACCCTTGTGAAATGGTGGAGTAACATGGTAAAAGGAACTGGGGTTACTCTTTACATTGGTCAGGGTCTTTATAAAGATGTAGTAGCCAAAGAAATTACAGAGCAGTTGAAGATAAACGAAGGTTACAACGTAGAAGGAAGTATTTTCTTTAGTGCCAGAGACATATTTGATGATAGACAAGGGGCTGCTACAGCATTGAAGAAATATTATAGTGCGCCGGAACCCTCCGTAACGGAACCAGGAACAACTACTGTCATTGAAAAGAAGAGAGCTTATGCAACAAGCTCGGCAATAAAGGTAAATGGTGCACCTGTATCTTTTGAAGTATATACCATTGACGATTATACTTACTTTAAGTTAAGGGATATTGCTTACTCCATCAGCGGTACAGCAAAGGAGTTTGATACTGTTTGGAATGGAGAAAACTCATCTATTAATCTGCTTACAGGCTTAAGCTATTCCGGAACCCCGGGGGGAAATGCCATAGGTAAAGATACAACCGCAGTAACTTCAACCGCCAAACTTTACTTGGATGGAGATAGTAAAAATGTAAGTGCTTTTACAATAAATGACTATACATATTATAAACTAAGAGATATTGCAAAACTTTTGGATGTTGGTGTTACTTGGGATGAAGGAACTTCTACCATAGGAATTGACACCACAACAGGTTATAAATAAAAACATAAAAGTGGTACTTACAAACTTCTGTAAGTACCACTTTTTTATATACCTTTTACAATTTATCATACGTTCGGCTGGTTGAGGGAAATGCTTTTAGTCGTAGAAGAAAAGGGGGTTTAATCGCTAAAATATGCATTTTTAATGGGTATGTGTTATTTATTTTGCTGGCACTGAAATTATCTCCAATTTTACGGGTATCTAATTATAATAAACTTTTGACCGTTGAAACTGGTGACTTTGCCACAGATATTTATGGAGTGGATTATAACAGAATTCCTTTTTTAGATAGCGACTCATCTTCAAGGCTTGCTGTTTGGGGAAACCTTTGTTAGAGTTCCTTTGACTTGCACTACTTTCAAGGGAACTGTGAATTAGGCGCGTTATTAGGGGGGAGAAGGAAGCAGAAATTCAAGACAAATTAAACTTCCCCAGTATAGTTGAAAATATTATGTAAATATTACTGTTAAGTGAACTTTTTGGGCAGGGGGCGGTGTAGATACAAGATGGAGATGAGGAAATTGCATTCTCTATGTGCCTTTTGTTTCGTGGAAAATGAAAGAAGCTACCTGGGTGTCTTTTCATAAGATTTTAAAAAATGATGGAAAGGTCATTAAAAAAATGTAACTCAATTTGTTTAAAAATAATTTGTTAGCACTCTTTACAAGCGAGTGCTAACAATGTATAATAAACCCATACTAAGATAAAAGATGAAAAATTTCAAATAGTTATATGTTTTCATTAGGAAGGTGGAATGGTTATGAACTTACAAAAATTTACTCAAAAATCTTTGGAAGCCATTCAAAATGCCCAGTCTATGGCTGTGGAATACGGAAATCCGCAAATAGACCAACAGCATTTGTTGGCAACCTTATTAACCCAAGAGGAAGGATTGATTCCTCAACTTTTGCAAAAAATGGGTGCGAATGTAAACGGACTTCTTCAAACAGTGGAGGCAGAGATTAGGAAGCTTCCTCGTGTATCTGGGGGACAGACCTATTTAAGCTCAGATTTAGATAAAACATTGATAGCATCAGAAAAGTTAGCAGAAAATATGACGGATGAATATGTTTCAGTAGAGCATATTTTTATGGCAATGATTAACGCTCCCAATGGAGTGTTGAAGCCAATTTTTAAGCAATATGATGTGACCAAAGATGGCTTTATGAAGATACTGGTATCTGTTCGAGGGAATACCCGAGTAACCAGCGATTCACCAGAGGCAACTTACGATGCTTTGAAGAAATACGGTACAGATTTGGTGGAAAAGGCAAGAAGCAAAAAACTGGATCCTGTAATCGGACGAGATGATGAAATTCGTAATGTGATCCGAATTTTATCTAGAAAGACAAAAAACAACCCTGTTTTAATTGGTGAACCAGGTGTTGGTAAAACAGCAATAGCCGAGGGCTTGGCACAGCGTATTGTAAAAGAAGATGTTCCTAATAGCTTAAAGGATAAAACGATTTTTTCCTTGGATATGGGTGCATTGATTGCAGGGGCCAAGTTCCGAGGTGAGTTTGAGGAACGTTTGAAGGCTGTATTAAATGAGGTAAAGAAAAGTGAAGGGCAAGTCATCCTTTTTATTGACGAGTTGCATACCATTGTTGGAGCGGGCAAATCCGATGGGGCTATGGATGCGGGTAACTTGTTAAAACCGATGCTGGCTAGGGGTGAACTCCATTGTATTGGTGCTACAACTTTGAATGAGTATCGGCAATACATTGAAAAAGATGCGGCATTAGAAAGAAGATTTCAACCTGTTTTGGTCAGCGAGCCCACGGTGGAGGATACCATTGCAATTTTGCGTGGTTTGAAGGAAAGATATGAAGTATACCACGGTGTAAAAATTCAGGATCAAGCCATTATTGGTGCGGCTACATTATCGAACAGATATATTACTGATCGTTTCCTTCCCGATAAAGCAATTGACCTGGTTGACGAGGCTTGTGCTATGATCCGTACAGAAATGGACTCTATGCCTACAGAGCTAGATATTATCCAAAGAAAAATTATTCAGCATGAAATAGAAGAAGCGGCTTTGAAAAAAGAGGATGATAAGCTTTCGAAAGAGCGTTTGGCTGAAACCCAAAGGGAATTAGCAGAGATGCGCGATAAATTTGCCGTTTTAAAGGCAAAGTGGGAAAATGAAAAGGACTCCATTGGAATTGTGCAAAAGCTGAGAGAAGAAATTGAGGACGTACACGCTGAAATTGAGGCGGCTGAAAGAAAATATGACTTAAACCGTGCTGCAGAGTTAAAATACGGTAAGTTACCTCAGTTGCAAAAAGAGTTAGAAGAAAAAGAGCACCTTGCCGAGGAAAATAGCGGGAAGAATACCTTGTTGCGAGACAAGGTAACGGAAGAAGAAATTGCCCGTATTATTGAGCGCTGGACTGGCATTCCCGTTGCAAAGCTTATGGAAGGAGAAAGGGAAAAGCTCCTACATTTAAATGAAATTTTGCATAAAAGAGTTGTTGGGCAGGAGGAGGCTGTTACAAAGGTCTCTGAGGCTATTTTAAGAAGCCGTGCTGGCATTCAAAGCCCCGATAGGCCAATTGGTTCTTTCCTCTTCCTTGGCCCTACAGGCGTAGGTAAAACGGAACTGGCGAAAGCTTTGGCAGAATGCTTATTTGACGATGAAAAGAATCTGATTCGTATTGATATGTCGGAATATATGGAAAAATTCAGCGTATCCCGTTTGATTGGTGCACCACCAGGATATGTGGGATATGAAGAAGGCGGCCAGCTTACCGAGGCTGTTCGCAGGAAGCCATATTCCGTTATTCTTTTTGATGAAATTGAAAAGGCGCATCCAGATGTGTTCAATATTCTTCTTCAGGTTTTGGATGATGGACGAATTACTGACTCCCAAGGTAGAACGGTAGATTTTAAAAATACCGTTATAATTCTCACATCTAACCTTGGTTCTCCTTACTTGTTAGAAGGTTTGGATGAAAGGGGAGAAATTAAGGAGGATGCCCGTTTGGCCGTAGAAGAATTACTCCTTCGTTCTTTTAGACCGGAGTTTTTGAACCGTTTGGACGAAATTGTATTCTATAAACCTTTAACCAAGGATAATATCACCCATATAATTGACTTAATTATGGGGGATCTGAATAAGCGCTTGGTAGATAAGCAACTACGTTGCGAATTAACACAAAGAGCAAAGGAATTTATTATTGATGAAGGTTTTGATCCTGCTTTTGGTGCCAGACCATTAAAAAGAATGGTGCAAAGAAAAGTTGAAACTTTGTTAGCGAAAAAAATCATCGCAGATGAAGTTTCCCCTGATAGCACGTTGACTGTGGACGTTGAAAATGGGGAATACAAAGTAATTTGAGTATTTACAAATTAAAAAAATAAGAAAAGTGGTGATTACGAAAGTATTGTAATTGCCACTTTTTTCGTCTTGAGATGCAGAAGGTTGTTTTCCCAAAATGTATTTGATATAATGAAATACAAATTATATACAAAAAATGTAAATTTCTAAGACGTCATGTAAAGCGAACGGTTTTCTAGGGTTCTTTCATATTTTGAAAAGATTAGAAAGGGTATATCATGGATAATTCATCGAAAGGCATGAGGTGGTTAAACCAATTTAAGAATAAATTACTGGCAAAAAAGGTTGATTTCTACCAAGAAGAAATTCAAAATAAAAATTTGCACAGTTTTGTGAGTTTTACCATTGTGGGAACTTTTATTTCTTTTAGTATTTTAGTGATTGGGTTGTTGTTATCTAAGATTTCAAAATTCAACAGTCAGTTTTTAGGGATTTTTTGTTTTTTTATTTGTCTACATCTATTTGCAAAATTTGGATTGCACCGATTTGTGAAGTATATTACCCCTATTTATTATGCTACCCTAACACCCCTCATGGCAATGGGCATATTGATGGGGACATATTTGGATACGGGAGTGCAGTCGGTTACAATCATGGTTTTTATCTGTATTTTACCTTTATTTGTGCTAGATAAACCATGGCGAATTATTTTATATATTACCTGTGTAGCAACGATTTATATTATTTGCTGTTATGATGCAAAGGAGTATGAGATATTCCTTATGGATTTAATAGACTTATTCATCTTTTACTGTTTTGCCCTTGGCGTAAATTTCTTTATATTATGTGAACGTATTGATAGTGTGGAAAACCATGTGAAGTTTAAAAATAAAGCGGAAATAGACTTCATGACTGGGATTTACAATCGTGAGGCTGGCCTTCTTAAAATAAAACAGTTAATGTATAAACGGGTAATGGGTGCTTTTATTATCGTGGACATTGATAATTTTAAAGAAATAAATGATAACTATGGGCATATGTATGGGGATGCTGTGATTAAAGGTGTAAGCCAAGTGATAAAAAAAGCCTTTCAAGAAGAGGACATTGTTTTGCGTATGGGTGGGGATGAATTTGTCATCTATTCCGTAGATCTTGTGGACAAGGCAGCATGCGAAAAAAACCTAGAGCACTTGTTGAACTGTTTGAACTTTGCTAAGATAGGAAAGACGAAAGGTGTTCCTGTTAGTATTAGTGTTGGTTGTTCCATCAATGACAAGGAACAAATTGATTTTAATCGTCTATATCGGGACAGCGATAAATCTTTATATGAAGCAAAGAAAAAAGGCAAAGGTTGTTTTGTAATTAGTGCATAGAATGGAAACAGCAGGCTTTGAGTAGCCTGCTGTTTTAGTCCAAAAAGGGGTTTTATTCAAAAGATAACATTGGAGCTATATGTTTGCATTAATCTTCATAGTCGAAAAAAGTTAGAGTTACGGCCAAAACAATGTCTTTATTCTTAATATTTTCTGGCGTAAAATAATCGGCTAAGGTGTAATCAAAGGAGAAACTATCCTTATCGTAAACAATTAGGGCAACAGGAACTTCCTGGTTGAGGTTTACTGCTTCTTCATGGGGAAGGAACTTGATAAAGGAAGCCATATTTAGTGGCGAAGCCTCTGGGGGAGGGGCCTCAAAAGATGCTATTCCAGTTGAATTTATATAAAATGAAAGGGAATAATCATTTTGTCGTACTACAGAAAAATTCCCTTTTGGTGGTGTGTACCTACCATCTTCTTGCACTTCACCAAGGACTCCCCCTGTAAGCTTATTTTCCCAACAATTATTTTCATCCAATTGATATAAATTGAACCTCATAGATTTTGTACCCTCGGGCCCACGAAAAGAGAACAGACCATAATTATTCATTAGCCCTAAGGACTGTAGGAGATTTATTTCCTGATCCGTTAATTCATAGGGGGAAACATTCCATTGACTTTTATCTATTTCTATTTTTGTATTTATTTTTTCTATGTTTTCATCTTTATTAGTGCAGCCACAAAAACCTGTAATTACTACTAAAAAAATGTAAAAAAATACTCTTTTCATTTCTGCCTCCTGTAAATGAAATATTGAAATTCAGAACATAAACTAAAAGTACATTAATATTCTAATATTAATTCGTATGAAAAGAAAGAACTTTTAGGAAAATATGGAAAATAACTCCTGAAAATTTGAATTTATTTTCCAAAATAGGTAACATTAGGTTACAAAATTCTAAATTTTGCCATAGTAGTATTGTATAAATGGTAAAAATATGGTAATTTCTTTCAAGGAATACAGGACAAGGAGCGTGAACTAAATGCGAATTGCCATTTGCGATGACTTTCAAAGTGACAGAGAGGCATTAAGTGTGCTCATAGAGAAATGGTCCGAAAATAGCAACAAAGTTGTTACAATTTTTCACTATTCCAATGGGGAGGATTTAGTGGATGGGTACCAAAATGGTTTAACCCATGAGGTTATTTTTTTGGACATTTTTATGGACAGACTATCGGGGATTGAAGCTGCTTTTAAAATACGGGAGGTTAATCAAGAGGTTTCTATTGTATTTTTAACCAGTACCCCCGAATTTGCTATAGAGGGATATTCAGTAAATGCAGATGGATATTTATTGAAACCCATTAAACAGTATGAAAACAAACTATTTTCGCTACTTAATGGGTTGAATGATAAGTGGATGAGGGATATTACGAAAAGCATTCTAATTAAGAAAAATGCTTCGGAGGGACAACGAATTCGTTTTTCTGACATTTTATATATCGAGAGTTTAGGAAAAAGTATTGTAGTACATAAGCTTTCCAAGACTTCTTTCACTTGTTATGCAAAGCTTGGGGACATATCTGAAAAGTTGGATAAACGGTTTCTGTACTGCAACAGAAGTTATATCGTAAATATGGATTATATCGTTGGTGTAAAAGATAATTTTGTGATGCATAATGGGGATGTTATTCCCATAAAAGTGCGGTTGCGAAAGGAAATTAAAGGGGAATACTTTGATTACATACAGGAAAAGGAAAGATAGATGGGTAAGAAACTAGAAATATCTATTGCAGTATGCATCATACTTGCAATAAGTATTATTATCCAAACAGCAATCACACTCGTTCCTTTTTCAAGATACAATCCTAATACGACGAAGACGGTTGATGCTTTTTCACAACCGTGGGAATACCAAAATGAAGAAGGTAAAAAAATAGAAACCAAATTGCCGGGGAAGCTTTTTCTTGGGACGGATGTCACGGAAGTTTCCCTTTTTAATACACTACCAAATGAAGTTTTGGATGGAGATGTTTTTAAATTTACTTCGAGCTGTCAGAAAGTTGATATTTTTATTCATGAAGCGTTAAGGCAATCTTTTGGCAGTAAAGATGTTTCTATGAATAATTTTCCTTATTTTTCAGGAAAACACTGCATGATCGTGCCATTAAGCCAAGAGGATGCGGGAAAAAGAGTTGAGATAAAGATTACTGTGATTCCAGTTTACGATTGGGAAATGAGGTTGGTACAGGGGGTGGAAATAGGGCCCCAGCGTCAATTTTTATTGAATGAGATTTATGATCATGCCCTCCTTTGGATTAGTTGCATTGTGGGGCTTTTTACTTCGATGTTTCTTCTGTTTTTATGGTTGATTAATGTATTGTATCGGCGTAAATGGCACCTTCCTCTCCAATTTTCCATAGCTTCAGTTTTATGGGTGCTGTTTGCATCTTGTGATAATACATTTATATTAACGGCTTTGAACTACAAACCGCTATATTCTGTGTATACAGAGATTTGGTTTTATGTTATGGACGGACTTGTGCCCATTACTGCTTATGGGTTACTTTGGGTTTGCGATAGCAGAGTCATCAAAAGAAAGCAGATGAAGTGTATTTTTTTACACATAGGAATTTATATGTCCTTTGCCCTGATGCAATTGGTGGGAATAACTTCTGTTAGCCTCATTAGATCCCTGTTAATGTTGATTTCTATAGTCATGTATGGATGGATTTTCTTAGGAATGGGGCAGGGGAAAAGAATGAATAACCCTTTATTTATAACGGCAGTTTTTGTTATAATGCTTGGGTATTTTTTGGATTATTTAAAATATTTGATTTTTCTCCCGTCACTAAAACTGGGAATAGAGTATCCAATATTATTCTTTTTTAATATTGCAATCCTCATATTCTCTGCTTTAGTAATCTTTGCAGTTGTTTTACAAGGGGTATACACGCAGGTGAATGCTGAGGGGGAAATTAGGCTGACTAAGCTGCAAATTGAGATGTATCAAAACAAATATGATCAAATGCAAGAAAGAGAATTGAAAATGCGAAAAATCCGCCATGATACGATACATCATTTAAGAACCATTGCCACATTATTTTCCACAGGTGATGATACCCAAGCGAAACAGTATATTGATGAAATTTTAAAAATGATAAATAACACCCAATCTAAGGAGTATTCAAAAAATAATATTATGAATATCACTTTAGCTTGGTTTGCTGAAAAATCAAAGAATAAAGGGATTAGATTTACCTGGGATTGTAATATTCCATTTCGAGAAACGACCTATGATGCACAGCTTTGTAGTGTAGTTTCCAATATTTTGGAGAATGCCATAGAGGGCTGCCAGCGGGTTGAGGCAGACTCTTTTATTGATATTAAAATAAAAATGCATGGAGCCTCTGTTTTTATTAAGGCTTCCAATCGGTTTGATGGTGTTTTGTTGAAGAATAGAAATGTATATGTTTCACGTAAGGCAGAAGATGGCCATGGTTATGGGATTTCTTCCATAAAGGAAATTGCACGAAGGCTTAACGGTAGGTGTAAAATCACCACACAAGGGGATATCTTTACAATTGATGTGGTGATTAGCGGAGTTGAGGAAAAGAAACAGTAGGTTCCATAAATTGTTTTGTAGAGGTGTTAATTGTAAAAGTAGTCTTATTCAAAAGAATCCTTGATTTTTATGGCGAATTTTATGATTTTTTTGCAATCTTTAAATAACTATCATATTTTAGGATATAATAAAAATATGGGAATTAAACCAAACATAAGTTGTTTGGGTTAGAGTCATTTGCAAAAAAGTTTAAGAAAGAAACCTAATCTTCCTTTTCATTAATATAACGACAAGGTTAAGGTATTAATCTGTATTACGATGTCTCAATTGCGCTTATTCCTTCAAAGCAGGGCAATCTTATTCCTCGACAAAATACGGATTGCGTTGCTTTGTGTACCGTAGGAATCTATTTTCCTACGGTTTTCGTTTCAATTATATTAAAGGATAAGACGAATAAAAGCGATACTTGTATACAAGTATCGCTTTTGCAGTATAAACATGGGTTAAAGGGTTCTTTGAGCTGCTTTAGCAAAGTGGCGCAATGATTTTATTGTGCGGATTTCTGTGCTATTATGGGAAATAGCCTGTTGGATGCTATCAGGTAAGCCTTTGTAATAATTTTGAGCTCTGGTATTGTTTAATAGTAAGTCTGCCAAGTCTCTATACTCTTTCCCAAACACGTTAATAACCTCCTCTCAAAAGATGCTCGGCGTAACGCCGAAGGTCTAAGTCATAATGGATATTGTTCTGATATTGACGAACGTTAAACTGGCGGTCTTCAGGCAAAGAGTCAAAAAAGTCCTTTGCTTTTGGGCTTCGGTTTAGTAAATCATCAAGGTCTTTATATTCTAGAGCCATTTTTATCACCTCGACATTATCTTGCGCAAAACTAGGATTTTTCATTCTGTTTAAAGGGTCGAAGCATCTTCCAAGTTTGGGGAATTTAAGTAGGATTTGTATATTATTTGTGCTATAATAAATAAATAGCTGTAAACGTTGGCTTTTTTTGTTTATAGCTTAAAAAAATAATAGTTGGTGAAGGATATGCTGAATCAATATAAAACGACTTTATGTGAAGGGGAAGCAGAAGTAATAGAAAAAAAATCAAGGTTTATTGCAACGGTACGGCCTGTAAAATCGGAAGATGAAGCCAGGTTGTTTATAGATGAGATGAAAAAAAAATACTGGAATGCAACGCACAATGTGTTCGCTTATCAGATTGGGGAGCGTAATGAGCTACAGCGTTTTAGTGATGATGGTGAGCCCCAGGGGACGGCGGGCTTGCCTGTCTTGAATGTTTTAAAAGGGGAAGATATCAGAAACACGGCAATCGTTGTTACCCGATATTTTGGTGGCACACTCCTTGGGACGGGAGGCTTGGTTCGGGCTTATGGAAAAGCGGCGAAAGAAGGGGTTTTGGCTGCGGGAATTGCTGAATTAACTTTGTTTGCGAGGTACGAAGTGGTGGCAGAGTATACGGACTCAGGCAAAGTGCAGTATGAAATTCTTCAGGATGAACACATTCTTTTTGATACTGAGTATTCCGATAAGGTAACTTATACAGTTTTGGTAAAGTCCGAAGAGACTGAGGTTTTTGAGAAAAAGATGATAGATATTTTTAGAGGAAGCACGCCCTTTGAAAAGCAAGGTGAACAATATGGCGTATGGCAAGGAGGAGAGATTTCTTTGCTGGAGGAATCAGTGTAGTGTGGTAATGATTTTTTTATGGATTTGCACTACAAGTTAAATTCAATCCCCCAAATAGTTTTTGAAAGGGATAACCATAAAGTTATGCAAAAATTCAATTTTTCTTGAATTTTCACTCTGAAAATGATAGAATATTTTGGTGAAATTTATGAAGGAGGGTTCCTAATGTCAGGACATTCGAAGTTTGCGAATATCAAACATAAAAAAGAGAGAAATGACGCAGCAAAAGGGAAAATTTTTACCATGTTAGGTAGAGAAATTCAGGTGGCGGTAAAGGCAGGTGGACCCGACCCGGCAAGTAATGGAAAATTGCGTGATATTATTGCAAAATGCAAATCTAATAATATGCCCAATGATACAATCGATAGAAGTATTAAAAAGGCAGCGGGAAACGAAGAAGGCGTTGAATACGAAACAATCAGATATGAAGGTTACGGTCCTTCTGGGGTTGCAGTTATTGTAGAGGCCCTGACCGATAACAGAAACCGTGCTGCGGCAAATGTTAGAAATGCCTTCACCAAAGGCGGCGGCAATATGGGGACAACAGGCTGCGTTTCCTTTATGTTTGATGAAAAGGGTTTAATTGTAATTGACAAAGAAGAAGTCGAGGTGGATGAAGAAGAGCTGATGATGGTTGCTTTAGACGCAGGAGCAGAGGACTTTGCCGCAGAAGAAGACAGCTTTGAAATCACTACCTCCCCCGACGATTTTTCTGGAGTCAGAGAAGAGTTAGAAAAAGCGGGTATCCCAATGGCATCGGCAGAAGTTACCATGATTCCTCAGACATATGCAGAACTTAAGTCTGATGATGAGATCAAGAAGATGAATAAGCTTTTGGATTTGTTGGATGATGATGATGACGTACAAAACGTTTTTCACAATTGGGATGAATAAATAGAATAAAGCCTACGAACCTTGAATGTACAGTGGTTGTAGGCTTTATTTTCTGTTATTGTACTGGAATCGTACTATTGGAAAGAGTTTTAAAAGGATTTTATTATGCTAATGTGAATAAATTTCTATTGCTTTTAATTTTAATAATAACTTATTCTCAGCGGTAGTGCAAATTCACGGATGATGTGTTAGAAAAAATATTTACTTAAGAACAAATTTATAAAAAATAAGCCTTATATCGCTAAATCAATGAATTTTATAAAGTTAAAAGAGTAGAGTTGAATAGCAACTAATATAACTTCTATAATTTTGTACACTAAATTTTTTCATGAAAAATACCTGTTTTACCTATTTATATAGTTAAGTAAGGGTGGTTAAATAATAACAAAAAACCTATGACCCATGAAAGTACAGGGGTTATAGGCTTTATTTTTTTAAATTAGTATACCAAAATAGAATGTAGCAGTATAGAGACAATGGTTTATAATAAAAGATAGGGTGACATAAAAGCCACCCTATCTTTTATTCATGGTTTTTCGGAATTTCTGGGAAAGGTAAAACTTCCTTTCCACGAGCCTGTTTCTTTATTTTGTTTTTTCCCTTAGGTTCAAGAAGTTCTTTTCTTGTGCCATATTCTACATCTTCTTTTGCCATAAAAATCACCTCTTTATAGTATGTAAAGAAACAGATTATTCTAAACTGGGAATTTATTTAAGGGTTTAAAGAAAAATAAAACCTACTACCAGAAGGATAATAGGTTTTTATTTTTGTTGCAAGCTATATTGTAAGTAATCAGTTACAACAACTCTTGATAACTTTCTATGTACTTATCTGCCACAGAGCGAATGATGTTGCTGTCTGCCTCTGTAACGGGATCGGCTACTGCATAAACGGTAAAACCACCTTTTTTTGCCCCTTGTACCGCATAAAGGGCATCTTCAAATACAATGGTATTTTCAAGGTTACCGCCCAATTTTTCCATGGCAATATGGAATACGTCAGGCTCACTTTTATAATGACCTGTTTCTGTGCAGGTTAAAATAAATTGAAAATACTTTAAAAGATCCAAACGTTCCAATGCAGGTAGGATATAGCTGGATTCAGAAGCCGTCAATACACACATTTTGGTTCCCTTTGCCAGCTCTTTATCCAAAAACTCCCTTACGTATGGTTTTAATGGGATGGTATTTCGGTAAGCTTCTTGAACAAAAGCAATGACCTCATTTATGATTTCATCGGTTGTATGAGGCACACCTAAATCCTTACGGAAATACTCCGCTGTTTGCTTAATGGTCTGGGTTTTTACCACGCTATGTAAGTCTTCTGGCACAGTAAAACCGTGATTCAACAAAAAGTTACGCCCAGTGTTTTTCCAAACAGGCATAGAATCAATTAAAGTACCGTCAAGGTCAAAAATAATACTTTTCATATGTTCTCCTCTGTTATTTAAATTTATCGGTTTTTTCTGCAATGGTCAAAACGCCATTGGGGTTGTGGAAAATTTTCACATATGCCTTCGTTGATGGTGCCCCTTGTTCAATGGGGATTTCCTGACAACGCTTAATAATATCCATTAAAGTTTCGAAATCTCCCTCTACGCTAGTTTCAAAAGGCCCAACCATAAAGTGACATCCTGTTGAAGCAATATATTCGATGACATTATCTACAATAGCACAAACTTTATCCATCTCTGTTATGTCGGGCAAAACTTGTATTGCAATGCTTGTTGTATACACTCTTATCACTCCTTTTTGAGAAGTGTACCATTTTCTACGAAAAAACTCAAGAAACGGCCAATACTTTTTCATATTGGACAATATTAATTTGCACTGGTATTTGTTATAATTTAAGATAGGAAAATAATATGTAAATTTATGATAGAGGAGGACACTGGGCATGGAATATCGTATGGAAAGAGACTCTATGGGTGAAGTAAGAGTTCCCGTGGGGGTTTATTGGGGCGCTCAAACCCAAAGAAGCTTCGAAAACTTTAAAATCAGTACTGAGAAAATTCCTTTAGAAATCATTTATGCCTTTGCAATTTTAAAAAAGGCAGTGGCCCAAGCTAACTTACGATTAGGCAAGTTACATGAAAGAAAATGTGCTTTAATTGGAGAAGTTTGTGATGAAATCCTTGCTGGAAAGTTGGATGATCAGTTTCCTTTGGCCGTATGGCAAACAGGTAGCGGCACCCAGTCTAACATGAACGTAAACGAGGTCATTGCCAACCGTGGGAATGAAATTGCGGGAGAGCCAGTATTGCATCCCAATGACCACGTGAACATGTCTCAGAGTTCAAACGATACATTTCCAACAGCGATGCACATTGCAGCCACTTTGGAGACAAAAAAACAGCTTCTTCCTGCGTTACAGCGGATGATTGATGAATTGATGCGTTTGGAAGAAGAAAACAAAGGCATTATTAAAACGGGAAGAACCCACTTACAGGATGCTACCCCAATTACGTTTTCACAGGAAATCAGCGGTTGGCGCAATATGCTGGAGAAAGCTAAAGCTATGATTGAAATTAGCCTTACAGGCTTGCAAGAGTTGGCACTAGGAGGGACGGCCGTTGGTACAGGGTTAAATGCACCCAAGGGGTTTGCAGAGGCGGCGGCAGAGGAAGTTTCTAAACTAACGGGTGAGCGTTTTATTACCGCAGAAAATAAGTTTCATGCATTGACTGCAAAGGATGAGTTGGTTTTTGCCCATGGGGCATTAAAAGCATTGGCGGCAAATATAATGAAAATTGCCAACGATGTTCGTTGGCTTGCCAGTGGCCCTCGTTGCGGTTTGGGGGAAATTTTCATTCCAGAGAATGAGCCGGGAAGCTCTATTATGCCCGGGAAAGTAAACCCTACCCAGTGCGAGGCGATGACCATGGCGGCGGTGCAGGTTATGGCAAATGATACAGCCATAGGGATTTGTGCATCCCAAGGGAACTTTGAGCTAAATGTTTATATGCCCGTATGTATTTATAACTTTTTGCAATCCGTACGACTTTTGGCTGATGGGCTGGATTCTTTCCGTATTCACTGTGTTTCTGGAATTCAAGCGAATAAAGAAAAAATGGATGAGAACCTACACCGCTCCCTTATGTTGGTTACTTGTTTGAACCCTCATATTGGCTATGAAAATGCTGCGAAAACAGCAAAGAAGGCGTATCATGATAATATTTCCTTGAAAGAAGCTTGCGTTGCGTTAGAGTTCTTGACGGAAGAAGAATTCGATGAGGTATTTCGCCCTGAAAATATGGTCTGAAATCAATTAAAAGGTTGAAAGAGAATTATTTTGAAATCACATTCCATGCAATACATTTCAAATAGGAGGCAACATCCATGAGTATTGAAGAAAAGGCATTAAAACTGCATTATGAAATGCAAGGGAAAATTGAGGTAGTTTCAAGAAAAGAAGTTGCAACGAGGGAGGATCTTTCTTTACTTTATACCCCGGGGGTTGCGGAGCCTTGTCGTGTGATTGAAAAGAACTATGAGGAGTCTTTTCGATTAACCCGTCGCTCGAATCTGGTTGCTGTTGTGACCGATGGGACTGCGGTTTTAGGCTTAGGAGACATTGGCCCTGCGGCGGGTATGCCCGTTATGGAGGGCAAGTGTGTATTATTTAAGGAATTCGGTGGTGTGGATGCTTTTCCTATTTGCATTGATTCCAAAGATGTGGACACTATCGTTAATACAATTTATCTGATTTCCAAAAGCTTTGGTGGTATCAATTTGGAAGATATTTCGGCACCCCGTTGCTTCGAAATTGAACAGAAGTTAAAAGAGCTTTGCGATATTCCTGTGTTTCATGACGATCAACACGGAACAGCAATTGTGGTTGCAGCCGCCATGATTAACGCTATGAAAGTAGTAGGAAAGAAAATGGGAGAAATGAAAATTGTGATCAATGGTGCCGGTGCGGCGGGTGTTGCCATTGGAAAGCTTCTAATTTCCATGGGTTTTGGTAACATAGTGATGTGCGACATTAACGGTATTATCTGTGAAGGGGATGTGGGCTTAAATGCAGGTCAGGAAGAAATTTCACATATCAGCAACATGAATAAAGAAAAAGGAACTTTGTCGGATGCTATGTGTGGAGCTGACGCTTTTGTAGGAGTTTCCCGACCCAACATGGTAACAAAAGAAATGGTTGCTTCCATGAGCCAGGGGATTGTTTTTGCCATGGCGAACCCAGTACCTGAAATTATGCCCGAGGAGGCTTTGGCGGCGGGAGCGGCAGTGGTTGGAACAGGGCGTTCTGACTTTCCTAACCAAATTAATAATGTATTGATTTTCCCAGGGATTTTCAAGGGGGCATTAGCCGTACGGGCAAAGGAAATCACAGAGGGGATGAAGCAAAGAGCGGCCTATGCCATTGCGGCCATGATTCCAGATGACCGATTGAATCAGGAGAATATTATTCCATCTGCATTAGACAAGTCTGTTGCCGATGCGGTAGCGAAAGCGGTGGCCGATGTTGCGGTAGAAGAGGGGATTGCACGCATCAAGCCATAATTCAGGCATTTTATAGTATTGGAAGAGGGAAGAATGAGTGGACTTTTCAAATGGGGGACACAGTATTTAGTGAGTTTGATTTTATTTTTCATGATTGGCGCCTTGTTTTTTGTAGAGGGATTCTAAAAAGGCTCTTATAAAATCTGCCCACATATTACTGGCCTACCATGTGGTTATTTTTGCGTTAGGAGAAGTACTTGAAAAGTCAGGTATGTATGTTGTATATATAATTTTCTGTTTCTATATCTATCTCCCTTTTGAAATTTTCAGCTTTCTAGTGCCCCTTATGGTAAGGGCTTGGGGCAGTGCAGGTTCCATGATGTTTTTTGTTTTACCTACTTTTTTTGTTCCGTATTTGTTTGTATTGTTTGGGAAAAAGGAAGAATTTGCAGAAAGATTCGGTCATTAGACAATTGTTAAAATAGGTCTGGCTTTGTTTTTTCATAGCTAGACCTATTTTTTATTCCGATTTAGGTTCAAATACTCCGTTTTTCCAAAATCCCACAAGGTATTCATTTTGTGAGCCTTTGGGTTTGTGATACACCGCACCTGAGTATGGAAAATGTTTTCCTAGATATTTGTATGTATTTCTTGAAATATACTCAAAAATATAAAATTGATCCATCCCTTGACTTTGTTGCTTTCCTTGATTTGTAATATTGTAGCAGTATCCACTTGGGATAATGCTTGACCGATTGGTGTTATGCCGAAGGTGAACGGCTTCGATAATTTCTCTTCTAGATAAAAGTGTTCCAATCTTACAATCTGCAAAAGTTTCTTCTACTTGCTCCAAAATCGTTTTTCGTAACATATTATCCTCCTAGCAAATCATTTGGAATTTTTTATATTTAATAGAAAAATCATAATCAATACTAAAATTTTGTTTAAGTAATTTTCTTTATGGCTTTTTCGAACACGATGAGAAAGGCAACATCATCCTCTTTTGTACGTTTGCGTATATGCCCGCTACGCCCCTTTTTTTGTCGTCTCATTTCCCGGGAAAGATGGCGTTCAAAAAGCATGCGATCAATATTTTCGGCAGTATAGAAAAAGCCATTAGGATGAATCACTTTGGCTTTTTTTGCAAGAATCAACGTGGCTAAGCCGTAATCTGCGGTGATGCAAATATCTCCTTGTTCTGTACGATTGGCAATGGCTAAGTCCGCACTGTCAGCTCCTCGGTCAACGGTTATAACATGAACATGTTCTTCAGGATAAAATAAAATATGGGAATCATCCGTAACCATATAAACTTCAGTAGTATATTTTTTTGCTGTTTCTACAATGATGTCTTTTACAGGACAAGCATCTGCGTCAACGAGAATTTTCATTTTTATCTCCTTTCGGAATTTTCATTTTTCTATCTTCCTCTATCATTTGTCTGGCATAAGAAAGTACTTTTTCTTGTTGAATGGTGGACAGGCTATCTATGATACTATGAATTTCAAGGTGATGAGAATGGGCTTTTTGTGCAAAGTAATTGGTTAAAGTGCTGGTTAAGGTACTGATAAAGCCTATGCCGAATATCATCAAAAGGATGGCAATGACTCTGCCTACAGAAGTAACAGGGGAGATATCTCCGTAACCTACCGTTGTAATGGTTACGATAGTCCACCAAAGGGCATCGAACAGGGATTTTTGTTCTGTAATGGCGATACCAAGGGTACCTATAATAATAAAACCAAAGGAACAATAGACCAAGTAAATAAAGCCGTTGGTTTTAAAAAATGGCCGGAGCCCTCTACCTACTTTCGTAAGCATGGCGGCAATTCGTGTTACTTCCATAATTCTAACCACTCGAATGAAGCGTACTCCTTTAAACAATGTGTGAAAAGGCAGTGCTGCAATGAGGTCGATAATGTGAGTGCGGATAAAATATAATTTATTATCGGCTGCATAAAGGCGGGCGGCATAATCAAAAATAAAAAAATATATAATCATATAATCAATAATGATAATAGCCTTTGAGTCAATAGGGACAAATAAAGCGCACATTGCCAAAACCGCTAGCAGTATCATAAATCCTTCGTATTTAACGGAGGAAGTGTATTTCTTGATGATCTCTTTCATAGGAGCTCCTTTCCAAAAGACAGTTTTTATAGAAGTAGTATTCCATAAAAAAAGAAAGGCAGACCTAGAAAGGTATAATAATAAAAGAGTTTCTTCAAAAAATGATGGGAAATGAATGGATTTAGAAAAACGCTCTGCTTATTTTTTAAAGCAGAGCGTTAAGTTTTATAGTCTGGTCTAGCTCGAGTTGCCTTATGGACATGTAGCTTTATAGATAATTAATAACCCAATTCCTCGCCAACCAAAATCACTTTAATTCTTTTTTCTGGTCTACTTGTTCTTGTAATTACAACCTGGCTACAGATGCAATCAGGAGAAGTGCAGTTATGGCAGGAGCCTGTTGATACACAAGGTGTTTTTCCCATAAAGCGGAATGCATTAATAGGAGCCGCAACGTTTCTGGCACGAGCGACGGCACAGTCAAGGTCTGGCGCCACTTTGTTGATACCACAAATTACGATTACATTTTTGGGACCAAAACACAAGGCTGCAACACGGTTGCCAGTACCATCAATATTCACTAGAATGCCATCTTTTGAGATTGCATTGGTGCTGGTAATAAAATAATCGGTAAGGAGTGCTTGGCGATGCAAGTCTCCCATTTCTTCTGGAGATTTTGCCAAATCTCTATCGATTACTTCAAAGTTCCCATCATGGAAGGCCTTTGTAAGACCCATATCACGTATGGACATGGAACCGCCCCAAGACACAGAGCTTTTTTCGGGAACTAATGAAAGGGCTTTTTCTATAGCCTCTTTTGCGGTAGGACAGTAGTAAGCTTCGAAATGTCTGGTTTCTAATTTAGCAACTAAAGCCTTACCTAAAGTTTCGTTTCTTTTTTCAACTGGTGTACTCATACAGTATATCTCCCTTCATAGAACATATTCGGTACTTGTATTCTATCATAGATTTGGAAAAAACAAAGGGAAGAAGTGAAAATTCTTATATTTTTGGTGTTTAACATAAAAAGAGGTTACCAAGGTTTATTGTAGAAGGCCTCTTCTTATTGCAAAAGAAACAGGTTCGTATTATGATAAGAAGGAGAACCAAGAAATGAGGGATATAAGTGGCAAAAAAGCTTGAGAGCCATCAAAATAAAGTGTTTAAAAGAGTGAAAGGTTTCAGCCAGAAAAAGAACCGGGATAAAGAGGGGGTATTTGTAGCCGAGGGGCTAAGGTTTGTGTCTGAAATCCCCAACAACTGGGAAGTGGAGTTATTTGTAGTTTCGCAAGATTTTGCGGGGGAAAACGACCTTGGTCAATACGAGGATAGGGCTGACACCTATCTTTTAACCAATGAATTGTTCTCACTGCTTTCTGATACAGAGAATCCGCAAGGTATTTTGGCCGTTTGTAAGAAACAAAAAGAATGCCAAGAAGCAATTTGGAAGAAGGATGCCCCATTTCTGGTACTGGCCGAGGAATTAAACGACCCAGGAAATTTAGGGACGGTGATTCGTACGGCAGATGCCGCTGGTGCAGATGGTATTTTCCTTTCAAAGGGAAGTGTGGATGTTTATAATCCTAAGGTTTTGAGAGCAACTATGGGTTCTATTTTTCACATACCTGTATACCAAAACATTTCTTTAGAAGAAATAGCCTGGAAAATGCAGGAGAACCAAATTTCTTTGTATGCTGCCCATCTAAAAGGAGATTGTTATCCCTATGAGCTACCCTTGGAAAAAGGTTGCGGATTTTTAATTGGTAATGAAGCAAGGGGACTTTCAGACGAAGCAGCTGAGCTTTGTAATCGTTGGGCAAAGATTCCAATGCCAGGTAAGGCGGAATCTTTGAATGCTTCTATAGCCGCTGGAGTATTGATGTATGAGATAGTACGCCAAAGGTTGAAATAGAGGCTATTCCATTTATTTAGTATACAAAATAGTTGAAATGACAAGTAATATAGCCTTGCCTATTGGCCAGGGCTATATTTTTCCCTTTTGGTACTATTGAAAAATTAAGTAGGAGGACGTCATGAAAAAAGAGAGTAAGCAAATTGTTGCTTTGCGAATGGGAGTATTTCTTTTAGGATTAGGTTTTTTATTCAAAAAGAGATTGCCCCGTATGCCCATTAAACAGTATACCAAAGCCTGCTTATATATGGCAGTCTTAGATGATGAAATTTGTAGAGATGAATTGGAAGGGAATTTTATTGGAGGTAAAGAAATTGTTTTTCCGTCAAAGCCAGACTCTTTACAATGTCGTTATCACTTATTTTTAGGTATGTATCGGAAATATACAAAGGCGCAGGTTTACCATGAAATAGATAAATTAGAAAAGCGTTTGGTAGACTCCAGAGAATTTTGCAACAAGGAAAAGGAAAACTTAACGTTGGCTTTTCGATAAGAGGGTTCTTTAACGTACTTTAATAAGAATAAACTTGAAATAGCGTAAAAAATAAGTGATGAAAATTAAAAAAAATTAAATTTAGACTAGTCTTTTTGAACAATGCAAGACTGCATAAATGATAAAAAAAAGAAGTATTTTGTCGAAAGTGTTATGAATACGCATTTCTTATTCATATTTTTAAAAAATTAGTCATAAAAAATGCGAAAAAAAGGAAATTTATAGAAATTGGTATTTAATAAAACCCTTGAGTTTCCTAGTTTTTTACTATTATAATGTATCTATATTTATGCCGAGTGATATTTTGCAAAAGAAATTTTCAAGGTGCCTGTATGTGTTGCTTTTTAGGGATTAATTAATATAGTAGGAATACATATTTGAATAAAGTCTCTATTTTTAAAATAAAATACGATTTTAAAATTTTCCTATTCCCGTTTTTTGCTAAAGTATAGGGTGATGAGATAATTAAACTTCTCGAGTATTATCCTATAATAATGTAAGCGGCTAGCAGGGACAGTGAGGCAGCATTGGAGGTTTATATGAAGCTATATATTGCCAGACAGCCCATTTTTAATAAAGATATGTCTTTATTTGGCTATGAACTATTATATAGAAATAGTGCAGAGAATTGTTTCCCTGGTGTTGATGATGCTTTCGCAACCAAGGAATTAACATCCAACGTATTAACTGAGTTTGATTTCACACTACTTACCAATGGAAAGTATGGGTTTATAAATTTTTCAAAAGATGTTCTTATGTCTGCAATCCCTTTATTATTTAATCCGCAGAATACCGTCATAGAGATTTTAGAGGATGTTACCCTTGATGAGGCTTTAGTCGAAAAAATTAAGCTCTTAAAAAAGAAGAAATATATCATTGCGTTAGATGACTTCGTCAATGATGGACGATATGAGGAGATTATGCCTTTTATTGAAATGATAAAGGTTGAGTATACCCTCCTTTCCCCAAAGGAAAGAAAAAAAATCTCCCAGAGATTTAAAGGCAGGAAGAAATTAGTGGCGGAAAGAATTGAGACACAAGAAGATTTTAAGATGGCTTTAGAGGACGGCTATGAGTTGTTTCAAGGATACTTTTTTAGCAAGCCTGTAATTGTAACGAAAACCAGCATTACCATAGCCCAATCGTCCTACTTTCGTTTATGGAAGGAGGCGTCAAGAGAAACACCTGATTTTAACGCCTTAACGGAAATTATAAGATTAGATGTAGGCTTAATGCATAAATTGCTGGCCCATCTAAATACTTTGGTGTTTTATAGAGGGAATAGAATTACTTCTATAAAAAGTGCATTAGTTTACCTGGGTATTAAACGAACAAAGCGATGGATCATGTTACTTTTACTTAGAGAAATAACAGGTAATGAAAATAATGAGCTGGCAAAACAATCTTTAATTCGTGCGGTGTTCATGGAAAAGTTAATGGAAGAACTGGGGAGAGAAGAGGAAGTGCAAGATGCATACCTAGTTGGACTATTTTCTAAAATTGACAATGTACTTGAGGATAATATCAATTCTATCCTAAATGAACTAGGTTTACCGAAAAAAGCCATAAAGGCATTGGTGAATAAGGAAGGGATTTTAGGTGAAAGCCTTGAATGCATTAAAAATTATGAAAACAGTAACTGGGGGAATGTGGCCGAGTATGCGTTGTTGCACGGTATAAAGCCTGATTTTATACCTTCTTTATATTTGTATGCCTTGGAGTATGGGGATAAAGTATTTGAAAGTAATTCTGAAAAGTAAGTAGAGTCTGTAGAGTAATTTTATATTTTTAAATTTGTATGAGCAAAAAGCTTCACTTTGTGTGGGCTTGTAATGTAATTAAAAAAGGCTTTCTATCTGTTTGATAGTGAGCCTTTTTTAATTGGAGTAATAAAAGTCTTCGTCCGTACAATTTTATGACCCCTATAATACGTATACAAGGGTACTAAAGCGAACAAAATAGTTGGAGAAATACACCATAGGAAAAATAAAAAAGGGCTTACTTCCCAGCAAGCCCTTTTTTAGATTACTAAAACTGAAATACCACAGTAACTTAACGCAGCAATAATCCACGGACACACAGAGAAGCAAGAGGTGATTTTAGTTTTATCCAGTATAAATTTGTAGGTTACAAAGGAAGAAGGATTAAAAAATATTATAGCCTAAGTAGTTAGAAATTTGATCGCAAGCCTTAC
Organism: Anaerotignum sp. MB30-C6; assembly: GCF_030908465.1. GTDB lineage: Bacteria > Bacillota > Clostridia > Lachnospirales > Anaerotignaceae > Chakrabartyella. The sequence goes on from NZ_CP133078.1 coordinate 850,518, forward strand.
GCAGGTGAACCTTAATTTCCTCTATCATAGCTTCATTCACTTCATCGGTGGAGTAGTTGACACTGATGGCGGCCACGATTTTGTTTGTATAATCTCGAATAGGCATTGCAATGCAGGATGCATTTTCTTCATATTCGTTATTATCCATGGCAAAATTATTGGCTTTTATTTTGCTCAGTTCATCTAAAAAATCGATATAGTTCAAAATTGTGTTTGAGGTGTATTTTTTAATATCCGTGTGTTGGAAGTAATTTTTAATTTCTTCATTTGTAAAGTTTAGCATGAAGAGCTTGCCGCTGGCCGTTGCATATAATGGATTTCTTGAGCCTATTAATGCTTGGGAGGGGAGCTGACTGAGTGGATCTACCTTATAAATGGTAACCGAAGCATATTCGTTCATAATACTAAGTATGCAAGAGCGGTTTAACTTGTTTGAAAGCTCCTCAATGATGGTAGCATAGCTGGAAGAGTTTAAGGTGTGATACTTTGGCACAGAATTTCCAATTTTATAGGCACCCCAGCTTAGGCGGTAAGTTTTAATAACACCTGGCGTTTTTTCTACGAAGTTATAGGCTAAAAGGGTATCTAAAATTCTATGGATGGTGCTTTTATTTAAGTTTAACTTAGCACTGATGGCACTAAGGGTCATACCATCACTGGAAGTTGATTGTGAAATAACATTTAATACTTCTAGAGCATTGCTCAAAGTATGTAGCGGGTATTTTGGTGTGTATGGCTCCATAAAATCCTCCTAATGTTTTACTATATATTTATATTTTCTTTTATATAGAATGATATAGCTGTATTATAGCAAAGAATACGTTTAATTTGAAGAGGAAAAAGATAAAAACGAATTTAAAAGGACAAAATGAGACTGGGAAGAAATTTTAACAAAGAACGTTCTGAATAAAAGAACAATGAATGTTTAATTTCTTTTAAACGTAATATAATTCTGTTAAAAGGAATGGTTAAAAAACAATATGGAAAAAAATAGTATTTAATTCATAAAAATGTAATTTAATAAAATGATGTGCTTTCAAATTCAAAATATCTTTATTCAATACCTTGTAAAATCCTAGGGATTTTTAGGCATATTGCATATAAGAATGAATTGAAAAAAAGGGGGAATTACCTATATTTTTTGTACATTTTTCTGTTGTTTTCAGTGCATCTGCAGGGATTTGTAGATTTTTACAAATTTTGTCATAAATGTCTGTATGCAAACAATGTTAATTGCCAAGAATCGTAAGATGGAGGGGGTTATTCTGTTTAGAGAAACTATATTTCTGATAAATTCTAAAAAACATGTTTTTTTTGAAAAATCAAGAGGTATTTCTGCTCAGTTCAATTGATTTGTGAAAACAATTAACTTATCATTTAGACATGGATTTGACGACGGCAAAATACAAAAGGGAACTTTCCAGCCAATTTTCCCGATGTGTTTTTAGTCTTGCTTCTAAACATTTTTACTGTTAAAGGAGCAAATAGAATTTCAGATATATTAACTAAAGGAGAGATTTAAATGAAAACACTGAATTTTTCTATTGAAGAGTACATGCAGAGAGTTTCTAAAACGAAACAGAGCATGGAAGAAAAAGGAATTGATGTTTTAATCGTTACTGATCCTGGTAACATGAGCTACCTTACAGGTTTTGACGGCTGGTCATTCTATGTTCATCAGGGTGTTATTGTAGTATTAGACGAGGAGTACCCTGTTTGGTTTGGACGTGGTCAAGATGGTAATGCGGCTAGATTGACTACATACCTTCCAGAAGAAAACATTTATGCTTACACTGATGATTATGTACAGTCTACTGTAAAACATCCTTATGAGTTTGTTGCAGACATTTTGAAAGAAAGAGGTCATGACAAAAAGGTTGTGGCAACGGAAATGGATGCTTACTACTATTCTGCAAAATGCCAAGTAGCTTTGGAAGCTAGCTTGCCTAACGCAAAGTTTAAAGATGGTAACAACATTGTAAACTGGGTTAAAATCATCAAGAGTGAAAACGAAATTGCTTTCATGAAAAAAGCTGCTGTTATTGCTGAAAATGTAATGCAGGTTGCTTATGATAACGTAGAAATTGGTGTTCGTCAGTGTGACGCTGCTGCTGCAGTTTATCATGCACAGATCAGTGGTACAAAAGAATACGGCGGTGAATATTCTTCTATCGTTCCTTTGATGCCTGCTGGTATCAGAACATCTACACCTCACTTGAGCTGGACAGATGAACCTTACAAGGATGGCGATACAGTAATCCTTGAGTTAAGCGGTAACTACCGTCACTATCATTGCCCTCTTGCAAGAACAATGGTTTTGGGTAACGTACCTCAGAAAGTTCTTGACTTGGGTGCTACCGTTTCCGAAGGTCTTACAGCTGCTTTGGAAGGTTTGAAGCCTGGTATGTATGCTGAAGATGTTGAAAGAATTTGGGCAAAAACAATCGCAAAGAGTGGTTTCGTAAAAGATTCCCGTATCGGTTATTCCATGGGCTTGAACTTCCCTCCTGACTGGGGCGAACATACAGCATCCCTTCGTCCTGGCGACAAGACAGTTCTTGAACCAGGTATGACTTTCCACATGATTCCTGGTATCTGGTTGGATGATTGCGGTGTAGATACAAGTGAACCTTTCTATATTACTGAAAAAGGTGCAGTTCCATTCTGTAACTTCAGAAGAGAACTTTTGGTAAAGAAATAATCAAATCTGATTTTGGATACACAGAGGAAATTCTCTGTGTATCCAAAAAATAAGAGGGGAGTTTTAAAGTGAAAAAAGTCGATGAGATAATTTCAAAGGTTGAAGAATTTTTTCTCAGTTTTTCCATTATTTTAATGGCAGCAATTTTAATTAGTGGTGTAATCGCAAGAGCGGTTTTAAATTCAAGTTTGACCTTTACAGAAGAAGTAGGTCAGATGCTGAATATTATTGTAACATTTTTTGGTATTGGGTATTGTGCAAGACAGGCAAGACACATCAGTATGTCCGTTGTGTATGATATGGTGAATAGAACTGGAAAGAAACTAATGATGTGTATCATTTCTTTGGTAACTGCTATCATTATGTTCTACTTAACCTACCTTAGCCTTTATTATGTAATGAGTGTACAGGAACTGGGTAGAGTTACAGCAGCACTTAGAATCCCTATGTGGATTACTTACAGCCCTATTCCTATGGGATTCTTCTTGGGCGGTATCGAATATATGAGAACTTTCGTTTTGAATATTAAAAACAAAGATGAAATTTACATTTCAAGTATTTATAAACATGGTGAAAACATGGATGACTTAGAAGAACTTGAGAAAGGAGAGGTGAACTAAACAATGGTAGGTTTGTTATTAGGTTTAATGGTTTTTTTCTTGATTTTCAATTTCCCTATGGTAATACCAATGGTTGCTGCTCCTTTAGCAGTTATGATTGGATTTATGCCTAACATGGATTTAGCGATGTCAATCCAGCAGTTGATTGCCGGCGTTTCTGCGCAGGTTCTCCTTTCTGTACCTATGTTCATCTTTGCAGCTGACATTATGTGTGCAGGTTCTACAACACAGAGATTGTTAGACCTTGTTGAAACATTTGTTGGTCATATCCATGGTGGTATGGCAATTACAACAGCTGCAACATGTACAATGTTTGGTGCTATTTCTGGTTCTACACAGGCAACCGTAGTTGCGATTGGTAGACCTATGCGTCAAAGACTTTTAAAATTAGGGTACAGAGACAGCGATAGTTCAGGTTTGATTATCTGTTCCGCTATTATTGCATTATTAATTCCACCTAGTATTTCTATGATTATGTACGCTGTTGTTACTGGCTCTTCCGTTGGTGATCTCTTTATTGCCGGTGTTGGCCCTGGTATATTAATGCTTATTTTCTTTGCTGCATACAGCTACTTATTTGCAAGATTTAAAAAGATGCCTCGTCAGGAAAAAGCAACATGGCCTCAGAGAGCGGACGCTTTCAAAAGAGCCATCCTTCCATTGGGCTTCCCTATCATCATTTTCGTAGGTATCTACGGCGGTTACTTCAGCCCTACAGAGGCTTCTGCAATCGCAGTTTTATACGCTTTAATCCTTGAGATGCTGGTTTACAGAAACGTAAAATTGAAAGACCTTCAGAAAATTGCGTTAAGCACAGCGGTTGTTACTTGCGCCGTATTTATCTTGGTAGCAGGCGGACAGTTATTCTCTTGGGTTATCTCCTACGCAAAGATCCCTCAGATGCTGACATCTTCCATTCTGGGTGTAGATCCTTCTGCGTTGAAGATTTTGGTTACGGTTACAGTGTTCTTCTTCATCGGTTGTATGTTCGTAGACTCTTTGGTTGTAATCATTATTCTTTCACCAATTTTCTTCCCACTGGCAATGCAGGCGGGTATCGATCCCATTCACTTAGGGATTATCATCACATTGCAGGCGGCAATCGGCTCTGTTTCTCCTCCTTTTGGATGTAACATCTTTACGGGCTGTGCAATATTCAACCGTCCATATGGTGATATCGTAAAAGGCTTGCCTCCATACCTGATTATGTTAGCGATTGTAACCTTAATTGTAATCTTCTTCCCTCAGCTTTCTTTGTTCTTAATTAACTAATATTGGGATAAGCCCTTTTAAAGGGAAATATACAAAAGATTATGCAGTAAGGGTGCAAACCCTTACTGCATAGGTTGCCAATGATGTCAACCACGATTTCGTAAATTTTGATTAACACACTCAGTTTGTTAAATCAAAAGGTAAGGCAGTTTAGGAGGAAAAATAATGTTTGACATTAAAAAAGAAGTTGCAGAGCTTGAAAGTGAGCTTATTGCAATTAGAAGAGACATTCATGAAAATCCAGAATTGGGTTACCAAGAATTCCGTACATCTAAGCTTGTATGTGACTACTTAAAAGATTTAGGTTTAGAGCCTGAGATTGTAACCAAAACAGGAGTTGTGGCAGTTCTTAGGGGCGGCGCTGGCGAAGGGAAAACCATTATGCTTCGTGCCGATATGGACGCACTTCCTGTTGAAGAAGAAACAGGCTTGCCTTATGCAAGTAAAACAAAAGGCGTTATGCATGCTTGCGGACACGATGGCCACACAGCAGTTCAGCTTATTGTTGCAAAGATTCTTGCGGCTCACAAGGACGAGTTGAAAGGCAACGTAAAGTTTGTTTTTCAGCCAAATGAAGAAGAAGCGGGTGCTTTAAACATGATTGAAGCGGGTGTGTTGGAAAACCCTCGTGTAGATGCAGCCCTTGCTTTGCATCTTTGGAGTCCAATTAAAACCGGACACGTTGGACTTTCAGAAGGACCTATCTTAGGTACAACTGAAGAATTCGAACTTGAGATTATCGGTAAAGCAGGTCATACCTCTACACCTCATACAGCAAAAGATGCTTTATTGGGTGCTTGTAATGTGGTACAGGCTATGCAGCAGTTAGGAACCAGAGAGTTTAATCCTTTATTACCCATCGCTGTGATGTTTGGTTATATCAACGGCGGCACAGCAAGAAATATTATTACTGGAAGCGTAAAACTTGGCGGTACCATAAGATTCCTTTTTCCAGATGAAGAAAAAAATAAGCCTATCGTTTTAGAAGCTTTCGAAAGAGTAGTAAAGGGTACTTGTATGGCTAACGACTTGGATTATAAGCTTACATATATTCCAAGCAATCCTTCTCTTTTTAACAATAGTGAAATGGTATCCATTGTAAAGGATGCTGCAGCTGAAGTATTTGAAACGAGAGACAATGTGGATGAGTTCAAGAGTCTTGCTGGTGAGGACTTCGCTGAGTTTAGTCAAAGAGTTCCTTCCGTAATGACTTGGGTAGGAATTGCAGATACCCAGAAGAAATGTGATTTCCCCCATCACCATGCAAAGTTTGATATTGATGAAAGCATGATGAAATATGGTGTTGAGCTTCAGGTAAGAAGTGTATTGGCTTACCTAAATAAATAAACCAATAATGTAAGATTTTTAAGGAGGAAAAGTTCATGAAAAAGAAATTATTTGCAATGGCAATGGCGAGTGTTATGTCTATCGGCGTTTTAAGTGGTTGTGCAGGTGGTGGCAGTGCATCTTCAACTGGTGGCGAAAGTGACGGTACAGAAACATACACATGGAGAATGGCTCACGAAGAGTATGAAGGTGACATGCAGGATGTTTATGCAAAAGAGTTTGCACAGAAGCTGAATGAAAACTCTGAGGGTAGAATTAACCTTGAAATTTACCCTGTAGGTCAGATTGGTGACGCTTTACAACAGTGTGAATTGCTTCAGAACGGTGGTCTTGAGTTTGCCATTATCAGCCCAGGAAACACAGGTACAGTAGTTCCTGAAAACCAGTTGTTCTCTTTACATTTCTTGTTCCCTCAGGAATGGGCTAAAACACAGGAAGTACTGCAGACAAGTGAAGCGTTAAACGTAATGCTTCATGACAAATATGTTGAAAAGAAAATTAAACCTTTGAGCTTCTGGACAGAAGGCGCTATGGCTTGGACAGCGAACAAATCTTTGAAAGACATCAACAGCTTTAAAGGTTTGAAGTTCAGAACAATGCAGTCTCCTATGATCATTGCAGCTTATGAAGCATATGGTGCAAACCCTACACCTATGAGCTACACAGAAGTTTACTCCGGTTTACAGCTCAATATGATCGAAGGTCAGGAAAACCCTACAAGTGCAATCCATACTTCTAAGTTCCATGAAGTACAGAAATATTTAACAGAAGCAAACTCCAACTTGTTCATCACAGCAACTTGTGTAAACCCTACATTCTTTGATGGTTTGCCCGCTGACATTCAGCAGATTGTTTTAGATACAATCAGTGAAATGGTTCCTCGTTCTTTTGAAATTCAGGAAGAATTGAACGGTGGCGCTTTGGATAAGATTACAGCAGAATCTGACATCATCGTTGAAACTCTTACAGATGAAGAAAGAGCAGCTTACGAAGAAGCAGCGCAGAAAGCATACGGCGAATACAAGAAAATCGTTGGTGAAGACGGTGCTACAATCCTTGACAAGTTGATTGAAGAAGTTGCAGCTGTAGAGGCGAAATAATTTAAGGGTTTTTAGAAGGCTCCTTTTTACGAAAGACTAGGCTGTTTTCGAGATACTCTGGATAATATTTGTAATAAGTGAAATATAAAATGTGACATTTATAAAATCCGCCCGAAGAGTCTATTCTTTGGGCGGATAAAAAAAGCACATTTTAAGGATTTGGAGGAAGTTATGCAGGTAAAAGATATTACTTCAAGAGATTTTTGGAGAGCAAAAAAAAGAATTGCACCTTACATTACAAGAACACCCCTCGTATATTCACCCGAATTGAGTGAAAAAACAGGGGCGAATATTTACCTTAAGTTTGAGAATCTTCAGGCAATTGGAGCATTTAAGGTTAGAGGTGCGGCTAACAAAATTTTAAGTTTGACAGATGAGCAAAAAGCAAAAGGTGTATCCACTTTTTCAACAGGTAACCATGGTATGGCAGTTGCTCATATTGCAAGCCGTTTAGGTATCAAAGCTACCGTTTGTATGTCTAAGGCTGTACCTGCGGTTAAAGTAAAAGCCATTAGCAGATGGAACCCTGAAATTTTGCAGAACTGGGATTCTCAGGATGCAGCAGGTGTTTATTGCTATGAATTAGAGGAAAAAGAGGGCGTTGTAGTTATCCCTCCTTTTGATGATAAAGAAATCATCTGTGGACAGGGTACAATGAGCCTTGAAATTCTTGAAGATTGCCCAGAAATTGATACAGCGATTGTTCCCCTTTCTGGTGGCGGTCTTATGTCAGGTGTTACACTTGGCTTTAAACTTACTGTTCCTGATGTGAAACTGATTGGTGTTTCTCACCAAAGAGCAGCGGTTATGATTGAAAGCCTCAAGGTAGGTCATCCAATTGAAATGCCTGAGGAAGAAACTCTTGCAGACAGCCTGCTTGGTGGTATTGGCTTGGATAACAAATATACTTTTGATATTACACGTGATTTTGTTGACGAGACAATTCAGGTTAGCGAAGAAGAAATCGCAAAAGGCATTGCTTATATTATGGAGAATCATCATTTGATTGCCGAAGGAGCGAGTGCTACCGGCGTTGCTCTTGCTATGAGAGAAGGCTATATTAAACCCGGAAGCAACGTGGCTATTATTGTTACAGGCTGTGGAATTCCTATGTCTCAGGTAAAACAGATTGTAAACGACCACTTTTAATATGTAATTAAAAAAACCCTTCGCAAATTTTATTTGCTTGGGGTTTTTTCTTAAATAGGAAGCCTTTGAAAAGCGAAGTTTGCAGGTGGCAGATATAGCAAAAATGTGCTTTCTTTTGTAGTATAAGATTTTAGGAAAACAGTTTTTTATGCTGAAACAGTTTTTTGGAAGAAGACGATACGGATGACAAAGGCGTTAGAGAAAGTTTTGAAGTTTGAAAGCTGGAAACCCATTTAAATTCCTAAGGCTACGACGTTTGTAGACAGCCTCCTTTGTGTTATCGATCTGGAAAGCAAATATACATCTGAAATTGTAAGAGATTATGTGGATGAAATTTTTAAAATTTCCAAGACAAAATAGCTAGTGTCATAGAGTTTACATTTGTAAATCATACACAGCATATGGAAGGAGCAAGTGCAACAGGGTTGCTTACGCAATGAAGAAAGAAGATAGTAATGATTTGTGTATCAGCATATGGTTTGATTTGGAAAAGCCTTTGCAGGCAAAGCATTATAAGAAGTATAAGTTTTTTTAAATAGACTTGTTTTTCTCATAAGAGGTTATGCTTGGCTGAATTTGCGTTTCAACTAAGAAGCCGAAGAAACATAGAAAATAGACTTTTGACTAGGTCGCTTCAACTGAAATAAAAATATTTCCTTGATGCGGCCTTATTTTTTTAAGGGGAGATAGTATGAAAGGGAGTAAAATTTATGCAGTATTTATTCTAATCGCAGCTTTTTGCTGGGGTGTAAGTGGTATATTTACAAAAGTCATTACCCACTATGGATTTACTCCATTTGAGATGGGATTTATTAAGACTTTTATTGCAATGCTTATTCTCATGGTATATTTTTATGGGAAAGACAAAACAATTCTTAAGCTTCAAAGTAAAGGCGATTTAAAGGATCTCATTGCCATTAGCATTTTAGGATACTCACTTTATTCCGTTGCCTATATATTTACGGTGAATGAAATCGGGGTAGGGCTTGCAGGGGCAATGCTTTATACGAAAACTGCATTTGTATTGGTGTTTTCTGCGTTTATTTTTCGGGAAAAAATAACGCTGAAAAAGCTATGTATCATTTTATTAACCATCTCCGGTTGCATCTGTATTTCTGGTATTTTCTCATCAGGGGCTATTATCTTTACGATGAAAGGATTTTTGTGGGGCATTGCTTCGGGTATTGGTTTTGCAATTTATGATGTAATTGGAAAGCGATCCTTGAATAAATATCGTTCTGAAACGGTTACACTCTATACCTTTATGATTGCTACGGTTTTTATGGCTGTTCTTGCAAACCCCATTACGACGATTTCAAAAATTTTTCAAACCAATACATTGCCCTTTATGGTTTTGTATGCTATCGTTGTTTCAGTTGTGCCTTATATGCTATATGTAAAAGGGCTTTCAAAAGTAGAGGTAAGTGTTGCGGCGGTTATTTCTACATTTGAATTAATGGTGGCAACGATTGCGGGCATCATTTTATATGACGAACCAATCACATTTTTTAAAATTGTGGGGATAGTACTTATTATAAGTGCAGTATATGTTTTAAGTATACAGCCACAGAAAAAAGTAATTGAATCAAGGAATGTTGGGGAGATAGACTATGATTGATGTGAAAAAGGTAGTAAGTGGTTTCGAAAGTGAACTTATCGCACTAAGAAGGGATTTTCATGAAAATCCCGAACTCGGATTTAAAGAATTTAGGACTTCTAAAATAATTTACGATTATCTAAAAAAATTAGATATGGAAGTGAAAAACATTTCCAGAACGGGTGTGGTTGGTGTCTTAAACGGGGATAAAGGCCCGGGAAAGACTATTTTAATACGTGCTAGTATGGATGCCTTGCCTATGCAGGAAAAAACAGGCCTGCCATTTTCTTCGATTTCTGAGGGTGTGATGCATGCGGCGGGCCACGATGGGGATATGGCGGTATTGTTGGTTGTTGCTAAGGTTCTTGCCAGACACCGGGATGAGTTCAAGGGCAATATAAAGTTTGTTTTTCAGCCCAATGAAGAAGAAGCCGGAATGTTATCTATGATTGACGATGGAATTCTAGAGAATCCTGGGGTGGATGCGGCGTTTGCATTAAGGCATTGGAGCGCCATAGAATCAGGCCGTTTGGGTCTTACTGCTGGGGCTGTTTTAGGGACGACAGAGGAATTTGAAATTATTATTTACGGTAAATCTGGAAATACTTCTGCACCGAATGCGGGAAAAGATGCAATTATGTGTGCTGCAAAGATTATTGAAGCACTTCAATATTTAGAAACAAGGGAATACAGTCCCATGCATCCCATGGTTATTATGATTGGCCAGATTTCTGGAGGGACCGCTAGAACCATAATTTCCGATGAAGTAAAGATGGGGGGAACAATTAGATTTCTTTTTCCCGATGAAAAGGAGAATAAGGAGAGGGTAATGGCGGCGTTTAAAAGGGTGATTCGAGGGGTTTGTGAAACCTTTTCTATGGAGTATAGAATCGAATTTATCCCTAGTAACCCCTCCTTGATTAATGATAAGAAGCTAGTATATCTTATGAAAAGTGTGGCATCGAATACGTTTGGAACAGAGTTTAATATTGATAGCTTTACGGGTTTAATGGGAGAAGATTTTGCAGAGGTTAGCCACAGAGTTCCTTCAGTCATGTCGTTTTTAGGGGTATATGACGAGGAAAAAGGAAATGTATTTCCCCAAAACCACCCTCAGTTTAGTATTGATGAGGATGTTATGAAATTTGGTACGGAATTACAAATTCGGGCTGCTCTGAAATATTTAAATGAGTAATTTGTTGACAACTGCAATTTTTTTCATGTAATAAGGGGCAGGCTTATTGGCGTGGCACACATTTTTTAAAAGTTTAATGGGAATCCTCACTTTGATAAAAAGTGGGGATTTTTTAGTAGCTTAAATTGGTGGTAATTAGTTAAAGGTATGTAAAAAGGGAGTGGGTGTTGACTACAATGTCAGAGTAACTTAATAATGCTGATGGCAACTTCCTATTCAAGTTTGGAGTAGAATAAGGCAGGCGGATGAGGAGTTAACTTTGTGCTTATTTACAAAATGATAATTAATTTATGAAGTCCTTATAGTTGTGTAATAAAAGCAAAAGTAGGGCTTGGAAAATACTATTTTTTTATATAAGAGAAATGAATAAAACTTTCGGATTAGTTATCCATTAATAACGAATGAATAAACCCAGAAAAAACAATGCATACTTTGTTATTTATGCACAATTGGAATTGTAAAAAGAGATTTTTTTCAAAACAATGGTTAGAAAATTAAATTCTATAATATAACTGACACAATGAAAATGTATGTAATAGAAAAAATCAGCATGGAAGATTAAAGGTATTTTAGTTGATAAATACAATTTAGCACAATGAAATTACATTTAATAAATTGAAAATGTAATTTGCATTTTTTGTAGAATTTTGGTAAAATAGATTTGCTGAAATGCATGAAGTTAATTTACATTTTTTAGATGTTTTCAACGATAGCATTCAGTTGATTTTCTAAGATTCATATAATTTTCCATCAATTAACTTGGTGTTTTTTTGTTTTTTTATGTTTTGTTACTTAGCACAACTATTTTAGGGTGGCTTTATAGTGTAATAATTAAAAATCATTGTTATTTAGTATTGCTTATTGGAAAAAATATATTAAAATAAATAATATATGGTAATAGCCAGTTAGGAAATATATTTCCTGGTTACAAGTATCCCGATAAAATGGACAGGCGCTAAAGCCCCAGTCCCAGGACAAAGAAAGTAAATAGGTGGATGAATGCGATATTTACCAATACACCAAATTAGTGAAGATTCAATATTGGCAATTCCCGTGTATAACGATAGCGGGAGTATTCTTCTTAATGCAAATACCGTATTAAAGCGTGCTTATTTAAGTAAATTATCTTTACTGGGTTATGCCGGATTATATATTTACGATGATATCTCCGAAGGCATATTTGTAAAAGAGTTACTTTCTGAACAGCTTAAAAGAAGTACTGTAAGGGCGTTGAAGTCCTTTAACTTAGATGCCTGCAGACTTATGGCTCATTCAATTGTAGACGAATTGATAAACCAGTCTGATGTAGCTGTTGACATGGTTAACATTGCAGCGTTTGACAACTATACTTATGCCCATTGTATTAATGTGTCCGTTTTATCGGTTATTGTGGGTATGGGTATGGGATTAAACTATGATCAGTTAAAGCAGCTTTCTGAGGCGGCCTTGCTCCATGATATTGGTAAGCTCAGCATTAGTCTAGGTATTTTGAACAAAAAAGAAAAGCTGACAGATGAAGAAATGGCTATCATTCGCTCTCATCCTGAAGAAGGGTATAAGGCGATTAAGGATAACTTTATGATTTCGGGGATTGTAAAAAATGCCGTACTTTCTCATCATGAGAATGAAGACGGGAGTGGTTATCCCCGTAAGTTGAAAGGAAATCAAATTCACTTATATGCCAAGATTATTCACGTGTGTGATGTTTACGATGCCCTTGTGTCCAATCGTGTTTATAGAAAAGCCATGAACCCTGCTGATGCCTTAGAGTATCTAATGTCCAATTCTTGGATTATGTTTGATGTTTACTGTGTTAAAAAAATTATGGAGTATGTTTCTCCTTATCCAACGGGAATAACCGTAGAGCTATCCAATGGCCAAAGAGCCCTTGTGGTTGAGCAAAACCGTATTCATCACTTAAGACCTAAAGTTGTAATTACTGACACGGAAGAAGAAGTTGATTTAATGAAGGTTTTAAACTTAACGATAGTGAAGATACTAACATAGCGATTAAAAACTCCCTGTTCCATTATGCTGTAAATACACAGAATAATAAGAGAACAGGGAGTTTTTTGGGGAATTAGGAAGGCTTTGGTTTAGACGTAAATTATCGGACGGACCTATATTTAAAGAGCAAACTGGAACTGTTAAACCGCACTTTAAAAGGAATCAGTTAGAACGAATAGAGAAAATGTTCTATAAAAGAACCCCCTTATCTGTATTCAACCTTTTCAATCCCATGGTTTTGAAAAATTTGGTATGCATGGTTTATCTGTTTTTCTGTTGGGGTGGTAAATTTCACAAATTTATCCTCCATGCCTAAAGAAATGTACTTGGCTTTGCCCAATTCGTGATATGGAAGTAATTCGATATTGGCTGAGGGTAAATTTTCCTTCATAAATACTGCGGTTTTTACAAGATTGTTTTCGTCCAGATTTACTTCTGCAATGATTGGAATTCTAATTGTCATAGATACGCCAGTGGCGTAAATTTTTTTGGCATTTTGCAATATTAATTCATTGCCGCAGCCTGTAAATGCTTTATGTTTTCTACTATCCATGTGCTTAATATCCAAAAAAATATGACTGAATTTTGGTAATAAATCTTGCACCGTTTCAAAATCAAAATAGCCGCAGGTTTCAACCCAACTATTTACGCCCAGGCCTTCAAATCTATCTAATAGAGCCCTAATAAAGCCATGTTGCAAAAGCGGCTCCCCGCCGGAAAAAGTAACACCGCCTCCAGTATAGCGAAAAAACAAGGCATCTCGTTCTATTTTTTTCACCAATTCATCTACGTCTTTTTCCAAACAAGCAAAATCCAAGGCTTTTTGAGTACAGGCGTTTACGCATTCTCCGCAAGAATTACAGTTATCATTCGGTCGCTCCATCTTACAAGGAATTCGTTTTTCGGGACAGACAAAGGTGCACTTCATGCAGCCAGTGCATTTATGTTTATAAAGAACAAGCTTCTTTTTTAGGGTCCAAGATTCAGGGTTGGCACACCATTGGCACCGAAGGTGACAGCCTGCAAGGAATATTGTTGTACGCACACCATCACCATCATGAATAGAGTAGTCTTGCATTTGGATGACTATTCCAGTATTTGAGTGTTTTACCATTCGCATCTCCTGCCTTTATAGATAATACTTTTACAAGAAGTAGATTCACATGGATTGGTGGGCTGTTCTGGCGATAATTGCTTCTTGCATTTCCTCAGAGAGATTGACAAATTGGGTGCTATATCCCGCAACACGCACCAAAAGATCTTTGTAATCCTCAGGATTTTTCTGGGCTTTGCGAAGAACCTCTGTGGAGAGGGTATTAAACTGAACATGGAAAGCACCAAGGGAAAAATAAGCCCGAATAATGTTTCCCAAATCCCGTTTCCCTTTTGGTGTTTTTACCATATCTTCACTTAGACGTAAATTCAGGAGGGTTCCTCCCGTATGCACATCGTGGTTCATTTTTGCACTGGAGCGCATTGCCGCAAGGGGGCTTGAGATATCGCTGCCTGCATAGGGCGAAACACCTTCGGTGATAGGCTTTGTTGCTTCCCTTCCGCAAGGGGTTGCTCCCACCACCCTTCCTGTTGGGATGTAGTTGGAAATTCCCATAAAAGCAGAGTTAAACTTGGAGCCAAAGATATCCGTATGGGCTCTCGTTTCGATATAATAGTAGTTTGCAATTTCCCTTGCGATAGAATCTACATAATCATCATCGTTTCCATACTTGGGAACACTCAAAGCTTTGGCTCTCAGGCCTTCGTAACCAACCCAGTTTGCTTTCAAAGCATTATTTAGTTCTTCCATGGTAGTAACTGCATTCTCAAACACAAGCTTTTTAATTACTGCTAGGGAGTTTGCAACTACGGCAAGGCCAATGCCAGTAAGAACAGGACCTACATTATAGTGGGCACCACCACAAGATAGGTCTTTTCCATTTTTCATACAATCCTCCACGCAAGTGGAAAGGAAAGGTCTTGGAACAAGCTGTGTATGTAGCTTTTGGGCGACAACAGTGGCAACGACGCTATGATAGATTAGGTTTTTCATTTGCGCAAAGGTGGCATTCTTGACTTCTTCGAAAGACTGGTATTTTCCAACGGGTTTTGCATCCAGCCCCATCTTTTCACCAGTTAGCCTGCTTTTGCCTTGGTTTAAAGCATACTCCAAAGCGGCGGCAAAGTTGATGTTTACAGCGGCTGTCCATTGGCCTGTTTTACGGAAATGAGGAACAACGCAACCGCAGTTACTCCAATCTCTGGCATCCTCAGGTTCATAGCCTGCTTGAAGCAGCATCTGTGATCCTGCTTGGTCGTTGTGAATGGCAGGGAAACCTGTGCCTTTGCTGACGAGATCCGTTACAGCATCTAAAAACTTTTGTGGGCAGTCGGAATGAATTCTTACACTTAAACCAGGTTGGTGTGTTCTTACTTTTTCCGTGGCCTCAAGGCAAATGTAGGAAAGTTCATTGGTGGCGTCAGAACCATCCCTTTTTCTGCCGCCAACGGTAAGGTTTTGGAACTGATTATAGCCTGCAAAATAGCCTGTTGTATTGGCGGAGATAGTCCATACCCATTCAGAGAATTTTAGCCAAAGGGCTTGTACCAACTCGTGGGCCTCCTCTTTGGTGATTATCCCTGCCTTAATATCTGCGTCATAGTAGGGGAACATATATTGATCGAACCTACCAGGATTTAATGCCAGAGGGTTTTCAGAAATAATTGCTCCCAATTGCACAAACCAAACAAATTGGACAGCTTCATGAAAGGATCTTGGTGGATTTGCAGGAACATTACGACAAACTTTTGAAATTTTCAGAAGTTCCTTCTTTCGATCCTCGTCCTTTTCTTCTTTTGCTAAATTCTGTGCTAAATCCGCATATCTTTGGGCAAAGCCTATGATACCTTTGCTGGTTAAAATTGTTGACTTATAGAAAGTAATTTTATCCAAGTCATGGGGGTTTGCGTAGTCTAACTTTTTCAGGTTGTTCTCTGCCTGCTTTAAGATACCATTAAAGCCCATTGGAAACAAAATGTCTTGGTAGTCTGGGGTGATTTCCCCAACGGCTTGCCGCCACTTAGAGTCGTTATCAACGATTCCCGTGTCAACAGCAATTTGTGCAGTTTCTTTTGGAAGGATAGAAAGAAAGTGTTCTTCCAATGATTTTCCTTTCCAATAAGGAAAAATATTTTCTCGAACATAGTCCCGCTGTTCATCTGTCATTTCGTATGGATCCTGCGGGCGTTTATCAAACAAATTCATTTCCATGTCAACCCATTTCCAAGAAAATTCTGGTGTAAGGATTCCACTTCTTCTAAACTTACCAGCAGTTCCTACAATTAATTCATCTTCGAAAATTTTAATCTCGAACTCATTACAGAAGTCATGAAAAGCTTGAGCCCTGCGAATAGGGGTTGGCATTCCTTCCGTGCGCATATGAGATTCTGTGAAAATTCTAGCTCGTTCGATGCAAACAGAAGGCTTTGAATTCACGTAGTTTTGTCTTAAGCGTTCTATTCGATTTGTAGTATTCATTTTATCCCCCTTATTTGAATGATTGTTTAACAACAATAAAAGATAACGCTATAACAGTAAATTCATTCTTTTTATGTAGAAGACTAATGTCTTTTGGAGAAACGTATGTTATAACGCTCGGCGGTTGCTTTTAATATGACACTTTTTATAAAAAAAGTCAAGATAATTATTGCAGTATGTACAATTTAAAGGGTGGAAGTGTGATTTATTTATTGAAAAATTATAAAAAATAGAGAAAAATATGAAATCAAGGTTGCGAAATCAGCTTGTAGAGTTGCGATTCAGCCTGAGGAAAATGAGAATATATTTTAAAACTAAAGCAGAAAGTGTACATCTTTTTTGAGCTTGATATAGAATTGAAGTAAGTGTTTTTTTCGAAAAAAGAGGCAAAACCAATGTTTTGCCTCTTCGGTATTATTTATATCTGATTACGTTATGAAAAAGGGTTTCTTCATCTGTTGGATTGGCATATACGTGTTTGCAATCTCCATGAAAGGACATGGCATCACCTTCTTTTAGTAAGTACACTTTTTCACTGACCATCATTTCCAACTGTCCTTTTATGACTACAATATACTCGTTTAGAACGTTTGTATGAGGAAAAGACTCGTGGCGACAATGGGGATTCATACGTATTTGCAAAAATTCTAACCCTGAAATAGGGTCAAATGGAAATATATTATAAAGCAGCATTTCGCCTTGTTCTTCCTTAATAGGATAAATGTCACTTACACTTAAAACATTATTCTCTGCCACAGGTTGGGAGATGAAGTTGGAAAAAGTCACTTTATAGCCAGTGGAAATTTTCCAAAGGGTTGAAATAGTGGGAATGGATTCACCCCTTTCAATTTGCCCAAGCATGGCCTTGGAAACGCCAGTCAGACGAGCGGCGGTATCAAGACTAATTCTCATTTCGGTACGAATTCGTCGCATTTCTTTTCCGATGTCTGGTGGTATACTGTGCATTTTTATCTCCCCTATAATCGATAAGTCATATAATTTATACTTTTGAAATGCTTATATTATAGCAAAAAGAAAATTTCTAGGCAACTGCTTGATTATGATTGCTTATTTTGTTAGTTTGGGTTTCATAAATTATAGCAGGAGAGTGAGAAACGAATAAAGAATTATATCCCCACGGTTAAGTGAGTAATGAGCATTGAAGCAGTATTCTTTCTCTCATAAGTGGCATCAGCTTTAGCAAAACTTCATAGGGTACTTCCAAAAAGGTATCTCTTGTGTAATATGGATAATAGTCTTTCAAATTAATTGTTTTCATAGTTTTACTATTCTTTCAATTTTTTGCACTTAGCCTCCCAAGGAAGCCTTTCTATATATGAGGCTATCTCTTGAAGATGAATCCAGTGGCGAAAGCGAAAGTAATTACCAATTAACGGGAGTTATTAAGACGGTATATAAGTGAAAGTGAAGAGTTTTCAAATATTTCAGTGCTTGAGTTTATGGATGATGGGTTTAGCGGAACGAACGTTAAAAGACCAAGAAAGTTCGAGAAGGGGAGATAGATAAAGCAGAAAGAGAAACTGCACAGCTGATCCAAGTGCTTTAAAAGAAAGTATCGAGCAAATTATCTTTGTACGAGTCTTATTGTAATGGAGCTATTCAAAAAATGAATATCTAAAAGAAAGACTTTGCATTCCAATGAGATAAGCGAAATTTAAATAAACAAAAAAAGGGTTATATTTTTATATAACTTTGCATGGAAAAAAGTTTCGGAATTTTTCATATGCCACAAAGCATCCTCATATAATGAATTGTATGGATACAGTTCTGAATCTAAGGAGGAAATGAAAATGGAAAAGTTTGATATTTATAAGGATATTGCAGAAAGAACAGGTGGAGATATTTATATTGGCGTAGTTGGCCCTGTGCGTACAGGTAAGTCAACATTTATCAAGCGTTTTATGGATTTATTGGTGTTACCTAATATTCCTAATACCCACTCCAGAGAACGGGCGAAAGATGAATTGCCTCAGTCTGCATCGGGCAAAACCATTATGACAACGGAACCTAAATTTGTTCCAAACGAAGCGGTTCAGATTACCATTGGTGATAATACAGATATGCAGGTTCGCATGATTGATTGCGTAGGATATCTGGTTCCCGAAGCAGAGGGGCATATGGATGGGGAAATCCCTCGTATGGTACATACACCTTGGTCGGAAAATGCGATGCCATTTTTAGAAGCGGCAGAAATGGGGACGAAAAAAGTAATTACCGACCATTCCACCATTGGCATTGTGGTGACAACGGATGGCTCGGTAACGGAACTGCCCAGAGAAAATTATATTGAGGCTGAAGAAAGGGTTATAAGTGAACTGAAAGAGATGGGGAAACCTTTCGTAATTCTTTTAAATACAGCCGCACCTTATGGCGATGCCGCCATCGCTTTAAGCAAAGAGATGGAAGAAGAATATGGTGTTCCTGTTGTGCCTGTAAACGTAGCGCAGCTCAAAGCCGATGACATTAAAAAGATTTTGGAGCAGGTATTATATCAATTTCCCATGAAAGAAATACGTTTTTACTTCCCCGGCTGGGTGGAAACTTTAGAGGACGACCACTGGTTGAAAAAATCCCTTGTAGAGGGTTTGAAGGATATCATGGGAAAGGCGGAGCGACTGGCAGATGTGCCCGACGCAATTGTAGGGCTTGAGGATAAGGAATTTTTAAAGAAAGTGTTTTCCGACAAGGTATCACCTGGCGAGGGTGCAGTGGATGTGGCGTTAACTTTTGATGACGGATTATTCTATCGTATTTTAAGCGAAACCGTGGAGCTTCCTATTGAAAATGATTATTCCTTAATTTCTACCATTCGTATGCTTTCTGAAACAAAGAAAGAGTACGATAAGATTGCTACTGCTCTTAATGATGTGAAGCGTAAGGGGTATGGTGTAGTTACTCCTGTTTTTGAGGAAATTTCATTAGAAAAACCTGAGGTATTTAAACAGGGAAGCCGTTATGGTATTAAGCTACGGGCAAAAGGAGAGTCTATACACTTGATAAAAGCGGATGTGGAAACAGAAGTTTCACCCATTATTGGAAATGAAGAACAGTCCAGAGAATTTATTGATAACTTAATTTCAGATTATGAATCAGAGCCTGAAAAAATTTGGGATTTGAATATTTTTGGACGTACCCTAAGTTCTATGGTTAGTGATGGTATGCAAAACAAGATTTATCGTATGCCTGAGGATGCACAGATTAAACTGGCAGAAACCCTGCAAAAGATCGTAAACGAAGGAAGCGGCGGTTTGATTTGCATTATTCTTTAATGCACAAAAAGGTTGTTGTCGAGAGACAACAGCCTTTTTGTTTTGGGGTAAAAGAGAATCAACCACAGTTATGTAAGAGTGAATTGCTAATTATAGTAAGAAGTCTACTTAAAAATTAAGTAGATTGCTAATTTCTAAAAAATCCAAGGATGTTTGCCATGAATGGCATAAAAGGCTATTTTTAATTAAAAAACACTTTGAAAAAAGGTTCGTATAAAGAGTTTAGCTATTATAAAAATAGGTTTTTGAACTGTTTTTGAATCATTTTTAACAAACTTGAGTCAGTGATGACTCATATCCTTTGCCGGCGTATGAAAACGGAGTCAATATTGACTCAAACGATTTGAGAGATATGTCAATGAATTTCATTGAAATCAATGTAGATTGTTAGAATTGCACAAATTTATTAAGATTTTTTTAAGATTTCTACAGTTTTTTTGTATAAAATTTAACCTAAAATTGATAATTATTTGGCACATATCTTGCGCTAATATAGGGTGTGCACAATAATTAACTTAATATATAGATATATTTAGGAAAGGAGCAATAATATGAAACCATTAGAAGGAATTAAAGTTGTAGACTTTACGCAAGCCCATGCAGGTAGTTTGGCTACCATGATTCTTGCCGACTTTGGTGCGGAGGTTATAAAAATTGAAAGAGCTGGCGTAGGAGACATGGCACGATACTGGGTGCCTATGAAAGACGGTAACAGCGCTTACTATTCATACTTAAACCGTGGTAAAAAGAGTATTGGTCTTAACGCATCTACTGACGAAGGTAGAGAAATTATTTTCAAATTAATTAAAGATGCTGATGTTCTTTGTGAAAACTTTAAATACGGTAGTATGGAAAGAATGGGATTAAGCTATGAAGAAGTAAAAAAAGTAAATCCCAACATTATATATGCTTCCTTAAATGGCTTTGGTCAAACAGGCCCCATGAAAAACGTGATCGGTCTTGATTTACAGTTGCAGGCAATGAGCGGTTTTATGGATAGAACAGGTTTCCCCGATGGCCCTCCTACAAAAGCCGGCCCTGCTATGGGTGATCAGTTAAGTGGGACATATATGGCAACAGCAATTAACTTAGCATTGATCCATAAAAAGAAAACAGGCGAAGGTCAGAGAATTGACATCTCTATCTTAGACAGCTTGTTCTCCATTTTGGAAGCTGCTCCTATGACTTATTGTTTAAGAGGAGAAGTACCTTTGCGTGTAGGTAACTCTTATCCTTCCATTTCTCCTTACGACACACTAAAGACAAAAGACGGCTATGTTTCCGTAGGTATTTCAACAGATCGTCAGTGGGAAAAATTCTGTGATGCTTTAGGCATGGAAGATTTAAAGGCGGACGAAAGATATAAGACAAATGAATCCAGAGGGGATTATTATGAATCCGGCTTAAAAGAAGCTTTGGAGGCAGTTACATCTAAAATGTCTAAGTTTGAAATTGAAAAAATTCTTAGAGATGCAAGACTGGCTTGTGGTGCAGTTTACACAGTTTCCGAAGCTATGGAAAGCGAACAGATTAAAGATCGTAATATGTTGGTAACTGTGAATGACAAAGCTTTGGGAGAAATTACAATCCCTGGTACAGTGATTAAAATGTCTGAAACTCCTGGTGGTTTTGATGAAGGTGCTCCATTATTGGGTGAACATACAGAGCATTACCTGAAGAGCTTGGGCTATACCGATGAACAGGTAAAAGATTTAGTTGAAAAGAAAATCATTGAAATGGCATAATTGGAGAGAGGAGAGATGAGAATGAAGGTATTGGAAGGCGTAACCGTTATTGACTTTACACAGGCATATAGTGGTCCATTTTGTACCATGCAGTTGGCGGATTTTGGTGCAAGAGTAATTAAAATCGAAAGAAGAGGCGTTGGCGACCAGTCCAGAGAATGGACTCCCATTGAAAATGGACATAGCGGCTATTATGCAGCAATTAATAGAAATAAAGAAGGCGTTTCCCTTGACATTAATACAGAAGAAGGAAAAGAGATTGTAAAACGTTTGGTAAAGGACGCAGACATTGTTGTTGAAAACTTCAAAGTAGGTACTTTGGATAAAATGGGTCTGGGGTATGAAGAATTAAAGAAGGTAAATCCAGAAATTATTTTTGCTTCTATCTCCGGATTTGGCCAGACAGGCCCTTTGAAAAGTTTAGCAGCTTATGATAATGTTGTACAGGCCATGAGCGGTATTATGGAAATGACAGGCTTCCCAGACGGGGTTCCTACAAAAGTTGGCCCCGCTATTGGTGACAACTTTACTGGTCTAACGATGTCCTTAGCTATCCTTATGGCTTACCTGAACAAATTAAATACAGGAAAAGGCCAGAGACTCGACGTTGCCATGATGGATGCCATTTTCGGTATTTTGGAAAGCCCTATTTTGTTCAAGACTTTATTGAATGAAGAGACAAGCCGTGTAGGTAACAGCGACGTTACCCTTGTTCCTTACGATGTATATCCTTGTAAAGATGGATATTTCTCCGCAGGTTTGCCTGGTGAAGCTGGATGGGATAGATTCTGTAATGCAATAGAAATGCCCGAATTGATTGAAGATCCAAGATTTATTACAAATGACCTGCGTTGCAAGCATTACGATGTTGTAACTCCAATTATTACAGAGTTCTTCATGAAGAAGACAAAAGCGGAATTGGCAGAAATCTTTACTTCTTACAAAATTCCTAACGCCCCTGTTTCTACGATCCCCGAGTTGATGCACCACCCTCAGCTTGAGGCAAGAGAAATGCTTGTAGAATTGGAAGATCCAGGTGTTGGCAAGTATCTTGCAATCAATAACCCAATGAAGTTGGACAAAACACCTGCAGAAATGGCGTTTGGTGCTCCTCTTTTAGGACAGGATACAGAAAAGGTATTAAAAGATTTTGGTTATACAGACGAACAAATCAAAGAATTTGGTGAAAAAGAAGTAATCTAAGTTGGTTCTTGGGGGTTGCTTAGGTAGGGATTTGCCTAGGCAACCCAATTTGAGAGGGGGTAAATTATGAGCAGTCCGAATAATAAAGGGAAACTTTCGGAAAAGTATGAAGTTGGTTTAATGGTTATCAGTATTGCAATTATTGCATCAGTTGTTATTGGACTAACTGTTTTTCCTGAACAAGGGGTTGCAATTGCAAACTCGGTTATGAAACTGATTACAAGAACCTTTGGTTCAGGTATTCAGGTGTTTTCTTTAGGTATAATTATATTCTTAATAGCACTTTGTTTTACAAAGTATGGCGATATTCGCTTTGGTAATAAAAAACCCAAGTATTCAACAGTGAGCTGGGTTGCGATGATGTTCTTCTGCGGTAATGGTGCAGGTACTGTTTATTGGGCGTTCTTAGAATGGGGTTATTATTTCAATGCACCACCTTTACTCAATGGTACTCCCGTAAGTGAAGCAATGGCCTATGAATTATCTTCTGCATATAATTTCTTCCACTGGGGTCCTACTGCGTGGGCGTTATTATGTGTATTTACATTACCTTTTGCTTATCACTACTACATCAAAAAAGATAATGAACTTAGATTTAGTGCATTGTGTAAGTACTGCGTTGGCGAAAAAAGAGTAAAAGGGTTCTTTGGTAAATTCGTAGACTTCTTATTCATCTTCGCTGCTGTTGGTTCTATCAGTATTACAGCAGGTACTTCTGCTTCGACGGTTGCTGCGGGTATTGCGGATATGATTGGTATCCCTACTTCTTTTGCACTAACAGTAATCGTACTGCTTGGGGTTGCCATTCTTTACTCCGCATCTTCCTTAATTGGTATTGAAAAAGGCATGAGAAAAATCAGTGACTTCAACGTTTATTTCTGTATGGCATTGTTGTTGTTTATCCTTTTGGTTGGCCCTACTGGAACAATGATTAATTCCATCATTAACTCCATTGGCTTAATGGGTTCCGAATATATTCGTATGAGCCTTTGGACAGATCCAATTGCTCAAACAGGCTTCCCTCAGGACTGGACAGCATTCTATTGGATTTACTGGTTTGTATTCGGACCATTTACAGGCCTTTTCGTAGCGAAAATTTCTGAAGGTAGAAAAGTAAAAGAAATTATTATGAATATGTTGGTGAGTGGTTCCACAGGTCTTTTCTTATTCTTTGGTATTGTAGGTACGTATCAGCAGCAAATGAGAATTCAGGGTGTTTTAGACGTACCTGGTATGTTAGCTAGCGGACAGGGCGAGGCAATTGCAACTGCAACAATTAATACTTTACCTTTCTCCAAGATTGCAATGGTACTGTATTTAATTGTTATTATCCTGTTCTTGGCAACAACCCTTGACGCTTGTTCCTTCACCTTGTCTTCAACAGTTTCTAAAAACTTGAAGGGCGATGAAGAACCGAATAAGGCGTTGAAGTTTGCATGGTGTATTATTTTGGTTGGTATCCCCATTGGTGTATCCTATATTGGTACAGATATCAATACAATCAAATCCATTGTGTTAACAACCGGTTTACCTCTTGTGGTCATTCTTTTCGTGGTCTACTACGGATTCTTACGTGAGATGGTTAAGGATTTTGGAAAGAAAACCAAGGAGCAAATTATAGAAGAAAGTAGAATTGAAGAATCGGAAGCATAAATATCTTCATGATTAATTACAAGAAATCGACATGTGTCGGTTTCTTGTAATTTTAGTTTTCAAAATTACTGATTTCTATTGTATAATGAAGACATTAAAAACAAGAGGTTCATTTATTTTAATGTGAAAAGAAGGTTTCTTTATTTTTCTGCAGACAGAAGATGTTTTTTCAGAAAGGGGCTTATATTATGTTTCTTGCAGATTCCATTGAATTCGAGGAATTTATCGCTTTAATTGATAATGTATATGATGAGATATTTATTTGGGATAGTGAAAGAAGGGTGGTATATGCGAATAAGGCGTGTTACAGGCATTATGGCCTTATGCCCGAAGAAATTATTGGAAAGACATTGGAGGAGTTGAGCAGTAGAGAACGTCTTTGGTGGCCTTCCTGCGTTCCTACTACTATGGAGATCAAAGAACCTTTTGTTCAAAGACAAAGAACATTTCTAAATGTTAACATTGTTACAATCTCTGTACCTATTTTTGATGAATATAACAATGTAAAGTATGTGGTTCAAAGTGTGCGGGATGACGATAGTGTGCTGCAAAAATCTTTATCTTTTTTAACTGGGATAGAAGCAGAAGAAAAGATGGAGGGTGTTAGCCTTATCGCCCAAAGTCCCATTATGAAAGAGACCATAAGTTTTATTGATAAAATTGCAAAAACAAAGGCTCATGTTCTTATTTTAGGGGAAACGGGAACAGGCAAAAGTCTTTTTGCAAAATACATCCATGAACAAAGCGGAAGAAAAGATAAACCCTTCATTGATATTAATATTGCAAGTCTTAGCCCTGCTGTAATCGAGTCAGAGTTGTTTGGTTATAAAAAGGGTGCGTTTACAGGGGCAAATAAAGAAGGCAAAAAGGGTATTTTTGAATTGGCAAATGGAGGAACTTTGTTTTTAGATGAAATTGGAGAGCTCCCCTATGACTTGCAGGCGAAATTTTTGCACGTGCTGCAAGAGGAGGAGGTTTTTCCGGTAGGGGGCACAAAGCCTATAAAATTGGATATTCGTATTATTTGTGCCACGAATTGCGACTTGGAAAAAATGATAGAGGCTGGGCGTTTTCGTGAGGATTTGTTTCATAGGATAAATACTTTTGATGTTACCATACCACCCTTGAGAAAAAGAAAAGAAGATATTAAAGTATTGACTACACATTACTTAAATGTAAACAACAAAAAATATGGGAAAAATGTTTTTTGTTCTGATGCGGTTTTGGAAGTGTTTCAGAAATACAAATGGTCGGGGAATGTGCGTGAGCTTTCTAACGTAATTGAAAGAAGCGTAATTATGGCTGATGGAGAAAGTATAGAGGTTACAAACCTTCCAGAAAGCTTTTTTAGCATTGGCAACGTGGCAAATCTCGGGAATGAAGAATGCTTAATGGTACCTTTTGATATTGCCATGGAAGAACTTGAAAAAAAACTAATTACCAGTGCATTTAAAAAACATAAAAGCAGTAGAAAGGTCGCAACTGCATTAAAAATTAGCCAGTCTAAAGCAAATAGATTGATTCGAAAATATATTGAATATGAGGAATGAAACGAACACTACTTTCTTCCGAAAATTAGAACACGAAACCACAAAACTTTCAGGCTATGAATGTGAGCCTGAAAAATTTGTATATACCCTTGGCCAAGGTTAGTGATGTATGCAAAACAGAATGGCATGTCATAGGAGCATAAATTAGTTGGCAGAAGCCCTAAAAAAGATGTGGAAAAGGAAGCGGCGGTTTGATTTGCTTTTCTTTAATGGAGAAAAAGGTTGTTGTCGAAAGACAGCAACCTTTTTGTATCTGGTGAGACATCAGGCCATTATTTTTAGTTTCATTTTCTGAATGAAAATCTATTTCTCGAGACAAGGCAAATGAATCAGTGAGTTTCTGGTGAAAAGAATATAGGATTCGGGTTTATCTAAATTCATTAGACGGTATATTTCAAAGGTATGTAAAATTTAATGTATTGACTGTATTTTGCCATTGTGATAATATGGAGAAAATGAATAGAAGCAGGGGAGCTTATACATAGGCTGAGAGGAAGTAGTTAACTTCGACCCTTTAACCTGATTTGGATAATGCCAACGTAGGAAGTGAGCTTGCTGATATATAAGCAGAAATTACCAATAAAAGGTTTTTTCTGCTTTTTTATTTTAATTAGAAAAGGAGAATTGGCTATGAATTATAACACTCAAATGGAAGCAGCGAAAAAGGGAATTATCACACCACAAATGAAGACAGTAGCGGAAAAAGAATTCAGAGATCCAGAGTTTATCAGACAGCATGTGGCAGAGGGTAAGATTGCAATTTGTGCAAATAAAAATCACAAATGCTTAGAGGTAAATGGCATTGGTTCTATGCTTAGAACAAAAATCAATGTAAACCTGGGTATTTCCAGAGATTGCAAGGATTATGATGTTGAAATGAAAAAGGTTATGGAAGCAGTCAATATGGGGGCAGAAGCCATCATGGATCTATCTTCCCATGGGGATACGACAGAATTTAGAAGAAAGCTGACTTCTGAATGCCCTGCTATGATTGGGACTGTACCTGTTTATGATTCTGTAATACACTACCAAAAAGACTTAGCGGATTTAACGGCGAAAGACTTTATTGATGTGGTACGATTACATGCTCAGGACGGTGTAGACTTTGTAACCTTACACTGTGGAATAACACGCAAAACCATTGAGCAGATAAAAACACATAAGAGGAAAATGAATATTGTATCCAGAGGCGGTTCCCTTGTATTTGCTTGGATGAGTATGACGGGAAATGAAAATCCATTTTATGAGTTTTATGATGAAATTCTTGAAATTTGCCGGGAATACGATGTGACCATTTCCTTAGGAGACGCTTGTCGGCCAGGATGTCTTGCTGATGCGGGCGATGTTTGCCAAATTGATGAATTGGTTCGCTTAGGCGAATTAACCAAAAGAGCTTGGGCAAGAGATGTTCAAGTTATGGTTGAAGGCCCTGGACATGTTCCCCTTGACCAAGTTGAAGCAAATATGAAAATACAACAGACAATTTGTATGGGAGCGCCTTTCTATGTATTGGGTCCTATTGTCACAGATATTGCACCTGGTTATGATCATATCACAGCGGCAATCGGCGGTGCTGTTGCAGCCATGGCAGGCGCTGCTTTCCTATGCTATGTAACTCCAGCGGAACACCTTGCGTTACCCAATGTTAACGACGTGAAACAAGGCATTATTGCCAGCAAAATTGCAGCACATGCAGCGGATATTGCTAAGAATATACCAAATGCAAGGGATATAGATGATAAAATGGCGGATGCAAGACGCAGACTAGACTGGGAAGGGCAATGGGAGTGTGCCATTGATCCAGAATATGCAAAGTCTATTCGTGACGAAAGAACGCCAGAGTTTGACGACACTTGTTCTATGTGTGGTAAATTTTGCGCTGTTAGAAGTATGAACAAGGCTTTAAATGATGAATATATTGATATCCTGTAATTTTCTATAACGTATATTTATTATGTAGCTTTCTATAAAAGAAAATAAAGCTACATTGCTTCCATTTAATCCCCCCGCTACGCAGCTGGGGGGACTTTTTCCATCATGTAAGAATTTTGATGGTGTAATGCAACTAAGGTTTTGGTATAGGCATAAGTTGTTGAAGGAAATATATTTTGACTTAATTAAAGAAGTCAAAATTTTCGATTCAGCTATACATCCCGTTTTGAGCCATATAGTTATATATTTGCTCTCCGTGTTGTTGTTCTTCTTTTTGAATATGATTTAGGGCATCTCTGATTTTTGTATCTTTAAATTCGAAAATACAAGTATTATATGTGGTAGAAACATGCTTTTCGGTGGACAGCAAATCCGTACAAAGATAACTATCATTCTTTTTATTTGGATTTGTATCAACTGCAGTATAAGTGGGAGTAAAGGAAAGTTGTTTCTGTTGAGCTCCTCCCGATTGCATTTGTGGGGTGGTGCCGTTCAAGATTTGAGTGATGGTATCTAAATGGTGTTGTTCAGCCTGACCTATTTGTGTAAATAGAGTTTTAAGCTGTTCATCATTTGCCTGGGTAGAGTATTTAGAATATTTTTCTACGCAGATTTGTTCTTGCTCTTTTAAGTCTTTTAAAAGTGTTTTTTCTTTTTCTGTCAATTGCATAATATATCACCTCCGCAAATAATATACCCCCGTTGGATTTTACTATTCATTTATAAGGTAGAAATATTAAAATCTTCCATTTTAAAAAGTGCAGGTTGTTTACATTCTTTGAAAGCTTCTAGACTATGTGCCGCTATGACGTTCGTAATTACAGACAAGAAGGTTTTTAGGAGTGGAAAGTGTTTTAAAGAGTTGGATTTTTGTTTTAAGAAAGGGGAGTTAGGTACGATATATTGTAGCCACTAAGATGTAGATATTCATATGTTAGAGTTGGGATACGTTGGTGTACGGAAACTTGATAAGAACTTATTTTCTGGATTACAAAGAAGTGTTGACAATTTAGATTAGTTATGTTAACATATAATTCCTACCAGCAAGACTGACAGTAAACAACTCAAAAAAGTAAAAAAAGACATTGACAAGAAGAAATGATTATGTTAACATGTAATTCCTGTCAGCGAGATGCGACAGAAAATGACACAGAAAAGCAAAATAAGTGTTGACAAGCAAAAACGGTTATGTTATTATATAACTCCTGTCAGAAATAACGACAGAAAGTGACACGAAAAAGCAAAATAAGTGTTGACAAGAACGACTGAGTATGATAGACTTCATAACTGTCAGCTGAGTGACAAAAAAATAACAAAAAATTGTTACTGGCAATTGATCCTTGAAAACTAAACAGTAGAATACAAACACACAACCCATAGTCAATTCAGCTAGTGAGCTTCGAACCGATTATGAAGTGACCAACCAACGCCGTAAGGCGCAGGAGGAAGCGGAGTGGTGAGAAGTGCACGGTTTTCCGCAAAGCGGAAAAAGCAACCTTAATTTATTAAGGGATAAGAGACAAAAGAGTTTGCTGGTTTCGAAAAAACCAGATAGTAGCCAGATTATACTGGTTAGGACAACTCGGATGTGCAAGTCGGAAGGCTTTATGCATAGTTTTCTATGAAAACTACTTATAAAATTTATTCCCGATGATGCCGTTCCTAAATTTTAATATAAGAGTTTGATCCTGGCTCAGGATGAACGCTGGCGGCGTGCTTAACACATGCAAGTCGAGCGGAGAAATTTAAAATGAGAGCTTCGGCAGGATTTTTAAGTATCTTAGCGGCGGACGGGTGAGTAACGTGTGGGCAACCTGCCCTGTACTGTGGAATAATCACTGGAAACGGTGACTAATACCGCATGTCATCACGAGGGGGCATCCCCTTGTGAGAAAAGGATTTATTCGGTACAGGATGGGCCCGCATCTGATTAGCTAGTTGGTGAGATAAAAGCTCACCAAGGCAACGATCAGTAGCCGACCTGAGAGGGTGATCGGCCACATTGGGACTGAGACACGGCCCAAACTCCTACGGGAGGCAGCAGTGGGGAATATTGCACAATGGGCGAAAGCCTGATGCAGCAACGCCGCGTGAAGGATGAAGGGTTTCGGCTCGTAAACTTCTATCAATAGGGACGAAAAAAATGACGGTACCTAAATAAGAAGCCCCGGCTAACTACGTGCCAGCAGCCGCGGTAATACGTAGGGGGCAAGCGTTATCCGGAATTACTGGGTGTAAAGGGAGAGTAGGCGGCATGGTAAGTTAGATGTGAAAGCCCGGGGCTTAACCTCGGGATTGCATTTAAAACTATCAAGCTAGAGTACAGGAGAGGTAAGTGGAATTCCTAGTGTAGCGGTGAAATGCGTAGATATTAGGAAGAACACCAGTGGCGAAGGCGACTTACTGGACTGAAACTGACGCTGAGGCTCGAAAGCGTGGGGAGCGAACAGGATTAGATACCCTGGTAGTCCACGCCGTAAACGATGAGTGCTAGGTGTTGGGGGGGAACCCTCGGTGCCGCAGCTAACGCAATAAGCACTCCACCTGGGGAGTACGATCGCAAGATTGAAACTCAAAGGAATTGACGGGGGCCCGCACAAGCGGTGGAGCATGTGGTTTAATTCGAAGCAACGCGAAGAACCTTACCAAGGCTTGACATCCCTCTGACCGCACTAGAGATAGTGCTTCTCTTCGGAGCAGGGGTGACAGGTGGTGCATGGTTGTCGTCAGCTCGTGTCGTGAGATGTTGGGTTAAGTCCCGCAACGAGCGCAACCCCTATTCTTAGTAGCCATCATTCAGTTGGGCACTCTAAGGAGACTGCCGTGGATAACACGGAGGAAGGTGGGGATGACGTCAAATCATCATGCCCCTTATGTCTTGGGCTACACACGTGCTACAATGGCTGGTAACAAAGTGAAGCAAAACGGCGACGTCAAGCAAATCACAAAAACCCAGTCCCAGTTCGGATTGTAGTCTGCAACTCGACTACATGAAGCTGGAATCGCTAGTAATCGCGAATCAGAATGTCGCGGTGAATACGTTCCCGGGCCTTGTACACACCGCCCGTCACACCATGGGAGTTGGAAGCACCCGAAGTCGGTGACCTAACCGTAAGGAAGGAACCGCCGAAGGTGATATCAGCGACTGGGGTGAAGTCGTAACAAGGTAGCCGTATCGGAAGGTGCGGCTGGATCACCTCCTTTCTATGGAGTATTGGTTGTGAAGTAATCTACTGTTTGGTTTTGAAGGATCAAACCTTCAATAAGAATAAAAGAAGAATAAAAGGCAAGAACTGCACCTTGAAAACTGAATACAAGAAAAAATAGAGTCAATCGAGAAATAAATAAATTTCTTTAGAAATAATAAAGTAGTTTTTTCATTGCATTGCAATGAAAACCGATTTTATCTTTGATTTTATGCAGCTTTTACATTTTTACAAATGTGAGGTGGCAGCATTTAAAACATCAAAGAAAAAATCTAACGAAGTTAGCAGACGATGCTAACAAAAACCGTAGTATCGCTACTACGAAACATTCCAAAGAACAAGCTATAGATTTTGACTTGATGAAAAGAGGGTCAAAGCAATAAGGAAGTTTTTTCATTACTTCGTAATGAAAACCGATTTTTGTTTTGATTTCGCACTGCTCTTACATTTCTACGAAATGTTAGGTCGCAGTACTCAGAGCATCAATACAAAAATCTAACGAACTGGTCAAGCAAGAAAGAGCACAAGGAGAATGCCTTGGCACTAGGAGCCGATGAAAGACGTGATAAGCTGCGATAAGCTTCGGGGAGGCGCAAATAGCCATCGATCCGGAGATTTCTGAATGGGGAAACCTACTTGAGCAAACCTCAAGTATCCGTAGGTGAATACATAGCCTGCGGAAGGGAACGCTGTGAACTGAAACATCTAAGTAGCAGCAGGAGGAGAAAGAAAACTCGATTTCCTTAGTAGCGGCGAGCGAACGGGAAACAGGCCAAACCGAAGGACCTAGTTCTTCGGGGTTGCGGACTGTATAAGGCATTGGCAAGAGATAGTCGAAGTGTTTTGGGAAAGCACACCAAAGAAGGTGAAAGTCCAGTAGACGAAATTTCGAGCCAGCTGACAGTATCCAGAGTACCACGGGACACGAGAAACCCTGTGGGAAGCCGGGGGGACCACCCCCCAAGCCTAAATACTCCCTAGTGACCGATAGTGAAGTAGTACTGTGAAGGAAAGGTGAAAAGAACCCCGGGAGGGGAGTGAAAGAGAACCTGAAACCTTGTGCTTACAAACAGTCAGAGGGCTTTGTGCCTGATGGCGTACTTTTTGTAGAACGGTCCGGCGAGTTACTAATGCCAGCGAGGTTAAGTGGTTAGAAGCCACGGAGCCGAAGGGAAACCAAGTCTGAATAGGGCGTATAGTTAGTATTAGTAGACCCGAAACCGGGTGACCTATCCATGTCCAGGTTGAAGGAGCCGTAAAAGGCTTTGGAGGACCGAACACACATCTGTTGAAAAAGGTGGTGATGAGGTGTGGATAGCGGAGAAATTCCAATCGAACTCGGAGATAGCTGGTTCTCCTCGAAATAGCTTTAGGGCTAGCCTCGAGAGGAGTCTAACGGAGGTAAAGCACTGAACTGACGCGGGGCCCAAAAAGGTTACCAACTCATATCAAACTAAGAATGCCGTAGAGATACCCTCGGGAGTCAGTCTATGTGAGATAAGTCGCATGGACAAAAGGGAAAGAGCCCAGACCGACAGCTAAGGTCCCAAAGTACGTGTTAAGTGGAAAAGGATGTGGGATTTCATAGACAACTAGGATGTTGGCTTAGAAGCAGCCACTCATTTAAAGAGTGCGTAACAGCTCACTAGTCGAGAAAACCTGCGCCGAAAATGTAACGGGGCTAAAACACGTCACCGAAGCTACGGATTGACAACTTAAGTGTTGTCAGTGGTAGAGGAGCATCCTGCAAGGATGAAGCCAAAGCGAGAGCAATGGTGGACGAAACAGGAGAGAGAATGCCGGAATGAGTAGCGAGATATATGTGAGAAACATATAGGCCGAATATCTAAGGTTTCCTGAGTAAAGCTAATCTTCTCAGGGTTAGTCGGGGCCTAAGGCGAGGACGAAAGTCGTAGTCGATGGACAACAGGTTGATATTCCTGTACTACGTATAATCAGAACTGTGGGGACGCAGGAGGATAGGGAAACCGGGGAATGGAAAAACCCGGTCAAGCATAAAGCCAAGGGAGATAGGCAAATCCGTCTCTTGATGGTGAAATGTGATGAGGACTGAACAAAAGTAGGGAAGTTTCCGAATCCACACTGCCGAGAAAAGCCGCTATTGTATTATACGTACCCGTACCGTAAACCGACACAGGTAGATGAGGAGAAAATCCACAGGCCGACGGGAGAAGTGTTGTTAAGGAACTCGGCAAAATGACCCCGTAACTTAGGGATAAGGGGAGCCACGCAAGTGGCCGCAGAAAAGAGGCTCAAGCGACTGTTTAGCAAAAACATAGGTCTATGCGAAACCGTAAGGTGATGTATATGGGCTGACACCTGCCCGGTGCTGGAAGGTTAAAAGGAGAGGTTAGCGTAAGCGAAGCTTTGAATTCAAGCCCCAGTAAACGGCGGCCGTAACTATAACGGTCCTAAGGTAGCGAAATTCCTTGTCAGGTAAGTTCTGACCCGCACGAAAGGTGTAACGATTTGAGCACTGTCTCGACAACACGCCCGGTGAAATTGAAGAACCAGTGAAGATACTGGTTACCCGCAACAGGACGGAAAGACCCCATGGAGCTTTACTGCAGCCTGATACTGGGATTCGATGATATATGTACAGGATAGGAGGGAGGCTATGAAGCCAGGACGCTAGTCTTGGTGGAGCCGCCGGTGGGATACCTCTCTTATGTCATTGAATTTCTAACTAATGCCCGTGATCCGGGTATAGGACAATGTCAGGCGGGCAGTTTGACTGGGGCGGTCGCCTCCTAAAAGGTAACGGAGGCGCTCGAAGGTCACCTCAGAATGATTGGAAACCATTCAAAGAGTGTAAAGGCAAAAGGTGGCTTGACTGCGACAGCGACGGCTGGAGCAGGTACGAAAGTAGGACTTAGTGATCCGGTGGTAATAAGTGGGAATGCCATCGCTCAACGGATAAAAGCTACCCTGGGGATAACAGGCTTATCTCCCCCAAGAGTTCACATCGACGGGGAGGTTTGGCACCTCGATGTCGGCTCATCGCATCCTGGGGCTGTAGTCGGTCCCAAGGGTTGGGCTGTTCGCCCATTAAAGCGGTACGCGAGCTGGGTTCAGAACGTCGTGAGACAGTTCGGTCCCTATCCGTTGTGGGCGCTGGAAATTTGAGAGGAGCTGTCCTTAGTACGAGAGGACCGGGATGGACGTACCTCTGGTGTACCGGTTGCAGACCAACTGCACAGCCGGGTAGCTATGTATGGAACGGATAAACGCTGAAGGCATCTAAGCGTGAAGCCGCCCTCAAGATAAGATTTCCCATTCTTCGGAAGTAAGGTCCCTTGAAGATAACGAGGTAGATAGGTTGGAGGTGTAAGCACGGCAACGTGTTCAGCTGACCAATACTAATAGACCGAGGGCTTGACCAATAAATCGATTGATGATATAATGGCGAGGTGATTTCTTTTCCTGTTGGAAAAGACCACTAATATCCTTTGCACAAATAACCTCTTTACACCTTTGGTGTTGGGTCGGTAGTTGATAAATGCAAAGGAAGGCGCTAATGTTCTTGTGTTCAGTTTTGAAGGTGTATGTAAGTACATCTGATAAGGCGAAGGGGAAAAGCGGAAGCAACCCCAAGCATAGCCTTGATATTTCTGGTGATGATGCGCTCAGGGGACACACCCGTTCCCATTCCGAACACGTCGGTTAAGACCTGAGCGGTCGATGATACTTGGTGGGAAGCTGCCTGGGAAAGTAGATGGTTGCCAGAATCCATTATTTGATAGACCTGCATAAATCATGCAGGTCTATTTTTCTATAACGAAGCGTATAAGTTCTTTTTCCTGGAAAGGCTATGCCCATATACATGTGGATTAAAGGATTTAGCAATTCTTATAGCTTAATTTTGTTATTGTAAAACGGTTAAATTTGAGCATAGATATATTTAAAAGGCTTATATATATAAAGGTACTCTTGAGTTGGATTTAATTTTCCACCTTTTTTTTATTTTACAGTCTTTGTGCGGAGCTGTTTGTATGGATGCTACGGTATTTAATGTATTATTATGAGGAAGGCTAATAATATAGAAAATGATCCTGTAGGCAGAGTAGGAGCTAGTGGATTCTGTTAAGACAAGGGAGGATTTCCCTTATTCATAGAAGTTTTTAAAAAAATAGTGTATACTTTAGGAAACTACTTTATTCTAAGATGATTAAAAGTAGGATTATATTTCTAATAATGAATTACTTTATAATAAGCTAGTTAGCGTTAAAATAAGGAGAGAACATGGACGGACAAAATAGATCTGATATTAAAATTGGGGCAAAGGTAAAAGTTGTATTGAAAGCTGATCAAAAAACTGGAAGACTTACAGAGGGAACAGTGGAAAGAATACTAACGAATAGTAGTTTTCACCCTCATGGTATCAAGGTAATGTTAGCGGATGGACAAGTGGGGAGGGTTCAGGAGATTAACTAGTGTAAGGTAGTATGGTAAACTCTGCTGCTCTCAATATTAATATATGAGAATGAGAAAAATTAGGTGCAATTGGTGAACTAAAGACGGCACACATTGAAATATTTAGCTTTAGATATTATAGGACTCCTTTTTACAAACAAAGGGTGTTTTTCCTGTAGTCTCGATTTATTTTTTTCCTCGGTGATAATTTTATGGTGTTAGGTAAGTAACTTTGTATGGGACATAGCTTTTGTGATATACTTCACGGATAGAAGGAAACAAAGACAGAGTGCTTATTTAAAAAGTTATTCAATGAAACTAGTTGGGGAATAGATTGCACAGAGAAGGAGGATATAATGCCACTGATACTTTTAATTATTTGTATTAACATCGTGTATGTATCAATTAATACGCTACGAACAATTCTGGTTATTAAAGGCCAACGCCTTTTAGCTTCGATTATGTCTGTATTCGAAGTTGGGGTATATCTATGCGGGCTAACGATTGTATTGGACAATCTGAATAGCCCAATTAACATTATCGCTTACTGTATTGGTTATGGCATAGGGGTTTACGTTGGTAGTTTAATTGAACAGTATCTTGCCCTTGGATATGTGCAAGTACAAATTATTGTAGATTCTGTTGTCCATGATCTTCCAGAGTTCTTGCGTAAAAAGGGTTTTGGTGTGACGTCATGGACTGCAGAAGGGAGGAACGGTCTACGACTTGTCCTTCAGGTGTTGGCTAAAAGAAGCAATGAAAAAGAACTGATTAAGCTGGTAAATGAAATCGCACCCAATGCTTTTGTTATCTCATACGAACCAAAACATTTTATTGGTGGATTTTGGACAAAAAATATCCGGAAACTTTAGTGTATGATTTTATGTGAATAATAATTATCTTTCTTTCTCATATATTATAACTCCTTTGCTACAGGCGTATTCAACCGATCCATTATTCCTACTTAGAAATACATTATACGGATAATCAAGACGCAAATTGGTTTGATATGAAGGAGGTTTTTACATGTATATTTATGAATATGAACGCATCATTAATGATCTTTCGGGATACAACTTGTTTGGTGGAACAAAATACAACAATGACGCATATAAACAGGTTATCAGTGAAAGAGCCAAGAATGGTTGGCGATATGTTGGGTTTATTCCTGCTGTGCAACGAGGCACAGGGCATATTGAGGAGATGGACTTGGTTTTTGAAAAGAATATATAAAACAAAATAACTACTATGAGCATGAGATAAGGAAAGCTTAAGCTTAGAACTAATGAATCCAAGGGATTCTATTGTGAAAAGCTAATTCTTAAGTAAATGCGGGCATGGTCAAATGAAAATAGAGCAAAAAAACGTAAAAGACGAAATTTGTGAGGTGTACCAATGAGTGAATTAAATTATTTTGCAAGCGATAGTCCTTTAGAAGAAAAACCGAATCCATATGTGAAGCTGCTTTCTGTGAATCAAGCTTTAGAAATGGGAATAGAAGTGGATTTACACTTGCAAGATAATTTTGATCAAGATAAACCTGATGTTGTTTTATTCTGTTCTGATGAGACAAAATTTGTATACCCCAACATTTTTCCCATTGACAAAGACGAATATTATGATGATATTGGAACGACAAAGGAATTTTGTGCTGTGCTTGAATGGGACTACTCAGATGATACTGTCGACCATGTGCTCGAATACATTCATTCCCACTTAAAAAAAGCAGCTGAACTGGAATTATGGAGTAAATGGTTGGGGCAGGGGAAAGTACCAAAGGGCATGAAAAAAGCCCAATGCACAATAAGTGATCTGACTGTTGATAGATTGATAGAATTTTATACCACTCAATTAGACTTTCAGTGTTTGACCGTCCGAGGGTGAAGGAACGGTTTTAATGTACTCTGCATTATAAAAAAATATAGAGCATTTTATTAATTTACATATTTTTATTTAGAGGTAGAACAGATTTTACCCAATAAAAGTATACCCAAATAGATTGAGAATACTTAAAAAATGATGGTGGCTTTCAAGAAGCTACCATTTTTCTTAACTGCTCCTAATTCGATAACTCTCAATGAACAAACACTTGGGATGTAAAGTAAACGTACAATTTCTGAAATTTTCCAAAGAACTTTAGTCATAGTTTGTGGTTGTAGGCTGAAACAATGATAATCGAAGGTAGAAGAAACGACTTCAGTAGCAAGGCAAGGCAGTCTTTTTGTAGTAGACTAAATTCTTTCACACTATATTTTATAATTCTGTTAAGCTTGCCAACCTCTTTACATCTTCGGAAATGAGTTGTGAAGTCTTAATCCTATGAATGAAAGGTGAAACGATGTAGCTGGTGTTCGTTTATATATCCTTTTTTTAATAGTTCATATTTTTTAAGGAAATTATATAAATGAGGGAAATATACTTAAATTACAAAACAGAAAGTTGTTTTAATACTTAGATTGTTTAATATGTACGTTTTATGTGTCAAAAAGCAACAAGAAATTCGAATTTTTCTGCTATAATTATCTGTGGAAATACTTTACTGTACATGATATAATTTTGACATTAATTACCATAGTACTACGGAAACGGAATTTGGTAGGGGAATACTCAACATTTTTAATTCTAAAAGTTGTTTTTTAAATTAGGAGGGGTGTATATCGTGAAACGAATCACTAAAAACAAGAAAAAAGCATTCTCTATAGTTTTAGCTACTTCTATGGCAATTTCTCCAGTAAATATTTTTGCAGCTTCCAACGATATTCATGGTCATTGGGCAGAAAAAACAATTACCGAATGGCAAGAAAAGGGCTTAATTAGCGGTTATCAAGATGGTACGTTTAAGCCCAATAAACCTGCTACAAGGGCTGAATTTGCCCGTATTCTAAACCAGGCTTTAGGGTTAAGAGAAAAAGGAAATGTTGCTTTTTCTGACGTTTCAGTGAGTGATTGGTTTTATAATGATGTATCTGTTGCGCTGGGAGAGAAATATACAGCTGGTTTCCCTGATGGAACATTTAAACCAAACGATACAATAACCAGAGCCCAGGCAGCCGTATTTATAGCAAAGGCAGTAGAGGTGACAGGGGGTTCTGTTGGGATATTTACGGATTCTTATGATATTCCTGGATGGGCAAAGGATTCTATTGGCGCAATTGTTGCAAAAGGGTACATGAGTGGTTATCCCGATGGAACTTTTAAGCCAAATACTGTTTTAACCAGGGCTGAGGCAGTTTCTACACTAAATAGAATTATGGGAACAGTTGATGGTGAAGAAATAATAACTACAGAAAAAGACGTTATCATTGAAAAAGATGATACAAAATTGGAAAATCGGACCATTGAAGGGGATGTAATAATTTCTGAGAAAGTAAAGGATGGCAAGGTTTACTTTGACAATGTTGCGATTAGAGGCAACTTGATAATTCAAGGTGGCGGAGATGACTCCATCTACTTAGAGGATACTGTTGTTGATGGAAAGATGATTGTGGAAAAGAAAGATGTTCGCCTTCGACTTTCAGGAAAAACAATGCTTCCTAAAGTGGAAATGAAAAAAGTTTGTATTTTGAGTGGAAGTAGCTTTTCCGGTAAAGTTAATACAATTAGTATCACAGAGGCAATTTCTGATAAAATAACCATTGGAGTTGCAGCTGACAGATTGTATATAGAAGAAAAAGCAAACCTTTTCATTACGAAAGACATTGAAAATGTAATTATTGAAAAGAACGGAGCTGGAACAAAAGTAGAGGTGGATAAAGATGCAAAGGTATCCATTCTTACTGCAGATGGAAAAGTGGCGCTGAGTGGAAGCGGTAAAATTTCTAAATTGGAAGCAAATGTAGATAACATTACATATACTTCAGATCTTATAATTTCCAAAACCGAAACAGCGAAGGGTGTTGATGCACCCACCAAAGTAGCGCCGAGTAGTGGCGGTTCTTCTTCCAATAGTTCTTCTAAAAAAAGAATGGCAAGCGTTAAAACGGCTGCTGAATTTGAAGCTGCCGTTGCAAATAATGATATTTCTAGCATTAATGTTATAGGTGACATTGACGGTACTATTAACGCAACTCGCAGCGGAAGCAGAGACCTGAGCATTAATTTTGGTACATACAGCTTGGGTAATGTTTCTATAACTGCCCCAGAGGCAACAGCAATTACTTTAAATGACAGTGGTGTGGCTGCGGCAGGTGCATCTATGGAACGCCTTACCATTCATGCACCAAAGGCTCATGTTGAAAATAGCGTAGAAGTCATTGTTGAAGTGGTTATAAAAGCTGTATCCAGCAGTACTTTTAAAGTAAAGGACACAGTACCTTCTGTTATCATGGAAGGGCATGGAAGGTTGGAAGTGGTTCCTACACTAGGTGATAAACCTGAAGTTGTAATTAGAACAACACAAAGTGTTCAATTGGCAGGTAGTATCCATTACGTATTCGTAGATATAGTAGGTGCAAATGTTGTAGTGGCAGGAAGCGCTACAGTTGAGCAAGTAGTTGTACCCCAAACATCAACAGGTGCGACAATAACTGCAGCTAGTCATGGTGAGATTACTCAGCTTCAAACTGGCTCTAATGTGATTATTGCTGGTGGTGGAACGATTTCAGAGGTGCAGGTTACAACTGACCAAAATGTAACAATTACAGCACCAAACGCTAATATCGCAAGTATAACTAACATTGGCACTGGCACGGTAACGGTAACGCCTCCCATTCCAGTTAAAAAGAAGGCAAAACCACCTACAAACTTATTAGGCGTAGCACCAAAAACATCTACAAGTAACGATGGTAAGATTACTGGTGTATCATCAAACATGGAATACAGGCTTTCTACCCAAACAACTTATACCAATATTACGGGTACAGAAATCACTGACCTGGCATCTGGTATTTATTTTGTAAGGGTAAAAGCAGTGGGAGAAGTTTTAGCAAGTGATGACGTAAAGGTTATTGTACCCACAGTTGTTGCGGCCGTTACCAATATCAGATATGAATTAACAGAAAATGACACCATGATTGAAGTGTTGTTTAATGAGCCTTCTGACATTACTGGCATTGAAGCATTTATGGTAGAGTTTTCAAAAGATGGCGGAAACACATGGGAGAACCCGTATGAAAACCCAGTAAGATCTGACATCTACTGTGACGTTGCACATTTGACTAGGAGTTTGGATGCAACGACTATATACACGCATGTTAAGGTAACTAGTATAGCGAAACAGGGCTATAGTGATTCTGAGGTAATTCAAGCAATACCGTATACCTTTACAGTTGAGGGTATCGCACCAGCGTTTACCGTAGAAAAAGAAGCACATGGCGTATATAGTATCATCCTGGCTGATCAGCCTGCACTAGACGCTATTTATGTTTTAGACATAACAAAGGATGGTTCTACACCAGATGGATATCCGTTAGGATACGCTATACATTCTTCTTTATTTACAGACAGAGTACATACCATAGATTCTTCACAGGATGCGGATGGTGTTATCGTAGATGGTTCTGCCTTTGTATTAAGAATGATTAAACCATATTCAACAACGGGGTTAACTGTAACAAATAAATCGGATAAAGTTTGTAGTACAAGTACAGCAGACCAATCAATGGCAACTGTGGCAGCTTCTACTGTCGAACCAACAGAGAATATACAGTTCACATTAAATATCACCGGTGCTAAGGGAGTAGACGGCGTAAATTTAACAGGAGATATTAACGTAAAGGTAACAAGCGGTGATACTACAGAAGGAACATGGGGGGTAGTACATGATACTACAATATCGTTTACAGACGGTGTAGCAACAGTACCTGTGACATTAATCAAAACAGGTGCTCAGGTATTAACAGTAGAAATTACGGGTGTAACAGCTTCAAAGACTGTGAATGTAGTAGTTCAGGCAGCGACAGTACCCACAGTACCAGAAGTAAAGGTTTCAGATTTGGCATTTACAGACACAGATACTGATGCAAATCAGATTGGCGGGACAGTAACTTGGACAACTCCAGATGAAACCAATGTTAAGCAGTATATGATTTATGCATCAGCAGACGGAACTACAAAAGGTGCAAGCCTGGGCGAAGTTTCAATAAGAACAACTCAGTTTCCAATTCCTGAAAATACAGCTTATGTATCATATATCATTATAGTAGCAAACAATGCAACAGGCGAAGCTGAAGCTGCAAATTACGCAACTGTTGCAGTAACAGATGTAAAAACTACAACTATAGAAGCTGCAACTGTATTGAGTGCAAAAACAGTAAGTGCGACAGAAATTGAACTGACAATGAGCACAGCATTAACTGGTACAACTGCTGATTCTAGGGCATTCAAGGTAATTGGAGCTGCAGCAAATCCAACTGTTAGTGCAGTGAATATATCTGGAACAACAGTAACGTTAACATTGAATAGTGCAATCGCAAGTGGTGAAACAATTACATTAAGCTATACAAAAACTGGTACAGGTGATTTAACCAATGGTACATTGGTAGAAAATTTTACAGATCAGGTTGTAGAAAACAAAGTAATTTAATATCTAAACTTAAGGCAATTAAAAAAAGCCCTCGTGAATTTGCGGGGGCTTTTCTCCTTTTAATGAATACCTAAAAATGATATAATTTTTATAGGAGTTATAGGATAATAACCAGTAAGAACTTATTTTGTATATTTTTTCAAATATGTTAATTCTTCAATTCTTTTGATGGATTCTTTCCTTCCTTCTTCGTTCAGGAGCGAAAAAAATTCATGAATCTTAACCAATTCCTTTGAGTAGTTTAATTCACTTAAGCTATTCATATACTCCATATCTAAATCTTTTTGCATTTGATCTGTGCTTCTTTCCTTTGAAGTATCATAGCCCATAAGCCATGCTTCATTGACACCAAGAGCCTTTGCGATTTTGTAGATATTTCGCTGTTTGGGTTCGTATTGCCCTGAAATATAAGAGCTTATAGAGGACTTGCCGATTCCTGTAAGTTCAACAAGGTCAGACTGTTTCATTTCTTTCATTGCTAAACCTTCTTTTATTCTATCAGCTATGGTTTTCATTTTACACCTCGTTTTTATTATTACAAATAGCATATCATTTTTGTTCGGAAAACACAACTAATATAAGAGAAAATTAAACGAATAGTTCGGAAACAAGAATATTTGCCTTGACAATGAGAGATTTGTATGTTACTGTTTGTTCAGAAATGTGAACTATTGAGTTGACAGTGATTATTAAAATGACAATGGATTAAGGGCCAGGATAAAAGAAAAGTATTTAGCCTGAAGTAGCTTTGTTTCGGAATTAGAAGTGATAGAAATGTGAAGGAGGCTAATCAATAGTATTTTTTCCTAAAAATTTCCCCTTGCGTAGCGAATCTTGCACTATAGAGGTCGGTCGAAGTATTTTTTTTGCCGCAGAGGTTCAGAAAGATGAACAAAGGAGAATGAGTTGATAACAGGAAAGTCAGAGAGAAAAAGATGCAGAAACCTCAGTGAAGAAAAAAGTCCCTAAAGTGGGTTTACACCAAAATAAGGCACAAACAAATTTGAGACTGAATAATAGAAATAGGCGGATGTTTACGGCGGATGCTTCTAGTGAAATTGAAACAAGACGTCGAGCAAAAAGGGGAAAGTAGCCTATCCTAATTCAAAAGGGATCTAAGGCATGCTAAGAGATGATGCTGTTTCTTTATTGTAAACAATAATCAAAAAAAGAGTGGAGCGATATGAAATTACGGTAAGGATGGGCAGGAAGAAAGAAAAAATGGGAAGTATAGAAAGTTGCAATTACTTTTAATAAAGTCTGAATAGCAAGGGATATTTGTTTGGTTGGCAGAATTGTGAGGCAGAGGATGTAAAAGGAGCGATGACATTGGGGAAAGAGAGAGATTTAAAA
Source organism: Anaerotignum sp. MB30-C6 (assembly GCF_030908465.1). Lineage (GTDB taxonomy): Bacteria > Bacillota > Clostridia > Lachnospirales > Anaerotignaceae > Chakrabartyella. The sequence goes on from NZ_CP133078.1 coordinate 893,927, forward strand.
CTAGAGAGTTACGATATTTCCGAGAACCGCTATCGAGAATTAAAATATTTTTGCAAGCAGTATCGGGAGAAGCAATCGCTATTGGGAGCCGTTACAGAACTTTCTTCGCCCAGATTTGAATGCACAGGTACAGGGAATAAAATAGTGGATAGGACGGCAGATACAGCCCTCAAACGGGTTCAGCTGCAAAGGGATATAGAAATGATTGAGCAGGCCGCGATGGAAGCGGACAAAGAAATCAAGCAGTACATCATCAGCAACGTTGTGGATGGAATTGCATATGAGTATTTGCAAGTACCGACAGGGAGAAGGAAATTTTATGAGTCACGAAAAATATTTTTTACAATACTATCGGCAAAAAAGGGTAACTAAGGGGACGTACTTTGGTGATAGTATGGCATTGTAAATATTTGTAAGCACCTACCGTGGGCATTGGCACAAGCTGGTGCCTTTTTTGTGGGGAAAAATAAAACTACAAGCAGGCCAGGTGTTCCAATATTTTGTCTTTGAGTACAGACGCAAAAGAGACTCATTTTAAATGTATAAAACCTGTGAGAAGGGGGGAGTGGTCAAAAGGAAAAATAATACCATACAGTGTGGCGGAACAAGAAGGGGGGAATGAAGTTTTTGCACAGTAGTCTAATACAGTGGATGGTTCGCCTTTCTAGGAAAAATGGATTTATGTTTAAGGGCAGGTGGGCGAATGGCTAGTTTGGTAAAAGTTGGATATTTAGAACTAGCACAACTGCGGGATAGGTTGGAAAAACTGCAGCAAAGGGATCTAGTCAAATTTCAAGAGAGCTTAGTTACGGAGTTGGCAGAAAGACTATTAAAAAAAGCAGCAAAACGGACACCTACGGGTCTTCGAGAAAGTTGGACATTGGGAAGTGTTCATTATGCCAATGGCTATTACGAAGTGGAGGTGTATAACAATGGGGAGAATGCCTCGAATGTAGAATTCGGGTATCGTAGAGAGGACAACAGGGAAAGCGTACCTGGGTGTTTTATGCTACGTATTTCGGAAAAAGAATTGGAGCAGGATGCCGACAAGATTGTAGAAGGAAAGTTGATGAAACTTTTGAGAGGGGCGTTCCATGATTAATAATTTGATTACAGGGATTACTCAGGCAATCCGTAGGGAATTCCCTGAACCGTACTTTGGAATTTATACCGAGAAAACAGACCAGTTAATGCAAAAGCCATGTTTCTTTATTCTCTGTGTAAATTTAAGCCATAAGGCAAAGTTGGGAAACAGATTTATTTTCAAGTCCTCCTTTGATGTACAGTATTTTTCAGAGGTTGGCAACAACGAATGTTGGGAAGTGGCTGAAAAGCTAAGGGGACTTTTAGAGGAAATAGGAGTAGATGGGCATTTGGTCCAAGGAAGCAGTATTAACTACAGGGTGGAAAGTGGCATGCTGCATTTTTTAATTGACTACAACGTACCCATGGTGCATGGCAACAATGCAGTTGAATTTATGGAAAGGGTGAAGGTCTTTGGAAAAACCAGCAAGACAGGAAAATAAAAAGATGGAAGTTCAATTTTCAAAGGAAGCAATATTGCGTAGTCAAAAGTACAGGAATTACAGGGATTTACTATCCGTCGTATTGGAAAAAAGCAAGGCTTATACATATACGGAGATTGATAGCGTCATTGAAAAATTTCAGAAAGGTAAGGTGAGATAAATGGCATTAGGTGGTGGTACTTTTTTAGTTCAAAATAAAACTCTCCCAGGGGCATATATTAACTTCATTTCGGCGTCGAGGGCTTCTGCGACTCTCTCAGACAGGGGGTATGCGGCAATGGCCTTAGAATTGGACTGGGGTGCTGATGGTGAAATTTTCACCATTGAGAATGGGGAGTTCCAGAAGGATTCGTTGAAATTTTTTGGTTACGATTATACACATGAAAAGCTTAAGGGGCTGCGTGATTTATTTCGCAACGCTAAAACCTTATATGCATATCGTTTGAACAGCGGCAACAAGGCAACGAACCTATTTGCTACAGCACGTTATAGCGGTGTTCGTGGTAACGATATCAAGATTATGATCTCTGCAAATGTGGATGAACCTACAAAATTTGATGTGACTACTTTACTAGAACACAAAAAAGTTGATTTTCAGACAGTTTCACAAGCTTTAGAGTTGTTAGACAATGATTTTGTTATATTTAAAAAGGATGCAACGTTGGCAGAAACAGCGGCAACACCTTTGACGGGAGGCACAAACGGCGCAGCCACAGGGGTTGCATACCAGGAATTTTTGGACAAGGTGGAGGCTTATAGCTTTAATACTTTGGGCTGCCTTTCTAAGGAGGATGCCATCAAAGGCTTATTCGTGGCGTTTACCAAACGTTTGAGGGATGAGATGGGTATTAAATTTCAAACTGTTATTTACAACAAGGCGGCAGATTATGAAGGCGTGATTAATCTGAAAAACAAGGTGACAGATGCAAATGCGGAAGAAGCCAGCCTTGTTTATTGGCTAACGGGGGCTTCGGCAGGTTGCCAGGTGAATAAATCCTTGGCAAACAAACAGTATGACGGGGAATTTGTGGTGGATACAGCCTACAAGCAAAGTCAGTATACCACAGCATTGAATGGGGGCGAGTTTGTTTTCCATAAAGTTGGGGATGAAGTAAGAGTATTAGACGATATTAACAGCTTTGTATCCGTTACTGTGGATAAAAATGAGGATTTCCAAAGCAATCAAGTAGTTAGGATTCTTGACCAGATCGGTAACGATATTGCGGTGCTTTTCAACACTCGTTATATGGGAAAGGTGCAAAATAATGAGTCGGGGAGGATTGCTTTTTGGAGCGACTTGGTTTCTTACAACAAACAGATGGAGCAGATCCAAGCAATTGAAAACTTTGTTTCTGATGAATTGATTGTGGAAAAAGGCAATGATAAAAAATCCGTGGTTGTCGTGAACCCTGTGACCCCTGTTTGTGCCATGGCCAAGTTGTATATGACTGTTGTTGTAGAATAAGAGAGGAGGCAGAATATGAGTAATATTACAATGCTTAGCAAAGATGCCATTTCTGCTAAGAAGGCAGAGTGTTTCATTACCATCGAGGGAAACCGTTATAACTTTATGAGTGCAATCTCTGTTGAGGCTAAAATGGAGAAAACGAAGGCGGAAGTTCCCATTTTGGGAAGGATGAACAAGGGACACAAGGCTGTAGGGGCAAATGGAACAGGTAGCGCTACCTTCCACTACAACACATCAATCTTTCGAGAATTGATGAAGCGATACCAGAACACAGGGGAAGATATTTACTTTGATATGCAGATTTCCAATGAAGACCCCACTGCAGACGTAGGTCGACAGACAATCATTCTTCGGGATTGCAATATTGACAGCATGGTGATTGCCAAATTTGATGCCGACGGCGAGTATTTGGATGAAGAAATGGAATTCACTTACGAAAGCTTTGAAATGCCAGAAACATTTCACATGCTGAGGGGAATGTAAAAAAGAGGAGGAATTATAGATGAATTTATCAGCATTTTTGAATCCAATGAAAGAAGAAACTTGCAAGGTGGTAGCTAGCAAGCGTTTTATTGGTGAGGATGGAAAACCTGTAGAGTGGGAACTCAGAACCATTACGGCGGATGAGGATGAGGCAATCCGCAAGTCCTGTACCAAAAGAGTACCTGTTTCCGGAAGGAAAGGGCAGTTTACACAGGAAACGGATTTAAACAAATACTTAGGTTTATTGGGCGTTGCTTGCACGGTTTATCCGAATTTGAATGATGTAGAACTGCAAAATGGCTATGGTGTGATGGGCGCCGATCACTTGTTGAAGACCATGCTTCATGCAGGTGAGTACACCCAATATGTATCTAAAGTGCAGGAGTTAAACGGATATGATTCCTCCATGGATGAATTAGTAGAAGAAGCAAAAAACTAATTGATGGGGGTGATGGGGAAAGTAATTATGCCCATTATTGTTTGCATCAGTTACACCTGTTGCCCTCACAGTTTTTGAGACTACCAAGAGAAGAAAAAGCCTTTCTCATTGCTTCCATACAGCTAAAAGCAGAAAGAGAAAAGAAAGAAACCAAGAAGACCAAGAAAAAGTAGAGGTTTATTTGGGCTGATTAGTTTGGGACTTGTTTAATCAAATTTATCAGAATAAGCTCATCATTGTGGTGCTTTTCTTATACGTATTCGTATAAAGATAAAAAGTGGGTGGAGATATTAAAACGTAAATAAATATTCACGGCTAGCTTTTCGGTCATGGTGTAGGTGAAAATAGGGAAGATAGGGAAAATATTGAAAAAAATGTAAATGATGGTAGGAAAAATTTAGAATATAATGTATAATACCCTTAAATATAAATTTTAGGGGGCGATGTATTTTGAAGGCAAAGTTTTTAAAATTCAGTTTAATTTGTATGGTTGCAGTTGGATTAATGGGGTGTGGCTCGCAAAATAATGGTGGGGATGAAGCTTCAACAAATAATACTGCATCATCTGAAGCACAGGAGGAAGTTACATTTGATACCTTTGTACAAGCTTTGAAGCAAGCAGGGGGAGACTTGGAAATGTATGAAGATGACAAACCTTATTTCCAACTGATTGGTGCAGATGATGGCTGGATGCTCGATTATAATGATAAGGTTGCAAAGGTGTATTTATATGAAGATGAAAAGGCGTATAAAGAGGCTTTAAAAAGCAATGATTTTATGAAAGACTTTATCAAAAGGGATAAACTTACACTGGAAACAAGCAGTGATGAGGTAAAAGAAATATTTAATTCCATGGATCCGGCTAAACTAGCTGAATCAATTGAAGAAGATAAAAAGAAACAAGACGCCATATATAAAGTAGGAGAAACAGCCGTATTGGATAACTGGGAAATTACTTTAAATACTACTAGCTTTGAACAGTCGGTAGAGGATTCTTTCTTTTCTTCCAGTGCTGATGAAGGCAATAAATTTTTAGTTTTGAATTTAAGCGTTAAAAATAATGGTACAACAGCTGAACATTTTACTTATTTAATAGATGGTGTTAACGTTAAGGCATATTACAACGAGAAATACGAGTATAATTCAGTTTTAACAAGTATTGACGGAGATTTAAGCTCAAGTTCAGTAGAACCTTTAGCTAGTTCGGAGGGGTTTGTAGTGATTGAAATGCCCGACAGCGTTGTAGAGGCTCCCGAAAGCATTGTTGTAGAAATGAAGCAAAATATGGAAAAGATTTCCTGGGGAATCAGATGATTTTAACTATGAAAGCATTCAGTATACTTACGCTGGGTGCTTTTATATTGTTTGAAAGAAGGTGAGAAAATGGGAACGATTAAAACGTCAATTCAAATGTTTGATGGTATGACACCAGGGCTTAAAAAAATGACAAGGGCATTAGACATTGCAATTGCCCAGTTTGAGGCATTGGACAGAGCTTCTACAAATTGTATTGATACACGCTCTTTGCAGGTAGCAAGAAAAGAGTTGAATTTGACAAAGGTAGCTTTTCAACAAGTAGAAGCTTCCATCAGAGAAGCAGGTGAGCAGCAGAAAAAATTTAGCAAGAATATTACCAGTGGGCCAAGTCTTTCAGGAGAAATGAAAGGCATGTTTAAAAACCAGCAACGGGTAAAAAAGAATCAAGATACCAGCAGTGGGGAAGGTCCTTTTGACAGAATGAAGGGCACGTTTGGAAATGTAGAAGCAGCTTCGGGGATTCGAAAAACGAATTTGAACTTAGGTACAGGGGTGGAATTTCCTGAACAAAATCAAGCACAGGCGAAGCCGGATAAAGTCGGCGCTGCTGTTGAAACATTAAGCAGTGTGATACCTCAAGGCTACACTTCTCCCGACGAGTTGAAAAATTCCATGTTTGCCGCTGCGGATGAAATAGATACCAAATTCAGCGGACTTTCTCAAGTATTGGGGTCTGTTTGGTCAAGCGCAACGGGGGAACAAACGGAAGCTATAAAGGTTTCTGACCTTTTGGCCAACAGCTGGAGCAGCTTCGCTCCCCTTATTATGGGTGCGGCAACTGCTATGAATTTGTATAACCTAGCCATGGATGCGGGAAGGGTAGCACAGGTGTTACAATCCGCCGCTACCGTGATTGGTACGGCATTCAACGGGTCATGGACCACTTCCGTGTTTACACAAACGGCTGCCCAACAAGGTCTTAACGCTGCAATTTTAACCTGCCCAATCACATGGATTATTTTAGGTATCATTGCTTTGATTGCCATTTTATATGCGGTAGTTGCGGCAATTAACAAATTCACAGGGTCGAGCATTTCAGCCACTGGCATCATAGCAGGGGTTTTTGGTGTGTTGGGAGCAAGCATTTATAATGGCTTTGCCTTTGTTTGGAATTTTGTTGCGGCATTTGTAAATTTTTTTGGAAATGTGTTCCAAAACCCTATCGCCGCGATACAAGTTTTGTTCTATGATTTAGCCATCAATGTTATTGGCTATATTCGAAATATTGCAGAAGGGATAGAAGCCGTTTTAAACAAGATTCCTGGTATAGAATTGGATATTACAAGCAATTTAGACGGTCTTTTAAGCGAAATACAGAAAAAATCCCAAGATGTTAAAGACAAGGCAGGTTTCGAGGATGTAATGCAAAAACTTGACTACAAGAGTTATAGCGGTGCATTTGCTAATAACTATGACAAGGGGAAAGGGCTTTTCGGTGGAGGTGGCGTTGGCAATGATGGTATGGATGAGCTTTTGCAAAACACTGCCAATACTGCAGGAAACACAGGTGTCATGGTGGACAGTATGGAGATTTCACAAGAGGATTTGAGATATCTTCGTGATATTTCTGAACGAGATGCCATCAACCGTTTTACCACAGCACAGGTCAATGTAGACTTTAAAAATGAAGCTAAGATTAGCTCTGACCTTGATATTGACGGAGTGATGAACAAATTCACCGACGTTTTACGAGAGGCCATCTATACCCAAGCGGAGGAGGTGCATGTGCTTGTATAAAGTTTCTTTAGGGGAGATAACCCTTCCTGTTGCGCCAAGTAAAATTACTATGAAGGTAAAGAATAACAACAAGACTATGGAATTAATTGATGGAAGAGAAATTAACTTTCTAAGAACTCCAGGGCTTAAGGAGTTTAGTTTTGAGTTTCTTATTCCTCATATAAGGTATCCCTTTGCAGAGTATCCTGATGGGTTTATGACTGCACAGCAGTATATTGAAGCACTTGAATTGATGAAAATGAAAAAAGAGCCTTTTACGTTTCAAGTTCAAAGAATACTGCCAAGTGGAAAAGAATTACTTAAGACCAGTGAAAGAGTATCTTTGGAGGATTATACCATTACCGAAGATACAGGCAATGGTTTGGATTTTATGGCAAGTGTGACGCTAAAACAGTACAAAGAGCATAAATCGGTAAATACCCCAATGGTGCAAGTCACGCAAGACGCAGTGATCGTGAAAGAAGAAAAGCAGCGGGACAGCAAGAAGGACACACCCTCTACTTATACCGTAAAAAAAGGGGACAGTCTTTGGAAAATCTGTAAATCACAGTTGGGGGATGGTGCGAAATATAAGGAAATTGCCGAATTAAACGGTATTTCCAATCCCAATCTAATTTATCCGGGGCAGGTGATAAAGCTTGGTACAACTTAAAATCATAAACGGTGAGAGGGAATACACACCTGTTGTCGTTGGGGATATAAAATGGTCAACGGAACGAGCGGGAGCACCTGGGATTTTAACCTTTGATGTGGTTAAAGATGAAAATCTTAATTTCCAAGAGGGGAACTTAGTCCAGCTATTTATGGGTGAAGTTCCTATTTTTTATGGTTATGTATTTCAAAAGAAGAGAAACAAGGGCAAAATCATCTCCGTAACCGCTTATGATCAGTTGCGATACCTGAAAAATAAGGACAGTTTTATCTTTGAGGGGCTTACTGCTACCCAATTTATTACAACGGTGGCGGATATCTTCTCATTGAAGGTGGGGGAGATTACAGATACGGAGTATGTCATTGAAAAAGGATTGTTAAATGACAAAACCTTATTTGATATGTTCCAAGAATTGCTTGACACTACCCTTATGAATACGAAAAAACTTTTTGTATTATATGATGACTTTGGCAAGCTGACCCTAAAAAATATCGAAGACATGAAGCTGGACATCATGCTGAATCAAGAAACTGCAGAGGATTTTGACTATTCAACTAGCATTGATGGAGAAACCTATAATCAGATTAAGCTTGCCTATGATGACAAAGAAGCTGGTTATCAAAAGGGTTTTGAGGAAAAAGATGAGGGAAATATAGAAAAATGGGGGGTATTACAATATTACGAAAAGATAAATTCCAACGTTGGCATAGAAAAAAGAGCCAAAACCCTTTTGGAGCTTTACAACCATAAAACAAGGACGTTAAGTATTAAAAATGCTTTTGGTTCCCCAAAGGTACGGGCTGGGTGTAGTGTTGCGGTATCTTTACATTTAGGGGATATCAATGTGAATCATTACTTTGTTTGCGAGAAGGTCACCCATACTTTTCAAGGGGATATGCATTTGATGGATCTTACATTGAGAGGAAGTGATTTCATTGTCTGATTTGGCACAATTAATAAAGCAGGCGGCAAAGGATCAAATGGAATCATCTAAGCCTATGGATATTTTGATGGGGGAAGTGGTTTCTGCGGCTCCGTTGAAAATTAAGTTGGATGGGAAAATCACCTTGACGGAGTCATTTTTGATTTTAACAAAGGCAGTTGTGGATTATTCAGTGGGTATGACGGTCAACCACAGTACCGAAAGCCATACTCACAGCCATAGTTACATAGATGACAATTCCACCAGAACCACAGATCCCCATACCCATAACCACGCTTATGTGGGGAGAAAAACCTTTATAATTCACAACAAACTGAAGGTTGGAGATCATGTTATTTTATTACGGGCAAAAGGTGGGCAGAAATTTGTTGTACTTGATATAGTAGGAGGTGGGACATTATGACACCGAAAGTAAATGAAGATTTGGCGAATATTTTTAAACGGTTGGCTATACCTTCAAAAACCTATTGGTTAAACAGGGATACCAATGAAATTTTCGGGTATTGTGACGGGGTAGAAGCGGTGAAGCAGGCGGTGTATAAGGTACTCCTAACAGAGCGGTACGACTGGGTGATTTATTCATGGAACTATGGAGCAGAACTAAAGGGAGTATTTGGGAGACAAATGACTTATGTTTATCCAGAAGTAAAAAGAAGGATTGAAGAAGCTTTATTACAAGACGATCGGATTAAAAAAGTACGGGATTTTTCCTTTGAAAAAAGAAGAAATACCCTTCTTGTGACCTTTATTGTTGAGTCCACAGAGGGAGTTTTTGAAAGCCAGGTGAATGTAAATGTATGAAAATAAGACTTTTGAAACCATATTAAACACGATGTTGGATCGGGTACCCCCAGACATAGATAAGAGAGAGGGGAGTATTATTTATGATGCCCTTGCTCCTGCTGCGTCAGAGCTTTGCCAGATGTATATCGACCTTGACACAGTGCTAAACGAAACCTTTGCAGACACTGCCAGCAGGGAATACCTTATTCGGAGGGCAAAAGAAAGAGGGATAACACCTTATGAAGCCACAAAAGCAATTGGAAAGGCTGTGTTTAATCTTTCTGTTCCTATTGGCGGCCGTTTCAATTTGAACCAATTTAACTATAGTGTGGAAGAGGTGATATCTCCTCAAGATTTTAGCTATAAGGTCATTTGCGAAACAGAAGGAAGCCAAGCGAACCATAACCTTGGTACGCTGATTCCCATTGATTTTATCAAAGGATTGACCAAGGCAGAATTGGTTGAGGTTTTGACTCCAGGGGAGGACGCAGAGAGTACGGAGGGTTTGCGAAAGCGATATTTGAACAGCTTTGATAAGCAAGCCTTTGGTGGAAATCGAGCGGATTATTTGGAAAAAATCAATGCCATATCTGGTGTGGGCGGCTGCAAAATATATCGTGCTTGGAATGGGGGCGGTACGGTGAAATGTGTGGTGATTGATTCAGAGTATCGAAAGCCAACCCAGAGTCTAATTGGAGATGTTCAGACTGCTGTTGATCCTACTCAAAATGCGGGGGAAGGCTTAGGAATTGCACCCATTGACCATGTTGTTACCATTGATGGTGTAGGGGAAACGAAAATTGATATTTCTACAACCATTACCTACGAAAGTGGATGGAGTTTTGCCGAGTGCCAGCCCTATATACAAGAAATTCTGGACAGTTACTTTTTAGAATTAAGCAGGGTGTGGGCAGAAAGCAATAACATCGTGGTACGAATTTCCCAAATTGAGTCTAGGCTTTTGGATATGAATGGAATTCTGGACATTGAAAATACAACCATTAATCTGGAGCAAAAGAATTTGATGTTACAAGAGGATTGTATTCCCATAAGGGGTGATTTCCATGGCTGAGATACAAAGTTATTTTCCCGACTTAATGAAGGAAGTGAAGGAATTTCAGAGGCTTGCAGAGGCTGAGAATCCCGAGCTTCTTTTTTTATGGAGTGAATTGGGACAGGTTTTGGATAATCAATTCATTGACAGGGCAACAAAAACAGGTGTGGCCAGACGAGAGAGGATGTTAAGAATTACACCGAAGGCGACGGACACACTGGAGGAGCGGAAGTTTCGGTTATTGGCACGGTACAATGAAAATTTGCCTTATACGTTGCGGACGCTACATAGTCAGCTTTCCATCCTATGTGGGGAAAAGGGGTATCGGCTGGAAATCAATTATGGTGCCTTTACCCTAAAATCAAAGCTAGAGTTGACCAACAAAAAGAATGTGGAAGCCGTGGGGGAAATGCTGGAGAGGATTGTGCCCATGAACATGCTGTTGACGGTGGAGTTGATGTACAACCAACACCAATTATTACGGCAGTTTACCCATGAGGCTATGAAGGCATATAACCACGTTGGATTAAGAGAGGAGGCATTGGGAAATGGCTGAGTTTACAGGGAATTTTAAATTGGAAAAGCCTGCACAGAATGAGTTTTATAATGTGGAGGTGCAGAATCAAAATATGGATAAGATTGATGCAGCTTTGGCGGAAGCGGGAAATGATCCGCAGTTGGAAGTGGATGTGGCGGAAATTAAGGCAAGGATTGGAACTACTGTGGATACTGGGGGCAGTGAAACTGGAGGAACGATATTTGCTAAGCTGAATAAAGTTATACATGATACTTGGGGGATGGTTACAAGTATCGGGAAGACCGATGATACGGGGGCAACAGAAACTACAGGGACGGTCATGGGAAAGCTGAATAAACTGGTGCACATGGATTTAAATGTCACTGCTAAAATTGTCTGCAAGGGGCTTATCGGTACCAAGTTTACCATTTCGCACAATGACAAATATTTAGATCCATTTGTGATTGAAATTACAGTAAGTAATTCAGTGCAGGTTGAGGGGAATATTTACGCTGTGATTACCCCTGTTCCAATAGGCAATTATAACGTTGTTGTAGAGCTTTCAGGCAAAACAAAAAATTCTACGGTCAATGTATCCACAGTAGGAGAATTCTTCATGATACCATATTCGTTTTATACGCCGATTCAAAATTTCACAACAAATGGAACCTTGACCATACCTGAAGGTGTATCGAAGATATTTATAACGGCGATTGGCGGTGGTGGTTACGGCGGCCGTGGAGCAGAAAAACGAGATGAAATTTTGGGGGGACCGGGTGGCGGCGGCGGAGATAAAGGTGAGCTTGTTATAAAAAAGGAGTATGCTGTCACACCTGGTTCAACCCATGCAATTACAATAGGTACCGGGGGATATATTCCTTCGGCAAAGGACGGCAAGCCAACTATAATGGGCACATTGCTCACGCTCTCAGGTGGACTCGGAGGGACAGATGCTACAAGCAGAACAAATGGAACCGGCCATGGGAGTGCAGGTAATGGCGGTGGCGGCTCTTATGGTGATTCAGGGAAGGCTGCCACAGATGTAAATGGTGGTGCCGGTGGTGCAAAAGGCGTTAAGGAGCCTGTAAGCGGTACACAGTATAACGGTGGCGGTGGTGGTGGCGGCGGCGGTGGCGGCATAGATTTTGATGGAGAACAATCAAGTGCCGCAAAAGGTGGAGATGGGGGTCAAGGTGGCAAAAATACCGGGGGATATGCTTCATCCGGAGAAAATGGAAGTGGCTATGGCTCCGGTGGTGGCGGTGGCGGCGGAATGGGAAGTTCTGCGTCATCATTACTTGGCGGATATGGTGGAAGTGGAAAAAATGGTATAGTTATCATTTACACAGGTATAAATATTGTAGGCTAGGGGGGAAAGGCTATGAATTATGCTATGGTTTTAAAAAATAGAGTAATAGACGTTTTGCTTGATCAAGAAAAGGAGCCATACTATCCACCTGATCCCGAAGGGAATAACGTCTTAGCGATTCCCTGTGTAGATACTATAGCAATAGGTATGCTGTATGATCCTGAAACAGGAGAATTTATGGAGGATGTGAGCTTACAGCCCCAGCCTGAGCCAAGAAGCATGGAACTTCTCATGCAAGCACAGGCAGATGCTGAATTACGGGACTTTGCAATCCAGCAGGGGCAGGAAATGTTGGCACAGCAAATGGCGGATATTGAATTAGCAATGTTAGGAGGTAATGTGATATGAGTACAGCAACAAAAAGCCCTATGTTTGATTCATTAAAAGCGAGGTATGAGAAGAACTTTGTAAGAAAAGACCAGCTTCAACAGTATGTTGAGTTTAATAAAATTACCGCAGCAGAATACAAGGAAATCACAGGCGAAGATTTAACGGTATAACAAATACTTAAACTAGTGAAAAGCTCGGAGCATATCCGGGCTTTTTTGTTGTATTAAAGGGGTGAAATATAACAGTTTGTAGGATGTCAGGGGTGTGAAGTTATGACCATTTAATTTTTACAGCAAACATATCCATTCGAAATCGATCAGGTCAGAACGGCGGATAAATTTGGAAAAAAATGATAAAAAGTAGGGGGAGTTTTTGACTTACGGGTAGGTATTTAAAGCACCAAATAGATGTCAAGGCAAAATAATTGATAAAGAGCCTTATTAATGGTAGAATTCAAATATGACTATATGCCAAAAAACAACAGAGAGATGCTAATTATAAAATATACATCAGCTGAGGCAGCAAACCTACTTAGAAGTCTTAATCAAGAACAGAGCGCATTAAAGCAAAAAGGATAGAAATAGTTGTTGTAGTTTTATTAAATCTGAAACAAGGGAATTTGTCATTGTTTACAATGTTATTTCATGGGCAAAACGACTGTTGTCGAAGGACAGCAGCCGTTTTTTTGCGGAAACAATAAGGAGAGCCCGATTAATTTGAAAACCCTCTAGATATCAAGGTTTTAGCAAAGGGAGAAGAACTATGGAGGTTTATGGATTATTTTTTGTTTACCTTATAGGAAAAGTATTATATAATGTTATGATAGAATTTGATTGAAAAGAAGATAAGGAGGATTTCAATGAAAAAAGATTCCTCAAAACATAGAAAGAAAAAGCGGCCTCAAAAGGTCGAACAACAAACCCCAAAGCAAGCGCCTAAACCGAAACGGACATACCCCACCAAGGGGAATGTATACCATTTTGATCCTGCCTATGGACAAGGAAGGGGCGAAACAAGCAAAAGAGACTTTCAACCGAAAAGAGAAGACGAAAGACCGAGGAAAAGAAAAAGGCGTATTCGTGTAAGTCGAGTTTTGCCTATGTTTGTTTTTATAATTATTGCATTATACCTTTTTGGGCAGATTATAACCATGGCCGCAAAAAATTCTGATGTGAATGTGGAAACAGTGGGACATGGCGGAATTGATACACCAGAGAGATATACGGGTCTAATTGTTCGAAGTGAACAGGTGGTTCGAAGCAATCGAGGAGGGCAACCCTTCTATCAATTTTCCGAGGGGGATTATGTTTCCAAAAACGCTGTGGTTTGCACGGTTAAGGATACGAACTCAACGAATGACATAGAAAGTGCGTTGGACAAGCTTGATAAAGATATTTTAAAAAGCCAGAAAAGTCGCTCGGACTTATCTGCCTTTTCTGAGGACATCGCCAGGATTGAAGAAAATATTCGCCGTGTTGTTGAATCTTATGCAGGAAAGTCCATGAAAACCAATGCAAGTTATCTTTACGATATGAAGGAGCAGGTACAAGCCTTTATGGGACAAAGAAACGAGATCTGGTTGACAGAAAATGTAGGCAGCCTTTCTCAGCTGACGGAAGAAAAGTCACAGTATGAGCAGAAGTTAGCGCAAAACCAGAGTACCATTCGGGCACAGGAAAGTGGAGTAATATCCCTTTCTTATGATGGTTTGGAAGAAACCCTCACCCCTGAAACCTTAGATGGCATTACAAAAGGACAAATTGGGGATAGTAAAACTACCTTTATTTCAAAGGCCAAGGCTGTTTCTGAGGGTGACCCGTTGTTTAAAATTGTTTCTAGCAACAAGTGGTATATTGCTGCCTTTCTTCCCAATTCTGCAACGGTAAATTGGAGCAAAGGTGAGAATAAAATATTGAACTTGCAGTTAGAGGAAGAAGTCGTTCAAGTTAACGTAAAAATTCAATCTGTTGAGATTGGAGAAAAGGAAACGAAGGTTGTTTTTTCCACCTATGAGCAGATGGAACCCTTTATCAACAAAAGAGTTTTGGAGTTTTACTTAGATGGAGTTGCCATTGAAGGGTTAAAGGTTCCCAATGATGCCATTGTAGAAAAATCTCTGATTAGTATTCCCAAAGAATGTATTACAGAGAGCTTGGGGAACAAAGGTGTTCTTTTGGTAAATGGAAGCAACACAAAGTTTTTAGCCGTTTCCATAGTTTCATACGACGATGTAAATTATTATATTGATCAAAATGGGGAATTGAAACGAGGAGACGTTATTTTGCAAGGAACGGGAGAAAGTGCAACCCACTATACTGTTTCTAATTTGGTGCCAAGAACCGGCGTATATGTTGCAAACAGCTCCATGGCTAAATTCGTAACCATAGACATTTTAGACCAAAATCAAGAGTATGCAATCATTCGTTCTGGAACGAATTATGGGTTACAAGCCTATGACTTGATTGTATCTGATGCAAAGAATATTAAAGAGGGTCAAAGTTTGTATTAAGAAAGGAAAGAAGTAACATGAGTCATATAGCAGAAAATATAAAAGCGGTAGAAGCTAAAATTTCCGCTGCCGCACAAAGAAGCGGTAGAAAGAGAGAAGATATCCTTCTTTTGGCAGTAAGCAAAACCCAAACTGTTGAGGTGATTCAACAGGCTGTAGAGTGTGGGCTTACTTCTCTGGGTGAAAATAAAGTACAGGAAATTATGGATAAATACGAGCCTATGGGCGAGAGCGTGCACTGGCACCTAATTGGCCATTTACAAACCAATAAGGTAAAATACGTTGTCGACAAAGTGGATATGATTCACTCTGTGGAAAGCCTGAAGCTGGCAAATGAAATTGAAAAAAGGGCAGCAGCCAAAGGTGTGGTAATGGACATTTTGGTAGAGGTGAATATAGCCAACGAGGAAAGTAAGTTTGGCATTAGTCCCAAGGAAGCTGAGACGTTCATCCGGGAGCTTTCAACCAAGGAGCATTTGCGTGTCAGAGGCTTGATGACTGTGGCACCTTTTGTTGAAAATTCAGAAGAAAATAGGGAATATTTCCGTCAAATGAGACAATTACAGGTTGACATCAATGGGAAAAAAATTGATAATATAGTAATGGATGTGCTATCTATGGGGATGACGGGCGATTATGAAGTTGCCATTGAAGAAGGGGCGACCATCGTTAGGGTAGGCACAGGAATTTTTGGCGAAAGAGATTACTCTAACCGAGAAAAATAAAGATTGTAACGATTAGGAGGAAGCAGACAAGTGGCTAAATTATTGGATAGAATGAAAGACTTAATGTTTGGCGAATATGAAGATGATGAATATTATGAGGACGAAGAATATGATATGCCTGTAAGGGAAGCGGCACCCAGTTATGGTTTGCGTGAGATTTCAAGGGAAACAGAGTATTCTGCAACATCAGTACCTCGTAAAACCACTTCCAAAGGGAATCCTCAGGTATATAGTATTAATACAAATGTTCAAATGCAAGTAGTGATTATTAAACCCGCTTGTTATGAAGATGCGCAGGAAATTTGCGACCAGGTGAAAACAAAAAGACCAGTTGTGGTGAACCTTGAAAAGGTGGAGTATCCTGTTGCACAGCGTATTATGGACTTTTTAAGTGGTACCTGCTATTCCTTAGAAGGTTCTATTCAAAGGGTTGCCAACAACATTTTTATCATTGCACCAGAAAATGTTGATATTTCAGGCGATTTCAAAGAAGAATTAAAAACAAAGGGAGTTATTCTTCCTTGGGTAAGTAGTAGTAGATAAGGTAGGTAATGCATATTGAATAGTTTACAAATTTTGTTAATGAAAGCAGTTAATCTATTTTTTTACGTAATGGAACTTCTGATTTTTGGGCGTATCCTTCTTTCTTGGTTGCCCATGGGGTATAATAACCCGATCGGGCAGTTTCTTTATGCCATGACAGAGCCTATTTTGGGGCCTTGTCGCAGAATGTTGGATAAATCCCCCCTTGGTGGTGGGATGATGTTGGATTTTTCCCCAATCATTGCTTTGATTTTGATGATGCTTACAAAGGAATTGATTGTGGGTGCAATTATGTTGCTGTAAAAAGCGGGTGATTCTGTGAATAAGCAACAGATGCTTAAAGGCATACAAGATGGAGAAGAACGATTGCTTTTTGCGAAGGTTTTGGATCAGGTGACATTTGCATTAAAGCGTTATGAAGTGCAATTTAGTGATTTTATGGATATGGCAAAGTGCGAGCGATTTTTACAGCGGCTGAATAATGTGGCTGATTTAGATGTTCTTGCTTTTGGCGGAGTGGAGGATGCAGAGCGAATGATTCTTGGTTTTGCTCCTAAACAAGCCTGCATATGTCAAGAAATTTTTCCTATTTCGGCCTTACAAATAGCCCCCAAAAACAAAAAATTTGGGCAGACGGATTTAAGCCATAGGGACTATTTGGGTTCTATCCTTGGTTTGGGGATAGAGCGAGGCAAAGTCGGGGATATTTTGGTTTCTGAAGACGGGGCAGCGTGCTTTGTCAGTGAAGAAATGGCAGAATATATACAAACCAATTTAGAAAAAGTATCAAAAACTACGGTAACTGTAAAGATGGTAGATAAGGCTCACATTTTATCGCCAAAGCGTACAGAATTACGTCGTGTTACTGTAGCGTCAATGCGGCTGGATGCCATTTTAGGGGAGGCTTTACGCCTTTCAAGGGGAAAAGCGCAGACATTAATTTCAGGTGAGAAAGTAAACGTAAATTGGGGCGTTGTTACCAGTACGTCTTACATATTAAAAACAGGGGATATGGTTTCAGCCCGAGGTTTTGGTCGCTTCCGTGTGGGTGAAATTGGCGGAAGAACCAAGAAAGATAGAATCGGTTTGGAATTGGAAGTGTACATATAGATAAGGAGGATTTTGCGTGATTACACCAAACGATATTGCTACTAAGGATTTTAAGAAAGTTGCTGTTGGGTACTCACCTGAAGAGGTAGATACTTTTTTGGATGATCTTTATGAAGATTATGAAAAGCTTTATAGTGAAAGCATGAAGGGGAAAGGGAAAGTTGAAGAGGCAAGCGCCCAGACAGAACAATTTTCCAACTTGCAAAAAACCTTAGAGCGTACGTTGTCCTTGGCAGAGGCTGCAGCGGAAGAAACGAAAGCGGCAGCTAAGGCAGAAGGGGAACTCATGGTAAAAAACGCAAAACTTGAAGCAGAAGAAATTTTACAAAACGCAAGGACAAAATCTTATGAGTTGGAGCAGGAAATCATTGCGTTGCAAAACCGTTATGAATTAATGCGTACAAGGGTTAAACTTTTACTATATGCAGAAATTGAATTGCTTGATAAAAACGAAATCCTAGCTGAAAAGGACGAAGAACGAAAAGCAACCGAATAATAAGCCGAAAAGCGGTGGACAGAGATTTTTTCCCGAGAAGCCGCTTTTTCTGCGGTTTGGGGAAAACTAATTTTCAAACCACAGTGGCACCTAAAATAAGCTGTGACAAAGCAATTTTGCTGCCACGGCTATTTTGCATTTTAGTGTGTAGCTTTTCATTGAAGATTACAGGGTAATCCTTTTCTAAGATGGCCACTTTAATATATTTAAGAATGAAGTATTTTAGGATGAAAAGTACAGAGTTCGTGGCTTAGAAAATTGATGAGGAATTCCTATGAAAATAAAATAAAAAGGATGAAATAATTATGTGGTTAATACCTGCAATCGCAGCAGTAATTTTAATTGGATTAGATCAGGCAACAAAATATATGGCATTGATCAAACTCCAACCCATAGGCTCCATGGTTTTAATAGATGGTTTTATGGACTTAACGTTTGTCAAAAATCCAGGCGTAGCTTTTGGGATGTTTTCGGGTCAACGGTGGTTTATTCTCTTGTTGACAGGAGTTATTACTGTTGCTTTGTTGTATTTTTATGTAAGTTTGCCGAAAACGAAAGAGTATAAGTTTGTACGGATGACCATGGTGCTTATTTTTGCAGGGGCTATTGGTAATATGATTGACCGAATTCTTAGAGGATACGTGGTTGATTTTTTCGAATTTACATTTTTTGAGTGGCCTGTATTTAATGTGGCGGATATTTACGTAGTAGTTGGTGTTATGGTTTTGGCGTATTTGATTATGTTTGTCATCAAAGACCCTGAAGAAGAAAAGAAAAAGGATGAATAATATGGGATATTTTACTTTTGGGGCAGAGCAGGATGATATCGGCTGTCGCATTGATGTTTTTATTGCTGAAAATATGGAAAGTCTTTCTCGAAGTGGAGTACAAAGGCTGATTGAAGAAGGTCATATACGCTTAAACGGTGCCAGCGTGAAAGCGAATTATAAATTGCGGGAGAAGGATGTCATTGATGTAGAGGTTCCTGAGGTAAAGCTTGTGGAAATTTTACCAGAAGATATTCCACTGGATATTCTATATGAGGATAAGGATGTTATTATTGTGAATAAGCCACAGGGCATGGTTGTACACCCTGCACCGGGACATACTTCGGGGACACTGGTAAATGCCCTTATGTTTCATTGCGGCGATGAACTTTCGGGAATTAATGGAGAAAAACGTCCGGGGATTGTGCACCGTATTGATAAGGATACCTCTGGGGTTTTAATGATTGCAAAAAATGACACTGCCCATCAGTCCTTGGCAGAGCAGTTGGCGAATCATAGCATTACAAGAAAGTATAATGCCATTGTGTTTAACGGTTTTCAAGAAGAAGAAGGCATCGTGGATCAGCCCATTGGTAGAAATCCTTTGGATAGAAAGAAAATGGCAGTGACCCAGAAGCATAGCCGCAGGGCAGTAACCCATTATAGGGTAATTGAGCGGATGGGGAATTTTACGCTGATTGAGGCACAACTAGAAACGGGAAGAACCCATCAAATTCGTGTTCATATGACTTATATTGGACATCCTTTATTGGGAGACTTGGTGTATGGGCCAAAAAAACAGCCCTTTAAGTTGGAAGGACAAGCATTGCATGCCAAAGTCTTGGGTTTTATTCACCCCACAACAGGAGAATATATGGAGTTTGAAGTACCATTGCCAGATAGTTTTAAAAAGTTATTAGAGCGATTAAAGGCTTGAAATTTAGGAGGGACAGAAAATGTCGCTGATGAAAAAAGATTTTTTTGGTCTAAAAGACCTGTCTGCGGAGGACATTCGATATATTCTTGGTACGGCAGAGACTATGAAATATATTTTGAGTCAGAAGAATAAAACGTCCCCCCACTTAAGGGGAAAATCAGTTATTATTTTATTTTACGAGGCTAGTGCAAGGGCGAAGCTATCTTATGAATTGGCGGCAAGGCATTTAAGTGCCAGTGTTGTGGATATGACCAGCTCAATTCAAAATAAAGAGTTTGACAGCCTTTTGGACATGGGACAGTTGGTTGACCAAATGGGGGCGGATTTTATTATTTTACGCCATCCTATGGCTGGTGCATCCCAACTGATGGCAAGCACAGTAGAGGCCTCTGTTATCAATGCAGGGGATGGGTTCAACGAAAATCCGGGCCAATCTTTGTTGGACTTGATGACAATTAAGGAACAGAAGGGTGGCTTTGAAGGCCTTAAGGTTGCCATTGTGGGAGATTTGGTTCATAGCCGTGTATCCAAAAGCAATATATGGGCTTTGACAAAGCTTGGTGCAGAAGTTCGTGTTTCCGGCCCACCCACCTTGATTTCCCCAGAAATTGAAAGGTTTGGTGTCAATGTATACTTTGACGCCAGGGAGGCTGTGAACAATGCCGATGTTATTTTAACCACTCGAATGCATAGAAATAGCCGCCATCCCATGGTTTTACCCTCCTTGGATGAATACAAGAAATTTTTCCGAATTGATGAGGGCTTGTTGCGGTATGCAAAAAAAGATGCCATTGTGATGCACCCAGGGCCCATACGTCGGGGGATTGAAATTTCTACTGGTGTAATCAATGGCCCCCAATGCATCATTAATGACCAAATCGCCAATAGTGTTGCCGTTAGAATGGCAATATATTATATCTTGACACAAATGGGAGGTGCTTTTCGATGAAAACCTTATTGAAAAACTGTCGGGTAGTATCTCCAGGTTTTGATGAAGAGGACGTATACGATATTTATGTAGAAAATGGTATTATCGAAGAAATTGGGAATGATTTAGACAGAAATGATGGGAAAGTAGTGGATATTGGGGGAAATATGGTTTTACCAGGGTTGATTGATATGCACTGTAATATTTGCGACCCAGGTTTTGAGTACTTAGAAGATATTGAAACGGCTTCTCGCAGTGCAGCAAGGGGCGGATTTACAACCATTACTTGTGAGCCCAATACAGATCCTGTTATTGATAATAAAACTGTAGTGGAATACATTGTGTCAAAATCTAAAAACAATTCCTTGGTTAATATGTATCCCTATGGGAGTATGTCTATGGGATGCAAGGGTCAAGAGATGGCGGAAATTGGGGAGATGTTTGACGCTGGCATTGTTGGGGTTTCCGATGGAGATGAGTTTACCGACGAAGCATCGTTTTTGAGAAATGTAATGCTCTATGCCAAAATGTTTGATTTGCCTGTCATCACTCATTGCGAGGATCGGGGATTATCAGGCAAGGGAGTTATGAACGAAGGCTTTATGGCATCCTGCCTAGGTTTAGCGGGAATGCCCAGAGAGGCAGAAGAAGTTATGGTTGCTAGAAATATTATTTTAGCGGAAAATACGGGGGCAAGGCTTCACATAGCCCACGTGAGTACAAAGGGTTCAGCCCAATTAATACGTGAGGCGAAAAAAAGAGGTGCAAAGGTTACGGGAGAGACCTGCCCCCATTATTTCCTCCTGACGGATGAGGCAGTGGAGAATTATAATACCTTAGCTAAGGTAAACCCGCCATTACGTACCCATGAGGATGTGGAGGCAATATTAAAAGCCATAGCTGATGGAAGTATCGATGTGATTGCATCGGGACACAGCCCTTCCAATGAGGGGGATAAAAGCAAGGTATTTGCCAGTGCGGTGTATGGTATTTCATCTTTGGAAACGGCTTTTTCTTTAAGCTATACAGGCTTAGTGAAAACAGGAATTATTACTCTCCCGAAACTAGTTGAATTAATGAGTACAAAACCGGCAGAAATACTAAAACTGGATAATAAGGGGTCTATTGCGAAGGGGAAGGATGCGGATTTAATCGTGGTGGATTTACGCCAAAGCTACCATATTGATCCCAAACATTTTGCCTCCAAAGCAAAGTTTTCACCCTTTGCAGATTGGGAAGTAAGAGGTAGAGTGATTTACACCATGGTTGGTGGAAAGCTTCTCATGTGATAAAAATAAACGAGGTGCAGGGATGTATTTAAAACGATTGGATCTGCAGGGCTTTAAGTCCTTTCCCGAAAAAGTAAAATTAGAGTTTAACCAAGGCGTAACGGCAGTAGTTGGGCCGAATGGCAGTGGAAAAAGTAATGTTTCCGATGCCGTTCGTTGGGTTTTGGGTGAACAGCGAGCGAAAAGCCTCCGTGGGGATAAGATGGAGGATGTTATTTTTGCGGGAACAGAAAATAGGAAACCCCTTGGTTTTGCCGAGGTTTCTATTACCATAGATAATCAAGACCAAAAGCTGCCCTTGGAATACACAGAGGTTCAAGTTACCAGGCGGGTGTTTCGTTCGGGGGAAAGTGAATATCGAATCAACGGTACGGCGTGCCGATTAAAGGATATTCAGGAGCTTTTTATGGATACGGGCGTTGGTCGAGAGGGATATTCCATCATCGGTCAGGGCAGAATTGATGAAATCCTAAGCGCAAAAGGCGATGAGCGCCGACGGATTTTCGAAGAGGCTGCAGGCATTGTAAAATATAAAACCCGTCGGAACGAAGCGACCAGTAAGTTAGAAAAGGAACAGCAAAACTTGCTGCGTGTGGATGATATCATCGGCGAGCTTGAGGTTCAATTGGAACCCTTGGAAAAGCAAAGTGAAAAAGCAAAATGCTATTTGGCCTTCAAAGAAGAATTGAAACAGGCTGAGGTTGTAGCTTTTTGTAAGGACTTAGACAGCATGGAGCAAGAAATGGTAAAGCTGATTGAAAACAAAGCTTTGGCCGAAGAGCAGTTGCAAAATCACCTTTCTCAAGAAGAACGGAGTAAAGAAGCCGCCCAGAGGCTGAAGACCAAGGCGGAAGAACTGGAAGCCCTTTTACAGCAGCAAAACCAAGAAATTGCAGAGCTCCGAGGGGAAAAAGAACGCAAAGAGGGAGAAATTCGTCTAACGGAGGAGCAACGGCAAAACGATATTACGAACCTTGAAAGAATCCGACAAGAGATTTCCCAAAAGCAGGAGCAGAAAGTGGAAAATGAAAACCAACTTGAACTTTGTAATAGTCGTATTACCGCTCTTTCCATTGAGAAGGAGCATCAGCAGGAAAAACTTTTGCAATTGGAAGATGCGTATGCATCTTTAAACTCTGCTTTGCACCGAGATGAAACTCAAGCTGAAAACTATAAAGATGAAATTTTTCATCAAATTAAAATTGGCACAGAGGCTAAGGGTGAAATTGCCAAGCGTGAGGCTTTAAGAGAACAATTTTTAAGCCGTATGGAACAGTTGCATAGGGAAAAAGGTCATTTGGAAAGCCGAATACATCAGTTTGAGGTACATATTCAGGTTTTGGATAAACAAGAGAATGATATGAAAGAAACCATCTCTTTTATGGAAAATGAACTGGGAGCTTTGGAGAAGGACAGGCTAGAAGCCCAGAAAGAGAAGGATGGTGCCCAGAATCGTCTTTATAAAGAAGAAAAGAACCTTTCTGAAATTCGCTCCCGACTATCTGTTTTGAAGGAGATGGAAAGGGAAAACGAAGGCTTTTTTCATAGCGTGAAAAGTCTTTTGAATTTGCCTGATAAAGAAAATCGGGGTATTTGCGGTGCTGTTGGACAGTTGTTAAAGGTTGATGAAGCGTATGAGGTGGCCATTGAAGCAGCTTTAGGCGGTGCATTGCAAAATGTTGTTACCAAAACTGAGGAAGATGCCCGAGAAGCCATTGGCTACTTAAAAGCCAAAAACTTAGGCAGGGCAACCTTTCTACCTATTTCTGCCATCAAAAGTCGTACTTTTGAGGGCAGACCTGCTATTTTAGATGAGGCGGGAGTCATTGGCACTGCCCATGAATTGGTAGGATTTGAGGAAGTTTACCGCCAAGTTGTAGAGAATTTATTGGGACGAACCATTATTGTTAACAATTTGGAGCAGGCGGTAGTACTGGCAAAGAAGTATAAACATCAGTATAAAATGGTTACCTTAGAGGGGGATATTTTAAACCCAGGGGGGGCTATGACGGGTGGCTCCAAACAGAAAAAAGCAACCCATATCTTTAGCCGTAGCAGAGAAATCAACACCTTGCAGGATGATTTGGAAAGTGCAGGAAGAATTGTAAAAGGGCTACAAGAAAAACTGGCTCTTTCCCAAGAGGATATAGAGGAAGTTGAGAAGCAGATTGTTGAAAAACGAATGGAGTTGCAGAAGCTAGCCGTAACCCTTAACAGCAGCCACGGGGATCGAGAAAAAACAAATGACGATGTGGAAGAAAATCAGGAACGATTGCATTTGATTCTTTTGGAGGAAAGTCAGCTGAAGGAGCAGTTGACACGGGCTGATAAGGATATCCAGAAACAACAAGAAGCCCTTGCACTTTCCGAAAGAAAAATGGAGGAGTTCAGTGCAGAGCTTGGTAAGTTCCAAAATAACTTAAGCGACGAAAAAGGAAAACGTGACACGCTGATGGAGGAAATTACAAGTTTTAGAATCAGTATCTCTAAAAGTAGTCAAAACATTTCTAACATACAAGAAACCATTTTACGATTAAATTCTGAAAATCAAGGGATTTTCAATCAAATAGACGAAGATAATCAGAAAATTTCTTCTTTGATTCAAAGTAGTGAAGAAAAGGAAAAACTAAAAGATAAACTGCGTATAGAAGGGGACTCCTTAGGTGAAAAAACCCTTCTGTTGCAAGAGGCTTTGGGTAAAACCTCTGAAGAAAAAGGAAAAGTTACCCAAGAAACGGAACAGATGGAGGAGCAGGCTAGGGAACAAAGGGAATCTGCTAGACAGATGGAAAATGAGCTTTTCCGTATTGAGACAAAAAGAGAGAAAATAGAAGAAGAAAAAATTCGCATTACGACCCAAATGTGGGAAGAATATGAAATGACCCATCGTATGGCCAAGGAGTATGCCCAAAATAGGCAAAATGAAAAGGAAGGCCGCCCTGTGAAAGAAATTAGAGGGGCAATACGAGCTTTGGGAGACGTAAACGTTGGTGCCATCGAGCAATATAAGGAAGTAAAAGAAAGATATGGCTTTTTAACGGGGCAAAGGGCGGATATCTTAGAGGCCGAAGAAAAATTGAGAGGCATTATCAATGAGCTTTCAATTTTAATGGAAAAGCAGTTTAGAGAGCAATTCCAGGTAATTTCTGATAATTTTAGCCGTGTGTTTCAAGAAATGTTTGGCGGTGGTAAGGCGTATTTAAAACTGGTTGATACTGAGCGGGTTTTAGAGTCTCCCATAGAAATCGTGGCCCAGCCACCGGGTAAGAATTTGCAAAATATGCAGCTTCTTTCCGGCGGTGAACGGGCTCTGACGGCAATTGCCATTTTGTTTTCTATTTTGCATATGAAGCCATCCCCTTTCTGTATCTTGGATGAAATTGAGGCTGCTTTAGATGATGCAAACGTTAGCAGGTACGCTCTGTATTTGAAGAAGTTTGCTAAAGACACCCAGTTTATTGTTATAACCCATAGAAAGGGCACCATGGAGCACGCTGATGTATTGTACGGCGTGACCATGCAGGAAAAAGGGATATCTAAATTAATTTCTGTTGATTTTTCTGATGAGCAAAAAGATGCTATTTAAACGAATATACTGTTTTAGATAGGGTAACTGTAGGTTTTTATTGTCCGTTAAAAGTATGAATGTGAGCAACAACTGGTAAAAGTATTATATTCCTTGGAATATAGATTTAGAGGTGAATACAAATGGGATTATTTGATTTTTTTAAGAAGAAAACAAAGGATGAGCCTTTGACGGAAGAAAACAAAGAGGGCGTAATTGAACTGGATGGAATTGAAGTGGAATCCTCACAGAGTGATACAGTGGATTTTGTGTTGGAAGTGGAAGATGGACTGAACGATGTAGCAGGGGTAAATCAAGCTGTTGGCAAGGCCATGGGCGCAGAGGAAATCCATATCCACAGAGCCAATGAGGATACATTGTACCAAGAAACCAAGCAAATAGAAAAAGACGCAAAGAACGAGGTGGAAATTGAAGTCACCCTGCCAGATGGTGAGACCTTTGCGACAGAAGACGAGGCAGAAGGTATTGCTTTTGTGGAGGAGCTTTCTAGTTTAGCAGAAGAAATGGTGGAAAAGCCCAGTGGTGAAGAGGAAATTTTGATTACAACCGCTGAGGGTGATTGCTTTGTAGAAGAAACCACCGAGGAAGCGGAAGCTTTTGTGAATGAACTGGCGGAAGCAGTTGCTGATTTTGTTGAAGAAACTTTAGGGGAGGAAAAAGGGTCTTTGGAAGAAAAAATTCCAGAAGAAGAAACACCAGAAGAAACTGATGAAGTGGCATCTTACGAAGAACCTAACCAAGAAGAATCAACCGAAGAAGTGACAGCTTTGGATGAGCATGCTCAAGAAGAAAAGAAGCTGGGTTTTTTTGCAAAGCTGAAAGCCGGATTAGACAAAACCCGAAAGAACATTATGGGTGGTGTAGATGCTGTTTTAGGCGGCTTCACAAAAATTGATGAGGATTTGTTTGAAGATCTGGAAGAAGCTTTGATTATGGCGGATATTGGTGTGCAAACCACCATGACCATAGTGGAGAATTTGCGTAAGCGTGTAAAAAGAGAACACGCAACGGACCCATCTTTAATCAAAGGAATGCTTGCGGATGAAATCACTGCCATTTTATCGGATGGCATTCAGGAAGAGGAAAGCTTACCCAATCCATCGGTTATGTTGGTAATCGGGGTAAATGGTGTTGGTAAAACCACAACTATTGGTAAGTTAGCAAGCCGTTATAAGGCAGAGGGACGCTCTGTTTTGTTGGCAGCGGCCGATACGTTCCGTGCGGCGGCCATTGACCAGCTTGAAGTTTGGGGCCAACGTTCTAACATTGAGGTCATTAAGCAAGGGGAAAATTCTGATCCTGCAGCAGTGGTTTATGATGCGGTACATGCGGCCAGAAGCCAGAATTGTGACCTATTGATTTGTGATACTGCAGGACGATTGCATAATAAAAAGAATCTCATGGAAGAATTGCGCAAGATTGCAAAGGTTATTGAAAGGGAACATCCCAATGCCCATAAGGAAGTTTATTTGGTATTGGACGCTACCACTGGGCAAAATGCTTTACAGCAGGCAAAAGTATTCCAAGAGGTTGCAGATATCACAGGGATTATTCTCACAAAATTGGATGGTACGGCTAAGGGCGGTATTGTTGTGGCAATCAAAAGTGAGTTGCAAATCCCCGTTCGCTACATTGGTGTTGGGGAAAGTATTCAAGATTTACAGAAATTTGATGCAAGGGAGTTTGCACGGGCGTTATTCGGAGATTAAAAAGCAGTTGTATAAGGAGAAGTTGGAGATTAAGGAGAAGTTTTATGATGGAAAATCAGAAGAAAGTTTCGGAGTATCATTATAAAGAACCGAAAGTAACGGGAAAAAAAAGACCGGTTCATACAACACCTTATGATAAGGAAATTGACAAGCACATGAAAACACTGTTTCCTGACCGTAAGGAACGGGTTTTTTATGAGCAAAGCTCGGAATTTTTACAGATTGATATTCATTTACTAGAGGCACCTACAAAGCAAGATTTTCATGTGCTTTATACCGTAGGGATGAGCGCTTTGCCAATGACATTACCCCCTGATTTGTTGCCCCAATATAAAGATTTGGAGCTAGGAGAGTTAATGCTTTTGCTTCCCGCAGAATGGAGCCTTCCATTACCAGAGGATGGCAAAGTGGATAACCGTTTATGGTGGCCTGTGAATTTGCTGAAGTACTTGTCTCGCTTTCCCCATGAATATAAAACATGGCTCGGCTGGGGTCATACAATTCCTAATTCCGAGGATTATGTTCCATATGACGAAAGTACCAAGCTGTGTGGTGTAATGCTGGGGGCATTGCAAGAAGAAATTAGCCTGCTACGTAGCAAGGATGGGACACAAATTAATTTCTATTCTTTAATTCCCTTGTATAAAGAGGAAATTGAAGGGAAACAGAAGGAAGGTACAGAAGGCTTACTTACGAAGCTTTCAAGTTTAAATGGTTTTGGAATGATTATATTCCCCGATAGACCCAATGTTTACCATAATGAAAAATGAAAGTGAAAAAGGTAGATCATTTTCCGTAATAGTTGATAATCGGCAGACAGTGTGTATTACTGTCTGCCGATTGCCGTTTATGCCAAATGGCTATATACAGAAATTAAGCCGTGACTGAATTATTATATAAATAAGCAAATGATTCAGGTAAAACCTAAGGATATAGAGAAATTTGGTTTTTAGGGATAGGGTTGGATTTCTTTTTGAAGTCCTCATCCTTTGGAAAGCGATAGGGAGAAGCAAAAGAAATGTAAAAATATAACTGTTAATTATTTACATTACTATGGATTTGTATTATGATTAGAATGAGATTTTTCATGGACTTTATATAACCAAAGCGAAAGAGGCGATTCTTATCTCTTCAAAGTAAGTTGGCATGAGGAAATATCAATTATTTTCAAGGAAATACCCAGTTTTAAAAATATAACTAGGAATAAAAACAGCAACTTACTAGGCCAATTAATTGGTAATTTGCTACAAGTTGATGGCTGAATTTTTGAGTTGCTTTTTTCACCCGTTAACCAAAGGTATTACTTTCACTACAAATGCCTTGTGGTTAATAGGGTTGTAGTGTTCCTAATTTTTGGGAGAAGTAACGGCGGAAGAATGACTTAGACATAACTTAAAGTTTTCAAAGATGATTCATTAAGCTTTGCAACCAATCAAAGAAATTCTATTGATTTATTGGAATCATATTTCAACGATATAGTTACAAAGAACATACTAAAATGATAAACCATGGATTTCCTCAATTGCATCTAGAGTCGGCATTGCCCTGTGTTTGCCTATAGGCAGAAACTTGGGTTTTCCATCCGAAACACCAGGACTTCAAGTGAGCTTGGAATGACTAAAATGTCTCTACAATTTTGCCATGATAGTCAAGGAAAAACAGTATGAAATGAGGTATGGTATTCAGTGGAAATGTGGCTATTGTAATACCCAAAGGGGGTCTTACTTTGACAGCATTACTCATGTATATCTACCCACTTCCTATAAAACTGTTGACGGCTTACAACAAAAAATTGATATGGGGTACTTTTGAACTCTTATGTTGATAGGAATGGTTAACAACACATACGAATTAAAACCTAATTGTGGGGCTACAGATGAGCAACATAAAGTGGCTTTGAATATGTGTGTTAACTACTTAAATTTGAGGAGGAAAAAAAATGAGTGGTACAGAACTTGAAAGCAAGAATAATACGGATTGTAATGAATTAGTAGAAACACCGGAATTATCACCAAATAGCCAAATTGATGTTTCTGTAAAGCCTAAGAAAAGCAAGATTCTTCTTGTTTCTGCTATATTAGGAACATTATATTTGGTATATTTAATTTCATATTTTATGGGTAGTATAGCATCAGCTGACCAAACAGAAGCCCTTGCAGGGGGAATTGCCACTATGCTAGTAATGCCTCACATGCTGTGTGTTGGTCTAGCTACTATTTTCACTTGGATTGGTTGGGTAGCAAGAGCAAGATGGGGTGCGTTAGTAGCAGGAATTTTATACTCAGTTTCCATTCTATTAATGTTCATCTACGCACCTTTCGTAATCGTTCAACTGATATTAAGTTTTGTAGGGTTTGCAAAAATGAAAAAAGTTTAATACCCTTGGTTTAATAAGTACTTAAAAAAGATACCATTTATGTCTAATAGATTTACTATCATGCCATTTAAGTCTAAGAGAGGCCTTTTTGAGAAAAATGTTATTTGTTTGCAAATAAAAAAATATTGACTAGAAAAATGCACCATAACAATAGTTATGGTGCATTTTCATGTATTTAGCTTGTTTTTCTTAATTTGTCCATATAATTTTAATTCGAATTTAACTTTTATTTTCATTGCCATTTCGCAAATTCCTTCTAAGTCCTTTTGGTTCCAGAGATACTTTTTCATTGTGGACCAATCTTGAGATTCCCACTGGTGCCACATTTTTTTCTCCCGTGCAAACCTCACAATGGCATTGGGATGAGTATTCTTCCGGCTCGCTGTATGTGGTGATTACCCCTTCAAAGTTACGAAGGATAACCTTATTCTCCGCCCTCGATATAACATAACTTGGCATAACGGGTATTTTGCCGCCCCCGCCAGGCGCATCAATTACAAAAGTAGGAACTGCAAAGCCTGAGGTGTGGCCTCTTAAGCCTTCGACAATTTCGATTCCTTTGGAGACTTTTGTGCGAAAATGCTTGATTCCCATGGAGAGATCACACTGGTAGATATAGTACGGCCTTACTCTGATTTTCACAAGTTCATGCATTAACTTTTTCATCACATGAAGACAATCATTGACCCCTCTTAAAAGCACCGCCTGGTTTCCTAAGGGAATTCCTACATTTGCCAATAATTCACAAGCTTTTTTTGACTCGGGTGTAATTTCATTGGGGTGATTAAAATGGGTGTTGATCCAAAGGGGATGGTATTTTTTCAACATCTCTGCCAACCTTGGTGTAATTCTTTGGGGCATTACAACAGGAACACGAGTACCAATTCGAATGACCTCTACGTGGGGGATGTTTCGTAATTTTTTAATAATGAGCTCTAAATTATTATCAGACAACAGAAGGGGGTCTCCTCCTGAAATAAGTACATCACGAATGATTGGATTTTTTCCAATATACTCAATTGCTTTATCAATTTGCGACATTGGCAAACAGCAGTCATTTTGCCCTGCGAATCTTCTTCTTGTACAGTGCCTACAATACATTGCACATTTATCGGTGATTAAAAGAAGAACCCGATCAGGATACCTATGGGTTAAACCAGGAACAGGGGAGTCTCCTTCTTCATGGAGAGGGTCTTCTAAATCACAATCAGATTTTTCTAGTTCGTAGGAAGTGGGAATTGCCTGTTTTCTGATTGGATCGTCAGGGTTATCGGGATCAATTAAGGAAAGGTAATAAGGGGTAATTGCCATCCTTAAGGAATTTAGACACTTTCTGATTCCCTGCTCCTCTTCCTGGGTAAGATGTAGATGGGCTTTTAGCTCATCCACCGTTTCAATTCTGTTTTGCATTTGCCAAGTCCAACTGGACCAATCTTTTGAGCTTACATACCCAAATAATCGTCTTCTCTTTGTTTGTATCTCCTCTAGCATCATGACCTCACTCATAGAAAACCTCCTTTTTATATACACACTTTTTTAGAGTGGTTTAAACCACAAATTCATGTCCTCTAAGCCACCGCCAATGTGGGTGTTCTGTATTAAAGTACCGCCATAATCGTATCCATTTTTTCCAAAGGTACAGTTCATACCAATAGAGACTGCACGAGCTATGGTATAGGCTGTTTTTATTCCTCGCTTTGTCATTTCCTTTTCCATATGCATCAGAAGAATATGGGAAAGTTTTTGACTTCTGTGGTCGGGAAGAATTGCAAAGTCCGTCATTTCCACATTTTTGTCTTCAACGCTCATTTCGCAGGAGGAAAGGGCAATCAGTTGATGATCTTTCCAAATACCGAAATAAACAATGTTTTCTCTCATGGTTTTTTTAATGTACTCCACATCAAATACGGGAAAAGGGTAACTCTCAAAAACACTAGAGTACAAAGCAGCCATATCCTCAGCGTCAGAGGGTGTGGCTTCTCGTAATAAACAGCCCTCTGGAAGGCTTACTTTAACCAAAGGGGCAAATTCCTTTTTTGATTGAGCATATTTTATTATTTTTTCATTTTGTTCTTGATTTAGGGGTGTGCTTCTGCGCTTATCTAAGAATTTTGCCATAAAAACACAGCCCTCCGAATTATCATAAAACTTATTTACAAATCCTTCGGCAATATAGTTTTTCGTGGAAAAAAAAATTTCGTATTTTTTTGGTATTTTTACAAAGATTTTAGTATAAGTATGTTGTTTTGCCAAAGAATCCAGCTCATCTAAGATCTGTGGCATATCTTTTGGTGCAAGGTGCATTAAGTAAATACGGTTATTCTTATGTCCATGCTGGATGCAAGAATCTCCTAAATTAGTTACTTTATCAAACATGTAAACCTCCTACGTTCACTTCAAATTCAAAACTGACAACTTTATTATATCACCGAGGTTGCTAGTTGTAAATTATTTTTTTTCTACAAATTTCTTAATATGAAACAGCAATAAAAAAATGCAGTTTAAAATACTAGAAAGGTACATTTGTCTTCCTTGACACATAAATCCTATATGTTAAAATGGAGTCAGTAGCACCATATATACGAAAGAGGGATAAATTTGGAAAAGGTATTAGCAAGCAATAAAGTTCCACGCTATATTAAAATAGCCGTTGATATAGCCAACAGAATTGATAGTATGGAGTTTGTGGAGGGTGATAAATTAAAAGGACGGTCTACGTTGGCAAGTGAATATAATGTGTCTCCGGAAACAATTAGAAGGTCCGCATCTCTTTTAGAGGATATGGATGTCATTAAAGTATCCGAGAAAAGTGGCATTTTTATTACATCATCAAAGCAAGCAAGGGTATTTATTGATAAATTCTCTGCAAAAAATGATTTACATGAAACAAGAGATTTATTAAAAAGGCTGCGATTCGAAAAAGCAAACTTGGAAAAACAAATTGATGAAAATTTGGATTCTCTTTTGGAATATACCTTGGGTCAAAAAAAAGTGAACTTAGGCGCTAGCTATGAATTGTCTATTCCAAGGGGGAGCCATGTTGTTGGAAAAACAACAAATGAGCTGAAGTTCTGGTACAATACTGGGGCAACCATAACTGCCGTCAAACGAGGCACGGAGTTATTTATTTCCCCTGGTCCTCATATGAGTTTTTTGCCAAATGATATTGTTTATTTTGTATGTGCAGAAGAGCATTTTCAAAGAGTAAAGGATTTTATTGCTCATGAGGATAGTATATAAGGGATTTGTATAGTGTTCTTTAAGGAGTAGTACACATTCTAAAGTAATCCTAACTACAATATCCGCTTCATTTAAGGGTATTGGATTCGTATGAACTAAAATTATAATTTTCGAAAGTATAACGCCCATCCTAAAAGTATATTAGAATGGGCGTTTATTTATGTATTTATTTTGCTTCTTCGTTGATAATCAGGGCGATCATTTCCATATCCTCATCGGTATTATTTTCGATGGAGTGCCACTGACCTACTTCAATGAGACAGACGTCCCCAGGATGGACTGTTGTTTTGGAACCGTCGTTGTCAATAAAAGTACCTTCACCTTTGATGATTGCGTAAGGTTCTGTGTTCCCAACGTGCTGATGCCAGCCAATGCTACTGTGAGGTTTTAAAATAACACGAGCATACATACCGCAGTGTCCTAATAATTCTTCTTTTTCTAAGAAGTGGTGGATTTCTACGGTGCCTTTGCCATCTCTCAAACCTTCAACTGTTACGACTCTCGCTTTTCTTACCATAAATTATATTCTCCTCTCTTTTTATGAAAGAGTTCATTCTTCAACACCTTTTAAATCAAAAATAGGGGTGTAATCAGAAGTTGCTGAACTCCTTTGTTGTATAAAACCGTTTTTTAGTCCGATTTTTAAAAAATATTCTGTAACCTTTTCGTATTCAAAGGTAGTAAGCTTACGGGAAAGTGCTTTGACTGTATTTGCCCGATGCATGGGCGTATACTGGCTGAGGAGGGAGACATAAGTTTCTGTTCCCAAAGACTCCTTTACCCAGTTAAGTATTTTATAACTGTCCCGATAATGGGAGGGCAGTATAAGATGACGCAAAATCAATCCTTTTTTCATAATCCCGTTTGTATCAAAAATATCCTCTGGTACCTGTCGTCTCATCTCAAGGATGGCTTGGGCAGCAATGTTAGAATAGTTTGGAGCGGCGGAATATGCCCTTGCTATTTCTTCATCCCAGTATTTAAAATCAGGAAGGTAAACATCCACCAACCCATCTAATAGGTGAAGCCCCTCAATAGATTCATATCCATTTGAGTTGTAAACAACGGGGATTGTAAGGCCCATGTCTTTGGCAATACCCAACGCTACAGCAATTTGGGGGATGAAGTGAGTTGGAGAAACTAAGTTGATATTATGCAGTCCCTTAAGTTGTTGCTCCATAAAAATTTTGGCCAAACGCTCAATAGTAATTTCTTTGCCAAAACCGTCCTCGCTAATTTGGTGGTTTTGACAGAAGACACAGCGAAGATTACAATGGGAAAAGAAAACAGTTCCAGAACCTTTTGTACCACTGATGGGTGGTTCTTCCCATAAATGCGTGCTAACCAAGGCTACTTTTGGCAGAATAAAAGCATGACAAAAGCCACGACCTTTGGTACGATCTATATGGCATTGTCTGGGGCAGACGTTACAAGAGGTTAAAGCCGTATTTTGTTGTTCCATATGTAAAACCTGCCTTCCAGTTACCCCTACTAAATCACGTTAAATATCAACGGAAGATTTTTTTATTTTCTATATGATACCATGATTAGAAACAGTTTCATATAGAAAAATGAAAAGTCTTGTGTTAAAATGCAGTTGTAAGTCGAAAGAAGAAGATGAAAAAGGGGGCAGGATAATGAAAGAATACAAAGTTGCAATGCAGGAAAACCATGTGGTGTCAAAAGTGGTTTGCAATTGTTGTGGTAAAGAGATACCCCTAGTTAGCGACGGAGTATGGGAAGAATATTTCCATGCTGAGAAATCTTGGGGTTATTTCTCCAAGGAAGATGGACGACAAGACTCCTTTGATTTATGCCAAGGTTGTTATGAAAAGATTGTTGAAAGCTTTAAAATTAAATTAAACTAATTGGGGAGAAATCCCCTTACATACATTTCTGCCCCTTTGCCCCCTAAGGGGCTTTTTTTTGAGTTAAATTTGGTTAAATGAAAATCCCCAACCTTAGGTCGGGGACATTTTGTGTAAGCCAAAATTATCTGCATCCGCAATTGTTATTGCATCCACAGTTGTTGTTACAGTTGTTGTTGCAGTTGTTATTGCAGTTGTTGTTGCATCCGCAGTTATTGTTGTCTACCTCGCAATTAGGAGAGCCGAACCACCGCAAGGAACAGTAGCTATTCATTGTACAATAAATATAAATCAATAGACTTCGTTTCCTTGAAGAATACAACCTTTTCGATTAGATTTGAAGCGGCTAGAATCTTGTTTTCCATGGCTGTATCACTTTCTAAAATATCAATTACCGATTGAATGTGATAAGCAAATTTTTCGTAATCAATAGGATGCTCTATGGACTGTTTTGCCAGCTCGTCTTTCAAGGAAGAGATTTCACTTTCGATGGTCATTTTATTTTGACGGTACTCTTCCAAGGAATCTATTTCCGCAAGAAAGGCTTCCTTTGCCTTTGCAAGTCTTTTCTGTGCCTTGCTTAACATCATGGATAGCATGGCAGTATTGTCGTGGCCTGATGCCGTTCGCTTTATATTGATTTTTTGTCCTTCCAGTAAAGTGGAGTCTTCCACAGTGGTTTTTAACAAGGATAAAACGGACTGTTCTATAACGGGTACAGTCACGTAATGTGAAGTAGGGCATAATCCATTGCGATAGCCTTTACACTGAAAGAAAAATCCATTCGTACGGTTTATTACAAGTATACTTTCGCAATCAGAACAACGAACTAAACCACTAAGCCAGTGGGTTCGATGAAAAAGAGCATAGTCATTTCTTGGACGTGCTTTGACTACTTCTTTAAATTTCTTGTTTGCTTCATCCCAAGTTTCCTCGTCTAAGATAGGTTTGAAATTGCTTTTTGATATTATAGTTTCACCAGGAGCGGGGTGCCAACGGGCATATCCTTTGTATGCAGGATTTTGAATAATATAGTCAATATGGCGTTGAGCAAAAGGATTACCAGTATGTAAACGGAATCCATTTTGATTCAACCGCTTTGCAATTAGGGAAGAAGAAACTCCTTTTAAAAAATCTGAAAAAATGCTTTTCACTACTTCCGCTTCTTGAGGATGAATAGCTAATGTTCCTTTTTCGGAGCGGTACCCAAAAGGTGGCCTTGTTTGCCATCCACCAAGCTGTGCCTTTTTGGTCATACCTTTTTTTACTTCCTCAGCTAAGTTGAGGGAGTAGTATTCAGCCATGGCCTCAAGCATAGATTCATAAATAACGGCGAACTTGTCATCTTGGGGGATGGGTTCCTTTACGGAAATAACCTTTACCCCATCTTTTTTTAGTAAGGCTTTGTATAGAACAGCATCCTCTTTATTTCTGGCGAAGCGGTCATATTTATGGACAATAATATATTTTATTTTATTCTGCTTTTTTCTTGCTTGGCGAATCATCTCCTGGAAAGCGGGACGGTTCCCAGCTTCTTTACCAGAAATACCTTCTTCCATAAAGATAAACTCGTCAGGAAGCAAGTAGCGGTTTTTTAAACAAAACTCCCTTATATCGTCTAACTGAGCTGAGGGAGAATAGTCTGTTTGGTCGTTCGTGGAAACACGGACATATGCAGCGGCAATTTGCATAAAAAAAGACCTCCTTTATTTTTTTGTATGGCAAATAAAGCGGTCTTATGATACAATTAGCTTGCTAGGGCGGATTGTACCACGGTATGACCGCTTGCCCTCACTTCGTTGGTAGCGGAGTGGGGGGTTTTTTATTTAAAATGAATTTGGTATTGATTGCATATTCAATGAACGCATTTAGAACAAGGTGTTAATCCCATTGCAAGGGCTTCATCCAATGTACTAGAAAAATAATTGCCACCGTTGCAAGTGCTATCATAATGATACTTCTTGCCTGTGCGGGTGATATAGACAGTTTTACCCTTTTCATCTGCAGAGTCAGCAGGGGTATTTGTAGTTGTTGTAGTTTGTTTCTCTGCAATATTGGATTGGGTTGCATCTAATTCAGAGATAACAACTGTTTGAGTTGTAGCATCCCAGCTTACATTGCAGTTTAGATTCTCTGCAATAAATCTTGCTGGAACCATGGTTCTACCATCGATAATTTGAGGCGGTACGTCTAGGGTGTAGGAATTGCCATTCACTACAGCGGTAGATTGGTTTAATACCAATTCTATATTTGTAGTGCCACGTATAGCGGTTATAGTTTTAGTAGAACTATCCCAGGAAACTGTTGCGCCTAAACTTTCAAAAATGTGTCGAACGGGAACCAAGGTACGCCCATTCGCAATAACCGGTGATGTATCTGATTGCAAATTATTTCCATTAATCGTAATGTTAGCAGCAAAAGCATTTGTCGATATCAATGCAGTTGCCAAGGTTGTTGCAATAAGTTTTTTCCATTTCACAGTAACGTCACTCCTTAATTGACAATATTTTCATAATACTTATAATGTAATTAAGGGTACTTTAAAATTTCTCTGTGCTCTTGCTTTCCTCTACAGTATTCGCAGTACTGTGGGGGATTTTTTTATTTATCTGTAAGATATTCTAATAGTTGCTTCAAAGCAAGTATATGAGAAGTGCCTACTCTTTTGACAATTTCATCAGCAATTTTATCATCATATACATGAAATGTTAGGTTTCTGTCATTTAATATTTGAATCCAAGTATCTTGGTCATCAATGATTTTATAGGAAGATGCTTCCCTCATAACTGTTTTGGGACTGTTTAGTTCCATAAAGCCCTGTTCAGCTAAATACTCTCTTGTTGTTTTCCATGCAAGCTCTGTACATAATTTAAATCGATGGATAGCACCATCCCGTACGGTGGTACTTTTGGTAGTGTTATATTCGGCCAGAGCTTCTTCAAGACGTTCAACAGATTTTTTGAAGTTCTCAATTCTGTGTTCAAAGTTGCTCATAATGAAATACACCGTCCTTTTTGATATTTTGGATTAACGCTATATCGATAGTATTGTTGATGTATAATTACACGAGTTTATCTTGGAAGGAAAATCCAAGGTCATTAAATTCAATGCGATAATCATTTCCTTCATAAATCAATCCATACTTTACTTTGAAAACTGCTAAAGACTCAAGTAAAAATTCATAGGAAAGAGAAAGATACTCGGCTATGTCAAATAAATCATAGTAACCCATTCTAAATGCTCTGGCTAAATCTTCGGGGGAAATTAGATAATTTACGGCCATTTTCCGAGCTTGATTTTCTTGTTTTTGATTATATGAATTTGACTGATCTAAAATGTTGCCTACAGTGGTGTAGTAATGAGCCAATTCTTCGGCTAGAATACAAGCCTTTTCCGATTGACGCATATCTTTTTTAATTGCTATAAAGTTACCAATACATAACCCTTTTAATTCTGAATCAAATTCTGTCTCTAATAACTTTAAGTTTTCTTTTGAGACAACATCTAAAAGTTTTTCGTACTTTGTCATTCATCACCTCTAAGAGATCACATCTGATTTTTCAATTTCATAAGTCTTTCTAAATCTTTTTGTACTAAAGCCATCTGTTCTTCGGAGGGATTGTCCAAATGAGCAGCGATTGGCATTAGGTGGTCGTACTCCAAGGAAGCATCTTCAACAGTGGTTTTAGTTGTTTCTGCCTGAGTGGATGGTTCGACTTTGCTTCTCTCGTATTCTTTTTCTAAAACCATATTAACCATTTCTTTACCAGAGTCGTTAAGACTGCGGTATTTTTTGATAATTCCTATTTCAGGTATAGAGAAAGAGTTAAATTGAAGTTCTCGCATCTCGTCCTGAAACAAAAAGTTAGCATCCACATTTAACGCATCAATAATAGCTCCTATTGTAGAGGCATCGGGCTCTCTGTTTTTTTCATATCCTGCTACCGTTGTTTTGGCAACACCTATTAATTTTCCTAGCTGTTCCTGTGTTAGTCCTTTGTTTAAGCGAGCTTCTTTTATTCTGTCGTTTAAAGACATAAGGACACCTCCTTTTGTGATTATCATACAATACCAATATTAGTGTGTCAATACAAAAGTACGAGTTTTGAAAACTTTTTTTATTGAAACATATTGACAAGTACGAGTTATGAGTATATAATTGCGTCATAAGTTCGAGAAATGCGTACTTGAAAGAGGTGAGATTATGAATGTGGTTGATTACAATGCAACAATTCCTAAAAATGTATTTCGCATTATAAAAGAAGCTGGTATGAAGCAATGTGCAGTTGCAGAAAAAGCGGGTTACACAAAGCAACAATTTAACGACATGCTAAATGGCAGACGAGTAATCAAGGCAAAAGATATATTAGCGTTATCACATGCACTTGGAGTATCGCCAAATGATTTGTTTATGGAACATGAAAAGCAGAAAGAAAAAGATGCCAGTTAGGCGTGATAGAAAAAATGGCTGAACAAAATAGGGAGGGGATTAAATATGTCAAAGGATGAACTACTTCAAAAGTATTACGACATGGAAATGAACAATGTATTTGCATACAGTGCCAATTATCTTATGAGCAGCCCCAAGAAAGGTTATGAAAGAGAATGGTGTGAGGCAAAAGAAAGAGCTGACGCATTGCTTGAATTGATGAACGCATAGGACAATTCTTGTAAAACATAGCATTTAACAGGAGGTGAAAGGAATGAAAAAACAGCCAGAATTACTTAAAGGCAGGGTTTATGTTCATAAAGGTGGGGAGAAAGTTGAATTTTCTTCTTTGTCAAAGGAAGAGCAGGTAAAAGTTTTTACGGATGCGGATAGGCGTTATGCAGAACAGTGGGCCGCAAGGAATGGGTTAGAAGTGGAAAGCATTGAGCCAATTAAAAATACTGAAACTGCTTAAACGGGCGAAAGCCCTATGAAGCGGACAAGCTTTATAAGAAAGGATGATTTTATGAAAGCAACAGGTGTAGTTAGGAAGCTAGACGAACTTGGAAGAATTGTTCTACCCATGGAAATTAGACGAAATCTTGGCATCAAGGTCGGGGACCCCATGGAGATTTTTACAACAGAGGATGGGATTGTAATAAAACGTTACGATGCAGTGGATGATGTTCTCTCCGTTGCACAAAGGCTAACAGAAATGCTTGATAATGAGAAGAATCCTGAATATAAAAAGGAAATTCTTGATAAGGTAGGGGCCTATGTTGAAGCGGCGAAAAAAGAGATTAGAAAAAAGGAGAAACTATGCAAGGGAGTAGCAAGGTAAGTATTTTACAGGGTGATAGACGGTACTGCTATTTGACGGGTGCGGTAGGCTATTTGCATAAGCACCATATTTATTTTGGAACTGGATTGCGGAAGATTTCGGACAAGCATGGCTTTTGGGTTTTGCTAACACCAGAATTACATAACATGAGCGAAAATGGCGTACATGGTAAGAATGGCCATGAGTTGGATTTGAAATTAAAGCAGGAGTGCCAACGGGTATTTGAACGTGAGCATACCCGTGAGGAATTTATGAGTATTATTGGAAGGAACTATTTATAGGGGGAATTATGAAGAAAATACGGTCGGAAGAAACCAAACCGCCTAAACCTTCGGCCAAAGATAATATGACTCGTCCAAAAGCTGAGGGAATTGGATTAAAGGTTGGTACAAAAGTAAGGCAATACATAGCTAGTTCGAATGAGAAAAAAGAAAGCAAATCCACAGTTAGAGAAGGTACGGTTGTGGAATTGTGGAAATATGGCTTTGTTGTGCAGCTTAATACCCACAAGACGTTCTTTCGCTATAACCTTTTACGGGGGAGAGAAATTGGGGAACGGGTTGAGATATTGAAAGGTAGGGCGAGTAGGTGAGGAAAGAAGAAAGCCTTTGTTTTTCCTGCAGGAATGATACC
This sequence comes from Anaerotignum sp. MB30-C6, assembly GCF_030908465.1. Lineage (GTDB taxonomy): Bacteria > Bacillota > Clostridia > Lachnospirales > Anaerotignaceae > Chakrabartyella. Next base: position 934,532 of record NZ_CP133078.1, read on the forward strand.
AAGAAATGCAATGCATTGTTTTATGGCAAGTTATTAGCGGAAATTATTCAAATGAACGATATTATTGTTTGTTCTGGCTATGTGCCACACAAGAAAGGGGCGGAGCATGGATATAGAAAAAGAGGAGGTAGAAAAGGTTGAGATAATTTGTGAAATGGCAAGGAAAAAGGATGAGCGTTTTAAGCGGAGAGAAAAGCGTAAATTTAGAGAATACATACTTTTTGAAATATGCAAGATGGTATTCTTGCTGTTTGTCGGGATTGTAGCAATAGCGGTGGTTGTTCCGTTTTCGGAAGCGGCACCTGCAGAAGCACTTTTGTTTTATGAGTGTGTCACCGTTGGTGGTATTCTTGTAGCGGTTAGTTTTTGGCTGGACAAGCCAAGGAGGAAAAAATGAGGAATTTATGCAATAAAAAAGGCACTGGGAAACCCAGCACCACAACCAAATTGATTATAGCATAAATTTTTTTCGGAAACAAGGGGATTTGAATATAGGAGGTTGTTATGAGTAAATTCGATGTTTGCCCAATTTGCGGAGCAGCTTTGGATCATGGGGAAACCTGTGATTGTGAAAAGGAAGAAAAAACGAATAAATAAAAAAAGTGCCCCTCTCTTGCTGTAACAGGAGTGGGGCAAGGTTTTAGATAAAAGGACAAGTGAATTAGCGAGGTGAGATTCAAATGAAATTTTCTAAAATAGCAACACTGGCAAAAAGAAATAAGACTGCAATATTAATGTTGGACGAGGATGGACAACAATGGCTAAGTACAGGAAGTGCTGCCTACCGGTTGGAAAATATGCCTATATTGGATGAGGACACTGTTTTAACTGTAATGGGAGTATCCGATGACAGCAGAGAGAAATGGTTCACAAAATGTGAAGATGAACCTGCCCGAATTATAAAAAATGATTTGCCGGATGAAGAGGAGATAACAGCAGATGATGCGGGTATTTCTGTAATTTATGCAGGAAGTTTGTTGACACCCATTTATACGTTAAGCGGCGTAATATGGCTTGATACCGAGTTATTGGCGCCTACTGTGAAAAAAGAAGAAGCGTATAAACGCTATTTCATTAGAAACACGGGCAAAAGAAGAGCAGTAGCGGTAAAGGATGGGATGGTGCTTTCCGCTGTGATAATGGAGTACATACCAGAGAGTACCTCTTTATTTGAGGCTGTAGATACACTAGCCGACAGGTGCAGAGTTGAGGCAAAGAGAACCATTGCGGAAGAATGTAGCTATCAAGATGAATGATAAGAAAAGAGCCCCTCTCCTATTGGCGTAGGAAAGGGGCAAGGTTTTAGATAAAACCCAAGATATAGTACTTATATTATACAACAATTCAGATGTATTCACAAGTATTTTGGGTTGCTCTCTATCAAAAAGCCTGTTTCTAAAACCTTGAGATTTGGGGGCAAAAAGCCCCTTAGCTCCTCGATAATGAGATTAACATTAGGGCCATGGTTTATAGAGAAAGGGGTAAGGCAATGCCAAGATATAGAAAACACATATGGGCAGGGGACGTATACGAGTGTGAGGAATATTTCTCTCCAAAAGCCATTGGGAAAAAACATAACAGAGGACAAAATGAACTTTTAACTTCCGAGGAACAGAAACAGCGGAATTTGAAAATAGCACGTAGAAAACTATCAAGATTGATTAATACCAATTTTAAAGCGGGAGATTTGTTTGTTACCCTAACATACCGAGAACGATTAACGCTTGATGAAATTAAAAGAGAATTTCGGAATTTTTTAAGTTGCATGAGAAGGTGGAGAAAGAAAAAGGGGCTTTCAGCAATAAAGTATATCGTGGTAACGGAAAGGGAAGACAAGAGGGAACACCATCATCTTTTAATAAATGCCATGGATATAACCTTGAAAGAGCTGTCAAAGCTGTGGGGATTGGGGAGGGTGATGATTTCCCAATTAGAACCAGGTGGAGACTACACAGGATTGGCCAGATACATAACAAAGGAAAATGTAAAAGAGTACGAAAAAAGATGGTCCACCAGTAAAAATTTGAAGCCACCAAAAGTTATTGTGAAAAAATTGAAGTCTGTGAAACCAAAAAAACGGTCACAGGCACCCAAGGGGTATGTGGTAGTAGAAAGCAGTGAGTATTTTTCTGAGGACATAGGGGTAATTCGATATTTAAAGGCTATTAGAATAGGCGGTGAGGATTATGGAGCAGGAAAAGAAAAAAACGAATTGTGAAAAATGCTTGTGCCGGCTATGCTTCGATATGAATCGGGTACCTGCATGAATTGCATAAGATGCAAGGAAAACGGTGGAGCAAATAAGGTGTGGTGTTTGGTGGATTGCATGTTAATCGAAAATTTGTTGGATGGTTGAGTTTAAAAAAGCCACTCAGAAGAGTGACTTTGTGAAGGCGTGGTTATCCATCATTGGGTTCTGTATTTTTATTTAGCGATTTGCGTACCAAAATTGAGCTTATGGCATCGCTCAATAAATTTAAGTCGGCCGCCAATGTTTCTAACTCCTCCTCTGAAAGACACTCGGATATTTTACAAGCAAGCATTGTGATTGCTACAACATCGGGACAGTTTTCCATGAAATCACCTCGATGCAATATATGAAAAAGAAAGCTGAAATAAAACAAAGACGGAGGCTATTTTTACGAATGGTGATAGGAGAAATATCTGTTGTGCTTATTGTAGTCATAAAACAAAATGCAAAATCTGTGTTTAAATAATCCACAACGTTGTAGACAAGCTAAAGTAGAGGTGGTGGGAAATAAAAAAGACATAGACTTGAAATTGTAAATTTGTAGGGAGGTATTTATGAACAAAGTTATTTTGATGGGCAGGTTTACAAAAGACCCAGAAGTACGTTATTCCCAAGGATCGGAACCGTTGGCCGTTGCTAGATACACCCTAGCTGTGAATCGGAGATTTAAGCGAAAAGGCGAACCAGATGCGGATTTTATTAATTGTGTAGCATTCGCTAGGGCTGGGGAGTTTGCAGAGAGACACTTCAAAAAAGGACAGATGGTTAGCGTTGTTGGAAGATTGCAAGTACGTTCCTGGGACGATAACGAGGGTAAAAAACACTGGTCTACGGACGTAATCATTGAAGAACAATACTTTGCAGAAAGTAAAGGAAGCGGAACGAAGGAAAGCCAATCAAAAGATAATCAACAACAAGAAACACCAGACGGGTTTTATCCCATAGATGGAACGATAGAGGATGATGATTTACCGTTCTAAAATTATTGTATGAAAAAAGGAGCCGAAGCTCCTTAGTCATCCCCACGAAGTAAGTTTTCAGCATAATCCTTTAGGCTTGCAAAGGAATTAACGCCATTTGCACGGGTGCTGATTTGTTCTTGTACATACTCAGGAAGTTTGTCAAAGTATTTTTTCGCTGTTGTATCGTCTTTAAATAGTTCATACATGTCAGGATATTTTTTCATAATATCACCTCTGGTTTTATAAGTCTTGTAGTTCTGCAGCGGGCATGTTGTTTTCGATGTTGTCCCTTGCAAGGTCCGTGTCGATTATGGGGTAAGATTTAGAAATTGGGATTTCGATTACTCCATCTACGACAGGTCGTTTTTTATCTTCATCCATATTTTTCACCTCAGACTTAGGATGTCCAGAGAAAGTGATATTATGTTAAATCATTTATTATAACGGCTTAAGACTTTATGGGGTTTCGGAAAAATTTTAAAGGAGATAATTGAATGAAAATATTATATGGCGAAAGTTTAATTGGAAAGAAGTATGAGTACGGCAGTGAGATTGAAATGCTGCAAAAAGCTAATGAACTTAAAAAGTTGGGCTATGCAGTTAAAAGAGCTGTGGGGCGTGGTAGATATATGTTCCCATTGTACATTGTTATAGTAATTGGATATAAGGAGTGATGCCGTTGGGGAAGGATAGAGATTTAAAGCTAGAAAAGTATAATATTTCTGAAAACCGCTATCGAGAGTTAAAATATTTTTGTAGGCAATATCGAGAAAAACAATCACAGCTTCGGGCAATAACAGAACTTTCTTCTCCCAAATTTGATAGTGCGGGCGGAGGAAACAAAACCTCTGATAGAACGGCAGATACAGCAATAAGGCGGACACAGTTACAAAGGGATATTGAGATCATTGAACATGCTGCCATTGAAGCGGATAGAGAGATTTCCCGGTACATAATTAGCAATGTGACAGATGGCATTGCATACGAGTATTTAGGAGTGCCAGCGAGTAAAACTAATTTTTATTTGAAGCGTAGAAAGTTCTTTTGGGTGCTGGATAGAAAGAAGCTTGGAACTTAGGGTACGTATTTTCATGTTATTATGGTACTGTTGATTTTTGTACAACATTTTCTATTTATAATTAGGTAGAAATTTCCATTTTTCTGGTGTATTATAAAGAAGGAGGTGTATGAATTGAAACGTGATATTTTTCTTACGATTATACTTGTCTTAGGATTGTTTTTAATACCTCCTGAAATTGGAGGCGTCTGGAAAAGGCATAGTATTGTTGATGTAGAGGGAAAGGAAAGCAGACTATATGATCTTTGCGATTATGCATATCGGCAGGATATTGAAATTTTCAATGAGGACGATCCCATTCTAGATGTTTATTTGGGTGAAATTGTTGGGATGGATGTTGAAACATGGCAAAGTCTAGAGATTGAGAGGGAAGCTCCTGTTTATATTTTCAATAGACGTGATGTGCGTCCACTCAAGTTAGCAAGTAGAAATAGGCCAGTACTCTATCACTATGAGATATATGAGCTGGACGAAACTTATTATCTTAAAGCGGTTTATTTAGGAAGCCATAAAATAGATAATGTGAAAGAATACTTTGCCCGATACAAGTATACAAACCTTACAAAAGAGGCGATAGATTCAATGAACGAGCGTGTAGAACCATATTCACCGTAACTATATTGAGAAATGAAAGCGGCGGTGAAGAATTAATTGGCGTTAGGGGTGGTAAGATGCTGAAAAGGTCGTATGCAAGAGCGTGTATTGTGATGCTAAGCACTAATCTTCTAATTGTTCTGGCTTTGGCTTTTTTAGAACAGTATCCTGTGTTAGGAATCATACTGGTTTGCATAGCTGTGATTTTATTTTCTTGTGTTACATTTATCCAGTGTGCTTTTCTTAGGTGTTTAAATTGCAGAAAGTATATTGTACCACTCCGATGGTCAAGTAATAAAACGATTTATTGCCCTAAGTGTGGCAAGCCGTTTGAGTATGATAAATAGATATATGATTAAGGATATGTGGAGGTGGGAACATGCTGAAAAGGTCATATGCAAGAGTAAGTATTATGTTGAATATTGTGGCTTTAGCTATTTTTATAATTTTGTTTTTTATGCCTAGTAACAATACTCTGTGGCAATGCTGCATTTGGATAGCATGGAGTATGGTTGTTATTTCACTAGTTATCAGGTTTAAATACTTTAAATGTCCGAGTTGTGGAAAAGGGGATGCTATGCCCCAATGGTTAAAGAGCGGAAACAAACATTGCAAAAAGTGTGGCAAACCATTTGAGTACGATAGATAGATATGTGATTAAAGATATCTGGGGGTGGGAATGTGCTGAAAAGGTCATATGCTAGAGTATATATCGTGATGAGTTCTATAGCTTTTGGTATGTTTGTAATTATTTCTTTAATGAACCGTAGAACTGCATTATGGGAATTTCTTTTGTGGACAGACTCAGGACTATGGGCTGCTTCGTTTATCATTAGACTAAAGTATCTTAGATGCCCATATTGCAGAAAGTTAACTGTTGAGCCGCAGTGGTTAAAGAGTGGGACACGAGAGTGCAGTAATTGCTACAAATTGTTTGAATACGATAAGTAGATAAGTGATTAAGGAGCCTAGGGGGTGGCAACATGCTGAAAAGGTGGTACACAAGTGCATACATTGTAACTGAGGTGCAGACCTCGTGAAGTGAGATTTAGTCTCCTAGAAAATTATCCATGAATCCTGAGAATCTTAATGTTCTTGGGATTTTTTATTTAGATGAAAGGAGGTGGTACATATGAGAATTTGTCTTATGGCAGCACTATTCATGATTGGTGCAAGGTTAGAAATGCCTTGGTATTATCGGCTGGTAATCATGACGGATATTTCTGTATTGATTGCAAAGGGGATTTATTCTGCAAAAAATAAGTGGGATACATAATGGGTTGTCAAAGGTGGCGGTAGCGTGGCCCATCCAAAGAGGTATAAAGAAAAAAGATGGATTCATTTAAGGCTTGCGGTATTGAAGCGGGATAAGTTCCAATGTCAAGAGTGTAAGCGTAAAGGGGAAACGACAGATGCCGATACAGTACATCACTGTGACCCTGATGCATTAGATTTATTTTATGATATGGGTAATCTTATAAGCTTGTGTAATGCTTGCCATAATTCAATGCATGATAGAATTACAGATGAATTAACGGAGCGGGGCAAGAAGTGGTTGTTACGGTTAAGGCGTGGACAGATTCCTAGAATAAAAATTTTATAGCCCCCCTACCTACGAAACTTTTTAAAAGTGTATCTGGAGAACGGGGGGAGGAGGGTGTTCTCTCTCCAACTACATTGGTCAAAATAAAAAGGCTGATTCAGAAAGGCGGTGATGGTATGGCGAAGTACGAAAAGTGGATTTGTGAGGATGGGTTATTGCAGATTTCGGCGTGGGCAAGAGACGGATTATCCGAAAAAGATATTGCGAAAAACATGGGGATAGCTTACTCTACTTTCAACGATTGGAAAAAAAGATTTTCGGAACTTTCGGAAGCCCTAAAAAAGAGCAAGGCAATTGCAGACGTTATTGTGGAAAATGCCTTATACCAAAATGCTACTGGATACAGCTACATAGAACAGGTTTCGGCCACAAAAAAAGAAGTATTTTACAAAGACGGAAAACGAGAAAAGGAAATTGTGACTCCCATTACTTTAGACCTCATACGTCATAAGCCCCCTGAAACAACAGCACAAATTTACTGGTTGAAAAATCGTAAGCCTGTTGAATGGCGAGATAAAAGAGAACCGCCGCAAGATGATAACCAGACCAATCCACTGCAAGGGCTTTTCGCAGAGATAGAGCGGCGCAAATCCGAAAGTAGGGATGGCTAGTGTTGAAAATTTCGGCTGACAACGAAATAGTTAATAAGTATGTCGGGGATATATTAAGCGGCAAAAAACATGCCTGTAAAGAAATGGTACAATCTTGCCAAAGATATGTTGCTGACTTGGAAAGCGGAAAGTTTGAATTCAAACCGAGAGAAGCAGACGAGATTATCGCTATAATTGAAAGCACCTTTGCACTAACAGGGGGAGAAGACAAGGATGGAAAACCATTTAGGGGGAAACCGCTCATATTGCAACCATGGCAAAAATTTGTAGTATATAATCTTTTTGGATTTTACAAGCCCAAAACCGACATAAGACGGTTTACAGAAGGGCTTATTTTTATACCAAAAAAGAATGGCAAAACACCATTTGCCGCCGCCCTTGCATGGGCTTTCGGGCTGAAATATGCAGCAAGCGAAAGCAAAATACTTCTTACAAGCTTTACGCAAATGCAGTCAATGATGAGTTTTGATTTTATTCGGGACAATCTCGATATGATGAAACTTGTAAGAAAAAAACGAAGTGGTCCCGAGCCGTTTGTTGTCACAGATAACAACATGGAGCATAGCATTTCAGGAGAATTTGCTGGTGGCAAAATTGTAATACAAGCCTTTAGTGGTGACCCAAAAGATGGGCTGAATGGTAACTTCGTTATAGCTGATGAAATTCACCAGTACAGAAATGATGAACAGTATACTTATTACCAAAGGGCGATGAAAGCGTATAGAAATAAGCTCATGCTGGCCATTACAACAGCAGGGGAGGACACCAATAGTTTTTGCTACAGGAGGTTGAAAACATGTCAAAAGATTCTTGAGGGAGAAATAAAAGATGATAGCTATTTTGTATTCATAGCAAAGGCTGACCAAAACGAAGATGGGAGCGTAGATTATACAAATCCCATAGAACATGAAAAGGCTAACCCCTCCTATGGGGTTACCATCGTACCTGAGGAAATGCTAAGAGAAGCACATATTTCAGCAAATGAAAAAGGCTCTTTAATGGGTTTTCTTGCTAAGGAATTGAATATTTATATGCCTAGTCTTAAGGTGTATTTCTCTAAGGATAAGTTTATCGAAAGTGACGGTTCCTATAATTGGACACTTGAAGAATTGGCGAAACTGCCTATCTTTTGGTATGGCGGTGTTGACCTTTCTAAAATTAAAGACCTTACAGCGGCGGTTTTATATGGCCACTACAACGGTGTTGACATAATTGTCCCTCATGCGTGGTTTCCGATTACCAGGGCTTACGAGAAAGCGAAGCAGGATGGCATAGACCTTTTTGGCTGGCAGGATGATGGGTTTCTGGATATGTGTAACTCAAACACCATACAGCAGGCGGATATCGTGAAATGGTTTGTCGGTATGCGAAACATGGGTTTCAAAATCAAAGATATACGGTATGACCGTACCTTTGGTGAGGAATTCATAGAGTCCATGAAAGCAGAAAAATTCAAAGTAACGGATCAGCCACAGTTATACAAAAAGACAACCAAAGGCTTTCAGCGGATTGACAGGATGTCCGAGGAAAATAAGCTGTATTATATGCACAGTGAAGCCTATGAATATTGTATTGGAAATGTTTTAGCACAAGAAAAAACAGGTGGCTATATGGAATTCAGTAAAATTGCAGAAAACTTGAGAATAGATATTTTTGCCGCCTCTGTGTTTGCGGCGGTTGGGATGTTGGAAAACAATACAAAGTTAATGGAACAGAAAAGACAATTAGGAGTGTGATAACATGGGTTCTTCCCGCAAGAGAAAAGCAAAGGTTCGTTCGGAACCAGAATTGAGTGTAAATAAAAGCATGTATATATCCCTGCCTGAATTTTTGCAAGCACAGTCGGAGGGATATATGCCCTTGCATAAGCACCCCGATGTTAAGGTATGTGTAAAGAAAATAGCTGACTTAGTTTCCAGTATGCCTATTTACCAGATGCAAAATGCAGGGAGCATAGGCAATGTTAGGCTTGTTGATAAATTATCACGTAAGATTGATATTGACCCCAATCCGTATTTAACCCGAAAAACACTGATATATAAATGCGTTGAAGAGTTGCTTTTGTATGGCAATTCTTTTTTATTGCCAGCTCACGATCGAGAAGGTCTTTTGCAGGAGTTAAGGCCAATGGAAAGCAGAGCGGTCTCCTTGTATCCCTTGGATGATGGGGGCTACAAAGTAAAGATAGGTAATATTGATTTTGATAGCGATGAAATCATTAACTTCGTAAATAACCCTTGTTACGATAGACCATGGCAAGGAAAAAGTTATCGGGTACAGCTTTCCGATGTTTTGCGTAACATCAAGCAGAGCAATGATATAAAATCAGATTTCTACACAAAGCATTACCGCCCAGGATTGATATTCTTCTTCAATGGGGATTCTGATGCATTCAGCAGTGAAGCGGAGCGGGATAAGACCTTTGAGAAATGGGTGAAAACCAAGCCCGGACAGCCTTATACATTTCCAGAGGGTCTGATCAGTGTGGAGAAGTTTCAAAATATGAGCCTTTCAGATATTGCCATCAACGAAAGTGTGCAGTTGGACAAAAGGTTTATTGCAGCATTAATTGGTGTCCCTGCATTCTTCCTTGGAATTGGCGAGTACAACGAAAAGGAATACAACAATTTTATTGATACAACCATACGGCCCATAGCTGAAATATTGCAACAGGAACTTACTAAAAAACTATTAATTGCAAGTGATAGGTTCTTTAAATTTAACATCAACAGCCTTAAGGCTTTTGATATGGATAGTAGGCTTTCGTCCATGTACGAGGGTAAAGCTATGGGAGTATTCAATGCTGATGAAGTTAGGGTCGTTGCTGGGTATGAGCCTACAGGTTTACCAGAAATGACGGAGTACACAATGCTTGAAAATTACATACCTGTGAAGGATGCAAACAAGCAGAAAAAACTATTACAAGGCGGTGATAAAAATGGAAATGCGGACAGCTAATTTTAAGTCTGAGTTTAGGACAAGGGAAGAGGAAACTGGTGAAAAAATCATAGCTGGATATTTCATTGTCTACAATCAGCAGACGGAACTATGGCACAATTTTTTTGAGGAGATAGCAAGCGGGGCCTGCACAAAATCGCTGAATCTTAATGATGTTAGAGCTTTGTATAATCACGACTCTAATTTTGTATTGGGCAGAAAGTCAGCAGGAACCCTTATGTTGAAAGAGGACTCTTATGGTGTTTATGGGGAGATAAAGATTAACCCCAATGATAGCGAAGCAGTAAACATCTACGAAAGAGTAAAGCGTGGTGATATTGACGGGTGTAGCTTTGGTTTCTATTCGGAATATGAGCATGAGGAATACATCAAGCTCACGGATGATATTTCTAAATGCATCATCAAAGAAGCGGATGTTAGAGAGGTAAGTGTTTGCCCTTTTCCTGCGTATCCTCAAACACAAATCAGTGCAAGAAAGCAGGATTTTGAAAGAAGACAAGATTTTGAGAAAAGAAAAAACGAGTTAAAGGAGAGATTGCGTAATGGCTAACATGCAGATTTTAGCAGCACAAAAAAGAATGAAAGAAAAGGCACTTGCTGACTTAGAGGCAAGGGGGTTAAGCTTTTTATCCAAGAGAAAAGAGTTGGAGGAAAGAGCCGAGAAGGTTGAAACAGAGCAGGACTTAAATACTATTGTGGCCGAAACTGATGAAAATGACGGCAACATTAGGGAAAATGAAGAGCAGCAGGAAGCGTTAAGAACTGAGATTGCGGGTATTGATACCCAGATGGCTGATTTTGAAAAGAGATTAGGTCAGGCATTCAAGGAAACCAAAAAGAGGGGTGGAAATATGACGGAAGAAATGGAAGAAAAGAGAGCTGCCATTAACGGATATATCCGCAAGAGGGCAGTTGCGGGCATTACCAGCACAACAGCGGAGGTTACGATTCCAGCAGAGATTCTTTATAATCCTCAGGACGAATTAAAAACACTGTTAGATTTGTCAAAGTATGTAACCATCGCCAATGTAACTGCTGCTAGTGGCAAATACCCAGTCAGAAAACGAGCAAACGCAACACTTGCCTCCGTTATTGAGTTGGAAACAAACCCCAAGCTTGCAGACCCTAGCTTTAACGAAGTGCCTTGGGAGATTGAAACATTCAGAGGGGCTATTGCTATTTCGCAAGAGGCCATTGACGATAGTGCAATCGACCTTATTCCTCTAGTGGCAAAGGATGCTGCGGAACAAAAGCTTAATACGGTGAATGGGAAAATTTCTGCTGTGTTAAAGACCTTTACACCATTGACGGTAACGGGTGTGGATGGCATTAAAGAGATTGTGAACAAGAAGTTGGATAGGGCGTATGAACGCATGATTATTGCGTCTGCGTCCTTTTATCATGCTGTAGATACCTTGAAAGATAAAGACGGCAGATATCTTTTACAGCAGGATATTAAAAGCCCAACAGGCCACGTGTTCTTAGGAATGCCCATTGAGATTGTAAACGACACAGACCTTGGAGCGGAAGGCGATGCAAAGGCATTTATTGGCGATGTAAAAAGAGGTGTATTCATGGCAAACCGCAAAGATTTGGAAGTGAAGTGGGTAGACCACCATATTTACGGTGAATATTTGAGGGCTGGTATTCGCTTCGGTATTACAAAAGCTGATGCAAATGCAGGATATCTCGTTACATATACGCCGCCAGTGGGGGAGTGATACAGCCCTCTAGCCTTGAATTAGGTCAAATGACCAATGCCCAACTGTTGGAATACGGCTTAAGCCATGGGGCTGATGTTAACAGCAGAATGAAGAAAGTAGAGTTAATTTCTGCAATAGAGGGGGCTGTATAATGGATGAGGAATTAATTTTAACCCTTGTAAAGCAAAGGCTGGGGTTCACTTCTACGGTAAGAGATACTTATTTGCAGCACATTATAAAAAGTGTTCTGGATAATTTGATACGGGTCAGGGGCATTGCTCTTGACCCTGAAAGGAGCGACCACACTTTCTTTGTTGTGAAGTATGCTGTATGGGAATATCAAAGCAAAGAAAAGGGCGAGGTGGGTATGCCTGTATGGATGCGGTTGGAACTGAACAATCTGAAAATGAAATCGGAGGGATGATGGTTTGAATACCTACGACCATGAATTAATTTTAGTGAAAAAAGAATTTAAAATCATTCCTCCAGGAGAATCAGTGGTGACGGAAACCCTAACTGCTGTGCTGTGCAATGTTCACAGCGCAGGGCAGAAAGAGTTTTACAAAGGACGGCAGTCGGGATTAAAGCCAGAGTATGAGTTTACGATTCATGCTTTTGAGTATGATGGACAACAAGAAGTGGAGTTTAATGGGAAGCGGTATAGCGTTATTCGAACCCATTCTAAGGACTTGGAAGAAATACAACTTATATGTGGATTGAAAGCGTAGGTGATGAAATGTCTATTAATGTTGACGAAATGGCAGCGGAAATCGCAGAAATGTTGGGAGAATATCAGGTCGAAATCACTAAAAATATTGATGCCAGTAGCAAGGTAGTAGCCGATCAAGGGGCAAAAAAACTAAAAGAAACAAGCCCAAGAACTCCGAAAGGTGGAGACTATGCTAAGAGTTGGAAAGCTGAAAAAACAAGCGAAAATAATATTGGCGATGACCCTAGTTACACAATCTACAACAAAGACCATTATCGGCTAACGCACTTGCTGGAAAATGGCCATGCCACCCGTAATGGGGGTAGAACTAGGGCGATTAAGCATATTCAACCAGTGGAGCAGACGCTAATTAAGGAGTACGAAATCGCAGTGGAGGAGGCGATAGAAAATGCTTCAAAATGATTTGTACCAACTATTAGCAAAGACAGGTTTAGATGTTTATTTTTATCAAACAGAAGAACCTGTATCCCCTCCTTATGTGGTTTATTTGCGTGATGGTACAGCTTCATGGGGTTCTGATGATAGAAATTTTATCCGAAAAGACAGCTACATTGTAGAGTTTTATTCAGTTAAACAGGATGCAGAAAACCAAGGGAAGATTGAAACCTTGCTAGACAGTGCGGGAATCAACTATACAACAGTGGAAAGCTACCTGCAGGACGAAGGTTTGTATATGGTAGCTTTTTATTTTGATATTGTAAGAAAGGTGTGAGAGTATGGAAAAGATTGTATTAGGTAGTGGCAAACTGTACGTTGATGAATTTACTGGTACATTGCCTGAGGATGCAGTAATTGAGGTTGAAGAGAAACTTCTTGGTTATATCCAGGGCGGTGCAGCGTTAAGTTATAAGCCATCGTTTTATGAAGCAAAAGACGATTTAGGCATGGTGTCCAAAAAGATGATTACCGATGAAGAGGCAATTTTGAAATCGGGAGTCATGACTTGGAATGGTAAAACGCTACAAAAACTTTCTTCCACAGCGAGAGTTACGGAGGATAAGGAAAAGAAAGTTAGAACGGTAAAAATCGGTGGTTCTGGCAACCATGACGGAAAGAAATATGTAATCCACTTTGTCCATGAGGATAATGTGGATGGAGATATTCGCATTACCATTGTCGGCAGCAATGAAGCGGGCTTTGAGTTGGCTTTTGCAAAGGATAAGGAGACTGTTATCAATGCAGAATTTAAGGCACAGCCTCAGGACAATGAGGGTACTTTGATTCTGTATAAAGAAGAAGATAGCAGCATTACAGCGTAATTGGAAAGGGGTACCTCGGTATCCCTTTTTCATTTCTATAAAAACTAGAAAGGATTTGATTTTATGTTAGATTTACAAAAAATTTCAAGTGATGCTTATGAGATCAAATGGTTTGATGGCACTGTATTAAGATTGCTGAAACCTTCCAGGGCAATGGAAATCAGTTTTTTAGAGATTTTCAACCAGGAGAAGGATGAAAAGGCAGCCCTTAAAACAATACACTATTTAGCCTATCAAATTTTCAGTAGGCATGAGCCTGTTTATGTAGACAAAAAGGGATTTTTCAACAAGCTTATGGGGAAAAAAGAATTGCTTGAAATCACAAAGGAAGATGTGGAGAAAATTAACTACAACGTTTTGTTTGAGTTGCTAAAGGAATATTTTGACCATTATTATACGAACTTGAAAATGGGGGAATAGAGATCCCCTGTATGCCTGCTGGTGCGGGGGATGAAGCCGAGGATTACTTGGTAACTGAAACAGAGGAGGTAAAGATGGTATCCGATTATTCAGGGCTTGATTTTGAAGTATGTCTGAATCTTGGTATTGATACTTTTAAATTGCTTTTTCGTGATGCCTTTGTATACCGTATGAAACAAACGGAAAAAGGTAGGGAATATCTTGAAAATGCTTGGTTGTTGAAACAAACCAAACCAGACAGAAAAAAATTGAGACAACGCTTTCGAAAGGAGGGGGGCCATGTCAAATATTAAAGGCATTACCATACAGATTGGTGCGGATACCAAGGGATTCAAAAGTGGATTGGCTGAGTTAAATAAGTCAACGAAAAACCTACAAAGTGAATTAAAATCCGTGGATAAGGCATTAAAGCTAGACCCAACCAATACTGATTTGATTAGGCAAAAACAAGGTCTGTTAAAGGATGCCATCGGGGAAACGGAAACAAAAATAAATGCTTTAAAGGCAGCCAAAGACAAAGCAGACAAGGAAATGAAAAGCGGTACCGAAATCAATCAAGAAGAATATCGGAGATTGCAAAGAGAAATAACTTTCACCGAGTCGGCTCTTGATAACCTACAAGAACAGGCCAAGACAAGCAATATTGTCAAGGGTGTTTTGGGTGATGCAAAAGAGGGGTTTGAAGATTTTACAAAAAAGGCGGCTGTTGTTACGGTAGGTGTAGGCGCTGTTGCCACTGGCCTTGGTGCGTGTGCCAAAAAAGCCGATGAATTGAAACAATCCTACAACACCCTTCAAACCCAAACAGGGGCAACGGATGAAGAAATGGAAGGATTAGAACAATCCTTAAAAAATATCTATGCCAATAATTACGGTGAAAACTTTGAGGACATTGCCATATCTATAGCAGAGGTGAAAAATCAAACAGGGCTTGCCGGGGACGAGTTGGAAGCCATGACGGAAAATGCCATTACCCTGCGTGATACCTTTGGATTTGAAGTCCAGGAAAGCACCAGGGCAGCCGATATGATGATGAAGCAGTTTGGTATTACTTCCGATGAAGCGTTTAACCTCATTGCACAAGGCAGCCAGAATGGATTAGACAAGAATGGAAACTTGCTTGATAGTATCAATGAGTATTCTGTGCATTTCCAACAGCTTGGTTTAGACAGTGAAGAAATGTTCAATATGTTCTCCAACGGTGCAAAAACAGGGGTTTTTGATGTGGATAAACTTGGGGATGCTGTGAAAGAATTTGGTATCAGAGCCAAGGATGGCAGTAGTACAACCATTGAAGCCTATGAAGCATTAGGTTTAAATGCCGATGAATTGCAAGTGAAATTTGCTCAAGGTGGGGAGAGTGCAAACGAAGCCTTTCAAACGGTTACCCAGGCATTGAATGATTGTGATGATGAAGTAGCAAAAAATCAAGCCGGTGTTAGTTTGTTCGGTACCATGTGGGAAGATATGGGGGCGGATGCAGTAAAGGCCTTAACCGATACAAACGGGGAATTTGACAAGACAGCGGACAATTTGGAAAAAATCAAAGAGATAAAATATGATAGCTTGGGTAGTGCGTTTCAAGGTATCGGTAGGCAGTTAGAAACGGGCTTGGTTATTCCTATTGGCGAAAAGGTATTGCCAAAGCTGAATGAGTTGGCCAATTACATACAGCAAAACATGCCCCAAATTCAAGCAACATTTCAAGGGATTATGGATGGTATCGGCGGTGCAATTTCCTTTGTAGTAGACAATTTGAATATTATTATCCCTATTTTATCTGGTGCTGTAGCGGGCTTTGTTGCGTTCAATGTGATAAATACCATCGTGCCTTTATTTACTGCAATTCAAACAGCGATTGCCGGGACCACAACGGTACAAGCTGCGTTAAATGCCGTCATGGCAGCGAACCCCTTTGGATTAATAGTTACAGCGATTGCAGCTTTGGTAGCGGCAGGGGTAGCCCTTTATATGAATTGGGATATCGTAAAGCAAAAATGTGATGAATTGTTTACGGCATTGTCTGCTATATGGGAAAATATCAAAACAACGGTGGATACCAAGATAGAAGAAATCAACACTTTTTTATATAACAAGTCGGAAGACTTTAAGGCTGCGGGCAGGAAGATTTTCAATGATTTATGGAATGGTATTAAGGAAATATGGAGCAGCATTACAACATGGATAACCACCAGCTTTGATACCGTCATTACTACGATTACAGGATTTGCCACGAAAGCTTATGAAGCAGGTAAAGAGATATTTACCAAAGTTTGGGATGGTATGAAAAATGTATGGGGTGATATTACTGGTTGGATTAGTAGTAGAGCGGACGATATTAAGGATACATTAATGTTCTGGAAAGATAAGGCTGAAGAAACCAAGAAAGCAAAAAGAGAGGCCGAAGATGATGCGGATGGTAGCCATAGAAATGGTTTATCCTATGTTCCTTTTGATGGGTATAGGTCTATTCTTCACGAAGGGGAAAGGGTGCTGACTAAGCCAGAGGCAGAAAGATACCGTAAAAATGAGGGTAAAGGCAGTAGTGCCAATGTTACAAATAATTTTTATGGTGTAAAAGAAGAGGCCACAGCATTTAAGGCATATAGAGCAACAAAGAAAGCAATTCGGGAAACAGGTTTAAAACCCCAGTCAACGTAAAAGGAGGGGATTCAGTTTGCTAATCACAAAAACAACTAGAGTAATTTATAGAAATGAAGTAGGTGGGGAGATTGAATTTTCTCCCTTTTCCTCTTATTTTTTAGAAGCTTTTGAAGAAGAAACGAAAAATAGTATTACTGCTAATAAGACCAATCTTATCCATGGTGAGAATTATATCTCCAACACACTAGAAAGCAGATACATTTCTTTGGCTGGAATTATTGATAAGAACTCAACTACAAAAGCCTTAATAAGAAATTTAATTAGGGTTGTCAATCCAATTTTAAAGGGAAAATTGATTTATCAGAACGAAAATGAAACAAAAGAAATTGAAGTAATTCCAGAGCAAGTACCAGATCCAAAAGCTAACGGTGGTTTGATTAGGTATGAGGTTTCTTTGGTTGCGAACAATCCATTTTGGAAGAATACAGAGAATATTGAAAACATTGCATTATGGACACCTAAACTACATTTCCCTTTAGTCATTCCAAAAAATCAAGGTATGGTATTTGGTGTGAAAAAATCAGCCTTTGAAAAGTTAATTGAAAATGAAGGTGATGTTGAAAGTGGTTTTAGAGTAGTATTCAAGGCTAGAAGTGGAACGGTAGATAATCCCAAACTATTGAATAAGCTAACGGGTAAATTTATTAGGATTAATTACGCTATGGAAAAAGGTGACTCAATAGAAGTGATTTGTTATCCAGAAAAGAAAAAGGTTACTGTGAATAGTATCATAAATGGATTCCGTTTTCTTGATATTGAAAGTACATTTTTTACATTGGACGTAGGCAGAAATATTCTTCAATATGATGCGGATATAAATAAAACCAATTTAGATGTTATTCTCTATTATACACCACGATTCTTGGGGGTGTAAGTATGGATTTATATGTATATGAAAACTTTGAACTACAGGGGCTAATTACTCAATATGATTCTTTATGTTGGACTAGACGGTTTAATGATGTTGGGGAATGTGAGATTGTAATGCCATTTGATGAAGAGATATTTATGCTGTTGAAAATTAACAGTGTGCTTTACCATAAGCAAAATAATGAAGCCTGTTTTGTTTTACAAAAGAATGTTACTACTGACTCATTCGGAAACGAAAAGTTAACCATAATTGGAAAAAGCATATCTTGCATCCTAAAAAATAGAATTACTAGTTTTATCGGTGATACTAAAATTTCTGATTTGGTAACAAAGCTGTTAAATGAAAACTTCATCAAGGCAACTAATATAAATAGAAATATCCCTAATATGGTTATAGATTCAGTGGTTTTACAGAATAACCCTGTTATAAGCTTAAAGTATGAAAATGCTGACGTTTTCACCATCATAAAGGAAATTACGCAGCAGTACGATATAGGTTTTCGGATTAACTATGATATTGCAAATAAAAGATATGTATTTGAACTATATGAAGGAATAGTTCAAACTGACGTAAAATTCAGCAAAGAATTTAATAACGTACTAGAGCAAGAATATTACCTTAACACCACAGAGCATAAAAACACCTGTATTGTTGAGAATGACCAGGGTTCGGCGATCATTGTTAATGATGGTAATAAGGGACTGGCCAGAAAAGAAACATACATGAAATTAGATTCTCAAAGCACAATTACGGCACAGGAACAAGGAAAGCTTTATTTACAACAATTTAAAGTTTCAGAAACATTAGATACTGTAATGGATACCAATTCAATACAGTTTTTTTATTTGGTCGATTGGAATTTAGGCGATGTAGTAACAACGGTTAATAAAAAGCTAGGTGTAACCATTCAAAAAAATATAGTTGAGATAGAAGAATTCTATGATACGACTGGTTTGAACTTGGCTGTCACATTTGGCGATTATTTAAAATAAAGGAAGTGATATAGTGGCAGAAATGAAAGAATTTGGTTTTCCCTTTGATGCCATTGAGGACGAAAAAACGGGGGAATTTGACAGGGTATACAGTGCTAAAGATTTTGCAGAATATTTCAAGCAATTTATCTCTAACGGCGTGTATCCTAATCCCTCTAATGGTTTAGAGATTGAAGCATTAACTAACAACATGGTAGTAACTTTACATAAAGGTAGTGGGTATATCAACGGTTATGCTTATGTATTGCCAGAGGATTTACCTATGTTTATTTCACCTAGCCATGCAAGCTACAACAGGAAGGATTCTATTGTGCTACAGTGGAATGCAACCACAAGGGAGATTAAGGCAATCTATAAAGAAGGTGTAGCTAGTGCTAATCCACAGCCACCACAATTAATTAGAAATGCTGATATTTACGAATTGCAGTTAGCTCTCATTCTTGTTAAGAGTGGCATACAAAGAATTACGCAGGCAGAGATTACATCTAAAAAGTTAGATGTTAGTGTTTGCGGTATTGTTCATGCTGTAGTAGATACGGTTGATACAACAGAGATTTTCAAGCAGTATGAAACCTATCTCAATCAAAAGATTACTGAATGGAATGAGACTAAAGCACAGCAAAAGGCAGATTGGGAAACGCAAATGTCGACTCAGCAGACAGGATGGCAAGAACAGACAACTACACAGCAGAAAAATTTTGATGCCCGTCAAGCTATTATTCAAGCATGGTTTAATGAGATTCAAGGCAATATTTCTAAGTTGCAAACGTTTAATTTTGACAATATTGCTGTGTTAAAAGGGTGTACGAGAGCGACTAACATTCTTGTAGCAAATGGGGTGAAAACTGTTACGGAGACTATCAGTATCACTTTGAGTGGCAAAAAAGTTGCTGAAAGAATAAATACTTTCAACTTAGATGGTAGTATTAAAGTAGAATTAAATGTATTTGATGAAGACGGCATCACTCCAATAGACTACAAAAGCAGTATAACAATTGTCACTTTTAGTGCAGATAAAAATACAATTACGGAGGTGGTTACATGAGTTGGGCAGAATGCTCATGGATTTTAAGCAATCAAGCATCAGCAGGAAGTGGGGTATTTGACAGGACAGCTTTTGAATTTCAAACAGAACTGGATTTGTTTACAGGAGGCATTGACCAAATTTGCGTGTGTAAATTCATAGCCCCAGAAGATGGATTATATAGGTATACATACGATGTAGCTAATGGCAGTGGGGTTAATTTTGCACACTCTTTGAGCTATCTGTGTCTTAATTTATTTACATTCATGCCTGATTCTACCAGCATTTGGTATTATGGTCAAAACCAAAGTGAATTTAGAAAGTATGTCGGCTTAGTGATAGGGGAAAAAGCCAGCGGAATTTCTATCTCTCAAGTATATAACGTAGCTCTCATAAATGCACTGTCAATTTACTCTGAAGAAACTCTTATAGCTACCCAACAAAAAACATTTGAGTGGTTCTTAAGAGCAA
Organism: Anaerotignum sp. MB30-C6; assembly: GCF_030908465.1. Lineage (GTDB taxonomy): Bacteria > Bacillota > Clostridia > Lachnospirales > Anaerotignaceae > Chakrabartyella. Next base: position 954,723 of record NZ_CP133078.1, read on the forward strand.
AAAAGGGAGATATTTTAGCTTTTGTTATTAAATCAGCAAATATTTCTGGTGTGATTTTAAAAAATCAGAAAGTAATCTATTAAAGGAGGTGACCGCATTGAACAAATACTATTTTATAAAAGATGGTGTTGTTTATTATAAAACTGACTCAATGACGAACCCCATAATGTTTGGGAAAATAGTATGTCCTATATTGTCTGAAGTTAATGACGAATACGAAGTGTTTGAAATTAAAAAGTTTAATACTGACACTTGTAAGTATGAAATTACAAACGAGTTTGACGAGTTTGAAATTAAAGGAGAATTTGTAAAAGTTATTGACGGCAAAGTTAAAGTTCCTATTAAACAAGGGGCTGAAGGTACTTATGAACCTACGCAACTTGACAGGATAGAGGCTATGGTTGTAGCTAAAAACGAAGAAATACAAAAAACCGCTATTGATTCATATACTTTACAACTTATGGAAGAAGGTGTCTTATGAGAATTTTAGTAGAGAGTATGAAAAGACTGTACCTTTCGAAAAAAATTACTAAAAACGATATTGAACTGCGTTTTAAAAATGCGTTGCTGACCGAAGAAGAATATAACTACATAATAATGTTATGAGGTTATGATTTAAACAGCAACAACTAAATATAATTAAATATTTATAGGAATTAGGTTCGGGAGAGATTCCGAGTCTTTTGTATTAGGTAGGGGTGATTACGTTGGAAGTTGTAGTAATTGGTGTGATGCAAGGGGTAGTGACCGCCATGGGTATTTGGTTTCTGCAGAAAAGCATGACAAAGCGGGATAAGGCCACCCAAGAGAGAGAAAAGGCAAGGGAAGACATGGAGTACAATCTTTTGACAGCGGTAAACGCTTCTATTTCATTGGGCGAGGCTACGGCAAAGGCGGTGCAGCGGATTCCTGATGCCCATTGCAACGGGGATATGACGACAGCTTTGGAGTATACCACAACGGTTAAGCATGAGCTAAAAAACTTCCTTAATCGGAAGGCGGTGGAGAAGGTTGTCTGAAAGGAAAAAACGCAGACGTTTTCGGATTAATGACGATACCATGACAACTATTGTGGTGTCATCTTTGCTTTTCTGCGTAGCGGTGGTTGTTGCTGGTATGGTTTTAGCCTATTTCGGTGTAGATGTTTCCGCTATCGTTGGGAATGCCCTAACGGTCTTTGGTACGGAGCTAGGGATTTGCGGTGTCATGACCATATTTAACCGCTGGGCGGATAGACAGGATAAGCAAGCAGAGAAACGGCAGGAAAGAAGAATTAAGAAGGAGGAAATGAGGAATGAAAGAGAGCGAAGCGAAAGAAGTTCAGGGTGAATTATTAGAAAGTAAAGCATCCTTAAGCGAAGGAACAAAGATTTCAATTCAAAATTTACTAACGGTAAAATCGTTGGTTACTATCCTACTGACGTTTGTTTTTGGCTGGTTGGCTTTGAAGGGGCGAATCACCGGAGAGCAGTTTTTGACTATCTTCAGCGTGGTAATTGCGTTCTATTTCGGTACCCAGTATGAAAAAGGAAAAGGAGGCGGTGAGGAATGAATCCAGTTTTGTATATGCAGAATGATCCCAAGTGGGCAAGCCATGACTACTCTGCACCAGGGGAGAAAACAACAATTAAGGCTGAGGGGTGCGGTATTACCTGTGCTGCCATGGTGATTGCAACTCTGGCCGACAAGAATGTTACACCAATTACAACGGCAGAATGGTCAAAGAAACGTGGATACAAGGCCAAGGGGCAAGGTACATATTATTCGTATTTCAAGCCCCAGGGAGCAGAATATGGCATTGAAATTACAATGCTGAATGGCACGAGTATTTATGGTTCTCCTTCTTCAAAGTATCACGAATTGGCAAAGCAAGCCATTGAGCGTGGTGATATGGTTATCGCTTGCATGGGAAAAGGGAATTGGACAACCAGTGGGCATTATGTTTTATGGTATGGCTTGGAAGCGGGAAAAGTTCTCATTAATGATCCATGGTCAAATAAACCGAAACAAACATATGCTGATTACAATTTGTTTAAAAGTCAGGTGAAGTATTACTGGGTTGTAAAGGTACCAGAACAATTAAAGGGGGATGATGAAATGGTAACAAGAGAGAAAATCATAATTGATGGAAAAGAAAGAGAAGTAACCATGATTCGTAAAGGTGGAACAACGTACATCAAAACAAGAGATATTGCAGAGCTACTAGGGCTAAAGGTTGGTAGTAAGGGAAGAGTCCCTGTGATTGAAACAAGGTAAAAATGTAAAATTGTGTTTTGTCAATTTGCCCCTATGAGGGGCTTTTTGTAACGAGAGGTAAAAGAAAAAATTGAACTTGAATAGGAGGAGATAAATTTTTGGATAGTTTTATTGCTTGGGTAGGCGGAAAGAAGTTATTGAGAAAAGAAATCGTGAGTAGGTTTCCTGAAGACGGTATTAAAAAATATGTGGAAGTGTTTGGTGGTGCAGGATGGGTATTATTCCATAAAGATAAACACGCGGAAAAAGAGGTCTATAACGACATTAATTCTGAGTTGGTGAATTTATTTAGGAATGTAAAATATCATCCAGAAGCGGTGGCCAAGGAACTTGAATTTACTTTGAGTGCTAGGGAGATTTTTGAAAGATACAAAGCGGCTGACGTTAGCCAGATGACGGAGATTCAGCGGGCGGCCAGATATTTGTATTTAATAAAGCTTTCCTATGGTGCAACAGTAAGTTCTTTTGGCTGCAGAGTTAGAAAGACAGTTGATTTAAATGTTTTGCACCAGGTGAAAGTACGTCTTGACGGTATACTTATCGAAAACAAGAGTTTTACAAAGTTAATTCCTGCCCAAGATGGAGAGGGGACTCTCTTTTACTGCGATCCACCGTATCATAATACGGAAAAATATTACGATACAGGTGAGGATGTGTTCAATGAAGAAATGCACATTTTGTTGAGAGATACATTAAAAGGTATTAAAGGGAAATTTATTTTATCATATAATGATGATGAATTTATCAGAGAGCTTTATAAGGATTTTGTGATTGAAGAAGTGGAGCGGTCTCATAATTTAAAAACGGCTATGGGTGAAAAAGGAAGTAAATATAAGGAGTTAATTATTAGGAATTATTAATTTTATAAATTGCATGATAAACCCCTCAATGAGGGGTTTTATTTTTTTTCGGAAAAAGGGATGAAATTAGAGAAACCAAAGGTGTTTTTTATAATAGGAAAAATATATATAATTTTACAAAATAATGGAAAAATATTTTTAAATATGTATAATAAGATGTAAGCAAATGAATTCAAAAATGGGAAGTTAAAAATGAATTTGTAATAGGAATTAACTTAATTAACTTGTTATCAAACTGTTTCCCGAAGAAAGTGTATACCTTGTAACTATTTAATAGTAGTAAAAATGAAATTAGGGAGATGTCTATATGAAAGTATTTATTAGTTGGTCTGGAACAAAAAGTCATAAGGTAGGGTTGATTTTTAGGGAATGGCTTCCTTCTGTCATTCAGTCATTAGAACCATATGTTTCATCTGAAGATATAGACAAAGGTGCTCGATGGAGTTCTGACATAGCAAAAGAACTTGAAGACTCGACATGTGGAATTTTGTGCGTTACTAAGGATAACCTTCACGCGCCATGGCTATCTTTTGAAGCAGGAGCATTATCAAAAACAATGGATAAATCACTTGTTACACCATTTCTTTTTGATATAAAGAGAGCCGAAGTGAATGGACCGATTTTGCAATTTCAGTCTACTGCTTTTGAAAGAGAAGATGTAAAAAAACTTCTGCAAACTTTAAACAAAGCTTGTGGTGAATCTGGAATAACTGAATCTATGTTGGATAAAGCTTTTGATGTTTGGTATCCAAGCTTAGAGGGAAGCTTAAACAAAATCAAAGAAGACGAAGGTGGTGATGAAGAAGAGGCAACGAAATTCGCTACTGAACTTGAAAGTACAGCTGTTATTGAGGAAATATTAGAACTTTCTCGTGACAATCAAAAGCTCTTGAGGAATCCTGATTCTAAGGTTTCTGAAAGTATTGAAGATGTAAAGAAACGCTTGGACTATATCACCTCTCGCTTTGAAAGAAATATAGACATAGATGATCGCCGAATATCGAAAAACTATAAATTTATGTTAGTAAGTGAGTTTACACAATCAATACTCCCGAGATGCCAAAAACAATATGCTTTTTTAGTGGCGTTAAGTTTTTTTCAGGAAGATTTTCCGTGGGTATACAATATGGGTAAAGCGTTGGCTGATGTTCTTGGATCGGATGCTTCTCTTGAGGAGAAAAAAGAATCATTAGTGGATTTTGAAAGATTGTTGGATTTTACATGTAATCACCCTTTGATGCGAGAAGTATATGGACGAAGAAAAGACACTAGTATGGTTCTTAAAGAAATGCCACGAATGTTGATGAATATATTAATGAATTTTGAAAATGAACTATACGATAAAATCTGATGATTTGAAAATCATCTATCTTCGAATAATTTATGATATCCAAAACGTCTAAAAATGTTTTAGCAGGACATGCTCATTATAGTAGCAATAATAAATTTAGATATACCCAATATTTAGTTTTTATTGTAATTTTAGTGCGATAATACGCAGTATAATAAGGTGGATGAAGAAAGGGTAGTTCTAAAATGGAAAAACAAAAAACATTTTATCAATTTAAAAGTAGAAAACTCTGGAAAGAAAGTGTTGGAGTTGGATTTGCAATTTTTGGTGTTGTATCAGCAATAGTAGGAGTTTTGGGAGTTTCTTTTTCCGATATTTCTGATACTGCTTGGATAATTCTTTTACTAACGATTGCTTCTCTTGTATTTTCTTATTTGATTGCTGTTGTTTGGCAATGGTGGAATATAAGAGACAGTATATCTCTAAAAATCAGAGGGATTAAGGTTATAGTTCGTCAGGGCGATATTTTTAAAGAAAAGGGATGGAAAGTCATTGGCGTTGATGATACTTTCAGCACATCAGGAAACGATATGATCATTTCACACTCTTCTCTTCATGGGAAATTGATTAAACAGCTTAAAGAAAATGGCAAAATCGGAGAGTTTGAAGTTGCTATTTCAATGGATAACAATAACCATAGTGTTTCTCTTGGTTGCGTAAAAACATACAATGATTACATATTATTAGCATGGACACATCTTAATAGTGATAATGAAGCTCACATTGACAACGACAATTATGAAGGTATATTGCGAAAAATGTGGCGAGAGATAGGTCGAGTTTATTCAGGAAAACCAATTTGTTTGCCTATTTTAGGCGATGGTATAACTCGTTTTGATGGTGTATCTGAAAAACCTTCCCCATTTGAGTTATTGAAATGCATGCTTTGCACGTTAAAAACAAGTAACATTCAATTAAAAGCACCTATCACTATCGTTGTTTACGATAGGATAAACGAAATAAGTCTTTATGATCTGAAAGGATTTATTGATTAATGTGTTGATGATGATATTTTGAAGAAATTGAAGATATTGAAGAAATTGATTAAGAATATGTAGTTTTGTTTGCAGGGATTCTAAACTGAGTTTTAGTTATCTTGTGGCATGTTACCTGCAATTCACGAAAACCAACAATGTGTTCTAAAATTTATAATTTGGGTTAAAATTTAAACAAAGATAAGATAAATTGCAATACACATATCGTTATAAGAGTTACTTATTTAAAATATTTAGAATCTAAATTTGGAGGGCAAAAATGAATCAAACAGGTAATTACAGCGCATTTTATGTAAAAGAACCATTTAAGGAAACGAATCTGGGTGCTAATACAGCACATGACTTCTGTTACTATAATACATTGAAAATGTGGAAGGGTAAAGATTCGACTTTCCCATTTGTTGATTCACACAACAAAAATTATAGTGTCCGTGATGACAGTAGTTGGGATACTCTGCGGAATCGCCTTAGAGAACGGTTACGTGGCTCTAAAAACATTGTTCTTTTCTTAAGTTCGAATACATATGAAAGCAAAGCATTAGCAGAAGAGCTTGAATACGGAATAAATGTTCGGGGACTTCCAGTGATAGTTATCTATCCTGACTATGGAGAAAAAACAGATATTGCAAACGGTAAAGAGATAAAGCAATATATTAAAACTCTGTGGGACAAGGTACCAACTTTTAAAAAATATATGTGCGATGTTGCAACAATACATGTTCCTATGAAACAATCGCTTATTGCCATGGCACTTGAAGATAAAGATATCATGGTTAGCACTATGAAGATGGGAAGATTTTTCTATTAGGTACAGTTAGATAATCAATAGCCTTTCGGGTGTCACGAACAGCCTTTAATGCTTAAAATGACGGATTTAGTATTAGAATGGTGCGCATTTGTACCATAATTGGAAGTTTAAATTATCGTGAAGTAGATACTATAAGGCTGGATATCGGACTGAATATCACTTATAAACAGCTTTACATTTAAAAGTTTGGAGGACTAATTATGGAATTAAGTATCCAAGATCAATCTTTTCTTGACTCTTTTGAGCATATTAAAGAGTATGATATTGATGAGTATAATAAAAATAAGCTTAATTTATTTATGATTCGTGTAAATGCTAATGAGTTTGATTATAATACTCTAATTTATAATTTGCTAGACACTGTAATATCTTTTTCTGTATCACGAAATGTTCAAACCAAATACGTTAATAAGCCAGCTAGGCTACATAAAAAAGCAGTAGATAAATTTGTTGAGCATTGTAGAAATACAGGAGAGTTGGGTGAATTACTTTTATATGCTTTTTTAGAATGCCATCTTAAAGCACCTAAAATTCTTTCTAAACTTGAGCTGAAAACTTCTACGAGTATGTATGTAAACGGAGCGGATGGCGTCCATTATTTAGAATTACCTAATGGAAATTATCAGTTGATATTTGGTGAGTCCAAAACAATTAAAGGTTTATCAGATGCAATAAGTTCAGCATTTAAATCGATTTATGAGTTTAAAAATGAAATTAATTCTAAAGGTAATGCAAAAAGTGGAATAAACTATGAGAAGTCATTAATTAGCGATAACATCATGAAAGAGACGTTTAACAAAAATGATATTGACTTTATAACTAAATTAATATATCCATCAAAAAATTCGGATTTTAGAGTAGATGATGCATTTGGAATTTTTATTGGATATGAAGTGGAAATTTTAAAAGAAGACAAAAAACTTCCTAATGATGAATTTGTAGATAAATTAAAGACTAAGATTGAAGAGGAAGTGGAAGAAAACATCGAAAAAATCATAAAAGCAATTGATGAAAACGACTTAATTGGACACTCGTTTTATGTATATGTGTTGCCGTTCACTAACTTAGATGCAAGTAGGAAAAAAGTTATGGAGGGAGTAACTTAATGAATTGGTTTAAAAATTTAGTGAATAAAGCTCTAAAAGACGATTATCTTGATGAATTAATCATAAAAGCAGAGATTCTATATACATATACTTTTTTATCTTATACTAGCAATAATATAGAAAAACCATTTTATTTATCAGAAAAAGAATTTGTAGATATTGTAAAATTTGCTGACATACTATGCAGAAGTGAATTGTCTATTGCAAGAAATAAAGCATATAAAATAATCAGCTTAATTTACGATAGTTATAGAGAGGATAAGTTTTTTTTACAATGCGCAGATATAGTTCTAACTAAATTAGGTATATTTCCTACATTAGGGCTTATAGAGAATCAAAGTGACATTTCCTCTATTGAAAATGTGTTAGAAAAGGTAGTAAAAGAAGTTTATCAAGAATCTCCATTTGGAGGAAAAACTTTTACGGATGCACAGTATAGACTTTTTGAAAGATTGAAAAATAGTAATCATTTTAGTTTTTCTGGACCCACATCCTTTGGCAAATCATTTGTAATGGAAGCATTTATTCATCATATTATACAAGAGCGACACGGAATAGATAATATTGTTATACTTGTACCAACAAGGGCACTAATAAATCAAGTGAGCAAAAAGTTGAAAAGTGAGATTAAAACACAGAAATACAAGGTTCTCACCCACCCAGTTGTACCAGGGATATTTAAAAGTGATAATAATAAATACGTATTTGTATTTACTCCTGAACGTTGGATATCATATTTATCGAATAAGGATAATCCGGTAGTAACGTATATGTTTATAGATGAAGCACATAAAACTGTTTCTATAAATGATACTCGTTCTCCCTTATACTACCATGCAATTTTACAGGCAGAACGAAAAAGTATTAATCTGTACTTTGCATCTCCTAATATTCCAAATGCTGAGATATTTCTGCAATTATTTGAAAAAAGCAGCGATGAAACTATGGTAATCGAAGATGTATCAGTATCTCAAAATAGATATTTTATTGATTTAATAGAAAAAAAGGCCGTGCTTTTTTCAGATACTGGGAAGGAAATATCGTTTTATTATGACTTTAGCACAGAAAAAGGTAGATTAACAAAAGTACTAAATAGATTTGGTGAAGGGAATCAAAATATAGTGTATTGCAATACTGTTGATGACACAATAGAATTTTCTATGAAATATGCAAAGACACGAACACTTAAAGAAGATAAAAGAATAACTGAGCTAATTTCATTAGTTAAATCTTTCGTACACAAAGATTATTATTTAATTGATTGCTTAAAATATGGAGTTGCCTTTCACTTTGGCAGATTGCCACAAAGAATTAGAGAACGAGTAGAGCAATTATTTATTGATGGAGTTATTGATTATGTCTTTTGTACATCTACTTTGTTAGAAGGAGTAAATCTACCAGCCAAAAACATCTTCATATTCAGTAATGCTATTGGGCTAACTAAGTTTAAGGATATTGATTTTTGGAATTTAGCTGGTAGAGCAGGTAGACTTAGCAAAGAAATGAGTGGGAATATTATTTGTGTAAGGGCGTTTGACAAAGTAAATAGGTGGAAAAATCCAGAAATAGATTTGGAAATAGTTCGAAACAAGTCAATAAAACCTATAGAACCTACTATAATAAAAGGCCAAGGGAATTTTTATAAGAATATAGGAAATGTGATTCAGAATAAACCATTTACTAAAGCGAAACCCACTGAAAATGAGCGGGTTTTATGGAATCAGTATTCAAATATTTTATATGTCCATCAAACAAGTAAAAGTGACTCAATATTAATGAATACTTTTCTAAAGAAAAATGCTGAGGCAAAAAAAATATTAGACAGTGTTTCCAAAAACAATAAAATACCAGTATACATTCTTGAACAATCAACAGGTATAAAACCAAAATACCAAAATAAATTATGGGCATCAGAGGAGATAGAAGCATTTCCAAGTGAAGTTAGTACTGATTCATGTGAAATTATATTAAATATTCTTTATGATGTATATAACTGGATGGATGAAGAATCTGGCGGTAGAAATCCAATGGTGAAGAATAAATCAAGGCTTAAATACTTTGCTGTACTTATGAATTCTTGGATTTCTGGTTATCAACTAAACATGATAATAAAAAATACTTTGAGATATTTTCAAAGACGAGGATTTATTTATGAATATGGGCAAGAAATAGCATTTGATAAAGATGATAAATCGCATATTAATAAGGTTATTAACGACTTAATGTCTGATATTGATAATGTTCTAAGATTTAAAATCAAAAACTATATGTTAAATTATTACTTGATTTATTCTGAGAAGACAGAGGATACAAATCCTCCTAAATGGATAGATTATATTGAATATGGAACAACCGAAAGTGCAGTTATAGCACTTCAAACAATAGGGTTGCCTCGTCATTTATCTAATTTTATTATCAAGCATCATGATGATTGTATGGTCATAGAAGGCAATGAATTGATGGAAATTAATAGTGATAAATTATTGAGTAAAATTGATAGAGAAAGGTTTGCACAAGAATTTGAAGAGATTAGTGAATTTTTAAGAAATATATAGCCTAATCACTTGATGGGATTTTTAATGGGCGGTTTAAATTGCGTAAAATGTTTATATGTTAAATTACGAAATACATAGATAATGAATTAAAAATCTTGCGCAATTGTTTTAATTTCGATAGTTTTTATGAGGGGGTACTAAATGTGGTATTTATGCACTAGTGTGTCACCACTGCCTTTTCTAAAAGTAAATCAGATATAATAAGTAAGTATGAAAATATGAAGCAGAAATTTCAAGTATTATTGAATCGAATGATGGTGTGAGATGTTTACCTCAAAATGATATTGGGAAACAAATATGGGTTGCCCATTATGTTTATTGATTCATAGTTTGAACTTAGACAACCCAGAAAGCCCCCTCTTTCGTGAAGTGAACCCTTTTGTTAGACAAAAAATCTAATGAAAGGGGTATTTTTATGTCACGAAAACATAGTACAGAACTAAAACTAGAAATCGTACAACGTTACTTAGAAGGAACCTGTGGATTTACAATTCTTGCAAGAGAATATAATGTTGACCGTGGGGATCTTCGAAAGTGGGTTGCTGCTTACCAAAAACATGGTACTGCTGGTCTTTGCACAACACATGGAACTTATACTGGTTATTTCAAGGCTTATGTCGTAGAATATATGAATAATAACGGACTATCTATACGCCAGGCAGCAGCACACTTTAACATTCCATCACCCTCAACTATTGGAAAATGGGAACGCCTTTATTATGAACAAGGTATGGATACTTTGCGTGAAGAACACAGGGGAAGGACGACCAAAATGGGAATTAAAAAGGGAGTATGCCAAAAGAAGATCCAGAAAAAAATGAAGATCTTTTAGCAGAAGTTCAAAGACTTCGTATGGAGAATGAATACCTAAAAAAATTGAATGCCTTAATTCAAGAACGGGAAAAGTCCGAGAAGCCGATAAAGTAGCTGTCATAACGGAATTAAGGCAGAAATATAAACTGACAGCATTATTAAAAATAGTTGGAATACCTCGTAGCACATACTACTATCACTTAAAAAAAGCTAAAAGACCAGATAAATATAGGGTAATTAAAAAGGCAATTATAGATGTCTATCACGAAAATCAAGGTAGATATGGGTATCGCAGAATTACGATGGAATTGAAAATAGAGGCTATCACATTAACCATAAAACCGCGCAACGACTAATGACAATGATGGGTATTAAATGAATGATAAGAATCAAAAAATATCGTTCCTACAAAGGTGAAGTTGGGAAAATAGCGCCGAATCTTATACAAAGAAACTTCAAGGCTGATGCGCCAAATCAGAAATGGACAACAGATGTAACGGAGTTTTCATTGTTTGGAACAAAGTTATACTTATCACCTATCTTAGATATGTATAACAGTGAAATTATCAGTTATAACATCAGTCAACGTCCTTTGTTAGGACAAGTAGTGGATATGGTAGACAAAGCTTTTGCGGAGATCCCTGACAACACAAATCTTATTTTTCATTCTGATCAAGGCTGGCAGTACCAACATATGCAGTATCAAAAAAAGCTAAAAGAAAAAGGCATTATGCAGAGTATGTCGCGAAAAGGAAACTGCCTAGACAATTCAATCATGGAAAACTTCTTTGGATTGCTTAAGTCGGAGTTCTTTATCTAAGAAAGTTTAGTTCAATAGATGAATTTAAAGTTGAACTGGAAAAATACATAGATTACTATAATAATCACAGAATTAAATGCAAATTAAAAGGACTGAGCCCTGTACAATACAGGATTCAATCCTTAATAGTTGCATAATTAATTTTTGTCTAACATTTTGGGGTCAGATCATTTCGAGGAGGTTTCTTATTGTTCCTTGCATCACTTAGGAGAACCGAAAGTAGGTCCAAACCCACAACAAGATTTATGCTCATCAGAAGGTGAGAACATATCCAGCGGGAAGCACATAGATTCGAAGTCTCCGCAAGGATCACCAGAGGAAGCGGTAGATGTGCAGGACTCAGGAATACATTTGCCTAAAGATTCTACCATCATATTTACTGTGCGGAACAATTTTACAATTGTGAACAAGCCGATTGTAACATTAACAGCAACGGGAGCACCCATTGTTATATCTCCACAGCAACCATCATTGCAGCCACTTCCACATCCACAGCCGCATCCACAGTTGCAACCACAGTTCTTGCTGAAGCCCGAGAATTTTAAATCTGCTGCCAAAGCCAGCGCTTTGCCTTCGGCTACAACGAAAGGCCCACCTTTGGAGTTTCCACAGCACTCGAACAGGTCTGTTGCAGTTGTAACATCTGATTCTGTGGATCCAAACAGTGTTACTCTTAAGTTGTAGCTATTTGTTGCTTCGATACAACCGATGATACAACCATCGGCACGACGGAATTCCAAAGTGTACTCGAATACATATTTCAGTTCGATATCCCAGCAGCCTCTCTGCAAAGGATTGGGTTTCTTGCGAATAATTTCGATTCTCTTAAGCTCCAAATCTTTGATGGTAACATCAGCAGCGTTACAAGGGGGAACAATGATGTCGCCCTCACAAAGCATTTCGTTGCAGCTAGGAATAGGGTTTCTTGCAGCCCTTGCAGGTCCTAAAATGTCAGAAGTTAAGCATTTCTGAATACGGCACTGGTCGAAGATTTTCTGCGCGATGATGCAAACTTCGCCTCTGTCTGAATTGGAGCCGCAACCACAGCCTAAGCCACAGTTTCTTGCACTGAGTTCGGTATTGTTATTAAATTCAAAAGCTCCCATAAGATTGCCTCCTTTGAGTTGTTTGTTGTTCTTCTATATAGTATGTAAAGGGTAAAAATGGGTGATTAGGATAGAATAAAATTTATTGGACGTTTTTTTCGCTACGATCGAAAGCGGTTGGAAGTTTTAACTGCATTTTAAGCGTGCAGATTTGTATTTTTATCTAATTTTCCAAATATTCTTTTTCTTATTAAAATGGTATACTTTGGTTATACTCAATTAAATTTCCTTTGGTTTTTGGAGAAATAAAAGAAATGGTTTGAACTACTATCACCTTTGATACGCTTTTGGAACAGGCTCAAAGCCTTGAAAGAAGTGTTGATTAGGGTTAGAATGAATGGGTACTATTTAAGAGCAACTAGATGAAGCGAGTAGGAGGAGATCCAATGGGATTAGAATTTGAAGAAATCAAAAGCGTGGATTTGGAAGTGGCACAAGCCATTGAGGCGGAATTTGAACGCCAACAACATAACATCGAATTAATTGCATCGGAAAATATCGTTTCCAAGGCGGTTATGCTGGCAATGGGTACTCCCTTAACTAACAAGTATGCGGAAGGATATCCAGCAAAGCGTTATTACGGCGGATGTGAAAAGGTCGATATTGTAGAAAACTTAGCAAGAGACAGAGCGAAAGAAATTTTTGGATGCGACCATGTGAACGTACAGCCTCACAGTGGCTCTCAGGCAAATCAGGCAGTTTACTTTGCTATGTTGCAGTACGGCGATACCGTTATGGGAATGAACTTAGACCACGGTGGTCACTTAACCCACGGCAGCCCTGTAAACCTTTCTGGTAAATACTTTAATTTTGTTGCTTATGGTGTTAATGATAACGGTTTTCTAGATTATGAAGCATTTCGTAACAAAGCTTTAGAAGTGAAACCAAAAATGATTGTTGCTGGTGCAAGCGCTTATGCAAGAACAATTGATTTTGAGTTTATGGGCAAGGTAGCAAAAGAAGTTGGTGCATATTTTATGGTGGATATTGCCCATATTGCAGGGTTAATTGCAGCAGGACTGCATCCATCTCCCATTCCCCATGCTGATTTTGTTACAACAACAACCCACAAAACACTGCGTGGCCCCCGTGGTGGTATGATTATGTGCAAGGCAGAATATGCTCAAAAAATAGACAAAGCAATTTTCCCTGGAATTCAAGGTGGCCCTTTGATGCATACAATTGCTTCTAAGGCAATATGCTTTAAAGAAGCGTTGGAGCCTTCCTACAAAGAATACATGGCTCAGGTTGTAAAGAATGCAAAGGTGTTGGCTGAAAGCCTGATAGAAAACGGTGTGGATATTGTTTCTGGGGGCACAGACAACCATCTAATGTTGGTTGATTTACGTGCGCTAAACGTTACAGGTAAGGAAGCAGAAAAAATCTTGGATGAAGTTGGTATTACTGTAAACAAAAATACCATTCCCAACGACCCTCAGTCTCCTTTTGTAACCAGTGGTATACGTATCGGCACCCCAGCCATTACTTCAAGAGGCATGGTAGAGGCAGATATGAAAGAAATTGCAGATGTAATTGCTATCGTTTTGAAGGACTACGAAGGTACAAAGGAAGAAGCAACAAAGCGTGTGAGAGCGTTAACCAATAAATACCCAATTTACAAGGATTAATATTGCTAGCAAAGGAAGTCTCCTCTTGGCCATTTTTTGGCGGAGGGGACTTCTATATATTTATCTATAAGGGGTAAAAAATATTTGGAAATATAGAAGCATAGAAAAACTTTAATAAGGACTTAATATAAGGGGTGATTGGATGAAGAAGATAACATTGGGAAAAACAGGTATTGTGGTAAATAAAAATGGGTTTGGTGCTTTACCCATTCAGCGAATCAGTAGGGATGAGGCAGCACTTTTATTGCAGAAAGCTTATAAAAACGGAATCAACTATTTTGACACAGCAAGAATGTACAGCGACAGTGAGGAAAAGATTGGTTATGCTCTGAATGGGGTGAGGAAGAGCATTTATATTGCCACAAAAACAGAGGCAGTTACTGTTGAAAAGTTTTGGGCTGACCTACACACAAGTCTAGAAAAACTACAAACTGAATATATTGATATCTACCAATTTCATAACCCACCGTTCTGCCCAAAACCTGGGGATGGAACAGGCATTTATGAGGCCATGCTTGAGGCGAAGGAAAAGGGGCTCATCCGACATATTGGCATTACCAACCATCGTTTGGCTGTGGCAGAGGAGATTATTGAAAGTGGCTTGTATGAAACCCTCCAATTTCCATTTAGCTATTTAGCTTCAAAGCAGGATATCGATTTGGTGGAAAACTGTTTGAAAGCAGGCATGGGCTTTATTTCCATGAAGGCCTTGTCGGGTGGGTTAATTCATGATGCGGCGGCGGCCTATGCCTTCCAAGACCAATATGATGTTTTACCAATCTGGGGTATTCAAAAGGAAAGCGAATTAAACGATTTCCTTGCCTATCAGCTGACGCCCCCTGAAATGACAGATAGAATTCAAGGAGTCATTGCAAAAGACAGGGAAGAGTTGATGTCAGATTTTTGTAGAGGCTGTGGGTATTGCATGCCTTGTCCTGCAGAAATACCTATAAGCATGTGTGCCAGAATGTCATTATTGCTCCGTCGAGCTCCTTCTGCTGACTATTTGACCCAAGAATGGCAAGAAAAAATGAAAAAAATAGAAGATTGTATACATTGTGGACACTGCATTTCCAAATGTCCCTATGGGCTAAATACGCCAAAGCTTTTGGAAAGCAATTTGAAAGATTATCAAGAAATTTTGACAGGCAAGCCCATGTAAGGCGTCAGTGAAGGGCATGGAATTATATTTCTTAACATTTCAATAATTTACACTATATAAGGTAGAAACAGGCGAAGAAGAACTTTGTGGATTTTGCAGAGGTCTTTTTTGCTTTTACAAAGAGAATGTGATATAATTAAGCAGATTAAGCTAAAATAACAGGTAACGTTTTTATAAAGAAAACGTTATTTTTTCATATCATTTTGCGAAATTACTGAAAAAGCTTTTGTCGGATAGCTTTTGGTAGGATCACTTGTTTTATCCTTGGGGGTGAAGAATGCCCTTTTTACAGTGGGCTAAGGCAAGCATTTCAAGGAGTGTAAGCTTCTAATTCGTCAGTAGCTAAAGATAGAAAGGGAAAACTATGAAAATCTTAGCAGATACCCATACCCATAGTATGGCCAGTGGACATGCTTACAGCACAATTCAGGAAAATATAAGAGCGGCGGCGGAAAAGGGATTAAAATTAATTGCTCTTACGGATCATGCCCCTGCAATGCAAAACACAACTTCCCATGCTTACTTTGCAAATCTTCATGTAATCCCCGAGGAGCTGTTTGGCGTTCGTGTACTAAAAGGGGTTGAGCTTAACATCATTGATTTTGAGGGAACCCTAGATTTGGATGAACAAACATTATCTAGACTGGATATTTCCATTGCTAGCTTGCATACCCCATGTATCTCCTCAGGTACAAAGGAAGAAAATACGAGGGCATGTATATGTGCCATGGAGAACCCTTTGGTAGATATTTTAGGTCATCCTGGGGACCCAAGATACCCCATGGACTTTGAAGAAGTTTTCAAGGTGGCGAAACGGACCGGAACCATACTGGAGATTAACAATGCATCTTTGGTTCCAGGAGGGATTCGTTCGGGAAGCGATGAAAATATTGAACAGATATTAAGGATGTCCATGAAAGAAGATGTACCCGTTGTGGTGAGTAGCGATGCGCATTTTTATACGGGAATCGGCGATATTTTTTATGTAGAGCGAATTATGGAGAAGGTTGGATTTCCTGAAGACCTTGTCCTCAATACAGATCCGCAAAAATTATTGTACACTATAAAACGCAATAAAGGCTAAAAAAAGCGGGGGAAAAGCCTTTACTTTAACACTTTAGTATGTTAATATATAGGGGAATTTTAGTGCAAATGAGGTGGCCTTTGGGAATGAATAAAAAAATTAGAACAGAACTTACAGACAGGCTTTTCCAGTGTATTTTGAGTATGAATACAATCGAAGAATGTTATCAACTTTTCGAGGATCTTTGTACAGTAAACGAGATTCAGGCCATTGCCCAGCGCATGGAAGTTGCAGCTATGCTGGATGCAAAATGTACCTATGTGGAAATTGCTGAGAAAACCGGCGCTTCAACTGCAACAATTAGTAGAGTGAATCGGTGTCTTCATTATGGGACAGATGGATATAAGTTGGCAATTGATCGTGTAAAGGCAATGCGTGAGGCGGAATAGAAATAAGTTTCATGAATCAAAAAAGTGTAAGGGCTGATTATTGGCGAGGCAGGGGGCTTTCGTTGATATCAGCCTTTCTTGCCGATTTTAACGTACTTCGAATCATGGGCAAATTTAGGTGGGTTATGCTATCTTATGGAAAAAAAGATAGGTTCATGTCGAAAATGAAAGTCGAGAAGCCTATTTAAGGTCCTATTTTATGCTTTTGTTTTTCCACTGCTTTTGCTGTGGAAATTTTCAAATATATGTAGTTAGATTGAAGGTAGTTTAAAATAATTTTAAAGGATCGTGAAGAATCAAAAAAAGGAAGAGGAGAATTGTATTATGATAGGGTTTGAACAGCTAAATGAAATGCAGCAAAAAGCTGTTTTGCAAAAGGATGGGCCTGTTCTGGTTTTAGCAGGAGCAGGAAGTGGAAAAACAGGGGCATTAACCGTACGAATTGCCCACTTACTGGAAACAGGCGTAAAGCCTTGGAATATTCTTGCCATTACCTTTACCAATAAGGCGGCAAAGGAAATGAAAGAAAGAGTTCACAAACTGGTGAAAGATGGAGCAGAGGAAATTTGGATTAGCACCTTCCATTCCACTTGTGTTCGTATCCTTCGTCGTGAAATTCATCACTTGGATTATGACGGACAGTTTTCCATTTATGATTCAGATGATCAAGAAAAGCTTATGCGTGAAGTGTTCAAACAGCTGGATTATAGCACTACGGATAAAGCCTTTTCTGTAAAAGGGGCAATGTCTATTATCAGCAGCTTAAAGGAGGAAATGACTCCTTGGGAAGATTATTTGAAATCTGCTGATCCCAGTGATTTAAAGGCAAGCCGTGTTGCTAAGGTTTACCGTGCTTACCAGAAGCGTTTAAAAGAAAACAATGCTCTGGATTTTGATGACTTGATTTATAAGACGGTTATGTTATTTCGCAACCACCCTGATGTTTTGGAAAAATATCAAGATAGATTTAGATATATTATGGTAGACGAATATCAGGATACCAATACATCTCAGTACGAATTGGTTTATATGTTGGCGGCCAAGTACAAGAACCTTTGCGTTGTTGGCGACGATGACCAGAGTATCTATGGCTGGAGGGGAGCAAATATCCGAAATATTTTGGAATTTGAAAAGGACTTCCCGAATACTGTTGTGATTAAATTAGAGCAAAACTATCGTTCTACAAAGAAAATTTTGGAAGCAGCCAATGCGGTGATTCATCACAATCAAACCAGAAAGGATAAGTCCCTTTGGACAGAAAATGACGGGGGCAGTATCCTGCATATCTACAAAGCGGAAAATGAATATGACGAAGCTCGTTTTGTTGCAGAAAGAATTCAGGAAATGATAAATGAAGGCAGAAGTTATAAGGATATGGCGGTGCTATACCGCACCAACGCCCAGTCCCGTGCCGTGGAAGACCAGTTTGTAAGAAAAGGGATTCCATACCGCTTATTTGGCGGCGTAAGATTCTATGAGCGTAAGGAAATTAGAGATATTCTTTCCTATTTAAAGGTTTTGGCAAACCCTGCGGATACCATTGCTTTGCGTAGAATCATAAATGTTCCCAGAAGGGGTATTGGTGAAACCTCCATCGATAAACTGGTGACTTTTGCTGAGGGGAACAACCTCTCTTTATTTGATGCCTTGGGCAGATTGGATGAAATTACAGAGTTGAAAACCAGAGCTTCCAAGTTCCGTGATTTCTATGAAATTATAACTAGCTTGCAAAGGGATGCAGATGAGCTTTCGGCGGCGGAACTCATTGACACAGTGGTGAAGCGTTCCGGATACTTCCAGTCTTTAATGACAGAAGGAACAGAAGAAGCCCTTTCCCGTATTCAGAACATTGATGAGTTTGTGAATAAAGCCGTAGAATACGACAAGACTAATCCTGAGGGTGGCTTGGCAGGATTTTTGGAAGAAGTAGCATTGGTTGCTGACATTGATGGCTATGAAGCTGGGGATGATACCGTTGTACTCATGACACTGCACAGTGCAAAGGGGCTAGAATTCCCTTATGTATATATGATTGGTATGGAAGAGGGGATGTTCCCTACGTTCCGTGCTGTCATGTATGGCGGGGAAAAGGATATTGAAGAAGAGCGTCGCCTTTGTTATGTAGGAATTACCCGTGCCAGAGAAGAACTTTTTATGACCCATGCAAAAAGCCGTATGCAGCATGGAATTACCCAGTATAATCCTCCCTCTCGCTTTTTAAAAGAAATCCCTCAGGATTTGGTAGATATGCCAACACGTCAGATTTCTGATATGGCGAAGAAGTACGCCATGAGAGAGAGTATGAAGCTTTCACCTATTACATCATTAAAGCAACACCAAGTTGGTGGCAGAGGAACAGGAAAGCCTGCAACCACCATTACATCTCCAATTGGACGCAAAACCATGCCAGCGCCCAAGGATTTTGTTTTGGATTACAAAGAGGGGGATAAAGTTCGTGCTCCCAAGTATGGCATTGGCGTAGTAAAATCCATCCATAACGGTGGAGCAGATTTTGAAGTCGAAGTTAACTTTGGAGAAAAAGGTACAAAGAAGTTTATGGCAAAATTGTCTAAGCTCATCAAGGTAAGCGAATAAGGATTAGGAGTTGAGGCTGAATGGTGAAACGAATAAAGGAATTGACTTCTCTTTTGAACGAGGCCAGTAAGGCTTATTACCAAAAGGATTCAGAAATGATGTCCAACCAAGAATATGACCGTTTATATGATGAGTTGGTGGCATTAGAAAAAGAAAGTGGCATTGTTTTGGCAAATAGCCCTACCCAAAGGGTTGGTTATACTGTTTTAAGCAATTTGAAAAAAGTAAAGCACGACAGCCCCATACTATCCTTGGATAAAACAAAAGAGACAGATAAGCTAAAAAGCTTTTTAGGTGATAAAGAGGGCATTCTTTCATGGAAACTGGATGGCTTAACTATTGTGTTAACCTATGAAAATGGGGAGTTGGTGCAGGCAATTACCCGTGGGAATGGGGAGATTGGGGAGGATGTTACCCATAACGCCAAGGTTTTTGCCAATGTGCCTTTACACATTGGCTTCAAAGGAAGCTTGGTTCTTAGAGGGGAAGGGGTCATTTCCTATTCAGAGTTTCGCCGAATTAACAAGGAGTTGGCTGAGGAAGAAGCCTATAAAAACCCCAGAAACCTTTGCAGTGGTACCGTTCGTCAGCTTAACAGCGAAATTGCCGCCAAAAGACGTGTGCAGTTCTTTGCTTTCACAGTAGTGAAAGCAGAGGGGGCAGAACGTTCCGACAGTAAGGCAGAAAACTTACAGTGGCTTAAAAATTTGGGCTTTGACGTAGTGGAGCATAGATTAATTTCGGCGGAAACCGCAGAGCAAGAAGTAGAGTGGTTTCGTGACCACGTGCAGGAAAATGACATTGCTTCCGATGGCCTTGTGTTAACCTTTGATAGCATATCTTATAGCGGGAGCCTCGGTAGAACAGCAAAATTCCCCAAGGACTCCATTGCTTTTAAATGGGCGGATGAAATGGCGGAGACCATACTTCGTGAAGTTGAATGGAATACTTCAAGGACGGGTTTGATGAACCCCATTGCCATATTTGACCCCGTTGAGTTGGAAGGGTCTACGGTGAGCCGTGCCAGTGTGCATAACGTGAGTATTTTGAAAGAACTAAAACTAGGTATTGGCGATCGGATTAAGGTTTATAAAGCGAATATGATTATTCCTCAAATTTCGGAGAACCTGACGGGGTCGTCAACGGTTGAAATTCCTGAAAAGTGTTTAGTTTGCGGTGGCGAAACCCAAATAAAAAAGCAGCGGGATGGAGAGGCGTTATACTGTACAAACCCTGAATGTGCCGCCCAAAGAATTCAAAGACTCAACCACTTTGTTTCCAGAGACGCCATGAATATAGAGGGCCTTTCTGAAGAAACCCTAAAGAAGTTTCTAGAAAAAGGCTTTATAGATCAATACCCCGATATTTTTCGCTTAAATAGATTTGAAAAAGAAATTAAGAGCTTAGAAGGCTTTGGGGAAAAATCCTATCAAAACTTAATAAACTCCATTGAAAAATCAAGGGATGTTGAGTTACCCAATTTTATTTATGCCTTAGGCATTGATCAGGTGGGATTGCGTAATGCAAAACTTCTCTGTGGTAAGTTTGAATATGATATTGAGGGAATAAAAAGAGCTACAGAAGATGAGCTACAATCAATCGACGGCTTTGGTGCAGTAATCGCTCATAGCATTAGCCACTATTTTAAAGACGATTCCCACATTTCCTTATTAGAGGATGTTTTGGAATATTTACGAATAAAAATACCCATTATAACGGAAGCCAAGGATTCCCTTGTCAAAGGTCTAACTTTTGTAGTGACTGGGGACGTTACCAAGTTTTCCAACCGAAAGGCCCTTACCCAAGCTATCGAGGCGCAAGGGGGGAAGATAACAGGAAGTGTAACGAAAAAAACCGATTACTTGATTAACAATGACGTTGATTCTTCATCTTCCAAAAATGGAAAGGCAAAAGAGTTAGGCATTCCCATTATTAGTGAAGATGACTTTATTCTAAAGTTTAATATTACTCCTGCAGAGTAGGAACTTCATAATCTACTGGCAGTGAAAAGTCTTAAAAAGTCCGATTGTATGGTATAAGTTTATTCTTGTAGCCCAAACAATACGGGCTTTTTTATCTAAATTAGATAAAGGTGAGTAATCTGTATTTTAATCGTCAACAAAGTTCCTAAAATCACGCTATACATGGGTATTCCCATTATTTTTATAGTTTTAGAGAAACTTTTTAGTTTTGGGAATACTTTATGTAAAACGAATTCGTAATAAAATGGGATATTTATGTTCTCCTTAGTGGCATAGCCGTTCATCCTAGAGTATTCCAATTTATGGAGTTTAAAGTATTTTCATTCTTCATTAAAGGGGTTAGCCACTTCATTATGAGTGCAGTGTATAAAAGAAACAACGTGCCAATGTCCAAATTCTTAAAGCTTGCCAAGGGAAATAATGCATTTTGCACATAGAAGATTAAAATGATGTATGTAATTGTGAAACTGATATTATACTGGAACAGAATACCTTTTTCCCTAGGATTTCACTGTTTTTGTATAGAGTATCCGCCTATTATATAGTGGAAAATTTAGTAAAATTAACAAAACAGGAATCGGGAGTTCGTTTAATTTGTAAAATTCATTATATATTTTTATTGATTATGACGAAAAACTAAAAACATATAGATTATTTCTATGTTTTTGTTATAATGGGTAAAGAGAGGTTTGAAGAGAAACAAGGAGGTATGTGATGAACTTAAACCAATTGTATTATTTCAAAACGCTGGCAGAGTTGGAGCATTACACAAAGGCGGCGGAAAAATTAAATATTTCCCAGCCTACATTAAGCCATTCTATTGCTGCTATGGAAAAAGAGTTAGGAGCGAATCTTTTTGAAAAGCAGGGAAGGAATGTGGTTTTAACCAAATATGGGAGAATTTATTTGTTTTATGTGGAAAATGCATTAACTCAGTTGGAACTGGGAAAAAATCAAATCGAAAGACTGATTACTGTGGGTGGCGGTCATGTAGGCTTGGCGTACATGACGTCGGTAGGTACCAATTTTGTTCCAGAAATTATTGCAGGCTTTTTGGATGATCCTCAAAACAAAAATATATCTTTTTCTTGTTATGAGGGCAATACAAAGACTTTGCTGTATAATTTAAAAAGGGAAAAGTATGATTTAATTTTCTGTTCCATGGTTGAAAATGAAAGCGATGTGGAATTTGTCCCTGTGTATGAACAGGGGTTGGTTGTAATCGTTCCCGAAAATCATCCCTTAGCGGCGAAAAAAAAGGTTGCCATTCAAGATATTTGTCCATATCCCTTGATTTGTTATACAAAGGAAAGTGGTATGCGCCGAATCATTGATGATTTATTTACGAAGGCACAAATCATGCCCAATATATTATGTCAATTCGAGGATGTAAATTCTATGGCCGGTTTGGTTGCTGCAAATCAGGGAATAGCCATCATCACGGACAACCCATCTATACAAAATTACAATGTAGTGAAGTTAGAGTTAGATACAGCATATTCTAAGCGAATGGTTTACCTCGCTTATGTAGTAAATAGATATTTACCACCTTCTGTTGAAAAGTTTAAGGATCATATTATTCAAATGACAAATAAATAATCCATTAGAAAGGAACGCAGGATATGCGTTCTTTTTTATGATTTTTATCAAGGGTCGTTATGTTTAATACAAAATTAACTTTAAAATGAACTTTTAGAAAAAATGAACATTACAAGGCTAGTTTTTGTATATTCTAAAGGGTTTATGGGGCAAAGTTCACAGATGTGTGTTTCTGGGAAGGAAAGATGTTTTTGAAAAAAAGACAAAATCATATTGACATCTTCACTTTACATGCGTACAATCTTATTATCGGTCATATTTTGACGATGGCGGCAAGAGGAAATGTATGTTAGATGGAGGAAAGCAAAATGGATCATAATGTTTATAAAGTTGCCCTTTTGGGAATGGGAACCGTTGGCGGCGGTGTATATAAAATTTTAGAAAAACAGAAAAACGATATGGTTTGCAAAATTGGAAGCGAACTTGAAATAGCAAAAGTCTTAGTACGTAATAAAGGAAAATATGAGGATAAAGTAGCCCCTGAAAAGCTCACCGATCAGTGGAGCGATATTATCAATGATGATAGCATCGAAATCATAGTTGAGGTGATGGGCGGTATCCAGCCTGCTGGTACATACATAAAAGAAGCCTTGGAAAAAGGCAAGCATGTTGTTACTGCGAATAAAGATTTAATGGCTGTAGAGGGCCACGAACTATTGAAAATTGCAAAAGCAAACAACTGTGACCTACTGTTTGAAGCGGCAGTTGCAGGGGGAATTCCCATTATTCGCCCTTTGAAGCAGTGCTTGAATGGCAATGATATTACTGAGGTAATGGGAATTATTAACGGTACTACCAATTTCATTTTAACGAAAATGACGGAAGAAGGCATGGAGTTTGCGGAAGCATTGAAACTAGCAACGGATTTGGGCTATGCAGAGGCGGACCCTACGGCGGATATAGAGGGCCATGATGCAGGTAGAAAGCTTGCAATTTTGGCGTCAATTGCTTTTCATTCACCAGTAACGTTCCATGATGTGTATACAGAGGGGATTTCTAAAATTTCAGCGAAGGATATCCGTTATGCCCATGAGCTTGGCTGCGAAATCAAATTGTTAGGCATTGCAAAAAATACGGAGGCAGGGATTGAAGTAAAGGTTCATCCTACCATGATTCCCTCCAATCACCCTTTGGCTTCTGTCAAAGATTCTTTTAATGCAGTATTTGTACATGGTGATGCGGTGGACGATGCCATGTTCTATGGCCGTGGTGCTGGGGCATTACCCACAGGCAGTGCAGTAGTTGGCGATATTATTGATGTGGCAAGAAATATACAGTTTAACTGTACCAGTAGAATTGGGTGCAGTTGCTATAAAGATATTCCTGTAAAAGATATTGGAGAAACCAAAAGCGGTTACTATGTGCGGATGAAGTTGGAGGACAGAGCTGGAACATTAGCGGCCTTGGCTGGTGTTTTTGGCAGTAACAATGTAAGTATTTCTAAGCTTTTGCAAAAGACAAAACAAGGAAATACGGCGGAAGTGGTCATTGTTACTTATGAGGTTTTGGAAAAAGAATTCATGGACTCTATTGCGGTAATCTCTAAAATGGCCATGGTAAAAGAAGTATCCTCAATCATTCGTGTG
The DNA here is from genome assembly GCF_030908465.1 of Anaerotignum sp. MB30-C6. GTDB lineage: Bacteria > Bacillota > Clostridia > Lachnospirales > Anaerotignaceae > Chakrabartyella. The sequence goes on from NZ_CP133078.1 coordinate 979,418, forward strand.
TATCATTAAAACTAAAAAAAGCCTATTGTTTAGGGTGTTAAGATTTCGACATTATTAGCGTATCTTGAAAAATGCCATTTCTTTTGTCGTAATCAAGTAAACATGGGAAAAAGCTCGTTTGTTTGGCTCACTTTGCCTTTCAAAACGAGCTTTTTTGTTTGAAAAACATGTTTTTTTATTTTAAACCATTTTTCGCCGCAATAAGTCTCTTTTTTTGTTGAATCCTTGGGTTTTTTTACGTTCGCATGGCATTTTATTTTTATGTAAAACAGTGCGAAAAACTAGACTTTTTGACGAAACAAAACCCTATAACAAAAGTTGAGATGATGATATAATTCTTTCTGGTTAAGAGAAGGAGGAGAGAAGGATATGTTAATTGATGTCACATTGAGAATGACATCCCAAATGTTACTATCAGTTATTAAAAATGCAGCGCATTGTTTCCCTGGGCATGTTGGAACACATTTTGATTCAATTGGTAAAGAATTTCCATTGGAGTACCTTGAACGGCATGGAGTTGTCTTTGATGTTTCCAATTTAGATGGACAGGAAATTAAAGTTTCAGACGTTGACTTATCATTAGTTCAAGCAGGGATGTTTGTTGCATTTTGCAGCAATTATAGTGAAACCATAGGTTATGGAAGTAATGAGTATTTTGACAAGTCCCCTAAAATATCTTATGAGTTAATCTATGAATTATTAAAGAAAAATGTTTGTATTGTGGGATTGGATTTCGGTAGGCCGACGCAATGTAGGATACAAAAGATATTGAGGTATTGCTTAGAGGGAAAAGAACCTTTTGTGATTGAAAATCTATGCAATTTAAAATCAATATTAAATGGCAGAAAGGCTGCGTATTTTAAAGCATCAACATTCCCCATGCATTATGAGGGTTTTTCAGGAAACCCATGTCGGGTGATTGCAAAAGTTGAAAAAAAATAAACCATTATTATTTTTTCCTATACTTTGTGAAGCAGGTTTTTAAAGAGTAGTTTTTACAGGGCATGGAAGAAACAACGATGAACGATTAGAAGGGTAAAGAATGGCAAAGTCGAAGGGAGTCGAACTCTGCCATTCTTTTTTTGTTCTTTTTCAGTAATTGCGACAGATTTTGCATGGAAACGTGCCTATAATTTGTTTCAGGAGGGAAAGAATGGAGGCTTCAATTTACATAGACGTATTATTTTTTTGGGAATTGGTTATGGACTTCTTTTTATTATGGGCAGCAGGACGAATTAGTGGTTTTCAAGCTAAAAAATGGCGGTTATTTTTAGGGGCATTATTATCGGCCTTGTGCCATTGCTTGCTGTTGGTACTATTTTATCCAAATAATGGGGGGATTTTTACATCCTTTTGGTTGCTAATCCTTGGGCTTTCGGCGGCATATTTGCCAAAGAGTATGAAAAATTTTGTGCGTCTTTTTTTTACTGCCTTATTTTCGTCCTTTTTGTTGGGAGGAGGCTTAAATGTATTGTTTACAGCTACGCAGGCACAAAGAATGTTAGGGGAAGGGTTGATTTTAAAACAGAAATTTTTCCCATGGCAGTATTTGGTTTGGGGAATTGCTGTCAGCTATATATTGCTAAAATTAGGCGGGAAATGGATAGAGGCGCACATTAGGCGGCGGCGAGACTTTTGTACTGTGTACATCCGCAAAAATGGTAGATGGGCGGAAGGTCGTGTACTGATTGATACAGGGAATGGACTACGAAGAGATGGTAAGGGTGTAATTGTCATGGAGATTGGGATGGTACTGCCTTTATTTTCTTCTGAGGATGGGGAAAAGATGATAGGTGGCGTTAGAGATGGCCTGGTTCCTATGCATTATACCAGCTTAGGAAATCCCGAAGGGGCCTTATGGGGCTTTATCACAGATGAGTGTCGCATTTGTTTTGGTGGAAAGGTCATAAGACATGAAGAATTATACATAGGCATTTCCTTTGAATTTTTTACAGGGGCATATGAGGGATTGATGCCCCCTTGCTTGTTGGAGGAGGATGATATATGAAGCACTGGAAATATTTCCTGTTTTTACTTAAATACCGAACAGGATTGTTACTACGAAAATTACAAAGAAAAGGTCAAGAGGTATTTTATATAGGGGGAAGCGATGTTTTTCCACCACCCCTTAAGCCTGATGAAGAGGCAGTTTTATTAGAGCAACTTGGCAGCGAAGATGAAGTTAGGGTAAAATCTGTTTTAATTGAACGGAATTTACGTCTTGTAGTTTATATTGCCCGTAAGTTTGAAAACACGGGTGTAAATGTGGAAGATTTGATTTCAATTGGAACCATTGGTTTAATTAAAGCGATTAATACCTTTAATCCTGAGAAAAAAATCAAACTGGCAACCTATGCATCTCGATGTATTGAAAATGAAATTTTGATGTATTTGAGGCGAAATAGCAAAACAAAATCAGAAGTTTCCATTGATGAGCCTTTGAATGTGGATTGGGAAGGCAACGAACTTTTACTTTCCGATATTTTGGGCACAGAGGGGGACTTGATTTATAAAAATATTGAGGAAGAGGTGGATCGAGAGCTTTTAAACAATGCTATGGGAAAACTCTCGGGCAGGGAAAGAAAAATTGTGGAGATGCGATTTGGGATTTTACCTGAGACTTCGGAAAAAACGCAAAAGGAAGTAGCGGATATTCTGGGCATTTCTCAATCATATATTTCCCGCTTAGAGAAAAAAATCATCGGACGGTTGAAAAAAGAAATTAATAAAATGATGTGAGGTTATCTGATTGCATGAAAAACATAAAGGTTGATACCCTTGGAAACTTAGCGAGGCGCCCTTCAAAACAATGTGGAGGGTGCCTTTCATCGTTGAAAAAAAGAATGGAATTCGTTTTATATAGTGGATAAGCCTTGTTTTTTGATTGCATAACCATATAACCTTGTTATAAGTTTCGGTAAGAACTTTGCTAAATTAGGAAAGCACCCTCTTAAAAATAAGAGGGTGCTTTGTTTTATACATCCTGATAATGCAGGGCTTCATAATCTGAATTTTGCATTTTTCCACGACCGTTATCAAAAAATTGCTGCTCCCTGCCTTGCTGTTGACGTTTGATTGAATGGGTGCTGTAACGTACTTCTTGTAACTGGGATATTCCTTCTGTAAATTCTAAGGCTCGCAAAGTTTTCCCTCCTTTCATCTTACTATTACTATGCCCAACAAAAGGATGATTAAGCAAAAAAGTTGCTTTTATAAAAGTAAATCACTAGAAACGCATGTAGATTTATGCCTTTTACTGTTTTTGTGATATAATAAAAATAACAGAGAACTTTTGATACCTGGGTGTTTTTTGGCTGAAATTAACAGAATCTACTTGTATCATATATTAGAAGTATTCCCAAAAACGAATTATATATTTTTTGGTTTAATTTATGTCATGTTTGTAAAGAAAGGTGGTTGCGAGATGAAACAAAACATTACTTTTGAAAGTATAGGAAGAGAATTTTTAGAATCTTTAGGGGTTGTTGTAATCATTGATACGGAAAGCCGCATTATTTACATGACAGAAAAATACGCGGAATTATACCAAATTTCTAAGCCTTATCCAATAGGTAGGAAGTTATATGAGTTTGTACCAAATGAAGGTTTGAGTGCCGTGGTACAGACGGGAAAAGAGTGTGTAGAAGAATTTTTTGAGCATGATGGTAGGACAATGGTTATTAACCGACTGCTCATTCGAAAAGGGGAGGAGGTTTTAGGAGGGTTTGCTTTTACCTCCACCGGTAGCCGCTTAACCTTGAAGCAGTTGGAAAGTAAAATGAGTTTTTTAAATAAGCAGGTTCAGTTTTATCGGGATAATTACTTTGAAAATACTGGTACGAAATATAATATTGACCAAATTATAAGTCAGGATCAAGAGTTGAAAAAAGTAATTGAATTTACAAAGAGGGCAGCAAGAACCCGATCGGCAGTGTTAATTTATGGGGAGAGTGGAACGGGAAAAGAACTTTTTGCTCACTCTATCCATAATCTAAGCAAGCGCTCAAAGATGCCCTTTGTAATTTTAAACTGTGCGGCGATTCCTGAAAACTTACTGGAATCAGAGCTTTTTGGTTATGCGGAGGGGGCATTTACTGGGGCTTTAAAGGGCGGCAAAAAAGGGAAGATTGAACAAGCTGATGGAGGAACCCTCCTTCTGGATGAAATAAACTCTATGTCCTTGCAGTTACAAGCAAAACTTTTGCGTGTTGTACAAGAAAAGGAAATTCAGGTGGTTGGTGGACAAACAAAAGAAGTTGATGTTCGCTTTGTTTTTACTACAAATCAGGATTTGATTGATATGGTTAAAGCAGGTAAATTTCGAGAAGATTTATATTACCGCATAAACGTTGTGGAATTAAGGATACCACCTTTGCGCCAAAGAAAGGGAGATATCCCCATTCTGGTAAATCATTTTATTGATAAATTAAATGAAGAATTAGGTTCTCATATTACAGGGGTTGACGAAAAAGCCTTGGATTTGTTGGAGAGTTACCAGTGGCCAGGAAACATTCGAGAGTTGGAAAATATGATTGAAAGGGCCTTTAACTATGCCAATTCGGGGGAACTTTCTCTTGAGGACTTTGAACGTTTACGCTTAAAAATTAGCATTGCGGAGAAAAAGTTAGAGAGTAATTTTACCCTTCGAGGGGCAAGGGAAGAGGCAGAAAAGCTGGCGATTTTGCGAGCATTGCGGCAAACGAAAGGGAATAAAAAGAAAGCGGCGGATTTGTTGGATATAGATAGAAGTGTCCTATATGACAAAATAAAGCGATATAACGTGAAGTGAAAAATCAAAGTGTAGTCAAATTACTACACTTTTTTTATGCTTCTAATAAATATGACCAAAAATTCTCTTTGTATTTTCATAAAAACAAGATAAAACATACGAAATTATAATACAAGAATTACAAGTATTGAAAAAGTGTAGGTATTTAGCTACATATGTAGGCTATATGCTACACTTTTTTTATAAAAAGAATTTATAAAAAGATGATTTGTTTATAAAATAATTTTTTATCAAAAGGCATGAAACCCTAGGATATCAAACTTTCCTCCTTGCTTTTCCTTCGATAAAAAACAAAATTAAATATCTTGGCACGATAGTTGCTGTATATATAGGCATCAATAAGAATTCTATTTTTATAAAATTAGGAGGTTTTATATATGGCTTATTCAAAGGAATTCATAACAGATTTGTACAGAAAATTATTGGGAACCAGATTATCAGAAGAAAAATTGGTGGCGATTTACAAAGAAGGTAGAGTGCCTGGACATATCCATAGCGGTGTTGGACAGGAAGCAACTCACGTTGGTTCTCTAGTGACAAGTAAGGAAGGCGATTACTTTAAGCTTGCCCACCGTGTGGTTAGTATTTCCAGTGTATTGGGTGTGCCTTTTAACAATATATATGCAGAAATTTTAGGTAGACAGGATGGTAACTCCCGTGGAGGCGGTGGTGTTAACCACATTGCAGACTTTAGCAAGGGAATTTTGGGTATGAGTGGTACTTTGGGCTGTGATATGCCTTTTGCCGTAGGTGCTGCTTATAGATTAAAGCTGGAAGGCAAAGACAATATTGTTTATTGCTATTACGGCGACGGTACTTCCAACCGTGGACCTGTTCATGAAGCAATGAACTGGGCGGCAGCTTGGAAACTGCCTATTTTGTTTATTATGGATAACAACCAGTGGGCGATTTCCACCTGTATTTATGAATCCACAGCAATCGAAAACCCCGGTGCAGATCGTGCCGCAGCTTATGGTATGACATCTAAAATTGTAGACGGTACAGATGTTTTGGCTGTATACGAGGCTACGAAAGAATTGTCCGAATACGTTCGTGCTGGCAATGGCCCTGCAATTTTGGAAGCAAAGAACTACCGTTGGAGAGGTCACTTTGAAGGGGATCAGTGTAAATACCGTGATCCTGCCATCACAGAAAAGTGGCAGAAAAAGAGAAACTGTGTGAAGAGAATGGAAAACTATATGTTGGAAAATGATTTTATCAGCGAGGATGAAATCAAAACAATGTACGAAGAGATTGATGCTGAGTTAAATGCAGCGGTAGATTTCGCAGAAGCATCTCCAAAAGCAACAGCAGAAGATCTTTTCAACAATATTTTTGCTTAACGGGTGTTAGCAAGCCTACGCCTCATTGAGGGATGATTTTGGCTAACTGTATTCATAGGGGACTTCCCTGCCGAATACAAAGGTGTCGTTAGATGCCGTCCGTTATAAGTAGAATTCCTAGAATTTCTACGAATAGTCTTTGAATATCGAAGGATAAAATCTAAGGAGGTTTCGTTTATGCAGGTTACATATGGTCAGGCAGTGGCAGATGCCTTAAGAGAAGAAATGGAAAGAGATGAGATGGTTGTTGTGTTTGGCGAGGACGTTGCCCAGCACGGCGGTATCTTTGGTATTACTAGAGGTTTATACGAAATTTTTGGCGAGGATAGAGTGAAAAACACACCTATTTCTGAAACGTCTATCATCGGCGTTGGTGCAGGTGCGGCGTTAACAGGATTAAGACCCTGTATTGAATTGATGTACTCTGACTTTTTATTGGTAGCATTCAGCGAAATTTATCACTGTGTTGCAAAGTGGAGATTTATGCATGGTGATCAGTATAAAATCCCCATGGTCATTCGTGCGGCGGCTGGTTCTGCCTTCGGTGCAGGTGCGGAGCATTCAAACTGTGTAGAAAGCTTGTTTATGCATACCCCAGGTTTAATTATTATCAGTCCTTCCACAGCGGCGGATGCAAAAGGTCTTTTAAAAAGTGCAATTCGTTCCGATAACCCTGTATTATTCTTTGAACACAAGCAGTTATATCAGGTAAAGGAAGAGATTCCTGAGGGAGATTACACAATTCCCATTGGTGTTGCAGATATTAAAAGAGAAGGTACTGATATTACCATCATTGCCATGGGCTTAATGGTGAAAAAGGCTTTGGCGGCAGCGGAAAAATTGGCAGCAGAAGGCATCAGCGCAGAAGTGTTGGACCCTAGAACCATTGCACCTTTGGATAAAGAAGCAATTCGCAAGTCTGTAGAAAAAACCCATAGAGCAATTGTTGTAGAAGAAGGCAACAAAACAGGTGGTATTGGTGCTGAAATTGCAGCAATGATGCAGGAGGAGATGTACGACGAATTAGACGGCCCTGTTTTGAGAGTTGCGGCGTTAGACGTACCTTTGCCTTACGACGTAGCGTTGGAATTGGTTTGCGTTCCTAATGAAGATAAGATTGTAGAAGCGGTAAAGGCTTTGTTCTAAGGGAGAGGGTAAAAACCTGCAAATAAATGCGTGCAAACCCTGCCCATTTAGAACATTGATTAGTCTTGACTTTAGGGTACAGTAAAAAATCCAAAGAATAGGAGGAAACTGTAATCCTCTAGGGGTTACGGGTAAAATATATGAGCGTTGAATTAGTAATGCCCAAGGCTGGGTTAACCATGATTGAAGGCACCATCGCCACATGGAAAGTGGAAGATGGTGCGGCAGTAAAAAAAGGTGATGTGGTTATGGAGTTTGAAAATGAAAAGACCACAATGGAATGTGAAGCAACAGCGGACGGTTTTATCAAAATCCTTGCACAAGTTGGCGAGGTAGTGAAAGTTGGCGACCCTGTTGCAATCATTGCAGAAAGTAAGGACGAGGCTAGTGTTGCAAAAGCAGAGGCATCTCTGGCAACCCAGGCGGCTTCCGTTTCTGTCGATGCCACAGAGGTGGTAATGCCCAAGGCTGGCTTAACCATGATTGAAGGAGTGGTTGGCGAGTGGAAGGTAGCAGAAGGCGAAAATGTGAAAAAAGGCCAGGCCATCTTTGAATTTGAAAACGAAAAAACCACAATGGAATGTGAGGCAACTGCCGATGGTATCTTGCATCAAGTTGTAAAAACTGGCGATACCGTAAAGGTTGGAAATACTGTTGCTTATGTGGCGGCTACAAAAGAAGCATACGAGGCACTGGTAAAGGGTGCAACTCCCGAAAGTCAGGCTATGTGTGCAAATGAATGTGAAGTTTGCCATAAATCCGTTGCGTTGTCTATGGTAGAGGACGCTCCAAAGGGTGGCAACGCAGTGGCGACTGACGGCCATGTAAGAGCAACAGGCTTAGCTAGAAATATTGCCAAGAGTGCAGGCATCAATTTGGCATTGGTTGGTGGTACAGGCCCCAATGGAAGAATTATTGCAAAAGATGTCTATGCATATTTAGAGGCGGCAAAAGCAGCACCTGTAGCGGCACCTGAAGTGAAGGCTGTACAGGCTAGCGGTGAAGTTGTAAAGACCCTTTTAAGCGGTCGAAGAAAGTCCATTGCAAAGAATATGAGAAAGTGTTTTGAAACAATGGCACCATTGACTGTATTTGCAGAAGTAGACGTTACAGATTTGATGGCGATGCGTCAGAAATACGTAGAAAAAGCAGATGCTTTGGGCTGCAAGATTTCTTTGAACGATATGTTGATGTTGGCAACAGTAAAAATGCTGAAAAAACACCCTATGTTGAACTCCACCTTTGACGGTGAAACAATAAGTTCCTATCCTTATGTGAATTTGGGTATGGCAGTGGGCCTTGCAGAGGGCTTGGTAGTTCCTGTACTAAAGAATGCAGATCAGTACTCCTTGTTGGAAATGAGCAAGGGTTTGCGTGATCTTGCTTTAAGAGCAAAAGATGACACACTGGTTGGAGGAGAACAATCGGGAGCAACCTTTACAGTTACAAACGTTGGTATGTTTCATATCGACTTTGGTACTCCTGTAATCTCTCCTCCACAAGTGGGAATTTTAGGTTTTGGCACAGCTAAGAAAAAATTGGTGGAATACAAAGGTGAGTTCTGCCCTAGAACAATGATGCATATGATGCTTACTTTCGACCACAGAGTATTTGATGGCAGAGAAGCAGGGGAAGTTTTAGGGGATATGAAAGATCTTTTGGAAAATCCCGAATTGATTTTTGTATAAGATAAAAGGAGGAAACGGTGTGGCTCCCTTTAAAATGGAGCCACCCGATAAATCATTATGGCGAATAAAACAAGTGTAATTGTAATCGGCGGTGGCCCCGGTGGTTATGTTGCGGCAATTCGTGCAGCACAGCTTGGCGCAGAAGTTACTTTGATTGAAAAAAATAAATTGGGTGGTACTTGCCTTAACGTTGGTTGTATCCCCACAAAAGCTTTGCTTCATGCCGCTGAAATTATGGAAGAAATGAACCATGCGGCGGAGTATGGCATCAAGGTAAAATCTGAAGGTTACGACTGGAAACAGGTTTTGGAAAAAAAGGGTGCCGTTGTCAATCAGTTGGTTGGCGGTGTAACAGGTTTATTAAAAGCAAACAAAGTGAAAGTTGTTGAAGGGGAAGCATCTTTTACAGGGGCGAAAACCCTTTCTGTAAAGAAGAAAGACGGCAAAGTAGAAACCCTTTCAGGGGATAAAATTATCATTGCTGCTGGCTCTGTGCCTGCCATTCCTCCCATTCCAGGGGTGGAGGGCAACCCTGCTTGTATCGACTCAACAAAGGCTCTTTCTTTGGAGAACCCACCTAAGAGTCTTTTGGTAATCGGCGGTGGTGTGATTGGTATGGAATTGGCAACAGCGTATCAGGCTTTTGGCACAAAGGTGACAATTGTTGAGGCTATGCCTAAACTTCTTCCAATGATGGAAGGGGAATTGACAGCAATGCTTCGTGGCTTGATGGAGAAAAAAGGTATGGAGATTTTGACAGAAGCAAAGGTTCTTTCTGTTGGAAAATCCGGGACGAAAGCTGAGGTTCAGGTGGATGTCAAGGGGACGAAAAAAGCCTTTAAAGCTGAAAAGGTTTTGGTTGCTGTAGGCAGAAAAACGGACACAGCAGCATTACAGCTTGATAAAGTTGGTATCCGTCATGATAGAGGTAAAATTCAGGTGAATGAATATATGGAAACCAGCGTAAAGGATGTTTATGCCATCGGCGATTGCTTGGGACAAATTATGTTGGCCCATATTGCTTCTGCCCAAGGTGAGATTGCGGCGGAAAATGCTCTTGGACATAAAACGGCTTTTGATAGCAAGACAAATCCTTCTTGTGTATATACCATGCCTGAATTCGCAGGGGTTGGCTTAACGGAAGATGGAGCAAAGGAAAAGGGCATCGACTACGGCGTGGGAAATTTCCCTCTCTTTGCCAATGGGAAAGCTCTGATTGCCAACGGCGGTGTTGGCGCTATCAAAATTTTGTACGGTAAGAAATATAACGAAGTTTTAGGGGTGCATATCCTTGGACCAAGAGCAACGGATATGATTGGTGAGGCGGCCCTTGCCATTGGTTTGGAAGCAACGGTAGAAGAGGTTATCAATACAATTCATGCCCATCCTACGGTATCTGAGGCTGTGCGTGAGGCAGCTTTAGCGGCAGAAAAAAGAGCAATCCATATACCTAATAAATAATTCTAATTTGGTATATTTTGGTTATACAAAAGAGAAAAAGGTTCCATGGATATAGATAGGGCGTCACCCTTTTGGTGACGCCCTATCTTTGTATTGTATTTATTTTCTGCGACTTTGAAATTTTCCTGTATAAGTTGCTTTTTGCAGAATGTGTCCATCGGCTGCTTTAAAAAAGTCTTCACGAGTAGATTTTATAGGCAAATCTAATTTGGTATCTAATGTATAGATGGTAAAAGTATAGAAGTGTATCATTTTTAACGGCGGTTTAGGGCCTTTGTAGCAATGCTTTCCATAGGCGACCCCTTGCATAGCACCATCGAGACTTCCAGAAGTTTTTCCCTTTGGTACGCCTTTAGGAATAACTGACACAATTGGTAAGTTCCAAATTAGCCAATGATTGTAGTTTTTGAATAGAGGGTGGGACACATCATCTAACGTAATTGCAATTGAAATAGCGTGTTCATCCACTTCTGCTATATGTATTTCAGGAGAAATGTCTATTCCTCTTGCTGTATATTCTATTGGAATCCATTCTCCCTCTTTGAAAGCTGGAATTGCAACTTCTAATTGACTCAAATTCATTCACCCCATTATATATAAAAATCCTTTATTTTACATTATAGCAGGAAATAAATTTCTCATCAATGACTAAAGCTTATATAAAACAAGGTTTCCCTGATTTCGTGTTATGCTGTATTATTCTGCTTCTTTATCAGAAAAAGTTACTGTTACTGCAACACCAGCGGTGGAAACAGATTTTCTAAAATCGCTACCCATGCTCATGTTTAAATTATCTTTGTCTGTACCTATTTTTAGCCATAAAAGTTTAATTCTATAGGTGTAGATTTCGTTAGCGGCATATAGGCAATAGATTTACAATCTGAGAAATACGTTTCGCTTACAGGTGCAGTGAACTTGGTGTAACCGGTTTCATCGATAGTAAATAGATCAAAATTGTTATTACTTGTACAAATGGCTATTCTATTTCTTAAAAACTCCTCCTCTCCATAAGTCGCTCCATTTTCAACCCATTCACCGTTTTGATATGCCCATAAATTAATTGAAAAGGATTTTATTGTTTCGTCTATGCTATAATCAAAAAAGAAAACTTCGTCATCAAAAATACTTAGTACTTCTTGTGTTTCGGCGGAAAATTGGCTCGGCTTTATGATCATTGTGTTTTTTGACGCAACAGGATTGGAACAAGCTGATAATAATAAAAAAACAAATAGCAGTAATAGATAAGATTTTCTTTTCATTCTTTTCCCCCTAAAGTTAGTTATTTCCTTTTTTTACAGCATAGCAGATAGTATATGCTTTAACAATACAGATTGCAAAATTTTAATATAATAAAAATTTGAAAATTTTCTTGAAATTTGATTCCCATGCGATAAGGTACTATACATTCATTAAGTCATGGCTGTTCTAGCTATCCCTCTATTTCAGGCTCCTAAGTGCTGAAAAATCATTTTGTCGTATTTAGCTTTTCTATACCACCCTATTCCAATCATTGTAATTCCAATAAGAAAAACAACTATTTTTTTAGTAGAATGGGGTGAAACAAGCACGAAACGACTATGCCAGTACCAGCACCAGTAAAAAAATCGATGATTGATTTATTTTTTTCATGCTCTTTACTTGGTTAAGCATTCCATTAAATTATCATCAGCTTTCAACTTAAATTCTGAATCCTTAAGACGTTGGCAATCATGGCATTTGCTTTGGTGATATAAAATGTTTTCTTTTTTTATAAAATAATTATCTAAATTATATTGACATTTTAAATTAGAATGCTATAATTACCATATCTAAAATAAAACTGATGATTAAGAGGAGTAACCTTTTTGTTCCGCTTCCAGAGAGTTGCAGGTGGTGAGATTGCAACAGTAGGGCGTTAGGTGAATGGACTTATGAGGGCGGGCGAAAGCTTCGGCGAGTAGTACCCGACGGGAACCGTACCCGTTATCCAGACGGACTGTATAATTGTACAGTGAGCGAGTGGACGATTTTATCGTCAATTTGGGTGGTATCGCAGGATTTCCAAGTCTTGTCCCATAGTGTATGGGATAAGGCTTTTTCTTTTTGTCTATGAAAGAAAATAGGATAAATCCGATGCCCGTTTGGACGGTTACATAGGTTTAGAAGAGATGAGAATTAGGAAAAATGAGACGAGAAAAAGGAGAGAGTGGTATGAAGAAATTTTTAGCAATGGCGTTGGTATTAGCAATGGCAACTTTGGCAGGTTGCGGGAGTAGTAGTGATGAGGGTGCAACGGAAGGCGATAGTGCAAACGCAAATGCAAATGTACCTGTAATCGGTATTTCCCAGTATGGACAGCATGCTTCTTTGGATAATTGCCGAGAGGGCTTTTTATTGGGCCTAGAAGAAAGTGGTCTGGTAGAAGGCACAGATTACACTGTTGATTACCAGAATGCCGGTTTTGATGATAACATAGCAATGCAGATTGCACAGAACTTTTCCGCCAAGAACGTAGCTTTGATGTGTGCAGTAGCAACACCCTCGGCAACGGCTTGCTACGCAGCAGCGGAAGATAAAGACATTCCTGTGATTTTTACAGCTATTACAGACCCAGTTAAGGCGAAACTAGATACAGGCAATATCACAGGTACCAGCGATAAGCTGCCTGTTGAGGCACAGCTTGAATTAATTCGTGCATTACAGCCTGAAGCAAAAACAATCGGTATTCTTTATACAACAAGCGAGCCTAACTCTGTAGCTGCAATCGAAGAGTATAAGGAAAAAGGCCCCGAGTTTGGCTTTACAATTGAAACCATCGGTGTAACACAGCAGGCAGAAGTTTTACAGGCAGCAGATAGCATTATCGCAAAAGGTGTGGATTGTATTTCAAACTTGACAGATAATAACGTGGTAGGGGTTTTGCCTTCTATTTTAGAAAAAACAAACGATGCCAATATTCCCGTTTACGGCAGTGAAATTGAGCAGGTAAAATTAGGCTGTGTGGCTTCTGCAGGTATTGATTATATCGCATTAGGCAAACAGACAGGTGAAATGGCTGCAAAAATTTTAAAGGGCGAAGCAACAGCAGAAGAAATGCCTTACGAAACAATTTCAAGCTATGACACATATGTGAATTCTCAGGCTTTGACAGACTTGGAAATTACAGTTCCCGCTGATATTGCTGAAAAAGCCATTGAAGCAGCAAACTAAGGGTTTTCCAAGGTTGGAAGAGGAAATAGAAAGAGGTTTTTAGTATGGTTTTTGTTGATTTATTAATCAGTACACTTACGCAGGGTTTGATCTATGCTTTGTTATCCTATGGTGTTTTTATTACCTATAAAATATTGGATTTTCCAGACTTGACTGTTGATGGCAGTTTCCCCTTGGGAGCGGCCATTACGGCAGTGCTTTTGGTAAACGGAATGAACCCATATTTGGTGCTTTTGGTTTCAGCAGCCATTGGTGCTTTGGCAGGCCTTGCAACAGGGTTTATGCACGTTAGATTAGGCGTACGGGACTTATTGGCAGGTATCATTACTATGACTGCTTTGTTCTCCATTAACCTTCAAATTGCAGGATCCAATCTTGCAGTAGAACGTGCCATTGATACTATTTTTACCGCAGAACCCACAATGGCGCTATTAGGATCTATGTCTTTGATGTATCGCAAATTTATTGTTGCTTTGGTCATTGCTTTGCTTGTAAAGATTTTGTTAGATTTGTATTTAAAGACCAAGAACGGTTTGCTTTTACGGGCAGTAGGGGACAACAGTACGCTGGTTACCACTTTGGCAAAAGACAAAGGCACAATGAAGATTTTGGGCTTAGTAATAGCAAATGCATTGGTTGCTCTTTGCGGTAGTGTAGTTTGTCAGGAACAAAGGGCTTTTTCCAGTACCATGGGTACAGGTCAGGTGGTATTTGGTTTGGCAACGGTTATCATTGGTACCACGTTGTTTAGACGCTTTGGCTTTGTAAAAGGCACCACTGCTGTTTTGGTAGGTAGCGTATTCTATAAAATCTGTATTCAAGTTGCAATCAGTATGGGTCTTCCTGCAAACTTGTTAAAATTGGCTATGGCTGTACTGTTCCTGGCAGTCCTTGTTTTGGGGGACAGAAAGAAAGGTGGTGCGGAACATGCTTGAATTGAAAAATATAACAAAAATTTATAACCCTGGGCAAGTTACAGAAATGTGCTTGTTTGATAAGTTTGACCTTACTGTTACCGATGGTCAGTTTGTTTCCATTGTAGGCAGTAACGGCAGTGGTAAGACCTCCATGCTAAATATCATTTGTGGCAGCATTCCCATTGAGGGTGGAGAGGTTTTGGTTGGTGGCAAAGATATTGCTAAAATGAAGGATTATCAAAGATACCGCTCTATTGGGCGAGTGTACCAAAACCCGTCTATGGGTACTTGCCCTAACTTAACAATGTTGGAAAATATGTCTTTGGCAGATAACAAAGGAAAGCCTTTTGGACTCTCTTTTGGAATTAATAAGTCTAGAGAAAACTATTACAAAGAACAGCTTTCTATTTTGGGCCTGGGCTTGGAGAACAAAATGCACGTTAAATTGGGCGCCTTGTCTGGTGGTCAGCGTCAGGCTACAGCTTTAATTATGTCAACACTAACACCCATTGAGTTTTTGATTTTGGATGAGCATACGGCGGCGTTAGACCCGAAAACAGCTGAAATCATTATGGATTTAACGTCAAAAGTAGTAAAAGAGAAAAATTTAACGGCTATGATGGTAACCCATAACTTACGGTATGCAGTTGAATATGGTAACCGCTTAATCATGATGGATAAAGGCGGGATGGTTATGGATAAAGCTGAAGATGAAAAGAAAAATATGAAAGTGGAAGATATTTTAGATGTCTTTACGTCGATTAGTATTGAGTGCGGCAATTAAGCCGCACTTTTTTATTTGCTGAAAACTAGCTACAAACCCCATAGATATCAAGGAGAAAAAGCCGCACTTTTATATAGTTAACAACATTCCTAGGTAATAATTGTAGTAAAATCTCTCCAATGGAGGTTTTGGTTATATTTTATAGCAATCAATATGAAATTTTAAAAAAATTCTTGGTTCTCAAATAAATACATCCTTATAAATTTACCTAAAAGTAAATTTTTTAAGAAATAAACAAAATTTTGTCTAAGATAATTTTTTTTTAGTATAATTTGATTGATAAACAATTGAATTTATGTTAAATTAAGGATATACAATTTTTCACAATACGAGTAGCAATTATGAGAAGCGGGAACGAGAAGAAATATAATTTTTATTAATGAAGTACAGAAATTAATAAGCTTTTGTCTCAACTACTTATTTTATTGGAGACAAAAAGGTTCAAATTACTTATTGTTTTGTGTGTATTTAACCATAGTAAAGAAGGCTTTTCTCGTAAATAGGTGATGAGGAGTAGGCGCAAATGAAAGCATATTAGGCTTTTAATTTGAAGGAGGGATTTAGGCACAAGCGAATTTATTTCAAATGAAATTTCTGCCTTGTTAGACAACACGCGTGGGCTTTAAGCAGTTATAGTGTCTAATGGGTGGAGATTTTTTGTGTAGGGTGATTAAAATTTGCTATTGCAAGAAGATTTTAAAGCATCTGACCATTCTCAGAAGTGCTAAAGGAAGAGGGGCTTGAGGAGAACTATTATACAGCCTGGAGTATTTAAGATTGTATGCAAGGAAAACGATGGAACAGGGGAAGAAAGGGTGTTAGTATGAAGTATTTTACGAAAAGCATTGTACGAAAAATGATTCTAACAACGATTGTACCGGCAGTTATCATGTTTTTAGTTCTTATTTTTATTGTTGTTGGAAATGTAAAAAATAGCATTGGCGAACAATCCAATGAAGTGATTAAGCGCAGTTCCATTAGTGCCTCGTGGCAAATTAGCCAATTCTTTGCAGATTATATGTCTTTGGTTAAGACAGGTGCAGTTAATGATACTTTTAAAAATTATATGAGCGATTTAACAACTGACACGAGGGCTGTGGATTCTCCTGAATATGAAAGTATTTTAAATGAGTTAAAGCAACTTGCATACCTTGATACAACAAATATACAGGCAGCATGGATAGGGGATCTTGATTCCAGTCAGCTCGTTATGTCCGACGGATTTGTATCTGAGTTGGGCGGAGATTGGGTAATCACTGAGCGTGCATGGTACGTCTCAATGATGGAAAGACTGGGGGTGGCTATTTCAGAACCCTATATTGATGTAAATACCCAGCAATTAGTAGTAACGATTGCGGCACCTGTTTATAGCAATGGTGAAATGGTTGGTGCCTTTGGTGTTGATATGGCCTTGAACCAGTTAACAACAATTTTAAGCGGTTTGAAGCTAGGCGAGACAGGCTATTATTCCTTTGTAACCAAGAATAATACGGTTTTATATCACCCTAACGAAGAATATGTTATGAAAGCTGTTTCCGATTTGCCTGTGGAACAGGTGGCAAAAGATATTTTAACGAATGTCTCCGCTGATGTTGTTAAGTATGAGGTGAATGGCGAAAAAGTCCATGGTTTTACTTCATCCATTGGTAGTACCGGTTGGAAGGTAGTTTCTTCAATGCCAAATCAAGAATTTGAACGGCCCTTTATAAAAGTTCAGGAGATATTATTCTTCATAATCGGTATTATTATGTTGGCAATTTGCGCAATCATTTATATTGCAGCAAGGAATATTGTAAGACCTTTACGCCAATTGGCAGATGTTTCTGATAGAATTGCAGAAGGAGATCTTGATGTTGAAATAAATATTAAAACGAATGATGAAACATCGTTGGTAGCAGCATCATTTAATAAAACTGTGGTTCGGCTTAAGGGTTATATTGCATACATAAATGAAATTTCTGAACTGTTAAAACAGATTGGCGATGGTAAGTTACAGCTTGATTTCAAACAATCTTACGATGGGGAGTTTGCAATCATCAAAGATGCGTTGGTTTCTACAACAGAAATGTTGAATGATACTCTTTCCCAAATTAATCTGGCTTCAGAACAGGTTGCTTCCGGTTCCGATCAGGTTTCCAGTGGGGCACAGGCTCTTTCACAAGGGGCGACTGAGCAGGCCAGCTCCATCGAAGAGTTATCTGCAACAATGAACGATATATCTTCCCAGATTAAGCAAACAGCTGAAAATGCTACAAAGGCTAGGGGAATTGCTCAAGAGTCGTCTACTGCAACTACCAATGGGCAGGGGCAGATGAAACTTATGGTTGAAGCAATGGAAGAAATCAGCCGTACCTCCCATGAAATTAGTAAAATCATTAAAAATATTGACGATATTGCATTCCAGACAAATATTTTGGCTTTGAACGCTGCGGTTGAAGCTGCAAGAGCAGGAAATGCAGGGAAAGGTTTTGCCGTAGTAGCTGACGAAGTGCGTAACCTTGCAAGTAAATCGGCTGAAAGTGCAAAGAATACATCTGCATTAATTGAAAGCTCACTGCATGCAATCGAAAAAGGTACGCAGATTGTAAATCGTACCGCAAATTCCTTAGAAGAAATTGTTCGTGGTTCTGAGCAGTCTGCAGAAATTATTCAGTATATTGCGGATGCAAGCATTGAACAGGCAGAGGCAATTACACAAGTTAACATGGGTGTAGAGCAAATTGCTGCGGTTGTGCAGACCAATAGTGCTACGGCTGAGGAAGAAGCTGCGGCAAGCGAAGAATTGTCAGCACAGGCACAATTACTAAAAGAGCTCTTATCTAAATTTACATTGAAGTCTGATATAGTGGCTAGAGATAGTTACCATGAAAATGTTGAAGTGCCCCAGTACGATGAATATGAATTCGATACCTATGAAGATGGTGACGACTACAAGTATTAATTTAGGTTCACACCTTAATGTAAGCTTAACTTTGTAAAATAATATAAAGTACTAGAAAACCTCCAAGTCGTAAAGGAATGAATCGGCTTGGAGGTTTTCTTCATTGAAGAGCATTTAAGTCAAGGGAGAGTGTTGCCGGTGTATTTATCTGAAAATGAAATAATGAGGTGGGGGCAAGATTTAGTAAATAATTTTAAGTCAAATGCTTTTTATAGAATATTGGAGTAGATCTGTCTTTGTACGTGCATCTACTCGAATAAATCAGGATACCAGTGTTGTCAACACAGTGGGTGTAAAGGAGGGATACAAGTCATATAAGAACAAAAAGCATTAAGACATATCGAAGTTCGATATGCCTTAAAATAAATTCATATGGGGATATACGTGAATCTTTGAAACATAAGTGTTGGTGGAATAAGCTTTAGGAGAGAAAGATTTACAGAAATATTCTTGCTGCCGTTGCAAAGAAAATACAGGACATAATGCCAACGGCAGTGGGTATTCCAGCGGCTAAAGCAGTCCACTTCCAGCTACCTGTTTCCTTTTTTATTGTCAGTAACGTGGTGGAGCAAGGCCAATGCATAAGTGAAAAAAGCATGGTGCAGATGGCAGTTATCCAGGTCCATCCATTGTTTACGAACAGTTCCTTCATCTCTACCAAACTATCTAATTCAAGGATACTGCCTTGAGACATATAAGCCATGATAATAATTGGAACGACAATTTCATTTGCTGGGAAACCCAGTATAAAGGCCAAGAGAATGACTCCATCCAGACCCATAAGTCTTGCAAGAGGATCTAAAAATGAAGCACAGTGATTTAAAACGCTTGTATCGCCAACGGTTATGTTGGCCATTAGCCAAATAACCATACCGGCAGGAGCAGCAACGACAATGGCTCTGCCTAACACAAATAGGGTTCTGTCAAAAATGGAGCGGACGATGACTTTGCCGATTTGTGGTTTGCGATAGGGTGGGAGCTCCAAGGTGAAGGAAGATGGAACACCTTTTAATAATGTTTTGGAGAGTATTTTTGTTACTGCGAAGGTTACGAAAATACCCAATACTATAATGGACGTTAGTAATAAAGCAGATACAATAGATGAGTATGCACCGCCTGCAGTACCTACAAAAAACATTGTTAATATTGCGATTAAAGTTGGAAACCTACCGTTGCATGGAACAAAGTTATTGGTGAGTATTGCCAACAACCGCTCTCTAGGGGAATCGATAATACGGCAACCAACAATTCCAGCTGCATTACAACCAAATCCCATACACATAGTCAATGCCTGCTTTCCGCAAGCACAACAACGTTTAAAAGATTTATCTAAGTTGTAGGCAACTCTGGGTAAGTAACCCGCATCCTCAAGAAGGGTAAATAATGGAAAGAAGATTGCCATAGGCGGTAGCATGACAGAAACAACCCAAGCCAAAACACGAAAAACGCCAAGAACCAAGATACCATGCAGCCAATTAGGGGCATTCATATATTGGAAGAATTCCGTTAGACGGTCTTGAACCCAAAAGAGCCCATCGGCTAACATTTGAGAGGGATAGTTTGCCCCAGTAATGGTTAGCCAAAATACTAATGCCAAAAGAGCCAGCATAATGGGGTAGCCTGTTACTTTACTGGTTAAGATTTTATCTATTTTTCGGTCAGAGGCATTGTATCCTTCTTTCTCAAAGGTAACAGCCCCTAAGCAGACTTCTTCAGCTTTCCTTACGAGGGAAGAAACAATCTTATCTTTAAGCAAATCTGAGTCGATTTTATACGAATCAAGAATACTTTTCCCATGAGCGTAGGCTTCGTTTAACTCCTCATCATTTAAAAAATCATAGCCAAGATAAGTATTGATTTCTCTGACGAGGGACTCATCTTGATCCAATAGTTTTAAACTAAGCCATCTGCTATTCAACATTTCGCCAACCTTATTTTTTACAACGGGCTCTAGAACACCAATGGCTTCTTCGATTTCTTTTGGATATTGAATACTAAGTGGAGTCGCCTTAATATTGCCATCTACTACTTTATCAACAACTTCCATAAGAGTGGACAGACTATTCTTTTTTCTTGCCACAGCACCAACCACAGGCACACCCAGTCTTTTAGAAATGGCATTAAGGTCAATTTTGATGTGTTTTCTTTTTGCTTCATCCATAAGGTTAATGCAGACAATTACATTTTTTGATATTTCAAGGGTCTGTAATACTAGGTTCAGGTTTCGTTCTAAGCAGGTAGCGTCACATACAACCACTACCACATCAGGTTCGCCGAAGCAAATGAAGTTTCTTGCCACTTCTTCTTCTGCTGAATGGGCCATAAGAGAATAGGTCCCTGGAATATCTACCAGAACATAGGAGTGATTTTTCGTAGAGCAATACCCCTGGGCATTTGTAACTGTTTTTCCTGGCCAGTTACCTGTATGTTGGTTCATACCCGTAAGACCATTAAATACTGTACTTTTTCCAACGTTCGGGTTACCCGCAAGGGCAATTACTTTATCCCCGGGTAATTGTTTTTTAATTTCCAAGCCGGAATCTACTGCCTTGATTCCAATAGAGCTATTTGTCAGGCCCATTTTACACCTCCAAAATTTAATATCATTGACGAGTTACAATCACATTCTTACAATCTTCCGAGCGAATTGCAATTACAGCACCTCGAATGAGAAATGCAGAGGGGTCACCACCGGGGCTTCGTCCTAAACACTCAACATTGGTATTTTCTACTAACCCGATATCAAGCAAGCGCCGACGCATACTTCCTGTGGAGAGGAGTGTATTTACAATGGCGTGTTCTCCTGGGTTTATATCATTAAGTGAATTTGTATTCATAGCAATTCCGCCTTTCGAATAAATTTAGGTTAAGGAAACTTTCTATGAACATAGTATTCTTTGAAAAGAGAAATGTGTTTGTCAGTGGATGTAAATATTAAGGGGACATAATGATGAGTATATCTGACGAGTTTTACACCTTAAAAGGTTATCAAATGAATGAAGCCGTAGAATTAAC
Organism: Anaerotignum sp. MB30-C6; assembly: GCF_030908465.1. Taxonomy (GTDB): domain Bacteria; phylum Bacillota; class Clostridia; order Lachnospirales; family Anaerotignaceae; genus Chakrabartyella. Next base: position 1,000,691 of record NZ_CP133078.1, read on the forward strand.
TTCAGCTATGGAGGATTATTTAGAAATGATTTGCCGAATTTTCAAACACGAAAACAGTGTACGAGTGAGCGACCTTTCAAAGATGTTGAATGTAAAGCCCTCATCTGTAACAAAAATGGTGCAGCAGTTAAAGGATTTGGGATATGTGAATTCCGAAAAGTATGGGCAGATAAGTCTTACAGAACTAGGTAGAGCAGAGGGAGAGTATCTTTTATACCGCCATGAAGTAATCCATCGGTTTTTATGTGTCTTAAATCAATCGGAAAATGAGTTGGAACAGGTAGAGAAAATTGAACATTTTTTAAATCATAGAACGGTAGAGAATTTAAGTAAACTTACGAAATGTTTACAATCTGAATTGAAAAAGCCATGAGAGTAGATGACTTACAGCAGTTTGTAAGGAAAAAACGAATTAAAGATGGTGGATATTGACGAGGGTATTAGGTTTTTATTCTTATTAGAGTCAAATTGGATTTGAACAAATTAAGCTAACAAAAGAAAATCGCTTTGGTAAAGCTCTATTTCCACCAAGGTAAGTAGGACTAAAATATTTTTCACTACTTTTAGGTAATTAAAGAAGTAAAGTTTCTTTATACTATCAAAATATACATAAATTCCAAGATATTAATTCCATTTCTAAAATTTGCCATGATGTTGCAAACGAATTGGTATCCATACAGGATTTTCTTCCCTAAAAATCTTATTGTATAATTTTCCCTAATAGAATAAATAAACATAATTTAAAATAAGTAAATTTCATCTATTTTATACATTGCTTTCTCCTAATTATTATATTAAAATGAAATAAATAATATCATAATGCGAAATAATGTTTCGTATTATGATATATGAAGCCGAAAAATAAATGTAGCTATAAGAAGTTTTTAAGCAAAACCAATTAAAACGACAGTAGAGAAAGCGGGGAGGTTGTTCTTTAGCTTTTGATTTCGAGTTGATGGGAAATTTGCATGGGAATTCTTTATCAGGATCTTATGTCCTGAGGGCTATTTATATTTGGGCTTTTTTACATTTCTGGAAGCATGTTGAATGTGTAATTTTGATATTCTAGTAGATGCAAGTCGAATTTTCACCAAAGACAAAGGTTTTTTATAAATCTGTTTAACAATTTTTGTCTGTAGTCAGAATAAAGCTTGAGCTGCACGATTTTTGTTCCAACTGCAACGGAAGTGCTTACAAGAAAGCATAGTGTTATGGGAGGATAGGGTAAAATGGATGCTGATTCAAAAAGGGAAAATTATGTCAAGTCTATATTTAAGGCATTTCAGATTATTGAAGAATTAAATAAGTTTGGAGAGCTCTCAATTGGGGAACTAAGTCAGGCCCTTTCCATGGATAAAGGGACTGTACATCGTTTGGTAAATACCATTAAAGAAGCTGGATATATTGTGCAAAATCCTTTTAGCAGAAAATATGCAAACAGCATTAAGCTTTTCACCATTGGAAATCGTATTATTGAAAGAACGAGTATCAAAGAAATTGCTAGGCCATACATAGAAGCAGTTGCAGAAGAAACAAAAGAAACAATAAATTTATGTATGCACAGTGGTATTAACATCGTATACATCGATAAAATGGAGAGTAATTCTGCCATAAAAGTAGGAATTGAAGTGGGCACAGCCCTTCCCATGTACTGCACTGGAATGGGGAAGGCAATCCTTGCTTTTCTTCCCCAGGAGGAGCTTTTTAAAATCATTGAAAATACAAGTTTTAAAAAACGTACAGCAAAGACGGTTTCCAGCAAGGAGGAGTTATTACAGCAATTGGAACTTGTTCGGCAAAATGGATATGCAGAAGATGGAGAGGAATATGTAGACGGTTTAATTTCCTTTGCTGCACCCATTTTTGATTACAGGAATCATCCTGTTGCTGCCATTAGTATTTCCATGCCAAAGCTTAGGTATAAAGAAGAGGAACAAAGGCAGTATTATGTGAATCTTGTTAAAAACACGGCGGAGACACTATCGAATGAGCTAGGTCACAAAAGATAACACTTATAAAATAAACCATTCATTATTTAAAGGAGGAATAAGCCATGGCAAAGACCAAAATGACAGTGGGAGATTTCAAAAAATTTAAAAAGGAGGGTAAAAAGTTTAGCTTTGTAACTGCTTATGACTACACAACGGCAACGATTGTTGATGAAAGCGATTGCAACATTATTCTGGTAGGAGATTCTTTAGGTATGATCATGTTGGGTTATAAGGGAACAGAATCCGTAACCATGGATGACATGGTGCATCATATCCGTCCAGTGGTAAAGGGTGCCCCTAATACATGGATTATTGGAGATATGCCCTTTGGATCCTATATTACGCCAGGGCTTGCAGTGGCCAATGCCGTTCGACTCATTAAAGAAACAAATTGTGACTGCGTGAAACTGGAGGGCGGCATAGAAATGCTTCCCCAGATTAAGGCCATCGCTGGAGTGGGTATTAATATCATGGGGCATATTGGTCTGACTCCCCAAACAGCCTCTTCTTTGGGTGGTTTTAAAGTGCAGGGTGGCACACCCGAAAGTGCGGCGAAGCTGATTAAGGATGCAATTGAGTTAGAAAAAGCGGGATGTTTTTCAATTGTATTAGAATGTGTTCCTTCCAGTGTTGGTAAAGCCATATCGGAAGCGGTGGAAATTCCGATTCTTGGAATTGGTGCTGGATCTCACGTAGACTGTCAGGTTCTTGTAACCCAGGATTTGCTGGGTATGTACGGTGATTTTAAGCCGAAATTTGTAAAACAGTTTGCACAGGTAAGGCAGGTTATGGTGGAAGGACTGAACGAATTCCATAAAGAAACCTTGGATGGAAGCTTCCCATCTCCAGAATTTTCTTTTAATAAACAAGTAGATATTCCTAAGTTATATTAATGAATATGAAAGAAGTTTAGCGGTAAGTTTATCTTTATGCAGAAAGGGGGCGATTAGATGAAAATTGCGATAATTGGCGCAGGAGCTATGGGTTGCCTTTATGGAGGAAAGCTGTCAGCAGTGTCAGACTCTGAAGTCTTTCTCCTTGACGTTTGGAAAGAACATGTAAATGCAATCAACAAAGAAGGGCTCTACATGGAAGAAGATGGTGCGTTGTTGCATTATAATCAATTGACTGCCACAACAGATGCAGCGGAGGTTGGTATCGTTGATTTGGCAATTATATTTGTGAAATCCACATTGACGGAACAGGCTGTAGAAATAAATAAGGCTGTGTTTGGAGAAAATACAGTGGCCCTGACTTTGCAGAATGGATTGGGCAATATTGATACAATCGGTTCAAAGATTGGCATGGAAAATGTGATAGCTGGAACCACAGCCCATGGTGCTACCATGTTGGGGCCTGGAAGAATGCGGCATGCAGGAGTGGGAAAGACCATTATCGGAGAACTTTCTGGTACAAACAGCGAAAGAATAAAAGAAATTACAGCAATTTTTTCTGCTGCAGGATTGAAAGTTGAGATTTCAGAAAACGTAATGGGGCTTGTGTGGGATAAACTTCTTGTTAATGTGGGGATTAATGCACTGACAGGAATAACAAAACTCACAAATGGAGAGCTTCTTAAACACCCTGAAATCGAAGAAGTATTAGAACAGGCGGTAAAGGAAGGTATTGCAGTTGCAAATGCCAAGGGAATTCTTTTAGGCTTTGCAGATCCAGTGGCCCACACTAAGGATGTTTGTAAGGCAACGGCGTCAAATAAATCTTCTATGCTTCAAGATGTGTTGAATCATAAACCCACAGAAATTGATATGATTAATGGTGCCGTTGTGAGAGAAGGCAACCGTGTAGGCGTTCCTACCCCGGTAAACCGTCTGCTTTGTAACCTGATTCATTACTTCGAAAAGGAAAAGTAAGGTTGGTAAGTTGATATTGTCCGTGGGAGTGGACGCAGAGGTAATTAGAGCCTTGATTAAAGGAGGGAATAATATGGTACCAAAACTGACGGAAAAGGAAAGAAATCTTCAAATGAAAAAGGAAGCCCTTATATCTCTGGGCCTTTATGTGGCTTTCTTTTTATGGTGGTATTTCACTGGCTATGGCTTAGCGGGTGACACCAAAGGGTATACCTATATTATGGGGTTACCCCTATGGTTCTTCCTAAGCTGTGTTGTGGGCTATATTTTATTCTGTGTTGCCGTAATTGTTGTAGTTAAGGTGTTTTTCAAAGACTTTAGCCTTGATGAAACAGCGGATGAAGGCAGTGGAGAGGAGGAACGAGGATGAATTCATATACGTTGACCTTAATGACTGTTTTGGTGCTTTATCTCCTTGCAAACTTGGGCATTGGCTTGTATATCAGTAAAAAACAAGCGAAGCTTGACGCTGAGGCGGGGACAGGGTTTATCAACAACTATTTTATTGGGGGAAGGTCTATGGGCGGTCTTGTTCTGGCCATGACATTGATTGCCACCTTCACAAGTGCCAGTAGCTTTATTGGCGGCCCTGGTGTAGCATATTCCAAAGGCCTTGTTTGGGTATATTTATCCATCATTCAAGTTCCCACGGCTTTTATCATTCTAGGGATATTGGGCAAGAAGTTTGCCATCATCTCAAGAAAGACAAATGCAGTAACGGTAACAGACTACTTAAAGGCAAGGTATAAATCACCAGCTGTGGTTATCATTTCTTCCCTAGCCCTTGTGCTATTTTTTATTGCCCAAATGATGTCTCAATTTATTGGTGGGGCTGTTCTGTTCCAGTCAATTACGGGACTTCCTTATATTTACGGATTGTTGCTGTTTGGGGTTATTGTTATCCTCTACACGACTATCGGTGGATTTAAAGCAGTGGTAACGACAGATACCATACAAGGCCTTGTTATGGTTCTAGGGGGCTTCCTCATTTTATTTACTATTATAAGTGTAGGCGGAGGGTTTCAAGCCATTGTTGAAAAATTGAATGTTGTCAATCCCACATGGAGTGACCCTACTGTGGGGGGCACAACACCAAAGGCTTATGTAATGTCCTTCTGGGTACTGGTTGGTATTGGTGTACTGGGTCTTCCCCAAACGGCTGTAAGGGGGATGGGCTTTAAGGACACAAAATCCCTTCATAGTGCTATGATTTACGGTACCATCGTAGTAGGCTTTCTCATGCTGGTTATGCATATCTCTGGAGCATTTGCACCGGCAATTTTAGACCCATCTGAAATTACGTCTTCTGATTATGTTGTGCCTACTTTGGTATTAAAATATATGAATCCAGTAGTGGCTGGCTTGTTTATTGCGGCACCCCTATCTGCAGTTATGTCAACGGTATCTTCCTTGTTGATTTTGGCTTCGGCGGCCATTGTGAAGGATATTTATCTTAACTATATTGTTAAGGAAAAAAATGACTCGGAAAAAGCTAACCCTGAATTTGACAAGAAAATCGGTAGAATGAGTATGATTACTACATTAATTGTAGGCATCATCGTATTTGTATTCACCATTTATCCTCCGGACTTGATTGTCTGGATTAATCTTTTCGCTATGGGTGGCCTGGAGTGTGCGTTCCTTTGTCCAATCTTATTTGGGTTATATTGGAAGAGGGCCAATGCTACGGGTGCCATTTTATCTAGTGTGATTGGTGTTGTGTGTTTCTTGCTTATGACTACTTATAAAGTAACTGTTTTTGGTATGTCTCCTATCGTACCATCCATCGTGGTTTCTATTGTGGTCTTTATTGTTGGCAGTTACATGGGTAAGAACCCTGATGAAGAAACACTGAAATTGTTCTATTCGTAAAATGGATTAAAATAAAAGACAAAAGCGGGCTGATTGGGTTTGTTTGAAACACAGGAAAAGAAGTGCCCCACTACACGGTGGGGCCACGAACTGATAACGCAGCGCAGAGAGAAATTTAAATTAAAAATAGATGTTGAAAATGCCTTTCCATGGGTATTTAAGTTCAACTATTAATAAAACAGGTTGGTAGTCTTGACAGGGGGGAGGAGACCATGAAGTTTGATTTTTCATACATAGATACGGCTTTTATCGGTGGCAAGGTGATTACTGTAAATGCTAAGGACGAAATTGCAGAGGCTGTTGGCTTGAAAGGCAATAAAATTGTTTTTGTTGGTTCTAACAAAGATATTTCAAAAATATTAGACGAGAAAACAAAAATAATTGACTTAAAAGGCAAAACTTTGATGCCGGGTTTGATAGATACCCATTATCACCCCATTCTTTCTGGTCTTTTAGGAAAGGGCTTGGAGGCACCCATGATTGATGTCTTTTGGGAAAACTGCAAATCTCTTGCCGAGATGCTAAATTTGGTTCAGGAGGCGGCAAAAATAAAAAAGCCTGGACAATGGATTTCCTTGATGGGCTATGAGCCATCGCTTTTTCCAGAACAGCGCCACCCGACGATTGATGAGCTAGATGCGGCGGCACCCAATAACCCTGTGCATTGTATGCATGGTGGAGGACATATCTGCATGTATAATTCCAAAGCGTTGGAATACTTAGATGTGTATACGGTGGAGGACTCTAATAAATATCCCGAGGATGAGGTAGAGGTTGTCCAAGGAAAACTAACTGGAATGGTCAGGGGGCATACCCATTTCTGGCTTTGGGGGAAGGTGGAGTATTCACAAGAGGATCAGGAAAAGGCGGCAATGAAAGCACATCAACACTGCTTGGAAAATGGGATTACTTCCATTCATGACTGCGGCGAATGCGGTAAGCCGTCCTATCATATTATGCAGAAGTTATGCCGTGAGGGTAAGTTCAAAGTTCGTTCCTACATGATGCTACATAGCATTTTTGGGAAAAGATATTCCTTGGCGGAAAATGAGCACTTCTTGGAATTGGGTTTAACCAGTGGCCTTGGCGATGAGCATTTTAAGATTGGCAGTTCAAAATTTATGATTGATGGGGGATCTGGTGGCCCTTCTTGCGCAACTAGGGAACCGTTTTCTCACGACCCCGATCTGCCTAGGGAAAGAGACTGGGAACGGGAAGAGGTGGCGGAGTATATTAAAAAATTAAACGATGGGGAATGTCAGGCCACGGCCCATGCCATTGGCGATTTGGCCATTGAGTTTATGGTGGAAGGTTTCGAGAAAGCCTTTGAAACCAACCCAAGACATGACCTTCGCCACAGGATTGAGCATTGTACCATCGTGGATCAAGATTTGGTAGAGCGCATGGCAAAGATGAATATCTGCCCAAGTGTAAACGTGTCTTCCATTCAGAAGCTGGGAGCACAATTTGTTGACTTCTATGGTGAGGAGCGAAATAAATACATCTGTGCCATTCGTAGTATGCTGGAAGCTGGCATAAAATGTTCTCTACATAGCGATACTCCATCCTATCCTGCAGGTCTTGCTGTTTTGGATTCTGCTGTAAACCGATATGACAGGTCAGTGGGGTATCAGTGTGACAAAACACAGGCTGTTTCCCTTTTGGAAGCCATTCGCTGTGCCACATTACATGGAGCATATAGCTCTTATGAAGAGGACATAAAGGGCAGTGTGGAAGTTGGAAAGTTGGCAGACTTGATTGTTCTATCCGATGATATACTTTCTGTGCCCTCTATGGACATTATGAATCTGCAAGTGGAAATAACCATGATTGACGGCGTTATTGAATATCAAATATAATAAGAAAATGGAAGTTGTTGGGCGTTTTACTTGTTATATAGGAAAGGGGGCAATTGAACCATGGCTCAAGAAACGAAGGGTGTGAAATATGCCGCATCATATAAGGAACAGCTGACTGTTCGTGGTATGATTATCGGTATCATCGGCGTTGTGATTGTAACATGTTCATCTATGTTTATTGCATTGAAGGCGTCATCTTTGCCATTCCCCATCATGTTTGTTGCGTTGGTATCCATGTTTGCGTTGAAAGCACTGGGCAGAACCAATATCAATGAAATCAACGTGACGCACACCGCAATGTCAGCCGGTTCTATGGTGGCAGGGGGTGTAGCTTTCACCATTCCGGCAATCTATATGCTGTATCCTGATTCGGATTTAGGTATTGCAAAACTCCTTGTCATTACAATCAGTGGTACTGTATTAGGGCTTATTTTCACCTCTCTTATGAGAAAGCAGTTTATTGAAACTTCAAACCTTCCCTATGCCATGGGTCAAGCGGCGGCGGAAACCCTCATTGTAGGCGACGAAGGAGGGAAGAAAGCCCAAACACTTTTTGGGGCTTTGGGCTTTGCCGCTATTTGGACAGCACTACGTGATTGGTTTATGAAGATTCCGGCTGTTCTTTGGTTTGGCGGCGGCAGTTGGATGAACTACGGTTCCTACGGTGGTGTTTGGCTTTCACCTATGCTTGTTTCTGTTGGATACCTTGTAGGCCCCATCTTCGTAGGTGTGTGGTTCCTTGGGGCGCTCATCGGTGACGTAGGTATTTTAATTGGCGGTCAGCACTTTGGTTTTTATGACGGGGTAACAGCAGCTAATATTAAGAGTGGACTTGGACTTGGTATGATGGTAGGAACAGGTTTGGGTGTATTTATTAAAAACGTTTTTCCGAATTTTAAGGCCATTTTTGGTTCAATGGTTTCGAAGGATTCCATTGGTGATTCCATTGTTCCACTAAGGTGGGCCCCTATCATGATGGCAGTTTTTGCGGCTCTTTATGTAATTGTCGTTGATGTGCCCATCGTGGCAGCAATTATCACGATTATTGGGGTTTGGCTTGCCACAGCCATGTCTTGTCAAACGGTGGGGATGTCTGCCATTAACCCCATGGAAGTGTTTGGTATTTTTGTACTGATTCTTGCAAAACTTTGCTCTCCTGGAATCACAGAGGTTGCAGCCATCTGCATCGCTGCAGTTGTTGCAATTGCCTGTGGTCTTGTGGGCGACGTTATGAATGATTTTAAAGCGGGGAGTATTTTGAAGTCTAGCCCCAAGGCACAGTGGACAGGAGAGTTGGTTGGCGGCCTTGTTGGAGCGGTTATATCCGTATTTGTAATCATGGCGATTATTCAGGCTTACGGTCCTTCTGCTTTCGGTAATCCTGAACTTTTCCCAGCAGCACAGGCATCGGCTGTTGCGGCAATGGCAGGGGGAATATCCCATGTGCCAGCCTTTCTCACTGGCCTTGTGGTTGCTGCGATTCTTTACATACTAGGATTTTATCCTGTCATGACCCTTGGACTTGGTGTGTATCTACCGTTTTATCTGTCCTTTACGGCGTTTATTGGTGCGGCCATTCGCTTTGGCCTTGATAAATTTTATCCTCAGTTTGAAAAAGAAGGCAAAGGGACGATTATTGGCGCTGGTCTTTTAGGTGGCGAGGCTGTGGTTGGTGTAATCATTGCGATTATCATGGCAGTACAGTTTATCGCCTAGAGATGTTAAAGGTATTTATAAGGTATTTATAAGGAAGAAAGCAGAAACTCCCTATGATTAAAACTCTAGAAAGCTTATGCCTTTCCTGAGAAAAAGTCACCAAAATAAGGGCTAGGTGGGTTTTATTCTTAAAGATAATTTGATAATATGTAAGGGCGGCGAATGCCGCCTTTACTTAAAGAAAGGAAATGTGTATGAAAGAAATTAAAATTTCAGAAATAAAAGGTATTAAAATTGGACACGCCCAAAACTTTGAGGGTGCTACGGGATGCACCGCTATTATTTGCGAATCAGGCGCAGTGGCGGGGGTTGATGTGCGTGGGGGCGGGCCCGCTTCCAGAGAAACAGAACTTTTAAACCCCGTCAATATGGTTCAGCAAATTCATTGTGTGATGCTCTCTGGCGGCAGTGCTTATGGCCTTGCAGCGGGGGACGGTGCCATGCAATATTTAGAGGAGCAGGGCGTGGGTTTTGACGTTGGCGTTGGTGTTGTACCTATTGTTTGCGGAGCATCCCTCTTTGATTTGGTTGTTGGCGATGCAAAGTGCAGACCTGATAAGGCCATGGGGTATGAAGCTTGTAATGTGGCTGGAACCTGTGAACTTGAAGAAGGGAATGTAGGGGCTGGTACAGGTGCTTCTGTAGGGAAATTTTTAGGCCTAGATAGAATGATGAAAGGGGGGCTTGGAATCCATGGGGTGCAAATTGGCGATGTTCAGTGTGGAGCAGTGGTTGCAGTCAATGCCCTTGGAGATGTGATTGATTATGATACGGGAAAACGAATTGCAGGGATTCTCACGGAAGATAAGTCTGCATTATCCAGTACCGAAGAAGTGATGTATAGGGAAATTGGCAAAAAGAGAAATGTTTTTTCAGGTAACACAACCATTGGCTGTATCATAACCAATGCAAAGCTTACAAAAGATCAGGCGAATAAGCTTGCTAGCATTGCACATAATGGTTATGCGAAGGCCATCAGCCCTGTTCATACTTCTGCTGATGGAGACACCATTTTTGTGATGGCCACAGGAGAAGTGGAGGTTGGGGTAGATGCCCTTGGTGCCCTTGCAACAGAGGTTATGGCGAGAGCCATTTGTCGAGGTGTGAAGGCTGCAGAACCAGCCTATGGCCTAAAAGCAGCTAGGGATTTTAATTAAATATTTTGCTTTTGCATAAATTTTTATAAAAATTAGATTGAAATGATAAACCCGATTGAGATTTTCTCAGTCGGGTTTTTTGGGTAAATAAAGATTGCAAAATTGAAAACTCGATTGAACGTCTGTTACAAATCCTAAACCATAGAGCATAAATAGTATGTTTAGAATTATACTTGTAAGATGTTGTTTTTACAACAGAACTTAATTGGTTAAAAGTATATGATAGAGCTATAAATGAATTTATAGGCCAGTTGCTTATGGCGAATGCAAAGCGTGGCTTGGGAAGGTATTATATGGTGAATTGGAAAAGACCCCTGAAGAATTATAGTAAGGCATCATGATCGTTATTAAAATGTATGGCAAATAATGAGATAGAATTTTTGCCAAAGAGGAGGGATAAAGAGGGAGTATGAAATTTAACTAATTTAACAAATACTATAATATAGCGCTGATGTAACATAAAAACTAATTTATGAGGTGATAAAAATGAGTGAGAAGTTAAAAAACATTAACAAAGCACAGGTTTTAATGATGAAAGACCAGATTGGATATCAGGAAGGTCAAGTTGTCAGTAAAACTTTGGTACAAAATGCGGCAGTGAGCATAACAATTTTTTCTTTTGACAAAGGTGAAGAAATTAGCACCCATGAATCCAATGGTGATGCAATCGTTACTTGTTTAGATGGGGTAGGACAAATAACAATAGACGGGGAGCAATACGTGTTAAAAGAGGGGGAATCTATTGTAATGCCTGCAAAGCATCCCCACGCTGTGTTTGGTAAAGAACAATTTAAAATGCTATTGGTGGTTGTTTTTTAAAGAACAAGAGATGTTACAGACAGAAGGGAAAGAAGAAGTTTCTTTATGATTCATTTTATACTTTATCCTTAGCGTAAAACCACTGGCAATTGTGAGAGGGTAAAAGTTTTACCAAGCGTAGCGAAGATAAGGCTTGATGTAAGCCCCTTACTTTATTTTGAAACGCTTTGATAGGCTTCATAAGGTATACTTTTTTACAGCATAAACAACCTTTCTTTGATCATTGATGAATCTAGGCTTCTGTCACACTGGAATACGTCTAGTTTACACCAAATAAATGATATAAGAAGTTTAAAAGACCCCTTGTTTCTAGCACACAAAACCCTGCAAAATAGCCCTTGCAATTCCCTCGAATCCCCTGTATAATACTTGTGTTAGTATAATTAAACATATGAGATGTTCCTTGCTAAGGACGGAAAATCTGTCCCACCATCTCGTGAATAAAAAACAGGGGGTTTTTTTTATGGAAAAAAACACGGGTTCTACAAGGCTTTTGGTTGTGACAGCCATGATTGCCGCACTATATGCTGTTATGACAACAGCTATTGCGCCCTTGGCATTCGGTCCTATCCAATTGCGAATTTCTGAAGTTCTGGTTCTCTTGGCATTTATCGATAAGCGCTACATACCGGGGTTAATTTTAGGCTGTTTTATTGCCAACCTATTTAGTCCTTTTGGTCTGATGGATGTTTTCTTTGGAACCACTTGTACTGCGGCGGCACTTTGGGGAATTACCCGTAGTAAAACCTTATTCGGTGCCAGTTTATGGCCTGTATTTTTCAATGCCTTCATTGGTGTTGAGCTTTACTTACTAGGGGAATGTCCTTTGATTTTCGGGATGATTACTGTTGCCCTTGGTGAATTTTTGGCAGTATCCTGTATAGGATATGTCGTGTTCCGCCAGGTGATGAAAAATCCCGGGCTTATGGCTAGGTTAAAACTAGCTTAAAAATAGAAATTATTAAATTAGGGTGTCATTGTGAAAAGCGATGGCACCCTAATTTTATTTATTTCACTGTTTTGGCGTCTTATAAAAAATGATAAAAACATGGTGAAAAGAGAAATTAGAATATAAGATGCAATATGAAAAGGCTATTTTACTGATTAGTTTAACTTTTCGTGAGTTGCAATATTTTCTTATTTTTGGGCATATATTGTTGGGGGAGGTGGAAAAATGAAGCGAAAACGATGGGTGATTGTTGCCATTATTTGTGTATTAGTGGGAGGATATACGGCGGGGATTTATGGGCAAACTGGGAAACTAACAAGAAAAGAGATGTCAAATTCCCATGAAAGAAACAATCAAGAAGCAATTGCAAAAAATATATTAGAAAACTCAGGAAAATCAGATATTTATAGGCTGAAGGATTTGGAGAATGTAACGGTTTATTATGGGAATGTAAATAAAACAGAAGAAAGGGATGTAGTTGTTTCTGCTCGTTTTGGCTCCAAGGATACAGTGGTTGCAGCGTATACCTCAAGTGGGGAGCTATTCGAATTCGTCGGAGATATTGGCAGTTTTTTTGATGTTGAGAATATACAATTTGTACCCATAGAAGCCTTAGGTCAGGACATTATTATTATAGAAGAAACTACCAATCAGATTGAAGCTTATGAAAGTGCCACATTTCTTCATGGGTATTTATATGATAATGAAAATGCATTTGAAGTAGTTTTAAGCACCCCCATTAAAATTGATGAGGCATGGAATGAAACATGGGATAATTCAGAATTAAAGGAGCTTAGCGGTTGGAAATGGGTACGTGAAGATGCGGAAGCAGCATGGAGCTGGGAAGGAAATTTCCCCAGACTGGATTTGGTTTGTTATCAAAAATATTTGGCTGCTGGAAATGCAGAGAAGAGATTACCAGAAGCTTCTAAGTTTCATCAGAAAAGTAGTCGTGTTGTAATGAAAGAGTTTTATTGGTCTGAGCCGTGGCAAAGGTTTGTAATTGGCGAAGCTTTGGAAAAAGAAACGGGGGAGGCCGTGGCAGTGCTGGAAGATAGTGATAACAGCCCCTATGTATTGGTTGGGTTTGTAGAAGGTTCTCATTTCATACAAAGGGCGGACGGAAGCCAAGATACCGTTAAAGTAGAGCAATTAGAGTGGACAAAAAACCAAGGAATCCACGCAAATAATGAAGAGAATTAGCTAGATGATACAATTTAGATTGAAGAAAACACAAGAGTTTATTGAAAAATTTTGCGTTTTTTAAAAATTATGATATAATACTCGTAGTTTTTTTGCGGAATCCGAAACTGTCAATGTTGCAGCCCTTGTTTAAATGCTGTATCATGTTCAGAAAAGGTGGATGGAAAACCACCATGGATTTTAACAAAATATAGAAGTCTCAAGAGCTGATTCTGAAAGGGTTATAGTTATTTTTGAAAGTAAATAGGCATGTTACAGCCAAGGCAATAGTGAGACTTTTCTTGACTGCATCATGCCTAATTTCTATGGCATGGTAATTTTCGATTGGGAGAAAATGAGGGTTTTGATGCTTTTGATTTTACAGAAAACCTTTGTGTTGAAACAAGGAAAATTCCTATCATTACGCCCAATATTTGTTTTTTTGGAATAATATTCTAGAACTTAGCGAAGAATATGTTTAGTCTAGGGCAGTTACAAATGCTTAGGGTAGACCAAATCCATGGGACAAGCTGTCCCTGGGATGTTCAGATAAAACCAAAAAAATGCGAAACAAGAAAGACAGAGAGGATGATAACATGAGGCGGCTTATCGCAGTAATCATGATGCTACTGATGTTAACGGGTAGTACCTTACCCGCCTTCGGAGCAATTGTGACCAATGCTGATCCATGGGCTAAGACTTCTATGGAGCTTGCGTATAATCAGGGGTTGATTAAACAAGAAGACCTGCTGGATGCGAAAAGAGACATTACAAGACTTGAGTTTTGTAAAATCGTAGTGCTTTTATATGAAAAAAGCATAGGTGAAAAGTTGGTTCCCCAAAATGAAAGCCCATTTACCGATTGTGATGACCCAGCGGTCATCTCGGCTTATGAGGCAGGCATTATCAGTGGCACTGAGCCAACAAAATTTGAACCAAATAAAAGTTTAACCCGAGAGCAACTGGCAATCATGCTGAACAGAATCTTAAAAGCTTGGGGCATTGCCTTAAGCCCAGGAACAGAGAAATACGCTTTTTCCGACATTTCTATGCTGATGGAGCCATCGATTGATGTGATTAATAAGATTTATGAAGCAGGAATTTTGGTGGGAGACAATAATGGTAAATTTTATCCCATGAGAGCGTTAAAGTTCCAAGAGGCGGTAATTGGCCTTGTGAAGGCTTGTCGCTATTTGGAAGAAAATGCTGTGTTGCCCAAAAATGATGGGGCTACAGACGAAAAGGAAGAGCCCAAAGAAGAGGTAACTGTAGAAAAGGAAAAGCCTAAAGAAGAAGTCAAGACCCCTGCTGATGAAAAGCAGGACGTTAAAAACATTTATGAGACTGTCTATATCAAAGATAAAGCGGTTTCTTTGGGGGGCACCAGCGAAGCTTTAATAAAAAGCTGGGGTAAACCCGACAGAATCGATCAGACGGTTTTTGGTTTAAAACGTTATGTTTATATCGGGGATTATGAAACCTATTTCTTTGCTACTTTGAAGGATAATAAAATTGTGGAAGTCTTTGTGCCCACCAAGCATTTTTCCTATTTGGAAACCCATGGTGAGGGGACTTCTGCGGATATCAAACAGTTAGATTTTATTAGCTTGGTAGACCATAGCGGTATCATTGATACAGAAACCACCTACGCAAGAATACCTTTAGATTATGAAGGTAAAATACAAGGGGTATTGCTACAAAATAGAGAGTTTGCATATGGTACGGATGTGCGAAGTGGTTTGACTACCTTAGAGCGTGATTCATTGAGAAAAGAATTGTTTGATTTCATTCAGGTGAAGCGCAAGGCACATGGATTGCCTCTTTTGACAGAACATGAAAAGCTTACCGATGTTGCTTTTAGCCACAGTAAAGATATGGTTGAAAACAATTATTTTAGCTATACAGGAAAAGATGGAAGCAATCCATTCATCAGAATTTTATCGGGTGGCGTTGTTTTCACAAACGCTTCTGAAATCATTGTGAAGCAAAGGGGCGATGTTACCAATGTTTATCAACAATGGATGAGAACAGCCGCCCAGTACCATAGCTTACTAGATCCCTCTATGGATTCTATCGGCATTGGGGTTGCACAAAAAGACAAAGACCTCTATGTTACAATTGATTTTTGCGGAGGAATAAAGGGTTAAATAAAACCCCTTGGATACAGTGAAATTACTGTAAACAAGGGGGTTTTTTTATTTCTTTCATTCCTTCAAAGAGAATCCATTTTTTTTTATAACGTAGCAATAATTGCATCAGCAAATTCTTCCGTAGAGGCAGTTCCTCCCATGTCAACAGTAAGAACTTTCCCTTCGCCAATTACGGCTTCCACGGCTTTTTCAATGTTTGCTGCAACCTTGCCTTCCCCCAAATGCGCAAGCATCAAAGATGCAGAAAGAATTGCGGCGGTAGGGTTAATTTTATGCTGGCCTGCAATATCGGGAGCGGAACCATGAATTGGTTCAAAAATTGCTCCGTCTACACCGATGTTTGCACTAGGGGTTAAGCCAAGGCCTCCTACCAAGCCTGCACAAAGATCGGAAACAATATCACCGTATAGGTTAGGGCAGACCAAAACATCGTAGTCCTCAGGGTGCATCACCAACCGCATACACATGGCATCTACAATGCTATCATTAAACTGAACTTGAGGGTATTCTTTCGCTATTTCCCGGGCAATATCAAGAAACATACCATCAGTACACTTCATGATGTTTGCTTTATGTACAGCCGTTACTTTTTTTCTACCTTCTCGAACAGCATATTCGAAAGCATATCGAATAATGCGTTCGCAGCCCTTTCTTGTAAAAAGCTTGATGCTTTCAGCGGTATTTTCGTCCACCATTCGCTCGATTCCCGCATAAAGGTCTTCTGTATTTTCCCGAACAATAACTAAGTCTATATTTTCAAACTTCGTAATAACCCCAGGGTAGGTTTTTGCGGGGCGAACGTTAGCATATAAGTCGAATGTCTTTCTTAAGGCAACGTTTACACTACGAAACCCTGTGCCAACGGGGGTGGTGATAGGACCTTTTAATGCTACCCCAGTTTTGCGGATAGATTCAATGGTTTCATCGGGTAAAGGTGTGCCATATTTTTCAATCATAGCTGCACCAGCCTCAGCCACTTCCCACTGAATGTCAACGCCTGTTGCATCTACAACTTTTTTTGCAGCTGCGATAACTTCGGGGCCGCTACCATCGCCGGGAATTAAAGTCACATGATAAGCCATTTTCTTTTTTCCTCCTGTTATCTAAGGGATTAAGATTTCCCTGCTAATTTTATCAGTGGGAAATCTTAAATCACTATGTTTAATCTACAGAGTTGCATCTTACTGCTTCAGAATTTTTTAAAGTCGTCATAGGGGTATATCTTAGTTGGATTCCTTTGTGTAGTTCAATAAGCCCCCTGCTAGTATAATATCTTTCTGTCTTGCTGATATGTTCAAGCGAGTGCGGATTTCTTCCCCAGTGCGCAGATGGGTTACGATAACACTCTGGCCGTCTACTGCGCTTTCGATCTGGTCTGCTGCATATTTGATTGCAAACTCGTCACCAAGAAGGATGGCATCATAATCCCACTCATTTACGAAAACCAAAGGTAAAATACCATTATTAATTAGGTTTGCCATATGAATTCTTGCAAAAGATTTTGCAAGAACTGCCTTTACCCCTAACTGCAAGGGAGCCAAAGCTGCGTGTTCACGGCTGCTGCCTTGTCCGTAGTTTTGTCCTGCAATGATGAAGCCGCCTCCTGCTGCCTTTGCACGAGTGGGGAACTTTTGATCGCAAGGTGTCAAGCAATAATCTGCCAAATAAGGCACATTAGAGCGGTAAGGGAGAAGCGTTGCGTTAGAAGGCATGATATGGTCCGTAGTGATATTATCGCCCACTTTAATCAATGCTCCGCCGCAAATATCCTTAGGTACCTTTGTGTTTTTGGGGAAGGGCTGAATATTAGGGCCTCTTACCACGTTAACTATTTCTCCTTCAGGAGCGGGAGGAATTATCAAATTATCATTTACCAAGAAGTGCTCTGGCATGGAAATTAAAGGTGCGTCCCCTAAAGTATGAGGGTCTGTCAGCTTTCCCGAAAGGGCACTGGCAACGGCTGTTTCTGGGCTTACGATATACACCTGTGCTGACTTTGTACCGCTTCTGCCTTCAAAGTTACGGTTTATGGTTCTTAAAGACACTGCATTTGTAGCAGGAGCCTGACCCATACCGATACAAGGGCCGCAACCACATTCCAAAATACGAGCACCGGCAGAAATAATATCCGCAAGGGCACCGTTTCCCGCTAACATATTCATTACCTGCTTAGAGCCAGGGGCAATAACTAAGCTTACATTAGGATCAACGGTTTTGTCTTTCAGTAAAGCCGCAACGGTCATCATATCCGTATAGGAAGAGTTGGTGCAGCTGCCAATGGCAACTTGATCCACAGCCAAGCCTTCTATTTCTTTTACCTGTTTGATGTTGTCAGGGCTATGAGGGCAAGCCACCAAAGGAAGAATTTTACTTAAATCAACGGTGATTTCTTCATCGTATGTAGCGTCAGCATCGGCAGAAAGCTCGATCCAATCTTCCCCACGACCCTGAGCCTCCAAAAAGGCCTTTGTCACTTCATCACTAGGGAAAACGGAAGTGGTTGCACCCAGTTCTGCACCCATATTGGTGATGGTTGCTCTTTGAGGAACACTTAAACTTTTAACACCTTCGCCGCTATATTCCATTACCTTACCGACGCCGCCTTTTACGGAAAGGAGACGAAGGATTTCAAGGATTACATCTTTGGCAGTCACCCAAGGTTGTAAGGAACCTACCAGATTTACACGGCAAACCTTAGGCATTGCCAAGTAGTACGCACCACCGCCCATTGCCACGGCAACATCAAGGCCGCCTGCACCAATGGCAAGCATACCGATACCGCCTCCAGTTGGTGTATGGCTATCAGAACCCAAAAGGGTTTTGCCTGGTTTACCAAAGCGCTCTAAGTGAACCTGATGGCAAATGCCGTTACCGGGTTTGGAAAAATATATGCCATGCTTTTTTGCAACGGTTTGAATGTACTTATGGTCGTCTGCATTTTCAAAGCCCGTTTGCAGTGTGTTATGATCAACATAAGCCACAGAACGCTCTGTTTTTACCCGTGGAATCCCCATGGCTTCAAACTGTAGGTAGGCCATGGTGCCTGTTGAGTCTTGGGTCAGGGTCTGATCGATTTTAATGGCAATTTCCTTGCATGGTGTCATGTTTCCACTAACCAAATGGGAGCTGATTAGTTTTTCTGTAAGGTTCATATATAGGGTTCCTCCTTATTTCTTGTCCTTTAGTGCATATAGATGAGGGGTTAAAGCTTTCATCGCTTCAACCAGTTCTTCTTTACTAATGAAGGTAACACGGCCGTCTTCGTAAAGGCTATCCACCCAATCTTTCAAAGCCATTGCCTCGGGGGAGCTTTTGTGAATCATTTCCTCACCCTTTAAGCCCAAGTATTGGTTCAGCCAGTAAGCAATGCCGGCAGAGCCGGAATTTTTATTGATTTCAACACCGATAGGGCGGTTTAATATCTTTTCAGTATTGAAAATATTGTAAATTTCTTCGTCCTTTGCCATGCCGTCGGCGTGAATGCCTGCACGAGTCACATTGAAATCTCTGCCTACGAAGGGGGTTCTGTCAGGAATTTTGTAGTTCAGCTCCCGTTCATAGTATTCCGCAATTTCAGTAATCACTGTGGTATCCATCCCGTCCAGTGTGCCACGCAACTGGGCATATTCGATTACCATAGCCTCAAGAGGTGTATTTCCTGTTCTCTCACCGATGCCAAGCAGGGAACAGTTTACCGATGATGCTCCGTAAAGCCATGCTGTTGTGGCATTTACCACTGCTTTATAAAAGTCATTGTGTCCGTGCCATTCAATCAATTCGCTAGGGAATTGGGCAAAATGGTTGATACCGTAAATAATTCCTTGAACGCTTCTTGGAAGGGTTGCGCCAGGGAAAGAGACGCCGTAACCCATGGTATCACAAAAGCGAATTTTTACTGGAATTTGATACTGATGCATTAATTTTCGCAATTCTGTTGCAAAGGGTACTACGAAGCCGTAATAATCTGCCCTTGTTACGTCCTCAAAATGGCAGCGAGGACGAATGCCTAAATCTAAAGCGGCTTTTACGATTTCTAAATAATCGTGGAGGGCTTGTTCCCTTGTTTTATGTAGCTTATTGAAAATATGGTAGTCGGAGCAACTTACCAAAATACCACATTCTTTCAGTTTCATGTCTTTTACTAATTTAAAGTCTTCTTTTGTGGCACGAATCCAACCAGTGATTTCAGGAAATTCTAGACCCATTTCCTGACAGGCACGAATTGCCTTACGATCGTTTTCGCTGTAAAGGAAAAACTCACATTGACGTATTTTTCCCTTTGGGCCACTCAAACGGCTGAGCATTTCATAAAGAGTAGTAATTTGTTCTACAGTGTAAGGTGTTCTGGCTTGCTGACCGTCACGAAAAGTAGTATCGGTCATCCAGATTTCTTCGGGTGTATTCATTGGAACCAAACGGTAGTTAAAGGTACATTTTGGGATTTCGTCATAGTTATAGTTATCCCGATAGAGGTTTGGCTCATCCACGTTTTGTAAGTTGTACTGGTATTTTCTAAGTTCTAATAGGTTGGTCTTTTCGTTAAAAGTAATCATTTTATCCCCCCGTGTTATAATTCACTTACATCAGTAACAAACTTTTCATTTATTAAATATATCAATAAATGTCCCTTGAGTCAATAGAAAATAATTCATAAAATAAATATATGATACGGGAGTATTTATTAAAATATGCCACAAAATAAGGGTTAGTCTTAAAAAAATAGAATTATATCCATAGATATAAAGAATAATAAAGGCTAAATATATTAAATCAATTGAAAAAATCTATAGTTCATTTGTTATCCGCATACGCCGATGAAGTTTTAAATTGAAGTGAAAAAGCTTTTGTAGGTTATAAAAGATGATTGTAAGGTGCTTTTGATTTAAGTAAAAGCCAATAAAAAAAGCCCGATTGCCTTCCCCAAAGATTAGGCTTGCAATACGAGCTTTTTATTTCCATAATGGATTCAGAAAATTAGTTAATCATTCTACGATTACTATTAGTTCATAACTTTTTCGGCGAAATCATTTCTTACCAAATCATCAAAGGGCACTCTTTCGCTCAATTGGCCACCTTGCTCCATGATATCTTGAATCAGGTTAAAGCCATCTTCGGAGAAAACAGGATCTTCCTTCCAAGTATCCTGTGCCTTGTAACGCTCAACAATGGTCGTTAAGGTTTCTAAGTCAGAATCAGGGAACTGGGGGGAGATTGCTTTAGCGATTTCTTCTGAAGTATGCTCTTTTACCCAAAGTTGACCTTTATATATGGCTCTTGTGAAAGCTTCGATAATTTCGGGATTTTCATTCATAAAATCATCCCTTGCCATATAAACGGTGTAAGGTACATATCCGCTGGCTTGACCTAAAGATGCTACGATATAGCCGCTGCCGCTGTTTTCCAGAGTGGTGGCTACGGGTTCAAACTCTACGGTATAATCGCCCACATTACCTGTGAATGCACCTGCTGTGGAGGAGAAATCAATATTATTGATGATTTCTATGTCCTCATTTAGCTTTAGGCCGTTTTCAGTCAAAACATACTCCAAAACCATCTGAGGCATACCGCCTAACCTGCCACCGATTACGGATTTGCCTTTTAAATTTTCCCATTTAAAGTCGGGTTCATCTACACGGGAAACAAGGAAGTTACCTGCCCGTTGAGTAAGTTGCAAGAAAGCTTTGGGATAATCTTCTTTTCCTTCGTTGTAAACGTAAAGGCCTGCTTCTGTACCCAAAAGAGCAATGTCAGCAGCGTCGGAAAGCAGAGCCGTCATAGATTTATCTGCGCCATTACCAATGGCAACGGATACATCCAGACCTTCTTCTTCAAAAAAGCCTAATTCCAGAGCAACATACTGGGGTGCGTAGAAAACAGAATGTACTACCTCGTTAAGCCTGACAGGGGTTCGTTCTGCTTCGGCCGTGGGTTGGGAAGAACAGCCTGCCAAAAGGGATAAAGCCATGGCGCCTGTTAATAAAAGAGATAGAAACTTTTTCATGAGTGACCTCCTGCGGATGTTTTTATTGCTACTATATGCAGCAAAGGTTAGAAACTTAAATTGTCCTTGGGAAATTTTCGGTTTTTGTAATATGTTTTTTCATGAATTTAGTGTATAATATACTATTAGCATGGCTATATGCGCACAGATTTCCCAAATTGGGTTTTTATAAGAAGTAGGAGGTCTATCATGACTGAAAAAATTATGTTAATAGACGGAAACAGTATTGTGAACCGTGCTTTTTACGGTGTACCCCTGCTGACCAACAGCGAAGGGCGTTATACCAATGGGGTATACGGATTTTTGAATATTTTATTTAAATTAATGGACGAAGAAAAGCCAGATTACTTGGCAGTTGCCTTCGATTTACATGCCCCTACCTTCCGTCATAAGGAATTTGACGGCTATAAGGGAACGAGAAAGGGTATGCCTGGCGAGTTGCGAGAGCAGATGCCTTTACTAAAAGAAATGCTTCAGGCCATGAATATCCAAATTTATGAAGTGGAAGGTTATGAGGCCGATGATATTTTAGGTACACTGTCTGCTGTGGCGGAAGAACAGGGGATTTTACCCGTTGTTGTTTCCGGAGATCGAGACTTATTGCAGCTTGCCAGTGAAACTTTGAAAGTTCGAATCCCCAAAACAAAAGGGGGGAAAACGGAAACGGAAGATTACTTTGCGAAGGATGTTATTGAAAAATATGGGGTAACTCCTTTAGAATTTATTGACGTGAAGGCCTTAATGGGGGATCCTTCCGATAATATCCCTGGGGTGCCAGGCATTGGTGAAAAGACTGCGGTAAAAATTATTCAAAGCTATCATGACTTGGAAAATGCCATTGCCCATTGTGCCGAGGTTAAGCCTAAAAAAGCGTCGGAAAATTTAGGAGAATTCCAAGAGCAGGCAAGGTTAAGTAAGTTTTTGGCAACCATCGTGAGGGATATGCCGATTTCCTTTGAAAAAGAAGAAACAATCATTCAGGACTTATTCAACCCTACTGCTTATAACTTGGTAAAGCGTTTGGAGTTGAAAAGTATGTACGACCGCTTTGAAAAGGAGGAAGTGCATACGGAGCCAATGCAAGATTATTGTGGAATTTACACTTTAGACGAAGCAAAGGCATTCTTCTCTGAGTTAGAAAAAAAAGAAACTGCTTACATTCTTTATTCTGATGAAGGGGTGTGCCACGGTATTGCCTTATATCAAGAGGATTTAGGTGGTTGTTGGGTGGAAATTGGTGAGAGCTTGACTGCGGAGAAGCTTTTTGACACGGCTACCCCTTTTTTTACAGATAAAGAGTTCGTGAAAATCGGCCACGATATGAAAAAAGATGTGAAATTACTACGCAGTTACATTGGTAAAACTCCTGAAATTTCCTTTGATACCGCCATTGCCGCTTATATTTTGAATCCCACAAGCTCCTCTTATGAATATGACGATTTAGCTAGAACCTTTTTAAATCAGGTTTATCCTGCTGCCGAGGAAGTTTTGGGCAAGGGTAGAAATAAAAAGGCATTTCTTGAACTTTCCAAGGAAGAAAGAAGAAATTTTGTTGTTTCTCAGGCCAAGGTAACCTTTGAAGCAAAAAAAGTAATGGTGGAACAGCTTCAGGAAAACGGGCAGAATCAGCTATTTTATGAAATTGAAATGCCATTGATTTATGTTCTTGCAGATATGGAAGAATACGGGATTAAGGTGGATAAAAATGCGTTATTGCAATATCAGAAGAATCTGGAAGAGAGTATTGATGTAATTACAAAGGAAATTTACGCTCTTTCAGGGGAAGAATTCAATTTGAACTCTCCAAAACAGTTGGGCATAATTTTATTTGAAAAATTAGGCCTAAAGGGTGGAAAGAAAACAAAAACAGGCTATTCAACTGCAGCCGATGTTTTGGAAAAATTAAAATATGAACACCCTATGGTGGAAAAAATACTGTATTATCGTCAGTTGGCAAAGCTAAAAAGCACTTATGCCGACGGGCTTTTAGCAGTGATGGATGAAAAAACAGAGAAAATTTACTCTACTTTTAATCAGACCATTACCGCCACAGGACGTATCAGCTCTACGGAGCCGAATTTGCAGAATATTCCCGTTCGCCTAGAGTTGGGCCGTGAGCTTAGAAAGATTTTTATTCCTGAAAGCAGGGAGTACTGTTTCTTGGATGCGGATTACTCTCAGATTGAGTTGCGAGTTCTTGCCCATATTGCTAATGATGAAACTCTAGTCAACGCTTTTTGTAACAATCAGGATATTCATAGCTTAACAGCATCGCAAGTTTTCCATGTTCCTTTTGATGAGGTTACACCGTTACAAAGAAGTAATGCAAAGGCAGTAAACTTCGGTATTGTTTACGGTATTGGCTCCTTTAGTTTGAGTCAAGATTTGGGGATTACTCGAAAAGAGGCAGAACAGTACATTTCGGCATATTTTGCAAAGTACCCTAATATCAAAAAGTATTTGGACGAAACCATTGCCGAAGCAACGGAAAAAGGCTATGTCTCCACCCTTTGGCAAAGAAGAAGGGCTATGCCTGAATTGCAAAGCAAAAACTTCATACAGCGTTCTTTCGGGGAGAGAGTGGCCATGAATATGCCCATTCAAGGAAGTGCGGCGGATATTATTAAAATTGCCATGGTTCGTGTGCATAGGGCATTAAAAGAGGGGGGCTACCGTTCCCGTTTGATTTTGCAGGTGCACGATGAGCTGCTGATTGAAACGCATTTGGAGGAAAAAGAAGCAGTGGCAAAGATTTTAAAAGAAAATATGGAGCAGGCAGCCCAGCTTTCTGTTCCTTTAGATGTAGATGTGCATGAGGGAAACTCATGGTTTGAGGCGAAGTAAAAAAAGAGGGGTAAGCCATGAAAGTAATCGGTTTAACAGGAGGTACGGGCAGTGGAAAAGGCGTTGTCAGCCAATGCCTAAATGAGGCGGGTGCGGCAGTGATTGATGCAGACCTGGTTGCCCATGAAATTATAAAAAAAGGAAAGCCTGCTTATAATGAGCTGGTAGAATACTTTGGAACCAACATTTTACAGGAAGATGGCGAAATTTTTCGCCGTAAGCTGGGAGAAATTGTTTTTCGGGAGAAGGGAAAATTGGAATTTCTCAACCGCTGTACCCATAAATATATCGCACAGGAGATTGCACGGCGAATTCAAGAGGCGAAAGAATTAGGAGAAGCCAAATGTATTATTATTGATGCTCCTTTGCTGATTGAAGCAGGGCTTGAGAAGATTTGTGATGCCATTTGGGTTGTTTATGCCCACGAAGAAGTTCGTACTCGTCGGGTAATGCAGCGGGACGGCATTACATATGAAACGGCGAAAGCTCGGATTGGAAATCAAAAGTCCTGGGCAGAATATGAGAGTTATGCTCAGGAAGTTATCGATAACAGCACCACCATTGATGATGTTCAGGCTCAGGTGACTTCTTTGTTGGAAAAGTATACTGGTTAGCATTTATGCTTTCTGTCATAAATTGTGATCCCCACTTATGGGATAATGAAATAAGCACAGAAAACCTAGCTTTAACTTCCCGTAAAAACAATTTATCTTTTTTTTAGGTGGCTAAAACACTTGCTTCAAGCTACTTGGCTTTATTTATAGCGCCGAAGAAACTGATGAAAGTGTGCCGCCTGAGGGGGAGTTTGTCGAGCAAAGGTAGAGATGTTTGTTCCAGAGCATAAAAAAATTATGAGTATTAAATTGTTTTTAAAATTTAAAGAATCGTAGGTGAAGAGATGATTCGATTTATCAGGAAAATGTTTACCTGGTTCACCCTGCTTTTCGCTATGGCGGCTTTTGGGTATTTTGTGGTATTGCCTAAGGTATTACCTGTAAAATATAAAGAGCAGGTTGAAAAATATGCGAACTTGTATGATGTGGAGCAGTCCTTAATATACGCTGTTATTTTTTGCGAGAGTCGTTTTGATCCTAATGCCCACTCTAGGGCTGGGGCAAAAGGCTTAATGCAGGTGACTCCGGAAACCGGTTGGTGGGTTGCCAGTCGCCTGGATAATATAGACGCCGAAACAATGGATTTAGAAGATCCAGAAATCAGCATTGCCGTGGGTACTTGGTACTTGCAATGGCTGGATGAAAAATTCCACGGGGTTCAGCCTACAGTGCTAGCCGCATATAATGCAGGGCATGGGAAAATTAGCCAATGGCTTGCTGATAAAAGCTATAGCGAGGACGGCTATCATTTGGAAGAAATACCCTTTCCGGAAACAGATACTTATGTTAAGAAAGTTGAATTCGTACAAAAGCTTTATGAAATTTGTTATGGTATGTAGCTTTGGGAGGCACATATGAAAAAGAAATTAACGATTCTGCTTCTTTTTTGCACCTTGATTTTTTCTGGGTGCTCAAAGGGAGATGGAGAAAATAACAACTTTACCGTTTCTGGTGGTGTGGATCAAAGTCAGGAGGAAAATCGTGTTTTGACTTTATCTATGCGTGTGCCAGAAACTTTAAATCCACTGCGAAACAAAGAAGAAACGGTGGATACCATATTAAAGCTGATTTATCAGCCGTTAATTGCCTTTGACGAGGCGGGAAAGCCCTGTCCTTCCATTGCGGAAAGCTGGAGTTTTTCTAAGGATGGACGAACTTTTTCCATTCAGCTTCGCTCGGACATTACTTGGCAAAACGGCTCCCATTTAACCGCCGACGATGTGGCGTTTTCCATTGAGACCATTCGTGGGGCAGAGGAGGATACCGTTTATAAAAAGGTGTTGAACTATGTTTCAGGATATAGCAAAACGGGGCAGTACTCTTTAGATATCCATTTTAGTGCGTCCTTTAGCAAGAATTTGGGGGCCCTTAACTTTCCTGTGATTTCAGCGTCTTATTATCAGGGGCAAACAGATCCGAAAAGCGGGGTAAACATGTCCCCTATGGGCAGTGGGCCATATTCTATGCAGTCTTATTCCATGGCTTCGGAAATGAAGCTGAAAGCAAACCCCTCTTATGTTGGGGGAGAGCCTAAAATCGAAACCATTTCCGTTCGAACCACAGGGGGAGCAGAGACGGATGTTTATGCCTTTGCCCAAGGCATGACAGATATCATCGTGACAGATGCCATCGAAACAGGGCGTTATACAGACGAGGGCGTTTCAGGAGTACATCAATTTCCTTCTAACCAATATGATTTTATTGGGTTTAACTTTCATGATCCACTTTTTCAAGATAAGAGTATGCGTCAAGCCATTGCATATGCATTGCCAAAAAAGGCAATTTGCGATAATGTATATTTACAATACGCTCAAACAACCAGTACGCCTGTAAGCCCCAGTTCTTGGTTGTACGAAGAAAACGTTGCTCCCTTTGATTATGATACGGATATGGCGGCCACATTACTAAAGAATATAGGTTGGGTTGACAATAATGGGGATGGAAGGCTGGAAAAAAATGGAGAGGACGGCTTGGAGCAGCTTCATGTCAGAATTTTGGCCAATCAGGAGAATGGGGCAAGAAAGCAAGTTGCCACGAAGCTACGGGATGAATTAACACTTTTGGGCTTTGACGTATCTCTGGATCTTTTGCCCTTTGAGCAATATCAGGAAAAGTTTACAACTGGAGACTTTGACTTAGTGGTTGGCGGATGGCAGATGTCTCCTGTTACAGATTTATACTCATTTTTTGGAAGCAGCGGAAGTTTAAATTATATTGGTTATCAGGATGAGCAAATGGACGCTTTGCTATTGGCGGCAAATCAAGCCATTGGTGATGGTGAGACGTTGCTGGCATATAGCAGCCTGCAAAAACGCATTGCTGAAGAGTTGCCATATATTAGCATTGTTTATCGCAACGAGGCAATGTTCACGTCCAATCGCGTTGGCGGAATTGTTGTACCTACAGAGGAAAATATTTTTTACACCATAAATCAATGGACTTTTGGAAGTAAAAAAGAATAGGGGGAGACTATGTCTGAGTTGAGAAGAAATCCTTTTACGGGGGAATGGACCCTTTGTGCAGAAAATAGAAAAAACCGTCCCTATGAATTTTTGCATAAAACTGAGGTAAGGTCCAAAGGGCACGAAGAATGCCCTTTTTGCGGTGGACATGAGCATAAAACAACCCCTCCTCTGTATCAAGATGGTCAGGATAATTGTTGGCAAATTCGAGTTTTTCCAAATATGTTTCCTGCCGTAACCAAAGAGGCTAAGGCATTATGGGAAAACCCGTTTTATGAACAAATAACGGGATGGGGGTTACACGAGGTTTTGGTGGATACGCCGTCCCATGAGGCTACCATTGATCAATTCTCATCAGAACAGTTGGCTCAGATTTTTCATGTTTTGCAAGAACGATATTGCAAAATGATGGAAGAAAAGGTCGTGAAATATATACAGATTTTTAAAAATTGTGGGCCTTCAGCTGGCATGAGCATACGTCATTCCCATTGGCAGATAATGGGTTTGCCTATTGTGCCCCAAAGAGTGGATTTAATGAGAGGACATATGAAAGAAGAAGACTGTCTTTTTTGCAAAATGATAGCCTATGAAAAAGAGCAGGGCATACGTATTGCTGGGGAGAATGAAGAATTTTTGGCAATTACGCCCTATGCCTCTCGCTTTCCATATGAGTTATGGATATGCCCCAAAAGACATGTCTCAAGTTTTGCTTATGTGACAGAAGGAGAAAGGAAATCCTTATCTTGTTTGTTACAGGAAATTTTGCAGAAGGTCTTTTCCTTACGAAAAGATGTGGGCTATAACATATGTTTAATTGATGGGGCGGTAAAAGGAGACTTCCACTGGCACTTAGAAATTTTACCTCGCATTGGTGGCTTTGCAGGTTTCGAATTTGCCACTGGAAGTTACATAAATCCTATTTTGCCAGAACAAGCGGCAGCCTATTATTGTGGGAAGGCATAAAGCGAAAAGAGGTATTCCTTTTGGATACCTTTTTTTGTTTTAAAATGAACAGCCTCATTTTGATTTTCACCATAAATGAGGCTGCATTTGGAGTATCATAAGTTTAGTGCCAACAGCATTGGCTTTATTTTAAGTTGGAACTAAAGGCTAAATAGCTGAATTACCTAATAACAGTTGCTGTAAAAGTAATTGGTCTTTTCAAGAACACATCATTGTTTACGGGTCCCGTAATACTAACAACTAAAATATAAGTTACACTGCTGGTGTAAGATGAGAAATACTTTACATCTTGTACAGGTATTGGCTGGGAATAATCATCTTGATTTTCCTCGTCAATTTCAATTAGTGCCCTATAAACTTCCTGGCCGGGGTTAATTGAATTTACATAAATTCTAACATCGGCAGTAATGAAGTTATTTTGGTCGTTATCGATGTGGAATAAACCGTTTAACCATACCTTTTCCCCTGCTTTAATATTCGTTACTGTTAGTTGGGAAACCACGGTGGGGTTAGCTGTGTTATTGGAGATTAAAACTTCATTGAACGTAGAATCCTGAGGATTGGCCGCAAAATAAACGAAGTCTTTGAATTTATTCTCCTTGTCCTTGTCCTTGTGATCTGGCTTGTCGTGCCCATTATTAATATAAATAGGAGGAACGACGATGTTGTTGTTATTATTATTGTTATTGTTGTTGTTACTATCATTGTTGCTGCTTTGTTCGTAATTGTCTCGGGAATCAAAACATCTATTGCAATAACCCATTCATACTCTTCCTTTCATTTTAGGATAGTTTTAGTTGATGGAAGTCAACGCTCTGGACTTTTAAACTTTAATACATCCAATAACATAATATTCAGCGATATATTTTTTGTGTACAAGCATTCAATTAATATCAAGGATGTTAAAAATAATAAGTTTCCGTTCATTTTACTGATTAATTTAGAATGAATATTTAAGTTTCCTTGGAAAAAGACGATTTTAGATTTTTATGATTAATAAGAAGTTGAAAATACAAAGGGGTAGGGTGGTTTTTAATGAGAAGGCATTTTTCACATAAGCATGACCACCTGATAAGCGGGTGCTTAGAGTAAACTGCCTCTATAGGAGGTTTAAAATATCAAGACTTGCCCTTTCTCAAATAGAAGCAACGTTTCTTTCCTTTGCTTAAACATTTCTATACTGAAAAAGCCAAGCTTTTACTATGCTTAATACAATAAAATAAACCCCGATATTATTGAAAAAGTCGGGGTTTATTTTCTAGAGCAAAAGTAGAGAATCCATCCGAAAATAGAAAGTTTACTTAGGTTCAAATACTATGTAGTTAATACATCCATTAACTTTGTTTTAAAAATTTGATGATCAATCTTTTTGCAAACGAATGCATTAGGGGCTGATGTATGCTTACTATTATAAAAAGCATTTAAACTTAAATCATTTACAATTACTTGACCATAAGCTAACGGATCAACAATGCAAGTATGACAATAACATGCTACGGTTTCAATAGAAACTTCCTTCCAAAGAGCAACTGCCATTGCAACAGGATCAGGTAAATCTACAAAATGCTTGCCAGCACGCTTGAAATTAAATTCTAAAAGGGTCTTGTTGCACTGAACGGCAAACACAGCTTCGGCTACGTTGCTATCTAATAACATATCCAATTCATCTTTGTATAAGGCCGCTTCCCCCCAGCATAAATCAAAACCGATGATGGTTAAGGGGAGGTTTGCCTTTAGCATAATATCATATGCCTCTGCATCCACATAAACGTTAAACTCTGCAACCGGTGTGATATTTCCCTTTCCAAATCCACTTGTCCCCATAGAATAAATGTGCTTTACTTTTTTCATCGTTTCAGGATCACGTAAAATAGCCAGTGCGATGTTGGTCACTGGACCTAACGCCACAATTTCAATTTCGTCTGGATAAGTCTTTACTAATCTTAAAATTGCATCTACTGCTTGTTCTTTTTCAGGTGTTAGTGTGGGGTGGATAAGATTCTGATCCCCCATACCGTCCAAACCATGAACATGGATAGCGGTGACCAAATCTTTCATTAAAGGTTTAGAGGCACCTACATATAGTGGTGGCTTTTGTTGATTTACAACCTCAATGGTCATTAACGCATTTTTTGTTGCAAGGTCAACTGGGATATTTCCGCAAACGGTAGTGACTGCTTGAACATGAATGTCTTTTGATTTGAGTGCCATGATGATTGCCACAGCGTCATCACTGCCGCAATCAGTGTCAATTATAATTCTTCTCATTATATCGCCCCCTATTATCCTAATGGTATAATAATATAGAAAGTGATAACATGAAAATAGGTCATTTGACCAATTTTATTCTGAGGAGTAATATGTATGAATATTGAAAACTTTATGAATCAAGCACCTGAAATAATAAGGGGAAAGTTTCTGCATCGAAAATATTCTAAAGGCAGTCCTATTATATTTCAGGGAGAAAAAAACGACTACTTGTTCATACTCAAAAAAGGCTGCGCAAATGTGATTACGCAAAATGCACTAGGTGAAGAATTTGTACTATATACTTATGAGGCTTACTCTTATTTTGGCGAACTGGAATTATTTAATAAAAATATGAAAACAGTACATGTCGTTTGTAATACCGATTGTGAAGTATCGATTTTGCATGAAGACTACGTATTTGAGTGGATGAAACTAGACTTTGGGTTTTCGAAATTTCTTTTTGAACAACTGACAGAAAAGTTATTATACAGTGCCAGGCAATTAATTTGGCTTTCATCCCTAAACATCAAAGATCGGCTTATTAGTTGTATCTATGCACACCATAAAAATGGAAGCTTATCAAAAATTACGAAGGATGCAGTATGCGCTGAAATCCTGGTTCCCTTACGTAGTTTGAATAGAGCCATTGCTGAGTGTAAAAAAGAAGGTTATTTTGAATATGAAAATAAAACCTTCAAAATTTTATCGGTGGAAAAATTACAAAAATGTATTGAACTTGATGTATTTAACATTTTTTAAACAGGTAAACAATTCCAAGAATTTGATTGAAAATCGACGATTAAAATGAATATAAGGTTCCAAAAAAATGCTGTTGCGAGAAGGTAGGGGATGGATCTATTTTCAATACTTGTGGAGTTCAGTAATTAATTAGTTGTTTTATTTATCGAATCAATTAGAAAAGTCATGTACGAGTTCAATCTTCATACATGACTTTAATTTAAGTTTGGCTGTAATAAATAACCAAGGTCTTTTTTAGCAATATATATGACGTAATGCGGAAAGCTATGCTCCTAATGTCTATGCTAAACTGGGATTTACACTGGTTTAATTAAATGTTGCTCAAATAGTGTATCAAATGTATTAACAGCACCACCATGCTCAACTATTTTCCCATTCACTACTTTGTCAATATCGAAACCTGTGAATGATAGTCTTTTATGTGTTGGTTTTATCCCAATCCATTCCCCTTCATGTGTTCCTTCCATAATGAATTCAGAAATCACATAATCTCCATCCACATACTGCTGAATTATTGTCATTGTGTAATCAGGATAAGTTTTTTCACATCTAAAAGATGTCGCTTCATGCCATCTAAACCTTGTGGAATGGTTTTTTCTCCGACTTTGAGAGTACAATTCTCTGATATGAATTGGGGGAGGTTGTTCGAGCAAATTCTCTGAAACAACTATCTCATAAAAATATCTTACAATTTCTTTGTTATCCATTTGCTCACCTCAAAATTTTGATTTTTTCTCGGTCAGATTACATAGATCTTCTCGCTAACTATATTTTAGAATAAAATTAAAAAAACTTACAAGACAAGCTTGTAAGTTTTTCTAATTAGTGCGGATGGTGGGACTCGAACCCACACGATATCACTACCGCCAGATTTTGAGTCTGGTGCGTCTGCCAGTTCCGCCACATCCGCAAAGAAAACTGCTTGCTTATATTAACATAAAATAGAACATAATGCAAGCAATTTTTCGATTTTTTTTGCAAATATTACATTTTTTCTGGTTCGGGATACTCTTCGCCGAAGGTATCAACGCTTACTTTTATCATAACCTGATCTTCAACGGGACGATCACCACGGCTTGTGGGAACGGTTGCAATGGCATCTACAACATCCTGTCCTTCGATTACCTTGCCGAAAGATGCATACTGACCATCTAGGTGAGGGGATCTTTCATGCATGATGAAGAATTGGGAACCAGCACTGTTGGGGTTCATAGCACGAGCCATGGAAAGCACACCTTTGTCATGGTTCAAGTCGTTTTTTACGCCGTTCATGGAAAACTCCCCACGAATCTGGTATCCAGGGCCGCCCATACCTGTGCCATCGGGGCATCCACCCTGAATCATAAAACCGTTGATTACACGATGGAAAATTAGGCCGTTATAGTGGCCTTTGTTTACCAGTGAAATAAAGTTGTTTACGGTGTTTGGAGCGATTTCAGGGTAAAGTTCAGCCTTAATTACGCCGCCATTTTTCATTTCAAAAGTTACAACTGGATTTTTTGCCATTCGTATCTTCCTTTCCTATTCAAGCTGTGTGTAATAATTTTCATATGCAATTAAAACGGTGTTAAACACCTTTGTATCCGGTGAGAACTTGCTTGTATTTTTACTCCATACCCTTTGTAAGCACCATGTTTCATGAAGCAAGGCTCACTAGCTGAAAGCGGGATAACTCGCTTATTATAGCATAACATGGTAGGGGAATCAAATAATCTCTTCGACTTTATTTTCGCTTTTTAAAGTGATTAATACCAACTCAGGTCGGTTAAAAAAACGGAAGGGAAAGGTGCTGTTGCCTAAGCCTCGGCTTACTACCATTGCCGTGTTTGCCTTCTCGTAAACCCCAGTGGTATAAGTCGGGAAAAAGCCTTGGTTCGGGGCGAAAACTCCACCAATAAAGGGTAGCCTGATTTGGCCACCATGGGCATGACCTGTAAAGGCAAGGTGTACCCCCTTTTCTACATAGGTTTTAAATAATTCGGGGCGATGGCAAAGAAGAAGGCGAAAACGACCATCTTCCCCACCTTTTAGAAGGGTGGAAAGAGCTTGGTCAAAATATGGGTTTACCCGTTTATCCGCTAGGCCAATGATTTCTAAGGTATCACCATTTCTCTTGATGATAGACTTCCCATTTTCTAAGACAGTTACACCTGCCTGGGTTAATCTTTCTGTAAGTTCTTCAAAATAGCCGGATTGATGCTCATGATTTCCGCTGACATAGTAAACAGGGGCAATGTCTACCGCCCCATCCACAAAAGCCATTGCCGTATCCAAATTTGTGCGGTTTCGATCAATCAAGTCTCCCGTAACCACGATGATATCAGGCGTTGCGTTTCTGATTTTGCTGAGAAGACGTGCTTGGTTATTTCCGAAAGCTTTATTCTGCAAATCTGAGACTTGCAATATTTTATAATCATTAAATCCCTTGGGAACATTTTTGTAATGGCATTTTTTTGTTAACATAAGGCCGTTGTTTTGCCAGTACAAAAAGCCTGCCGTACAAAGGATGGTACAGGCAAATTTTGTTTTAAGATATTTCAAAGGTTTCACCACATTTCTACTTAATTGTTATATTATTTTGTTATATTATAAGGGTGATTTTCAAGGAAGACAAGAAAGGTTTTTTAGTGTTATACTTTTTATTAAAATCTTTGGCGTAAAAAGATGTTACTTGTTTGAATAACTTGGAAGAGTATATAGGTGGTAAGTTTCAGGTGGTTGTATTTATACCAATAATCATGGGCAATGATTCAACTATTTTAGCTTAGTAAGCTGCAGTTTTTGGTTTTAGCAATAAGCTTTTTAAAGTGGGTTTTTTGAAGAATGATTGTATTTTATAAATTGGTTCTTGTTTAAAATAATGCTGATACGTAAAAAATTAAGCGTAGAATGCGTTAGTCACAAGGTACCTTGCATGATTGAAGCTCGGCTTTTTTCATGATATACTAAGACAAAAGGGAGGGGACTACGTGAGAACTATTTTTCATATTGATGTGAACAGTGCGTTCTTAAGCTGGAGTGCAGTTCAGATGCTAAAAGAAGGCAGTATGCAGGATTTACGTACCGTACCCTCGGCAGTTGCAGGGGATAGTGAAAGTCGTCGGGGTATTATTCTGGCCAAAAGTACCCCTGCTAAAAAATACGGAATTACAACAGGTGAGCCCAAGGCATTTGCCATGCAAAAGTGCCCTCAGTTGGTTTGTGTACCCCCGGATTTTGCTTTGTATACCAAAAATTCGGAAGAGATGTTTTGCATACTTTCGAACTACTCCGATCGCATTGAGCAGTTCAGCATTGACGAGGGATTCCTTGACTATACGGGTATGGAACAGCTTTTTGGATCACCTCTTGAGGGGGCAAGTAAAATCAAAGAGCATATTAAAAAAGAACTGGGGTTTACTGTAAATATTGGCATCAGTTCCAATAAGCTTTTAGCAAAAATGGCTGGAGAATTGGAAAAGCCCGATAAAATCATAACCCTTTATCCTGAGGAATTGGCACAGAAGCTGTGGCCGTTGCCTGTGGAGGAGATGTTTATGGTGGGTAGAAAGACGGCGCCTCGCCTGAGAAAGATGGGCATCCGTACCATTGGTGAGTTGGCAAAGTATCCAGTGGTGCTTTTGGAAAAAGAATTTAAAAGCTATGGCAGGATGCTTCATGCTTATGCCAATGGCATTGACGATACCCCCGTTGCCAAAGCAGAGGCGGTGCAGGAAGTTAAAAGCATTGGCAACAGCACCACCATTCCTTATGATGTAGAGGAAGGGGAAGAGGCATACAAAATTCTTCTATCTCTAGCGGAGACGGTTTCCATGCGTCTGCGGGGGAGTAAATTTTGTGCAAGGGAGATCGGGGTAGTGATTAAAACTACAGATTTTCAAGTATACTCCCACCAAACAAAACTGTTAAATGCCATTGACTGCACCAATGCAGTCTACGAGACGGCAAAAAAAGTCTTCGATGAGGCTTGGAAAAAAGAACCGATACGACATTTGGGAATCCGAGCGGGTCATCTTTGTAGCGACGAATGCATTCAGCTTTCTATTTTAGATGAGGATTGGTCGAAGGATAAACAAGCGGATGCAGCCATGGATAGCCTGCGTAAGAAGTATGGTAGAGAAACGGTGGTAAGGTCTACTTTTATCGGAGGCATTGAGCCTGCCTACGGAGGCGGAAGTTTAAAAATCAATCATTTAAGGAAATGATACAGTTAGGTGAATATTCTTCGTTTTTGATGAAGAGTTCCAAGCTCTTGCCAAATAGGTTGATATAAAAGGACTGGTTTTTTTGGGGGGAGGGGAGGAATCATGGGGAAATCTATAGGGAAAGAAGTAATCAAATATACCATAGTTTTGCTTATAGTAAGAGGCGTTTTTGTTTGCTTTACGAAAGACGCCTTTATCGATGTTGGTTTTGTTGGATTAATAGTTGGTTCTATTTTGGGGCGAATTATATTTTTAAAATATATAGCATGATTTTATCATATGGTAAAAACAGGAGGAACAAACATGACGGATTTAGAAAAGAAATTCTCTAAAGAGTGGATGAAAAAAGCGGAAGAAGCCCAAGGTATGGAAGGGTATAATGCCACGAGGCTTTTAAAAAATATTGAGGAACATGGCGGTGTTTCTGTTGCCCGTAGAGCTTTAAGCAGAGACGGATGTTCAGAAAATTTTGAAATACTGAAAAAGAAAAATAGGCTTGATTTATCCATGGAAGCCTTGATTGTAAAGGGAGAGTACGGCGTTTTATTTGACGATAATGAAGTCAATGATGCCTTGGCTTTATTATGCGATTGTGGCTATTTTGGTTAAGAGGTGAGGGATATGACGGAAGTTGTTGCCGCCTTGATTTGTCAAGACCACCGTTTTTTAATTTGCCAACGCCCCTCCCACAAAGCAAGGGGGCTTTTATGGGAGTTTGTTGGAGGTAAAAGAGAAAATGGTGAAAGTAAGGAAGAGGCATTAATTCGGGAGTGTAGAGAGGAATTGGGTGTAATGGTTGAAGTTGGTGAGGTTTATATGGAGTTAAGTCATGTTTATCCCGATATTACCATAGAACTTACACTATACAAGGCTAAAATTATACAAGGAACCCCTCAGCTGTTGGAGCATAATGATTTGCGATGGATACAGGTTGCCCAAATCCCAAGATTTAACTTTTGCCCTGCCGATGAGGAAATATTGGAGCGATTGATGGAGCAGGGGTTGTAAAAGAACAAAAGGAGTTTAACAATTTATGGGTCTTCATAAAATACCACTAAAATATTAATAAAGAATTATAAAATAATTCAATAGATTTAAGGTTCCATTCTTGTATTTTATGGTATAATTTCTTATAATGTACTATAATAAAAGAATTGGTTGATTAAAGAAGGGACGAAGCATTACGCATAGTTCGGAATACGAAGGAAGACGGGAGCCATACCTTTATGCAATCTTTGAAATAAGATTCTTAAGAGCTGTATGTGCTTTTATAGATGAGGATGGGTGAGGCCTTGAGCGAATTAAAGCTCTACCGTAGACGGTTTATTCCAAATGAAACAATTTATTTAAAGGATGATGAAATTCTGTATCATGATGATGAGGTGCTCATTACCAAATGGTTTGTTTTTCGCCCGAAAGAAGAGTTTGACCATGGGATTTCCTGCTACTACTTTAAAAAAGGCTTTAAAATAAGTAAATTTTTAAATGAAAAAAATGAGCTTGTTTATTACTATTGTGATATAATCGAAACGGAATATAATAAAAAAGATAACGCTTATATATTCCATGATTTATTGGCGGATGTAATTGTTTTTAAAAGCGGCTTTGTGAAAGTACTTGATTTGGCGGAACTGGCTGATTGTCTTGAAAGTGGTATTATTTCCGAAAAAAATGTGAATGATGCCCTTAGGCGGTTGGATGCCCTTTTGCAAATCATTTATACTAATGGTTTTAACGAGTTAACTCGGTTGTTGGAAATAGGGGAGTAGTTTATGGCAGCGGATATCCATAGCGGGCATCGGGAGCGAATGCGGCAACGGTTTCTAAAGGAAGGTGGAGAAGGCTTTCATGATCATGAGCTTTTGGAAATGCTTCTATTTTATGCCGTGCCTAGAGGGGACACCAACCCTCTTGCCCATAAAATGATAAAAGAATTCGGTTCTTTGCCCACGTTGATAGAAGCAGAGCCCATTGATATTTCACGTCTTTGTGGTGTGGGCAAGAATACCGCCATTTTAGTTTCCTTGCAAAAGGAGTTAAGTAGGCGGTGCATACAAGCTAGGTGGCGGGATAGGCCTGTTCTCAATTCATTAAGCCGTGCAGTGGAGTATTGTATCTCCCTTATGGCGTATAAAAACAGAGAGTTCTTCTACGTAATTTGTCTTGACAATAAACGTCGTGTTATTAACACAGTACAAGTTGCAGAGGGAACGGTAAATACAGCGGCAGTGCATCCTCGGTTTGTGATTGAGGCTGCTTTAAAATTACAAGCCTCGGCGGTGATTTTAACCCACAATCATCCGGGAGGTGCTTGCAAACCTACCTTTGAGGATATACAGACCACCACACAGCTTGGAAAGTTATTGTATGCAATAGAAGTCCAATTAATTGACCATATTATTGTTGCAGATGATACAACTTTTAGTTTTTTAGAAAATAAATTTTTAAATAAAGAAGTTATGGAGGGACAGTTATGACAAAAAAATTATATCGTTCTAGCACTGATGTAAAGATTTCAGGGGTATGTGGAGGTATTGGAGAATATTTCAACACGGACCCTACGTTGATTCGTTTGGTTTGGGTTCTGGCCAGCATTTTCACAGGATTTTTCATTGGTCTTTTAGCCTATGTCATTTGTGTTTGTATCATACCTATTGATACAGGTTATATTGATGGCGATTATACAGAAAAAAATTAAAACAAAGGTGGCACTGGGAAGTATCCACAGGCCATCTTTTTCATTGTGATACGGGAGAGGAGAACGTAAAATGGCGGACGAGAAGAAGAGAATATTTAGTGGTATGCAGCCTTCTGGGTTGATTACTTTGGGAAATTATTTAGGTGCATTGAATAACTGGACAAAACTTCAGGATGATTACGATTGCTTATATTGTATTGTAGATATGCATGCAATTACAGTGCGTCAGGACCCTGCCAAGTTGCGTAAACAGGCAAGGGAACTTTTAACGCAATACCTAGCTGTAGGCTTGGATCCAGAAAAAAATATGATTTACTACCAGTCTCATGTTCCTCAGCACGCTGAATTGGGCTGGATTCTCAACTGCTTTACTTATATGGGCGAATTAAACAGAATGACTCAGTTTAAGGATAAATCAGCAAAGCATTCTGATAATATCAATGCAGGGTTATATACCTACCCCGTTTTGATGGCGGCGGACATTTTGTTATACCAAACAGACTTGGTGCCTGTTGGTGAGGACCAGCGTCAGCACTTGGAAATCACCAGAGATATCGGGTCACGTTTTAATGGCGTTTATGGCGATACCTTCAAGATTCCCGAAGCCTATATCGGCAAGGTAGGTGCTAGGATTATGGCGTTACAAGAACCTACAAAGAAAATGTCTAAATCTGATGAAAATAAAAACAACACCATTGCTTTGTTAGATGAACCAGCGGTTATTATGAATAAATTCAAACGTGCCATGACCGATTCCGATAATCAGGTACGTTTTGGGGAAGACAAACCGGGTATTTCCAACCTTTTAGGTATTTATTGCGCAGTAACAGGGGCTACTCCTGAGGCAGCAGAAAGAGAGTTTGCAAATGCAGGCTATGGCACCTTTAAAGCGGCGGTTGGTGAAGCTGTTGTGGCTAGGTTGGAACCAATTCAAAAGCGTGTGAAGGACTTGGAAGCAAACAAGGATTATTTGGATAGCGTAATTAAAAATGGTGCGGAAAAAGCAGGGCGCATTGCAGAAAGAACATTATCTAAGGCACAAAAGAAGGTTGGCTTTCCTGCAAAAATTCGCTAATTAAGTAAAGGACAGTAAGATGCTGAAGTTATACATGCGGGGTAAATTCCATAATGTATAGATAATATAAGTATTCGGTTAGAGGTTTATGAAGAGTTGTCTTATAGCTACAGGATTGCCTTAGTAACGGGCTTTTTTAGGCTATATACCCAAGGAATCACAAAAAAATTCCTTTCAAAGGGCAAATATTTCTAAATAAATTAACCGATTATTAAATTCACGTTCATATTTTGTTCAAAAGCATGCGGTATACTCATATCAATAAAACAATGAACGGAGGAATACGATATGTTCGAACTAGAAGATATGAATTTAAAAAATAAAAATAAAGAAACCGATCAAACCGAAGTTTTCAATGATTCTGTTGTGGAGGAAACTATGACGAAAGAGGATCAGGAATTGGCAAAGGAAGTCATCCACCATGAGATGGCTCCTGAAGAGGTTGAGGCTGAGAAAGAAGTTACACAGGAGGAGGATGGAGGTCCATCTATTCGTGAATATCACTATGAGGAACAGGTGAAGAAAACCCCAAAAAAGAAACGGAATTGGGCAAAGTTTATTGCAGCATGCCTAATTGTCAGCATTGCAGGAGGCGGTAGTATGGGCGCTGGCTACGGTGCAGTGAAATATTATTTTGAAGACGAGCCTACGGTGACAAAAACCCCTGTTATGGCACAAAAAGTTTCTTCAAGAAATGGTGTTTCTGCCGTGGATATCATTAAAGGGGTAAAGCCTTCTGTTGTTAGCATTTCTACAAAAATTACAGGTACAGCGGATTACTTTGGTTCTTTTAGTGTTCCCTATGAATCTAATGGCGTAGGCAGTGGCGTTATTTTCTATTCTGATGATGCCAAAATTGCCATCGCTACAAACAATCACGTAATTGACGGTGCAAGTTCCATTTATGTTACATTAGAGGGAGATGCAACGGTTCCTGCTAAGGTTGTTGGTACAAAAAGCGAATCTGATTTAGCTGTGCTTACTGTTTCTTGGAATGATCTGAAAGGTGCAGGTGTCAAAGATGTCAGCGTTGCTTCCTTTGGTGATTCCGATGAATTAGAAGTTGGTGATAGTGTAATTGCCATTGGTAATGCCATGGGTATGGGCCTTTCTGCTACGGATGGCATGGTTAGTATGACGGAACAAAATATTAACGTTGAAGGCAACCAGCTCACTGTTTTACAGACCAGTGCGGCGATTAACGGCGGTAACAGCGGTGGCCCTTTGGTAAATAGCGCAGGCGAAGTCGTTGGTATTAATACAGCCAAATATAATTCTTCTATGGCAGAAGGTATGGGCTACGCAATTCCAAGTAATGTGATTGTGCCTATCGTAGAGGAGTTATTGGAAAATGGAACACAGCCCAAGCCTCATATCGGCATTAAAGGCACAAGCATCACTTCTGAAAATGCAAACCTTTACAAATTGCCAGTAGGTGCCTTGATTATGGAAGTAACAGAAGGTGGCCCTGCGGAAGAGGCAGGTATTATGGTAGGCGATATCGTTACCAGCTTTAACGGAAAAACTGTAATGGACATGGAGTCCTTGATCCAAGTTGTGGGTGAAACTAAGGTGGGTGACACCGTAGATATCCATGTTGTGAGAAATGGAGAAACCGGCCACGATTTAAAACTTACCATTGCCGATAAGAACAACTAAAAATAAGCTTTCTCGCTTTGAACTAGCCTGATTGATTCTTTTGAAAAAAGAACAATCGGGCTTTTTCTTTTTTTGGATATCAAATCATATAGGTTTTTCTCTCTGTTGTTTTCTGACTTGTTGGATAAATAATATGGTTATCGTTGAAGATACTTATGAATGAAGTATCTTTTTTGAATTCATTCAAACAAAGGATTTTTAATTATGGTTTAAAGTTCTTCCCTTGACAAGAGGGTGAAAAAATAAAATATTTCAGTCAAACGCCAGAGGCTATTGAAACAGGGTTTACCTAGTGTTAAAATTAAAAAAAGAGGTGTGAGGGAGGCTGTTTATGAAGAAAAAACGAGACGGTGCCATATATAGAGGGCTTTATTCAACTCTGACCCATAAAGATTTTCTACGAAAAACAGGTTTGAAAAAGAAAGCCATGATTGCTTTTTTGGAAAAAGAATACTGGCTTGATGCAATCAATGTAATTACGCAGAGTGAAGAAATTTCTTGTCAAACTGTTCTTTTCTATTGTGAAAAAATGCTCTCTACCTTGGCAAGAGAAGTGCCTAAGGAGGGGTGGTTATTATATACGTTTCGTTTTATAAACAAAGAGATTTATCCCCATCGAAAGGATATTAACCTAGATGTATACGAGCGTCGGGCTGTATATTTTTACTTAGAGGTTTTGCGTATTTTTTTAGCGTTTGAAAAGGAGGAATTACCCTTTAAAAGGAATCGGGATTTTGCTTTTGCTACGGAAGAGGAAATGAGAAATAGCCCCTATGAGGCTCAGTATTTCAAGTTTTTGACTTGCTTTCAAGATCAATATATTTATGAACTCATGCGCATTGGTCGTGAAGTAACCCCTTTTGATGCCCTGGCTCATGTAGCAGGGGTGCATTATATTTCCATGCACGTTGGTCGGCAGTTGGCTAAGGCCAATGTACCTGTGGACTTGGGCTTGATTTCTGGGGCAGCAGCGGGCCACGACATTGGGAAATATGGATGTAAAGACAGCGAGGTCAAGAGAATTCCCTATTTACATTATTATTATACCGATGTTTGGTTTAAGGAAAATAGCCTATCGGATATTGGGCATATTGCTGCCAACCACTCTACTTGGGATTTGGAGTTGGAAAATCTGCCTGTGGAGTCTTTGATTTTGATTTATGCCGATTTTCGGGTAAAGAGCAAGGGTTTTGAAAATGGCAAAGAGGTTATGGGAGTATACTCTTTGGAGGACTCATTTCGAGTAATTTTGGAAAAGCTAGATAATGTGGACATGGCAAAGGAAAATCGTTATCGCCATGTGTACTCCCGTTTGGTGGACTTTGAAAATTATATGCATTCCCTTGGGGTGAATACGGATTTGACAAAGGCAAATTTAAGGGAGGTTACCCATAAAGAATTGGCCTTGCTGGATATTAACGAAACTGTGGATGTTTTCAAAAATATTGCCGTCAATCATAATATTCTTTTGATGCATAAATTAAGCCGAGAGGCATCCTTTGGTGTTATTTTGGAAACGGCAAGAAGTGCAAGGGATTGGAAGAGTTCCAGAGCTTATTTGGATATTTTCTCCGAGTATTTTACTTATATGAACCAAAAGCAAAAGCAGATGTTCATTGGATTTTTGTATGAACTGATGGTTCATAGAGAAGGGGATATCCGCCGTCAAGCGGGGGATTTGCTAGGCAATATGATTGCCAACTATGATATTGAATATGGAAAAGAATTGCCTACGGATGTGGATATTGTGTTAGATGAGACTTCCAGTTTTGATATGTGGGAAAAATATCTCGAGATGATTATCATCCCTGATCATAAAATGATCGACAGGCATCGCCGTTGGCTAGGGTACGGTTTGAAAAAGGTGGTTACGTCCTTATTGGAAAACTGCAAGGAGGAGGTAAGAAAACGATATATTGCTTCTGTTTTAGAGTATTATAAAGCTATGGATTGGGGGGATGACACTGCGTTTATCCTGATTGATACATTGCCCTCTGTTCCTCAAAGCTTATTAAATGATGAGGAGAAAAAAGTATTATTATCCTTTATGGAAAATTACGCAAAGGGAGGGTCATTAGAAATTCGGGGGGCGATCCTTTTGAATTTAAAGGATATGGCGGTTGATTTTTCTAAAACTCCTGATTTAGTGGACAAAGTGATTCAAATCGTGGAACGGGTGACCATAAAAGGTAACGTGAGCCTGGAATTTTTACTGTATATGATTGGAGAGGCTTATGGCATTCAAAATAAACTTAGAGGGGTGTCTTTCCACCGTATTTTTCAGGATGATCAGGTGGTTTCCGATATCTTTTTGGAGAACTTGAAAGC
The DNA here is from genome assembly GCF_030908465.1 of Anaerotignum sp. MB30-C6. Lineage (GTDB taxonomy): Bacteria > Bacillota > Clostridia > Lachnospirales > Anaerotignaceae > Chakrabartyella. Next base: position 1,044,115 of record NZ_CP133078.1, read on the forward strand.
GGCAACCCCTTGGAAAATTAAGATTATCAACATTGAGCTTTTATATGTAAGAATTCGTTTGGGTGTTGTTATGCCTAAGCTTCATGTGGCAACTCACCTTTCTAATCTTTTAAAGGTGAGCGAGCAAGTAACCGTTCGCCATTTTGCAGGGGAAACCTTGGTTAAACTGGCACCCTTACTTTCTTGGGATCAGCGAAATGAGGTAGCAATCGAGCTAACAAAGGGCTTGGAGATTGGGGAATTTGAATTCTCAAAATATATTCCTCAATACTTGGGAGAATACGTTATGTATTTACACCCCAAGGAATTGAACGAGTTTTTGTTGGATATTCATCGTTTGCAATGCAGTACCAATGACCGTATCGCCAGCGTTGCCTTGGATACCCTTGGCGTTATGGTGCGTCACTATGAGAAGTATAGTCTAAGGTTTCCAGAGTATAAGGCCATTTATGAGGAAAGAAAAAAGAGGATTATGGGGATGATATTAAGTGGTTTTGCCAGTTATCATACCAACGTCAATCGAGAAGCTTTTTGGGTAGTTGGCCATGAATTGTTTGGTAGTGAAGGATTAAGTCTTGAAGAGAAGAAAAATATTTTTGCCTTTATCAGTAAGAAATTAGTAACCTTGACGGACAAAGATGAAACCTCTGAATTGGGATTTTTTAATGATACGGCAAGTTGGAATGCAATTTATCGTTTTATCAGCGATTATTTATTTACACAGGGAAGTTTTTCCTTCCAAGAACCCAATAAGGTTGCTTTTTTTCCAGGAAGTTTTGACCCTTTTTCTTTGGGCCACAAGGAAATTGCCAAGGAAATTCGGGATATGGGGTTTATTGTCTATCTGGCCATTGATGAATTTTCTTGGTCAAAGAAAACCCAGCCCCATATGGTAAGACGCCGTATTATCAATATGTCCGTAGCTAATGAAGAAAATATTTATCTGTTCCCAGAAAATGTTCCGGTGAACATTGCCAATCCGGAGGATTTGAAACGTTTACGTGAGTTGTTTCCTGATAAAGAGGTGTATATGGTAGCAGGCAGTGATGTGGTTCAAAATGCATCCTCCTACAAAACTCAGCCCGTGGAGCATTCTATACAAACCTTCCCTCATATTCTTTTCTTAAGAGAAACGGATACAACGAGAAGTGAAAAGAAGAAAACCTCTTATGATTGTATAAAAAATCAGGTTTTGGAGCTAAAGTTACCAACGCATTTTGAGGATGTAAGTTCTACCAGAATTCGAGAGAACATTGACCATAATCGAGATATTTCCAACCTGATTGATACAGTGGCCCAGAATTATATTTATGAAAATAGCCTTTATCTCAGAGAGCCTCAATACAAACAACTTTTGGCAACAAAGGCGGTAGAAGTGGGTCACTATTTGGATGTGGACGAGGCTGAGGGTGTGATTTTTGGCAGCAGTATTCACCCGGAAATGGTAAATAATATTTTAGAAGCATTGTATAAATCAGGCAGTGGTATGACAGTTGTGTTTGATAAATTTGGCAGAGGTAAACCTGACGGAATTATGGTTTATCGCCATCTCTCCACCACTGAGCTTTATATGGAATTTGAAAACATTGAAACGGCAAGCTATATCCGAGAGAACACCTCGGGAAAAATTATTTTGTTTGAGGCTTGTTATACCCGGGAAAATTCAAAAATAGCGGATTTGGAGCAAATTTTATTCACTGAGTCTATTGCCAGAGCTTTGGAAGAAGATTATACCTATGGTATTTTCAGCCTGAAAACAGGGGAAGTTTCTGAAAAAATTCAAGACGTATTGGAACGGCAAGGGTTTTTGAAGCTGGTCAAAAATGTTAGCAGGGATATCTATGTTGTGGATATGAAAAGCCCAATCACTCTATATCATAATGTGCAGACGGTAATCAAAGAGCCTTTTAATACCAACGAGAGCGTTTTGGAAACTTTACGAGAAGCCCATTCCAATATGCAAAGAGCCTTGACGAAGCTACACCCTGGGGAATTAGTAATATCCTTTGATGCAGGTATGATGCACAATCGGTTGATTGAGCTGATTACACAGGCAAACGGCGTACCAAAGGATCCTACGCAGATACGAAACTTGGGGCCCAATATGTGCGTTCCCTTTGGCAAAATTTTAAAGGGAATTGTAATTCCCAATACCGTTACAAAGGTTTTGCATACGGAAAAGGTATTTGATAGAGAAATTCGATCCTTTAAGATTCGAGAATTTCCTCAGTATCTACCCTTGGACTGTCAGGTGCGTATGATTAATTCTTTCCGCCGCCCTGTGATTTTAGTGGATGAACTTTTGCATAAAGGTTACCGTATCCGTGAACTGAACCCTCTCTTTCAAAAAGAGGGTGTGAATATTGACCGTATTGTGGTTGGTATACTTTCTGGCCGTGGGCGAGATTTAATGGAGATTCAGGGCAGAAAGGTGGAAAGTGCATATTTTATTCCCTCTTTGAAGTCGTGGTTTGTGGAAACATCAATGTATCCCTTTATCGGCGGTGACGGAGTGGAACAAGTTAGAAGCAGGGATAACGGGATGATAGATTCCGTTAACCTGATATTGCCATATGTGATGCCGGGCTTTATTACTGGTTCTACAAAAGAAGCGATTTTCGATTTATCTATGGTGTGTTTGCAAAATGCCAGGGATATTCTTCGGGTTTTAGAGCAGGAATACCAAAGTGCTTTTGAGCGTAGCTTGACTTTAGATCGCATCAATGAAGTGATTATTTCTCCAAGATGCCCCGATCGTGGAAATTGCATGAACTATGATTACCATTTGCCTGCTTCTGTTTATCTGGAAAATGATATTGAGCGATTGGTACGACTAAAACATTTGGTGAAGTGAAAGAGGGGATAAATATGAAGCGATTTGAATTTAACCAAGGGGTAATGATTCCAGTTCGATTGCCAAGGGAGAACAATAAAGGCTGTTGCAGACTAACTCATTTAGGACAACTTGCAGGAGAAGAAGGCTTATTTTGGCTAAATAGCAATGCTTTGAATATGGTGTCTCAAAAGCTTTCTAAGAAGGAAAGGGAAGGTTTTACCCAAGATATAGAAAATGGAAATGCAGTTCTTATCAACTTAAATTGGGGAACGGTGGAGCAATGGAAAGAAAGGCTTGAGAAGAATCATAAAGGAAAAAAGAGCGTTCACCTTTTAGCCCTTGGTGACGTGGGTAGCACAGTTTTGACGGCATTAAAACTTTTGGGTGGCGATTGTATTCAAACTTTAGGAATTTATGACGTAAATGAAAATGTTTGTAAAAGATGGGAAAGCGAGTTAAATCAAGGGGCTTTCCCTTGGGATTACGATAGAATGCCTGAGGTAGTAATTTTAAAGGAAGAAGAACTTTTTGATTGCGATATGTTTGTATTCTGTGCATCAAAAGGCATTCCGCCAGTGGGTTCAGAAGTACAGGATGTTCGAATGGTTCAGTTCGAGGCAAATCGAGGAATTATTTCGGTTTTTGCTAAAAAAGCCAGAGATAGTGAATTCCAAGGTCTGTTTGCCGTGGTTTCCGATCCCGTTGACCCATTGTGTAAGGCGGCATTTATGGCAAGCAACTCTGACGAAAATGGGGTGTTTGACGGAAAAGGGCTACGTCCGGAACAGGTTCAAGGCTATGGTTTAGGAGTAATGAATGCCCGTGCAGCTTATTATGCCAAGAAAGAGGAACGGTTTTCTTCCTTTTTAAAGGAGGGAAGGGCTTATGGCCCCCATGGGCAAGATTTGGTCATTGCCAACAGTATAGAAAATTATGACGAAGCCCTTTCCAAGGAGTTAACCCAGTTGGCAATTGAGGCAAACTTACGCACCAGAGAATTGGGTTTTAAGCCTTATGTGGCCCCGGCCATTTCATCTGCGGCCATCTCTCTGATTCTAACCCTGCAGGGAGAGTGGCATTACAGCTCGAACTATCTGGGTGGAGTATATATGGGATGTAAAAACCGAACCACACCTTGGGGCGTGGAAATTGAAAGTTTGCCACTACCAAAACAGCTTTTTGTCAGATTGGAAAAAGCCTTTCGTGGACTGGAGGGGATACAATGAAAGAAAAGTTGACTTTAGTTTATCCCAGATGTGAAGATGCAATTAGAACAATGCGCCTTCGTGCCTTACTAGAAGAAGTCTTAGGGAATTACGAAACGGAGGAAATGATTGAAACAGTAGATGCTTTTGGCCCATTGAAAAACCGAAGGATTATTTTTGCAATCCCATTGGGTATTTCAGGGGTCAACTTGGAGTATTGCCGATTCTTAAAGAAAATGAGAACAGACCCCTTCATGTTGGAAGGTAGTGTTGGGGGAATTATTATTGATGGGGAGAGTGAGCTTTATACAAAGTCTGTTGCCAGAGGGCTGATCTTTACAGCGAACCAAGCAGGATGCACTTTCCCTGGCAGGGCTATGGTTGAAGGAACGAAGGATTTATTGAATTATAATATTCAGGCCATGAATTTAGAGACGGATAACCTGACGGCATATCATATTTCCGCAGGGGAGATGGTAAAGCGGGTGATGGAGTTTCAGCCTTTACAAAAAAAACGGGCGAATATTCTTGTTCTTCATGCCAGCAACTATGGAACCTCCAATACGGTTGGGCTTTGGCATATGATTAAGGAACATTTGGAGCATTGCGATATTACAGAAATTTCCCTGCGTAACGGTACTATCCAAGACTGTAGCGGCTGCCCTTACCGTATGTGTATGCACTTTAGTGAAAAGTCCAGTTGTTATTATGGTGGTGTAATTACCAAGGAAGTATATCCTGGGATTTTAGCCTGTGATGCCATGCTGATTCTTGCGCCAAATTATAACGACGCCGTGAGTGCCAACATTACAGCGTTTATCAACCGCTTGACTGCGTTGTTTCGGAAAACCCAATTCTACAAAAAGCACCTATTTGCCGTTGTGGTTTCAGGGTATAGCGGTGGGGATATTGTGGCAGAGCAATTAATTAGTGCGTTAAGTATGAATAAAACCTTCCGTTTGCCCCCTAAGTTCGCAATGGTGGAAACGGCGAATGACCCTGCAAGTATTTTAAAAGTTGAGGGGATTGAGGAAAGATCCACTGCCTTTGCCAAAGGTATGATGGATGTATTAGTGAAAAGGTAATGATAGAAAATGTATATGAATAAATTATTATAAAAACGTTGTTTTCCATAAATTGAAAATCAACGTTTTTTTGTTTTAGCCTTAAATATAATAGTATAAAACCATGCCGTGTTTTTATTAGAAGACGACTCTTGTTCCTAGGCGTAAATACAACCAATATGGATATCGAAAATAAAGTTATATCGTTCCACGGATGCTGTGTGTTTAAAGAAAGTATGAAACTTTTTGGTTGTGGACTTTACGTAGAGGTTTCTACTTTAAACGTAACAAGTCCACAAAAAATAGAAAACCTAGGTAAATAAACAAAAAATTGTCCTTAACACAAATTATAAATCAGTAAAATGTGGTTAGCAGTATCCCGTTTTAAATCGAAGGGGATACTGCTAACAATATATTATTTTCCGCTATCGCCATAGTTGGAAAGGACACGAGCCGAGGGATCTTTAACATCGCAGCCTTCCCACTCTTTGTTGGGCATCCAGAAATCCTTCACCATTTTTGCCTGATGAGGGTAGTGTTTTTCAAAAATTTCACGATATAATAAGCTTTCTTTTGTAAAAGGAGTTGCGAAATCATACTGTTTACATTTTTCTTGGAACTCCTCATCGGTATATTTGTTTTCTGCATATTCCTTTAAATCATCCACCATGGAGTGACCAACGGCGTCGCTAAAGGCAGCTTTTTCACGATATAGAATGTGGTGAGGTAACCAATCCCCTTCAAACGCATGACGAAGGAGGTATTTGCCCATGCCGTAGGTATTCATTTTCATGGCAGGATCAATGGACATAACATAACGAACAAAGTCCAAGTCACCAAAGGGAACTCTGGCTTCTAAAGAGTTCACGGAAATACAGCGGTCGGCACGCAAAACATCATACATATAAAGCTCATCCACACGCTTTTTTGCTTCCCTTTGGAAAGCTTCGGGCGTGGGTGCAAAATCTGTATATTTATAGCCGAATAACTCATCGGAAATTTCCCCTGTTAGCAAAACCCGAATATCTGTCTGCTGGTGGATTCCTTTGCAAATTAAGTACATACCCATGCTTGCACGAATTGTGGTAATGTCGTAAGTCCCTAAAGTATAGATTACATAGTCCAAAGCTTCCAAAACATCTTCTTTAGAAATGATAACTTCGGTGTGGTCAGAATGCAGGTACTGGGCAACTTCTTTTGCATAGCCAAGGTCGATGGCGTCTTTTTCCATACCGATGGCAAAGGTTCGGATAGGTTTTTTCAAAACCTTTGTTGCCACAGCGCAAACTAGGCTGCTGTCTAAACCACCGCTTAATAAAAAGCCCAAAGGTGCATCGGCAACCAGTCTTTTTTCAATGCCCTTTACCAACAATTCCCGTATTTTTTCACAAGTGGTTTCTAAATCGTCGGTAGAATAAGTATCAACAGAAGTTAAGTCACAGTAACGTACAAATTCACCTTGGCCATAGTAATGACCGGGAGGGAAGGGCATGATTTCAACGCAAAGACCAATTAAATTTTTTGCTTCACTGGCAAAAACAATAGAGCCATCTTGGCAATAACCGTAGAACAAAGGACGAATGCCAATAGGATCTCTGGCGGCAACAAAGGAATCTTTTTTGCCATCATAAAGAATTATGGCAAACTCCCCATCTAATTGTTTAAACATATCTAAGCCATACTCACGGTACATGGGCAAAAGGATTTCGCAGTCAGATTCGCTAACAAAGCTATACTTTCCAGACAACTTTTCTTTGACAGAAGAGAAGCCATAAAGTTCCCCGTTGCAAACCACCGCATCCCCTTGAAGGCAGAAGGGCTGCATACCCCGTTCGTCTAAGTCCATAATGGCAAGACGATGAAAGCAAAGCATACCTTCGCCCACTGCTATGGTGCGAGACATATCAGGCCCTCTGGAAATGGTGCGGTGGTAACATTCTATCATTTTTTCTAAATCCTGTTGTTTTGTAAAACCCATAATTGAACACATAAAAAAACACCTCCGAATGTATTATGCAGCTAAATATCCTAAATTTAAAAATAGGACGAATAGCTGCCATCCGCGGTGCCACCTAAATTACTGTTAAAACAGTCTCTTTCTGGGTTCAAATAAACCCGTGTTCCGTAACGGGGAACAAAGCGTCTCACCTACTGCTCCCAAGGAGGTTCGGATTGAGGCTACGAAGTGTTATTCATATAAAATCCTACACAAAGTTCTCACTATCCTTTGCTCACTGGGGCGGTTTTTTTATACTACTTGTCTTCATCAACGCCGTTTTCAATTTTGTGTGTATTGTACACTGCTTCGATTTTAATGTCAATAGGTGATTTTAGGTTAGCAAAGTATATAAAGATATACATCTGCGTTTATTTTAGCCAAATTGTTTAAATTATTTGGCTTTTTCTACTACGAAAATGGAAGGGGGAAAGCAATGTTCATTGACAAGTGCATGAAATTTGCACATATAATTAAAAAATTAGAAGATTTGATTATTCATTCTGGTGAGCTTTGTAGCTAATTATTATTTTTGCAATTTCATATTTTAGTTGACAGCTGACAAAGCAGCCCATATAATGACGTGGTATACAGCAACGGGGCTGCGGCTAGACGTGTTTCCATAAGAGATTTCTAAAGAATTTTTTGTGGTTTTGCGTCTATCTGCAGTCCCTTCTCATTTATAAATCGTGTTGACAGTAACAATAAACAACCACAACAAGGAGGCTGGAAAATATGGAAAATAATGTTCCCAAGTTATTTGGTTCTATGGTTTTTCATGAACACGTAATGAAGGAAAGATTGCCGAAAAGCACCTACAAAACAATGTGCAAAGTAATGCAAGAGGGAAAGCGGCTAGACAAGGACGTAGCAGATATTGTGGCAAATGCTATGAAGGATTGGGCCGTTGAAAAAGGTGTTACGCACTATACCCATTGGTTCCAGCCTATGACAGGAATTACTGCGGAAAAACACGATAGCTTTATTACACCTGCGGGAGATAGTCAGGTGATTATGGAGTTTTCAGGAAAAGAATTGATTCAGGGAGAGCCGGATGCTTCCAGTTTTCCAAACGGAGGTTTGCGTGCAACCTTTGAGGCAAGGGGGTATACCGCTTGGGATCCAACATCCTTTGCATTTATTAAAGATAATACACTGTGTATTCCTACGGCTTTTTACTCCTACGGCGGTCAGGCGTTGGATAAAAAAACGCCTCTGCTTCGTTCTATGGAAGCCTTCAATAAACAAGCTATGCGTATATTGAAAGTGTTTGGGGATACGGAAACGAACCGTGTAAATACTACAGTAGGTTCTGAACAAGAGTACTTCTTGATTGATAAGGCTGTATACATGAAGCGCAAAGACTTAGTTTTCTGTGGAAGAACGCTATTTGGAGCAAAACCTCCCAAAGGTCAGGAATTAGACGATCATTATTTTGGTGCAATCAAGCCCAGAGTTAAGGCATTCATGAGTGATTTAAATGTTGAACTATGGAAATTAGGTATCTTGGCAAAAACTGAGCATAACGAAGTGGCACCTGCCCAGCATGAGTTAGCGCCGATTTTTACAACGGTTAATATTGCTTGTGACCATAATCAGGTTACAATGGAAATAATGAAAAAAGTGGCTGATAGAAATGGCTTGGTTTGTTTGTTGCACGAAAAACCATTCGAAGGAGTCAATGGGAGCGGCAAGCATAATAACTGGTCCATTTCTACGGATAAAGGGGTAAACCTTCTGGAACCTGGCGATTCGCCTGTAGAAAATACTAGATTTTTGTTGTTCTTGGTTGCTTTGATGAAAGCTGTAGATGAATATCAAGATATGTTGCGTATTTCCGTTGCCTCCGCAGGAAATGACCATCGTTTGGGTGCCAATGAAGCACCTCCCGCTATTGTATCTATGTTTGTTGGGGAAGATTTGCAGGAGGTATTAGATAGCATTGAAAGCGGCGTGGAATATGCAGGCAAAGATAGAGAGATGATGAAGGTTGGCGTTCATGTTTTACCTAGGTTCTTTAAGGATACAACAGATAGAAACAGAACTTCCCCCTTTGCTTTTACCGGAAATAAATTTGAATTTCGTATGTTGGGAAGCTCCGTTTCCATTGCTTGCCCGAACTTTGTTTTAAATACCATTGCTGCAGAAGAGTTATCTCAGTTTGCGGACCAACTGGAAAATGTGGAGAACTTCACGACGGCTGTAAATGAACTCATACGAAAAACTGTTAGGGATCATAAGCGTATTATTTTCAATGGCAATAACTATTCTGACGAATGGGTGATTGAAGCGGAAAAAAGAGGCCTGCTAAACCTAAGAACAACGGTGGATGCATTACCTCATTATGTGAAAGAAAAGAATGTGAATACTTTTATAAAACATGGAATTTTGACCGCAGAGGAAGTACGTTCTCGTTATGAAATTCTCCTTGAAAACTACATCAAGGTTGTGCATATCGAAGCATTAACCATGCTGGATCTAGGAAAAAAAAGTATTTTGCCTGCAGTAAGCGCTTATGTAAAAGATTTGGCGGAAACAATTTGTTTGAAGAGACAAATTTCCTCTGCAATTAACTGTCGTAGCGAGGAAGGCTTGGCAATCCGGCTTTCTGATTTGTGTGCCGACTTTGTAGACAAGGTTAAGATTTTGGAAGATTCTTTGGAAACAACAGAGGGTATCACCAGTGAACAGGCAAAGGCGGAGCATTACAAAAATGCAGTCATCCCTGCCATGGAAGAACTGCGTGGCATTGCAGATAGCATGGAAGAGGAAGTTGGCGAAAAATATTGGCCTTTTCCCACTTACGCTGAATTATTATTTAGTGTGTTTTAATACATAAGAACTTTAATAAATACAAAAGATACAAAAGGTTTTTTCTTGTTTTTTTGTTACACTGAAATAGGCTAGGAGGGAATAAACATGGAAGAAAATCAAATGAAGATTTTACGGCTCGCCCAAAGCCATTGTGTGGATGGTAAGGAGCTGGATTTAGCAGATATTTGTAAACTTAGTGCCCCTATGACAATGATGGAAGTTCTAGAAATCATTCCTATTTTAGCAGCCGAGGGTTATATCGAAGTCATTGAGATAGACATGTGCTGCGGCGCTGATTATATTGTAACGGGAATTACGGACAAAGGGAGTTCTTTTTTAAGCAACTCGTAACTACAGAGGGATTTTCATAAAACAGGATGTCACAAAGTATAAAATTTGTGGCATTCTGTTTTTACTTGGTAAGGGTTTAAAATTAAAAATATGGTTACATGTTTGGTTTGTTTTCATCCCTCAAGTAACTCTTAGAAGTAAGTTTTTTCAGGGAAATGAATATGATTTTATTTCTGAAATCATATAAAAGGATAGAAATAAGTAAAGGAATATGAAAGAAGGTAAGAGAATATGCATAAAGAGGTGGCGAAGGAAGCAAAAAACCTTATGGCATGAGTAAAGGAAGCTAATTTTAAAGAATTTATTAGAAAATCTTAAAAAATTATTAGAAATTTAATGTTTTCATACAATTAACTTTATTTTATTGAAAATTATGGTAAAATAGGTATGTGCTTACAGTTATATTTTAAGAAGCAACGAATTAACTTTCCGTTCATTGAAGTGGTAGGTGATTTATGAGAAGGGCAATTATTTCACTTTTTTCCATGGCAATGGTAATTTGTTTATTAATCTGTGGAATTTCAGTTTTGTTTGATCCAAGAGATGTAAGTTTTAATCAAGAAAAGGTTACTTATTTAACGGATGGCTGGTTTTATCAATTGGAGGATGGACAAGAAGAAGCATTTAAAGTACCTTGCAAAATACAAGCTGCCGAAGGGCAACCTTCCGAAATTTATAGGACTTTTTATGAATCCATCCCTGAGGGAGTTTCCTTGGGATTTCGATCTTCCCAACAGGAAATAGTCGTTTCTTTAGGCGATGAAATAATATATTCCTATGGTAAGACAAGAGCTGTGCCAACCATGCCAGACTCACCGGCTAGTGCTTGGCATATTGTTGAGTTACCCCAAATTCATTCTGGGCAGACACTGAAGATTGCCTCGTTATCGCCATATAGGTATTATCATGGCAAAATTAACGAGATGATGTTGGGTAGTAAAAGTGCAATTTTATTTCATATTGCCACCCGCTATTTCCCAGCCTTTTTCACCAGTGCCTTGGTTTTGATTATAGCCTTGGCCTTGACGTTCTATGGCTTATATATATATAAAATTCGTCATTCAGCCAATTTTTTATATATAGGGGTATTTGCTCTGCTATTGGGAACTTATTTTTTTGCAGAATCAAAGTTCGCCCAATTTTTCTTTGGAAAAGCGCTGCTGCCGTATCAAATGGTTTTTCTATCCACAGCCCTCATTCCGATTCCTATGCTTTTGTTTTTTAGCAGTGCTTTACAGCCAAAAGAAATTCGTCTTTATGAACTCCTCTGTTGTGTGACCATTACTAATTTCTTTGCAATGATTATGGCACAGTCACTGGGCTTTGCAGACTTTTATGAGTGGCTGCCCCTTTCCCACTCCATAATATTTCTATCCATGCTTTTGGTTTTGTGGACGATGGCTGAGCTTAACCAAAATGATACTTATAGAGGGGCTAAGAATTTATTTTTAGGCATCAGCGTATTTGTACTTTCTGGAATGCTTGATATTTTTTTCTTTTATGCAATGAATCAAAACGACTCTATCGTGTTTTTGCAGGTGGGTACGTTGTTGTCTTTGATTATTATCACAAAGGGAGAAATCAATCAAAATGTGGAGCTAATTCAGATTGGCTTAGAAGCGGCTGCTTTGAAAAAGGCGGCCTATACGGATGCTTTAACACAGATTGGAAACAGATACGCCTTTGATTTACGCTTGGAGGAATTGGCGCAAATGGAGGCCAAAGAAAATATTGATAATGCTATCTGTATTATTGACGTAGATGGGTTGAAATTTGCAAACGATACTTATGGCCATTGGATGGGGGATCAATTAATTTGCTGTATGGCACAGTGTTTACAATCTGTGTTCCATGATATTGGTATGTGTTTCCGTATTGGTGGGGATGAATTTGCCGTAATTCTAAGGGGGAAGCCGGAGGAGTTACAGCAATATTCAAGTAAGCTGAAGGAAGCGATTATCAAAAACAACATGGCAAGCCAATGCAATTTAAGTGCATCCTGGGGAATAGCCTTCCAAAAAGATACTGAGGGTAACAGCATTTATGAGGCATTTCAAATTGCCGACGTCTTAATGTATCAGGATAAAGAAAGTAAAAAGGAAAAAAGGGTAAATTATGAAAGTTACGCAATCAGTGTTGCCAATAAAGCTGGGGATAGATAAGTTGTTTTCTCAGACATTGGAATTTTAAAAAAGAAATGGCAATGATGCAGATGAAAAAGCCTTGTATTGCAATGTCTTTACGGTTTTTCTCTGCTAAGTATGATAGGTTATTTGCTAGGAAATTGGATTACATTATAAAAAAATGAATCAAGAAAAGGGTGTCCATAGTTTTTTGCTATGGGCATTTTTTTTGCCGCTATATCGTTAAATTTTATATTTTGTTGGTAAAAAATGTAAGGAAATATTTTATGATTTCTATTTATATTAACCAAAATAGAAATCATTCATATTTAGGTTTAAACAAAATAATAAATAAAATTTATATTGAATAGGTAAAACATAGAGATTGAGATGAACATTTTATTTTATTCTCTATGAAAAATTAACTAATTTTCTGTTGCATGTAAAAAAGGGTTGAGTTATGAGGGGTTTGGTGGTATTCTGTCTGCGGGTGGTATTGAAAAAACTGCACCATTGTGTTTTTTTATTTTTTTGCAACCTGTTTTATGACGTTACTTCATCTTTTAAGAGAGGCAAGACTTCAAAAAAAAGCAGTAAATTGCGAAGAAATAGTGATTTATCTTTTCGCCAACTCATATCTATCGGGAATGAGATTGACACGGGATGTTGTACCATGCTTTCGGAGGTGGTATCATATCAAAATTGGTTTTATAGGACCTGGAAAAGTAGGGGTAAACCTTGGTCGGTATTTTATCCATCAAGGGATTATCGTAAACGGATTTTTTGGCAAAACTTTTGAGCATACCCAAGAAGCTTGCCGAATGACCAATACAAAAGTTTATTATAGTTTAGAAGAAATAATTCAAGAAAATGATATTTTATGGGTTACAACTCCCGATGATGCGATTCCAACGATAGATATTGAACTTTCTAAGTTGGATGTAAAAGGCAAATCCATTTGTCACGCCAGTGGCGCACTTTCATCAACGGCTTTACAACGTTCAAAAAATGCAGGTGCAGCCGTTTATTCAATCCATCCAATTTATGCATTTTCCCATAAGACGGTGGACTTCAATGAGCTTCACAAGGTGAAGTTTTCTTTAGAAGGAGACCTTACGAGGGAGGATGATGAGGTTTTACAAATGATGAAGAAATTAGAAAATTTCTATTTTACTCGAAATATGGAAACCTCAGCTACATATCATCTTGCCAATGTTTTTGTATCAAACCTAACCCTAGCCCTTTTAGATATAGGGGTTTCCTATTTTCAAGAAATGGGCCTTTCTCAAGAAGAAGCAATATTTGCTGTAATGCCTTTGGTAAAAGGTAATATTCGCAATATTGAGGAGAAGGGGTTTCTTTCTTCCCTCACAGGGCCTGTGCCCAGAGGGGATTGGAACACAGTACAACGACATCTTTCTGTGGTAAAGGAAAAGGATAAAGAAATTTATCAAGAACTTTCCCTCCGCCTTCTGGAACTAGCACGGAAAAAAGGTGATGCCGTAAAAGAAAACAACTATAAAAAAGTTGAACTTTGTTTGAAAGGATTGGAAGAATGAAAAATACGGTTTTGACGTTTAAACAAGCAAAGGCACAAGGTAAGAAATTAAGTATGCTTACTGCCTATGATTATTCTATGGCAAAGATTATTGATGAAAGCGGGATTCATGGGATTTTAATAGGGGATTCCCTGGGCATGGTAATTCAAGGGGAGGAGGACACCCTGTCAGTTACGGTAGATGAAATAATCTATCATACAAAAGCTGTGAAAAGAGGGGCTAAAAACGCTCTGATTGTAAGTGATATGCCATTTTTGTCTTATCATACGTCTATTGAGAATGCCATTTACAATGCAGGACGTATGGTAAAAGAAGGTGGTGCCCATGCGGTAAAGCTGGAGGGCGGTGCCAATGTATTAGCTCAAGTTCGTGGAATTGTTGCAGCTCAAATTCCCGTTATGGGGCATTTGGGTTTAACGCCACAGTCTGTGAATGCTTTTGGTGGCTTTAAAGTACAGGGAAAAAGCGAAGAAGCAGCGAAACAGTTGATTGCCGATGCTGTTGCTTTAGAAGAAGCGGGAGCCTTTGCCATTGTTTTGGAAGGCATTCCTGCCAAGGTCGCTGAATTGATTACCAAGAAAGTCTCCATACCCACCATTGGCATTGGTGCAGGTAAGGAGTGCGATGGACAGATTTTGGTTTATCAAGATATGTTAGGGATGTTTGATAACTTTGTTCCCAAATTTGTTAAGCAGTATGCAAACTTAGGAAATACTATGAAAGAAGCCATAGGTATGTATATCCATGAGGTGGACAAGGGTGATTTCCCTGAGGAAAAGCATACCTTTAAAATAGATGATGAGCAGTTAAAAAAGCTATACTAGGAGATAACAGGAGATAGGATTATGATTGTAAATACAATTGAAGAAGTTCGCAATTTAATTAAGGGTTGGAGAAAAGAAGGCCTTTCTGTGGGCTTTGTACCAACCATGGGTGCTTTACATGAGGGGCATCAAAGCTTAATGGAACGGGCGGTTTCCCAAAATGATAGGGTTGTTGCCAGTATATTTGTGAACCCCACCCAATTTGGCCCCAACGAAGATTTTGAAGCGTATCCCAGAGATTTGGAAAAAGATGTTGCATTATGCAAAGAAGTAGGCGTTCATGTGGTATTCGCACCCCAAGGGGAGGAATTATACTTTCCTGATAAAGCTACAACGGTTCATATTTCTGGCATCACAGATGTTCTTTGTGGTAGCAAAAGACCAGGACACTTTGACGGTGTTTGCTTAGTGGTATCCAAGTTTTTTAATATCATTCAGCCAGATAGAGCGTATTTTGGACAGAAGGACGCACAGCAGGTAGCTGTAATAAAAAGAATGGTTCGTGATTTGAACTATGAGATCGAAATTGTTTCCTGCCCCATTGTTAGAGAGGCAGACGGATTAGCGAAAAGTTCGAGAAATCTGTATTTATCCAAGGAGGAGCGGGAAGCGGCTCTTGTTTTGAACAAAAGTCTAGAATTTGTAAAAAAAGCCTTAGACCAAGGAGAGCGAAATGCTTCTATTTTAAAGGCTGCAATTCTTTCTTGCATTATACAAGAACCTTTGGCAAAAATTGATTATGTTGAAGTTGTAGAAATGGAAAGTTTACAGAGTATTAGTGGCGATATTAACTGCCCTATTTTAATCCCCATAGCAGTGTATATTGGGAAAACAAGATTGATTGACAATATAACATACGCAGTATAACGTTAAAAGAACTTCGTCTCACAGCCATATTATCTCTTAAGTTATAAGTAGCAGTTGAATTTATGGGCGTTTTCCAGGGAATTCATTTTAAAGAATTTCATAGGGGGACGTCTATTTGTCTATAGAAAACGTGATGATTTCTTGTGAAGGGGAAAGGCTTTTAGCCAAGTGGGATGCCTTGTAAAGGTAGTCTGTGTATGTTATAATTGGAAAATAGTATTTAGATTTTAGTGAGGAGTCGTTTTAATGAATATCTTGAAAAAAGCAGGTCAATTTATAGTATTATTTATCATAACTTTATTGATATCCTTTGTTTTTACCATAGGATTATTTATGCTATCTTCTTTCTTGCCCTCTCTTTTTCAGCCTCTCAATACTATTTTCTGGGTGTCAAATGGTGCAATTCATTTTGTTTTTTTGTTGGAAGTGTTCCTTGTACTCATTTGTTTTCAAGTACTATCACGGCTATTTAAATTTCCTTATGCCATAGAAAAGTTAACAAAATTTCTCGATATTATAAAAAAGTATTCTTATATTTCTTTTTTTATATTTATGTTTTTATTTTATGCTGTTGTGATTGATACAACGTTCATAACTTCTGAAAACATTGTTGTAAAAAGAGTTTTTTCGCCGGTAGGGAAAGTATATTCTTATAGCGATGTGATAGGCGTTAGTACGGGAATTTATGGTTCTAGAGACTCGCTTTTTATGGATGGGACGGGTAGCTTTTATTATAATATTATATTGAAAGATGGAATACAAATTGGTTTATCGGAATTAAGTGGGGCAAATGCAAAGGATTATGATGTTTACGAACTGATAGAAGATTTTGACCATAAAGTTATGAAGGGTAGTAATGTGGTGAAAATTTCATCCGAAGATAGTCTTGTATATTGCGACTTTGACAAACAATACAAAGACTGCTTGGAAAGAATTATATTAAATAAATAATATAGCAGCACAGGAAGGGCGCCATTGTTAAAAACAATGGCGCCCAAAAAAATTCTAAAATAGCAGCATCAAACTTATTTTCCTGTATCGGGGAATATAGGCTGTCCTTCGTACAACACAAACTTACGATAGCGTCTTTTTAATGTCCTATATTTTAAAACAATTTTCGTTGTACCCACAAGGGTATCATCCAAATCGTCCATATCGAAAACTTGGCTAATGTCAATAATCTGCCGAGGGTTAACATTAAATACATTTCTGTCGCATTTCGGACGATCTTCTAATACCACGGAGTTTCCTTTATAAAACACCAATGAAAAATCGTGCAAGATATTGGGGATATTACCGCTATTATAGACTTCCAAATCATAGCCAAGACGAAAAGGCTGTTTTACTTCCTCGTACATAGAGTTTTTAAAACTACTGTTCATGTGATACTTGATACGTACTTCTCGGAGAAAAATTCGTATGCCCCCTAATCGATGAACCCCCTCCATCACAAGAAAAGTGCTGACAGAACCAGCAACCGCACCAATAATACCTATATAATCACTTAACATTGCAACACCTCATTTCTAAGTAGTTCTTGCTTATCTTTCAATTCAGATGTGGGTTTGAAACCACCATAACTAAAATTAAGGGAATCCAAAGTTAAAAAATATAAAATTTAGATTTAACCATAAAAAATTTTCGTTTTTGTATTCTAAATTATACCATAGGAATTTAGAAAAACCAATTATAAATTTATATATTAAAAACGCTTCAATCAAAAACTTCACTTCGGAAAAATTTAATTTCATTCTATGAAAATAGATTAAAATAAGACTGATTTGAGCCATATATTTAAAGCTTATGTATACAAATATTACAAAATCTTACAAAAAAGATATATATTGTTGCATAAAAGAACAAAATAAATGTTGCAAATTGGAAAATAGATGATATAATTTTCAACGTAGGTTGTTGTTAAAATTTAGTAGATTTAAGAGGGTATTTATGTAAGTTTAAGCTTTTTGTGGTGTTTTTTAGTATGTGAATGGAGGGTTTACGTGAAATCAGTAAAAATCAAAACAAAAATGGCAGTTTTAATGCTTATAGTGGTTCTCTCGGGAATTGGCGTGGCAGGAACCTCAATTTTTCGGATGGAAGAGCAGAAGAAAATTGCCCTGCAAACCATGGAAGAGCAAATTAGGGCAGATTTTGACCAGAAAATTAAAGAGCAAGTAGAGAGTGCCGTTTCCGTGCTACAAAGGGTTTATGATGATCACTTGGCAGGGAAGTACACAAAAGAAGAGGCAGAAATAGTTGGAGCAAGTTTACTTAGAAACATGAGATATGGTGAAGATGGCTATTTCTGGGCAGATAAGTCGGATGGCACTTGTGTCGTTTTATTGGGTAACGATTTAGAAGGTACGAACCGTGCGGATGGCAAGGATGCAAATGGGTTCCCTTTTATCCAAGCACTGAAGGAGCAGGCAATGCAAGGTGGCGGTTATACTGACTTTGCCTTCCCTAGAGCTGGGGAGACGGAGGCTGCCCCTAAAAGAGGGTACTCTGTACACTTTGAGCCTTTCGACTGGATTCTGGGTACTGGAAACTATACTGACTATATCGATAACTATATTGCAGAGCAGAATACCATTGTTGAAGCTGATATTCAAAAATCAGTGTTTGGGCTTATCATAGTTATTTTGGTTTGCATTGGCCTTTCATGTTCATTGGGTCTTTACATTGTACTTAGTATTGTAAGGCCTATTGGAAAATTAAACAAAGCAACCAGAGCGCTGGCAGACGGTCACTTAGATACAGAAATTGATGTTGATTCCCATGATGAAATAGGACAACTGGCGGCATCTATGGGAACGCTGACAGAAAGGCTAAAAACTTATATTCTATACATTGATGAGGTTTCAGCTTTGTTAAATGAAATGGGACGTGGAAACTTAAATCTTACTTTCCAGAACACCTATGATGGAGACTTTGAGAAAATTAAAGAGGCATTAACAAATACTGCAAATATGTTAAACGATACCCTTAGCCAGATTAATATTGCCTCGGAGCAGGTGGCAAGTGGTTCGGAGCAGGTGGCTGCGGGTGCGCAGGCCCTTTCCCAGGGTGCAACGGAACAGGCAAGTTCCATTCAAGAGTTATCTGCATCCATAAACGAAGTTTCTGACCATAGCGAGAGAACAGCGAAAAATGCAGAAGAAGCGAAGTTGATTACCCTTGAAGCTTCTAATGCGATGAATCGTTCTAAAGATCAGATGAACCTCATGGTTCAGTCTATGGAGGAAATTAGTAGTACTTCCAATGAAATTAGTAAAATTATTAAGGCAATTGAAGATATTGCCTTCCAAACAAATATCTTGGCTCTAAATGCAGCGGTTGAAGCTGCAAGGGCAGGAGAGGCAGGAAAAGGCTTTGCTGTTGTTGCAGATGAAGTACGTAACTTGGCAGGGAAGTCTGCAGAAAGTGCAAAGAATACAGCGGCTTTGATTGAAAAATCTGTTAGCGCCGTAGAGCAGGGTGTAAACATAGTGAACGAAACAGCAAAATCCTTGGATGAAGTTGTGGCAAGCTCAGAAAAGTCCTCTCAGATTATTCAATATATTGCCGATGCCAGTGAAGAACAGGCAATTTCTATTTCCCAAGTGAATATCGGGGTAGAGCAGATTGCTGCCGTGGTTCAAACAAACTCTGCTACTGCTGAGGAAAGTGCAGCAGCAAGCGAAGAACTCTCTGGGCAGTCTCTCATGTTGAAGGAATTAATTGGTAATTTCAAGTTAAAAGGGAACCACCAAGATGTAACCTTCCATGCCACAGAATCTGCAGACGAAGATTATGAGCCGATGGAT
Organism: Anaerotignum sp. MB30-C6; assembly: GCF_030908465.1. Lineage (GTDB taxonomy): Bacteria > Bacillota > Clostridia > Lachnospirales > Anaerotignaceae > Chakrabartyella. The sequence goes on from NZ_CP133078.1 coordinate 1,063,560, forward strand.
TACAAAAGCTATGGAGGCAAATATTAAGCTATATGGGAATAAGTCCCTAGGGAAATAAACCAAAAATCAAGGTGTTTTAAAAGTGATACATAAATTTTAACAACAAAAGCCCGGATTGCAAAGGTTTGAAAATCAAATCTTAGAAAGCAATCGGGCTTTTGTTAGGCTCAACATAGAAAATAGTTTTTAAAGGAACTAACTTTTTGTGGCTGGGAGAATGGCTTTTCCATTATAACCTAAAATTGCACTGAACAACAGACAGTTCTAGGGGATGAACATTAAATATAACCTTTCATGAAGTTTTATCATTCTTTCAGAACGATTGCGCTGACTTTATGTTGATGTTGCAAAAGTCTGGGGGTGTGGGCATCTAATGGAGCAAGAACGGTGGCAAGCATTAATATTTCTTTTGCAAAAACATTTACTTGGGTTTCTTTTACGTAGGTTATAGAATCTATTTCACTATTGTGATCGAAAGTATTTTTATCAACATCTCCTACTATGCTACCACTAAGTTCATGTGTTAATGTAAATGTACTCGTCCTAAATTGTTTACATAAACATTATAGACGATATGATACTCATGCTCAATTTAAAAAAAACCACCATCCCCTTTTTTGCTCTTGGTCCACTATATCCCAAAAGCTAAACTTGACTAGGGGATGGTTTTTCTTACCTGCTGATATAAACTGTATCTCATTGAAAGCACTTTTTATTCATAGGTTTTACTTCAAGGCACATTGTTTAAAATGTTTATTATGTGCTTAGAAACGAGCATCCTCGCCAGCTTCGTCTAAGGTTTTTTTAATGTCCTCAGCATTGTGGTTAACGGCAGTTGTTTGTAAACCTTTGACTGATATGTTTCCCTCTACACCAATAGAATCCTTTGAAGAAATGCCCAGTATACGATCAACGGCTGGCTGCATTGCCGGTTGATTTCGGTATGCAATCAAAACCCTAATCTCATGTTCAGTGGGAATAATTGAATCTTTAGTCACCATAATATTATTTTTTTCTGATGTTTGTGATAAAGCTTTGCAATTTTCCGTCCAACCCATTAAAAAAGCAGGTGAGGTTCCCAGTGCTTTTGCAATAGGCTCCAGAACAGTAATGGGTAAGTTTTCAATATCTCCATTTTCATAGCGGTAAATTGTAGCACGATTTTTTTTCAATTTATCCGCCAGTTCATCCACAGTTAATCCCTTTTTAACTCTACACTCTTTAATTCTTTGTCCGACTTCCATGTTATAGCCTCCTTTCTACTATAAGATTAGTATAGCATAAAATCGCATATATGCAATAGATAGCAAAAAAAATGTTGCGCTCAATGCGATAACTTGCAAATTTTTACAAAAAAGGTTGACTTTTCGACAGTTGTTCGTTAGTATTAAATTGTCGCATGATATGCGACAGAAAGGGAGCGAGACAATGGTAGATGGTAATGCGTTACGAAAAAAGATTTCTGAACATGATTTTACGGAAGAAAAATTAGCAGAAATGTTGGGGATGAGTCAAAAAATTTTCAACGCAAAGCTAAGAAGTTGTGGAAGTTGTTTTTCTATAAAAGAAGCAAAAAAGATTGTAATAGTTTTGGAACTCGAGGGGAAAGAAGCCGCTAGAATTTTTTTTGCTTGAATGTCGCATAAGTGCGAATAATGTCTCTCTGGATAATATTTGTCGTAAAGTAAGGGGGAGAGAGGGGGCAAAGTCTAAAAATTTTAACAGTTGGGAGTTAAGGGGGCAAATATCTGCCAGCAGTAATTGGCCTAAAGTTACTCAAATGATTCAGATTGATTTTGATATAGTGAGTAGGGAGGGTGGCTGTAGATGTCATATCAATGTAGATTGAGGGACAAGGATTGTGATGGGTGTGGCGATTGCCAACAGGAAGTTGAGCCTTGTCCCAATTGCAATGGGTTGGATTATGAGACTAAATATTTCCGTGGAAATGAATGGATTGGTTGCGATCAGTGTATAGAAAGAAGCTGCATATAAAATTAAAGGGGATGTCTTTTTTTATAATTCATTCTTCGGTGGTTGTTGAAATTTTAAGCACGGAGTATGAGAAAAAAATAAAAAAATTTTAAAGAGAATTTTCATACAAAATGACAGTCGTTGTTTTTGAGTGTTTTCCTTGGAATATGATGAAGGGGCGGGGCGTATTTTACAATAGGGAGGGGTTAGAATGTGTTATAAAATTACTTGTTGTTACCACTGCCAAGAGCGCTATCCACTTTGCCATGCCAGCTGTTTTCGTTATAAACAGGAGAGGGAAAAATTGGACAAACTACGAGAAGCACGCACGGTTATTTATGATGAGGTTGAGTTATATAAGCGTCAGAGGTTAAACAAAGTTAAGAGGTGACGCCATTGGCAAAGGAGAGAGATTTACAACTTTTGGGCTATGACATCTCTGAAAATCGTTATCGGGAATTAAAGTATTTTTGTAGGCAGTATAAGGAAAAGCAGAAAAAGCTGGCCTCTATAACAGAGTTGTCATCGCCTCAATTTGGCACAGTGAGAGGAGGTGTTTTTTCCGATAAAACAGCCAATGTTGCAATTAAAAAAGCACGTCTGGCAGAGGAGATGAAAATGATTGAACAGTCTGCTTTAGAGGCGGACGGAGAATTATACGAATATATTTTAGAAAATGTTATTGAAGGAACACCTTTTGAATATTTAGATGTTCCAACGAGCAGATCAGGATTTTATGCGATAAATTTTATGCGATAAGAAGAAGGTTCTTTTATATACTGGATCAAAAAAGGTAAGATATAATTAAAATAGAAAGTTAAAATTAATGTATTTCTTTGGAACAGAAAAGGCCCATTGCACGCAAGGGTTGGGTCCTGTATGCAATGGGTAAAAAAATGATTTCAGTGCTAGACGAACAATCAAAATAATAAATTAGTATTAACTCAAAGGGGCATACTTAGAATTAATCGGGTTAGTCTTCTTCTATCATTCCCCATAGAAATAGGCTTACCTCAAATTATGGTTTGCCAAATTTTTTATTGTACAAAAAAATATTCCCCATATGTATTTCAAATATCTCCTTACCTCCTGATGGAGTAGGTGGTTTTATGAAAAGTCAACAGGTGAGAAAGTTACATCGTACGAATAAAACTTGTCTAAAGTAAAAAACTTAGAAAAGCAAGGTATAAATTTAAACTTAGAAAAAAATCCCATAATAGGTATCATCTAAGGATGATGCTCTTTTTTATTTTAGCAGATAACGGCAGGAATTTTCTTAACAGGGGAGCTTACAATGAGAAATAAATTAAGGAAGAAACGCTTAAGGCTCAATCTGAACTTTTTTTAATCTGCGTTTTACATAAATAAGTAAATTTGTTATAATAAGAACCATAGTGTGTATGAAAAAGCTGTGTTTACTAAATTAATACTTTATTTAGGGTGTATTTCTTAAGTGATATGATAGATTTCGAAGGGAGGCAATAATGGGCTTAAATCTACTTTTAGTGGCGATTGTAATTATTGTGTGTGTAGTTAGTTATAAAGTTTCCAACAAGCTTGGTATGCCTATGCTTTTGGCATTTATTCTTCTGGGTATGTTTTTTGGTTCTGATGGAATCGTAAAAATTCGCTTTGATGATTATGTCTTTGCGGAACAACTTTGTACTGTAGCTTTAATTTTTATCATGTTTTACGGGGGCTTTGGTACAAAGTGGGAGGAAGCAAAGCCAGTTGCAATCAAAGCCATTCTTCTTTCATCTTTAGGAACTGTCATGACAGCAGTTCTTGTAGGGATTTTTTGTTATCTTATCTTGGGAATGTCAATTCTAGAAAGCTTTTTATTAGGGGCTGTTGTAAGCTCCACGGATGCTGCTTCTGTGTTTTCAATTCTACGTTCCAAGCGATTAAACTTGCGTTATAATACAGCATCTTTGCTTGAAATCGAAAGTGGTAGTAATGACCCTTTTTCATATATGCTAACGATTATCGTCCTCTCGTTGATGAATGGGAGTAGTTCTTTTGGTGAGTTCGTATACTTAATCTTTTGTCAGCTTGTATATGGCGGTGTATTTGGTTTTGGTCTTGCGATCTTTACAGTGCAGTTGTTAAAAAAATTTAAGCTGAATTCCTCGGGTTTTTATTCAATTTTTATTTTAGCAATTGCCCTTATTTCTTATGCTGTGCCAACACTTTTACATGGTAATGGATATTTGAGTGCCTATATTACAGGCATCATTCTGGGAAATAGTAAAATTAGCGACAAGGCAGAACTGGTGCATTTTTTCGATGGTTTAACGGGACTGATGCAGATATTGCTTTTTTTCCTTTTGGGATTACTTTCATTTCCATCCCAATTACCATCGGTAGCTCTAACGGCTTTAGCAATTTCCTTATTTTTAGCTTTCGTGGCAAGGCCTGTGGTTGTTTTTTCTATTCTTACTCCGTTTAGAAGCACGATGGGACAAAAACTAATGGTTTCATGGGCTGGGCTGAGAGGTGCTGCCTCAATTGTATTTGCAATCATTGCGATTATTAACCCGATAACCATGAATAGCGATATTTTTCATATTGTATTCTTTATTGTACTTTTCTCTATTTTAGTCCAAGGAACATTGATTCCCTTCGTTGCCAAAAAGTTGAAAATGATAGATGATGATATAGACGTTATGAGCACGTTTAACGATTATATGGATGAGTTGCCGGTACAGTTTCTTCAACTATCCATCCCTCCTGAATATCCATGGGTAAATGAAAAAATTCGGGATATTTTATTACCACCTGATTCCTTTTTGCTTTTGATTGTCAGGGGAGATGAAAATATCATACCCAATGGGGAAACAGAGATTCAAGCAAATGATATTTTGATTCTGAGTGGGAAGTCACCGAAAAAGATTGAAGGGATTTCTTTACATGAAATGAAGATAAAAAAGGAAACCCGTTGGCATGATAAAAAAATTGCCGATGTGCTTATGGGTGATGAACGAATTGTTCTAATCAGACGAGGGGAAGGTGTAGTGATACCAAAAGGAAATACGGTATTGCAAGAAAATGATACCCTTGTTTTTACTGAAATAAAACAATAGACGAGAAGAAACTAAATTAGTTTGTACTGCGAATCAGCTAGGGCATCATGACATTTAAGTCGTGACGTCCTAGCTGATTTATGTAGATTCTGTTATAAATTTGTGTCGCTTGTATAGGTTTCTCGTAAGGCATAAAATTGATTTTTGGATTTATAAAAGGTGACCAAAAAGATGATTGCCATAACGATGCCTACCAAGAGTAAAATTGTGGATATCACTGTCACAAACATTAGTAAGGTGGCTAAAGCACTAAGAATAGCCCATGCTTTCCACGTTGAAAACAGCTTTTCTCCAAAGAGGTCTATGTTTTTAGAAATTTCTATATCCAAAACACCACGGACTATATGGTAGATAGTATATAAGGTTATCGCCGTTGTGATGGTACCTAAAATGATGGTCAACAATTGGGAAGAGGCAGTGATAGAAAATAAGTTCATTAAATAAATCACTGCCATAATCACCACCATTGATTTGGAAAGTTCCAGAATTTGTTTAAAGTGAGGACTTTCTTCTGTCAATTCCAAAAGACCTTTATATATGAAAATATACCCCACAAAGTCAGGGACTAAGCCGATTAAAGCAGTATTAACCGTAAGGTTAAAGTCAAAAAAAATGAGTAACATTCCAGTAAATAATTGTTGCATCTTATCCCTCCTAAAAATAAAGTGTACAGTTAGTATAGCAAAATTAGAAAATATAGGCAACGCTTTTCATTAACACAGGAGTATAAGGGTAGGGAAAGCATAGAATTTAATCAAATTAATGAGGGCGCCATGGCAGAATAGCCGTGACACCCTTACTTATGTGTATTCCATTCATTTGTTTCATGGGTAGGGTCTTGGGGTGAGGCATAATACAGGATTTTAGAGCGATGTAAGGCGGATACAAAGGCAAGGTTGGCGATTGCGGTTGCCATAAGACAAAACAAGGATATTTCGGGCGAGGTTAAAAATATGACAGGTAAAGAGGTAAAAACAGCCCATACTTTCCACCTTAAAAACAGTTTTTCTCCAAAGAGATCTATGTTTTTTGAATCCTCCATATCCAAAATTCCACAAATCACATGGTAAGTAATATAGAGTGTTCCCCCCCCAGGTAATCATCACAAGAATGGTATCGGAGGAGTTGATTGACAATGCATTCATTGCGTAAACCGCTGCCATAACTACTGTCATTACCTGTGCAACGGGTAGCATCTGTTGAAAATGGGAGCTTTCCTCCATTAATTCAAAAAGGCCTTTATATATGATAATATACCCCACAAAATAAGGAAGTAAGTTAAATCCAAAAATCATTTTAAAAAAAGAGGAGTAAAAATTAGCATAAATAAAAAGCAATCCAGTAAATATTAGTTGCATCATAGGCCTCCTAAAATAACGAAATAAATTGCATAAAGGAATTATAACAAAATATGGAACCTATGCCAATAATTACTTGATTCTGTGGCATGGGAAAAAAGGTGTAACACCATTTTTATGGATGCCGCACCTTTTTCCCATACCGTTCAAAGTATATTATATTAGGAAGTATTAGTTTTTTATGAGGTTGCAACAAAAACAACCCAACGAGTAGATTTTCTTATATTAATCAAATATGGGCTAAAATCGCTTGACCCATTTCCTTCGTACCCAACAGGCTAGTACCCTCTGAGAAAATATCAGGGGTGCGGAGGCCTTCTTCCAAAACAGTCTTTACAGCATTTTCAATGGCTTCTGCCTCTTTTTCTAAGTGGAAAGAGTATTTTAACATCATTGCCACGGACAAAATTGCGGCGATAGGGTTTGCCTTATTTTGCCCAGCAATATCAGGGGCAGAACCATGAATAGGCTCATACATACCAAAAGTGCCTTCTCCTAGGCTTGCAGAAGGGAGCAGACCGATGGAGCCTGTAATCATGCTTGCCTCGTCGGATAAAATATCACCAAATATATTGGAAGTAACCATAACATCGAACTGCTTTGGATTGCGTACCAACTGCATTGCAGCATTATCCACATACATAAAGGAAAGGTCAACCTCAGGATAGTCATTTTTCATTTCTTCAGCAACCTTTCGCCAAAGACGAGAGGTTTCCAAAACATTTGCTTTGTCGACACAGCAAACTTTTTTGTTCCTTTGCATGGCAACCTCAAAGGCATTTTTTAAAATTCGCTTAATTTCCATTTCACTGTAAGCCTCTATGTCGTACGCTTCAATGCCGTACTTTCCTTCACGATAGCCACGCTCGCCAAAGTAAATTCCACCTGTTAATTCCCGTACAATGAGAATATCCAAGCCACCTTCTACGATATCTGCTTTCAACGGGCAGGCGTCCGCCAAGGCATCATAAATTTTTGCAGGGCGTAGGTTGGAAAATAGCTCCAATTCTGCTCGCAAGCCCAAAAGAGCCTTTTCGGGACGCTGTGCATTGGGCACATTATCCCATTTTGGGCCACCAACAGCACCCAAGATCACGCTGTCTGCTTCTTTGCAAATGGTCAGGGTTTCTGCAGGCAAGCATTCGCCGCAAGCATCAATGGCACAACCACCAGCAAGGGCATATTCCATCGTAAAGTTATGTTGAAACCTTTCTCCAACGGCTTTTAACACATTGACGGCTTCCTGCGTAACTTCGGGGCCGATACCATCCCCTTGAATGACCGCAATTCTATAATTTCCCATAATCCTTACCCCTTTATCTTTTCTTTTGTCTGCTCAACTAAACCGCCTGCTGCCATAATATCCTTAATAAAAGGAGGGAAGGGCTGGGCTTGATAAGTACGATTTTTTGTATGGTTGGTGATGATGCCGCTATCAAAATCGATGCTTACTTCATTGCCGTTTTCGATGTCGTTGGCAGCCTCGTCGCATTCCAAAATAGGTAAGCCAATGTTTATGGCATTACGATAAAAAATACGGGCAAAGGTGGTTGCAATGACGCAACTGATGCCTGCACATTTGATTGCCAAGGGGGCGTGCTCTCTGGAGGAGCCACATCCGAAGTTTTTCAGAGCCACAATAATATCACCTTTTTTTGCTTTGCTAGTAAAATCGGGGTCAATATCAATCATGCAATACTTCGCCAATTCATCGCCATTGGATACATTTAAGTATCTTGCGGGGATAATCACGTCGGTATCCACGTTATCACCATATTTTAAAACTTTTCCCTTTGCATTCATTATTTACTACCTCCAATCTTTCTGGGATCCGCAATATTACCTGCAATTGCCGATGCCGCAGCAACTGCGGGGCTTGCTAGATAAACTTCGCTTTCCACATGACCCATACGACCGACAAAGTTTCTGTTTGTTGTGGATACGCAACGTTCACCCGATGCCAAAATACCCATATGTCCGCCTAAGCAAGGGCCACAGGTAGGCATGGAGAAGATTGCGCCAGCTTCTATAAAATCTGTTACATATCCACGGCGAATACATTCCAGATAAATTTCTTGGGTGGCAGGGATGACAATGGTACGCACATGATCCGCAACCTTTTTACCACGAAGAATATCTGCGGCGATTTGCATATCGTCTATTCTCCCGTTGGTACAGGAACCGATTACCACCTGATGGATTTTCACGTCTCCAACTTGGTCTATGGTGCGTGTGTTATCGGGCAGGTGGGGGAAGGAAATGGTTGGCTGGAGGGCAGAAAGGTCGATGGTGATTTCTTCATCATACTCTGCGTCCGCATCAGCTTCAAAAATATCAAAAGGCTTCTTGGAATGTTCCTTTGCATAGGCGATACAAACTTCGTCTATAGGGAAAATACCATTTTTCGCCCCTGCTTCGATTGCCATATTGGCGATGGTAAAGCGATCGTCCATAGTTAATTCCTTGATGCCTTCACCCACAAATTCCATGGAGCGGTATAAAGCGCCATCAACACCAATCATTCCAATGATATGTAAAATAACGTCTTTACCGCTAACATGAGGTGGTTTTTTACCGATGATATTAAACTTAATCGCCGAGGGTACTTTAAACCAACATTCCCCCGTAGCCATGCCAATTGCCATATCCGTAGAGCCGATGCCTGTGGAGAATGCGCCAAGTGCGCCGTAGGTACAGGTATGGCTGTCAGCGCCGATGATTACTTCAGCGGGCACGACGATGCCTTGCTCGGGGAGAAGGGCGTGCTCAATACCAGCCTTGCCAACGTCGAAGAAGTTTTTAATGTTCATATCGTAGGCGAAGGTACGGCAGCTTTTGCACTGCTCTGCTGCTTTAATGTCTTTATTTGGTGTGAAGTGATCCAAAACAATCACTACCTTTTCTGTGTCGAAAACTTGGGTTGCGCCTGTTTTGGCGAACTCTTTCAGGGCAACGGCGGTGGTGATATCATTGCCCATTACAATGTCTAACTTTGCTTGAATTAGCTGGCCTGGCACCACAGAGTCCAAGCCTGCGTGCTTTGCCAATATTTTTTGTGTCATTGTCATTCCCATATAAAAATTCATCCTTTCAAATTGTCGAAAAAACTCAGTTAAGACCTTGGGCGTTCCCCTAAACCTACCGCTTTTTGTAAAAAGCGAGGCAAAAACTTTTATTTTAAACCGTGAATTGCGCGGGTTTGGAAAAGGGGAAGGGAGTTTCCTTCTTTTGTTTTCTTATTTCTTACCCTTTACCCAAGGCATACCTTGGGCAAAAATAAAGTTTAGGTCAAGCCTTTTCAAAGGCTTGTAGGGTGTTAGGGACGGAGTCCCTAAGGTCTTGCTCTTACACAGTCAGCATTTTGTTTATGGTGCTTACCACCGCCCGAAGGGATGACTTGCCTACGCTGGAAGAGGTACCTGCACCATAATACCGCTTTCCGTCAGCATCCTTTGTCTCGATATAAGAAATAGCTCTGGAGTTTGTGCCAAGCTCCATGGAATGCCCCCGATAGTTTACAATATCAATGGGCATATGGATGAAGTCGTTCACAGCATGGCAGAAAGCAGAAACAACGCCGTTGCCTTCCCCTTGAATAAAATGCCTTTCGTCGTTGTACTCAATTTCCGCTTCAATGGCAATCACATCACGCTCAGGGTCAATGGTCTCTGTACGGTATTGAATCAGTTTAAAAGGGCTGCGGATATCAACATATTCCTGACTAAAAATCTCGAAAATTTTTTCAGGGCTTAGCTCACACTGCAGCTCGTCGGAGACTCGGGTCACAACTGCGCCAATGTCCTTCTGGAATGCCTTTGGTATGTGCAGGGAGTAATATTGCTCCAAAATAAAGGTCACGCCGCCTTTGCCCGACTGGCTATTGATCCGAATAATGGGATCGTAATTTCTCCCCACATCCATAGGGTCGATAGGCAGATAGGGTACTTCCCAATGGTCAGGGTGTTGTTTCATCCCATCCATGCCCTTGCGGATAGCATCCTGATGGCTCCCAGAGAAGGCAGTGTATACCAGCTGCCCTGCATAAGGATGGCGAGGATGAACGCTCATTTGTGTAGAGCTCTCATAAATTTCAACGGCCTCGTCAATTTTTGTAAAGTCCAGCAAAGGATCAATGCCTTGGGTGAAAAGGTTCAGGGCAACAGTCATAATATCCGCATTACCCGTGCGTTCACCGTTTCCAAATAATGTTCCCTCCACACGGTCAGCCCCTGCAAGCATTCCCAACTCCGTTGCGGCCACAGCAGTCCCTCTGTCGTTATGGGCATGAACGCTCACCAAAATGTTTTCTCTGTTTTTCAAATGACGGCACATATATTCAATCTGGTCAGCGTACAGGTTTGGCATACTCATTTCCACCGTTGCGGGCAGGTTTATGATTGCCTTTTTATCTGCCGTGGGCTGCCAAACTTCGATGACTGCGTTGCAGATTTCAGCGGCAAAATCCATCTCTGTTCCCGTAAAGCTTTCAGGGGAATACTCGAAACGGAAGTTTGTTTCTGGGTAGCTCTCTGCCATTTCACGAATAAGGCTTGCACCGTAAACTGCCAAGTCTATGGTTTCTTTTTGAGAATTTCCGAAAACAACGTCTCTTTGCAGGGTAGAGGTGGAGTTATACAGATGCACGATGGCATTCTTCGCACCCTTTAACGCCTCAAAAGTTTTTTGGATAATATGCCCACGGGACTGGGTCAAAACCTGCACCGTAACGTCGTCGGGAATCAAACGATTCTCAATCAGGGTTCTTGTAAACTCATATTCCGTCTCGGAAGCGGCGGGGAACCCAATTTCGATTTCCTTGAACCCTATTTTTACAAGAAAGTCGAAAAATTCAAGTTTTTGTTCCATGCCCATGGGTGTTTCCAATGCTTGATTGCCGTCCCGAAGGTCAACGCTGCACCAGTGAGGTGCCTTGGTCAGACGGTTGTTTGGCCATGTTCTATCTTCAATTTTTACTGTTTCATAAGCTCTGTACTTCTTGTATTTCTCCATTTTTACTTCCTCCTTAAATCATCTCTTCTTTTCCAGTATTTGAAATCTGCAACAAGAAAAAGAAATTTTGCTCCGCCCAATCCCCCCTAGGAAAGCAGTGTCTTAAGATTGATACGGCAAAGGGAAGTTTTAAAAAATAAAAAAACCTCTCACCTAATTGCAATTATTTGCAAAGAGGTGAAAGGTTTTACTTCCACGGTACCACTCTTATTCGCCTATGTATAGGCGCACTATCGGATACAAACATATCCTCTCCCGGGTAACGGCGGAAATTCCGGGATCACCTACCGACCGAAGTCTTTTCAGTGTCCTGCTCCAAGGCGAGTTCTGCTGTTTTCTACCACTGCCTCGCACCAAGCGGCAGCTCTCTGGAAGTATCAAAAAGCGTACTATTCCTTTTCGTTGCATTTATTTCAATACAATTTAATGTGTACTTTAGCAGAAATATGTTTTTTTGTCAATACATTTTCAAAAAAATTAAATATTTGATATGGTAGCATACTTCTTCAATCAAAAACTCCGCCGAGAGAGTCGTCTCTGGACAGAGTTTTATTTTCGTTTTTAAAACCCGTTTTAGGAATTATTTAAGTCTTTAATACCTTTGGTAAGATGATATCGCATTGCCATAGCTGCCCCATCGGCATCTCCCATTTCAATAAATTCCGCCATTTTTCCGTGATAGGTCATGGCGTTGTCGATGGATTTTACATCGGTACCAATCTGGGTTGCGGTAATGATGGAATCCCTGACTGCTGTGGCAAGGGAGGGCATAATCAGCTGAATAATATCATTATGGGTGGCGGTGGCAATGGCAATATGAAAAATTTGATCTTCCTTGATAACTTCTTCCTTTGCACCTTTTTCCAAGGCGTTCATGCGGTTGGCAGAATCGATAATGGCTTGCAACTCCTCTGGAGTACCGTTTTGGATGGCAAGACGGATGCAAGACGGTTCTAGAATTAATCGGAATTCAAACCAACTATTCACCAGCTTCATTTTATCTTCTAGATAAGTCAAACCAAAAACATCGGTGGTTTGATTTTCGGGGGCGGTAACAAAGGTACCGCTGCCACGTTTGATCGTCAAAACACCTTTTGCCGCCAAAAGCTTGATTGCCTCTCGTAAGGTTGCGCGGCTTACTCCTAACTGGGCGGAAAGGTCGTGCTCGTTAGGCAATTTTTCGTTGGGCTTATATAGCTTCTGTAAGAAAATCATGTCGCTCAGTTCGTTTGCAACCATTTGAGAGACAGGAATAAACTCATTACTCTTCAATAAATCTCCTCCTTGTTTCGTGTGGATCAGGCATATTAAAATTAAATACAAATTACAATACATGCAATTCTTTAGCTGATGTAGGGAAGGTCCCATTGAATTTGTAAAGACCCTTCAACTATGACTATCTTTTTTCTATTGCCCAAATACTTTTTGAGTAGGCAATGGGGGCGTTCTTTCGTAAAACAAAAGGTAGCCATATACAACAAATTCACTATCGTCTATCAAAGTCTTTATTGAGATGAGTTAGTACTGCTAGCTGCTGTGCTAGAATCTCCTCATTCTCCTTTTTTGTTTTTGTAGGATCATAGGCTTGAGCAAAAAAGTTGCAGGGTAGGTCTTTACATTGGCCACAATTGTGAAATCCTTTCTCTTTTACACAGCACTGATAGATATTGCACACTTTTTCGCCTGTAAAGGCAAGCCAAAAAGCTTTACCCTGGATTGCAGAACAGCCACGGCAGTCTTTGGGGAAATATTGGCACAGAGAACAGATAACACCACAACAACTAATGAGCTCACCCATATTTTTTCATTGCTCCTTTGCATAAGAAAGTTTATTAGAAGATTATAACAAATACATTATGTCATTTCAATTTTACTCTTTTTAATCTGTATATTATCGAGCTCCTACATAATAAAGTTGTATGACCAATTATAACACCGTTTTTCCTGTAATGTCTATGTATCTTTGCACGAAATTGAAGAATAGGGAATTTTTTCATTGACAAGTAGTGAAAAAAGCATATAATTTTCTTTAAAGAATGAAAGATGTCTGACCGCTTTTGTGGTAGACCATGACTTGCTTAGGAAAATCAAGTATTTTTATACATAGAGGAGGATGCATTATGAGAAGTGACGCAATGAAAACGGGACCAACCAAGATACCCCATAGATCTTTATTTAAAGCCCTTGGGCTGACAGATGAAGAAATTAGAAGACCTATGATTGGCGTGGTTTGTGCTAAAAATGATATTATTCCAGGGCACTCCCATCTAGATAAAATTGCAGAGGCGGTACAAGCAGGGATTCGCATGGCAGGTGGGACACCCTTTGTTTTCCCTACAATCGGCGTTTGTGATGGTATTGCCATGGGACATACGGGAATGAGATATTCCTTAATCAGCAGGGAGCATATTGCCGACTCCATAGAAATTATGGCAATGGCCCATCCTTTTGATGCTTTGGTGTTTATCCCCAACTGCGACAAAATTGTACCCGGTATGATTATGGCGTCCTTAAGGCTGAATATTCATAGTATTTTTGTAAGCGGTGGACCGATGATGCCTGGTAAAACCATGGATGGTAAAAAAATCACTCTCTCCAATGCCTTTGAGGTGGTTGGTGCTCTTGGTAAAGAAGGCGTAACAGAAGAACACCTGAAAGATGTGGAAGACAATGCTTGCCCTGGTTGTGGCTCTTGTGCAGGTATGTTTACCGCAAACTCCATGAATTGTATGACAGAAGTCATTGGTTTAGGTTTACCCGGAAATGGTACAATCCCTGCAATCAGTGCGGCTCGTATTCGTCTGGCGAAAGAAGCAGGTATGAAAATAATGGAGCTTTTGGATAAGAATATCTGTCCTAGGGATATTGTGACTGAAAAATCCTTGAGAAACGCCCTTCATGCAGATATGGCTCTGGGCTGTTCTACAAATACGATTCTTCATTTGCCTGCCATCGCTCATGCAGCAGATATTGCGATAGATTTTGAAGACATCAACAAAATCAGCAAGGAGACTCCCCACCTTGTTAAGTTAAGCCCAGCGGGGTCTGATTGCTTGGTTGACTTAAACGATGCAGGTGGCATCAGTGCTGTATTAAAGGAGTTGGCAGATTACGGTCTGTTCGATACAAGTTTGATTACCTGTACGGGGAAAACTGTGGGAGAAAACATCACAAATGCAAGGGTTTTAGATACAAACGTGATTCGTTCTAAAGAAACGGCCTACTCCCCAGATGGTGGTTTGGCGATTTTATGGGGGAATATCGGCCCCGATGGTGCAGTTGTCAAAAAGGGTGCCGTTCTGCCTGAAATGTTGGTACATGAAGGCCCTGCAAAGGTATTTAATAGCGAGGAAGAGTCCATCGAAGCAATTTTGAACGACAAAGTTGTAGCAGGCGATGTTGTGGTAATCCGCTACGAAGGCCCTAAGGGTGGCCCTGGAATGAGAGAAATGTTGGCACCTACAGCTTCTTTGGCAGGCAAAGGCTTAGACAACAGTGTTGCTCTGATTACCGACGGTAGATTTTCTGGTGCATCCAAGGGTGCTTCCATTGGACATATTTCTCCAGAGGCAGCCGCTGGGGGTGTAATCGGCATTATCCAAGATGGCGATATCATCAGCATTGATATTCCTAACAACAAGCTGGAATTAAAGTTGGATGCCGCTGAAATCGAAAAAAGAATGGCTAACTTTAAACCAATGTTAAAAGAGGTACCACAAGGCTACCTAAGAAGATACAGAGACTTGGTAACCAGTGCAAATACAGGTGCTGTGTTCAAATAAGGAACAAAAGGTTTTCAGTTCACAAGGTTACAAACCCTTCCCTCCTGCTCTCTTTACCGCTTCTTTAGAAGTTTATTCTTCGTGAAGGGATGAGGTTGGAAGGGTTATAGGGAAAATAAATACATATCTAGGAAGGGGTAGTAGTATGAAACGTTTTTTGTCTATGGTTGCCATGACAACCGCACTTGTTGTAGCTTTGACCGCTTGTGGCGGCGGTGATAGCCAACCTGCAAGTACCGATGCGGCGTCAGGGGAACCCACTGTAATCAAGTTAGGAACCACTGTAAACGAACAAGATAGCTTCCAAATTGCAGCAGAGAAGTTCAAAGAGTTGGTGGCTGAAAAAACGGATGGGGCTTATGTAATTGAAATATATCCCAATGGATCTTTAGGGGATGAAAGAACCATGTTAGAAAGTATGCAGATGGGTACTCTGGATATGGGTATTATCACCAGTGGTCCTTTTGTAAACTTCGTGCCTGAAATGGGTGTATTGGATATGCCTTTCTTGTTCCCTGATAATGCAGCCGCTTACAAAGTATTAGACGGTGAAGTAGGTCAAACATTATTAGACAAGTTTGAAAGTGCAAACTTAAAAGGCTTGGCTTATGCGGAAAGAGGTTTCAGAAACTTAACAAACAACAGCAAGCCTATTACAGCTGCCGAGGATGTTAAGGGCTTAAAAGTTCGTGTTATGGAAAATGAAGTTTATATCTCTACGTTTGAATCTTTGGGTGTAAACGCTGTTCCTATGGCTTGGTCTGAAGCGTTAACAGCTTTACAGCAGCATACCATTGATGGTCAGGAAAACCCTGTAAATGTAATCCATTCCTTCAAATTATGGGAATCCCAGAAGCATTTAACCATGACTCGCCACGCATATGCGTCTGCAATTATCACAATGAGCCTGCAAAAATTCAATGCATTGCCTGAAGAAGTACAGGTTGCGTTCAAAGAAGCTGCCCAAGAAGCCGCAGAATATGAGCGTCAGTGGGTTGCAGATAACGAAGCGACGCAGTTGGAAGAAATTGCTGCAAATGGCGTAGAAGTCGTAAGTGAACCGGATATCGAATCCTTTAAAGCTGCGGTTCAGCCTACATATGATAAATATGGCGAACAGTATGCAGACTTAATTGCACAGATTGAAGCCGCAATAAGTGAATAATGCTTATTGCTTGGGTTAAGGAGGTCTACTTATGTCAGTCATATCATTTTTTAGAAAGCTCAGCGATGTCATTAACAAAGTTTCCATGACGATTTGCGTAGCCCTTCTGGCCGCAATGGTAGTGATCACCTTTGTACAAATTATTTGCCGTGTGTTTTTTACCGCACTATCATGGAGTGAGGAGTTGGCACGATACCTTTTGATTTGGTCGTCTTTGCTGGGGGCAGGTTGTGTTTACAAATCAGGTAGCAATATTGCTGTTTTGTTTGTACAAAACCTATTGCCAGAGAAGTTAAGAAAGTTTGCCAAGATCTTGGTACATATCTTTTGTGGCGTATTTTTTGCCCTTGCCATTTACCATGGAATTCGTTACATGGGGTTGATGGGAACGCAAAAATCGGCTGCTTTACATATCCCCATGAAATACATGTATCTTTCCATCCCCTTAGGTTGTGGTATTATGGGATTCCATGCCTTAGACGCCATTTTTAGTGTAATTTATGGGAAGGGGGCGGACGAGCAATGACCCTTGTATTATTTGGTGTATTCTTTTTATGCTTAGTGATTGGTGTTCCTGTTGCCTTTTCCATAGGCCTAGCTGCAGTGGCAGTTTTGTTTGCTGGTGATGTGGATAGGTTGGTGGTTGTTCAAAGAATGTTTGCGGCATCGGATTCCTTTTCACTGATTGCCATTCCATTTTTTATTTTTGCCGGTGACCTGTTGGCAAGTGGGGCAATTAGCAAGCGTTTGGTTGCCTTTGCGGAGTCTTTGGTTGGGGGTATTCGAGGTGGCCTTTCCATTGTTTCTGTTGTGGCGGGGATGTTCTTTGCTGCAATTTCTGGTTCTGGTGCGGCTACAACGGCGGCAGTTGGTGCAACTTTAATTCCTGAGCTTGAGGAAAGAGGTTATAAACCGGAATCATCGGCGGCTTTAATTGCCTCAGCGGGGACAATTGGCGTTGTTATCCCACCTTCCGTTCCCATGGTTTTATACGCTGTAGTAGCGGAGCAAAGTGTAACAAAACTGTTCCAAAATGGTTTCTTGCCAGGTGTTTTGATGGGAATAGCCCTGATTGCAATTTCCTTGTGGCAAGCTTATAAGTTTGACTATCCCAAAGGAACGCCTTTTTCCTTTAGAAACGTTTGGGAGACGTTAAAAAGATCCATTTGGGGGCTGTTAATGCCTTTGATTATTTTGGGGGGGATTTTTTCAGGATACTTTACGCCTTCAGAGGCAGCGGTTATCGCCGTAGTATATGCGCTCATTATATCTGCCTTTGTATACAAAGACCTAACTTGGAAATCTTTACATAAAATTATGGTGGGCAGTGTGAAAACCTCGGCGATTATTATGATTATTATTGCTTGCAGTGGTGTTTTTGGCTGGGTATTGGCAAACTGGAAGATTCCCGAAACCATTGCCACAGGGGTTTTGTCTGTTTCTAGCAATAAGTTTGTAATTTTATTTTTGGTTTCCGTGATTATTTTGGTTGCGGGGGTTTTTATGGAAACATCCTCGGCAGTCATTATTTTAACCCCTGTATTTCTGCCTTTAATGAAGGCACTGGAAGTAAACTTAATACACTTTGGCATTCTCTTTACCGTTGGTATTGCCATCGGAATGATTACACCACCCGTTGCAATCAACCTTTTTGTGGCGTCTAGTATTACGGGCATGCCCATTGAAAGAATTTCTAAGGCGGTAATCCCGTTCTTAGTAGGCTTAATTGCCATTTTCTTCTTGATTGTATACGTTCCTATTTTCTTACCTGGTGTAATTATGTAAATTTATATCTTTGCCTAATAAATATAAATAAAAGAACCCGATATCGGTGATGCCAATATTGGGTTCTTTTATTTAGAATTAAGTTTAGTAGGGATAATAAAAACACTCTGTTAAAAACCGCCTATGCAGCTGAGGTATTGCATTGCATAATAGTAGGTTTTTAACAGTGGTCTTTGGTTTACGTTATAATGGAGAAGGCATTTATTTTGTTTTCCAAACAATCCTCTAGGTTCATATGGATAGGCTTCCATTTTCCCCCAGGAATTTTGCGGTATTGGGCGACTTCTAAGTCTGTACCATTTGTTAATTGAAAAAAAACGATGCAATACTGATATCCGTCAGTTCCGTCAAAAAAAATGCGGATGATGTAATCATTTTGTGTCTTTTTAATGTCCCCTTTAATGAGTTTACACCAATCGCCGTAACGAATGTTTACATTTCCTTCTGCATCCCATTGCCACCCATGATAAGGTGCGCATAAAAAATTTTCGCCCAGATAATGCATATCAGAAATTTTATATTGGTTTCCCTCTTTCATCAAATCAACAAAGCCGAAATAATAGGCAAAAACCCCTGTTTCTTTATCCGTACCCTCTATGGTTTCAAGTTCAACAAAGTACCGCACTTCATTTTGGATTTTTGTGGGAACTTGATGATATTTGATTAAATTAATATGTAAAATATTTTCATAGGTTTTCAAATAGTCGTTATAGGACAAATTTTTTTGGTACTGGGAGGACAGAAATTGGTATGAAATGGGGTAGGGGATTTGGGCATTCCCTATTGTACCACACCCTGCAAATTTTCCTTCAACGGGATTGGAGGCATCTCGCAAAATACTATAATAATTTAGTATGACATTCTCGGGAGTATCCGCCATAACATCCGGTAAGGAGATTTTTGATGCTTTCTTGCCCAAATAAGGGTCAAAGAAACTTCCCGAAGGGATTCTTGTGTTTAGCACAGGTAGTTTAGAGGGGCGAAAGAAGGTTTCAAAATCTCTTTGGGCATCATAGGAATCTTCGCACTCTACGCACTGGGCATTGAGCGTACCACCCATAACCATAACTGCCGTCTCCTGCTTTTTTATTACCAATAAAACATAAGAAAAACAAATGGCGAGGCCCAAAAGGAGTATGAAAAGCCCCTTTTTTTTATGGGTAAGAGATACTTTATTTTGTTTCCAAGGCATTCGTTTCATATGAAGTCTCATTTCTTTCGTTTACTTTAGTATATTCTTGTTTCACAGGAAGATATGCCTAGGAATGTTGAGGTAACAACATCCGTTTATATCCTAAAAATAAAGCAAAAAGCAATAACCACGGGGCGGTGATTATTGCTATTACAGGGGCGTATTTTAAGGAGGCGTATTAGCCAAGATGAATGCGTATTCCGTCATAAATTGCTTGTGCAAATTCAAACTGATTGTTTCTTAGTTTTTCTGCATCTTGAGGGTTTGTGATATAAGCTAGTTCAATTAAAAGGGAAGGCATGTTTGTTCGTCTAAGAACATAAAGTCTGGAATTAACCCGAACACCATTATCCCTTGTGCCTACCTCAGCAACAATCTGATTGAGTATGGACTGGGCCAGGGGGAAGGATCTGGAAAGTTCGTTGTAGATATATACCTCAGTGCCGTTATAAGTGGGGTTTTCGGAAGCATTACAATGAATGCTTATAAAGTAATCTGCGCCCCAAGCGTTTGCATCGGCAACTCGAGCGGCAAGGCTGGTAGAGTTATTGTACCCCAGCACTGTATCAATGGTAGGGCGAGAAAGCTTAGCCTCATATCCAGGGGTGTTGTTCAAAAGATCAGCCAAATACATACCCACCTGAAAGGTAATATCTTGTTCCACAAGGCCAAAGCCTTCAGCACCACCGTTTACTCCACCACGGCTATGCCCTTGATCTATATAAATTTTAATTGCCATAGAAGCACCACCTTAAATTAGTTTATTTATAGTTATAATATTGTAAAAAAGAACGATAGTGAATAAAATGCAAAAATAGTACAACTATCCTCCAGAAAAATGCATAGAAAAATATGAGTCCATAGGAGATAAGAATGAGTGTGTACACGTTGCAACGGCTGTAGAATTTTAGACTAGAGGGGCTTATATTGTTGCTTTTTGGTGAAAGAAAGAATAATATGGTAATATGTTATTTTGAAAAATAATATTTGAGATTACTACTGGGGTTAATTTGCGAAGATAAAAAGAGAAAGTTCTTTATTCTACCTTTAAAGTGATTAGAAGTTTGAAAACTCTTATTATCTTTTGCTTGGAAATTTTGTATAAGCCCTGTTTAATGATTAAAAATATTCATAGGAACAATAATCCTAAGATTGAGCTTCAAATTTCTTTTTGGAAAAGAAATCTTTGTTTTTGTTGGCATTTAATAAAAATGAAATATGCTTAAGAATGAGGTGTGAGGATGAAGACCAAAGCAAGAAAACTCAGAGCCACTCTTTTGTCTTTCATAATTCTTTTTGTTTCTACCCTCCCTGTATTAGGGAATGAGCGGGTGAAAATCCGAGTGGGTTTTTTTGAATCACCCAATTTTCAACAGGTGGAAGAAGATGGAAGTCTCTCTGGCTATAGTTATGATTATTTGCAGGCCATTGCCCAATATACAGGCTGGGAATATGAATTTATAACTGCGTCTACTTTCAGCGAATGTTTGGACTTACTGAAAAACGGGGAAATTGATATTATGGGATTCTTGTTAAAAACACCCCAGAGACAGGAGGTTTATGAATACGCAAACCTTCCTTCGGGAATCAGTATGTCACTTTTGGTTACTGACAAAGAAAATCAAAACCTTGCCTATGAAGACTTTGAGTCGTTTCATGGAATGACTGTGGGAATACAAGAAGGTTTAGCCAGGAATGCGGGTTTTCAGAAATATTGTGAGGAAAACGGCTTTATGGTTCGAACGATTGTATATAGTTCCATTGAAGAAGTATTAGCCGCAATGCAGACAAATCAGGTGGATGCCGCATTAATCAGTAGCAACCAGAATTCTCCAGAAAGTCGAATTATTGCAAAGTTTGATATAAACAGTGTTTACTATGCAACGACAAAGGGCAATACGAAGGTTTTGAATGAACTTAACCATGCCTTAGAGAGAATCAAGGCCGCATCCCCAACTTTTGATGATAATTTATATAGGAAACATTTCGAATTTACCGATGGGCAACCTGCCGTTTTATCCAGAGAGGAAATGCTATATTTAAAGGAACATCCTACCGTTCAGATTTTGTATGATGTTTCATGGGCACCCTTTGAAACGGTGAATGCAGATGGAATTCCCCGTGGGATTGCCATTGATGTAATAAAGGAAGCCGCCAGTTCGGTGGGAATGAACTTAGAGTTTATCTCTTCCAATAATCAAGAGGAGAAAAAGGCTTTGATTTCCAGTGGCGAATACGATGTTTTGCCAGCAATTACATATAATTATCAATGGGCAAATCACCAAAATGTTTATATTACGCAACCATATATTCATTTTGATTATATGGTTGTATACAAAGTGGATGTGGATGATAAGGATCATGTTGCTTTGCCAAAAGGGTATTATATTACAGAAGCTGTTGGAAAAATGGTGGATGAGAATGATACCATTTCTTATTATGATACCATGGAGGACTGTATTGAAGCGGTAAATAAGGGAGAGGTGGACTATACATACGCCAATTCCTATGAAGCGGAGTATTATATGACAATTCCTAAGTATCGGCTGTTGCAGTTTCGTACGGTGCAAGGGCTCTCGCAGCAACTGAGCGTAGGTGTTTCTATGGATAAAGATCCTCTTTTGTTTTCTATTATAACCAAAGGTTTGTCCAGCATTTCCCAAGAAGAGATGAGAAATATTCTTAGAAAGCATATCAACCATCGGAACGATAGTAATTTTTTAGATATGATGTATACCAACCCCGACCAATTCTTCGGTATTGTGTTTGGTATGCTGATCATTTTGGGGGCGTACTTTAGTATTGTCTGCCTTTATAGAATGAAAGATAAGCAAAATGAACTATTGCAAACAGCAAACAAAGCAAAATCCGACTTTTTATCCCACATGAGCCATGATATGCGTACACCCATGAATGCTGTGATCGGGATGTCTTCTTTGGGCATGGAATGTAAGGAGCTAGAAAAATCTAAGGAGTACCATGAAAAGGTGTACGAGGCCAGTCAGTATTTATTAAGGTTAATTAATGATACACTGGATATGAGCATAATCGAAAACAATAAAATAAGGCTGAATTTGGAGCCATATAGCTATCACGAGTTTATTCAGGGTATAGAAACGGTAATTCATGAACGTGCATCGAAGAAAGGGGTTATTTTCCAGACTCAAATTCATGCAGATTTTCAAGAGACGGCCATGTTTGATAAGCTTCGTTTGCAACAGATATTTATTAACCTTATTAATAATGCAATTAAATTTACACCAAGAGGGGGTAGAGTGGATTTTATCATTGGTGTAGCTGCCATTCGTCCTGAAAGGATAAAGGCACAATTTGTCATTCGGGATAATGGGGTAGGTATGAGTCAGACCTTTCAAGGAAGGATGTTTGAACCCTTTGAACAAGAGCGTTTTCTTGATTCTGGGGCGTATGGGGGTACTGGTTTGGGGCTATCTATTGTAAAGCAATTGGTAGACCTAATGGGAGGCACAATTCAATGCAAGAGCCAGATTGGAGTGGGGACAGAGTTTATTGTTGAGATTGAAACGGATATTGCCCAAGGGGAAAGCATCAGCACTGGGAGGTATGAGGAAACCATAGATGAGGATAAGTTAGTGGGAAAGAGAATTTTGCTCTGTGAGGATAACTTTTTAAATACCCTCATTGCCAAAACTTTTTTGGAAAAAAAAGGATGCCTGGTAGATCATGGGGGAAATGGACGGGCTGGCGTAGATTTGTTTGCAAATTCCCCTGTAGGGCATTATGATGCAATTTTGATGGATATTCGGATGCCATTTATGACAGGATTAGAAGCTACATCTTTAATTCGTTCTTTGCCAAGGGCAGATGCAACAAGTGTACTTATTATTGCCATGACGGCCAATTCCTTTGATGAAGATATCCATACAAGCCTTGAGGTCGGCATGAATGCCCACCTTTCAAAACCCATAGATGCAAAAAAACTTTTTAGTACTTTAGTTTTAGCCATGGAAAATAGAAAATGAGATCATAAAAATAGTCACTTCCTATGAAAGTGACTATTTTTTGTTTATAAAAGAGCATTTTTGGAAAAAGTAAGGAAACATTTCTTTGGAAATTTATGCTTTTGAAATATCATTTTAATAAAAACTAATTTGCAATTAAACGAAAATTGTTGATTATCTTTTTTGGCAATGCTATAATACCCTCAAAGGAAAAGCGTGGAAACAAAGGAGATGATCTTGAGGGGAAAGGAAGTTTAAAGGAAAGGATGAACACCATGAGAGAGGAAAAGGTGGATCGAAGAATTAAAAGAAGCAAGTCCATGATGCGAGAAGCATTAATGGAGTTGATGGACGAAATGCCCTTTGGAGAAATTACGGCAAAGGACATAACCAGCCGAGCTGATTTAAACCGAGCGACATTTTATTTGCATTATAACAATGTATTTGAGCTTTTGGATGAATTGGAAAACGAAGTGGTGGCAAGCTTTTCCCAGATGCTCGAGCAGATTGAAATCAAACAGGGTAACGACTGGGAATACCCTGTAGTAGGACAAATCTGCAACTATATCGTGGAAAACAAAAGGTTATGCCGTTGTCTATTACTGAATCCAAGAAGTGACCGTTTCGCAAGAAAGTTGACTGAAATTATGAAACGGAAGGGAATGCAAGTAAAGGAAGCAATGGGGTTGGAGTTTGATCCCAACAAAGAGGAATATATTCATCAATTTATCGCTTGCGGAGCCATGGGGATGGTGAAGCAATGGCTTTTAGAGGGAATGCCCATTTCAAAGGAAGAGATGACAGATTTTGCAATGACTTTAATACGTCCTATTTTTAATATTTTATTACCATAAATTAATTTAAATAAGCAAAATGAGAAAAGGAGTTTGAAGAGATGTTGAACAAAAAAAGAGCTTTGCTTGCGTTATTGGTAGCAGGTTGCTGTGCGCTTAGCGGCTGCACGGCTAGTGAAGAGGAGGCTACTGCAACAGTAGTAGAACAAAACATTGTTACGGGTACCGTTGAGTGTAAAGAGGTATATATTCGGGCAAAAATCCCTGGTTACCTGACAGATATTCCTGTAACCGAGGGACAGGAGGTAGCAAAAGGAGATTTGCTTTTTGCCTCAGATAAAAGAGATGTTCAAGTAAAGCAGACCCAGGCTTCTGCAACAGTCAATGGGGCAAAGGCCGTTATGGAAAAGGCCCAGGCAAATGTTGCTTTGCTGGAGGAACAATATACGAAGTACCAAGAACTATATGAAATTGAGGCCGTTGCTCCCGACACTATGGATAAGTTGACAACCCAGTTGGAAGCGGCAAAGTTGGATGTGGAGGCGGCAACATCCCAGTATGAGGCTGCCCAAGGTGTTCTTTCCGAGGTAAACTTGAACTTAAGCCAGACGGCGCAGTATGCACCTTGTAATGGTACGGTTACTTTGGTTTCTTCTTCTGTAGGAGAATTAGTGGGCAGCGGTACAACAATCGTATCTTTAACAGATTATGACGACCGTTGGGTTAACGCAAACGTAGATGAATTTGAGGTAGGAAAACTGAAAATCGGACAGACCCTTCCTTTGACAAGCAAGGCCTATCCCGACACGGTTTTTAGTGGAACCATCGTAAATGTAAGCAAAAATCCAGATTTTGCTGTAAAAAAATCTACAAATGAACTAAATGACCAAGACGTTGTTACATATAAAGTGAAAATCGCCCTTTCCGGGGAAGACGATATCATGCTTTACCCGGGTATGCTTGTAAGCGTTAACCTGGATGAAGTGGGTGAGGCAGAATGATAAAAACATTTTTTAAGGGCTTTGTCAGAGAAATGAAGTTGCTCTGGCATGATAAACGTATGCTTTTTATGTTTCTCATTGCCCCTGTTGCATTAAGCATTGTGGTTTGTGGTGCTTTTAGCGGCAATGTTGTAAACAATATTCCCTTGGCAGCGGTGGATGTAAATTCTACTGCCCAAACAAGGGTACTGATTGAAGCATTTGACCAGTCTGACCGTTTTAATGTTCCCTTTGTAGTTACGGATCAGGAGGATGCCCTTCGCCTCATGGAGTCAGGAGATGTGATTGGAGTTATCGTCATTCCTTCTGATTATACCCGTGCCTTGCAGCTTGGTCAGCAGGCTGAAGTTTTGGTTGGCATAAATAGTGCCAATAATATTGTTGGAAATAGTGCGGTGGTGTCCGTTATGCAGGTGGTGAAAACTGTCTCCTCTCAAATTGCTGTAAAAAGCTTTGTGGCAGCAGGAAGTACCATTGCCGATGGTACCGCAAAGGTTATGCCTATATCTACGGTATTACGTCCGTGGTTTAACCCTCAGTTTAGCTACTTGACTTACTTGGGATTAGGTTTGATCGGTTTGATTTTTCATCAACTTTTCTTAATGACTGTGGCAACGTCCTTTTCCGAGGAAAAAAAAGAGGGTATCCTTTCCGGAAAGATGACAGGGAAAGAGAGTGGCATCTATTTTTTAAATAAATTCATTTTTTATGGTGTTATTGGTTATGTAAACATTTTGTTTAACTATTACACCATTATTAGAGTTTTTGATTTCCCCATGCGTGGTAATCAGGAGGATTTAGCCATTTTATGTGGTTGCTTTATTCTTTCCCTCCTTGGGGTTGGGGCTTTATTGGGTATTCTTAGCAAAAATACCATCCATGCCATTCAGTGGTTAATGGCAATGACATATCCCTTTTTCATCTTATCAGGTTTTTCTTGGCCCCATAGTGAGATGCCCAAAGCTTTGGTGGATGGGGCACAGTTTCTGCCTCCAACCCATTTTATGTCTCCTGTAAGGGATATTGTTTTGATGGGGGTTGGTTTCGAAACAAAAACCATTGCCCATAGTAGGGATATGTTATTAATCCTTGCCTTGGTTATTTTTGTGTTGAGCATTCTTGCCTTTATTTGGAGTGCTTATCGGGCAAAGAAAAAGCTACAGCCAAAAGTAGGAGAGAAGGGGGTTATTCAAGCATGAGAGCAGCTTTTCGTTTGTTTTTTAGAGAATGGTGTTATCTGTTGAAACGTCCTCGTACTTTAATATTGATGATATGCATTCCTATTTTTATAACTTTAATTTGTGGTACCAGCTATGAAAAAGGTTATTTTTCTGATTTGAAAATGGGGGTGGTGGATTATAGTTATAGTGCCCAGACAAGGGAAGTAGTAGAAGCCTTTCAACAGTCACCTTATTTTGAAATCATGGGATATTACGAAAATGAAGATCAGTTGGAAACAGCAATGAAAAATGGAGAAATTGTGGGCTGTTTGATTTTCCCTTCGGATTTTACGAAGGACTTGCAAAATGGACGTCAGGCACAGGTTCTTCTTGGCTCCAACGGAGTAAACATGAGCTACGGAAGTACCATAAATGTAAAGGGCTCAGAGGTTTTAGGTACCGTTTCTGCCCAGATGGCGGTAAAAAGCTTGGTTGCAAAAGGCTCCACTGTAGAGGATGCTTTGGCAAAAATGAATCCTGTGGGCTTTTATACCCGCCAGTGGTATAACCCTACCAATAACTTTGGTTATTTCTTATCCTTTGGTTTTATCATTGCAACGGTACAACAGGTATTAATTTATTTTGCGGCCATTTCTTTGGTGCGTGAAAAGGAAAGCGACAGACTGGGGGAGTTAAAGGGTGTTCATCCTATTTTTCAAGTAATTATAAAATGTTTGGTTTACTTTATCATTGCCATGGGAACTTGGGCGGCTTGCACTTGGATAATGGTGAATAAATTCGGTATTCCCATGAGAGGCAGCGCTGAAGTTTGGGTTGCATATAGTTCTTTGTTTATTTTATCAATTATTACTCTGGGCCAGCTTTTTTCTGCTATACTGCCAAACCCTGTAATTGCAACATCCTTCTCCTTGGTATTCACCTCACCATCTTTGGTATTAAGTGGGTATACATGGCCTACTATGGCATTAACAAGTTTTTATCAGAGACTGGCCAAGGTATTTCCCTTAACCTATTTTGCCCTAGGCTACAGAGACATGGCACTAATGGGTAGTGGCTTTGAGGCGATTCAGCAAGAGATGATTACCTTAGGATGCATTAGCGGCAGTTGCTTGGTTTTAAGCTGTATAATTTGGACCATAAGATTAAAACGTATTGAAAAAAAAGATCAAGCGTTGCAAATTTCTTTGAGGGATGAAACAGCGCAGGCGGTAAGCCGAACATAAAAGGAGAGATCAATATGGTGAAATTTAAATATGGAAAAATGAGTGCCTTACTTTTAGCGGGGGTACTGACCTTTGGCATGGCAACACCAACTTTTGCAAAAACTGTAGTTGCCGAGGAGGAAACCCTAGAGGGGCCCATGACATTAGAAGAGATTCAAAAACAAGTTTTGAAAAACAACCGCTTGAAAACAACGTTAGAGTTGAATTATAAAAAGGTGCTTTCCGGATTAGATGCCATTGATGATGGTTTAAGTGATTTAAAGGATGCCCAGGATAGTGCGGCTCATGCCAGAAGAAAGGCTGGGGAGGCGGCAAGTGCAGGAAAGAGCGCAATCGATGGTGCACTGGGCTATGATCCCGGTGCTGGTCTGTCAGAAAATACTTTGGGTGTAGTCAGCAGCGGCTTACTTTCAGGAAGCGCAAAAACCGCTAGTGCCCTAGAAGATATGACCGATAGCATTGCCGATAGTAAGCGTGATGAGTTGGAGGACCAGCAGCAGGAGTTAAAAAATACAAAGCAGGACTTGAATAAGACACAGGAAGATTGGAATAATCAGGCTTTAATTGTATCTCAGCTATTGGTAGTAAAAACAGCACAAGTGGAAAAAGGCATAGGTTTACTTGAAGAAAAGCAGGATTTGATGGAACGTCTTTACACCATTGAAGAAAAGAAGGAATCCTTAGGTCTTAGCCTAAAGACTGATTTAACACAGGCAAAGCTTTCTGTGACCGAAACGAGTAAAGATATTCAAGATGCCAAAGACGGCTTGACGTTATTAAAACGTCAGCTTAACGATTTGATGGGTAAGCCTATTGACGAAGAGTTGGAGGTCGTTGCTCCCGATATGGCTAGGGTTATCGAGTATGCCCCTGAATACAGTGAGGAATTGCTGAAAGAAGCTACGGATAAAAACTATCAGTTAAAGACCTTACGTAGGGATTATCAACAAGCTAAGAAAAAGACCAATGACATGACCCTCTATTCAGGGCAAATCAAAGCCCATGAGTTGGATATGGACATATCAAACGTTGCCATTGAAAATCAAAAAACTACCATTGCCAACGATTTAAAGAAAAAGTTAGATAGCATCAATAAAGCTGCATCAGCTTATCAAATACAAAAGGATAGTTACGATAAGGCAAAAACACAGTTGGAGCAGCAAAGAAAGTCCGCTGCCTTGGGGATGATATCCTCCGTGGAAATTCAGGCTTTGGAGCTTCAGTTTAAGCAGGCAGATTTGGCTCTGATGTCAGCGGCCTACGATTATGATTTGGCTTGGGAAGAATACCGTCTTTTGATGAGCGGAACTTCTTTAGATATTTACGATACCTATAAAGCGCAGGTAGGTGCGTAAGTTTGATTTCTTGGCTTGCTTATTAGATGCACTCGACAAATGGACAAGAGGAGGCTTTGAAAGGCTTCCTTTTGTTGTTTTGTAATGTTTTGCTAGTATGCTAGAAAAGATGTCGTTCTTAATGACCAAATAAGCTTTATCTAGCCCACTTATAAATTTTAAAACAAGATTTCTTTCAAAGATAAAAGCGTGCTGAATAATCGGCACGCTTTTATAAATTTTCTATAATTTTTTTATGCCTCTGCTTCTAAGGCTTCCGCTGCATTATAAGAGCTACGGACGAAAGGTGCAGATGCAACAAAGGCAAAACCTTTTTCTTCTGCAATTTTGCCATAACGGTCAAACTGGTCAGGGGTGATGTATTCCTGAACGGGATAGTGAGCGGCAGATGGCGCAAGGTACTGACCAATGGTCAAGAATTCGCATCCAACGGCTCTTAAATCATCCATGACTTCGTAAACCTGTTCTGTCTTTTCCCCAAGGCCGAGCATAATGCCCGTTTTGGAACGGATATGGGGTGCCAATTCTTTAATGGACTTTAGCACATCCAAAGATCTTTCATAAATTGCCTGAGGGCGAACCTGATCATACAATTCTTTTACTGTTTCTATGTTGTGGCTAATAACCTCAGGGTTCGCATCTGTTACTAATTTTAAGGCTTCTTTATCTCCCAGCAAGTCGGGAATCAAAACCTCTACAGCTGTATCAGGGTTCAATTCATGAATTGAACGGATGGTTGCCGCAAAGTGCGCTGCTCCGCCGTCGGGCAAGTCGTCTCTGGTTACGGAAGTGATTACAACATATTTCAGACCCAGTTTTGATACTGCCTCCGCAATTCTTTTTGGCTCGTCGGCATCAATTCTTTGGGGGTCACTGTTGGTTACGTTGCAAAAACGGCAGTTACGGGTGCAGTTAACGCCTAAAATCATGAAAGTAGCTGTTTTTTTAGAAAAGCAATCCACAAAGTTGGGACACATTGCTTCGTCACAAATTGTGTTCAAGTGAAGGGTGCTTAACATTTGGCGTACATATTTTAAATTTGGATCTTCTCTATAAGTTCTTTTTAACCATTCGGGTTTTTCTAACATTTTCATTTCCTCCATTTGTATATTCGCAGAAAACTTAAATTTAAGCCTTCTTTCTACTCTTTAGTGTTGTTTATGTCTTTATATTAAGAAAATAAAACAGATACAAACTCATCAGCTGTGATACCACCAAAATAGGGGAGCAAATCAATGCTGTTGAGATAAGCTGTTAATTGGTCTTTATGAAATGCCTTGTTGGCAAGAAGATTTTCCAGTTCCTCTATTGGCTTTATGGAAAGGAAGTCTCCACGAATGGAGCAGGAAACAATGATACCATCCTGAACTTCCAAATAAGTCTCAACTTTTCCCAGAGGCAGGCGTTTTTCACTACGATGGGTAAAGTTAGTATTGGTACGGTATGTCCAAAGGGGATTTGCATATTTTTCTTCTCGGATTTTTGTAATCTGAGCATGTTCCTCCTCGTTAAATTCATACTTTTCCATTGGCATAACTTCCAGTAAAGCCTGAATAAAAAGAGCCTTAAACTCTTGTGTAGTATATTTTTTTGTAAGATGCTCACAAATATTTGTAACACGACTACGTACGGAAGAAATACCTTTACTTTTCATTTTGGATTCATCCACAGTCAATATCTTTTCCAAAATGGAAAGGTCCGCATCAAATAAAAGGGAACAATGGCTGCAAAGGTAATTTTTCCCCAAACGCTGTGCTAAGCCGGATATTTTTTTCCCGCCTAAAAGCATGTCGTTTCTCCCTTTGATTTCAGCTTGGATCCCCATTTTCTGTAAAGCGGCAATAATTGGCTGTGCTAAACGGGTTCTGCCGATTTCCTTTGCGTCGTCCTCGGGCGTAAAGGGGGTAATTAGGGTAACAAGTAATGTACCTTTATCGGTATAAATTGTTCCGCCGCCGCTGGAACGGCGCACGATTTGCACTCCATGTTGCTTTGCAAGATCAAAATCAATTTCATCTTGGGCGATTTGGTTACTGCCTAACATAGCACAGTTATCCGTTTGCCACACCATGAAAATATCTTGGTTTTTTGCCAAGGAAGCCATGCAGTATTCCTCGGATGCAAAATGAACAGCAGCGTCAGTTGATTTTGGCTGAATAAAAATCATATTAGCCCTCCTTATCATTTGTAGAATATAACTTTAAGTATACTAGATTTGTGGTTGCATGGCAAGGTTTGAGGAGGCTTCTACAACAGTAAAATTTGAGAAAAGGCTGATTTTCTTTGATGAGAGGGTACGAATTTTTGTAAAAATAATTTCAAGTTCCCCTCTGATATATATGAAAAATGAAAATAATATGGGTTAAAATTTTTGTTTAGAAAAAGTGTGTACTACTATAGAAAACACTGTTTTAATCAAAATTTGGTACAGAAAGATCGTTTCTTCTAATTTTGTGGAAAGGAATAAGTTGGCAAAATAGACGAAGGGTATTTGGCTTAATACCCAAAAGATTCCATCATTGAAAGTATCTAACTTAAAAGTGATGCCTGATAGCCATGCAAATTTTCTATTCCAGGCCGATTTTTTGTTGTGCCATAGAAAAAATTCCGCTATACTAAAAATTAAGAGGTGAGCCATGTGACAGCTTTGTTGAAAATTCAAACCTTTATACAAGCCTATGCCCAAGCGATTTCGTCTATTTTGGAGTCTGATGTAACAGTGGTGGATAACGAACTGATACGTGTGGCAGGCACGGGAAACTATGCCATTGAAATTGGCAGTACCATTGCCCATGCTAATTTTATAAATGGTATTTTAGAAACAGGAGAAAGTGGTATTATTACAAATGTGGCGGAAGACCCAAATTGTAATGGTTGCGAAAAACGGGCTTACTGCAAAGAATTGGCAAACTTGGCGTACCCTATTTTTAAAAATGGGGTAGTGGTAGGTGTAATTTCTATTATTGCGTTTCAGGAGAAACAGCGGAAAAACCTTTTGAAAAACCGTACCCAGTTGGAAGAATTTTTAAAATATATGACAATGCTTCTAGAAAGCAAACTATATACTTCTGAGGCGAAAGATCGCTTGGAGCAGCAGTTACAAGTGGTTCATGATGATAATAAAGTATGGTCTTTTGTGGGTAAGAGCCAAAAAATGCAAGAGGCAATCGCCATCGGACGTAAGGTGGCCAAGTCCGACTCCACGGTTTTTTTGCGTGGGGAAAGTGGCACTGGGAAAGAAATTATGGCTAAAATGATTCATGACCTTAGCCATAGGCGGGATAAACTTATGATTTCCATTAATTGTGCGGCAATTCCTGAAAACTTGGTGGAAAGCGAACTGTTTGGATACGAGGAGGGCGCCTTTACTGGGGCGAAGAAAAAAGGGGCCATTGGTAAGTTTGAACTGGCAGATAAAAGTAGCATTTTTTTAGATGAAATTGGGGATATGCCCTTGCATTTGCAAACCAAGCTTCTTCGTGTTTTACAAGAGAGCAAGTTGGAGCGAATTGGCGGACAAAAGCCTATCTCCATTGACATTCGTGTGATTTGTGCTACAAATAAGAATATTGAACAGATGGTGGTAGACGGCACATTTCGTGAGGATTTGTATTATCGATTGAATATCATTCCCATCGAACTACCTCCCTTACGCAAACGAAAAGAGGATATCCCTGCTTTGGTGGAGTATTATATTGGGTATTATAATCAAAAGCTCAGCAAGCATATCCAAGGGGTAGCGGCAGAGGCAATGCAAACATTGGTAAACTACAACTGGCCGGGAAACGTAAGGGAATTAAAAAATATTGTAGAATATCTGGCTAACATAGTGGAAGGGGAAGAAGTACAACTTGCAGACTTACCTGATCATATTGTGCTCCGTTCTGCAAAGGGATTCGAGGCATGGTCATTGGATAAAATTATGGAGGAGTATGAAAAGCGTGTGTTAACCAATATGATAAAGGAAGAATCGTCGGTGGAGGATAAAGAACGTTTGGCGGACACATTGCAGATAAGCCGTGCAACTCTGTATCGGAAATTAAAAAAATACAACTTACTATAATCTCATTTTTGAGAAATCATCTCATTTTTGAGATCAAGTATTTTGCTTCATATTGTTAGTTGAAAAAGCCTTTGGCAATTCATGAATTTTTCATGTTTTGTAAGGGGCTTTTTGTCTTTGAAAAACAAAATTCAATCCCTTTAGGCTTTTATAGGTTTAAACGATTATTTTTTATATCTTTTTATTATGAAAGCCACCCTCTTTGGTCTGTGGGGTGGAAATACGGTGACATGGTGAATGTTTCATTCAATTAGAGCCTTTTATTGCCCATTACTTTTGTCTTCTCAAAGGTGAGAAAAGGCTTTGTAAAAGCAAAGCCAAAATTCAAGGTTTATATTTTGGCACAAAAATTGCTTTCTATATAGACAAAGGGAGCCAGAGTAGGATGGTTCATTACAAGGAGGAATAACTATGGAAATGAATATCGTCTTAGAAAGATTGAAAAGTGAAATGAAACCAAGTATGGGATGTACGGAACCCGTTGCCATTGGCTTGGCAGTTTCTAGAACCTGTGAACTCTTATCAAAGCCCGCTACCCATTTGGATATGACAATTAGCTCGAATATTTTTAAAAACGCATATAGCGTTCAAATTCCAAATACAGGAACCAATGGTATTGAGCTTTCTTGTGCATTGGGACACCTGTTAAGTAAACAAGGCAATACTATGGAAATTTTTGCTGAAATTCATCCTGAACAGGTGGAAGAGGCAAAAAAATTAGTAAACCAAGGATTTGTTTCTGTTACAGTACTTCCCAGCAGTGAATTTTTTATTGAGTGTGTAGCAACAAATGAAGAGGAAAAAGGACGTACCATAACAGAAAATGCCCACGAGAATATGATTTTGGCAGAGATCAATGGCCAAATAGTTGTAGACAAACGTACGCTTAACGTTTTAGGAGAAAGGGAATATACTTTTGATATAACAAAATATACCTTTAAAGATTTTTATGATTGGGCAAATATCGTGGATGTGGCAGATTTGGCTTTCATTAAGGAAGGTATTGATATGAACCTTGCCATAGCAGATTTGGGTATGAAAAAGAAGTATGCCATTGGCGTTGGGGCAACCTTAAAAAAACTAGCGGATAGCGGGAAAATTTCCAATGATATGATTACGGATATTAAGCAGTTAGCTGCAGCAGCCAGTGATTTTCGCATGAGCGGCGGCAATGGATCGGTTATGACGTTTTTAGGTAGTGGTAACCAAGGTATTGAGACCATGGTGCCTATGGCAGTATTTGCAAAGCATATGGATATTCCCGAAGAGAAGCTTTTGCGAGGGGAATTTTTGGGTATGTTGATAATTATGTATATGAAGCATCATATTGGGCGCTTATCCCCTATTTGTGGTGCCACTTTGGCAGGGGCTGGTGGTGCAGCTGGTATGGTTTATATGATGGATGGTAATATAAATCAAATTAGTGGTGCTGTTCAGAACATGATGGGTGGGGTAGCTGGTATGTTCTGTGACGGGGCCAAAGGCGGATGTTCTTTGAAGCTTTCCATATGTGCAGGGGAGGCGGTTTACTCTGCGTTGTTTGCCTTAGACGACAGCATCATTCAAGCGACAGATGGTATCATCAGCAAACAAGCGGAAGAAACCACAAAAAGCTTGGCAAAACTTTCCCATGAAGGATTGGCCCATGTGGATATGAAGGTTATTGAAATTATGCAATCAAAAAGTTAAAGTGTATAGTCGCTATAAGGTTAAACTAGGCTCTTCACTGAACTTGCGGCGTGTGTTTATGGAAATAACGAAGTTGTCATCTCTAAGGCGAGGAATACTCTTTTCAAATACCAGATTTTGGGGTTTTAACTAAGGGTAACAGGTGTAGTTTAGGGCTATGTATTGTATTGGGAAAAAAGAAAACCTTCCATTGATAAAAACCAAGTCATTCGGGCGAAGAAAAAGAGAATTCATGGTTCCTATTACTAAGGAGACCAAAAGAAAAAAACATATCATATATAGGAAAATGTAACGCATGAGAGCATTCCCTTCAAAAGAACCTCTTACTTTAGTAAAGTGGTTCTTTATATCTTAAAAAACTCTTACATTTCATGAAAAACGTTGCTGTGGAGTCTTGTGACTGGTAAAATATTACAGGTAATATTTTACAAATTTCAAGTTAGTGATGTGCCCTTTTGTTTTTAGCAGGATCGTTTTGGCCGTTACTGATTACAAGGGAAAGTCTCATGGGAGTAATTTTAAAGGGGGAAAAAAGATGACGAGGGAAGAAATCACGGAGGCGTATGGTGTGGAATTGAACGCCGTTGAGCGTTTCCGCAAGCTAGGACTGATTGCGCCAAAACGAACAGAAGATGGGGCGTTAGTATATTCAGATACCGACGGGGAGATGCTCCGTAGGCTATGGCTTTTGGAGGAAATGGGTTTTTCGGAAAATGATTTCAGTCAGCTTAAAAGTGGAGAGAAAACCTTAGAGTCCTTGATAAGAAGGCAGTATAGCCGCTTAGAGGAAGATTGCTTGGGAAGGGAAATCTGCAACCAAATCCTTGCTGAAGGGGCAAATTTGGAGAATTTTGATGCAAAGAAGTTTCTAGATCAGATGGGCTCCCATGCACCTGAGGGTATTTTTTCTTTTAACACAAGCTTTCGCAATCAAGTTTATCACCCGTGGCGTAGATTCTTTGCCAGAACTTCTGATGCTTGTATATATGGTTTCATTTGGAATCTATTTCTTGCCTACGTTTGCCATGTAAACATACTGGTTGAAGGTTTACTGTTGGATGTAGTGGGGACCGTAGTAATCTTGGCTATGGTGCTTTTGACAGAACCTTTGTTGTTGGGGCGTTTCGGCACGACCCTCGGAAAATGGATTTTTGGATTAAGGATAGAAAAGGCTGACGGAACTCTCCTTTCTTATGCAGAGGGACTGCGGCGTACATGGGGTGTTATTGGCAAAGGTGAAGGTTATTATATTCCTATTTATAATTTAGTACGTTTGTATAAGAGTTACAAGCTATGTAAGGCAGAAGAAGTTCAGCCTTGGGATGAAGACCTTGTGTACACGATAAAGGATACGAAATGGTACCGAGGGGTAGGCTTTATTACCTTGTCTCTAATTTATATATTTATCCATACGGTACTTGTGCTGGGTCAGCTGTTGCCCCCAAACCGTGGAGATATTACCCTAGAGCAATTTGCGGAAAACTATAACTATTTCTGCAAATATATTGATGCCAACGAAGGTTGGTACATGAATGAAAAAGGACAGATGGTAGAGCAGAATGTAGAACTATCTTCGTTCGAGAGTGCTATTGAACTTTTGGAGGGGGGACGTCCGAACTTTAAATATGAAATAGAGGATGGGTATTTAAAAGGTGTTTCTTTCGTATATGAGGTGGAGAATCAGGAACATTATACCCAAGTGGAAAGCGAAGAGCAAATGCTGATTGCCTATGCGTTTGGCTGTACAGATGAAGAAGTAGGGCTATTGTGGGACGCAGAATATATTTTAGATAGGATGCAATTGGACGATGATTTCGATTTTAACTTTGGCAATACTAGGTATTTTTGCCTGGTGGAGCAGGAGGGCTATGAAGGCAATGAGGATGACTCTGTGCTGTTCCCATCTGAGTATGCCGAAAGAGCGTACTACAAAATGACGTTTTCTGTTACAAAGGAGGATTAAGTGTTCCTGCAAAGTATAGGTGACTTACTCTCGGTGAGAAGTAATAGTTTTCAGTGAAAAGTAATATGTAAACTTTTCTTTATACTTGTTTTACATAAATACGTTATATTGCTTTGATAGAGAGAAATAAAGAAAAACTGTTTTCGTAGATTTACCCGAAAACAGTTTTTCTTTTATGTGCTTTTATTCAACACCTAAGCCCATCTGTTCTTGCAACCCGTTTGCTACCTTATCTTTTTCTTGAATGAAATGCCCTGTGGAAGGGATTTTTTTAGCTCGGTAATATTCAATATTTTCTGAAGAGAAATCCTCAGGTTTGAACACTGTGGAAACAGTGCTGTTTTTCTTTAAAGTATAAACTTGAACACCTGCTGCACTTCTTGATGCATTTATGGGGATCATTTCTGTGTTTAACAAGGTAGCCTTGTCATTGTTTCGCATCAAAACAAAGTCAGTTTCCGAGTCTAGTTTTTCCATATAAACCAGCTTAGAACGGGAGGAATAAGCATTCACCAATTTCCGTCGGTTCATTTTGGTTGCATAAGCCGAAAGTTGAACTTTTGAGACTTTGCCGTTTTCAAAGAAGAAAACCATGAAGCCTGAATAATCCGCAGTGGCAGTCATGTATAGAATTTTCTCATCCACTTCCATGCCGAGAAGGTTGGGCAAATAATCACCTAAAATACTGGCTTTTGTATCGGGAATATCATGTGCTTTCATTTTATAAACATTATATTGGTCGGAGAAAAATAGGATGTCTGTACGGTTGGTGGTTTCCAGCTCGTCAACAATTCTGTCCTCATCTTTCAGCTTTTGTTCTCCTGAGGAACGCAAAGAGGATAGAGGGATTTTTTTGAAATAATTCTCTTCAGTAAGGAAAAGACGTACGCCGTAATCTTCTATGAGGTCATCCTTTGTAATGGTAACAACCTCTTCCTCTTGAACGATTTCCGTTTTTCTAGGCTTTCCGAATTTTTTCTGCACATATTTTAGTTGCTTGCAGATAATATTTCGAATTTTTGTGTTGCTTTTCAAGGTATCTTTTAGTTCTTTGATTTCTTCTTCCAAAGTTTTCAGCTCTTCAATACGTTTTAAAATATACTCTTTATTGATATTCCTAAGCTTGATTTCAGCAATATACTCCGACTGTATTTGGTCAATTTCAAACCCACTCATTAAATTTGGTACAACCATGCTTTCCTGCTCAGTGTTTCGGATAATAGAAATTGCTTTGTCTATATCCATAAGAATTTTGGAAAGACCTTGCAACAAATGGAATTTTTCTTCTTTTTTATGCACATCATAAGCAAGCTGGCGGTGGATAGAGTCAACTCGAAAATCTACCCAATGCTTTAAAATATCACCAACGCCCAAGGTCATTGGTTTGCCGTGAATGAGGACGTTAAAGTTACAGCTAAAGCTGTCGAGAAGGGGGGTGAGGCTAAAAAGCTTGTGCATCAAAAGCTCAGGATCGGTGTTGCGTTTGATGTCTAAAGTGATTTTTAAGCCGTTTAAGTCCGTTTCGTCTCTAACGTCGGTAATATCCCTAATTTTACCGCTTTTCACCAAAACCAATATTTTATCAATGATACTTTCGATATTTGTGGTATAGGGGATTTCATAAACTTCGATACAACTATTTTTCTTATCAAATCGATATTTAGCCCGTAGTTTAAAGCTACCACGGCCTGTTTTATAAATCCTTTCCAAATCTTTGCGGTTGTATATCAACTGGCCACCCGTAGAAAAATCTGGGGCGGGGAGGTGATCGCAAAGGTTAATGGAGTCGTCCTTGATGTATTGTATGGTTGCCTCACAAAGCTCAGTCAAATTAAAGCTGCAAATGGAGCTTGCCATACCAACAGCGATACCCAAGTTTGGATTCGCCAAAATATTGGGGAAGGTAGTGGGTAAAAGGGTTGGTTCCTTCATCGTGCCGTCATAATTATCGACAAAATCCACTGTGTTTTTTTCAATATTCCCGAAAAGCTCGTTGCAAATAGTTCCCAATTTCACCTCAGTATAACGGGGTGCTGCATAAGCCATATCTTTAGAGTACTGCTTACCAAAGTTACCTTTGGAATCCACAAAAGGAACCAACAGGGCACCGTTTCCCTCGGTTAAACGAACCAGAGTTTCGTATATTGCCCCGTCACCATGGGGATTAAGCTTCATGGTTTGACCTACCACGTTGGAGGATTTTGTCCTGTCCCCTTTGAGCAAGTTCATAAGGTACATGGTATACAGAAGCTTCCTATGGGAAGGCTTAAAGCCGTCAATTTCAGGTATTGCACGGGAAACAATAACACTCATAGCATAGGGCATATAGTTGATTTCCAAAGTTTGGGTAATGACCTGCTCATGAATGTGGTTTTCTTTGGCCTCAGTAGTTGTATTTTTCTTTTTTGCCATGTTGGTACACCGTCTTTCTTTAACTTATGTCTGTAAAATCCAGATATTTGTAGCCTTCTTCGGCAATAAATTCTTTTCTGCCTGCTAAATTTTCCCCCAACAAAAGCTCGAATGTTTGCTGAGTAAGCTCGGCATCGTCGGGAGTCACCAAAATCAACCGTCTTGATGCAGGGTTCATGGTGGTTTCCCACATCATTTCAGGCTGGTTCTCACCAAGCCCCTTAGAACGGTTGATTTTCACTTTGCCTTTAAGTTTTCCAATAATCTCTGCTTTTTCACCTTCAGAGTAAGCAAAGTAGGTTTGCTTTCCGTTGCTAATCTCATACAGAGGTGACTCGGCAATATAAACTTTTTTCTCATGAATCAAGGTAGGAACCAATCGATAGAGCATGGTTAAAAGTAGGGTACGAATCTGAAAACCGTCCACATCGGCATCGGTGCAAAGAATAATCTTGCTCCAACGCAACTGGCTTAAATCGAAAGAGTTTAAGTCGGAGGTATGCTTCGATTTGATTTCAACGCCACAGCCCAAAACTTTCAAAAGGTCGGTGATGATGTCGTTGGCAAAAATTTTGTTATAATCTGCCTTCAGGCAATTTAAAATTTTACCTCGAATGGGAATGATTGCCTGAAATTCTGCATCTCTGCCAAGTTTACAAGCACCCAGAGCGGAATCGCCCTCAACGATGTAAATTTCCCGTCGATTTGTATCTTTGGTACGGCAGTTCACGAATTTTTCCACACGGTTGTTCATATCCAAAGTGCCTGTCAGCTTTTTACGGATAGAAATACGGGTTTTTTCCGCCGTTTCACGGCTACGCTTATTTGCCAAAATCTGAGCTGAAATCTTGTCGCCATCCATTTTATTTTCAATAAAATAAATTTCCAATTGTTCACGGAAAAAGTCAGTCATCGCATCTTGTATGAATTTATTAGTGATGGATCGTTTTGTTTGGTTTTCGTAGCTTGTAACGGTAGAGAAGGAGTTGATGACTAAAATCAAACTGTCTTCAATATCGGTAAAGGTTATTTTCTTTTCGTCTTTTTTATATAGATTATTGGTCTTTAAATATTTATCTATAGCAAAAACAAAGGCGTTTTTCACTGCCTTATCAGGGGATCCGCCATACTCCAAAAAGCTGGAGTTATGGTAATATTCCAAAGCATTCACCTGATTGTTAAAGCAAAAAGCCGCCTCGAATTTAAGCTTATATTCGGGCTTGTCCTCACGATCTCGGCCCTTTGTTTCTGTTTGAACATAATACACATCGGTAAGATTGTTTTTTCCGGAAAGCTCTACCAGATAATCTTTAATCCCATTTTCGTAACAATAGAAAAATTTCTCGCCACTTTCTTCATCAAATAATTCAAAGGTCAAGCCTGCATTTACCACGGCTTGTTTTTTCAAAATATCTTGAAAATAAGAAAGGGGAATATTAATATCGGTAAATACATCTCGGTCGGGACGCCACTTAATCTGCGATCCAGTAGGATGCTTTTCCGCAGGCTCTTTTAAAAGACCCCCGACATTTTCTCCCTTTTCAAAGTGGAGACTGTAACAAGTATTATCACGATAAATGATTGCATCCATATATTCTGAGGCGTACTGGGTTGCACAGGTACCGAGGCCGTTTAAGCCCAAGCTAAACTCGTAGTTTTCCCCTGTATTATTTTGATACTTGCCCCCTGCGTAAAGCTCGCAGAAAACCAATTCCCAGTTAAACCGACCCTCATTGTTGTTATAATCCACGGGGATACCACGCCCGTAATCTTTTACCATAATGGAATGGTCAATGTAGCGAACGACTTCGATTTTTTTTCCGTAGCCTTCTCGTGCCTCATCTATAGAGTTAGATAGAATTTCAAATACTGCGTGCTCACAGCCATCGAGGCCATCGGAACCAAAAATAACCCCTGGGCGAAGTCGCACACGATCTGCACCTTTTAGAGAGGTGATACTCTCATTTGTATAGTTCGAATTTTGTTTAGATTTCATAAAACACCTGCTTTTTTTGTTATCTGATCCCATATATATAAGAAGGAAGTAAAATACTCCCAATATATATTAATTTACATTAGTTTGGTTTTGGTGTCAAGGCGGTCAGAAAACCCTTATGGAAAATTATTTACAAAAATCTTGATTTTTTATGCAAAGGTTGGTATAATTAATGGGCTAAATTGTTGTTGCGAAGAAGCAATCAAACAAAATAGTAATTTTGTGTTTCAGGGATAGCCAGAAATGCAAAATTTATCCGGAGACGTATCGAAGTGGTCATAACGAGAACGACTCGAAATCGTTTGACGGTTAACCCCGTCCGTGGGTTCGAATCCCACCGTCTCCGCTAAGATAGATTGGCAAATTAGAGATGAAATTTGCCGATTTTTTCTTAATTTGAACCTATATAGATAATGATAAATGGTTTAAGCACGATGGCTTATTTATGCTATCGTGCTTTTCCTATTGGGTTGAAAAGTCTTTTTTACTGGTTTTTTTCATGCTATAATCTACTAAAAAACATTAGAAATTTACGCCTTATATTTTTGAGGCATTCTAAACTTATAATTGAAGATATACTTCTTACAGAGAAGGGATAAGGAAGAGGAATGGATAATAGGGCTTATGCTTGCATTCAATGAAAAAAGCCACATGAATGTGGGCCATAAAATATATGTTTATGTTGTGAAAAAGAAGGGGGTGGGTGGTATTAATAAGAGATATAAAACAAATGAAGTAGCTAAAATCATTGGCATACATCCAAATACTGTAAGAATGTATGAGGATTTGGGGTTAATTTCGAAACCCATGCGAAAAGAAAATGGATACCGTAATTTTACAAATTTACATATTCAGCAACTTAAATTGGCTCGTACTGCCTTTCAGATAGAGGTTTTGCAAAATGGACTACGAAAAAAAGCAGTTTCCATTGTAAAGCTGTCGGCTCAATGTGAATTTGATAAAGCAATTAAGTATACAGAAGAATATATTTTAGCTGTTGAAAAGGAGATATCAAATGCCAATGAGGCAGTGGAAATTGCCAAAGAGTTGTTACAAGGCAGCACCCAAGGTAATAGCCATAGCTTAAAGCGGAAGGAAGTTTCGGATTTATTGGAAATCACCATGGACACCCTCCGTAATTGGGAAATGAACGGTCTATTAAAAGTAAAGCGTAAAGAAAATGGGTATCGTATGTATTCTGATGAAGATATCAGGAAACTGAAAATTATTCGATCTTTGAAGTGTGCGAATTATTCTCTTTCCGCAATTCTTCGTATGATGAATGAGGTTGATAAGGATTTGGAAGTGGATATTAGCGCAGTGTTGAATACGCCGCATCAAAACGAAGACATTATTTCGGTTTGCGATAGGTTGATTGTATCTTTAGGAAGTGCAAGAGAAAACGGGATTGGAATGAAATCAATCCTTTTTAATATGAAAAATAAATATGCAAACCCTCTACTTTAACACCAGACTTTTGTTTGGTGTTATTCTTCTTTTATCACAAAAAGGAGGAAGAAAAAATGGACTATGTTATCAAAGTAGAAAATCTAAAAAAATCCTATGGGAAGCAAATAGCCGTAGATAACCTTAGCTTTTCCG
Organism: Anaerotignum sp. MB30-C6; assembly: GCF_030908465.1. Lineage (GTDB taxonomy): Bacteria > Bacillota > Clostridia > Lachnospirales > Anaerotignaceae > Chakrabartyella. The sequence goes on from NZ_CP133078.1 coordinate 1,106,168, forward strand.
TTGAGAAAGGCACGGTATTTGGGTTGCTTGGGGCCAATGGTGCGGGCAAAAGCACCACTATTGAGTGCATCATTGGAACAAAACCCCTAGACAATGGAAGGGTATGTATTTTGGGTGTGAATCTCGTAAAAAGAAGAAAAGAATTGTTCGAAAAGGTTGGCGTTCAGTTTCAGGAGGCAAATTATCAGGAAAATATACGTGTAGGGGAGCTGTGTCAGGTTACTGCATCCCTTTATAAAAAACCTGCTGACTTCAATGCTTTGCTAAACAAATTTGGCATAGGGCACAAAAGTAACGCTTTGGTAAAGGAGCTTTCTGGTGGGCAAAGACAAAGACTATTTATCATCCTTGCCTTAATACCAAACCCAGAGGTGGTTTTTCTTGACGAGTTAACTACAGGTTTGGATGCAAGGGCAAGAAGAGAGGTGTGGCATATTTTAAAAGAGTTAAAAGATAAAGGGCTAACGATGCTCCTAACCTCTCACTTTATGGATGAAGTTGAAGTCCTTTGCGACACTATTTGTATTTTGAAGAAAGGCAAAGTGGTTTTCAGAGGAACCGTTCAAGAAGCCGTTGAAGACAGCCCTTACGAAAAATTGGAGGATGCATATCTTTGGTATACAGATGAGGAGGAGAAAGATAATGAAAACTTTTAACACAATGCTAAAAACAGAGCTTAAGTTATCCCTTCGTGGTATGGATATGGTTATTTTCGCCGTCTGTATGCCTATTGTTGTTCTAGTTGTCCTTGGCATTATTTATGGTGACAAACCTGCTTTTGATGGTGCAAGATACACCTTTTTGGAGCAGTCCTTTGGGGCCATTGCCACAATTGCCATTTGTGCTGGAGGTGTAATGGGTTTGCCTTTGGTAGTTTCCGACTATCGCAGCAAGCAAATTCTAAAAAGATTGAAAGTTACCCCGGTAAAACCTTGGGTAATTTTACTGGTTCAAGTTACAATTTACGGAATTTATTCCATTATGTCCTTGATTTCCCTATTTATTGTTGCCAATACATTTTTTGATTTTCGTATGCAGGGGAGTATGTTTCAATTTATACTGGGGTGGTTACTGGTGATGCTTTCTTTATTTTCCATCGGCATGATGGTGGGCGGAATTGCGAAAAATACGAAAGATGCTGGTGTTATCGCTAGCATATTGTACTTCCCCATGTTAATATTTTCAGGTGCCACCGTACCCTACGAAGCCATGCCAAAGGTGTTGCAAAAAGTAGTGGATGTACTACCCCTAACCCAAGGAATCAAGATATTGAAATCTGCTACACTGGGTCTGCCTTTGGAGAATGTTATGCTTCCCATTGCTATTTTGACCATACTAGCTGTTGTTTGTACGGGGGTAACGATTCGATTTTTTAAATGGGAATAATGGGAGATGAGAAGATGATTTTTGTTTTAACCCGACACAGACCCTCTAAGCAATAGAGGGTCTGTAGATGGTTATCTGTGGAACTACGTATACTACGAATAACCAATGGATTTCAGGATTCATCTGTTGCCATAGAATACAGCTTCTAAGATGAGAAGGTTCAGAAAAAGGGTGGAAAGGAGTGTATCTTTTTCTACCCTTTGTATCATTAAGGTGGTTAACAATAGAATTCTAAAATAAAGTGGCTAACTTTTTTATACCCTGTTCAATCTCTTCTATTGTCATGTTTCCATATCCAAAGATTAAAGAATGATCATACTGTGACTGTGTTTCTAATAACAAATAGTGTTGATTTACTGGGGCAATCTCAATGCCATTTTCTTTGATTTTACCAATCATGGCCTTATCAAAATAAACACCATCAAAGGAAGCCACTAAGTGTAACCCTGTTTCAGCACCAGTGATTTGAACCCTTTTTCCAAAGGAATCCTTTAGGCAATTGACCAAGTGGTTTCGTTTTTTCACATACAGTTTCCGCATTTTTCTGATATGTTGCTCAAAGTGCCCTGCTTTTAAGAATTCGGCTAAAGTCAATTGCTCAAGAATAGGAGAATGCAAGTCAGCCACAAATTTAATTCTTTTCATTTTTTTGCAAAGGGCAGTAGGAAGAACCATATAACCAATACGCAAAGCTGGCATCAGTGTTTTTGAAAATGTCCCAACGTAGATTACTCTTTCTGGGTCTAGATATTGCATGGATTGTATGGGACTGCCATCAAATCGAAACTCACTGTCATAATCGTCTTCAACGATATAAGAACCATGGCGTTGTGCGTACTTTATCAATTCAATTCTTCGACCAGCTGGGAGAACAACACCCGTGGGGAATTGATGGCTTGGAGTTGTGAAAATCAGCTTTGGAGGAAAATTAGGTAGTTCAGACGTTACCATTCCTTGGCTATCTACATTTATTGGAGACATTTTTATTCCATTGGCACCTAGTGTATGCAAAATACCATGGCTCAAAGGGTTTTCTACTAAAGCATAATCCGTTTTCGAAAATAATTGGGACAATAGACTAAAAGATTGGGCTGCGCCATTTGTAATCATGATATTTTCTGGGAATGCATGGGCACCTCTTGCCCGATTCAAGTATAAAGAAATCTGTGTTCTCAACTCATAATCACCAAAAGAGTCTTGGTAATCCAGTTGGGATGGTGTTATATCAAAGGCGATTCTATGATATGTTTGTGCCCACTTTTTCATAGGAATTGCCGCTAAATCTGGTATGCCTGTGCGAAAGGAGATGATATCCTTCGACGTGTTTTTTTTTGGAGGGGTTAATTTTCTTGGAGTGGTTCCATCGACTCGTTTAAGTTGAAGCCCCGTACAGATAAAAGTACCAGAGCCTTTTTTTGTATAGGCATATCCCTCAGCGATAAGCTGTTCAAAACTTTCTACTACAACGTTTCTTGCTACATTTAAATCTTTTGAGAGTTCCCTGGTAGAGGGGAGTTTTTCACCTGGTTTGATTGTTCCCAAAAGCACAGCTTCTTTCAATGCGTGATAAATTTGATGTGAAAGAGAACTGCTTGATTTTCTATTAATACCTATGTATATCATATCCGGTACCTCCCTTAGAGTGGTTCTATAAAAATATAGTGAATGTGGAACTTAAAAGAACCAATTTCTAGTGATAGAATTATATCACAAGATAGAATCAGTGTAAATTTAAGGAGGACGATATGATCAAAATACACCCAAATATGAAGGAGTACTATGAAGGTACAGTGTTTGGTATCCTTGCTATGAAGATTACTGGTGAGCAGCGGGAAGAAGCGTTTCAAAAGAAAATTGAGGAGGAATTGCAGAGCATACGAAAAGCCCATTCAGAGTATGAAAGAAAGGCTTTCTGTGAAACAAACGAAGTCGTAAAGCCCTATGTCCAGTATTATAAAAAGTTTAAGAAGACGTATCACGTTCTACCTCAATTAGAATCCATACTAAGAGGAAAGGATTTTCCCCATACAACACCGCTCATACAAGCCTTGTTCTTAGCGGAGTTGAAGACATCATTATTGATTGCTGGTCATGATTTGAAAAAGTGCCCTTTGCCTCTGACGATACAGATGTGCCAAGGGGGAGAAACTTTTTTTGGCTCAGGAAATCGAAGGGTGGAACTAAAACCAAATGATATTTGCCTAAAGGATGAGAAGGACTTTCATTTAAGTATTATCTATGGTCAAGATGAAAGGAGCCGTATCACTCCCAAAACTGGGGAGGTCCTTTTTTTAATTGACGGCGTGCCAGGTTTGAGGGAAACATACGTGGAAGAGGGTCTTCAAACACTATACAATTATGTGAAGGTTTTTGCACCCGACTCCATATTGTTAGAAATGAGAACCTTCAGCGTATCCCCAAAGGCTGGTGAAAAGCCATGAGTACCTATGATTTTTTTATTACATCCCTGATCATTGTCCTAATTCCGGGGGCAGGCGTACTATATACCATTTCCGTTGGAGTATCTAAGGGCAAAAAAGCAAGCATATTAGCTACCATAGGTTGTACATTGGGTATCATTCCCCATCTGTTTATGAGCATTGTTTTATCATCCTTTATTTTAAACATGAGTCAGGGAATTTTTACTGCAATTAAAATAGTAGGAGCATTATATTTTCTGTATCTTGGCGCAGGAATGATACGTTCAGAGGTACAATTAGATTTGGAAAATTCCCAAGGGGAGGATAGTTCCAGTTCCATCGTTAGGCGAGGGGTGCTGATAAGCTTACTAAACCCCAAAATAACCTTATTCTTCTTTTCTTTTTTGCCCCAATATGTAAGTTCTACGGAAGATGCCTTTGTGTTTCAAAGTTTCCTTTTGGGGGGAATATTTATAATCCTAACTCTTGTGGTTTTCATCGGATATGGTATATTGGCAGGTGCAATGAAATGGTTACTCATTTCTCCTGGGAGATTCTCTATACTGCAAAAAACATTTGGAGTTGCCTTTGTTATTTTCGCCTTTAAACTTGCCTTAAGCCCCTTATCGTTCTAAGGTATTTTGGAAATTTTCAAGTATACAAAACGATTCTCAAAAAAAGATGTCATGGGTAATACCTACAACATCTTTTTTTGGGCATTCATTATTATTTTAGGTAAAAATAGGAGAATCAAGGGTTCCACGGAATGAAATCTTGCTTTGTAATTTTAAAAGTAACATTTTTCTATTTCCCATCATAAAAATTCATTTAAATCGTTTACTGGTGGCATACAACTATGATTAGCGCAAACATAGTAGGTGGTTTTATCATGCATTATCTTGTGCTCATCAGTAGGGCTGTTGATTACCTTGATGATACTATCGGGGGATACAACAAAAGGCAATTCTTTGATGTCCCCTTGGTTTTTTGGCACGACGGTAATCATCTGTCCAGGCTCAAAATACTCGAAAAGAGCAGTCAAATACATAGAAAATCCAGTGGGATAAGGCTCTGCCTCGCCATACATAAAGTCCAACTGTTCCTTTAGGATTGCGTCCAGTTCTCCATCAGAAGTAAGCTGTGATATCCTTACCAGATTGTAAGCCATCACAGAATTGCCGCTGGGCATTGCTCCGTCATAGCTTTCCTTTGGGCGCATGATTAACGTTTCATTATCCTTACCATATAGATAGAAACCTCCCTCGGTTTCATCATAAAAGTCAGAGATGGCTTTCTTCAATAGTTTCCTAGCCTTTTCAAGGTAATTGCCATCAAGGGTTGCATCATATAACGCCAAAAGGGCGAAGGTATTATTTGCATAATCATCTAAGAAAGCATTTTGACTTCGTTTGCCATCACGATAACTAACGGATAGAACTCCATTTTGACTTAATTTTTCCTCAATAAACTGCTGTGCTTTTTTGGCGGCATTTAGGTATTCATCTTTTTTGCTGATGCGATATAACCAGCACATAGCAGCAATCATGAGAGAGTTCCATGAAGTGAGTATCTTGTCGTCTAAGTGAAGCTTGTTCCTTTTTAAGCGATACTCATAAATTTCCGCTAGGTACGAGTCAAACTCATTTGAAATACTAGGGGTATGCAAAAGGTTAGGAATACTTTTTCCCTCAAAGTTACCCTTATCCGTAATGGAATAGTATTGGTTGAAGGCATTGCCTGTTTTCATTCCAAGAAGAGAAATTATTTCCGAAGGTTTAAAAACATAATATTTTCCTTCCTCGCCGTCGCTGTCAGCATCTTGCGCACTGTAAAATCCGCCTTCTTCTGAGGTCATTTCACGAAGAATATACTTTGCTGTTTTTTCGGCAACTTCACGGTAAAAAGGATTTTTGGTTATCCAATATGTTTTGCAATAAGTGAGGATTAATAAAGCGTTATCATAAAGCATTTTTTCAAAGTGAGGAACTAAGAAATATTGATCTGTTGAATACCTGCTAAAACCATACCCAATATGATCAAATATTCCACCTTTATACAATTGTGTTAGGGTGTGTTCTACCATTTCTAAAGAGTGCTTGTCTCCACTTTTTTCGTGATGCTTTAGAAGAAATAGCAAATTATGAGGGGCTGGGAACTTTGGCGCTTGTCCAAATCCTCCGAACTTTTTATCATAACTTTGTTTATATTGTTCTGCTGCTGATTGAATTAGATTCAAATCGGTTTCAGCCTGAGAACTGCTTTTTCTATTTAAAGCAGTCACAATAGCCTCGGCGGAGTGAAGTAACTCATGGCGATTTCTGATCCATTTGTCATGAATTACAGTCAGTAGCTCTTTAAAGCCCATCATGCCATATCTTGTTTCCTTGGGAAAGTATGTGCCAGCAAAAAAAGGCTTTTGCTCAGGAGTCATAAAAATACTTGTTGGCCACCCGCCTCTTCCTGTAAAAGCCTGACAAACAGACATATAGATACTATCAATATCTGGTCGTTCTTCCTTATCCACTTTAATGGAAATGAAATTTTTATTTAGAATTTCCGCAACTTCTTTGTCCTCAAAGCTTTCATGGGCCATAACATGGCACCAGTGGCAGGTGCTGTAGCCGATGCTTAAAAAGACTGGCTTATCCTCAGCTTTGGCTTGTTGAAAGGCCTCTTCACACCAAGGATACCAATTCACAGGATTTTCCATGTGTTGTAAGAGATAGGGACTGGTTTCGTTTTTTAAATGATTGCTCATGTAAATCACCTCGTTTTTGTATCTTCAGAATTCAGTATATCTATCTAGAGCATATTATTTCGCTGCTTAATAATACTATTCATATGATGACATATAATCTTTTGTTTGCAGGTTACCAAGCTTCCCCATGACATAAGTTTTTCGATAACAGTGCAAATGTGTGCCCAGTTACGTTGCTTATTGCTATGATACAACAAAGTTGTTTCCAGTTCTAGCAAAAAATAAGAAGAAGTTTTTGCTTTTTCAAGCTGAAAAACTCCATAGAGATAAATTAGGAATAGAGAATTTCTAGAAAACCAACTGTCCCAAGGGCAAAAGCTAGGTAAAGGAGATGAATTGTGGGGGGATGTTACTGTTTTCAGTGATATTCTTAACACTTTAGGGTATATTCGGGTTCAAGCGTAGGTTTATCTGGACGCAAAGAATAATTTTGAGTACAATAAGGACGTAACGGTTTGGAGTAAGCCTCCTCTTCTTTGGGGAGGATGTAGCATATTTACGATGGGTTAACAAGGCAAAGGTATATACATATAGCCATTTGTGTATAGATAAACTGTTCGTAATAATTAAGTACAAATTTAGGGATGAGATTAAGATGAAAAAAATTTCTATCATAGCAGATACCCATGGTTTATTGCGAGATCAGGTAAAGGATGAATTAGCATCCTCTGACATCATTATTCATGGTGGGGACATGAATACGGCTGTCCTTGTGAAACAGCTATATTGTTCGGGGCAATAACGACAAGGAGTGGGCAGCCTATTTACCGGAAATTTTAAGAATAACCATAGAAGGTGTACGTTTTTTGATTGTTCATAATAAGAAGGATATCCCAAAAGACTTAACAGATATTGATGTGGTGGTATATGGTCATTCCCATAAATTTGAGTCGAAAATGTTAGATGGCATACTTTTTTTGAACCCTGGAAGTTGCGGCAAACGCCGCTTTGATTTGGAAATCAGCATGTGTCGCATGATAGTGGATGGGGGTAGGTATCACCACGAAAAAGTAGTTATCATTCCTTCTGGTTTGTGATTCATGGGCAAGCCATTCATTTATTAAACTGCCGATGAAATGGTATTGGATTATTCAACCTATGAAATATGACTGCGGGTTAGGAAAAGTAATGATTGCTTGAATATAAAGAAAAAGAGGCAAAGAAATGAGAATGATAATATCGCCAGCAAAGAAGATGAATATCGATAACGGTACCTTAGCTTATCAAGAGTTACCACAATTTATACAGGAAGCAGAAATTATAAAAACTTGCTTGCAAGGAAAATCTCATGGGGAGTTACAAACCCTATGGAAATGTAGTGATGGGATTGCAAAGCTAAATATAACTCGTTTGAAAGAAATGGATTTGGGGAAAAACTTATCTCCAGCAATTTTATCCTACGAGGGGATACAATATCAATATATGGCCCCTGGGGTATTTGAGGAAGAAGAGTTAGCCTTTCTGCAAGAACATCTAAGAATTCTTTCTGGTTTTTATGGTATACTCCGCCCCTTGGATGGCATTGTTCCTTATCGCTTGGAAATGCAGGCTAAGCTTTCCATAGGAGATAAAAAGCATTTATATGCTTTTTGGAATGATAGGCTGGCAAAGCAGTTGTCAATGGAAACAGATTTCATTCTGAACTTGGCTTCCAAAGAGTATAGCAAGGCAATAACCCCTCATTTGGCGAAAGATACTCAAGTTTTCACCTGTACCTTTGGAGAGGAAAAAGAGGGGAAGGTAGTTGAAAAGGGAACAATGTGCAAAATGGCACGAGGGGAAATGGTTCGTTATTTGGTGGAAAATAAAATTACATATTTAGATGGAATAAAAAAATTCAATCGCCTTGGCTATACTTATTCAGTGGAACATTCTGCGGAAAACAAACTTATTTTTATCAAAGGAGGCAAATAATATGTTAGAAGCAAATACAAAGGCACCTGAGTTTACCCTTCAGGATAAAAATGGAGATTCTGTTTCATTGTCAGATTTTCGAGGGAAAAAAGTAGCTCTTTATTTTTATCCAAGGGATAATACACCTGGCTGTACCCGTCAGGCTTGTGCTTTTGCAAAAAACTATGATGCTTTACAAAAAGAGGATGTTGTAGTAATCGGCATTAGCAAAGACAGTGTGGCATCCCATGAAAAGTTTGCCCAAAAGCATTAGTTACCCTTTATTTTATTGTCTGATCCAGATTTGATTGCCATTCAGGCTTATGATGTATGGAAAGAGAAGAAGCTCTATGGAAAAGTGGGGATGGGTGTCGTTCGTGCTACTTACATTATAGACGAGCAGGGGATGATAGAAAAGGTAATGCCCAAGGTAAAACCTGATACAAATGCTTCGGAAATTTTGGAATATTTGCAAAGTAATTAATAATAGGAAAAAGACACTGCATATTTTACTCAACATTGTTGAAAAGCAGTGTTTTTTATTTAATCTAAGGAGGCAAAAGCTGTTACGAATAAGGTTAGCTATTTAACCTAAGTGAAATAGGATTCGTGCATAGAATACCGCTAGATTAGTGGAAAATCCTTGGAAATGTTAGGGGAAATTATTGTGTGGGAGTTTCTAATATTACGCATGGTAACGAAGGGGAAAAAAATTTATAATTATGGGAGGACAAGTACGAACACTTACCCAAGGACAAACATATTATAAAGTAAGTACAAAAGAAAGGATGGGAAGTCAGAGTCAAAGCGCAAGAGAGTGGTTTCAGTTAACTTGAGGTTTCCGCGTCATATTGGGTTGAATTTTCAAAGCAGAGAAAACACTATAATAAAGCCTATAAGAAAACTCCTTTTAGCCCTTTCGGGGCAATCTCTAAGAAACTAGGTTTTTGTAAGCGATGGACAAAAACGTCAGTGGGAGATGCCTCGAAAAGGCATTTTTTTTATTCATAAAGAAAAGGCATTACTTTTTGGTGGAAGTCATAAAAGGAGATGAAATGTTCAACTGACCCAAAGCGAATATTTCTTTCAGTTTTCTATGGAAGTTAGGAAAAGCCCAGATAGAGATAGGCTTTTATATAAGTAAAAGACTAATACTAGAAGTATACATAAAGAAAAAGAAGCTCATGGCAAGAAATTAATTGTCCCGCAGCACCAAAGCGTGTCCCACTCCATATAGTGTATTATATTCTCAAAGAAAGTATGGGTGAGTTCCATGAAGATTGGTGCGGGCTTGTTTACTTTTTTATTTGCGGTTTCTCAAGTGTTTACCCCTTTCCCTGTTTATGCAGCAGAGGAAAAATTTCAGGGGGTTGATGTAAGCGTTTGGCAGGGGGACATTGATTTTACCAAGGTGAAAGAAGGGGGCAAGGATATTGTTTATATTCGAGCGGGCTATGGTACTTCAGAGGATAAGAATTTTAGAGGGTATGCCGTGTCCGCAAAAAAAGCAGATTTAAATATCGGCTTTTATTTTTATGTGACGGCTTTAACTGTAGACGAAGCAAAAAAACAAGCAAGGTATTTTGCAAGCTTAATCGATGACTATACCTATGATTGTTTGCCAGCAGTTGATTTTGAGCAGTTCAGTGGTTTCACGAAGGAGGAAACCAATGAGATTGCCATTGCATTTATTGAGACGTTAGCAGAGCGCACAAATACTACCCCTTTATTTTATTCTAGTTCATATAGAACAACATCCCTTTGGGAAGACACCTTAACAAGGTATCCTTTGTGGGTGGCAAGTTATAATGGGGGAGTTAGTCCTGAAACAGGCATTTGGCAACAATGGGTTGGCTATCAATATTCCTCAAAAGGTGAGGTCTCAGGTATCTCTGGAAATGTTGATTTAGATTACTTTACGGAGGATGTTTTTTTGGATAAACCTTTTAAAGATATGCATTCCGATGATTGGTTTTATAAGGCCGTATTAGGACAGTTTAATAAGGGGTTGGTTGCGGGGATAAGCACTTCGCAGTTCGGAGGAAAAGAGAAAGCCCATCGAACGATGGCGGTTACCCTCTTATATCGCTTGGAGGGGCGGCCCCCTGCTATGGGAAGCACTGATTTTAAAGATGTAACCTCAGGGAAATGGTATAGCGAAAGCGTTCTTTGGGCGGAAGAAAATAAAATTGCAATGGGGTATAAAGATAATTTTTATCCAGAAAAGGGTGCCACAAGGGAAGAAATGTGTACATTATTATATCGATATGCAAAATTTAAGGGCTACGACGTGACCCTTGAAGGTAATTTAGGGTTTTCGAATTTTGAAGATGCCAAGGATGTCGAAAAATGGGCTGAGGAAGCGTTAAAGTGGGCTGTTGATCGGGGCATTGTGAAGGGCACATCGGTCAAAACATTATCACCAAAAGAAATTGTAAGTCGTGCCCAGATGGCAGTTATGGTAGATCGGTTTATAGCTGAGTATAAGATTTGAGGGTAGTGGTTTAGAGCCAAGTTAGGGAGTAAAACCTCGGAAAATCGACCTGAAGTCCGAGGTTTTTACTCTTTTTTCGTTCTTGAAGTTTCTTAAGCATTATGTTCGTGATACAATGTATAGGCCAGCTTCAATTATTGTTGGAGTAGGTAGGGGTAGGATAAAACCATTCAAATACTGAGTATTTCTTCTTGTACTTAAACTTCACAATTGGATAATTTTGTATTTGATAGTTCTCTTTACTAGAGTCTATAAGTTGAATATATTTTTTCTGAAAATATTGACACATTATGTTAACATTTGGTATAATTTCAAAAAAAGAAATCTCAGATAATAGCAAACTTGGCAAAAGCCAAGGACGCAAAGCCACGGGTCTAAAGCACTTCTGCCATGATAGCCGGTTGCCGAAGAGATCACGAGTTAATTACTGCGTGTCGATTTTGGCATGCAGTTTTTTTATTTACTTTATATTTACTTTTTAATTACAGAAGGGAAGTGCAAACAAAATGAAAAAAGGATTAACACTATTTTTTGCGTTTACTTTGGCGTTGACAGTAACGGTTACACCAGTTGCAGCTAAGCCAGGTAATGGGAACTCCAATGTTTCTTCTTCAGAAAAAGAAACAAAAGGTAATGAAACAAAGGGTAATGAAACAAAGGGTAATGAAACAAAAGGTAATGAAACAAAGGGTAATGAAGCAAAAGGGAATGAATCATCACAAGCATCTACGGACGGTAGTATGGATTTAAGTGGAAATGCAGACCAGAAAACAAAAACAGATGGTCAAGCAAACAAAAAGGTGTTCAAAGATGAACTGAATGAGCAAAAGAAAGCGTTACAGAAAGAAAAGAGTTCTTTAAATCAACAGTTAGAAGATCTTCAATTGCAGTATGAGAATATGCTTGCATCAGGGGATGAAGCAGGCGCTGCATCAATGTTGGATAGTATAAATGCATTGAATGAGCAGATTCAGGGTGTTCAGGCTCAAATTAAAGAAACGATCAATGAACGTTATATGGTAGTGAAAACTATGTATACTGATGAGGAGCTTGCCGAATTTACCAGTGCAAAAGATTTGATTTCTCAGATGTATGCAGATGCAGAAGTTTTATCAGCTGGCAGTGTAACGATAAATAATAACCTCATTAAATTTGACGCGCCTGCATATATCAAAAATGGGGTGACATTAGTGCCATTTAGAGCTATATCAGAAGAGTTGGGCGGAGAAGTGTCTTGGAATGCGGAGACACAGACTGTTACAATAACGAATGGTGATACAGTAGTTCAAATTACTGCAAATAGCACAACGGGTACGGTAAACGGTGAGACGATTGAAATAGGAGTTCCAGCTACTAAAACTTGTGGCAAGACATATGTACCCCTTCGTTTTTTAGCCGAAGCATTAGGCCTTAATACTGAATGGGATAGTGAAAATGATCTAATTGATATTAGTGATAATACGGAAACAACTGGTGATACTAGTGCAGAAACACCTGCTGAGGGAACAACTATTGAGGAATAACAATAGTACCAAATGAAGAAGTTTTGGGAATACCAAGCCTACTGGGTTTGAACAAAAAAATTTACTGGTATTAAAAAATAGGACTGATGAGGTAATCTTCATCAGTCCTATTTTAATAACTCGTCAGTTGTAATATGAAAGATTTTAGCAATAGCTACGATTTCAATGTCTGTTACAAATCGATTGCCACTTTCTATCTTCTGAATGGCATTCTTATCTAAGTCTATGCCAATTAGTTGAAGCTGATCCGCTAACATTCTCTGTGAGACAGTAGGGGTTAAGGCTTGTCTTAATTCTCAAATTTTATTACCACAGAGGTTTAAGGAACCATCTTCATTTTTGTTCTTATACATTTTTTTCTTCTAGTTTCATATGGTTTAATGCGTATTCACAACACTGGGCAACTAAAGAATTAACCGAAATATTATGTTCGGCTGAACATTCTGATAATCTTTCAACTAGTGCTTTTTCTAGTCTGAACGTTTTATTTACAAATTCAGTTTTCTTTATTTCAAACATTATATCACCTCATATATATAGTATAGTGCTAAAACTACTTACTATATACACGCTGTATTTGCACTTGTTATTATTAGTGTAAAATGATATAATACTAGCGAGGTGAATAAAATGAAGAATTATAAAGAAATATACTTTTTATTGTTTAACAAGATTACAGATACCATTGAGAGCTTACAGGAAATTCAGCAACAGGCAGAGGAAATGTACATAGCACAAGACGAATCTTCAAGTGACATAAATTATCATCAAAAGAATGATATGTACTCACAACCAAAATAAGAGCCTAACTGATTAATTTAGATCAGTTGCTCTTATTTTCTATTGATATTGTAGCGAATTTAAATCTTGTACTCTCGTTTTGCACTCACAGAGATAAAAAGACCCCAAAACCCTGAATTTACAAAGGCTTTCGTATGTACAGCCGTCTTTAAATACAGCTGTACATATTTATTTCACCTTGCAATTTCAAAAACCCTAATACATTTTTGCCTAGCAAACCTAACCGTCTGTGCTGTGCCGCCTGTGGGATATATCGACGCACAAATACAATAAGCCGACCTATCCACCATATATTGATTGCGCTTTCTCATGCAGCCATCATAATACTCTTTCGAAACATAAATAATCTCATCTGCTTCACCAAGCAAACTTTGATACAGCTTTTTTTCATCCACACTCCAAAGCTTATCCTGCTCTCTGCATGGCAGTACAAATATCAGCCGTACATTATTCCCCATTTCTTTTTTCGATATAATCAGCGAAGCTGCTATCATATCAAATCCCAGCGCACCACCTGATATAAAATCCGTTACTCCTTGACTAATGAGGTTATCTACCTCTTTATTGAGTCGTATTACAATTTGCTCAATTCTATCCTTCGGCAATCTGTGATCCCCTGTAAAACAGCAAGTTCTTGATTTTTCCATAATGCTCAACACCTTTCAGAAATATAACGCACTAACTATTAGTGCATTATAAGAATAATAGCACATACTTCACTTAAAATAAAGGTATATTAAGTGCATATTTAAGTAATGAGAGGATGAGTGCTTTGAAGAAAAACAAACACATAAGCATCAGAATTGATGAAGATATTCTACAGAAATTCCACTATGTTTCAAAATATGAAGACCGTTCTGCCAGTGGACAGATAATGTATCTTATAAATAATTGCATCAGAGAATTTGAAGAGAAGCATGGTACAATTGAACCTCCCCATAAAACAGGAAAATGAGGCTCCCCGCTAAAGGCGAGCCTCACATGTTCTTGAGTTGCTTGAAATGAATGCCAATACAATTTGTTGTAGTTATTGCGGTGAAACATACACTGAATGGAGTTATTTAAACCTATTAATACTTAGTAAAAAAGCTACAGGCAACATTTCTGAGATTAAATTACTGGAGTGCATGGGGACGACTGTTAAATGAAATGAGCGAAACTCAGAAACTAACATCTGAAACTAAGAAGATTGTTTTAGCTACATATTACATATAGAGAAAAACCCTCCCGTTCCACTAAGTTATAAAACTTAGCGAAACGAGAGGGTTTTTCTCTGTTTCTTTTCATTGATGGCGACACCTAAAATTATCGCTCAAAATAATTTTTAGTATCATAGCAGTATCATAGACCATTAAAAGCACTAAAAACCTTGATTTTAAGCCACTTTTTTACAGCCATTTACTCTACTTATTCCAACTCAATTTAAATTCAATTATTTTCATTCTATTGGCTCAAAATCGTTTATAAAACGGTATTATTTATCGGTCAAAATAGGGGGAGGGTTTTTAGTACGTTTTATAGTACGCAATAATATATAACAGACGAGCAATTTATCCAGATTTTTCACTCTAAAGGCAAAATGATTCACTATTCTGCTGAGTTTTTCTTAGCCCAAATAATATTTTTGGATATTTCTGATAAAGTATCCTCTCTTATCTTTTCATTCTCAATTTTATTTGCAATTGAATTTGCTAGTAAAAGGTTATTACTTTCTGCTAATTTTGAATGAAACTTAACCGCTGCTTCGATATTTTCAGTATACATCTTTATAAAAATAGTTCCTATAAAATCCACAATAATACCACTCAGGCTGCCCACAAATAGAAGGACTTTATCTGCATCCATAGACATATACATATATAAACTAGTGGACACTATTAATATACCAAATATAATCATTGTGATGCCAAGTCCAGAAAGAAATTTTGTTTGAGCTAAGTTCATATCGTAATATCTCATTAGTTCTTTCTGATTCATTCTAAACATTTTTTCTGCTCTTAAAACCCTCTTTTCAGGATCTATTTCAGAAAATTCTTTTTCCTCTCTAAGTGTATCTTCAGCTAATTTCTCTATTTTTTTTGACTCTTTGAAATCAAAGAAACAGCTTACCGATACCATAAAACAGATAAATGTAAAAAATCCCGTAATATATACCAGTATCTGTCCAATCGGAAATTCAAAAAAATTAACATAAATTTGATATGTAAAGAATACTAAGAGCACACAAACTACAATACCGCCTATAACTCCATTTATATCTTTTTGTGACTTTTTTTGCACTTTCTGCTCAGTTTTACTGCTGTCATTAATTTTTTGTTTTTCCCCCATAGTTTATATCCTTTTCGTTGTAATAATGCTGTAATTGAAAATATATCCTACAAAAACAAACAATAGTTAATATACGATAAGTGTATCACAAGGGTTGATAATTCACAAGGTAAACGTATATCTAAATGATAAGATAATTTAGTTAAATATAAGCGGTTATTGTAAAATAGGGCGCTTTTGTTTGAAAGTGGGCTTTAAACGATTATGTGTATAAAAACGACCCTTTCATTTATTCCATTATAACAATATGTAAAATATAAGTCAGTGGCTTAATTTACAGATTGTAAAATAATTAAATATTTGATTTAAAATTAGGGTGCATGATTTAAGGCATTCTCACGCTTCGTTATTAATTGAACTTGGATATTCTCCGCTGTTATTGTCTGAACGCAAAAAGACTTAGCCGAAAAACTTCAAAATTTATATAATTTACATGAATAGTACGTTTATAGTACGAATTGATAAAAAAGAGCCTTGGAAATGCTGTAAAAACAGCACTCCAAGGCATTTTGTTTTTTATTCCCACTCAATCGTTGCAGGGGGTTTGGAAGTTATATCATACACAATACGATTAATATGTTTTACTTCGTTTACAATGCGAACGCTTACACGATCCAAAACATCATAAGGAATACGTGCCCAGTCAGCGGTCATAAAGTCGGTCGTTGTAACACCACGAAGGGCAACAGTATAATCATAGGTTCTGAAGTCGCCCATAACACCTACGGAACGAACGTCAGTAATCACAGCAAAGTACTGGTTTATGCTACGGTCTAAGCCTGCCTTTGCTATTTCATCTCTGAAAATCGCATCAGCTTCTCTTAAAATTGCCAGCTTGTCTTCCGTTACTTCGCCAATAACACGAATGCCTAAACCAGGGCCAGGGAAGGGCTGACGCCATACCAAGTTTTCGGGTAAGCCAAGCTCAATACCCATCTGACGCACTTCATCTTTGAATAGTAAACGCAAAGGCTCAATCAATTCTTCAAAATCAACAACGGAAGGTAAACCCCCTACATTGTGGTGAGATTTGATTACAGCGGAATCACCTAAACCACTTTCAATCACGTCGGGGTAAATCGTGCCCTGAACCAAGTACTGAACTTTGCCGATTTTTTTCGCCTCATCTTCAAATACACGGATGAATTCTTCGCCAATGGCTTTTCTCTTTGCTTCAGGTTCTGTAACGCCCTTCAATTTATTTAAGAAACGCTCCTGTGCGTTGGAACGAACGAAGTGAGAATCAAAGAAACCATCAAAAGCAGCTTCTACCTCATCGCCTTCGTTTTTACGCATTAAGCCGTGGTCAACAAAAACACAAGTCAGTTGTTTGCCAATTGCCTTAGAAACCAAAGCTGCAACAACGCTGGAATCAACGCCGCCGGAAAGAGCGCAAAGGGCTTTGCCATCACCAACTTGTTCACGGATTCTTTTAATCTGGTCTTCAATATAGTTGGACATCGTCCAATCGCCGCTACATCCACAAACTTCATATAAGAAGTTACGAATCATATCAGTGCCACGTGGAGTATGGTTTACTTCTGGGTGGAATTGAACACCATAAAAGCCTTTATCAGGGCATTCAATTGCCGCTGCAGGGCAAGTAGGGCTCGTACCTACAACCCGGAAGCCTTCGGGCAACTCTGTTACAAAATCTGTATGGCTCATCCAGCAGATTTCTTTTTCATCAATACCTTTGAGAAGCTTGCTACTGGTATCAAAAGTAACTTCTGTTTTGCCATATTCACTTTTTTCATGGGCATTGCCAACTTTGCCGCCCAAAGTGTATGCCATTAACTGGCAACCATAGCAAATACCTAAAACAGGAACACCCAATTCAAAAATTTCGGGATTACAGTGGGGAGATTTTTCATCATACACACTGTTGGGCCCACCAGTGAAAATGATACCTTTAGGATTTTTTGCCTTAATTTCTTCAATTGGCTTATTCCAAGGCATGATTTCACAATATACATGATGCTCTCTGATACGGCGTGCAATCAGCTGATTATATTGGCCGCCAAAGTCTAATACGATAATCATTTCGTGGTTCATCATTAACCTCCATAAAATTTTATTACAATCCGTTCTTTTGAAAAGAAAAGCCGTCGAAAGACTCCGACGACACGTTCTTTTTTTATATTAGCATAGCCCACAAATCTTGACAAGAGAAAAAAGCCATGAAATAAGCCTTTTTTTCTTAAATCTTTGCAGCATTTACAGCTATGAACCCGTTGACAGGTTGCCTTTACTTTGCTATCATCTTAAAGTCGTTGTCTTTATTTTCATTATATTTACTTATTTATAGATTACTAAGGAGGGAAAACATGGGTTTTTTCGAAAAATGTTTTAAATTAAAACAAAACAATACAACAATGAAAACTGAAATTTTAGCCGGTTTAACTACTTTCATGACAATGGCGTATATTCTTGTAGTTAACCCTAGCATCTTAAGCACAACAGGGATGGATTCAGGCGCTCTTTTAACAGCAACTTGTATCGCATCTGCTTTGGGAACATTGTGTATGGCGTTTTTTGCCAACTATCCTTTTGCCTTGGCTCCCGGTATGGGGCTGAATGCGTATTTTGCCTATACCGTTTGTGGTCAGTATGGTTACGGTTGGGAGGTTGCTTTGGCAGCAGTATTTGTAGAGGGACTAATTTTTATTCTACTTTCTGCTGTAAACGTAAGAGAAGCAATTTTTAATGCAATCCCTACGAATATGAAAAAAGCAACCAGTGTGGGTATTGGTATGTTCATTGCTTTCATTGGCCTTCAAAACTCTGGTGTAATTATTGCAGACCCCGTTGTTTGCGTAGCACTAGGGGAAATCAAAAGTGTTTCCGTAGCTCTATCTTTAATTGGAATCATTATTACTTTAGTTTTGGTTGTAAAGAATGTAAAGGGCGCTTTGTTCTTAGGGATTATTATTACTTGGGTTCTGGGTATTATTTGTCAGCTCACAGGAATTTATGTAGTAGACGTTGAGGCTGGAATGTATTCCTTGATTCCTCAGGGCATTATTTCCGCACCTCCAAGTATCTCTCCCATTGCAATGAAGTTGAGTTTCGAAGGAATTAGAATCCTTGATTTCATTACTGTAATTTTTGCTTTCTTGTTTGTCGATTTATTTGATACGTTAGGGACGTTAATCGGTGTTTCCTCTAAGGCTGGATTTATCGATAAAGATGGAAAACTCCCCCGTATTAAAGGTGCATTGTTTGCAGATGCCGTTGCAACAACTTGTGGTGCGGCACTGGGTACTTCCACTGTAACCACCTTCGTTGAAAGTGCTTCTGGTGTTTCTGACGGTGGACGTACAGGTATGACTGCCTTTACAACGGCCATGTTGTTCTTAGTTGCTTTGTTGTTTTCCCCAATTTTGACAACAATCCCTTCTTTTGCAACAACACCTGCTTTGGTAGTTGTAGGACTGTTTATGGTTGAAAACATCAGAGACATTGATTTTAGCGACTATACAGAAGGTTTCCCTGCATTTATGACAATCCTAATGATGGTTATTGCTTATAGTATTTCCGAAGGTTTGGTTTTTGGTGTAATTTCTTATGTGTTACTGAAACTGCTTAGCGGCAGAACAAAAGAGCTAAACCCTGTTATTGTAATCATCGGTATACTATTCTTTATCAAACTGATTTCAGGATAAAACACAAGCCTATCATAGTTACTACGATGATGGGCTTTTTTTATATTGCGGATTTTCATTGTAATATTTCCAATGGCAGTAACAGTGCTAATATATTGGCGAAAGGAATGAAAATGTGTTGTTTCTTGCTGGAAATACATCTATAATAGGCCGTAGGGCTTTAAGAGAAAGTGGTACAGAAAGGCGGATAAACATGAAAAACTTATTGGTTGCCCAATCTGGTGGGCCATCAGCGGCGATCAACGCAACGCTATGCGGTGTGGTTGAGAAGGGATTGGCTGATAAAAACATTGGCAAGGTTTATGGGGCACAAAACGGAATAGTGGGGATTTTAGCAGATAAAATCATTGAGCTGAATCCTTTGCTTTCTGATCCTAAGTCGTTACAACTTTTGTGCCAGACGCCTTCTTCTGCATTGGGTTCATGCAGAATGAAACTGTCCCATTGGGAGGAAAGCACTTTTGAATATGAAAAGATAATCGCTTTGTTTAGGCAGTATGACATCGGTTATTTTATTTATATTGGGGGAAATGACTCTATGGATACGGTGCATAAACTTGCTTCCTATTGCCGATTAAATAAACTTGATGACATTTCAATTATAGGAGCACCCAAAACCATTGATAACGATTTGGTGGAAACAGACCACTGCCCTGGTTTTGGCTCTGCGGCAAAATATATTGCCACAACTTTTTCAGAAATTGCTTGTGATTGCAATGTATATGCGTTGCCTGCGGTAACGATTGTAGAGGTAATGGGACGAGATGCAGGTTGGTTAACGGCATCTTCCGCACTAGGTAGAATCAATGGAGATGCTGCCCCTGATTTAATTTATCTTTGCGAGAAACCTTTTTCGGTTGATAAGTTTTTGCAGGATGTCAGGGATAAGCTGGCAGAAAAACACGCTGTCATCATTGCGGTAAGCGAGGGCATTAAAAATGCAGAAGGGCAGTACATAACAGAGAGTCTGCAAGATAGAGCTTGTGATGCCTTTGGACATAAGATTTTGGCAGGGGCGGCAAGATTTTTGGAAGAAATCGTTCGAGAAGAAATCGGTTGCAAAGTCAGAAGTGTAGAGCTTAATTTAATGCAACGTTGTGCGTCCCATGTGGCAAGTGAAGCGGATATTTATGAATCTAGGCTTCTTGGCATGGCGGCGGCAGACCATGCTATTTCTGGGGAATCCGGAAAAATGGCGGCAATCAAAAGAACTTCAACAAAACCCTATCGTTTTGAGATTGACTTTGTGGAGATTGAAAAAATTGCGAATCAGGTGAAGGAAGTCCCATTGAATTGGATTAATTCAGAAGGTAACGACGTTACCCAAGAAATGATTGACTATTTACTTCCCTTAATCCAAGGGGAATTGCCTTGTACTTACCGAAACGGTGTGCCAGTTCACTTGAGATTGTATTAATATGAGCGATTTTAAAGCAATGGTTTTTGCTTTTCGTTAGGTGATAAGGGATTTTATGTAGGATGGACAAATTGGAGGTAACCTTCTTTCGCCTGAAATAAAGAAGCAAAAAAACAAAAAAATTATTTGAAAGTACTGAATTAGCCCCTTTTGCTAGGCCTTACAAGGTTATTCTTGTGCCAAACAAAGGGGCTTTTTTTGTATCTCGAAAAAAGAGCCTAGATTGGGAGGGGCTTTGCTAATTCAATTTGCCCTTGTGGAAATGCCGGTTTTTTTAAATGATAGGCTTGTAGAAGTATCCTGAGGATTTCACTTGGTAAAATGGTTGTAAGAACGTATTCGAAGTTTATGGGAATTTTTGTATAAAATTTTCCGAAAGAGTACATACTTTTTTCGAGGTGGATTATATATGAAGAAAAAAGTTGTACTTTTGGCTCTTGCCGGTTTTTTTCTGTCGTTGGGCGTAGGCTACTTTTTTTCTATGAAGGACGAGCAAAGACATACTCCTCCCACGCAAGAGGAATCCGTTCAGGTTGGGAAGAGAGAAGTAAACATTAAAAAAGAAGGTAAGATTATTTACCAGTATTATTATACAAAGGATGCAATTACGAAAGAGGTAGAAGAGCCTGTTCCTGATTTTTTGGAAGGTTTAACCCGAGACCAAATGCAGAGCGTTTATAATGGATGGCAAATCGTCTATTTTTCTCCAGAAAAGGTAATTCTGCGATGTTCCGTGGAAGGGGCCAGCAGTGAGGTTTATTTACTGAAGGAGCACGAGGGGTATCTTGCCGTTTTTGTGGAAGATATTGATAAGAAAATGAGGCTGAAAGAATTGACAGATGTTCCTATTACCGTTTTGCCAGAGGCAGAACGGCAGCAGCTTGCTGAGGGCATCCGTGTATTAGGTGACGAAAACTTAGTGCGGTTACTATCAGATTTTACAAGCTGATTTTTGTTAATTTTAGTTAATTAAAGCTAGACATTTTTTGTCCCACGTGTTATAATAACAATGTGAAAACTCCCCAATATTTTCACATTGCGGTAAATCCGTAATCCCAATAAGAAATACCTTCTCTTTTTGGAAAAGAGCAGTCATCGGCAGGCTGCTCTTTTTCCTTTTGTCTAAAAAAATATATGTCGAGATAGAAATAAATGCTAATAAAATTATGAATTAAGAGGGGGCTTGAAGCAGCTAAACTATTGATGTTTCGTTTAGAATCTATTTCAATGACTTCTTATATGATATAATAATTGAGGTGTGGCATTGTAGTTTTTGGATATATTTGGTGATTAATTAAAAAGTTGTAAAAACCGTTATGTGCCTTTTCCTTTGGCCATAATAATAAATAAGACTGCGAAATAAAGGTGGTGATTTAGTGCCAAATCATGCTGATTTTTATTGGATAAGAAACATTCCTTATTTTTGCTCCCAAGCGATTTTTAGCGATGAAACCATAAATTATAGGATGCCTCCAGAGCCATCTCAATACGATAGGGTAACCATTACCCTAAGGGCAGGGCGAGATATAGAGCTGCAGCCTTATTTATGTATGGAAACGGGACGGCTGCCCATGGAGAAAATGAGGGCAAGCTTTGTGTTTGACTATTATCAAGTAACCTTACCTCCATCAGCAGAACTGATTCGCTACTATTTTTGCATAGAGGGAGAGGGCTTTACCCTTTACTACACAAAATATGGTGTGTTTGAGGACTATCAGAGCGACGGTTGGTTTGAAATTTTGAAAAACTACCATACCCCTCAATGGGCAAAAGGTGCGGTAATGTATCAAATTTATCCCGACCGCTTTTTCAATGGGGATAAGCAAAACGATGTTCTAACCAAAGAATATATGTATTTAGGCAAACCTGTAAAAAAGGTGGAGGACTGGTTTTTGAACCCTGACTCAGAAGACATTCGAAATTTCTATGGCGGAGATTTGCAAGGTGTTATAGAAAAAATGGATTATCTTGAGGATTTGGGCATTGATGCAATTTACTTGAACCCAATTTTTGTTTCTCCCAGTAATCACAAATACGATATTCAAGATTATGCGCATATTGACCCCCATCTTGGTGTGATTGAGGTGGATGAAGGGGCTTTGCTTTTTGGATCGGAAGAAAACAAAGAGGCAACCAAGTATATTACCCGTGTAACCAATGAAATCAATTTGGAAAAGAGTGACATGCTTTTTGCAACTTTAGTAGAGGAGGCCCACAAAAGGGGAATAAAGGTCATTATTGATGGCGTATTTAACCACTGTGGTGCTTTTCATAAATGGCTGGACAAAGAAGGAATATATATAGGTAAGAACTCAGGTGCATACCAAGATAAAAATAGCCCTTATCGCCCATATTTTTATTGGGATCAAGAGGGGGAAGGCTATGAAGGCTGGTGGGGATATGAAAATCATCCTAAGCTAAATGTAGAGGGTTGCCCTAAGCTTCGAGAAGAAATCTTTAAAATTGCTACAAAGTGGGTGTCTCCCCCTTTTTGTGCAGATGGGTGGCGTCTGGATGTAGCGGCGGACTTAGGTAGAACAGAGGAATTCAACCATGCCTTTTGGCGGGAGTTCCGAAATGTAGTGAAAAAGGCCAACCCCAATGCGGTTATTTTAGCAGAACATTATGGGGATGCAAAACCTTGGCTTTGGGGCGATGAGTGGGACAGCATCATGAATTACGATGCTTTTATGGAGCCATTGACATGGTTTTTGACTGGCGTATCCAAGCACAGCACAGAAGCTAGGGATGATTTATATAATAATGCGAATGTGTTTTGGGGCAGTATGAGCTATCAAATGGCGAAACTGCCCATACAAGCCATCAATACAGCCATGAACGAGCTTTCAAACCATGACCATTCTCGATTTTTGACAAGAACAAATCGTCAATTAGGGCGGCTGGCTAAAAACGGTGCCAAAGCTGCAGAGGATGGCGTTCTTCTGTCTGTGATGAGAGAGGCTGTTTTATTTCAAATGACGTGGCTAGGCTCACCGACCATTTACTATGGAGACGAAGCTGGGGTTATGGGGTGGACGGACCCAGATAACCGAAGAACCTACCCTTGGGGTAGGGAGAATATAGAGCTGATAGAGTTCCATAAAACTTGTATTCGTTTGCGTAAAGAAAATGAGGCCTTGCGTTTTGGCTCCCTAAAACAATTGTTTGGCGAATATGGCATCATTGGCTATGGAAGATTTACGGAGCTGAATAAATGTGTTATCGTTTTAAATAACAACAATTGTGCCAAAGAAATTTATATACCCCTTTGGCAAATTGGTGTGCGGGAAAAAGGAAGAATGAAAAGCTTGCTGAGCACAGAGGAAACGGGTTATCATAGGGAGAGTACAGCTTATGTTGTAGAAAATGGACACATTCGACTATTGTTACCGCCGAAAAGTGGGGTTCTTTTAAAGGAAGTGTAGAAATGGATTGGAAAATATTATTTGAGGACGAGGCCATGCTTGTGGCCATAAAACCTCAGGGGATGCCAACACAAGGTGATAAAACGGGGGATTTGGACTTACTTTCAGCTTTGCAGGAGCATTGTGGTCATCCTTTGGGATTGGTACACCGCTTAGATAGGCCTGTTGGGGGGCTTCTTGTGTTTGCAAAAACAAAAAAAGCAGAAACAGCTTTTGCTAAGGAGATGCAAGAAGGCCGATTGGAAAAAGGATATCGTACCGTTCTTTGTGGCAAATTGCCTGAAGAAAAGGGGAGACTGGTTGATTATTTGAAAAAGAACATGCGAACGAATCTTTCGGAAGTTGTTTCTCCCAATGATAAAGGGGGAAAAAAAGCGATTTTGCATTATGAAGTTTTGGAAACAGCCACAATAGAAGGTCAAGTTTTAAGTTATGTGGAAATTCAATTGGAAACGGGAAGACACCACCAAATTCGAGTGCAGACCGCCAATGCAGGGGCACCCATTTGGGGTGACAAAAAATATAACCCCATGTTTAAAAGAGGGGGACGAACGGAGATTGCCCTTTGGTCTTGCTTTTTAAAGGGGTACCATCCCACCACAAAAAAGCCTTGGTGTTTTCAGGATTTACCCAAGGAAGGGGCTTTTCAGTTTTTTGCTGGAAAATGATAAAACAAGCTTTGCAATTTCTTAGTATGTGTATTATAATGTGGTTATCATATTTGTATGATTGGCTTAAAGAGAAATGGAGACCTGAATTCATTTGTAAAAAAGGAGTTTTCAGGTATCCCTTCATGATATCTCTCGTATAATTATTTAAAATGGAAAAAGAATAGAAGAACTGAAAGGTTCTTTTATTTTAATCATAATTTTAGCAATCACAAGCTTTGATGGCTAACAAGCTAAGGAAGGTGAAGAACATGGATGGAAAATATACAAAAAAAGCACAAGAAGTTTTAGCAAGAGCTCAAGAGGCGGCGTTAAAACTGGGAAATAAGTATGTAGGTACGGAGCATATTTTGCTGGGGTTAACGCTGGTGAAAGACAGCGTTGCTGCCAAGGCTTTAGAAGAACAAGGCGTGACCTATCATCAGGTTATGGATAGAATTGTTGCAATGAATGAACATAACAAAACTTTTTATGTTCCTGTGGACTATACCCCTAGGGCAAAACGAGTGGTTGAGTTTAGTCTACAAGAAGCAGTGAAAATGGGAATGGGCTATGTTGGCACAGAACATATGCTGGTTTCCTTAATTCGGGAAGAGGATAATATTGCAACAAAAATTTTAAGAGATTTAAACGTAAACCGTCAGCAGGTATACGGCGATATTATGAATATGTTGGGTGCTGGAGAAAATGAAACTGCCGGCGGGAAAGGCATGAACCCCCATGGGGAAGAAAATGAAAAAAGTGCAACAGAAACTTTGGATAAATTTAGCCGCAACTTAACAGAAATGGCAAGAAACAATAAATTTGACCCTATTGTGGGAAGAGACTTGGAAATCGAACGTATTATTCAAATTTTAAGTAGAAGAACAAAAAATAACCCTTGTTTGGTAGGGGATCCTGGTGTAGGGAAAACTGCTATTGTAGAAGGTTTGGCACAAAAAATTGCTGATGGAAATATACCCGATGTTTTGAAAAATAAAAAAATAATCAGTTTAGATCTTTCCGCTGTGGTTGCAGGTTCAAAATATCGTGGTGAGTTTGAAGATAGAATGAAGAAGGCTTTGGCAGAGGTTCGTACCGATGGCAACATCATCTTGTTTATTGATGAAATTCATACCATTATTGGTGCGGGTGCGGCAGAAGGTGCCATTGATGCCTCAAACATTTTAAAGCCTTCTCTGGCACGAGGCGAAATACAGCTAATTGGTGCCACAACCATGGATGAATACCGAAAGCATATTGAAAAAGATGCTGCTTTTGAACGTCGTTTCCAGCCTGTAAAGGTGGAAGAACCTTCGGAGGAGGTAGCAATTAGTATGCTTCGTGCCCTTCGAGATAGATATGAGGTGCATCATAAAGTAACCATAACCGATGAGGCGGTGGAGGCAGCGGTAAAGCTTTCTATGCGTTATGTAACGGATCGCTTCTTGCCTGATAAAGCCATTGATTTAATTGATGAGGCTGCTTCACGGTTGCGTTTAAAAACCTATACAGCACCCATTGGCGTGAAGGATTTACAAAAGAAATTAACGGCAATGGAAAAAGAAAAAGAGGAATCCATAAAAACTGAAGATTTTGCAAAGGCTGGAGAAATTAAAAAACAACAAGACATTTTGCGTACTCAATTAAAAGAAGCCCAGAAGGAATGGGAGAGTAAAAACAATACCAACGATCAAACCGTAACCGCTGAAGAGGTGGCCGAGGTTCTTTCTCGTTGGACAGGAATTCCTTTACAAAGTTTAAGGGAAGAGGAGACCGCAAGACTGCTTGCCTTGGAAAGCACCCTTCACCAAAGAGTGATAGGGCAGGAAGAGGCAGTAAAAGCTGTTTCAAGAGCGGTTCGTCGTGGCCGAGTAGGGTTGAAGGATCCCAATAGGCCCATTGGTTCCTTCCTGTTTTTAGGCCCTACGGGTGTAGGTAAAACGGAGCTCTCGAAGGCTTTGGCACAGGCGCTTTTTGGTGATGAAAGTGCTATGGTTCGTATTGATATGTCTGAATATATGGAAAAACATAGCGTAGCCAGAATGGTCGGGGCTCCTCCGGGATATGTTGGCTATGAAGAGGGGGGCCAGCTCAGCGAAAAGGTACGCAGAAACCCTTATTCTGTTATTCTTTTTGATGAAATTGAAAAGGCATCTCCCGAAGTGTTTAACATCCTGTTACAGGTTTTAGATGATGGACATATCACCGATGGTCAGGGCAGAAAAGTAGATTTTAAAAATACGGTTATTATTATGACCTCGAATGCAGGTGCAAGAAGCATTGCAGCACCGAAAAAACTGGGCTTTACCAGCATGGAAACAGCGGAGCAAAGCTACGAATCCATGAAAAAAGGTGTTATGGACGAAGTGAAAAATATTTTCAAGCCAGAGTTTATCAATCGTATTGACGATATCATTGTATTCCATCCTCTGGAAGAAAAGGACATCGTTGAGATTGTAAGATTAATGGCAAAAACCCTATCTCAAAGGGTGGAGGAAAATATGGGCATTACTTTAACTTTTACCGACAAAGCCATTGAAAAAATTGCCTCTGAGGGGTATGACAAGGCTTATGGTGCAAGACCGTTACGCCGTGCGTTGCAAACAAAGATTGAGGATGTCTTCGCCGAGGAGTTCTTAGGTGGAAATATTCAAAAAGGCAGCAAGGTATCCGTAGGCGTAAAAACAAATGGATATTCCTTCAGGAATGTGAAGTAAGCGTCCTTTTTCCTGGGGAATAAATAAATTTAGGTATATACCAAAACTTTGTTTTGTGTTATAATCAACCTAATCCAAATGTGAGAGAAATTTGGCGAAATTTCGGATTTTATATCGAAAAGCATATTGAAGTGATATTTTGGGAGGTAGCGTAATGGCTGTAATTGAAGAATTGATTCGTCAAGAAGAAGATGGAACTATCAGCTTCGGCAATTACTTGATGGATGAAAAGAAAAAGGTTTTGGATTTTGAAGTAAAAGGTGATCTTTATAAGGTTAAAACATACAATGAAATTACAAAATTAGAGAAGAACGGAAAAATGCTCATGGAGGTAGTGCCTGGCGCTACCATACATAAATTCTCTTTAACTGCTAAGGGTGCATATTTTATGGTAGAAGGTCACGAAGACGTTCAGTTGACATTGGAAATGGAGCCTGAAACAGAATATAAAATTTTGATTGATGATGTGAATGTAGGAAAAGTAAAAACAAATATGGCGGGTAAAGTAACCCTTAGTGTTGAGTTACAAAACAACACGCCATATGTGAAGGTTGAAAAGATCGGTTAATAAACAAAAAGTGGACTGTATAATTGATACAGCCCACTTTTTTCTCAATTCAGAAGCTTTTTGTGCTAGGGAGTGGAAATATGAAAACAAAAACAGTATATATTTGTTCGTCCTGTGGGTATAAGAGTCCCAAATGGGCGGGCAAATGTACTAGTTGTGGAGAGTGGAATACATTTGAGGAACGGGAAGAGGTAAAAGGAACAAAAAGCCAAGGGGCGGCAAAGGCTATGTCAAAAAACTCTCATCAGCCCATTCCTCGCTTGTCAGAGGTTGAAATTTTGGGGGATGAACGTTTATTTACGGGAATTTCCGAATTTGATCGTGTGATGGGTGGCGGCATCGTAAGAGACTCCGTAACCATCATTACCTCTCCTCCCGGCGGAGGCAAATCCACCTTGTCTTTGATGGTTGCCAGTCAGTTGGCAAAGGAGGGGAAACGGGTTCTGTATGCTTCTGGTGAAGAAAGTGATAGCCAGATTAAAAGCCGAGCCGACCGTATTTTGGAACATGTGGAGGATAATATCTGGATTTTGGCAGACACTTCCATGGATAGGGTTTTGGAGGCAATCTTGGAGGTGGATGCAGATTTTATCATTTTGGATAGTATCCAAACCTTTGCTTTGGCAGAATTTTACCCATCTAGGGCTGGGAACCCTACCCAAACCATGGAATGTGCCCAGACGTTGGTACAATGTGCAAAGAATAAGGCTCGCCCCAGAGCAGTTTTTATGATTGGTCAGATGAACAAAAACGATGAAATTGCGGGTTTGAGGGCGTTAGAGCATTTGGTTGACGCAGTTTTGGTTTTGGAAGGCGAAGGGGGAGAAGAGCTGAGGAGCTTAACAGCTACAAAAAATCGCTTTGGCAGTACAGGGGAAATGGGTTTTTTTGCTATGACGGAAAAAGGACTTGCTTCCATCGATAACCCCTCGGAATATTTTATGACAAAAAGAAAAAAAGAGGACGCTGTTTCGGGAAGTGCTATTACAGTTTTGCGGGAAGGTTCTCGTGCTGTTGTAGCGGAAATCGAAAGTCTGGTTTCCAACTCCTTTACACCATATCCTTCTCGAATAAGCGAAAACATGAAAAAAGATACCTTAAACACTCTTTTATCTGTATTAGAACAGCGTGGAGGGATAAAGCTATATGATAAGAATGTGGTTGTAAAAACAACGGGAGGTTTATATTTAAAAGAACAGGCTGCAAACTTAGCGGTATTGATGAGCATCGTTTCAGGTGTGCGTGACTTGCCTTTACCATCGGATTGGGCATTCATTGCCGATGTAGGCTTAACCGGTGAATTAAAAAAAATACCTACCATAGAGGGCCGACTACGTGAGTTGGATAGAATGGGTTTCACAAAGGCATTTGTCGCTGCTGAGGGGGCAAAAAAAGTAAAACTAGATAATTTAGAAGTGGTAGAATGCAAAAACCTCACACATTTAATGGAAAAAGTTTTCCCCTGTGGGAAAAAATGACGAAGAGTATAAGTTTTACTTATATAATTCTTTACAGATTTTTAGTTTACGAATAAGCCAACCTATATTATAATAGTGAACAAGGTTTTAATTGTAAACTTGGGGTTTTGATTGGAAAGCATAATGATTAAGGAGGTATAAAAATGCAGGAAGTACAAATTAAGAAGTTTAAAAAGGTGCTTGTAGCAAACCGTGGCGAAATTGCCATTCGTGTGTATCGTGCCTTGAACGAGCTGGGCATCCAGACTATAGGTATCTTTTCTAAAGAAGATAAATACTCTCTGTTCCGTACCAAAACAGATGAGGCTTATATGCTGAATCCTGAAAAAGGGCCTATTGATGCATATTTGGATATTGACAATATCATTAAAATTGCAAAGGCAAAGGGGGCAGACGCCATCCATCCAGGATATGGCTTCCTTTCTGAAAATCCTGATTTTGTTTCTGCTTGTAAAAAAGCAGGGATTGCTTTTATCGGCCCTGAGGTTGAAGTTATGTATGCCATGGGTGATAAAATATCTTCCAAGAAAATGGCAATTGAATGTAATGTGCCCATCATCCCTGGTGTTGACCATGCAATTCGTGACTTGGATGAAGTAATGTCAGTGGCTGAAAAAGTTGGCTACCCAGTAATGCTGAAAGCAAGCAATGGCGGCGGTGGCCGTGGTATGCGTATTGTAAATAGCTCTGCGGATATGCCAAAAGAATTTGAAGAAGCAAGGAACGAAGCGAAAAAAGCTTTTGGTGATGATAAAATTTTCGTTGAAAAATATCTTCGTAACCCTAAGCACATCGAAGTTCAGGTTTTAGGCGATAAATATGGCAACGTGGTTCACCTGTTTGACCGGGACTGCTCTGTACAGAGACGTCATCAGAAGGTAGTGGAATTTGCTCCCGCTTTTACCATAGGCGATGCAGTAAGAGAAAAGATTTTTGCGGATGCTGTTCGTTTGTCAAAGCATGTGGGTTATAAAAATGCAGGTACACTGGAGTTCTTGGTTGATGCTGATGAAAATTACTACTTCATCGAAATGAACCCAAGAATTCAGGTTGAGCATACTGTTACGGAAGAAGTAACAGGTATAGATATCGTACAGTCTCAGATTTTAATTGAGGAAGGTTATCCATTAAACTCTCCTGAAATTGGTATCAACTCTCAGGAAGAAATCACTTGCAACGGCTATGCAATTCAGTTGCGTGTTACAACGGAAGACCCTGCAAACAATTTCTTGCCTGACACAGGTAAAATTAACGTTTATCGTTCTTCCGCAGGTAAAGGTATCCGCTTGGATGGTGGTACTGCATACACAGGTGCAGAAATCACACCTTATTACGATAGTTTGTTGGTTAAAATCATTGCCCACGACAGACGTTTTGAAGGTGCGACCCATAAGGCGATTCGTGCCATTAAAGAAACAAGAATTCGTGGTGTAAAAACCAACATTCCTTTCTTGATTAACGTGTTGCAGAGCCAGATTTGGAATGATGGTAAGTGTACAACAACTTTCATTGAAAGTACTCCAGAATTGTTCCACATTGTTCCCGGGAAAGACCGTGCTACAAAGATTGCAGAGTTCATCGGCAACAAAATTGTAAACGAATCGAAGGGGAAGAAACCTGAGTTTGATCGAATTGTCCCTCCATCCTTCGGTAAAAATGAAGATGGAAGCACAATTGAAGTGAATGGTGCAAAAAATGCGTTCTTGAAAATGGGTGCAAAGGACTTCACCCAGAGCTTAATGAAGGAAAAACGCCTCTTTGTTACGGATACAACTATGCGTGATGCCCACCAGTCCTTGATGGCAACACGTCTGCGTACAAATGATTTGGTTGTTGCAGCACCTGCAACCAACATGGCAATGGAAAAAGCTTTTTCCGTTGAAGCATGGGGCGGTGCAACTTTCGACGTTGCATATCGTTTCTTGAAGGAATCCCCTTGGATTCGATTACAGCAGTTGTCTAAGGCCATGCCAAACACCCTAATTCAGATGTTATTGCGTGCGTCCAACGCTGTTGGTTACGCAAACTACCCTGATAACGTGGTTCAGGAATTTATTAAAATTTCAGCGGAAAGAGGCGTTGATGTTTTCCGTATTTTTGATAGCTTGAACTGGATTGAAAATATGAAAATGCCCATTGAAGAGTCTTTGAAAACAGGTAAAATTGTTGAAGGTGCTATTTGCTACACAGGGGATATTTTAGACCCTAAGGAAACGAAATACACTTTGGACTACTATGTGCGTAAGGCAAAGGAATTAGAAGCCTTGGGTTGTCACATTTTTGCCATCAAAGACATGGCGGGCTTATTGAAGCCTTATGCTGCGAAAGAATTGTTTAGTGCATTAAAATCTGAATTAAATATTCCTTTGCATCTGCATACCCACGATACAACAGGGAACGGTGTAAGCACTGTTTTAATGGCAGCAGAAGCAGGGGTAAACATTGTGGACTTGGCAATTCAGTCTATGAGTTCATTAACTAGCCAGCCTTCTATGAACGCAGTTGTAGAGGCATTGAAGGGCACAGAAAGAGACACAGGTCTGAACCCAGACCAGCTCACAGAATTAAGCCAGTATTATGAAGGTGTACGTCAGATTTTCACTGGTTTTGAAAGTGAAATGAAAACGCCCAATACAGAAATTTATAAATACGAAATCCCCGGTGGACAGTATTCTAACTTGTTAGCACAGGTTAAGGCCATGGGCTCTGCGGATAATTTTGAAGAAATTAAGCATTTGTATAAGCAGGCTAACGACCTTTTGGGCAACATCATTAAAGTAACTCCCTCTTCCAAGGTGGTAGGGGACATGGCAATTTTCATGTCCAAGAACGGTTTAAATAAAGACAACATCCTGACAGAAGGTAAAGACTTGTCATACCCTGATTCCGTTGTGGACTACTTTATGGGTAACATAGGTAAGCCTGAGGGCGGTTTCCCTGAAGATTTACAGGAAATTGTGTTAAAGGGTAAAAAGCCAATCGCAGGCAGAGCAGGTGCGTTGTTGCCTCCTGCGGACTTGGAAGCAATTGAAAAATATTTGCTTGAAACCCATACCATGAAGCGTATTAATATTAGAAATATCATTAGCTACGCTATGTACCCTAAGGTATATGACGATTACTGCTTCCATTGGGAATACTACACAGATGTTTCCAAGTTAACCAGCGATGTATATTTCTTTGGTTTGGCAAAAGGCGAAGAAACATCCATCGAAATTGGGGAAGGTAAGAATATTTTGATTAAATATATCGATATGTCCGATCCCGACTCTGAAGGTTCCCGTACCCTTACCTTTGAAATTAACGGCGCAGTGCGTGAAGTGAAGGTGCTGGATCAGAACTTAGAAGTGAAGAGTGACCGTAGACTAAAAGCGGATAAGAGCAATCCTTTCCACCTAGGTTCCTCTATCCCCGGTACAATCAGCAAGATTTTTGTAAAAGAAGGGGATGCTGTGAAGAAAAATCAACCTCTGCTCACTGTAGAAGCCATGAAGATGGAAACATCCATTGTAGCAAAAGAAGATGGCATAATTGATAAGATTTATGCTGTTGAAGGTGAGAAGGTTAGTCAAGGAGATTTGTTGGTATCCTTTGCAAAAGAAAACTAAAATAGACTTAATAAAAAAGCCGCAGAGGAATCTGCGGCTTTTAAATATGAAGCCCACGCTAGAAAAGGCCAATGGCTTTTTGATTATGCAGAATTAACATGAATTAATAAAATAGCCACAGGACTTATTATAAGAAAAATAGACCAATTACGAAGGATGAAAATCTAAGGAAAAAAAGCTAAGCCCCTTAAAAAAGTAAGACAGTGGCTTCAAGGGCGTATGATTTTTCTATTAGGCTAAACTTCTTTGGGTAATATTATTCATTACTTTGAAAAAATTCAATGAATACTTGCATTTCACATTCATCCACACCTGTAGTCAAAATAATCTGGCCGCTACTAACAACTGAGTAGTCAATTGTCAGAATGCTTCCTGATAAGGAAACACCTATGGGGGCGGATACTAATGAAAGGGGATAATCCGGTGCAAGT
Source organism: Anaerotignum sp. MB30-C6 (assembly GCF_030908465.1). Classification (GTDB taxonomy): domain Bacteria; phylum Bacillota; class Clostridia; order Lachnospirales; family Anaerotignaceae; genus Chakrabartyella. The sequence goes on from NZ_CP133078.1 coordinate 1,139,730, forward strand.
TCAATTAAACAACTCCCAGCCTCCGTTGTAGCATTTTGCTTTCCTATGGTAAAGTGTTGATTGTCTTTTTTTGTTACTACTCTGCCTAAGTCTGGAGGAATTATCGTAATTTTTACATTCTCCACGGGAATACTGGGTTCTGGTTCCGGGCAAAGGAAGTCTTTAAATAATTCAAGCTTATTTAATAAAACAATCTCTAAAAGAGTTGCGGCACTTATGATTTTTTTGATCGAATTGTTTGTGAGTAAAACGGCTGTTGAGTTGTTCTCTAAAAAAACGGCTTTTTGTAGTTTTTCGCCTTCTGCATTGATAATATGGGCAAGCGCTGCCTGCTCATAAGCTACGGACTGTATTATATCTGTGATTGCCTGCGAGCGGGTTGTGGTACTGGACATAATTTCAGGAATTTCCATGGAATCCTCTCCAATCTTAATTTTAGTAACGTTTTAGACAACCTTCTTTATATTTTATACAAAGATATGTTTTATGTGATAAGAAGGCATTAAAAAGATCATGGAAATTCCTAGGGAACTTTCCAAATTAAGCAAAAAAATAACAGTGATAGGCAAAGCTGAACCATAATCACTGTTATAATAAATTTTATGAAAGAGATTTATCACTCTTTTTTATTTCCCGATGGATTTTTTATACTTTTCAACATCAGCATCGGTCAGAGGTTCTAACTCTTCCGGGTCTTGCCATCTTACCCAAATTCTGCCCTGTAAGCCGGGAATATCTAAAGGTGCATCCATAGCGTCTTTATCAATACCAACAACGGTATCATTGTCCCCGTTAAACATAATCTCAAAAGGTTTTACAACGCCATTTTCGAAAACGAACATTTGGGTGCTAAAGTAGTTCAAATAGCCTGCTTCGCTTAAAAGATATTCTTCTAATTTTTCAATGGAAGGGAAGGTAAGAAGATACCAATTGCCATCGGAGTCAGAATAATCATATAGCTGATATCCTGTGAATTCTAACTCTTCATTACCGGTTGCCCCTTTATCTGTGTTTGCAGCACCCTTTAAAGTTAAAGGTTTTCCGTCTTTACCGTCGCTTAGAATTTCAGTTCCTGCAAGAAAGCAATCTACAAAGCCAGATACCTCATTGGCTTTGAATTTACCTTTTATAACGGTATAGTCGCCATTGTCGTAAGAAAGACTACCTAGTTCATTTAAAAATTCCTTTAGTGTTTTAACCATTTCCAGTACCTCCAAAAAATAGTAAATCCTAATCTATCTATCATTTAATAATATTTTGTTCATTATGTCAATAGATATTCTAGTTTTGTCCCATATGGAAAAAATGATCAGGTACTTTTCCGCCGATGATTGTATCAACCAGCATTATTTTTTTGGTCAATGTAATTTTTTCGTGATACAAAGGATTTACAATTTGAATATCAAGGGTTAAGTTAATCCAAATTTTATAATTAACTTGATTGATTCCTGCCGTCACAAAAGAGGTTTCGTAGTCCGAGGTGATTGCCCCTGCGGGCATTAGGGTAAATGGAATTTTAGGGCCCCAGTTTGCAAAAAAATTAGATTTTGTTACTGCGCCCAATGGAATTAAAATCTCTTCATTGGGTAAGTTTTGCATTGCAGAATTAATCTTTTTGTTCAAGCGAGTACAAAAAAGATTAATTTGCTGTGTATTTGTACTGTATGTACCGTTTTCTTGATCTGTCAGGGTTATGAAATCCTTGGAAGACAGAGGAAGTTCCGCCATTAGGGTCTGAATACAATCGTCAATTATGTCATTGGCGATTGCCATGGAATGATTATGAGAGATTTCCTGCAGGGAGGGCACTACTTTTTTTTCAAACTGACTTAGAATGAAAATGGTCAGAAAAAAAACAGAAACAAAAATAATAACCAAAGAAGTAACTCCATTATTCTTATTTCTTTTTCGTAATTTTTTCTTCATTTTTTTCACCTCCATAAACTAAGATATGTGTGGAAAGGTTATAATATCAAAGGAATTAGATGTGGTAAAAAATTCCTAATATCAAAGGAAGAAAGCCCAAGCATAGGATTAAGATTGTTGTAAAGAAATTTTGCTTTTACTCTTTCGTGATTTCTGCTATAATCATTATGATATAAAGGGGGTTTATGTACATGAGTGAAACGCATCAGAGGAGACGTCCACCTGACGGCTCTAAAAGAAGCAGTTCGTCATCTAGCTCATCCCGCCAAAATCCAAAAAAGAAAAAACGGCGGAAGCGTAAGTCTAGTAAAGTGTGGAAAGTTCTTGTGGCTATTATCGTAATTATCGGTTTTGCCATTGTGGGGGCTGGGCTTGGGACTGTGTTGGGAATCCTGAAAGGTACGGACGTGCTGAATACAGCAGATGTAACGCCAGAATCTTATACTTCGCTTATATATGACGCAAATGGCGTGGAGTTTGATAAACTTCATGGGGATGAAAATAGAGAATATGTTAAGCTAAGTCAAATTCCTACGAATTTACAAAATGCGGCTATTGCCATCGAGGACGAGCGCTTTTATCAGCACAACGGAATTGATTTCCGAGGCATCATGAGAGCTGTGGTGGAAAACGTCAAAACAATGAGTTTTTCCCAAGGTGCCAGCACAATTACGCAACAGCTGATTAAAAACGAAGTGTTAACAAAAGAAAAATCATTAGTAAGAAAAATCAAAGAACAATACTTGGCAGTTTCTTTGGAGAGTTCTTTGGAGAAACAGCTTGGAAGTGAAAAAGCGGCAAAAGATTATATTTTGGAATTATACTTGAATACCATTGGCTTGAGCCATGGCCTAAATGGCGTTGAGGCTGCGGCCCAATATTACTTTGGGAAAAATGCCAGTGAACTTACTTTGGCAGAAAGTGCATCCATAGCGGGTATTACTAAAAATCCTAGTCTGTATGCACCGGATTCAAATCCGGAAAAGAATAAAGAGCGGCAGATGACCGTTTTGCAAAAAATGTTGGAGTTGGGTTATATTACCCAAAGTGAGTATGATCAAGCAGCGGCAGAGGATATTTATGCAAATTTGGTATGCAGTGTAACGGGGGATGAAACCGCAACTGCTAATCATAATTATTTTGTGGAGGCCATGATTGATCAGATTGCCAAGGATTTGATTGCACAGAAAAACTACAATAGGAAGCAGGCCTTCGATTTAATTTACAGCGGTGGCTTACAAATTCATTCAACCATGGATGCGAAAATGCAAGGTGTTATGGAAACTGCATTTAATACGGACAGCCTTTTTCCTGCATCAGACGGTACCCTTGACGTAACGTATCTGATTTCTGTTATGGATACAACAAATCCAGATAAAAAGAGTAATCAGTCTCATTATGAGAGGAAAACATCTGTTAGAAGTGAGGACGAAGTGAAAGATTTCGTTGATTCTGTGCAGGCAGAACTGTTAGATGAAACCCATGTTTTGGTTTTGGATCAGGTGACAGTTTCCAAATCGTTACAAGCAGCCATGGTGATTATGGATCAGCATAATGGCCAAATCAAAGCCTTGGTTGGGGGCAGAGGACAAAAACCAGGTGACTCTGTATTCAACCGTGCGACTCAGGCGTTACGCCCTCAGGGTTCTGCCATGAAACCGTTGGCTTCTTATGCGCCTGCCATCGATACTGGGCTATTGATGCCAGGTTCAGTCATTATCGACGAACCTATAAGCTATGGCACTTGGTCACCTAGAAACTGGAATGGAAAGTTCCTGGGTCCACGTACCGTAAGACAAGGTATTCGTGACTCCATGAATATTTTAGCCATCAAGGCCTATATGATGGTTGGTGCGGAGGCATCTTTTAAATATTTGGAGGACTTCGGCTTGTCAACCTTGGTTGAAGAAGATAAGGCGGCAACGACAGCACTTGGCGGTTTGACCAAAGGTATTTCTGTCTTAGAAGGTACAGCAGCTTATGCATCTATCGCCAATGGTGGTGTTTATAATGAGCCTCAGTACTATACTGTTGTATATGATCATGATGGCAATGTACTGCTGGATAACAGCAATGCTGAAACCCATCGTGTCATTAAAGAAACAACGGCGTATATGCTGACCAATATGATGGAAGACGTTATCACTGGTGGTACTGGCGGTCAGGCGTCACTTAACGGTATGAGAGTTTCCGGCAAGACAGGTACGACCAATGATACGAAGGACTTAACATTCTACGGATATACACCGTATTATACAGCTGGTATTTGGATGGGCTTTGATACGTCAAAGACAATGAAGAATGCAGGGAATGCGCACTTAAAGATTTGGCGTACCGTTATGAATCAGGTGCATAGTGGGCTTTCCAATAAGGCCTTCGAAAAACCTGGGGGTCTCGTTAGCCAAAGCTATTGTTCCGCATCAGGAGACATTCCTTCTGAGTTATGTGGTCAGGATTACTACGGCTATACTACCCATTCTGATATAGCGGCATCGGATTTTAAAGGACCTACATCAGTATGCACAAAACATAAAGTATTTACTGTATGTTCAGAATCCGGTAATCTTGTTTCTGAAAAATGCCCTAGCAATACCCATATGGATGTTGTTCTTGCCGTAGGTGAGAATGGAAATATTATTGGTAAGCCTTCCTCAATACCTTCAGGTAGAATGGATATTGACATCAGTAAAACATGTACCATGGAACATAAACCTACTTCTGTGTTCCCGCCTATTGACGGAGGCTTCCCAAATGGCGGAGGCAATGACGGAGATGGTGCAGAAACGGTTCCATCTACAGACGATGGTTACGATGATGCAATTCCTAGTGAGGACATTTGGGATGATAACTTTGGAATAAACTAAACAATGAATGAAAAATCTTCCCCATGCTTTTGTGTGGGGAAGATTTTTTTAGTGCACGAGGAGGGCAACCTTCAAAATGAGGCCCAAAATGGAATGGATTTTCCAAAGAAATGGTGTTAGAATATAAGTAAAGAATATACAAAAGAATTGGGCTTTTTGCCAGAGGAGGAATTAAAATGTCAATGGTTTATTTAAAGTCACCCAGTACGGATCCTGCATTTAACTTAGCGCTAGAACAATTTGTATTTGACAAGATGGATCGAAGCCATGAGTATTTTATGCTGTGGCAGAATAATAATGCTGTAATTGTTGGAAAAAATCAAAATACATTTGGGGAAGTTAACCCAATAGTTATTGAAGAAAAGGGCGTTAAGGTTATCCGCCGTCTTTCTGGTGGTGGTGCAGTTTACCATGATTTGGGGAACCTGAACTTTACTTTTATTATGGATGCAAAAGAAGCCAGTGATTTGGATATTAAGCTTTTTTGTCAACCTGTTGCCTCCTTGCTGCAAGAACTAGGGGTTGATGCTCAGGTTAATGGTAGGAATGACATTACAATTGATGGCAAGAAATTTTCAGGTAATTCTCAATATTTAAAAGAAGGCCGTATTATGCATCATGGTACCCTTATGTTTGACTCGAATTTGGACGTTGTGGCAGCTGTGTTAAACGTTGCAGGAGATAAGTTTCAGTCTAAGGCTGCGAAGTCGGTTAAAAGTCGTGTGACCAACGTAAAACCTTTCTTAAAAGAGGACTTAACTTTGGAAGAATTTCAGGAAAAATTGGTTTCCTATATTTTTGACGAAAAATCTATTGAAACTTATGAACTAACCCCAAAAGATATGGAAGAGATTGAAAAAATAAAAGTAGAACGCTATCGACAGTGGGACTGGAACTATGGAAAATCACCTGAGTATACGGTTCAAAAGGAACGTCGTATTGAAGGTTGTGGCAAAATTGAAGCCCATATGAATACAAAAGATGGTAAAATAGTGGAAGTGAAGTTTTATGGAGATTTCTTTGGTGTGAGTGATCATGCAGAGCTATCAGAAATTTTGGTAGGTTGCGAGTTGAAAAAAGAAACTCTGATGAAGGTATTAGAAAATATTGATATAGAAAAATATTTCCACGGTATTGCCGTAGGACAGTTCGTAGATATTTTATTATAATAAAAAAAGCCAAATGACTTTTACAAAACTATTCTTGTAAAGCCATTTGGCTTTTATTTTTTATATATTTAAATCCTATTTGATTTCTAAGCCTTCTGGAATAATATATTTAATTTGTTAAAAGTGTAAAGGCAATTCAGAAATTATTTCCAGGGAAAACCTCCTGCAATTAGGAGGAAGGTGTTGATAATCTTTGCCTACCTTCGTGATCCATTTCGAAATTATCTCTATGTATAAGTTGGGAGATTGGAACGATTTCAAAGCCCTTTTCTTTCAAGCCCTTTAAAATGCGATCTAACACCTTGGGTGTATATTTGGCGTCGTTATGGAAAAGAATGATAGAACCATTGCCAAGATGCTTATGGTTTAATACTTGATTGATTTCGTGGTCTTCTCCTAATTCTTTCCAATCCAAGCTGTCCACATCCCATTGAACTGGATAGTAAGAATTTGCGTAGGAAGTTTCAACTACTGTATTGTTATATTCCCCAAAAGGTGGACGGAACAAATCCATTTCTATCCCTGTCAAATCCTTTACTGCTTTATGGCATTCTGCCAATTCTTTGGAAATTTGCTCAGCTGAAAGTTGGTTCATGTGGGGATGGGTGGAAGAGTGATTGCCCAAATCATGACCTGCGTCGGCAATTTTTTTCACTTCCACGGGGAAATCCTCAACCCAGTAACCGCATAGAAAGAAGGTTGCTTTTACGTCGTTGTCAGCTAAAATACTAAGCAATTCATCGGTATCGTCGGCCCCCCAAGCTGCGTCAAAACTAACAGAAACTTGAGGCTTATCTGTGTCAACGCAGTAAATTGGGAGTTTTCTATCTGCGTTGGCCGAGATTATGGCGGATACTTTTTCAGCCGCAGGTGGTGCTAGGCAGGTGAAAACGCCAATGCAGGCAACCAAAGCCAAGGCGCCTAAAAGATGTTTTTTTCTGATATGTATTGCTTTGAATAATTTCATTATGCTACCTCCGAGCTTTTTTACCAATATATCAATAGTAATGCAAGAATATGAAAAAAACGGCTTGACAATGGAAAAAAAGAATATTATCATAAATGTATGCTTAGACAATAAACATTTGTAAAGAAGGTGAGAGGTTGACACAAAGAGAACGGGAAATTTATGAAATTATCCGTGCAATGCCCATGTTAGAACAAAGCGACATCGCTCAAAAGCTAAATATAACTCGTAGTTCCGTGGCTGTACATATAGCCAATTTGCAGAAAAAAGGCTATATTTTAGGTCGTGGTTACTTGCTTAAGGAACAGGATTATATTGTTGGTATTGGAGCCGCCAATGTAGATATTCATGGCAGAAGCAAAAGAAGTATTATTTTAAGGGACAGTAATCCTGGTCATATGAGCTCATCAGCGGGTGGGGTGACAAGGAATGTTTCTGAAAATCTTGCAAGGTTAGGTGCGTCGGTGAAGTTGATAACAGCGTTGGGCGATGATATTTATGCCGAGCAAATTCGTAACGAATGTAGTGGGGCGGGCATAGACTTTTCCCATAGCATGGTGGTAGAAAACCATCCCTCATCAACTTATATTTCCATATTAGATGAGCAAGGGGATATGTACGTTGCCATGTCCGATATGTCGGTATTGCAACGGATGAGTATGGAATTTTTAAAAAGCAAATCGGGAATTATTAGTGGTGCAAAATTCATTACTTGCGATACAGGTCTGCCTGAAGAGGTGTTAGAGGGGATTTTGGATGTATACAGCCCCCAGACTCCGGTGTTTGTGGATCCCGTTTCTTGTACTTATGCGGAGAAAATAAAGCCCCATATAGGTAAGGTGGATACACTGAAACCCAACCGACTGGAGACGGAAGTCATTAGTGGCGTTAAAATTCACAATGAAACAGACTTGGAAAGAGCAGCAGATGTGCTTTTGGAAAAAGGCCTAAAACATATTTATATTAGCCTTGGTTCAGAGGGATGCTTTTACATGAATCGGGATGGCGTTAAAATAAAACGGGCGCTGAAGCCATTGGAACAGATGGAAAATGCAACAGGTGGTGGCGATGCTTTTATGGCGGCTGTGCTATATTCTCGTTTGTATGAGTTCGATGTAAATGAGACGTTGGATTTCGCTTTAGCGGCAGGTGTTGCGGCCATTTCTTACAAAGGTACTATCAACCCAAGTATGAGCGTGGACTTAATCGAAAAAATATTGGAGGAAAGAAGATTATGAATTTAGATAAATACTTGACCATTACCCCAGAAATTAAAGAAGCCCTTGATAGCAACAAGCCAGTTGTTGCCTTGGAAAGCACAATTTTAAGTCATGGTATGCCTTACCCTCAAAACGTGGAGTTTGCTCATAAGGTAGAGGAAATTGTTCGTGCAGAAGGTGCAATTCCTGCCACGACTGCCATCATTGATGGGAAGCTTAAGGTTGGACTAACAGCCAATGAACTGGAACTAATGTGCAAAGGTGAAAATGTAGGGAAAGTGAGCCGTCGTGATGTTGCCGTATACTTAGCAACAGGAAAAGCAGGGGCAACTACCGTTGCCACTACAATGATGATTGCTGCAATGGCTGGCATCCGTATTTTTGCTACAGGTGGCATCGGGGGTGTGCACAGAGGGGCAGCAGAAACTATGGACATTAGTGCAGATTTGCAGGAATTGGCACACACATCAGTGGCAGTTATCGGTGCAGGGGCAAAATCCTTGTTGGATATCGGCCTGACTTTAGAGTATTTGGAAACCATGGGCGTACCTGTTGTGGGTGTGGATACCGATGATTTCCCTGCCTTTTATTGTAGAAAAAGCGGCTATAAAGTAGACTTTAATGCTAAGGATGAGAAACTAATTGCTAAGATTTTGAAAACAAAATGGGATTTAAATATTGAAGGCGGTGCACTCATTGCAAACCCTATCCCGAAGGAGTATGAACTTGACTTTGATGAAATGGAAGCTGTAATCAATCGTGCTTTGAAATTGGCAAAGGAACAGGGAGTTAAAGGTAAGGACACAACACCGTTCTTGTTAAAACATATCAAAGATATGACTGAGGGCGTTTCTTTTGCTTCTAATTTACAGCTTGCCTATAATAATGCAAAGGTTGCATCAAAAATTGCCGTGGAGCTGGCAAAATTAGACTAAGTCAGAATTTTTAGGAGGGATGGGGTTCCATCCCTCTTTTGTTTGAAAAAGTTCAATAATGTAGGCCAGATGGCAACTTTTGATTCTAAATTTACCGGTAGCTCTGTATAGACCTCTTTGATAAGCAAGATTTTTTACTATATTTTAAAATATATATAGAGGTTTTTGAAACTAAGATTTCTTCATACAACTGTAACTTCATCTTGCTTTTCTGCCTCGAATTATATAAAATGCAAGAAAGAGCTTTGACTCTTTGAAAGGAGTGAATTTAATGGAACAAGGTGTATTTAAAGTTGGTCCCATTCGTCCCCCTAGTGAAGCAAACAGTTTGTTACTTCGGGTAACGGAAAACTGTCCATGGAATAAATGTAAGTTTTGTATGCTTTATAAGAAGAGTGACTTTCATACTAGGCCAGTGGCTGATGTGAAAAAAGACATTGATTATATGGCAGAGTACAGAGATAGAATTCTTGCCCATGAGCGTAATGGGGATTATGATATGGAGGCAATTCAACGAGAGTATCAGTCTTTGACTAGCGACGAAGCAAAAATGTGTTATCAGATGGTATTTACTTGGTTAACAGAAGGGGATAAGCAGGCGATTTTTTTGCAGGATGCAAACACTATGGTTTTACGCCCCGACTGGCTCATTGAAATTGTCAGTTATGTAAGAGAACGTTTGCCTGAGATACAAAGAATTACTTCTTATGGTAGAGCGAACACGCTAGCTCGTATTTCTTTGGAAGATTTCAAACGCTTACGTGCGGCAGGTTTGGATCGCATTCATTCAGGTTATGAATCAGGCTCCGACAAGGTATTGGAATTAATTTCCAAGGGGGCAACCCAAGAAGATGAAATTATCGGTGGTAAAAAAGTAAAAGAGGCGGGTATTGAGCTTTCAATTTATTTTATGCCAGGGGTAGGGGGCAAAGCCTTATCCGATGAAAATGCCATAGAAACGGCGAAGGTCATTAATGAAGTAAATCCGGACTTTGTGCGGTTGCGTACCTTTATTTTAAGAACAGGGTCTTTGATGGAAGAACTTCGTGACGCTGGGCTTTATCAGGAGCAAAGGGATATTGAAAAACTATTGGAAATAAGAAAAATGCTTGCCAATGTGGATCCGAAAAAAGCCAATGGCAAGATTGCCAGTGACCACATCATAAACCTCTTGCAGGGAGTAGAAGGGAACATGGATAAAGATTTGCCATGGATGTTGGAATATATTGATTCTTATTTGGCACTGCCAGAGTTTGAGCAGAAAAAGTATCAGTTGGCAAGACGCATGGGCTTCCCTTTGGATTGGAAGTACCTATATCGTTTGCAGCCTGCAGAGCAAACTCGTATTGAAGATATGGCAAAAAATATTGTAGACGAAAGAGAATGGGAGGCTTTGCTTCACCGGTTTACCGACCGATATATCTAAGGAGATGAAAAAATGAACAAGGAAATGCTTTTTACCGCCATAATCCCTACGATTTTGGTGTTCTGCCTTGTGTTTTTCAATGTGCGTAAAATGCAAAAGAACTTAAAGAATATGAAGGATGGCTGTGGTGGTGGCTGTAGCGGTTGTGTCCATAGTGAAAGTTGTCACAAGCCTGAAAAAAAGGAAGACGAATAAAGGGAAACGAAAAAAAGGAGATAAATTCTCCTTTTTTTCATTGGTACATCAGCCTCCACAAATACTAGCTTTGCTGGTGGAACGAAATGTTGAGAGCAATCATATACGTCCTTTGAAATATAAAAGAGGACTTATCATAGCTGGCACAAACGGCATTGTAATTACCATTGTTACTGCTCTTTTGCAGGCAATTTACCTGTCAAGTTGAAGCAAAATAATGGACTATATGCCCCTCGGACATTGAGACAGATATATGCTGAACTCATTCTAATGTATGAGTAGGCTGTAAAATTCATCAAAGAAGTATAGAGCAGATGGAAAAAACCTCCGCTCATACAAACCGATAAGCCATAAAAGCTTGTCCCCATAATATTTACTTTATTGAAGAATTGCTTTTATAGATTTTTGTTCACTCCCTCCTAAAAGTCCTCTATATGTTCCTTTATGTACTTCATTTGCAGTTCATCTAAATTCTCCCTGTATTCATAAAATTTGTTATCCAGTGTATCTAATCGTTCCATTTCTTCATCAGTTAACTCAACTTCGTCTTCAGGGGGATTCTTCCAACAGTGAGTAAATCCATTTCTGTATACATTCTTCGCCTCTTGTACTAACGATGCTGTATAGGGAGCGCCGATCTCTTTTAAAGCCATGATAGCCTCTTTAGAGTTGGCACCACTTGGGTAAAAGAAATAATGGCAGAAACCACTGCTATGTACTTGCCCATTGACTTCATCTGTTAAGTAGATAACACGTTCCCTAGATGTCAATTGCTCTAATTTACGACCATGCTCACACTTTTTTTGAATTTTCCATAATATATCTAATAAAGGATGAGGATTTTTATCGTCCGTAATAATTTTTTCTGCATATCCTGGCTCTATTAATTCTTCTTTAAAAGCATATATATCTTTTTTTCTATTCCTTTCAAAAATTCTAATAATTAATCCTAGTACTTTAAAAAAACTTACTATAATCTTTGCAAGCAGTGCCATATGATTTCCTCCTAAATGATTGTTTTTGTCTCATTGCAATGAAAGATTAATACTTCCTATGATTGTAGTATAACTTATCTAAAGTACTTTTCAAGGAGATATTTTTTCTTCTGCAAGATTTCTTTACGAGGAATCGAACTTTTGTAAAAAAACCACTTACTGGATTCCAACCCTAATATCAAGTTTGTTTATTTTTTGCAATGGAATGAAACAAAGAAAGCCCTATTTGAGTTTATCTCAAATGGGGCTTATTGGTTTACTTTTCTTCCGATTTTGAATTTTGTTGTTGTTCGTGTTCTGTACGATAGCGACTCATCAGTCCATGGAATAAGTCCATTGCTGTGGGTGGAGTAAAGCTGATTGCGTTTGCTCCTGCTTCAATGGTTTCCTTAATACTCTGTCTTGTGGGGCCGCCTGTTGCAATAATAGGAACATCGGGGAATTTTCGGCGAATTTCCCGTACTACGTGGGGGGTACGGCCTGCGGCGGATACATTTAGAATGCTTGTGCCTGCTGCTAACCTTCCTGCAATATCACTATTTTCATGTAACACTGTTACAATTATAGGTATATCAATCACTTCATGAATATGTTGAATTACAGAGTTGCTGGTAGGTGCGTTCACAACCACACCCATGGCCCCTAATGCTTCTGCATCTTTTGCTAACATGACAACCCTAGGGCCTGTTGTAGTACCACCGCCGACCCCGCAAAAAACAGGGATACTAGAGGCGGAAACAATAGCGTCTGCAATGATTTGCTGAGGTGTAAAAGGATATACTGCCAAAACTGCATCGGCATTACAGTTACGAATAATCGCAATGTCGGTTGAAAATATTAATGATTTGATACGCTTTCCCCAGATGACAATGCCACTAGCACTCCATATTTCTTCAGGCATAGTAACGATATGTTTCCTTAATCTACTGTCAATACGAGGGATGATTTTTTCAGCCATACTCCATCTCCTTTCACATGCTAAAAGGTAAAAACCTTATAAAAAGTTGTTATAATCATACAATTTTATGGCCTGTTTGTCAAGGTTTGATTGTGCATAATGGAAGATATTGTAAAAATTCGACGTATGTCAAACAAGAAGCAAAGCCTTGACATAATATTGGTTTAATACTACACTACTAGTAACCGAAAATTTAGCATTTTTTGGAGGATGATTGAACTTTGGAAACCGTAATAGGTTTGACCATATCTATAATTTTGAATGTAGTATTGCTTGTTTTATTGTTGCGCATAAAAGAAGAAAAAAAACGTGCAGTGATTACAGAGGAAGGCATTCGTATGATGGTGGATGCCGGTGGTGATAATGGTAGTATTGATATAACGGAAAAAGAAATGATAAACAATATTTTTGAGTTGGGAAATACCTCCGTGGGGGAGATAGCCACCCACCGAAGAGATATTGTAGCCATTCCTTTTGATGCTTCCTTTATAGAAATTATGAAGGTCATCTCCGAAGAGAAATACTCCCGTATTGTTGTTTACAATGATAATATTGATAATATCATTGGCTTACTCCATGTAAAAGATGTAGTTAAGTTTTTTCTTTCTGACGAGCTTGACAAAAGCAAGTTGAATTTAATGGAAATTCTGAAAAAACCTTTTTTTGTGCCTTTTTCAAAAAAAACTGATGAACTTTTCCAAGAAATGCAAAGAGAAAAGGTACATATGGCAATTGTCATTGATGAATATGGCGGTACAGCAGGGTTGGTTACCATGGAAGATGTAATTGAAGAAATTGTGGGAAATATATTTGATGAATATGACCTTGAAGAAGAAGAAGAAATTAGTATTGTCGATGAGAATACTTATCGAATCAATGGTACCACAAATTTGGCAGATGTAGCAGATTTACTGCAAATTACTTTTGAAGATGAGGAAGACTATGATACCTTAGGGGGCTATCTAATCGGTCGATTGGGAAGAATTCCTGAGGAACAGGAAAAACCTGAAATTGTGGTGGACAATTGGCTTTTTCGCATAGAGCGTATCGAAGAAAAACGAATTGAAAAGGTTTTAGCTTTGGGTTTATAAAGCCCAGAGAAAGTAAATACTGAAACTGAATAAGAAAACACAGGAGGAATGAATATGTTGGATAAAAAGGTAGTTGAACTTTTAAATGATCAGGTAAATAAGGAGTTTTTTTCTGCTTACTTGTATCTGGACTTTGCAAACTTCTTTGAGGCAAAGGGCTTGGAAGGTTTTGCAAACTGGTACAAAATTCAGGCTCAGGAGGAAAGAGACCACGCAATGCTGTTTTATCAGTACTTGCACAACAACAATGAGCAAGTAGTGCTTGAGGCAATTGGCAAGCCTGATGTCCATATGGAAACATTAATGGATCCTTTGAAAGCAGCTTTGGAACATGAAGAGTACGTAACAGATTCAATCCATAAAATTTATGCAGCTGCTCAGCAGGTGCATGACTTCCGTACGACCCAGTTCTTAGATTGGTTTGTAAAGGAACAGGGTGAAGAAGAAACAAATGCAAATAACTTAATTACCAAAATGGAACTTTTCGGAAGCGATTCAAAGGGGCTTTATATGTTAGATAATGAATTAAAGGCTAGGGTTCATGTGGCACCTTCTCTGGTTCTTTAATATTTGGAAATTGTCGATCACGAAGGATATCTTTATGATATAATGGGATAATCTTTATAGAGCATTCTTTATCTGATGTTTTTTGTGAGTGTATGACTACTAAAATGTATTAAAAAGAAGCGTATACAGATTCTGTATACGCTTCTTTTTATAGATACGGTTTGGATTTAATCTCAAGAATTTTAAACTTGCAATGCTTATTCCAAAAAGCGAATGATTTCACCAAAAAATTTGTCCCCCCATATAGTGAAAGAAAAAAGAATGGTGGGCTGTGGCGATGACGGAAAATTATGAAAATGTAGAAACAAGCAGAGAAATGATTATACCTTTACCCTTAACGGAAGAGGAGCTTGTAGATATGGATGAATCAGCATTGACCATGGAAGTGGGCGCCGATATGATTCGCCGTCTGTACCCAGAAATCAATATAGTGCCTAACGTTAAGGTTGCAGAAATCCCTATCATCTCGGGTATCACACTGATTAGCTATCTCAGATTTTTCAACGCTTTCTCATCTTTACCTGCTGTTGACGTATATGTGAATGGGAAAAAGGTAGCCTCGGATTTAAAGTATGGATTTTTTACGGAATACCAAAAGGCCTTTCCGGGATATTATAAGATTGAAGTATATGAAGCGGGAACAACACGAACCCCTCTTTTGGTTACATTTATCAACCTGATTGGCTATCGTATTTACACTGCAGCAATAATTGGTAGAGGAACAGAGGTGTCTTTAGAGTTAATTACGGATAGCATCCGTCCAATTCCTAAAAAAAGTTCTTTGATACGTTTTGTGCAGCTATCTCCTCTTGCCTCTGTAATGGATGCCCAATTAGATGATACCCTTGTTCTGTCAGAAATTGATTTTAAAGAAGTAAGCCGATACCTCACAACACCCCCTGGAAGCCACAGTCTAAAGCTCAAAGACTTTATTACAGGCGGTATTTTGGCAGAAGAGTTGGAAATGAAATTAGATGGGGGAAGTGCTTATACAGTTTATATAGTGGGGGACACGAGTGATGGAGTTGGTTTACAAATTTTAGTAGAAGAAGAAGGCATTTCTTTTTTAAATTTTTAGTTGTATTTTTTTACGAAAAAGCTAGTAGAATTTGGGAATGTTTGTTATAATATGAACAAAGGTATATGCAAATACGGAACAAAAGGAGTATGTTATGTTACTTAAAGGAAAAACGGTGGTTTTAGGGGTAACTGGAAGTATTGCAGCATACAAAATGGCAAAAGTAGCCAGTATGCTGGTGAAAATGGAATGTGATGTTCATGTAATTATGACGGAAAACGCGACGCATTTTATTACCCCCATTACCTTCGAAACACTCACAGGAAATAAATGTTTGGTGGATACGTTTGATCGAAACTTTCAATTTCATGTTACCCATGTCTCTTTGGCAAAAAAGGCGGACTTATTTTTGATTGCGCCTGCTTCGGCTAATGTAATTGGTAAATTGGCCTGTGGAATTGCTGATGATATGCTAACAACAACGGTTATGGCTTGTACTGCAAAAAAAATTATTGCACCGGCCATGAATACCAATATGTATCACAATCCCATTGTGCAGGATAATCTAAAGAAGCTTTCTTCTTACGGTTTTGAGGTGGTTCAACCAGAGAGCGGTCTGTTGGCTTGCAGAGATGTTGGGGATGGAAAAATGCCCAAAGAAGAAGTTTTGGTTTCATATGTCCTTCGAGAAATTGCTTGCGAAAAGGATTTGGCGGGGCAAAAGGTAATTATTACCGCAGGGCCTACCCAAGAGAGCATTGACCCTGTAAGGTACATCACAAATCATTCCACAGGAAAAATGGGTTATGAGCTGGCAAAAGCAGCTATGCTTAGAGGGGCAGAGGTTACCCTTGTTAGCGGGGTGACTGCTTTGGAAAAACCCCCTTTTGTGAACTTTATTCAGGTAAAGAGTGCAGGGGATATGTTTGAGGCCATGCGGGAGCGTTTCTTAGAAAATGACATCATCATTAAGTCGGCAGCAGTGGCTGATTATAAACCTAAAACCGTTGCTGATGATAAAATGAAAAAGAACGACGGGAATATGAGTATCGAACTGGATCGCACCCAGGACATTTTAAAATATATGGGCGAACATCGTAGAGAGGGCCAGTTTTTCTGTGGGTTCTCTATGGAAACACAAAATATGTTGGAAAATTCTAGAGTCAAATTGGAGAAAAAGAATATCGATATGATCGTTGCAAACAACCTAAAGGTTGCGGGCAGCGGCTTTGGAACGGATACGAATGTCGTAACTATGATTTCCAAGGAGGAAGAAGTTCAGCTTGAACTTCTGACAAAAGAAATGGTTGCCCATAAGATTATTGATGAAATCCTGAAGCGAAAGGGTTGATGAGAAAGGCGTATCCCACAAAAGAGATGCGCCTTTTTCTCATTTTATGGGGGGGTTCTTGCGGCCTTGAGGTGGAGGAGGTCTGGTTAAAAGCATACGAATTGTAACTTAGTGGGTGAGTAGGATAGTTAAGCATTAAGGGGGAGCACCCATTCTTCGGTTAGAAAGGGCTGCTAGGCAAGAGTGGAAATGAAAAGTATAGGAGGGCATTGAAATGGACGCGTTAAGTGGCATTATTGCTTCAAACCTAAGAAAAATCCGAAAGGATAAGAAACTAAGCCTAGACAATGTAGCAGATATGACAGGAGTCAGCAAAAGTATGCTGGGACAGACTGAAAGGGGAGAATCTAGCCCTACGGTGGCAACCTTATTCAAAATTGCATCAGGACTACATACATCATTAACTGGCCTTTTGGAGGATGAAGAAAGACCTATGAAAGTAATTAACAAAGAGGATTTAAACCCTCTTTTCAGTAATCAGGGTCATTATAGGTTGTTTCCTTTCTTTCCCTATGATGACAATAAAAGGTTCGAAATATTTGTGGTAGAACTGGATTCGGACTCTTTTTCTGAATCCTTGCCTAGGGAAGACGGCGTTGAGACCTATATTATGGTTTTTCAAGGCAACATCCAACTGAAGATTATGGAACAGAAATTTATTTTAAAAGAAGGCTGTGCCATGCGTTTTGATGCGGATCAACCGCATAAATATAAGAACATTGGAGAAGGTACAGCGAAAATTTGTCAGTTGATGTATTATAAAAAGTAAACCTTAAAAATAAAGATAAGATAATGCTGCTTCCCTTAGAAGTGGTGCTGAATTGACGGGTTTTCCTTTTTGTGGTAGTATTTTAAAAAATAATTGGTACAATCTTGTAATTCTAAAATATTATATTTTGAAAGCAAGTTTTGATACGTAATGGGGTGAAGAAATGAAAAAAAATAAGTTGAAAAATTTCATTATGTATTTTTCTATGTCGGCAATATTATTAAGCGGCTGCGCTAGTAGCACGGTTACCCAAGCCCAAGAAGTAAAAGCAGCTCAGTTTCCCTTAGAACTGTATTCACAGGAGAATACTTTTGCCTTGGAGGAAGCTTTAGCGGAGTCTATGGTGCCTTTGGCGGGCGATCCTAAGGCAACCATTTTCCAAGGGCCTCAGCCCTCGGGCAAGGTAGTGTATACCAGTGGCGGCAGTAATGATGTAACTGTGGATGCGTCAAATGCTGCTGATGGTTATGTAATGGTAAAGTATACAGGTGATTCATCAGACAAGATTAAGGTGATTTTAACCGGTCCTAGCAGTGTGAAATATACTTATAATTTAAGCAGTAAAGGGAATTATGAAACTTTTATCCTTTCTGATGGTAGTGGGCAATATACCATTGGGGCTTATAAAAATATTTCGGGAACAAAATATAGCACCCTTTTTTCAAAGAACTTTAAAGTTTCTCTGAAAGATGAGTTTGCACCTTTTTTACGCCCGAATCAATATGTAAATTATAACGAAAAGAGCCAGGTGGTGACTTTGGCTGCTTCTCTGACTAAGGATAGCAAAAGTGACCTTGAAAAAGTAGAGAAGATTTACGACTATGTAGTGAAAAATATAGCTTATGATAAAAGGAAGGCAGAAACGGTACAAAGTGGTTATTTACCTGTGGTTGATGAAGTTTTGAAAGCAAAAACGGGTATTTGCTTTGACTATGCAGCGGTTATGGCTGCAATGCTTCGAAGTCAAGGCATTCCTGCAAAACTGGTTACAGGTTATACTGGGTCAATATACCATGCATGGATTTCAACCTATACGGAGGAAACAGGCTGGATAGAGGGGATTATTTTCTTTGATGGAACCACATGGCGACTGATGGATCCAACCTTTGCATCCAGTGGAAATTCTAGCGATGCCATTATGAAATATATTAGTGACGAAAAAAATTATAAAGAAAAGTATTTGTATTAAAGTGTATAATGAAAGTAAGACGAAACCGCTGAATTCAGCGGTTCGTTGTGTGTACGGGGGGTTGTTATGAAAAATAAGTACTGGTCTAACGAAGAGCTTTCAGCATTTTGTCTAGAGTTTTCATTGCTTTTAAAAGCAGGGATATCCGTAGGAGAGGGGTTTTTCATTCTTTCCGAAAATGAAAAAGATCCCACGAAAAAGGCTTTTTTTTATAATACTTATGAAAAGGCAATGTTTAGTTCTTCTGTTCATGAAACCATGATAGAAGCAGGTGTGTTTCCGCCATATATGTTAAGGTTCGTTCGCTTGGGTGAGGAAACGGGACGCCTGGAGGAGTCTTTTGCATCCTTGTCTCGTTATTTTGAGCAAAAAGTCAGAACAGTAAAATTACTGAAGGAAACGGTTCTATTCCCTGTGCTGTTGTTTTTTGTGATGCTGGCTGTTGTGATTGTGCTCATCGTTGAGGTTTTGCCTATTTTTCAGAGTGTCTTTGCTCAGTTGGGTGCTACACTGCCGACGAGTGCCTTGTTTTTCTTAAATATCGGCGTGGCATTGAAAAAAGGTCGTTTTATTTTTATAGGGATATTCATCATGATGGCCCTCTTTGCAATTTTAGTATGGCTCAATGCTTCCGTAGGCGAAAAAGTTCGTTCTTATTTCCATCACTGGTTTTCGAAAACAACGGTGGGTGTTCTTTCTGAAAAGGCCCAGTTTGCCTCCGCATTATCCATGACTATTAGCAGTGGCTTAGACACAAATCGAGCCTTAGAGATTGCCGAGGACTTCAGCGAGGATGCTACTTTGCGGGAAAAAATTCGCCGCTGTAAGGAAAATACCCAATTAGGTATGGCATTTTCAGAGGCTGTGGAAAAGGAAGAACTTTTGAAAGCAATGTATTGTCGTATGCTAGCCATAGGCATAAAAAGTGGCAATTTAGATGAGATATTGTTGGAGATTGCTAGAAGGACCGAGGAAGATGCGGCTTCGGCGTTAACAAAAAAAGCCTCATTGGTTGAACCTGTTGTGGTTGTATTGTTGTCGTTGTTGGTAGGCTTTTTGCTTCTTTCTGTTATGTTTCCTTTGGTTGGTATTATGAGTTCTTTGGGATAAGTAGGTGAGAAGGTTGAAAAAAGGCTTTAATTTAATCAAGGATTATGCTTTATCCCTATGCTTATTTTTTTCTGTAGGCGGGTTTGTGATTTTTGGCTTGTATGGGGCGAAAACTGCTCAGAAGGAAGAGGCTCTGAGAATAGCCCAAGAGAGTATTATGCGGGCTGCCATTAGCTGTTATGCCTTAGAGGGTGTTTATCCACCGAGTTATGAATATCTGAAAGAGAATTACGGCATTCAAATTGACGAGGAAAAATATACTGTTTTTTATGATATATTTGCTTCAAATATGATGCCTGATGTGACAGTAACTGAGAAGTGAGGGAGAGTATGAAAAAACAAACCCGTATTTTAGAAACGATACCTAGCCTGTTGTTATTTTTTTTGTTTTCTGCATGCTTACTGGCTACCTTGCTTGCAGGGGCAAAGGTATATCAAAGGGTTTCTTCTGTTATGGATGGGCAATACTCCACAACAACTTGTATCAATTACCTATCAGCAAAGGTTCGCCATTATGATCAGAAAGAAGGCGTGGGATTAGGAAAGTTAGGGCAGGAAGACGCCCTTGCCCTCTATGAAGTTTATGATGGCGAGGAATTTGTTACCTATATTTATTCCTTTGATGGTTATCTGATGGAATTATTTTGTAGCGTAGATGGTGGATTTTTTCCTCAAGATGGACAGCAAATTATGCCTATTGATAGCTTAGAAATATCCCTAACTGGGCAGTTGCTTACTTTGCAATGTGCCTATGGGGAGGAAGTGGCTGAGGCAGTTCTAAACTTGCATAGTAAAAGAAAGGGGGCTGTACAATGAATTTTTCTTCAAAAACCCCTTTATTTCTCATGGAAGTTGTGATTATGCTTTTGGTGTTTGCCATTTCTGCAAGCATATGCCTTAAGGTTTTTGTTGAGGGGAACAGAATTTCCCAAGAAAGTTACAATTTGGATCAAGCTTGTAGACAAACCCAGAAGGCGGCGGAATACTGGCAAAGTACTAACGGGGATATAAAGGAAACGGCGCATCTGATGCAGGCTAGCATAGATGGGAATGAGTTAGAATTATTTTACGACGGGGAATGGAACCCTGTTTGGGCGGAAAGTAGATTTGTTCTTTTGATGAAAGTAGCAGGGGCAAGGGCAGAAATTACGGTGAAAGATCAAGAGAAAGAAATTTTTTCCATAATCACTGAGGCGGTGATTTACGGTGAATAGAAATAGAAGCCCCCAAATAAGCCTAGGTATTACTTCATTGGTGGTAATCCTTACGGTCTTATCCTTGACAATTTTTTCTGTCATGACGTTGTCTACTGCTTTAAATGAAAGACATTTATCGCAAAAATCGGCAATAGCCATGAAGCGTTATTACGAAGCTGAAGCTTATTGTACTGAGATAGCAAATGAGTTAGGAAAAATTTGGGAGAACAAAGGGGATGTTAGGGAATTCATGGCCTTTGCAGAAGAAAATAATCTGGATTGTCAATTGGAAGAAAATGAGATATACTTTTCATATCAGTGTCCCATTGATGAAAGGCAGGCTCTTTTTGCAGCCATTTGCATTGGTAAAGATTTTGAGATTCAACAGTGGCGGGTTCAATCTACACAAGATTGGCAGGCAGATGAGAGTTTGCAAATTTGGGACGGGGAGAGTATGGAATAATATGGGGAGGCAGGTATGCTTTCGTTATTAGAAATTTTGAAAAAATCAATGGAGCTAGGGGCTTCGGATATTTTTATCGTCGCCGGAAAACCCGTGTCCTACAAAAAGGGAAAAGTGATTTATCAGCTGAATGAGGAAAAGGTTATGCCTGATTACTCTAAAGACTTGGTGGAGGAGGCGTATAAGCTTGCCAATAGAGAATTATGTAGATTAATGGCGGATGGGGATGACGACTTTGCCATTTCCGTTCCCAATCTGACAAGGCTAAGGGTGAACTGTTATAAGCAAAGAGGCTCTATGGCGGCGGTTTTGCGTATTGTTGCCTTTGGCATACCAAATTATCAGGCCATTGGAATTCCCGAGCAGGTCATGGCCTTGGCAAATAAACAAAAAGGTATGGTTCTTGTTACAGGGGCCGCTGGGAACGGAAAATCCACAACCCTTGCTTGTATTTTGCAAAGGATTAATGAGACGAGAAGTGGTCATATCATTACCCTAGAAGATCCCATTGAGTTTTTGTACCGCAATGAGAAATCCATTATAAGTCAGCGAGAAATTGGCTTAGACACCATGAACTTTGTTACCGCCTTGCGTTCTAGTTTAAGGCAATCTCCAGATGTTATATTGGTGGGTGAGATGAGAGACTATGAGACCGTTCAAATTGCTATGACTGCAGCGGAAACGGGACACCTGATCCTTTCTACACTGCATACCGTAGGTGCTGTGAACACCATTGACCGCATCATAGATATCTTTCCCTCAAACCAGCAACAGCAGGTTCGTGTACAGTTGTCCATGGCTTTAAAAACAGTGATTTCTCAGCAGTTGATTCCCAGTGTAAATGGCGAGTTGATTCCTGTTTTTGAAGTGATGCATGTAAATAGTGCTGTTCGTAATATGATTCGTGAGTCAAAGGTTTATCAGATAGAATCCGTTATCGGAATGTCGGGGACAGAGGGTATGGTTTCAATGGACAACAGTCTATACGATTTGGCCACAAGGGGTAAAATAACCATGGAAACAGCATTGCAATATGCCCTTCATCCAGAGCTTTTGGAGAAGCGGTTGCGTAGCAACTTAGGAGGGTAAGGTTAGACACAACATACAAGACTTTTAAAGTGGAAGAGATGCTAAACCATATAAAATGGTGAAGGAGAGCAAAATGGAGCAATGGACGAAATTCGGGTGTAAAACCCCCTTCGAACAGGTGGCCTGGGAAGTCTCTAACTAGATGCGGTTGAAGCGCATGGGATAGGCAAAGGAATCTTTTTCTAGTAGGCAAAGGAAGAAATACAAATAGTAAGAAGTAAGAATGTAGTTTTGGCATACGGAAAGAAAAAAGGGGGAGGCCAGTTGAACGAAGAATTTAGAGTAACAATGCTGGGAGAATTTACGATTGAATATGGTGATAGCATCATTTCTGACCAGTCCAACCGCTCCAAAAAGGTGTGGACTTTGCTTGAGTATATTATTGTCCATAGGAAACGTTTTGTGTCTCAGGATGAGTTGATAGACCTGCTTTGGTCAGATAGCAACTCTCGTGATCCGATTAATACTTTGAAGGTTTTAATGCACCGTGTAAGGTCTACTTTAGAAGATTTGGATTTTGAAGATAGTCGGCGTATGATTTTATATCGAAATGGTGCCTATGGATGGAACCAAGACTACACTTGTGTGACAGATATAGACGAATTCCAAAGACTGATTTATGAAAGTGACCAAGAAACAGAGGATGATGCAAGAAAAATAGCTTTACTGCTCCAAGCGGAAAGCCTATATCAGGGCCATTTCTTACAAAAAAAAGCATCTGAACCATGGGTTATCCCAATTGCGAACTATTATCGTACTCTTTATAATCGGGTGGTATTGGATTTGGCTCATATGCTTTTTGAACATAAAAAGTATGAGCAACTGGCCAGTGTGTGCCAAAAGGCCATTCTCTTTGAGCCTTATGAAGAGCAGTTTTATATTTACCTAATTCAAGTTTTAATTTGTACTGGACATCTGGAAAAAGCCTTGGACTTATATCATCATGTAACAGATTTATTCATGAAAGAGTTGGGTGTAACCCCTTCCGAAGAGCTTCGTGCATTATATAAAGACGTAGTAAAAACAATAAAGACTCCAGAAATGAACTTAAGCGTAATAAAAAGCAAACTGGATGAGAGCAGGGAAGAAATCGGCTGTGTTTTTTGTGAATATGAGTTTTTCAAACTAGTTTATCGTTTAGAGACTAGGAGCATCGGCAGGACGGGAGATACCTCTTTTTTATGCTTAATATCCGCTGTTGATAAAAACACTGTTGGCATTCCATCTCGAAGGGTTTTAAACCGATCAATGGATGCGTTAAAAACAACGATTCAGTACAATATCCGTAGCGGTGACGTATTTACAAGATATAGTGTGAATCAGTACTTAATTATGCTACCCTATACAACCACTGAAACGGCAAATATGGTTGCGCAAAGATTGCTAAAGGTATTTCGTAAGGAATTCCCTAATATATCTATTGTCCTTAAATATTCTACCCAGCAAATCATGCCAAAAGCAGATTGTTTTATAAAGGATTAAGAGAGTAAAAAGCTATGGGACTTTAGCAGCAAAATAAACGACCTAAGTTTAAAGAAACTAGGAGCGTCTTAGAAGGAAAGCATCTGCAAACCATACAGTTTGCAGATGCTTTCCTTGTTTGTTCTAGTATACAATAAAAATGCCACTATTCCTCAACCATACGGTAGCCAACACCCACTTCAGTAAAGATATATTCTGGAGCGGCAGGGTTTTTTTCCAACTTTCGCCTTATGTTCGCCATATTCACCCTTAGAATTTGATTGTCCTTAAGGGCATAAGGCCCCCAGAGTTCTGTAATAATGTTATCATAGGTAAGGACTCGGCCTGCACTTTTGGCTAACAATGATACGATTTTATATTCAATTTGAGTTAGATGAACTTCTTTGCTATCGATGGTAACTAATCTTTTGGGGAAATCAATTTTCAAGCCTTTTACACAAAATTGGTTTTGTGTTGTGCCAGAATGGATGCTGGTACTGTGTCGTAGAGCAGTACGAATACGAGCCAAAAGTTCAGAAGTACCAAATGGTTTCACAATATAATCATCAGCACCTAAGTCAAGAGCCTCAACTTTATCCGTTTCATCACCCCGGGCAGAAACAACGATAACAGGCGTGGAAGTCCAAGATCTAAGATGCTTTAAAACGGTAATCCCATCTAAGTCCGGCAGCCCCAAATCCAGCAGAACCAAATCGGGGCAGTGGGATGGAATCATGGATAAGGCCTCCTGGCCATTTTTTGCACAGAGAACACCATATTCTTTGGATTTTAAAGTCATTTCGATAAAGTTACAGATGGGCACTTCATCTTCAACAATAAGTATTTTTGCTTTCATTGACATTTCGAAGATCTCCTTTCATGGGCAATACGAATGTAAAACTTGCACCACCGCAATTATGATTTTTAGCAAATATTCTACCATCATGAGCTAGTATAATTGTCTTGCATATAGAAAGACCAATCCCTAAGCCACGGTTAGCGTCTGCGGAAACAGCTCCACTTTTTCCTTCAAAAATTGTAGAAACTTTTGTTGGATCGATGCCTTTGCCATAGTCTGTAACAGTAAAAATGGCCTCATCTTGTTCCTTAGAAACCTTAAGTCTTACGGGAAGAGAAGTCCCTGAGTGGCGGATGGCATTTTCTAATAGGTTTATCAAAACCTGCTCTATTAGTGTTGCGTCCATAGGCACAATTAAAAGTTCTTCGGGTACGGAAACATTTATGGTGGAGTTAGGAAAGCGTTTTAGAATTCTAGAAACGGATTCTGCAACAATTTCTTCTACGATTTCATCTTGTTTTTTTACTTTTGCATCCTCGCTACTGATTTTTGTAATGGAAAGCAAATTTTCTACCATATGAATAAGCCATTGGGCATCATGGTGAATATCGCTTAGCAGCTGATCAAAAGTCACTTCATTAATCTTTTCTTTATTTTCCTGTAAGGTTGTGGTGGCCCCTAGAATACAGGTAAGTGGTGTTCGTAAATCGTGAGAAACTGCTCTTAATAGGTTACTGCGCATTTTTTCCTTTTCTTTTTCCAATAGAATTTGCTGTGCTTTTTCCTCAATCGCCTGCCTTTCTAAAGCCAAAATGGTTTGAGAAATCATAATTTCTGAGAATATATAGGTGTCTAATAGGACATAGTCATTCTCAAAAAGAAGACCAATGACCCCATAGACTTTGTTTTCAGAAGAAATTGGGATATAGCTACCTTTGCAATTTTGCACTTTTGGATTTAGCACCACGCCGCAGACTTCATTTTTCGTGAAGGCATCAACGGCTAATTTCAACTCCAAAGGACTGTTAAAAATCAGTTCATCTTGGCTTTTTAGTGTTTGAAATAACTTGATTTTAGGGTTTTCAGGATTCCCCAAATAAGCAACAACGCTACAGTGATTGGATTGAAAGAAAAAATCCAAAGTGATTTCAATGACTTTATTTAAGGTATTTGCAGATAAAAGGGCATTGCTCATTTTTGTAAGATTTTCCGCTCTACGCTCACGCATAGCAGATAGAATGGCGGCTTTTTTTACTCTTGTGGTTAAGGCACTGGTTAAGACCGACATTAAGAGAAGTAGTGCAAAAGTAACAGGGTAGCCCGCCATGGAAAAGTTTATGGCAAAGTAGGGATAAGTGAAGAAAAAATTCACGGCGATTACCCCGCCCACAGAGGAGAGGATTCCCCAGATATAACCCCTGGTAATTACAGAAGTTATGGCAACGGCCAGCATATAAACCCCAAAAATATTATCGATGATAACCTTCATTTCTACCACGCATAACGCAAATGAGGTTGCCACTAGGAATATTAATATTGTTTTAAATAAATCGTACAAGATAATACTGGGGGATAGCTTCACACTTTTTAATTGACGTAAATAATCTCTCATATTATACCTCACATATAAAACCACTCGTGGAAATAGTATAGACAATCTCTATTATACACCTCTTTGGTGGATAAGCGAAATGTTTTGTGATGAAATGAGCCAAATTTTTTTTACACATTTCTTAAGGGTATCGTTGCAAAGGGGGGGATAGTTTGTTATAATTGAATACAAATTTTATAAAAAAAGGAGTAATTTACAAATGAAAACACCATTTGTTTCTTTAGAACAGGCAAAAAAAATAATTGAACAGTATCCAACTCCTTTTCATCTTTATGATGAAAAAGGAATTCGTGAAAATGCCCGTAAGGTAAACCGCGCTTTCTCTTGGAACAAAGGGTTTAAAGAATTTTTTGCGGTAAAAGCTACACCCACCCCGGGAATTTTACAGATTTTGAAGGAAGAGGGATGTGGGGCGGATTGCTCCTCCTTTACAGAGTTACAAATAGCACAAGCCGTAGGTTTTTCCTGCGAAGAAATTATGTTTTCTTCTAATATGACACCTGCAGAGGATTTTGTTTTAGCAAATGACCTTGGTGCAATCATCAATTTTGATGATTTTACACATATCGCATATTTTGAAAAATTAGCAAAGATTCCTGAAACTGTTTGTTGCAGGTATAACCCAGGTGGCCTTTTTCAAGTTTCCAATGATATTATGGATAACCCTGGAGACGCAAAATATGGCATGACAAAAGAACAGATGAAAGAAGGATTCCGAATTCTGAAGGAAAAGGGTGCAAAGCACTTTGGTATCCATTCTTTCTTAGCAAGTAGTACAAGCTCCAATACGTACTACCCTATGTTGGCGAAAATTTTGTTTGAATTAGCCGTAGAATTGAAAAAGGAATTAGATATTCATATTGCGTTTATTAATCTTTCCGGTGGCGTAGGGGTACCTTATCGTCCTGAGGAAACAGCTTGTGATATTATGGCTATTGGTGAAGGCGTTAGACAGGTTTATGAGGAAATTTTGGAGCCGGAAGGCATGGGTGACGTAGCTATTTATACAGAAATGGGACGATTTATGTTAGCTCCTTACGGAAGTATGCTTGCAACGGCCATTCATGAAAAGCATATCTACAAAGAATACATTGGTTTAGATGCTTGTGCTGCCAATTTAATGCGACCCGCCATGTACGGAGCCTATCATCATATGACCGTTTTAGGAAAAGAAGAACAGGCCTGTGATCATACTTATGATGTGGTTGGCGGTCTTTGCGAAAACAATGATAAATTTGCCATAGATAGGCAGTTACCTGAAATTAAAATTGGAGATATTATTTATATTCACGATACAGGTGCCCATGGCCATTCTATGGGATACAATTATAATGGGAAATTACGTTCTGCGGAGCTTCTTTTGAAAGAAGATGGTGAAATTGCTTTGCTCCGTCGTGCAGAGACTCCTGAAGATTATTTTGCAACCTTTGACTTCACAGGTCTTTTTAAAAAGTAGTTGAAATAGAAAAAAATAAAAAATAGTGAAGTATGGCGGTAGCTGCATTTTTGCGGTTACCGCTTTTTTTGCTGAACAAAACCAAATAATTCCACACAAGAAAAAGCTGATATAAAATTCCCTTAAGGAAAAATCAGCAAAAATGAATAGTAATGCTTGGTTTTTTCATGGAAAAATACCCTAATTATTATGTAAAATACCCAAATAATATTTTTGACATTGCCTAGGAATAATATTTTTAATATACTTTTGTTAACTTTAATGAATTTACGAATTTACAGAAGAATGAGGGTGAGGGTCTTGAGGCGGGAAGAAATGAATAACTTCGATATGACTTTAGAGGAGTGTCGAGACATATTTGATACCATAGAAAATTTGGTAGTAGTAGATGCAGAAGGAAAAATCAAGTATTTCTCTCCTAACATGTATAAAAATGTAGAAGTAATTGAAGGAAGGCCCATTCCTAAGGATGTAGTGGGTAAGCATATTTTAGAGATTCATCCCTTAAGTAAAATTTGTAAGGTATTGGAAAAAAAGAAGGAAGATGCAAATTGTTTTTATTTTACTGTGGGTGTGACAAATGTGGCTAGAATTAAGCCGATTTTTCGTGGGAAGAAATTAGTTGGAGTCATCGATTATGATATTTTCACCGATGATAAAGCCATAAAAAGCTTTTTAGACAAAGCTGTGGATTATTCAATCAAAGGGTTTTTAAACCTAAAAGAAACAGTAAATACAATTTATCAGCTTTCAGCAAAAATGGACCGAGTAAAATATTGTGTATCCGATATTATTGGGGAAAGCCCTCAAATAGTGGAGCTTCGTAAAAAAATTCACTGCATCTCTCAGTCGGAATCTACCGTCATGATTATGGGGCAAACGGGATGTGGGAAAGAGCTGGTTGCCCACTCCATTCACAATATTAGTAGAAGAAGGGGCAGGGAAATGGTGGAGATCAACTGTGCCGCTATACCTGAAAGTTTGGTGGAAAGTGAGCTATTTGGATACGAAGAAGGGGCATTTACAGGGGCAAAAAAGGGGGGACGTATGGGTCGCTTTCAAATGGCAGACAAAAGCACGATTTTTCTTGATGAAATTGATCAGCTTCCCTATCATGTACAGCCAAAACTGTTAAGAGTACTACAGGAAAAAGAGGTTACACTTATTGGAGGAAAAAAAGTCCCTGTTGATATTAGAGTTATTGCAGCAACAAATAAAAACCTGAAAGAGATGGTTGCCCAAGGAAAATTCCGCGAGGATTTATATTACCGCTTAAACGTTGTTGAAATCCTCGTTCCTTCTCTTGGGGAGCGAAGGCAGGATATTGCCATGTTGGCCGCGCATCAAGTCAAACGGCTCAATAAAAGTATGGGTAAAAACGTTTTAGATATCTCCCAGGAGGCAAAAGACCTGTTAATGTGCCATGACTGGCCGGGCAACGTCAGAGAGTTATACAATATTTTAGAAAGAGCCATGAACAACTGTCAAGGGGAAACGCTATTGCCTTCCCATTTTGGAAGTTTTTTGTCGGATGCTTTATTTGTCCTCAATGATACCACCTTGGATTCTTTAGATAACCCTTTGGAAGAAATCCGTGATCGTGCGGAAAAAGAAGCCATTGAGAAAGTGTTAGAAATTACCCAAGGAAACAGAAGTAAGGCGGCAAAATTATTGAAAATTTCCAGAACTAGCTTATATAATAAAATTGAAAAGCATAAAATTCCATAAAATTTGATTTATTTTGTTAATTTTTTTGTACACTGTAAGCTTTTTTGAACACTGCATTTTTCCTTTTATATTAGGCAGATGCAATCCGCAGTTATATAACATGTAAAGATTTCTTGACAGTGAAAAAAAGACTGATGAAAAACAAAACAGCTAGAAACCTGATGTAATAGGGGTTTTTAGCTGTCTTTTTTATTTGGCACGGATATTGCTTTATTTAGTACTGTCTCCCTGATACCAAAGAAAGTTTTTAAACAAAAGATGTATCGAAGGCTTTTGTATAAGTAAGGGCCCTACTGTACAAAATGTTTCGCAGTGAAGCCATGTAGTGTTTATGATAAAAAGGAGGAGTGGACATGACCACGAACACACAAAGGGTAAGTGTAAAAACGAAATTAGGTTATGGTATAGGTCAAATGGGGGACTCCATAGGATTTAATGTGTTTTATTTCTTTTTTCTATTCTTTCTGACAGATATTATTGGAATATCTCCAAGTATTGCAGGTTCTATTTCGCTTATTGCAGTTATTTGGGATGCCATTACAGATCCAATCATCGGTTATTCTTCAGATAATATTAGAAGTAAATATGGCAGAAGAAGACCATTTATGATTGTTTCAGCCATTCCATATGCTATCGTCATGTTTTTGTTGTTTAACGACATTAGCCTTTCTGAAACTGCAAAGAATGGCTACTATATCGTGATTTCTATGTTGTTTTGGACTGCTTACACTGCTTATGTAATTCCTTACTTCGCTTTAGGTGCGGAAATCACTCAGGATTTTGAGGAAAGAACCAGCCTTAGAGTATGGGCAAGTTACTTTATGTATGCAGCAGTTATGATTGCCTCATCTGCACCGCCTATGATTGTTGCTATGACAGAGAAAGCGGGCGGATCTAACATTCGTGGATGGCGTAACGTAGGTATTGTATTTGCAATTTTAATCTTTGTTGCTATTGCCATTTGTTGGATTAGCACGAAGGGCAAGGAACTTCCTGTGGAGGAGACGCCAAAAGCCAGATTTGCCGACATTTTTAAATCTTATATAAAAATTTTTAAATTAAAGTGTGTAAAACCTTTGGCGGCTTCTGTTTTACTCTGGTCATGTGTTTGTTCTTTGGGAAGCGGTGGTATTGTTTATTTAATTAATAATACTTTAAATTACGACCCCGCAACGCAGTCTTTGATTTTGTTCTGTCTTTCTATTTTTAATATGGTGTGGCTGCCTGTAATTAACAAGCTTGCCGCTAAATTCGATAAGAAAAAAGTGTATATGAACAGTATGCTCATTTCGGGGGTAGCTTTGGTTGCGTTCTATTTCATTGGCTTCCCTTCCATGATCATTTTACTTTTGATGATTTTAATTTACTGTTTCGGTAATTCTACATATTGGACTCTTTACTATTCCATGATGTACGACATAACTGAATTGGGTGAATTCAAGACAGGAGAAAGAATTGAAGGTGGAATTACAGCATTGATGTCCTTCTGTCAAAAACTTGGTGCCGCATTCGCTATGTGGTTAACCGGTCAGGTTTTAACATGGGGACAATATGGTGTAGAAGGAGCAGCGGAAAGTGCCAACAGGGCAATCATGCTGGTAAACACTGCTATTCCCGGTGTGGTTGGTATTTTGGCAGCCTTGTGTGCAATTGCTTACCCCCTTACCAGAGGTAAGTTTCAGGCAATTAGCCAGGCTTTGGCAGCGAAAAAAGCAGGAGAAGACTACTCGGTAGAAGGTTTTAAAGAATTATTATAAATAATATTGTTGGAGTGCAAAAAATGAGAAATAAAACATATAGCTGGTACGTGGTTTTTATCAATGCGTTTATTGGTTGCATTCTTTCTGCAACTTTTCCGCAATCATCAATGACCATTGTATACCTTGCTGAAAAAATTCAAGTCTCTCAAGAAATATTGCTTATTGGGGACACCATAAAAACAGTTGCAATTATTATAGGAATGCTGATTTCCGGTTTTCTATACAAAAGGCTGGGTGCAAGAAGAACATTTTTACTTAGCATGGTGACTTTAATAATCTCTTTTGTTTTAACACCTTATGTTAATAATATCCTACTACTTTATTTGCTAAAATTCATTCAAGGATTTGCTTCCGTTGTTTTTCCTATTTTCATAATTATTATTATGAGTTGGATGGACGAAAAAAACAGAGGACTCTCCACCGCCTTGTTCAATGGTATTTTTTACGGCGGAGCGGGAATCGGCGGTACGTTCAGTGGTTACGTAATTTCTGAATTTGGTTGGATAGAATCTTATTGGGGACTGGCAATTTTACAATTCATAACTGCTGTTATTTGGCTGCTTACCGTAAAGGAGAATCAAGAAATTCCAACAGTTAAGGTGGAAAGCAGTCCGGTATCTTTTAGGAAAATGGTGACGGCACCTGTGGTTTGGTTATTGGTTCTTGCTTTTATCTCCACCACTTGGTCAGTGCAAGCCATTTCCATAGATATGCCTCTTTTTAGCAGTTATCTTGGTTATGGGGAGATGGAAACAGGAAAAATTTTATCTGCCATTACCATTGGTATCATTAGTGCCTGCGTCATTTCCGGAAAAGCCAGTGATTTTCTTGCGGCTAGGATGGAGAATAAAGGGGTGGCTCGTGTTATGGTATATTCTATTGGCTGTATCATTATTGTTCTATCCGTAGTCATGCTGATTTCACTTGATTTAAATAACTTTATGACATTTTATATTGCAGTTTTGGTTTTTTCCTTTGGGTCTTCATGGGGGCTAGGCGCCTTCTATTCTATATTACCTGAGTTGTTTGATGGCGATGCTTTACCTGTTGCTACAGGTTTTATTGGTGGCTGTGGCGATCTGGGCATGACACTAGCTCCAATCGTTGTTGGTATTTTATTGGGCATCAAAGGTTATTGGAATATAGGCTGGGCAGTGTGTGCTGTGGTGGCACTCATAAGCGTTTTTTCGTGTTTATTAATACTAAAAAATATAAGAAGAGATAGAAAGGTTGGATAGTATGGGAAGATTCTTAAATGTAGGATTGATTCAAATGCCGATTAGTCAAGATACTGTGGTCAACTTAAAGTACATTGAGCAACGGGTTGCAGCAATGATGAGTGGGTATCATAAGCCGGAGTTAATTGTAGGGGTTGAGTGTACCGAATGTTTTACCCCGGAATATATCCCTGGCCCCATAACAGACTTTTTCGGTGCTATTGCGAAAAAATATGGCATTTATTTTATTCCAGGTACAATGTACGAAAAGCACGATGACCTGCCCGAAGGCACTTTCTATAATGCTGCACCAATTTTCAATCCAAAGGGCGAACTGATTGATGTTTATCGAAAGATGGCACCATGGCGTCCTTCTGAAGCATATGCAGCACCTGGAAAGCGGTATGTGGTGTTCGATATTCCAGAAAAGCAAACAAAGGTTGGGGTGCAGATTTGCTATGACTTGAACTTCCCAGAAATATCAAGAAACGAAACTTTAATGGGCGCAGAGGTTTTAGTAAAATTGACAATGGATCCGCAAGAATTATACTCATTTAATAAACCTTTGCATTTTGCCAGAGCCGTTGAAAATCAAGCATACTTGGTTTCCACAAATGGTGTAGGCTTTTTCAATAATATCCATATGTATGGCAACTCTTTGGTGGTTAATCCGGAAGGGCAGTTGCTTTGGGAAGGTGGGCAAGAGGCAACAACGGTAACCGTCACTTTGGATTTGGATTTAGTATCAAGAACAAGGCAGTATGGTACTATGTTTGTAGATCACTATCTCCAGCACCTAAGAGACTATAATTTCCCTATGCCTTACGCAGACGATGTTACAAAAGCACCACTATTTGATGCGCTTAGAAAAACCCCTAAAGATACCAATGAATATGAAGAAGATGTGAAGTCTGTAGGGGTATGCCAGTTGGGCAACCTCATTGAAATTGTACCTGACCTTGCCCAGTATGAGAAAGATTTGGATGAGTTTTTGAACAGAAGTAAATAAATTTGTTTTTTTGTAGATGCTAAACATTTCTGTAATTGAAGATGTGTTTTTCTTTTGAAAGGTAGTAAGGAAATCCCTCCTATATACCATTTATAAAATATGAAAAGGGCTTGCCAAGAATGGCAAGCCCTAGTTTAAATGGTTTAGAATGTATTGCCAAAAAGAATGTATCCTCTGGTAACATAAAAAGCCTATTTATGAATTTATTTATCTAAGTAGGTGCGCATATATTCGTCTCGTATTTCCTGAGGAACCAGATTGCCCCCTGTTGCCCAAGGCACATGAATTGCCCTTACCATTTTAGAGGTTAAGCCCATTTTCTCGATGTATGCCTTTGTAGCTTCATCTTTCATAAGCTGAATAGGGCCCCAGAAGGATGCGCAGGCAGATGGTTCTAGGAAAATATTCTCAGAATTTACAATATCCCGCATTAAATCGTAAATATGATAATCTTGAAGCGTTAGAATGCCTGATAACAAGTTGGTCATAACGCCACCTACAAAACCAGAAGGACGTCCTACGGCCAAGCCATCGGCATGGGTTTGCCCACTTAAGCCAAAGTCTTGTACACAAACTTCGTTCTGTAAGCCCGATGCCATACCCACCAGCATACAAGGGGCCTGGGTAGGCTCCACGAAGAAAACATGAACGTGGTCACCAAAAATTTGCTTTAGGCCAAAAGCGACTCCACCTGGTGCACCGCCCACACCGCAGGGAATGTATACGAAAAGAGGGTGTTCCTCGTCAACCACGATATTTTGTTCTTCAAACTGTTTTTTCAAACGATTTGCGGCAACGGCATAGCCTAAAAATAATGTGACTGAGTTTTCATCATCCACGAAATAGCTGGTAGGATCAGCATCTGAATTTTCACGTCCAACTTCCACGGCTTTGCTGTAATCGTCTTCGTATTCAACAACCTCTGCACCACGTTTACGAAGCAAGTCTTTTTTCCATTGTTTCGCATCAGCAGACATATGGACAATTACGTGGAAGCCAAGAACTGCACTCATGATGCCAATGCTCATGCCTAAATTACCCGTTGAACCAACCTGAATTTTAAACTTGCTGAAAAATTCTTTAAATTTTTTCGATGCAAACACACTATAATCATCGGTTTCTTTTAAAATGCCATGTTCTAATGCTAAATCTTCTGCGTGTTTCAACACTTCATAAATACCGCCTCTTGCTTTAATCGAGCCTGAAATGGCAAGATGGCTGTCTTGCTTCAAAAATAATCTTCCGGGGATTTCGGTGTTGTATTCTTTTTCTAATAAAATTTTCATTTTCTCGATCTCCGTTAATGGAGATTCAATCAAACCATTTTCGGGAGCTGTTTCAGTAAAAACTTTTAAAATAAAGGGAGCAAATTTTGCCAAGCGTGCTTCTGCACCATCAATGTCTGTCATTGCTAGATTGATTTTTAAAAGGGCTTTTGTGGCATCCTCCAAATTATCATTGATCCATGTCACTTCTTTGCCCTCACTTACTGCTTTTAACAAGTCTTTGCACTGAATTTGGTTCCAAAATTCTTGATTCATTTTTATTCCCCCCAGTTTGTATTGTTTGATTTAACCAAAGATTACAAATATTTCTTCCGTAATAGTATCATATTGCATGAAAGTGTGCAATAGGGACTAGATGTAGTCGCTATATTAAAATTAAGTACTATATATTGACATATACTTCCTTCATATTGTATACTAGTTCAATAAGTTTGAGGGGGAAAGAAGGCATGGAAAAAGCTAGGCAGTTGATTTCTGCAATCATCGCAGGGATGTTTATAGGTATGGGTGGTACTGTTTTTTTATCTCTACAAAATCCCGTTATAGGTAGCTTTTTATTTGCCATCGGGCTGTTTACCATTGTCGGCTTTCGATTACAACTCTTTACAGGGAGAATCGGCTATCTGATTTTTGAAAAGCCAGTGTACTTCATTGAGCTAGGTATTACTTGGCTGGGTAACCTTATTGGTACATATGTTATGGCTTGGTTGGTTCAGCACACTCGGATTTACCAAGGCATTTCTGAAAGGGTTGCAGAAATTTCTCGGCTAAAACTTGAGGATAATCTGTTGAGTATTTTTATTTTAGCATTTTTTTGCGGTGTACTCATGTTTATCGCCATTGACCTTTATAGAAATTTAGAGGGTTCAATGTTAAAAGCCATTGCGATTTTTATTCCCGTAGTAGTATTTATTTTGAGTGGTTTTGAGCACGTGATTGCGAATATGTTTTATTTTAGCTTGGCGAATGCATGGGATGGTCATTGCCTATTTTATATTGTTATAATGACACTGGGAAACAGCCTAGGCGGCTTGTTAATTCCTGCATATTTAAAGCTGTTTCGTTTAAGATAAAGTAGACAGATGCTCTTTCAAAGATTATTCTAGAAAGAGCTTTTCTTATTTTGAGAGGATAGTAGTTTAGTATTTATTTAAATTATAAGGAGCTCTTATGAACGATTTTCACGATATTGTTTCTAAATTAATTGTTTGGTATGAAAAAAATGCCAGAGATTTACCGTGGCGTAGAACGAAAAATCCTTACCACATTTGGTTATCAGAAATTATGCTGCAACAAACCCGTGTTGAGGCAGTTAAGCCTTATTTTCAACGGTTTATTCAAGTTTGCCCCACCATAGAATCTTTGGCAAGTGCCGAGGAAGAAACGCTTTTAAAGTTATGGGAAGGCCTTGGTTATTACAGCAGGGTACGAAATTTACAAAAAGCGGCACAAACAGTAGTAGAAGAGCATGGTGGTAACTTGCCTGCCGATTATCATGAATTACGTAAACTAAAGGGGATTGGCCCTTATACAGCGGGTGCCATTGCCTCCATTGCCTTTTCCTTGCCCTATGCTGCGGTGGATGGCAACGTGCTTCGGGTGATGTCCCGCTTAACGGCCGATGCACGAGATATTGCTTTGGCTTCCACGAAAAAAGCTTGGGAGGAAGAAATAACTTCATTGATGCCAAAGGGGCAGGAGGGAGCCTTTACCCAGGCGTTAATGGAACTTGGTGCCACAGTTTGTTTGCCGAATGGTATGCCAAAATGTGAAGTTTGCCCAGTGCGGGAGCATTGTCTAGGGTATAAAAAAAATGCAGTTTTGCAGTACCCTGTGAAAAGTCCGAAGAAACCTCGCACGAAGGAGTTTCTTTCGGTTTTCTTTTTGGCCTATAATGGAAAAATTGCCATAAGTAAGCGAGGGGAGAAAGGCCTCCTTTCTGGCCTTTGGCAGCTACCTAATTGCAGTAGGGAAAAAGCTCTGCCTGTCGCCCTGAATGAATGGGGGATTATTACCGGGGAAATAAAGAATATGACTTCAAGAAAGCATATCTTCACCCATATCGAATGGCATATGGATTGCTATTTTGTTGATGTAAAGGAATATGAGAATAATGGGTTTCTTTGGCTAGATAAGGAAACCGTGGAAAAAGAGTATGCTCTACCCTCGGCCTTTAAAAAGGTTTGGGAAGAGGGGGGCAGTCTTCTGGAGGAATAAAAAAAATGGACATTTTACAATCAGTTCAGGAATATCAGCCGTATAATAAAGAAGAGGTAAAAGAAAAGCAAATTATTTTAGATATGTTAGCCCAAAACAAGGAAATGATATTATTCCGAGACTCCCATCTAGCCCATGCAACGGCAACGGCCATGGTTTTTAATGAAAAGAAAGATAAAGTTCTTATGATAAAGCATAATATTTTTGATACATGGGCTTGTGTTGGCGGCCATGCAGACGGGGAGAAAGACCTTTTGTTTGTGGCAAAAAAAGAATTACAAGAGGAAACAGGAGTTTGTGATGCAACACCCATTTCCCATGAAATTCTTTCATTAGATATTCTTTTGGTTGCAGGGCATTATAAAAGAGGCGAGTTTGTTCCAAATCACCTGCACATTAATGCTACCTTTGGCTTTATTGCCAAGGAAAGCGTGAAATTACGAATTAAGGAAGATGAAAACTCCGATGTGGCTTGGATTCCTTTGGAAGAAATAAGTGCCCGTTGTAAAGAGGAAGAATTCGTGAAGGTTTACAAAAAAATCATCAAAAAAATTATTTAATGATAATTATTATCAGTTGATTTCTTCTCGAATTTATTGTACAATAGAAAAAATGGGTAATATAATTAAGAATCGAGTGAACTATTATGGAAAACGACGTGTGTGTTCGAGTTGCAAAAGAAAATGATGTAGAAGGGTTTTATGGCTTGTGGAAAATTTGCTTTGGAGATAGCGATAATTTTTGTAATTGGCTATTTCAAAATAGGTTTTTCCCTCACTATTCTGTTTGTTTAGAAAAAAACGGGGAGATCTTTAGTGCAATGCAGGCTGTGCCCTATACCATAAGTGTGCGGGGTAAGGATTTACCAGGAGCCATGCTTTGTGGCGTCTCAACCCATCCTGACCAGCGTAAAAAAGGGTATATGCGTAAGATTTTCACCATGGAAATGAACCTTTTACGGGAAAAAGGCAAATTGCTTGCGGTACATACCCCTGCTGTATTAGAAAGCTATTTTGCTTATGGTCATTTTCCTGTTGCCGATGCTTTGTACATGAAAGGTCGAAGAAAAGTGGATAAGCGGGATGATTTTCTTTTCTTTGAAAAATCCAGTTGGGAAGAATTATATCCTCTGTATGAAATGAACATTGGCCAGCGTTACAGTGGAGCTGTAAGGCGGACAAAAGCGGAATTTTTGCGTAAAGGCGAAGATTATGCCTCGGATGGTGGCAAGTGCATTGTTTTGAAAGATGATAAAATTCAGGGATATGCATTTGTTTACTTATTAGAAGATGAGTTGATTTGTCCTGAGGCTGTAGCCAATGATGGATATTATGGTGGTTTATTAGATGAACTTTTTGCTTTAGCCAACGGCAGAGAGATTTCAGTAAAGTTACCGCCAGATGTGGAAGTTCCATTCGAATTTGGTGAAAGAATACTTCGGCAAAAGGGCGTAGCCGGAGTTTGTAATATTGGTGAAATTTTAAAAAAATTAGAAATTAGTTGTCCATATAAAATTGAATGTTATGATCCAATTGTGCCTGAAAACAATGGCATTTTTTCCTTTGATGGAACAACAGTTGATGCTCAGCCTGCCATAAAAATAGAAGCGGGGTATTTTCTGGGTGTTTTAATGGGTTATGTTTCATTGGATGATGTAAGTCAATTCGTCACAATCTATAACAAGGATGGATATGACTTTATGAACCAGGCACTACCTAAATGTAAATGTTATATAATTGATGAATATTAAAATTGGAGGCAATCCTATGCCAGAGATGCAATGTATAAATAGATGCGAAATAGAAGATAAAAAAGAAGAAATGAAAGAGACAAACTCTGTATTTCATTTTAAACCAATTACCTTAGATAAAAAGGCTTTAATTGAAAGCTATACGAAGCCTTGGGGAGCAGAATGCTCCGACCTCTCCTTTGCGAACCTCTTTATTTGGGGTAGCGATGGAAAAATGCAGTATGCGGAAAAGGATAATGTACTTTATATTAAGTTAGATTTTAAAAGGGTTCCTGTATACTTTTGGGTGCCAATTCCAAAGTATGGTGTGGAGATTAATTACCGCAAGGCGGTTTATGATGCAATTGAGTATATGAAAAAGTTGGGGGTTGAGCCGACGTTTCGTTCCGTATCCTCTCCTTTTTATGAAATGATGAGAAAAGCTTGCCCAGAATTATTTATAATGCCAACGGATATTGCGTGGGATTATGTATATGAGCGTGAAAAACTGGAAACTTTGAGAGGCAAAAAACTACATGGTAAGAGAAACCACATCAATAAGTTTCTTTCATTATACCCAGATTATGAATATAAAAAACTTGACTCCTCCATGCTTCAAGATTGTGTGGCTCTTTATGACCAGTGGATTGAAGACAAGGATGAAGTAAGTGCAGAATTTAAGGAAGAGCGACAGTCTGTACTTTTGGCATTAAATAATATGCAAGAATTAGGCCTTGTGGGAGGCGCCATTTATGTGGAGGGCAAATTGATTGCCTTTACCGTAGGAGAACGATTACAGCCCCATATGCAGCTGATTCACATTGAAAAGGCAGATGCTTCTTATGAAGGGGCATATCCAATGATTAATCAGCAATATGTGAAAAATGAATGTATGGATGTTGAATTAATCAACCGTGAAGAAGATATGGGGATTGAAGGCATGCGTAAAGCAAAGCGTGGCTACTACCCTGTTAAAATGATTGAAAAATATTTGTTTAGTACCCGTGACATTTCTCAAATAAAAGGGATTTGGGGTCAGGAAAATTAAAAGAAAGACAGCACATTTTAGTGCTGTTTTTTTTATGGTTATGGAAGGTTGTCGTATAAATGGAACATCCTTCATTTAACAAGTAAAGTTTTGGCAAGTCACTAAATAAGAGGAATTTAATATATTCTTAATTAAAATCAATGAACTTTTTGATTTGCATCACTCTTAAGAATTTGTATGTCTTATTCTCTTTTCTTTTATCATATCTTAAAAGAGGGGGTGGAAAAAGTGAGTTTCATTGAAGCAATCAAACAATTGGTTTTAGAATTAGGAGCAGGCGGAATCTTTGTTGCCACCGCTTTAGAATACGGATGTTTTCCTGTTTCCAGTGAAATTTTATTGCCTTTTATTGGCTATGTGGTAGCAGTAAATGGATATAGTTTATTTTATACAATCATGATTGCAACTTTCGGAGGAATGATTGGAACAACGACTTGCTATTTGGTAGGGCGAATTGGTGGGAGGATGGTTGAAAGGCTGGCGGAACGCTTTGAAAGCATTGCCCTTGGGGTTGGGAAAGCCCAAAGTATTTTTCTTAAGTATGGAAAAGAATCGGTTTTTTTTGCAAGGCTTTTTCCCATTGCCCGTACATATATTTCTTTTCCAGCAGGCTTGGCAAAAATGCCGGCTGTTCCTTTTATTCTTTACACTACCGTGGGTGTTTTTCTGTGGAATACGGCCTTAATCAGTGCGGGTTATTTTTTGGGCACCCATTGGGATATTTGCAAAGAGTTTTTAAAAGCATATCAATGGCAGTTGTCCGGTGCCATTGCTCTGTTGGTGATTCTTTTTATTGTGATGAGAAATCGCTCTAGAAAAAAAAGTGGTTAGAAGGGTAACCTAAAAAGCAACGCATGCTAACAGCCAAAGGGATTCGCCAAAGCATGAGCCGCAAAGGAAACTGCTTAGATAATGCTGTTATTGAAAGCTTCTTTGGACTACTCAAAAGCGAATTGCTTTATTTGCAAAAATTTGAGTCAATTGAGCATTTCACATCAGAGCTGGTAGATTACCTTGATTACTATCACAATCGCCGAAGAAAGGCAAAGCACGAGGGCTTGCCACCTGCAATTCACAGACAGCAAGCCCTCAAGGCTGCTTAGTTAAAATATTTGTCTAACTTTTTGGGGTCAATTCAGAATTCTACGGTGCTTTTATCTATTCAGCCAATTGACTTAAAGCGTTCTCTGCATTTGCCAGTTGATTGGAATCAGGATACTCGGTAATAACCTTTTGGTAATAAGTTTTTGCCTGGTCAGCGTTTTCATCATTTTCTGCTATTTTACCTAAATAGAAATAAGCGTCATCAATGAAATTTTCGTTGGAAGCATATTTCAACGCATTCTCCAAATTAATCTTAGCTTCTGGGAACTTATTGCTAAGGAAATCGCTCTTTCCTTTTGTGTAAAGGTTGTCAGCGGCCTTAGGGTACGCTGTTGC
Organism: Anaerotignum sp. MB30-C6; assembly: GCF_030908465.1. Classification (GTDB taxonomy): domain Bacteria; phylum Bacillota; class Clostridia; order Lachnospirales; family Anaerotignaceae; genus Chakrabartyella. The sequence continues at coordinate 1,180,990 of NZ_CP133078.1, forward strand.
TTTGACAGAATTATATTTTGAAATGTCTTCTTCGCTAAAGCCCATGGTATCGATACGGTCTAGGGTAGCCACACATCCTTCAAAGTCATTGTCTGTCATTTGAGAAACGGCCGTTTGTAACAACTCTAAGTTGGCCTGCTTTGTTTCTTCGCTGCGTAACTGTTTATTTTCCCCTTGCAAGGTTTCTAACTCCGTTCTCATTGCCAAAACTTCTTCGGGCGTCATTTTAGTCTCCCCTGCATAATTATCTACCTTCGTTTGAAGCTCTAGAATCGTCTTGTCTTTCCCCTCGTTAATGGCGGGCATAATCAAAACCAAGATAACAATTGCCGTGGTGCAGATGCCAACCAAAAAAGAAATCAAGTCTCTTTTTTCCAAAACTCCAATTTTCTTTTCCTTACGTTTATATCTTGGAATTGGCGGGGCACTATCTGTTCGCTTAATAGAGACTGTTTTGTCATCCTCTTTCTTTTCCGTAGAGCGTGCCGCTTTTTTGCGAATAACACTGGTAGAACCGCCGCCAATGATACTGGAATACTTTAAAGCATTGGGGTTCTTTTTATCCTTTTTCAGTACAATGTCAATAAAGTGCTGTGCCCTTTTATGGTTGTTTTCTTCTAAACAACACAGAGTCAGTAAATTATAGGCATCAATAAAATTCGGGTTGCTGTCGATGGCTTTTTTTAGTTGGATAATTGCCATATCGTCGCTGCCGTGGTTCAAATATAAAAGGGCTTGGTTGTACATAACAACGGCATCATTATATTTTTCCATTTCTCGGCCGTTTTTTTGCAAAAAGTCCATATAACCAACAGCAGGATTATTTTCTTTCATAATGGAGGTGCTGATAATCCAATGCTTTAGTGCATCCCCAATTCTACCTGTTTCGCAGTAAATAAGCCCTAAGAGATTTCGGGCCTGTATATTACTTTTATCAAAAAGAAGGCTCTGTTCTAATTTCTCTGCAGCGCCAGAAAGATCCATTTCCTTAGCCATTTCCAATGATTCGTTATATAAACGAATGGACAAGTTTCTGGTTTTAAGGAAAACAAAGGTATCAATTCCGCAAGTTGGACAGAGGTAGCCTTCGGAAAAGTCAAATCCACAATTCGGGCATCTCATTTTCATCGCTCCTTTGTTTTATTCCTGGGAAGCACCGATTTTTTTATCTTTGGCGATATGCTCAAGAATATCAACCAGATCTTTTAGCTGATTGGGCTGCAAGGCATCTTCAATCTGATCCAATTCAAGGATAGGCTGATATCTCGAAAGTTCATCTTTAAAATTGAACATAAATGTAACCTCCTTATTAAACTGATAAAATATAGGGACGTAGAGCACCAATCATATAAAGGGAACCGCAACAAAGAATAATACCAGCTTCATCAGTGATGTTCAAAGCTTTTTGATATGCGTTCTCCAGTTCTGGTTCAATATAAAAAGGCAACTCTTTGTGAAGTACAATATTAGCTAGTTTTTCTGCGTCTAACTTTCTTTGGCTGTGGGGTTCGGTTAAAACAACCTGATTGGCATAGGGCAATATCAACTCTGCCATTTTTTCATATTCTTTATCCCCCAAAACACCTAAAATCAAGGTGATGTTTTTACGATTAAAGTAGGTTTGCACGCTTTGTGCTAAGCGACGGATTCCATCTACATTATGGGCACCGTCTAGTATAACCAAAGGGTTATTCTTGCAAATCTCCATTCTTCCTGCCCAAACAGTGTTTGAAATGCCTTTACGAATGTCCTCTTTTGTGAATGCAAGGCCATTTTTTTTCAAAACTTCGCAAGCCTGTAAAACGGTAACACAGTTTTGTACTTGGTGAAGACCCAGTAAAGGTAAAAATAGTTCTTCATAGTTTAAAAAAGAACTTTTAACATCAAAAATAGTCCCCCTCAAAGATTGAGCGGAGATTTTGATTTCACTATCTTTCAGGCAGTAAAGGGGAGCGTTCAAAGCATCAGCATTGTTCTTTACAATATTATATACTAATTCTTCCTGAGAATACAACACCACAGGACAACTTTTCTTGATAATGCCGGCTTTTTCCATGGCAATGGCCTCTATGGTGTTGCCTAAAAAGTCAGTATGGTCCATACTGATAGACATAATGATACTGAGTATTGGGTTTTCAATAATATTTGTTGCGTCAAATCTTCCCCCAAGGCCCACCTCTATGATGGCAATATCCACCTTTTCTTCAGCAAAATAAAGATAAGCGGCTCCTGTTACCACTTCGAAAAGGGTAGGGGCTTCCTTTCCTTCTGCAACTAATTGCTGACAAGCTTGTTTTGTTCTAGTGATAATTTTTGCAAAAGCTTCGTCGGTAATTTCTTTGCCATTTATGATAAAACGCTCATTATATTTTTCAAGATGAGGTGAGGTATAGCTCGCAGTACGGTAGCCAGCCTCTTTTAAAATAGAAGAAAGCATTGCCGTAGCGGATCCTTTGCCGTTTGTCCCGGCAACATGAATCACTTTTAGTTTCTTTTCGGGATTACCCAGTTTTTCCATTAAGTTGATAATTCGCTCTAAACCGGGACAAGATGCAAAACCAATTTCTTTTTCTAAATAATGTATACTTTCTTGATAGTTCATAACGTTCTCCGTTCTATAAATATGAAAGAAACCAAAACCTCTATTCCTATAGATAAGGCCATGGGCTTGTGTAATTCGGCCTCCATAGGAACAACAAATTTTGGCTTAGTCTTCGTGAATTTTTAAATAATAGCAAATTACAGTATGCAGGTTTATTTGATTTATAAACGAAAGTTATATACTCTTTATCCTGACACTATTTATATTATACCAATATTCTTAGGTTCTGCAAGATTATTAAGAAATATGAAAAAGAAATTTACGTTGTCATTTAGATTTTAAATTACTGTTGTCTGAAATGAAATAAAAATGTATAATATAACAGATTTGTGGTTGAAGAAAGGAGAAAAACCAGCTATGGATTATGATAGAGAAAAAAGAAGGCAGGTAGAGAGACGGCGGCAAAGGGAAAAGAAACGTCGTAGGGGAAAAAGGATAAGATTTGTTATTTTTCTTCTTGTTGCCATAGTCATTGGCTTTTTAAGCTTTGGAGCCATGAAAAATCTCATGATGTCCTCTGGGGAGGAACCTGTATTAACGGGGGAGACCATAACAGTAACCATTCCTGAAGGGGCTTCCACTGCTGATATTGCTAATATTTTAAAGGAAAATAAACTGATTAAAAATGCATTTATGTTTCGTTTAAGTAGTAAAATTGATGGGTTTGATGGCAAATATCAGCAAGGCACTTATGAAATAGATAAGGGGCTAACCCAAACGCAGATTATGGAATTGCTGCAGACAGGTGTGGTTTTCAATGAGTTGAAAATTACTGTTCCTGAAGGTTTTACGACGAAACAAATTGCGGCGAGGGCAGAGGAGATGGGAATCTGTACTGCAGAAGAGTTTATCCAAGAATGTAACACTGGAACTTTTGACTTTGAATTTTTAAAGAATTTACCAGATAGAGAATTTAAGCTGGAGGGTTACCTTTTCCCTGATACCTATTATATCGAAGAGGAAACTACCGCCCACGATTTAATTCAAGCAATGCTGAAACGTTTTGAACAGATGTATACAAAAGAGTATCAAGATGCAGTAGCTGCAAGTGGTTATACTTTAGATGAATTGGTTACCATAGGGTCGGTAATCGAAAAAGAAATCAAAGTGGATGAGGAACGTCCTCGTGCTGCGGGAGTAATTTATAATAGACTGAATGATGGAATGCCTTTGCAGGTGGATGCAACGGTTTTATATGCCATGGGCATTGTAAAGGAAGATATTACTACCGTAGATTTGCAGTATGATTCTCCTTACAATACCTATAAAGTAACAGGCCTTCCCATAGGACCTATCTCTAACCCTGGGGAATTATCCTTGAAAGCCGCTCTTTATCCTGAAGAAAACAACTATATTTATTATGTAGTTGAAGCAAAGGGGCAGAATAATCATATATTCTGTGAAACTTATGATGAATTTTTGAAAGCTAAGGCAAACTATAAGGCAAGCGGCAACTAATTTTAGGAGAGAATGAAATGAATTATGTAACAGACGAAACCATGAATACCTTTTTACGTACCATTCAGCCTATGTATGATGGTGTGTTGGGTGAAATACAAAGAGAAGCAAATGCGGCTAATGTTCCAATTGTTCCATTGGAAACAGCCAGATTAATCAGCGTGTTGCTTTCTATGAAACAGCCAAAGCATATTTTAGAAATCGGTACGGCGGTTGGCTTTTCCGCAGGGCTTATGAGCAGATATTTGCAGCCTGGTGGTACAGTAACAACCATCGACAGGTTTGAGGTTATGTTAAAGGATGCCCGCCCCAATATTAAAAGAATGGGTCTTGAAGATACCATTACCATTTTAGAAGGGGATGCGGCGGATATATTACCTACCTTAGAGGGACCCTATGACGTGATTTTTTTGGATGCTGCAAAGGGGCAGTACAGCAGTTTCTTGCCCCATTGCCTTCGTTTATTGCCTGTAGGGGGAATTCTCATTGTTGATGACGTTTTACAGGGTGGAACCATTGCTCAAACCCGTTACAGCGTTCCAAGAAGACAGCGTACTATCCATAAACGGTTAAGAACCTTCCTTTGGGATATTACCCATAACGAAGCTCTGGAAACTTCGATTATCCCCATCGGTGATGGTATGGCTCTTTGCTATAAAACAAAGGAAATAGAAGGAGAAATAAAAAATGTTGAAACAGAATAAGCCGGAGCTTTTGGCTCCTGCGGGAGATTTAGAAAAGTTAAAAATCGCAGTTTTATATGGTGCCGATGCAGTATATATCGGTGGGGAAGCCTATGGTCTTCGTGCCAAGGCAAAAAACTTCGATTTAAACACCATGGCTGAGGGAATAAAATTTGCTCACGACCATGGTGCAAAGGTATATATTACGGCGAATATTTTAGCCCATAATGCTGACTTTGAAGGGATGGCGGAATACTTCAAGGCCGTTGAAAAAATCGGTGCTGATGCTTTGATTATTTCTGATTTAGGGGTGTTCTCTGTGGCCAGAGAAGCGGTACCCAATATGGAAATCCACGTTTCTACCCAAGCCAACAATACCAACTATATGAGTGCAAAAATGTGGTATCAACTTGGAGCAAAGCGTGTTGTTACCGCCAGAGAGCTTTCTTTTGAGGAAGTGAAACAAATTCGTGAAAACATTCCTGAGGATATGGACATTGAGGCTTTTGTCCATGGGGCAATGTGTATTTCTTATTCTGGCAGATGCCTATTAAGCAACTATTTAAGTGGTAGAGATGCAAATAAAGGGGCCTGTTCCCACCCTTGCAGGTGGAAGTATCATTTGGTTGAGGAAACTAGACCTGGTGAATATATGCCCATTGAGGAAAATGAAAGAGGCACTTATATTTATAATTCGAAGGATCTCTGCATGATTGAACACATTCCCGATATTATTGAATCAGGAATAATGAGCTTGAAAATTGAGGGACGCATGAAAACCCCATTTTACGTTGGTACGGTGGTAAAGGCATATCGACAAGCTATAGACGATTATTTGGCGGATCCTGCCCTTTATCAGGAAAAACTACCATATTATATGGCAGAGGTGTCAAAAGCCAGCCATAGGGATTATACTGACGGTTTTTACTATCAAAAGCCTGATGGAAATCAGCAAATTTATAATAGCAATACTTATATTCGTGGATTTGATTTTATTGGCGTGGTTCAGGAAGATAGCGACCCTGAAACAGGAATTGCCGTTGTTGAACAACGCAATAAGTTCTCCGTTGGTGATGAGATTGAAGTTATGCCGGCGAAGGGTGATGCCTTTACAATGACGGTTAGAAATATATGGAACGAAGAGGGTAACCCTGTGAATTCAGCCCCTCATCCTCAGCAGATTCTACGAATTCAGTTTGAAAAACCAGTGAAAAAATTTGACATGTTGCGCAAAATTGTGTTGGATGCTAAATAAATAACTTGATTTTTGGCGGAAAAACAGCTATCCTATATATTAGAATTGAAAAAAAGGAAAAGGATAAGCTTATGGAATTAACACAGTGTATCAACTATTTATTGACTACGGCGCAGCATTCTGTTTTTCAGTATTTGAATTCTAAACTGTCTGAGTATGACATTACCCCATCCCAGTATGGTGTTTTGAGCTGCTTATGGCAAAGGGAATTTGCAACCCCTAAGCAAATTTCTGAAATTCTATGCTTAGAAACATCTACAATTTCAGGCGTGTTGGATCGTATGCAAAAAAAAGGTCTGATTGACCGAGTAATCAACAAAGAAGATAGACGTGAAGTTAGGGTAGTTCCTACGGAAAAAGGTAAAGGTTTAGAAGAGCCGATTACGAAAATCATTGATAACGTAAATGAAGCAGTTTTGAAGTGTTTTTCTGAAGAGGAGATTGGAATTTTGAAGAGTAATCTTAGAATTATTGCTGATGGAAATCACTTTGAAGAAGGGTAAATAAGAAAGGTAGGTCTATGGCCTGCTTTTTTTATTGGGAAAAAATAATATGTACCAGGGCAAAGCCCTGATTAATCTTCTAATGCAGCATTGAGTTTTTTCAATGCCTTTTTTTCAATTCGTGATACGTACTCTCCTGTTAGAAAAGGGCTAAATGATTTTTATTGAAGGAAAATTGAGATATGTATAAAATGAAATAAATTGGGACGCTTAAATTTAGAAGCATAATTAAGGTATTTTCTTTTAGCGATAATCGAAGGAACTTGTTTTTAGGGCGAGAGAAAATGTTTGGAAAAAAGGAATTGCCAAATCAAATTCATCTTTTAACTGTAACATTGTATTGAAGGCAGACATTTTGTCTGTCTTTTTTAATGAATAAATTTAATTGTAGAGCAACCTTCCACCTAGTAGAAGGTATCCTATTAAGAAAATTAAAAGACGGCTTCTATTGCATTTTGAAGAGGAAATATTTCAGGGAAAAAGCTTGTTTAACCTTAGAAACACCTGTATTTAAGGCTTGGGGAACTCCCCTTTTACGATACAAACTGTAGCTGTAGAAGTTTTAGGGCTAAAGTGGATTAGTAGACAAAGTTCGTAAGCTTGGGGAGAGTTTTTTTCCACCTATGTAAGTTTGCATATAAAATGAAGGCTAGGTTGCAGTACGGGAAGGTTTTGATAAAAAGACTTTTTTCCCTATTATTTTTATTTTTTATAGCATATTGACATTCCAGTGAATGTATAGGCTATAAGTAAAGTATGCTTCTTGAAGGGAAGAGTTGGAGCAGATAGTTTTGGTTCCTAATAATATGACATTTTTAAGGTTTCATGAACCAAAGGTAATGCACAATGAAATGTTTCTACTTAATATCAATTAAGAAAGGATGAAAAGAATGGATTTTTCATTAACGAGAGAACAAGAAATGTTGAAAAAGCTTGCTCACCAATTTGCCGAGAACGAATTGGAGCCCGTTGCAGAAGAAATTGATCGTGAACATGTTTTCCCTGCTGAAAATTTTAAAAAAATGGCTGATGTCGGCTTAACAGGGATTGGCGTTCCGAAACAATATGGTGGTTCTGGTGGCGGTACACTGGAAAAAGTAATCGCAGTTTCTGAATTCGGGAAAAAATGTATGGCATCTGCTTCTATATTATCTATTCACTTGATTGCACCTCAGGCTATTTTAAAATATGGCACTGAGGAACAAAAACAAAAATTTCTCCCCCGATTAACAAAAGGTGGAGAATTGGGAGCTTTTGCTTTAACAGAACCCAATGCTGGTTCCGATGCGGCAGCAGTTAAAACAACGGCGTTCCTTGATCCCGAAACAAATGAATATGTTTTAAATGGTACAAAATGCTTCATTTCAGGTGGTAGTAGGGCGGGGGTTCTCATTCTCTTTGTTCTGACTGACCCCAAAAAAGGATTAAAAGGAATGTCTGCAATTATCGTGGAGAAAGGTACACCTGGTTTCAGCATCGGCAAAATTGAATCTAAAATGGGTATTGCAGGCTCTGAAACGGCAGAACTTATTTTTGAAGATTGCCGTGTTCCGGCTTCAAACCTTCTTGGAAAAGAAGGCAAAGGATTTAAAATGGCAATGGAAGCTTTGGATGGTGCTAGAATCGGCGTTGGTGCCCAGGCAATTGGTCTGGCAGAGGGTGCCATCGATTTATCCGTTAAATATATGCACGAACGTATTCAGTTTGGCAAACCAATTGCAAATTTACAAGGGATTCAGTGGTACATTGCAGACATGGCAACAAAAACTGCGGCTGCTAGAGCTTTGGTTGAATTTGCTGCTTACCTTGAAGATGCAGGAAAGCCTTTTACAAAGGAATCTGCAATGTGTAAATTAAATGCTTCTGAAAACGCACGCTTTGTTACAAACTTGGCTCTGCAAATTCACGGTGGTTATGGTTTTATGAAGGATTATCCATTGGAACGTATGTATCGTGACGCTAAGATTACTGAAATTTATGAAGGTACCTCAGAAATACATAAAGTTGTAATCGCCAGAGAGGTAATGAAAAGATAAGAAGGAGTGTAGGATTATGAGAATTTATGTTTGTGTAAAACAAGTTCCTGATACATCTGGGAAAGTAGCAGTAAACCCTGATGGTACATTAAATCGTGCCTCCATGGCGGCGATTATCAACCCTGACGATATGAGCGCCATTGAACAGGCTTTGAAGCTAAAAGATGCAACAGGTTGCCAGGTTACGGCAGTTACCATGGGGCCTCCTCCTGCGGAAGGGATGCTTCGAGAAATTATCGCTATGGGTGCTGATGATGGGATTTTGATTTCCGCCCGTGAGTTTGGTGGTTCCGATACCTTTGCAACTTCCCAAATTATTGCGGCGGCAATTCATAAATTAGGTCTTTCAGATGAGGACATGATTTTCTGTGGTAGACAGGCAATCGACGGCGACACAGCCCAAGTTGGCCCCCAGATTGCAGAAAAGCTAGAAATTCCTCAAGTTACATATGCTTCTGTTATTAAAAAGAGCGGTAACTCCATACTGGTAAAGCGTATGCTGGAAGATGGATATATGATGATAGAAGTAGAGACACCTTGTCTGATTACTTGTATCAAGGATAAGAGCATTAAGCCTCGTTATATGACGCTGAACGGAATCATGGAGTGTTATAGTAAACCTCTTATGGTTTTGGATTATGAAGCACTTAAGGATGAACCATTAATTGAACTGGATACCATTGGTTTGAAGGGCTCTCCTACAAACATTTTCAAGTCTTTTACCCCTCCTCAAAAAGGTGTTGGCATTATGCTTAAGGGAACAGACAAAGAAAAAGTGGATGATTTGGTTGACAGATTGAAAAATAAACATGTCATTTAACCGAAAGGAGATGAGCTGGTAATGAGTTTTAATAGTGCAGATATAAATGCGTTTCAGGATATTTGGGTATTTTGCGAACAGAGAGAGGGTAAATTAGTAAATACGGACTTTGAACTGCTTTCCGAAGGCAGAAAGTTGGCAGATGAACGTGGTTCAAAACTGGTGGGTGTTTTACTTGGTCACGAAGTACAGGGTATTGCAAAGGAATTGGGTGGATATGGTGCAGATAAGATCATTGTTTGCGACCATCCCGAGTTGAAATTTTATACTACTGATGCCTATGCCAAAGTATTATGTGACGTAGTAATGGAAGAAAAGCCGGAAGTTATCTTAATCGGTGCAACAAACATTGGCCGTGATTTAGGCCCAAGATGTGCAGCACGCTTACATACAGGTCTTACAGCAGACTGTACACACCTTGATATTGACATGAATAATTATGTAAATTTCCTGACCACATCTTCAACTTTAGATGTATCAACCATGAAGTTTCCTATGGAGGATACCAACTTAAAAATGACTCGTCCTGCTTTCGGTGGACACTTGATGGCGACAATTATTTGCCCACGTTTCCGTCCTTGTATGTCTACGGTTAGACCAGGGGTTATGAAGAAATCTGAGTTTAGTCAAGAAAAGGCGGATGCATGCCAAATCGTTATGCGTCAAGTTGAAATTTCCGCTGAAGACTTGAAAACGAAAGTAATTGATCTTGTAAAAGAAACCAAAAAAATTGTTGACTTAATTGGTGCCGAGATTGTTGTATCCGTAGGACGTGGAATCAGCAAAAATGTAGAAGGTGGTATCGAGTTGGCAGAAAAACTGGCAGATGCGTTTGGCAATGCAGTTGTTGGCGGTTCCCGCGCGGTAATCGACTCAGGCTGGCTTCCAGCGGATCATCAGGTGGGACAGACGGGTAAAACGGTTCACCCTAAGGTTTATGTTGCCCTTGGTATTTCTGGTGCCATTCAACATAAAGCTGGTATGCAGGATTCAGAAGTAATCATTGCTGTAAATAAAGATGAAACTGCTCCAATTTTTGACTGTGCAGATTATGGTATTACAGGGGATTTATTTAAAATTGTTCCTATGATGATAGATGCAATCAAAGAGACCCGAGATGCTTAATTCATGAATGGAAAATGATAGGTGGGTTCTCGTGCTCACCTATTATTGTAATTAAAAAATATAAAAGTAGTTAGCCAGCAAACTTGTAGTTTTATAAGCAAAAAGGAGAATCAAAGTATGAGAAAGGTATCCGTATTAAGCTATAATATGACCACCGCCGACGGAGCAGACCAAGATGGGTTGATTCCCATTGGCCGACAGTTCGATTTTATCGGCGATGTAGAAACAGAAGAAATGATTTTGGTTGATGGGGACGAGTCCCTTTGCCTTGGGTATGAAGATGTAAAATGCTATAAGGATGTTTATGTAGGAGACATGATCGATTTTAAAGCGACACTAACTAACGTGGGAAATACCTCCCGTGACTGCTGGATTGAGGTGTTTAAGGTGGCAACACCAGCATTTCGTGAAGGCAAAACCAACTGCAAGCCGGGCGATATGGTTTGGTTCGATGAACCGATTTTATGCACAGAAGGGAAAGTGCGTCTAGTTGTGAAAAAGCATTTGCAACGAGGGGCACAGCCTGATGGCAAAGTTGTTGAACCTTGGCGTCCTTTGGAGGACTTTCCAGAATAAAGACACTTCAGTTTATAGAAAAAGGGGAGTTAGCGATGAATGAACAGCAAAGCGTAACATTTCGTTATAGAATGTCGGACAGAGATGTGTTTTATGGCGGCGGTGTAGTCAATGGGGCAAGGAGTATCACGTTGGCCAATGATGCTGCAAACCGCCTGATGGCAAAGGTTTTCCAAAACACAGGTCATTGTATGGAGGTAAGAAAAGTACGGTTATATGAACCTTGTTTCGCAGGGGACTATATGGAATTTATTGCTCGGGTAAAGAAAATGGAAGGGAATCGTGCTGTAATTGAAGTTCGTTCTTTTAAAATTATTCAGGTTCCTGAAAATCCACCTTTCCCAAGTTCCATTGAAGTACTTCCCGAACCACCATTGTCTACGGTTGTACAGTTTGTTTACGAAGCATATTAATTTTTAGTGAAAAGAGGGGGGGATAATATGAAAAAAGCATTGGAAGGTTTGAAAGTGGTTGACCTTACAACAGCATTAAACGGCCCGTTTTGTACCATGATTTTAGCTGACTATGGTGCAGAAGTTTTGAAAATTGAGCCCGTCGAAGGGGAACAGTGCCGTTTTTGGGGTCCGCTGGATGAAAAAAGTGGGGAAAGTGGCTTTTATAATTATGTAAATAGAAATAAAAAAGGTGGCACTCTGAACTTAAAATCGGAAAAAGGCCTGGAATTGTTTTATGAACTGGTAAAAGATGCGGATATTTTGGTAGAGAACTTTAGAGGTGGTGTCACAAAGAAATTAAAAATTGATTATGAGACCATCAAAAAAATCAATCCCAGTATAATTTATGCATCAGGTTCTGGCTTCGGTCAGTATGGCCCAATTACCCATCGCCCCTGCTATGATATTGTTGCACAGGCTATGGGCGGGATGATTAACCTTACAGGTTTTAAAGATACGGACCCCGTTAAGGTTGGCCCTTCCGTAGCAGACCATGTTGCTGGCATTTATTTGGCTGTGGGGGTTTTGTTGGCACTTTACAACCGCAAAATCACAGGGGTTGGACAACAGGTAGACGTAGCTATGTTTGATACCATATTCAGTTTGTTAGAAAATGCAATCGTTAACTATACCATTGGAGGGTTTATTCCTGAAAGAAATGGTAACGTAGACCCATCTATTGCACCTTTTGATGTGTTCGATTGTAAAGATGGCTTTGTTGCTTTGGGCGTAGGAAATGATAGACTTTTCCACAAATTCTGTAAGGCGATTGGTCATCCTGAACTCATCGAAGATCCTCGTTTTACAAATAATGATTTAAGATGCAATAACTACATACCAGATTTACAAAACTTGATTCGTGAATGGTGCAAAGACTTTACAAAGAGTGAGATCGAAACCATTATGGATGAAGCAGGCATTCCTTGCGGGCCTGTATTGAACGTGAAAGAGGCGATTGAACATCCGCACATTAAAGCCAGAGAAATGATGGTTCATTGTGAACACCCTACTGCTGGGGATCAGTATTTCCAAGGCTGTGTAGTTAAGCTTTCTGAAACCCCAGGTGGGGTTGAAACGTCTTCTCCTCTTTTGGGACAGCATAATGGAGAAATTTTTGGCCTTACCAAAGAGGAAGTAGAAAAATTGAAAGCAGAAGGCGTGATGTAAGTACCCTAAGTTTGAACCTGTGTGTTCATATACCGTTTGTTATAAGGGAAAAAAGAGATGATTTATAAATAGATTAGAGAATTCTGTGGACTGTTTGTTTAGGATAAAAAATTAAGGTGGAGGTGTCAGTTTTATGAGAAAGGTATCTGTATTAAGTTATAATATGACCACTGCCGATGGAGCCAATCAAGATGGGTTAATCCCCATTGGTCGTCAGTTCGATTTTATTGGTGACGTGGAAACGGAAGAAATGATTTTGGTAGACGGTGACGAGTCCCTTTGTCTTGGGTATGAAGACGTGAAATGCTATAAAGATGTTTTTGTGGGGGATATGATTGACTTTAAAGCCACATTAACCAATGTTGGCAATACATCCCGTGATTGCTGGATTGAAGTTTTTAAAGTGGCAACCCCTGCATTTCGTGAAGGCAAAGCCCACTGTAAACCTGGAGAAATGATTTGGTTTGATGAGCCTGTTTTGTGTACCGAGGGCAAGGTGCGTCTGGTGGTAAAGAAGCACTTGCAACGTGGGGAACAGCCTGATGGTAAAGTTATTGATCCTTGGCGTCCGCTGGAAGACTTTCCTGAGTAAAGGACACTTAAGTTTATAGGAAAGGAGAATTACGATGAATGATCAGCAAAGCGTAACATTTCGTTATAGAATGTCAGATAGAGATGTTTTTTACGGCGGTGGCGTAGTCAATGGGGCAAGAAGCATTACTTTGGCAAATGATGCGGCAAACCGTCTCATGGCAAAAGTTTTTCAGAACACGGGCCACTGCATGGAAGTAAGAAAGGTTCGGCTTTATGAACCCTGTTTCGCAGGGGATTATATGGAATTCATTGCCAGAGTGAAGAAAATGGAAGGGGACCGTGCTGTAATAGAGGTTCGTTCCTTTAAAATCATTCAGGTTCCTGAAGATCCACCTTTCCCAAGTTCCATTGAGGTACTTTCTGAACCGCCATTATCCACGGTGGTACAGTTTGTGTATGAGCCTTATTAAGCCTATGAATACCATTGACTGTATTAAAGCAAGGCGGAGTATTCGGCGATTTTTACCCCAAAAGGTGGGACATGGGGTGATAGAGCAATTGATTGATTGTGCCCGTTGGGCACCCTCTTGGAATAATTGCAAGGCGGTAAGGTATACTGCTTTAGATAAAGAGGAGCATCTCAAAGTTTTGGCAAACACGCTGATGGCTGCAGAAAACAAACATATAGTGAAGAATGCCCCCTTGATATTGGTTGTTTCCAATGTGAAAAAGCGTTCCGGCTATGAAAGAGATGGCCATCTTTCCTCGTGCAAAGGGGAAAGTTGGGAAATGTTTGATGCGGGCGTGGCGTGCCAAACCCTATGCCTTGCAGCCACGGAGTTGGGGTTGGGCACTGTAATTATGGGTACTTTTGATGAAGCGGGTATAGCAAAGTTTATTGGGTTACCGGAAAACGAGGAAATCATTGCTTTGCTTGCTTGTGGATATGCAAATGAGACACCAAAGGCACCAAGGAGAAAAGAGGTTTCTGAGATACTAAGGTTTTTACAATAAACAGAAGAAAAAAAGGGGTAGGATTAAGTTTTTAATCCTACCCCTTAAATTTTTTGAACAAAGAATGAATGCACCCTTATTGGCATTATTTTTGGTTCTTCTTTTCGATTGGGATAATTATTTTTGTGACATGTTCGTCGATATTGTTTATGTCTAGGGGTGATATGATAAATTCTTCTGAGACAGGTCCAATAATTTTATATTGGTTTTGATTAATCCACTGAACCAATCGAATATGGGTATGTATAATATCTGCATAATTTCCTACATGAATGGCTGTTGCTGCGGTGAAGTTTCCGAAGGGCCGAAAGCAATCGTCATCACCAACGGATTCTACAGTGATACCGAATTCAATGTCGGTATCCGTATATAAAAACTGTTCTAATGGATTGCAATAATAGGTTACGAATATGGTGCCTTTATTTTTTAAATTCATTTTTTCACATAAATCAATAATTTCTACCCATCTGTAGACTGAAACTTCCACGTTTGAGTAATTGGTCATGGTTTTTCTTGTATAGACCAAATTCGCCTCGGGAATTTCCTCTATGGTAATCCCTTCAATGTTGAGGTCTTCTTTGATATTTAAGAAATCCACACCCGTTTTTAGACGCTGTAAGAAAGCACTGGTTGCTGCATATTTCTTCTGGAGGCAATTAATTTCGTCCAACAAATCCGTTAATTTCGTTTCAATATTTTTTTCAAGGTCATCGGCTTTGTTTCCCTTGATAATACTTTGAATTTCTTTTAATCCAAAGTCCATGGTGCGGAGTTTGCGGACTATGCATAACGTAATCAGTTGATCCTTACTGTAGTATCGGTATCGGCTTACTTCATCCCGAAACTCAGGAACAACCAATTCTATTTCATCATAATATCGCAAAGTTTTGCTGGGAATGTGACATATTTCTGACACTTCTCTTATAGAGAATTTGTAATCTTGGCTCATTTTCTCATCCTCCCCATAAATGATATTGGTATTATAGCACAGTTGGAAACTATTTTCAATTTTTTATACTGTAAACAATGAAACAAAAACTCTAAGTATACTTCAATTTTATAAACACATTAACTATGTAATTTTGCAAGATAATGCCATATTGCGTAGCAGGGTACAGTGGCGGTAAAGTTTTAACGAAAAGTAAGGGTAGCTACGGAAAAAATACATGGAAAGGATATTGACATTCCCCTAACAGCAATGGCTATAATCAAGCTATAGCAATTGTTTAATTATAACAATTTTTTTGTAAAATAAATAAAAATTTTGGCGGAGAATTTCATAAAACCAATTATATTATTTGAAACATAATGCAATCTTTATAACAATCTTATGGTATTAAATAGTAGATTGCATGTTTTTATTAATGATCAGTATTTTTTTGAGCCGTTTTATTTTGGCATAAAGTATGCAGCAACTGAAACATGCACCAAGTCACCACTTTGCTTTTTATAAGAACCTTGGTTTTAAGCTTATTACTACTATGATTTAAGCTTCATAGTTTCAAATAAGTGTTATTATATTTTTCTCTTAAAACATTAATGAAAGGAGGCAGGGGGTACGAATTGTTGAAAAGGAATGAAGGGTATTTTTTTAACAAGGGAAGGTGAGTGTGAATGGACTTAATAATTAAAAACGGTACGATTGTAACAGAAAAAGAAATGTTTCGTGGCGATATTGCAGTAAAGGATGGAATTATCGCTGCAATTGGAACTGATCTTTCTAACATTTCTTGTACTAATGTTGTAGATGCAACTGGTAAACTGGTTTTACCGGGAGCAATTGATGCACATACCCATTTAGCAATGCCTTTTGGTGGTACGATTTCTGCAGATGGGTACTATGCAGGAACAAGAGCGGCAGCTTGTGGTGGCACAACCACAGTTTTTGACTTTGCGCTTCAGGATTTTGATGAAAAGATGATTGATGTTGTGAAAAGAAGAGATGCACTTGCAGCACCGGAAGCGGCGGTGGACTATGCATTTCATATCGGTGTGAAGGATGTTCACGGCGAACTGTTGGACTCCATGAAAGAGGCAGTGGAATATGGCGTTCCTTCCTTTAAAGTTTTTATGGTGTACGACTTTGGCGTAACCGATGGTGTTTTTTATCAGGTATTAGAAAAAGCAAAAGAAATAGGCGCACTTATTTGTGTTCATGCAGAAAATAACGAAATGGTTAATACCCTGGTAGAAAAATACATTTCCGAAGGAAAAGGCGATGCTTGGCATCATTATTTATCTCGCCCTGAGTTCGTAGAAGCCGAAGCCGATTCCAGAGCAATCTCATGGGCAAAATCCTTAAACGCACCCCTTTACATCGTACATCTGGCAAACAAACAGGGCGTGGAATACGTAACCAAAGCAAAAGAAGAAGGGTATCCTATTTATGCTGAAACCTGCCCTCAGTATTTGAACTTTACTTGCGATGTATATAAAAGAGAAGACGGAAGGAATTTTGTCTGTTCACCTCCAATTAAGGCCCAAGAAAGTCAGGATGCAATTTGGGAAGCAATCAAACGGGGGGATATTGACACCGTAGCAACAGACCACTGTCCTTTCCAGCAGTCTGAAAAAGACTGGGGCAAAGACGACTTTAGAAAAATTCCTAACGGTTGTGCCGGCATTGAAAACATGTATCCTTACATGCTTGCAAAGGCAAACGAAGGAAAGATTTCCTTTATGAAGGCTGTTGAAGTATGTTCTTCCAACCCTGCAAGAATTTTTGGCTGTACACAAAAAGGCGGCTTAACCGTAGGTAAGGATGCAGATATTGTTATTTACGACCCTGAAAAGGATTTCACAGTAACTTGTGAAAACATGCATTCTGACTACGATCACACAATTTGGGAAGGCACACAACTTCATGGTTACCCTGTTAAAACCTTCTCACGAGGGCGCCTTGTTTACGAGGATGGTGAGTTTAAAGGCGAACCTGGATGGGGGAAATTCATTAGAAGAAACTTAAGTCAATAAAAACTAAATATAGATGGAGAGGGTTATATGAGTAAATATACGCAACAGGAAAAGAATGGTCTCTTTGAGTTAACATCAGAAGCAGCTTCCGAACTGAGCAATTCTCAGTATTATAATCCAGACTTGGCACCAACATCGGTAAACGAAAGAACTTGGAATGCTTTTAGTATTTGTAACCTTTGGGTTGGTATGTCAATTTGTATCCCGTCATTGGCTTTGGCATCCTCTTTGGTTGCATTGGGCATATCCCCTATGCTTTCTGTAATCAACGTAATTTTAGGTAACCTTATTGTATTAGTACCTATACAGCTGAATTCCAAAATAGGCACAAAATATGGTATCCCTTTCCCTATTTTCTCCAGAATGACATTCGGGAATAAGGGAACGCAGCTACCAACATTTTCACGATCTATTATAGCCTGCGGTTGGACGGCGGTGCAAAGCTGGGTTGGCGGCGGCGCTATTGCAGCCCTAATCGGTATTGCCATTCCTATGTTTGCCGATCAGAATGTTACGATGGCTCTTCCAGGCAATGATAGCGTTATTGTTGGCCAGATGATTGGGTTCTTTATCTTTATGATTTTAATTTTTGTGGTTGCCTATAACGGTATCGAAAAAGTTAGATGGGTTCAAAACGTTGGTGGCCCTATTCTGATTATCGTAATTTTAGGATTATTGTTGTGGTCTTTAAACGCAATTTCCACATCTGGTCACTCTCTTGCAAATGTATTTACTGCAGGTAATGATGCCGCATTAATCGAAAAAAATGGTGGATTTGCCTTTGTTTATATGGCAGGTCTGACGGGCAATATTGCGTTCTGGGCAACAATGGCACTGAATATCCCTGACTTCTCTAGATATGCGAAGAGTCAGAAGAGCCAGTTTATGGGTCAGTTGATTGGTATGCCCATCCCTATGGCGTTGTGTGCATTCGTTGGTGCGATTTTTGCACAGGCAACAAAGTATACAGTTGGCGAACCACTCTTTGATCCAACAAGCGTATTCTATTATGTAGATAACAAACTTTTGGTTGCAGTTTGTGCAATCGGTGTAATTATGGCAACAATTACAACTTGTGTTGCTGCGAACGTTGTTGCTCCTGCCAACGGATTTTCCAATATTTCTCCAAGAAAAATTAGCTACAAAAAAGGGGTAGTAATCACTTGTTTGGTAGCAACTTTTGTTACACAGCCTTGGTGGATTTATGGGTCTGGCGCTAGCTACATTTTCAACTGGCTGAACAACTATGGTACCATTATTGCTCCCGTTGCCGCAATCTTGATTGCTGACTACTTTATCTGTAAGAAACAGCTTGTAGACGTTGCAGGTCTGTATGAGGGTGAAGGGGGAAGGTATTGGTATGATGGCGGCTGGAATAGAAATGCCATGATCGCTTGGGTTGTATCCTTTATTATTCCTTTGGTGGGTAATACGGTGTTTAAATATCAGGCGGGTTCTGGCTTAAAGCCCAACTTCATTCAATTCTTGGCAGCAAACGGATATCTTGTTTCTTTCATCATTGCAATCGTTGTTTATGTTGTTTTAATGAAGAAAACAGAAGGCAAAGCCCATTATGGCTATGTCACAGAAGAAGAGCATGAAGGATTTACAGTAAACCGATAAAAAAGCAGTTAAAATAGTCTAAGTTCAGCGGAAGAACGGGACACTATGCAATTAGCCATCTCCCCACAAGGGAATTTTCGAAAGCCCGTTAAAAAGATAAAAATAGCAAAGAAAGAAGGAATCGATTATGTACAGATGTAGTTTAGAAAGAACCAGTGACAAAATCAGAACTTTTTCTAAGTTTGGTGACGCCGGTCATGGTGGAATTACCAGATATTCTTTATCTGATGAGGCGAAACAAGCAAGGAAATATTTTGTTGAGAGAATGACGAAGATTGGTGCAACCATCGAAACAGATGACTTTGCTAATATGTACGCAATAATCCCCGGAAGTGACCCTAATGCAAAAAGGATTGTAATGGCATCTCACGCTGACTCCGTACGTAACGGCGGGAATTATGATGGTATTTTAGGTGTTATTGGTGCGATGGAAGTGTTAGAAACCGTAGTGGCTGAAAACATCCCTCATAAACATCCTTTAACTGCCATGATTTGGACCAACGAAGAGGGTTCATTATATCCTCCTGCAATGATGAGCTCTGGTGTAGTGTGTAATCCCTATTTGCCTGAAGCCATTGCAAAAAACTTCAAAGAAGAAAATATGCTTGCATCCAAGAGCGTTTTAGACAAAGTAACTACTTTTGGCGAAGCTCTTGAAAAAAGCGGTTATAAAGGTGCAAAGGAAAATCGCCTTAACCCTGACCAATATAAGGCCATGTTCGAATTACATATCGAACAGGGTCCTATCTTAGAAAATGCAGGCAATGACGTTGGTGTGGTTTCTTGTGTACTGGGTATGTTTAACACCAGAGTTAAATTCTATGGTCAGGCTGCTCATGCAGGCACATTCCCCATGGAATACCGTCAGGATGCTCTTTTTGCAGCAGCACAAGCACTTTGCTATTTGCATGAAGAAATTGACAAATTAGGTCGCCCTGAACTGGTATATACAACAGGAGAAATTGTTGCTCATCCTTGTGTACATACTGTAATTCCTGATTATGTGGACTTCTCCATCGATGTTCGCCATGAGGATCCTGAATTGCTGAAAAAAGTGTATCAGATTGTTAGAAGCTTAGATGGACAGGAATGGGCAAAGTGTCGTTGTGAAGTAGTGGATCAGTGGAATCGTGATACCGTTTATTTTGATAAGACACTGGTTGATTATGTGAAAAAGTCAGCTGAAGAACTGGGTACAAAGCATCAATTTATTAACAGTGGTGCAGGGCATGATGCACAGTTTGCTGCTTATGTAATGCCTACGGCTATGATCTTTGTTTCCTCTGAAAAAGGCTTATCCCACTGTGAACCTGAACATACCAGTGATGAGGTTTGTACGGAAGGTGCCAGTGTATTGTTGAATGCAGTTTTAAAGTGCGATAACGAATAAGTTGTTTTGTAAACGAAATTTTCTGCCTTAGAAAGCTTGGAGGCGTCTGAAAATTTGTTGACGCCTCCTTGTTTATGAAATGTTTAGTAAAAAAGAAGGTTAAGAGCTGGGGTGTGGAATGATTGATCGTTTGATGATATTTCTTTCGATTCAAATGAGTATAGAACTTTTTAACATGAAAATAATTGATGCAGAAAGAAAGACTGAGCTGGATAAAAAACTCAACTAAGTTTATACGATAATTCTTAGAATGAATCATTAAAGGAATAAACTGAGTTTTTTATTATTGATAAAAGGCTTAGAAATATGAGAGGAGTTGAAGAATTTGAGTAAGGTAATTAAATCAACGTTTATTTCTGAGGCTGTTGAAGGCTTTACGCCAAGAACAGCTATGGAAGAGGCTTCAAGATGTTTGTTATGCCATGATGCCCCTTGTAGCAAAGGCTGTCCCGCAGGTACTGATCCAGGAAAGTTCATTCGCTCAATTCGCTTTAGAAACGTGAAGGGTGCTGCAGAAACAATCAGGGAAAACAATATTTTAGGTGGTAGCTGTGCAAGAGTTTGTCCTTATGATAGATTATGCGAGGAAGCTTGCAGCAGATGTGGAATAGATAGACCTATCGAAATTGGAAAATTGCAAAGATTTGCTATAGAACAAGAAGAAGCTTTGAATATGACCGTATTGAAAGCACCAGAAGTGAAAAAAGAAGCAAAGGTTGCTTGTGTTGGTTCCGGCCCAGCGTCCCTTGCTTGTGCGGCAAAACTTGCCATGGAAGGCTACGAAGTTACGATTTATGAAGCTGAAGAAAAAGCAGGTGGCGTTTTAACCTATGGTATCGCGCCCGCAAGATTGCCTCAGCACGTAGTTGATCATGACATTGAAACAGTGAAAAACTTGGGTGTGAAGTTTGTGTTTAACACCAGAGTTGGCAAGGATATTACTTTGGAAAAATTGCAGGAAGACTATGCTGCTATTTTCGTTGGTGCAGGCTTATGGTTGGAAAAATTGCCTGAAATTCCTGGTGTTGAATTACCTGGGGTTATGGCAGCGGCTGACTTCTTGAAAAAAGCAAGAAAATCTGAAGGTACTTATAATCCGGGAAGAAGAGTTATTGTAATTGGTGGCGGTAACGTTGCTATGGATAGTGCAGTATCTGCAAAATTGTTGGGTGCTGAAAAAGTAGATATTTATTATAGAAGAACCATTGAAGAGGCACCTGCAGATATGGCTGAGTTCCAGTATGTTCTTTCTTTAGGTATCTCTATTACAACAAACTTTGCTCCTGCTGAGGTGCTTGGCACAGATAAAGTCGAAGCCATGAAGTTTAAGGGCAGAGATGGTGAGTCTGAAGCGAAAGTTGCAGTGGATACGGTTATTTTTGCCATAGGACAAGGCGCTGAAGACATGGGAAGTATTGCTCCATTTGCTTTGAATGAAAAAGGCTTAATTGTAGTAGATTATAGCTGCAAAACAAGTGTTGACGGAATTTTTGCCGGTGGCGATGTTACTTTAGGCGGAAAGACCGTTGTGGAAGCTGTTGCATCGGGTAAAATTGCAGCAGTAGGAATGATGAATTATCTTGCACAGAAAGAGGTGAACTAAAATGGGCATCAAGAAAGATTTATCGATTGACTTTTTAGGCGTAAGATGTGAAAATCCATTTTTCCTGTCATCATCCCCCGTTGGCAGTAACTATGAAATGGTGGCTAAGGCCTTTGAGTCTGGCTGGGGCGGCGTTTACTACAAAACCATTGGTATTTTTGTTGCCGACGAATGTTCACCCCGATTTGACCATGTGAAAAAAGAAGGTATGCCTTGGTTAGGTTTTAAAAATATGGAGCAGATTTCCGACAAACCAACAGAGGTAAACTTTGATAATATGTATAAGCTGAAAAAAGCTTATCCTGAAAAAATAATGGTTGCATCCATTATGGGCTCCAATGAGCAGGAATGGCGTCAACTAGCAAAAATGTGTGATGAAGTTGGTGTGGATTTAATCGAAGGCAACTTCTCCTGTCCACAGATGACCTCCCACGCTATGGGTTCTGATGTAGGTACAAACCCTGACTTGGTGCGGGCATATTCCAAGGCGGTTGCAGAAACTACAAAGATTCCCTTTATTGCAAAAATGACACCTAACATTACAGATATGTGTATTCCTGCCATTGCAGCAATGGAAGGTGGCGCAAAAGGTATTTCCGCAATCAATACCGTGAAATCCATTACAAATATTGATTTGGAAAACATGACAGCTATGCCTGTTGTAAACGGAAAATCCTCCATTTCCGGTTACTCTGGTGCAGCGGTTAAACCCATTGCTCTACGCTTTATTGCACAAATGTTGCAACATGAAAAGCTCAGAAATGTTCCAATGTCCGGTATTGGTGGTATTGAAACATGGAGAGACTCTTTGGAATTTCTTTTACTGGGATGTAGAAACTTACAGGTAACCACTTCTGTTATGCAGTATGGTTACAGAATCGTTGAAGATATGTCCAATGGCTTGATGCACTGGATGGACGAAAGAGGCTATGATAAGCTGGATGATTTCGTTGGAAAAGCATTGGATAACATTATTCCTGCGGAAGATTTGAACCGTGATTTCAAAATCCTGCCTGATTTCGACAATGAAAAGTGCGTAGGTTGTGGAAGATGTTATGTATCTTGTTTTGACGCAGGACATCAGGCAATTGATTGGAACGCTGACAAACGCAGACCTGAATTAAACGAAAAGTGCGTAGGTTGTCATCTTTGCTTGAATGTTTGTCCTGTGGCAGACTGTATCATGCCCGGTGAGGTAAAATGGAAAGACGGCAGACAGCAAACAGATATTATTTTGAAAAAAAACTATGAATAATTTGTTTTAGTTCCTTTAAACGGTTTTCCTTTCAAGTTCTATGAAATTGAAATAAAAACATACTAATCCCTTACAAAGTGCTCTAACTGCGAATACTACGAGTTAGAGCACTTTTTTGGGCTAGATTTTGGAGAGCAGGTCTGAAGTGTTTATTAAATCTAACGAATGCTTCTAAGAGGTAAGGAAATGAAAAATGAGAGCAAGGACATCCCATTAAAAACGACCAAAGAACCTTGTATTGAATAGGACAAAAAGTTTTTTTATATAAATGGAGTAAGCGATAATGGAGGTATTTTGATATGCTTACACCAGGAGAAGGGAATAAGAAGGAAGGGATAGACCAGCCAACAATAAATCCTGATGATTTGGTTGACATAAGGGATGTTGTCATTCATACAGATTTGCCAAAGGAGGAACGAATAGCAGATTTTATTAAACAGATTAAAAATCCGTATTTGTTTAAGTGTGGAAATATGGTTGTAGAATGTGAGTTTTCTCAAACTGAGGCCACGTTATCAGACCGATTAGAGCAATATATGAGAATGGTTGATCACTGGCGATAGGGGCGAGTGTTTCAACGGAGTTAGCAATGAATAGCAGAGACAACACTCATTGCTAACTGTTTTCAAGTAAAATATGTTTGGGAGGATTTTTTATGTTGATAGAAGATAAGCCCAAAGTCTATAAAGCGGCATTGTATATCCGTTTGTCCCGAGAAGATGGTGATAAATTAGAAAGCAATAGCGTTAAAAACCAAAGGG
Source organism: Anaerotignum sp. MB30-C6 (assembly GCF_030908465.1). Lineage (GTDB taxonomy): Bacteria > Bacillota > Clostridia > Lachnospirales > Anaerotignaceae > Chakrabartyella. The sequence goes on from NZ_CP133078.1 coordinate 1,204,823, forward strand.
ATTTAATCCATTTCTATTTAAAAGATAAAAAAGATATTATTGTTATTTGTGAAAAGGTGGATGACGGATATAGCGGTGTTACCTTTGATAGACCTGCTCTAAAAGAGCTATTGGAAGAAGTAAAGAGAGGGATCGTAAACTGCATTATCGTAAAGGATCTTTCTCGTTTTGGCAGAAATTTTATTGAAGCAGGCAGATATATTGAGCAGATTTTCCCTTTTTTAGGGGTTCGCTTTATTGCCATTAACGATAACATTGATACTGCCAAAGGGAACGTTTATGAGAATGGTTTTCTTGTTCCCTTTAAAAACTTGATGAATGATTCCTACAGCAGAGATATTTCAATAAAATCAAGGACTCAGCTTGCCATAAGGCAAAAGCAAGGAGATTTTGTGGGGGCATTTCCTGTTTATGGCTACCTTCGTTCCAAAGAAGATAAACATAAGCTTGTAGTGGATGAGGTGGCTGGGGAGACAGTAAAAGAGATATTCTCTATGCGTATGGCAGGGTATCATAATCATTTTATTTCAGAGTACTTAAATCAGCTAGGTGTTCCATGCCCCCTGGCGTATAAAGAGCTTCTCAAGTCAAACTACACAACACCCTTCAAATTAAATCCTAGGGCAAAATGGTCGCCTATGGCAATAGATCGCATACTGAAAAACGAACTATATGCAGGTGTAATGATACAGGGAAAAGAGACCACATTGAACTATAAAATGAAAAAGCGGATAAAAAGGCCGAGGAAAGAATGGGTTCGTGTTGAAAATACCCATAAAGCCATTATTTCCAAAGAGGATTTTGAGGTGGTACAGCAGTTAATGATAAATGATACAAGAACGTCGCCCCTAAATGAAAAGGTGTATTTGCTTTCAGGGCTGTTAAAGTGTGGTGAATGTGGAAGCAATATGGTGCGTAAGACTGTAAAAGCCCGTGAGAAGGCCTATGTTTACTATATTTGTTCCAAGAATAAGGAGAATAAAAAGGAATGTAGTTCTCATCGGATACGAGATTGTTTTGTGGAAGAGGCTATTCTAAGTTTACTGGAAAAGCAAATAAGTATTTTTTTTACACAGAATAAGCATTTCACTGAGGTAAAACAAGAACAAAAGTGGCAAGGGAAAAAGGAAAGGCTAGAAAGACAGTGTATAGTTCATAAAGGAGAAGAGCTGGAAAAATATCAAAGACTAAAAAATTCCTTATACGAGGACTATAGGGAAGGCGTGTTGACAAGGGAGGAGTATCGTAATATGAAAGCATATTACGAAAAGATATGTGGAGATATAGAAGAAAATATCAATACCTCAGAGATTAAAATGACAAAACGCCATGAAGATAGGTTTCTACCAGAATATCCAATGGAGTCAAAGTTAGATAGGACGGCCTTAGTTTTGTTGGTTGAAAAGATAATAGTTTACGATAATAGCAAAATTAGAGTTGTATTGAAATATAGAAATGATTTTAAGAATGTCCAGAAGCACTAAGCACTCATAAATTTTTAGAATCCATTTTCCTTCTTTAAGGAGGCATGGCAAATGGCAAGAAAAAGCAGGAAAAATACGCAGTTAGGAATGAAAGAAGAAAAGGAAATGGTGAAGTATAATGCAGCTATATATGCAAGACTCTCCGTTGAAGATAGAGGGCAAGAGGCAGCTTCTGTGGAGAATCAAATTCTGATTGCCTATAATTTTTTAGAGAATCACAAGGATTTGAATTTTGTAGATACTTATATTGATACTGGGCAAACGGGTACAAACTTTAATCGTCCAGCCTTTTCTCGGTTAATGGAGGACATAGAAAAGGGAAAAATAACATGTATCATCGTCAAAGATTTATCTCGTTTTGGAAGAAATTATCTTGAAACAGGGAATTATCTGGATTATATATTTCCTTATATGGGTGTAAGGTTTATCTCTGTAAATGACAATTTTGATAGCAAATCCATCAACAATACTGATGCCTTAATGGTTTCTCTTAAGTCTATTTTACATGATCATTATGCCAAGGATATTTCAAAAAAAGTCAGCACTGCCATTGATATTAAGAAAAAAGCAGGCAAGTATATGAATAGAATGCCCCCCTATGGCTATGTTCTTAGCCAAGGTGATAAATATAAACTAGAGGTACATCAAGAACAAAAGGAAGTTATAAGATGTATTTATCGTTGGCGATTGGAGGGAGTGGGGCCTAGTGCCATTGCCAGAAAACTAAACGACATGGAGGTGCCGACACTGCTTAAATACCGTTTTTTAGAAGGGTATTCTGATGGAAAGGAGGATGCCCTTTGGCACGGTTCCACGGTATTAAATATATTAAAAAATCCATGTTACTTGGGGTGCCTAGTGGAACGTAAAACCCAAAAAGCCTTGTATAAAGGTGGGCTTACAGAGACTCTTCCCCAATGGACAATAATTAGAAATACTCACGAGGCCATTATTTCGGAAGAAAGTTTTGAGGAGGTACAAAAACTGTTCGCACAAGCAGGTTTAAATAATGAGAGCGGAGCAAAACCTCTTAATAGAGAAAGAAAGGAAAATGTTTTTCGTGGCTTGCTGATTTGCGGTGAATGTGGCAGTGTTTTACAGAGAGATAGGGGATATTATCGAAAGGATGGCACATGGATACAACACTATAATTGCCCCAAAAAATATAAGAAAAAGGGAGTTTGTGGACTGAAATCTATTCGTGAGGACGTTCTTCAACAGGTTGTTTTTGCCCTTTGCAAAAGTCAGCTTTCATTGTTCTTGGATATGAATGAGGCTATGGAGGATGGTTCTTTTCTTGTAAAACAAGATAAAAACGGAAATGTAAAAGAAATTGAGGTGTTAGAAATGGAAGGGGGTAACGAGAAAAAGCAGAGGGATTATAAGAGCTTTCAAAATAATTTCTTTTCTGAGTCTAACAAAAGACTGCTTAACGAACCCTATGCAAGCTTGGCAGTGGAAGATATTAAGGCAAAAAATGCTCAGGTGTTTAGAGCAGAATGGATTCACAAATTACTTCAATTTAAAAACAGTGAAAAACTAACGAATGAAATGTGTCGTTTATTTATAGAAAAGATAATTATTAAAAATAATTGCTTTTCCGTTCACTTCGCCTATCAATCAGAGTATGAAGCAATAAAAGCACTTGAGAAAAAAGCGTTGAGGGGTGGATAAGTATGGCCGAAAAAATCGGTGTTTATCTGCGTCTGTCCGATGAGGATGGGAACTCCTTGGAAAGCAACAGTATTAAGGTTCAAAGAGAACTGATTTATGATTATATTATAAAAGATAATGAGCTTTCATCATACGAAATTTTGGAATTTTGCGATGATGGCTATAGTGGAACCAACTTTAACCGCCCAGGGATAAAGGAGCTGTTATTAAAAGGGAAAAACGGAGAAGTTGTATGCATCATCGTAAAAGATTTTTCCCGCTTTGGGCGTAATTATATTGAAGTTGGAAGGTACTTAGAACAAATTTTTCCTGCCTGGGGGCTACGCTTTATTGCAATCAACGATGGTTTTGATAGTAAAAAGGCCGCTTTTTACGAAGATTTTATGACTACTGCTTTTAAAAATTTAGTATGCGACCTTTATAGCAAAGACTTGTCTCAAAAAATCACCAGTGTGAAGAGGTCAAAAGCGGAACAGGGGCAGTTTATAACAGCCTTTGCCCCTTATGGTTATCAGAAGACAAAAGAAAGAAAGCTTGTAGTAGATAAAGAGGTGGCGCCTGTTGTGGAAAGAATTTTTACCATGGCGTTAGAGGGTGTCCCGAAAGTAGAAATAGCCCGTACCCTTAACAGAGAAAAAGAACCTAGTCCATATATGCTACGAAAAATGCGAAAGGACAGCTTTTCATGTAATTCGGCGGGTGAAAAGCACCTTTGGCGACCCTCGGTCATTTCAAAGATTTTAAAAGATCAAAGATATGTTGGGGATGGGATATTCGGAAAAGTAGAACCTTTAAAAGTTGGCAGTAAACAAAGCAAAATAGTGACGAAAACGGACTGGGTTATTATTCCCAATACCCATGAAGGAATTATAAAGAGAGAAGTATTTGAAAAGGTAAACGCAGATTTGAAAAGGTACAAACAAAGGAATAAAGAAGAAAATCCTCTGTCCAAAAAAGTAAGATGTGGGGCTTGCAATCATATCATTTCCCGTAAGAAATCCAAAGAAATTGCCACATATCGGTGTGCCTCCTTAGAAGTTTCCAAGGAATTTGGTTGTTATGGGAAGAGAATTAAGGAACTACAGATTGAGGAGGCAGTTTTGTTTTACTTGAAGGGGATATTACAATCCATCTATCTTGATTATTTGAAGGATTTTTATGTTGAAGAGTTAAATAGAAATATAGAAAAAACTAAAATCTTAATCAAAGAAAAAGAGAAGGAACTAAGGAGAAGAAATTTAACAACAGTGAAGTTATATGAAGCGTTTAAAGATAATAAGGTGGATAAAAGTGATTATCTAAAGAAGAAAGCAGAATATAAAAATCAATATAACCTAATACAAAACGAACTTTTGCTGGAGCAAGAGATGTTTGATATTCTCTATTCTGAACTAGAATCAGAATCTGATGTTCAGTCCAGCCTGTTTCAAAGTTTAACAATAGAAATGGTGGAAACCTTTGTGGATATCATTATCATTAAACCCAGTGGGGAATTGAAAATTTGTTGGAACTTTCAAGACTTATTTTATCAATAAAAGCAGGGTGCTTTCTATGCATCCCTGCTTTTTGTAATTGTTTAGCCCTATAATAACAGGTGAGTAAGAACGGGATATACCTAATCGTTCTGCAATTTCCTGTTGCGTTAGAATATCATGATTTCCTAATCCATATCGCAGGATAATGACTGTTCTTTCCCTAGGAGAAAGTATGGATTGTATGGCGGCAAACATTTTTTCTGATTTGATAGAAAAATCAATGGCTTCCACAAAGTCAGGATTGTCGCTATTGATGATATCCAACATAACGATTTCATTTCCATCTCGATCAGTACCAATAGGTTCATGCAATGAAATATCGTTCTGATACTTCTTACCACTTCTAAGCCACATAAGCAGTTCATTTTGCACACATTTCGCTGCGTATGAAACTAATCTCACATTTTTCTCTATGTTATAAGAATCAACTGCTTTGATTAGCCCGATAATCCCGATGGAGATTAGTTCTTCCGGCTCTCTTGCTGTACTTGAGTACTTTTTAGCAATGTGGGCCACTAGCCGAAGGTTATGAAGAATCAATTTATCTTTTGCTTCCTTTTTTTCCACCTCGTTCCCTGTATGATACAAGTTTAAGTAATAGGCCTCCTCTTCTTTTGAAAGTGGTTTTGGGAAAGCTCCAGCAGACGAAAAGGCAAATAAAAACGGCAAAGCGACAAAAAAAGCTAGCATATACTCACCCCCAAATTTTCAACAACCTAGTGAAACCATGTTATAAACTTATTGTATGTGACGAATTCGCCTTCCGTGCGTGTCTGAAAAAAAGTTTTTCTGTCCTTTTTTTCGGGGACATGTCGTGACAAGGGAGATTTTGATGATGGATTTTGCAAACATGAGTCAAAAAATCATGTATAGTTATCTAGGAAGGAGGAATTTCATGGAACTAAATTTTTCGAAACGAAATAGAACACTGATAATCAAAATTGACGGAGAAATCGACCATCATACTTGTGAGATACTGCGTGGGGAAGCGGATTGTGCCTTGGAAAAAATGGGCGGGAAAAATATTATTTTCCGTATGGGAGGCGTTTCTTTTATGGACAGCTCTGGTATTGGCGCAGTGATTGGAAGATATAAAATTACCCAAAGGCTGGGAGGAAGAATTGCCGTAGCAGAAGCAAATGATAGAGTGCAGCAAATTTTTCGACTATCGGCAATGCAATCCCTAATTCCATCATTCCCTAATGTAGATTCGGCTTTGGAATATGTGGAAGGAGGAAAGGAATAATGGAATATCAAAATGAGTTTCGTGTGTTTTTTGCCGCAAAATCTCAAAATGAAGCCTTGGCAAGGATAATGACTGCGGCGTTTTTGTCACAATATGACCCTACGCTATCGGAAATAACAGATATCAAAACAGCGGTTTCTGAGGCTGTAACCAACGCCATCATTCATGGGTATGAGGAAAAATCTGGAGATGTTGAATTATTTTGTGGATATAATGATGGGAAGATTTACATAGAAGTTGCCGATCGAGGAATGGGTATTACAGATGTGGGCCAAGCCAGGGAGCCTTTATACACCTCAAAACCAGAGTTGGAGCGTTCGGGCATGGGCTTTACCATAATGGAAACTTTTATGGAAGAGGTTCGAGTAGAAAGCAAACAAGGTGAGGGAACCAGAATTTATATGGAGAAAACATTGACTACGGAATGAGGGGATACCATGGATAGGACACAGGAACTCATTCGGCAGGCAAAACAAGGAGATCAGCAGGCAAAGGAGATATTGTTACAAGAAAACTCGGGCTTGGTCTGGAGCGTTGTGAGGCGGTTTCAAGGCAGGGGCGTAGAAATGGAGGATCTTTATCAAATTGGTGCCATTGGATTATTAAAATGTATCGAAAAATTTGATTTTTCCTTTGAAGTTAAATTCTCAACCTATGCTGTTCCCATGATCATTGGCGAAATTCGAAGATTTCTTCGGGACGACGGAACCATAAAGGTTAGCCGAAGCCTAAAGGAGCTTGCTGCAAAGGCAAAAAAAATGCAGGAAAAGCTTCAGCAAGAAGCCAATCGAGAGGTGACCTTACTTGAGTTGGCGGCAGCATTGGAAGTAGAGGTGGAACAGCTCATTCCGGCTTTGGAATCGAAGCGAGAGGTGGAAAGCCTAAATGCCCCAATTTCACAACAAGAAGATTTACAAGTACAGGACAAGCTGGCGGCAAAAGAAGACGGAGAGCAGGTAATCAATCGACTTTGTTTGATGGAGGCGTTAGACAGCCTTGAGGTGAAAGAGCGTCAAATCATCGTTCTTCGCTACTTTGAGGATCGAACGCAGACGGAAGTTGCAAAAAGAATGGGTATCTCTCAAGTACAAGTTTCACGCATTGAGAAAAAAGTTTTGGAGCGAATGCGAAAACGTCTTTCCAGTGAGTGATACAAAAAGTGTTAGCAAGTTGGATTGTAAAAAAGACGAACAAAACAATAAGCCAGAGAAATTAAGGAATTATCAGAATGAAGTGCTTATGAAACTTTCGCTGTATCAAAAAAATGCTTATAAGTATTTATGCATCATGCACGAAAGTCGAGTAATACTCAATTAGTCCATTTATATTAAAATTGGCTCACGATAAGCATATTATAGTATGTTATCACGGGCCAATTTTTTAGTTATATTTTTCTACCACATTTGGGACAATAAGTGTATTCTGGTGTTAGTAAATATCCGCAGTCTGGACAATTTGAATAGGTATGATTGGCCATGCCCACAATTTCCAAATCTTCTTCCTGTAAGGAAAGGGACTCTCCATGCTCAATGGCTTTGCCTATTTCATCAGGGATAGAGAAGGTGGTTTGACAGCAATTGGAAACTGCGTAGTATTTCTTTCCCCATTTGAATAATGGTATAAAGAAAAAGCTAAAATAAGTATAAACCATGTATACCGACACACTACTGTAACGTCCGCATTTTTTACAAACTAATGTTTGCAAAAAACCTAAATCCTTGTGTCCTTGGGCAATACCCCCGATAAAAATCATAAAAAGAGCACATCCTTTTAAAAATTTAATGAATTTGTTTTACTTATCATGGCTAACATGATAAAATATTTTCATGAATTTTGCAAGTTTTTCCGAAAGGAGGGAGTAACGTGAAAATTTCTCGCTTGGTAGTTAGCGCAGTTTCTTTAGCTGTTTCTGCCGCTATGTTGACTTTATCAATTATTGATATGTTCCGTATTGACGAATACTAAGAATGGTTTCATAGTCAATTGGGAAGAATGGAATTAGGGTTAATATTTTTACAATTAAAATGAATTTTCGCCACGATTTACCAATTATTCTTTTTTTAAAGGAAAAATTGTGGTATACTAATTATAGATAATTGTTTTGCCGAAAATTAACGGTTATCTATTAAACATGAGGAGGAATTTATATGGTAAAAGTAGGTATCAACGGATTTGGCCGTATCGGTCGATTGGTTTTTAGAGCTGCAATGGAGCGTGGGGACGCTGATGTTGTTGCTGTAAACGATCCTTTCATTGATGTAGAGTACATGATTTATATGTTGAAGTACGATTCAGCTCATGGTCGCTATCATGCTAAAATGGAAGAAAAAGACGGAAAGCTTGTGGTAAACGGCAAAGAAATTACAGTTTATAACTGTATGGACCCCAAGGATATTCCTTGGAAAGAAGCTGGTGCGGAATACGTATTAGAATCAACAGGTTTGTTTACGACTATGGAAAAGGCAGAGGCTCACTTTAATGGTGGCGCTAAGAAAGTTGTCATTTCTGCTCCTTCTGCAGATGCACCTATGTTTGTAATGGGTGTAAACAATGACAAGTACACAAAAGATATGAAAATCGTATCCAATGCTTCTTGTACAACAAACTGTTTGGCACCATTGACAAAGGTTATCAATGATAATTTTGGCATTGTGGAAGGCTTAATGACAACAGTTCACTCTCAGACTGCAACCCAGAAAACAGTTGATGGTCCTTCTAAAAAGGATTGGAGAGGCGGACGTGCAGCTTCTGCAAACATCATTCCTTCTTCTACTGGTGCAGCAAAAGCAGTAGGTAAGGTTATTCCTGAAATGGCGGGCAAATTAACGGGCATGGCTTTCCGTGTTCCTACCATCGATGTTTCTGTTGTTGACTTGACTTGCCGTTTGGCAAAGCCTGCAACTTATGAAGAAATTAAGGAAGCCATTAAGAAAGCTTGTGCAAACGAAATGAAGGGCATTATGGATTACACCGAAGATGCAGTTGTATCTTCCGACTTCTTAACCGATGCTCATACATCTATTTTCGATGCAAAAGCAGGTATTGCCCTAAATGATAACTTTGTAAAATTAGTAAGCTGGTATGACAATGAGTGGGGTTATAGCAATAAAGCGTTGGACTTGATGATTCACATGGACAAAGTTGATAAAGCGTAAGCCATTTCTCGTAAAACTTAAAAGGAATTTAACCCCTTGCAGGACCAAAAAGTCTGCGAGGGGTTTTTAGTGAAATATATAAATCAAACAAAAAATTATCACTTTATAACCAAGAAAAACAAACTTTCTTTGCAAAAATTCTTCAAAGAAATAATCCAAAAAAATATCTTCCATTCAATTTTCAAATCTCAAAAAAAACCCCCTCTATAATATAGGACAAAAAACGTCCCACAAATTTATGCAAAAATATGAAATAGGACGAAAAACGTCCCACGTCGGTATCAAGTTTTCATAAAGTTAAAATCACAAATAGGATCGATTCTGGTTAGAGTTCTGAAAATTATTTTTTTGAGTTTTTTAGACTTTTTTTTATGCCAATTGTGCTACAATAGTCATTGCAAAAAGTTTTTTTCAAACATGAGAGGGGATACACTATGTCAATTAAGGTTGGTATTAATGGTTTTGGACGTATCGGTAGAGTGGTTTTTAGAGTTTTAATGAACCGCCCAGATGAGTTTGAACTTTGTGGAATTAATTTAAGAAATGCTGAGCTGGACTATATGGTTTATCAGTTAAAATATGATAGTGTTTTTGGTCGTTTTAATGGAGAAATCGAAACAGGCGAAAATTGCCTAATCGTGAACGGTAAGAAAATCCGTGTTTTTAGTGAAAGCGATGCTGGCTTAATTAACTGGGCGGAATGTGGTGCAGAATATATTGTTGAATCCACAGGTGCTTTTAATACAGTGATTAAAGCAGGCTTACATAAAATTGGCGGAGCAAAGAAGGTTATTTTAACAGCTCCTTCTAAGGATAGCGTTATGCCAACATTTGTTATGGGTGTTAACCATATGGATTACAAGACTGAATATGATATTGTCTCTAATGCTTCTTGTACAACAAATTGTTTGGCACCACTGGTTAGAATTATTCATGACAACTTCGGTATTGAACAGGGTTTGATGTCTACCATTCACTCTGCAACTGCAAAGCAAAAAGCAGTGGATGCCAGAGCGGGTCGTGATTGGAGAACAGGAAGATCTGTTTTTGGTAACATTATCCCATCCACAACAGGTGCTGCAAAGGCTGTTGGCCTTGTTATTCCTGAATTGCAGGGGAAACTAACGGGCATGTCCTTCCGTGTTCCCACCAATGATGTTTCTGTTGTTGACTTGACAGCTCGTTTGAAAACACCTACTACTTATGAAGAAATTTGTACTAAGTTGAAGGAAGCTTCCGAAACAACAATGAAAGGCATTATTAGCTACATGAATGAAGAAATTGTTTCCTCTGACCTTTTGGGAGACCCTAATACTTGTATTTTCGATGAAAAGGCAGGTATTATGCTTGATGATAACTTTGTAAAATTAATTGCGTGGTACGATAATGAATGGGGCTATAGCAATAAAGTTGTTGACTTGATTGCCCATATGTATGCTGTGGATAACGCATAATTTAATGATATTGAATTGGCAACTAAATATTATTATTTATTCATATTAAATCCTTGTTTTTAAGATAGTCATTGATTTAGTAAGATAATGAGATAGTCTTTTTCTTTTGTAGAAACTAACGAAGGAAAAGACTATTTTTTATGGATTAAAAAAAAAGCAAATAAATTTTATTTAAACTAAGTACCTCAAAAATTCTACTTATCACACTATGAGTATCTGACTTGAATAAATTACTTACTTTTTTTCTTAGAACAAAGCAGGTGGAACTTGTATAATCTTTTAATAAAACTAGGAAGTAGAAATAGAAAGCTAAATTTAGGGATTAAAAATAATTATCCTAGTCGTTACGTCTAGTACTAAAGTTTTGATCAATTGATTATACACAACTAGAACAACTGTCCTTAAAAGTAAACCCATGTGCAAATAATTTTAGGAATCTATTGTAAAAATAAATTAAAATATGATATGCTGTAGCGTATGTTTAAATAAATTTTGTTATGAACGGAGAGGGGGCAAAAAAATATGGAGAAAAATAAAATCATAGACATTATTTTAGTAGTAGGAGCAGTCTCGGCGTTGGTGTTATGTTTGGGAATATACATTTCTACTGGAGAATTTGAAATCAAAGGAGTTACAGCAGCAATTGGATGTGTTATTGCTATCAAAAAAAATGGGAAAAGGATGCCATCATATAAATTTTATCAACAACACTATGATTTCCTACAGGAAAATAATTTTCAGGGGCACGGAGAGCAGAAGATGATTCGAAAAGCTTTATTTTATTATAATTTAGAAAAATATGAAAAATCTTCAAAAATACTTGAAAAACTCCTAGACACTGGTGATTTACATAGTAATGAGAGAACTGTAATAGAGACTTTAAAAGAAAATGTTGAAAGCTATTATTAAAGAGGGAGGACTTTTTCCTTTTTACAATAAAATATAGAGGAATGTTGTATAATTTCCTATGCTGTTATCATATTTAAATACCAATTGCCTATGGGGTTTCTAAATTAAAAATTCAGCGTTAACACCTACACTTTTGTAGGTGTTATATTTATGCGTTTTTATTCTTACCACCTATTTTTACACGAAAAAAAAACTACCTGCGAACATACTATAGAAAAAAATAATAATACGGAGATAAACTGGAATTAGTTTAGTTGAGATTTCGTCGAATAGACTTGTTTTGCTTGTAAGAAATCTTTTCTATTTTATTCAGCTTGTAATCCTAAGAAAAAGGATGTATATTATAATATGCGAAGGAAAAATGTAACTAAGTGCGTTTTTATGGTAAAACTATAAAAAGACTATTCTTTTTATAAAACAAGTTAGCGAGGTCAGAATATGCGGGAAATTAAGAGCTTCTTTTGGATATTCCTGATAATCATTATGTTTTTCGGTGTGACTCTCTTTCAGGTGTTTGAGTATTCTAGGCATTGTAAAAGTCTAATTGAAAAGCAAACTTATTTTACACTTCAAGAGCACGCTGAAAGTGTGGGTAATCATTTCAGGATGAGCATTGAGGAGCAATTTAATCTCTTAGACGCACTGGCGAGCTATATTTCGGAAAAAGAGAGTTTGTATCTAGGAGATCTACTTGACATAGAGGAGAACAACCTTTTATTTAGAAATTTTGATGAAGTGGAAATTGCAAATGGGAGCACCGGTGTAGTTCTGCGGAAGGATGGAGGCTTTGTTGAGGTTTCCGATGAAGGATATTTTCAAAACTCTATGCAAGGGAATCGAAGTATACAGTATTTGCAGGGAGAGCAGGGGGGCAGCAATAAATTGTTACTATCCACCCCAATCTATCAAGGTGACAACATTACTTCTGTATTAATTGTTACAGTGGATGTGAAGCTATTTGAAAACAGTATTTGCCCCGATTTTTTTGAAGGAAAAAGTCATCTTTTTTTCACAACTGGGCAGGGGGAAATTTTAGATTTCGGGCATCCGTATAATCATCTTCAAGGGCAAAATAATTTTTTATCATATTTAGAGTCTATAAATTATAACACCAGCGAAATCATCGAAAATATGAACGGTAGATTGGTAAGTTCTTTTACTTACAGTAATGGAAATGAAAAATACTTTACTACATCTATTCCCTTAGAAATGAATGACTGGTACATTTTTTGTTCTGCACCAGAGCATACCATTTCAAAGTTTGTTGATGACTTTAAGCATTTGGGTGAAACGGTTATTTTTACAATATTTCTAACTTGTTGTATTTTTTGTCTTTTAATTTCCTTTCTAATCAAAAGATCAGGGGCACTAATTAAAAAGGAACATAAGCGATTCAAATTAGCGGAAGAGATAGCAGGGATGGTATCCTTTGAAGGCGACTATGGAAAAGATACCTTATCGATCAGCGATAATTATTCTATACTGTTTGGCAGAGAACCAGTGATACAAAAAATTAGTGATTTTGCAAAAAAACACCCCTATATCATTCAGGATGACCAGGATATTTTCTTAAAAATGGGGTTGGACTTAATTAAAGGAAGAGACTTCGGCGAAGTTGAATACCGTGTCCTTTGTGGAGATGGCAGTGTACAGTGGCACCAACTTGTTTATAGGGTTTGGCACGATAAAAATGGCTTGCCCCTTAAGTGTTATGGTATGATTGTACCGATTGATCGGCAGATGAAGGAAATTTCTAAACTTCAGATGCAGGTTGAGAAGGATCCGTTAACGGGTGTTTTAAATCGAACGGCCTTTGAAGTCTATGTCAACCTATGTTTTAATAGCAAAAATGAGAGTCATGCCTTATTGTTATTAGACTTGGATAACTTTAAGCAAATTAATGATGGTTATGGTCATGCCTTAGGGGATCATGCCCTTGTGACAACAGCGGAAATTTTAAAGGCTTCTGTTCGTAACAGCGATTATGTAGGTCGCCTTGGGGGAGATGAGTTTATTATATTTCTCAAAAACGTTAGCCAGGAGCAGGCAGCAAGGAAAGCAGGTGAAATTTGTGCAGCCCTTGAAAGTGCTGAAATGCAGTCAAATGAAGCTGTGGTAACATGCAGCATTGGGATTGCCTGTTATCCAAAAGACGGGTGTGGGTTTGATGAGCTTTATGAACTTGCTGATAAGGGTCTTTACAAGGCAAAAGATACAGGGAAAAATAGTTTTTCTATTGTTAATTAAATAAATTAAATTCTTGTATGCAAACTGTAAGCCGTTACCACGTGAGTTTTTATATTTTATTTAGAAAAAATCATAAAAATGCTTGCATTATAAAAAAAACTATGGTATTATAGTCAAGCAGTTTTCCTTGCGGATGTGGCGGAACTGGCAGACGCACCAGACTCAAAATCTGGCGGTAGTGATATCGTGTGGGTTCGAGTCCCACCATCCGCATCAAAAAGACTTATCTTCCACCAAGGGGAAGGTAGGTCTTTTTTGTTATGTCAAATTGTGATATGATTAAAAGGAGATTATTTATATTTTGTAGGGGGTGAGCCTGCTGTGGATGAAAAATATATGCAATATTTAATTGATACCGTGACTGAAAAAGATAATTTGAAATTCGTCAAAGAGAAATCATTTGATTTTTATAAAACCCATACCATTGATGAATGTTTTGATGCAGCAGTAGAATTGTATCAATCAAAGTATTTTCAAATACAAGAAATCGGTGTGTTCTTATGCGGTTACATAGGTACCCAACGGGACGATGCCACTGCCTTTTTGAAAAATGTGGTAAGCCAACATGACAGTTGGAAGGTTCAAGAAGTTTTAGCCATGGCTTTTGATATATATTGTAAATCAAAAGGATACGAGAAAGCCTTGCCAGAGATTCAAGAATGGCTGAATAGCGATTGTGCCAATGTACGAAGAGCCGCATTAGAAGGTTTGCGTATATGGACGAGTAGACCTTATTTTAAGGATTTTCCCGAGGTTGCCATAAAATTATTAGCTGTCCACCGTAACGACAAGAGTGAATATTTTAGAAAGTCTGTCGGCAACGCACTTAGAGATATAAGCAAAAAGTTTCCTGACCTTATTAAAAAAGAGCTTGACACATGGGATACCTCATCTAAACAAGTAATGCAAGTATTCAAATTGGCAGGAAAGTTCGTATACGAATAATGAGCATTTTTCGTGGTGTAAGTTCAAGTCCTGTTCTAAAAATTCACTCGCATCCACAATTACCAGACCACTCATTAAAGACATACTTTCCCCTTGGCGGAAAGTATGTCTTTTTCTATGCTCTTTTTATGTTATAATATGACTAAAGATAATTTATATAACCTCTATTATAGCTGTCTGCATTTGTGGACAGCTATTTTCAAAAACCAAATAAAAATATTTGAAAAGTTTTGTAAGATTTCTATATATGCGAAGTCTTATAAGTGAAAGGAGGTGGTAGAGTAATGGAGTTTGAACAGATATACAATACTTACTTTAACCATGTATACTTATATATTAGAAAGTTATCAGGTAGTGAACATATCGCCGAGGAAATAACAAGCGAAGCATTCTTTAAAGCAATGCAATCTATTGATAGCTTTAGAGGAGATTGCGATTTTCGTGTATGGTTGTGCCAAATAGCAAAAAACTGTTATTTTTCCCACCTAAAAAAGCAAAAAAATATTAACAATATTAAAGGTGTGGAATTAGAAGATATAGTAGACCCCAATTCATTGATTGATGAAAAAATCATTAACCACGAACAAACAGTACAAATTCAAAAGCTATTGCATACTATCCCAGAACCTTATAAGGAAGTATTTATGTGGAGAGTTTTTGCAGACTTGAGTTTCAAGCAAATTGGTCAGATATTCAATAAGACCGATAATTGGGCTTGCGTTACCTACCACAGGGCTAAAAATCAAATATTAAAACGAATGGAGGAATAAAACAATGAAAAATCGTGAGTGTAGTATTGTTCGTGATATATTACCTTTGTATGTTGAAAATGTTATCAGTGACGATACAAAGCAATTTGTAGATGAGCATTTAAGTCATTGTGCTGAGTGCAAAAATGAATTGAAACTATCGCAAACAGATATACCTGTTAAAAAAAATTGTTCGGAAAAGGATGGCGGTGTTGAAGTGATAAAAAAAATAGGATTGGATATAAAGAAAAAGCGAGTATTTACAGGTATTCTTTCAGCAGTTATTTCAGCTATCGTTATAATGTTATCATTTGCATATTTAACAGCACCTGAATATATACCTTATACTGAATCATTTGATATTATTTCTGTAAAGGATAATAATGGTTGTGTAACCCTTTCTTTTACAGGTGAATATGAGATTTATCAAAGTGAGCAAGGCGTATATGATATTAGTATCTATAATACAATCTGGAACAAACTCTTTAATATCGAGAAAAAGCAAGATATAACGGTAAATCCAAACGGAGAAACAGTTAATACTATTTATTATGTGTCTAATGGCGGGCAAGATGATAAAGTAATCTATGGAAGAGATCCCATTGATAATGGAGGAGTTGTGACCTTGCCTCGATTGTTTTTAAATAGTTATTTTGTCACTGCCATTTTATTTGCACTTGTTTTGGCAATGCTTGTTGTAATATTCAGAAAGAAAGAAGAAAAAGTTAAAGCCATAATAGTAGAAATACTATTTATTCCCATTTCATATATTGTAAGTCATATTATGATTAAAGGATGGAATGCCACTTCATATTCAGCAACTCGTGATTTTTATTTGATTTTGCTTTTAGTAATACCTATTTATTCTCTATTTTATATTTTGTATAAAAAGGAACATTCGAAATTTAGGCACTAACTATCATGAGCATAATCTACCGTGATAGTTCAAATCCCCCTATAAAAATAGGCTCACATCGACAACTACCAGACCACTCATAGAAAAAGTATAGTTTGATTTTTTTTCAGACTATACTTTTTTTATAATTTTGCTAGGATAGATGTGGTTATTAAGAAGTAGATATCCCTCTAGACAAAAAAAATTATACTTTTTAGAAAGAATCATTAACACTACAAAATTCATTTATATTCAATAAATAGAGAGGAGCATTCTGGAGATAATAATTTGATTATATATTTTTTAAAGAGCACTGGAAACTTCCGGTGCTTTTTATTTGGTGAAATCTAGAATAATGTATCGAGGGGGATAAATTAAGTAGGCAGTAAATCTTACAGTTAATAAAGATTATTAACGATTGATTGAAAGCCAATTTCAACATCCATGCATCAAGGTTAAGGTAAACTAAGGTAGTAATAAGAGGAAAAATTTGCTATAATTAGTCATAAAGTTTGTTGTTTTAGTGTAAAACCTTTGACTCTAGGCATTTCTCTTATAAATTAAAACTCGGTTCCATTAAACCGTTTTGGATGAAAGAGGATAGTGGCGGTTGGTAAGCTTTGAAAGGAAGTAGTAAGTTTATGAAGGAGAAAGCTGGCATTATCAAAAAGCAGTTCATTGGTGTGAGTTTGATTCTGTTTTTTCTGATTCCTTTTTTTCCTTGCATTGCCTTCGGTCAAAATCCAGAAGCTGTAGCGGTTCTATTTATCCACAATGGTGGACACCGTATAACGGATGAAAAAGGGGATGCCAATAGAGCAATTTCTTTTCGTAGAATAGAAATAACAGATATCTTAGAGAATCAGAGAGGTTTTAATGCTGTTGTAACCACCAACTTACTAGGGAAATCTTCTAGAAGTAGCGTATTTCAAAGAATTATTTACAATGAAAATAAGCCGTTTTGTGGGGAAAAGTATTTCTGGTCTGTTTTCCAACTTTCGGCTGGTATAAGCAATTGCCAAGTACGTGAAGCGTTTCATGGGCCTATGTCCTTTAAAGAAAGGTCCTTTTCCATCGTGGGTTACGCCTACGAAAATCCTATTTTTATAATAATCGTTGTTGCTACTTTATTTATATTGATTATTTTGGCTATCGTCGTCATCTTCCTGAGTAAAAAACGGAGTCAAGAAAATGCAATGCTGATGGAGGAAAAAAGACGAAATCAGTTACTCATTGACGCATTAGAAGTAGCAGAGAAGGCCGATGCTGCCAAGAGCCAATTTCTTTCACGAGTTTCCCATGAAATGCGGACGCCGTTGAATGCGATCATTGGGTTTATTGCCTTGGCCAAGGAAACTGATGGGAAGCAAGTGTATCAATATTTACATAATTCTGAGATAGCAGCAAAGCAACTGTTATCTGTAATTAACGATGTGTTGGATATGTCCATTATCGAATCGGGAAAAATTAGAATTGCAAATGATCCATTTCATTTTAAACAAGTAATCCAGTCTATTTCAGCAATCTATGACGCCCAGTGCCAAGATAAAGGGTTGTTTTTTGAGACGCAGATTTTATCTCCAATAGACGAATGGCTGGTAGGTGATCAGCTACGTTTAAACCAAATATTATTAAATTTATTAGGGAACGCCGTAAAATTTACAGAGGAAAATAGTATTTACTTTAAAATAAGGCGGCTTGCTCCCAAGGCAGATAAAGTTTTTATTCGCTTTGAGATTAAGGATACGGGCTGCGGTATGACGAAGGAGATGCAAAAACGCTTATTTAAACCCTTTGAGCAGGAAAGTTCCGTGACTGCCCAAAAGTTTGGAGGGAGTGGGTTAGGCCTTTCCATTGTAAAAAATCTGATAACTTTGATGGATGGTGCCGTCAGCGTAAGGAGTAAGGCAAACAAAGGCTCCACCTTTACTGTGGACATACCCTTTACAATTAGTGTTGAGAACCCAACTTACTTTCCCACACCTGAATTTAGAAAGCTACGAGTTCTTGTGATAAACAATGACACCGAAGAATGTAAATATATTTCAGAGGTGCTAAATCAACTAGGAATTTTCAACACCTATGTGGCAGAATGTGAAGATGTCATCACAATTTTGGAACGGGGAATTGGCCCTAGCGAAAAGTACAACGTTTGCTTAATAGACTGGAAAATTTCATTACCCCATCGTCTAGAAGTTATTTGTGGAATCCGTCAGGTTTCTGGGAAGGATATTTGCATTGTGGTTGCTTCCTCTTATATAAACGAACAAGAAACTAAGAAGATGAAAGGAATTGGTGCTGATCTATTTATTTTTAAGCCGTTATTCCAATCAACCATTTATGAGTTGATAACTAAAATTACAGGAGAGGAGCCTACTGCACAATCTGAACCAGCCCCACAAGCTGAATTTTTATTAAAAAGCTTAGTGGGAATGCGTGTTTTGCTTGCTGAGGACAACGCAATGAACTGTATGGTTGCCCAAGGAGTTTTGAAGAAATTTGGGGTTGAAAGCGATGTGGTTGAAGACGGTGCCCTTGCCCTACAAAAATTTATTTTTTCGAAAAAAGGGTATTATGATGCAATTTTGATGGATATTCAAATGCCCAATATGGATGGTTTTCAAGCATCAAAAGCGATCAGAGAATCTTCGCACCCCGACGCCAAAAAAATCTATATTATTGCTCTTACAGCCAATGCATTTGATGAAGATATAGCCAAATCCTTTTCCCACGGGATGAATGACCATGTGTCTAAGCCTATTGACACAGAGGAATTGTATATTTCTTTATTAAGGGCATTGGAAAAAAGAGAGGAGGGCATCTAAAATGAATAGCGAAGTTTTAAAAAATGCAGGAATTGATGTAGAGAAGGGCGTGACTCGCTTTCTTGGCGATAGGCAGCTATTTGAAAACATCTTACTAACTTTTCTAGAAGATGAAACATTTAACAAGGGGAAAAATGCGCTGAAAAAAGAAGACTATAAGGACTTATACGAGTGTATACATACCCTGAAGGGGGTAGCGGGCAATACTGATATGACACAGCTATTCCGCACCACGGGTGTGTTATGTGATTATCTTAGAAAAAATCAAACAGTGGAAGTAAAGGAAGTTAATTCTCTTTTTAATGAAGTGGAGGAAGCCTATCATTCTGTTTTGGCAGGTATTATTGCTGCAAGGGAGGTATAAAAATGGCGAATACAGAAGTTAACAAGAAAACCATTCTAATTGCCGACGATGCTGAAATAAATCGTTTACTTTTGAAAAAGATATTTGGTGAGGAATACTTCATTGAAGAAGCAGCGAACGGACTTGAGGCACTGCAAAAGCTTCGGGAAATGCCCGAAATAGCCGTTTTGATATTAGATATTATGATGCCAAAACTGGATGGGTTTGGCGTGCTTGAAGTGATGCAAAAAGATGAGCATCTTCGAACCATACCAACGGTAGTGATTACAGCAAATAATGAGGAAGATACACAGATTAGGGCATTGTCTGGTGGTGCTACTGACGTATTGACAAAGCCTTTTAGTTCTCAAATCATTATGCACCGAATTAAAAATATTATGACACGTAGGGAAGCGGAAAAGCTTGCGGAACAGAATAGAGCTTATAAGAGAGAGTTGCGTTTGATGTATACAGACGAAAAATCTGGGCTGTACAACAAAAATGCATTTCATCGCTATACAGCGAGGATGTTGGAAAAAAATCACCACAAAAAATTTCTTTTATTCCGATGGGATATAGACAACTTTAAGGTGTTTAACGATTGGTTTGGTACCGAGGTTGGAGATGAGTATTTAAAAAAAATTGGGGATTTTTATCGAAAATATGGAAAGCAAAACACGGCGCTTATGACTTATGCCAGATATGATGCGGATCATTTTGTCTGTTGTCAAGAGGCTGAGGGCTTTAACCCAGAAGCAATCACAAAAATCATTGATGAATATATGGGGCAGCTAAAAAATTTAGATTTTGAGTATACCCCCCGCGTGGGAATTTATATGATAAACGACCCTACGCTGGATGTAGCCTTAATGTGTGATCGGGCTTTGCTTGCACTTCGTTCGATTAAGGATAGTTACGGAAAACGATTTGCGTGGTTTGACGACTCCATGCGGGAGTCTATGATTGAACAACAGGAAATTGTAAACGAAATGGAATTTGCCTTAAAGGACGGACAGTTTTCGGCCTATCTTCAGCCCCAGTATAATTACGATAACGGCAGGCTCATTGGAGCGGAGGCTTTGGTGCGTTGGAAGCACCCCGTAAAGGGTGATATTATGCCTAGTAAGTTTATTCCTTTGTTTGAGCGCAACGGTTTCATCTCGAAACTAGATGAATATATTTGGGAGCAAATTTGTATTTTACTGAGGAAATGGAAGGATGAGGGTATTCCTTTGGTTCCAATTTCTGTGAATGTTTCTCGCAGGGATATCTATAATCCCCATCTTTTTGGAAACATCCTTGCCTTACTGGGGAAGTATAACTTAGATCCTGCTTTGTTGCACCTAGAAATTACGGAAAGTGCCTACACCCAAAATGCAGAGCAGCTGGTGACAACCGTCAATCTTCTTAGAAGTCATGGGTTGAAGGTTCACATGGACGACTTTGGCAGTGGGTATTCTTCCCTTAGTATGTTGCAAGATGTTCCCGTAGACCTTCTAAAACTCGATATGCGTTTTCTTGGGAACGATTATAAGGAAGAAAGAAGCGGGAATATTCTCAATGCTGTTGTACGAATGGCGACTGCGTTACAACTTCCTGTCCTTGCTGAGGGCGTAGAGACAAAGGAACAAGCAGATTTTTTAAGGAGCATTGGATGCTTACGTATGCAAGGGTATTTTTTCGCAAGGCCAATGCCCACTGAAGAATTTGAAGAATTGTTAACCAGTGTAAATACAACGTCATTTTTGGGGGATAGTTTTGTTGAAAGCATAGAAGGATCTGTGAATTTTTTAAGCTTCTCTTTTCAGTCTGCTCTGCTTTTTAATAGTTTTGTTGGTGGGGCAGCAGTGGCGGAGTATGATAAAAGAAATGAGACTTTTGTTACCCTTCGGATTAATGACCAGTTTTTAACGGAAATAGGTACCGATAGAACCCAATATATGGAGCGTGGTCAGAGCGTTTTTGACTACTATGAAAACGAGAATAAACAAATTGTACTTGATATGCTAAACGAGGCAATCGCCACAGATAAAGAGGCTTGCTGCGAAGTTTTAACAAGAGTTACGAAAAAATCAGATGAGTACAGGTGGCTTAAGTTACGAACCAGACTTCTTGTTGCTAGTTCAAACAGACATATTCTTTATGTAGTTGTTGAAAATATTACGTGTAGTAAAGAAAAAACTATTGCATACGAAGATATGGTAGAAAAGTTGACTACATTAACCAATAATATCCCAGGTGGAATTGGGATCTTTGAAGTGGCAGATAAGATGCAGCTAGTTTATTGCAATGACACTATGGCAGTAATGTTTGGATATACCCATGAGGAATTTATGCAAAAGTTTGCCAACAGCTTTATTGCATCAATCCATCCTCAGGATAGAGAGGTTGTAGAAAAAAGTTTCAGCTGTCTTTTGAATGAGAAAAAACTAGTTGAAAATTGCAAATACAGACAGATCTGCAAAGATGGTAGTTGGCGGTGGGTTAACATGTATGGGCGGTTAATGGCAGTAGACGGAAGAATCCCGCGTATATGTGCTTTGATTATGGATACCAATACTTGATCTAAAAAAGAAATGGTCGTTTGAAAGAAGGTTACCTTATTTCTCATTTGAATTTTTGTTAGAAAACAGCTTGGGCTAAAATAAATTACATAATTCTAGTCTAGGTAAAATGAAAAAGCCAAACCATCTCAATTTATGAGATGGTTTGGCTTTTTGTTTTTACTTTGAAAAATGAAGCCCTTATCTGTAACCCAAATACATAGATAATTTTTCGCAAGTGCTTTTTAGTTTCGGCAATACAGCATCAATTTTATTTTGAACCATTCGCTCCGAAGGGCCGCTGACACTAATTCCCGCAACTAGGTTTCCACTGTAATCATATACAGGGATGGCTACACAGATTAAACCAACATAAAACTCTTCATTATCAATGGAGTAACCGTTTTTCGTAATCTTACTAAGCTCAGGAAACATTTTCTCCGCTGTAGTAATGGTATTGTTTGTATAGTTTACGACTTCTACGTGGTTAAAATAATCCTTCACCTCTTGTACTGAGAAGGTGGATAAAAACAATTTCCCGATGGCTGTACAATATAAGGGTTCATTACCACCTATATTTACGTTTGCACGAATTTTAATATTAGGCTCAGCCTTATACAAAATAACAATGCTGTTGTTGTTCACAATACCAAAGTTAACTGTTTCAGAGCACTCGTTACAAAGTTCTTCCAATAAAGGATAGAAGTTTGTATTGTTCAAGGAATGCTGAAAGGGCACAGAACTTCCGATATCATAAATACCCCAGCCCAGCTTATATGAAGAAGTAGAATAAGTTTTTTCCACAAAGTTATAGGCTAAAAGGGTATCTAGTAGTCTGTGAACGGTACTTTTTCCCATATTTAAGTATTCACTCAACTCCGCAATGCTTACCCCATCGGCAGAAGCATTATTTTTTATATATAATAAAACGTCAAGAGCTTTCCCTAAAGTTTGAACGGGATATTTGGGCTTGTAGCTAGAATTTTCCATATAGTTAGACATTTGTGTCACCTCAAAATGTATTCGATACATTAATTATAGTTGAAATAATATGTTTTGTAAACAAAAACCAGAAAAATATTATAATAAATAGAACGGTGGTCTTATTTTTAGAATTAAAAGTAATTTAGACTGAGAAAGACAAATACACAAGGGCACCTTTTATAGAAATTAATGTAAAAATAGAACTTCCACAAGAAGATCTGAGTTTTCTGTTTATTAATAGTTAAGTAGAAAGTTAGCCAAAGAATTTCTGAAATAAACCAGAAAATCTTTGGCTAATTTTTTTTTGAAATACAAAAAAGGGAGAAAACCCAATGTTTATAAGGGTTCTTATGGTTTAGATATGGAGGGGGAAGAACCTTTACTGAATTTTTAACAAACTTTTTGAAGTTTGTCACAATAAATTATAGTAAATTTTTCGACAGATTATTATTGACTTATAGAATTGCGTTCTATATAATGAACTCATAAAAGTTCTAATATTGCAAACGACGTTCTAATAAATAGAATGAAGCGGTATAATCCAACCCAACCAAACAAGAAAGTGAGGCTTAGATAATGAACAGAGTTACAATCAATGAAGAAATCTGTAAAGAATGTGAATACTGTATTACATTCTGCCCCAAGAAAACGATCTTAAAGAAGAAGGATACCCTTAACAAAAAAGGTTACTATCCTGCAATTGCAGAAAACCTTGAAGATTGCATCGCTTGCGGCATTTGTGCAACAGTATGTCCTGAAGCAGCAATTAAGGTTGAAAAAGACGTTTAAAAATAAGGAGGATTAAAATGGCAGAGAAAGTATTTATGCAGGGCAACGAAGCTTTTGCAGAATCAGCAATTAGATCCGGATGTAAATATTTCTTCGGATACCCAATTACACCTTCCAGCGAATTGCCTGAATATTATGCGAAAAAAGCACCTACTGAAGATTTGGTGTTCGTTCAGGCTGAAACAGAGGTTTCCGCATTCAATATGATTGCAGGTGTTGCTGCAACAGGTAAAAGAGCAATGACAGCAACTTCCGGCCCTGGCTTCAGCCTTGGTTGTGAAGCAATGAGCTATATGGCAGCTGCTGGCCTTCCTGCAGTTGTTGTAGACGTAATGAGACCCGGTCCTGCTGACGGTGATATCCTTGCAGCACAGGGTGACTACTTCCAGATTGTAAAAGGTGGCGGTCATGGTGACTACTACACAATCGTTTTAGCTCCTTATTCCGTTCAGGAAATGTCCGATTTCGGTAGATTATCTTTCGAACTCGCAGAAAAATATAGAAACCCTGTTGTTGTTGCAAGTGATGGTATGCTTTCCAAAATGATGGAAAACGTTGAGTTGCCAGAAAAGATTGAAGTGGAAAACAACTTCGATTGGGCTATCACAGGTGCAAAGGGCAGAGAACACAACGTTATCACAACTTGTGCTTTAGGACCCGAACAGTGGGAACAATTCAACTTGGATCTTCAGGCAAAATTTAACCTTATCCAGGAAAATGAACAGAGATGGGAAGAATTCCAGACAGAAGATGCAGACGTAATCATTGTTGCATACGGTAGTGTTGCAAGAATTGCGTTAACAGCAATTAAGATTGCAAGAGAAAACGGCATCAAAGTTGGCATGATTAGACCTATTACTTTGTGGCCTTTCCCTAAAAAAGCATTTGACAAGTATCCTGACAAAGACTATTTCGTAGTTGAGCTGAGTGCAGGTCAGATGGTTGAAGACGTTAAGCTTTCTGTAAAAGATAAAGAAAGAGTAGAATTCTACGGCAGACTTGGTGGTATTTCACCAACTCCTCAGGAATTATTCGAAAAGATGAAAGAATTGTACACAAAGTAAATCGGAGGTGAAAAGATGAAGACAGTATATGAAAGACCTAAAGTTCTTACAGATGAATATATGAAATATTGCGGTGGCTGCGGTCACGGTATTATCAATAAGTTGATTGCTGAAATCATTGAAGAGGAAAATTTAGCTGAAAAGGCAATTATGATTTGGCCTATCGGATGTTCCGTATATGCAGACAGATATTTCAACGTAGACTCTGTTTGTGCATTGCACGGTAGAGCGCCTGCAACAGGTACAGGTATCAAACGTGCATTGGAAGACAACCTTGTAGTTGTTTACCAGGGTGACGGTGATATGGTTTCTGAAGGCATGGCGGAAATCATGCACGCAGGCATCAGAGGCGAAAAATTTACAGTAGTTTTCGTAAACAATGCAATTTACGGTATGACAGGTGGCCAGATGGCGCCTACAACATTGATGGAACAGAAAACAAGCACATCTCCTCAGGGTAGAAGTGCTGACAACGCTGGTTTCCCCGTAAACATGGCTGAAATCATTGGTAGTTTACATGGTTGCCATTACAGCGAAAGAGTTGCTGTAAACTCTCCTGCAAACATCAGAAAGACAAAAGAAGCGATTAGAAAAGCTTTCAAATATCAGTTAGACGGCAAAGGTTTAAGCTTTGTTGAGATTGTTTCTCCTTGTCCAACAGGTTGGGGTGTATCACCTGTAAAAGCACTGGACTGGATTGGTGAAACTGTGTTGAACCAGTATCCACTTGGAGTTTTCAAAGCACCAAAGGAGGGTGAATAATGAAGAGTGAAATGATTTTCTCAGGAATTGGCGGTCAGGGTACAATTCTGATGGGTAAACTTGTATGTACAGCAGCAGCGGCAAAAGGTATGAACGTAACCCTTGCTCCTGCTTATGGTCAGGAAAAAAGAGGCGGTAGAGCAAGCTGTCAGGTAGTTCTTTCTAAAGAAATCGGTTCTCCCGTTATCTCCGAAGCTGACACAATTCTTGTAATGGATGAAGAATCTTTCAAGGATTATGAAAAAAAGGTGAAGGCTGGAGGCACATTAATCATTAACAGCTCCATGATTAGCCTTACAACAGCAAGAACCGATATTAACGTAGTTGAAATGCCCTTTACTGAGATTGCAACAAATCTTGGCAGCGCAAGATCTTCCAACATGGTTGCTCTGGGGGCAGTAGTAAAAACCCTCGATATTGTTACTCTTGAAGATGTTAAGGAAGTACTGAGAAAGAAAATGAAGCCTCAATTGGTTGATGTGAACCTGAAGGCTTTGGAAGCAGGTTATAACTTTACAAAGTAATTGTTAAACAGAATAGAAAGTAGGCGTTTTTCTATGAAAAAAGAAATGATTTTTACGGAAAAAGCAACAAAACCTACATCTTGGTATTCACAGGCTGTAAAACATGGAAATCTGGTGTTTTTAGCAGGTGCTTGTGGTGATGACCCTGTTACAGGTGAAATCGTAGGTAATGGTGACATCAAAATTGAATCGAAAGCTGCTCTTGAAAATATTAAGCACACCATTGAAGCAGCAGGTGGCACCCTTGAAAATATTGTTAAAATGCAGGTTTATGTAAAAGATTTAAGTATGATTCCTGATTTTAACGAAGTCTATATGACTTACTTCCCTGAAAACCCTCCAGCAAGAATTGCTATGGCTGTAAAGGATTTTATGGGTGGTGCCAATTTGGAGATAGATGGAATTGCTATCTTGGATTAATCGGATTAGGCTTACACAATATTTAATATTATGTATGACTTCTATATAACTTTTATTTATTAAAGGAGGAAATTAATTATGGTAGGTACAAAGGTAATTCACAAGGGTATGATGGCTGCAAGCGATGGACACTATGTTGGTGAGTTAGTAAACGGCGCTAAGATTCCCGTTGCTTGGGGCGATGTTGGTACAGAATTAATGGTTAGAGTTGACGGTGATATCTCCTTATTTTTGGGATACGAAAATATCCAGTTCACAGCACCTGTATATGTAGGTGACTTCATGGAATACCACGGCTGGATTGAACACGTAGGTAACACTTCTTACAAGTGTAAATTCGAAGCTTATAAAGTAGCTACAATGATGGATCGCACAGGTGCAGACATGACAGGTATTGCTTCTACAGCAGCAACTGTATGTAACCCTCCTGTACTTTGCGGTACTGCTACAGGTAGCCTTTACATTGCAAAAGATTTGCAAAGAGGCGCACAGGATCCTGCATTCGAGTGCGAACATGCACCTAAGAAATAAGATTTATTTCTTACCGTTAATTAAAAACATAAGTGTCAACTTATGAAAAGATATTTACTTTAGACATTTTTTTATAGAGGAGTTGCTCTTTGGAGCAGCTCCTTTTTTATAGTGTTGCTTTTATTCTTAAGTCAAATATTTTTTGATTTTCTGACTAATCGACAAAGTTTTTTTATGTTTGGGGCATAATAAAACATATAAAATCGCCTAAAACAAAGGGGATTCGGCGTTGTTTTACAAAGAAACCACTAATGGTTACTACGACTAAGTATCAGAATTATAAAAAGAATTGACGATATTTGCAAGGTATAAATTACTGCGTTCAGGGGGAGATTTTTAGTATCTTCAACTGAAATGGTTTTGCCATTTCTTCTACCAAATTGCTTGATTGGAGTGAGCATAATGGGCTATTATGGAAAGGTGGAAATCAGCGGTATCAATACGTCAAATTTACCCACTTTAAGCGGCGCTGAGGCACGAGAACTTTTTATAAAATATAGAGAAGGAGACGAATCGGCCAGAGAAAAGCTGATTGAGGGTAATTTAAGGTTGGTTTTAAGTATTATAAAACGATTTGAAAATAGAAATGAGAATATGGACGATTTATTTCAGGTTGGTGTGGTTGGCTTAATTAAAGCCATTGACAACTTTGATATTAATATGCAGGTAATGCCATCAACTTATTGTTGCCCTATGATTATTGGGGAAATTAGGAGGTACCTTAGGGATAATAACTCCATTCGGGTTAGCCGTTCTTTAAGGGATACGGCATACAAAGCGTTACAGGCGAAGGAACGCCTAATGGCAGAGCGAGAAAAAGAGCCTTCCATTGAGGATATTGCCAAGGAAATGGGCATTTCACGAGAAAGCATCGTTACGGCAATGGATGCAATTCAAGACCCAGTTTCTTTGTTTGAACCTGTTTACCATGATGGTGGGGACACTTTGTTTGTGATGGACCAAGTAAGTGACGAGAAAAATGGAGATAAATTCTGGCTTGAAAATTTATCTCTTAGCGAAGCCATGCGTCATCTTTCCGACAGGGAGAAAAAAATAGTGTCTTTACGCTTTTTTGAGGGCAAAACCCAAACTGAAGTAAGCACAGAAATTGGGATTAGTCAGGCCCAGGTGAGCCGACTAGAAAAAAGTGCTTTAAAGCATATGCGAAAATATGTATAAGATAATAGACAAGCCACTTAAAATCATGTAAAATATAAGTTAAGTAAATTATAGAATAATATAGGAAGGTTCTGTCTGTTTATTATGGATGACAAGAGCTTTCATCATGATTTTAGGAGGAAGAAGCAAATGAGAATTTATGCAGAAGATACAGCAGCAATTTTTATTGATTTTCAGGAAAAATTAGTACCTGTTATTAGTGGGAATGATGAAATTGTAAGAAAGGCTGCGATTTTGGCTCAGGGATTAGCTGAAGTAGGTGTACCCGTTGGCGTATCACAGCAATATACAAAGGGCTTAGGGAATACCATTCCTGAAGTTGCTGATGTCATTGAGTCTTTTCAGTATATGGAAAAGAACACATTTAGTTGCTTAGAATGCGAAGAAATTGCAGCATGGATCAAAGCACAAGGCAAAAAAACATTGTTAGTATGCGGTGTTGAAGCTCATATCTGTGTGTTACAGACTGTAATTGACCTTTTAGGGGCGGAATACCGTGTGTTTGTCGTTGCCGATTGTGTTGGGTCCAGAAACCCTTATGATAAAGAAATTGGTTTGGAAAGAATGAAAGCCGAGGGTGCTTTTTTAACAACCTGTGAAGCTGCACTGTTTGAGTTGACTGGTGGTGCGAAATCCCCTTACTTTAAAGTGATTTCCAAGCTGGTAAAATAATAATAGCTTTGGCGTAAGAA
The DNA here is from genome assembly GCF_030908465.1 of Anaerotignum sp. MB30-C6. Lineage (GTDB taxonomy): Bacteria > Bacillota > Clostridia > Lachnospirales > Anaerotignaceae > Chakrabartyella. Next base: position 1,233,772 of record NZ_CP133078.1, read on the forward strand.
GTATAAGCGGCTGGGCAATGGCCTGAGCCGCTTTTTAACGGACGAAAGGCAGTCAGCCCGAAACCTTGAGTTGAACTTTTAAAAGGATTGCATTTCATCTGTTTTCGTAAAGTTTAAGTGTGAAAAGGTGGACTTGAAAAAGCCTTAATATAGATTTTATGGGGGGCTTTCTGTATTGCGAGCAGTTTTAGGCTTGCAAAAAAAATTTGTCCATTTACTAGAATTGATGTAGAAAAAAAGTCGTAGAATTCGGCATATGGAGGCAATGAAAATGAGAGCGATTGAACACTTGAAAACGATTACATACCATAGACGTTTAGTTCGAGAAAATTGTTTTCGAGTGGGGCTTTACTGGCAAGGTTTAACCCACGATCTTTCAAAGTTTGCACCCACTGAGTTTTTGGTAGGGGCAAAGTATTTTCAAGGAGATCGAAGTCCAAACAATGCAGAGCGTGAGGATAAGGGATACTCTAGCTCATGGTTACACCATAAAGGAAAAAATAAGCACCACTTTGAATATTGGATTGATTATAGCAGACACAAAGAGCAGTTATTGGCGGGAATGAAAATGCCTGTGCGCTATGTGGTTGAAATGTTTATGGATCGCATTGCGGCGTGTAAAACATATCAAAAGGATGAGTATACTGATGCCAGTCCATTGGAATACCATAAAAAAGGTAGGCTGGTGCATCAGATTATGCATAAGGATTCTTTAATGTTATTGGAGCATTTACTGGGCATGCTTGCTGAATGTGGCGAGGAGGCCACTTTTGCATATGTTAAAAAGGTTTTAAAACATGAAAGAAGACGGGAGCTAAGAAGATTTTTGAGGATTGGATAAGAAGGGAGGGGTCGGAAAAGTGAATTTGGAGAAGGTAATTGTTGGGCTTTCTGGTGGTGTAGACAGTACAGTTTGCGCTTACCTACTAAAGCAGCAGGGCTATGATGTGATTGGGGTTACAATGGATTTATGGCCCGGTAAAAATGGGGAAAAGGCAATCAGCGATGCAAAGAGAGTAGCCGAAAAGCTGGGGATTCCTCATCATGTCTTGAATTTTAGAGACGAGTTTAAGGAAAAGGTAGTCGATGATTTTATTGACCGCTATTTTAGGGGGCTAACACCAAACCCTTGCGTCGTTTGTAATCGATATATAAAAGGGGAGGCACTGTTGGAAAAAGCCCATGAACTTGGTGCAAGCCGTATTGCCACGGGCCATTATGCTAGAGTAGAAAAGCACCCTGTCACAGGTCGCTATGCCATTTGCAACTCTGCAACAGCCGAAAAAGACCAAACCTATGCGTTGTATCGATTGACACAAGAACAGTTGGGGTCCATGATACTGCCTATTGGAGAGTACACGAAAGAGGAAGTAAGGAAAATCGCCGATGAATTTGACGATTTTATAGCACAAAAAGGCGATAGCCAAGATATTTGCTTTATTCCCGATGGAGACTATGCCAATTTTATAATAGAACAAAGAGGCGAAAGTGGGAAGGCTGGAGCATTTGTTGACTTGGAAGGGAATGTGCTGGGCAAGCACAAAGGAATCATTCACTATACCGTTGGACAAAGAAAGGGCCTTGGCCTTGCCTTTGGAAAGCCCATGTACGTTTATACTGTGGATCCTAAATTAAATCAAGTTGTTTTATGTGAAAATGAAACATTGTTTCAAAAAAAGCTTTACGCGGGGGAGTTAGCCCATATGGCGTATGAAAAGTTTGAAGATGGTATGCGTTTGCAGGCGAAAATCCGCTATGGCAATAAAATGGCTTGGTGCACCGTAAAGATGATTGACGATGATACGTTGGAGTGTATTTTTGATGAAGGGCAAAGAGCAATCACCCCTGGTCAGTCCCTTGTTTTGTATGATGGGGATTATATTGCCGGTGGAGGAATTATTCTACACCAAAAGGGTTGACCATTCGACAAAAGTTTATGTAAATTTTGCTTAAAATTCATATACATGCACAAATTATTAAAAGCAGATAAAAGTTCATTGCGGTAGTTTATATGGTGTGTTATTATTACTGTGGCTATTTTGCAGATGTTAAATGTTATATGCTTTTTAATGGAGGAAGAAATGGATTACGCAAATATAATCATCCCATTTATTGGTGGGCTCGCCATGTTTATCTTCGGCATGAACTATATGGCCCAAGGTTTACAAAATGCAGCCGGAACAAAAATGAAGTCAATTCTCGAAGCCTTAACGCAAAACAAGGTGATGGGTGTTGCTTTAGGCGCCTTAGTCACAGCAATTGTTCAAAGTTCATCAGCAACAACGGTCATGGTCGTTGGTTTCGTAAATGCTGGGTTAATGAACTTAGGACAAGCAATGAGCGTTATTATGGGTGCCAATATTGGTACTACGGCAACAGGCTGGCTTGTTTCTAGCTCTGAGTGGGCAAAAATGTTTAGCCCCACCACCATTGCGCCTTTGGCTGTAATGGTAGGCGTTGTTCTACAAGTTTCAGGTAAAAAGATGAAGCACAAAGAAGTTGCTTCTATCATAATTGGTTTTGGTATTTTATTTATCGGTATGCACATGATGTCTAATGGTGTATCCCCCTTACGTGAATCTCAGGTGTTTAGGGATGCTTTCATTAAGTTAGGTCAAAACCCTATGCTGGGCATTTTGGCCGGTGCAGGGGTTACTGCAATTATTCAAAGTTCTTCAGCGGCACAGGGTATATTACTGTCCCTTGCGGCAACGGGCTTGGTTCCTTTTAACGCTGCAGTATTTATCATCATGGGTCAGAATATCGGTACTTGTGTTACTGCTTTATTAAGTGGTATTGGTGCAGGTAAAAACGCAAAATGTGTAGGTTATATGCACTTAATGTTTAACATCATTGGTACTATCGTGTTCAGTATCTTTGCTATGGTTTTCTTCTCCTTCATCAGTACAGAGGCTGGTACAGGAATTATTTCTCAGACACAGATTAGTGCCATTCATACTGCATTTAATATCGGAACAACTTTATTATTGTTCCCTTTCTCCAAGTGGATTATTCGTGCTGCTATGAAGCTAAACGGTGTAGAAGAAAGTACAACAGGAGACGAAGGACAGCTTTTACATTTGGATAAGCGTATGTTGCTAACCCCCAGTCTTGCAGTGGAAGGTGCAAAGCAGGAAACCATCCGTTTGGGTCATATTGCAAGGGAGAACCTGAGTTGTGCTGTGGAGGCCCTTCATGACAGCTCCCCTGAAAAACTTGAAGAAATCAGACAAAGGGAATCTGTGATTGATAGAGTCTGTGATGGAATTTCTGAATACTTAATTAAGCTTTGTACATTACAAATTAGTGATAGGGAAAACAAGGTTGTAACGTCTCTGCTTAATACCATCAGTGATATGGAACGTGTAGGCGACCATGCTGAAAACATTGCTGAGCTGGCGGAAGAAATGGCCCATGAAGATATCGCATTTTCTCATGGCGCTATGGAAGAGCTAGAGGATATGATTCATGCCGCACTTTCTAGCTATGATTATGCTATAAAGGCTCTGGAAGATGGGGATGTTGCCTCGGCGGCAAAGACTGCTGTTTACGAAGAGCAGGTTGATGAACTTGAGAAAACACTGCGTGCAGGGCATATAGACAGACTTTCCAATGCAGAGTGTAATGTGAATGCAGGTATCCATTACTTAGAGGTGCTAGCAAATCTGGAGCGTATTTCTGATCATGCAATGAATATTTCCCAGGTTGTGCTAAACGAACACAGATATAATAGAAGAATGAATGAGGAAGCAATAACACAAGCTTAATAGATAGGGCACCCGAAAGGGTGCCTTTTTATGTAAAAAATATCAGTAATTATCGAAATAAAATTTACAGTGAAGTGGAAGAACTGCTTTTTTACTCTGATGTAGAAAAAAGATTTTGAAAAAGTCAGAGGTATAGAAAATTTAAAAGTTGATAAAAAAGAATGAACTTAAAGTTCTTTTAGTTCCGCTTTTGGCATGAAGTCAAATAAAGTCCAACTAAAGAGGAGTTTGTTAGTTTAAAGTTTTTTTAATAGAATGCCAAAGTCATTAAAAAAAAGTCCCCAGAATGATTTAATTACTGGGGACTTTTATACTTTTGAACATTTGTGGAGAAAGAAGCTTGATACATTTGATTTCATTTTTAACAAGTTACTGTTATCTTAACTAGACAAGAAAAGGATTAGTTTGTCAATGTAACAGTTTTTGTTGCAGGATTCCAAACTACTTGATCATTAGGAATATCCATAATTTTCATCCAATCCCTTAAAGAAACGAATAAACGCCCGTCAATCACTTCTGTGGCTGTGGTTAAACCTACGGTTTTACCATCCTTGGTCATGGTGTCATGATTGGCTATGATTATAAAGGTACTTCCCTCATAGGAAATCGTTGCTGTTTTTGTATGGGAGTTCCATATGATTTCTACATTCGGATTAGAAATTACCAATAGTGTGCGTAAAGGCAACATGGTATAGCCATTTTTGATATAGGGTGCCACGTCTGTGCTATGGGCAATGGCTCCGTTTTTTAGGATGTTTTTGTTGCCGATGGACATTGTGTAGGTGTCATTTTTAATTTCTTCAATTGGTTTTTCCTCGGGCTTTTCAGGCTCGGGTTTTTCGGGTTCAGGCTTTTGAGCTTCTGCTTTTGTTAATGTAATAATTTCCTCCGCTTTATCATGGGTTTCTTTATAATCAAAAGTTATACTGTTGGGGTCAACCTTATTTCTGGTGATTACGTAAACGGCATCATCTCCTAACTCATCAGGGAAGGTGAGCTTTGCTTTATCAAGTACAGAAACAGCCACCTGGTTTGCCTTTAAATTATAAATATAAATGGCATGTCGGGGGGAATCCACATTAATTTCAACTTTATCATCCAAATATAAAACACCGTCATTTACATAAATTGCACTTGCCCCCATGCTCTTAATATTTACTTCCAACTTACCGTCACCTTCAATTGATAAATCGCCATCGCTATAGATACCACTGCAGTGATAGGAGTTTGTGGTGATTTCGTTATTTTTTCCTTCTAGCCAAAGGATACTATCTTCGGGGAGTAAAATAGCGGCACTTTTTTCACGAATGCCTTCGTTTACAACGCCTTGAAAGTTATTTAATGTTAGAATTTTATCACTTGCATCCCAATCCCAGTTGGTTCCTTGCTGATCAGTTTTTACCTCTCTGAAGTCCATCGACATGAGATCAATCTCCGTTTTTATATCTTCGGCAAAAGCTAGGGCGGGTAAAAGTCCGATTATTGCGGAACAAGTTACGAGAATAGAAATTATTTTTTTCTTCATTTTGAAAACCTCCTTAAATCTTTATTTTATTTTACAGTAAATAATGTGAAATGAAAACCAATTTAAGGATTTTGACGTAAATATGTTGGAAGAGTTCCCCTTTAAAGATAAAATTTAAGGGCTTTTCTGTGGAAACCACATTTTATATGGTGTATAATAAAGGTCAATGGAAATTTGCTATTGAATAGAAGTGGAGGATTCAAATGAAGTACATTAACGAGTTAAGAGAAGGCGAAAGTGTAATGGAACACTATCTGTGTAAAAGCAGACAAAGCCTAAAATCAAGAAATGGGAAAACTTACTTGTCCCTAAAATTGCAGGATAAAACAGGCATTGTTGATGCAAAGGTTTGGGATATGAATAAGGAAATACAAAGCTTTGCGGAAAATGATTTCATCAAAATAGACGGTAGCGTTACCGTTTTTAATAATGACTTACAAATTAATGTGAAACGTGTTCGTCGTAGTATGGAGGGGGAATATGACCCTGCTGATTTCATCCCCTCTACAGATAAAAATATTGATGAAATGTTCCAGCAGTTGTTAGGGTATATTAAAACTATAGAAAGTCCATATATTAAGGCAATGTTGGAGGAGATATTTTTACATCATCCTTTAATTAGCAAAGAGTTTAAATATCATTCTGCGGCAAAGAGTATGCACCACAGTTTTCGTGGCGGTTTGGTAGAGCATACACTTTCTGTAACTCAGATTTGTGATTTTATGTCTGGTCGATATCAGTTTGTGGATCGTGATATCTTGGTTGCTTCTGCTATGCTCCATGATGTTGCAAAAATTATGGAATTATCAGACTTCCCAGAAAATGATTATACAGACGACGGTCAGCTTTTGGGGCATATTTTCCTAGGTGCAGAGTTGATAAAAGATACGGTAGCTAAAATTGATGGTTTCCCAAAACAGTTGGAGTCTTTATTGAAGCACTGTATTCTTTCGCATCATGGGGAGTTGGAGTATGGCTCTCCCAAGGTTCCGGAAACAATTGAGGCGTTTATTTTGCACTGTGCGGATAATATGGATGCAAAAACAAAAATGATTGAGGAAATGCTGGCGGCGGATAATACCCAAGGAAATTGGGCAGGCTTCAATCGAATGCTTCAGAGAAATATTCGTCGCTCAGATTATAAATAAGAGGGAACAGTTATGGAGAGAAAGACAATTTCTGCCCATGAAATAAACAAATATACCTACTGCCCCTATCAATGGTATTACGAAAGGCTGTATGGGAGAAAGGAATTGCGTCGCTTATATCAAGAGCGGAATGAGGCTCTTTCTTTAGCCGATAGTATGTCTGCAAACTTTGCAAAAGGCTTGGAATTTCATCAGAAAAACTATACTAATCTTCGGTTGCAAAACCTGTTTTGGAAGGTTAGCATCCTGTTGATATTCATTGCAATTGTTGTAGGGTACTACCTAATTCGAAATGGGGCAAGTTTTTAATGATTAAGAATATTTCATGGGTTGATTTATTTTTTTTGGCGTTAATTTTCATTTTAATTTTATTATTTTATTTTCGTGGGCGTAACTGGACCATGAAAAAACTACCCTCATCTAATCGGTTGGGGGGGTATATTTTGATCTATGCAGATCAAAAACAGGGTAGTAAAAATGAGAAGGATTTTGGTAAGCTCCTATACTCTGCGGAATATGAGCTGCAAGGGAAGCCAGATTATATTTTTAAGAAAAGATTTGGCAAAGGAATTGTACCAGTTGAGCTCAAAAGTGGTAGTATTGGCGATGATCCATTGCCTCATAGGGGTGACTTGCTGCAGTTAGGAGCGTATTTTCTTATTCTTGAAGATGTTTATCATGTACGACCTAAGTTTGGCAGGTTGGTTTATAAAGATTATATGTTTGTTGTAAAAAATAAGAAAAGCTTACGAAAAGAAGTGCAAAGAACAACAAAGGAAATGCGGGAAATGCTGATATACGGCGTGGGGAAAGCAAACCCAAGTTTTGTTACTTGTAGATACTGCGTGTGTAATGGAACAGTTTGTGCCCATTCAGGAACAGAAATAATTGGAGGAAAAACAAATGAGTCTTCCTGTAGAGAAGAATAAAACATATGAAATGATCGTTGATGCCTTGGGTAGCAATGGGGAGGGAATTGGTAGAATTGAAGGGTTTACCATTTTTGTTGAGGGGGCATTGCCTGAAGAAACCATTAAGGTTTTAATTTTAAAAACAAAAAAAAGTTATGGGTATGGGAAGTTACTGGAAATTATTTCGCCATCGCCATATCGAGTGGAACCCCTCTGTCCTGTTGCGAAAACCTGTGGTGGCTGTCAACTGCAGCATTTCTCTTATGAGGGGCAGCTTGCATACAAAGCAAAGAAGGTAAAGGATGATTTAGAACGCATTGGTGGGTTGAAAAATGTGGATGGTTTGACAGCTTGTGGTATGGAAGATCCTTGGCGTTATCGAAATAAAGCCAAGTTTCCTGTGGGCATGGGGAAAGATGAAGGGGTAAAAATTGGTTTTTATGCGAAGCGTAGTCATCGCATTATAGATACACCTGTTTGCTATTTGCAGGACCCTGTGAATGACGAGATAACGGCCATTGTGCGGGCGTTTATGAATGAGTTCCAAATCTCTGCTTACGATGAAGAAGGACATAAGGGGTTAGTCCGCCATATTTTAACCAGAGTGGGGAGAAATAGCGGAGAAATCATGGTTTGTATCGTAATAAACGGAAGGAGGCTTCCCCATAGTGAAGTGTTGGTTGAGCGTTTACAACAGATTCTAGGCGTGGTATCCGTCGTGTTAAATATCAATAAGGAACAGACAAATGTAATCTTAGGGAAAAAAGTAGTAACCCTGTGGGGCAAGGAGACAATTGAGGATACTTTAGGCGGAATCACTTTTGAAATTTCCCCCTTGTCATTTTATCAAGTGAACCCCGCTCAAACTGAAGTTTTATACAATAAAGCCGTTGAGATGGCAGGTTTGAAAGGCAATGAAACAGTTTTAGACTTATATTGTGGGATTGGTACAATTTCTCTGTTCTTCGCAAAAAAAGCAAAAAAGGTTTTTGGGGTAGAAATCGTTCCGGAGGCGATTGCTGATGCAAGAAGAAATGCAGAGCGAAACGGAATCACTAACGTTTCTTTTCAGGTTGGGGCAGCGGAAGAAGTGATTCCTAGACTGTTCCGTGAACAGGGGATTAGGGCGGATGTTATTGTCGTAGACCCCCCAAGAAAAGGGTGCGACCAAACTCTCCTTGATACAATTACTTCGATTAATCCAGATAAATTGGTGTATGTTTCTTGTAATCCTGCAACTCTTGCTAGGGATGTGGCGAGATTATGTGAAAAGGGATTTGAGGTAAAGGATGTACAGGTGGTTGATCAGTTTCCGATGACAGTGCATGTTGAGACGGTAGTATTGATGTCAAGGGTAGATAAGTAAGGGTGTAATAAGATAAGTAAATAAAGGCTTTCCGTGATTTGAGGTCTGGTTTTAAGCCGGAAGGATAATCACGGATTTTCGCATTATGGGAAGTTATCCAAGAGTGGTGATTTGCCCAGTGGATTTACTAATTTGAATATAGGATTGGTGAGTTGATAAGATTGCTGGCAAAAATGTGGTGAGTTGACAAGATGGATATAAAACTAAAATCAATAGGAGGAGATTAAATTGAAGACAATTATGGAGCGTAGGGGTAAATATCAAATTGCATGTTACGAAGTTAGCATCAACAGTGATATGAAAGAGAGGGCTCTGTCTTTTGCAAATGGAATTGTTCTGTCGGATAACCAATATTCAAGACTTTTACCCGACAATATACGCACTTCAAAAGATATCTCAATGCAACAGAAAATAGAAGTACAAAGAACTTATATGGGCAAACTTGGGGAAATGTCATTTGCAATGTGTCTATCTGAAAAAGGAAAGCAAGTTGATACGGATGGCATGTTTGAAATATATGAAGGGCAAACCAATGTGGATGAATTTGATTTTACGACTCGGGATGGAAAATCTGTTGATGTAAAAACTGGATTCCGTCCAATACATAAAAGACTTATGATAAATATTGAGCAGTTTAATAACATACCAAAGGACTATTATGTTGCTGTGAAATTAAATGCAACTGATGTTAATCCCTGGGATAAAATAGTGGATTGGAATAATATCACTACAGCAACGATACTTGGATATGCCGACCATTGGTATATTGAAAAACACGCAGCGATTTATGACTTTGGAGAAGGACGTGCCCGATGGCTTTGGTACGATAAACTAATGGGCATCGAAAATTTGATACCGTTATTATAAATTTTAAGAGATTGTATAAATACATCAGCCTTATCAAACGATAGGAAACGTCGCCAAATAACAGATAATGATATGAAACCTATTGAAAATCATAAGTATTTGATCTATAATGGAGTTGGTTTGTATTAACCCTATGAACAGTTTTCAGAGGTGAGATAATGGAAAATTTCGACAACGAAAAATGGATAAACATTGATGACGCTGCAGAGTATTTAGGTGTTAAGCCAGGAACTGTGCGTGATTGGATACGAAAAGGTAAAGGCCTGCCAGCTCATAAAATTGGTAAGCAATGGAAGTTTAAATGTTCAGAATTAGATAAGTGGGTTAAAAGTGGAAAGAGTGCTATTGAATAACTACAGGCGGTGTAAACGAAATGGTGAGCGTAATGATAGATGAGGCATTAACAATAACATGCAATTATTTATGTCAAAATTATAGTAAAACAGATTATAATATTCTTTTCAAAGAGATATTAACAATAGCTGGTATTAATAAATTTGAATTTGTAAGAGATGATACTTTATCTTCATATGAAGATATACAAAAGAGGTTATCCTCTATAAATGAAAAAGAAAAGTCAAGAAGATCAAAAGGGGTTTACTATACTCCTATTGATGTTGTGAGATTCATATTAATTAATTCAATAAAATCAGCTTGTGGAAAGCTAAGACCAAATGGGCTACATGTCTTAGACTTGAACGGCATTCCTTACAATTCATTTTGTTTTAGCAAATCTGTGTATGATCCTACATGCGGGGCAGGTGAATTTCTTGTTGCAGCACTGGAGATAAAGTTGGATTTACTGGATTTACATAAGGAAAATATCACCAAAGGCAATCTCAAGAAGATTGTAAGAACAATAAAAGGTAATGATGTTAATATGGATTCTGTAATAATAACAAAGATTAGGCTATTTCTATGTGCACTACAACGACAAGGAGTGTCAAAAGTAACGAGTCTAGGAATGGTGCTGAATGACTCTTTTGAGAGTTATGATTTTGTTCAAGCAACACCAAACTTAGAAAAAAAATATGACATAATAGTGGGAAATCCTCCTTATGTTGAGGATTCTAAAAGTGGCTTATCTCCAGAGAACCGATATGGCAACATTTATGCGAATGTGTTAGAGAATGCAGGGAAACATCTTAAGCCAAACGGCTCTCTGGGATTTGTTATCCCTCTTTCATATGTTGCAACTCCTAGAATGTCTAAAATTAGAGATGTTCTTTATTCGTATGTGCCAGAACAATATATATTGAGTTATTCAGACAGACCTGATTGTTTGTTTACATCAGTGCATCAAAAATTATGTATTTTAATAGGCAGAAATAAAAATACTGAAAAAAAGATCTATACAGGAAATTATCGCTACTGGTATAGCGAAGAAAGACCAGAGTTATTTAACACAGTAGAAGTAACTAAAAATACGTATCTAAAAGACAACTATATACCTAAATTGGGAAATCATACAGATAATGATATATATGAAAAAGTAATTGCCAAACAGAATAGATTGATTGACATGTTTGAGGGAAACCAAGCCTCTATTTATTTAAATATGAGAGCCGCATTTTGGATAAAAGCCTTTGTTACCAAACATAGTGGGGGCGAATACAATGAATATGGTTGCCAGAGTAAGGAAATGGCAAACTATATTATGTGTTTGCTGAATTCATCTCTATTCTGGTGGTATTGGATATGTGTATCAGATTGTTGGCACATAACAAGGAAAGAACTTATAGGATTTACGATACCCAACAATCCAAATTTTGCCGTAACAGATAGGTTAGCTAAGAAACTAGAAGATAAGCTTGAAGAAACAAAAAAATATGTAGGGACCAAACAAACAGAATACGAGTATAAACACAAAGAATGTGTCAATGAAATTCACGAAATCGATGACTATATTAATAGATTATATGGACTTACGGAAGAAGAAAGTCTTTATATTAAAAACTTTGCTTTTCGATATAGAGTAGGTGGGGGTGTTGAAGATGAAAGTAATTGATTTGTTTTCAGGATGTGGCGGTCTTTCCTACGGATTTATCAAAGATGGTTTTCACATAGAAAAGGCTGTTGAATTTGATTCAAGCATTGCCAATACCTATATTATGAATCATCCGAAAGTTGATATGATTGTTGACGATATACAGAACATTGACCAAGCCGGAGTATTTAAACAAGGTGATGCGGATGTTATTATTGGTGGCCCCCCTTGTCAAGGTTTTTCAATGGCTGGGGCGAGGATCCGCACAGGCTTTATTGATGATCCTCGGAATTATTTATTTAAGCATTATTTCAATGTTGTTAAAACAGTAAAACCCAAAATTTTTATTATGGAAAACGTCAAAGGAATAATGACAATGCAAGGTGGGAAAATTTTTGGTGAGATATTGCGAATATTCTCCGATGAGGAATTATTAGAAGGACAACCATATAAGATATATCATCGTTTAGTTAAAGCTGTTGATTTTGGAATTCCTCAAAAGCGAGAAAGAATGATAATTATTGGAACAATATTGAACGATGTTGACTTTGATATAGTTTGGAAACAAACAAAAGAAGATATCGAAAGAGATTATCCTGAATATTTCCGACCTGTTACTGTAGCTGATGCTATCAGAAATCTATCACAGACAACTGTAGATGGAAATATTAGCAATCCTGAGCCTCAAACAGAATACCAAGAATATCTAGCTAGTGATTTAAAAACAATTACTAATCACACTAGGACAAACCACTCCAAGGTTGCTGTCGAGAGAATGAAGAAGATAGGTAATGGTGAGAATTTTACTGCTTTGGACGAACAAATAAATTCTGTTCACAGTGGCTCATATGGGCGGTTATCTTGGGATGATCATGCTCCAACTATTACTACGAGATTTGATACTCCGGCAGGGGGAAGATTTATTCATCCTGTTGAGAATCGTACACTATCACCACGTGAGGCAGCTCGAATACAGAGTTTTCCAGATGATTTTATTTTCTATGGAAACAAAACATCAATATGTAAGCAAATCGGGAATGCAGTTCCACCAAAAATATCTTATTTCTTAGCAAGATTTGTTAGAAATATATTAAATGAGGAGGTTTAGATGTATGAATCCATTATTAGAAAGCAAGTTAAATGAACTTAATAATGCATCAGATTATGAATGTTGGTATTTGGTGAAACAGCCTACAGCGTTTGATAGTATCTGTTATCTTGTAAGCTTTTTGGAAGATTTTAAAGCTCAAGATACTCCTGGTAATCTACAAGATTATATTGCGAATAAAATAGAATCATTAAAGGCGGTAAAGCCAAATGTGGAGATATCTAATAATTATCGCGCACTTAGAGTAGCGGCATTCTTTGGTCTTATTAGGATGACAAACACGAAGTATGAAAATGCAATTATTACCGATTCATTTAAAGAGGTTACACTAAGGTGTAACGGAGAATACGAGAAGACAGAACTATACTTAGACATCATACAGCGTCAAATTGAAAAAATGTATATCAGTTCTTCAATAGATGAAGAATACGAAAGAGTAAGACAAGAGTACAGATTGTATCCTGTTATGTTGCTATATAAGATATTGATTGAGCTTGGGCGTTCAACTGGTAGCTACTCCATTTCTATGGCAGAGTATAGATACTTGGTGGCTACAACAAAAACATTTGAAGGATTTCTTGATACGTTACTATTAATCAAACTATTTCGTGATGATCCAGATGCGGTAACGTCATTTGAACAATATCGTTCTAAGTTTGATAATCGTCTTATACAAGCACTGAAACAGCTTTCGACATTGGTTGTCGAGAGAGATTCAATTTCACTTAATGAAGATTATATCGAAGAGGTGGCGCATAAAGTTTATATTTTCGAGGATAACCCAAATGTGTTCACAACGGAGAACTATTTAGGATTTCTAGGCTCGACAAAATCATTGTTTGAGTTAGAAGAATTTGAAGAGGAAGAAGAATTAACAATTTATGACGATGCCATTAGAGTGAAAGGCGGAGTTAATACATTGTTATATGGTGTTCCTGGTTCTGGAAAGAGTTGGACAATTGAGAAAGAGTATTGTGATAATGAAAATAGAATGGAACGTCTTGTATTTCATCCAGACTATACATACTCAGATTTTATTGGTCAAATTCTTCCGAATGTATCTGATGGCATTGTTAGCTATAAATTTACTGAAGGGCCGTTCACTAGTTTGCTGAAAAAGGCTTATACCCACCCTGACAAGATGTTCTTCCTTGTAATTGAAGAAATCAATCGTGGAAACGCGCCAGCTATATTTGGTGAAGTGTTTCAACTTCTAGATCGCGATGATGATGGAACTAGTGAATATGGGATTACAAATGTGGATATAGCAAATATTGTGTATGGTAATCCTAATAAAAAGATTCGCATTCCCTCTAACATGTCTATTATTGGAACAATGAATACATCAGACCAGAATGTGTTCACTCTTGATACTGCTTTTCAACGACGTTGGAATATGCGTATGATAGAGAATACATTTGAAGGGCATGCTTATGCTACAACCACTATTTTGGATACTGATGTCACTTGGGAGAGGTTTTGTGAAGTTATAAATAATGAAATTGTCACCAAAAACATTCGTATGACTTCATCTGAAGATAAGAGACTCGGAACGTATTTTGTTCGTGCATCAGATCTAGAATATCATGAAGAAGCAGACAATCTTGAGCTTTCAGAGAAAGAGCGTATTGCAGCCAAGTTACTTAACTATAGATTTGCAGAAAAGGTTCTCAAATATCTGTGGGATGACGCATTTAAATTTTCTCGTGAAGATATTTTTAAGAATACAATTTACAAAAGTCTAGAAGAAGTTGTTAATCATTTTAATTCTAGAAGTTCTGCCAAAGCAGTAGGCAATGCCCGACTTGATGTTTTTAAGGATGAGGTTATTGATGCTTTTCTTACCCAGGAAGTAAGCAATAATAATGTTGAGTAGGTGGTGATAATCTATGGAAATAAGTGCTGAATTGCTGAAGAGCAAGTGCCATGTTAATACGAATGAAGAAGGCGATCGTTTTGTAGGTATTAAGGCTGATTCAGGAAATGCAATGGTCTATTTTCCTATGGGTTATCAATTGCCAGATACAGAAAATGAACGAAGAAGAGATATTTTACATCTAATATCTGTACTTTCAGAATTCACAACTAGAAGTGATAGGGTTTTGCACATGAAAAAGTTTGAAGCCCCTCAATCCGTTGATTTTCCTGTTAATGCATATATGGAAGTAATAAATTACTATTTGGAGCAACGCTCTTATTATACGGAAAAAGAACCTATCTATAAAACTAGTGATCGAGGGAATACTGACTGGGCAAAAACTATTCGTCAACAAAAACCTTTGCTACAATCAAATAATTCACCAATTTATTTGAAGCAAACAGTAAGGGATTCAACACCTAATGATCGTAATCTGATTACACAGATACATAAATACTGTGTTTATGAGAGTTTTCATAAATTAGGCTGGCTGTTCACGCCTAAACTTCCGCAGAAACCAGATTTTCCAGTTAATATAAAGCGTTTTCTTGTTGAACTAAATGATAAATTGGGCAGAACGAATAATGATAAAGATAAACGTCTTTTTTCATCCATGATTGCAATGCTTAAGTATATAGATGAAGAGACAAACAATCGTCAATTCTATTTTGGGACAGATAGTTTCGAGTATGTATGGGAAAAACTTATTGACAGAGTATTTGGTGTTAGTAACAAAAACTCATATTTTCCAAAGGCAACCTGGCACCTAAAAAAAGGTAAGACAAGAACATTTGAAGCTCTTAGGCCAGATACAATCATGGTTTGCAATAACAAAATCTATGTCTTAGACGCAAAGTATTATAGATATGGATTAACTGGCGAACCCATGCATCTGCCAGAGGGTAGATCTATACATAAGCAGATAACTTATGGTGAATATATAAGTACAAACAATAAATTTAAAGATGAAAATGGCAATAATCCAACGGTATACAATGCATTTTTGATGCCATACAATTCACGAGAAAATATTTTTGATTTGTCTGGTATATTTGAAAATTGTGGTGAAAGTACTGGTGAGTGGAAAGCGCATGATAATACTTTTGAACATGTCCAAGGCATCTTGGTCGATATCAATTACTTGATGCACCATTACACAGGAAATCACTCGAAAAAAATTATAGCCTTAGCAGATTCGATAGAGAGAGCTTTAGCTGAAAATGGTGGGAATTTACCTACAGAGGCTGAAATAAGTGTATCAGTTGGATCAGATTATTAATCATAAGTATACAGAAAAAAATAAAAAATCACCGTTACTATGTGGACTGCATAGTGACGGTGATTTTTTATTTTTGAGCCATTTTCTTTACTTTTTTCCGGTGATTGCGCTGGGCAGTTGCATTTCTACAGTTAGGGCTACAATATTTTTTTCGTCCATTTGAGGTTTTAACCAAGAAATGATTATTGCAAGCAGGATTAGCACATTCTCTATATATTTCAGAACCAGGTCTCATATAAAATATTGAAAAATATAAGGCCGAAAGTAAGTTAGTGGTTTTCCATGAAGGCTCCATTTTACTTGCCACAAAACGAGGCACAATTCCAGAAAGATTTGAATTAATTTCTTCATTTAACACAATCTTTGCGACTATTATAAGAGCCTGTTTAAGATTGTCATCAAAATTTTCAATAGTTGGTTCATCATAAAATTCGATGCCATTTTCATAAGTTACTTTACTAACCACGCCTACCTTTCTCATAAGATGAAATAGGAAATCTATAGTAATACGAGCAGCAGGTGTTTCATTTGGTGCATTGCGATATAGATAAACAATATCTTTGTATCGAAGGTCGTTCATTCCTAGATAACGGTTTGTCAAAGAACTACCCGAAATAATATCTTGATATTCCTCAATATTTAAATTATATGTTGGTTTATATACTGAATCATTAATTAAATACGTTTCACTTTCAAAGCCTTCTTTGGTGCCGTCAATCTCGGGTACTGAGGAGGCTTTTTCTAATGTTTTAATGAAACCATGATAACAAGTCGAATATGGTTTGCTCATAGAATTTAACTTGATAGAAACTTGCTCAGACAGAAGTAGATAAAGAGTTAGGTATAGTATTTTCTCATAGTTTCTATGAGGTTCTTCAATCTCACTCATGAGAAGAACTGTTGCTTTTATATGATTCACAACTTCAGTTAACGAATGTATATTGATTTCCTCGTATTCTTCTTTACTAACAGGAAAGAAAAAACCGTTTTCCTCAAAAAAACTTCGTATGCTGTCCACTTCGTTTGGTAAAGAGATTAGTTCACTTAGTAAGTTTTCTTTTCTAACTGATCCCATCGGTGTGGTTCTACAAAGACCGTTTGAACCACTAAAGGCATAGTGTAGTACATTTTGCCTATCAGCTTGTATTTTCAAAGTTTGTTTTATCTCCCCAGGCGAGAGATTAACAACATCAACACCTGTTAAACATCGATAGCCCTTTAGAGAAAAATAATCATTTCCTAAATTAAAAAAGTTTTCATTTTCTAAGGTAATATTTTCGATTTCAGACATAGAATTTCCTCCTCCTCATACTACAAACACATAAAATCACAGTCATAAGTAATTGAATAAATAATCGTTAATTCATTATATCAAATTTTAGTAATCAAAACAATAAGCTTTGAATGTTGATTTTTATTAATAGTAAGCAAAAAATTCAGAAATTTACTTACTATTTGAGACTGATTACAATTATAGATGAGGGAATCCCTCTTTAAATTTATCAGTCTCAAAGTCCTATTGCGCATACGGACGGCGGGATGCATAGAGAGTTCGGAACACAGTGATAAAGACTGTGTTTGGAATGAAGATGCACCCACCGTAATTTCGTGCGCTCTTTTTTAGGACAAGCGAAGTTTGTGGTCATCTTATCCGCAGGCTCTTTTGCATTCCGTCACCCATTACTGGGACGGAAAGGAATGCAAAATGAAAATACAAGTTTTATATGAAGACAACATCAAAAACGGTCACAAGAACTATACCACAATTGAAATTCCAGATGGAGATTACAGCGTAATTCTGGATATCGACTATGAACAACGTCTTGCAGAAGCAAAGCCTGAAAAGAAGGCAGAGGTGAAACGCTGCGAGACTCTACAAGAAATGTTCGACCTCATGAACAACAAGGAATATAACCATTGGCGTCGATACCATAGGCATCTTGGTAATCCCAAGACACCTTATCGAAAAGATGATGAAGTTGAAATAGATGTCATGGATACTTTCGCTGATAACTCTCAAGAGATAGAACGCAATCACCAAGATGAGTACGAATCTGTCTGCCAATGGATACATACTGCTCTTGGTAAAAAACAGGATTGGGCAGATATGTTTATCGCAGTACGCATTGACGGTATGTCGATTCGAGATTATGCCAGTTCTATAGGAGTCAGTGAAAACAACATTACTCAGAAATTAAAGCGAGCAACAAAGAAATTAGAACAAGAATATAAAAACCGTCAGATTCGACCTTCTCCCAAGGCTACTAGGTAGGAGGTCAAGACCTCCAAAAAAACACAAGGAGGTAATTCGAATGGAATTACAAGTTTACAAAAATGCAGAGTTCGGCTCTGTACGTACTACAACGATTGGTGGGCAACCATATTTTGTTGGCAAGGATGTAGCAAGCATTCTTGGTTATGCAAATACCCGAAAAGCATTAATTGATCATGTTGACGAAGAGGACAAGGGGGTAACGAAATGTGACACCCTTGGCGGAAAACAAGATTTGATTATCATCAATGAATCCGGGCTGTACAGCCTCATCCTCTCAAGCAAGATGCCAAATGCTAAAAAGTTTAAGCGCTGGGTCACTAGTGAAGTCCTCCCTGCTATTCGTAAACACGGACTCTATGCTACGGATGATTTAATCGCAAATCCAGACCTTGCTATCGCAGCATTTACTGCACTAAAAGAGGAACGTGAAAAGAACAAGGAATTGATGGCAGCCGTTGCGATTGGTCAACAGCAAATTGCTGAGATGAAACCCAAGGCTACTTATTATGATGTGGTTCTTAAATGCAGGGATGCAGTCAATATTTCTGTTATTGCCAAAGATTACGGATGGAGCGCCATGCGCATGAACGAATATCTCCATGAAAAAGGCATTCAGTTTAAGCAAGGTGATATTTGGCTTCTCTATCAAAAGTATGCTCCAAATGGATATACCAAAACCAATACTCACATTTACGAAGATAGCAAAGGTATAAAGCATACGAAAGTGCATACCAAATGGACGCAAAAAGGCAGACTTTTTATCTATGAACAGTTAAAGGCGGACGGTATCTATCCGCAGATTGAGATGGAGGTGTGATATGGGAATTGATATGAAAAACTTAGAAGGCTATTATGATCCAACTCCCCATGTAGCACTTACTAATATCACCCGTGAGGAAAAGGCAGCAGCAAAAGCTGCCTTTAAGCCCCTTGTCTATATTTGCTCTCCCTTTAGTGGCGATATTGAAAACAACAATAAGCGCACACGAGCATTTTGTCGTTTTGCTTTAGACAAAGGCAATATCCCGCTTGCTCCACATCTTATGTTTCCGCAATTCATGGATGACAGCAATGAGAAAGAGCGTGACCTCGCTATTTTTATGGATATTATCCTGATGGGCAAATGCCAAGAGGTCTGGGTTCTAGGTGATGTGATTTCAAGAGGTATGAGTATTGAAATCGAAAAAGCAAAGAAACGCAGACAGCCGGTCAGATACTTTAATAAAGATTTCAAGGAGGTAGAATCTCTATGAAGATAGCATACGGCAACAGCCGAATGGATAAGAAATGGAAAAACACAGACATCAGCTGGGAGGACTTTTGCTCCAGGGTTAAGACCACACAGCGTACTACTGAAACCGTAGAAGAATATCGGAAAATGAGAAAAGGTGGTCAAGATTCCATTAAAGATGTCGGTGGTTTTGTTGGGGGTCACTTAAAAGATGGCAGACGTAAAAAAGGAAATGTTCTATCTCGTTCTATGCTCACCCTTGATATGGATTATGGCACAAGTACTATCTGGGAAGAAATCTCTACCTTCTTCCCTTATCAGTGCTGTATTTATTCCACACATAAGCATACCCCGGAAAATCCAAGGCTTAGGCTGATCATTCCACTCTTTCGTGATGTGGGTGAGGAAGAGTATGCAGCCGTTAGTCGCATGGTCGCAAAAGAAATCGGCATCGACCTTTTTGATGACACAACCTATGAACCAGAACGATTAATGTATTGGCCATCTACTTCAAGAAACGGCATTTTTGTGTATGAAGAGAAAGATGGCTCCATTCTTGATCCTGAGGTATTTCTAAATAAATACGATGATTGGCGAGACACCAGTACTTGGCCCGTATCCTCTAGGCAGTCAGAAGTACTTGATCGCTCATTAAAGGAACAAGCCGATCCACTTTCTAAAGAAGGTGTTATCGGTACTTTTTGTCGTAGCTACTCAGTAAGCAGTGCAATTGATACCTTCTTAAAGGATATATACGAGCCTTCAGCAATGACTGGTCGCTATGATTATATCCCGGCTGATTCTAGTGCCGGGGTTATCCTCTATGATGATAAGTTTGCCTATTCCCACCACGCAACAGACCCTGCAAATGGGCGGCTTCTTAATGCTTTTGACCTTGTTCGCATTCATAAGTTTGGTCATTTAGATGATCGAGCGACAGAAAGTACACCACCAAGTAAACTACCATCCTTTATCAACATGTGCGAATTTGCCATCCAAGATGATGAAGTAAAAGCACAGTTTACGAAAGAGCGGATGGAACAGGCAACCATTGATTTTACGGAGGACAATTGGCAGACAGCACTTGAACTGGATAAGCAAGGAAAGATTAAGGACACCTTGGATAATATAGTTCTCATCATCCGTAACGATTCAGAACTAGAATCTATTGCTTTTAATAAGCACCGTGATGGAATCGATGCTAGAGAAGGACTGCCTTGGGAACAGATGAAGGGTGGCTGGAATGATTCAGACAATGCAGCCCTTAAGGTATATCTATCCAACAAGTACGGCATCTACTCCCCAACCAAAACAAAGGACGCAATATTAGCAGTCGCAGCAGAACGATCCTACCATCCTATAAAAGAATATCTGGATCATTTACCAGAGTGGGACGGAATCGACCGTGTCGAAACCTTGCTGATTGATTACTTCAATGCAACAGATAATTCCTATACCAGAGCCGTTACTAGAAAAATGATGGTGGCAGCAGTCGCTAGAATTTATCATCCTGGTACAAAATTCGATAGTGTCTTAATTCTAAATGGACCACAAGGAATCGGTAAATCCACCTTCTTTGCAAAGCTTGCAGGTGATTGGTTTTCCGATAGTTTAACCCTCACCGATATGAAAGATAAAGCAGGTCCTGAAAAACTTCAAGGGTACTGGATTCTAGAACTGGGTGAACTAGCCGGTATGCGAAAAACCGATGTGGAAGTTGTGAAATCTTTTATTTCAAGATCCGATGATAAATATCGTGCCAGTTATGGTGTGAATGTGGAAAGCCACCCACGTCAATGTATCATTGTCGGCTCTACCAATGCAGAAAGTGGATTTTTGCGAGACATCACGGGTAACCGTAGATTCTGGCCTGTGCGTATTAGTGGTGACGGTAAAAGAAGAGCATGGCAGATGTCCGTATACGATGTAGAGCAGATTTGGGCAGAAACTTTGGTGCTTTATGCCAAAGGTGAAAAGCTCTATTTAGAGGGCAGTGATGTAGAGTTGGCAACGAATGAGCAGGCAGATGCTATGGAAAGTGATGAGCGAGAAGGGCTTGTTCGCACTTACCTCGATACGCTTTTACCCGATGACTGGAATGACCTGTCCTTATACGAGCGAAGAAACTACCTAAACGGTAGTGAATTTGGTGGGGAATCCCGTGTTGGCACGGTAGAACGTACGCTTGTTTGTAATATGGAAATTTGGTGTGAATGCTTTGGAAGGGATGCCTCCGCCATGAAACCTGCGGACTCCTATGCCATTGCAGGCATTATGAAAAAGATTAATGGGTGGAACAAGTACCAAGGGAACAAGAATGGAACAAGTAATTTTCCCATTTACGGTAGACAACGTTGTTACGAGAAGAATGAGTAAGGTCGTTCCTTGTTCCTTAGTTGTTCCTTATGCTTGTTCTCTTAAAAACCCAGTCATTACCGACATTTTGGCTTTACTTGAATGAGTGGAACAAGAGTTTTACTACTTAGTAATAAATTAATAAATAGTAGTAGTAAGGCATCGTGAGCGTGTGTATGCGCGCGTATAGGAAAAAACGTTAAAAGTTGTGCTTGTTGTTCCTGATGAATTGTTGGAGGTCATTTATGCAAGAAAAATATATAGAACAAAAACTGGTAACGACAGTAAAAAGCATGGGAGGTATGGCGCCGAAATTTGTGAGTCCTGGTATAGATGGCATGCCCGACCGCATTGTATTACTCCCCATGGGAAGAATCGCTTTTGTCGAATGTAAGGCAACAGGAAAAAAGATGCGACCTTTACAGAAAAAAAGAAAGAAGCAATTAGAGGCATTAGGTTTTCTAGTCTATTGCCTTGATGATATAGAACAGATTGGAGGGATACTTAGTGAAATACAAGCCACATGAATACCAAAGCTATGCCACTGAATTCATTTTATCCCATCCCATATCGGCTGTATTTCTTGAAATGGGTTTAGGTAAAAGTGTGATTACCTTATCCGCCATCTTTGATTTGTGTTTGGATAGTTTCCTCGTTTGCAAGGTGTTAGTGATTGCGCCTTTAAGAGTAGCAAGAGATACATGGCCTGCCGAAATCAAAAAGTGGGATCATTTAAAAGGACTCTCTTATTCAGTGGCAGTGGGAACGGAAAAAGAAAGAATCGATGCCCTCAAGAAACAATCAACGCTATACATTATTAACCGTGAGAATGTGGATTGGTTGGTTCATAAAAGTGGTATTCCTTTTCATTTTGATATGGTGGTCATTGATGAGCTGTCATCCTTTAAGTCCTATGGTGCAAAGCGGTTTAAGAGTCTACTTAAAGTAAGACCCTCTGTAAAAAGAATAGTCGGTCTTACCGGTACTCCCTCCAGTAATGGATTGATGGATTTATGGGCAGAGTTTCGCATTCTTGATTTGGGTCAAAGGCTTGGACGCTACATTAGTCATTACCGAAACACCTATTTTAAGCCAGATAAGCGAAACGCTCAGATTATATTTTCTTATAAACCACTACCCGGTGCTGAAGATGAAATTTACAAACAAATATCAGACATCACCATTTCTATGAAATCTACCGATTATCTCAAGATGCCTGAATATGTCAGTAATGAAGTGTTCGTCACTTTGAGTGATAAGGAATGGAAGATCTATTCAGATTTCAAGGAAGATATGGTTGCTAACTTAGGTGATGAAGAAATTGATGCGGTTAATGCGGCAGTCCTTTCTGGGAAACTGCTACAGATGGCAAATGGTGCTGTATACGATAGCGGGAATAAGGCCCATATGATTCATGATAAAAAGCTAGATGCCTTGGAAGATTTAATTGAAGGAGCAAATGGGAAACCAGTTCTTGTTGCTTATTGGTATAAGCATGATTTAGAACGGATTAAAGAGCGATTTCCGGTAAGGCAAATTCAGTCATCAAAGGATATTGAGGATTGGAATGATGGCACGATACCCGTAGCTGTTATTCATCCAGCCAGTGCCGGTCATGGTCTTAATCTTCAAAGCGGTGGTTCAACGCTTATCTGGTTTGGTCTGACCTGGTCACTAGAGCTGTATCAACAAACCAATGCAAGACTTTATAGGCAGGGTCAAAGGGATACAGTTATTGTTCACCACATCATCACCAAAGACACCATCGATGAAGACGTGCTGCTTGCACTCACAAAAAAGGAGAAAACTCAAGATGCCTTGATTGATGCGGTAAAGGCGAATTTAGAGGTGATGCGATGACAGAACATTATCAAAATTTAGCCAATGCCATTATTTTGATGGCTGTTAAGGATTATAGAGATGCCTTAAAGAAACTAAAGAAACGGCCTAGATATGGGCCTGCACATGATATAAAAAACGAGGTGGAGAGGTTCTTCCGCTCTGATTGGTATAGAGAACTTACCTCTGTTGATGGGAATGTCCTAATCAAAAAGCTACAAGCGGAGGTGAGCGAGTAATGAAAGCAAAAGAATATTTACATCAAGCCTACAGGCTAGATAAACGAATCCAATCCAACATTGAGGAAATAGAAAGGCTAAGGGAGCTATCGACCAGTGTTTCCTCCCCTAGTTGGGGTGAGAGAATACAAACCCAGCGGCATACCGATGCTTTGTTTGTCAGATACCTGGAGCGAATTGAAGAACTTCAAATCAAGATTAATGATGAGGTGGATCATCTTGTAGCACTTAAAGCAGAGATTCGAGATGTGATTAATAAAGTAACGGATATCGATGAACGCATGGTGTTACGTTACCGCTACGTTCATAACTTTACCTGGGAGCAAATCGGTGATGAGCTGAACGCTGACAGGACTACTGTTTACAGGTGGCATAACGCAGCACTTAAGCATGTGGTTCTTCCTGAAAATCCAATTCAGATATAACTTGCACATGTTGCAACACTATGCAACAAGATACCACTATGGCATCCATGTTACATTATAATCAGCAAGATAGAATACTTACCAAGCCTTGTGGGTCATGCTGCAGGGCTTTTTCTATGCCAAGAAAGCGAGGTGATGAGATGCCAAGAAAACCGAAACGACCGTGCAGTACACCAGGCTGTCCGAACTTAACCGATGGTCAGTACTGTGATGAACATAAATTAATAGAACGTAGACGCTATGACAAATATCAACGGTCAAGCGATGTCAACAAAAAGTATGGCAGAGCCTGGAAAAGAATCCGTGACCGCTATGCACGAGAACATCCCCTGTGTGAGATGTGTAAAGAGGATGGAAGACTAACTCCCACTGATGAAGTGCATCACATCCTCCCTGTCTCTCAAGGTGGTACACACAATAGAAGTAATTTGATGTCCTTATGTAAATCCTGTCACAACAAGATTCATTTAGAACTCGGTGATCGACAGATTCGTAGCTGAGCCAAGGGGGAGGTCAAATCTCTAGACCTCTTATGGCGGACAACGGCCTGGGGCTTCGCGTGTAAAAATCAGAAATCAAAGGGGGTATTAAAGACTTTTAGGAAAGTGGGGTGAAAAACATGGCGAAAGACGGAACAGCGAGAGGCGGTCAGCGCGTTGGTGCTGGAAGGAAATCAAAGGCTCTAACCGATAAAATTGCTGATGGCAGATTAAATGGTGCCATGGTACTGCCAGAACCAACGGATATAGAAGGTGCAGATGTGCCAGCTGTAAAAGATTATTTAAAGGCTACTCAGAAAAATGGCAAAGACCTCTGTGCAGAAGATATATATATCGAAACTTACAAGTGGCTAAAGGATCGTGGCTGCGAAATGTTAGTAAACAACCAGCTAATCGAGCAGTATGCCATGAGTGTTTCTCGTTGGATTCAGTGTGAAGAGTGTATTTCAGAGTATGGCTTTCTTGCAAAGCACCCAACCACTTCAGCTGCCATCGCATCACCTTATGTTGCGATGAGTCGTGAATACATGAAACAGGTCAATCAGTGCTGGTATCAGATTTACCAAATTGTAAAAGAAAACTGCTCTGTGGAGTTTGGAGGCAGAAGTCCACAGGATGATTTGATGGAGCGCTTATTATCTGCTCGGAAAGGAAAATAAAATGAAAAAATATAGAACGTGCGAAAGTGTCTGTAAAGGTCATCCCGATAAATTATGTGACCTTATTTCAGATAGCATTTTAGATGCGTGTTTAAGAAAAGATAAATCCTCTCGTGTTGCTTGTGAGGTGATGGCAACCAAAGGACACATCATTGTTGCCGGTGAGATTACCTGCTCAAAGAGAATTGACATTAGAGGTGTTGTCCGCCGTGTTCTTACGGATGTGGGCTACAATCCTAGAAAGTTTTTAGTCTTTGTCTATGTCCATCAACAAAGTAAAGATATCGCAGGTGGTGTGGATCAAGCCTTGGAATCTCGTGAGGGTGATATGTCATGGTATTCCATGTTAGGAGCGGGTGACCAAGGCACCGTTTATGGCTATGCCACCAATGAAACTAGTGAGAAACTACCTCTCCCCTTAGTCTTATCCCATGCCATTTGCGAAAAGCTAGATAAGGTGATGAAGAATGGTGTGATCAAAGACATTGGTCCTGATGGAAAGGCTCAAGTTACCGTTGAATATGAAGGTGACAAACCAAAACGAATTAAGACCATCGTTGTCTCCGTTCAACACAGTGCAGATAAAGATTTAGATGTTTTAAGAAATGAAGTCATTGCCCAGGTGCTTTGGCCTGTCTTTGAGAAGTATCCATTTGACGATGAGACTGAGATCCTCATTAATCCTAGTGGACGATTTGTTGAAGGAGGACCAGCAGCTGATACCGGTCTTACGGGAAGAAAAATCATGGTTGATACCTATGGCGGACTCGCCGCCCATGGTGGCGGTGCATTTTCAGGAAAAGACCCGACAAAAGTTGACCGCAGTGGTGCCTATATGGCAAGGGCGATTGCAAAGAATATCGTTCGATGTGGCTTTGCTAAGCGATGTCAGGTAGCGATTTCCTATGCAATTGGAAAAGCAGATCCTGTTGCTCTTGAGATTGATACCTTTGGAACAGGCACGGTGGAAGAAAGTATCCTTTGCCGTGCTGTGTTAGATGTATTCAATCTAAGACCTGCAGCCATTATCGAAAAGCTAAAACTGACGGATGTCATTTATGCAGATACAGCTACTTACGGCCATTTCAGATATGGCTTAAGCACGTGGGAATTTCTAGATTGCTATACAGAACTAAGGGAGGCGGTAAACAAATATGTTGATTGAAAAGAAGAACACAAAAGACCTCATCCCTGCAATATACAATCCTCGTAAAGATTTGAAACCAGGAGATGCAGAATACGATAAATTAAAACGATCCATTGAACAATTTGGTTATGTAGAGCCGGTTATCTGGAATAAGGTGACCGGCCATGTTGTTGGTGGGCATCAAAGACTGAAGGTTCTCATGGATATGGGTATTTCTGAAGTTGAGAGTGTTGTTATCGAAATGGACGAAGAGAAAGAGAAAGCACTCAACATCGCACTCAATAAAATTAGCGGTGATTGGGATAAGGATAAATTAGCTCTTTTAATTTCAGATTTACAAGGTGTAGATTTTGATGTTTCCCTAACTGGATTTGACCCTAAAGAACTGGATGACTTATTTAAAGACACGCTGAAAGAGGGGATCCACGATGATGACTTTGATGTGGAGACAGAACTAAAAAAGCCTGCTATCAGCAAGCTTGGTGACATCTGGACGCTTGGCAGACACAGGCTTATCTGTGGTGACTCCACCAAAGAAGAAACCTATGATGTGCTGATGAATAAAAAGAAGGCAAACTTGTGTGTAACAGATCCTCCCTACAATGTGAATTATGAAGGCACTGCAGGAAAGATTAAAAATGACCATATGGGAAATGATGCCTTCTACCAGTTCCTCTTAGATGCCTTTATCAACATCGAAGAAGTTCTGGCAGACGATGCCTCCATCTATGTATTTCATGCCGACACCGAAGGATTTAATTTTAGAAAAGCTTTCTCGGATGCCGGTTTTTATTTGTCTGGCTGTTGTATCTGGAAAAAGGACTCCCTTGTACTGGGGCGTTCTCCTTATCAATGGCAGCACGAACCTGTGCTGTTTGGCTGGAAAAAGAAAGGCAAGCATCAGTGGTATACGGGCAGGAAAGAAACCACCATCTGGGAATTTGATAAGCCGAAGAGAAATGGAGACCATCCTACGATGAAACCTATCCCTCTGCTCGCCTATCCGATTTTGAACTCCTCGATGACTAACACCATTGTGATAGATCCTTTTGGCGGCAGTGGTAGTACCTTAATTGCTTGTGAACAATCAGAGCGCATTTGCTACACGGCAGAATTAGATGAAAAGTTTTGCGATGTCATCATCAAACGCTACATTGAACAGGTCGGAACTTCTACCGATGTCAGCGTCCAAAGGGATGGGCTGAGCTACAACTATGGTGAACTGGAGGTTGCTGATGGTTAATCTAACCCTTGGCAGTCTTTTTGATGGTTCAGGTGGTTTTCCTTTAGGCGGTTTAATTTCTGGTATTACCCCAGTATGGGCATCGGAGATTGAACCGTTTCCTATTAGGGTGACAACGAAAAGGCTGCCTTTTATCAAACATTATGGAGATATTTCTTGCATGGATGGCAGTAAGATAGAACCGGTAGATATTATTACTTTTGGCTCACCTTGTCAGGATTTATCCATAGCAGGTAAGCGTGATGGCTTGGATGGTAAACGTTCAAGTCTTTTTTATGAGGCCATCCGAATTGTAAAAGAAATGAGGTGTGCTACAGATGGCAAAAAACCAAAATATATTGTCTGGGAAAACGTACCTGGAGCCTTCTCATCAAACAAAGGAGAAGATTTCAGATGTGTCCTTGAAGGCATCTGCCACATCAAGGATGAAACCTTATCAGTTCCTAAGATTGATAAGTGGAAACAAGCAGGAAGTATTGTGGGAGATCATTTCTCCCTTGCCTGGCGAGTGCTTGACGCTCAATACTGGGGAGTTCCCCAACGAAGAAAACGCATCTTCCTTGTCGCAGATTTTGCAGGTGGGGGTGCCGGAGAAATACTATTTAAGTCAGAAGGCTTGTCTGGGTATTCTAAAAAGAGCATCCGCTCGTGGCAAGGAACTGCCAGCAACTTTGCAGACAGCACTGGAGAGACAGGCACAATCTGCTTAAATGACCAGGGCGGTAATCGTATGGATGTGACAAAGGATATCACTTGTACCCTACGTGCTAAGTCAAATCATCCACCTTGTGTTATGGACTCGGCTGTTTTTGATAATCATGGAAAGGATACACGTTTTACTGGGCCAATTGATGTTGCACCAACGATTTCAGCGACATATGGAACAGGAGGCAACAACCAACCATTTGTTGTGGAGAATTCTAAGACTTATGATGTGCGATTTACCTCGGAAGGAACTGTAAATGCTCGTTCCAATGTTTACGAGAGTGACACGGCAAGAACGATTGATACGTCAGGTAATGCACCGGACAGCAATCAAGGTGGTATTGCAGTGGTGGAATCGTATGGCTTACAAGGTTCTATGATAGGACGGGCAGACAAGAATGGACCTCAAGGTGATGGTGTGAATGAGGAGCTTAGCTTTACTCTAAATACTGTAGATAAACACGCTGTGGTCTATGCCATTGATAGGGAGTCATTTAACTGCGGTCAAAACTATGCTAGAAACCTTGGGATTACTGAAGATGGAATTAATTCAACACTGAAGGCGCAAGGCCCCAGTGCTGTTGCAACTCCTACCTATTCATCCAGTAAAGCATCGTTTTTTACAAATGCCAATGAGGAACTTGCCAATACTTTAGTAGCTACAGATTACAAGGATCCACCACTTGTGAATGTCAATGGTTGTGTCGATTATACGGTGAGAAGATTAACACCAACCGAGTGTGCAAGACTGCAAGGTTTTCCAGACTGGTGGTGCAGTGATTTAGGCATAGAGAACCCAACAATGAAAGACCTTCAGATTTGGTATGACATTTTTGAAACGTACCGTAAAGCGACTGGTAGTTATTCGAAACCAAAGACCTTAAAGCAAATAACGAAATGGCTTAAAAACCCTCATTCAGATTCTGCGGAATACAAGATGTGGGGTAATGGTGTGGCTCTGCCTAACGTGTGTTTTGTACTATCGGGCATTGTTTGGTATACACAATTAGAGGGTAATACTTAGGGTTTCTTTCTACACCAAATAATCGAGAAAAAGCTTGCTATATCAGTGCTTTAGAGTGATATATGTACATACCAAAACAAAAGGAGGTTTTGTACATGGTCATTAAATATAACGTAACAGGAGCAGAAAGAAAAAGGCTGGTCGCAGCTCTTAGTAATCTCATGGGAGTTAAAGCTAAGTACCTTGGAATGCCTAGCATGGCTTATGAGGTGAGTGATTTTATCATCGATAAGAATGGAAACCTTGAACTCAGCGACAAGGCAAATCGCACGGAAATCGAGCGTGTGGCTAGGCATTTAGCCAGCGAGGGTTTTATTGCTGAGGAAGAGATAAGCGCTACAGAGGGCAAACAAACGGCAGACAGCGAGGAGTTTGGCCTTACAGTTTCCATGCCAAGGAGCAACTTTTCTGAAGGCGCACTTGAAAACTTACAAGCACTTGTTGAGGCAAAAGGAGAACTAATTCGTCATGCACTTGGTGTAGAAGAATTGCCGATTGAAATTTCTGAAGATGAAGTTTCATTTCCTTGGTTTGAAGAGTTACCAACACCAGAAGAGATTAAAGCATATACCCACTTCATTTCAGCCTTATCAGAGATGGCGATAAATCAGAAACGCATCACGGTGAAAGAGAAAGAAGTAGAAAATGAAAAATACGCATTTAGATGCTTTTTGCTCCGCCTTGGCTTTATTGGAAAAGACTATAAAGATGAGCGAAAAATACTGCTTAGAAACCTGACAGGTTCATCGGCATTTAAAGGAGGAGCAAAAAATGAGGATAATTAGTAAAGAACGGTTACAAAATCTTCGTGAGAAGTACCCTGTAGGATGCCGAGTAGAATTACTAAGAATGGATGATATTCAAGCTCCAATGATTGGCACAAAAGGAACAGTCATAGGTGTTGATGACATCGGCTCCATAATGGTGTCTTGGGATACAGGCTCCAGTTTATCCGTAGTCTTTGGAGAAGACCTTTGCAGGAGGGTTGAAGATGACAAGTAAGATAAAAGAGCAGATTCTTGCCATTCGAGATTCTGGTGAAACCAATATGTTTGATGTGCGAAAAATACAGGAAATCGCTCTGAGGGAAGGATATGACGAGCTACTTATTTACCTTGCAGATAACGTTGGTGCCTATTCCCGGTTCATTCTGACCGGTAAGGAGGAATAAAACCGTGTGGAAAGAAGGTAGCATTAAAGTTCATGATAGCATTATCCATTATTGGGTAAAGTGCTATGAGAAAAGCTCGAAACTTGGCATTGACAAAGGACGCATCTCTAAGCTCATGCTTAAGCGCAAGGAAGAGATTATTGCAAATTATGACCGAGGCTGGGACATTGAGCCTGTGGATGAGGATGCAGAAATTGCACTTGCAATCTTATTATTAGAACACAACTAAATAGCAATAGAGGACAGTGCCAACATTGGCTCTGTTTCTCGTATAGAAAGAGTAATAAGGCTTGCTTGATGCGGGTCTATTTTTATGCTCATTTTGAAGGGAGGTGACCGCAATCAGAAAGCTCAAGAAATATAAACCAACTCCTTTTATGGCAAAGGACTCTATCTACGATAAAGATGCTGCAGATTATGCGGTCAACTTTATTGAGTGTTTAAGTCATACCAAGGGGAAATGGTCTGGAAAACCATTTGAACTGATTGATTGGCAAGAACAAATTATCAGAGATCTCTTTGGAACACTGAAACCAGATGGCTATCGGCAGTTTAATACAGCCTATATTGAGATTCCTAAGAAAATGGGGAAATCTGAATTAGCGGCAGCTGTCGCATTACTGCTTACTTGTGGTGATGGCGAAGAAAGAGCCGAGGTTTATGGATGCGCTGCAGACAGGCAACAGGCGTCCATCGTATTTGAAGTGGCTGCTGATATGGTACGTATGAGCCCGGCTCTAAGTAAACGAGTTAAAATCTTATCGGCAACAAAGCGGATCATTTTCCAACCGACTAATAGTTTTTATCAAGTGCTTTCAGCAGAGGCTTATTCAAAGCATGGTTTTAATATTCATGGTGTTGTTTTTGATGAGCTGCATACTCAGCCCAATAGAAAACTCTTTGACGTCATGACCAAAGGTTCTGGTGATGCCAGAACGCAGCCCCTATATTTTCTGATCACCACGGCAGGCTCTGATACAAAATCAATCTGCTATGAAACCCATCAGAAAGCCAAAGACCTCATGGAGAAAAGAAAGATTGATCCAACCTTTTATCCGGTTATTTATGGAGCAGATGAGTCAGATGATTGGACAGATCCGAAGGTGTGGAAAAAAGCTAATCCAAGCCTTGGCATAACGGTAGGGATTGATAAGGTAAAAGCCGCTTGTGAATCAGCCAAGCAAAACCCTGCAGAAGAGAATGCCTTTAGACAGCTACGACTTAATCAGTGGGTCAAACAAGCTGTTCGATGGATGCCAATGGATAGATGGGATAAATGCGCCTTTGCTGTAAATGAAGAGGATTTGCTTGGCAGAGTATGTTATGGCGGACTAGACCTTTCTAGCTCCATTGATATTACTGCCTTTGTATTGGTGTTTCCTCCTCTAGATGAGGATGATAAATACATCATTCTTCCCTACTTTTGGCTGCCAGAAGAAACTCTAAGTGCCAGGGTCAACCGTGACCATGTTCCCTATGATGTCTGGGAAAAGCAAGGACAGCTTAAAACAACGGAAGGCAATGTGGTCCATTACGGTTTTATTGAGAAGTTCATCGAAGAACTTGGCGAAAAGTACAATATTCGTGAGATTGCCTTTGACCGTTGGGGAGCCGTACAAATGGTTCAAAACCTAGAAGGCATGGGCTTTACTGTTGTCCCATTTGGTCAAGGATTTAAGGATATGAGTCCACCGACTAAGGAACTGATGAAACTAACGCTAGAAGAAAAGGTTGCTCATGGTGGGCATCCTGTACTTCGTTGGATGATGGATAACATTTTTGTTCGAACAGACCCGGCAGGCAACATCAAGCCGGACAAGGAAAAATCATCAGAAAAGATTGATGGTGCAGTGGCAACGATTATGGCTCTTGATCGAGCGATTCGTTGTGGCAATGATACGAGTGCTTCGGTTTATGACAACCGAGGCATTCTCTTTATATGAGGGAGGTGATTGGTTTTGGGATTTTTATCATCCATTTTTAAGGCGAGAGATAAGCCTACTGACAGAGCTGTGAGTTCCAACTATACATTTTTAATGGGTTCAAGCACAGCAGGTAAAACAGTGACCGAGCGGTCGGCACTTCAAATGACGGCCGTATACTCTTGTGTTCGAATATTAGCTGAAGCAGTAGCAGGGCTTCCACTGCACCTTTATCGTTATACAGATGATGGTGGCAAGGAAAAAGCAATTGACCATTCCTTGTATAAACTTTTGCATGATGAACCAAATCCTGAGATGAGTTCTTTTGTGTTTCGAGAAACAATGATGACTCATCTTTTATTATGGGGGAATTGTTATGCGCAGATTATTCGTAATGGAAAAGGTGAAGTTGTCGCGCTCTACCCCTTGATGCCAAATCGGATGTCAGTTCATCGAGATGAGAGTGGGCAGCTCTATTACTTATATACCAGAGGTGCAGATGATGTGAACAGTACGAAGGGAATGACAGTAAAACTTAGTACCTCCGATATACTTCATATTCCCGGACTCGGGTTTGATGGACTGGTTGGCTACTCCCCGATTGCGATGGCTAAAAATGCGATTGGTCTAGCCATTGCAACAGAGGAATATGGAGCCAAGTTCTTTGCTAACGGTGCGGCTCCAAGTGGTGTGTTGGAGCATCCGGGAACGATTAAAGAACCTGGGAAAGTCAGAGAGGCTTGGCAGTCACAATTTGGTGGCAGTGCCAATTCCAATAAAATAGCTGTGCTTGAAGAAGGGATGAAATATACACCGATTTCTATCTCACCAGAACAAGCACAATTCCTTGAAACAAGGAAATTTCAAATAAATGAAATTGCTCGGATTTTCAGAGTCCCTCCTCACATGGTAGGCGACCTTGAGAAGTCGAGCTTTTCTAATATTGAGCAACAATCTCTTGAGTTTGTGAAATACACCTTAGACCCTTGGGTAGTGCGTTGGGAGCAAACCCTAGCCCGCACCCTTTTTACACCGGAGGAAAAGAAAAAATACTTCTTTAGATTCAATGTAGAAGGCCTACTGAGAGGGGATTATGTCAGTCGTATGAGCGGATATGCCACAGCAAGGCAGAACGGTTGGATGAGTGCAAATGATATTAGGGAACTTGAAAACCTAGACCGTATCCCTTCAGAGGATGGCGGTGACATGTACCTTGTAAACGGCAATATGCTCCCTCTTACAAAGGCAGGTGCATTCGCAAATACAAACGAGGATGGAAAGGAGGAAGACTTGGATGAAGAACAAGATATTTTGGCGATGGAAGAACCAAGCAAGCGAACAAGAAGAACGAGTTCTTGAGCTTTATGGAACAATCGCTGAAGAAAGCTGGTTTGATGATGATGTGACCCCGCAGATGTTTAGAAATGAACTCTTTAGCGGAAAAGGACCCATCACCTTATGGATTAACTCACCGGGTGGAGATTGCATTGCCGCAAGTCAGATTTATACCATGTTGATGGATTATCCAGATGAGGTAACCGTCAAGATTGATGGGATTGCAGCATCTGCCGCCTCTGTCATTGCCATGGCAGGAACAAAGGTACTAATGGCTCCGACAGCACTCATGATGATTCATAACCCAGCAACCATCACGATGGGTGATCATGAAGACATGAAACGAGCGATTGAGATGTTAGATGAGGTGAAAGAAAGCATTATCAATGCCTATGAGATTAAGACTGGAATATCTCGCATCAAACTATCTCATCTGATGGATGCTGAAACCTGGATGAATGCCAACAAAGCCATAGAACTTGGCTTTGCAGACGATGTGCTAAAGGATGAGAAACAATCCGAACCCACTTTTTCTGCCTATGCGTTTTCTAGAAAAGCAGTGGCAACTAACTTACTTAACAAAATGGCAGAAAAGAATAAACCAATTCAGGCGGAGGAATCTGCCAAACCCCAAGGGCGCTCAATTGATGAACTCAAGGAGCGTCTTTTGATTATCAAAAAATATATGTAAATGGAGGAATTTTACTATGACGATTACAGAAATGCGTAATAAACGCAAAAAGCTTATTGAAACGATGGATGGGTTCTTGGACACTCATAAAACCAAGAATGGCACATTATCCGCAGAAGATGATAAAACCTACAAAACCATGGAAGATGAGATCACTGAACTCACGAATGAAATCCATCGCATAGAAAGACGTGAAGCAATCGAGGCTGAACTTGAAAAACCTGTCAGCAAGCCAATCATTGAAAATCCGATGAATGGTCGACTGGATAACAGTGAAATTAAAACTGGCCGAGCAGCTGATTCTTATAAGACTGCCATGCTTTCAGCCCTACGTTCAAACTTCCGTAATGTATCCAATGTCCTACAAGAAGGGGTAGACGCAGATGGTGGCTATCTCGTACCCGAAGAATACGACAGCAGATTGATTGATGGTCTGGAAGAAGAGAATATCATTCGTAAGCTGGGTCACAGAATTACCACATCAGGTGAGCGAAAAATCAATATAGCGGCCACAAAACCTGCGGCTGCATGGATTGATGAGGGTGAGGCACTGACCTTTAGCGATGCAACCTTCTCTCAAATCAATCTGGATGCCCACAAACTTCATGTAGCCGTAAAGGTTACTGAAGAACTACTTTATGATAATGCCTTCCAACTTGAGAATTACATCATTGAGGAGTTTTATAAGGCTCTGGCTAATGCCGAAGAAGATGCCTTTATTAATGGCAATGGTACAGGAAAACCACTGGGTATTCTAGCTGCAAGTGGTGGAGCTGAAGTCGGTGTGACCACAGCATCTGCAACGGCGATTACTGCTGACGAAGTAATTAACCTAGTGTATTCCTTGAAGCGTCCTTACCGTAAAAATGCCGTGTTCATTTTAAATGACCAGACCATTGCAGCCCTTAGAAAACTAAAGGACGGTAACGGTGCCTATATGTGGCAACCGGCCCTTGTTGCAGGTGAACCAGATAAACTACTTGGCTATCCTGTTTATACATCTGCTTATATGCCTACCATTGAGGCAGGTGCTAAGACCATTATCTTTGGCGATTTGTCTTACTACAACATTGGAGATCGTGGTTCTCGTTCCTTTGCAGAACTTCGTGAGCTGTTTGCAGGTAATGGCATGGTCGGTTTTGTAGCTAAAGAACGTGTGGATGGCAAGTTAGTACTACCTGAAGCAATCAAGGTTCTTCAGCAGAAAGCCTAACGGAGGTGCGATATGGATTACAACACAAAAAACTACACCGAACAAGGCGGAGACAAAACCGTCATCGCAGGAACGTTAGAGATTAAGGAGGGAGCAACCGTAACAGGTCTCCCTTCTTCTTTTACTCCTGCAGAAAACCAAGCACCTAGCGTAGCAGATGATATTACGACCTTAGTTTCTGAATTTAACGCTTTGCTTTTAAAGCTAAAAGCTGCAGGACTAATGACAGCTGATTAGTAAAACAGAAAGGACGGTGGCGGTATGACACTGCTTGAAAAAGTAAAAGCCAATTTAATTCTTGAACATGATTCAGATGATGAACTCTTGCAACAGCTGATTACCGCTGCTGTCAGTTATGCCGAGAGTTATCAGCATATACCCGAAAACTTCTATAGCGACAATCCTATGCCACCGACTACAGAGCAAGCTGTTATTATGCTTTCCTCTCATTTCTATGAAAGTAGAGATGGCAGTACGGGTGGCTTCTTTGCTGACAATGTGCAAGCCGGTCAGCAGGTGTGGAATACGGTCAATTTGCTCCTTAGACTTGATCGGGATTGGAAGGTGTAAGAGATGAGTTTTGGAAAAATGAATAAATTTGCTGATATTAAAGCAATTACAACAACGAAAGATAGTGAGGGATTTGCCACTACATCACAGACCATACTTGCCTCAGTTCGAGTTTATAGAGAAGGGCGTCATGGTAGTGAGCGCTGGGCTAACCTGGCTACTTTTTCAGAGGCTACGGATTTATTCAGGTTTCGTGCTATTCCAGAAGTTGAGGTTACGACAGAACACTTTATTGAATGTGATGGAGAACGTTTTGATATTACCTCGGTAGAAAACGTAAAAGGTCGAGGTATGTATACAGAAGTTTTGGCGAAGAAGGTGGTGAGCAGTATTGGCAAAAGTTGATATTAAGATGCCCGATGATTTTTTGCTCAAGATTTCAAAGCTTGGATCTGACTTTGACCCTGTTGCCAAAAAGGTGCTAAAAGCAGGTGGCGAAGTCGTTTTCAAACGAACGAAGAGCAATCTTTCTGCTGTAATCGGTAAAGGTACAAAGCATGAATCACGATCAACGGGTGAATTAGAAAAGGCACTTGGTGTCACTTCAGTCAGGCTAGATAGGAACGGAAACCACAATATTAAAATAGGTTTTTCTGAACCAAGGTCTGATGGAGAGAGTAACGCAAAAATAGCAAACATCCTTGAGTATGGCAAACACGGTCAACCTGCAAAACCTTTTTTGAAACCAGCTAAAAGTGCATCAAAGTCTGAATGTATCTCGACAATGAAAAGCACTTTTGAAGAGGAGGTCAAAAAGATATGAGCATTCTAGCAGACTTACAAGTCGCTTTAGAATCACTAGATGTACCAATAGAAACAGGTGTGTTTTCGGATACTGCCCCTGGTAAGTACATGGTGATTGTTCCGATGAGCGATAGCTTTGACCTTCATTCGGATAATCTACCATGCATCGATGTTCAAGAGGCACGGATTTCAATTTATAGCAAAGGCAGTTATACAGCGTTAAAAAATCAAGTGGTGCAGTTATTGTTGGATTCCAGTTTCACCATAACCGCACGGAGCTACATCGGCTTTGAAGATGATACGGGCTATTACCACTACAACGTGGATGTAGCCAAACATTATGAAATAGGAGGTAATTAAAAATGGCAACAATTGGTCTGGATAAACTTTATTATGCGACCATCACAGATGATGAAAATGGCGAAGAAATCTATGGCACACCCACTCAGCTGGCAAAAGCAATCTCAGCAGAGTTATCTGTTGAACTGGCAGAAGCAACTCTCTATGCAGATGATGGTGCGGCAGAAATCGTTAAAGAATTTAAAAATGGCACTATCTCTCTTGGAGTGGATGATATTGGCTCGACTACTGCAGCCGCCTTAACCGGAGTCACGGTTGATAAGAACAACGTTGTGGTTTCTAACAGTGAAGATGGCGGGGATCCTGTGGCTGTTGGTTTTAGAGCAAAGAAATCCAATGGCAAGTATAAATACTATTGGCTCTATCGAGTGAAATTCGGTATTCCTGCGACAAACCTAGCAACAAAAGGTGACAGCATCACTTTCTCAACACCAACAATTGAAGGTACGGTTCTCCGAAGAAACAAGCCGGATACAAGCGGTAAACATCCGTGGAAAGCGGAAGTGACCGAAGGAGATAAGGATGTACCGGCATCGGTTATCAGCAGTTGGTATACAGAAGTCTATGAACCGGATTACACAGTATAAGGAGGGATAATTCATGGATAACGAACGAACAGCAAGCATTCGTATTGGTGGCGATGAATATGTGCTACTACTTACTACAAAGGCAACAAAGGAGATTGCAGGACGATATGGTGGTCTTGAAAACCTAGGCGATAAGCTAATGAAATCTGAGAATGTCGAGATGGCACTTTCGGAGATTGTGTGGCTGATTACCTTACTGGCCAATCAAAGTACTCTTGTCTATAACATCAAGCACAAGGATGCACCGAAGGAATTACTGACCGAAGATGAGGTGGAAATTCTCACAAGCCCGATTGATTTGGCAGAGTACAAAGAGGCAATTATGAATGCCCTTTACAAGGGTGCAAAAAGAAATGTACTCAGTGAGGAAAGCCAAAAAAACGCAGTAGCCCCGTAAGTGACGAAGAGTTATTTACGAGGCTTTTATATTACGGCATCAGCGTATTACATCTGACCATAGATGAATTTTGGCTGATGCCGTTTGGTTTGCTACTAGACTTGTGGGAGTGCCACAAACAGTATCAGGGGCTGGCAAAACCAAAAAGAGAGATATTTATCGATGACATTATCCCTGATGGAATCTGACAAAGGAGGTGGAAAGCATGGCAGATAATTTCGGCTTGAAAATCGGTCTTGAAGGCGAGAAAGAATTTAAGAAGGCATTAACAGATATCAATCGTTCCTTTAAAGTACTTGGCTCTGAAATGAAACTGGTAGCCTCAGAATTTGATAAAAACGATAAGTCTGTCCAGGCTCTTTCCGCCAGAAATTCAGTCCTCAACAAAGAGATTGAAACCCAAAAAAGCAAAATTGATACCTTGAGGTCGGCTCTTGAGAATGCAGCTACCTCCTTTGGAGAAACTGATAGAAGAACACAGAACTGGCAGATTCAATTGAACAATGCTGAGGCGGCACTCAACAATATGGAGCGAGAGTTAAGTAGCAATAATGCTGCTCTTGAAGAAGCTAACTCCAATTATGATGATGCTGAAGATGCTCTCGATGACATGAACCGTGAAATGAACGATGTCACCGACAGTGCAGATGATATGGGAAAAGAGATTGATGAGGCGGCTGACTCTGCTGAAAAATCTGAATCTAAGTTTAAAGGCTTAGGTACAACTCTAAAATCTATCGGCATTGCCATGGGAGCAGTTGCTATTGCAGCAGGTGCGGCGGCTGTCAAACTGGGTAAAGAAGTCATTTCCGCCTATGCCGATTACGAACAATTAGTCGGTGGTGTGGATACGCTTTTTAAAGAAAACTCTCAGCAGTTACAAGAATATGCTGCTAATGCCTATAAGACGGCAGGTCTTTCTGCCAATGACTACATGGAAACCGTCACTTCGTTTTCTGCAAGCCTTATTTCTTCTCTTGGAGGGGATACAGAAAAAGCCGTTAAATATGCGGATATGGCGATTACTGATATGTCTGACAATGCCAACAAAATGGGTACAGACATGGAGTCCATTCAAAATGCCTATCAGGGTTTTGCTAAGCAAAATTACACCATGCTAGACAATCTTAAGCTTGGTTATGGCGGTACAAAAAGTGAAATGGAGCGGCTCCTTGCCGATGCCGAGGCTATCTCTGGCATTGAGTACGATGTTTCTTCTTATGCCGATGTAGTTTCTGCCATCCATGTCATTCAAGAAAGCATGGGCATTGCTGGTACAACTGCCCTTGAGGCAGAGGAGACTATTTCTGGATCCTTGAATGCCTTCGAATCTGCTTTACAAAATCTTTTAGTTGGTTTTGGAAATGCCGATGCGGATATGGAACAACTCAGTAAAAACATGGTGGATGCCTTTCAGTCTGTGGTAAAAAACATTACTCCAGTGATTGAAAATATCGTGAAGGCCCTGCCCATCGCAATTGAAGCATTATTGGATGCGGTTTCTGATGTGTTACCGACACTGCTTGCTACGGTGACAGATTTATTTACTCAGGTACTGAACGCACTGATGAACCTACTACCTACCTTAATACCGGTAGCAGTTGATTCCATCCTTACGATTGTGAATGCCTTAATTGAAAACTTACCACTGCTAGTGGATGCAGCCGTTCAGTTAATAGCAGCTTTAGTAGATGGTCTTGGGCAAGCAATGCCAGAACTGATTCCTGCGGCAGTTAATGCGATTACTACGATTGTGCAAGGTTTGGTGGATAATCTACCCATGCTGCTCGATGCAGCACTGCAGTTAATACTTGGTTTGGCTCAGGGGCTACTCGAAGCGATCCCGCAACTAATTGAGGCTCTCCCTACGATTATCTTGGCAATCATTGATTTTATTATTAGCGCAATTCCTCAGATTATAGATGCAGGTATTCAGTTACTAACATCGCTTGTTGCTGCCTTGCCTGAAATTATTACGGCAATTGTAGAGGCGATTCCACAGATTATTGATGGAATATTGAATGGGATCTTAAGTTCGATCCCACAACTGATTCAAGCGGGTGTCGACTTACTTGTTGCACTGATTCAAAATCTACCGACCATTATTACCACCATTGTTGCAGCGATACCTCAAATCATTTCAAGTATTGTAAATGCATTAATTGGAAACATCGACAAGATCATTATGGCAGGGGTTCAGCTATTTGTAGCACTCATTCAGAATTTACCAACCATTGTGGTAGAGATCGTAAAAGCAGTGCCTCAGATTATTGGCGGCATCGTCAGAGCATTTACAAACTCCATGGGTTCCATCGTGACGGTGGGTGGCAACATTGTAAAAGGACTATGGCAGGGTATTCAATCTCTTGCTTCTTGGCTATGGAATAAAGTGAGTGGTTGGATTAGTGGCATTTGGACTGGCATCAAGGATTTCTTCGGTATCAAATCACCATCGAAGCAGATGGGGTGGGTTGGTGAAATGCTTGTAAAAGGTCTTGCAGGTTCTATCCAAGATAACGGTGATGAAGCTGTGAAAGCGGCTGAAATGATGAGCGAGGATATCAACGATGTGATGACCAGTCTTGCCAGCGATATGAGTACATCCTTGCCTACAGACTTTTCAGTGGATACTTCTGTAGGCGGCGTGATTTCAAATGCAGCGACCTCTTCCCTAGGTGGTGTCAGTGGATCGCTGGTTACTGTACAGCAGATGATTGTACGAAGTGAAGATGATATCAGAAGGGTATCTCAGGAACTTTATAACTTAATTCAGACAGGCTCTCGTGCTCAGGGCCGGTTTTCTACAACATAAGGAGGTGTGCCGATGGGTTTTTCATATGACGATATTTCTTCAAAAAGCATGGGACTAAAAGCCAGGCTCACTTCCTGGCAGGTCTGTGGAGGAATGCGTAATCTTACCACCACCGTACCTGGAAAGTATGGTGTGACAGACTTTGGGGCTGATTTTGATTACCGAGAAATCAATTTAGCTTGTAATATCTAT
This sequence comes from Anaerotignum sp. MB30-C6, assembly GCF_030908465.1. Classification (GTDB taxonomy): domain Bacteria; phylum Bacillota; class Clostridia; order Lachnospirales; family Anaerotignaceae; genus Chakrabartyella. The sequence continues at coordinate 1,275,284 of NZ_CP133078.1, forward strand.
CCTAAGCATAGCTTTTCTGCACTGGTGACTACCCTTGATAATATTTCTACTTGGCTTAATCCAATGCAAGGGTTGAGACAGCTTGTTTTTGATGATGTACCCGACAGGTATTTCATGGCAAGGCTGAATGAAAAAGTGGATTGTGAACGACTCATTCGTTTTGCAGGAAGTTTTAACTTGAAATTTTTCTGTCCTGACCCTTTTGCTTATGCCATTACGGATGAAAATTATTTAATAGAAAGCGAAGGAAGTCACACGATTTTAAGACAGACCGGTAATGTTGAATCCAATCCTATGTATCGCTTGAAGGGAATCATCACATCGGGTGTGAACAATTCTATTTCTGTTACAACCAATGGCTTGGAAATGAAAATAGTGAATGCTGTACTTTTGGCAGAAGAAACACTTGTCATTAATACAGATAAGATGACGGCTTATGTGGAAGACGAAAACGGGATAATCTTAAGAAACGCTTTGCCTTACCTAGAGGAGATTGATTTTCCAAGTCTCAATGTAGGCACGAATACCCTAGCAATAACAACAAATAATGCTGTATTTACAGCGCTTGAAATAAAGGCTGGTAGTAGATGGAGGTGATTCAGTGGCACTAAAAACAATTTTAAATAAACAGACAGATTTTACGGGAGAGTTTCCGGTCGAGTATGCAAAATCCGGACTGTGGCGATTTAATGATGTATCGGTAGATGAAAACGGTTATCTTGCAGACTCTTCTGGGTTAGACAGAAAAATAGAGCTTGTCAATTATCTAGGAACAACTGCAAGCCTTCAAAGCGGCCAAAAAGGAAGACAAATCCGAATCAACATCAACAATCCCGCTACAGAAAAAACCTACCTTAAAGTGGCCAATGATGGTACTTTCTTTTCGGAGATGGGAGAGCGAATCCTTGTTGGCGGTTGGATGATACCGACTACTTATTCGGTGGGAAATACCTATTGCCCCATATTAAATACGCGCTATGGTCCTGGTCAGCCTATCTTTTACCTGTCGCTCTTTGCAGGCAGACCTAGAATCATGCTTTATAACGCTAGTGGTTCTCTTATACTCGACCAAACATCCACACCGCCTTTTTCACTTATCAATGGTGGTGTGTATTTTATTTGCACGGTCATAGAACCAAACAATAAAAATGCATGGATTGTACTGGGAGATAAGACGAGCGGAACGAGCTGGGTATCCCCGACCTATTCCTTTACAGGCACACTAAATCCTTCTTGCACGGCCGATATCATTATGGGCATGCATGCAGATGCCTATTGGTATGCTGGAAGATTTGATGACTGGTTTTTTGATATGGATTCAAGTCTTACGGTGGATGATTTGATTGATTATTTCAATGGGTCTCTTTTGACTAACGGTGGTGATATGGGCGGTGCTGTTGATGCCCTTAGCGTACCGGGAGTGGTGAGCTTAAGGGAAACAGAAGGTGTCTATCCAACGGAAGGAACACTATATACTGCTCCGGCAACGTGCAATCTATCTGGCACAGGTCGGGTCTCCGTTACCAGTGAATATATTTCTGGGGTAACTGCAGTTGGGCCGATAGAAACCTCAACAAGTGATGACCTGGTTCATTGGAGTGATTGGGCAGCCATCGCACTTGATGGAAAACTGGTATCTCCAAATAAGGCATACATTCGTTTTAGGGTCACACTTACTACCACAGATACGAGTAAGACCCCTCGAATTATTGATATCAGGCTATATGACATTCCAAAGTCACCTTATGAGAGGATTGGTTTTTCAAGACCGGTCGTACTGGATTCAAATGGGGCTTGGGAGGCTGTGTTAGAAAATGCTTATAACATTGTAGTAACCAGTGAAATCAATGGCGAGGATACGCTCTCCTTTATGATCCCTTACCGTGATACCAAGAGGGGATTCATTGATAGCGAAAAGAAAATCCAGATTGTTGATGACATCTATAAAGTAAGGACTTTGACGGATACAAAAGACAGCGAAGGAAATCTAGCGACTGAAGTGTATGCTGAGGCAGAGTTTTATGACCTGACTTTTTCAGTGCGAAAAGAAGAGCATAAATTTGATGCAGAAACTGCCGAAGTCTCTATGGCTTATGCCTTAGAAGGAACAGAGTGGAGCGTAGGCACAGTCAATGTGCGAACTAAAAGAACCTGGACGAGTACAGAAAAGAATGCTCTTTCCATCCTTCGCACGATTGCTGACTTACACGGTGGTGATCTCGTCTTTGATTGCCCGAATAGGCTAGTCCATCTCTTAACGGTCTATGGTACGGATAGCGGTGCATTATTTGCCTATAAGAAAAATATGAAGAGCATTAAAAGAGTCGTGGATACCAGAAGTCTTGTGACAAGGCTCTATGCCATTGGCAGCGATGGTCTTACTTTTGCAGACATCAATGGAGGAAAGGCATATGTGGAGGACTATACGTATTCATCTGATATTCGAATATCAACGCTTGATTGTTCTTCCTTTACCAATCCCTATCAGATGAAAGAATATACCGAGATGAGGCTTGCTCAGTATTCAAAACCAAACATCTCTTATGTTTTAAACGCAATGGATTTATCGGTGTTAACGGGTTATGAGCATGAAGCATGGTCGCTTGGCGATTATGTTCATGTAGAAGATAAAGATTTAGGACTGTCGGTGACAACTCGTGTTATACGAAGAGAATACAACTTACAAGAACCATGGAATACAGTATTAGAACTATCCACTACCCTTAAAAATCTGGGTAGTTCTGCAAGCCAGTGGGATAACGTGGCAGATTCTCTTGAAGGCACAAGTATGGTGACGAACAATGATATCCGTGAAATGGTGCCTTTTAATCTGCTGCGAAATTCTCGTGCTGATGATGGCATGGCTTACTGGATTAACTCAGGCTTTGAAGTAGATGGTGATAACGGTGTAAGTGGGTCGACATCCTTTAAGGCAATGGGTGTAGCTAATATGACAAAGAGTATGGCTCAGACCATCTATCCAGCGAATCGTTCTAGCTACACGCTCTCGGCACAAATCGCATCTGAAAACCTTGAAAAGCTGAGTAGCAACTCACAGGTTGGCATTGAAGTGGTTATTGAATATGAAGATGGAACGACAGAAGCAAGGTTTATTGATTTGTATTAAGGAGGTGGATTGGTGGCCTATTTTTCAAGAACATCAGAAAAGATACTCCCAGAAAGCTACTCTTCTAAAGTAAAATCCATTACCATCCGTGTCTGTGTCACAAATTGCACAGGCACTTTTTATATTACGGATCTCTTTTTACAAGCAGGGTCAGTAGTCACGGGATGGGTAGGTCATCCCTGTGAAATAAGGTGGACGTTAGATGGCTAAGGTTAAATTTATAAGGTTAGCAGAAGTCATAAATAAAAAACAAGATAAGCGTGTCATGAGTGTAAGCATGAAACCTACCCTCTATGATTGCACTGGCATGATTTGGTTTACGGACATCCAGTTACAAGAAGGACCTGTTCTAAATGGTTATGCGCCTCATACAGAAAGTAGGTTAGAAAAACTAAAAGTAGATGGCAGTATCAAGAATCCTGTTTGGTTTAACGGTGTGGTCCGTTCAGAGGAAACCATTATTTTATTTAATGTTGGTGAAACCTCTGCAGGACTTGATATTCATATCTATCCAAAGCTTTCTATGTCTGCTGGAACAGTGAAACTAAGCCAAGGTATAGGAGGGCAACAGGTCTCCTTCCCTGGAACCATTGGAAAAGATGTTGATTTGGCGCTCCTAGCATCTACACGAGCATGTACCAAAAACGGAGCAAGCGAACCCAAAGAGGGGTTCTATCAATACAGTGCTGCCTGGGACTCAAAGCACAAAGTGACCCTTGAAAAAGGGAAATCTGCAAGGGTGCTGTTTACCATGCAGGAAATGCAAGACGGAGGTGAACCATTCTAATGGAACGACTAAAAGGCAAGAAAATCATGGTGTGGACTTTTATGGGAAATGCACGGATGTATGAAGCTTTAGAGAAATATGGAGACCGGATTGATACCATCGGTCTTTTTTCTTTTAAGGTACGAGCTACGGGTGAAATTGTTGAGAGTGGTGTCACCATCAGTAGTATGCTCCCCTACATTAACCGTTATCGTCACATCAAATGGTTACTTACCATTGCCAATGATGGAGCAAATAGTATTTTCAGAGCATTGAGAGATAACACGAATGGCGCTCAGGAACTGTTTCTATCCGAGCTTATTCGTATTATGAAAAAGTATCCTTGGTGCGATGGTATTGATATTGACCTAGAAAGAGGCGATGACTATTCCACTCATGCTGAGTCAACGACCATGTTTAAAAATATTTACAACACCATCAAAGCCTATGATTCAAGTAAACTGATGAACATTTGCCTTCCAGGTATGACCAGTGTCAATGGCTCTGTCGGTGGTGAGAACTGGTGCGTCTATGGTGACCTAGACCCTTATTGCGATACCGCATCAATTATGAGTTATGGTATGGCTTGGTCAGGTTCTGCACCGGGACCTGTATCTCCAAGGAGCTGGCTTGAAGGGATTTATGATTATGCCGTTACAGTGATGAATCCCGATAAGATTTTCTTTGGGATGCCTGCTTATGGATGGAACTGGCAAATCTATGACACACCAGAAAACCTAGGTAAAGCCTATAGGGGAACGTCTCATACCTACTATGCGGCAAAATACTGGATGACAGGAGTCTATAATTTCACAGACGATGCGCCTCCTCAACCGTTTATTCCCATCGTGGCTTACTGGGATGATGAGAATAAAGTGCCCTGGGCATTGCCGCATGTCTACGATTATATGGAAGGAAGAGATGCCACTCGCTATAGCTATCCACTCTTATCTGCAAGCTACAATGGCAGACAGTATCTGACGGCCTATGGCAAACAACAAAAGTTAGCCTTTGGAACTGTTTATGTAGATCATGATGCCATGCCAGATAGTTATTCTGGTGTTGTTTCTGTTTCTAATAGCGTCACAACACTGGGGGATGAAGGTGCGGCAACCTATCATTTTACGCTTGCTCAGGCAGGCACTTATGATGTAGCAGTAAAGCTAGGCTTTCCATTTTGGGATAAGAATAATATTCATATCTCCCTTGATGGAAATGAAGTAGATTTTTTTGAAAACAGACTGTGGTGGCCTTATTGGAGAACGACTTTCTGGGCGGTGCTTAAAAAAGGAGTGAGCCTTTCTGCAGGAACACACACCATCACCATTTCGCTTGGGGCAAAGGGTGTACAGTTTTATGGATTTAGAGTCTGTTCTTCATTTTCTGAGGAGCCAACAGTTGGTGAAGCAGAATATACCCTTGCTCCTAGACATTTCAAAGATGTAAATGGTGATATGGTAGGACCTGCAACTGGTTTTAAGTTGACGCTTGAAATGCTTAGAAGAAAAGCAGATTCTGCCCTTGTGTGGTATGAGGATTTTAGAGATGATAACCCTCTCCCCCAAAGCTACTGGACAACATTATCAGGCGAATGGAGTGTTTGGCAAGATACAAGCAGTTCGATGAATAGACCCTATTCCCAACTGGAGGGTAAGGGGCAGTTAGCATGGAACTACAACAATTTTTCAGATATCCATTTAAGGGCGCAGATTATTTTTCCTGAAACCTTCAGTGGCAAGGCAGGTGTTTTTATTGGAACGATTTATTGTTGCTTTAATTATGATACGCAGCGTATTGAACTGTATGAAGGTTCTACTTTAAAAGGTAGTTATTCCACCAGCTTTTCAAAAACATCGGCCGCAAACATTCGATCGAATCCAAGCTTTTACACTCTAGAAATTCGAAAACGTGGCAATCAAGTGCGGGTCTATTCCTCTGCATCCAATACACTGCGCTTTACAGCCACTTGCTCGGATGTGACAGGGTATGCAGGTATTCGTTCGAATAATAAAGTCCATTGCCAGTTGCTTCGCTTAGGCGATGCTTGGACCTATGAGCCTTATGAACGCTTTGACGTGCTTATGCCAGATGGAACATTTAAAACTTATGGTCGGCTATCAAGAAGTAACTGTTCTTGGGATGATGAGTTTCAAGTGTTTACTTTAACAGCAGACCTTGAGGAATCAGCCACAAGAAGTGAAAGCATCTCCCTAGATTATGATTTTTTTCATTCAGATATGATGCCGTCCATTCAGTGCGGAAATGACTACAGTGTCACCATCATTCCAAGGGATATCAACATCTGGATATCTCGTCTTTTCTTAGGTGATGGTGACGGATTTTCCATTCTTTATTATCAAGATGTAGATAGCCTTGTGTACTGGGCAAATGAAGCAGCTTATCGGTGGAAACTTCGAGGCATGTGTATGTGGTCACTAGGGCAGGAGGATTTAAGACTCTGGGAGTGGCTACCAAAACAAATAGAGTAATCAAAGGAACATCTGCAAAAGTAGGTGTTCTTTTTATTTCAACAAAAGGAGGAATTTTCAATGAAAGAAATATGGAACTGGATCCAAGTTGTGATAACAGCAATCGGTGGATTCTTCGGATGGTTTTTAGGAGGAGCAGACGGATTTTTATATGCGCTACTAGTCTTTGTAGTCATCGACTATCTAACAGGTGTCTTATGTGCCATCGCTGATAAGACCTTATCAAGCGAAGTGGGATTTATCGGAATCAGCCGTAAAGTGCTGATTTTTGTTTTAGTGGGTGTGGCTAATATTTTAGATGTCTATGTGATTGGTGATGGGAGCGTACTAAGAACAGCTATTGTTTTCTTCTACTTATCGAATGAGGGGATCTCACTGTTAGAAAACTCAGCTCATCTTGGACTACCTATCCCAGAAAAACTAAAAGATGTATTAAAACAGCTTCATAACAAGAGCGACGAGGAGGAATAATCATGAAAACTAAAGGAATCGATATCAGCACGTGGCAAAAACCAAGTCAGATAAACTATGACCAACTTGCAAAAGAGGTTGATTTTGTCATTCTACGTGCAGGATACACCGGTCACGGTACAGGAGTGAGTTTACACAAAGATGATGCCTTTGAAAAACACTACAAAGCCTTTCACGAGAGAGGTATTCCTATCGGTGTTTACTGGTACAGCTGTGCCAATACCAAAACCAAGGGCATAGCAGAAGCGAATAAATGCCTAGAAATTATCAAAGGCAAGACCATCTCTTATCCCGTATTTATTGATACAGAGGATAATTATCACCAGCAACCAAGTGGCAAGAAAGCCATTACCGATGCTTTAGTAGGCTTTTGTGAAACCGTAGAAAATGCTGGATATTATGCTGGTATCTATGCGTCTAGTTCTTGGTTTCAAGATTTAACAGAACTGGATCGTATAGCACCTTATGATTTCTGGGTCGCTCAGTGGTCGAGTAAAGAACCGACACTTCGTCATGGTATCTGGCAGTACACAAGCAAAGGTAAACTAAGTGGTTACTCAGGAAACTTAGACATGAATTATGCTTTTAAAGATTACAAAGCGATTATCCAAAGTGCAGGGCTTAATCATCTTGGGAAAGAAGAAAACGTACCTGCTCCTACAGAAAAGAAATCGGTCGAGCTGCTGGCCAAGGAAGTCATTCAAGGGTTATGGGGTAATGGTGAAGAACGAAAGAAACGCTTAACAGATGCAGGCTATGATTATGCGGTGGTGCAATCAAAGGTCAATGAAATGCTATCTAGTAAAAAGTCTATTGATGCCATCGCAAAGGAAGTCATTCGTGGCGATTGGGGTAACGGACAAGATCGAAAAAACAAACTTACAAATGCCGGCTATGACTACATTTCGGTACAAAAAAGGGTAAATGAACTCTTGAAATAAGAACTAGTAAGAATGCCTATCAAGGAGTATTTCTCTTTGGTAGGCATTCTTTTTTTCTAAACCGTCAGATTCTATTACCTCCCGTGGCTACTAGGTAGAGGGCAACAAAAAAATCGCCCTTTGGAAAGAGGTGATGGATATGAAACACAATCTCAAAATTAGTGTTTCTAAGAAACCACAGACAGGCGGACTTGTTACCTACCGTAATGTGTCCGTAAGGGAACGAATTCTTCGCTTTCTTTTAGGGAGTAAACAGCGTGTAACGATTGTGATTCCTGGAGATAGCATCGAGGAACTCTCTATCTGTGAAATGACGAAAGGAGGTACTGACCTTGAGCAAAATAAAATTACTGCTTGAAGTGGTAAATGATATGCGAAGTCTTGCTGACAGCATACAGGCGGTTTGTAATGCAATGGCAGAAAGTGATTCTGCTCCCAAAGAAGTGCCTGCCACAAAGACAGAAACAGCAAACGAGCCGGATATCCCACTGGAAAAAGTGCGTATGGTACTTGCTGAAAAGAGCCAGATTGGGTTTACTGCCGAAGTGCGAGGACTCATTCAGAAGTATGGTGCAGACAAGTTAAGTGCTGTTGATAAGGCGTATTATTCTGACATCTTGAAAGATGCGGAGGGTCTTGGAAATGGGTAATCATGCAATATTATCTGCATCCTCATCCCACAGGTGGCTTAACTGCCTACCCTCTGCAAGACTTGAACTGGAGTTTGAAGACCAAAGTGGTGAGGCAGCAAAAGAAGGCACAGCGGCTCATGACCTGTGTGAACACAAACTAAAAAAGGCACTTCATATGAGAAGTCAGCGACCTATCTCTGAGTATAACTCTGATGAGATGGAGGAATGTACAGATGCTTACGTGGACTTTGTTATGGAGCAGGTGGAACTTGCAAGAAAGTCTTGCACAGATCCTATCGTTCTTATTGAACAACGTCTTGACTTTTCTTGTTATGTTCCAGACGGCTTTGGAACAGGAGACTGTGTAATCATTTCAGATGACAGACTTCACATCGTAGACTTTAAATATGGAATGGGTGTGCTAGTTGATGCAGTGGACAATCCACAGATGAAGCTCTATGCCCTAGGAGCACTTGGAATCTATGATCACCTGTACGACATCAAAGAAGTGTCCATGACGATCTTTCAGCCTAGAAGAGAAAATGTCAGCACCTGGACAATACCGGTGGAAGAACTAAAAGGCTGGGCGGAAGAGGAACTAAAGCCCAGAGCTGACAAAGCCTTCAACGGTGAGGGTGAATACATCCCCGGTCCATGGTGTACCTTCTGTAAAGCGGCAAACAGATGTCGGGCCAGAGCCGAAGAAAAGCTAAAACTTGCAGAGAAAGAATTCAAGATGCCACCTCTGCTGACGGATGCTGAGATAGAAGAAATCTTACTTATTCTTCCCGACCTTACCAAGTGGGCGAATGAAATAACAGCCTATGCCACTGATGCAGCAGTCAATCACGGTAAAGAGTGGAACGGTTTTAAAGTTGTGGAAGGTCGCTCGGTTCGCAAGTACAAAGATGAAGGAGCCATTGCAGAAAAAGCCGTGGCAGGTGGATATAGGGACATTTACAGAAAGAGCCTTATTCCACTGACAGAGATGCAAAAACTGATGGGTAAATCCAAATTTGAGGAACTCCTCGGTGACCTCATTTACAAACCACCAGGTAAACCGACTCTTGTTCCCAATTCGGATAAAAGACCGGCAATTAACGTAGCAGATGCTAAAAACGAATTTAACGAAATTATGGAGGATTAAATATTATGGCAAATATGCAAAACAAAACAAAAGTTGTCACAGGTGTAAACTCAAGATTTTCTTACTTCCACGGATGGGAGCCTGTATCTATTAATGGTGGTGCAGAAAAGTACAGCGTATCCGTCCTTATTCCAAAGGATGACAAGGAAACCATTAATGCTATCCATGCAGCAGTTGATGCTGCCATTGAGGAAGGTATCGCAAAGTTTGGTGGTAAGAAACCTAATAAAGCTGCTATTAAACTACCGCTGCGTGATGGAGATGTAGAGCGTGATGATGAGGCTTATAAAGGCCATTACTTCATCAATGCAAATAGCAAGACAGCGCCACAGATTGTAGATAAAAGTGTTAAGCCGATACTGGATCGCAGTGAGGTGTATAGCGGTTGTTATGGCAGGGTTTCTCTTAACTTCTATGCTTTCAACTCAAATGGTAATAAAGGTGTAGCTTGTGGTCTTGGTAACATTCAAAAAATTAGAGACGGAGAACCTCTAGGCGGTAAGACTTCTGCAGTAGATGATTTTACGACTCTTGTCGATGATGACTTCCTTGCCTAATAGAAACAATAAACTTGACGGTGGTGGAGGTCTTCCCTCTGCCACCTTTTTTCATTTAGGAAAGGTGGTAGCTATGAAGAACTTAGAAATTGATATCGAAACCTATTCATCTACCAATCTACAAAAAAGTGGTGTTTATCGTTACGTAGAAGCAGATGATTTTGAGGTGATGCTGTTTGGTTATGCGGTTGACGGTGATGAAGTTAAGGTCATCGATTTGATGAATGGAGAAAAGATTCCAAAAGAAATCCTAGATGCCTTAACCGATGAAACCATTACGAAGTGGGCATTTAATGCTCAGTTTGAGCGAGTATGCCTTTCACGTTATTTGGGCTATCCCACTGGGACTTATCTAAATCCTTCCTCATGGAAATGTTCCATGGTTTGGTCTGCCTATATGGGTTTACCACTTTCTTTAGAAGGTGTAGGTGCAGTGCTAGGGCTTGAAAAACAAAAGCTGACAGAGGGTAAAGACCTGATCCGTTACTTTTGTGTTCCCTGTACTCCAACAAAAATAAATGGTGGTAGAACCCGTAACCTACCTACTGATGAAATCGATAAATGGCAAAAGTTCAAAGCATATAACAAACGTGATGTGGAGGCAGAAATACAGATACAACAAAGATTGATCAAGTTTCCAGTGCCAGAAGACATCTGGGTTGAGTATCATCTCGACCAAGAAATCAACGATCGAGGCATAAAGGTGGATATGGATTTTGTTAAGCAGGCCATCGCCATGGATGACATCTCTCATGAAAAACTACTAACCGTCATGCAGCAGATAACAAATCTCGATAACCCTAACTCCGTACAACAGATGAAAGGATGGCTCTCTGAAAACGGTCTAGAGATGGAGACACTCGGTAAGAAGGCGGTTGCAGAGAAACTTAAGGAAACCGATGGTGAACTAAATGAAGTTCTTTCACTTCGTCAGCAACTGGCAAAATCCTCAGTAAAGAAATATACAGCAATGGAAAATGCGGTTTGTGCAGATTCTCGCGCCAGGGGAATGTTTCAGTTTTATGGAGCTAACAGAACCGGTCGCTTTGCCGGTAGGCTAGTGCAATTACAAAATCTCCCTCAGAACCATATGCCAGATTTAAAAGAGGCGCGAACTATTGTCAGAAATGGTGATGTTGAAACACTAGAACTGCTCTATGAAGATATACCCGATACACTCTCACAACTAATTCGTACAGCCTTTGTACCAAAAGAAGGTCATAAGTTTATTGTGGCTGACTTTTCAGCCATTGAGGCTCGTGTGCTTTCATGGCTTGCAGGTGAGACATGGCGAACGGATGTATTTGCTAGTGGTGGTGATATCTACTGTGCATCTGCCTCACAGATGTTTGGTGTTTCCGTTGAAAAGCATGGTGTGAACGGTCACTTGAGACAGAAGGGTAAAATTGCTGAATTGGCACTTGGCTATGGTGGTTCTGTTGGTGCATTAAAAGCCATGGGCGCATTAGAGATGGGGCTTGAAGAGGAAGAATTAAAACCGCTTGTGAATGCCTGGAGAATGTCTAATCCCAACATCACACAGTTCTGGTGGGATGTAGATCGGGCGGCTAAACAATGCGTAAAGGAAAATAAATCACAAGAAACCCATAGCATCGAGTTTCATTGTCTTAGTGGCATGCTTTTTATCATTCTTCCCTCAGGTAGACGGCTTGCCTATGTAAAACCTCGAATCGGTGAGAATCAGTTTGGTGGTGAGTCTGTTACCTATGAAGGAGTAGGTGGAACAAAGAAATGGGAGCGTCTTGAAAGTTACGGTCCTAAGTTTGTAGAGAATATTGTTCAAGCTATATCCCGTGATATTTTGATGTATTCAATGAAGATGCTTAGTACTTATCGTATTGTGGCTCATGTCCATGATGAAGTCATTATTGAAGCCAATACTCAAATATCTGTTACTGAAGTATGTAAACAGATGAGTCAAGTGCCACCTTGGGCAAAAGGGCTGCTCCTTGATGCCGATGGCTATGAATGTGAATTTTATCAAAAAGATTAATGAAATCATCAGATTTCACCTCCTGCCATGGCTACTAGGTAGGAGGTGTTTTTCTATGAACATTTATGAAGTAAAAGATGGTTGTCCGTTAAAGGGTAAGACCGAGCAGATGACAGAGGAAGAATTACAAAAGGAATATGATTTTCACATAGCGGAGAGCATTGTCGCAAACCTATATAAAGAAGGCAAAATCACAGCGGATGAATTACACAAAATATCAGCCTTGAACAGGCAGAAATTCTCTCCCCGTTTAGCCGAGATTATGTCCTAAAAAGCTTGCTATTAATAGCTTTTAGAGTGATGTATGTAATGGGCGAAAGCGAGGTGAGATGATGAAAAAGATAACAAAAATAGATGAACTGCCCCAGGGACAACTACCTAATACGAAACTTAGGGTTGCCGCCTATGCCAGGGTCTCAACCGATAGTGATGAACAGCTTGAAAGCCTTAAAGCACAGCGTGAACACTATGAGCGCTATATTAAGTCTAATCCAGAATGGGTATTTGCTGGTCTTTATTATGACGAAGGGATCTCCGGCACCAAGATGGAGAAACGGACTGAACTGCTCCGTATGATACGAGATTGTAAGCAAGGTCGGATTGATTTTATTATCACCAAATCAATCAGCCGCTTTGCTCGTAATACAGTAGATTGTCTAGAGTTAGTACGAAAACTGATTGATATCGGTGTTTATATTTATTTTGAAAAAGAGAATCTAAATACGGGTGATATGGAAAGTGAACTGATGCTTTCTATACTTTCAGGGTTTGCTGCAGAAGAGTCTGCATCCATTTCACAAAACTCAACATGGTCCATTCAAAAGAGATTTCAAAACGGCAGTTATGTAGGTACTCCACCCTATGGATATACCAATATAGATGGTGAAATGGTAATCGTCCCAGAAGAAGCAGAAATCATCAAACGTATTTTTGCAGAGTGCCTTTCAGGGAAAGGTGGAGGTACTATAGCAAGAGGTTTGAACAAAGACAAAATCCCTGCAAGTAGAGGTAATCATTGGAGTGCAGGTACGGTGATAGACATGCTTCGAAACGAAAAATATATGGGTGATGTCCTACTACAAAAGACTTACACCGATAGTAACTACAATCGCCATCCAAATACAGGCGAAAAAGACCAGTACTATTACAAGGACAATCATGAAGCAATTATTAGTAGAGAAGACTTTGCTAAGGCGCAAGATCTCATTGATGAGAGAGCCAAGATGAAGTGTAAGGGCGTGAAAAAGAACGTTTATCTTAATCGATATGCTTTAAGTGGCAAGATGGTCTGTGGAGAGTGTGGTCGCAATTTCAGGAGAAAGACAAATTACTCAGTTGGCAGGAGCTACATTGCTTGGAGTTGCATCGGTCATATCGAAGACAAAGAGAGCTGCTCCATGTTGTTTCTGCGAGATGGGGAAATCAAAGCCACATTTACAACCATGATGAATAAGCTTGCTTTCAGTAACAAGCTAATCCTAGAGCCACTTTTCAAATCAATTAGCCAAATAGATGAAGAAAGCGACCGTGAAAGAATGGACGCTATTGATAAGCGACTGGAACAATTAATGGAAGAACGCAATACCCTTATTACACTGATGGCCAAAGGTTTCCTGGAGCCAGCTCTTTTTAATCAGGAACGAAATGTTTTAGATAGTGAGATGAAAAATCTTTCAACTGAAAAAACAAACCTGGTAACGAACTCTACGAGTGGGGTTTTACGAGCAAACGATATAAAGGACCTCATTGATTACGTGTCAGCAGATAATTTTAATGGTGACTACACGGAAGAGATATTTGAAGAATTTGTAGAGAACATCATTGTAAATTCCAGGGATGAGCTGACATTCAATTTGAAATGCGGTCTTTCCCTGAAAGAAAAGGTGGTGAGATAAATGGCATATATTCCATATGGATACAAAATTCAAGATGGAGTGGTTACTGTCGATGAAAAGGCAGCAGGTCAAGTAAAGGCATTCTTTGAGAAATACATATCAGGACTTTCCCTTACAGTGGCTGGCGAACAGGCAGGTATTGATAAGACACATTCTGTGATGGGTCGCATTTTGAAAAACGTCAACTACCTTGGAAATGATACGTATCCAGCAATTATTGATAAAGAGATATTTGATAAAGCTGAAGAAGTTAGAGATAAGCGTGCAAAGGATTTAGGACGAGTGGTAGAGCTTGCCGCTTTCACCTCTCCCCCTCCTAAAGAACGATTTAAAATGAGAAAGGCAGATAATAAGATGCCAGTTGATCCTTTTGAACGAGCAGAATACTTATATAGTCTGATAGAAAGCGAGGAATAAAGTGACAGAGAAAAATATAATGGTTATTCCTGCTCGTAAAAGAGTAGGAAGTACAGCCGCAAAAGAAAAGATAAAGAAACTTCGTGTTGCTGCCTATTGCCGTGTTTCTACAGAAACAGAAGAACAAAATTCTAGCTATGAGGTTCAGGTCGCACACTATACAGAGTTTATAAAGAAAAATAATGAATGGGAGTTTGCCGGTATCTTTGCAGATGATGGTATCTCTGGTACGAACACTAAAAAGCGTGACGAATTTATTCGCATGATTGCAGAGTGTATGGACGGTAACATCGACATGGTTATTACAAAATCCATCAGCCGATTTGCGCGTAACACCCTAGACTGCCTTCAATACATTAGACAGCTCAAGGATAAGAACATATCCGTCTATTTTGAAAAAGAGAACATCAACACCATGGATGCCAAAGGTGAGGTTTTGCTGACGATTATGGCATCTTTGGCACAACAGGAAAGCCAGAGCCTTTCACAAAACGTTAAGCTTGGGCTACAGTACCGATACCAACAAGGAAAGGTGCAGGTCAACCATAAGCGATTTATGGGCTACACCAAAGATGAAGATGGAAATTTAATCATTGTTCCCGAAGAAGCTGAGATTATCAAACGCATCTACCGAGAATACCTTGAAGGTCAGAGTCTAGTGGGCATTGGTCGAGCCCTTGAAAAGGATGGTATTTTAACAGCAGCGGGAAAACCAAGATGGCGACCAGAATCAGTTAAGAAGATACTTCATAACGAAAAATACATCGGAGATGCCCTCTTACAAAAGACTGTAACTGTAAATTTTCTAACCAAGAAACGAGTTAAGAATGAAGGTCATCTTCCCCAGTATTATGTTGAAAATAGCCATGAGGCGATTATTCCTAAAGAGTTATTTTTGCAGGTGCAAGAAGAGATTCATCGAAGAAGCAATATCTACACAGGAGAAGGCAAGAACAAACGAATTTATAGTAGTAAGTACGCTTTAAGTGCCATTACCTTCTGTGGAGATTGTGGCGATATTTATAGGAGAACATATTGGAATATTCACGGCAGAAAAGAATTTGTCTGGCGATGTGTGACTAGAATCGAGCAAGGTCCTGAAGTTTGTAAGAACCGAACTGTAAAAGAAGATGAACTCTATGGTGCTGTTATGACTGCGATTAATAAACTGCTTGCAGGTGGCAATAACATGATAAAAACACTGGAAGAAAATATTCATGCTGTGATTGGCGAAACCACAGAGTATCAGATATCAGAGATTAACAACTTGCTAGAAGAAAAGCAAAAAGAACTCATCAAGCTGGCTAATAAGGGTCAAGATTATGAACACCTAGCAGATGAAATTGATGAGCTGAGAGACAAGCGACATGCCCTTTTAGTAGAAGATGCCTCTCTCAGTGGCGAGAACGAGCGAATCGATGAATTGATTGAATTTATCCGCAAGAACAAATTCCGCACCTTAGAATATGATGATAAGCTTGTGAGGAAGATAATCCAGAATGTTACAGTCTACGAAGATAACTTCATCATAGCTTTCAAATCTGGCATTGAAATGGAAATATGTAAATGTTGTGATATATGAAGATAAACTCACGTTAAATTCAAATCAAAAGTCAGAATTGATATAGAGTTGTAATCTTTAGAAAGAAAGCAGAAAAATTATATTGGATTTTCGAAGATAATATGATACAATAAAATTACTTGGAGGTGGAAGAATGTATAACTTTTCTTGCTAACTATATGATGCATAATAAGATATTTAAAGAAACGGCTATAGAACCGTTTGTTTTGTTATGCAAATTGCAAGAAAGTTAAGTATTCGACACTCAATAATACATTACAGTAACCTTATGTTTAACAAAAGGTAATAATAGTATTTGTTTTTGAGCCGTAAGAATTTACTTTCTTGCGGCTTTTAATATTTGTAAAAGAAAGGAAGATAAATGTGATAGACAATGATACTATGTCATTCATGACAAAATCCATGCAGAGTTGGATAACATTATAGAGTAATTAATGCCGAAAACCGACTTTGCTTATAAAATTTTTATAATGTAAGGGAGGAAGAAATACATGTCCTTAATAAATGTTTCAAATCTAACTTTTTCATATGAAGGAAGTTATGACAATATTTTTGAAAATATAAGTTTTCAGATAGATACAGATTGGAAACTCGGTTTTATTGGAAGAAACGGACGCGGTAAAACTACTTTCTTAAATTTATTGCTTGGCAAATATGCGTATTCCGGCAATATAAGTTCTACAGTTAAGTTTGAGTATTTTCCTTACGATGTGGAAGATAAGAGTCTATATACAATTGAAGTAATGAAGAGTATTTGTACCGAATGTATGGATTGGGAGATTTTTCGTGAAATATCATTGCTTGATGTTCAAGAAGATGCTTTATATCGTCCGTTTAATACACTGTCAAATGGTGAGCAGACAAAGGTTCTTCTTGCAGCTTTATTCCTTACAGCGAGTTGTTTCCTGCTTATTGATGAACCTACAAACCATCTTGATCTCGATGCACGTAATGTAGTGCAAAACTATTTGAAACGCAAGAAGGGGTTTATTTTGGTATCTCATGATAGAGGCCTACTTGATCAATGCGTTGACCATATATTATCTATCAATAAAACGAATATCGAAATCCAAAAAGGAAACTTTACTTCTTGGTGGGAAAACAAAACGTTACAAGATAATTTTGAATTGGCGGAAAACAAGAAACTCCTTAAAGAAATAGGAAGGTTGTCTTATGCAGCAAAACGTAGTTCAAACTGGTCAAATAAAGTAGAAAAAAGTAAATATGGAACAACAAATTCTGGCTCAAAACTGGATAAGGGTTATGTTGGACATAAAGCTGCAAAAGCGATGAAACGTGCCAAAAATATTGAGTCAAGACATCAAGAAGCTGTTTCACAAAAATCAGAGCTGCTCCACAACATCGAACAATATGATGACTTAAAAATTTCGCCACTTGAATTTCACAAAGAGTGCCTAATAGAAGCGAATGATTTATCATTGTCTTATGGAGATAAAGAAGTATTCAGTCATCTTAATTTCAGAATCAATATAGGTGATAGAGTTGCCATTATAGGAAAAAATGGGAGTGGTAAGTCTAGTATCCTAAAATTGATTAATGGAGATGATATTAAATTTACCGGAAATTTTATGTTAGCAAGTGGACTAAAAATTTCTTATATTTCGCAAGATACTTCATATTTAAAAGGTAATCTATCTGAGTTTGCCTATAATAATAAGATTGATGAAACTCTATTTAAAACGATTCTTCGTAAACTGGATTTTAATAGAGAACAGTTCGATAAGAACATGGAGGATTTTAGTGCTGGTCAGAAAAAGAAAGTACTAATTGCTAAAAGCCTTTGTGAAAGCGCACATTTGTATATATGGGATGAGCCATTGAACTATATTGATGTTTTTTCACGTATCCAAATTGAAAAAATGATTTTGGAATATTGTCCTACACTATTGTTTGTGGAGCATGATGATGCTTTTTGCTATAATATTTGTACGAAAAACATTAATTTATGTCTGTAGAGATTTTGAGTTGCCACAATAACTAAAAGATATTTAGATGAAAGGGTAAAGAAATGTTAAAACAAAAAGAATTAATTGCGAATGTTAAGAATCTTACTGAGTCAGATGAACGAATAACAGCTTGTATGATGTATGGATCGTTTACCAAAGGAGAAGGTGACCAATACTCTGATATAGAGTTCTATATATTTTTGAAAGATAGTATAACCTCGAACTTTGATTCATCCAACTGGTTGTTTGATGTAGCTCCGTACTTGATGCTTTATAAAAATGAGTATGGAACAGAGGTAGTTATTTTCGATAATCTTATACGTGGGGAATTTCATTTCCTTCCTGAAAAAGATATGAACATAATCCCCTCGTTTAAAGATTCAGGTTATATTCCTGATACGAAGGATATGCTTATTTACGATGAAACAGGGCAATTAGAAAATTACTTATCAGAGATAAGTGGTGCAAGACCAAATAGACTTACTGAAGAAAATGCTAATTTTTTGTTGTGTAATTTCTCTAATCTATGGTTGATGGGAATCAACGTTCTAAAAAGAGGAGAATATGCTCGTTCATTAGAACTCTTATCTGAACTTCAAAAAAATACACTACAACTGATACGTATGGCAGAAAAAAATGCTGACAATTGGCTCAACATGAGTAAAAACTTTGAAAAAGAAATTAGCCTTGAAAATTATAAAAAATTTGCAAAGACCACTGCTCGATTAGATAAGGTAGAATTATTTGAAGCCTATAAAAATTCTTTACTGTTAGTTATGGATTTACAAAGTCATCTTATTAAACACTACGACTTAAAAGTTACACATGATATTTTAGAAAGATTGTTGAATTACATTAGTGAATAGGAGAGTAACGTTATTTCCAGTATTGGCTACTAAGAATTAACAGTATACCTCAGTTTTCAAAAAACAGCGAAGTCTATGGATATGTTCCCACATACGCAAGCACTCAGTGGATATGTTCCCTCAAAGAGGACTTCAATTAAAAATATTTAGCTTTCTAATTTTTGACAGCTATCCCCTCATCTCAAAACACGTTGAAGCGATAATACTGATGACGAAATGTGGTTCGGATGGAGAAAAGTAGTATTTGACCACAAGATATTGTGGTTCTGGGACGATTTTGAGGCTTGAAAATGGGCAAAAAAGTGCTATTTTTGAGCCTTAAAAAATGGAGAAAATATAGATGACATAGTGAAATTTTAGGAGAATTAAAGATTTTGAGTATGATTAGCTAAAAACCATACACATGATTATAAATCGAATTGGTAAGGAGGGAGCCTGTATAATGGAACAATTACTATTAGAAATATTGTCATTAGATGCATATCGTAGCATAAGTTATTATGTTTGTCATTTGACGCTTCCTTTATATAGACATTTCGGAGGAATAAAATGGAATGGAACTCAAAATTACCTCAAACCGCTAGTAACTGAAACAAGACAACTCATAGAAAGAAGCGGAATATCCCAAGAGACTATTCTGCAACACTTGGCGAATGATATTTCAAATTCTTCATATCTATTTGTTGCACAGGCTATCCTTGTTTATGCTGTTCCAATTAAACTAGATGATATGCAAAGATATAACATTGTCACAAGGCAGACATCATTACCTAAAGATATACATATTGATGATGAAATACTTGCATGTGCCTTAGTTTGTTATGTATTAGATGGGAATAGGTATTCAGAGTGGGATTTTAATATAATTGTTCCAGAGGAAAAGTTTTTTTATCCAACCAATGATTATCACTTAACCAAGGTAGAAAATATTGATTTTCGGCAAAGTGGTTTTATTTTTGATAATAAATATTATCTTTACAATATATTTATAGATAGAAAACCTCTCCATGCAGGGGAACCCATTCCTGCTGTGTTCAGAATTATGCAAGATGGTGTTGATATAAGCAAAGCAGACCTCCTTTTTCGATTAGATGAACGATTAGCTATTGAACTTGATAAAGCAGAAATTTGTCACTATGAATTTTTTGAAAAATTCTATGGGCCATCATTTCTTTTTTCGCAAACTAGATTAGAAAGAGCAAAGAATATTACTGTCCACTATGATCCTGAAACATTTAACAAATTATTGATGGTCATTAAGAGGGATTATGATACTATTCTTAATGAAGAATTTTGGCATATTGAGGTAGAGCAACTTCCAAATATTGCAGAAACTTATAAGCCTAAGTATGTATTAACAACTTTTGTTCACGGAAAGTATTACCCAATCAGAAAAGCATTTAGACATATTGATTTTATAAAAAATGAGTATAGCATAGAGAAATATAAGCAAAAACATAACGGATGTTCTAATTCAGATATTTCAATTGACTACTATACTGAAACAAAGGATGAACATTATAAAATATGGTGCATAGAAAATATAGATATGAGCGAAGAGTTATGGTATGAACTCACCTTAGTATCTTTAGCTCCGAAATATAAGATTTTATTCAATGAGATGTTAGAAAAAATATAATGGTTATTAGCAATTCAATTTTCGTTTATATGATTTAACAATAAATTAATTAATTAAAATTAATAGACTAAGCCTTAGGTCAACTTAAGACCAACAGACTTAGTCTATTTTTTATGTCCAAAATCAAAGAGAAAGGAAAGATGAAAATGCCAAAATTATTTATGTACGGCACAAGGTTACAGGAGCTTGAGCAAATGATGATGCTTGTGCCCAACTTTACGAAGCGGGGGAAAGGATTGATTGTATTAAAAGGATTTCCATTCAGTAAAGAAGATACCGCCTGTCGGTTTTGCACCGAATACCTAAAATGCAAGAGTGATGAAAAGAAGTGCTTAGTCTTATCCGAAAGATTGAAAGCTAACTCAGTATCTTATGAAAGCATAGTTAAAAATACTTTTAAAGACTTCAGAGAATACAATCTCAAAAAAAGATTGAGTAAGCTGATTTTACAGTTTAACGGTGATTTCTTTTGTGACAGCAGTCACCGACAGCGATTTGAAAATATTATCAAAATAAAAAACAGAGTGGTAAAGAATATTGATTATCAATTTCTTGCCACTCTGTTTTTGCTTACAGCAGATCATGAACTATGGGACTGGTCCAACCCACATATTTATTTAACTAAGATAGATTTTAAATCTATTCATTTAAAAGGGATTGATACCAACAGATATGCTGTCTATCAAACAGCAAAGACAATATCTACAGGAAAAGAATATATTAAGTTGAATGAAATTGCCGATGAAAGTCTTATTGATGAGAAAACCTTTCAAGCTATCGTTCATGCCATACTCCTTGCCAAGTATGGGCAAGAGGTATTAAGTATTGCAAATAAAAAGAGCCTGTAAAAACAGACTCTGTATCAGCGAGATTTACTTTTCATAGGTCATTAATTCGGAAATCGTGCAATCCAAAACAAAGCAAATACGAGTGAGGACATCAATGTCCATACGCTCAATATTTCCGTTGTACCATTTATCGGCTACTTCAAAACGAATGTTGGCAAGTTTAGCAAGCTTGCTTCTAGTCAAATCTTTGCTGTCCATGAGTTCTTTTACATGAAAGCTGATTTTTCCATAATCCTTAATTTCAAAAATCGAGTTGCTGTTGTTCATATTAACCACCTCTCTATAACTATTCTATATGCAACATTACGTATTGACTATATACATATAAATAGATACTATGTATATAGTATAAAAAGGAGGAATAAAACTATGCAGAAAAAAGAAAACAGTATATGCTTTAGCGGTCATCGCAGTGAAAAGCTGCCGCAAAGCAAAAAGCAGCTGGAAAAACTCAAAGAAAGATTGTGGGAAGAAATCGATGAGGCAATCGCAGATGGTGTAAACACCTTCTACTTCGGAGCCTGTTATGGATTCGATTTAATGTGTGCAGATACTGTATTGAAACGAAAAAAGGTTATCAAACCAAACGATCCAAAAGAAATTAGATTGATTGCTGTGATACCATTCGAAGAACAGGCAAAAAAATGGGATGAAACAAATAGGGACATGTATTATGACATACTGGAAAAGTGTGATGAAGCGTTAATGCTGAATACATATTATTGCCCGGGCTGTTATAACCAGAGAAACCGATACATGGTGGAGCAAAGCAGTAAAATGATATGTTACTATGACGGCGGTAAAGGCGGTACAGCATATACCGTAAAATATGCAGAACAAAACAATCTGCATATTAAAAATCTATATGAAAATAAAAATAAGCCACTTTAAAAGGTGGCTCATTTTTAATGTCAGAAACAAGAATGGAGGAATGAATTTGAGAATTGCAATCAAGAACCCCGTAAACCAAAGATCCGAAACCCTATGGTTTCCTTGGAAAGCGGAGGACTTTGAAAGAGTTTGTGTGGGCTTAGAAATCGAGCCAAGCATAAAAACAAACTGCACTATTGCTGATACATCAGACGAAAGGCTAAATACTCTCCTAAAAAATAGGGCTTGCAATATTGATGAACTGGATTACCTAATGAAAAGATTGGACAGTTTCGATAATGATGAACTGCAGACGTTTTATGCAATGACCTACGCAGAAAAAGCAGAAACTACGGCAGAACTCATTAGTATCACCTTTAACACCAACTGCTGCGGCCTTGTTGCCGATTTCAGCGACCTTGACGCTGTAGGCAAGAAAATGTACCTAACAGAGCAAGGAGCGGTCAGTGAGAAAGAATTGCAAAGCTTTGACGGCAGAGCATATTTTGAAAAACAGCTTGCTCAAAACCAAAAGCCAAGGGTTACTCCTTACGGAATTCTATATCAAAACAAAAACCCCATACAGACAATTTATGACGGAAAGCACTTTCCCCTGTATCATTGGCAAGATGAAATTGCTGAGTTGGAAGTCGGAAAAGACGGATATAGTCAATCTCTTTATCTGCCTTGCACTCAAATGCAAATACAATATGTGTTACTGAGATTGGATGCCGAATCTCTTTCAGAATGCAGTTTAAGCCTTATAAGTGAGCACTTTTCAGACAGAATGCTTGAAATTATAACTTCCGAAAAGCCACTATGCGAAAATATGCACAATCTTAATTACTTTGCAAGTAAGTTTCGAGAAATGGGCACACAAGAAGAAAGCTATTTTGAAAAGCTGATGGAATATGTTAAGCCAAATAATCAAAAGGACTTAAAAGCACTGCTCGACAGTATGTATGAGTTTGAACTCTTACCTAATATCCATAATGCTGAGGAATACGGAAAATACATAATCTGCGATAGTGGTCATTTTGAATATGATGAAAATATTGAAGCATATATAGATTTTAAGGCATATGGACAGCAGAAAATTGCGAATGAAAATGGTACATTTTCCGATAAAGGTTACATTCTTTATCACGGTTATAATGGGGAACTCGCACAGGTTTTATGGGAACATCTTGGAATAGGAATACCAAAACAAGACTTTCAGGAACTAAAGCTGTATATGCCACTTCGTGG
Organism: Anaerotignum sp. MB30-C6; assembly: GCF_030908465.1. Taxonomy (GTDB): domain Bacteria; phylum Bacillota; class Clostridia; order Lachnospirales; family Anaerotignaceae; genus Chakrabartyella. Next base: position 1,298,760 of record NZ_CP133078.1, read on the forward strand.
GAGCACGTATTATGATGAAAATGACTATGGCGACCTTTGTCAGGTGGATTATAAAATTGATGTTTGCCCAGATGAGCTGGCGGAATATAAAGATGAAATTTTGCAAGCCATTGAGAGAAATGCATTACCCGAAGAAACGAAACGTGGATTGATGAGGTACTATTGCGATCAGGATAGCGTCAATGCAAAAGTAAACAAATATGATTTCTCAGTGGAAGAAGTGAATGGTCAGCTGATGGGAGTTGCAAGCCTCATTTTAAATGCACCCCTTGATGATATGGAACTTGCCAGAATAAAAGATGAAATTACAGGACAAGCCAGTGATGGCTGGGGCGAGGGCTTTGAGCAAAGAGAAATTAAATGCAATGGTAAAGATGTGTACGTCAGCTTTTGGGGAGCAAAGAACTGGAGTTTACAGACGGCTGAAGAAATGGGAATAGAACAGCAAAATCATGAGCTGAAATTTGGAGGGATGTAAAATGAGAGGATATCCGACACAGGCACAAGTTGAAAGAATTAAATTGCAATATCCAGCTGGTACGAGATTAGAACTGCTTAGTATGTCAGATCCGTATTCACCTGTACCACTCGGTACACAAGGAGAGGTAACTTCAGTTGACGATATGGGAACTCTGCATATGAAATGGGACGATGGTCGTTCCCTTGGTTTAGTAGTAGGTGAAGATAGCTTCAAAGTTATTTCAAGGCCGCAGGAGGAACAAACTATGGATTCCCCTAAGATGGGAGGAATGAGCCTATGAAAAAAGTAATGCAGGCAGAACTCAGTGATAAAAGCGGAAAGCTATTTACAAAAATAGAACTCCCGGCCACTTTTGAAGAAATGGAGGACTGCTTAGAAAAAATACACGGCACATCTGAAAACAGCAAGGTTATTTCTGCGGAATGTTTGATGGAATATGACCTCATTGGAGAAAAAGAACTGGAGCCATGCAGTTTGTATGAATTCAATCATTTTGCAACAGTAGTGGAAAATTTAGATGAAGTGGATCAACAGCGGTTTGAAGCCTTGACGGTTCTTGCCTGTAAAAATGATGCGATAACGGTAAATGAACTTATAAATATAGCAATGAATCTAAATGAAATAGATATGCACTATATTCCCGTTCTTAATGATAAGGAACTTGGGGACTTTTATATTGATAATGGGTTTTTACCACAGCTTGATAATTTTCCTACGGATAAAGCCGATTGGATGATTTCTCATATCAACTGCAAAAAAGTGGGTAAAGAAATGCGTGAACAAGAAAATGGCATATATTGCGGCAGGGGCTATGTGGTCTTAAATGAGAAACTGGAACAGCTGTATAACGGAAATTTTTCTGTTCCTAAGCCAAAAGGTTATGTGTTTTGTTTAGAGATTGCCAAAGCACCCATAGGAGATATTCCAAATGATGAATATACCGTAACACTTACACTGCCGGCAAGCAATCGTGACATTATAACTGCTGTAAAGAAAATTGGGGCAAGCGCTCCTCAAGAATGTGTATTTTATGAGTATGAAAGTACCATTCCACAGCTTGAAGAAAAGTTTGAGGATATGAGTGACTTATATACGCTCAATGAACTTGCAAGAAAAATTGAAACGATGAAAGCCTGTGGTGGTATCCCAAAATACAAGGCATTGCTGAGTACACTGGATAAATTTAATCTGCAGACTGCCTTAGAGGTTACGGAATATCAAAGTGAATTCATCTTAGAAAGTGAATGTGATACTCCATCTGAATATGGAATGAAAATGCTGAAAGACATTGAGCTCCCTTTTAAAGAAGAATTGCTCTTCTATATTTTTGACTATGGATATGGTACGGCATTGATGCAGAAAAATGGTGTTGAGAAAACACCCTATGGAATGTTAGTGCCTCTCTCTGGAGTGGCACTCTCTATGCAGATGGAAGAAAACAAACCAACCATGACAATGGAAATGAAATGAATATAAAGCAATAACGGCCGACAGGAAGATGTGAAAGCATCAACTTGCCGGTCTTTTTTATTTGTACGGAAAGGAAGAAAGTGAATGCATGAATTAAAAATTTTTGAAAACGAGGAATTCGGGCAGATAAAAACCTTGCTCATTGACGGTGAGCCATGGTTTGTAGGAACTGAGATAGCAAAGATATTGGGATATACCAAACCTCATAATGCTCTAAAGATGCACATTGATTTGGATGACTCCCTAAAACAGGGAGTCATCGACAGTATGGGTAGAATGCAAGAAACGATCTTAATTAACGAAAGTGGTCTTTATTCCCTCATCCTCTCCAGTAAGCTGCCAACTGCTAAAAAGTTTAAGCGTTGGGTAACTTCTGAAGTTCTCCCTTCCATCAGAGCCTATGGTGGATATATCACCAAAGCAAAGATTGATGATATTTTCCATAATCCCGAAAACTTATCGGTGTTCTTAAGACAGATGCTAAAGGTAGTAGAGGAAAATGAGAGACTGAGAGGTGAAATTGGCGCATTAGAACCTAAAGCAGATTACTTTGATACTTTGGTGGATAGCAATTTGCTTGTTAATTTACGCACTACCGCAAAGGAACTTGGCATCAAGCCAATGAGATTTACTCAGTTTCTGCTTGATAAAAAGTTTGTGTTTCGTGACACAAAGCAAGTCATTCACCCTATGCAGCCATTTGTTCATAGCGGAATTTTTGAAATCAAAGAGTTTTGCAGAAACGGACACAGTGGTACACAAACACTAATCACGCCAAAAGGCAGACAGTATTTTATGGAGCTGCTTATTGAGTGTGAGATTATATGAGAACCGCAGGCTAAAAGGCTGATTGTCTCACTGCAAATGCAGTAAAGCAGTCGGTCTTTTTTGTTTCTCAGAAAGAAGGTGATAGAAAAGTGAATAGCTTTATTTCATGGATTGGCGGAAAAAAGGCTCTAAGGAAGTTATTATATAAGCTGTTTCCCAAAAATCACACTCGATATATAGAAGTATTTGGCGGTGGCGGCTGGGTACTTTTCGGGAAAAGACAGAGAAAGAATTGTATGGAGGTTTACAACGATTTTAATTCAAATCTTGTAAACCTTTTTTTATGTGTGAAAGAACGTCCGCTTGCTTTTTTAAAAGAACTTGGTTTTTTGCCTCTGTGTTCAAGAGATGAATTTGGAGTTCTTAAGAATTTTATAGAGCAGGAAGAGTTTACTGACGCATATATGGCTGAGGAATTGAAACTGGCAGAAAAATATATTGCTCCTCCGTCTGGTGAAGAAATGAAACTTCTATTTGAAAAGAAAACAGAGCTGTACGAAGTAAAAAGAGCAGCAGCTTTTTTCAAGCTTATCAAGTACAGCTATGGAAGCAGTACAACATCCTTTGGCGGGCAGCCCTGTGACATCCGAAAGTGTTTCAGAATTATATGGGAAGCTTCTGAAAGATTAAAAGATGTTGTCATAGAAAACAAGGACTTTGAGGACTTAATCAAGCAGTATGACAGAGAGGGTGCATTCATTTATTGTGATCCCCCTTACTTTGGAACAGAAGGACATTATGCTGTGGGATTTGCAAAAAAGAATCATGTAAAACTTCGGGATACTCTTTCAGAGTGCAAGGGATTATGGATGGTGTCATATAACGACTGCGAGTACATCAGAGAACTTTATAAGGATTTTTATATTCGCTCTGCTGTTCGTATCAATAATTTGGCTCAGCGTTATGAAGGAGGTGCGGAGTACAGTGAATTGATTATTACAAATTATGATCCAAAGAAGATGATTATGGAGGATTTGAGCCTTCAAATGAACCTTTTCTCCGATTTGGAAGATGAGGACGAACAGTTTGAATATTACTTAAAAGAGGATTAGGAGGAATATGTACATGAAAAAAATAAATGAACAACAAGGCTTGGTAGTTGAAAATGAAATGATAGAGTTTGCAAACTTGGGTGATGAAGTAGTTCTTACCGCAGTAGACCGCCTTATTGTACTGACAAAGTCAAAGATGACGGCAATGGATATGGTGAAAACCATTGCAATGCTTACGGATATCACTCAAAATCTGCTTGAAGTCTTGGCAAAAAACTGCGGTACTTGTGAGGATTGCGGTCATTGTGAAGAAATGGATACAGATAATATTAAACTTCCCGGCTATATGCTAGAAACCGCAGGAATTCCCAAAGAGGCAAAGCTGATTGCTTATGCTGAGGAAGACAGTGGGATAGTGCGTGTGGAACAGGCAGAGTACGACCGTGATATTGCAGATATTCCCGAAGAAATTCGTGAATTACTTTATAACTATGGGATTTGTATGGGTGAACTTGATGCTTTGCTTGTAAAGGGGGAACTTCTTCATGGATAAGAATTATGTATATCCGTACAGCTTTCAGTTTGCAAAGGAAAATCAAGAATTGGATTTATATAAGGAGTCCCATAAAGCAAATGTAGAATGTAGAAATGCAATTGAAGAAGCCATTGCCCAGAATTTTGATGGCTTAAGGCTTGGAAAAAATACAGCAGAACAAATTATTTCCGAGTTTGGATATGACAGAGTCAATTTCGTTCTTGCCAATTCTGTACAGCAAAAAAGTCATGACGGCAGATTCTCTTGTGAGAATAAGGAATGGGCAAAAGAATTCTATATTTCTTCAGATAAGGTTCAAGGCTTTGATAAACGTTTGGAGTTTGCAGTGGACAGCCACCCTGCTGTACTGGATGGATTCATCAATCAGGCAAGACGAGCCTACCAAAGTTTAAGCCTATGGGAGTCGAAACACTGCAACAATCCGACAGGACTTAACTTTGAAGGTAAGGTGATGGTGCTTCATCCCACAAACCTCAAAGATGAGTATAAAAATCCTCGTGATCAGCTTGTTTTGTGTGAAGATGGTTTTGGTTGTTCTCCTACAGCCAGTGGAAGGAAAGTGTTCGGCAGATTTCTTTCCGATGGGGAAAGGTGCCAATATGACCGCAGCGACTTTATCGGAGAGTTGAAAACCGAGCACCTCCCAGATTGGGCATTGAAAAAACTAAATGAGATGGGAGTGAACATGGAGGAAAATCAAGATATGGGAGGAATAAAAATGCAGTAATGAGGAGGATTTTATGGATCGTATTAAACTCAAAAACCGCTGTATTTATTACTATGGCAGCCCTGCGGGATATGTAAAGGACGGCAAAGCTTCAGTAGATACCCTGTTTGACTGCGAGGAGGTGAAAGCATGGTGCGAAAAAAGAAATTATGAAATCAATGTTATGGAGGGCATCTTTGATAAGCTTTCCAGAGGCGAAAAGATTGCTGAGTTAAATAAAGATTACAAGCCACTTAAAAAAGTCCGAATTTGGCAGTTAAATTCTGATTCGGATTTTTCTATGCGTTTTATCTCATTGGAGGAATTTGAAAAAAAGTTCGGTGAGCCGACCGCTGATCATTACAGAGCTGTATTTGATGGCGTACTTGATACAAACGATTTGGAATCTATTTATACCATATGCAACCTAAGTCATCCAATAGGCTACAATGGGCATTCTCTTTCCATGTCTGATGTAGTGGAGCTTTATGATGATACAAGCAGTAGTTTTTACTATGTAGACAGGTTTGGATTTAAAAAAATAGGCTTTATGAAACCAAAATTACAACAAGAAAAAGGAATGCAGATGTAAAAACTGTATTCCTTTTTCTTATGGCTAAAAAACAGGAGGAACAAGAATATGAAAGAAAACAACGCACTTCACTATGATGTGAAAATTGGAAGTATTAAACCAGAGGGTGCACTTAAAGCGATTGCATCGGTAAATATTAACGGTGCTTTTGCTGTACGTGGTATTCGGTTGATTGAAGGCAGTAAAGGACTGTTTGTTGCTATGCCAAGCCAAAAAAATCAAAAGGGAGAGTACCAAGATATATGCTTTCCAATTACTGCGGATGCTCGAAAAGCACTGCAAAATGCTGTAATTGAAGAATATAACCAATTTCTTACTCAGGGGCAGAAACAGAAAGAAGAGCAATCAGTAGATCAGGAGCAAAATTCTGCTCCAACAATGACAATGTAAATTAGGAGGATTCTATTATGAAGAAAATTATTCGTTTTGCAAACGAAAAGATGGATAAGGCGAAAGCATATTTTATGGTTCAGACAATGAAAATGAAAGCATCCACTTCAAATAACAGCGGTGAAAATTATGTGGACAGTGCAGTGAAAATCTTGATTGCAGTTGTACTTGGCGGACTTCTTCTTGCAGGACTGTATGCTTTATTTGGAGATGTTGTAATGCCGACACTGAAAAGCAAAATTCAAGAAATGTTTAATTACGGAGGTTAACGGAGGGATAATATGAATCAGAAATTTAAAAGGACTTCTTCTTTACTGCTCATTCTCTGCCTTATTGTTTCAATGTTTGCAGAAAGTGCCTATGCCATGCATTTATACTTTGAGGATGCGAAAGGTCACTGGGCAGAAGAAGCAATTCAAAAATTGACAGAACAAGGTATTGTCACAGGTTTTCCAGATGGTCTTTGCCATCCCGATGAAACTATTACCCGTGGAGAGTTTACTGCACTTCTTGCAAGAACGTTAAAGATATCTGAGGATAAGGAATATCCAGCCTCTTCGTTTACGGATATTCAAAATCATTGGTCTGAAGATAATATTTTATTCCTTGTAAGCAAGGACATTATTGAAGAATCTGATTACAAGAATCATCTATTTAAACCCGATGAAGCTATCACAAGAATGGAAATTGTAAAGATGCTGGTTCGTGCATTAGGTACGAACTGCCACAGCGAAGATTGTACTTGTAATCTTGATTTTACAGACATTCAGCTTTTGAACAAGGAGGATAAGCTGTATCTTTGCATTGGTGAAAAGTATTACATTATCCATGGCTACCCTGATAAAACAGTAAAGCCAAAGGATACAGCTACCCGTGCGGAAGCCTTTCAAATGCTTATGAAAGAAGAAAAAGCAAAAGATCAGATAAAAAAAGAGGAACAAAATCTGCCTGTTGTAAAACCGGATGAAAAGCCTTCCCATGGAAGCAGCAGTGGCGGCAGTTCCTCCTATGTTCCGGAACCACAGTTTAGCTTTACACTTCCAAAAACAATGTGTGTAGGAGAATCCATTACCATTGTACCGCAAAGCAAATATGTAAATTCTGTCGCTTGGTCTGCCAGCAAGAATGATCTCCCTGTTGAATTTTCCAAAGCCTTTGAAGGTGATCTGAAGGCTGACGGAGGTACGATTAAAGCAAAAGATACAGGTATTTATGCTATTACAGCAGCAGCTGAAAACAGCCGTGGCACAGAAATTACATGTAAACAGTTTGTATCCGTTTACCCTGTTATAAAGGCAGATTTTACTTTGCCGAATACAGCGCATACCGATACAAGTATTGCAGTAGATTTAAAAGCTGAAAATCTTGGCAGTAACTCTGTTGTATGGACTCTTACGAAAGATGGTAAATCTGCAGAAATAGCAGATTCCCTTGTAGGCGAGATTGGAAATTCTGGTGGAACGGTGCAATTTAGAGAGAAAGGTAATTACACTTTAACCGCCGCTGTTACTGATGAAATCGGAAAGGTTGTGACTGTTTCTCATGAAATCATGGTCTATCCTGTAGCTGAGGTAAAACTAAACTTACCAAATGTTACACATACCGATAAAACAATTATTCTTGCGACAGAGATTAAAAACAATGATGATTTGTCACCATCATGGAGCCTTACAAAAGACGGAAAAGAAGTTGAGATTGCAAAATATATCAAAGGAAATCTTACTTTGAGTGACAGCGAAATTGGTTTCACAGAAAAAGGTGTCTATCAGCTGACGATTACATTAACCGATAAAGCAGGCAGAAAATTCACCGATACCGTAAAAGTTATGGTATATCCCGTAGGTTCAGTAGGATTTTATCTTCCGACTATTCTGCATACTGATGATACGGTTAAGGCGGAGACCACTTTAGGAGAAATCGGGGATAAAACTGCCATATGGACACTCTCAAAAGATGGACAGAAAGTTGCTCTAGCTGATTGTATCAGTGGCAGCTTGACAAATGATGGCGGCAATATCCGTTTTAAAGAAAAAGGAAATTATGTTTTAACAGCCTCGTTTACTGATGACGGCGGCAGAAGTTATTCCTATGAGCAAAATGTAAAGGTATACCCTGTGCCTACTGTAACTTATTTGGTGCCGAAGTATGCCCATACCGATACGGAGATTGAGATTACGGTAACCAGTACAGATTTAGATGTTCTTACCTTGGAGTGGCTTGTAGACAATACCTTTGGCTATCAAGATTGGAACACTTTTGTCAATGGAAAACTTAATAATAACGGTGGTTCAATCTATTTCAAGAGAGCAGGCATTTATGAACTTGTGTGTCGAGTTACCGATGAAACAGGCAGAGTATTTTTATTTGAACCAAAGAAAACAACAGAGGTTCTACCTGTTCTTGCAATTGGATTTGAACTGCCGAATGCGGCCTATACCGATACAGAAATAGATCTTCGCACAAGTGGTCATAACAATACACTTCCTGTGGAATGGGCAGTAACGAAAAACGGTGAAAAGAAATCTCTTGAAACGGTTCTTGACGGTAACCTCAATGCTCTTGGTGGTAAGGTAAGATTTAAAGAATATGGAGAGTTTGTTTTAACCGTAGACATGACAGATTTTCTTGGAAGAAAGTATTCCCACAGTGAAAGCATTACGATTCTGCCTGTATTGGATTTTGGCTTTATCATGCCAAATGAAATTCATTATGGCATGGAGTTCGATGTAAAAGTCAACAAATCCGAACATATCCAAAACGCAAAGGTTACTTGGATGCTTAGCAAAAACGGTGCTCCTGTAAGTTATACCGGAGTGCTGACAGATGAGGGCGGCTCAATCTCGATTTCCGATACAGGTGAATTTGCTCTTACTTCTGTTGCAACCGACCGTTTGGGAAGAGAAAGCAGATGCACACAGAAAATTACCGTAACCAATACGGCTCCCCAAATTTTTGAGTTTACAGTAACCCCAACAAGAACTGCAAAAGATGGTAAGTTTCTTGTAAACATCTCTGCCACAGCAAGCGATCAAGATGGAGATGATACCGTGCTTGAATGGCAAGGCAAAAATGCAGACGGTTACTATGCGGTAGGAGCATATACGGTTAAGGTTCGTGCAAAGGATACAGCGGGGACTTATTCCCAATGGGTAGAAAAGTCATTTACAGTTGAAAACTCAGCACCTGCTATCACAAACTTTACAGTAACCCCAACAAGAACTGCAAAAGATGGTAAATTTCTTGTAAACATCTCTGCCACGGCAAGCGATCAAGATGGAGATGATACCGTGCTTGAATGGCAAGGTAAAAATGCAGACGGCTACTATGCGGTAGGAACATATATTGTTAAAGTTCGTGCAAGGGATACCGCAGGGGCTTATTCCGAATGGGTAGAAAAGTCATTTACAGTTGCAAACTCAGCACCTACAAGGCCTGTCATTACCAGAACGCCAAATGGTAACAGTGTAGCACCGGGGACACCCGTTACTATCACAGCTCAAAGCACTGACCCCGATGGAGATACCATTACCTATGTATGGGAGAACAGACCGAGCGAAACAAGTACTTATTCTCTAGGAAAAAATGTAGTCCGAGTAAAAGCGGTTGACAGCACTGGTGCTGAATCTCCATGGTCAGCCATTGTATTCTTTGTGGCTGATTCAAACGGCTCAGGTGGAATGACATTAACAGGACCTGACTCTACTATCTTGGAAAACGGGATTGAGGGTGCAACCATCACCAAATACACGTTTACTGTTCCACCTGTCAGTGGGCATAGTGGCAATGACTTTGGTAGAGTAAAAGGATACAACATCCTAACAAAGCAGTGGGAACAGCTTGATTACGGAACTACAAGCAATGGCATCACCTTTGAACGTAGTTTAACAAGCGGAATATATTCCAAACTGGAGTTCTACTACTATACCAATCACAATTGCATGTACAACAAATCAAACATAACATACAGCGTAGAATATTTCTTCGAATAATGGAGGTTTTTGTGTCATTTCAGTACATTATACAAGCTATACTATTTAGCATTTTGCTTATAATCATTTCCGTTATTGATGTCAGAAATAGAGAAATCCCACCTATTTATTGTGTGGCGGTTGCACTTTGTTCGGTGCTTGATTTTAAGGTGGCAAATCTGTTGGGATTAGGTATTGCTCTTATTTTATGGGTATGTGCAGCGTTCATATGTCCCAATATGCTTGGCGGCGGTGACATTAAACTCACCGCCGCTGTAAGTCTTGTTCTTGGATTTACAGCCACGGCTTACGGAATCATTATTGGCTTTACACTGGAGCTCATTTGTTTTTCAGTGATAAAGCATCAAAAGAAGCTATCAGAGCAAGAGGCAAAGAATTACTCCATGCCCCTTGCTCCTTTTTTATCCATTGGTTTTTTAACCACATATTTTATAAACTTGGGAGGACTTAGTATATGAAGATTTTTAAAAACAGAACAACACTTGGCATTCTCTGCATTGTAATATCTTTGCTTATCTGCTTTGGAATTACACCGCTTTTCAATAAAACAATCAGTCAGAAGACAGAAATTGTGAGAGTTGCAAAGGAAATCAAGTTGGGCGATAAAATAACAAAGAATATGGTGCAGACTGTGGAAGTAGGTAGATATAACCTGTCCGAAAATGTTATTAAAAACAAAGATACAGTTATTGGCGCGTTTGCAACAGCTGATTTATCTGTTGGTGATTATATCTTAAACACAAAGATATCCAAAACACCCGAACAAGATAATGCATATCTATATCGATTAAATGGTGAGAAACAGGCAATTTCGCTGACACTTAAAACCTTTGCAAGCGGTCTTTCGGGCAAACTTCGAAGCGGAGATATTGTTTCGGTGATTGCACCCGATTATAGAAAACAAGGGATGACCGTTATTCCGCCCGAACTGAAATATGTGGAAGTAATTTCGGTTACTGCACCAAGTGGTTACGATGCTAATACAGGAGAGGTCATTGAAAATGAAGATGAACGAGAACTCCCTACCACTGTTACACTTCTTGCTACAGCAGAACAAAGTAATATCTTAGCAGAACTTGAGGCAGACGGAAAAAGCCATGTTTCTCTTGTTTATCGCGGGGATTCAAAACAAGCACAAAAGTTTATTTCTATCCAAGAAGAAGTGCTCAATAAACTTTATCATTCAGAGATCAGCACAGAGTCTACGCAAGAAAATGAGGTGGTGCAGTAATGAATTTTATGAAAAGCTCCATTTTTTCACGAGGGCAAGTGCAGAAAGTGCCAAAAGAACAGGCATTGCATGGCGGTGTTCTTGCCGTTTGGGGTAGCCCTTCAAGCGGTAAAACAACTGTTGCTGTAAAGATTGCAAAATACCTTGCAGATAAAAAGAAAAATGTAGTATTGGTTCTTTGTGATACGACTGCACCTATGCTCCCCTGTATCTGCCCACCCTCAGATTTGGAATGCGAAAAATCACTGGGAAGCATCTTAGCCGCACAGCACGTTACCGAGTCACTGGTGAAGTACCATATGATTACCCATAAGAAGATGGACTACCTCACCATTCTTGGCATGCTAAAGGGAGAAAACGAATATTCCTATGCATCATATAATGAAACACAGGCAAAAGAACTCATTGCAAGTCTTAGAAAAATCGCTCCCTTTGTCATAATTGACTGTGGAAGTTATATTGCAAGTGATATTCTTTCTGCTATTGCCTTGCTGAATTGTGATTCTATGTTAAGACTTGCAAATTGTGATTTAAAATCCATCAGTTATTTATCCAGTCAACTATCTATTTTGCAAACTACAGGACTTGACTTTGAGAAACAGTATAAATGTGCGTCAAATGTGAAATCCAATCATGGTATCGAACATATGGCTGGTACGATGGGAAGTCTTATTTTTCAAATTCCACATTCCGATGAGGTGGAACAGCAGTACTTGGAGGGCAATCTTTTTGCAGATTTGACTTTAAAAGACAGCCGAGAATTTCGCAAAGAAATTGAAAAAATAGTAAAGGAGGTGTTCGGGTGTTGAAGAAGATTCTAAACTCCTTTTTTAAAAGGAAAGAGAAAAGTTCTAAGAATGATGCTTATGAAGAAGACAATAAAACTGCCTCGATATGTAATAGAGCAAATGACCTGCTTGCAGTACCAAATGAAATAACAATTCCTGTGGAGCTGGGTGTAAAAAAGAACACTCACTCTTTATTTTTTTCTCAAGAGTGCGAGTATAGGGATTTTTCACAAGTGCTAAAACAGGTGCAGGAGTATATATCGGAAAATTATGCCAACCTCATAACCGACAGTAATTTAGAAGATGCCAAAGAACAGATGAAAAGATATATCGGCAAGTTTGTTATGGATGAAAAAATTGCGGTTAATGGAATGAATGAAAATGAGTTAATTGATGCTCTCTACACTGAAATGGCGGAGTATGGCTTTTTAACAAAATACATCTTCGGAAATAACATTGAAGAAATAGATATCAACTCTTGGCAGGATATTGAGGTACAGTATTCTGACGGCAGAACGGTAAAACTTGATGAGCATTTTGACTCACCGGAACACGCTGTCAATGTGGTTCGGAGAATGCTCCATGTATCGGGAATGGTTTTGGATAATGCAAGCCCTGCAGTTCTTGGACACCTTTCAAAAAATATTCGTATTGCCGCCTTAAAGACACCTCTTGTGGATGAAGATGTTGGCATTGCGGCATCCATTCGTATTGTAAATCCACAGAGTATGGAAAAAGAGGATTTTGTACAAGGTGGAACGGCTACTGATGAAATGCTGAATATGCTGTCACAGCTTGTTCGATATGGTATTTCCGTTTGTATTGCAGGGGCAACCTCAAGCGGTAAAACCACAGTGCTTGGATGGCTGTTGACAACAATCCCAAACGGAAAACGTATTTATACCATTGAAAACGGCTCAAGAGAGCTTGATCTAACACGATATGAAAATGGTAAAGCTTTGAATTCGGTCATCCACACGATTACAAGAGATAGTGACAATGATAAGCAGAAAATTGACCAAATCACACTTCTTGATATGGCACTTCGTTTTAATCCTGATATTGCAGTAATCGGAGAAATGCGAGGTTCCGAAGCCAATGCGGGTCAAGAAGCGGCAAGAACAGGAATTGCTGTCATAACAACTCTTCATGCAAATTCAGCTGCTGCGGTTTATCCAAGAATGGTATCCCTTTGCAAGCGTGCGGTGGATATGGATGATAAGACATTATACGGATATGTAACAGAGGCGTACCCAATCGTGGTATTCTGTAAACAGCTTGAAAACAAGCAAAGACGCATGATGGAGATTATGGAATGTGAAATTATGTCCGATGGAACAAGGTATTTTCGCAGCTTATATCAGTATATTGTTACAGAAAATGAAATTGATAAAAACGGTAATTTTATCATTGAAGGACACCATAAACGAATACAGTGTATTTCCGACAGCTTAGCAAAACGACTGCTGGAAAACGGTATGCCTCTTGAAATGATTAACAGCTTACAGAAAGCTGAGGTGAGCGACAATTGAATATGATTTTATTAACTGCCTGTATCGGAATGATAACAGGTTTTTTTATTTTATTTTCTCTATCTCTTTCGGAGTTTACAGATGAAGTTTTCAAATCTTTTTTAAACGGTCCAAAAAGCCTAAAGGATGAAATTAATGAAATAACGGATAGAAAAAAGGTTGGTTTCTTTAAGCGAGAGATAAAAGAGGTACAGGAAATTTTAAAAATAACTGGTAGAGCAGGCCGTTTTCCAATGCTTTGTATGATTTCACTTGCTTTGCTTGCAGTTGGAACATCCATAGCAATTATGATGGGCAATTTCTTCCTTTTGCCGGTTCTTTCAGTAGGAATGATGCTTTTGCCGTTTTGGTACGTTCGACTCACTCAAACTCATTTTAAAAAGGATATTGCCGCAGAACTTGAAACAGCACTGTCTATCATTACCACCTCATATCTAAGAAATGAGGACATTTTGACAGCAGTGGAGGAAAATATGAACTACTTTAATCCGCCTGTGCATTCCGTATTCAAAGGATTTGTTTATCGAATTAAGATGATTAATCCCGATATTAATACAGGACTGCAAAGCATAAGAAAGCAGATAGATAACGCTGTCCTTCGAGAATGGTGCGATGCGTTGATTGCTTGTCAGCATGACAGAAGTCTTAAAAGCACATTGACACCAATTGTATCAAAACTTTCAGATATGCGAGTAGTTAACGGTGAACTTGAAAATTTGGTATTTGAGCCGAGAAAAGAGTTTATAACGATGCAGATGTTGGTGCTTTGCAATATTCCTCTGCTGTATTTTCTAAACAAGGACTGGTATCACACTCTAATGCACACAATCCCAGGACAGATTGTGCTTGCGGTTTGTTTTATCATCATGTTTGTATCTATGGCATTTGTGATTAAGCTTACACAACCCGTTGAGTACAGGAGGTGAAAAGTTATATGCAAATTTTAATGATACTTTTTGCTGTTTTCTTTGCAATGGGATTATTCTTTATCCTTGCAGATTTTCTGAAACTCCCAACCTTAGCCGCAGAAAAAGCAATGCTTTCTGCTGTTAAAGAAAATAGTCAAAAAACTAAAAATATAGAAGTTCTGCTTAACGGATTTGCAGTAAGGATTGCAAGATATCTGCCCATAGATGAGTACAAGAAAATACGTATGAGAAATACCTTAAATGCCGCAGGAATGAAAGAAACTCCCGAAGAATTTATCGCAAACGCACTTGTAAAATCAGGTGCCACTGCCCTTGGAATTATTCCTGCGCTTATTATTTTTCCTCTGCTTGCTCCTATAATTATAATTCTTGCAATAATTGTTTATTTTAAAGAAATCCGCAGGGCTGATGAAAAGCTAAATGCAAAGAGAGAAAAAATCGAAATAGAACTTCCAAGGTTTGTGGCAACTGTTACACAGGAGCTAAAGGCAAGCCGTGATGTGCTTTCAATCCTTGAAAACTTTAAGAAAAATGCAGGTGCAGATTTTGCTAAAGAGTTGGATATTGTAACCGCAGACATGAGGTCATCGTCTTATGAGGCGGCACTTACTAGGTTTGAGGCAAGGATTAATTCAACAATGCTGTCGGATATTACGCGTGGACTAATTGGAGTACTGCGTGGTGATGATGGTGCGATGTATTTTCAAATGCTGAGCCATGATATGAAACAGCTGGAATTGCAAAGGCTGAAAGCACAGGCGATGAAGATACCTTCAAAAATCCGTATATTTAGCTTTTTGATGCTCATGTGTTTCCTAATGACTTATATCGTCATTATTATTTCTGAAATCATTCATTCACTCAGTGCAATGTTATAAGGGAGGTGCTTTTTATGCAGAAAATGCTGAAATCTCTCCGGAACAATCGTGGTGAGGGATACATTGATGTAGTTGTGCTTGTTCTCTGCGCAATGCTCATAATTGCAGTTGCGGTTAATGTATTCCCTGCCTATATTGCCAAACAGCAGGTTGATACTTTTGCGACAGAACTTATTCGTGAAGCAGAAATTGCAGGTCGGGTAGGCACAGAAACGGCAACACGAGAGCAAGTTCTTATTGAAAAAACAGGGCTTCATCCAGAGGTTAACTGGTCAACAACAGGTAAAATACAGCTTAACGAAGAAGTTTCTGTTGTAGTCACCTATGAAATGGATATCGGGTTGTTTGGTGGTTTTGGTTCATTCCCTGTTACACTTCGAGGTGAAGCGATGGGTAAAAGTGAGGTGTATTGGAAGTGATGAAAAAACAAATAAAACCATTACAAAACAATCATGGCAGCGGTTATCCTTTAGCTGTTGCCATTACGCTTTGTCTTGTAATGATTTTTACAGGCATATCTGAATATTTTCGCCTTTTAATCGTTGCACAGGGAGTTCGTGATGCCTTGCAAGATGCAGTCATTTCTACAGTTACGGAGAATTATGATGATGTGTATCACGGAGTTAGAGAAGGATATTCGGGCGGATATCAGCCAAACCTTGATGACTTTGAAGAGTCCATTGATTATGGCGATATTTATGATAAAATGGATACAATACTTGGTTTAACAGTAGAAAATGACTATCACAAAAAAATCACAGAGGATAAGAATAATACTCAGTTTAAAATTTGGAATCTTGATGTGGATATACAAAATGCACCATTTGCAAGTGGTGATCAAAGAAACCAAAGATTTAAAATAAACAGTTCTGTGAACTTAGAAGTCCCTGTATCCTTTGGCGGAAAATTGCTGCCGCCGATGCATATCAAGGTAGAAAACAGTGCGGGATATACACCTAAATTTTAACTTTACAATCACTTTTAAATCTTTAGTAGACTTTTAAAAAACCTTGTGATACGGTTTGACTAAATAAAAGAATTTATATATAAGGAGGCAGCGGTTTATGAAAAACATAAATGATAAAACCAAAAAATGGCTCATTATAACAGGCGGTATTGTAATAAGTATTGCGTTGATTGTTATGATAGGAGTAAAATTTCAGAAACCTCCTGTAAAGGATGTCGACATTTCCTCTCAAAGCAGTGAGGTTCAAGATGTAGTGACAAAAACACCCACTACTTCAGAAAACGAAGATGAAATTAAGGTGCCTTCTATTGACGTTACACAGCAGACGGAAAAGGATAACGGAGCAGTAGATAAAGGTACAGAACAGAAAATTCAAGGAGATGCTGAAAAGCCTACATATACGGAAGAACAGCTTGCAAATCCAAATCAAAAGCCAAATGGCGTTAAGGTAACAGCAGAAGATAAGCCCGTTGAACATGATAAAGTGGAAAAACCAACTGCACCATCACAAAATACATCTGGTGGGTTACCTGGCTTCGATAATGTACCCAATGGCGGTGAAAATAATGGTGAGTATGTAGATGGTGACGGAGATATCAATAAGCAAGTAGGAAATATGGGAGAGTAAAATATAATCAAGGTTAGTGCACTGCAAAAGCAGTGCATTTTTTCTTTGGGAAAGGAGCCTTAATGAAAAAGCGATTAACAACAATATGCATTTCTCTAATCATTGTCTGCTGTTATTCAGTATCTGTTTTTGCTGTTGGGGATGGAAATATTGATGGTGGAGGTGGAGAAATGGGAAATGGCACAAGCAACAATATATGGTCAGTGGGAATGGATGGTGTACGTGTAACAGTAGTCAGAGCAAGTGATCATGCTGTAGTTACAACTCCCATTGATTTAACAAATAAAAAACCGTCATCCGAAATTTATCATTTTGGAAAGATTAGCAAACTACAGTACAACAATGGTAGAGGGCTATCTCCTGTACAGGGAGGGTATAGTTTTAAAAACCCTGCACAAGCAATGCCAAGAATAGTTAGTACCAGTGGTAGAAGTAATATTGATGCTATAAAAAAATATTTCTGCTCAGAATATATAATTAAAAGAATTGCAGAAATAACAGGCATGAACTACGATGTGCTAATTGGTGGAGAGTATAAATTACTGCTTGAACCAATAGCTTATTACAAGTTTGAAGGTGTTATGATTGCAACCACTGCAACTGAGGCGGCCATGTATGATGAAAAAGTAAGCGGATTACTGCGAAAAAGGATGGTTTCGTTATCTCACAAAAACCTACCGCTTGCTATGTTTTTGGAAGTATCTGACTTAGGATATCCAGCATGGAAAGGCAGTACAACCAAAGCGGCATCCAATGCAGATATTAAATCTTCGCTTGGACTTGGAGTTGTGCGTTTTACAGAACAGACTGAGCCGCCTGTTGTTTCAACAGATGACTATGAATACCGAGTAAACACAGAGGTCATCACCTCCGTTATGATCAGCGGCGGGCAGTCTGACCCAGACAATCCCACTCGTGTCAGTTTTCATATTAACGGTAAAACCTATAATGTTGGCAATATATATTATCCCGAAGGTGACAGTCAGCTTGCATGGGTAAAATGGACTACTCCAGACACAGAACAGAATATGAACATAGATGTAACTGTAAAAGGTCCGGGAGGAACTGATAAAACAACTATTCATTGCAAAATTGTTGACCTTAATAAAAATCCGTCACCAAACCCTGTCGCTGATGATAGAAATGATGACTTTTCATTATCACCTATTCCTCAAAGAGCAGAAAAAACAAGGGCAGAATGGACTGTTTGGGATCCATGGTGGCATGAATATTGGGTATGGCATAGTACAGGTGAAAATAGTGGATATTGGTGCGACCATGGATGGTGGGAGTTTAATCTTAACAAATATTATGCTGTCTTTTCAGCAGACATGAAGTTACTTTGCGACGGTAAGAATCCAACTGCAAATGGCAGGACAATGAAGTCTGGATATGGTGTTAATCAACAAGTATTTGCTTCGGTAAGCAGCAACCAATTCTCGGCAGTGACCAACCCACAAAATGCAGTAAGCTACTTTCCGGAATTTCATTACAACACCTACTGGCGGCTATTGGAACAAGTTCAGAATGGAAGTAATTCTCGTTTTGAGTTTCAAAAAAATAAGTATTCTACCTATAAAAACCGAACTCACTTTACACCTATTTGGATACCAAACGGAAAATATGAAGTGAACACATGGGTGATAGACAGCTGGACCCCCGTAGGAATGATGTCTAAAAATCTTAATGACAGTTTATTGATTCATGGTTCGCTTTGGGATGACTGGCACGTTGCTCCGTTAAAACCATAGAAAAGAAAGGTAGATGATATATATGATTAAATATAAGAAAATTGCATTTATTCTTATAGCAGCCCTGCTTATTTGTCTGTTATTCAGTACTTCTGTTTTTGCAGCCGGCACAGGTGATGTAGCCGGAGCGATTGAAGGAACATGGAAAGATGCATCAAGTCAGATTAAAACGGTAGTCAACAAGGTGGTTTTCCCAGCTATTGATTTGATTCTTGCGGTGTTCTTCTTTGCCAAATTAGGTCTTGCTTATTTTGATTATCGGAAACATGGTCAATTTGAGTGGGCGGCACCGGCAATCCTTTTTGCGTGTTTGGTGTTTACCTTAACAGCACCGCTTTATATATGGACGATACTCGGGATGTGATGGTGAAAATAGAAAGAGGGCAACCAAGCCAATGTGATGGCGAGGTTGCCCACACTTTCGTGGTTATCAAGATTAGCTTTAGCTTAGCCATTTTAGGCTTTCTAAGGTGTTTGCTCATTTGATTGGGTGACGAATTACTGTTTTTATTTTAGAAATGTCTGCTTTACGAGGGTCACTTAAATATATTTCATGATGTAACCTTTCAGATGTTATATCAATGGAATAACCGTTTTCAATGGCGAACTTCTCCATTTGTAATACTGTTGCAGGTTCATCATCATAAGATCCGATATGCATACATTGAACACATAACCCCTCATCATAAGAAAAAAATTCTACATTAGAAAAATCCTCTTTTTTCTTTTTAGTAGCAGTTGCTATTGCCCATTCAAAATCTTTTTCAGTTATAAAATCAGGTAATCGAATAACCGAAATCCAGTTAAATGTGTCTTTATTGGCATAATTCACACATTCTATGCCAGCTTGCCACCCCCTCAAGAGGAGGCACAACATACTCAAAGAATCCGTCAATTTTGTAATCGCCTTTATAACTCATTTTTAGAGTATAAGCAATACCATATAAAAGTCCAACTGCAACTTGATATTCTCCATTTTTATCATTAGGATTTCCTTTACCACGTACTGCAATATAGGTCATCTTAGGAACATTGATTATGGAAGGTTTGTTTTTGGGCATATAAAATTCTTTGTATTCCTTTTTGAAATCAAAAGCCATTTTATTATCCTTTCTTTTTACTTAGTTAACAATATTATATCTGACAATGCCATCGTATCAAATTAAAGTTGACAACAGTATGTCATATTATATATATTTACTCAGCGAGCGTTCAAATTCCGCACTACCACTTCGAAAATATTTTGTTGGGTAGTATATATAGAAAAGTTTATCATATTAAAGTAAGAGCTTTAACTTTCAAATTATTAACAATAGAAAGGATAAGCTTTTAAGTTACTCCTTATGAACAATGTAAAGAGGTTGCTATCATGAATTCACCATTCATTTGCAACGATACTCTGGCAGATACTCACTTAAGGCCGATAAAAAGAAATGGCACCCAAAATAGGATGCCGCTTTCCGGATGTGCCGCTGTTTACGGTGTGTTGGGCAGAGAGTCCAGCAGGAGCTGGAACATTTGCTTGCTGGTCTCGTAGTCGCGAGAGGTGAGCCTACTGAGTAGGTCATCAGTGAAGCCTTGTGCGAAAACTGACGCCATTGGTGCAATCAGAAACCTTTTGAGGATTTTCTCATTAAGATCCTCCATCATAGCCTCGCCGGCAAGATGAGAAATTTGGTTAAATAGTTCTTGCAGACGAATTTCATCAACCTCTTTGTTCAAATCACTCACCTGTCTTTCCACGAATCGAGAGGTAGTGTCTGCCATCATCTCGTCTGCCAGAGGAAACAAAAGCATGGAGAGGTTGGTGTACTGTTCTTGGAAAACCAGCGTGGTTTTCTGCTGTTCGCAAACCTCTTGTGCCCGTTGGTAAAGTGGATGCGGCTTTATAAGTTCTGTACCATCCAGTACATGAAAGAGAAGACTCTGCAGCTTGCCTGCTGATTGAAACCCCTCATCCGCAGCATCATAGGCAAGATTGTTGCATAATCCCTCAAAGACAAGGGAGAGGTAGCACTCCAGCAGATATCCTTGCTTACCGAGCCGTAGACGAATCTGCTTTGCCAACCGAAAGAGCGACAGCAGGGAGTTCTCTGTGACTCCGCTGTCCAGACAGCCAAAAAAGCTGTCCCTATGTTTGAAAATGTTCATGTTATCCCCGACCTTTCTTAAAATGGTCGGAAATTTCCCGTATCGTCAAAAGCGTATACAAAGGCGGAGGCGTATTGCCTCGAATCCCATGCACACGCTGTGATTTTCCTTGTGCCGCCACAGAAAAAGGATTATAATAACCTTGTCGTGGTGCCGCTTCTGCGGTTGTGCTTGGGTGCTGGCTCACCTTAGCGCAGGGTTAATGTGTTACAGCACATCATCCTGCCATGACGTTTTTTATTGTCGGGGAAACCCCGCCAGTTGTATGTAAGCTCTGAATGGAGAGATTGTCAACAGCCTTCCGAAAAAGTGGAGGCTTTTTTTGTTTTATAGAAAGAAACAAGTGAGGTAGATTGATTGACCATCCTTTGCAAAGATATTCTGTACTATTTTGGGAATGCAGAAAAGTAAATATTGTTTGGCTTTTATTTTAATTCTTTTTAGTATTGGGTATAGCTTTAAGTTAGGCTTTGGGGTATGCTTTGCTTGCAAAATTAAAAACAGGAGGAAAAAGCTATGGAAGATACTAAAAGTTTATGTGCCAAAATTCCTATAGAATTACACAATAGAGTAAGGGCAAGTCAAGAAGAAAGCGGCCTTAACCTAAACCAATATGTAGAAAAGCTGATTATTGAGTATTATCAAATGAAGGAGATGAAGTATATGGCACAAACACAAACAAGGACACTTGCACTGCAAATATCAGAGGAACTCTTTGCAAGGATAAAAAACCACATTGATAAAACCCCACACTTAACTCAAAAAGCATTCATCACCGAGCTCATAATAAAAGCTTTAGATGAAGCTGAGACACAAGAAACAAAATAGCTACTGGCAAGGATAAAATGTCCTTGATTTATTAATGTTTAGAAAATTTCCAAACAGAATTGCTCCTTATTTGTAGGTATATAGTGGAAAACCCGAATGGTATGCCTATTAGCCTAATTACGGATTTTCGATGAGTCAGAAACGATAAAAGAATATATGGAATTTTGGTTGGTATTTAGGTATAGCTAGTATTCATTAATAATGCTATTATGTTGCGCTTGAAGGAGGCGGAGAAAATGCAGAAAGAAAAATTACTTAGCAGGCTGTACAACGGAAATTTGTGTCCCATAGCAAAGGAAGTAGTTCATGGCAGTGAATACCAAAAATGCCTGTATGAAGTGGCTGAACTTGAAAAACAACTCAATGAGCTGTTAGATACGGAAGGAAAAGAAAAACTGCAAGACTTTGTCACAGCACAAGGAAAACTAAGCTATATAAATGCTGAGGAACGGTTTACACAAGGCTTCCGTATGGGAGCAAAACTGATATTGGAAATAATGAATGAAGATGACGGAGAGCTAAAATCTTTGAAGAAATAGCATTTCGTCATTTTTTTATGCAAAAACTTGGGCATATCGTGAAAACGTATGCTCTTTTTACTTGGAGAGAAAGGAGGGTTCACCTTTTGTTTATATGGGATTTTTTGCTCAGTGACGTGATGGATCAAATCATTGATTGGTTTTACGGGCATCTTGTAGGCTTTCTCGGTGACTTCTTTGCCCAGATGGGCAATATGGGTGTGGAGTTATTCGAGATGAATTGGGTTCAAAGCATTGTGCTGTTTTTTTCCTATCTTGCATGGGCTCTTTATGTTACAGGACTTGTGGTGTCATGTTTTGAAACAGGAATTGAATATCAGTACGGCAGAGGAAACCTTAAGGATACAGGAATAAACGCTGTCAAAGGGTTTATGGCAGTAAGCCTTTTTACCGTTGCCCCGATAGAACTGTATAAGTTATCGGTAAATTTGCAAGCAAGCCTTACTACAGGAATTACAGGTCATGCAAATGGAATCAGTGATTTGGCTAACAGTTTTATTACCGAATTAAACAACGCAGGAACCCTTGATGCCGTTGGAAACTCTAATGTATTTGGAGGGTTGTCCGCTATTACTTCACCCATTATGGCACTGTTTATTATTATCCTTATGGGATATGCAGTGATAAAAGTATTCTTTGCCAATCTCAAGCGTGGTGGTATTCTGCTGATTCAAATAGCTGTTGGAAGCTTATATATGTTTTCTGTTCCCCGTGGATATTTGGATGGATTTATAGGGTGGTGCAAGCAGATTATAGGACTTTGCTTAACTACTTTTCTGCAAGCGACCATACTTACAGCGGGACTGATGGTTTTAAAGGACCATGCATTACTTGGGTTGGGACTTATGTTATCTGCAGGTGAAGTTCCAAGAATTGCGGGTGCATTTGGTTTGGATACCTCAACAAAAGCAAATGTGATGAGTGCCGTTTATACGGCTCAAGCAGCAGTGAATACAACTCGGACCATCGTACAAGCGATGCCGAAGTAGAAAGGAAAGTTTCTATGGAATGGAGATGACTTAAATGTTTACAATGGGAAGCCTTTTTGATGGGATTGGCGGATTCCCGCTTGCTGCAGTTCACAATGGAATTGTTCCTCTGTGGGCCAGTGAAATCGAAAGTTTTCCCATCGAAGTTACAAAAGTACGATTTCCCGAGATGCTCCATGTTGGTGACATTACAAAGCTTGATGGGAGCAAACTTCCTGTTGTGGATATTATCTGTGGAGGCTCACCTTGCCAAGACTTATCTGTAGCGGGAAAGAGAGCCGGGCTTGAAGGTGAACGTTCGGGATTATTCATGGAGCAGATTAGAATAACAAAAGAAATGAGGTATACCGATGGAAAAGACGGAAAAGCAAATGACCTTATTCGACCTCGATTCTTCGTTTGGGAAAATGTCCCCGGAGCCTTCTCCTCTCAAAACGGAGAAGATTTCAAAGCGGTGCTTGAAGAAACCATCCGAATTGCAGACCACACCATATCTGTACCTCGACCTGCGGGAGGGGTATGGAAATCTGCTGGGTGCATTTTGGGAAGAGAATTCTCCCTTGCTTGGAGAGTTCTGGATGCTCAATACTGGGGTGTCGCCCAAAGGCGCAAAAGAATCTTTCTTGTCGCAGATTTTGGAGGACACACCGCTCCCAAAATACTATTTGAGCAAGACCGCTTGCTTGGGAATACTTAGACGAGCAAAATCGAAAGGTAAGGAGTTACCAAAACAATTAAAAACAGCATTGGAAATACAAGCCGGAATTACACAGATAGATAACATCAGTCTACCAAATATGAAAGAGATGAAATCTTATCATATTAATCAAAGGAATGAAGGTATTGACCTTGAAAACCTTTCGGGTGCGTTGATGGCAACACAAAATATGCAGATGCAGACCTTTGTTACAGAACCAATGTTTTGTTTAAATGACCAAGGTGGAAATCGCATGGATATTACTGAAAATATTACCTCAACATTAAGAGCAAGCATGGGTGGAAATCTTCCCATTGTTATGGGAAGTCAGCAAGGTGGTGCGGAAATTTGTGAAAATCTTTGCCCGACGATTACATCAGCTGCCGGAACAAGTGGAAATAATCAGCCTGTACTGTTTGATAATCACGGAAAGGATTGCAGATACAACGGGCCGCTGAAAGTTGCACCGACAGTTGCAGCAACCTATGGAACAGGTGAAAATAATGTTCCTCTTGTTTCAAAGCCTATTGCTTATAGCTTGGATAGCAGAGACAGCAATTTAATGAAATCAGATAATCCATTGTCTGGGTGTCGGGAAACAGATAAATCACAAACCTTTGATACTGCAAATCCAGATACAAGTAAAGATCAAGGTGGAATTGCCATAGTACAGGAAAGCTATTGCATTGCCAGCAATACGATTAACCGCCAAGATCATAACGGTGGCAATGGTCAAGGTGTGCAGAAAGATATCAGTTATACCCTTACAACATCAGATGTTCATGCTATTTATAAGCCTGAGCCATATCAAGATGTAGTAGGAGCCTTGTGTCATCGTAATTACAAAGGAGTTAATTCTATCTATGTAAATCAAGACAAATGCATTGTAGATAAACCATACCAGAATGTTGTTGGAGCCTTGTGTAATGGTGATTGGAAAGGTGCAGGCAATCAATATGTGAGCCAAGACAAGTGTATTATTGATAGCCAAAGCACCATATATGGACAATCTGCATTTGCAGATTACAAGGAAGGCTGTGACACTTTAAGATCTGAAGGCGGTAAAAATGGTGGAGGTAGTAAAAATCTTGCAGTATCACGAAACCTTGTACGCAGGCTGACGCCTCTTGAGTGCGAAAGACTGCAAGGCTTTCCTGATGGGTGGACGAATATAACAAAAGCATCAGATTCGCCAAGATACAAGGCACTTGGAAACAGTGTGGCAATTCCATGCGTAGACTTTGTTCTACGTGGGATTGCATTTTTCTTGGGAAAATCCAAAGAAGAAAGAGAGGAAAGTTAAAATGTATATGTATCCCGATAATTTAAAAGCAAAAGCAACACTATGGCTTTGGGAACTGCGTGACATTGGTATTATCGGAATAGGATTGCTTATTTCTGTTTTTGCCCTTGCTCAAACAGGCATCCTTTTCCCTGTTGTAATTACTGCGGCATATGCTTTTTTAAGCATTCGCTTTGAGGATATGAGTATCTTGGATTTTATCCGATATGCTGTATCCTTTTTTATTTTAAAGCCGCAAACATATGAATGGAGGTTGTAAACTATGAGCAGAAGAGAAAAGACCACGAAAAAACATAAAAATTCTACAAGAGAACTGATGGGAATTACGGAAATCACTGATTACAGCCTTGTTACTTCTTTCGGTGAACTTGTATATTTTATCATACACCCAACCAATATTTCTGTACTTTCGGAAAGCAGTGTAAGCAGTAGAATCTATGCACTGATGACGGTGCTGAAAGGTATTGCTGAAATTGAAATGCTCTGCCTTAATTCCAAAGAGAATTTTGATGACAATAAGGAATATCTGAAAAAGCGTATGGAGGAAGAGGAAAATCCGATTATCCGAAAACTTTTGATGCAAGACAGTACCAACCTTGACCGAATGCAAGTGCAGATGGCTACTGCTCGTGAATTTTTAATAATCATTCGATTGAAAAATGAGAAAGAAAGTGATGTGTTTCCGTATTTATCTCGTATAGAAAAGAGCCTAAAGGATCAAGGTTTTACAGCAAGGCGAGGGGATAATGCGGATATTAAGAGAATCCTTGGCGTTTATTTTGAACAGAATGTCACGACTGATAGGTACGAAGATTTTGACGGAGAACGTTGGGTAGTGCTTGGTGAGAGGTAGTTGTTGTGATTGAAAATTTTCTGTTGAAGTTATATAATTAATAAAACAGATAAAGAAAACTTTTCAGAAAGAGAAGTTGACAAAAAATATTGGTTGTTTATTATTTATATAATTTACATTACTGCAAACCTAAATTATTGGAGGACAGCTTTGTGAAGATTTATTGGAAAAAACTATTTGAATTGAGTGGTTTGTTACTGGCTGGCACAGGTGCTGTCATTGTTGCAATCTGTTCAGCTAGCAAAAATAGTAATAGCTTTGAAAGTTGGTTAGGGACAGCGTCAGATGACGATCTTTCAGATAACTATGAAGAAAGAAGACAGCAATGGTTAAAGGACGGTTGTGGCGGCAATGGTGAGAAAACCGCTGAAATGAAGAAAATTGACAGTGAAATGAGTAGACGGGCAGCCGAAAAATGGGAGAAAAATCCTTGTCGCAATACAGATCCAAACTTCCGTTGGACTGATGTAAATCGTTGGGATAAAGATTGATTCTTATAAAAAGAATATTTCATTTTTGTGATAGTTTATTCAAACGTTAAAAGTTCGCAAATATTTTCTGTCACAGATATAGGAACTTATTAGCCCTAAAAATTACCATTTGTAGAAGAGATTTTGAGTATATCAGAAACAACCACTTAAAATTACAACTAAATAAAATTACACTAACCCAAAAGCAACTTCATTGGTGAGGTTGTTTTTTTTCATGTTTATAACAGAGAAAGGACTGATGAAACCATTGAAAAATCAAAACATTGCAACCGAATCGAGTGGTCAACTCAAAACATTTTTAGATATGATTGCTCCATCCGTGATTAAATTTAATGTGGATCATTTTATTTGTGGAAACACATTTCGATGTGTGTGGGCACTGCGTGAATATCCCACAGTAACTGAAGAACAGGCAATTCTCCGCCACTTAGGTGAAAAAGATGGCGTGACACTGCGCACCTATACAAGACAGGTAACACCAACAGAAGAAAAAAGAATTATCCATAATGCCACAAATAAGAACAGAATGAATACTGCGAATACCAGCGATTTGCAAGAAAGCGTCACTGCTGAAAGCAATCTTCAAGATGTGGTTACATTGGTATCAACTATGCATCGAAACCGAGAACCACTCTTACATTGTGCAGTATATATTGAACTGACTGCAAACGACTATGACAGCCTAAAGTTATTACAAACTGATGTTTTGACAGAACTTGTTCGCAGTAAACTGAATGTAGATAGGTTGTTGCTTCGACAGCAACAAGGCTTTTTCTGTGTTGGCCCATCGGGAAGAAATATTTTTGGCAGTCAATTTGAGCGAGTCCTCCCTGCTTCATCCGTTGCAAATCTGTATCCCTTTAATTATTCGGGAAAGACAGACAGCAACGGTTTTTATTTAGGCAGAGATAAGTTTGGCAGTAATATTCTTGTGGATTTTGATAAGCGGGATGATGACAAAACCAATCCTTGTATTTTAATATTAGGTAACTCAGGACAAGGCAAAAGCTATCTTCTCAAGCTGATTTTATGTAATATCTTAGAGTTAGGTAAAAGCGTAATATGCCTAGACCCAGAGCATGAATTTGCTGAGCTTGGAGAAAATTTAGGCGGCTGTTTTGTGGATTTAATGAGTGGACAGTATATGATAAATCCACTAGAACCGAAAAGCTGGGATGACGGTGGCTCGCCACAGGATAAGGATGCACCCATTGCATTCAGACAAGCAACCAAACTCAGTCAGCACATCAGTTTTTTAAAAGATTTTTTCCGTTGCTATAAAGACTTCGATGACAGGCATATTGATGTGATTGAAATTATGCTTGGTAAATTGTATTACAATTGGAATATCAGTGACAACATAGACTTCACATCACTTGAGTCTAAGGACTATCCCATCCTGTCTGATCTTTATGCTCTGATAGAGAAAGAGTTTAAAGACTACGACAAAGAAAAATATCAGCTTTATACTGCTGAATTGTTACAGGAAATTCTACTTGGACTGCATTCTATGTGTATAGGCGCAGAGAGTAAGTTCTTTAACGGCCACACCAATATCACTTCAAGCAGGTTTATTGTGTTTGGTGTAAAAGGATTATTAAATGCAAGCAAGAATGTGAAAAATGCTTTGCTTTTCAATGTTTTATCCTTTATGAGCGACAAACTGCTCACCGAGGGGCATACAGCGGCCGCCATTGATGAACTGTATTTATTCCTTACAAATATGACTGCCATTGAGTACATCAGAAACTTTATGAAAAGAGTGCGAAAGAAAGAGTCCTCTGTAATTCTGTCCAGTCAGAACTTGGAGGATTTTAATATTGAGGGCATTCGTGAGATGACAAAGCCGTTGTTTTCTATTCCAACTCATCAATTTCTGTTCAATGCCGGTGCGGTGGATTCTAAATTTTATATGGATACCTTACAGCTTGAACAAAGTGAATACAATCTTATCAAGTTTCCACAGCGTGGAGTATGTCTCTATAAATGTGGTAACGAGCGATATAACCTTGTAGTTCATGCTCCAACATATAAGGAAAAATTGTTCGGAAAGGCAGGTGGAAGATGATGATTACCTATCACAAAATCATGGCTAAAAACCTAAGGTGGTGGTGATATGGCAGCTATTTCGGGAGCAGCTCTTGCCAAAGCAGCCGCTGCGGTTTTATCTAATGACAAACTTAGAAAAGGGGTGGGGTGGATTATCGTGGCAATCATATCCCCTATCATTGTCACCATAGCTTTAATCCTTGCAATTCTTTCAGGAACTGCAAGTCATAACAGCACAGCACTGGAATTATCCTTTAACGGTGGTGCTATATCTGAAAAAGTACCAGTGGAATTCAGAATGCATATTGAAGACATGCGTTACAGCTTTGGCTTGCTTGACTATGATATTAAAAGTATTAACAGCAAAACAGATTATAACGAAAGCCTTGATTCGGTAAGAGTTAAGGCTGTTTTTTTTGCTCTGTATTTCGGCGATGAACGCCCAGCCCTAATCAATACTCTGCAGTTTGCAGACTGCTTTGTCG
Source organism: Anaerotignum sp. MB30-C6 (assembly GCF_030908465.1). Taxonomy (GTDB): domain Bacteria; phylum Bacillota; class Clostridia; order Lachnospirales; family Anaerotignaceae; genus Chakrabartyella. Next base: position 1,327,853 of record NZ_CP133078.1, read on the forward strand.
TTTATGAACGAAGAACTCGCACCGTTACAAATGAAGATGGCAGTACCAGCAAAGAAACCTATACGGTAGCGGTTCCTATTAAAGAACTATCAATTATTTATGAAAATATTGCTAAAGTAATGGGAATAACCGCAACAGCTGATGACAAAGCCAATGCTACAGAAATCTATTACCGTATTAAATACGGCAGACCTGCGCCTACCTATGGGAAGGAGTTTGACGATTTTACAAATGGACTTCCCATTTCTGATGTTCCGTTCGTAGGTGTAGATGGCTTTACCGAACCTGTGGCAAATTGGAGAAATTCGGTTACCAGTGAGTTCGGCTATCGTAAAGACCCATTCACAGGACAGAAGAAAGGGCACGGAGGTATTGACATTGGAAAACCAAAAGGCACTCCGATTTATTCTGCACTTGACGGAACGGTTATGCTTGTACGTTATTCCAATACAGGCTATGGCTACCATGTGATGGTAGATCATGGCGGAGGTTTTATTACCCTTTATGGGCATTGCTCAAAGTTACTTGTAAGTGAGGGGCAAAAGGTATCAGCAGGAACAAAGATTGCCGAGGTAGGCACTACAGGCAGAAGTACAGGAAATCATTTGCACTTTGAAATCCGTATAAACGGAGAAAAACAAAATCCAAGAAGTTATTTACCATAAGAGAAAGGAGGATTTTATGCTTAAAACAAATGCGATTTTTGAAAGAAAATGCTCTGCTGTTCAAACACAGCCTTGTGTTATAGAAGCCGTAGAGCAAATGGATCGTGAAAAATTTAAAGAGTTTTCTAATGGCTTGCTTGAGGACAGACAGTTTATTGCAGATCACAAAGAGGATATGTTTGTTGATTCTAACGGTGTAATTCACGGACTGCTTGCTCTTGATATGGAAAGCGGTGACGGTATTCTAATTGATTCAAGCGGATATGACTATGCGAGATACAGTGCATTCATGCCAAATATCAAGCCTTATCTTGATGAGCAGATTGCTCTTACAGCAGACAAAATCATCAAGGATGGGATAACAAATGCAGAGAACGGCAGATGGTCTTTTGACATTGATGATGCCAGAAATTGCTGCAAAATTCATATCAAGGAGAGCAATGGAATCGGTGGCATGCTGATTTCGGATCTTCGTGAAAGACAGGAAATTGGCGAAATCGTGGTGGAGGGTAACTGTTTTGAGATCACTCTTGATTCTGAGTATTGTAATAAGCTAAAAGATAATGAGCAAGATTTGGAGAATGATGAAGTACAGGAGGAATGTGCAATGACAGGAAATAAAATTAAAGTTGTAAAGATGGATGTAGGTAAGCCACCTGTGATAAAAGAGATTGAGAATACTCTTGAGGCATTACAAGCAGAAGTTGGTGGACTCATTGAATGTGTTTATCTCGATGATGGATGCCTTGCTGTTGTCAATGAAGAAGGAAAACTAAATGGAATGGAACCAAACAGAAGGTTGGGCTCAGATATTATCTGTGGTCCATTTTTTATTTGTGGTGATAGTGATGATGGTGAATTTGTATCACTTGATGACAAACAGGTTGAACAATACACCCGGATGTTTTCTGATGTTCCCGCTTTTACAGGGGAAGAACCGGAACTGGAACCACGAATGACGTTTATAGGTTTTGATTTTTAGGAGGATGAATGAAATGAAAAAAGCAGCTTTAACCTTGACTTTTGAAAAAGAAAAACTGGATGCACTTGAATTTTATATGGAGAAAAAGGATGCTAAATTGCACAGCGAACTCTCCGATACTATTCAAAAGCTGTATGAGAAATATGTACCACAGTCTACCCAAGAATATATTGAAGATAGAATTGCTAAAGAAACTAAGCCGATTAAGGCTAAAAAGCCGATAAATACACCGCAATCAGATAACAGCAATTTATAAGAAACAGATAATCGGCCACATTGCCACTTGTGTGCCCTTGTGTGAGACTTTCATACCCGAGATAGGATAAGTATAACCCTTGCAAGAATTGAGGGCGGTTTGGGCAAGGTTTTGCGAAATGCCAAGACAAGAAAAATAAAACCTAATGCACTACTCAGCGTCCTAAATTAGAGGTGAACCCACCGTTCGATTTAGGTGCGGGATAAAGAGAGGTGGTCGCAAGCGACCTCCTCTCGGTCACAAAGCTCGGCAGTGCCGAGCTTTTCTCGCATTCCCGTTAGGTGGTCGAAAAACAGGTTTTGTGATGCTTAGGTGGTCAGCAATCAACGAAAAGACCGTGATTACGGCATTTTCAAGGTGGTCAAACAGGTGGTTTCGATGATTAGGAGTGATATTTTGAAAGAACTACAAAATAAGAATAAGAAAAGAACAACAGTTTGGCTGTCTCCAGAAACCTTTGAAAAAATGGATCTTTTATTGAAAGAAGATAATTGCAATAACCGAAGTGAGTTTATTGAAAAGGCATTGACTTTTTATATGGGATATTTGGTTAGTAATCAAACAACAGATTATCTTTCTAAAATTCTATTGGGAGCAATTCAAGGTACACTTAGGGAAACGGAAAATCGTCAATCAGCAAATCTCTTTCGTTTGTCGGTAGAGATGAGTATGATGATGAACATTCTTGCTGCCGGGCTCGAAATCAGTGATGAAGATTTAAGAAAACTTCGTGGCAGATGTGTTGCCGAAGTAAAAAGAAATAAAGGCAGAATTAATATGGAGGATGCAGTAAAGTATCAAATGGGTACCCAAGAATAAGAAAGAAGGGGGATTTTTATGGCAAGGATAATTTTTAAATGTCCTTATCTAAAAGGCGGTAATAATACAGCACATCTATCTAATCTTGTAAAATATATTGCAACAAGAAATGGTGTGCAAAAGTTTAGTGCTGAAAATAAAAATCTCCCTGCCACAAAAAAGCAAGCCGCGCTCATCAAAAACATCTTGAAGGAGTTTCCTGACAGTAAAAACTTATTTGAGTATGAAGATTATATTCAAAACAAAACAATTGAAAATGCATCAGACTTTATTTCCATAGCATTAGAACACAACCTTGATGTAACAGCGAAGAAAGAAAATTACGTGGATTACATTGCAAATCGTCCAAGGGTAGAAAAATTATCTTCCCATGGTTTATTTACAAGCGGAACAGAAAAAATAGTTCTCTCAAAGGTTGCGGAAGAAGTTGCCCATCACGAGGGAAATGTTTGGACACCAATTATCTCATTAAGGCGAGAGGATGCTGTAAGCACAGGATTTGATAACGTAGAAAAGTGGAAAGACTTTCTTGAATCCTACGCACCAACCATTGCTGAAAATTTAAAAATACCGATAGAACATTTTAAATGGTATGCAGCTTTTCATAATGAGAGCCACCACCCACATATTCACATGATTTGTTACTCCACAGATATTCGCAGAGGCTATCTCACCAAGGATGGTATAAAAAATATAAAGTCCGGATTGGTGTCGAATATTTTTCATAATGAGATGAAAGAGATCTATGCCGAGCAAAGTCACAGAAGAGATAATTTAAAAGCAGAAAGCAAGAAAATATTTCTTCAGCTGATTGCAAAAATGAAAACTGGCAATGTTCAAAATCCAAAGTTGGAGTTGTTACTTCTTGAACTTGCTGAAAAGCTAAAGCTTACCAAAGGTAAACGAGTCTATGGCTACTTATCTCCAAAGCTAAAAAATATCGTGGACAGTATTGTAGATGAATTAGCAAAAGAAAAAACAGTTTCAGATGCGTATAACCTGTGGTATGAAATGAGAAATGAGGTGCTTAAAAGCTATTCCGATAATCCTACAGACCCTATACCGCTTTCTAAGCAAAAGGAATTTAAGCCAATCAAGAATTTTATAATTTTTGAGGCAGATAAACTCTCTAAAAATGAAATCAGCTTATCAGAACTTGAAGATATTGAAGTTGATGGAGAATATGAAAATACATCAGCTGACAATTTCTTAGATAAAGATTTTGAAGAAGCTAGTGAGATATCTGCTTTTACGTTAGACGAAATAGATAATGAAAGTATAAAAGAACCGTCTATACCGCATGTAAAATGGTCTGAAGATTATAAAAAGGCTCGAAAGCTTTTGTTTGGTACAGAAAATGAAGAACCCGACTTTGAACAAGCAATGGAGATTTTTAAATCAGAATCCGTAAAAGGGAATGTGCTTGCTGTATTTGACTTAGGGCGAATATATGCGGATGGTCTAGGTGTAGATATGGACATCGATAAGGCACAGAAATACTATGCAAAGGCACTCGAGGGGTTTAGTTTTGTAGAGAACAAAAAGCCATGGAAATATACCCAATACCGCATCGGCAAAATGTTTGCACAAGGACTTGGGATAGAGCAAAATTATGAAAATGCTGCGGAATGGTTTGAAAAATCATCTTCGCAGAAATATAAGTTTGCAGAGTATTCCCTTGGCGGACTTTATTATCGTGGGCAAGGTGTAGAGCAAAACTATGGAAAAGCCTTTGAACTTTATCAGCAATCTGCAAAGCAAGGCTTCCCTTATGCGGATTTTGAAGTAGCCAAAATGTTTCGTGATGGTATAGGCACAGAAAAAAATGAAAAGCAGAGCAATATTTATTTCAAAAAAGCATTTGTAGGCTTTGAAGATTTAGAGAAACAAAACAGAGATGATAAACTGCAATACCGTCTCGGTTGGATGCTGCAAAATGGAATCGGCACAGAAAAGGATATTGTCAGAGCAAAAGAGTATTTTCAAAAGTCCGCAAAGCTTGGAAATACATTTGCTTGCTATTCTCTTGCAAAAATCATCCTTGCAGAGGAAAATCCGGCAGAGGAAGAAATAAAATCAGCAATTGAATATTTAAAAACTGCATCTGATAGTGGTAACCCATTCGCACAGTATGCTCTTGCTAAACTATATTATGAGGGAAAATATATCGGGCAGGATATATCAAAAGCGATTGAACTGTTTACATATTCAGCCGAACAGGATAATGAGTGGTCAGATTACCGACTTGGTAAGATATATTTGACAGAAGACAATTTCAAAGACATTACTTCTGCCACTCGGTGGCTTAAACAATCCGCAGAAAAAGGCAATCAATTTGCTCAGTACGTTCTCGGAAAACTATATCTTAAAGGTGAAGAAATTCCGAAAGATGTTGAAAAGGCATTGCAGTATCTTACTTCATCAGCGGAACAAGGCAATCAGTTTTCACAGTACATTCTTGGCAAGACATATTTAATTGGCGAAGGGGTGGCAAAGGATAAGGAAACTGCTGTGAAATGGTTTACTTTATCAGCAGAACAAGGTAATGAATATGCAAAGTTTTTTCTTGAAAATATGGATAAATGGCATGAGCCATCATTAGGTTTTGCAGTTTCAAGGTTATTTCATCATATGAGCCGAATTTTGGAGGACAACATTTCAAAGCCCAAATCTCCTGTCAGTCTTACGGTAGACAGTAAGTTGCTGCGTAAGTTAAAGCAAAAGAAAATGACGCAAGGCCATAAGCAAGATGACCTTGAGCAGAATATGAGTTTGTAAATCGGCAGTCTTTCAATCGAAAGGCTGCTTTTTTTACCCTTAAAACTATAGAAAGGATTTTTATTATGAAAAACAAGCAGAAAAATACTTATTCTAGTTCCAATGCACTTGAAAAACAGAATCAAAAACCAAACATGAAAGGCTATCACGTTAAAAGGATAGCCTTTCATCGTAAAGTTGGTAAAAAATCATAAGGAGGTCTTTTATGGGTAAATACATTTATTTTACTGAGGAAGAAAAACGGCAAGCAAATAACGTTGACCTTGAATATTTTCTACGTCAACAAGGTGAAACATTGATTCCATCCGGTAGAGAGAAAAGGTTAAAAAGTGACCACAGCATTACTGTTCGAGGCAATGAATGGTACGATCATGCAACGGAAAAAGGCGGTCTTGCTATCGATTTTGTGCAAAACTTTTACGGCTTATCTTTTCCCGATGCTGTAACCATGCTTCTTGGTGATGAGATGGGTAAAGTTTATCATTGTGCTGAAAAGAAAGAAGAAATTAAAAAGCCATTTAAACTGCCACCACATAGTAAGGACATGCGGAGAACTTTTGCCTATCTCATTAAGCACAGATGTATTGACAAAGATGTAGTTAGTTTTTTCGCCAAAGAAAAGTTACTGTATGAAAGCTATGAAAAGTCTAATGACGGAACAAAAGAATATCACAATGCAATTTTTGTTGGATTAGATGAAAACGGTGTGGCTCGTCATGCTCATAAGCGTGGAATCTATACTAATGGTAAAGGTTTCAAAGGGAATATTGATAGCAGTGATCCTTGTTACAGTTTCCATTTGCGTGGAACAAGTGACAGGCTCTATGTGTTTGAAGCACCCATAGATATGCTGTCTTTTATCAGCCTACATAAAGATAACAATTGGAAACAGCACAGTTATGTTGCCCTCTGTGGACTTTCGGAACAGTCAATGCTTAAGCAGTTGGAGATTAACTCTCAAATGAATAAAGTGGTTCTGTGTTTGGATAATGACAAAGCCGGCATTAATGCGTGTGAGAAATTCAAAAATTTGTTATACGAACAAGGTATAGTTGCTTCTCGTCTATCCCCTGCGCTGAAAGATTTTAACGAAGATTTACAAGAGGGAGTAAAAGAGCAGACACAATGTTATGAAATGAAGATGGCATAAAAATACGCAGAGGGTTAAAACTCTCTGCTTAGAAAAACATTTATTTACTTACGGTGGGGTAAGTGATGCTAGGGAATTTCACATTATCCATCTTACAGCCAGATTGCCCAGTCACCGTAATCATACGTTCCGCTCCCATGATGCAGCATTCCCTCTGCTTTAAGCTTACGAAAAGCATCTCTCATACGTATAATAATTTCAGATCCAATGTCCAGTGTATGATGTGCAGGAAACACCTTTTTAACCGAAAGATCAGAAATCTTTTCAAGAGAACAAAGATAGGCTTCGGGGTCTGTGGACGGATAGTAAGCAAACAAGGTATCCTTATAAACTAAATCTCCTGTAAAGAGATAGCCTTGTTCTGCCTCATAAAAACACATATGTCCAGGTGAATGTCCAGGAGTGTGAATGATTTCAATGCTTCTGCCTCCGAGGTCTATCACCTCGCTCCCGTACAATATTTTTGTGGGCATACCCTGAAAGAACTCATAAGTACTCACGTCATATCCTTCGGGTGGGTCGCAACGATCTAATAACATTTCACGTATAGTGTCCATGGAAAGAGGAAAGCCACCGTTTAGCCAGTCAAGTTCCTCTTCGTGGGCATAAAAACTTGGAAAATATTTATGCCCACCGATATGATCCCAATGTATATGCGTTGCAATTGCGGTTACAGGCTTATTGGTCAATTTTTTTACTTCATCATAAATATTGCAAATACCAAGCCCTGTGTCAATGAGCAAACTACGTTCTATGCCGTTTAGTAAATAACAGTGTGTTTCCTCCCAGTGACGGTATTCGCTGATTATGTATGTATTGTTATCAATTTTATCTATTGAAAACCAGTCTCTCATAATAGCCACTCTTCTTTCTGCTTTAATTTTAAATGCGTAAAATGTAAATCCAACTTATCCACTTGAAAAAAATCTAGCTAAAAGCGAATCAAGATTTTTTTTACTAAACCGATTGTATTACAGTCTGTTTTTTATAATTATACTATTTAAAAATCTAAAAAGAAAGGACCATCCCATGAACGAACAACTTATAATCCTAATATCATCAGCCGCCTTTATGTTCCTTGTCTTAGGCGGTCTTTCTTTAATTGCACACTTCTATACCCTCAACGGAATCAAATCCAAAACCGTTGGTGATGGTCAGCACGGTGTGGCAAGGTTTGCAACTAAAAAAGAAATACCTCAAATTTATCATCCTGTAACCTTTCAAGTTGCTGATTGGAGAAAAGGCGAAAATCTTCCAATGGAGCAAGGCTTGGTTATCGGATCAACAGGAAGAAAAGGAACTGTCACTGCACTTGTAGACACAGATGATGTACACTGCTTGATGATTGGTGCAGCCGGTGTGGGTAAAACCGCATTCTTTCTCTATCCCAATTTGGAGTATGCCTGTGCCAGCGGTATGAGTTTTATAACTACTGATACCAAAGGTGACTTAGCAAGAAATTACGGGACTATCGCAAAAGAAAACTATGGCTATAATATTGCTGTCATTGATCTGCGTAACCCAACGAGAAGTGATGGAAACAACTTATTGCATCTTGTAAATAAGTATATGGACATATATCATGCTGATAATAAAAAATTTTATGCTAAAGCAAAAGCTGAAAAGTATGCAAAGATTATTGCAAAAACAATTGTATCTCCCGATGGGAATAATGCCGGAATGGGACAAAATGCATTTTTCTATGATGCAGCAGAGGGACTTTTGACAGCGGTGATATTGCTCATTGCAGAATACTTACCGCCAACTGAAATTGATGGACAATTAGTAGATAAAAGGCATATTGTTTCTGTGTTCAAAATGGTGCAAGACCTAATGGCACCAAGTCAAGTGAAAGGAAAAAGTCAGTTTCAACTATTAATGGATAAGCTGCCATCAACCCATAAAGCAAAGTGGTTTGCAGGGGCTGCTATTAACTCTGCAGAACAAGCAATGGCATCTGTTCTCTCCACTGTACTTTCAAAGCTCAATGCTTTTTTGGATACAGAGATGGAGCAGATTCTTTGTTTTCATTCTTCTATCGATGCCGAAACTTTCTGTAAAGAAAAGTCGGCAATCTTTCTTATACTTCCAGAGGAAGACAATACAAAATATTTTATGGTGTCATTATTTCTACAGCAGTTCTATCGTGAAATGCTTATGGTGGCGGATGAACACGGTGGCAAACTTCCAAACCGTGTGATGATTTATGCCGATGAGATTGGAACTATTCCCAAAATTGAGTCATTTGAAATGATGCTGTCCGCAGGACGCTCCCGAAGAATTTCTGTTGTTCCTATCATCCAATCTTTTGCACAGCTTGATAAGAATTATGGTAAAGAAGGCTCTGAGATCATCACGGATAACTGTCAGCTGACTATTTTCGGTGGATTTGCTCCTAACTCTGAAACAGCACAGGTGCTTTCTAAATCTTTGGGCAACAGAACGGTAATGACTGGCAGTATCAGTCGAGGGAAAAACGATCCATCGCAATCATTACAGATGATAGAACGTCCGCTTTTAACTGCGGATGAACTGAAATCATTGCTGAAGGGCAGCTTTGTGGTGATGAAGACAGGTGCTCATCCCATGAAAACTAAGCTGAAATTATTTTTAGACTGGGGAATTACTTTTGAAAAGCCGTATCAAATGGAGGAAAACTCTCATCGCAAGGTTTATTATGCAGATAAATATGAGTTGGAACAAAATATTCTAAAGGAAATGGCGGCTGTTGAATTAGCAGACGAAACAGATGATAACCAACATAGAAAAAAAGGAGGTAAGCGGCATAACCATATTGCAGAAGATGAAATTAATCCGAGGCGGAAAGTACTCAGAACATAAGGAGGGGAATCTTTGAGCTTATTTGGAAATTTATATCAAGAAGAACTGCCTTCACGAGCTAAATCAGTGTATATGTATCTGAAAGACCGCAGTAACGCAGATGACCAATGCTGGCCTTCCATCAAAACGATTGCAAAGGATACTTCTATGTCGGTGAGTACTGTGAAAAGAGCCATAGAGGACTTAGTCCGCTATGATCTGCTTACAAAGCAATTTAGATATCGTGAGAATGGCAGTCATACATCTAATCTATATCTTTTAAAAAAATAAGCGGTTAATCATCAAAAAGGCATTGTTTCCGCTAAGGGCATACTATGCCTTTTTTTATGGTCTGAGGTGGAGTTCATGATGGACTGACAAGAAGGAATCGCTTGAAGAATAAATCTAACAGCAGAGAAAGAACAAATTAGTAAGAGTATATCTAGAGGATTTTAGTATCTATGCATGAACTCGATTTGAGAATAGGAGAAAGTACTTACTAAAAAAAGTCAATAAAACAATAAAGGATATCAAAGGTATATGTAATTATGTCAAGGGGAAATGACAAGCAAATAGGGGAAAAGTAGAAAAAGATGTAATAATAATGAGTGAATAGTGAGTAGTAACACCTCACTATTCACTCATTATATTTTTGACCTAAGTTTAGAATATTCGTGCTTAAACGTATCTTACGCAGTTGTTGGAAAAAGATTTTTTATAGTAGTTGAAATAACGTTTATCATGAGATCGGAACTTTCAGGAGAATCATAACGAAGCAAAGAACCGGCACCTGAAAATATAAATTTTAATTTTAGTTCATTTTCAACTGTTGAGGGTATGTCAGTATTTTCTAGAACCTTGGCGGCCAAGGCATTACAAAAATAAAACTGAGCACTTTGGTTAAATGATATATTGTCTTTTGAAAAAAACGGATCACTTTCAAAGACTGGATTATTAAAAGAACCAATAACTAAATTTCTTGAAAATTCATTAGGATTTGTCAAAAAGAGATTTAAGAAATCAATTCGGTCGACAAGTTCTTTGAAATGTTCTTTAAGAGCATGTTGATATAAATCGTAGATATCAGAATAGTGCAAGTAAAAAGTACCTTTATTGATTTCTGCTTTTTTCGCCAATTCTGATACAGTAATTTTATTAACGCCCTTTTTATGGAGCAGCTCTATTAAGGCGTTATAGATTGCACGCCTTGTCTTAATAATTCTTAAATCGATTTTTGATGCATCATCACTGGTTGAATTGAAAATTTTTTTTGAGTTTATCATTGCTAAATCACACTCCGTATATGATTAAAAAAATAATAGACAAATTTTAAATAAAGTTGATTAATAAACAAATTATAATAATTGATTATTGAATAATCAACAAATGTTCAATAAAATAATATCATCAAAGATGTTAAATGTCAAATGAGTGTCCCTATTAGATTGATTAAAAGAATAATATCATTTCATTGCCAGTTGAGTTAGGCAATTGATAAGAGGTAGTAAAAGATATTGCTTGTAAATTAAAGTTTGAACTGGTCTTGATAATAAAGAAACTGGTTCCTTAAGAAAGGAAGAAAAAGTATATGAAAACAAAGCATTGGACTGACATTAAGTTCAGCAAGGATATTTTAACAGATGCTTTAACAAAGCACATTCTTGGGCTCACACAATATGGTATGGCTGACTTTGCAGAAGTAATGGAAGTTATTAGTCAAGTTAAAAAAGGTGATGAAGAGTCGTGGATTAATACTTGGAGTAGTATGGCACAGAAACTCAAAAGCAGGGCTGAATTAGCTGAGAAAAAATCTCAAAAGGTTACAGCTTCTACTGCTTATCTTAGAGCTTCAACTTATTTTCGTGTAGCTACAATGTATTTCGGAAAAATAGATGATCCGCGCATGAAGAATTGTACTATTGAAAGTCACAATTGTTATGAAAAATATCTTGGATTATCGGAATATCCGGGAAAATATGTTGAAATTCCTTATGAGAACACTTATCTTCCGGGACATTATTATCATTCCCCTATTGCAAAAGAAAAAGCACCTTTACTTATAATCACGCCTGGTCGAGACACTTGGGCAGAGGATACTCGCTGGGTTTACGATGGTGCAATTAAAAGAGGTATCAATTGTTTGATATATGATGGACCAGGACAGGGATTTGCATTAAGACTTGGTGGACTTCCTTTTAGACCGGACTGGGAAAATGTCATGAAACCGGTAGTTGATTTTGCATTAACTTTGCCGGGGGTGGATAGAAATAGGATTGGGCTTATGGGACTTAGTTTTGGAGGATTTCTAATTCCGAGAGCAGTGGCTTTTGAAAAAAGAATTAAGTTGTGCATTGTTGATCCTGGAAATATTAACTGGGGCGGAGCAATTGCAGAGAGACTACAGGTGATTAAGAGAACACCAAAAATTTTCCGTCCATCATTTATGAATTTTATGTTACAGGATTATGCATGGAAACAGGGTGTCTCTGAAGATGAAGTGATTGAAGAGTTAAAGAAATATGATAACACATCTATTCTTGATAAAATTACATGCAGAATGCTTGTAATGGATGGGACAAAAGAACCCATGTTTGGGGAGGCAAAGAAGTTTTACGATGCTCTAAAGTGCCCCAAAGATTATATGCTATTCGATGAAGATACTACGGCGCAAGCTCACTGTCAAATGGGGAGCTATGCGACAGGTACAGAATATTTATTTGATTGGATTAGCGATAATTTATAAAAACAATTAATCGCTTACTTGACTAAATTGCTAAAGAGGTAAGAGTAAGGGCTAATGGATAAGATCTATTAGTCCTTGTTAATTGAAATGGCTGAATGAAAGAAAGGAAGAGGAAGATTTTATGGAAAATATTATTTTTTGTTTTTCGGGTACTGGGAATAGCCTTGCAGTTGCACGAGATATAGCTAATCACATTGGAAACACAAAAATTGTATTGATTGCAGATTTGATGAATGAAGAGTTTATTGATTTACCATATGAAAGCATTGGGATTATTTGCCCCGCATACTTTAGCAGTTTGCCACCCATCATTGAGCAATTTGTAAAGAAACTTAATTTTAGTGATGCAGGTTATGTTTATGCTGTAATAACTGCAGGTGCTCTTCATGGAAATTCTTTTAATAGGTTAAGTAGCATTATAGAAGAGCGTGGTGGATGTTTGAATGCAGGATACCCTATGCAGATGCCTGGAAACTACATTGCTATGTACGGCGCATGGCCAGTTTGGCTTCAAAGGTATCTACTAAAGAAAGCGAAAAAAAAATCCTTAAAAATTAGCCGTAGCATTAAAGCAAAGATTTCTAATCGAGCAGTAGTTAAAAGAAATAAAGAACCAAAATCTCTCATCGAAAAAATGGATAATTATGAAAAATTGGCACTTGAATACAGCGTGACTGACAAATGTATAGGTTGTGAAACATGTGTAAAGTTATGTCCTATGAATAATATTAGAATGAATGCTAATAAGCCGATATTTGGAGAAACTTGTGCGCGATGTATGGCTTGTATTCAGTGGTGCCCTACAAAGGCAATTGAATATAAAAATTCAACAAATAGAAAGCATTATACAAATCCTGATATAAAGGCTATTGATTTATTCTCCAAAACAAAAAGTGAGATTTTGAGTAAAGAAACATAATATTTACGAATCAGTAATAATGGTAGTCTATTTAATTAGAAAGTTGAATTGTAGGAACGACATAATAAAAATTTAAAGGAGTGCAAATAATGAACTACATTGCGGTTGTTTTAAGAAAAATTTCAGATAATTTAAGAAAAATGCCGGATATCCTGAAAAAACATAAAAAAGTAATTATTCCTTTAGTAGTGGTTCTCATTGCTATAACTGCTTTATTTAATATAGCTTCGAAGTCGGAAGATATAAATAATTCTGACTTGAGCGAAACAAAAGGTGTATCTGAAAAGGTTAATGTAGAAACATTAAGGGTTAGTAAGGACACGCTAACGGATACAGCTAATTATTCGGGTGTAATTGTACCAAGTTCTACGGTTAATGTACTAAGCACCATAAGCGGAGATGTGAATAAGAAATATTATGAAGTAGGTGAGCGTGTTAACAAAGAAAGTGTTTTGTTTGACATGGATACGGAGGATATTCTAGATAGTGTAAATATTGCTGAAGTAACAGCTGCCAATGCAAAAAATGCAGTTGAAAAAGCAAAAATAGCGTTGAATAACGCTTCCCACGATTACGACGTAAATGCTCAATTATTTGATGCAGGAGTTATAGCTAAAAACACTTTTGATAACATTAAAACTACATATGAACTTGCCAAATTGAGCCTGCAAGATGCTGGAAATGCATATAAAGTGGCTGAAACTCAGTTAAGTATGAACCGTAAAACACTGCAAGATGCTTCAGTAAAAAGTCCAATAAAAGGTGTTGTCCTAGAATCTAATGTCAATGAAAATGCTTTCCTTTCAGCGGGAACGATAGCTTATGTAATCATAAATTTAGATGTTATTAATATTGAAGTAAATGTAACTGAAGATATTATAAATACAATTAGATTAGGCGACTCTGTAGATGTTAAAATTGCATCTGTTTCAGAAGAATATTTTAAGGGGAATGTTATAAGTATTTCTCCGGGTGCAAATTCTGATGGGACTTTTAAAGTTAAAATTGAAGTTTTAAATAGTGACAATCTTCTTAAGAGTGGCATGTTCGCAGAAGTTGATTTCGTGAAAAATTATCTTGAAAATGTACTTACCGTGCCGGTGAATTCGGTTTTATCGGAAAATGGTCAAAATTATGTTTATATAGTTGAAGATGGGATTGCTAAAAAAATGGCAGTAAAGTTGGGATTTGACCATGGCGATAATATTGAGATATTAGAAGGACTTAGTGAAAATATGCTTGTTGTTACAAAAGGGCAACAATATGTCAGCGATGGTTTAGCTGTTGTAGATGTTACTGAAGTGAACCAATAATTGAATTTAAACAAAAGAAAACAATAACAATGGAAGCATTAATGATCTAAAGTCTTTTAAATATATTACAGAGGAGTGAATTATAACATGACTAAGATTTCAATTAAACGTCCTGTTACGACGATGATGATACTCATCGTTGTAATTTTGGCCGGTTTTCTAGGATATAAACTAATGCCTTTAGCATTCATGCCTACCACTGATACGGCAATTGCAGTTGTAAGTACAACATATACAGGTGCAGGTCCTGAAGAGATGGAAAAACTAATTACAAAACCAATAGAAGAGTCAGTTGGAGTACTAGCTGGCATTGATACTATGAGTTCAACATCGGCGGCGGGTTCCTCTATTATTACAATACAATTTGTTGATGGAACAGATATTGATCAAGCTGTAATTGATCTTAGGGAAAAGGTAGATTTAGTTAAACAATCTTTACCAACGGATGCAGATGAGCCAACGATATCAAAGGTAGATACAAATACAGAAACGCTTTCAGTTGGTGTCACTAGTGATATATTGGATGTCAACAGCTTATATGATATGCTTGACCAAAATATTACCGAAAAATTTGAGAGAATTGAAGGTGTTTCTTCAGTAGATATTATAGGTGGAGAAGAAGATGAAGTGCAGATTACCATTAATTCTAGAAAATTAGAGGGGTATGGCATTTCAGTTGCACAAGTTCGTCAAGCGCTTATTGCAGAAAATCAAAACATTCCATCAGGTACCGTATCATATGGAGATACAGATCTGCAGTTAAGGGCAGTAGGTGAATTTAAATCTATTGATGACATAAAAAATATACCTATATTAACTAATAATGGGAATTCTATATACATTAGCGATATAGCACAGGTAAAACTGTCAATTAAAGACAAGTCTACAATGTCAGTAATAGACGGCAAAGAAGGTATTTTATTATCAATAGCAAAAGCATCAGATGCCAATGTTGTAACTGTTAGTGATGAGGTTATAAAAGAAATTAATGAAATAATTAAAGCCTATCCTGAGCTTCAAATAAAATTACTCACAAATACTTCAGAGTACATAAAAACATCTGTTAATAATGTGCTTCAGACAGCGTATACAAGCACAATTATTGCTGTTATAATACTTCTTCTTTTTCTTGGCAATTTTAGAACATCGCTTATAATAGGTGTTTCTATTCCAACCTCAATTTTAATAACATTTGGATTGATGTATATATCAGGTTTAACGATGAACACAATTTCTATGGGTGCTATTGTAATTGGTATTGGTATGCTGGTTGATAGCTCAGTAGTTGTAATAGAGAACATTTCAAAACATTTTGAACTTGGCAAGACACCTAAAAAAGCAGCATACGATGGGACACGAGAAGTTGGTATGGCAATTTTTGCTTCCACATTGACTACAGTTGGATGTTTTCTCCCTTTGGCATTTATTTCAGGTGCAATTGGTCAAGTATTAAAAACTATTTCTTTAACTATATGCTATTCTCTTTCTGCGTCATTAATAATAGCCCTAACATTTGTTCCTATGGCTAGTTCAAAACTTTTAAGGAAAGGTACCGACGAAGATAAAAGGAATACTTTCTCCAAGATACAGGAAGTATGGGTAAAAGGGATTAACAAACTTGATACGGGATATAGAGCACTAATTGAAATTTGTTTAAAAAATAGAATAAAAACAACAGCTGTAATAATAGGAGTATTTATACTATCATTAACCATTGTTCCAGGTATGGGAATGGAGCTATCTCCAGGAAGTGACCAAGGAACTGTAAAAGTAACTGTAGAGATGCCAAGTGGTACAAAATACGTTGAAACAGAAGCAATGGTTTTAGATGTAATAAATAAAATAGGCACAATTCCAGAAGCAGAAAATTCCTATACACAAATTGGAGGGAGTGTCTTAGGGCAGAATTCTGATCCGACAATTTATTTCAATCTTTGTGATAAACAGCAACGTGAAAGAACTACTGATGAAATCATAGATGACATTAAAGGGAAAATTTCAGGTATAGCTGGAGCAAAAATTAAAGTTGAAATGGGTGAAAATGCGAATACAATGGCCGGAGGTAACTATGATTTAAATCTTAATATTACTGGTTCCGATTTAGATACACTTGAGCAAATTGTTGGAGAATTAACAGATCAATTTGCTGAGATACCTGGAGCTATTGAATTTGAAACCTCACAAGATGAAGCGCTTCCAGAAGGAAATATTATTCTTAACAGAAGTAAGGCTGCTAAATATGGTATTACAACAAGTGATGTTGCTAGTGCTGTAAATATGGTTACATCTGGTGTAGTGGCTTCTCAGTATAATATTGATGATACAGAAGTAGATATAAGAATTAAATATGCGGATGAAAAAACGGAGCGTATCAATGATTTAACCAATGTTATGTTGACTACAAATCAGGGAACTAAGATTCCACTTTCAGAAGTAGCAGAAATTTCTACAGATAAAGGTGCTTCAAGCATTACTAGGAGAGATCAACAACGATATATAACGATTTATGGAAAATTTGATGCTGCAATGGACACTGGAACAATTCAAAGTCTTGTAGAAGAAAAGTTAGATGTTTATCAATTTCCAGAAAATTATGGTTATAAATTTACTGGGGAAATGGAAACAATGGGGGATTCACTTGTGGAGATGATTTTAGCACTCATTGTTGCTGTGGTATTGGTTTATGCGATTATGGCATCACAGTTTGAGTCGTTAGTTTATCCGTTTATCATTATGTTTACGATGCCAATGGCAATTACAGGAGGTATATTAGGACTCAAAATAACAGGTAATCCTATTTCGATTATTGCTTTTCTAGGATTTATTATGTTGATAGGTATAGTTGTAAACAATGCGATTGTTTTAATTGATTATGCAAATCAGATGAAAGAGCAACATGGTGTCAGTGCCAACGAAGCGATGTTGATGGCTGGGCCGTCTAGATTGCGTCCTATTTTGATGACAACATTAACAAGTATATTTGGACTCTTACCAATGGCTATTTCAACTGCTTCTGGTACAGAAACACAAAAACCAATTGCAATTACAGTGATGTTTGGCTTAACGCTTTCTCTATTTATTACACTTATATACATTCCTGTTTTATATTCTTTTGTAGATCAGGTTCTTGCAAAATTTAAAAAGTCGTCACAAACAGAATCTGTGGAGGTCTTCTGATTTTAAGTAAATCAACTGGAGAATGCCAGCCAGCTTGCTACAGCACCTCTGGGTGCGAAATGGATACATAAAAGTGACCATGGAAGTGGCAAAGCAGAGTATATCAAGAAGAACTGCCTTTATAGGTAAATACAGGGTATATATGTATTTGAATATCGCATTAACTCAGAGGGAGAATGTAGGCTTTTAATTAAAACTATTGCAAAGGACACTTCTATGTCGGTGAGTACTGTGAAAAGAGCCATAGATGACTTAGCCCGTTATGGTCTGCTTACGAACGAATTTAGATGTCGTGAGAATGGCAGTCATACGTCTAATCTATATCTTTAAAAAAAATAACCGGTTAATCATCCAAAAGGCATAGTTTCCGCTAAGGGTATACTATGCCTTTTCTGTGGTCTGAGGTGGAGTTCATGGTGAACTACCAAGAAGGTATCACCCTAAGATAGATTTAATATCAGAGAAAAAAATAATTTTAGACAGCTTAAGGAGTTAACAAATTTGATATTTATTATAAATTTGGATAATTTTTATAAATTTTCACATGGTTCGACAATGTTTTTAGATAAAATAACTTATATTTATATCATAAACTGTATGAAAAAGTTGTCAAATCATATATGAATGTGGAGGACATGTATATGATAAAACATTATGGTATTGAAGTATTAATATGTATTGAGAGCAGATAGTCAAAATTCAATTGACTTTGTCTGCTCTTTTTTTATATTTCAAATAACAAAGGTGTTAGCTGTGTTAATTATAAAATTAATTTTTAAATATAACCATTTAGGTGACAAAAAAATAAGGGGATTGGCACAGCAGCGTAAGGAACTCTTTATCTTTTGCAGAGGTTGCTGTGTAGGTGAGGGTGGTGTATATGAAGTACTGCTGTATAAGACAGCGCTTGAATATACATTCAATAAACTATCGATTGAAGTTGCATCTGCACAAAATACATAAACGTAGCCATAAAAGACGAACCAGCAGTAAAGAAAATAGAAAATATAAATTAAATTTAAGCAATGAAGTAGAACCACAGTGTTTTATGACTTCGGATATTAGTGCCAAATTTATTCCAACAAGGAATAAGTTTGGCTTTTTTATTTTTACAGATAGTTTAGGGTTTGTTGGCTGTCGTTCCCCTCCGTTTTTTTGAACTTTGATTATTTTTCAAAATTCAGAAAGCGGAGGAAAAGTAAATGACTGTAAACAGAAGAATACCAAATTATAAAAAGATGTATCCAAGTGCAAGTGATGAAGTTATTAAGGTTTTAAAACAAGGAGCAAGAAAAGCAATTTACCAAGAGTATGATTTGAAGGCTGAAACTTTTGTATTAGATGATGAAAAGGAAAAAGCCTATTTTGTTCCAAGTAGAGAAGATTCATTAGAACGTTTGATTGAAGCAGATATGCAGTTCTGTGACGAAAAAATTGATGTGGAGGAAACAGCTGTCAAAGAAGTTATGATTGAGAAACTTCTAGACAGCTTAAAGTTTCTTGCGCAGGAAGAGAAGGAACTTATAAATGCTCTTTTTTACGAAGAAAGAAGTGAGCGTGAATATGCAGAACAGTTAGGTGTTTACCACAATGCGGTACATAAGAGAAAGAACCGTATTATTAAAAAGCTGAAAGTTTTAATGACAAAATAAAAGTTCAGGGTGTGCAGCCTCCTCACTTAACGTTGAAGTAAGTGAGGGGGTATTTTTATCCTCTTAAAGTACTTTGAAAATTAAATATCCGATTTCATAAATACATTAGCTGATGAGCCTTAACCGGGAGAGCAACTTTGATAGATGCGCTGTGACCTCCTGTAAAATCAGGACAATCCATGAAAATGGATTTTTTCTTCCGGATTTTATTAATGCGGCCAACATAAGGAGCGAGCGGGTCCGTCTGATCATGAAACAATTTATAGTGGATTGTATTGCCATAACCTTATCAGCCTATAATGATACTTCTGTCCAGCCACAGACTCACGCAATGGGGGCAGCCTGCAGAGATCCTGCAGGAGGTGAGATTCCTATGATGAGAATTAACTACTCTCAGTTTATGTAAATCGCCCTAAACTTTGCGAAAGCAAGGCTGTGTACTTGGGAAGTAGTGTCAAATAAAGTACAGAAATATAAGCTAACTGACTTAATGTCAGAAGCAATGGGGATTACCTATGTTTTATCTGCTTTTGCAGTACAAACGCAGACAGCGGTAATCCCTATTTTTGTGATATTAAGAAAAACTATATAGGAACGGAGGAAATGATATGGATTTAATGAAGATAGGTGCTGAAATTGCCGAAGAACATGAAATGACAATAGAACAATCTCAAAATGAAGTGCACTATAAAATGTCAATTAAGTTTCTTGATATTCTAAAGAGAAAAGGCATTGTTTCTGATGTTGAGTATGCACAAATAGATGAACTAAACCGCCAATCCTTTTCTCCAAGCCTTGCAAAAGTATATGTGTAATAACACTTGCTATTATAAGTTCTTTGGGGTATCGTGTGTTGCTAACAGAAGGCTTACTTCTGGGAAAGGAGGAGAACTAGATGGCGAAAAAGGTCAAAACCATAGAACCTGTAAGGCAGAAGGTTCTGCAAGAATTAAGACCAAAGAAGAGAGTTTGTGCCTACTGCAGAGTCAGCACAGATAGTGCAAAACAGCATACTTCCTATGCTGCTCAGACAAAATATTATAAAGAATACATTGAAAGCCGAGCTGAATGGGAATTTGCAGGTATCTTTGCAGATGAATCAAGTGGCACTAAGGTAAAAAATCGTGATGAATTTCAGAGAATGATAATGGAATGTGAAAAAGGAAACATCGACCTTATCATTACAAAATCCATCACAAGATTTGCGAGAAATACCATAGACAGCATTGAAACAATTAGAAATCTGAAATCCCTTGGGATAGCGGTATACTTTGAAAAAGAGAATATCAATACCATGTCAGAACAGAGTGAGCAGATGCTGACAATCCTAAGTTCAATTGCACAAGGTGAATCGGAAAGCATCTCCACAAATACTCGCTGGGGCATTCAAAAGAGATTCGGAGATGGCAGTTACATACCGAGCAGTGTAGCATATGGCTATGCCAAGGATGAAAACGGTGAGCTTATCATCAAGGAAGATGAGGCGGAGATTATCCGAAGAATTTATAATGAATACTTAAGCGGAAAAGGTAGTTATGCAATCGCCCGAGATTTAACCCGTGACAATATCCCTACCATCCGAACAGCAGAAAAATGGCATGATGGCGTAGTAAAGGGGATTTTACAAAATCCAATTTATAAAGGAGAATTGCTGCTGCAAAAAACATATACAACAGATATGCTTCCCTTCACAAAGAAGATAAACCACGGAGAATTACCCATGTACTTCGTGAAAGATAGTCATGAACCAATTATTACAAAGGAACAGGCAGAAAGAGTTCGGGAAATTTATGAGTACCGAAGAGTACAGATGGGAATGGATGACAGCGGTAAATGCCAAAATCGCTATGAATTCAGCAGTAAAATAATCTGTAAAGAATGCGGTGGAACGTTTCGAAGACAGAAAATGTATATCGGCAAGCCTTACGAGAAAATACAATGGTGCTGTATTACTCATATAGAAAACCGCAAAAAATGTAGCATGAAAGCAGTAAGAGAGGATATTATCAAAGATGCTTTCCTAACCATGTGGAATAAGCTTGTAAGCAACTACAGTGAAATCCTTTATCCCCTCTTGGAATCATTAAAAAAATTAAGAGTCAATAAAGAACAGGAAGAGGAAATTCTCAAACTAAACAATAATATATCGGAGTTAATGGAGCAGAGCCATATCCTACAGCGAGTCATGCTAAAAGGATATATGGACTCTGCTGTTTTTATGGAAAAGCAGAATACAATTAACATTGAAATTGAGGAATACAAGAAAAAGAGAAATGTTTTCCTTGAGAGTAATGGTTATGAAAAAGAGATTGAGGGAACAAAAAGGATACTGCAAATTATAAAATACAATCCGATAATTATGGACGATTATCAAGAAGAACTGTTTATCCATACGGTAGATAAAGTCCTAATCGGTAAAAGTGGTGTATAGTGGTTCCTTTGTCAAGGCAGCCTAAAGTAAATTCTTAATGAACCATTTTTTACCAGTGATTGTTTGTCAGAAGGAATATACATATTTGTAGGTATGACAAATAATCCTCCATTAAGATGCTACTTTTACCCCATGATAAATTTCATATGGTGTTTTGTAACCATGTGTTGAATGAGGATGTTCTTCATTATAGGATTTCATAAACTTATTAATACCAGCCCGTAGCTCTCTAGGGGTTTGGTAATGATAAATATAAATATCATCATATTTAAGTGTTCTAAAGAATCTTTCAACAATGATATTATCTGCCCATCGCCCTTTACCATCCATACTGATTTTGATGCTGTGATGCTTTAAGAGATTAGTATATTCAGGGCTAGTAAACTGACTGCCCTGATCACTATTAATAATTTCAGGTACTCCATATATGGCAATAGCCTTTTTAACACAAGCTATTACCGATTCAACTTGTAATGTGTCCGAAAGCTCATAACCTACTATGTAACGAGAATGCCAGTCAATAATAGCAGTAAGATACATAAAGCTTCTGCCAAGGGGAATGTATGTGATATCAATAGACCATACTTGATTAGGCCTATCAATAGTAAGATTACGCAGTAGATAAGGGTAAACCTTATGCTGCTTATTAGGCATTGAAAGGTTTGGTTTTGGATAGATGGCATAGATTCTCATTTCTTGCATGTAACGTCTCACAAGCTTTCTTCCTACGAAATAGCCTTGCTCTATAAGATGTGCAGATATTCTCCTAGTTCCCCATGCTGGATGATCCATATGAATACGATCAATAAGATGCTTAATTTTTATTTCACATACAGTAGGGGCTTGTTCTTGGTAGTAAATACTACTACGATTAAGCTCAAGGAGTTTACACTGTCTACTGATAGACAGTTTAGGATCGTCCTTTGTAACCAGTTCTTTCTTCCCAGCCATGTCCAAGAGCTTGATCAGATTTTTTTTTGAGCCAGTTCACATCTACCGTAAGCTGGCCAATTGTATTATAAAGTTGATCGATTTTCTTTTCGTAGTCAATACGTTCTTGTTCAAAAGAAGCTTCTTTTTTATTATCAAAGGCACTTGATGCATTAGCTAAAAATTCTTTCTTCCAGTTACGAAGAACATTTGGAGCAATCTCATGCTCAGCAGCTATTTGATTCAGCTCCTTTTCTTCACGAAGAAGCTCTAGTACAACTTGTATTTTGAATTCTGGTGTAAAACTACGTCTTTTTTTCATGTGAATACCGTCCTTTTTTAGATGTATTTATTATAACAGAATTCACTAAGAAATTTGAAGTAACCTGTCTAGATTACAGGTACCATTATAGTGACATTACATTTAGGCTTATCAATAACCTTGAGTTGACAGAATATATAACAAAGAGGTGAACGCAATTATGCAAACATATATGCCAATCGGATACAAAATGGTGGATGGAAAAATACAGATAGATAAAGAAAAATCCAAAACTGTAAAAAGGATTTTCTCGGAATATCTAAAAGGAAAATCTTTATTAGCTATAGCAAAGGAATTGAGTCAAAAAGAAGTTACAAATGCAAATAACAAAATCAACTGGACACACTGCGCTATAGGAAGAATCCTTGAAAATACTAAGTATATGGGGGATGAAGCTTATCCCGAATTGATTGATAAAGTCACCTTCGACAATGTTCAAACCAAGAGAAATCAGAAAAAAAATCAGCTTTGGCGTAAAGCAAACCGCAAGAAAGGTAAATGCTTATTTGCAAACAAGATTTATTGTGGTGAATGTGGTGAGCCGTATCGAAAGTATACGGAGCATTCCGGTAAGGCTTGCGAAAAGAACAGGTGGAAATGCAAAAAATATATATTTAAGAACCGAGTACTATGCAGAAATCTCTTCTATACAGATGAGGAATTAAGAAAGGTTTTTATAAGTACAGCAAATAAGCTTATTAAAAATCAACGATTACTGGATAAACCTTATAAAAAAGAACCTCCCAAAATCAGTAAAGAACTGCTTGAGATAGAAAATCAAATAACTCGGCTTGAAGAAGATGAGGAATTTTCATCACAAGAGTTGGCGAATCTAATTTTTAAAAGAGCAGAACTCACCTACAGCACTTCTCAGATAGATGGCTACGAAGTACAGACGCAGAAAGTAAAAGAAATGTTAGTCGGTCAAGACCTGCTGACAGAATTTGATGAAGATTTATTCAAAGGTATCATAGATAAAATCATCATCTATCAAGACGGTAAAGTGGAAACACAATTTATAAACGGACTGAAAATCAGTGAGATTTTAGAATACAAGCGAAAGGATGAGAAAAATGGCTGCAGCGAAAAAGACAGTGGCAATCATACCGCCGCAAATGAAATATGACAGACAATTAAGAGTAGAGCAGAAAACACTGCGTGTAGCCGCCTACTGCCGAGTAAGCACCTTGCTGGAACAGCAGGAAGGGAGTTATGAAGCACAGGTTGATTATTACACCAATAAGATAAACAGCAACCCAAATTGGCAATGTGCCGGAATATTTGCTGACGATGGAAAATCAGCAACTCAGACAAGTAAACGTGATGATTTTAACACCATGATTGATGCTTGCATAGAGGGGAAAATAGACTTGGTGCTTACCAAATCAATCAGCAGGTTTGCAAGAAATACGGTTGATGCCTTGCAAAATATCAGAAAGCTGAAAGAGAAAAATGTCCCCGTCATATTCGAAAAAGAGGGCATTAACACGATGGAAAGCGGTGGAGAACTGCTAATCACCATACTCAGCAGTCAGGCACAGGAGGAAAGCAGAAACATCAGTGAAAACACAAGATGGGGTTTGACGAGAAGATTTGAAAATGGAATCATTTCGGTGAACCACAAAAAGTTTTTAGGATACACAAAAGATGGAAACGGCAACCTTGTGGTGGTACCCGAAGAAGCAGTAATCGTAAAAAGAATTTATCGGGAGTATCTTGAGGGCAGCAGTATTGTTCAGATATGCAAAGGATTAGAAAAAGACGGTATTAAGACCGTCACAGGACTTGACCAATGGCATCCGGGAACAATCGACAAAATGCTCTCAAATGAAAAATTCTGCGGCGATGCACGTATGCAAAAGACCTATACAGTAGATTTTCTCACCAAGAAAAGGGTGAAAAATGATGGATATGTCAGACAGTACTATATAGAGGATAACCATGAGGCGATTATTCCAAAGGAGTTATTCCACCAAGTACAGGCAGAAAAAGCAAGACGTGCAAGTTTAAATAAAGCTGCTGTTACAAGAAAAAGGAACAGGGAATTAAAAGAGAAAAGCAAATATAGTTCTAAATACATACTTACGGATCTGATGGTATGTGCGGAATGTGGTCATGCCTACCGCAGGCAGATATGGTCCAAGTACGGTGACAAATCGGCAGTATGGAGATGCGAGGACAGGCTGAAACAAGGTAAAAAATCAAAATGCCAGAACTCACCAACCCTAAAGGAAGAGCAGCTCCATGATGCAATTATGAAAGCAATAAATAATGTAGTAGAAAATACAGGTGATTTTATAGGTACCTTCCGAGAAAATGTTATAAGAGTAATTGGTAACTACAGCACCCAAGGTGTTACAACCGAATATGACGAACAGATAGAAAAACTGCAACAGCAGATGCTTACACTCATAGAAAATAACGCAAAACAAGGAGCTGTCAGCGAAGAATTCGATGAAGAATATAAAAAACTATCAGAACAGATTAACGAGCTCAAAACAGCGAAAATAAAAATAGTACAAGCACAGAAAAATGCAGAAAACTATGTTCAAAGAGTAGAGGCCTTAGATAAGACGATAGGCAATGTTAACCCACAAGTAAGAGTGTTTGACCAAGACCTTGTAAAAAGGCTGATTTCCTCCATAAGGGTACATAAAGGTATGAAGCTAGAGATACAATTCCACTCGGGAATTGTGGTAAAACAA
This sequence comes from Anaerotignum sp. MB30-C6, assembly GCF_030908465.1. Classification (GTDB taxonomy): domain Bacteria; phylum Bacillota; class Clostridia; order Lachnospirales; family Anaerotignaceae; genus Chakrabartyella. The sequence goes on from NZ_CP133078.1 coordinate 1,353,515, forward strand.
AAAGTGGACTACTATGGATAGGCATTAAAATAGGGATAGATTTAGATTAAATATTGAAATCGTTTTATAACAAGTGTTATAATTTATTTTGGTATATTATGTCTTATTGTAGGTGATTAAATGAAGCTACACGAAGTTATAAAAGCTATACGGTTAGAAATGGGTTTGCCACAACAAGCGCTTGCAAGAGAATTGCACGTTTGCTTTGCTATGGTAAACCGTTGGGAAAATCAGAGAAGTAAACCTACAAAAATAGCGATACATGCACTGGCTGAGCTTGCGATGAGCAGAAAAGTTGCAAAAGAACTTATTAAACAATTAAAAGAACTTGAATTTCAAGATAAGTGAAGGAGAAAGGAAAATGGATGCGAATAATAAAATTGCATTAATTATAGGATATTATTTTTCACGCTTTAACGCTGAAGCATTTGAAGCTATTGGGTATGAAACGCAAAAAGATGCATTTGAAGCTATTTCAAAGATACTTAAGGTTAACTCTAATTCAATCAGAAATATGAGAGATGAATTTGATCCTTATTTTGATAATGGTCGTGTAGGTTTCAAACAGAAAAAACTTTCGCCTTCGAGACAATCAGTGTTGAATAAATTTGCTTCATTTACATTTGAGGAAATGACGACTTTAGTTCAAAAGTTTTTAGAAAGTAAAAATACTGTAGAATCCGAAAATTTATTAATAGAACTTTCAATTGAGGAGGACGGAATATTGAGAAACCTTAATGAACTGGCACAAGAGAGTCGACAAAAATACAAAGAGGAGTTTAATGCCACTGATATAGCGTTAAGTGACGATTTCAAACGTGCTTTTGGAACTTACATTCGTGGCACAGGTCATAGCGTTGACTTTAATTCAACAACTACAGTCGTAACCACCTTTAATAGTCTTAAAATTTTTATTCCTAATCAATGGTTTGTAATGGCTGCTTTTATGGCAGATTACACAAAAGAGCTTATTAGCTATAAATCACATCTTGAAAGCATTCTTACTGTGAAATTGCAATCTAGCAAATTGAGAAAAGAATATATTGTCGCTATAAAAGATGCTATAACGGATGAACAAAAAGCTGATTTTATATCAAATGCAGTACGATATTTTGAAGATTCTGGCGATGTCAATCCTACAGCAAGTGCAGAATTCTTACTAAACTTTCTGTCGGATTATAGCTGGTGGTTTGGCTCAAAAACCATAGATCGGGGTGACTTTTACGTGTCCCCTATTCTCAATTTGCTCGGGGTAGTTAACGTAACACAAAGCTATGTAGCTGACATTGCGTATTTTTATGCAACATCACCTGCTCTTTTAGCCCTCGTTCCACAATTAAAATTAGCTGCCGCTGAGCAAATATCCATGCCAACAATCAACATTTCACTATCATCGACAAGCAGAAAAACAGGCGCTGACAACTACATTATTTATGGTGCGCCAGGTACAGGAAAGAGCCGTTTACTTGAAGACCGTTTTGGGACAGCTCCGTTAACGAAACGTGTAGTTTTCCATCCAGAATATACATACTTCGATTTTGTTGGAGCGTATAAACCTGTTCCGGTATATAAGAAAAACAGTGGAGATTTTGAGTACTCCGACGGTACTACATTTAATGAAGGAGAGCCATACATTACCTATAAGTTTGTGCCAGGTCCATTTATTGATGTTTTTGTAGCAGCTTGGAAAGACCCGAGTAATATGTACACACTTGTTATAGAAGAAATAAATAGAGCGAACGCAGCCGCTGTGTTTGGCGAAGTTTTTCAACTGCTTGACCGTAACGCAGATGGTGAAAGCGAGTATGCTATCCAACCTTCAGAAGAATTGAGAAGTTATCTTATCGGCACATGTGAAATGAACGATTTTATTTCATCTGGTCTTAAAATCCCAACAAATATGAATATCTCCGCATCAATGAATAGTGCTGACCAAGGGGTTAATGTATTAGATTCTGCTTTTAAGCGTAGATGGAAATTTGAATATATTAAAATCGATATCGGAACTGCTGTTCATAAAGATGCACAAATAAAATATGCGAACATAGATGTGAGCTGGGGAGATTTTGTTAGCGCAATAAATGATAAATTGGTTAAGCTTGGAGTCGATGAAGATCGTTTGATTGGACCTTATTTTATCAAGCCTTCTGAAGTGTCTAATCGCAAAGCTGTGGACAAACTATTGCTTTATCTTTGGGATGATGTTCTCCGTCATCGTAGAGAACAATTTTTCTCTGGAGATGTAGCTACCTTTGCAAATCTTGTAGAAGAATTTCAGACTGACGATGTATTGCAAATTAGCTCTGTTCTTAAGCCAGCAGTAGCGATTCAACAGTCTGAAATAGAGGACGAAGAAACATCAACAATTAAGTCTGAAGATAATTAAAAGTGAAAGGAGGCTCGTTTTATGCTTGAAGGAGTACGAGTTTTTACTGAGGGATACTGGTATCTGAAAAAAGAGCACGAGGATATTATAGATCTATTTGAAAAAAATTCTGCAGTTTTAGCTATAAACGGTTTACATTTCTCCTTTAGAATCACTGGTTTTTTAATATGTAATAATAATCCAGTAGTTATATTTCCTAAGAACTTTGTTACATGCGAGACCTGCTTCAAGACTGACGCATCCATCTTGCTACGAACATTATTAAGATATCGAATGGAGAAAATTCATCCGGAAGATGAAAGCGCATTTTTAAATGGCAACGAATCAAATAGTAATGGTCGTATAATATCAGCAATAATGCTACTTAATGATTATCAAAATTATGGATTTCTGAAACGTGTAGAAAAAATTAAAACTACACGTTCAAATGGAAATATTGACTGGAATGCGACTATTAATAAAACAATACCGATAATAAATCATAATAGACCTATTTACGTTGAACCTATAATTAAGAAAACTGCTTATAATGCCAACCATATTGTAATTCAGATACATAAAGCCGTAATATCGGAATGTGCTGAGCTGTGGGGATGGATTACTGGTTTTAGTGGTGTTAGTGTTTCTTTTTCAATGCCATGCAGCGCTGAGGATGCAGTTAGAATATTAACAAAAGAATTAACAATAACTTATGCAAATAGAGAAATTAATGTTTTGAGAAATATGATAGCATATTTAAAGTGCAAGATAGGTAAAAATACTCAAGAACATATTGAGATGTTGGCCACTCCATATTTTTACTACACTTGGGAATATATCTGTAGCCACGTTTTTGAAAATCAATATGGTGTGTGGTCTAGTATTCTTCCCCAGCCCGCTTGGAAAGAAACTTCTGGAAAATATAACATATCACAGCGTCCAGACATACTTTTTGCTCATAGGGATTGCTTTTATATTTTGGATGCTAAATATTATGACTATAACAAGTCGCTGCCTGGATGGCAAGATGCTGTTAAACAGCTGTTTTATCAATACACCATTGAAAATAGCAAAGCACCTCCTACCGTTCGAGCTTTATCAAGTGTTAACTATTTATATAACGCCTTTATACTACCCGAAAACACTGAAACTGAAATAAAATATTTAGGTTACGTTGAAGTCGATAATGTGTCGGGTCTCAACAAGATACACGCTTTTGCCATGAACACAAGAACGGCTATGGAGGCGTATGCAGGTGGATTGAAAAGTAAATTAAAATTTGAGGTTATCGAGAGACTAAAAGCTCTTTAAACAACGCTATTATATTGCTTACATTGACTTTTGACGCTGTTTGTGATAAAATTAGGACATAATATCCTGAAGGAGGCACAAAAGTGACTGAAGCAGCGCTTATAAAAGAAAAAAGAATAAAGCTCGGCTTGACGCAAAAGGATTTTGCAGATGCGTTGGGGCTCGATAGAAATGGCGACCGTACATTACGTAGATGGGAGAATGGAGAATCTAAACCTAATAAGATAGTATTTAATGCAATATTAGATTTCGCAAGTAATAGACCATTTGCAATTAACAATCCAAACCCTGAGTTTAAATTTATTGACCTATTTGCTGGAATAGGTGGAATAAGAATACCCTTTCAAGAGCTTGGAGGGAAGTGCGTGTTCACTTCTGAATGGGATAAATTCGCACAAAAAACTTACCAAGTCAATTTTGGCGAAATGCCATCTGGGGACATCACTCAAATAAAATCTGAAGATATTCCTGATTTCGATATATTGTTGGCAGGCTTCCCTTGTCAGCCATTTTCGCAGGCGGGTCTCAAGAAAGGCTTTGCTGATACCAGAGGAACACTTTTCTTTGAAATTGAAAGAATAATAGAAACTAAGCGGCCAAAAGCATTTTTACTTGAAAATGTAAAACAGTTAAAAGGTCATGATAAAGGTCGTACACTAGAGACGATTATAAAGCACTTGAAGGCACTTGATTATAGTGCCGATACGTCAGTTTTACGAGCTGCAGACTTTGGGGTTCCTCAAAACCGTGAAAGAATATATATAGTTGGATTTGATAAACGTACATTCTGCATTGATGATAGCTATGAATTTCCATATCCTATTCCGCCAAAAACAAACACACGGCTCGGGGATATACTTCAAGAAAATGTTGACAAGAAATACACCATCAGCGACAAATTATATGAGGGACATCTTCGCAGAAAAAAAGAACATGCAGCCAAAGGTAATGGCTTTGGCTTCTCACTCTTCAATTCGGAGTCGCCATATACGAATACAATCAGTGCTCGGTATTACAAGGATGGTAGCGAAATCCTAATCGATCAAGGTGATGGGGAAAACCCGCGAAAGCTAACACCTCGTGAATGTGCGAGACTTCAAGGGTTTGACGATATATACATTATTCCAGTATCAGATACACAAGCTTATAAGCAGTTCGGAAATTCGGTCGCAGTACCTGTTGTTAGAGCTGTAGCAAAACAATTAATTAGCGAAATGAAACGACTAAAAAAGTAGTATATCATACAGTAAAGAGAATTAGAGAGGATAGAGTTTTATTATTAAAAAATTCTATCCTCTCTTTGTTATTGGGTATTTATGTATTGTGAAAATTTTATATGTCTGGTATTATTTTCATAACAATATATAGCAATAAAAATTATAAAGAGTAAGTGAGGTGTAAAAAATGAGTGCTTTTAAAGGAGTAGCAATAAAGACATTAAGTTCCGTAGAAATTAATCATTGGCAAAGCAATCAACATGAATTTCATGGCGTATCCGCACTAAAAAGTATATTCGGATATAGTAGACAATATTTCAATGGAGAGTTTTATTATGTTGAGAGTGGTGGGCGTATATTAAAGGATTTTGGAGAATTAACTTGGTATGATGCTAGAGAGTATTCTCCGGATAGAACTGAGTATAGATTTTATTATAGTGAGAATGTGGCTGTCAATAATGCAAAGGTTGGGGACACCCTCGTTGTAGCTCTTTGCGAAAACAACGTAGTCAAAATAATCATTGTAGAGCAAGGTACAAAATTTATCGATGTTTTGAAAGCTTCAATGGGTCTTTCTTCAATTGCTGATAAATATCAAGTGGTTAACAATCTTAGTTTACTAAGTGATCTAGCAAATGCTTTAAAGTAGATAATGTAAAACTACTATCATGGATTAAATATGATGTATGATATACTAAAATTTTAATTGTATTCTAAACTAGAGGGGTGTGAGCGTTGAACTTTCGCTCCTTTTTGCATGGTTAAAAAGTACTAGCGATATGATATGTTGTAGGGGTATAAAAAGGAAAGAGATACAGTTACACTCGGGAATAGTGGTCAAACAGGATGTGGATTATTATGAATGAGCACTAAAATAGGAGTAGGGTGTTTTCACTGCTCCAGCTGAAATTAAACTGCTAAGAATAAAGCCCTTAAAATTTGAGGACTTTATTGTTGGTGGTTTTGTTATTTTCAATATAAATATTCTGTAAAATTGTGTCTAATATGGCGTTTTATTGTTGTAAAACATATGGAAAAGATATACAATTAAAATAAAAATGTTGTTTTATATTATTTTATTATTATAAGAGATTACGTTTTAAATACGATTAATTATTGATTTTATTGACAACTATAAGCCAAATAATATTTTTAAATAAGGCAAGAAAAAACGCAAAACCATAATATAAAGAGGTGGAATATGAGTGAGTATAAAAGAGGGTCTGAATGGAGAAAGTGGGACTTGCATATACATTCAAATGCTTCCGATGGCAACGGAACACCGGTTGAAATAGTTGATGAAGCAATAAGGAAAGGCATTTCCGTAATTGCGCTGACTGACCATCATACCGTAAAAAACATTGATGAAATAAAAGAATATTCTAAAGATAAACCCATTCACGTTATTTCCGGAATTGAGTTTAGAACTGAATATGGAGAAAAATCAGTCCATATTATAGGTTTGTTCCCCGATGTTTTTGAAGGAATAGAATTAAATTCGAAAGCATTAAATGACCTAATACTATCACCATTAGATTTGTCTGAAACTAGAATAATTGCTAAAGGCCGTGAAAATGATTCTTCTTTAACTGAAGATAAAGCCTTTAAGAAAGGCATGTTTCAAGTACAAGTGGATTTTAAAAGGGCTTCTAGCCTTATAAGAAAATACGGTGGATTGGTAACAGTACATTCTGGAGATAAGCATGGTTCAATAGAAGAAATGAAGCATCAAGGAAAAAGTCCTAGAAATGTTAGTGATATTGCTGATTCTTTGGGTCCTGTGAAAGAGGAAATTCTTAAAGAATATGTGGACTTATGTGAAATGTCATCATTGGATGAAAAAAATGCAAAATTTTATTTAAAAACTTTTAACAGATGCACGATTGTTGCTTCTGATGCTCATGATTTTAAGAAAATAGGTGAAGGATATAGCTGGATTAAGGCGGATCCAAATACAAATGGATTACAGCATGCGTCTATTGAACCTGATAGAATTTTTATTGGTGAAATTCCACCTGCCCTCGATAGACTTCAGAAGAACAAAACTAAAACTTTGGAAAGGCTAACAGTATCTTGGGAAGACTCTTACACTGGATTAAATGGAGAATGGTTTAAAGATGTTGATATTATGATTAATCCTGAAATGACCGCTGTAATTGGAAATAAAGGGAGTGGCAAAACGGCTGTTGCAGAAATAATTGCGCTGCTGAGTGACTGTAAAAATTATGATGATTTTGTTTTCCTAAATAAAACTAAATTTAAAAACAAAAGATTAGCAACTAACTTTAAGGCTAAGTTAAATTGGTACAATAATGTTTTGGAAAAAACAAAAAATTTGGATGAGGAGCCAGATTATACGGCTGAAGAATTAATACATTTTGTACCTCAACGAAGTTTTGAATCTTTTTGTAATGATAGTGATGAAAAGTTTGAAGAAGAAATTAATAAAGTAGTATTTTCACGTATGCCTACAGAAGAGAAACTAGGCTTTTCGACTTTTAAAAGTTTGCTTGAAAACAAGAAAAATGTCATTGTTGAAAAAATAGATGAATTGTCATTAAAAATCAAATCTCTTAACGAATCAATTAAGAGGTTAGAAGAATCACGAGATAATAAAAATGTACAAGCCCTAAAATCAGCAATTTCGCAAAATGACTTAGAGTTAGAAGAGCATAATAAAACTAAGCCTATTGAAGTGAAACCACCAGAAGATTTGGATACCAAAGAGTATCAAGAATTAATATGTGAACATAAAAAAGTTCAAGAGCAAATTTCTATTGAGCAAGAATTATTAAATGATCTATTTCAAAAACAGTCAGATTTAGAAATAATTATTGAAAGCATAACTAACTTAAGTGAAAGAACAAAAGCTTCCATCGGCGATATATCCAAGAAATTACAACCATATGGAATTGATATTGAAAAAGTATTTAATTTTAATGTCAATTCTAGTGATGTTACTGCTATTCTCTCTACTGTTAAAGAAGAAATTAATGCAGTAAAACTTAAAATATCAGACGAGCCGAGCAGCTTGGGAACATTAATTATCTCACAAAATCAAATAAAGAAAAAAATTGATATTTTTAATCAAGAGAATGAAGGTAAGCTATCTAAGTACCAAAAGTTTTTAGATGACAACAAGCAATGGAATGAAAAACTTGAAAAAATTAATAAACGTAAGGAAGAACTAAACAGTCAGATTGAATATTTGGGAGATTTGGTAGATTCACCTATCGTAACAGACATCAACAAATTAAAGATAGAGCGACTTGAAAAAGTTAAACAAATTTTTAATTGTTATAATGATGAGGTCAAAATTTTCAATCAGTTTAAAGTTCCAATAACTAATTTTATACAAACTTATAAAGAACAATTAGATAGTTATGATGTAAAGATAGATGTGGGACTATACCCAAAAGATGATTTTGTCAACTCTTTTGTTGAAACGTATATTGACAGTGGCGTAATAAGTGACTTTAGAGGACAAGATGGACAAAAGCTATTTAAGACTATTGTTAATGAATCGGATTTTACTACTTATCAAGGGATAGAATTATTTATAAATAGGATACAGTCTGTTTTTGAAAAAGACAGCAAAAAGTGTTACCACAATATATTTAAAAAAGGGAAATATGATGTATTTGTAGACATTTTTTACAATTTAGGATTTTTAAAAGCCAGATATTCATTGCAATTATATGGAAAGCCTTTACAAGAATTATCTCCTGGTGAAAGAGGCAGTTTATTACTTGTATTTTATTTACTACTAGATGCAAGGGATATTCCATTAGTGTTAGATCAGCCCGAAGATAATCTTGATAATGAAAGCGTGGCAAAGATATTAGTTCCATTTATTAGAGAAGCTAAAAAAAGAAGACAAATAATTATAATAACACATAATTCCAACCTTGCTGTAGTCTCAGATGCTGAACAGGTTATTCGTGTGAAACTTGATAAAACAAGTGATAAGTTTTCATTTGATAGCGGTTCGCTTGAAAGTAATATCATCAACGATGTAGTGGATGTATTAGAAGGGACAAAGAACTCGTTTAAGATTAGACAAACTAAATATGATATTACTTAAAGTGAGGTACTAGATATGAAATTTCTGCCTGACCTCCATATAGGAAACGTGTCAACGAGTTATCCATGCTTGAGGATTAAGAATACATACTGACCACAATTATTAATATTGTAGATGAAGAATCACCCGAAGCGGTGCTCATTTGCGGTGATGTTTACGGTAATCACGTTCCATCAGCATAGGATGTCTCTCTGTTTGATGATTTTTTAGTATGCTTTTCTAAACAATGTAAATTCTATTTTGATGGCAATCAGAGGTGGATGAATGAAATTAATATATATATGGATTAAAAATTCTAAAAATGGATTTATTAAAGGACAAGGATTTAATATATCGGGTAGGGATGAATTCGAATTTGATGAAGAAAAGAAATTATTGACTTCCAGAAAAAAAGATGAGTATATAGAAAACTTTTGGGAGAATCATAATATTTTGGGATTAACTGCTATTGTAGGGGAAAACGGAGCAGGAAAATCTACCTTATTATCTGAAATTATGGATTATAGTATTATCGTGCCTCATGAATTACATGGTGATGCCAATTCTAGAGCAGAAGTATATCAAAGAAAAACAGAAAAGAAAATAGTAGTGTATGAAGAGGGCGGATTTCTTTATTATGATCATAATTTGGAATATGAAATACAAACTATGCCTGTTTTACCTCAAAAGAGAATGGACGCCATTAAGGAATGCTCTAAGATATATGTTTCAAATTCAATGAATAATTCTGTATTTGCGTCAATGTATCAGGGAGAAAATGTACTTGATTATTCCTTGACGGATAGTACGATTACTGAACAAGCACCAGTTATAATTAATAAAAACAGAATACCTGATTATATATATCCTTCAGAACAAAATGATTATTCCAGATATTATGATGACCCAGAAACACATCGCGTTGAAGAAAAATTTATTAAAAGAGCAAGAGAATTGAATAATGTTGTTAAGATTGATGCAAATGCTTACAAAAATTTAAATTCATTAATACGTCTCTATTTTTTAGTTAAATCAAAGTGCAAGGAGTATCCGGGGAAAAAATACGGATATGTTACTTTAAAACACAAGACCGAAAAAGATATTTTTGGACAAAAGAAATTTAAGGAGTTACTTGATACAAAAGAAGATCTTTGGTCTTCAATAGCAAAATTAAAACGAAAAAGTTCGTTTTCTGTATTTAGTGAGTTGACTTTGTTTTTTATGTATGAATATAGTTATTACTATCAACAAGAAAGTCTTGATGAAATAGAAGAGATAAGTATAGAACAGGTAATAAAAATAAGAGATTTTATAAAAGAACATTTACACAGAAAAATAGAAGATTCATTACAGGAAAATATGACAACGGATGAGTATTTTATAAATGCTGCAGATGATTTAATCCTTTTTTATGACTTGATGGATAAAAACCATATTATTAATTCGGGATGGGACAAGGCAGATATGGCTTATTATGAAGCATTACAAGTTGATTTAAAGGGTAATGATAAGTTCTTTCAACGATTATTTACATTCCTTGATAATGGATTACCTTCTATATTTTTAAGATACCTGACATTTGAATTTGAGGGATTATCATCTGGAGAAGAAGCATTATTAAATTTATATAGCCGCATCTTCTGGATTTTTAATTCACAAAAATGTAAAAAGGAAAGTCTTATTTTAATTGATGAGATAGATCTCTATATGCATCCGAAATGGCAACGTGAATTAATAACTTATATTGTAAGAGATATCCCAAACTTGATTGGCAAAGATAATGAGATGCAGATTGTAATATCAACACATTCACCAATTATTTTATCAGATTTGCCTCGACAAAATGTGATTTTTCTCAGTTCAAAAGATGGTCATTGCCATGTTGATGATTTAAATAATCATAAAAAAACATTTGGAAATAATATACATACATTGTTTCTAGATTCATTTTTTCTAAATAATCTTGGTACAATGGGACTATTTTCAGAAAATAAAATAAATAGGATTTTATCAAAACTAAAGGGGCATAAACAACTATTAGATGAGAACCAACTTATCTTCAAGACGATTAATTGTATTGGGGACGAATTAATACGCAGAAGATTATTGGAAATATACGAAAAGAAAATAGTTACATATAGTGAGAAAATTCAAGTAAACAATGAGCAAGACTTAAATGCAGTAGAGAATACAATTAATCTTTTGAGGAAACAGGTATGTGAGCTTAATGCAACTATACGGGATCTGGAGCGAATTAAAAAATGATTAAAATACAGCTAGATGAAGACACTAAACAAGATATTATGGACATGCATTGGAAAGATATGAGTCATAAACAGACGGGGCTTTATAAATCTTTGCAGAATAGTAGTTGCAAGACAGTTTTGAAATCAAGATCGTGTTATGAAGTACTATACAATTATTTTTATAATTTATCTGGGAATGTAATTGAGCAAAATGTAAAAAAATTGGTATTAGCAAACAAAAGTCAAATGGAAGAGTATATTGTGAAATTGGGCAAATTCAATAAGACTGAATCTGATGAGTTACAAAAATATGCATTTCGGTATGATAAATTTGCTGGGAGACAAAGTGCATATAATATATTGAAGAAAATGAAAGTAAATGTGTGTCCATATTGTAATAGGCAGTATACATTTACGCTAGAAAACAATTCCATGCGACCGCAATTTGATCATTTTTATCCAAAGTCATTATATCCATATTTGGCGGTATCTATATTTAATTTAATTCCGAGCTGCAGTATTTGTAATCAGGCAAAAAGTTCACTTGATACATATAAAGAACCTATACTATATCCGTATGAGGATGAATTCGGTGAGACAGCAAAATTTGCAGTGGATACAGAAGATATTAAAAGCTTTTTGGGAATAGGAGAAAATTTTCAACTTAGTATTAATTATTCAGAAAGTCATTCAGCAACTCAAGAGAAAATCAAGAAACAAAATAATGTATTGCATTTAGAAAAAATGTATAACATGCATAAGGATTATGTGTGTGATATTACTCTAAACCAATACATTAATTCAGATGATAGAGTAAATGAAATTTTACTAAAGTTCCCAGATTTATTTGATTCAAAAGAGGATGTATTAAGTGTATTGCATATGAATGATATAAGAAAAGATAATTGGGGGAAACGACCATTGTCTAAATTGACACATGACATACTTAAGAAAACTAAGTAAGAAGGAAAATCGAACATGGAAAATAGCTTTATTTAGAGTCTTCGTAAAGAATATTGCTCTTCTAAAAGAATATAGAAAACAAAAGTAGTTTTACGCCAAGGAATCACCAGCTTCCTACGACATCATTATTGTCTACTCAAGGCACGTTGAAGCGATAATTCTGATGACGTATTGTGGTGGCAAGACTAAAAATGAGGGCTAAACCACAACATGTAGTGGTTTTTGGGTGGTTTTAGGGCTAAAAAACAGGCTAAAAAGTGCCGTTTTTGACCCCGAAAAAACAGTGAAAATATAGATGACATAGGGTATTTTATAAGATGTACTGATAAAATTGAATAGCAAGCACGCAAATAGGCAGTGGATAATTATAAAATCCACTGCCTATTTTTTATGCCATAAGTTTTAAAGAAAGGAGATTTTCAAATGTCAAGATATTTTTTATACGGCACAAGATTTTCTGAATTTGAACAGATGATGATGCTTGTGCCAAATTTCACCCAGAGAAAGAAAGGACTGATTATTATGGAAAATTTAACGGCTGAGAGCAGCCAGAGTAATGCCACCTATAAAAGATTGGTAAAAAACTGTTTTGCAAATTTTCGTCATCGCTATTTGAACAAGCGATTGCAAAAGCTTACTCAGAACTTTACCGGGGATTGGTTTTTAACCCCTGCCCACAAGCAAAGATTTATGACCATCTGCAAGCCATATATCTCTAAAAAGGTTTGTGCGATAATTTATCTGCTTTCTGCCGATGAGGATTTATGGAATCGTGCCTTGGTGCATATCCACCCCGGCGAGGTAAGTCTAATGGATATTCCCCTGCGAGGGATCAGTACAGATGGCTATGCGTTGTATCAGACAGCGAGAACAATTGCTATAGGAAAAGAATATATCCATATAAATGAAATTGCCGATGAACAGCTCATCGGCAATTTTGCATTTCGGGCAATTATTAACGGTATCTTAATTGCAAAGAATGGGGGTCACATAGTACAAAATAATATTGGACTTTAGTAGTCCCTACTTTTCATAGCTCATTAAATCGGAAATACTGCAATCCAAAACATAGCAAATACGAGTGAGTACATCAATATCCATTCGCTCAATATTTCCGTTGTACCATTTATCAGCTACTTCAAAACGAACGTTGGAAAGCTTAGAAAGCTTGCTCCGTGTTATATTTTTTGCATCCATGATTTCTTTCACATGGAAGTTAATTTTGCCATAGTCTTTCATTTCAAAAATTGAGTTAGTATTATCCATATTATTCACCTCTCTATACATAGTCTATATGTAACATTACATCTTGACTATTTACACATATATAGATACTATATATAGTGTAATACGAAAGGAGCGATACTATGCAGAAAAAAGAACACTCACTCTGCTTCACAGGACATAGAAGCGAAAAGCTACCAAAAAAGGCAAAACAACTGGAAACATTGAAATTAAGACTATGGGAGGAAATCAACAAGGCAATTGAAAATGGCATTGACACCTTCTACTTCGGGGCTTGCTATGGCTTCGATTTGATGTGTGCAGATATTGTGGCAAAGCGAAAACGAGTAATCAAAATGAGTGATCCCAAAAGCATTAAGCTAATTGCGGTAGTTCCATTTGAGGAACAGGCTGCACGATGGAAAGAATCAGACAGAGAAATCTATTATGATACCCTTCCCCAGTGCGATGAGGTCATCACCTTGAACACCCATTACAAGCAAGGCTGTTACCACGAAAGAAATCGATATATGGTGGACAGGGGCAGCAAAATGATTGCTTACTATGACGGTGGTTCAGGTGGAACAGCATATACAATAAACTATGCAAAAACAAATGGTTTAGAAATCACAAATCTATATGAAAGCTAATGGTTAGAGTCACTTCGCAATGAAGTGGCTCTTTTCTTATACCCAAAATCAAAAAAGGAGGACTAAAATTGAATATTAGAATTAAAACAAAAGACAGCATAACAGGGTTTACAATACCTTGCAGCGAAGAACAAATTGATAAGCTTTGTGAAGTTCTTGGTATCTCCAATAACAGTCAAGCTGAGATAACAGTGGATAGTGTGTACATGGATGACAGAGCCAATGGGCTACTCCAAAACAAAACCTTTAACCTTGACAAGTTAAACTATCTTGCCAAAAGGTTGGACAGCTTCGACAAAAATGAATTGACTACTTTTTATGCAGTATCCTACAGCGAAAAAAGCAATGACATCGACAGGCTCATCAATCTCACCTTCAATACCCACTGTTACAGTGTTGTAAGCGATTTTAGCGACCTTGAAGCCGTGGGCAGGAAAATGTACCTTACCGAACAGCAAGCCGCCAGCCCCACGGCTTTGGAGCAACTGGATGGCGAAGGCTACTTCAATAAGGTGCTTGCCGATAACCCTAATCCTTTGGTTACCCCATATGGAATCCTCTACAGAAATAAAAACGAGTATGAACAGGTATATGACGGCATCCATTTCCCCGAATATTACTGGGAAGAAAATATGGGAACCGTCACACTGGACAAGGATGGATTTGCTGAATACCTCTACCTGCCTTATGTGAAAACAGAGCTTGCCAAGGCACTGGAACGATTGGGTGCAGCCGATGTTTCAGAGTGCGAGGTCACACTGGACAGCAGCCTATTTAATGATGAGATGAAAAACATCCTTAAAGGCTTACCGAAAAACAGCCAAGAAGAAATTGATGGCATCAACTATATTGCCGAAAGAATTGCTGAAATGGGTGCAAAGGAAATGCCGTATTTAGGCAATCTTACCGGTGGTTTACAGCCTCAAACCATGAAAGACCTTGATGCCATTTTCGATAGTGCCTATGAATTTGAAATGTTCGATGGTATCTACAATGCCGAAGATTACGGCAGATATATGTTCTGTGAAAGCGGTCACTTTGAGTACGATGAGAACTTAGAGGAATATATTGACTTTGAACGCTACGGCAGCCAAAGACTTCTGTGTGAAAACGGCGCATTTACCCATGCAGGGTATATCGTCTACCACGGCTACAATCAAGACCTTTCTGAAATGCTTGCTGAAGTCGGTATTGAAATCCCGTCACAACAAACGCAAACCCTCAAGCTATATATGCCCCTTAGAGCCACAACCTACTATGATGAAAATGATTTTGGTGACCTCTATCAAGTAGATTGTGAAATTGATGTCTATCCCGAAGAGCTTGCTGAATATGAAGAAGAAATTTTAGACGCCATTACAAATAACAGCCTGCCGGAAGAAAAAGAGCGTGGGCTGATGAAGTATTATGGCGAAAATGATTCCGTTAATGCCAAAGTAAAACGCTATGACTTCTCGGTTGAAAATGTAGGTGGCAAGCTTATGGGTATAGCCACCTTGGTGTTAAATGCTCCTCTTGAGGATAAGGAAATGGAGAAAATAAAAGAGGAAATTTCCGGACAAGCCAGTGATGGCTGGTGTGAGGGTTTTGAGCAAAGAGAAATCAAATGTAACGGAAAAGAGATTTATGTGAGCTTCTGGCAGAGCGAAAACTGGAGCTTACAAACGGCCGAAGAACTTGGTATCAGTGAGCCAAAACAAGAATTGACTATGGGAGGAATGTGAAATGCGTGGATTTCCTACACGAGAACAGGTAAATAGAATTAAGGAGCGATACCCAATTGGCACAGTAATTGAACTGACCGAAATGATGACAGATGCCCATAACCCAATTCCCAAGGGTATGCGTGGTGAGGTTATCAATATTGACGATATTGGCACTCTGCATATGAAATGGCAGAATGGGAGTGGTCTTGGCGTAGTGGTTGGTGAGGACAGCTTCAAGGTTATCAGCAAACCCGAACCCGAAATTGCAGAACCAACACATGAGCTTGGAGGTATGAGCCTATGAGAGTCTTAAAAGCACAGGTCTATAACCCTGAAAATGAAGCCTTTACAGATATTGAGCTTCCTGCAAACTATGAGGAATTAGAAGATGCCTTGCAGTCTTTATGAAATGAACTACTTTGCCACCTTGGTAGATAAAATGCAGGAGCATGAAAAGGTGCATTTTTCAGGTCTTGTAGAGGCTGAGGGTTCAGAATACCCCAATATGAAAGAAATTATCAACCTTGCACTTAACGCTCCCACTCTCGACTGTAATCACGCACCTGCCACCTCTGATAAGGACTTGGGAGAGTTCTGCATTGAGAATGAACTGCTTCCACAGCTTGCCGACTTGGAGAATCTTTCCGATGAGCAGTATGACTGGGTATGCAGCCACTTGGATAAAGAAAAAATCGGTAAAGAAATGCGTGAACAAGAGCAAGGTGTATTCACCTCTGCCGGATATTTTGTAAAAAATGAGGAAATCAAGCCGCTTTACGATGGTACCCCGAAGCACCTAAGCCTTGTGATTATATCTTCCGATTGGGGCTTGCCCTCATTCCCGATGATGATGAACCCAATGACCAAAACACCATCAGCCTAAAGCTACCAGCAGCCCAAGCAGGTATTCAAAGAGCCTTGGAGGAAATCGGTGCAAAAAGTATGGATGACTGTTGGTTCTATGGATATGAAAGCCTTGTCGCCCCTCAGCTTGCAGATTGCTACGGTGACAATGAAGATTTTGATGCACTGAACCACCTTGCCGAAAGAATCAATCGGTTTGACAATGATAACCTTGTAAAATTCAAAGCAATGCTTGAAGCTGTGGAATGTAAGGATATTGAAACAGCAATTGTGGTTTATGAGCATATGGATGAATTTACCCTTGACCGTAGCTGTACAACTGCCGCCGATTATGCGGATAAGGTATTGGAAAGCCTTGACCTACCCATGAAAGAGGAAATCAGCAACTACCTATCTACAGATGGGTATGGTAAAGCCTTGATGAAGCACAACGGCATCGACAAAACTTCATATGGATTGTTAATTCCCAATGACAGAATCAAGCTGTCCGAGCAAATCCAAAAGCAAAATGATTGTGTGGAAATGACGATGTCTATGTAAGACAATAAAACTGAATATCAAAATATTGGCCGTCCTATTGGTGCAGATGCACTGATGGGGCGGCCTTTTTTTGTTTTCACGGAAAGGAAAGAGGAAAATGCATGAAATAAAGATTTTTGAAAACGAGGAATTTGGGCAAGTGCGAACTCTGCTTATTGGCGGCGAGCCTTGGTTTGTGGGTAGGGATATAGCTGAGATTTTGAAGTATAGCAATACAAGAAAAGCAATTGCTGATCATGTGGACGATGATGATAAAACCGATGGGGTAACGATTCGTGACGCCATCGGCAGAAGTCAGAAACCAATTATTATCAATGAAAGCGGTCTATACTCGCTCATTCTGTCCAGTAAGCTACCCAATGCTAAAAAGTTTAAGCGTTGGGTAACGAGCGAGGTTCTGCCCTCCATCAGAAAGCATGGCGCATACATCATCATGCCAAAGCTTGAAGAAATTATGGCAAACCCCGAAAGTTTGGAGCTTCTGCTCAAGCAGCTTCTTGCAGAAACACAGAAAAATAAGAAATTGGAACAGCAGCTCACAGTTCTTGCTCCCAAGGGAGAATATTATGACAGACTGATTGAAAGGGAAATGCTCACCAATCTTCGTATTACCGCACATGAGCTTGGTATCAAGCCTATGGCATTCACGCAATTTCTTTTGGACAACAAATATGTCTATCGGGATACACAACAAATAGTGCTTCCCTATCAGCCCTATATCCATGAAGGCGTGTTTGTCATTAAGGATTTTCGCAAGAACGGCTTTCACGGAAAGCAAACGCTGATTACCGTATATGGCAAGCTCTATTTGCTGACAGAACTGAAAAAAGAAAACCGCATTTAAGGCCGATTGTTCCGCTGTTTTTACAGCCGAGCAGTCGGTCTTTTTTTGTGCCGTTTTTTAACCAAGGGGGTGATAAAAATTGATGAAAAGCATTATCAGCTGGGTGGGCGGCAAAGGCAAGCTCATGTGGCTGATTAACCTACTTGCTCCGCCCAGGTATGAACGGAGCATTGATGTGTTTGGTGGTAGCGGAACGGTGACTTTAAACCTTGACTGTCCCCCAAGTACCCTGAAGGTATATAACGATTTCAATGCCAATCTTGTAAACCTTATGCGGTGTGCCAGAGATAAGCCGCTTGCACTCATTCGTGAGATTGGTTTTTTAACTCTCAATGCTCGTGATGACTTTGAGGTGTTTAAGCGTTTCATTGCAAAAGAAGAATTTACCGAGGAAGATTTAAAGCAGGAGCTAAAGCTCACAGAAATTATGCTCTCGCCGCCAAGTGCAACAGAAGCCAAAAAACTGCTCCTTGCAAATGCAGATGAAAAGGATATCAAGAGAGCCGCCATTTACTACAAACTGCTCCGTTACAGCTTTAATGCCAATGGCGATACCTACGGTGGCAAACGATGTGATGTCCGCAGGTTCTTTGTGGATATTTGGCGATTTAACCGTGCCTTTTCGGAGGTCACCATTGAAAACAAGGACTTTGAAGCCCTTATTAAGCAGTACGATAGACCGAATGCCTTTATCTATTGCGATCCCCCGTACTATGACGCCGAGGGATTTTATGCCGTGGCATTCCCAAAAGCCGACCATATCAGACTTCGAGATGCACTGAAAAAAGCACAGGGTTATGTTATGGTCAGCTACAACAATTCCGCAGAAATTATAGAGCTTTACCAAGACTTCTATATTTTCCATACTACAAGACCAAACAGTATGTCCCACAAGGAAGGAGATGTTTATGAAGAACTGATTATCACCAACTATGACCCAATACCATATCTCCAAATGAAGAATCACCAATTAAATTTATTCTCCTTTATCAGCCTTTTGAACGAAGGAGAATACAAACTCATTCACGAGCCTTCATCACCGTTGAAGGCTTAATTTTATTTTACAGAAAGAAGGAATTTCAATGAAAAACAATCAAAGCAAGGGGTTTACCGTAAGCAATGAATCCATTACAAAAGCAGGCTTGAGAGATGAAATTGCAGTTATCCACACAGAGGGTGCCATCGTTATCACAGGTGCCAAGATGACAGCAATGGAGATGATTAAGACCATTGCCTCCCTTGCGGAAATTACACAGGGGTATCTCTCCATCTTGGCAAAAAACTGTGGTGAGTGCGATGACTGCGGTCATTGTGAGGATTTGGACTTTGAGGGTATCCACTTGCCCGATGAGGTTTTGGAGATTGCCGGAATCCCCGAAGGAACAAAGCTAAATGCCTTTGTGGAGGAAGATGCCGGTATCATTCACATTGAGCCTGCCGAGTACGACCATGACATCTCCGATGTGCCACCTCACTTGCTTGAGCTTTTCTCCAATTATGGCATCTGCCTCGGAGAGCTTGACGCGCTTTTGGTAAAGGGGGAGCTTCTGCATGGATAAAAGATATGTGTATCCCTACAGTCTAAATGAAGCCAAGCGAAACGGCGAACTGGAGCAGTACCAAGAATCTTTGCGAGAAAATAACCGCTGTGCTGACTTTATTGAGGACACGATCAATGCAAATTTTGACGGTTACCACTTAGGTCATGATGTTGCAAAGATGGCGATTGCGGAGTTTGGCTATGACCGGGTAAACTTCGTCCTTGCCAATACCTTGCAGCAGCTTGACCATGACGGCAGATTTTCGAGGGATAACAAGGAGTGGGCAAAGAGCATCTATATCCCCGAAAATAAAATCAACGGAATGAATGCAAATGCTGAGTTCCGTGTGGACAGCCACCCCGCTGTTCTCGATGGTTTCATTAACCTTGCTCGCAAGGAATATGACAGTCTAAACCTTTGGAATCACGCCCACTGCAACGATAAAACACATCTTGACTACACCGGCAGAGTGATGGTACTCAAACCCACCTGTTTAAAAGATGATTACAAAACACCTCGTGACCAGCTTGTTTTATGTGAGGGTGGTTTTGGGTGTAGTCCCTCGGCAAGTGGCAGAAAGGTGTTCGGCAGATTTCTTTCTGACGGAGAAAAATGCCAGTATGATCGCAGTGACTTTATCGGTGAGCTGAAAGCAGAGCTGCTCCCCGATTGGGCGAGAGAAAAGGTGCAGGAGATAACACAATCCAATACATCCGTACCAAGTATGGGAGGGATGGAGATTCAGTAGATTGGAGGAAATCATGGAGAGCATAAAACTCAAAAACAGCTTGATTTACTACTATGGAAGTCCCTCGGGATACCTTAAAGATAGCACGGCAAACATTGATACACTGTTTCAGTGTGAAGAACTCACCAACTGGTGTAAGGAAAAGAAATTTGAGCCTTGCTTTTCTGACGGCATCTTTGAGGCTCTTGCGAGGAAGGAGGATGTGTCCCAGTTTATGAAAAATGAAGAAACCCTAAAGAATGTCCGAATTTGGCAGCTAAAAGCCGATTCGGATTTTTCTATGCGCTTTATCTCTTTTGATGAATTTAAGGAGAAATTTGGGGAGCCGAGCAAAGACAATTTCGAGGTGGTCTTTGATGGCAGCTTGCCCACCAATAACATTGATGCAATCTATGAGATTTGCAACATCAACCACCCCGATGGCTACAAAGGTCACTCTCTTTCCATGTCCGATGTAGTGGAACTGTATGACGAAAGCGGCAGTGAGTTTCATTATGTGGATCAGTTTGGATTTAGAGAGGTTGACTTTGAAGCACAGGAGCAAACGCAAGCATTTGATATGAAAATGTAGTGGTAGTTTCTATCGTGTACATTTTCTATGGTGTTGCGGAGGTTAAGAAAAGAATGCAGTGTCCACAAAATTATTTCAAAAACAGGAGGAAAACAGATGAAGCAGAACGATGCTTTGGCTCTTGATGTAAGAGTCAATCCCACCCAAAGCGGTGACAAGGTAAAGGCTTATGCCTCGGTGAATATCGGCGGTGCCTTTGCAATCAAGAACATTCGTATTATCAAGGGCAGCAAAGGGCTTTTTGTGGCTATGCCCAGCGTGAAAAACCATAAGGGAGAATATGACGATATTTTCTTCCCCATCACCAAGGAAAGCCGAAAAGCCTTTAACGATACGGTTTTAACTGCCTATGAGCAATCGATGGAAATGGCAAAGAGCCATGAACAGGAGCAGAAAACCGAACCCGAAATGTCCATGTAAACCTATAAACCAAATAAAATTATTGGAGGAAAAATACTATGAAAACCATTAAAAACATGATCGCTAAGGCTAAGAATGCAGTGAACAATGCAGCCGTTAAGGCAACCACCTTTCTTATGGTTCAGAAGAATAAAATGCGTCTTGCGGTGGCGAACAACAGCGGTGAAAATTATGTCGATAGTGCCGTAAAAATTCTAATTGCTGTGGTTTTGGGCGGCCTGCTCCTTGCCGGTCTTTACGCTTTGTTCGGAGATGTGGTTATGCCTACGCTAAAAACCAAAATTCAGGAAATGTTCAACTACGCAGGTTAAGGGGGATTAGAGTATGAGAGAAAAGCTGAAAAAAAGCGCCTCTCTGCTCACTATCCTTTGCCTTGTTCTCTCTGTATTCGGGGGCAGCACCTATGCTGCCCACCGATACTTTGAGGATGCCAAAGGACACTGGGCGGAAGATGCGATCAAAACACTCACCGAGCAGGGTGCAATTGCAGGATTTCCCGATGGGCTTGTTCATCCCGATGAAATTATCACAAGAGCAGAGTTTGCTACTTTGCTTGCAAGAACGATGACCGATACCGTTAAAGCAGACGCAAATACCGCTGCGTTTACCGATATTGGCGGTCACTGGGCAGAGCAAAGCATCCTCTATTTGGTGCAGCAGAAAATTATCGACACCGATGATTATGAAAATAAGCTGTTTTCACCCAACGAGCCAATCACTCGTTTAGAAATGGTAAAAATGCTTGTTCGTGCCTTGGGCGATAACTGCCATAGCAAGGACTGCATTTGTGACCTTGATTTTACTGACATCAGTCTCCTTGAAAAAGAGGATAGGATGTATCTTTGCATTGGCGAAAAATATTTCATTATCAAGGGCTACCCCGACAAAACAGCCAAGCCAAACGATAACGCTACCCGTGGCGAAGCCTTTGAAATGCTTGTGAAAGAGGAAGAAGCCAAGGATAAAATAGAGCAGGAAAAGCCGCCTGTGATCAAGCCGGATGAAAAGCCTTCCGGTGGTGGTGGAAATGGCGGTGGCGGTTCGTCCTATGTCCCAGCTCCGCAGTTTAGCTTTACACTTCCCAAAAACAGCTATGTAGGCGAGGAAGTAAAGATTTCGCCCCAAGCCAAATATGTAAGCTCGGTTTCATGGAGCATCACCAAGGACGAAATTCCAGTGGAGCTGTCCTCCGTCTTTGAGGGCGAACTCAATAAGGATGGCGGTACACTGAAAGCAAAGAAAGTCGGTAAATATACCATTACCGCTACTGCTAAAAACAGCCGTGGCAGAGAGGACACTCATAGTCAAACGGTGACGGTATATCCCGTAATTACAATGGATTTTACTCTGCCTAAAACCGCACACACCGACACAACAATTCCTGTAGAATTGAAAATCCAAAACCTTGGTCAGAACACTGTGGTGTGGTCGCTGACACAGGACGGAAAGGCACTTGAGCTTGAAAAAGCCATCGCCGGTGAGCTTACCCATGCAGGCGGAACAATTCAGTTTAAGGAAAAAGGCAGTTATGTATTAACCGCCAAAATTACAGATGAAATCGGCGAGGAAACCACTGTTTCCAAAAACATTGACATCTATCCCGTAGCCGAAATTAAGCTGACACTGCCTACAATTTCCCACGCCGATAAAGCAGTCACCTTACAGACAGAGAGCAAAAATACAGAGGATTTGACAGCAGCTTGGACACTGACCAAGAATGGTGTGCCTGCGGAGATACAAAGCCAAATTGAGGGCGATGTGAGCCTCTCAGACAGCACCATTCGTTTTAAGGAAAAAGGAGTCTATCAACTTATAGTAGCCCTAACGGATAAAACTGGTAGAACCTTTACTGATACTGCAAAAATCACCATCTACCCTGTGGGTGCTGTAGGCTTCTATATTCCGAGCATTCTCCACACTGATGATACTGTAAAGGTGGAAACCACCCTTGCAGAAATCGGAGAGAAAATTGCCACTTGGACTGCCACTAAAAAAGGCAAGGAAATTCCTCTATCTGATGCCATCACAGGAACACTTACCAATGAGGGTGGCAATATCCGTTTCAAGGATAAGGGCGAATATATCCTCAAATGCTCATTTACCGATGACGGTGGCAGAACCTATTCCTATGAGCAAGCAGCAAAGGTCTATCCCATTCCCACTGTTACCTATACACAGCCAAAGCTCATTCATACCGATACCAAGGTAGCCATCAATACCACAGGCACAGACTTGGACGGACTTAGCTTGGAGTGGCTTGTAGACAACAGCTTCGGTTATCAAGACTGGGACACCTTTGTTACAGGAAATCTTAATAACGAGGGTGGAAATATTTACTTTAAGCGAGCAGGAATTTATGAGCTTGTGGCAAGAACCACCGATGAAACAGGCAGAGTATTCCTCTTTGAGCCTAAGAACAAAACCGAGGTGCTGCCGGTGCTGACCCTTGGCTTCGAACTCCCCGAGGTTGCTTACACCGATACCCAAATCGACATTCGAACCAGTGGTCACAACAATACTCTGCCAATGGAGTGGTCACTTACTAAGAACGGAAAGAGCATCGCAATATCCTCCGCTACTGATGGGGAGCTTAATAAGTTAGGTGGAAAGGTGCGTTTTACCTCTCACGGTGAATATGTCCTGACCGCCAAGATGGTGGATCTTCTTGGCAGAAGCTATTCCCACAGCGAAAGCATCACCATTATGCCTATCGTAGATTTTGCTTTTACAATGCCCACAACAGTGCATTACGGCAAGTCTTTCGAGGTTGCAATCAGCAAATCTCAACATACAGAAAAAGCAAATGCGGTATGGACTTTAAGCAAGAATGGTGAATCCTGCTCCTATGTTGGCGAGCTTTCCAAGAATGGAGGAACAATCGCAATCAATGACATTGGTGAATTTACGCTGACTGCGGTTGTCACCGATATCTTGGGCAGAGAGTGCCGTTATTCCCAGAGCATCACGCTGACCAACACCCTGCCGGTAATCAGTGAAGTTAACGCAGTACCGACAAGAACAGTAAAAGACGGCAAATTCCTTGTAAAGATTTCTGCCAATGCTACCGATTCAGACGGCGATACCACCACATTGGAATGGCAAGGCAGAACCGAGGGCGATTACTATGCTGTTGGTACGCACAATCAAGGTACGAGCAAAGGACAGCACAGGAGCCTATGGTGAATGGATAAACAAAACCTTTGAGGTGATCAATGCCGCACCTACCATCAGCGCGTTTACCGCATCCCCGACAAGAACAGTAAAAGACGGCAAATTCCTTGTGAACATTACTGCCAATGCTGCCGATGCAGACGGCGATGACACCACATTGGAATGGCAAGGCAGAACCGAGGGTGATTACTATGCTGTTGGTACACACACCATCAAGGTACGAGCCAAGGATATTGCCGGAGCATATTCCGAATGGGTAAGCAAGACATTTACTGTTGTGAGCAATAAGCCGACTGTAACACTGACAGCAACGCCTACCCGTACCGTGAAAAACGGCAAGTTTCTTGTGAACATTTCCACTACAAGCAACGATGCTGATGGAGATGCCATTACCTTGGAATGGGAAAACAAAGCAGCCGACAACTATTACGCTGTGGGAACGCATACCATTCGTGTCCGTGCCAAGGACAGCACAGGAGCATATTCCGAATGGGTAAGCAAAACCTTTGCCGTGGCAAACTCTGCACCCACTCGTCCTGTGATTACAAGAACACCAAACGGCAATTGTGTGGCACCGGGAACAGCGGTAACCATTACCGCCAGCAGCACCGATGCAGACGGCGATGCCATCACCTATGTATGGGAAAACCGTCCCGCACAAAGCCACGTCTATCCTCTTGGGAAAAATGTTGTGCGAGTAAAAGCTGTGGACAGTACAGGTGCTGAGTCTCCGTGGTCAGCTATCGTATTCTTTGTGGCTGACGGAAATGGAAGTGGTGGAATGACACTGACAGGACCCGACTCTACGATTTTGGAAAACGGCATTGAGGGTGCAACCATCACCAAATACACCTTTACTGTTCCGCCGGTCAGCGGACATAACGGCAATGACTACGGCAGAGTGCGTGGATACAATGTGCTGACCAAGCAGTGGGATCAGCTTGATTACGGCACCACCTCAAACGGTATTACCTTTGAAAAGAGCCTCAACAGTGGTTTGTATTCCAAGTTGGAGTTTTACTACTATACCAATCACAGCTGTATGTATCAGAAGTCAAACATTACCTACAGCGTAGAGTATTTCTTCGAGTAAATGCCCATGAATATCATCATTCAAGCAGTTTTGTTCACAGCATTACTCATTTATATTGCCGTGAAAGATGCGCAGACAAGAGAGATATCACCATACCTTTGCATCGGGATTGGCTGTTTAAGTCTGCTTGATTTTCGTCCCGAAAATCTCTTAGGACTGGGTATCCCCGTTATTCTATGGGCTTGTGCTACATGGATTTGTCCCGAGCAGCTTGGCGGAGGCGATATTAAGCTGACTACTGCCGTAAGTGTTCTCATCGGCTTTACCGCTGCCGCTTACGGAATCATCATCGCATTTACCTTAGAGCTGCTGATATTTCAACAAATCAAAAGAAAACTGACAAAGCAAGGGGCAAGGAACTACGCCATGCCTCTTGCTCCTTTTTTAGCCGTAGGATTTTTAATCACATATTTCATGAAATTAGGAGGACTAACCATATGAGAAAAATCAAGAACAAAAAGAGCATCGTGGCACTTTGTGTCATTGTTCCCATTGCCACAGCACTTGCCTTTGTGCCGAAAATGGTAAAAGAGTATAAAAGAAAAAAATTCACATCGACATCGTTTTAAGGGAGGATCATAATGATGAAATTCATGAAGAACAGAACCGTAGTGGGTATCCTTTGCATCGCCTTGTCCCTGCTTATTTGTTTTGGCATTACACCGCTTTTCAATCAGAGCATCAGCCAAAAGACTGAGATTGTCCGTGTGGCAAAGAAAATTAAGACAGGCGATGAAATCACCAAGGATATGGTGCAAACCGTAGAGGTTGGAGCATATAACCTGCCCGAAAATATCCTCAAGACAAAAGAAACTGTGATTGGCACATTCGCAACCGCAGATTTTGCTGTGGGTGACTATATCCTGAACACCAAGGTGTCGCAGACTCCTGCCTATGAAAATGCCTATCTCTACAATCTTGATGGCACAAAGCAAGCAATTTCGCTCACCCTTAAAACCTTTGCAGGCGGTCTTTCGGGCAAACTACAGTCGGGTGATATTGTTTCGGTAATTGCTCCCGATTTCAGAGAGCAAGGCTTAACCATTATTCCGCCCGAACTTAAATATGTAGAGGTAATCTCTGTAACTGCTCCCAGTGGCTATGATGCCAATACAGGCGAGCAGACTACTGACGAAGATGAGCGAGAATTGCCCTCTACTGTGACTCTTCTTGTCACTCCCGAACAGGGCAATATCCTTGCGGAATTGGAAGCGGAGGGCAAGAGCCATTTGTCCCTTGTATTCCGTGGTGATAATGAAAAGGCACAGCAGTTTATTACTATTCAGGAGGACGTAATCAATAAAATCAATCATCCTGAGTTGTCGGAAGAACCTGCAGCCGAGGAAACAATTACTGAGGTTGTATCTGAACCGTCAGAGCAGTCTGTTGATAATAAAAATCCTCAGACGGGAGAAAGCACTGCAAACAAGGAGGAATAAGCTCGATGAACTTTATGAAAAACAGCGTATTTAAAAAGCCGGACAAGACCGAACAACCCAAGGAACAGGTTTTGCATGGCGGTGTCCTTGCGGTTTGGGGCAGCCCCGGCAGTGGCAAAACCGCAGTGGCAGCCAAGCTTGCCAAGCATCTTGCCGACAAGCGAAAAAATGTGGTCTTGCTTTTGTGCGATATGACAGCACCTATGCTTCCTTGCATCTGTCCACCTTCGGATTTGGAGTGCGAAAAATCATTAGGCAGTATTCTTGCCGCCCCTCATGTCAACGAATCCTTGGTGAAATACCATATGATTACCCACAAAAAGATGGATCATCTGACCATCTTGGGAATGCTGAAGGGCGAGAACGAATATAGCTACACCCCATTCGGAGAAACGCAGGCAAGAGAGCTGATTGAGTCTCTTCGCAAGATTGCACCATTTATCATCATTGACTGTGGCAGCTATATTGCCAATGATGTGCTGTCCGCAGTGGCACTTCTTGAAAGTGATGCGGTACTTCGTCTTGCAAACTGTGACCTAAAATCGGTCAGCTATCTGTCCAGTCAGCTTTCCACATTGCAAAGTGCGGGACTTGATTTTGAAAAGCAGTATAAATGTGCTTCCAACATCCAGAGCAATCACGGTATCGAGCATATGGGAGGTGCTATGGGAAGCCTTAGCTTCAAGCTCCCGCATTCCGAGGAACTGGAACAGCAGTACCTTGAGGGCAATCTCTTTTCAGATTTAACCCTAAAGGATAGCAGAGATTTTCGCCGTGAGCTTGAAGAAATTGTAAAGGAGGTGTTCGGCTAATGAAGTTAGGTGAAAAGCGAGGAAACTCTATTTTTTATAGGGATAAGGAAATCACGGAAGTAGCCCAAACTCAAGAGCCTCCTGCAAAAGTAAATGTTGTGGAGGAACGAGCTGAAGAAATCCTCACAACCGAAAAAGAAAATATTGTACCGATAGAGCTGGGCGTTAAGAAAAATACCCACTCTATTTTTTTTGCACCCGAAAACGAGGGCAAAGACTTTTCATCTGTGCTGAAAGAGGTACAAGAGTACATCTCCGAAAACTATGCCCAGCTTATCACCGACAGCTCCCTTGAAGATGCCAAGGAGCAGATGAAACGCTACATCTCCAAATTTGTTATGGAAAAGCGAATGGCTGTCAAGGGTATGTCCGGCAATGAACTAATTGACGCCCTCTATACCGAGATGGCGGAGTACGGTTTTTTGACCAAATATATCTTCGGCAAGGGTATTGAGGAAATCGACATCAACTCTTGGCAAGATATTGAGGTGCAGTATTCCGATGGGCGAAATGTAAAGTTAGATGAGCATTTCGACTCCCCCGAACACGCCATCAATGTGGTGCGAAGAATGCTCCATGTGTCGGGAATGGTCTTGGATAATGCCAGCCCCGTTGTCCTTGGACATCTTTCCAAAAACATTCGTATTGCTGCTATGAAAACACCCATTGTGGACGAAGATGTGGGCATCTCTGCCTCCATTCGTATCGTAAACCCACAGAGCATGAAGAAAGAGGACTTTGTTAAAACAGGAACTGCCACAGGCACCATGCTTGACTTTTTATCGGCTCTCATTCGCTATGGCATTTCTGTCTGCGTTGCCGGTGCTACCAGTAGCGGTAAAACCACCGTCCTCGGTTGGCTTCTCACCACAATTCCTGATAACAAGAGAATTTACACCATTGAAAATGGCTCTCGTGAGCTTGACCTCACACGCTTTCAAAATGGTAAGGTGACCAACTCGGTAATCCATACCCTAACAAGGGATAGTGAAATCGAAAGCCAAAAGATAGACCAAATCAAGCTGCTGGACATGGCTCTTCGTTTCAATCCCGATATTGCCGTTGTTGGAGAGATGCGTGGAGCGGAAGCCAATGCAGCACAGGAAGCCGCCCGAACAGGCATTGCGGTGCTGACCACCATTCACGCAAACTCTTGTGAAGCCACTTACCGCCGAATGGTATCTCTGTGCAAACGTGCTGTGGATATGAGCGATGAAACCCTCATGCAGTATGTGACCGAAGCCTATCCCATCATTGTGTTCTGCAAACAGCTTGAAAACAAGCAGCGCCGCATGATGGAGGTTATGGAGTGCGAAATACTGCCAAACGGCGAAAGAGTTTACCGCACCATCTTCCAATATGTCATCACCGAAAACCGCATGGAGGACGGCAAATTCATCATTGACGGTCATCATGAGCAAAGAGCCTCTATTTCCGAGACCCTATCGAAAAGACTGCTTGAAAACGGTATGCCTTTGGCACAAATCGAAAACCTAAAAAGTGAGGTGAAAACAGCTTGAATATAGTTTTACTCCTTGCCTGTGTGGGAATGATCACAGGCTTTTTTATTTTGCTTTCCATTACACCAACCGAATTTACAGATGGCGTGTTCTCAAAGCTGTTGTCCAATTCCAAGAGTTTAAAGGCACAAATCAATGAGAGTACCAACCGTAAAAAGATAGGATTTTTCAAGAGAGAAATTACCGAGGTACAAGAGATTTTAAGGGTGACAGGCAGAAGCAAGCGTTTTCCTGTTCTGTGCCTGTTGTCTTTGGCACTATTTTCTGTTGGTGCAGCGATTACCATCAGCTTTGGCAACTTCTTCGCCGTACCTGTCCTTGCGGTTGGAATGATGATGTTGCCATTTTGGTATGTTCGCTTAACCCAAAGCCACTTTAAAAAGGACATTTCCGCAGAGCTTGAAACGGCGCTTTCCATCGTCACCACAGCCTATCTCAGAAATGAGGATATCGTAACAGCAGTGGAGGAAAACATCGGGTATCTTAACCCTCCGGTGCTATCGGTATTCAAGGCATTTACCTATCGAATTAAGATGATTGACCCTGACATTGTGTCTGCACTGGGGGCAATGCGAGGTCAGATTGACAACGCTGTGTTTCATGAGTGGTGCGATGCCATGATTTCCTGTCAGTACGATAGAAGCCTAAAAAGCACATTGACGCCCATTGTCACAAAGCTATCCGATATGCGGGTGGTCAATGGGGAGCTTGAAAACTTGGTGTTCGAGCCAAGAAAAGAGTTTATCTCTATGCAGGTGCTGATGCTTTCCAACATTCCCTTGCTGTATTTTCTCAACAAGGATTGGTACCACACCTTGATGCATACTGTGCCGGGGCAGATTGTTCTTGCAATTTGCTTTGTGATTATGTTTGTATCAATGGCATTTGTGGTGAAGCTGACACAGCCAATCGAATACCGAAGATAGGAGGTTCAAGATGCAACTTTTAATTTTACTCTTTGGCACATTCTTCGGTTTGGGATTGTTCTTCATCCTTGCCGATGTGTTGAAACTACCCAGCCTTGCCACAGGCAAAGCAATGCTCACCGCAACCAAGCAAACAGGCGAAAAAGCAAAATCCACAGATGCAATGATCACTGCTTGGTCGGTGAAACTTGCAAAATATCTGCCTATGGATGAGTACAAAAAAATCCGTATGCAGCACACCCTAAATGCTGCAGGCATGAAAGAAACACCCGAAGAATTTACAGCCTGTGCCATACTGAAAGCAGGATTGATTGCACTGGCGGTAATCCCTTGCCTGCTTGTTTTTCCTCTTCTTGCTCCGGTAGTGCTGTTCCTTGCGGTGATTGTTTACTTCAAGGAAATACGCAAAGCAGATGAAAAGCTCGCAGCAAAGCGAGAAAAAATTGAAGTGGAACTGCCGAGGTTTGTTGCCACTATCACCCAAGAGCTAAAGGCAAGCCGAGATGTTCTGTCTATGCTTGACCATTATAAGAAGAATGCCGGTGATGACTTTGCCAAGGAACTGGATATTGTAACTGCTGATATGCGGTCATCAAGCTATGAGGCAGCACTCACCAGATTTGAGTCAAGGCTCAATTCCCCCATGCTTTCCGATATTACCAGAGGACTCATCGGTGTGCTTCGTGGTGATGACGGAAGTATGTATTTTCAAATGCTCTCACACGATATGAAGCAGTTGGAGCTGCAACGCTTAAAAGCTGAAGCGATGAAAATTCCACCGAAAATCCGAGTATTCAGCTTTTTAATGCTGATGTGTTTCCTCATGATGTACATGGTGGTTATTATTTTTGAAATCATCCGCTCTCTTGGCGGAATGCTGTAGGAGGTGAAGAAAATGACCGTAAAAGAATTGATTATAGAAAATCCCAATGTCTCCTTGGATCTAATGACACCGAGTGGATATGTGTTTTTGACACCTCAAAATGCACAGGAACTTCTGTCAGGACAAGATGTATCAGGAAATGCGGGAACTTCGGACAGCAGTATAAAAATACGTGCGGAGAAATTATTGTCACAGGAGATTGTGAGCATAAATGCAAAAGATAATCTGTTTCATATTTTAACCGAAAGCCCTTGTGAACCTAATTGGGAAATGGGGGTGACGATGTGCTGAAGGCATTAAAAAACAACCGTGGCGAGGGCTATATTGATGTGGTGGTGCTTGTTCTTTGTGCCATGCTCGTGATTGCTCTTGCGGTTAAGGTTTTCCCAGCCTACATTGCCAAACAAAAGGTGGATACCTTTGCAACCGAACTGATGCGTGAAGCAGAGATTGCAGGCAGAGTCGGTTCAGAAACAGCAAGACGAGAAGAAATCCTTATTGAAAAGACAGGCATTGACCCCGATGTTAATTGGTCACGCACAGGCAAGATTCAGCTTAACGAGGAAATCACTGTGATGGTAACCTACCAAATGGATATTGGACTGTTTGGTGACATAGGCTCATTCCCCGTAACCCTACGTGGTGAGGCAATGGGAAAAAGCGAGGTGTATTGGAAATGATGATACGAAAACTATTGAAATCCCTAAAAAATAATCGTGGCAACGGTTATCCTTTAGCCGTTGCCATTACTCTTGTTTTGGTTATGATTTTTACAGGTATTTCAGAATACTTTCGCCTTATAATTGTTGCGGAGGGTGTTCGTGATGCTCTGCAAGATGCCGTCATTGCAACAGTCACCGAAAATTATGATGATGTCTACCACGGAGTGCGTGAGGGATATTCAGGTGGGTATCAGCCACTGTCAGATGACTTTGAAGAATCGTTGGATTACGGCGATATTTATGCTAAAATGGATACAATACTTGGCTTATCCGTTGAAAACGGATATCACATCAAATCTGCAAGCGATACCACCGAAATGCAGTTTAGGATATGGAATCTACAAGTAGATATTAAGAATGCACCCCTTGCCACATCAGATCGTGAGGGTGACAGATTTCAAGTAGACAGTTCTATTATGCTTGAAGTTCCTGTATCCTTTGGCGGAAAACTCTTGCCACCTATGCGAATTAAGGTGAAAAACAGCGCCGGTTATACCCCTAAATTTTAAGTTTCTGATAACTTGCATTCTTTCAGTAGCTATTACTTACTTTCTATGGTAATGTGTGGCTTAAC
Organism: Anaerotignum sp. MB30-C6; assembly: GCF_030908465.1. GTDB lineage: Bacteria > Bacillota > Clostridia > Lachnospirales > Anaerotignaceae > Chakrabartyella. The sequence goes on from NZ_CP133078.1 coordinate 1,385,928, forward strand.
AAAAAAAGAACGGAGGAAATCCCATATGAAGAATATGAATGAAAAAACAAAGAAATGGCTTTTTATTGCCGGAGGTCTTGCCCTAAGTGCTGTCCTCGTGGTGGCAATTACAGGACAGTTCAGAACACCGCCTATTCAGGATGTAGATATCCCGCCTCAGAGCAGCAGCTCCCAAGATGTGGTGGTGGATACCCCTGATATCACAGAAAAAGAGGATGGTATTACGGTACCGCCTATCCAAATCCCACAGGAATCTGAATCTGCAAACGGTGTGGACAAAGGTACTGAGCAGACCATTCAGCCAAATACATCAGAAAAGCCCAACTACACTGAAGAAGAACTGAAAAATCCAGAGCAAAAGCCCAATGGCGATAAGGTAACCGAAAATGACAAACTGCAGGATCACGATAAGGTAGAAAAACCTGTTACACCACCTAAGACCGATAATCAGCCTCAAGGCGGGGATGTTAATAGCAAAGGTGAAACCTATCTCCCCGGATTTGGTTGGATTGAAAACAGTGGTGAAAATCAAGGTACTATTGGTGAAAGCGATGGCGACATCAACAAGCAAGTCGGCATCATGGGAGAATAGAATATATCAAGTAAAGGAAATGCACTGTAAAAGCGGTGCATTTTTTCTTTGCGGAAAGGAGTTCCAATGAAGAAAAGATTAATTTCAATGTGTCTTTCCCTTGCTTTAGTCTGTTGTCTTTCTGTTCCTGCCTTTGCAGTTGGGGACGGAAACATTGATGGAGGTGGCGGTGGAATGGGTGATGGAACATCTACCAATTCATGGTCACCGGGCAATGACGGTGTGCGAGTAACGGTAGTTAAAGCGGAAAACCATTCACCCGTGACAACCCCTATTGATTTAACAAATAAAAAACCGCCGTCAACAATGTTTCATTTTGGAAAGGTTAGTAAAATTCAATATAACAATGGAAGTGGATTATCACCACAACAAGGTACATTCCAGTATATTAACCCACCCCAATCTATGCCTCGGATTGTGAGTAGCAGCGGGAGCAATAATATTGAAGGAATTAAGAAGTATTTTTGCTCAGAATATACAGTGCAACTGATAGCAAATCATACCGGCATGGACTACGATGTGTTAATCGGTGGCAAGTATAAGCTACTTCTCGAACCATTAGCCTTTTACAAATTTGAAGGAGTCATGATTGCTACCACTGCGACCGAGGCCGCCATGTATGACGAACAGGTTGGGGGTCTTCTGCGAAAACGCATGGTGTCGCTGTCTCATAAGAATCTGCCCCTCGCTATGTTCTTGGAGGTGTCGGATTTAGGCTACCCGGCTTGGGTAGGAAGTACCACCAAGGCAGCTTCCAATGCAGACATTAAATCCTCCCTCGGTCTTGGTGTTGTGCGTTTTACAGAGCAGCCGGAGCCTCCTGTTGTTTCTGCTTATGATTACGAATACAGGGTAAATACAGAGGTGATTACAGCAGTAACGGTAAGTGGTGGTCAGTCTGATCCCGATACTCCTACAACGATCAGCTTCAATATTGGCGGGAGAACCTATAATGTGGGTAATGTCTATTACCCAGAGGGTGACAGTCAGCTTGCATGGGTAAAATGGACTACCCCTGCTACCGAGCAGGATATGGCTATTCATGTGTCTATTCGTGGCTCCGGCGGTACAGATAAAACCACTATCAACTGTAAGATTGTTGACCTTAATAAAAACCCGCCACCGAATCCTGTTGCCGATGACCGCAACGATAGCTTCAAGCAAGAAGCTGTTCCAAAAAGAGCAGAAAAAGACCGAGCCGATTGGACAGTATGGGACCCGTGGTGGCAGGAATATTGGGTATGGCACGGTGATGATGAGGACGGATATTGGTGCGATCATGGATGGTACGAATTCGACCTTGACCGTTACTATGCAAGTCTGTCATCGTCTATGAGTATCAAGTGTGATGACAAAAACCCAACAGCAAATGGTCGTATAATGAAATCGGGCTATGGAATTAATCAGACTGCAAGCGGCAGTATTCGTACTACCCAAAGATCGGCTGTTACACAGCCACAGAACGCTGTCAGCTATTTCCCTGAGTTTAACTACCAAACCTACTGGCGCTTGTTAGAGCGTATGGGTGGCGGTAGATTTGAATTTCAGAAGAATAACTATTCCACCTATAAGAATAGGACACATTTTTCACCGATTTGGATGCCGGATGGAAAATATGAGGTGAACACTTGGCTCATAGACGGATGGACTCCTGTGGGAATGCTTTCTGCCAATCTCACAGACAGTTTAACAATCCGTGGCTCACTTTGGCAGGATTGGCATATTGGCCCCTTGCAGCCTTAAAACAGGAGGGAAAAATGGCATACGAACGCATTGCATCACCACCCGAGGTGCTGTATCATTACACAAATAAGGAGAATCTTCCGGCGATATTGGCAGATGGAAGAATCCGAAAGTTTCAAGACAAAGAGTGTTGGTTTTGCAGTTCTGTAGAGAATACGCTCAGGCTCATGGAGCTGACAGTTATGAATGAGGGTGGCTTATATATCGGAATAAACGGAATCCCAAAGCGATCCCCCAAATTTCAGCCCGATGAGTATGTTATCTTAGAGCTTACCCCAAGGTATCAAAATGGTGAATGGGTAAAGTGGAATCAGGAAATAGATAGCCGATGCTCTGCCGAGCAAAAGGCTCTTGCCGAAGAATTCAGCAGCTTAAAAATCGGTTATCGTGGAGATCTGAAGTTTAAATCAGAACCAAAAACTATAGAAATAAGCGAAGCCTTGCAGCTGAGAGCATCAGAAGCTCCTACCATGCAAGGCTTTTGCTATTAAAGGAAAGGTGGATACAATGTATGAAAAATCATAAAAAGTTAGTAACTGTTCTTGTGGTGGCACTTCTCTTTTGCCTGTTTTGCAGTACTACCGCATTTGCCGCAGGCACAGGCGATGTGGCCGGTGCCATTGAAAGCACTTGGAACGATGCCTCAGGACAGATTAAAACGGTAGTCAACAAGGTAGTATTCCCAGCAATTGACCTCATCTTGGCAGTGTTTTTCTTTGCCAAGCTCGGATTAAGTTACTTTGATTATCGCAAATCAGGTCAGTTTGAGTGGGCGGCCCCGGCTATTTTGTTTGCCTGCTTGGTGTTTACGCTGACGGCTCCGCTATATATTTGGACAATTTTAGGGATGTAGATACAGCAAGAGCCGTTGCATCTAAGTAAGGTGCAACGGCTCAATTTCGTGGCAAGTCAGATTTGATCGTGTAGGTGAACTTAGTCACCAACAGAGGGGTTTCTCATTTGGTTCGTTCAGAACATTCATGAAGTAAAACAGGCAATAATGCTTTACACCATTGAGTTTGATCAAAACAACCTTTTCCCATCTGAAATATCAATACTGAGCTCTTTTGCCACACTGTTTTGCTTAAATGGATTTATTTTTTCCACTACACCGTCACGTTTGAAAAGTGAACCAGTATTTTTAAACCAAAATGTCACTTCTGCTTTTACGCATTGTTCACGGATATTAAGTATCCAATCATAATCGCACATACGGGCCTCTCGCCCTGTTTCGCCACCAATGGTAACATGGTCTATTCCATGAAGATAGGGTGTTAAATCAATCGCTTCTAAAAGTGGGGCGCAAGCAATAAAACGCCGCTTTATCGGATAGGATAAAAAGAGTGGAAGCCTGTAATCGGCTAATTCTTGATTTTCGACAGTACAGCCAATATTCACATTGTCATAGCCTGTACCCCAATCAGGCGGAAGCGATTGGGGAAATCGGTCAATTCGCTTTGTCAAAATCAAAAAATCAATATCTGTTCTTTCCTTGATGATTGCCCAAGCCTCTTTACGCCATTCATCCGCTTCGGGTAGAAAAAAATCAGTCGCAAAGCAGGTCGCAAGAATTTTATTTCCTTTAATGTTATATTCGCCCTTTGCATTTTTCCTTACAGGCCAATCAAATTTATCTGTTTTTTGTATGGTGTTTTGACCGTAGCGTTTCGCATGTGGCCCATAAAAATAGCAGTTTGTGCAGCCATCACTTATTTTGTAACAACCTGTCCATGGCTCCCAGTTCATAGTTTTCCTCCTCTTGGATGGGTGAAGCCGATGATAGAAAAAACGCAGCCGCTTGTCAAATGCAGCGTTTGAACGCCACCGTCTGTGACTTCATGGAGATCTTACCCACCTCGTAGCCGTAGGCGGGCAGCTCCTTCTTAAAGGTTAAAAAGGCATGGTCGATAGTAAAGCCCAGAATCTGTTCAATCTCGGCATAGGTCAGCGTGAAGCTGTTTTCCGTGCGTCGACCTATCGCCTTCCAAAGCGGCTCATATTTACTCATTGCCCGTCTCCTCCGATCTTGTTTGGAATAAAATAGCGGCTTTGCTTCACCAAAGCCGCCGTGTATCACATACCAAAGCCTAACGCATACTGTTTTACGACTTCAAGGGGAAACATTGTGCGCTTGGCAACTTCTTCTTTCGACATGCCCTGATTCAAAAAGCGTTTGATAACCGTATTCATATCCTCTGCAATCTCTACAATGTGCTTGTCTGGGTCATATACCCGAATGTCACGCTGCCCCCACGGGTATTCCTTTATTTCATGCACCCATTGTAAGCTGGATATGCTTTTCATTTCGGCATACACTTTGTCTAAATCTTCTACTTCAAAATAGACTTGAAAGTTGTGTGACTGCTCTTTCACGCTATCGACTGTAATGCCAACAAGTTCGGCATATCCCTGTTGCAGTGAAAAGCCCTCAAATGTTACATGTATGCCAATATCCATGACTGCATTTTGATGAAGCACCTTTTCGTAAAAGTGCTTAGAAGCGGATATGTCCTTAACCGATAAAAGACAACCTTGATATTTCATTTTCAATCCTCCTTTGAGGATATTGTATCGTATATCTCTGTTCCGTCATAGTAAAAATCCGACATTGTTTTCAGATACTTTTGAGGGGTAACACCGCTGATAGCCTTGAAATCTTTATCAAAATGGGCTTGGTCGAAATATCCGGCTTGTTGCGACAACGTTGCAAAGAAGCAAGGCGATGTTTGAATGTGCTTTAAGACATAGTTAAAGCGGGTTAGGCGTGCAAAGTCCTTAATATTCATTCCAATTTGTGTAAGAAACAAGCGATTTAGATGTCGCTCGCTATAACCGGATTGTCGAGCAACTTCTTTCACTTGTATTTGCCCATGACTATCAGAAATCACTGTGGTAGCTAATAACAAAGCATCTGAAATAAGCGGATTTTCCATGCGCCTATATAATATTTTTTCACAAGTATTTACTAACTCTATTGTGGTTTTTGACATTATAAAGGCTTGGCACAGTGAATTGAAAAGCTCATTGTCGATATCCACAAGTGAAAGGCGTTTGTCTGCAAACTCCGCTTGGCTTTGGCGTGTAATCTGATACAAACCATAGGGCGAAAGCTGGATAAGCAGCAGGACATGATAACTATTTGGTTCCATTCCTAACAAAACAGGGGTCAGGGATGCTCCCCATAGTTCAGCAATGACTGCGGTTCCATCAAAGGCAAGCGATAATGTTCCGCAAGCGTTAGGCATAAGCGTATAGTGCGCTGTAAACGTATCTTTCGATGGAAATACAATGTTGTAGTAATGAACATATTTTCTCAGCCCTACATGGGAGGGGAACATATTAAACTGCTTTTCATTTTTAATTATCAAATCGTTCCCCCTTATTTTCAAAGCAAAGTTTTCATCATGTTTATCCGCCGAATCCAAATCAAGCAAATATAAATACACCCCTTCGGGGCGGATTTCTCCTCACTGCCATTTCAAAAAAGTTTTACTCAGTAAATATATGAAATAAGTTTACCATAGCAAAATGGAAGTTTCAATCAATTAAATATAGGCAATAGTGAGGAGTTCGGTGCTATGAAAATTAAAATCCGTTCACCGTCTTTATGCAAGCATTGACTGGACGATACTCGGATTATAGGTAAATCAAGAGGCACTACCTTAAAAAGTAGTGGCTCAATTTCGTGATAAGTCAGATTTTATTGTGCAGGCAAAGTTAAACACTAACAGAGGGTGTGCTAATAATATTAACAATCATATATACCGCCATGATAGCAGATGATGCGATTTGCAACAAGCTTTAATAACTTATCAAACGAACAATCTGCGGCTTCTTTGTCCAATGCAAATTGTGGATTCGCAAGAGCTGGAATCCCACCTTCCAAAACAATTGCGTCGCCGGCAATGAGTGTTTTCATCTTTGATAAATATAGCGAAATATGTCCCGGTGTATGCCCTGGGGTACTTATGATTTCACAACCATCACACCATGGCATGATATCGCCACTATTTATGGTGATATCTACTGGGATAGGTTTCACCAGACGAAGCATGTCAATGAACTGCTTGCCAAACTCTTTTTGCGTCTCAGGTAATATACTTTGCAGCATCTCTGCTTGCTCCAACCTTAATGACTTCAGTGTACCATTGATATAATTTGCTTCTCCTGCACTGGCAACGATTTGTACATGAGGGTATTTCTTCTTTAGATCAAATAGTGAACCCATATGGTCATGATCGTGGTGGGTAATTAGGACTTTTGTAAGTGCGGATGGCTCGATCCCATTGTCCAGTAAAGCGGTTTCAATATTCGGTAGAAACCCCATATATCCGCAATCAATTAGAACAATGTCTTTATCATCTAACAAAACAACGGGGTGAATTTTATCTTCTACCCCGCCAAATTGAAATGATATATCTAATATTATAATTTTATTGTTCATAAAACATTTCCTTTGCAAAATTCAAATACATCCTTAAGGGTAATTATATGCTACTATCGTTTCAAGAAGGCTTTATTTAACAAGTATATGAAACGAGTTTACCACATTAAGGCAACAGCTTCAATCATCAAATTGTAAACGTAGAAAGAACAAGCGCCATTAAAACTAAAACCCATCTACCATCCTTTCGCAAGGATACTGGTAGTGTCAATAATTATGCGCAAATTGGTTTGCAGTCTCTGAGATAAAAAAGTCATCCGGCGATATAAGCGTCTTCAACAGTCGACTCCAGATGCTTCATATTCATATACTTCTTATTGCCCCACTGCGTACCGGCTACATGTCGTAAGCGGGCGCAGACTAGCATCAAGGCCGAGTTGCCGTCAGGAAAGCAGCCAACCACACGGGTGCGCCTGCGAATTTCTCTGTTCAGCCGTTCTATCACGTTGTTGGTGCGGATTCTTGTCCAGTGCTCCGAGGGGAAGTCAGCGTAGGTCAGCGTTTCCTCAATGCCGTCCTCCACTTTTTTAGCTGCCTCCTTGAGCTTCATTTCTTTGAGTGCGGCAACTACGTCCTTGGCCTTCGCTCTAGCGGCAGCTTTGCTCTCCTGGGCATGAATGGCCTTGAGCATTTTAGCTACTAGTTTCCCCTTGGTGCGTGGCACGACAGAAAATACATTTCGATAGAAATGCACGGTACAACGTTGGTATTTGGCTTCTGGAAACACTTCACCAACGGCCTCTAGCATTCCCAAACACTTATCACCAACGATGAGGTTCACCCCGTTTAAACCTCGGCTTTTTAGCCACTGAAAGAAGCTGACCCAGCTGGCCTTGTCCTCTTTCATCCCTTCGGAAGCACCTAAAATTTCACGGTAACCATCCTCGTTAACTGCAATCGCTACCAGAATGGCCACATTTTCAAATTCACCGCCCCAGTTGCGACGCAGGTAGATGCCGTCCACATAGACATACGGATAGCGCCCGCCCTGTAACGGACGGTTGCGCCAGTCTTCGATATGTATATAGGCTTTTTTGTTTAGCTCGCTAATGGTGGAAGGTGATACCTTGCTGCCCCACAGCGCTTCTGTGATATCCTCCACACGGCGCACAGAGACGCCGGCAAGATACATCTCGATGAGCGCTTCTTCCACGCTGCTTTCCCTGCGGCGATACCGCTCAATGATGGCTGTTTCAAACGAGATTCCCTTGAGTCGGGGCACATTAAGCGTAACGTCGCCAGATGTGGTGGTAAGGTTTCGACTGTAATGGCCGCTGCGATAGCCTTGCCGTTCCTCACTGCGCTCGTAACGAGCTACCTGGGTCAGCTTCTCCGCTTCGGCCTCCAGCAGGCCGTTAAGTGTTTCTTCCACGCTGCCTCGAACCAATTCCTTGATTTGCCCCTTGATTACTTCCTCGTTTAACTGTACAATTTTTTCGGACATGGTTTGCTGTCTCCTTTCAGAATGGTGTGTTGCAACTTTATTCTAACAAAGACTGCAAACCTTGTCTCTTTTTATGCCTTTTCAAATTTGCGCAATTTATTGTACCTTATCAGGATACTCTGGACTATACTTGGATTATGATGGTGAAATAAAAAGTGGGCGACCCGGCCAATGGAGGCGAGGTTGCCCACACTTTCGATATAATCAAGGTTAACTTTGGTAAGGCTTCATACTAAGGTATGTCATTTTTTTATTGCAATTGTACGGTTATTAATTTCAATAATACCTTCCTCTTTTAATTTTTTAAGCTCTCTGAACAAAGAAAGTCTTTGTACACCTAAATAATCTGCCAGTTGTCTTTTACTAATTGGAAGCAGAATTACTGAAGACTTCTGTATGATGGTTTGCTGTTTCAGATAATTCATAATATTTTCTCGAAGTGTTCTTTGTGTAAACATTGCTATCTTCTGATTTATTCCTTGCGAATTTTGTGAGATTGACTTTATATAATGCAATGTAAAATTGTAGTCGTGCAAGAGTCCTAATACAGCATTTATGTTAATGTGGACAATTTGACAATCAGTAAGACAATAGATATTAAGAGGATAACTGTGGTTTTCACCAAATAATAAATTTGCTCCTATCACACTTCCTTTGCTAAATTCAAACATTGTAGTTGATGAACCATTAGTTGATAAAGAATACGCAACCAAACTTCCTGACAATACAATATCCAATGTTCTACAAGTTTCATTTGCATTATGAACGGTTACACCCTTCGAATAGTGTTTTTTATAAATATGATTATCTGCCAATAGTTTTTCTAATTCAGATTTCTTTACAGCTGAAAATAATGAAATATTTTGTAAAATGTCAATATTCATGTGAATTACTCCTCCATCTAAAAACATTATATTAAAAAGATACATTGGTGTCTATTTGAGAATGATAAACTGCGTTATAATTTTATTATTACAAAAAGAATGGAGGATTTGTATGGATATTTTTACAGTAGCAATGTGGATAGGAACGATCGTATTCCTTTTGATTTCCTTAAAAAAAGATAAAGCTAAGACATTGAAAGCACTAAAAATGGCATTTGGTATGGGCAAGGGTATGCTGGGAAGTATCTTATCAATTATTTTTTTGATTGGTTTAATTCTAACAATATTACCGCCTGAGAATATTGCCAAATTTGTGGGAGGTCAATCATTGCTCATAGCAACAGTGGGTTCAGCGGCATTTGGAACAGTAACTCTGATTCCTGCCTTTATTGCTTTTCCCCTTGTCGGTACACTGGTTGATGCCGGGGTTAGTATTGTTCCTTCCGTCGCATTTTTAACTACACTTACTATGGTAGGGGTCGTAACATTCCCGCTTGAAAAGCGAGAATTTGGGTTTAAATTTACTGCTATCAGAAATGGATTAAGCTTTTTGTTTGCAATAATTATCGCTATGGTAATGGGGGTGATTGTATGAAAATCATAAAAAAAGCAAAAGATAATATTTTCTTGATAGTGGTCGCAGCTGCCTATATCCTGATGTTTATAATTAAACCAGATATGGGTGTTATATCAATTAAGAACAGTTTCTATTACATTAAAGAAATGCTTATGATAATGCCGGTGATATTTGTTCTTACGGCGCTTTTGGATACATGGGTTGCAAAAGAAAAAATCACCAAGTACTTAGGAAAAGAATCCAAAGTTAAAGGTATCATATTGTCGTTCGTTTTAGGCAGCATATCTGCGGGACCGATATATGCAGCATTTCCTATGTGTGTCATGCTCCACAAAAAGGGAGCTTCAGTACGAAACTTAGTTATTATTTTAAGCGCCTGGGCGGTAATAAAGGTTCCTATGCTTTTAAACGAAGCAAAATTTTTGGGAATAAAGTTTATGGCAATCCGTTGGGTGTTAACTGTAATTGCGATAGTAGTATTTTCGTGGATTGCTGCAAAAATTGTTAAGGACGAAGATATAGTACAGAAAGAAGAAAAAGCAAGTGGACTTACATTAAAAAGAGAATCTTGTATGGGCTGTACATTATGTACTAAAAATTATCCTGAGTTTTTTGGTATGCAAGGTAAAAAAGCATATATAAAATCTTTTGACTCTGAAATAGACAAAGAAAGGCTTATACAAACAATATTGGCTTGCCCTGTCAGAGCCATTGATTATATTGAATAAAAATTAAATAAATAATTAATTTTGTTGCAAATACAACATACATTTCTTTGCATGAGTTGTATAATTTAACCACATAATTTTAAACTATAACAAAAATGAGGTATACAAAATGATTGAGCAAATCTATGAAATGTCAATTGAAGATGATAAAGCGGTTGAAAGAGTAATTCAGGATGAAAATATTCATTATATTCATATGGTCTTTAATAAGGATGAAGGCCTCCCAGAACATTTTTCGAACTCGAACGTTTATATGACAGTGGTAAGAGGGATTTTATCTATTGGGCTAAATGACCAAGAAGTTCACCAATATGATAAAGGAACTCTTTTAAAAATTCCTGTTAATACGAAGATGAATGTAAAAAATTCATCTAATAACATATTAGAGTTAATAGTTGTAAAAGCACCTGCACCTCTAAAATAGTAAAATATTGTATAAAAATGTTGAAAGGAGAAACGCAGAATGTTAAAATATATATGTATCCCATGCGGATATATCTATGACCCACAAACAGGTGATCCAGATAGTGGAATAGCCCCGGGAACTGCTTTTGAAGATATCCCTGATGATTGGGTTTGTCCAATTTGTTTTGTGGGTAAAGATGAATTCGAACCCGTTAAGGAATAATCTGAAGGAGGGAACGATTATGAGTATGTTTTGTTATCAATGTCAAGAAACTGCAAAAGGTACCGGTTGTGAGGTAAGAGGCGTATGTGGCAAAAATGAGGAAGTTGCAAAATTGCAAGACTTACTGATTTATGTTACAAAAGGGATTTCTGAAATTGTTATAAAAGGCAAACTGGATGTTAAATCCATAAGCGAAGTAAATCATCAAGTTTTAAAAAGCCTTTTTATCACCATTACAAATGCTAATTTTGATGACGGTGCAATCGAAAATCAAATCTATAAAATGATTGGCTTAAGAAACGAGTTGAAAAAACAGATTTCTGGTGTTAACCTTGGTGATGCAGCGGAGTTTGAAGTAAGCGATAGAGCGTCTATGTTAGACAAAGCATCTAAAGTAGGTGTTCTTTCAACCGAAAATGAAGATGTTCGTTCTCTTAGAGAAATGATTATCTATGGTTTGAAAGGTATGGCGGCATATACCCATCACGCTCTTAATATCGGAAAAGAAGATATTGCTATCAGTGCATTTATTTATGAAGCACTTGCGTCAACCCTTGATGATTCGTTGTCTGCAGATGATCTTGTGGCATTAACATTAAAGACAGGCGAGTTTGGCGTGAAGGCCATGGCACTGTTAGATGAAGCCAATACCTCTAAATATGGAAATCCTGAAATAACCAGCGTTAATATTGGGGTAAGAAACAATCCTGCCATTCTGATTTCAGGCCATGATCTCACTGATTTAGAGCAACTACTGGAACAAACCAAGGGTACTGGTATTGATGTTTATACACATAGTGAAATGCTTCCTGCACATTACTATCCTTTCTTCAAGAAGTATGACAATTTTGCAGGAAATTACGGCGGTTCATGGTGGCAGCAAGTTACCGAATTCGAAACCTTTAATGGACCAATCTTGTTTACTACAAACTGCATCGTACCTCCAAGAAGCGAAGAAATCAGGAAAAAAATTTTTACTTCCGGTGCATCAGGCTATCCCGGATGTCCTCATATCACAGCTGACGAAAATGGCAAAAAAGATTTTACTGAAATTATTGCGATGGCAAAGCAGTGTAAGCCTCCTGTAGAAATTGAATCAGGCAATATTGTTGGCGGTTTTGCTCACAACCAAGTTTTTGCTCTTGCAGACAAAGTAGTTGATGCAGTAAAATCAGGTGCAATTAAGAAGTTTTTCGTCATGGCAGGCTGTGATGGCAGAATGAAATCTCGTGAGTATTACACTGAGTTTGCAAAAAAACTGCCTAAGGGTACAGTTATTCTTACAGCGGGATGTGCAAAGTACCGTTACAATAAACTTGAGTTAGGAGATATTGGTGGTATTCCAAGAGTTCTTGATGCTGGCCAATGTAATGATTCCTACTCTCTTGCAGTAATCGCATTGAAGCTGAAAGAAATATTTGAACTTGAGGATGTTAACGATCTGCCGATTGCATATAATATTGCTTGGTATGAGCAAAAAGCGGTAATAGTATTACTTGCGTTACTTTATTTAGGTGTGAAGAATATTCACCTTGGTCCGACTCTACCAGGATTTTTATCGCCTAATGTTGCAAAGGTCCTTGTTGAAAAGTTTGGCATTGCAGGTATCGGACAAGTTGAAGATGATATCAAGTTATTTATGGGAAAATAATCGGTACTGATGTTTTAAATGAACGGCAAAGATTCTGGTTGGAAATCGGAATCTTTGCCTTTTTATATTTAGAAATAAATTTGTCACTACCCATATGCAAGGATACTCTGGACAATACTTGGATTATAATGTGAAAGCAAGAGCCGTTACATCAAGATAAAGATGCAACGGTTCAATTCAATAGTGTAGTTGATACTAAATATAACATAACCTTTGCGACTACTCGTACCTCTCATACATCCAAAAGTGTAGCAATCTTGCTATATTTGCTCTTAAACCTATTGATTATTTTGTAGAATAATGTATAATAAGAGCAATAAAAGGCATATGCCATTAACCAAAGAGGTGATTTCAGTGGCAAGACCATGTAAACAGCGACGCATTTGCGCAATGCCCGGCTGCGAACGCTTTGGACCTCAAGATGATATAGCTGCCGACCGTCCAAGCATTAAAATGACAATAGATGAGTTTGAAAGCATTCGCTTGATTGATTTGGAGGGAATGACGCAGGAGCAGTGTGCCGAGCAAATGAATATTGCCAGAACGACTGCACAGACAGTCTATAACAGTGCCCGATTGAAGCTGGCACAGTGCCTTGTCAACACAAAGCAGCTTCATATTCAAGGGGGAAATTTTGTTCTCTGTGATGGAAATGCAGATAAATGCAGGTGCAGCTGCCCTCGCAAACAGGGCTGTAAGCACAAAAATAACTTAAAATAGCTTTACAAGTAAATTAAATCAGTAATTGTTATCAGTTGAGTGACAGTGTCACAGAACAAATTGTTGCAAGCTGATACCATATAAATAAAAAAACAGGAGGTTGAGGCAATGAAAAAATATGTGTGCATGATTTGCGGCTATGTCTATGATGAAGCAGCTGGCATTCCCATCGCCGGAATTGCACCCGGAACCAAGTGGGAAGATTTACCCGAGGACTGGGTCTGTCCCCTTTGCGGTGCGGCAAAATCAGACTTTAAGGAGCAGACAGCAACTTCGGCAGCTGTGTCAAAAGCCGCAGAGGTCGAGGAAAGCGATGAGTTGCGAAAGCTCTCTGTCGGTGAATTGTCCTCACTGTGCTCCAATTTAGCAAGGGGCTGTGAAAAACAGTATCTTGCAGAGGAGTCTGCACTTTTTACACAGCTGTCCGATTATTTTAAATCAAAAACACCTGCTACAGAGCATGATAGCCACCAAGCACTGTATGAACTTGTACAAAAGGACTTGAATGAGGGCTTTATCAAGGCAAATGCAGCTGCCGGTGCAAATGCCGACAGAGGCGCTCTTCGTGCCTTGGCTTGGAGCGAAAAGGTATCTCGCATTTTAAACTCTATTCTAAGCCGCTATGAAAAAGATGGTGACGAATTCCTTGTTAATACCAATGTTTATGTATGTGAAACCTGTGGTTTTATTTATGTAGGTGACGTGGCTCCGGCACTTTGCCCGGTGTGCAAGGTTCCCAGCTGGAAAATTGTGAAAGTGGAAAGGAGGTAACCCATTATGAAAAAGATTGCAGTAAGAAATATTCGCCTTTGCACAAAGGACTGTCTTTGCCTTTATGTATGTCCCACAGGAGCTACTGATACAGAAAACAGTATTATTGACGTGAATAAATGCATTGGCTGTGGCGTATGTGCCAATGCCTGCCCTTCAGGGGCAATTTCTATGGTGCCTGTGGAGTATCCTCCTCAGCAACCCAAGAAAAACAGCGTGGCAAATACACTAACCGAGCTTGCTGAAAGCAAAGCCATTCAAGAAAAGGCTGCCTTGCAAATTGCAGAGAATACAGATAATACCGTGCTTCGTCAGTTGGCGGAAGCTATTGCAAAAGCTAACCGCTTAATGAGCGAAGATTTGCTCCGTGAATCAGGCTTTATGCTGCCTCAAAGCGAAAACACACATACATTGTTGCAGTCCTTGCTGGACAACCCTCCTTTCGATGACTTTCCAAGTGAGGCTGTCCGTAAGTTGCTTGACAAAATACCGAACAATGAAAAAAAGACAAATAATATGGAGGATAAAGAAATGGAAAAATGGCGTTGTAACGTATGCGGATATATTCATGAGGGTCCGTTGCCAGAATATTTCAAGTGCCCACGCTGTAAGCAGCCCGCTTCTGTATTTGTAAAGGTTGAGGAAGAAACTGTCGCAGCAGAAAACCCATATGCAGGCACAAAAACAGAGAAAAACCTTGCTGAAGCCTTTGCAGGTGAAAGTCAGGCTCGTAATAAGTATACTTATTTTGCAAGTATTGCACAGCGTGAGGGTTACGATCAGCTTTCTGAGCTTTTCTTAAAAACTGCACGCAATGAGCAGGAGCACGCACGCATTTGGTTTGAGGAGCTTGGACATCTGGGCAAGACCGCACAGAATCTTCTTGCTGCTGCCGAGGGCGAAAACTATGAGTGGACAGATATGTACGACCGTATGGCAAAGGATGCCGATGCGGAAGGCTTCCACGATTTAGCAGAGCGTTTTCGCAAGGTTGGCGCAATTGAGAAAGCCCACGAGGAGCGTTACCGTGCTCTGCTTAAAAATGTGGAGATGCAGCAGGTATTTGAAAAGGGTGAGCAGACCATGTGGGAATGCCGTATCTGCGGACACTTGGTTATGGGTACAAAGGCACCTGAGGTTTGCCCTGTCTGCAAATATGCACAAAGCTATTTTGAAGTTAGAAAAGAGAACTATTAAAAGTTCTACTCAAAACAAAATTAAAGTGACAAAAGCCGTCTGAAATTTTCAGGCGGCTTTTACCGTCTTTACTTGAGGATTGACTGGACTATATTGGGTCTATAAAGTTCAAGAGCTACAACACTGTTGGTGTAGTGACACCACGCATAATCTTTATTATTAGAACCTTCAAAATAGCTAAGGATTTAGCTTGTATTTTTGCCACCAACTCGCAAAAATATTAATCAAAACTATAGATTGGCAGCTTTTTAATTATTTCAAAAAGTTATTGACATATGCCACAAACGATGTATAATAAGAATAGATGGCATATGTCAGAAACTATAAGGAGGTGAATAACATGCCAAGAAGGGATGGAACCGGTCCGATGGGTGCTGGATCAATGACTGGAAGAGGTTTAGGACTTTGCACAGGTGCTAATGCAGTAAAGTATGGAGCTGGTCTTGGAATGGGATTGGGTCTTGGACTTGCTTGTAGACGCGGTTTCGGTAGAGGTTTTGCGGTTAATCAGACCTCCTCAAAAACACAAAAAGAGCTACTCCAAGAACAGAAAACCATGTTGCAATATCGACTGACAGTTATTGATAAGCAATTAGAGAACCTATAACGGGAATCAGAGGTAACCGGAGGACGCTCTGGTTATTTCTGATTAGGATGGAGGTGATAAGTTATGGCAAGACCTATGAAGTGGAGAAAAGTTTGCTGTTTACCCGAGAGCAATAGATTTGGGCCTCTTGATTCACCTGCGGATGTAGAAAACTATGTAATTATGACCGTTGACGAGTATGAAACCATAAGGCTTATTGATCTGGAAGGCTTTACACAGGAAGAATGCGCCAAGCAAATGAATGTGGCTCGCAGTACTGTTCAAGGTATTTATATTGAGGCCAGAAAAAAGGTGGCTGAATCGTTAGTTAATGGAAAGGTACTCTCAATTGAGGGTGGTGAATACCAGCTTTGTGATGGATTGGGTAACGGTTGTGGTCGCGGATGCCATAGGCATAGGCGTGGTCGATGTTTTACAGATGATGAGGATTAAGGTGATTGATTATATATTCGGAAAAAGTAATGGAACATTTTATGTGCCCCCAAAATGTTCATAGTATGCCCGATGCAGATGCCGAAGGAAGCTACGGAGATCCTGCCTGTGGGGATTATCTGACCTTTTATTTAAAGGTGAAAGATAGCCGCATAGAGAAAATCAGCTATCTTGTATTTGGGTGTTGTGCTTCAATTGCAACGTCCAGCATGACATCGGTATTAGCATTTAGAGGAAGCGTTGAACATCACAGAAGAGGATATTGTTAGGGCATTAGACGGTCTTCCTGAAAAAAAGCTCCACTGTTCAAATTTAGGTGTGAGCGCACTACGTAATTCAATTAATAATTATCTAATCAAAAATAGAATGGAGAATTTTTATGAAAATAGCAATTCCAGTAGATGAAAAAAGTTTAAAATCTAATGTATGTATATCTTTTGGGCGTGCCCCATATTTCCTTTTCTATGACACAGTGAAAAAGGAAAGCTATTACCTTGATAATACCGCTGTTGCCAGCCAGGGTGGAGCCGGAATTAGAGCAGCACAGGTAATTGCAGATCATGGAGTTAAAGCATTGCTGACTCCACGTTGCGGTGAAAACGCTGAAAAAGTTCTACGCAATGCAGAGGTATTGGTATATAAATCAATACTCGGAACAGCACAGGAAAACATTGACGCATATACAAGCGAACAAGTTAATTTACTAAGCGATTTTCATGCCGGATTTCATGGACACGGAGGTAATTAATATGAAAATCGCTGTCCTAAGTGGCAAGGGCGGCACAGGAAAAACGCTGGTATCGGTGAACTTAGCTGCAGTAGCGAAAACATCAACATATATTGATTGTGATGTTGAAGAGCCAAATGGGCATTTGTTTCTTAAGCCTAAAGGAGTTCAAGAGGAAGAAATATCAGTGAAAGTTCCAAATGTGAATCATGAACTGTGTAATGGCTGCCGCAAATGTGTTGATTTCTGCAAATTCAATGCCCTTGCCTATATTAAAAATAATTTAATCGTCTTTGACGATGTATGCCACTCTTGCGGCGGCTGCATCTTGGTTTGCCCTGAAAAGGCACTATCAGAGAAAGAAAAAGTAATCGGAAAAGTTCAAAAAGGAATTTCCGGTGAGATGACGGTATGGACAGGAATATTGAACACCGGTGAGGCTTCTGGCATTCCTATCATACAAAAGTTGCTTGCTGAAGAGAATTCTCAGGCAGATCAGCTGACTTTTATTGACTGCCCTCCCGGAAGCGCCTGTATCGTAATGGAAAGCATTAAAGATGCAGATTATTGTGTATTAGTAGCTGAACCCACATTGTTTGGTGTTCACAACCTCAACATGGTATATGAGCTGGTCAAGTTATTTAATAGGCCTTTCGGGGTTGTCCTTAACAAATGTTTGGAAGAAGAAAACCCGGCGGAGAGGTTCTGCTCAGAAAAGAATATTAAGATTTTAGGTAGGATTCCATTTGAAAACGAATTGGGAACATTGAATTCGAATGCAGAGATCGCTATAAATAAAAATCAAAAATATCGCGAACTGTTTTCTACCCTGCTTGATACGGTGACAAAGGAGGTGCAGCATGAAACAACTACTAATCCTTAGTGGAAAAGGCGGCACCGGAAAGACAACCATAGCAAGTGCGTTTATAAAGCTTGCTGATGCCAAGTCATATGCCGATTGTGATGTAGATGCACCTAACTTGCACCTCATTACCGGATGGAATGTTGAACCGAAAAAGACAGACTATTACGGGTTGCCAAAAGCAGAAATAAATTCAGAGTTATGTACCCAATGCGATCAGTGCAGGCAAAACTGCCGATTTGACGCGATCAAAGCAGAGTCGCACTATAAGGTAGATCCTTTTGCATGTGAAGGCTGCGGCGTTTGCGCATATGTTTGTCCTGCGGAAGCGATAACTTTGGTACCGGCAGTGGCCGGAGAGCTGATGCTGTATTCTGATAGGGAAAAAGTGTTTTCAACGGCACAGCTTAAAATGGGCAGTGGTACCTCTGGAATGCTTGTCACTGAGGTAAAAAAACAAATGAAGTCGGCAGCAGTTGATACTGGGCTGGCCATTATTGATGGATCTCCCGGAATAGGCTGTCCTGTCATTGCATCACTTAGTGGCGTGGATATGGTTTTAATAGTCGCAGAACCTTCCATATCAGGTATCAGCGATATGGAGCGCATTATAACAACAGCGGCGAAATTCGGAACCAAGACAGCAGTATGTATAAACAAATATGATGCCAATATTGTAAACACAGAGAAGATTGAAGAGTTTTGTAATAAACAAGGTCTTCCTTATATCGGCAGTATACCCTTTGACTCAAACGCAGTTAAAGCCATTAATAATAGCCAAACCATAGTAGACATAGACTGCACATCGGGGACGGCGGTTAAAGAGGTTTATCGCAAGACAATGAATCTACTTTTTGAAAAAAGTGGTGGCTAAAAGGCATGCTTATTAAAACTTTAGTGGAAAACACATCAATATCAAAAGACTTCTGCAATGAGCATGGCCTTAGCCTTTATATAGAAACAAAGAAACACAAAATCTTGTTTGATGTGGGCTCAAGTGAGTTGTTTCTTCAAAATGCTAAAAAGCTTGATGTAAATATTGCTGATGTTGATTTTCTGGTAATTTCGCATGGACATTACGACCATGGTGGTGGACTGAATACATTTTTGACAGAAAACTCGAAAGCTGAGGTGTTTCTACACCGCTTGGCATTTGAGAAATACTATGCTATTCGTCCAAATAATAAATTTGATTATATCGGTCTTAATGAAAATCTGAAAGAAAACAAACAAATTGTACTCACGTCAGACCGATTCTTTATCACCGATGGAATCCAGGTATTCTCAAATATTGTTCAAAGAGAGTCACGCCCAAAATCGAATAATGGATTGCTCACGGAGTATAAAGGACAAACGGTAGACGACACCTTTGCCCATGAACAGAATCTCGTGATAGAGGAAGACGGAAAGACCCTGTTAATAACAGGGTGCGCTCATAATGGTATTGTTAATATACTCGAGCATTTTTACTCGTTTAAAGGACGAATGCCTAACTATGTGATAGGTGGATTTCATCTTTCCAGCCGTTCTGGCGGAAATGAGGACGCAGACACTATAGATAGAATTGGCAAATACCTAATGGGCACAAAAGCAAAGTTCTACACCTGTCATTGCACGGGCATCGAGCCTTATAAAAGGCTGAAGGCTACTATGGGTGATAGAATTGATTATCTGTCAGCAGGTAGTGAAATAACAATCTAAAATAAAGGAGCAATATTATGAGCGAAAATTGCAATCAAAGCTGCAGCAGCTGCTCGGAGGACTGTGCAGAAAGAAAAGAAGAAAAAACGGATTTCTCTGAGAAGCTGCATGAGATGAGCAGCGTGAAAAAGGTAATCGGTGTTGTCAGCGGCAAAGGTGGTGTTGGCAAGTCGCTTGTTACCTCTATGCTTGCGGTTACTATGAACAGAATGGGTTATCATACCGCTATTCTGGATGCAGACATTACTGGGCCTTCTATCCCTAAAGCCTTTGGTATCAAAGAAAAAGCCAAAGGCAGTGATCTTGGCCTATTTCCTGTTAAAACCAAGACCGGTATTGATATAATGTCTGTCAATTTATTATTAGAAAATGATACTGATCCAGTTGTCTGGAGAGGGCCGATTATTGCTGGTACAGTAAAGCAGTTCTGGACAGATGTTATCTGGAACGATGTGGATTTTATGTTCATCGACATGCCTCCAGGTACTGGTGATGTTCCCCTTACGGTATTTCAATCCATTGCTGTTGATGGAATTATCGTTGTGACATCTCCGCAGGAGCTGGTATCCATGATTGTGTCAAAGGCTGTCAAGATGGCTGAGATGATGAATATCCCTATTATCGGTCTGGTGGAAAACATGTCCTATTTTAAATGTCCTGACAATGGCAAGAATTATCAGATATTTGGCGAAAGCCACATTGAAGAAATTGCTGATAAGCATAATTTAAAGGTTCTTGCTAAACTACCTATTGACCCGAAAATTTCAGCTGCATGTGACAGAGGTATGATAGAGCTTTTCGATGGCAATTGGCTTGAGCCGGTTGCAAAAATATTAGAAAAAATGGAGGAAAACTAAAATGATGAAAATTGCTGTAGCAAGTGAAAATGGAATGGTGACTGAGCACTTTGGACATTGCGAAGGGTTTATGATTTTTGATGCCGAAAAAAGTCAAATTGTCAAAAGCGAAACCATTGCCAACCCCGGACACAAGCCTGGCTTTTTACCCAATTTCCTTGCCGATCGTGGTGTAAATGTCATCATCAGCGGAGGCATGGGCGGAGGTGCGGTTGAGATTTTTAATGAAAGAAACGTTGAAGTTGTTGTAGGAACTTCAGGAGATGCGAAAACTGCCGTAGAAGCGTACCTGCAAGGAACTCTTAAATCTACTGGCTCCATTTGCCATGAACATCAGCATCATGATGAGTGTGTGGAATAGATAGCATTGAACACAAGGAAATAATTGCATTATTAAAGAGACTACCCTGTTGAAAGTAAATTAGCAGGGTTTGTTTTTAAAGTATAGAAAATATCACCGTCCTTTTGCAAGGATACTCTGGACTATTTTGGGTATGTAGTCAAAGCAACCGATGTTACAAATTAACTTCCTTTCTTGTTGGTATTGGGTATAGCTATTCCTTGTGCTTTAGGGTATGCTTTGCTTGCAAAATCATGATGAACAGGAGGAACAGAAAATGGCACAAACAAAAAATCTATGCGCACAAATCCCTATTGCACTGCACCAAAAGGTATGCACAAATAAGGAGCAAAGCGAACTTACTCTAAATCAATATGTGACACAGCTTATTACCGAATACTACGAAATGAAGGAGATGAAACCAAGTATGGCACAGACAAGAACACTGGCACTACAAATCAGCGAGGAACTATTCGCAAGAATCAAAAAGCACGTGGATGCCATGCCACACCTTACCCCAAAAGCATTCATCACCCAGCTTATCACCAAGGCATTGGATGAGATTGAAGCACAAGAATAAATTAATGAATAACAGCTAACGGAGAGAGTGCAATAGTCGCCCTCTCCATTTTTTATGGAGGTAACTATTATGAGCTTTTTTACAGATGAACTTATGAAATGTACAGAAGAATTTGAGGGTAGAAAATGCATCGGCAATGCCATGTATATCCCCTTGGGTGAAAACAATCGCTTGAAGCTGTTCTTCACCACCTTTGGATATGCAGACCATTATGAGGGGATCAGCATCAGTGCCGTGGACAAGAACAATGGTGTCATTGACAAGAACACCATCAAGTTTGCAGATATTTGGGGCAAAAAACAAGTGAGCAATCCAAACTTCCGAAATAGCATTACCCCATATATTTGGAAAGATGGTAATCAAGCTGAGTGGTATGTGTATAAGCCAACACCAAGAGATATGGAACTGCTTGCTGATCAGATTAACGATTATGCCGACCTTTTTATGGAGCAGAGTATGGAGTTGCAAGAGTCTCCTGCTATGACAATGTCAATGTAAAACAACATACAGTAGTTTTCGTTGATATTGAATATAGATATTTACTATATATTGTGGTAGTGTGTTGTACTTGAAAGTGAGGTGAGAAAAATGCAGAAAGAAAAAATACTTAGTGATTTGTACAACGGAAAAATTGCACCACAGTCAAGACCTATCCCGCAAGACAGCAAATACCGAGCATTGCAAATCAAACTCAGTGATTTAGCCGATTCACTCGACCAAAAGCTCTCTGATACGGACAAGAAAACCCTTGATGAGATCATGTCCACTTGGAGCAACATCAGTGAGGTGAATGGCGAAGAATGCTTTACCTATGGCTTCCGTATGGGAGCAAGAATGATACTGGAAATATTCGAAAAGGATGACGAGCAGTTAAAACCGATAATCGGTTAGCTGTTCGTCATTTTTTATGCCAAACCAAAGGGTGTATCGTGAAAACGGTATGCCCTTATTCTTTTAAGATTGGAGGTGGTCGTTTTTGTTTATATGGGATTTTATCCTTGGCGATGTCATGGATCAGATCATTGACTGGCTTTATGGACAGGTGGTTGGATTTCTTGGCAACTTCTTTTCCCAAATGGGAAACATGGGTGTTGAACTTTTTGAAATGGCTTGGGTGCAGAGCATTGTATTGTTTTTCTCTTATCTGGCTTGGGCGCTGTATGTCGTCGGTCTTGTGGTGTCCTGCTTTGAAACAGGAATCGAATACCAAAATGGCAAAGGCAGCATCAAAGAATCCCTTATTAATGCCCTCAAAGGTTTTATGGCGGTATCACTTTTTACCGTTGTACCTATCAGATTGTTTGAACTGTCGGTCAATCTGCAAAGTAGTTTAACGGCAGGCATCACAGGGTATGGCACGAGCTTTGGCGAGGTGGCGAATGAAATTATATCAGGACTGTCTACCATAGATGGTATTGAAAGTGCAATGGGTACTGGCATCTTCGGAGGGCTCAGTGCCATAACAAGCCCAATTCTGATGCTGTTTATTATCATCATGATGGGCTATGCAGTGATTAAAGTGTTCTTCGCAAACCTAAAACGTGGAGGTATCTTGCTTATCCAAATTGCTGTAGGCAGCCTATATATGTTCTCTGTTCCGAGAGGATATTATGACGGCTTTATTCAGTGGTGCAAGCAGATCGTAGGGTTGTGCCTTACGACATTTTTACAGGCAACAATCCTCACTGCAGGACTGATGGTGTTAAAGGATCACTGTCTGCTTGGACTCGGTCTTATGCTTGCCGCAGGTGAAGTGCCAAGAATCGCCGGTGCCTTTGGACTGGATACCAGTACCAGAGCCAATATGATGAGTGCTGTCTATACTGCACAAGCGGCAGTGAATACCACAAGAACCGTGGTGCAGGCAGTAGCACCAAAATAATACAGAGAAAGGAATTTGCCTATGAAGCGAATTTATGTTGCATCCCCTTATGCCGGGGATATCGAAAAAAATACGGAGTTTGCAAAGAATGCGTGCCGGTTCGTTATGGAACAAGGACACGCTTTTTTTTGTCCCCATTTACTTTACCCCAATATTTTAGACGAGCATAACCCCCGGGAAAGACAGCTCGGTTTAGACATGGGACTTGCCATGCTTCAAAACTGTGATGCGTTATGGTGTTTCGGGGATCATATCTCCCTTGGCATGATGTCCGAAATTGAGGAAGCCCAAAGGCTGTCTGTTCCCACCCGCAGAGTAATGGAATATGAGCAAAGTTTTCGTGTTGGCGAAGTGAAAAATCAAGCTCCACAAATGCAAATGGGTACACTCTGATGATGAGTATGGGGAGCCTCTTCGATGGAATCGGTGGCTTTCCTTTGGCAGCCATTCACAGTGGAATTACCCCTGTTTGGGCAAGTGAGATTGAAAGCTTTCCCATCGAAGTAACAAAGGTAAGATTTCCCGATATGCTCCATGTCGGGGATATCACAAAGCTAAACGGAGCAACCCTCCCTCCTGTGGACATCATCTGCGGTGGCTCGCCATGTCAGGATTTATCTGTTGCAGGCAAGCGAGCCGGACTTGAGGGAGAGCGTTCAGGGCTATTCATGGAGCAAACAAGACTGGTAAAGGAGATGAGAAATGCAGATGGAAAACGAGGTATCCCAGCTCACCTTATTCGACCAAGATACATGGTGTGGGAAAATGTCCCCGGAGCTTTCTCCAGTGCCGAGGGCGAAGATTTCAGGGCGGTCATCGAAGAAATTATCCGCATTAAGGACAGCACCT
Source organism: Anaerotignum sp. MB30-C6 (assembly GCF_030908465.1). Taxonomy (GTDB): domain Bacteria; phylum Bacillota; class Clostridia; order Lachnospirales; family Anaerotignaceae; genus Chakrabartyella. The sequence goes on from NZ_CP133078.1 coordinate 1,410,144, forward strand.
GTAATGTTCCTCGACCTGACTCCGGGAAGTGGCAATCTGCTGGGATTGCCATATTGGGAAATGAATTCAGCTTGGCTTGGCGTGTCATCGATGCTCAATACTGGGGAGTCGCCCAGCGACGTCGTAGAATCTTCCTTGTCGCAGATTTTGGAGGACTCACCGCTCCCCAAATATTATTTAAGCAAGACTGCTTGTTTGGGGATTTTGCGGAGAGCCAAAGCGAGGGATAAGGAACTGCCTGTGCAGCTCAAAACAGCACTTGAGATACAGGCAGGACTGACACCTACAGAAGAAACAGTATCCGATATGTCAGAGTTAAAATCCTATCATATCAATCAGCGAAATGAGGGCATTGACCTTGATAATTTGTCGGGGGCATTGATGGCAACACAAAATATGCAGATGCAGACCTTTGTGAAAAAGCCATTAAAACAGGAAGAAAAAATAGGCTTTGACGGATACGCAGGAGATGTGTCAGGACAAGTAGCCGCTACTCTTGGCACCAACTGTGGGAACAGCACCGGCAGAAACGGTGTCATAGAACCAGCCATTTGTCTCAATGACCAGGGCGGAGAACGCATGGATATTACCGAAGATATTACTGCTACCCTCCGTGCAGGAATGGGTGGAAACCTGCCAATTGTAATGGCAACACAGCAAGGCGGTGCAGAAATTGCCGAGGGTGTATGCCCAACCATTACGGCCAGTGCAGGAATGTCGGGAAACAATCAGCCTGTTTTGTTCGACAATCACGGTAAGGACTGCCGCTACAATGGACCGTTAAAGATTGCACCAACAGTGGCATCTGTTTATGGTACAGGCGGTAATAATATCCCGCTATTGACACAGCCACTTGCCTTTAGCCTTGACAGCAAGGACAGCAATTCCATGAAATCAAGCAATCCCATATCGGGATGCAGAGAAACAGATAAGTCAAGAACCCTCGACACCTCAAACCCCGATCCAAGCAAAAATCAAGGTGGCGTTGCCATTCTGCAACCCCAAGAAAGCTACTGCATAGCCGCCAATACCATAGACCGCCAGCCACAAAACGGTGGCAACGGACAGGGTGTGCAAAAGGGCGTCAGCTACACACTAACCACCTCTGATATCCATGCAATCTACAAGCCGGAATCCTACCAAGAGGTGGTGGGAGTTTTGTGCCACCGAGATTATAAGGGTGTCAACACTATCTATGTGAATCAGGATAAGTGCATCGTGGATAAAACCTATCAAGATGTAGTCGGTGCATTGTGCAGTGGTGATGAAAAAGGCATCGGCAATCAATATGTAGAGCAAGGCAAATGCATTATTGATGACGGTTCTGCTGTGTTTGGTGGAACTGGTTATTCAGATTTTGCCGAGGGTATCAGTACCCTAAGAGCAAGTGGAGGAACCAACGGAGGTGGCAGTGAAAACCTTGCCGTCAAGAGAAATCTCGTCCGTAGGCTGACACCCTTGGAGTGTGAAAGACTCCAAGGCTTTCCCTATGGGTGGACGAATATTGAAAAAGCTGCCGACAGTCCACGATACAAGGCTCTTGGCAACAGTGTAGCAATTCCGTGCGTTGACTTTGTCATGCGTGGGATTGCTTATTTTTTACAACAACAAAAGGAGGAATCCAATGGAATATCTATACCCCGATAATCTGAAAGCAAAGGCAACTTTGTGGTTGTGGGAGCTGCGTGATATTGGAATTATCGCTATCGGTTTGCTTGTTTCTGTCTTTGCACTTTCTCAGACAGGCTTGCTCCTGCCGGTGGTAATCACCGCTGTCTATGCCTTTTTGTCAATTCGCTTTGAGGATGTAAGCATCCTTGATTTTATCAAATATGCTGTGGCTTTCTTTTTTATAAAGCCACAAACCTATGATTGGAGGTCAGTCGATGAGTAAAAAAGAGAAAGGCTCTGTATCTACCCAGAGCATTATGAACATTGAGAGTATCACCGATTACAGCCTTAAAACTCCACATGGTGAGCTTGTGTATTTTATCATTCACCCCACCAATATCTCGGTATTATCCGAGAGTAGTGTCAGCAGCAGAATTTATGCTCTGATGACAGTGCTGAAAGGCATTGCAGAAATTGAGATGCTCTGCCTTAATTCCAAAGAAAACTTTGATGACAACAAGGCATTTTTGCAGGAGCGTATGGAGGAAGAACCCAATCCCGTTATCCGAAAACTGCTCCAAAATGACAGCCAAAACCTTGACAGAATGCAGGTGCAGATGGCAACGGCAAGAGAGTTTTTAATCATCATTCGTCTTAGAAATGAAAAAGATAGTGATGTATTCCCTTATCTCTCACGCATTGAAAAAAGCTTGAAAGACCAAGGCTTCACCACAAGACGAGCCGACAATGCTGACATAAAAAGAATCCTTGCGGTCTACTTTGAGCAGAATGTGACAAGCGATAGGTATGAGGATTTTGACGGAGAAAGATGGGTAGTGCTTGGTGAGAGGTAATTGTGTGGTTGAAAATATCCTTTCAAAGTTATATAATAGAAATAACAAATTTCTTTTTAGACTTATTAAAATATAATTGTGAAAGGAGAATATATATGTCAAATTGGACAGCTACTCATCCTTACAAAGATAAGGATGTTCACGAATCCTGTGATTATTGTGGATGTGTATTTCGTATGGAGAGTCAGTTACAGGACGGTCATAACGAATCAGAAGAATACTACTGCCCTGAATGCGGAAAAGAATTTAAAATCAGAGCATGCATTACTCCACGAGTAACATTGATTTCAAAAAGAACTGACGGAAAGACGGATCGTTATAGCAACAATTAGAACACGCATTAATATGCCATCCCGCAATACCCTAAAGCAACTTCATTCGTGAGGTTGCTTTTTTCATTTTAAAACAGAGAAAGGAATGATGAAACCAGTGAAAAAGCAGACAACAGAAACCACCACCGACACCAAAATCAAAACCTATTTGGATATGATTGCCCCTGCTGTGGTGAAGTTTAACACCGACCATTACATCTGTGGAAACACCTTCCGCTGTGTTTATGCACTGCGAGAGTATCCCACAGCTACATCTGAACAGGCAATTCTTCGTCACCTTGGTGAGAAAGATGGCGTGACCCTGCGAATTTACACAAGGCAAGTAACACCGACAGAAGAAAAAAGAATCATCCACAATGCCACTAATAAAAACCGTATGAAAAGCAGCAACACCAACGATTTACAGCAGACGGTTACCGCCGAAAGCAACTTGCAGGACGTGGTGACATTGGTATCCACCATGCACCGCAACCGAGAACCTCTCCTCCACTGTGCAGTTTACATTGAGCTGACCGCCAATGACTATGACAGTCTAAAGCTGTTGCAGACCGATGTGCTGACCGAGCTTGTACGAAGTAAACTCAATGTAGATAGGCTCTTGCTCCGTCAGCAGCAAGGCTTTTTGTGTGTCGGTCCATCGGGGCGAAATGTGTTTGGAAACCAGTATGAGAGAGTGTTGCCCGCAAGCTCTGTTGCCAACCTGTATCCCTTCAACTATTCGGGCAAGACCGACAGCCACGATTTTTATCTTGGGCGAGATAAGTTTGGCTCGAATATCCTTGTGGATTTCGATAAGCGAGAGGATGACAAAACCAACCCCTGTATCTTGATTTTGGGTAACTCCGGGCAAGGCAAAAGCTATCTCTTAAAACTGATTTTGTGCAATATCTTAGAAAGTGGTAAGAATGTAATCTGCCTTGATCCAGAGCATGAGTTCGCAGAGCTTGCCGAAAATTTGGGCGGTTGCTTCATTGACTTAATGAGTGGTCAATATATGATTAACCCTCTTGAACCTAAATCTTGGGATGACGGCAGTTCAGTGCATGACAAGGATGCTCCAATGACCTTTAGGCAGGCAACAAAATTAAGTCAGCACATTTCTTTCCTAAAAGACTTCTTCCGTTGCTACAAGGACTTCACCGACAAGCATATTGATGTCATTGAAATCATGCTCTCCAAGCTATATACCAAGTGGAGCATCAGCGATAACACCGATTTCACAAGCCTTGAACCAAAAGCTTACCCAATCCTATCAGACCTTTACACGCTCATTGAGGACGAATATAAAGGCTACGATACAGCAAAGCATCAGCTGTATACCGCCGAGCTGTTGCAAGAAATCCTCTTAGGACTGCATTCTATGTGCAAGGGTGCAGAAAGTAAATTCTTTAACGGACACACCAATATCACCTCTGATCGCTTCATTGTCTTTGGTGTCAAAGGACTTCTGCAAGCATCAAAGAACGTAAAGAATGCGCTGTTGTTTAACGTGCTGTCCTTTATGAGCGACAAGCTTCTCACTGAGGGAAACACCGCCGCAGCCATTGACGAGCTGTATTTATTCCTCACCAACCTTACCGCAATTGAATATATCCGCAACTTTATGAAGCGAGTACGAAAAAAAGAGTCCTCCGTAATTCTAAGTAGTCAGAATTTGGAGGACTTTAATATTGAGGGAATTCGTGAGATGACAAAGCCGTTGTTCTCTATCCCCACACATCAATTCTTGTTCAATGCAGGAGCTGTTGATGCCAAGTTCTATATGGATACCTTACAGCTTGAAGAAAGTGAATACAAGCTCATTCGTTTCCCGCAGCGTGGTGTGTGCCTCTATAAATGCGGCAACGAGCGATATAATCTCGCTGTTTATGCGCCTGCATACAAGGAAAAATTATTCGGAAAGGCGGGTGGTCGATGATGAAGCTGAAAACTGAATATGAGCAGCTATTGGGGGTTATTCTTGAAGATTTGCGTGTGTGCCTACAGTACACGCCGAATCGTGAGAATGACCTATTGTGTTTTATGGAGCAGTATATCAAGGCACCCAAAGAGCTTCGCCCGACCATTTTGCAAAATCTCCGAGCATGTATGGACGGCAAGGAATACCCCAACCCCTATGCTGTGTACCAGCATTATGGCGAACAGGAAATCAACCTCTTAGAACAACTCTTGCGTGGCTATCTCCAAGATATGCAAAGCTGTTCTGACAAGGAGCTTGTGCTGACAAACCTCATTGCCGCCATCAATGACCTGCAGGACAAATGCTGTGGTCAGCTCATTGATAATTGGCGTAAGGATCATCTAACACAGCTTCTTGCTTTAGCGGCGAAAGAACAATGCCTGTCTTCTGCAATTGCCGTGATTGACAGTGAAAACAGATGGTGAGGTGGTGATGAAATTTGGATTTAAGAGAACAGAACTTCGGTATCGAAATTGAAATGACAGGCATCACCCGCAGTCGAGCCGCCAAAGTAGTAGCTGAATATTTTGGTACTTGCTCTCACTATGACGGTGGTGGTTACGATGCCTATCATATTTTAGACAGCCAAAGCCGCAAGTGGAAAATCATGAGCGATGCCAGTATTATGTGCCAAAGGAAAATCGATAACCGCAAGGTTGCTGCAGGCCGAGAATACAACGTTGAGCTTGTCAGTCCCATTTGTACCTATAACGATATTGAAACAGTTCAGGAAATTGTGCGAGCTTTGCGAGGTGCAGGAGCCTTTGCCAATGCAAGTGTGGGTATTCATATTCACATCAATGCTGCTCCATTTGAAGCCAAGCAGCTCCGCAATCTTGTCAATATCGTGGCAGCGAAAGAGGATATGATTTATAAGGCTTTACAGGTGGAATCCCGCAGAGAACAGCGATACTGCCGAAAAATTGACACCAACTTTTTAGAACGGCTGAACCGTGAAAAACCAACTACCCGTGACCATCTCAAAAGTATTTGGTATAACGGAGAGGACGGCAGCTATCAGCATTATCACGATAGCCGATACCACTGTCTCAACTTGCATAGTGTATTTCAGAAAGGCACCATAGAGTTTCGAGCCTTTAATTCGGGTGATTCGGGCAGTAAGGGTGCCATTCACGCAGGGAAAATCAAGGCATATATTCAGTTTTGCATGGCAATTACCGCACAGGCATACAACCAAAAGTATGCCAGCCCGACCAAAACCGTGTCGGAAAATGAGAAGTATACCTTCCGTGTTTGGTTGCTACGTCTCGGTTTAATTGGCGATGAATTTAAAACAGCACGAACCCATCTGCTAAATCACTTGGAGGGTAATATCGCATGGAAAGACCCTGCACAGTCTGTCGCTCAGAGAGAACGCCTTAGAAAAAAGCAGGAGGAAGAAATACAACAGACACAACAACCTGAAAATGAGATAGAACCACAGCAGGAGCAGTCAGAGGACGATGCTCCTGCTTTTTCTATGTCTATGAATATGTAGGAGGTACTTTTGGTGAATAAAGAAAAAATCTATATCGCCTATGGCAGCAACTTAAATCTACCGCAGATGGCACAGCGATGCCCCGCGGCAAAGGTGCTTGGCAAGTCGGAGCTTAAAGATTATGAGCTGTTGTTTCGTGGTTCAAAGACAGGCTCTTATGCCACCGTTGAACCTTGCGAGGGCAAAAATGTGCCTGTTCTTTTATGGACAGTCGGCAAAAAAGATGAGCTGGCACTGGACAGATACGAAGGCTACCCCACTTTTTATGAGAAAGAAAATATGACTGTAAATGTAGACGGTCAGTCGGTGGATGCCTTTGTGTATGTGATGACCGAGGGACATCGGCTGGGAATGCCCTCCCATCGGTATGTGGATACCATAGCCGAGGGGTATGAAACCGCTGGCTTTGACCCCTCCGTATTAGAAAATGCCATCTCGGAAACTGCACAGCGTATGGCGGAAGAACCGGAACAGGAGCAACAAAACTTGTTTGGCTTTGGCGAAATGAAATGGTGGTGATCTTATGGAAAAAGACTTTGAAAAATCATTAAATTCTCATCTGCAGAAAGCGATTGATGACTATGTACAGGGAGAAAAAGACAATGTTTCTTACTTGGATTGCTTGTGGGGAGAGGTATATGGCTCAATCAATTCAGATTTGTGGAATGGCTGTCTTACGGCAGAACAGGCAGATTATCTGAGGAAGAAATATCTGTATGCTGAAGAACAAGAGCCTGAGATGGATATGAAATTATAGGTGGAGGTGATTATTTTTGGCAGAACCAGTATCAACGACATTGCTTGTCGCAAAGGCGGCGGCCACTGCTCTGAGCGATGAACGGCTTCGCAAAGGCATTGCTTGGACAATCGGTCTTATCCTGTCCCCTGTGATTTTAATTGTTGTTTTAATCTGTGGACTGCTCTCAGGAACAGCAGATCACAATAACACAGCCGTTGGTTTGTGCTTCGAGGGCGGTGTGATCTCGGGTAATGTCCCCGAGAACTATCGGGGATACATTGAGGATATGCGTGGCAGCTTTACCCTCTTAGATGGCACGATTGCTCAAGTAAATAGTGAAATGGAAGATGGAGATAGCCTCGACTCGGTAAGAGTTAAGGCTATTTTTTATGCTCTGTTTTTCGGCGCTGATAGTCCATCAAGGGTGGAGCATCGGCGGTTTGTAGACTGCTTTGTCACCTATGAGGAACGCACCCGAACCGTCACCACCACCGATGCAGATGGCAATGAAACCACCGAGGAAGAAACCTATATCGTGGCAGTTCCCATCAAGGAACTGCCTGTGGTATATGCGAATATTTCAAAGACCATGGGCATTGCCGTTACCCATGAAAACCAAGTCAATGCTACGGAGATTTATTACCGAGTGCTTTATGGCAAGCCTGCACCCACCTATGGCTCAGAATTTGATGAGTGGTCAGACGGTCTTCCTCTGACGGACGCACCGTTTATTGGGGCGGACGGTTTCTGCTCACCTTTAGGTGAGAGTTGGCGCAGCATGGTCACCTCGGAGTTCGGCTACCGCAAAGACCCCTTCACAGGGCAGACAAAAGGTCATAGTGGACTGGATATGGGCGCACCCAAAGGCACATCGATTCGCTCCGCACTTGATGGAACGGTCTATGTGGTGCGCTATTCTACCACAGGCTATGGCTACCATGTGATGGTGGATCATGGCGGTGGATTTGTCACTTTATATGCCCACTGCTCTAAATTTTTGGTGCATGAGGGACAGCAGATTAAGGCAGGCGATACCATTGCAGAGGTGGGAACAACCGGCAGAAGTACAGGCAATCATCTGCATTTTGAAATTAGAATTAACGGTGAGAAGCAAAATCCACGAAGCTATTTGCCGTAAGGAAAGGAAGAATTGTATGAAAGAAAATATGATTAAAGTTGTAAAGGTTGAGATCGGTGAGCCTCCAGTGGTAAAAGAAATCGCCAATGACCTGAATGCTTTACAGGCAGAAGTCGATGGATTGATTGAATGTGTTTATCTTGATGACGGCTGCATTGCAGTGGTCAATGAGGAAGGTAAAATCAACGGTATGAAACCGAATCGCAGAATGGGTGCGGATATTATCTGCGGTCCATTTTTTATTTGTGGCGATGACGGTGAAAATTTCGCCTCGCTTACCGATGAGCAAATCGAAAAATACTCGTTGCGATTTACGCCTACACAGCAGTTTACAGGTGAAGAACCGGAGCTTGAACCTCGTATGACGTTCATCGGCTTTGATTGTTTTGGAGGGAGATAAGATGAAAAAAGAAAATATTTCAGTACAAATGGAATCTGAAAAACTCCGTGCCACAAGAAAGTATATGGAGAAAAAGGACGCGTCCTTGGAACAGGAACTTACCGATGCTCTGCAAAAACTCTATGAAAAATATGTGCCGGCACCCGTCCGTGAGTACATTGATGAAGCCGCTGAGGATAGCAAATCCAAGGTAAAGCCCAATAAACCGAGAGCAGCTGACCAGCCAAGCCGTGAAAGCACCATCTAACAAAACCGCACACTCCCTCGTGTTGCCCCCTGTTTGCCCCTGTGTGAGCTTTTACCGCCACAGGTAGGATAGTAACACCCATTGGCAGATTTGAGGGCAATTTGAGGGAGCTTTGCCAAACACCAAAAAGATGATGAAACACAAGAAGAAAAGAGCGGCTTCATACCACGAATGAGGGGTGAACCCACCGTTCGATTTCTGTGCAGGATAAAGCAAGGTGCTGTAAACAGCCCCTTGCGGTCACGGCGGACGGCAATGCCGACCGCCTTTCTCTTAGAGAGAAAGCCACATTTTAAGAAATGCATAGTCCTTGCAGAAAGGTGCTGTAAATAGCCATTTTGGTGGTGCGAGGTGCTGTAGGGTGACAAAACCACCGCTATTCCCACATTTGCAAGGTGCTATCTAAGGTGATATGAAACAAAACGGAGGTATGTATGAAGCAAAACAAAGAAAACAAGGAGCGTGTGACTGCATGGCTCTACCCCGAAATGATTGATAACATGAACGGTCTGATGGCAGCCAATGGCATGAAGAACCATACGGAGTTCGTTGAAAAAGCGGTGGATTTTTACATCGGCTATCTTGGCAGTCAAAGCTCCACAACCTATCTGTCCAAAATTTTGTTGGAGTCCATCAGCGGCACGCTAAAGGAAACAGAAAATCGGCAGTCGGCAAATCTCTTTCGCCTATCGGTAGAGATGAGTATGATGATGAACATTCTCGCTGTGGGTCTTGAAATCAGCGATGAGGATTTGCGTACACTCCGTGGCAGATGTGTGCAGGAGGTCAAACGCAACAAGGGCAGAATCAATATGGAGGATGCTGTTAAATATCAGCAGGGGTTAATTGACTGATGCCGAGAGTGATATTCAAGTGTCCATATCTCAAAAGCGGCAATGCAGCACACAAGGAAAATCTCGTCAGTTATATGGCAACAAGAAACGGTGTGCAGAAAATCAGCATCCGCAATAAAAATTTGCCAGCCACCAAAAAGCAGGATCAATTCATCTCGCAGTTGCTAACGGAGTTCCCCGACAGCAAAAATTTATTTGAGTATGAGGACTATCTGCGAAATAAAACCTTGGAAAACGCAACGGAGTTTATCTCTATCGCCTTGGAACATAACCTTGATGTGGTAGCAAAAAAGGAAAACTATGTGGACTACATTGCAAACCGCCCCAGGGTGGAAAAGCTGTCTGCCCACGGATTATTTAACGGCGGTGATGAGCCGATTGTATTATCCAAGGTAGCAAAAGAGATGGCGGAGCATTCTGGTAATGTGTGGACACCCATCATCTCTCTAAGACGAGAGGATGCACTCAGCACAGGCTTTGGTAATGCCCAGCGTTGGAAAGATTATCTTTCCTCCTATGTACCTACCATTGCCGAAAGCATGAAAATACCCTTAGAAGATTTCTGTTGGTATGCAGCCTTTCACAATGAAAGTCATCATCCTCATATCCACATGATTTGCTATTCCCAAAACCCACGGCATGGTTTTCTTGATAAAAAAGGAATTGCCAAAATCAAGTCAGGATTGGTGTCGGGAATCTTTCGGCAGGAGATGAAAGAAATCTATGCTCTGCAAACCCAGCGGCGTGATGCACTAAAGGCAGAAAGTAAAAAGGCAGTAGAAAAACTTCTTGCAGAAATATCCGCAGGAAATATTCACAGCACCAAAATGGAAACGCTTCTTTTGGAGCTTGCGGAAAATCTTAAATGCACCAAGGGCAAAAGAGTATATGGGTATCTGCCGCCACGGATTAAGCTGCTGGTGGATAACATTACTGATGAGCTGGCACAGGAGCCGCCTATTGCAAATGCCTATAGGCTGTGGCAGGAAATGCGAAATGAAGTTACCGCAAGCTACAAGGATACGGCAGAACCCATGCTCCCACTGTCCCAGCAGAAAGAGTTTAAGTCCATCAAAAATCATATTATCCATGAGGCGGATAGGCTTGCCAACGGCCAAATCAGCTTGATGGAGCTTGATGGTGCAGAGCAATCTGAACCGCCTGATTTATTACAGGAAGAAAATATATTTGATGATATTGGTGAGTCGGCTGAGCCTGTTGAAGATGATGAAAGTGATGCAACCGCTGCACCCTATGTAAAATGGACAGATGAATACAAACAGGCTCGTGAGTTTCTGTTTGGCACAGGTAATATCGCACCTGACTTTGAGAAAGCATTCGCACTACTGCAAGCTGAATCCCAAAATGGGAATGTGCTTGCTGTTTTTGATTTGGGGCGAATGTATGCAGACGGTCTTGGTGTAGAAATTGATACCAAGAAAGCACAGCAATATTATGCAAAAGCTCTTGATGGTTTTGAACTCCTTGAACATCGAAAACCTTGGAAGTACCTTGAATATCGCATCGGTAAAATGTACGCCGGGGGTTTGGGTACAGAGCACAAGGTGAATTGCTCCGAAGGAGCAAGAGAGGGCGGCCTGGGCCGAGACTATGAAGTGTCCGCCGAGTGGTTTGCAAAATCGGCAAGTCAGAAATATAAGTTTGCGGAATACTCCCTCGGCGGTCAATATCTGCGTGGGCAAGGCGTGGAACAGAGTGATGAAAAAGCCTTTGAGTTATATCTGCGAAGTGCAAAACAAGGCTTCCCTTATGCTGATTTTGAAGTGGCAAAAATGTTCCGTGATGGCGTTGGTACAGAGAAAGATGTGGAGCAAAGCACCCTATATTTTGAAAAAGCCTATATCGGTTTTGTAGGTTTGGAAAAGCAAAGTCACGATGATAAAATCCAATACCGTCTTGGCTGGATGCTGAAAAATGGCATCGGCACCAAGCAGGATATTCCCAAAGCAAAAGAATACTTTCAGAAATCGGCAAAGCTGGGCAACACCTTTGCCTGCTACGCCTTGGCAAAAATCATACTGTCCGAGGAAGCTCCTGCTGCAGAAGAAGTAAAACAAGCCGTAAAATATTTGCAGACAGCCTCCGACAGCGGAAATCCCTTTGCAGAGTATGCGTTGGCAAAGCTGTATTACGAGGGGAAATATATCGGGCAGGACATTTCACAGGCAGTGGAGCTGTTCACGCTATCGGCAGAGCAGGATAACGAATGGGCGGCTTACTCCCTCGGCAAAATTTATCTTACAGAGGAAAGCTGTATGGATATTCGCAGAGCAGTGGCTTGGCTTACCAAAGCTTCAGAAAGGAATAATCAATTTGCTCAGTACCAGCTCGGCAAGTTATATCTTGCAGGTGAGCAGCTACCCAAGAACGCCGAAAAAGCAGTTGCCTATTTTACATTATCCGCAGAGCAAGACAATCAGTATTCCCAATACATTCTCGGCAAGCTATACCTCATAGGAAACGCAGTGCCAAGGGATAAAGAAATCGCCATCAGGTGGTTTATGCTGTCGGCAGCACAAGGCAACGAATACGCACAGTTTTTCCTCGACAATATGGACAAATGGAAAGAACCATCTGTTTCCTTTGCGGTATCAAGGCTGATGCACCACATGAGCCGAATTTTTGAAAATAACCATCCACCGCAAAAATCCATGACAGGCTTACAGATTGACAGCAAGCGAATGAAAAAACTGCGCGAAAAGAAAATGGCACAGGGTCACAAACGAGATGACCTTGAACAGAAGATGAATTATTAGAAAAGGAGCTACTCCCTATGAAGAAAAAGCAAAATAACACCCACAAGAAATCTTGTGTCGGCAAATTAAATATTCCGCAGAACGCCAAAGGCTACCCAATCAAACGGGTAGCCTTTCATCGTAAAGTAGGCAAAAACAGTTAAGGAGGCACCTATGGCAAAGTACATTCATTTTACAGAGGAAGAAAAAAGACAGGCAAATGAGGTTGACCTCGTACATTTCCTATTGCAGCAGGGTGAAAATCTGCTTCCCTCCGGCAGAGAAAAACGGCTTGCCTCAGATCGCAGTATCACCATCCGAGGCAACGAGTGGTACGACCATGCCACCGACCAGGGTGGTTATGCCATTGATTTTGTAAAAAAATTCTATGGTCTGGCATTTCCCGATGCGGTGACTATGCTTTTGGGCGGCAGCTACGGTGTAGCATATCACAAGGCCGAGCCAAAAGAAATTGTGCAAAAGCCCTTTGAGTTGCCACCGCAGAATCAGGATATGCGCCGAACATTTGCCTACTTATTGAAGCACCGCAGCTTAGACAGCGAGGTGCTTCGTTTTTTTGCAAAGGAAAAGCTCATCTATGAAAGTTTGGAAAAATCTCAGGACGGCAAGCAGGAATATCACAATGCAATTTTTGTTGGATATGATGAAAACGGCATAGCCAAGCACGCCCACAAGCGTGGAATTTATTCCGAGGGAAAAAGCTACAAGGGTAATATTGAGGGCAGTAACCCCTGCTACAGTTTTCACCGTGGCAGTGTCAGTGATAGGATCTATGTTTTTGAGGCACCCATTGATCTGATGTCTTTTATCAGCATTTATAAAAACAGCGATTGGCAGCAACACAGCTATGTGGCACTATGCGGTCTGTCGGAGCAGGCGATGATGAAACAGCTTGATTTGAATGAGAATCTAAAAACCGTTGTCCTCTGCCTCGACAATGATGATGCCGGACAAAAGGCTTGTGATAAATTTCAAAAGCTACTATCTGAAAGAGGTATAACAGTCACAAGACTTGTGCCTACACTAAAGGATTTCAATGAGGATTTGGTAGAAAAAAGCAAGGAGCAAGTACTGTGCTGTGAAATGAAAATGGCATAGCAAAATATACCCAAGGGCAGAAATGTTCTTGGGTATATTCAAAATCCAGAAAAGAAAGGATAAGTCTTATGACATATTTAAATGAATTAAAATCATTGTTTAATGCACCCATTGTAACACTGTTGGGTGTGGGACTGATGATGTTTCTCGTCATCGGCGGGCTTTCCATGCTTGCCCACTTTTACACTCTCAACGGTATCAAGTCCAAAACTGTGGGTGACGGTCAGCATGGCGTGGCAAGGTTTCTCACCAAAAAAGAAATCAAGAAGGTTTATAATCAAGTGCCTTACGATGTTGCCCATTGGCGCAAGGGCGAGAACCTGCCCACCGAGCAGGGATTGGTGGTAGGCTCTGTATCAGAAAGCCTGCTGCATAAGGCAAAAGGAGCAAATCAAGTTATTGGCTTAGTTGATACAGGCGATGTCCACTGCCTGATGATTGGTGCAGCAGGTGTGGGCAAAACAGCATTCTTCCTTTACCCAAATCTAGAATACGCCTGTGCCAGTGGTATGAGCTTCATCACAACCGATACCAAGGGCGATCTCGCCCGAAATTACGGTGCAATCGCAAAGGACAACTACGGCTACAATATCGCCGTCATTGATTTGCGTAATCCAACCAAGAGTGATGGCAACAACCTTCTGCATCTCGTCAATAAATATATGGACATCTATCGTGTAGACAAAGAAAATCTGATGGCGAAAGCAAAGGCTGAAAAGTACGCCAAAATTATTGCCAAGACCATTATTGCAACCGATGGTGATAATTCCTCAATGGGTCAAAATGCTTTTTTCTATGACTCTGCCGAGGGCCTGCTCTCTGCTGTGATATTGCTCCTTGCAGAGTTTTTGCCAACCACCAAAATTGACGGACAACTGGTGGACAGACGGCATATTGTTTCTGTATTCAAGATGGTGCAGGATTTGACAGGACCGGGTAAGGCTAAAGGAAAGAGTCAATTTCAAGAGTTGATGGAGCTGTTGCCCTCTACCCATAAGGCAAAGTGGTTCGCCGGTGCAGCACTAAATTCCTCGGAAGCGGCAATGGCATCGGTTCTTTCCACAGTGCTGTCAAGACTGAATGCTTTCCTTGATACGGAAATGGAGCAGATTTTGTGTTTTCATACCGCCATTGATGCGGAAAAATTCTGCACCGAGAAGTCCGCAATCTTTCTTATACTCCCGGAGGAGGACAACACCAAATATTTTATGGTATCGTTATTCCTCCAACAGTTTTATCGTGAAATGCTTTCTGTAGCTGATGAAAACGGCGGCAAGCTTCCTAACCGAGTGGTCATCTACGCTGACGAGATTGGCACCATTCCGAAAATCGACAGCTTTGAAATGATGCTCTCCGCAGGTCGTTCTCGAAGAATATCCGTTGTGCCGATTATCCAGTCCTTTGCACAGCTTGATAAAAATTATGGCAAGGAGGGCAGTGAAATCATAACCGATAACTGCCAGCTGACCATCTTCGGTGGCTTTGCTCCAAATTCCGAAACCGCTGAAACCCTGTCAAAAGCACTTGGCACACGCACTGTTATGAGTGGCAGCATCAGCCGTGGCAAAAACGACCCATCACAGTCCCTACAGATGATGGAACGACCACTGCTTACGGCAGATGAGTTAAAGTCATTGAAAAAAGGCAGCTTTGTTGTAATGAAAACAGGTACCCATCCAATGCATACAAAGCTGAAGCTGTTTCTTGATTGGGGTATCCCCTTTGATAAGACCTACGAAATAGAGCAGCGAGCCAATCGCAAGGTGCATTATGCCGATAAGGAAGAACTGGCGGAAAATATTCTAAATGAATATGGCAACAAGAAATCTGCTGACAAGACACCGCCCCGAGAGGAACGAGAGTCCTACGGTGGTATGAATCATGCTCCGATTTCGTCACAGGAGATAACAGAACAGCAGACTAAAACAAAGTTACGCCCATAGGAGATGATGAAACATGAGCTTATTTGGAAATCTATATCAGCAGGATTTGCCACCAAGGGCAAAGACTGTCTATATGTACCTCAAAGACCGCAGCAATGCAGACGGCGAGTGTTGGCCAGCCGTCAAAACCATAGCAAAGGATACCTCTCTGTCAGTCAGCACAGTGAAAAGAGCCATAGCGGATTTAATTCGCTGTGGCTCTTTGACTAAGGAAAGCAGATACCGTGAGAACGGCAGCCACACCTCCAACCGATATTTTATCAAGTGACAAGTCTGTAAAAATATGTCCTTTCCGCCAAGGGGATACTTTTGCTTATCCGTGGACGGAGGGTGCAGTCATAATGAACCGCCCAGAAGGTATCAATTTAAGAATACTTATCACAGGGAAAGAGTATATAATAGAACACAATAATACTTAAAACGACATTAAAATATTGTTTGGAGGTAAAAGTATGATATAATCAAGAAAAAGAGTGAGGTGTGATTATGTCAGAAGAAATAAATCAAGATAGATGGGTTTCCTTGCAAGAGGTATGCGATTACCTCGGTGTAAAACGACACACAATTATGCGCTGGATCGAGCAGCGTGATATGCCAGCATCAAAGGTTGGCAAGCTGTGGCGCTTCAAAACTGCCGAGATCGACGAATGGGTCAGGAGCGGTGGAGCCTCCGAGGAACAGGGGGTGTCAAAGTGAAAAATATTAGAAATCATAGAGTGATGTCCGTGGCTGCGTTTTCATTCCTCTTTGCTTACCTTCTCTCTTTCGTGTTTGAGGGACAGGTACTTTACAGTACGATAGATGCCTTTGGTGCACAGACAAGTACATTCATACTTGCAGCCATTGTTGCTCATTTTGTTGGACTATTTTCCTGCGGTTTTTTTATCAAAACGCCGAACAAAGCAAAATTAACCATGGTAATCGGAATGGTAATCTGCCTAATTGCGACAGTGCCGTTTTTCTTCGCACCCTCTGCCCTTTGGCTTGTGGGTCTAGTGGTGGCAGGCTATGCCGGTGGTTGTGCTGTGGCAGCGTGGGGATTTTTCCTCAAAAAGTTCACCCCCAAGGACGAACGGATAAAATCTTGTGCTGATGTACTGATTCTCTCCAACATCATTATGATTGCAATTAACGTGATTGCCGTCAACCTATCACACGTTATTGGATTGCTTCTTTCTATGCTATGCCTGATCTTCGGCGGGGTATTTACCACAATGCTCCCTGTTGGTGATGTTACAATCACAACAGCAGCACCGACAGCAGATCAAAAATCTCCCGGTGATATTAAAAAGCCCATGCTGGTGCTGTTTCTGTTCGTTGCTGTTATTACTGTAACTTCGGGACTGATGTATCAGGTTATCAATCCGGCGTTTGAACATTTGACAGGTCTTGTGAGCTGGTATTGGGCTGCGCCGTACATTGTTGCTCTTGCTTTTATGCGAAACCTCTCGCCCAAGAATAAAGCACAGCGTTCGCAGTTCCTCTATATAGGTATGGGTATGATTGTCGCTGCCTTTATCACCTTTATGCTTCTTTCAAGAGGCGCAGTGGACTATCTGATTGTTGACACGCTGATGTTGGGCGCCTGCGGTATTTTCGATTTATTCTGGTGGAGCATCATAGGAGAAACACTGGATTATTCCGAGAACCCCTCCAAAATGTTTGGCATCGGTCTTTCTGCCAACGTGTTAGGCGTACTCTGCGGCGATGTGCTGGGAGTCATGATAACCTCCATACAACTTCCCGAAGCGGAGGTAGCCGTGATTGCACTAACGGTAGTATGCATTACACTCGTTATTCTGCCGCCGTTGAACAGGCAGCTCACCATGCTGCTGAAAAGCCACGTCTACCTCTCTGCCTATGCAAACATGACTGAGAACCAGCAGTCGGCGGTCGTTTGTCAGCTAAAACTGATTGACCCTTTGACAGAACGAGAAAACGAAGTGCTTACACTGATCCTTGATGGAAAAACGAACAAGGAAATTGCTGCCACCATGTGTGTTGGTGAGAGTACAGTCAAGTATCATGTAGGAAATATTCTCTCCAAGTACGGTGTGAGCAGCCGGGCAGAACTCATCAGCACCTTGCTCAAGGCTCAAATTAAGGAATAGTCCAAAAGCCTGTAAATAAGCGGTTTTCAAGGCCACCTATACTAAAGTATAGGTGGTTTTTTGCGTTAAATTATACTTTTGGCGGGGGATTTTTTAACCCAGTATCTCTATGATTATGATATCACAAGGAGGTGAATCCAAGGGTGAAAGCGATAAAAGACAGGCGAAACATCTATGTAGTGATTTCTGTGACTGCCATACTTTTGACCGTGCTGTTCATCGTGATACAAAAGCCTGCAATGGTCATTGCCTGCGGTAGCGTGAGCGCTGTGGTATTGCTTCTGCTGTATCGGCAAAGTCGGTTGCTTAATGCAGCGATGGTTATCTACGACAGCCGGATTCTGACGGTACCCTCGTCCGTTATTACTTCCGAAACTCGACCGAACCAAACACAGGCAGAGGAAACCATCGTGTCCACCTTTGGCTTGCTGCTTGGAAACAAGGTTTATCAGTGGGGTTGCGAGGGCGTGTACGGTGTCCGGCTGCGAGAGGTACAAATCAACAAAGAACATATCTGCCTGTCCTTCGGGGACGATGGCGAAATGCTGCGTGTTGAGTTGCTGCACGGTCTGACCGACAGGCAAAGCGTCATGGAAATCACACAGAAGATATGGCATGAAACAAGAGTACGGGCGAAAGTTGATAGTTGGGACAGCGGACAAAATGCCCAATGACCAAAATATTCAGCATGGCAAGTGACGCTGTTCGCCAACCGTATTCAGGAAAAACCACCATTAAAAAAGAAGGAGTGAGTATTATGGGGAAATTCTGCACAAGTTGCGGCGCGGCGCTGAATGAAGACGCAAAATTCTGCACCACATGCGGGAAAAAAGCAGAGCAAGGCAATGAAACGAAAAAAGCAATTACAAACACTGTAAAAACTGAGCAAAACAGAAGCGGTAAAACAGAGGCGCAGCCGACAGTAAAAGCCGCCGCTTCAGTGAAAAAGCCGGTCGGTGTGCGGCAATTTGTCGGCGAGTATATCCGTCAGTCGCTGGCGGTGCTGAAGAATCCAAAACAAATGTTGCCGACAGTCGTACTGGGAATTGTCTGGCTGGTGCTTGCGCTGCTGGGTTCTTTCGGAATCAATCCGCTGCCGGTGCGCATTCTCAGCTTTCTTACCTTCGCACAGGGTGGAATGTTTGGTGGCGTATTCGGTGCTGTCGGCGGGATTTTAGGCAAGGTGGTTGTGGCAGCATTTCTAAACGCTGCCATTATGCCGCTGTTCCAGAAAAAAGCACCATTTTCGTGTCTGGGCGGCGCTATCAAGGGTCTTTTCGGCGGGCTTGCCGTAAAGGGCGCGACCGCTGTCGCACCGCTGTTGGGCGGCGTTGGCGCTTCCCTGCTGCTGTATGCCTTTATGAACAGCACTCAATCGCTGCAAAACAGCATGGTAGGCATAATCGCCTTTGTAATGCTGCTGCAAAGCATCGGCAATCGGGGCGGCTTTTTGTGGGGGCTTATTTTCTCCGCAGCAAGCAGCCTTTCCAAGAAAAGAACGCCCTCCTACATAGGGGTCTCGCGCTGCATCAGCGGCATGACGCTGGGCTTTGCGCTGGGCGTAGCGCTTTCGGTAACCGGACTGAAGTTGTGCGGCGTGCTCGGTGCGCTGCTGCTGGTTACTGCTTTGATATTCGGCATTGTATCGAAGAATAAGAAGGAGGTGGCTGCGGCATGAAAAGGAAAACAATGAAATTCATGGCTGCTTTCATTTCGGTTATTTGCTGTGTGACGGCTTTTTCCATGACAGTTATGGCGGAAGAAATAATCGAAGAACCTATCGCATTGCCAGAAACTATGATATTAACAAAACAATTAATCGGTAATTTCAACGAATTGGGGCCTCAAAAAATCACTGTTAAATCTTACGAAGATGGGCGGTTCTATTTTGAATATCCTGAAAACACCGTATCGGATAATGGCTATAACCATTCAATAACAGCATTCCACGTTGAGGGAACAGCTAATTACAGAATGGATAAAGAAATGGAGCACAAATTCGGTGCGACAGATAGTAGATGGATTGTAGGGAAATTTTCAGTACCGGATGAGATTGTCTATACCGTGCTGACACCTTCGGTCTCGGAAAACTATTCCAACATCAGTAACTTTAGAGTGATTCCTTATGAGGGCTCTCTTGAGACAACGAGCTATGACGATAAGGAATTGGAGCATCATATTCTGTTCAAAGTAAAAGTTCATTGTATCAGAACCGATACTATTTACGATGTTGAGGGTGGGAGCAAAACAAATGAACATCCATACGACGACGAATGGACTTTTGCGATGGAGACATTTGGATTTTCAGACCCATATCCAATAGAGGGCACCGACTCTACACAAAGCTCAGAGGCTAAGAGAGAGTGGGAATTTTACGAACCGGAAGGCGGAGGCTGGGGCTGGCGATATAATTTTGGTGGCAATAGTGCAAAAGACGCCGACCACGCCGGCCCGCTGACCACCATTATCATCAGCATTCTTGCGCTTCTGCTGTCTATTCTGTTTGGAAATACGGGCGGCTTCATCCCGACTGTGCCTGTGGGGACAGGCGGAGCACCCGCTCCCGCACCTGCGGGCGACGGCCTGAGCCGTTGGCTGCGCTTTGACGGCGACGGAGACATCGAGGCCACCGACCCGGTAACCGGGCAAAGGCGCACCTTTGTACAAAATGGCGACGGCACCTATACCGACCCAGTCACCGGCGCGACCTATACTCCCGAGGAGCTTTCCGAACAGCTCGAGCATCGTGCAGATAATTCCGACACCATCCGGCAGGACGAAGCGCAGCTCGAGCAAAATGTCCGCGAAGATAGAGAACGCAATCAGGAGCGCAGTGACGAAAGCCGACAGCTTGAGGAAGACTTGCAGCGTGAGCGGCAGGAGCGAAGCCGCAAGGAGAAGATAGAGCGCATCGCCACCGACCTTGGCATGAGTGGCGCCAGTGAAGATCAGGTCAGAGCTGAGCTGGAGCGCCGCATGGAAAGAGACGAGGAGTATCGTCAGAAGATGAACGACTACGCCGAGCGGCGTGATATGGCTGTCGATGTTTTGGAAGCGACGGTAGAAATGGCCGATTACACCATGTCTGCGGGCGAGACGCTGGTTCCGGGCGGAAAGACTGTGTCCGCCACCTATAAGGGCGTTAAGAATATCACTTCCACCATGATGGAAAAGGGTGCAAGCTGGGGCTCCTTTACAGAGGGTGCAATCAAGGGCGGCACCGAAGCTGCAACCACCATGATGAAAGGCGGTATCGGCAAGGCGGGCGTATCCTTTGGCGGCACGGTTGCGGGCGAGGTAGCGGAGGCTGTCAATGACGGCGGTGATTTAACTGAGGCGCTGGCCGAGGGCGCAGTAAAAGGAACGCTCAATGCTGCCAGCGGTGCAGTCGGAGATGCCTACGGTGATATGGTCGGCGGCACCGATGCGTTAAACAAGGCGGCCGAGACAGCCGGAAAGCTTGGAGAGGTCGGCTTTGAAAAAAACGTCACAGGGACCGTTGGGGATAACCTGAACAGAGAGAACAAATGATGGAGGTAGTCATGAAAAAAACATTAATTTTATTTTTATCATTGGTACTTATGCTCACCTTCGCCGCCTGCGGCGGGGCCGGCAAATCGCCGACCGAAAGCACATCGTCTGCGGAATCCGGCAAGGCCGCCGAGGATACGGAGTTGTCGCGGCTGAAGGAGTTGTATGACGGCGAATGGATCAACGAAGATCCCTATAACGGCCCGTTTACCATGGAGGTACTCAGCACAACAAGCATCAAGATGACATATGAAGCCTCGGGCGAACTCATCTGCGATTTGTTCTATTCTCCGGGGGAGCTTACCGGCATCAGCGTCAGCATGAGCGGGAACAGCCTTGGCAAATACAGCATTGATACGCAGAGCGGAATATTGACATTCAGACCCAATGACACTGATGTTTTTACCTACACAAAGGAATGATAGATAGTCAGAAATAAAATGATAAATACGGAGGTTTTCTTATGAAAAAAGCATTGATTATTATGTTGTCACTGACATTAGTATTGTCGCTCACCGCCTGCGGTGGAGGTGGAGGCGGTGAGACTTCTTCAGTAAGTCCCGCCCCTGCTGAATCGGGAAGTGCCCCTTCCAGTGAAGCGGAAGCGGATGAAATCAAGTATTACGGTATCGGCGATGCGGCAGCGGTCGACGGCATTGAGATTACAATCGACAAGATTGAAATTATTGACGATTTGAGCATTCTCCAGAAATATGCGGAGGAGTCCGTCTATGTCAAAGTTTATGCCACTGTAAAAAATATCTCTGATGAAATACAGTTTGCAAAGGATCCGCTGCTCTGCATCGTTCGAGACGGAGAGTACGACGCCGAGCTATCGGACGAGTCGCGCAACAGAGATGTATGGAATTTTGAAACCGAAGGAATGTATTTTGAGGAGGCGATCGACCCCGGTGAAACGAATAGCGGCTGGATGGTGTTCCAATTAAAACCGGACGAAAAAGAAATCATCATGAAATATAACGTCATGTACGATACCGTTAAATTTAAGCTTCCAATAGCCTAAGCGCGCAAAAGGAGATATCGTTATGAAACGAAAAATACTATCCTTCCTACTGGTAATCACCATGCTGCTGTCTTTGACGGCGGGGCTGTCAGGCTGCGGCTCTGGTAATCAGGCTAAGACTCCCGGCACACAGAAATCCGAAACCTTTACGGTGGAGGAAAACCAGACAGCCGTCACCTCGGCGGACGGCGCAGTAATGGACTTCGGCTGCCTGTTGGAGGCAGGTGAAGAGCTAATCATACAAAAGGTAACGCCCACTCCCGGCGACAGCGATGTTGACATCTATGCCTACGATTTCAAGCTTTCCTCTGGTCAACTCGAGGGAGTTGTCGAGCTTACGATACCCTATGACGACTGGGGGCTTAGTGCCGACGAGGAAATTCTGTCGGTCTGCGGCAAGTATCTAAACGAAGAAACAAAGCAATGGGAGGATGTCCTTTATACCGTGGACACAGAAACCAACAAGGTGCATATCCTCACCGACCATCTCTCCACCTACAGCGTGTTTACGATTAAAGACGAAGGAAAGCGCAGCGAATATATTTCCGATCTCAAGGCCTACGCCGCTTATATCTCTACAGCGAAGGCGGAGCGGCTACTGAAAAAATACGCCGAGCAGGGCGCATCGTGGCAGGAGGATATTGCGGCGGAATTTCTCAATGCAAACAACTCGCTGCCCATGTTCGCCGCAACAAATGTCCCCACGCTCCTATCCCTTGGCGGTGCCTATAACGAGCTGATCACCGATTCCTTTGGCGATGCGTTGACGGCTTTAGGCGTAACAACCTCCTGCGCACAGTTCGCATTCGATGCATACCAGAACGGCATGACCAGCAAGGAAACTGCCGTCGGCGGAATGAAAACCATGCTCAATCTCTGTTTGAATTTGGCAGGCTCCGGAGATTATCTGCTCAAGTCCTTTCAGGTGGCGTATGTGAGTGTGGGCGTAATCGACGTTGCGCTGACCGATGTGATGACCTTTGCCATCGCCACAAAGTACGAAAGCACCAAGGATATGTACGAAGCCTATTACAAAAGGGCAGAAAATAAGCGCAAAGCTACAGATTGGTATACGATCTTTGAAAAAATATACACAGATAACAAATCCAATCCCCAGGCAGCTATTGATAAAATGAAATCCGAGATCGACAGCTATGTAAACGAGTACTGGAATGTCGCCGCAAGCGACTGGGAGTCGTGGGTAGATGCTTATGATAAAAATGCCAAGATGTCCAAATACCCGTGGCCGTCCAAGGCAGATCAAGAAAAAATATCAAGTAACTATAAGGCGGAGCTTTATGATTACCTTGAAGTTGTGTTCCGCTCGCTGAGCCGTAAGATGTACTTTGATGTGCTTACGCAGCGGGAAGAGAACTATAAGTCCCTCATGGATCGTCTGAACACCGTCTATACCATTACAATTGCTGAGGAGGCGGTCAAGGACAAGGAGCCGAAATGGGCAAACTGCTATGTCAAGCTGGCGCCCCTGTCCGACAAAACCACCGCAGAGGCGTGGACAATCCAATTAGACGATAAGGCAAGCGGACAGATAAAATTCACATTGCTTGCGCACGAAACAGCAGGCTTCCCCATGAAACTGGAGTTCTTTGAAACCAAAGACGATTGGGAGAAGGGCAATGTGGCTGCCAGCACGAAATTAAAGCCCTTCAAGAATACCGAAAAAAACTTCACCATAAAAGCAGTCGCAGAAAAGGTGGACTATTCTGGAACCTATACAGGTGTCTTGTACGTTGCGGAAACAGGAAAAGAAATTGATGTGACCACCGTGGTCACCTTTGAAAAGGATTTTGGTGACGGCTCTTACTATAAAATTGTCTGCTCAAATGATGAAACCGGCAGCACCTATATCAACAACAGCTACTTTGTCAGGTGGTCCACAGGCGAGGCAAATATTGCGGGAGCAAAATTTGTATTCTCCGCAGACGGAATGTCGTTCAGCGCTTCCATGCGCGACCACAACGATAAAGAGTGGGGTTCCATGACCTGCCAGCGGTAAAAATGGGACACAGTAATTGGAGCAGACAGACTGGAGGTGTATCCATGAGAAGCAACATATCATCTACGGGCAGAGGTAAGAAAATCTTACCCGCAATACTTATTGCGGCCAATGTGATTATGCTGGTCGTCGGCATTTTCACTATACCGCCCAATCTGCGGGCAGAAGCAGAAAAGGAATCTTCTGTGCCGAGGGCGGAGCAAACTTCGCCCGTCACACCATCGCCGGAGGATGAAGCGCCGCCCGCGTCCGCAGAAAGCGGAGGTGTTCCATCGTCGGAGGAAACAGGTGTGAGCTTATCCACGGAGGAACGCCCCGATTTGGAGGACTTTCTCTGGTACACGGAGGACGTGGCTTACGACGGAGTTCCCTCCGACGCAAATATCATTGATAGCATCGGCTCGCTGACCGGGGGCTGGAAAGCGCTCATTATCTATGACACCGATAACGAATATGACGCGGGCGCTATGGAGTTTCTCAATATCGCCCTTGCGGGTACGCCGGAAAGCCTGAGCCTTACCCTCGACTGGTACAGCATTTTTTGGTCAAACGAGGGAGAGAGCTTCGATGAAACGGATATGGAGGACGGCGTATTTTTCGGCAAGTGGGAAAACGGGGGTCTGTGGGCGTCCGGTGCGGGAACAATACGCCTGAAGCAGTTTTATGAGCAAAATGGAAAGCAATACGCCGTCGGCACAATGGATACGCCAGACGGGATACCGGCGCTTGTAGCGCTGGTACGGCCATAAGGAGGTGCAGAGATGGGAAAATACTGTGTTAATTGCGGCAAGGAACTGCATACCGGCGCTCGCTTCTGCGCCAAATGCGGCGCGGCGGTGCTTGATGCGCCTGTGAATCCTGCTCCCGTGGCACCGCCGAAACCTACGCCGCCTATGCAGCCGATAGTCGAGGCACAGCCTCAAAAAAGCACCCTGCCCGCTGTGCCGCCAAAACGAAAAAACGCCGCAGCACCGAAGAAAAACGGCGGACGCAATACGCTGTGCATTGTGTTGTCCGTCCTGCTCTTAATACAGATCGCGGCGGTGGCGCTCTACGGCTGGCCGGGATTTATGGTGGGCGGTGGGTCGGGAAAAAGTCGAGACAGCGTCAGCGTGTTCCTACCCGCAGTAGCTGATGAGCGAGAAGCTTTGGAGCAGGCGGGTGCGATGGCAACACGGCTTTATATTATTGCTCGCCTTAAGACTGACGCTCTGACTGAATATGACCACGAAAGGGGCAGCATCGACGAGCTGAAGGTCATGACCGCCGAAGCGCTGGAGGCATGGAGACTGTGCGACTTGGCCAATACGAAGGCGGCAGAGCTGACAGATTATGCCGAAGGCTTTCACAATACGGAACAGACGCCCAAGGCAACGATGAGCAATACTGCCGCGAGGTCGGTGTCGGGAGGCTTGCTCATCACAACAGCCTACGCCGCCGAGGAAAATGCCGCTGTAAAATGGGCAAAAGACTTGACGGAGAAATACGACTCCTACCCCGCTGGGCAAAAGGTCAGACAACTGGCTGAAAATCTCGGCACAGATGCGAAAAAGGCCTATGCCCAGCTGCAAATGGCTCAGAACATCTTGACGGGAGAGGCATATTCAGCCGAGGGCGACACCATGCAAAACTTTGAAAACGCTGCTATGGCTACAAAAACAGTTTGCAAAACAGGCCTTTACATAGGAGGCGTGGTGGCGGGCGGCGGGGTTGCCAACGGTATTCTGGAGGCTGGCGGCATGGTCATAAGCGGAGTGGACACTATTGTTGATATAGCCTCCACCGGCAGCACAATCATCTGCGGCGAGAACAGCAGAGTAACAATGGCAGCAAATGATTTTAAGGATGTTATGGGCCCCATATCCGCCGTATCCGGCGGGGTCAATATCCTAACCGGCGGAATTAAATTTTCGGGTGAAGTGGCGGACAAAGTAGGAAACATCGATAAACTCTCCTACATCGGCGAGAGCCTGCACGATTTTGTGCGCGACGGCAAAATAATGGGCGGGCTTATCACCGTCGGTGAGAACGGAGAGACCAAGACTTCGATGACCGAGATAAGCACCGAGGGCAAGACTCCAGCGGAAATAGAAAAAGAGCTGGAGCAAACCGGTCTGTCCCTGCCGGATGGAGAGGATAAAACCTCTGCGGAGCTGGCGGAGGAGATGGAAGAGAAATACTACTATACTGAGGATGAGATAAACGAAATAATTGAGTATCTGCGAGAACTGCTTTATGAAATGTTCCTAAAGCCTGAGCAGGAATCGCCCGAAGCCATGCCGGAATCCCCGGAGCAGGTGGATGTACAGTGGTTCAACGGTCATTGGAACAGGCTCTATTCTGACGGCACGGACAGCGGCAACGAAAATTTTGATCTAAGCATCGAGATCATCGACAGCTTGAATTGTAATTATCGATTCAATTACGGCGGCAGTGCGACTACGACTTATCGTTCAACGTCCTATGTTTTTGACGCGAAGTCGGGACAATTGACCTTATTAGATACATTCGACGCGGGAGATGTAGTCCTGACCAGGTACGGAAAAGACGATGGCGACTATGGAAGAGAATATCTGCGCGCACTCTGGTCTGATTTTGTACGGGTAGATTGAAAAAGGGGAAAATACTATGGCAAAGAAGAAAACAAGCAAAAACATCCCACTGCCCATCCTTATCCTGATTTGCGCCGTGCTGCTGTTTGCCATGTATACCAGCGTCAGCACCATTGCGTTGGCAATTTGGGGCGATTCTGTCATGGGTACGGTGGACAGCTATCAGGCACGGCTGGACCATACCAACGCGGGGCCAAACCGCTCCCGCACAGTTTCCAAGGGCTATTGGTTTATGGCAAACGGCAAGGAATACCGGGGCTATGTGATATATGGCAGCGACGAGGCGTGGCCGAGCTTGGATGAAGGCGAAACACGCGACCAGCGCATCCGTTACCTTGGCTTTTTACCTTATGTGAATAAGCCCGCCATGCTGTGCGAATTTAGCGAGATGGGCGAAGTGGCAATTATTTACCACATTCTCGCCCCTATCGGTTATCTGCTTTTGCTGCTGCTCGTCATTCGCACAGCCAGACGCGGGAAAAAGAAGAAATTAGCGGCGAGGAAGCCCGCCGCTCCTCAAATTATTGAGCAAAGGAGTGATACGGATATGTTTTGTCCTAACTGTGGAAACAAGCTGTCGGAGGGCGCGGCTTTCTGTTCGAGCTGCGGCGCAAAAATACAAGCAAACGCCCCCGGTGTGTGTACGGTCTGCGGCGCAGAGTTGCCGGAGGGAGCCGAATTTTGCATTGGCTGCGGAGCGGCGATAAATCTGGCAACGCCGAAGCCGGTGGAGCCGCGTCAAACGGCAACACCTACGCCATCACTTGGCGGCGCGGGACTGGTCGGCTTTTCCGACAGGTGTAATTCACCCGAGATACTGGCCGCCGCGCAGAAAAACAAGAAATCCTCTATTGGCTGTATGTGGATACTGGTGTTCGTGCCGCTCATCGGCTTTCCCATCGCCGGTCTGTTGATTGACGAGATGCCCTTTGGGGAATCTCTTGTCATCGGCGTGGGCATCGCCATTGTCATGCTCATCGTCAACCTGCTGGCGCTATGGAGAACAAAGCAGCCAATGTGGGAGGGCGTGGTCGTAAATCAGTACAGCAAGGAGAAAAGCGAGCATAGAGGCGGCGAGGATGATAACTACAGAACCTATACGGAATATACCACGATCATTAACACCGATGCGGGCAAGAAAAAAACCATCGTGGAAAAGGACAGCGGTCGGCATATGTACGACTATCTCTCCGTTGGTGACAGGGTGCGGTATCACCCAAGATTCGGTACATACGAGAAATACGATAAATCCAAAGACCGCATCGTCTACTGTAACGTCTGCACTATGATGAACCCCATACAAAACGACCGCTGTAAGCGGTGCAATAACCTGTTATTCAAATAAGGAGGATCGCTGTAATGGAGAGATTTAACACCATGCAGGAGGCGGCGGAGCTTGCCGTCACACGCTGCACACACTGGAGTTTTGTAACTTCCAAAGACAGATACAATCTAAACGGCTTGCTGGCGCTGGCCGAAATGAGCGATAGTGAAGACCCCATAGACGAGGACAGTTTTTATGTGGTATCGCCCACCGGAGCCATCGGCTTATGCAACGATGGCGAGGACATTGACTGGCTGTTTCTGTCCGACGCTGCACCGGATGAGGATTTACCGCTGACATATACGGCTGCTCCGCAAATAAAGTTCTGTCCTCACTGCGGAGCTCCCGCCGTTTCAGGTGCGCGGTTTTGCGAAAAGTGCGGAAATCATTTAAGGTAAAGTTTTCATGCTAGTAAGGTTGTTGTTATATTTGAAAGGCTCCTTATTTATGGAGTAACAATAATAAAAATCACAAAAAGCAGTGCCGGTGCTTGAAAATCAAGTTGCTGGCACTGCTTTTTTATACGGTGCAATTTCTCAATAAAATGAGGGATTATGACAGCCATCTTCGGATGAGTGCAAAGGGCAGGAATAGCTCCTCTAAGGAGGTGTTTGCATGCCCTGTCCAAATTGTCCCCCAAGGATAGAAACAGAACAATTTCATAGAGATATAAAAAGCGTCATAACTTCTATCAGCGAAGTTGTGACGCTTTTTCGCATATACATAGTAACTATGCAGAGCGACATATATTGCTGTCGTTCTCCTCCGCTTCTGACATTTTGACAAGAAATCAAAATTCAGAAAACGGAGGAAAATTATGTTTGATAACACAAATCCATATAAACTACGCATAGAGATAATACTGGATCAAAAGCACTACTATGCATCCTTTCAGAATGCGGAAAATCAGATGGTGGAAATTGAGATTGCCCCAACGGTGGCAGATTGGCTGTTTCAGAAATTTGTCCGCAAGGAACGCAATCTCAGACGATCCGATGAGCGAAACTTGGAGTATTCGGAAGTAACTGAGCAGACTTTGCACGCGAGAGTACTCAATAGACCAAAATCCTTGGAGGAAATTGCTCTGGAACGGCTGCAGAATGAAATGCTGTGGAAAGCCATCAATGTGTTGCCAAAGGTTCAGAGAAGAAGGTTGATTTTATACTACTTTGAGAACTTTACTTACGAGCAAATCGCCAAGATAGAGGGGTGTTCAGCAAGGGCAGTTAAATATAGCGTAGATAGTGCAAAAGCCAATTTGAAAAATTTTATTGAAAAAAATTAAAAAACACACTTCAAAAATCGCTTAGAAGTGTGGAAACAGGTGAAGGGATATATTCTCTTCCCTGTTTTCTTTTGAAAGCAGGATTGTTCTTTGAAAATTTTATATCCGATTTCATAAATACATTAGTTGATGAGCCAGAAACGGACAAGCAACATAGGTAGGAGCGCCAAGACCACCTGTAGGAAAAAAGATGAAATGCGAAGTCACTTACAATATTTAAAGTTCGTTCAGACTTCTTTCTTTCCTATCAAAGCGGCCAACAGGGATTTCCAAATCTCAAAGGTGCATAGCGGTACCCTCCTGACCTTAAAACAATTCACGGCGGATTGTTTGCCAAAACCACATCAGCCTACAATGATACTTCTGCCCAGCCACAGACACAAGCAATGGGGGCAGCCGGTGGAGATCCCAGCGGAGGTGAAAGTCCTATGACGAAAGCCAGCCACTTTCGGTTTATGAAATCGCCATTAGCACTTGGGAAGTTGTGTCGAATTAAGTGCAGAAGAAAAATCTTAATGTTAGAAGCAATGGGGATTGCTCTAAACTATTTCCCTTCACAGTTATTATGGGTGCAGGGCAAAAACGAAAAGAGCAGTCCCTATTTTTGTGATATTAAGAAAATAAAGTGTATTGGATTGGAGGGGTTATTATGAGTTTAGATATTATGAAAATAGGTGCAGATATTGCCGAGGAACACCGAATGGATATGGTGCAGTCAGCAAAAGAAGTGGAATATAAAATGTCGCTAAAATTGCTTGAGATACTGAAACGCAGAGGGATTGTATCTGATGTTGAATATGCACAAATTGATGCACTAAATCGCCAATCCTTCTCTCCGGCACTTCAAAAAGTATATGTGTAAAAACACTAGCTATATAGCAAAGCTTGTGGTATTGTGTGTTACTAACAGAGGGGTATCCTCTGGGAAAGGAGGACATCCGATGATAAAAAAAGTGAAAACCATTGAACCAATCAGGCAAAAGGTTCTTGGAGAACTACGGCCGAAGAAAAAGGTATGTGCCTATTGCCGAGTCAGTACCGATTCAGCAAAGCAGCATACATCCTATGTGGCACAGACAGAATATTATCAGCAGTATATTCAAGGTCGAGAAGATTGGGAGTATGTCGGCATTTTTGCGGACGAAGCGAAAACGGCAACCAAGGTGAAAAATCGTGATGAATTTTTACGGATGATAAAGGAATGCGAAAAAGGTAATATCGATATGATTATCACCAAATCCGTCACAAGGTTTGCCAGAAATACGGTAGACAGTATAGAAACCATCCGAAAGCTGAAAGCACTTGGCATAGCGGTATTTTTTGAAAAGGAAAATATCAATACCATGTCAGAGCAGAGTGAGCAAATGCTGACCATTTTAAGCTCCATCGCACAGGGCGAATCGGAAAGTATTTCTACCAATAACCGCTGGGGCATCCAAAAACGCTTCCAAGATGGCAGCTTTAATATCGGATGTGTGGCATATGGATACACCAAGGATGAAGATGGCGAGCTTATCATAAAAGAGGATGAAGCAGAAATCATACGCAGGATTTTCAATGAATATCTCGCAGGAAAAGGTAGTTACACCATTGCAAAAGAATTAAACCGTGATAACATTCCCACCATCCGCAATGCACAAAAATGGAATGACAGCGTGGTAAAGGAGCTTTTGCAAAATCCCATCTATGAGGGTGAGCTGCTTATGCAGAAAACCTATACGACAGAGGTACTTCCCTTTACCAAAAAGCGAAATAATGGCGAACTGCCAATGTATTCTATCAAAGAAAACCACCCAGCAATTATCACACAGCAGCAGGCAGAAAGAGTGCGAGAAATCTATGCCTACCGCAGAATACAGATGGGCGTGGATGATAGCGGAAAATATCAAAATCGCTATGAATTCAGCAGCAAAATTATCTGCAAAGAATGCGGCGGAATATTTCGCAGGCAAAAAATTTATATCGGCAAACCCTACGAGAAAATACAATGGTCTTGTATTACTCACATTGAGAACATCAAAAAGTGCAAAATGAAAGCAGTGAGAGAGGACATTATCAAGAATGCCTATCTTACCATGTGGAATAAGCTGGTCAGCAACTACAGCGAAATCCTCTATCCCCTTTTGGAATCACTAAAAAGTCTCAGAACCAGCCAAGAGCAGGAAGTGCAGATTTTTGAGCTGAATAATAAAATAACGGAATTAACAGAGCAGAGTCGTATCCTAAGCAGAGTTGTGCAAAAGGGATATATAGACTCTGCTATTTTTATGGAACAGCAAAATACTCTGAATGTCCAAATCGAAGAATACAAGAAACGGCGAAATGCCTTGCTTGATGATAACGGATATGAAAAAACTTGCCATCTCAAAAGAGCTGAAAGAAAACAATGTACCCAATGCCAATAATAAAACCAACTGGACGCATGGGGCAGTAGGGAAAATTCTGCAGAATACCAAGTACATGGGTGATGACCTGTATCCCCCACTTATCTCCAAGGAATTATTCCATCAGGCACAGGAAAAACGACAGCAAAAAACAGCACAGTTAGGGAGAATGGCACAGCTTAACAGCATGAATAACCACCATGCTCTTACAAACAGGATATTTTGCGGAGAGTGCGGAGAGCCGTACCGCAAATATGTGGAACATTGTGGCAAGCCCCAGGAAAAGGTACGCTGGAAATGTAAAAAGTATATTTATAATAACAGAGTTGTATGCAGAAATCTTTTCTATACTGAGGATGAAATAGAGGCTGTTATTACATCGGCAATCAATAAACTGCTTCAAAAAAGAAATCTGCTGGACAATCCCTATCGAAAAGAACCTCTGAAAAAGGATATGGAGCTAAGAGAGGTAGACCTGCAAATTGCAGACTTGGAGGAACAAGAACAGTTTTCCTCGCCAGACCTTGCATCGCTTATCTTCAAACGAGCAGAGCTTACCTACAAAGCCTCAAAAATCGAGGATTACCAATATGCCACTCAAAGGATTAGGGAGACCATAGAAGGCATTCCTGAACCGACAGATTTTAATGAAGAACTGATGGTGCAGATTATCAAGAAAATCACCATCTACAAAGATGGAAAAATAGAAACAGAATTTATCAATGGACTGAAATTCAGTGAAATCTTAGAATATAAACGAAAGGATGAGCCTAATGGCAGTACAGAAAAAGAATGTGGCGATTATACCGCCGCAAATGAAATATGATAAACAGCTTCGAGTAGAGCAGAAAACCTTGCGTGTAGCCGCCTACTGCCGAGTAAGCACCTTGCTTGAGCAGCAGGAGGGCAGCTACGAAGCTCAGGTAGATTACTATACCAATAAAATAAACAGCAACCCCAATTGGAAGTGTGCTGGTATATTCGCTGACGATGGCAAAAGTGCCACGCAGACAAATAAGCGAGATGACTTCAATGCCATGATAGATGCCTGCCTTGCAGGTAAAATAGACTTAGTCCTTACCAAATCGGTCAGCAGATTCGCAAGGAACACTGTAGATGCCTTACAGAATATCCGAAAGCTAAAAGAAAAAAGCATCCCCGTCATCTTCGAAAAAGAGGGCGTGAATACAATGGAAAGCGGCGGCGAGCTACTCATTACCATTCTAAGCAGCCAGGCACAAGAGGAAAGCCGCAACATCAGCGAGAATACCAGATGGGGGTTAACAAGAAGATTTGAAAATGGTCAGATATCTGTCAACCACAAGAAATTTTTAGGCTACACCAAAGACGAGGACGGCAACCTTGTGGTAGTGCCGGAAGAAGCGGTCATCGTCAAGCGGATTTTTCGAGAATATCTTGAGGGCAGCAGCATTATCAATATCGCCCGAGGACTACAGCGAGATGGCATTAAAACAGTAACAGGGCTTGACCACTGGCACCCAGGAACCATAGATAAAATGCTCTCAAATGAAAAGTATATTGGTGATGCCCTTCTACAAAAAACATATACAGTTGATTTCCTTTCTAAAAAGCGAGTAAAGAATAATGGCATTGTTCCCCAGTATTACGTAGAAAACAGCCATGAGCCTATCATTCCACGTGAACTTTTTATGCAAGTTCAAGAAGAGATGGTTCGAAGAGCAAATCTTCGCAGCGGCAAGGGTGGTAGAAAGCGAGTTTACAGCAGTAAGTATGCTTTATCGAGTATTGTTTACTGCGGAAACTGCGGCGATATTTACCGACGGGTGCATTGGAATAACCGAGGTTACAAGTCAATCGTTTGGAGATGCGTTAGTCGATTGGAGGAAAAAGGATCTGAATGTACTGCACCTACCATAAACGAGGAAACATTACAGGCAGCAGTGGTTAAGGCTATTAATGAACTTTTGGCTAACAAAGAACCCTTCCTATCAGTGTTACAGAAAAACATAGCTACCGTCCTTAATGAAGAAAATGATAATACCACCGATGATATAGATAGAAATTTGGAAGAGTTACAACAACAGCTCCTTATACAAGCAAAATCAAAGAATGATTATGAAGATGTGGCTGATGAAATTTATCGACTTCGGGAATTAAAGCAAAATGCACTAGTAGAGAAAGCAGAGCGAGAAGGAAAAAGGCAACGACTCGCTGAAATGACTGATTTCTTGAATGAGCAATCCTGCGAGTTAGAGGAGTATGACGAGCAATTAGTAAGGTGGCTTATTGAAAGGGTTACGGTGCATGATGACAGAATTGAGGTGGAATTTAAGTCAAGTATTGCAATAGATATAGAAAATTAAATATAAGACTTGCCGCTGATTTAGGGAAATAGCTCTTGATTGGCGGCTTTTCGTTTTTATAATACTTATGTCATACAGGAAATTGAAAAAACTTAACGGCAAGTTGCACAAGCTACTATTTTTTATAAAATACTGTCTATTGGATAATTCTGGATTCATGTAGTCTACGGAGCGTGGATTATATTTTGAGATACATTGTTTTATACTAGAGTCGAGGTGAAAATGATGGATACAAAAAGAAAAAAAGAGCTTTTAGAAGCCTATAAAAACAGACATCCTGAAATGGGAGTAATATCTTACCGTTGTAAAGAAACTGGCGAGGTATTTTTGGGTATCTCCAAAGATACAAAATCAGACTTTAACAGCACTAATATGAAATTGGCAGCCAACTGGCATCCTAATAAACGATTACAGGAACTCTGGAACAAATATGGCTCGGAAGGCTTTGAACTATCAGTTATTAAAGTGTTAAAGTATGATGACCCACATGAAGATCATACAGCAAAATTAGAAAGTTTGAGAGAACAGTGTCTCGCTGCTGATCCAAATGCAAGGAGGATATGGCGATGAATGAAAAAGTTGTTATGGTGTCAAATGATTATGACCGTATAGATGGCAGAAATGCTTATCAATCTGACATCAAATGTTTAACGTTAGGTGCGCCTATGCGGGAAGAAAATAAAAAAATGCAGATTGCCGCACAGATTTGGAAAAATGATAAAGATGGTGAATTGATTTTGGCCCAGGAGCTGCCCATCCATCAAATATTTGATTTGATGATTTTTTTGTCCAGGACATTGCTTTACTTCAAGGAGGCTTACCGACTCCCCCTTTTATATGACCCGGAAAAACCCACAGTGGAACGAGTTGGAGTACAAGGTGGGGTATTACCAGTAGAAGTGTGTGTAGACAATCAAAATATCAATGAGGACATCAAAGCATTTGCCCAAAGTTTAAATGATTTAGGAGAAATAATTGGAGAACGCAGGCGAGTGCTTAGCCGCATACTAGAAGAGTTGGAGTGTTACTAACAATGAAAAAGACTTGTATTTTGTCACCGGACAGGCAGCTGACTGAAGAGGAACAGTCGCTTGTCTGGAAAAAGCCGCCTTCACATATTGAAAGTGAAGCAGAAAAACGAATATATGAAGAGATCGTACGAAATTGGAATTGCGGTGAAATGAAAATTAGCACCATTTTGCTGGAAGGGGATGCTGGTTCGGGAAAAACCGAGATTGCCAAAGCTTTATCTGCTGATTTTAACCTGCCTTATACGAAAGTAACCTGTTTTGCAGATATGGATAAATCCGATGTCCTGGGTGCGATTCTTCCGGTGCTGTCAGAAGAAGATGGTCATTCTGATAAGGTTGAATATCGCTATTATCCTTCTGAGATTGTTCGTGCATATGAAAATGGATGGCTCTTGGAGATTCAGGAACCGACAGTGATTCGGGATGCTGCTGTTTTAATGGCGCTAAATTCCGCATTAGAACCAGATGGCAGTCTAAACTTGCCAACTCGTATCGCGCATCGTCACCCTGATTTTATTGCGGTTATCACAACAAACCGCGGTTACAATGGCTTCCGGCCCTTAAATGAAGCTTTGCGAGATCGAGTGCAGCATGCAGAAAAACTAGATTTACCGCCTAAAGAAGTGATGATGGAGCGGGTTAAAGCTAAGACCGGTTATGAATCTGAACCTGTACTATCTCTTTTAGCTGAAACGATTATGGTGCTGGATGAGACAGCCCGCGCCAATGCCATTAAAGGTGTGGCCGGTATGCGTTCTTATATCTTTTGGGTGGATGCCGTTCAAAGTGGTGCCTCAATCCAAAAAAGTTTATATTATAAGGTGTTATACAAAATCACGACCGATCCGCAGGAGCTTGTTATTTTAGAGCAGGCACTGGCTAGTCATGGCTTGACAGAAAAGCTTGAGGAAATGGATCACATCTGTCAATCGCAAAAAGACGGAGAAAATCCTGAAGTAATGGAACTTAATATTACCGAAAACGGAGAATTCTCGGCCAAGACAGATCAAGCTGATAAAAATGCAGTGCGTCTGAGAAAATCAGAAGACAGTGAGGGGCATTCTGATACGAGCAGTGATAAAAATACTGATATTTCAAGCAATGATAATGGAGAAAATGGCACTCCATTCTATCATGAGCTCGATAAATCAGATACAACCGAATTACAAAAAAAAGAATTTCGTAAACAGTTGAACAGGGAAGCACGGCAAAGTGTTCAAGGAAGTGTCCATGAAGATATTAAGTTGATTGTCCATCGTCCGGAAGTTACCTACCAGAACAGGGAAGAGTATAACCGTATGATGACAACTTTGATGCCAGTTATTCGGGAATTAATCAGAAAAACAAATCCGCTGTTGGAGCATGAATTATCTGCTGAATTCGCGAAATCGAGGTTGTATGGCACAAAATTTTGTGCGGATCAGGTTGCCTCTATGGATTTTCGCACATTTGCCCGCAAGCGTCCGCCTGAGGAAGAACCCTCTATTGCGGTTGCTCTCAGGATTGATGAATCGGCTTCGATGTCAGCCTTTGGCCGATTAGAAGCTGCAAAGCAAGCTGCTGTTGCCTTGTATGAATTTTGCACAAGATGCGGTATTCCAATCATGGTCTACGGGGATACAGCAGACCGCTCCAAGCTTGAGCAAATGTCCATCCATGCCTATGTAGACTTTGAAAGCAAAGATGCAGATGAAAAATATGCTCTTATGAACATTCAGGCTCGCAGCAACAATCGGGATGGCATGGCATTGCGCATTATTTCCGATAGATTGCTTAATGCGCCCCAAAAATCCAAATTAATAATCAGCATCAGTGACGGGCAGCCTAAGGCTATGCCTGATTATTCAGGTGAAAAGGCAGCGTATGATATGAAAGATACTTTGCAGGAATTTAGGCGAAAAGGCATCCAGTTCCTAGCTGCAGCCATTGGACAGGATAAGGAGGCCATCCGAGAACTTTACGGTGCTGAAAACACACTGGATATAACCGATTTGAAGCAGCTTCCAGCAAGGTTGGTACAAATAATCGCAAGGTTCATGTAGTATGATATACTAAAGAGAAATGGAGGTGGTGGCATGGACTGTGTGAAAATAGGCAATTTAATTGCCAAGCTACGAAAGGAAAAAAAACTTACCCAGAGAAATATTGCAGATGCACTGGGTATTCAAAATAAAACTGTTTCAAAATGGGAATGTGGTTTAGGATGTCCTGACCTATCGCTGTGGCCAGAACTATCTACTATTTTGGGTGTTGATATGAAACAGATGATGGAGGGTGAAATCACATCAAATAAGCCGGATAGCGGCAATATTGATAAAGTACGTTTTT
The DNA here is from genome assembly GCF_030908465.1 of Anaerotignum sp. MB30-C6. Lineage (GTDB taxonomy): Bacteria > Bacillota > Clostridia > Lachnospirales > Anaerotignaceae > Chakrabartyella. Next base: position 1,447,587 of record NZ_CP133078.1, read on the forward strand.
ACGTCTGTCCTTCCTGTGGAAATATTTTGGTGAGCACAGGAAGTGCCTCTATCTTCTGCTGCGGAAGAAAGTTAGAACGTATCTTGCCTACTGTTGCAACTATTGCACCAAAAATCACGGTAGAGGAAATAGATACTGATTACTTTGTCACTTTTGACCATCCAATGACCAAAGATCATTATCTTTCTTTTGTGGCCTGTGTTAAAAGTGACAGAGTATTTCTAAATCGCTTGTACCCAGAACAAAGTCCAACTTGTAGGTTTCCTATAACTACCGGTGGCAAACTATTTGTTTATTGTATTAAGCATGGCTTATCGGTATATTCAGGTAATCTATAATTAAATCAATATTATCTTCCTGAGATGTATATGTTTGTTGTACTGTCCGTGGCTTTTTTCAATTTTAAACGTTGTTTAAAACAACTTATTGTGTTAAAATATATGCTGATACGAATAAGAGTTTAGGAGGAACCGAAACTATGACAGCCTCAATGCGTTTAAGATAAGCTGGCAATAAAAAAAAGCAGAATCTATCCCCGATGATAGGCTTTTTTGTTGTGCTTATTTATACGATATTGAGCATTCATTAGTTACGGTGAGATATAAGTTATTTAACTATGTCTTTAATATGAATGTTTCCAAATTGTATGTATGCAGACCAAAAGCCACATTGTGGATTTAGGCCTGCATTTTTTATTGCCTAGAATGCTATTCAAAATAGAAATTCAAGCAAAATAATATGCAGGAGATAATATAAATGGAAAAATACAACAATTGGAAACTTAAGTTTTATACAATATGGGCAGGGCAGGCAGTATCATTAATCACTAGTGCCATCCTGCAAATGGCGATCATTTTTTACCTTACAGAGAAAACAGGATCTGCGATGGTCTTGTCTATGGCTTCACTAGTAGGTTTTTTACCCTATGCGGTCTTTGGACCAGCCATTGGTGTATTAGTGGATCGTCATGATAGGAAGAAGATAATGATTGGTGCTGATTTAATTATCGCAGCAGCTGGGGCCGTGCTAGCTATTGTTGCATTGTATATGGAGTTACCTATCTGGATGGTTATGGTAGTATTGTTTATCCGTAGCATTGGAACAGCTTTTCATACCCCGGCTATCAATGCGGTTACGCCACTTTTAGTACCAGAAGAACAGCTTGCGAAATGTGCAGGCTATAGTCAGTCTTTGCAGTCTATAAGCTATATTGTTAGTCCGGCGGTTGCAGCACTCTTATACTCCGTTTGGGAACTAAATGCTATTATCGCCATCGATGTATTGGGTGCTGTGATTGCATCTATTACGGTAGCAATTATACGTATTCCTAAGCTGGGTGATCAAGTGCAAAGTTTGAAACCAAATTTCATAAGAGAAATGAAAGAAGGAATGGTTGTACTACGGCAAAATAAAGGATTATTTGCTTTATTACTCGTTGGAACATTATATATGTTTGTTTATATGCCCATAAATGCATTATATCCTTTAATCACTATGGAATATTTTAATGGTACACCGATGCATATTTCTATTACGGAGATTGCTTATGCCTCTGGTATGTTGATAGGGGGTCTATTATTAGGGTTATTTGGGAATTACCAAAAGCGAATCTTATTAATAACGGCATCAATTTTTATGATGGGGATAAGCTTAACCATTTCAGGATTACTTCCTCAAAGTGGATTTTTCATATTTGTAGTCTGCTGTGCAATAATGGGGCTTTCGGTTCCATTTTACAGCGGTGTGCAAACAGCTCTTTTTCAGGAGAAAATTAACCCTGAATATTTAGGACGTGTATTTTCTTTAACTGGAAGTATCATGTCTCTTGCTATGCCAATTGGGTTAATTCTTTCTGGATTCTTTGCTGATAGAATCGGTGTAAATCATTGGTTTTTACTATCAGGTATTTTAATTATTTGCATTGCAATAGTTTGCCCAATGATAACTGAGATTAGAAAATTAGATTTAAAATAAACAATATTGGAGGGATATTTATGTATCTTATTTTCATGTAATTCTTCCTGCTTAAATCGCAGGGTTTTCCCTGCGTACAAGCAAATGAAAACATGCGATTATAGACAGGAGGAAAATGTTATGGAATTGATATTAAAAGCAAAAGACATTCGTGTGGAATTTAAAGGACGCGATGTTTTAGATATAGATAATTTAGAAGTATATGATTATGACCGTATTGGTTTAGTAGGAGCAAATGGTGCAGGAAAAAGCACTTTATTCAAGGTGCTTTTAGGCGAATTAACTCCTCCAGGATGTAAAATGAATCGTCTGGGTGAACTTGCCTATATCCCTCAGTTGGACGAAGTAACCGTGCAGGAGGAAAAAGATTTTGCACTTGTAGGCAAGCTTGGTGTTAAGCAATTAGATATACAAACCATGAGCGGCGGTGAAGAAACAAGGCTTAAAATAGCACAAGCTTTATCGGCACAGGTTCATGGTATTTTAGCGGATGAACCTACGAGTCATTTAGACCGTGAAGGAATTGATTTTCTAGTCGGGCAGCTAAAATATTTTACAGGTGCACTGTTAGTTATTAGCCATGACCGCTATTTTCTTGATGAGGTAGTAGATAAAATATGGGAACTGAAAGATGGCAAAATCACTGAGTATTGGGGAAACTATTCTGATTATCTTCGCCAGAAAGAGGAAGAACGCAAGAGCCAGGCTGCAGAATTCGAACAATTTATTGCGGAACGTGGCCAATTGGAAAGGGCTGCGGAGGAAAAGCGGAAGCAGGCCCGAAAAATAGAGCAGAAGGCAAAAGGTGCTTCAAAGAAAAAAAGTACTGAAGGCGGAGGGCGTTTAGCTCATCAAAAATCAATAGGAAGTAAGGCAAAAAAGATGCATAATGCCGCTAAATCTCTAGAACATAGGATTGCGGCGTTAGGAAATGTAGAAGCACCAGAAGACATTCGCAGGATTCGTTTCAGACAAAGTAAAGCATTGGAGCTTCACAATCCATATCCTATTGCCGGTACGGAAATTACTAAAATATTTGGGGATAAGGTACTGTTTGAAAATGCATCTTTTCAAATTCCGCTTGGAGCAAAAGTGGCTCTAACTGGTGGGAATGGAACAGGAAAAACAACTTTAATCCAAATGATCTTAAACTATGAAGATGGAATTTCTATTTCACCTAAGGCAAAAATAGGTTACTTTGCACAAAATAGTTATAAGTACAACGGTAATCAGAAAGTCCTAGAGTTTATGCAGGAGGATTGTGATTACAATGTTTCAGAAATTCGTTCAGTGCTAGCATCCATGGGGGTGAAACAGAATGATATTGGAAAAAGCTTATCTGTTTTAAGCGGCGGAGAAATTATTAAATTATTGCTAGCTAAAATGCTTATGGGTAGATATAACATCTTACTAATGGATGAACCGAGCAACTTCCTTGACATACCAAGCTTAGAGGCTTTGGAAATACTAATGAAGGAGTATGCCGGAACTATAGTGTTTATCACCCATGACAATCGGCTGCTTGATAATGTGGCTGATGTGATTTATGAAATCAAAGATAAGAAATTAAACTTAGTCCGATAATTATTTTACTTTTCGTATTTGACAGATCGTAAGTAGGCCAGTGAAAGAGGTTATTGATTTTATCTAAACGTTAAGTAGGTTAGACCTCTAATCAGGGAAAATAAGGCCTTCAAGATGAATTTTGAAGGCCCCCTTTCCATAGAAATATACGTAAAGCATAAGGAACACATGGCAAAAAAGGCGTTTCTCAGCATGGGATATAGCTTTTGATATTGAAAGGAGTGATTCAGTATGATAGATAATATTATTCAATCAGTGACAGAAAAATTATCCTCTTTGCCTTATATAGAAGGCATCGTATTAGGGGGTTCCCGTGCAAGAGGCACCCATACAGAGGATTCTGATATAGATATCGGAATCTATTACAAATCAGAATCATTTGACATTACAGCGATTAATCAAATTGCTACAGAGTTGGATGATGAGAATAGAAATAACCTTGTTGTACCTCCCGGAGCGTGGGGTGATTGGATTAATGGCGGCGGATGGTTAGTTATAAATGGGTATCATGTTGACTTGATTTTACGTGATATAAAACGGGTGGAACAAATAATCAAAGATACGGAGCAAGGAATTGTTACTGCTAATTATCAGACGGGGCATCCCCATGGATATATAAGTGCTATGTATCGAGGAGAATTAGCGATTAGCAAAATACTATATGCTAAGAATGAAAGCTTATGCGAATTAAAAAAGCAGGCAGAACGTTATCCAACCGCTTTGCAGAAAGGATTAACCGAATTTTTTATGTTTGAGGCAGGTTTCTCATTAATGTTTGCTGAGAACAATATAGATAAAGACGATGTATCCTATGTTTGTGGGCATTGCTTTCGAAGCATATCTTCCCTTAATCAAGTCTTATTTGCAGTAAACAAAGAATACTGTATAAATGAAAAAAAGGCTGTTAAGATGATTGAAGATTTTAAGATCAAGCCAAGCGATTACAAGGAAAGGGTCGATAAGGTTATTTCCTTAATATCAACTGATGTAGAGTGTACAAGAAAAGGAATAGAGATTCTTCAAAGACTAGTAAACGAGGTTGAATACCTTAAAGGAGCCGATATTCAATGACGGGGCCAGATAAGAAAAAGCTTTATCCGAATGAAAACATAAAAACAGTTTGTTATATAAGTAATTTGCCAAAACGGCCCAATGTAGAAATTGGAGAATACACCTATTATAGCGATAATAAAAAGTCTCCAGAGAAATTTTATGATAATATAGAGCATCATTACGAATTTCTAGGGGATAAACTTATAATAGGCAAGTTTTGTGCAATTGCAGAGGGTGTTAAGTTTATTATGAATGGTGCAAATCATAGAATGGATGGAATTACAACCTATCCCTTTAATATCTTTGGCAGTGGTTGGGAAAAGGTAACTCCAACAATAGAGCAGTTACCATTCAAGGGTGATACAGTGATTGGAAATGATGTATGGATTGGACAGAATGTTACCATTATGCCGGGTATTAAAATTGGTGATGGTGCGATTATTGCCGCTAACTCAACAGTAGTAAAAAGTGTTGAACCATACACAATATATGGTGGGAATCCAGCTAAATTTGTCAAAAATCGATTTAGTGATGAAAAGGTTGAATTCTTGCTAAAGCTTCAATGGTGGAACTGGAGCGAAGAGGAAATATTTAATAATCTTGAAATGTTAACATCTGAAGAGGGGCTAAAGCAATTAATGAATAAACAAATGTAAACTAAAGGGTTTCCCGAATAAGGTGAGTCGACTACATTGTGCACAGATTGTCGGATGGGTAAATGCATCCTCTGATAATATTGATGATGAAAGGAGGTTGTTTGATGGATTCTTTAAGAAGTATGAATAATGCATTGGCATATATTGAAGAGCACTTAACAGAGGAAATTGATTATAGTGAAGTATCTAAAATCGCTTATTGTTCAGAGTATCATTTCAAGCGGATGTTTTCTTTTTTAGCAGGCATAAGTTTATCAGAATATATTCGGAGAAGAAGACTGACGTTGGCTGCACTTGATCTGAAAGATAGGGATTTGAGAATAATTGATGTAGCCGTCAAATATGGCTATAATTCGGCTGATTCATTTTCCCGTGCTTTTCATTCCCTGCATGGCATTCTCCCTTCTGAGGCAAGGAGTGAGAATACACAATTAAAAGCTTATCCTCGAATGACCTTTCAATTATCAATTAAAGGAGGATGCGAAATGAACTATCGTATTGTTGAGAAAGGACCTTTTAAGTTAGTAGGATTTAAGAAGAGAGTTCCAATTATTTTTAAAGGTGTCAATCCAGAGATTGCAAAAATGACTGAACTTTTAACCACGGATGTTATTAAACAATTAAAAGCAATTTCAAATGTAGAACCAACAGGTATTATTAGTGCTTCCACTAATTTCTCGGAAGGAAGAATGGAAGAAAGAGGAGAACTAGATCATTACATCGGTGTAGCAACTTCAAGTGATGAAACAGCAGAATTTGATGTATTAAAAATTGATGCTAGTACTTGGGCTGTATTTGAATCGATTGGACCATTCCCGGAAACACTTCAAAATGTGTGGGGTAGGATATATTCAGAGTGGTTTCCATCATCAGGATACGAGGCGGTTGAAGGTCCTGAAATTTTATGGAGTGAGAGTCCAGACACTGGGAATCCTAAGTATAGAAGCGAAATTTGGATTCCAGTAAAGAAAAAAGACTATTAATTACATCAATGTTTACGAAAAGGGCGCTCCTATTAAGAGTGCCCTTTTCGTAAACGGTACGATTGGTGAATGTTTGGCGTAGCTAATTTCGGGTTGTGCTAGGCACCCCGAAACAATAAAAGCTTAACTTCACTGATAATATACTCTTCCTCACTTTAATTATAACATATACAAAATTGCAAATATAGACTGTTCGTTCTGAATTTCAACTGCTATACTTCGATAGTATATTAGTGAGATTTGTTGGGGGATTTGGGATAGTGATTATTTTGGTCTGCTTCATTAATCGACGAATTGGCAAAAGGCAAGCCAATGGAGAAGATCTTGAGCAGTTGAAGTTCTGGATATACTCATCATAACATTCAATTAATTTGGAGGTAAGATTAGATGAATAAAAAATTTGATCCAAATAACGTTATTATTAAAATCTGCATGAGTGGGATGGGATTGGAGGACTGTGGAAACAGTGAGGGTGCGATTGCGATGTTTCATAAAGCATGGCACGAAGCAACGGATGACTATGAAAGATTTATCGCAGCTTATCATTTAGCTCGTATACAAGAAAATATTACAGATAAATTAAAATGGATGGAAACATCCTTACAGTGTGCACAAAATATAGATGATGATAACGTTAAGAGTGCTTACTCCACGTTGTATATAAACATTGCCAACTGTTATGAGGAGTTGGGTGATTCTGAACAGGCAACTAGAAATTATGAATTGGCCAAATCATATAATGGTGCACTAACAGATAAAGGCCCATTTTACCATGGGACAAAGGCAGATTTGAAAGTTGGTGATTTTCTGATAGCGGGTGGAAATTCAAATTACAAACCTGGGCTTAAAATGAACCATATTTATTTCACTGCTAATGTCAATGGGGCAGGTCTTGCAGCAGCATTAGCAAAAGGAAAAGGAAGAGAACGCGTTTATATAGTAGAACCTACAGGTGAATTTGAAAACGACCCAAATGTTACTGACAAAAAGTTCCCTGGTAACTTAACGCGTTCTTATCGCTCACAAGAACCTTTAAAAATTATTGGTGAAGAAACAGAGTGGACGAAACCGACAGCTACTAAGCGACGAGAATGGCATGAAAATTTAGCTAAAAACAAAGGCGATATTATTAACTAAACACATTTAATGGTGTGATAGTTGAAGGTCGATATGTTCCCGCCTACCGATAGTGCCAAAAACGTAGTGGATATGTTTCCGAGAACGGATACGCTCAAATGACATTCATTCTGTCCTCTCGAGCCACGTTGAAGCGATAATAATGATGACGTATTGTGGTGATAAGGCTAAAAATGAGGTTTAAACCACAATATGTTGTGGTTTTGGAGCGATTTTGAAGCAGAAAAATAGGCAAAAAAGTGCCGTTTTTGAGCCTCTAAAAACAGCTGAAAATAGATGACATAGGGTATTTCCTCTGATGTCACGATAAAAATCAAATATTGAAGTCAATAAATGGGCAATGGAAGATGCAAGATTATGCATCAATTTCATTGCCCATTTTTTATATAGAACAAAAGTAAAACGGCTAAATTTTAGGTTTCATAACCTTATGGACTTAGCCGTTTTTTTTATGCCAAAAAACAAATGAGAGGAATGAGAACAATGTCAAAAGTTTTTCTGTATGGGACGAAGTTACAGGAGATGGAGCAGCTGATGTTGCTCGTACCAAACTTTGCGCCAAGAATGAAAGGAATGGTTGTTGTGGGAAAGAGAATGCTTAATGAAAATGAGGAATTTAAAAAATGCATCTATTGTGACAATTATACTAAAGGTGGCTGTAAGGAAAATCAATGCGCTCACCTCATGGAACGAGCTACCTTTTGTCAGATAAAATATGGTGCTTTTCTGAAAGACAGTTTCGGAGATTTTCATCATTATTATCTGAACAAAAGAATCAAGCAGTTAATTCGCAGCTTCCGTGGAGATTGGTTTTTGAACCATACACATAAAGGTCGATATGAACAGTTTTGCAGAATGCAAGGGATACCAGTGCAGCAGCCAAATCCATTCTATCTTGCCACACTATATTTGCTGATGGCAAATGATATATTATGGAATAGGATAAAAGACCATGTTTATTTAAACAGCTTTGATTTTCCAAAAGCACACTTGTATGGGATTGATACTGACGGATATGCATTGTTTCAAATGGCAAAAACCATAGCAACCGGAAAGAAAAGTATAGAGATAAACGAAATTGCCGATGAACAGCTCATCGGCAATTCTGCATTTAAGGCTATTGTTAATGCAACTCTAATTGCAAAACACGGAGGCGAGATTTTGACTGTTAGGCAGTAAAAAAGAGTCTGTGAAAGCAGACTTGTCAGTACCCAGTTACTTATCAAAGGTCATCAAATCGGAAATGTCGCAATCCAAAACAAACATATGCGAGTGAGAACATCAATATCCATACGCTCGATATTTCCGTTGTACCATTTATCAGCAACCTCAAATCGAACATTAGCAAGTTTAGATAACTTACTTCTTGTCATATTTTTGCTGTCCATAATTTCCTTTACATGAAAACTGATTTTGCTGTAATCTTTAATCTCAAGAATAGAGCTACTATTGTTCATACTTACTACCTCTCTATGTAACATTACATCTTGACTATAAAATGAGGAAAACAATTATGCAACCCAAATAACAATCTTTTTACTTCGGTGGACATCGCGGTGAAAAACTCCTTCAAAGCAGAGAAAAACTGGAAAGTTTGAAATTAAGAATAAGGGAGGAAATTGATAATGCAATCGAAAAAGAGATTAACACTTTTTACTTCGGAGCTTGCTATGGTTTTGATTTAATGTGTGCAGGCATTGAAGCGGAAAAGAGTTGTAGAAATGTTGAACCCTAAAATCCTAAAACTTATTGCTGTAGTTCCATTTGAAGAACAGGCGAGATATCATCAAGGCTGTTATTATGAGCGAAACCGTTACATGGTGGATCACAGCAGTAGAATGATGTGATACTATGATGGTGATAAAGGCGGTACAGAATATACCGTAAAGTATGCAGAACAAAATAATCTGCAAATCACAAATTTATATGAAACTATAAAGGATATATCGTCTACCACGGGTGTAATCTAGAGATGACACAGATTTTAAATAAAAATCTTGGTTTGAGATTCAACAGCCACAAGAGCTAAAGCTATATATGCCACTAAAAGCGTCCACCTATTACGAAAATGACTATGGTGAATCGTATCAAGTGGATTTTAAAATAGAGTTTTATCCCTCAGAGCTAGTGGACTATGTATCAAATCCGCAATTCCACGAAATTTGTTTATTACAGTATATTAAAAAATTGATGACTAATTTAAACCGTGTATATGCTGCCCCAACGGAAGAAACTGCTTTAATTGAACTGGAGCAATTCCGTGATAAATGGTATCCCGAATATCCTAAAAATTATTAGTCATGGCACAATCATTGGACGACGTTATTCATCTATTTCAAGTATCCAGAAGCTGTAAGAAGGCTTATTTATACCACCAATGCCATTAAAGGATTTAACCGTTTGCAAATTATTTTATTTTTGTTGTTTTAACAACATAAATGTTGTTAAATTCATGATATCATTCTATTAACAAAAAAAATAAAAATATTGATACTAGTGATTCAGTGAAAGGGGATGTTCGTATGAAGTATTTTGTAAATGACAGTTGTATTGGGTGTGGTTTATGTGCCATGTCTTGTCCAGAGGTTTTTGAAATGATTGATTCTGGTGTTGCAATAGCCACAGAAGGAGAAGTCCCTGTAGGAGTGCTGGATACAGCGGCACAGGCGCAGAGTGGCTGCCCTGTGAATGCAATTGAAAATGAAGATTGAGGAGGTTATTGTATGAACTACATTAAAAATATGGAACAGGAAAAAATAATTAATTTAGCCAATGAGGTTTCTGTTCAACAGGGTCAAATTGTTAGTAAAACCCTTGTTCAGAATTCCTATGTTAGCGTTACGCTTTTTGCATTTTCCAAAGGCGAAGAAATCAGCTCACATGATTCCACTGGTGATGCAATGGTTTTGGTGCTGGAAGGTACTGGTCAGTTCACTGTGGATGGCACTGAGTACGTTTTGGGTGCAGGTGAATCTATAATTATGCCAGCAAAGAAGCCTCATGCAGTATTTGCCAAAGAAGCATTCAAAATGCTGCTTACCGTTGTTTTCCCGCCAGTTGCCTGAGGGGGAGCTATTTAGAAAAACTACATTAAAAAAGTATAACATTATTAGGAGGAATTATCATGGAAAATAAAATGTTTTGTTATCAGTGTCAAGAAACTGCTGGGTGTACCGGATGTACCAAAGTAGGTGTATGCGGTAAAAATGCCGATGTTTCTAATATGCAGGATTTGTTAATTTATGTAACGAAGGGTCTGTCAGCAGTTACTACTGCATTACGTGCTCAGGGTGGGGTAGTTTCTTCAGAAATTAACCACCTGATTACATTAAATCTTTTTACGACCATTACCAACGCCAACTTTGATAATGAAGCGATCACAGCACGCATTTGTGCAACCCTCGACACAAAACGTGAACTTCTTCTTCAAGTAAGTGACGCAGAAAAGTTACCAGAGGCAGCAAAATGGGATGGTGATGAATCTACTTTTGAGGCAAAAGCAGCTGTGGTAGGTGTACTTTCCACAGAAAACGAAGATGTTCGCTCATTGCGTGAACTGATTACTTATGGATTGAAAGGACTTTCTGCATACTCTAAGCATGCAAATGTTCTACTTCAAGAAGATGGTGAAGTGGACGCATTTCTCCAGCGTGCTTTGTCTGCGACTTTAGATAATAATCTTTCTGCAGATGATTTGGTGGCGTTGACACTGGAAACGGGAAAATATGGTGTTTCTGGTATGGCTCTGCTGGACAAGGCGAATACACAAACCTACGGCAATCCTGAGATTACTAAGGTAAACATTGGTGTGGGTTCACGCCCTGGTATCCTGGTTTCAGGACATGACCTTCGTGATTTGGAAATGTTGCTCAAGCAGACTGAGGGAACTGGTGTGGACGTATATACCCACTCTGAGATGCTGCCTGCACACTACTATCCTGCATTCAAGAAGTATTCCAATTTCATTGGTAACTATGGCAATGCTTGGTGGAAGCAGAAAGAAGAGTTTGAATCCTTTAATGGCCCTGTTCTTATGACGACCAACTGTATTGTTCCTCCTAAGGATAGCTATAAAGACCGTCTGTATACCACTGGTGCGGCGGGCTTCCCTGGCTGCAAGCATATTTCCGGTGCCATCGGGGAGGAAAAAGATTTCTCCGAAATCATTGACCACGCAAAACGTTGTGTAGCTCCAACGGAAATTGAAACTGGAGAAATCATTGGTGGTTTTGCCCACAACCAGGTTCTGGCTCTTGCCGATCAGGTGGTTGCAGCTGTGAAATCCGGTGCAATTAAAAAGTTTGTGGTTATGGCAGGTTGTGATGGCCGTTCTAAGAGCCGTAATTACTATACTGATTTTGCTAAGGCTCTGCCCAAGGATGCAGTAATCCTTACCGCAGGTTGTGCAAAGTATAAATACAACAAGCTTGATTTAGGTGACATCGGCGGCATTCCTCGCGTATTGGATGCGGGACAGTGCAATGACTCCTACTCCTTGGCTGTAATCGCGCTGAAACTAAAAGAGGTTTTTGGATTGGAGGACATTAACGATTTGCCAATTGTTTATAACATTGCTTGGTATGAGCAAAAAGCCGTGATTGTACTTTTGGCTTTGCTGCATCTGGGTGTGAAAAATATTCATTTAGGGCCAACACTCCCTGCTTTCCTTAGCCCGAATGTTGCAAAGGTACTGGTAGAGAATTTCGGTATTGCTGGCATTGGAACCGTTGAGGACGACTTAAAGCTGTTTTTTGATGAAGCTGCCGCTGTTAGTGGCGATATGATAATGGGCGATATTTTGCGCAAATATCCTGAAACTGCTCCCGCGCTGATGGAGTGTGGAATGCATTGTCTGGGTTGCCCTTCGTCTCAGATGGAGACTTTGGCAGATGCATGTATGGTTCATGGGTTAAATGTGAATGATGTTCTAAAAGCTGTAAATGATAAGGTGAATTGTTAATAAAAAGATTAAGGTCATGGGATACTGAGTTGTTCCATGACCACATTTTTAGAAAGGGATGAGCGTATGAGTGCGTTTTTAGGGCCAATTCATTACTGGCTTTATCGTAAAATTCAGTTGCAGGAGAGTTTGACCGAAGCAATGCTGTCTACGATTTCGTCTAAGGAAGACCTTATTGCCTTGGAAAATAAGTTGAATACCGTATATGGAATTGTTGAACGACGCCCATTGGAACAAGTCATAGATAACGGAAATATCCATGGTTGGCTGCAAGGGCAAATAGGCATTGCAGAGAAACGCTTTGCCGCAGCAGTGACAGAAATTTTGATGAATGCTCCTACAAAAATTGAAAAGCTAAAGCAGGTGGCATATCAGCTGGGATTGCAAAATCCCTTGCCTACTTCTAGTGATGCCCAAGGAGTATACCGTGCATTAAATGATGTACTATTGGAGGGTATGCCCTGTGATCATGTCAATGAAATTTTGGAACAGAGCTCAGAACATGTTCTTTGGCACCAGACGGTGGATTTGCATTTGCCTTTTTGGGATGCAGTAGGCGGAAAGATTGAAAACTATTATTTATTACGAGGTGCCTTTATTTTAGGAAGTCTTTCAGGCAGTGGTTTTTCTTTTCAGCAAATAGACAAGCAGTTTCTCATTCAGGAGGTATGAAAAATGAATTCTATTGATTTAATGGTACAGGAGCATAAAAATATTCTTTCCCTTGTAACGGTAATCCATAATGCGTGTTGTCGTATATTGGAGGGTGATCCTGTGGAAGTAAATGATTTTCGGAATATGATTACCTTCGCACGAACCTATGCGGATCAACATCATCATGGAAAAGAGGAGCAGATTTTGTTCAGAGAGATGATGGGTAGGCTGGGTCCCGCTGCCGTGAAGCTGATTCAAAACGGCATGTTGGTTGAGCATGATATGGGGAGGTTTCATTTAGGGGAGCTTGAAAGCGCATTAGGGCGTTATGAGTCTGCCCCAAATACTCCAGATAAGCTGGAAATTCTGGTGAATGCAGGTGCATGGGCGAACCTGTTACAACGTCATATAGACAAAGAGGATAACGTAGTCTATACCTTTGCAGGACGCAGCTTTACTGATGATGTCTTGCAAAGTATAAACAATGAGGTGGAGCTTTTTGAAAGACAAGCGGAAGAGAAGGGGATTCAGGAAACCGCTTTGGCATTACTGAAGCAGCTTACGGAAAAATATTGCTAATTTAAAGAAAGAAGGGACAATAATATGGGTTTTGAACAATGGAAGGACCAAATTTCAATTTTGAACGCATTGATGTTCGCCACTTACAAGGAAACTTTTTTCCCGGATTGCAAAAACGTGCTGCCGGCTTGAGCAAAGGTTCTGGGTTAACAATTATTCAAACTTTTGAGCCACTACCTCTTTATGCACCGATGGAAGCTCTTGGGTTTGAACATTTTGCGCAACAAGTGGGGGAAGATGAGTTTCATATTTATTTATACCGTGTGCAGGAGACGGAGATGTCTGAAACGGCTCCCTTTCGCCCCTTGGCTTTGCTGAACTATCCCATGATTGATGAAAGGTTGGGCCAAATAGCTGTGGACTTTTGGGATCTTACATGGAATGACCAAAAGCGAACGTTGCCTTACGAGATGCGGCTACTGCTTTCTCTGACAAATGCTGTGGGCGGGGGGCGAATGCGTCAGGCAACAAGAGAATTGGTAAAGGCATATATCCATGGGCTTGACTCTGCTGCGTTGGATGATGTCTTTGAACTTCTGGCATGGAATCAGGGAATTGGTTATTTTAGTTCGGAAATCGGACCGTCACAGCTATTTCAAGCATATAAGCTAATCAAGACTCGTGAGAAATCAGGAAAGCAGTGCAGGGAAATTGAACAGGAATTGATGGAGAAGTTTGGGGAAAAGAATCCCGAGGTTAAGGTACAGTAACGCCCATTTTTTTCACTAAAAAATATTCTAGAAATATAGCTGAAAATCAACGCTATTGATCGACTTGCTCCTCTGCTCATAGTATCATAGCCTTAGCAAATGAAAAATGTTGTAATATGAAATGGTGGGAAAAAGATGGATGCTCTTTTTTTATCAAATACAAGTTTGTTTCGTGGAATTACACCAGAAGAAGTGACTTCTATGTTGGGCTGCCTGTTGGCGGAAGAAAAATGCTACCAAAAAGATGAAGTGATTTACCGTGCAGGTGATACTGTCCCTAAAATTGGGATAGTAATAACTGGTAGTGTTTCTATTGAGCACGATGATCTCTGGGGAAATAAAAGTGTTTTAGATAAAATCGGACATGGCCAAGTATTTGCGGAAACCTATGCCTGTGCGCCGGGAGAACCCTTGATGGTTAGTGCTGTGGCTGCTGAAAGCACAGTGGTTTTATTTCTGAATGTAGCCAAAACATTACAACCGTGTTCATCCGCCTGCGGACACCATGGAAAGTTAATTCGTAACCTGTTGACAATTTCGGCTCAGAAGAATTTAACTTTATCCCGTCGTATTTTTCATACTTCAGCAAAGTCTATTCGCGGGCGGTTACTTTCTTATCTTTCTTTCCAGGCCACTCGTGAGGGTAGACGTGAATTTGACATCCCTTTTAATCGGCAGCAGTTAGCCGATTACTTAAGCGTAGACCGCAGTGCGCTTTCGAATGAATTAGGGAAAATGCAACGAGAAGGGCTGATAACGGTTCATAGAAACCACTTTTGTATTAAATCCGACCTGGAGTGAAATTTATTATGTTGGTCATACAAGGAAAAGCCAGTTACGCTTGCAAAAAAATGAAGTGGTGGGACAAACAATAATGTTTCCACCTTTTTTTAATTCAATGTTGCGCACGCAACATTATAAAGAGAAGCTTATGTTAAACTATAACTATCACTAACATAACTAAATCAATCATGAATAAAAGGAGGAAGATTTATGTATTATTCAATTTCAGATATGTGTACAGTTCTCGGAAAGGTTATCCAAAAGCCGGATCGTAGTTTTTCATTTTTGGCGTATCTCCTGAGGGGAGAAAAAAATGTGCTTATTGATACTGTTCCTGAAAAAGCTGGAGAGGTGTTCATGACTGAATTAAAACAATTAGTTCCTCTTAGCCAGTTGGATGCCATCATCCTTAATCATTCCGAGGAGGATCATAGTGGAGCCCTTGGACTATTGCTGGCTGCTAGGGCAGATATTCCAATTTACTGCACAGCAGCTTGCAAACAACGCTTGGTTTCCCGTTATCCAAATGCAAATTTTATAGAAGTGGCAAATTTATCTACGTTGAAAATTGGAACATTTGAGTTCTGTTTTACCCATACGCCAGGATTACATTGGGATGATAATATGGTCACTTATTTTGAAAATGAGCAAATTTTGTTTTCTAATGATTTGTTTGGACAATATTTGGGATGTGAACCGCCCTTGGATAAAGACTATACCAATGATAGTGTTTTACAAGGAGCGAAGACATATTTCGACAAAGTGTTTGCACAGGCAACTCCCAATGAAAAACGCGCTGTTTTGGGCTTGGCAGACTTGAATTTGAAATGTATCGCACCTGGGCATGGCGTAATTTTGACAGGAAAATTGGATGAAGTTTTTGCTCTTTATGAAACAGAATGCGCTGCGTATTAATTGGTCATATCAGAAAGCGTAATGGGTGAATCCGTTGCAAAGACCAGTAGTTAAATTTGGGGATGCTTACTGTTTCATTTTAAGAGATGGAATGTATTCTTTTCGAAGTCCAGCAAACCCTCGGAGCGCATTTGCGATAATTCACGGGTTAATGCGCTGCGATCTGCACATAGATAAGCTGCCATCTCAAGACGTCCCAAAGGAACATCAAAATATGAACATCCCTGCTGTTGGGACTGAATGGAAAGATAAGTCAAAATTTTTTCGCGCAAAGTTTTTTTAGAGGTTACTTCGATTTTTTCTATCAGTTGAACATTCTTATTGCTAATAAGACCTACCATATTTTCGATTAGCCGATGATGAAAGGTGCAGGACATGCTGCAAGAATGCAAGACTTTGTTATAAGGAAGAAATAAAATCAAACAGTCAGTGCTTACAGCAAAAGTAACTTTAGAGTCGGAACGGTTTCCGCAGGCAAAAGTTTCTCCAAATACTTCTCCTGTTTTCATGGAAACGATAAGGGTTTGGGTGCCCCAAATGTCCTCTTTAATCATATTAACAGCTCCACTTAAAATGACACCAACAGATTTTATTGATTCACCTGCAAGAAAAATAAGTTCTCCCTTTTTGTAGGAACGTAAATAGCTTCCCAGACAAGTAAGCACAGAATTAATTTCGGTCTCTTTGATTCCCTCGAATAACGGCATTTTCTGAAGCTGTTTGAGATAAACGTCATGCACTTAGAGCACCTCCTTGAAAGGAGTATAAATCAAATTTTTATATGTTGCAAGCGCAACATATAGGTGTTTATTTAGCGAGATGAGAAATAGTGCCCCAAAGTGCTGTCGCAGAGGTTCCTGTATGTGGACATTTTATGATATGGATGGAAACCACCATTGTGCTATGAAGGAGACATACGTTTTTGATGTCCTGATGTAGATACTATTAATGTTTTTAAAATAGGAATGGTTGTTGAAAGTGAATTGTCGTAAGCTAGTTTTTATGGTAAGTTGACAATAGATTATGACGCCAGATTAGATACTTTAATTTTGAAATTAACTTTAACATATTTAAAAAAGGAATCAATCAGCGGTTTTCCTTGCTGTATGATTCCTTTTTTCAGTATTCTTTTTTTATTGTGATTGTATGGTTATTAATTTCAATAATATCTTCCTCTTTTAATTTTTTAAGCTCTCTAAACAGAGAAGGTCTTTGTACGCCAAAATAATCTGCCAGTTGTCTTTTACTCATTGGAAGTAAAATTACCGAAGATTTCTGTATGATAGCTTGCTGTTTAAAATAATCCATAATATTTTCTCGAAGCGTTCTTTGCGTAAACATTGCTATCTTTTGATTAATTCCTTGGGAATTTTGAGAAATTGACTTTATATAATGCAATGTAAAGTTGTAGTCGTGCAAAAATTCTAAAACAGCATTTATGTCAACGTGGATCATTTGACAATCTGTAAGACAATAGATATTAAGAGGATAACTGTGGTTTTCGCCAAATAATAAGTTGGCTCCTATTACACTTCCCTGACTAAATTGAAACATGGTGGTTGCTGACCCGTTCGTTGATAAAGAATAAGCAACTAAACTTCCTGACAAAACAATATCTAATGTTGAGCAAGTTTCATTTGCATTATGAACAGTTACACCTTTCATATAGCATTTTTGATAAATATGATTACCTGCCATTCGTTTTTCTAAATCAGATTCCTTTACTGATGAAAATAATGAAATGTTTCGTAAAATGTCAATATTCATATGAATCAAATCCTCCATTCAAAAACATTATATCAAAAAGAAACATCGGTGTCTATTTGAGGATGATAAACTACTTTATAATTGTGATATCAAAAAAGAATGGGGGAGTTGTATGGATATTTTTACAGCAGCAATGTGGATAGGAACAACCGTATTTCTTTTGTTTTCCTTAAAAAAGGATAAATCCAAGACATTGAAAGCACTTAAAATGGCATTTAGTATGGGTAAGGGGATGTTGGGAAGCATATTATCAATTATTTTTTTAATCGGTTTGATTCTAACAATATTACCGCCAGAGAATATTGCCAAATTTGTAGGAAGTCAATCCTTGTTCATAGCAACGGTGGGGGCGGCGGCATTTGGAACAATTACACTGATTCCTGCCTTTATTGCTTTTCCCCTTGTCGGCACACTGGTTGACGCTGGGGTTAGTATTGTTCCTTCTGTAGCATTTCTAACTACACTTACTATGGTAGGGGTTGTAACATTTCCACTTGAAAAGCGTGAATTTGGGTTTAAATTTACTGCCACGAGAAATGGATTAAGCTTTTTATTTGCCATAATTATTGCTATGGTAATGGGGGTGATTGTATGAAAATCTTAAAAAAAGTAAAAGAGAATAGCTTCTGCATAGTGATTGCAGTTGCCTATATCCTGATGTTTGTCCTTAAACCAGATATGGGTGTTACATCAATGAAAAACAGTGCCTATTACATTAAAGAAATGCTTATGATAATGCCGGTGATTTTTGTTCTAACTGCACTTTTGGATACATGGATTGCAAAGGAAAAAATCACAAAATACTTAGGAAAAGAATCCAAAGTTAATGGTATTATATTGTCGTTTGTTTTAGGCAGCATATCTGCGGGACCCATATATGCAGCATTTCCTATGTGTGTCATGCTTCACAAAAAGGGGGCTTCTGTACGAAATTTGGTTATAATTTTAAGCTCGTGGGCAGTAATAAAGGTTCCAATGCTTTTAAACGAAGTGAAATTTTTGGGTATGAAGTTTATGGCAATTCGTTGGGTATTAACCGTAATTGCGATAGTGGTATTTTCGTGGGTTACTGCAAAAATTGTGAAGGACGAAGATATCGTACAGAAAGAAGAAAAAACAAATGGACTTACATTAAACAAGGAATTTTGCATGGGATGTACAATGTGCAGCAGAAATTACCCTGAGATTTTTGGTATGCAAGGTAAAAAAGCATATGTAAAATCTTTTGACTTTGAAATAGACAGAGAGAGGCTTAGCCAAACAATAATGGCTTGTCCCGTTCAAGCCATTCATTATAACGAATAAAGAAATTGTTGGAAAATGATATACATTTGTCAAAATTTGTTGTATAATTTAACAATTAGATGCTTAAACATTATGGAACTAATGAATAAGCATCTATATAATTACAATTTAAAACTATAAATAATGAACAGGAGGTATAAAAATGATCGAGCAAATTTATGAAATGTCAACGGGAGATGAGAAAGCGGTTGAAAAAGTAATTCAGGATGAAAATATTCATTATATTCACATGGTCTTTCATAAAGATCAAGGGCTCCCTGAACATTTTTCGAATTCGAACGTTTATATGACTGTGGTAAGGGGAACCTTATCTATTGGACTAAATGATCAAGATGTTCATCAGTATAATAAAGGAACTCTTTTAAAGATTCCTGTTAGCACAAAAATGAATGTAAAAAATTTATCTGAAAAAGTATTAGAGCTAATTGTTGTAAAAGCACCGGCACCCTTGAAATAGTTAAAAAGTCACAAACATTCAAAGGAGGAACGAAATGTTAAAATATATATGTGTTCCATGCGGATATATCTATGACCCACAAATAGGCGATCCTGATAGTGGTATAGCTCCAGGGACTGCTTTTGAAAATATTCCTAATGATTGGGTTTGTCCAATTTGTTTTGTGGGTAAAGATGAGTTTGAACCGGTAAAATAATAATACAAAGGAGGGAACAATTATGAGTATGTTTTGTTACCAATGTCAAGAAACTGCAAAAGGTACGGGCTGTGAAGTAAGAGGTGTATGTGGCAAAAACGAGGAAGTTGCAAAATTGCAAGACTTATTGATTTATGTTACAAAAGGGATTTCTGAGGTGGTTGTGAAAGGCAAGCTGGATGTAAAATCCATAAGTGAAGTAAATCATGAAGTTTTAAAAAGCCTTTTTATTACCATTACAAATGCTAATTTTGATGGTGATGCAATCGAAGTTCAAATCAATAAGATGATTGGACTTAGAAATGAGTTGAAAAAACAGGTACATGGTGTTACCTTCGGTGATGCGGCCGCATTTGAAGTGAGTGATAGACCATCTATGTTGGAAAAGGCATCAAAGGTAGGTGTACTTTCAACCGAAAATGAAGATGTTCGTTCTCTTAGAGAAATGATTATTTACGGTTTAAAAGGTATGGCGGCATATACTCATCATGCCCTTAATATCGGCAAAGAGGATATTGATATCAATGCATTTATTTATGAAGCACTTGACGCTACCCTCAATGATTCGCTGTCGGCAGATGATCTTGTGGCATTAACATTAAAGACAGGCGAGTTTGGTGTTAAGGCCATGGCACTATTAGATGAAGCAAATACTTCTAAGTATGGAAATCCTGAAATCACCAGTGTTAATATTGGTGTTAGAAATAACCCTGGTATATTAATTTCAGGGCATGACCTTACTGATTTAGAGCAACTAATGGAACAAACAAAAGACACGGGCGTTGATGTTTATACTCATGGTGAAATGCTTCCAGCACATTACTATCCTTTCTTCAAAAAGTATGACAATTTCGCCGGAAATTACGGCGGTTCCTGGTGGCAGCAAGTTACCGAATTTGAACCCTTTAATGGTCCGATTCTGTTTACTACAAACTGTATTGTACCTCCAAGAAGTGAGGAAATCAGAAAAAGAATCTTTACTTCTGGTGCATCGGGTTATCCTGAATGTCCTCACATCACAGCTGATGAAAATGGTAAAAAGGATTTTTCTGAAATCATTGCCATGGCAAAGCAGTGTAAGCCTCCTGTAGAAATTGAATCAGGCAGTATTGTTGGCGGCTTTGCACATAATCAAGTTTTTGCTCTTGCAGACAAAGTGGTGGATGCAGTAAAATCCGGAGCAATTAAAAAGTTCTTTGTTATGGCAGGCTGTGATGGCAGAATGAAATCCCGTGAGTATTACACTGAGTTTGCGAAAAAACTCCCTAAGGATACAGTTATTCTTACTGCGGGATGTGCAAAGTTCCGTTATAATAAACTTGAGCTAGGAGATATTGGTGGTATTCCAAGAGTTCTTGATGCTGGGCAATGTAATGACTCTTATTCTCTTGTAGTAATCGCACTGAAGCTAAAAGAAATATTTGAACTTGAGGATGTTAACGACCTGCCGATTGCATATAATATTGCTTGGTATGAGCAAAAAGCCGTAATTGTATTACTTGCATTGCTTTATTTAGGTGTTAAAAATATTCACCTTGGTCCTTCGTTGCCGGGATTTTTATCTCCTAACGTTGCAAAGGTTCTTGTTGAGAAGTTTGGCATCGCAGGTATTGGACAAGTTGAAGATGATATTAAGTTGTTTATGGGCGAATAATTCGTAATGATATTTTAAATTAAAAGCAAAGATTCTGACTAGCATTTGGAATCTTTGCTTTTTTATATTTGCAATATAATTTTTTTGTTAGCCATTTCCAAGAACGCTTTAGACGACACTGAAAATGGAAACATTCAAAAAACCTTTCGCAAAACTTTTCATGTTCCCAGTACATTCTTTGGAGGCGATGAGCAAAATTAAAAAATATGATTTTGATTATAAGTTAAGATAAATTTACTTAAACAAGACTTCTGATAAAATCGTCAAATTATTCTTGTCAAACCTTAGAACCTATATTAGTAACATTAAAAAATTAAGGGCATTTTAGAAAATTATTATTCATTAAATAGCAAATAAATCATTATATGTTATACTAAAAATAATTATGAATCGGGGGGAGAGGCTTGTATGTTACGAATTGCGATATGTGATGATGACCAATTTATTTGCTCAGAAATCGAAAAAATGATATTATCCTATAAAAAAGAATTTTACATTAAAGTGGAAATTGATGTTTTTTTCTCAGGAGAACGATTGATACATTTTATACAAAATGAACATTCATATGACTTGATTTTCTTAGATATTGAACTTGGTACTATAACTGGTGTAGATGTTGGAAGACAAATTCGAAATGGATTTGATGATCATTTGAGTAAAATTGTTTTTATATCTGCAAAAACAGGTTATGAAATGGAGCTTTTTGATGTGCAACCAATGAACTTCTTGAAAAAACCTATTGATAAGGAAAAATTACTTGGGTGCCTAAAACTTGCTGCAAAAATTATAGAAAAAGAGAATAAGTATTTTGAATATCAAACACAACAGACAATAAATAAAGTGAACTTCCAGGATATTTTGTATCTTGAAAGTAAATTAAAAAAAGTAAAAATTGTTACGGTACAGGGAAATGACTTTTTTAATGGTAGCTTAGAAAAAACAATTCAGTTATTGCCCCCAATTTTTGTTCGTTCACATGGTTCATTCGTTGTCAATTTTAATCATATTGAAAAAATATCCAAAGATGAGATAGTTATGACGAATGGACAGGCTATTCCGGTTAGTAGAAGATATTTTAAAAGATTACAGGAAGTACAGTTAGAGATTGCAAAGGAGATTAAAAATGCCAATTTATGAGGCTATTTGTATGTTAACCTTACCTTTCCATGTTATAGCTATTTACTTATTGTGTAATGCATTTATGCCGAAAAAAAGATATAGCGGAAAAGTGGAGGTAATTTCATATATAAGTTATGCGACATGTGTATCTATTATTTTTTTATTAATTAGGATACCAATTGTAGTATTGCTTGCAAATATTATACTTATTTTTCTTATTTCATTTAATTATTCATATCCGAGTATTACTCGTTTTTTAAATACAGTTATCGTTTACATTATTTTAATGATAGCTGAAATTATTCCGTTGGGAATGGTAGGATTTTTTCATATAAATCCATTTCAAGGCACCCAATTTGATTCTATCGTTGGTATTATTTTGGTTAGGATCGTAACCTTTGTGATGGCTATTAGTGTTTACCGTTTTATGAAGCGTAGGAAAAAAGAGTACCGTATACCAAAGCTATATTATGTTATACACATATTTATTTTGTTAGGGACATTATATTTGTTTGTGGTGTCATTGAACGCAGAAAACCTGACCTTGTTGCAAATGATAATGAGCAGTGTGATTTTGATGTTAGTGAATGGACTTATACTTTATACAGATGAGAAGTTATACTGTGCTATGGTGGTTTATACACAGGAAAATACTTTACACCTGCAAGCACTTGCATATGAAAAGCAAAATGAAACGATGAGACAATCCCTTTCTATCATTCGCTCTTTGAAACATGATATGAAAAATCATCTGATTACTTTGCAAGCTATGTATGAAAATCAGTCCTTAGAAGGGGTACATTCATATATTTCAAAAATGATGGAAGAAATGGAGGGTACAACAAATACCTTGGATTCGGGAAATTTTGTAGTGGATAGTATTGTAAATTTTAAGCTGCAAGAAATGAGAATGCTAGATGTAATATTCAGCTCAATGTAAAAATTCCGTCTGAAATGAATATTTTATCCTATGATCTTACGATTGTGTTAGGTAACTTGCTAGATAATGCATTGACTGCGTTAAAACAAGTCCCTTCCAAACAGCAGAAGGATTTTCTTTTGCATATGCAATATAATAAAGGCAGCTTGATTATTTTTATGGATAATACATATTCTCATCCATTGTATATAGAAGATGAGACCTATAAAACAACAAAACCGGAAAAATCAAAGCACGGATTGGGTATTTCAAATGTTAAAAATGTAATTTCAAAGTATGATGGAAAGCTGGAGATAGAACATACAGATTCAAAATTTTCTGTATCTGCACTAATTCCATTTGTAAAATAATTCCACTTATTCCCTTAAAACGACCACATATTCCTTTTTCTGGCACGAATTTATAAGTGTTGTATACTTAGTCGTATCAAAGGAATGGGGTTAGTCGTATTGAAGGAAAGGGGGTGGCATTATGAAGAAAGCGTTATTATATAAATGGAGTAGTGTTCTTACAGCATTTGCAGTTTTAATTACAACATGGAGTGCAAATACAGCATGTACCTTTGTGACACATCAACCAAAGTTACCAGAAGCAGCAAAAAAATTACGTAAATTCTAATGTTTAAGAAGTAATAGAAAAAAAGGTTTTAGTTTAAAAAGAAAGAACTTTTAAACGATATTTAAGCAAGGAAGATTTAAAAAAGGTTATTTTTATTATGCCTTGTATTATCATGTGTTTCGGGTTCTCAACTTAACTCTGTGATGAATCCTTTTATGTTGAGACTGAAAGAGGTAAGTGTAAAATAATAACTAAAATCAACTTGAAAGGTGGAAAGATATGAAAAAAATTTTAGGGTTGTTTATGGCTTTTATTCTGACAGTGTCTAGCTTGGTCGCTGTTTATGCAAATGACTCAGTAAATCCTAGTGAAATTAATGATCCGAATCTTCAGATTTTGCTAAAATCTGGAGCTTATTCAGTTATTGAATTACAGCAGCGTTCCTTAGATAAAAATACAATTATTTTAGAACGATACGATGGAACCAGGGCAGTTATTATGAAAGAATCAACTGCCAAAGGAACGAATTATCATTTTAGCGAAGATTCCAAAGAATCGAGTATGTTTATTAATAATGAAGGTGTTATTTTTGTTAGCGGAGAAAAAATAGAAGTGACTACATCAGATGTAGATAGAATATCTAAGAATCAACTAAGATCTACTAGTGAAAATTGGATTACGAGCTTAACGCGATTTGATCCAGGTCCATATAGAGACTATTATACAACGCAGCAAATTAACATTCCGTTAAATCGAGAAATTGGCTCTTTTGCGCTAAGTCAGTTATTGATTCTTTGTGGTGGAGCGGTACCATCCTTGGCGGCGCTTGATGAATATCTTGGCAACCTACAGGATCTTGTTTCTTACTTAGAAGAACTTCAACTTTACACACCAGACACAACACGACTTTATGTGGAAGATGAATATTATATAAGTGAGAATGCATCAACATCAGGAAGACCTTTGATTTACTATTACAAAATTTATCAGACATATTACACAGACTCCTCTTTCTCAACACCATCTGGCTTTAGCGAGATTATTTATGCGAAACAATTGTTATATGTTTAATAAGTTTTTGCTTCAACCCATAGAAGAAGTTGGTGAATTATTAGAACACTACCTTGTTTTAATGTTAGCACAAAAATGTTTGAATATAAATAATATAATCTCTTGTGAAGTTAGTGACTAATTTTACAAGGTTTATAACAATTGCCTTGTGGGCTACTGTTAAATAGTGGGCTGCAAGGCATATATATTTTGGAAGTAACTTACAGGAACAAGGAGGGAAGAATATGAAAAATGTACCAATGTTTTTACGTCTAGGCTATGGATCAACCTCAGAGATATCGAATTTAGACCCAACAGTTAAACTCAGCTTAGTTCTTTTTGCAGTTGCGGCTATGGTTATTGTTTTTTTTGTGGAATTTTTACGTAGGAAAGCAAATAATGATACCAGTCCGGATTTTTTTGGCGCAGTTAGTGCTAGGGAGACTATGGTTTTTTTAATTGGATTTGCAATTGTTTTCTCTTTGTTCCGTTTTTTAAATAATTACTTCATTTCTGTTTTTCCATCAGTACCATTGGGTCTGGTAGCTGGCGCATTATCTTTAAAAATTTATAAAAAATTTAAATAATATCGGAATTGAATGTAAGCCCCCAGATTGTACAAGATAAAGAATCATTCCTTTTTATGAGTAATATTTAGATTTGATATGCTCTCCTCAAACTGGAAGTACTCTCTTTAAACCAGAAGTGGTGCATCTATACATATCCGTCAGATGAGATGAATAATGTTATATTTTTTCAATTATAATAATGGGGCTAATGGATTCACCAAAGCTGGGTGCTATTGGTATAGTGGTTCCTTTGTCAAGGCAGCCTAAAGTAAATTCTTAATGAACCATTTTTTACCAGTGATTGTTTGTCAGAAGGAATATACATATTTGTAGGTATGACAAATAATCCTCCATTAAGATGCTACTTTTACCCCATGATAAATTTCATATGGTGTTTTGTAACCATGTGTTGAATGAGGATGTTCTTCATTATAGGATTTCATAAACTTATTAATACCAGCCCGTAGCTCTCTAGGGGTTTGGTAATGATAAATATAAATATCATCATATTTAAGTGTTCTAAAGAATCTTTCAACAATGATATTATCTGCCCATCGCCCTTTACCATCCATACTGATTTTGATGCTGTGATGCTTTAAGAGATTAGTATATTCAGGGCTAGTAAACTGACTGCCCTGATCACTATTAATAATTTCAGGTACTCCATATATGGCAATAGCCTTTTTAACACAAGCTATTACCGATTCAACTTGTAATGTGTCCGAAAGCTCATAACCTACTATGTAACGAGAATGCCAGTCAATAATAGCAGTAAGATACATAAAGCTTCTGCCAAGGGGAATGTATGTGATATCAATAGACCATACTTGATTAGGCCTATCAATAGTAAGATTACGCAGTAGATAAGGGTAAACCTTATGCTGCTTATTAGGCATTGAAAGGTTTGGTTTTGGATAGATGGCATAGATTCTCATTTCTTGCATGTAACGTCTCACAAGCTTTCTTCCTACGAAATAGCCTTGCTCTATAAGATGTGCAGATATTCTCCTAGTTCCCCATGCTGGATGATCCATATGAATACGATCAATAAGATGCTTAATTTTTATTTCACATACAGTAGGGGCTTGTTCTTGGTAGTAAATACTACTACGATTAAGCTCAAGGAGTTTACACTGTCTACTGATAGACAGTTTAGGATCGTCCTTTGTAACCAGTTCTTTCTTCCCAGCCATGTCCAAGAGCTTGATCAGATTTTTTTTTGAGCCAGTTCACATCTACCGTAAGCTGGCCAATTGTATTATAAAGTTGATCGATTTTCTTTTCGTAGTCAATACGTTCTTGTTCAAAAGAAGCTTCTTTTTTATTATCAAAGGCACTTGATGCATTAGCTAAAAATTCTTTCTTCCAGTTACGAAGAACATTTGGAGCAATCTCATGCTCAGCAGCTATTTGATTCAGCTCCTTTTCTTCACGAAGAAGCTCTAGTACAACTTGTATTTTGAATTCTGGTGTAAAACTACGTCTTTTTTTCATGTGAATACCGTCCTTTTTTAGATGTATTTATTATAACAGAATTCACTAAGAAATTTGAAGTAACCTGTCTAGATTACAGGTACCATTATATGGTATTGCATATTCAGTTGTCATTGATTATTTATTCAAATACAGAAGTAAATAAAAATTTTTAGAAAAACATCTCTCTTTAAGTGTTTATTAATGTGAAGGGAGATTTGAACCTCCATATTACCATCTTTTTTAAATTCATTGCAGCAAATTTAAGCCTTACCCAGTTGGTGATGAATAGTAAAAAAATATATATACTAAATGCAATAAACAGGGGGTGATACGATGGGTAAATGGAATCTGTATAGATGGAGCAATGTAATTACAGCATTCGCCGTAATTATGACAACATGGAGTGCAAATTGGATGCAGCAAAAATCCTTCGTAAATTCTAATGTTTAAGAAGCAAATGGAAAAACTTACAAATGCACTGATTAAAAATGGTGCAAGCAAAGCAGAGAATAAGGAAATTATTGTCTATGGCTTATGCTCTGCTATAGAAATTGGGTTCAATATCATCACTACTCTGGTATTGGGTTTTTTATTTGGACTGGTTCTAGAAGGAATTATATTTCTAATTTCATATGCATTTCTTCGTACATACGTAGGCGGGTATCATTGCGAGAAAGCAATAAATTGTTATTTTATGTCTTGCGGAATTATAGCATTGGTATTGGCAGCAGTGGAATTTACACCAGGGGAAAATACAAAGCTTATTAGTATAGGAATATTGGCTATATCTGTACCATTTATTTTAAAGGTTGCACCTGTAGAGTCAACACATAAGCCACTTGATTCAGCAGAACGAAAATATTACCGTAAAAAAACCATAATTCATTTAATGATTGAATGTTTTACCATTATTGTTTTATTTCTAGTAGGGATATACAACGTTGCCTATGTGATTTGCCTATGTATTATGATAACAGCGCTATTAGTATTTTTTCAGATGATTCAAATGTTTCTGAAGAATAATAGAAATAATAGCTGAACGAAATCAGTAAGTTTTTATACGGCGAAAAATTAAGAAGATTGGATATTACAGAGATCATAAGAGGTAAAGAATTAATTATAGATATATATTTATCTTAGCTTTTCATAGTGTAAATTATAATTTCTTATATTTCCCATATGAAAATGCAGTTCCGGTACTTGAAAAACTCAAGTTGTTGGCACTGCTTTTTTATTGCGATTTCTGGATAATATGAGGAATTATGACAGCCATCTTAGGATGACCGCCCTCGGCAGGAATAGCTCCTTTCAGGAGGTATTCTTATGTTACACATAAATTATATTCAAACACAACTTGATATATTTTTACAAGACGCCATGACTTTCCATGAAAAAGTTAGAGCGTCTTTTTTTATTTGGGTGGTAGAGCCAATCTTGTGTTGTCGTTCCCCTCCTATTTTGAATTTGTCCCTAATAAATTCAAAATAATGGAGGAAAAGATATGTCATTTTATGTAACGATAACAAACTCCCAGGGGGAGGAAATCAGGGTTAAGGTTTCTTTTGAAATATTTGAACTTTTTGATGAAGAAAGAAAAGAGATTGAGCGTTTACGCAAAGAGAAAGAAAGACACGCATCTGATGAAGATGTGGAAAGTGATATTGCTGGATATTTACATAGCCTTCGCACAACATCCTTAGAAGATCGAGCTATGCAAAGGCAAGAATTGAAATCCGCTGTTGATGTGATTAAAAACTGCACACCTGTTCAGCAAAGAAGATTTTATTTCAATCGTATTTTGGGGTATACCTTTACAGAGATTGCGGCAAAAGAACATTGCTCGGAAAGAGCAGTAAAGTATTCAGTTGATACTGTAATCAAAAAACTAGAGGGATTAAAAAATTCTTTATAAAACATACTTCAAAACGGCGCTACTTCTGTCCTATATAGTAGAGGGGTAAATTTACTAAGGTTTGTTCTCTCGTTGCAGCTTGAAAATTGAATATCGGTATAGAAGTTTTTGCTTTACTTGTGTGAGCACTGAAGTAAGACCGTCAAGACCCCCTGCAAGGCGTTTCACTTTGTAAACAAGATAACATCAAAGGGTACGAGCGATAAGTCTATGGACTTCTAAAAACAGTGGTTCTGTGTAATATGCCAAGACCTCAAGTAAAGCAAAACATCAATCCGTGTCCAACGGTAAAAGGGATATTCTGCGAATATGGTGGACAGCTTAGTCACCTGTCATAACACCTATCGGCGGAATAATGCAGCCTACATCATCACTTGTGATGAATAAACCTGTAAGCTAACTTCTATACTCCAGTATCGGGGGCGAGCAGTAGGATAATCATTCAGTACTTTTGCTTTTCGCAAAAGCCACCTTCCGTGGTCTGAATTCTTTCAGATACCCATTATCCGAAAATACGATACAGCTTGAATAAAAAACGTACTACAAAAGGCAGTTAATGTTATTTTTGAATAAACACAAATATTCTGCCTTTTGTATATGGTGAGATGCAAGACTTGCCCCCACAAGTGAAGAACTTCTTGTGGGGCATAGTGTTGTATTTCATAAGAAACAAAAAAGATTTGGAGGTTATAAATATGAATTGCATTGATTTTGAAGCTATGAAAAAAGTAGATGTAAGAACTGTTGACCGTTCTACGCTTAAAGATATTAACGATGTTGTTGTGGACACAGCACTTCCCAAGGAAGAACGACTGCGCAGCTTTATTGAGCAAATTGGTAACCCTTATTGCTACAAATGTGGTGATTTGGTAGTAAAGGTATCCTTTGCCGAAAACACATCGACAACTTTAGAGGATAGATTGGAGCATTATCTTGCAACGATGTAATTTTTCAAATGCAATGGAATCATGTTGACTTTATCGCTTTAAAGTGATATCTTTAAAAGCAAATAAGCAAACCTTTGAAAATCCATTGTGAATGTTTTTGGGGAATTACATTTACTCAGTACATTTTCTTTTTGAAAATGTTGATTGCCATGCAATCAACCCGATCTTTTCGGGTACATAATGGAGGTTTCAAAATGGAAAAATTAAATATAGATACAAAATATCGTGCAAGTATCTATCTCCGTCTTTCAAAAGAAGATGGGGATAAAACAGAAAGCGACAGTATCGGCAATCAAAGAGATTTGATTTATCATTTTCTAAAGGATAAGTCGGAAATTCAGGTTGTTTCAGAACGCATTGATGATGGCTATAGCGGTGTCAACTTTGACAGACCTGCTGTTAAGAAAATGATTGAAGATGCTGAAAATGGTGTTATTAACTGCATAGTGGTAAAGGATTTATCACGCTTTGGTCGTAACTTTGTGGAAGTAGGAAAATATATAGACCAAGTGTTTCCAGCTTTGGGTATCAGAGTGATATCTATCAATGAAAACTTTGATAGTATCAACGGTCGAAGCCAAAGTGATAATATTTTACTGCCTTTTCTCAGTTTGATAAACGATGCTTACTTGCGTGATATTTCCATAAAGGTTCGGAGCCAGTTGGAAATCAAACGCAAAAAGGGCGATTTCATTGGCTCTTTTGCTGTTTATGGGTATTTTAAGCACCCCGAAGATAGACATAAACTTGTGATAGATGACTATGCCGCTGATATTGTCCGTGATATTTTCAAATGGAAAATCGAGGGTCAAAGTCAGCAGAGAATAGCTGACAAGCTGAATGAACTGGATGTTCTGTCCCCTATGGAATATAAAAAATTCTGTGGTATGGAATATCAAACAAGTTTTCAAATCAATGCAAAAGCAAAATGGTCGGCTGTGGCTATTGGGCGCATACTGAAAAATGAATTTTATGTAGGCACACTGGTGCAGGGCAAACGCACCACCCCCAATCATAAGGTGAAAAAGACGGTAACAAAGCCAAGTGATGAATGGATAAGGATTGAAAATAATCATGAACCTATTATCACAAACGAGGAATTTGTCATAGTTAATGAACTCTTAAATCGTGATACAAGGGTTGCTCCAAACAAAACCGAGGTGTATACCTTTTCGGGACTTCTCTACTGTGCTGATTGTGGCAATCAGCTTATTCGCAGCAGTGTGTGCAAGAATGGAAAAACCTATTTTTACTATATGTGTGGCAAAAATAGGACTACCAAGAAATGTACAAGCCATCGTATCAGTGATACAGCCATTACCGATGGAGTTTTGGTTGCGTTAAGACAACACATTGCAAACATTGTAGAGATGGAAAGAATATTAAAATATATTGATACTCTGCCTTACAAAAGCGTTAATGTAAAGAAATTGAATGTTCAAATTATCAGCAAGGAAGATGAGGTAACACGATATGAGCATTTAAAAACAGCTCTATTTGAAAATCTTTCTGATGGTATCCTGGATAAAAACGAGTATCTTCGTTTGAAATCGGTTTATGATGAAAAGCAACAATCCGCAGAATGTGCGATTACAAATTTAAAGCAAGAAATTGATAAGCTGGTGCTAAATCGTACCCAGGAAACCTTATGGATAGAGAAATTCAAGCTCTACCAAAATATTGACGCTATTGACCGAAAAATAGCCGTCAACCTCATTGATAAAATAACGGTATATGACGATAAAAGGCTTGAAATTAGATTTAAATATCAATACAATTTTGACCTTGCTCTTTCTTTCATTCAAAGTATGGAAAAACAAATATCGCCCCGGAATAAAGTGAAGGAGGCGGTATAATATGGCACGAGTAAGTAGAAAAAACAAGGCTCAAACGATCTTGGAACCAATAGAACACGTTTACAGTACAGCAATTTATATCCGCCTTTCTATAGAGGATAGTGGTACAAATAGCAGTGAAACCATTGAAACACAGCAATATATGGTGGAGCAGTTTGTCAATGCTCAACAGGATATGAAACTGTATTCCATTTATAAAGATAATGGTTTTACAGGCACAAACTTTCAAAGACCAGCCTTTGAGCAGATGATGGACGATGTGAGAGATCGAAGGGTAGATTGTATCGTAGTGAAGGATTTATCTCGTTTTGGCAGAAACTACATTGAAACAGGCTATTATCTTGAAAAGATATTTCCGTTTTTGAATGTACGCTTTGTTGCCATGACTGATAATTACGATACCCTGAAGAATAGCAGCAGTGATGATATGGTTGCTTCCCTTAAAAATATTGTTAATAGCTTAGTCGCAAAGGATATATCTCATAAGTCGGCCACTGTTCTTCACCAGAAACAGAAAAATGGCGAGTATATCGGAGCCTTTGCGCCCTATGGTTATATGAAAAATCCAGATAAGAAAAACCATTTAATTATTGATCCTGTAACAGCGCCTATCGTAAAGGAAATTTTCAAGTGGAAAATTGAAGGCATTGGTTATATTTTAATTGCAAGAAAACTAAATGAAATGGGTATTCCCTCGCCATCGGTATATAATTACCAAAACGCTAGATACAAGGCAAAGAAAATTCCAACGGGAAAAGCTACGATGTGGCAGGGACAAATGGTAAAGCAAATTATAAATAACTTTACTTATACAGGAAATGTGACGCAGGGCAAAACAGTGGAATCCCTTTGCAATGGCTTACCCCTTACCAAGAAAGATAAAAAACAGTATGTAGTGGTGTATGGTACGCACGAGGCGATTATTGATGAAGAAACATTTCAAAAATTAGAAAATACGATTGATGAGGTTGCCAAAAAGCGGAAGGCGAACAGCGAGAAATATCCTTTTACAGAAAATATTTTTAAAGGGAAGGTGTTTTGCGCTGATTGTGGGCAAAAAATGATACGTTATAAAAGTGCAAAAAAATTTGCTAAGACACGCTACGTCTTTCTTTGTAATCAATATGCACACAATTTACAGCTATCTAAATGCAGCAAAAAATGCTTGGGTGAGCCAGAACTTATCGATGTCATTCTTTCAAGTTTGAGAGCACAAGTAGAGTTGACTTTTTCATTGGAAGATAAATTGAAAAAGCTGAAAAGTACAAAAAAATACATAGCAAAACAGAAAAAAATCAAAACCGATTTAGTAAATACGGAAAAGCTGATTACTAAAAATTTGCTGTTATGTTCAGCACTTTTTGAAAATTACACCGACGGGACCATAGACCTAGTAGAGTACAATCGCTTGAAGTCCAATTATCTAAAACAGGCTGAGGAACTGGAAGAAGCCAAAAAAAGCTTGCTAAAAGCACAAGTTTTAGATGGAAAAATATTATCCCCACAAAATGAGTGGATCAAGGCTTTTAGAGGGCAAAAGGATACCACAGTATTAAGTCGTGAATTTATTGAGCTGATGATTGATAAAATCATTGTTAGTGGATATAACGATGTAGAAATCATATGGAAATTTGCTGATGAATTAGCGATTCTCACTGAGTTTGTGGGAGGTGCTGCATAATGAAAACCATTGCGATATATCTCAGGCTATCAAATGAAGATATAAACGAAGGGGAAAGTAATAGCATTTCCAATCAAAGGGATTTACTTAAAAACTACATATCATCAAAAAAAGACCTGCAAGACTATGAGATTTTGGAATTTATTGATGATGGATACAGCGGAGCAACTTTTGACCGCCCTGCACTGAATAAACTGCTTAAGCTGACTGGCAAAACGATTGAGGTTGTAATGGTCAAGGACTTTTCAAGATTTGGCAGGAACCTTATTGAAGTTGGAAATTATATTGATCAAGTATTTCCCTTTTTAGGCGTGCGATTTATTGCAGTCAATGAAGATTACGACAGTAAAGACTATAAAGGTAGTACCGCAAGCATTGATGTAGGGCTAAAGGCTCTGATTTATGAAATGTATAGTCGAGATATTTCCCGGAAAATACGAGCAGTGCAGAAATCTAAGTTTCAAAAAGGTGAATATCTTTGTGCTTTACCTTTGTTTGGTTATATGCGTTCGGAAATCGAGAAAAACAAGTTAATACAAAACCCTGAAACTGCGCCTATTGTGAAACGCATATTTAAGCTTGCTTGTGAAGGCAAAACTCCGACGCAAATAGCTGTGATTTTTAATGCCGAAGGTGTCCCTTCTCCTTATATGTATCATAAAGAAAAAGGTACAGACAAAATGAGAGGGTGGAAATTAAGCAGTGAAAACACTATTTGGACGAATGTCATTGTTCATCGTTACCTTAAAGATGAGCGTTATACAGGTAAACTAATAAGCCGCAAACGAACAAAAATTGATATTAACACTAAGAAAACAATGCAAATCCCCAGAAGTGAATGGATAATCTGTGAAGATGCACATGAGGCAATTGTTTCAAGAGATGTATGGAAGCAAGCACAGCTAGTTATGAGGCCATATATACCAAAGCCATATACCATCGCTGACTACAACCTGTTTAAAGGATTATTAAAATGTGAGCATTGTGGCCGAACGCTTACTTTTTTCAAAAACAAAAAAGAACCTTGTTATCGTTGCGCAACAAGAAGGTTTGTTACTTTTTGTGAGTGTAAAGATGTTCGTATCAATGAGCAACAGTTAAAGGATTTTGTGCTATATGAAATTCAAAGAAAAATTAGATTGTTTGTTTTTCAGGATATGAATAAAGGCAGAATTCAAAACAATAGTTATGAAGTTGAAATCGAACATATTGAAAGGCAGATAAAACAGCTTGATTGTAAAAAGACTTCACTCTTTGAGCGTTTGGCAGATGGCAAGTTGTCAAAAGAAGATTTCAAAGAAAAAACGGCGGAGTTATCTCAAAAAAAAACAGATTTTGAACATGAGAAAACAGCGTTACTTCAAAAACTAAATGCAACTTATGTAGTTAAGGATAGTACAACAAAAGATTTGGGCAAATATGCAGGAGTGCAGGAACTTACCCAACAGCTTGTAGCAGAGTTGATTCAAACAATAAAGGTTTTTCCCGATAATAGCCTTGAAATTGTTTGGAACTTTAAAAACTGTATAAAAGATTAGATTATTTTTTTATGTATGTCTTGACACAAGCTAACGAGAAGCTGTGTGGGGATGCCTGTATGCAGAAAACCTATACCGTAGATTTTCTCACTAAGAAGAAGGTCAAAAATGATGGCTATGTCAGACAATATTATATCGAAGATAATCATGAAGCCATCATACCAAAAGAGCTGTTCCATCAGGTGCAGGAGGAAAAGCTTCGCAGAGCCTCCCTGAATAAAGCGGCGGTAACCCGAAAGAAAAACAAAGAAGAAAAAGAAAAAAGCAAATACAGCTCCAAATACATACTGACCGACCTAATGGTCTGCGCGGAATGTGGACACGCCTACCGCAGGCAGATATGGAGTAAATACGGTGAAAAGTCAGCAGTGTGGCGATGCGAGGACAGGCTCAAGCAAGGCAAAAAATCAAGGTGTCAAAACTCGCCTACCCTGAAAGAGGAACAGCTCCATGATGCCATCATGACAGCTATAAACAGTGTGGTGGAAAATACAGGCGAATTTATAGGCACCTTCCGAGAAAACGTCATCAGAGTAATCGGTAGCTACAGCACCCAAGGTGTTACAACGGAATATGATGAGCAGATAGAACAGCTACAGCAGCAAATGCTGGTACTCATAGAGAATAACGCAAAGCAAGGAGCTGTCAGCGAGGATTTTGATGCAGAATATAAGCAGCTATCCGAGCAGATCAATGAGCTGAAAACAGCGAGAATCCAAATGGTGCAGGCGCAGAAACAGGCAGAAAGCTATAAAGAGCGTGTGGATCAGTTGGATAAGGCAATCACCACGGTAAACCCACAGGTGCGAGAGTTCGACCAAGACCTTGTAAAACGGCTGATATCCTCCATCAGAGTGCATAAGAGCATGAAACTGGAGATACAATTTCACTCAGGGATTGTGGTGAAACAGGAAGTAGACTACTATGAATAGGCAGTAAAATAGGAGTGGGGCGTGTTCCCCGCTCCTATGATGGAACTGCTAAGACTAAAGCCTTCGGTGATTGCCGAGGGTTTTATTGTTGGCAGTAGAAATAAAAAATTTAATAAAAAGTGCCGTATCCATCTATATATAACAGGGACTGTATTGACAATATAAACTTTGAAGTTTATAATTAAAATGGTTAATTTTATAGATACAGATAGGGTGGTAAGCAAATGACATTGTCGGAACAAATAAAGGTTTTATGTGTTCGTTCAAATATAAGTGTGGCGGAGCTGGCAAGAAGAGTTGGCACATCTCCCCAGAATTTTAATGCAAAGTTAAAAAGAGAAAGCTTTACCGTAGGAGATTTAGAACAAATCGCCTACGCTGTTTCATGTAAATTTGAAAGAAAGTTCGTCATGGATAATGGCGATGAAATATAAGGAGGAGCAAATATAATGGAATATGAGAGATACTCCTCTAATCGGGATGTGATTTCCCTGTTCTCCGGTGCAATGGGACTTGATATTGGTCTTACTCAAGCCGGATTAACCGTAAAGGTGGGACAGGATTTTGAAAAATCTTGTGTCGAAACGATGCGAGCAAACGGGCACAATGTTGTGCCGGGTAATATACAAGAAATAGAACCGCAGCAACTTTTAGATATGGCTGAACTTTCTGTAGGTGAGCCATTTCTTATTTGTGGTGGTCCTCCCTGCCAGCCATTTTCCACAGCTGGAAAGCGACTGGGAATCAACGACCCTAGAGGTAGCTTGTTTATGGATTTCATTAGAATGATAAGCTATATTCGACCACGGTTCTTTGTTATGGAAAATGTAAAAGGCATTATGTCAGCACCTTTAAAACATACGCCTATTGCCGACAGAGATAAAGATAACATGGAGTATGAAAACCAGCTTGGTACAGTGCTTGATGTTGTGCTAAGTGAATTTAATAAATTGGGATATAAAACTGTTTACGGTGTCCTAGATGCTGTTAATTATGGAGTACCGCAGTTCAGAGAAAGATTTGTACTCATTGGAAGTCGTGATCATGAAGAAATCTATTTGCCTATGCCGTCACATTTCCAGATGCATCAAAATAAAGATTTACGTTGGAACACACTGTATGATGCTATCGGAGATTTAGAAAATGATTATGGCGAATGCACTTCCTTCAGCGAAGAACGTATGCAGTATTTGAAGATGGTACCCCAGGGCGGCAACTGGCGTAGCTTGCCGGAAGAAGCAATTAAAGCTGCTATGGGTGGAGCGTATGAATCTGGCGGAGGTAAAGTGGGATTTTATCGCCGACTGGATTATAAACAGCCTGCACCTACCTTGGTTACTTCACCGGTGCAAAAGGCATCTATGCTATGCCATCCTACGCAAAATCGTCCATTAAGCGTAAAAGAATATGCTAGGATACAGCAGTTCCCTGATGACTGGATATTCAAAGGTACGACTGTTGCAAAGTATAGACAAATTGGCAATGCTGTACCGGTTGGGCTTGCAAGAGCCTTGGGACAGACATTACTATCCGTTGCAAATAATGACGCAACAATAAAGACAAAACGAGTTCGAGGGACTGATGTCCATAACAGAATAAAAAATGCTATAGAAATGGGGTACAATTATGGCGATAAATGAAACTTATAACGAAGAAGAAATTGTTCAAGCTATTGCGGTAGCTTTAGATAACTTCTACACCAGCCTTATTTCCAAGGTTGATGCGTTGAATATAAAGAAAGTTTTAAAAAGAAAGAATCCCTATCTTTTCCGTGCAAAAGCAATGAATGGTGCTTCTCAAATTGTTGAAGCGATCTTAGCGGCATTTGTTTCTTCTTCGGAGGAAACAATATTCGGAAATGTGTTTTTCGAGCCAATTGCAACGGCCGCAGCCCAAGGCCAAAAGGCTTTGGCTGAAGGTGTGGATATTATGGTTGAAAGAGATAACACCATCTATGCAATTGCTGTAAAATCAGGCACCAGCGTATTTAATGCAGACAGCCGTAAAAAACAAGAACAAAACTTTATGGCTGCCAGCAAACTGGCACAACAGGCTAAGAAACGCTTTGTTCCGATTATCGGATATGGTTATGGAAAGAAGAAAACGACAAATCGTGGCTTGCCTAAATTCTATGAAGAGTTAGCTGGCAAGGACTTTTGGACAGAACTTACGGGTGATGAGGAGTTCTACATAAAACTTATTCGCTTTATGGCAGAGCTTCCCGAGAAGTATGTTGCTGATTTTGATGAATCCTATCAAAAGGCTGCAAACCGTTTGGTAAAGGAATTTACAAATGAGTTTTGCAATGAGGACGGCAGCATTGATTGGGAGAAACTTGTAGAGTTTAATTCGGGAAATTAATTGACATTAAGGTGGATTTGGTATGAGAGATACATTGAAGCAAGTAGTTAAAAACACTATATGTATTGAATGTAAATTACCACACGATGAAAGTGGGGTTAATAAGTCATGCCTTTCTACAAACAACGACATCTGCTTTAAAAATGAAAATAGCGAGGATTTAGCCAAAGTAATATATAATGGAATAGTTGAATTTGCTGTAAACCAATATGACATCGATTACGACAATCTAGCTCTTGAGCAAAGAAAGGTCATTCTGCGTCGCATGCGTTATGATCCCTCTGCAAGCAAAACCGCTAAAATAAGGTATGGTTTTTATGGAGAAGTTCTACTTGATTTGATATTAAGATGTTTTTTGAACACCAATGTTATTCTAGCGAGAGGATATTTGTATTCACCTATAGAAAATAGTGAAGTTAAAGGATTTGATGCATTTCATATAGTCGAGAATAAAGAAAAACTTGATTTATGGCTGGGAGAAGCAAAGTTCTATGTTGATTTTAAAAAGCCTATAACGGATGTTTTAGCGAAGATAAAAACTTCTTTATCTGATGATTATGTACATACCAACCTTTTAGCACTTATTGATTGGCAGGATAGATTTACTACATCAAGCACAAGATTAAAATCTATTCTTGATATGTGGGAGGAAAACCCGGAAATTAATTTAGCTCAACAAATGACAGAACATCAGATTAGATTAACATACCCTGTATTTATAGCTTATCAACAAAAACAGTCAGATGAGTTTCATGCAAGCATAAAAAAGTGTATTGAACATATTGATTCTGAGTTTAAAAGATTAAATGTCACAATACCGGGGAGTTTTGAGCATCGTTTGTTTTTTATTTTTCTTCCTTTATCAGAGGTTAAGAAGATTAAGGAGAGTGTGGTTGAATGGATAGACTCACAAGAACCTCTAATATAATTAAATCATACTATCACTATAAAAGAACAAATGACGCTGCTTTGTTTGTAAAAGAAGTGTGCCGTTTTTTTGATTATATAAAAGATGAGAAATTGTCTGATGGTGATTTAAATTTTCTTTTATTTCTAGCGAATGAAGCAGGTATTCCACAATATTACGATTTGTTGCAAAACAAATATACTAGTGAGGTTATTTCTGAAGAAAATATCAATTTGTTGTCTTTAAGTGCTCTGTTTTATGATGCGAGCCTAGTGCAAGGTGATAATAAACTACACAGATATCAGAAGCAGGTATTGGACAGTTTTTCGGATAACAAACGTAATCGCTTTGTTCTTACTGCTCCGACTTCGTTCGGAAAAACTTTTTTAGTCTATGAAATAGTAAGAAAAATGGAGTATGACAATGTATTATTGATTTTCCCATCTATTAGTTTGCTGTCAGAAAATTATTCTAAGCTTAGGAATTCATCAGTTTTTAAGGAATATAAAATACACTCACTGAGCGAAGAAGAATACAATTCTAAAGAGAAAAATGTATTTATTTTTACCCCAGAGAGATACCTTTCATTCATGGACAAAAATTTAAAATTAAAGTTTGATTTTTCTTTTATAGATGAGGTGTATAAGATTGACAACAGCTTTATAATGGATCAAGAAACTACTGGAGAAAATGAACGTGATACTGCATATAGGCTGGCTTTAGAATTTATTTGTGTTGTATCCAAGGATATGCTTTTGGCGGGACCATATATGTCCTTGCCGGACTTAAAAAGCAATACAACTGCATCTTTTATAAATTTTGCTAATGACAATGGTTTTAAATTTTTAAAATACAATCAATTTGAGATTGTAGAAAAAACGTATCAAACTATTAAAAATCAGCGAGAGTACATTATTGGCAATACAAATATAGCCATCGGATCAATTAAGAAGGCTGAAAAGATATCTAGAATCATAGAGTCAATTAGTTCATCCATAGAGAACACAATTATTTATTGCGGAAGAAAAACTAAAACTGAAGAATACTCAAAGCTATTACTAGAGAACCAGAGACTAATCTCAGTATTTCAACAACGATGTGAGGCAAATACACCTGATGTATATTATATATTCCTTGAACATTTAGAAAACACATTTGGCTCAGATTGGGTTGTATTAAAAGCTTTAAAAGCAAGAATCGGCATTCACCATAGTTTAGTCCCTAAATATATTCAAAAAGAAATTATAAGCTTATTTAATAGTGGTGCGTTGATATGTCTTTTTTCTACTACAACAATAACTGAAGGGGTTAATACTACTGCAAAGAATATAATCATTACCTCTAACAAAAAAGGGATAAAACCTTTAAAACAGTTTGATGCTAAAAATATAGCTGGACGAGCTGGAAGATTCGGACAACATTACTTAGGCAGAGTTGTTGATTTAGACAACGACTTCAAAGAAATTGCAGATGGAAATCAAGAAAATATCGCACATAAAAATTATGATAAAGATTCACCAAAAACAGATATAGATTATCAAATAACAAAAGAAAAATATTTATCTGAACAAGATAAGAAAGAAAAGGATTTTATACAGAAGCAAATTGATAAACTTGGAATTCCACCAGAAGTGTTTAATTCATTTAGAGTGGTTGGGCCAAAGGATAAGCTTATACTATATTCTAAAATTATGAACCTGAGTCCATCTCAACTTATGGAGATTAAAAATGTTTCTGTAACTTTGGCAAGAAGCAATGTAAGTAGTTTGGATTGGAAAGGGTTCCAGCTTATTATGAACATAGTGGATCCAATAGTGAAAGAAGATAAGCTTAAAAATTTAATTGAATGCAAAACAGGCGATACTCAAACATATTCATTGATTACTGTTTTATTAAATTCATATCTTGATGGCGGCTTTTTGTCAATGGTGAAATATTATACTGACAGAAAAAACTCACCCAAAACTAAGGACGAAGCTATTCGTACTGTTGCAGACTATGTATATAATGTTTTTAAATATCATTTAGTAAAATATTTAGGAGTTTTTGATATTTTCTATCGATATAGAATTTCCACAATGCAAAATAAAGAAATTGATGAAATTTCAGGTTTAGGATTATTGTTACAAAAGCTCGAATACAATGCACTTAATCCTAAGGCAAGAAGAATAAGCGATTTTGGTGTTCCATTCAAAGTCGTGAAATATTATGATAGCGATGGAAGAGGAAAAAAGAGTTTTGATAAGTATGAGGAATATGTAGATGCAAGTATACAATCATTATTAGATTAGACTTTATTGATATAAATTATAGGAGGCCGTATGGAAAACGCATTAACGATTCGTGATAATCCCACTGAAATTGCTAATATTATAGAAACTTCAAACAATATGCATTTATCAGTATTGGAGGCAATTGGTTTGCCTACAGAAAATATTTTATCTTCAATTGATGAAAGGAAAGTAGCGATTAGAAATTTGCCGTATGTGATAGAAAAAATGAACACACCACTATTGAGTGATGCGTATTATCTTTCTAAGTTTTTTGTGGCTGTAGCAACTGGATTATTTGATGCTGCGCTAAATTATCTATGGGATGAAACAATCAAACAACTTAGAATTCGTATAATCAACGGAGATATTAAGTATTTTTATGATGTGGTAATATCGGATGATAGAAGAAAAAATTTTTCGTCTCCAGAGGACTTGCTAAAGTTAGATGATTTTGATTTAATCAAAGGTGCATTGCAAATAGACTTGATTTCGCAGATAGGTTATAAGCATTTAGATTATATTCGCTTTATGCGTAATTGGGCCAGTGCAGCACATCCAAATCAAGCGGAATTAACCGGGTTAAACTTGATATCATGGTTAGAGATATGTATCAAAGAGGTTATTGCTACACCTCCTTCAAATATACAAGTAAGAATAAATCAATTACTTACGAATATTAAATCTGAAGTAATCGATGAAGAACAGGCAGAAACAATAACCATATTTTTCACGGAACTTAGTAATGATAAAGCCGATGCTTTAGCCAAAGGCTTTTTTGGTATATATATAGATCACAATACTACTCAGCAAACGAGAACAAATATAAACAATCTTGCACCTGCTTTATGGCAAGTTATTTCGGAAGAAATCAAATCCGACTTTGGAATAAGATATGCTACTTATGTAGCGAATGGAGATAATCAGACTAAAAATGAAGCTAAAAGGTTTTTGGAAATTGTTGACGGATTATCATATTTGCCTGATTCTGTAAAGGTTCCTCAAATAAAGTCAGCAATAGATAATTTAATGGTTGCTCACAATAATTTGAACAATTTTTACAACGAACCATCGTTTGCCAGACAGTTGCGTAGTGTTATTGGCACGCATGGTACAGTACCCGCGCAATTAAATTATCCGTATGTAAAAGTTCTTATTTCTGTATTTCTAACAAATGGTAATGGCGTGGCATGGTCGGCAGAGCCAATTTACATCGAACTAATAAAGGGTTTTAACCCTAAACAGGCATTTATAGCATTGACTTCATTTATAGATGACGGAATAAAAAGTAAACTCCAGTTTTCCTTATGCAGACAGAAGTATGAAGAGCTACTTGGCTATATTCAGCCAAATATCACCTCCGATGGTGTATTATCTTTGCTAGATGAGATAAAGCCACGAATTAGAAATTTATCAAATATTACAAACAATGATAAGCTAATTCAAAAAATATCTTTTTTCAATAAGAATTATTTAGGATAGTTTATTTATGCTATTTTCCTTTAAGTTGTATATCAAATGCCAGAACAAAAGAAAATCACAATTATTACACCAAATCCATCAGCAAATTTGCAGTACATGGCATTGATTTTACGAACAAGAAAAGAACATAAAGGATAGAAAATTACAGATTGGAGGTGCACCATGCAAAAAAAGAAAAACGAAATAACTATTCATAGTTCTGCAGCGGAATACCTGACTTATGTAGCTGCGGTTGGTGATGCCGCTAATAGCATAGAAATGCGCTATGAAGATGAAAATATATGGCTGACACAAAAAATGATAGCACAGTTGTATGATGTAAGTTTACCGACTGTCAATGAACACATTAAAAAGATTTACGACGATGGAGAACTTATGGAGGAAGCAACTATTCGGAAATTCCGAATAGTTCAAACGGAGGGCTCACGACAGGTAAATCGTGAGGTCATCCATTATAATCTTCAGCTGATTATTGCTGTTGGATTCAAGG
Source organism: Anaerotignum sp. MB30-C6 (assembly GCF_030908465.1). Lineage (GTDB taxonomy): Bacteria > Bacillota > Clostridia > Lachnospirales > Anaerotignaceae > Chakrabartyella. The sequence continues at coordinate 1,491,042 of NZ_CP133078.1, forward strand.
TAAATAATGACCGAGCTGTGCGTTTTCGTAAATGGTCAGGTCAAATTGTAAAGGACTATACCATTCAAGGTTGGACAATGGATAAAGAACGGCTGAAAAAAGGCCATATGTTCACAGATGAATATTTTGAGCGTCAGTTACAGAATATCCGTGAGATTCGCCTATCGGAGCGAAAGTTCTATCAAAAAATTACTGACCTTTATTCTACAGCGTTTGACTATGATAAGGATGCAAAAACGACTCGCAAATTCTTTCAGACAGTACAGAATAAGATGCATTGGGCTGTTCACAGACATACAGCTGCAGAACTGATTGTAGAGCGTGCCGATGCAGATAAAGAACATATGGGTCTGACTACATGGGATAAGGCTCCTGACGGAAAAATTGTTAAGGCAGATGTGTCAATTGCCAAAAACTATCTGAACGATAAAGAGATGTCGTATATGGAACGAATTGTATCCTTATATCTTGATTATGCGGAGCTGCAAGCAGAACGTCAAATCCCCATGGGCATGGAGGATTGGGCAAAGCGTCTGGATGGTTTTTTGGAGTTTAACGGAAACGAAATCCTCACAGATGCAGGAAAAATCAGTGCGGAGCAGGCAAAACTTCATGCAGAAACAGAATTTGAAAAATATCGAATTGTTCAGGACACCCTGTTTATGTCTGATTATGATAAGTTTTTGATGGAGCTAGAAGAACAAGCCAAAGAATAACTCATGCAATAAAACTAACATTTCTTCCTTTAAAGTATTTCAGCTATAATAAGCTATATCTTAAAGGAGGTATGATAAATGTCAGAACAAAAGGAAATTACAATTATTCCACCAAATTCAAAGCATGATAGGCATGTGAGAGTGGAGCAAAAGCAACTTAGAGTGGCTGCCTATTGCAGGGTAAGTACACGCTTTGAACAGCAGGAAAACAGCTATGAAGCTCAGGTGAAGTACTATACTGAGAAGATAGCTGCCAATTCCAAGTGGAGCTTTGCAGGCATATTTGCTGATCAAGGCAAGCCGGCAACCAGCATCAAAGAAAGGGATAGCTTCAACGATATGATTGCAGACTGTTACGCCGACAAAATTGATATGATTCTTACAAAATCCATCAGCAGATTTGCAAGGAATACCGTTGATTTTTTAAGAATCATTCGTGAGCTTAAAGAACGGCAAATTCGTATTGTTTTTGAAAAGGAAAACATTGATACCATGGACAGCACTGGCGAATTACTTATCACCATACTAAGCAGTCAGGCCCAAGAAGAAAGTCGTAATCTCAGTGAAAATACCCGTTGGGGCATTGTTAGAAAGTTTGAGCAAGGCATTGTTCAAGTAAATCATATGAAGTTTATGGGCTATACAAAAGATGCCGATGGAAAGCTGATCATAGTGCCGGGGGAAGCGGAGGTTGTCAGAAAGATATTTGATTTGTATTTACAAGGATTAGGGCTTGCTTGCATCGCTAAAGAACTACAGGCACAGGGCATTAAAACTGTTACCGGCTTGGATAAATGGCATCCGGGAACAATTCACAAAATGCTTATTTGCGAAAAGTACATTGGAGATGCTATGCTACAGAAAACATATACAGTTGATTTTCTGACCAAGAAAAAGGTAATGAACGATGGGATAGTAAAGCGATATTACATCAAGAACAATCACGAGCCAATCATTAGCAGAGAGCAGTATGCTCAGGTACAAGAAGAACTGAAAATGCGCAAGAAGCGTGGGCTTAAATACAGTTCTAAATACCCGCTAAGTGGTTTGATTACTTGCGGTGATTGCGAAAGTAGTTATATACGCTGTATATGGCACAATAAGAAAGATGGAAAAATAGCAGTCTGGAGATGTAAGGAAAGGATAAAAACCGGTTCACCAAACTGTAAGATATCTTGCAGTTTGAAAGAAAAGTTGGTGTATGATGTGTTGGTGGATAGCTTATCTTCCCTGCTTGCCGCTGATAAAAGCACTTTATCATCAATGGAGTTACAGGATATTGCCCGAATCAAAAAGGCGTTTATGAATAAGCAAATCACCCCAAAATCCATTGAACAGATTAGGTTAAGCAATATCGTAGCTTCAATTACTGCATTAAATACCAAGCAAATAGAAATTAAGTTCCATTCTGGAATGACATTGGTGAAAGATTTATGCTAACAATTAAATAAATTGTTCAGAATAAAGCCTTCAAAATTATTATCGTTTGAAAGTTTTATTGCGTACAATTTTGACTTTTGATAAAATTGTGCAGGTTCAACGGTCGATTGAGGACAATAAATCACTTGAGATTTTCAAGAAAAAAGGGTGCCGCCAAGGAATTAATAGGTCTTGGCTGTATACTTATTGTCTCCTCAAGGCACGTTGAGACGTGCGTACTTTTGTCCCACAAAAATTCGCAAACATCTCCACCGTCCTTATAAACTGGAAAATTGAATAAAATGGACTTCAGAGGTAGCTCTGATTCATCACATGGGAAAATCTCTATTTCTTTGATTAGCGAAGAAATTAGGGATTTTTTCTCTTCATCGCTGATTTTGTCATATACCTTATCGAAGTTTGCCAACAGGGTGTAGATATTCTCCAAGGTAATGGCATCCTGCTCCACGGCTTTGCGGCGGAGCTTTACATCCTCGATTTTTTCTTCAAGCTCTACAATGATGTCATATAGACCATCAAGCCGGAGGGTCATATCGTGAAGCTTGCGTTCTCTGAAACGGGTATCCTCCGGCAGGCTGTCAATTTCATTTTCAAGGCGAGTTTTATTCAAATCTACTTCTCTAAGTTTACCTTCGTAATTTTTCAGCTCTCTATCAAGAGTGGAGGTATCAATCTGTTTCCCTATTTTTGATTTTATTTCGGCTGCAAAATTCTCATTCTTAATCAGCTCTCGGATTGCTTCAATGACAAGCGGCTCAATGTCAGTTTTTTTAAGCATTGCTTTGTAGTCGCAGCTTTTTCCTCTGGCGGTGCGAGCCTTGCTGCACACATAATAATAAATCTCTTTATATGTACCGTCTTTGTTTGTCCATGCGTGTTTATTGGTGTACATCGGTCCGCCACATTTAGGGCATTTTAAGATACCACTTAACAAATGTGCTCTGTCCCGACCAATTTTAGAGGGAGATTTCACACCTGTTATTTCTCGCTTTCCATGTGCCTGTTTCCATAGCTCCTCACTGATGATAGCATCGTGCTGACCGTCTGCGAGAATGTAGTCATCTTGATGTACTTGGCGATATTCATTCTTAGTGCCTTTGACCTTTTCTCTTGTGCGTCTGCCAAAAGCAATTTTTCCATAGTACACAGGATTGTCGATTATCATTCTGATAAAATGGGTGCTCCATTGCGTTAGCGTACCATTATCCCGTTTGACTTTTTGAATACCCTGCAAGTTAAGATAGTTGGCGATTTTATAAAATCCCATATTTCCATTTACATATTTATCAAAGATAATGCGTATCGCTTCAGCTTCATCTTCTTGGATAAAAAGCTGCTTATCTTTGAGATAGTAGCCATAGGGAGCAAAGCCACCATTCCAACCGCCTTGACGGGCTTTTTCCTTTCGCCCGTTCATAGTCTGCTCAATGATATTTTCACGCTCTATTTCAGCAACAGCAGACAACACAGAAATTAAAAGTTTACCGCTTGTCTGCGATGAGTCAATTCCTTCCTCAATGCAAATCAAATTCACACAAAAGGATTGAATATGCTCCAAAGAATTAAGAATATCTGCGGCATTTCGCCCGAAGCGAGAGAGCTTATAAACTAAGACATAATCAATGCTCAATCCGTTTTCAATATCATTAAGCATCTGTTTAAAGGCAGGTCTGCCCTCAATGGACTTGCCGGACTTGCCTGCCTCTTCATAAATATTTACGATTTCCATTTCTTCTCTATCTGCAAATCGCTTTAAGCTGTTTTTCTGTCCGTCCAAGCTGAAGCCGTCAACCTGCATTTCGGTACTTACACGAGGGTAAAGTACACATCTTTTTCCACTCCTATTCATAGTCATACCTCCAATAAATTATTGGAAAACATCTCTATTCAGCACGATTTATCTCATTTAAAACTTCTGCACCATGCTTTTCGATAATCTGAGAAAGCACATTTATGAAATCCTGATATGCTTTTGTTTTCTCAAATTTATGATTGGGGGCAGGAGCTTTAATAGCATCACTGGGGATATTTTTGACATTTTCCATTCGCAATCACCTCCAAGTGCATTGCTTACATAGAGTATAAGCAATTTTGTTATTTATGAAAAGTTTGTCATCACGTTATAAATAGCATAAATAAACGCACCGCAAATTTACTTTAAATAAAAGTGCGGTGCGATTAAATTCACCTGTTTGCCGTATTTGCCACGCACCCCGACAAAGGGGATATTTTGAGTTGCTGTTGGCACAGCTATCATAGCCCCGTTGTACCGTAGCTTGTCCTTTCAAAAGCCACGCATACCGCAGGAACTCCCCCTGTTTCTATCGTCTTGGGGGCGTAACGTCACGAAGTATCATTGTCCCTTATGGGGTCATTGCGGCGAACGTGCTACCGCTCGGTCTAATGGCTGCATTTATCGCTTCGACTACTGGAATATCCATGCTCATAAAGGCTCTAATCAATTATTTGGTTTCCTATTTTGGCAAGAGTGTTACAGCAGTCATCATGGCGATGCCCATTATGTCGCTTTGCTTTTCAGCCACATAAGTTTCGTACTCAAAATACCGTATATTCGGTTGTCAAGGAACATGGGGAAGGATTTTACCTCCCTCTATATACCCTGACTTTTTTCCTTAGGAAACGGAACGTGATTTAGAAAAAACTTTTTAATTTTTTTTCTATGGTATGTAATCCTCTTTCTATACCAATACGGACAGCTTTTTCACTTACACCTTCTGCTTCGGCAATGGCAGTCTTACTCATGCCCATAAAATAATGAGCGTAGATCCGTTTTGCCTGCTTGTCCGGCAAAGAAGCAATGGCAGAATGGAGCTGCTGACTTGTGAGCTTACGTTCGTAAATCTCATCGGGTGAAAGAGATATAAACAAGATGTCGTGTTCAATTCCATCTTTACGATCAAGAGAGTAGTACGCTTTGTAGCGGTATTTTTTTCTTTCGTATGCGGACTCTGTTCTTGTGTATAGTAGGGATAATAATCTTTCAAATTAATTGTTTTCATGGTTTTACCATCCTTTCGATTTTTTGAGTTTGCTGAAATCGAAAGGATAGTGGTGGAGAGCGGCAGTGAAGCTCTATAAACACAAAAGAGTCCGGCTGCATAGCGCAATCGGACATAAGGGAATTATTAGCAATTATATAATGATGTGTGTGTTCATGTTTGTGGTCATTATATCCTATTGGGGAATATAAGCTTTTTTTAATAAGCTATAAATTGTCAAGTTTTGTCGATGAAAAATTAACACGGCGATACCTCCTTGATACCGCCGTGTCCAAAAAAAGGGCAACTTTAACATACCCTCCGTAAATCCATTTTTGAAAAAGAAAATCGGCGGCTTTGATTGTTATTTCAAAACCGCCGTTAGGTTAACTCTATTCTGTTTAGGCGCATAATAAACTTGCCGCCACAACAACGGTTTTTTTTATTTCCGTCGGGCGGTTCTTACGTTATAAAGAATTCAATGTGACAAATCATAATCTTTTACTCTGTTAAGCGATTTTTCGATGGACTGCTTCATAAATGTTACAAGTGAAGTTATCTCTGCATTTAAATCATTCCAGCAATCCTCACATTCCCCTAAATATGCTTTACGAGCTGTTTCCAGTAACATGGCAAGTTTTTGGGGAAGTCTGGGAATTGCCCACTCTGCTGCGGCATCTTTTGTACAAATTTCGCCTGTAGAGGTTGTAAACCACATTCTGGCTAATGTCAAAAGCACATTTCTTTCATCACCTTTGATACTGGTAACCAAGCTCGGTAATGAACATTTAATTGCTTTTTGAATGTCTTTTTTGGAGATAGGCTCTATTATTTTCATTACTTCTGGCCCTTTCAAAGATAAACTATAACTTCTTGCCTGCCATAAGAGAATAGCTACATCAGGGTCATAATCTGCCTGTGGGATATCCCCAGCCTCCATTTGTTCACGTAGCCATTCCCCATACATATACTCATATTTCGGTGGAAAACGCCACGGGGCAACATCTTTCAGATTGACTACCGTTACTTCGAGTGGTCTTTTATCGCTGCATCCAATTTTCCCGGATATAAGCATTAACCGCTTTGTTAGCTCACTTCGCATTGCTTCTGACATATGACCGTTAATAATAACTAAAATGTCGACATCACTGTCAATGTGCAAATCCCCGAGTATCGCTGAACCGTATAGATAAATACCTATCAACTGATTTTCAAACAGTTCTTCAATCACTTCCAATAGCTGAAGAGCTTGACTTGGTATGTTTTTGAAATTATCATTATATTCCATGTAAAAGTCCCTCTTTCAAACGTAAAATTTCTTGTTTCTATTTTCATACTTCATCTTCCAACAAAACAACCGCATCTAATGCCAATCGCAGAGAAACAGCCATACTTTCTTTTCCCCAGTTTCTCTCCCGATAAGCAGTTGTATCGGCAAGGGTATCGGCTGTAAACAGTATCATTGCCCAAGTAATGCCCCTAAACCGGGCACAGGCAGCCAAGCCGGAACATTCCATTTCTACTACCCGACATCCTTCTTCTATACGATAACGTATCATTTCTTCCGTTTCCCGATAAAAACCATCAGTAGTCCATGTTTTTACTTCCATAAAGGCAAATCCAGCTTGGGCTAAAGCTGTTTTTACAGCCTGTATGCCTATTGGGGATACTGCAATTTCTCTGGACGGCAATAAATAATGATAAGAAATTCCTTCATCTCTTAAAGCTGATACTGGAATTAGAAATTCATTTTCGGAAACATCTACCAATGCGCCACAGGAACCCGTAGAAACAACTTGTGTTACTCCTCTGGCAATAAGATATTCCAAAAGCTGGACTGCCGCTGCTGCCCCTAAAGGCGCTTGGCAGAGACAAACTTTTTTACCTTTATGCACACATTCATAAATAGGGTAGACTTTGGTTATTGTCTCAAACTTGTCGATTTGCGTTCCTTGATGTGTCTGTACATAACGCTCTATCTCATCAAGCAGGAAAGCAAATACAGCTTTTTTCGGTAATGGCTGAAGTTCCTGTCTATCAGGGCGGATTACAGCTTCCTGTACAGTATCATATTCTAAAATAGGATATTCACTTTTTATTAATGCCATATATGTACCTTTCTATAAATTAATCTTTAACTTACCTTACATAAAATTTAACATTTTTGAATGCTTTTTTAAACCTCGTAAACAGTTATAAAATGAAGAGGAGCCAAAGCTAACGCTTGGCTCCCTTTACAAGTTACTTTTTTATATGTCTCAATATCCTCTGGATACTTTTCTCTGACAAAAAATACTTTTTTGCCAAAGAAGAAATAGTTATTCCATTTTGCCATTCCTGATAAATATTGTGGTTCCTTGTTGCAAGGATTTCTTTTGTATCAGTTCTATCGCCCCACTTTTTCTTTAGATCAGAACGTCGAGGAATATACAAGATTTCGCCATCAATATATTCCTGTATCTGGTGCAACAACTCCTCTGGCAAAACATCAGTTGCCTTTACATAGCCCATTGCTTTCCTCCTAAAAATTACTTCAGGAATAGCAAAGGCTATTACATTTTAGGTATTAAATTTTTGTGCAATAGCCCTTGCTATGCACAAACCATCCTAACTAAACGCATATATATAATCCTCCTAATAGAGTTATAAATATATTGTACCATAATCCCAAACCCAAGAAAAGCATAAGGGAGTATAATTTTGGGGTTTTGCTTATTTTCGGCTTTCCACTAACTGGCAAGCAGGGCATACGGGTGACCACCGTATGCTTTTGCTTGTTGGGGAGTATCCCCAACCCCCACTGAAACGATGATAAATCATCGTGCCACGCCCCATAAATGGTGCTGTAAAATCACAGGGTAGCTTATCGCTGATCCTGTGATTTTTCTTTTGCCGTTTGTTCCTGTTCCAGTCCTAAAAGGCGGTCAATGTTTGCCTTTGCAGTCAGAATATCTTGCATTTCTTTTTTTGCAGTATGGTACTTGCTGTAAGTCTTATTTTTTATGGAAAACAGCTCATCACATTCAGCTTGCAGGGCTTTGATTGTGGGGAGCTTTTTTACACCAAGTTCCTCAAAAGCCACCTTTGCCGCTTTGTGCAAAGTGAGGTCGGCACGGTGTTCCTCATAAAACTTTTTAGAGTAGACTGCCTTGCGGTAGTCGGTGTAAACATCTCGTGTTTTGGCATAGTTAAAAATGTGTTTTTTAAGAGCCTGTATTTCAGCAATACGCTTTTCAGCGGTCTTAATTTGCGTGTTCAGCTCATCAAAAGTGGCGGTGCATTTCTTCGCCTTTTCCTCTAAATCGGAGTAGGCAAGGAGCTTGTGTTCTTGCAGAAAATTAACGGTCTGTGCCATCTGCTTTAGGTTGAAAATCTTTGCCCACTGCTCATATCCTTTGCCCTTGCCATGCTGTAATTTTGCCTGTATATCCACAAGCAAATTGACGGATTTTTCTGGCTGTCTTGGCTGTTTAGTAGTTGGCTTTTTAACCTCTCTTTGTCGGGCTTTACCCTCAATGATTGCCTTAATTTCATCTTCGGAATATCCCTCACCAAGTGAACGCAGACGGATAAACTTTTTCTGTTCAGTACACTTAAATCCATAATGCTTACCGCTTTTTATTTCATAGCCTGCACTCTGCATAAGCTGTAAAAACTTATCAAAGGTTTTTGGCTTTTGGGCAAGCACTTCATCAATGGTCTGTCTTAATTTATCGGAGTGGGAGAGGGGCTTATTATCGCCAAGCCATTTGCCATAATGACCTTTGGAGCGTTTGGGATTTTCGATAATGGAAAGCCCATTTTCAAGACAAATGCGGTCGGAAATTTGAGCAAGAGTCTTGCCGCTTCTCTTAAAATCTCGAAACTTTCTTGTGCAATCGAGAGAGGTAGAATTAAAGATAATGTGATTATGAATATGGGCTTTGTCTATGTGTGTTGCAACGACAAATGCGTGTTTGCCTTTGGTCAAGCTCATACCGAGTTCATAGCCAATTTTATTTGCAAGCTCGGGTGTAATTTCCCCGGGCTTAAAGGACTGACGTATCTGATAGGCAATGACATTGCTTGCTTGTTTTCTGCCTGTAATATCATCATATTGTCGCTTAGAGAGCATAAACTCGCCTTGCACTGTTCGTGGGTCGCACTGGTAAGAGGATAGCAGTTCGCCGTCCTTTGTTTTGTCAGGATTTTTAGCATAATCGGTGCGGTCGGCAAGGCAATCTGCTATGGATTTTCCTTTGTTTTGGTGCATGGCAATTAGTCTTGTGGTAGCGATAAAAACACCTCCTTAGAGACAAGAAAAAAGAGCTGCCGTGTGGCAACTCTTGGACACAACATTTTATTGAACTTTATCAACAGAAGATAAGAAAGTATTTAATCTTTCAAACTTTCTAAAGGTATATAAACTTGCATCAATTTCTGCATTCCTAATAAGCTTGTTTATGAGCATTGGATAGGACACAACCTCAGTTTCGCTTCCTATGCAAGTAATTTGTCTAAATGTACTGTTGTTTAATTTATCATTTTCATCAAAATATAGCAACAAACTTTTAAGATGAACTCCCATTTCATTCTTTAGATATGACCTTGCTTCTTCCTTTTCCATATCCTTAAATTTATCTACATCGAAATAGTCGCTTCCCAATTTTGCAGAGAGTACATCTGACATATCCTTCTTCAGCGATTCTTTTTGTATTGCTACTTCCACTCGTTTTTTAAACTCGTTCAAATCCATGCAAGGTTCCACATTAAAATACATTGCATAAGTAAGAATATGCTTGGGTTTTCTTATACTCAAATTTGGAATTGAGCGATTGATTTTTTGAAGAAGTTGCAAATAAGTTTCAAGAACACTTTCTTGAGTATTCCATTCATCAGACAAAAGTACATAATATTGAAAAGTATTAAATAAATCCACATAGCACCAAAGGTTGTTGTCTTGGCTAAACAAAATCAAATTGTGATACAACTCCATTTGTGTATTCAATTCGATATATTCATCAATAGGATTTAAAGCAACAAACGGGATTACTGGATATTTGAACGAAATGCTTTCTATTTCTTCTTCTTTCGATTTTACATCTATCCCTTTGCTTATCAGTTCAAAGGATATTCCCTTATCCAAAGCAAAATTAAAGGCAATTTTCCCAATCCCATTTTTAAAGGAGATGTTTTCAACAAGGAAATCATAAGATAATATTTCAAACTTCAGTTTAGAAACATCACATCTTAGTTTTTTGCTTAGTTCATAACAGGCTACTACTTTCCCGTTTTTTATCAAAACATCATAGACTTCATTATCATAGATTGCTTTTCCCGTGTACGGAGGGTGTGAATTTGTATTGTTAGTTTTGGCAAAATCTTCTATTTTGCTAATTATAGGTAAATGTCTTTGTAAAGGGTGCATCAATATATTTACTCAAATAATTATTGCATACTTCACAGCATATATCATCGGACTCATATAATCCACCTATTGCATTTTGTATAATGTGTTCCTTGCTTCTTTTCAAAATATCTTTACCACAGTAAACGCATTTATCTCGCATTATAATTATTCCTTTCGTTGAAATTATTGACCATCCATGAATTTGAAAATAACAGAGGAATGGCTAATACTAATTGTCCTGCCAACTCTCAACCACCAAATTATAATAGTAGGTAGCCAATCTTTCCAAACAATCATGTATATCACTGAATATCTCAACAAAATTTTCTAAATCAATAGCTACATTGTCAAATTTGTTTAAATAAAAATGATTTTTTGACCGACTGTTCAATGGGTATCTGCTAAAATCAATATTATAGTAAGCTGTATTTACATCTTTGGTTTCGCCTATCGTTTTTGAAAGTTCATCTAAATACAGTTCTAAGTTTATTACCATTTTATTGAATTCGTTTTCGGGTCGAGTATCATCAAACCCAAATTTTTTAATTTTCTCCTTTGCAGTAAGCCATATTCCTCGTATATCGTGGTTTTCTTTATAAGTAGATTTATAACCAAGTAAAATATTCAAGCTCCAACAAATTGATTTTCCATACAATTCGATTGCATGATTTACCGAAAAGAACATAGGGAAAATTAAAATGTCTGCTTTTTTATCTCTGTTGTCATTTACGCATTGCTGTGCCAACATAATGGCACTTTCAAAATATCCATCAGCAATAGTATTCATATTGTGAATTGGTTGATGATGGTTTGTTCTCCAATTCATATAAGCGGTTTTATCAACATCTGCATTATAGCTAAATACATTTTTCACTGTAACATTCCTCCACGCAACTCCTAATTCTAATTTGTTTACTAAATTATACCATGCACCTCCCTAAATTTCATCAACAGCTTTTGAACGAAAAAAGCAGAAGTGCCACCACAAAACAAGGGTCAAGATAAACGGCTTTGCCGCCATCGCTTTATGGTGAAACTTCTGCTCCTCGTAGTATCAAATGGCTTTCAGCCGTTCGTTTATTCCGTCCACCGTGCCGATGAGCCAAGTTGCAAGCATGGGTACTCCGTAAGGGCTGATGAGGTAGGCGGCAAGCAGTGCCTTTAAACCTTTCCCGACTTCCCCCAATAGCACCATTATGGCAAGTGCCAGTATAAACAGGAGAAGTGCAAAAACGGATAGCAGCATGGAGCTGAATAGGCAGAGAAATTGGCACACAAACACGATAACAGACAATATAAGGGTAATGGGGAACAGCAATATTTTCAGCAGTATTCGCATGATACCGACCTCCTTTTTTTGAGATAAGCATAGCATGGCTTTTTCTTTCTGTCCATGATACAGATTTCAAATCGCCGCAAGCCGGAGCATGATTTCCTCCGCAGCAGTCCAAAGTCTGTCATAGCTTTTTCGTAAATCCTCAATGTCCTCACTGTAAAAACTGCCTGTTTCATGTGCCCGTTTGGTAAGCTGATTTAGGCTGTTAGAGGTTACTCTCAGCACTCGTACAAGCTCTCTAACATCGGCGGTGTTAAGGTGAATAATAAGCCCATCAATCGCCATTTTGCGAAGATAGGCTTCGGTGTTCTTAGTGCCAAGCTCCTGCATTTTCTGCTCAATCAATTCTTTTTCCTGCTTGGTTACTCTAAGCTGAATACGGATATTTCGCTGTCTGTTTGACATTAGCGTTCCTCTCTTTCTGATTTGGATTTTTGGGGGTGCATAGAACCCTTTGGCGGTGGCTGCTTTAAGCTATCCAAGATAGAGGGTCGCACCCGTTTGGCTACTACCTCGGTATCCCTTGAGGGTGCAGACCGCATGGCACTCATGTTGAGCTCATTATCAAGAATAACAAGCCGTGCGATTTTGTCCTTTAACTCCTGTTCCTGCACAAAGGGCTTTTGCACCTCAATCTTTGCCGCCGCCTGCTGATTATATAAGTTTTCAAGCTCTTTCTGTACCGCCTGTAACCGCCCCTGCATACCGTTTAAGGCATTGTCAATACGGGTAAGATTTCCTCTTGAATCAAGCCCCAATTTTGCTGTATGGCTCATTGCTCCTTTGAGGGTGAGAGTATGCTCATTGCCAAAGGCAGCATAGCTCAAATACATGGTAAAGCCTTTGTAACTGCCGATTTCCACGGGGTCGCTGTTCTTCACTTCCTTGCAGGCTTCAAGAATTGCCGCCCCTGCATTGTCTTTGTCGGTGAGAATATCGCCCTTAATGGTAATCTTAAAATCATCTTTTCCAAACTCATTTTGCACTTTCGGGGTATGCTCTGCCAGTGTCATAATGTCCTGCTCAAAGCCTTTGATGTAACCCTTGTGCCGTTCAATGCTTTCGGGGAAATGCTTTATTTCAGTTTTGGGGTATCGCCTGTTGGGTCAAGCAGGGCAATTCCCGTAGAGCCACGGCGAACATATCTGTTCATTTTACTGTTCCACAGCTCATAATCAGCACAAGCCGTTGCATCGGGTCTTTGTGCGTAAATCATAAGCTGTTCATGGTATGGGTATTTATATAGCCGCCCCACGGTGGCAAGAAAACCTGTCCAGTTGGCAAGGCTGCTTGTCAGCTTTTCGGCGGTATGCTCTGCAAGCTGTGCAAAAGCTTGGGTTTTTGTTGGCATAAAAAATCTCCTTTCATTTTTGAGTATAAAAAATGCCTATCAACTTTTACATTGGTAGGCGTTAAGTGAGAATGTGATTATTTATCACATTTTTTTAGATTTACAATAGTTTATTTAAATCCATACTCTTTATTTGCAATAGCTATACTGCACATATTATAACAATCTTGTGAAATTAACTTGACTATATCTTTTTGACTTGATTCTTTTAATAAAGAAACGTCAAATTTGATACCGGAACTTTTGAAAATATCCTCACACATTTCGGGTGTTAAACCAGTAGAACAAATCTGAACTAAAGTTATATTATTTCTACAAAATACCAAAGAAGAATAGCCTTCCATTTCTATTAAGCAGAATTTTTGGTTTTGAAAATATTCGCTTATGTTTTGCCAAGAACTTAATAAAGATTGCTCCATTACTATGTATATCATCTTATGCTGTAATTCATTTTCTATTAAATTTTTTATACGAGAAAACAGCTTGAATTGGTGAAATACAATCGTGTTATTTACCTTAGATAAAATCAGCATAAGTGAACTTATATCGTATTGTGAGATAAATTGTTTAGATGTGCCTCTATCATAAATATATAGCAAAGATATAAACTCTAATCCGCCTAACAGATTATTAAAATGCAAATGCTGATTTGGTGATGCTGTCAGCTTCTTTAGAATGTCAGTTAATTCAATATATTCAGTTTGAAGCTTTTCATTTGTATCTTTAAATGGAAACACTTCTAATAAAGCACAGTTCAACTTTGAATTTACTTCAATATAGTTGTTGAATTTAAGTGCATCTATCCTATCTTGTATAATGTTAAGAACACTTGAATTAGAAAAAAGCTTCATTATTGTTTCTCTACACATCTTTGTAGGATTTTCTTCTTTAAAAGTTGCGTCATAAATCGATTCAACTAGGTCTGCCTCACTCTCTTGGAATATATGTTTCATGATTATTTTAAACCTATTGTTAGGCAAAAATATTTTAGAATTATCTCCGTGAGAAATAAAGCGTTGCCAGTCCTTCGAAGATAAAAATTCCCATAATTTTAATTGATTTATATCAATATCAAATGATATTGTTGTTGCATAAAATACTTTTTCAGCAATTTCTTTGACATTAGATTTAGACAACTGTTTGTTAATAAGTTTTTTTCCATCACATAAATATTTATAATATTTTTTATTTGATTTTAATTCTTGGACTTTTTGATTAAAATAATCCTCATCATTATTTTCAAGAATCCATAAATATTCAATAAGTGTAGCAGATATTTCTTGTGCCTTATTAAAGCTTGTAATTAGTTCATCCATTAACCATTTTTTACTGTCATCTATTAATGAAATTTTTTCTAACATGATAATAAAAAAACCAAGCGAAGACATTGATGTTGTTACTTTATGAGCATTTTCATGTTGGATTATATGATTAGAACTAGAATCCATATTAGATGAGTTTAAAAGTGTATCATTTCCAAATCTATATTGACCTTGAAGCATAGAACCTCCTATGATTAAATAGTAAAATATCATACATTGTAATTTCCCAATAAATTGTTTTTATTTTTATTGTACTATATTTAACCGCATAATTCTATGTTTTGTCACAAAAATGAGTAGGCTTTCGCCTACTCAAAATCAGCCACAAGCTCACCCGAAAGGCTCTCAAATTCCTCATCACTCATGGATGACAGCTTATCCATAACCGTTTTGGTAAGTGCAAGCAGTTCTGTTTCATCTGCCGCAAGGTGGTTTTGCATTTCCGAAAGCTCAGAGAGCAAATCAGCCCTTGAGCCTGTATTGTAAATGCACATCAAATTGCTTTCCTCTACTGTAAATCTACTCATAATCATCGCTCCATTTCCGCACCGATTGAGGGTGCTTTTTTTGATTTTTCGTGGTGCTGTGATGGCTTTGTTGCAAGCTGTTCCATAACCGATTGTTTTTCTTCCCTGCGTGTAGCAGCAAGCAAATCCATAAGGGAGATAGGCTTGCCGTTTTCGGATTGTTCCTCAAGCTCTGCCACAGTAGGCTGATTGTTGATGATACCGTCAATCTGATTGAAGTTTTGCTCTGTGGACAGCTCAGCAGTGCGGAGGGGGTTATCTATATTCACAATAGCAAAGGCACGGGTGCCGTTGCCCATAATGAGATACGCTCCGTTATCTGAAGAATGATGATAGCCGTAGCCTGCCTGCTCCATTTGCTCCTTGGTCATAGTGGTAAGTGAAAAACTACCTCTTGGGGTATCAATTTTTTCACCTGTCACATAGCTGTCCGGCACAAGGGGTGTCGGCTCTAAAAACTGTGGCAGTTCCTTAAAACCAAAGCTATCCACATAATGACAGGATACAGCGCCATCTACATTCAAGGCAACGATGTCACTGACAGAAAGCGAATGTCCCTTAAAATCTGTGGGGTGGTTTACATTAAACTGCTCATACAGCTTATTAAGAGAATGGCTTTTATCGCCGTCATAATCAGTAAGAGGGGCGGCATAGACAAGCTCATAGTTGCCACGCTCTACGGTCAGTCCAAGACTATTGAGCTGCGTTGTTCCCTTAAAGCGGTAATCACGCATATCCTCACTGCATTTTAGCTGATAAATGGCATAAGCATTTTCGTCTTGTTCCATGAAAAGCTGTTCCTTGACTTCTTGTGAGAGCTTGCCATCGCCTTTTATTTCTTCATACTCCTGTAATGCAAGCCAGTCTACTTTTTCGATACCAAACAGACCATCGTGATTTTCAATATCCACACGGTCAAAAGCCATCGCTTCGATGTTGTTCTCATAAAGCAAATATATGGCTAAATCCTGTTCCCACAGCTCTATGGCTCGCTCTTTAGAAAGCGGTAACAGCTCATCGGCGGTATAACCATAGGCATTGCGGTCATCAATGCTCACCGTGGGGTCGGGCATAGGATAGTCATGTTGGATAGGCTCATCAATCCTCTGTTCCTCGGTAGTTCTGCTTTCAAAATGTTCCATTAGGTCATCAAAGCCGTTCCAAACATCGTCAAGCACCAGTTTGCCGTCACCGTCCACAATAACACAGGCAGCACCGTCACCGTGTTCCTCATGCTCAAGAAGATAGTATTTTGTGCTGTCCACCACCTCGGTATCAACTACATACCAAGTACCGATATGTCCGTCCACCGCAATGTTATAGCCGTCCTCGGTAATCTGCCCTTTGTTAAGGTCGGGGGCTTGCTCCGGCACAGATGCTTCAGTGGTCAAATCAATGCCACGCTCTTTTACAATTTCAGCAAAATGGGTATCAATGCCGGTTATCAGCTCTGATGAGGTTTTGTTGATGGTTTCCAGTGAAGCCCGAAGCTCGGCAAGTTCCTTGCCTTTGCTCCAAGAAGCAATATATCCCAAGCTATTCTCGGCGGTTTGTATGCCGTAATAGCTGCAAACAGCAAAGGAAATACTTTCTGCTTCAACTTCCTCTGTGTTGCGGTTTTTGGGCTTATTGGGCATTGGATTTTCGCCCTGCTGTGCTTGCAGCTCTTTTGCTATCTCTCGGTTATGCAAAAGAGAGTGTGCTACCTCGTGAATGGTGGCAGAAACGGTCTGCGCCCCGCTCATGCCCTCACGGATTGCAATGCGTTTTTCCTCTGTGTGATAGTAACCGTCGGTATCCTTGGGAAGTGGCATAATTTCAAGGGGAACAGGTTCGGTGCGTTTAATAGCTTCCATAAACACCTCAAATTGTGCCACATTGCCTGTTAAATCGCTTGCAAGGGTGGGTAACGGCTCGCCCTCGGTTTGGGATACATCAAATACAGATACCACACGAAACATTGGTATCTGTACTTCCACTTCCTCGGTCTGCACCTTGCCGTTTGTATCAAGGATAGGGGCTTTGGTTTGTGGGTCGAGTTTATCTCGTTCCTCCTTGATTTTATATGGTGTAGGTGCAATAATTTTAATGCTTTTTTCGCCCTTTTTTACAAAGCGTGAAAAGCCATCTCGCCATTTGTTAAAGCCTGCCACAAGAGTGGCATCGGGCTTTTGCATGGAGATAAGCATGGTGTTGTTAAACGAGTATTTGTGAAAACGGCTCATGGTCTGAAGATAGCTTTTGTATTTGTCGCTCTTAAAAAGCTCTTTGATACCAGTTTCAATGCTGTCGGTTATTTCTTTTAACCGTTCTTTGGGGTTTTGTTTTTCTGGCATAGGGATGTATTCCTTTCAATATTTACATTTGGGTGTTTCTTTCTTTTTGGTGGCATGGTAAAATTAGTAATAAGGAAACCGCCCAATTTGATTTGGACGGTACAAACTCTTAAATATGTTTTTTAGTTGCAATTTACAAATAGAGGAGGAGGAAACTAATTATGATATGTGCATATTGCGGAGAAGAATCAAAAGGTACAAAAGAACATATTATTTCTTGTGCTATATTAGATTTGTTCCCAGAGTGCTTTGCCACAATTGATAATATAAGAGGTAAAATTCATCAAGGAGACCCAATGGTGAAAGATGTCTGTGCAGTGTGCAATAATAAAAGAATTTCTTATATTGACTCTTATGCTAAACAATTTGTTAGCACATACTTTATTCGTAAATATGATAAAGACGATAGTTTAGAATTTGAGTACGATTACACCTTGCTTCAAAAAGTTCTTTTAAAATATTCATATAATGATTTGCGTTCTCGCAAGGAAGATACTTCGTTCTTTACTAAATCCGTTTTAGAATTTTTGATGCATGAAGATATTACTCAACCTCTAAGAAATGTAACCCTCTTGAGCGGTCTTGCTGTTAATACTTCCCCTGCTCCTGATTATATGTTCGGTAATAACAAGATTAGATGGGGCAAAAATCCTGCAATGCTCTCTAATAGCATTATCGAGCGTATAAACTATGAAACAGGAGAAATTCACCATAGAGAGAACAATTCTCGGCAAGAATTTGAAAAACTGAATTTTTCATATGTTTTTAGGTTTAACAGTGTACAATTTTTGTTATTGTGTTGGGAACATGATATTTCAGATGAGGAACTGCAAAAAAACAATATTATACTCAAATATCAATATCCATACACTATGCTAACTGAAGAAGGTCATCATTCGCTGTCACGATGCACAAGTGAAACCACATATCATTTTGAAATGTTAATTGATGTTAGTTGGGGGCAAGGGATTTTTGATGATATAACTTGGATGCGTGGTACTTATTCAGATTCCAGTCAGCAATACTTAAAAGAAGTGGAAAAGGCGTGGAATAAAGAAGAAGAAAATCTTGCGAAAAAATTTCCACGATAAATTTGTCAATCTACTTTTTCACACCAAACTCCATTGTGAAATTCACATACTGCCCACCAGTGTCATCAAGGATAGCCACACAGTCATAGGTCTTGCCTGTCTTTTTGGAATAGCAGCCTGTGAGAGCTACCTTGCCGTTTTTGAGAAGCTCTGTAACAATCGCTTTTGTTACGGACTTTTTCTTTGCCGTGAAAAAGCGATTTTCTTTCCAAATGGCAAAACCACAAGCCTTATCTGAACAGCAAAAGCCCTTTTTGTTCTCGGTGACAGCACCACTGCAACGAGGGCATTTTCCTACGCTTTCACGGTCAGATGGGAAAAGAGTATCAGCTCCCTTAATTACTTCATAGGTCTTTACAAGGGCAGAGGTCATATTCACAATTTCTGATAAAAACGCATCAGCGGTCAGTTCTCCACGCTCCACAAGTTTTAGCTTTTCTTCCCACTCGGCAGTCATAAGCGGTGACTGCACCTGTTCGGGCAGTACGGTGATAAGGGCTGTGCCTTTGTGGGTGGCAGTGAAATATTTTACCTTTTTGTCACCTTTTCTTTCTGCAAGCCCCGATTTAATCAGCTTTTCCAAAATGCCTGCTCTCGTTGCCGGAGTGCCAATGCCTTTACGCTCGGTATCTACCTCGGCTTTGTTGGCATTTTCCATAGAAGAAAGCAGGGTGTCATCTGTAAAAGGCTTGGGCGGTGAGGTTTTGCCCTCTTTCATTTCAGCCTTTGCGGTAAAGACTTCTCCCTGGGCGATACTCGGCAGGGCTTGGTATTTATCCTCTTTGTCCTGCTCGCCTTTATAGAGCTTTTGCACTGCCTTAAAACCGTCTTGAATTACGGTTTTGCCTTTGGCGGTAAAAAAAGACTCACCGCATTTTGCCGTGATAACTGTTTCGCTAAAACGGTGGGTATCACCTATGGCAACCAAAAGACGAATAGCAAGAAGAAGCAGGGTTTCACGCTCTCCGGCAGGCAAGCTCTGCACATCAAGCACCTTGATATTCATAGTAGGGATAATGGCATGGTGGTCGCTAACCTTTGAGCTGTCAATGAACTGTGCTGTATTTACTGGCAGCTCGGTAGCTTGTGGCATAAAAAATCCTGCCGTAGCTTTGGCTAAGACAGGAATAGTGTTTTCCATATCCTCGGTTAAAAATCTGCTGTCTGTTCGGGGATAGGTGATATACTTCTTTTCATAAAGGCTCTGTGCATACTGCAAGGTCTGTTCGGCGGTAAAGCCCAACAGTTTATTGGCTTCACGCTGTAAGGTAGTAAGGTCATAGAGCTTGGGCGGTTTTTCCGTCTTTTCCTTTTGCTCCACGCTTTCTATTGTGACATTTTGACCGTCACAGGCCTGCAAGATTTGCATAGCTTGTGCTTTACTTTTCAGCTTTTCGCCTATGAGAGAAAATCCATTACAGGTAAGGTGTACCATATAAAACGGCTCGGGCTTAAAGACGGAGATGGCTGCATCACGCTCACAAATCATAGCAAGGGTGGGTGACATCACCCGCCCAATGTTTAGAGTCTGCCCATAAAGGACAGAGAAAAGACGAGTGGCATTGATACCAACAATCCAGTCCGCTTTTGCCCTGCACAGTGCCGCTTGATAGAGGTTGTCATATTCTTTGCCGTTCTTTAGATTTTCAAAGCCCTTTTGAATAGCCGTATCCTCAAGGGAGGAAATCCAAAGTCGTTTGACAGGCTTGTTACAGCCTGCCTTTTCATAGACAAGGCGGAAGATTAGCTCACCCTCACGCCCTGCATCGGTGGCACAGATAACGGTATCTACTTGGCTGTCGTTTAAGAGCTTTTTCAGTACAGTAAACTGCTTTTTGGTACTGGATGAAACTTGGTACTGCCAAAGGGCAGGAAGTATGGGTAAGTCCCCATACCTCCATTTTGCATATTTTTCATCGTAGCTGTCAGCGGCGGCAAGTTCCACCAAATGCCCCACGCACCACGATACAATGTAATTATTCCCCTCGGTGTAGCCGTCCTTGCGGCTTGTTGCACCCAATATCTTAGCGATACTCTGTGCAACGCTTGGTTTTTCTGCAATGACTAACTGCATATTTTTATCCCTCCTTATCCTGTTTAGGGGCTTCGACTTTTTCATGCACAACAATCAGTTTGCGGATTTTCTGCTCCTTTTTGGGCGGTCTGCCCTTGGCAGGAGCAGAGGAATACTGCGGCTTCTGCATCATCATTTTTTCAAATACGCTGTCTGTAAAATAGGTCATTTCACATCGTCCTCGCTTTCCGCTGCAAAATCCTCCTGTTCCTCAGAGATAGGCTCATATTCCTCATCGTCCTCATCGCTGTAATCATATTCATTTACATTGGGGTTGCTCTGCGGCTTTGTCTTATTTTTTGCTACCTTGAAATAGTAGAAAATACCACCACCGATTAAGCTCACCACAAGGACAAGTGCCAAAATCCCCACTGGATTGCCTTTTTCCGTTTCGGGCTGTGGCTCGTCAGTAGGAGCGGTTACTTCGGCGGCTTTGCCTGTGCATTTTGTTTTGTCAGTGCTGCATACAGGGCAATCGGCATTTACTGCACCCACTTCGCATTTATCGGTACAAGAGCAAACTTTAGGCTCTACTGTGCCGTCCTCCATAAGAGCAAGCAAGTCAGCTTCGTCTACCATGTTGAGCAGATAAACATTGTCCTCTTTGCCTGCTCGGTCGATGACAAGATAGAAGTAGTTGCCGTTCTTGGATACAGCGGTAATGAACTGCTTATCAATCTCGTCTGTTCGCTCCAAATCGTCCACAAGGGTTAAATTGCCCTCGGGGGTAAGAGGGGTGGTAGACGATGTTTCGGTGGTGACAGGCTCTGTGGTATCTTCTCCACCACCACTGGCAAAGGCTGTGGTAGAAAAAGCGGTAAAGCAAAGCACCGTCACAAGTATAACGGCGAAAATACGGATTTTAGATTTCTTCATTCTTGTTTTCCTCCTGTTTTTCAGATAAAAAAGGCACACCGCTTTTGCTGCGGTATGCCATAATCACATCGTTTAAATTTTCTGTGCTGATTTTTGCACCTCGGATAAGCCCGATAATTTCAAGGTTTTCAAACTCGGTCTTTTGCTTATTCAGCTCGTCCCATTTCTCTTGCAAAAGCACCATTTTGTCCTCAGTTTTCTTCATATCGGACAACATAACTTAATTGTTGGTTTTTTTCAGGAGTATTGTTGCAGTTATACATATCCAAAGAACTATCTCCTCTCGTTGAGAATTACTACGATACTGCTTGTAATGTTGGGACAATTCACAATTATCCTACACTATAATATGTTGACTAATATTAAATGGTTCAAAACTTTTCTGTCTCCCATTCCAAGTGGGCATTAAATATATTTAATAAAAAAGCATGGAGAAGATGCTCGGTGGGGCGTTCATGGGGTGCGATTATTTTTAATAGATTGTTGCCAGAGGCTGTCCATACTGTAGGCATCAGATGAATTCAGATACTGTTTCACGAGACCGATGCTCGTTCTACTTAATCAGATGAGGGGAGATGCATCATAATGAATAAATGGCGCTGTCCCACAGGGGCTCCACCTGACCAATCCTTGTGAATTTGAAGAAAAGGAAGCCAAAAAATTTACAAAAATATTCTATCTGAGCTGCTGCCATACCCTATGGTGGTAGCTCACTTTCATTCGTAGATTGGATAGGTTTGTAGGTTCTCACCAAATCATCTACAAAAACCATCTTAGCCTTGCAACGACTTAAGGCACAGGCAATGAAAACGCCACAAAAATAAGGATATTTAGTTTTACCATGTTATTGTGCTTTCTGATGACCTATATCGTGATTATAGTCTATGAAATCATTCGTTCCCTTGGCGGAATGCTGTAAGGGGGGGGGCAGAAACTAAAATAAATAAAATGAAAAGGGCATTCAAAAAAAATCGTGGTGAAGGATATATTGATGTGGTGGTGCTTGTTCTTTGTACCATGCTGGTGATTTCTGTGGCGGTTAAAGTGTTTCCGTCCTACATCGTCAAACAACAGGCGGATGCATTTGCTACAGAACTTGTGAGAGAGGCGGAAATTGCAGGACATGTGGGGACGGAAACCTCAAGGTGAGAACAGTTTCTCTCCGAAAAAACAGGAATCAACCCAAACTGTTGTCTGAACAAAAATAGGAAAAATTTATCTGAATGAGGAAATTTCTGTGATTGTTAGCTATGAAGTGAATATTGGAATGCTCAATAGTTTCGGCTCTTTTTCTATCACTTTAAAAGCAATGGGAAAAAGCGAGGTATATTGGAAATGGCCACAGTGATGCTGAGTTAATCTCATTTTAATAAAGAAATATTGGCGAAAATTCACAATGGTCCTGTTACTTGTGTTATTAAAATTCCTGAGCAGATTAAGTTTGTATATTGTTTAATAGACAAGAGGGATAGTATTTGGTATACTTTTAGTACTTTATGGTTTCTGAAATCAAAATTATTTAGAGGGGAACATGAAAATGACGGAATTTGATATACGCCAATGTGTTAATTATATCACATTAAATAATACAAAGAAATTGAGTGAAATCTTTGGAAAGTGGCTAGATGGCTCTGGTATTACGAGGATACAGTGGATTGCACTCTTCTTTTTAAAAACCAACGGTAAACTCTCTCAAAGAGAACTTTCACAGGCAATGGAGATTAATGATTCCAGCGCTTTAAGGTTGGTTGACCGATTGGAAAGAGATGGTTTTGTAACCCGCACGAGAAGTAAGGAAGATCGAAGAGTCATTCATTTGGATTTGACACAGAGAGGTTCAGACCTCATGGATAAATTATTGCCAATTGGTGAGCAGTTTAACCAAGTCCTCATCCAAGGGATACCACAAGAAGAAATTGAAATTTTTATCAACGTTCAAACAAAGATGTATAAAAATATCATAAATGACGAAAGATCTCAGATATAGCTCTGAGATTTTTATTTTTGTGCAAAAATCTTATTGATTTTAAAAATCCTATTTGCTATAATAATAATTGCATAGGCAAACTTTAGTATGACAAATAAAAAATGGAGGTTATCTTATGTACAATGTTAGAGAAATGTTGAATGGTTTTGTAGGTGGTTTAGAGAACTTAGCGACAACAAATGGTGAAGCCGTAGGCGCATTTATGGGTTTACTTGGTGCAACATATGAGCCAGGTGCAGTAGATATTAAGACAAAGGAACTTATCAGTGTTGCTATCGGATGTTACAACAGATGTGAATATTGTATTGTATACCATTCATATAAGGCTCTAGAAGCTGGTGCTACTAAAGAAGAAATCATTGAAGCGGCAATGGTTTCAGTAGCATTTGGCGGTGGACCTTCAATGGCGTATTCTGTAACGTTATTAAAAGAGTGTTTAGAAGAATTTGCAAATGATTTTACAGCGTGAATAGGGTGATGAAATGAAAGATATTATAATTGACAAGATGTCTGGTCATGATCAAGAGGCGAAAGTTGGACAAGTTAAAGTAGCCGTTGGCGATGAAGTTCAAGAGGGAGATATCCTACTAACGCTTGAATCAGGTAAGGGTGCTGTTAAAATTTTAGCGAGCGTTCATGGTCTGATTCAGTCTTTAGATGTCCAAGATGGCGATGTCGTAAAGAAAAATCAGAAAGTTGGTGTCATCAAAGTCGCTGCAGGTTACCAATGCGAGAAAACTGATCCACCAAAGAAAAAGGGCTACAGTTTTGGAATCAGCACCCCGATGAAGGAAGACATTCACTGTGATGTCTTAATCGTTGGGGGCGGTCCTGGAGGTTACGTAGCAGCCATTAGAGCATCGCAACTTGGCAAGAAAACGGTTTTGGTTGAGAAAGATGCCCTCGGAGGTACGTGCCTTAACTACGGTTGTATTCCAACAAAAGCTTTAGCGCACAGTGTCGAAGTTCTAGAAGAGATGAAAAGTGCTTCTAAACTGGGCTTTCAAGTGGATAACATCCAAATAGATTTTCAAAAAACCATGGCCAATAAGGATCAGGTTATCCAAACCTTGGTCGGTGGTATTGGGGGTTTGATGAATAGCCATCAAATTCGAGTAATCGATGGTGAAGCTGTTGCAATAGATGCTCAAACTATTGTCGTTAAGACTAAGAAGATCGATGCGACGATTAAATTTGATAAATTGATCATTGCCGTGGGATCTAGTGCCTTTAAATTGCCGATTGAGGGAAGTGACTTGTGTGATATTCTCACCAGCACAGAAGTACTGGGGCTTAAAGAATTACCAAAATCATTAACCATTATCGGTGGCGGTGTCATCGGTATGGAAATCGCATTTATTTACAATGCACTAGGGAGTGATGTCAGTGTCGTGGAGTTCTTGCCTAGAGTGATGAGCGTATTAGATTCTGATGTCAGTGATGTGGTATACCAATCAGCCATTGAAAGAGGCATTAAAATCTATGAAAGTGCGAAGGCGACAAGCATTCGTGAGACGCTAGATCAGACCTTTGTAACGGAAATAGAAGTAGAGGGCCAAGCGCATCTCATCAGTAGCGAGAAAGTTCTTATGGCGGTTGGTCGTAAAGCGAACTTAGATGCACTTGATCTTGAAAAATTGGAAGTAGAACTTAATAAGCGTTCAAATGGTATCGCTGTTAATGAACACATGCAGACCAGCAATGAGAATATCTACGCAATCGGAGATGTAACCAATATCATTCAATTGGCACATGTGGCTTCTCATCAGGGGATGGTAGCAGCTGAGCATATCGCAGGACAAGATAGCAAAATGCATTACGATTTAGTTCCTTCAACCATTTTTACAATGCCAGAAGTTGGCGCAGTTGGACTCAATGAAGTAACTGCTCAAGCAGAAGGTTACTCAATCAAAGTGGTTAAATTTCCATTTATGGCATCTGGTAAAGCAGTTGCAATGCATGCTACAGAGGGCTTTGTAAAGCTTATTGTTGATACGGAGAACCAGGTACTCTTGGGTGGAGCAATTGTGGGAGCGCACGGTACAGATTTGATTGCGACGATCAGTGAACTCATTAGAAGTAAAACAAAAATCCCAGATGCCCTTGAAGCCATTTATGCGCATCCAACCTTAGGCGAAACCATTCATGAGGCTTTATTGATGGCAGATGGAAGAGGAATTCACTTTGGATAAATTCAAAAAACATACATTAGTAATAGGTAGGAAAGCAGATACCATTGATAATCTTTCGATTGAAAACTACCTTATGAAACGATGCGAGCCCGATGAAATCATACTCTTCTTATGGCAGAGTCATCACACCGTGGTTATAGGGTGTCACCAAAACCCCTATAAAGAATGCAACCTACCCCTTATGGAAAAAGACCAAGTTCAATTGGTTAGACGTAAATCGGGTGGTGGTGCAGTGTATCATGACCTTGGAAATTTGAATTTCTCATTTATAACGCATTTAGATCGAGCGGATGTTCAAAGAAATTATCAATTGGTTATTAAGGCGTTAAAGGCTTTTGGGATTGAGAGTACACTAAGTGGTCGCAATGATTTGACGGTCTCGGGCAGTAAATTTTCTGGGAATGCTTTTCTAGAAGAAGATGGTGTTCACTGTCATCATGGTACTTTACTGATTGAATCCTCTTTAGAGCTATTGTCAAAGTATTTGACACCCTCTAAACTAAAAATTGAATCCAAGGGCATCGACTCTGTGAGATCTAGGGTTGTCAATTTGAGTACACTTTCAGAAAAGTGTACTGTATCAGAAGTGAGGCATCAATTGATTGAAACGTTTAAGTCAGCGTTCGACGGCGTCTTCCATGAAGAGGGAACAATTTTGCCAGAATGTTATGAGGCGTATAAATCTCATTATGATCAGTGGTCGTGGCAAATAGGGAGTATTCCGCAGTTTAATATTGAATACGAATCCCGTTTAAGCTGGGGGAGTATCATGGTTCAGCTGGAAGTGCAAAAGGGTATTGTCGAAAACTGCCATTTGTCTACGGACGCACTAAATGATGAAAACTTTCAACAATTAGGCCAGGCTTTCATAGGTAAACGATATCAAAAAGAAACTATTTATCAGTGTATTCATCAATGGATTTCCGATGAGACCATTAGAAGAGATCTTATTGAGATGATAATAATTTAAAAAATTGAAACTGTTGCACTAAATAATGATTTAGTGCAACAGTTTTTTTTATGGCAACAAATAAATCCCAGACTTGAGAGTAAGGGATTTATGGTAAAAATATATATGACCAAACACATTAACTTACAAAACAATTACGATAACTGGGTCATTTTATCCAGAATGGTGTCTGATGCTAAATTTTTCGTAGTATCCGTTTTCAAGAAAATACCCCTCAATCAAGGAAGCAGTAGGTCTTGGCGACATTATTTTTGTCTAGTCAAGTTATGTTGAGGTTGTATGTCTGTTGCAAGGAATAAAACTTTTTCGGAGTGTATCTGTAGATCCCCCCGTAAACTTTGCGTTGTTTGTTACTCAATGATCTTTTATTTTACGTGTATGAAAAGAGAGGTTCTTGCCTCTATGGGGATGCTCCTACCATAATCGTATAACTAATCTAATTTAAGCTACGTTTCATTTTTGCCACATAATTAGCAAGAGGAGCTTCGGCATTTTGCCCATATTCCTCAATGATTTTTACAATGGCACTGCCCACAATCACACCATCGCAAAAGTTGGAAATTTCTTTCACTTGCTCCGGGGTTGAGATACCAAAACCAACGCAAATAGGAATATTTGAAGCAGCCTTGATGGTTTGCATCATCATCTGAAGGTCTGTCGTGATTTCCTTTCTGACACCGGTTACACCCATAGAAGAAACAACATAGATGAAACCCTTGCCTTGCTGTGCAATCATGGAAATTCTATCCTCCGACGTTGGCGCAATGAGAGAAATGAGGTCAACCTCATTTTCATTTGCATAAGGCAAAATCTCAATTTTTTCTTCAAAGGGTAAATCAGGAATAATAATTCCATCTATGCCTACGGCCCTACATTTTTGAAAGAATTTTTCATAGCCATAGGAAAAAACAGGGTTTAAGTAGGTTAAAAACACCAAGGGTACGTCTGTTTTCTGCCGCACACGCTGCACCATATCGAATATTTTATCAGTTGGGGTGCCTGCGTTTAAAGCCCGAATGTTTGCACGCTCTATGACCTTGCCTTCGGCGATTGGATCGGAAAAAGGAATGCCAATTTCAATTAAATCAGCGCCTGATTTTTCCATTGTTAGGATATATTGTTCGGTTTTTTCAAGGCTTGGATCTCCTGCAGTTAAAAATGCGATAAATGCTTTGCCGTTTTTGAATGCGTTATTAATTTTACTCATGAAAATGAACCCCCTTATGTCTTGCGATGGCAGCTACGTCTTTATCTCCTCTGCCTGATATACAAATAATAATGACACTGTCTTTATCCATTGTTGGTGCAACCTTTTTGACATAGGCAAAGGCATGGGCAGATTCGATTGCCGGAATAATGCCCTCTGTTTTGGAAAGATATTCAAAGGCATCAATTGCCTCATCGTCGGTGATGGGTACATAGGTTGCTCTGCCTGTATCATGGAGATTTGCATGCTCGGGACCGATGCCCGGATAATCCAGCCCTGCGGAGATGGAATAAACCGGGGCAATTTGTCCGCATTCGTCCTGACAGAAATAAGATTTCATTCCATGAAATACGCCCAAGGTTCCATTGGCAATGCTTGCGGCATTTTTATCGGTATCCACGCCATGGCCTGCTGCTTCGCAGCCCACAAGTTGTACCGATAAATCGGGGATAAAATTATAAAACATACCCATTGCATTACTGCCACCGCCAACACAAGCTACCACCATATCGGGAAGTTTATTCTCTGCCTCTAAAATCTGAGCCCTTGCTTCTTGGCTGATAACACTTTGAAAATCACGTACGATGGTTGGAAAGGGATGAGGCCCCATAACGGAACCCAAAACATAGTGAGTATCATGAACCCTTGCAGTCCATTCACGCATGGTTTCGTTTACGGCATCCTTTAAGGTTTGCGTACCGCTTTTAACTGTGTTTACCTTTGCACCTAATAGTTCCATTCTAAAAACATTTAACGCTTGTCGTTGGGTGTCCTCCTTACCCATGAAAATTTCGCATTCCATGTCTAGCAATGCCGCGGCGGTTGCCGTTGCAACCCCATGCTGACCTGCACCAGTTTCAGCAATGACTCTGGTTTTTCCCATTTTTTTCGCAAGAAGAACTTGCCCCAGAACGTTGTTGATTTTATGAGAGCCTGTGTGGTTCAAATCCTCTCGTTTAAGATAGATTTTTGCACCGTCTAAATCCTTGGTCATTTTTTCGGCATAATATAAAAGAGAGGGTCTGCCTGCATAGTTATTTAAAAGCTCATGTAACTCAGCTTGAAATGCCTTATCATTTTTATAAAATTCATATTGTTGCTCCAAATGAATGATTTCATTCATCAATGTTTCAGGGATATATTGCCCGCCATGTACTCCAAATCTACCTTTTGTCATTTTTACACTCCTCACAATTTCCATTATTTTTTTCTTATCTTTCACGCCATTTGTTTCAACGCCACTTGAAATATCAATCCCAAAAGGGCAGAAGCTCTTTGCTTGAGCGATGTTTTCTATATCAATTCCACCAGCAATGAAAAAAGGCTTTTCTGTTTTTGGGATGCGCATCCAATCGAAGGACTGCCCACTTCCGGCGATTGCAGAATCAAACAAAAGAAAATCTGCATTTAGAGGGATTTTTTCCCCTATACGCAGTGCCTTGATGACAGGCACATTTAATTTTTCTATGTAAGCTTCTGTTTCTTTTCCATGTAATTGAACCACATCAATAATTTTTTCGTCTATTGCTTTTTGCACTACTTGGATGTTTTCATCCACAAACACACCAACAGCTTGAATATGAGGATTTAACCTCGCTTTCAATTTTTTTGCCTGAGATAAGGTGACCTGACGCTTGCTTTTTGCAAAGACAAAGCCAATATAATCAGGCAGTGACTCATTTACAAAGTCAATATCCTCCTCTCGAAACAGACCACAAATTTTTATCTTCATAATAAGCTCCTTAGTTTTGACATCATTGCAACCTTATCCTTACTTCTCATAAGGGTTTCGCCAATCAACACGCCGTCTACGCCATAATCAGAAAGAAGCTTAATATCTTCGGGGGTTTTAATTCCGCTTTCTACAACATACAAAACATCATCTGGAACATACGCTCGCAAGGATAGCGAAGTTTTCATATCTACTTCAAAAGTTTCCAAATTTCGGTTGTTTACCCCCACGATTTTTGCACCGCAACGTAAGGATTTTTTCAGCTGGGGCAGACTGTGGCTTTCTACTAAGACAGATAACCCTAGGGATTCTGCCAGATTGAGAAAAGCTTTCAGTTTTTCTTCTTCTAGAATTTCTGCAATCAACAGTACAGCAGATGCACCGCAAAGTTTCGCTTCGTAAATTTGATATGGATCAATAATAAAATCCTTTCGCAATGTTGGTGTTTTTACGGCACTACTGACTTCTTTTAAATATTCGATGCTGCCTTTGAAAAATTTCGGCTCGGTGAGGATGGAAATGGCAGCAGCACCTGTCTGTTCATACTCCTTGGCAATGGACAGGTAAGGGAAATCTTCGGCAATCACCCCCTTTGAAGGGGAGGCTTTTTTAATTTCGCAAATGAAGGACATTCCATCCTGTTCTAGGGCTTTTTGAAAAGGAAAATCGAACTGGGATTTAATGTTATCCATTCTTTTTTGTGTGTATTCCATAATTTTATCAAGAAACATATGTCACCTCATTTGACATTTGAATGAATTTTTCCAGCTGTTTCATGGCTTTACCGCTATCAATGATTTCTTCAACTTCTTTGATGGCATCTTCTAAAGAAATTTTTTTTGAAATATATAAAGCGGCGGCGGAATTTAGAACAACTGCATCACGCTTTGGACTTTTTTTACCCCGTAAAATTTCTTTGATGATTTGTGCATTTTCTACGGCATCGCCGCCTTCCAGTTCCGATTTATCACAACGGGTAAAGCCAAACTGTTCTGGCGTGATTTCATAGGATTTCACCCAGCCGTTTTTCACTTCACAAACTGCGGTGGGAGAGGAAAGAGAAATTTCATCCAGACCATCCAGACCATAAACCACCATTGCGTTTTTTACACCTAGATTGCAAAGTACCTTGGCAATCGGCTCCACCAAAGCCTTCTTATAAACACCCAATAACTGCATGGTTGCTCCCGCAGGATTGCAAAGAGGACCTAGAATATTAAAAACAGTACGAATGCTTAGCTCCTTGCGGATGGGTGCCACATATTTCATTGCAATATGATAGTTTTGAGCAAACATAAAGCAAAGCCCAATTTCCTTGAGCAACTTAGCACTTGCCTCGGGAGGAATTGTTATGTTCACACCAAGGGCTTCCAAAACGTCTGCCGCACCGCATTTACTGGATGCGGAACGATTGCCATGCTTTGCAACGGGTACGCCAGCGGCAGAAACCACAATTGCCGAGGTTGTGGAGATATTGAAGCTATTGGAATGATCGCCGCCTGTGCCTACAATTTCAAGGGTTTCTTGCTCATGGAGGAGTTTGACGCAATGATTTCTCATACCAGCGGCGGAGGCTGTAATTTCTTCAATGGTTTCCCCTTTTAAAGATAGGGCAGTTAGATAGGAAGAAATTTGAACATTACTTGCTTTTCCACACATGATTTCGTCCATTACAGTATTTGCTTCGTTATAGGTTAAATCTTGCTTTTTGGATAATTTAATGACTGCTTCTTTAATCATTTATTTTTCACCTCCAAGAAGTTTTTTATGATTTTCTGGCCGTGGTTCGTAAGGATGGACTCGGGATGAAACTGTAAACCAAAAATGGGATATTCCATATGGGCGATTGCCATGATTTCTCCATCGATGGTGTTGGCGGTAATGGTAAGAGTATCGGGCAATGTTTCTTTTTTTGCGGAGAGGGAGTGATACCGTGCTACGTGAATAATACCAGGTACATCATTAAAAAGAGTGGAATTGATATTGAGCAGTGCTGTTGACTGTTTTCCGTGCATCAGATCCTTGGCATAGGAAACGGTGCCGCCGAATGCCTCGAAAATTACCTGATGTCCAAGACACACACCGAGGATTGGAATGCGGCTACCCAGCTCATTCACAACCTGAATACAGATGCCTGCATCCTTTGGCTTTCCGGGCCCAGGAGAAAGAACGATATGGGTAGGGGAGAGTGCCTTGATTTCCGCCACGGTCATTTCATCATTTCGGATTACTTTGATTTCAGGATTTATCCTACCCATCAATTGATAAAGATTATAGGAAAAGCTATCGTAATTATCGATTAACAAAATCATTTAAAAACCTCCCTCTGCTTTTTCAAGCGCAATAATCACTGCTTTTGCTTTATTTATACATTCCTCATATTCCTTTTCTGGAACACTATCGGCAACAATGCCTGCACCAGAACGAACAAATATTTTTCCGTTTTTTTGAAAGCAGAGGCGAATAGCAATGCAGGTATCCATATTTCCCTTGAAATCCAGATAACCTATTGCACCACCGTAAATCCCTCGTTTGTTATTCTCCAGTTCATTGATTACCTGACAAGCACGGATTTTTGGTGCACCGGAGAGTGTACCTGCCGGCAGAACGGCTTCAATGGCATCTATGGCACAAAGGTCTTCTCTGATTTCACTTTTTATGGTTGATCCGATATGCATGACATGGGAAAAACGCAGTACAGATTGATAATTTTCTACGGAAACACTGCCAAACTTGCTGATTTTCCCCAAATCATTCCGCCCTAAATCAACCAGCATATTATGCTCCGCAAGTTCTTTTTCGTCGGACAATAATTCTTTTTCCAGAGATTCATCTTCCTCGTCACTCAGACCTCTTTTTCTGGTGCCCGCAAGGGGAAAGGTATGTAAGATACCATTTTCCAATTTTACCAGAGTTTCGGGGGAAGCACCTGCCATTTCCATTTTGTCACTACCAAAGTAGAACATATAAGGTGAGGGATTTGTTGCTCTCAGGCAGCGGTAGGTATTGAAAAGGCTTCCTTCAAAATCTGCTTCTAATCGATTGGAAAGTACCACCTGAAAAATATCGCCTTCGTAAATATAATCCTTTGCTTTTTCTACCATTTGACAATATTCATGACAATTAAAAAGAGGCTTAAAGTCAGATTTTAGCGTGCCTTTCCATTCCGTTGTAATGGGATTGGTTTGAAGATAGTTTTTGATTTTTTCTATTTCCATGATTGCCTTTTTGTAGTCATCCTCAAGTGCTTCGGATTCGATATTTACAATTAGATAAAGGCGTTGCTTTAGGTTGTCAAAAACAATGACTTTATGAAAAAGCATAAGATCCATATCGTTGAAATTTTCTTCATCTTTAACATCCAGATTAATGGTTGGTTCACTATATTTGTTGTAGTCGTAGCCAAAATAACCAACCAATCCCCCTGTAAAAGGCGGCATATTTTCTAGGTTTGGAGATTTATACCAATTCATGAGGGATTTAAGGTAGATGCTGGGATTACCTAGAGAGACTTCTTCTTCTATGTCCTTTTTCACATGTATTTTTCCGTTGTTACAGGTGATTTCCATAATGGGATCGTAGCCCAAGAAGGTGTATCTGCCCCAGACTTTTGAATCTTCCACGCTTTCTAATAAAAAGCAATGGCTGGAAATAGACTTTAGGGCTTTTAGCACTGCCATGGGCGAGAACATATCCGAAGGCATTTCGCTGGTAATGGGGATGAAGTTGTAGTGCGTTGCAAGGTGTCGTGCTTGTTCTAGTGTTGGTTTAAACATATTCCATTCCTCCTAAAAAAAATAAAAAAAATCCCCCTCGGCTCACTTGCGTAAACCGAGGGGGATTTAGAGTTTCAATACGAGTATTTTTTCGCTTTAAAACGAACTATATTGAAAACTATATTCCTCTAATCCTCTGCACGACAAAGTGACCCTGTTTGAATTAACAGAGCTCCACCAACGCCATGTAAAAGATTTTGTAGAAATATAGTTCATTAAGAATTCACCACCATACTAAATTTTTCCATAATATAACATCGATTTATTGATGTGTCAAGAAGAAATTTTAATGAGTTTCATTTTATTTTTTATTTTTGAGGATAAAAGATAGGAAAAATGTTGATTGGATTGTATTAAAATACTTTTAGCAGGCAATAAAATCAATACAAACAATTACAAAAAATAGTCTTTTTCAAGAAAGAGTAGGTGAGAATATTTTAAAATGATGGCATTACTATTACTTATACTCCTCGTTATATTGCCTGATATTAAATTAACGAATACTTGCTTTATGCATAATTATGAAAAAATACAAGGCCGATATACCACTAACCATTTCGATGGCATAAGCAGTCTGGTAAAGAAAAGTTGATTCCTATAATTAAAAAATAAAACAAGCTGAAAGGAATAAAAGTACAAGTTCTGGTGTAAACTCAAAAATCTATTATAAGATAAGGTATAGTTACTAAGGGCAACCGATTTGGGAAGAAGGTCTTAGATTATATTACTTTGCCTAGGTGATGGTTGTATCCTTCAATAGCATTGGTTATATAAATAAGCCGTCTAACAGCTTCTGTGTACTTGAAATAGATGGATAAAGTCATCCAATGATTGTGCCATGACTTTTAGATTTTAGGATATTTGGCATCCCATACAAGTATTCTGCGAGAAAATATTAGTGCTGTAAAAATTATTGAGAAGCCTGAAAAGAATATCAGCTAAATCTGTATTTTTAGGACATAGCTCAAAGAACTATGAGTATATTCCTGATTTTGAAAGCCTGCCTTATGATATTAAAACTAATAAATTTTTGCATGGTTATGAAAAAATTTCAAAACAGGAAGATAAATATGATTCGAAATAAAGATGATATAGTGGAGGACTATTGAAATCTTATTATAGTAAAAATGGGAGGCCGTAATCATTTTGTGATTTTATCAGTCTAATGCTTAAATCTGTAACTTTGCAATAATATACTATATGATTTTAATTTTAAGATGTATAATTTATAAAAATACTTCAGAGGAGTTATATTTATGAATATTACATCTTTTTTTATATACTGCATTATTGTCAAGCTTTGTTATTCATACTACAATGCACTATCTACTTTAATAATAATTCATTCAACGGTTATTATGATTTACAAAAAATGTAAAATGTTTTATACTAGTATTAACGATCATACCGACAAATTACATGGAAGGGAGTTAATGATGAAAAAGATAATCGTTAAAATCTTGGGGATATTAGTAGTATGGACTTTATTCCTGCCAAGCACAAGTGCATGTGCTTACGAGGAAAAAACAAGCTGGAAAGAACTTGCTTCTATGCCCACTTCTAAATTCTCATTTCAATCAGAAGTAATTGATGGTAAAATTTATACCACTGGAGGTTGTTGGAACAGCGATTACACAAAAAATTTAGCACTCACAGAAGCTTATGACCCTTCTACAAATACATGGGCGAATCTAGCTTCTATGCCCGCTCGGTGGGAATTCGAAACAGAAGTTCTTGATGGTAAGCTTTACGTCATTGGAGGGACCAAGATGGATACTTGGGAACTTATTTCATCTACAGATGTTTATGACCCTTCTACAAATACATGGACAACGTTGACATCTATGCCTATAGCTCTGGCAGAGGTTGACGGCTTTCAGACAGAAGTTGTTAACGGTAAAATCTATGTCTTTGGAGTTATTCCAGACGGTACTTGTACATCAGTAACTGAAGTTTATAATCCCACCACTGATACATGGGCTATTTTGGCTCCTATGCTAACGCCTCGTGAGGGATGTCAAACAGAGGTCATTGACGGAAAAATTTATGTCATTGGAGGATATAGAGGTTTGCTCAAAATCGGGGGTGCTTCCAATGTCGATTCTCTTTCCTCTGCAGAAGTTTATGATCCTTCTACCGACAAATGGACGACGCTGGCTTCTATGTCAGAAACAAGGTGTTACCTTCAAACAGAGGTCATTGACGGAAAAATTTATGCCCTTGGAGGTTGGAACGTTAAGGTTGGAGATATCACAGGAAAGGTACTATCATCAACAGAAGTTTATGACCCTTCTACAAATAGATGGACGACACTGGCAGATATGTCCACACCTCGCCAAATTTTCCAAACAGAAGTCATTGATGATAAGATTTACGCCGTTGGTGGCTATGGCCCCTTTTACACTGATAATCAATTATTATCACCCTTAGATTATGATAATAGATTATCATCAACAGAAGTTTATGATCCGTCCACGAATAAATGGACGACGCTGGAAAATATGTCAAAAAAAAGATCTTGTCTTCATACAGAAGTAATTGATAAGGTCATTTATGCCATCGGTGGAGCGAATTCCACCTATTTGGAATCCTATGCTGTTCCTACTAGTGCAACAAAATAAACGTGACTAGTATTTCATGTAAGTGCCTCAAAAATGATATCTAGCAAATAAAGACTAGACATTATTTTTTTGAGGCACTTTTTTTGTTTATGAATCAGATTAACTAGTCTGAAAGTTCAACTGAGAAAGGAGGAATGGGAAGACATCAGTCTTTATAATTGTTTCTGCGTATCTGTGCCGGTTATAGCATAGGCCAGTGCTTTTTTAATTTCTCATTAGTGGTTGAAGAAACTGGAGGAACTAGGAAGGAGAAGCACTCCTTATATATTAGGGAATCTTAGATATTTTTCTGAAATAAAATAAGTTGCAAAGCTATCGATGTACACTGTCATTCATTATTTTTAGCGAAAAGTTAATGTAACAGAACAAAGAGAAATATAATGAAAGTTTGAAATTTATATAAGTATGAGGAAATCCTACATCGAATAAAAGTGAGAGGAAATTTTGTATTCAAATTGTCCTCTCACTTTTATTTATCAATAATGTAAGCGATTCAAAGGTATTTTTGCAAAGTTTCTTCAAACATGCTCATTTAGGAACCTACCCTTAGTAATCGGATGTGTTAATCTTGCAGACTCCATTCCGGTTTTTTGGTGAGATTATAAAGTTCTGACACAGGGAGCGATAAGGAAAGGAAGATATGTTGTCAAAAGAATTGCCTTTAATGTGGACAAGGCCTTACTCTTTGAATAATTCTGGGAAAGTTCTTTGAAATAAGTAATTTAAATTATGGTGGTGTGTTAGACAAACCATTTCCAGTTCAGTTTTTTAAAAATATTAAGCTTTTTCTTGAAAGATCTTGATTTTGGAAGGGTTATACATGGTTTTATTTTTAGTTGAATTAACTTGAAAAATAAATTCAAACCTTTCAATTTTAGTAAAGCTAATGCAAATTCGTTGTCTTTGTATTCACAAACTGCAACTGTATAATTTTATAAAAAAGGAGGTCAGATAACGAATATGAAAAAAATTACAGTATTGAAGCCGGATGAAGCAGTTAATCTGGTAAAGGATGGTGATGTATTAACGACTAGCGGTTTTGTAGGATGTGCAAATGCTGAGAGTCTTAATAAGGCATTAGAGGGAAGATTTTTAAGAACGGGTTCGCCAAGAGATTTAACGTTAATCTATGCTGCTTCCCAAGGAAATCGGGATGGCCGTGGTGCAGAACATTATGCACATAAGGGTTTGCTCAAAAGAGTGATTGCAGGGCATTATAACACGGCTCCAAAGTTAGCGGAGATGATAATTGCTAATGATATTCAAGGATACAATATACCTCAAGGAACGCTGCTTCATTTATTTAGAGATATTGCAGGGGGGAAACTTGGAACCTTAACAAAGATAGGCTTACATACTTTTGCAGACCCTAGAAATGGAGGTGGTTGCCTCAATAGTATAACAACAGAGTGTATGAGTAAGGTCATAGAAGTGGATGGTCAAGAGGTATTATTTTATAAAACTTTCCCTATTGATGTAGCGTTTATTCGTGGTACATACGCCGATGAATACGGCAATATATCCTTTGAAAAAGAAGTATCCCCTTTGGAGGGTACTTCTGTTGCACAGGCTGTATATAATAGCGGCGGCAAGGTCATTGTTCAGGTTGAAAAAGTTGTGCATGCAGGAACCTTAGACCCCAAATTGGTGAAAATTCCAGGAATATATGTTGAAGCCGTTGTTGTCGCCGAAAGAGACGGGGATCATCAGCAGTGCTTTGACTGTTCATACGACCCAGCTTTAACGGGAGAAGTGAGGGTACCCACTAACATGATCCCGACAATTCCTTTAAATACAAAAAAGGTGATCGGACGACGTGCAGCCATGGAATTAAGAAGTGATACAGTAATCAATTTGGGCGTTGGTATACCTGAATATGTTGCGGCAGTTGCTGGAGAGGAAGGAATTGGAGGCTATTTCACACTAACTGTGGAGTCAGGGCCTATTGGAGGGATTCCGCAGGGTGGAAAAAGATTTGGTTCTAGCTTAAACCCAGATTGTCTGATTGATCAACCATATCAATTCGATTTTTATGATGGTGGTGGTTTAGACTGTGCATTCTTAGGGTTAGCACAGGCGGACGAGGAAGGAAATATAAATGTAAGCCGTTTCGGCCCAAGAATTGCTGGTTGTGGTGGATTTATTAATATTTCACAGAATGCGAAGAGCCTTGTTTTTTGCGGAACCTTTACAACAGGGGGGCTGAGGGTATCGATTGGTGATGGCAAAATTAAAATTTTGCAGGAAGGCAAGCAAAAAAAATTCCTGAAGACTGTGGAACAAATAACCTTTAATGGTCCATATGCCGTACAAAAAGAACAATCCGTAAAATACATAACGGAAAGAGCGGTGTTTGAGCTGCGTAAAGATGGAGTTTATTTGACAGAACTAGCACCTGGTATTGATTTACAAACTCAAATTCTTGACTTGATGGACTTCACCCCAAAGATGGAAGATAATGTGAAAATTATGGACAGCGCTATCTTTAGAGATGAGTTAATGGGATTAAATAAAGAGCGTGAATGAATAAGGAGGATTTTTTATGAAACCTATGAGAATGCACCATGTTGGTATTGTAATACCTACAATTGAAAAAGCACAGGAAATTATGGACTTACTTGGCCTAACAATAGATTACACAGGTTATGTAGAAGCTTATGAGGCAGATCTGATTTTTACAAAGCATGGGGAGTTTGATTCACCTATTGAATTTATTATTCCTCAAGGAGGTGTATTAAAAGATTTTAATGAAGGTAGAGGTGGAATTGCCCACGTTGCATTTGAAGTTGAAGATGTCGAAGCTGTTGCGAAAGAGATGCAATCAAAGGGCAAGAAAATGCTTGAAAGTGCTTCTGTTCCTGGTACAGAAGATATTAAGGTGAATTTTTTAAGACCAAAGTATTCAAATGGAATATTATTTGAATTTGTAGAAACGGTGGGCCCAATTAACTATAGCTTCCAGAAGGAAGGAGAAGAAGGGGTCTCATTTTAACAGGAAATCCGGTACTGGATATTAAAACAAAAAGGCACTTTCAAAATTCACTCGGATTTCGCATGGATATTAAAGAGCTGCTTTACTTTGGAGGTGCCTTCATTTAAATGTTTTATATTTAGCCGTTCTTATTCATATTATATGGAGGAAAATTATGGATTCAAATTCTTTTTTACTTGCTTTAACTCCAATTATTATTGTTGTTATGGGGGTTGTTGTTTTAAAACTGCCAGCAATGTATGTTGCTGTATTTACGCTCATATACACGATTGAATTGGTTATGTTTGGTTTTAACCTCGATTTTTCTCTTGTGAAAACGCAAGTGATAGATGGTATCGTTGATGGTTCCAAAATGATATTTATGATTTGGGCAGCATTTTTAATTTTGAATATGCTTCTCAAAACCGGTGCAATGGATAAAATTAAGGAAATCATTACAAATCTTACGAGTGACAGAAGAAAACAGGTTATCATTATTGCATTTTGCTTCGGTGGCTTCTTGGAAGGTGTTGCAGGTGCTGGCACCCCCTCTGCGATTGCTGCCCCATTCCTTGTTGCATTAGGGCTACCTGCGTTGCAGGCTGCGATAGCGGCGCTAGTCTTTAATGGCATTGCAGCATCCTTGGGGGCAGCCGGTTTAACTACGATTGGTGGCTTTGCAGCATTTTTAGACGTTGTAGATGTAATGGATATCGGAATGTTCACATCTTTCATCCATTTCTTTGGAGCGATTTTAGCCCCATTTATTGTTCTATATATTTTGTATGGTAAAAAGGCCTTTGATAAAGGGATTGTAGTTTTCAGTTTGGTAACAGGAATTACTTATGGTGGTTTTATGGTTCTTGTAGCAACATTTGTCGGGGCTGAATTTCCAACTATCTGTGCGGGTATTTCATCATTACTTGTAGCAGTTGTGTATATAAAATTTATAGACAAAAATAAGCCTGTTGCTGAAGAATTTACCTTTAAACTAGATGAAAATGCCCCTAAAAGTAAAATCAATCCAGTCGTTGCTTTGTCTCCTTATTTAATTCTATTGGTATTGCTACCAGCGGTTAGATTTTTTGCCCCAGATTGGTTCATTGGCTTAGGTTTTGCTGTTTGGATTGGCATTACTATTTTCATTACTTGTTGCTTAGGTGCTATTGTGCTACATGATGTTAAAAGTATACCTTACTATATGGTGATTTCATTTAAAAGTGTTATTGGTGCTTTAATTGCGATGTGTGCCCTTCTTGCATTATCTAATCTAATGAATACCGCAGGTCTTCTATCAATCATAGCAAGAACACTGGCGGAAACAACAGGCGCTTTCTATCCGGCTGTTGCGGTATTGATTGGTTCGTTAGGTTCCTTTGTTACAGGAACAACGACAGGCTCGAATATTTTATTTGCACCTTTACATTACGAAGCAAGTAAACTTTTAAATATTAAAGTGGCACCCGTATTTGCAGCGCAAAGTGCAGGCGGTGCATTAGGAAATATGATCTGTACAAATAATGTTGTAGCAACTTGTACAACGGTTGGATTGCAAAAATCCGAAGGATTGGTTATGCAAAAGGTGCTTAAGCCCATATGTATCTTATGGGGTGTATATGCATTATTAGCATTATTTAATACATATATTTTGGCAGCTCACTTATAATATGGATTATCTTTAATTGAAATATCATTCTCTGTATATATAAAATAGTACACAGAAATTCTAAACAGATACTTAGAAATTAAAATAGCAAAAAAGAAAAAAGCTCCGTTGCTCCTACAAGGTTTGGTTTTATAAACTTTGTAAGCCGGAGTTTTTTTTACGAGAAATTTCTTTTAGGTTATGATGCAAATAGTAATTATGCTTACGTCTCTCTTTGAAATGTTAGCTAGAGACTGGGATTTATGGGATTTTGAATCTCTTAACAAACTTTCTAACTTCCATGCAGAAGGAGCCTTTTTATTTTTAATCAGATTTCATTTCTGGGTGAATTTTTAAAAGGATGAGTTTAAAATTATGAATTGTATAAAACGGCAAAGTATATACTGCTTTTTTCGACAATAAATGTTATCATAGAACAAATACAATTTATACCACTGGAAATAGTGATGTAATAACGGAGGTAATTATGATGAAAATTAGTAATTATGCGTATGTATTAAAAACTCTTATTGGTATCGCAAATGTAAAGATGATGAATGTGGCAAAAAATGTTGATTATGACATTTCTTATATAAGCAAGTGGTGTAATGATAATAATCTTCCACCGAAAAAAAACATCTGTGGTATCAATAAAAGGCTTGCAGAGCTTTTTGCCAGTGAAATTGTATCACATAAAACCTATTCTATCGTTTCCAGAGAATTAAATCTGATAAATATTGATGATCAGCAAAATAAAGAGGAATTGATTGAAAATGAAATTTACAAAGTCTTAATGTCTTCTTACGAAATTTCAGAAAGTACCTCAAAGAAGAATTGGCAGGAAAAAACAAGTACTGTTATAACAGGAAGAAAAAGAATTGTTGAATACTTATCAAAAACAATTAGGGCAATCATTGAAAACTCCAATAGTGACATAAATCTCATCTGTACATTAGACATAGATCGCTTACTTCAAATTTATGGTGCCGTTTATCTACGCCCGTATCATTTAAAGAATAATATACGTATATTCGCAAACTTGGGATTAAATATAAATCTATTAAAAACAAATTATGAGGGCGCATTAAATAGAATTTATTCTTTATTGAATTCCAAGTTGGAGTGTGAATTCACACTATTTAACAATTCCAAGGTTGAGAAATATAATGTTTTAGTAATACAGGATAAAATAGCCTTTCTGTTTTCCGTTGATTATAATGGAGATATAGATATGGCAATTGAAATAAAGGATAAAGTAGCTGTAAATGAAATATACTTTCAGGCAAATTCAAAACTTAAAGCTACAAATATTATCCTACGCCCTACAGATAATTCGAGTATGGAACACGGTGGCTTTCGAACTAAGTTTTATACAGCACCAGAGTTTGAATTCTTTTCGGTATATGGCTTCGAGTTTTTTTTACCAAAGGATATTGTTGACAGCCTTAGCAGAGAGGCTGTTGCCCAAAGCGGGAATAAAAATATGGCTGCAGTAGTAAAAAAATTACAGATTGCCTGGGAGGAACGTTTTATAAATGCAGAAATAAATTTTACTGTTCCAAAATCTGCAGTGATGAGATATGTCGAAAAAGGTGTGATGTATTATATGGATGTTCATTATCAGGCCACGGTGGAGCAAAGAAGACAGCATGTAAGACAATTTATAGAACATATGAAAAAGAATAGAAAAATAAATCTTTTTATTTTAGAGGATGATTATTTCCTAGAAGAATTTTTTCAGATTTCCATTTATTTTAACCACAAAATGCTTTTTCTTAAAAAGAATAGCCATTCAATTAAAAATGGTGCATCACGGTATTATGTTTTAGCAAATGAAAAATATATTCAATATGTAAAAGAATATTTTAGAAATTCATTAAGCAAGAATTCTTTAGTTAAATATAAAGTGGAGGAGATTGAACATATCGTGAATAAAAATGAAAAGATGATTTTGCGTATGTTAGATTTAAACTAATTGAAATTATATTATATACGAAAGGATATATACTTCGAGGTCAACTTGCTCTATTTTTAATGAAGCTAGCTCGGACAAGCGAAGAGCACAGTTAAGAAAGATAGTAATAATGTAATTGTTACGGGTAGTACCATAATGTAAACAAGAGGATAAATAATGGCTCTTGAAAATGTATCCAGAAACTCTGTTTGAAAAGGGAGGTGTTAAATATTAAAAAGGTGAAAGAACTGCAAAAACAAAATAATAAATTAAATGAATATATAAATTTAGAAAATCAAGGGAGACTCACGGATATGATTTGCTATATTCGTGGTGCTGGTATTTCTGATTATAAACAAGAATTAGTGCGAAGAGATTTAATTGAAATGGTTTTATCCATACAAGAACGAGGAGAAAATATAAACAACGTTATAGGTGGAGATTTTAAAGAATTTTGCGATAATGTGATAGCAAATTTACAGCCAAGGACTATAAAAGAAAAAGTGTTGATTACCTCAAATGTTTTTTGTATTGGATTATCAACCTTTTTTACATTAAGAATCATATTTTCAAAGGATACATATGCACATGGTTTGTTTGCAAAAGAAACGGTAAATTATAGTTTACCAATAACACTTGGAACTATTATTTTCACTATAATTATGTTGATTTTCTCAGGGATAATCGTAGAAGTAATTACAAAAAAACCATATAAAAAACAAGAAGGTTCAATAGTAGTTGCAACAATCATAGCAACTTTTATTTTAACCGCTAAATTTGGAAAAACAGTTATTTTTACTGTAAATATTTTTACTGCAATAGGTGTAGTTATAGTTTTATTTATTATACATAAATTTTTAAGTAAAGTTTATTTTGATTTATATAAATAAAATAGATAAATAACACTTCTGAGTATTGCTTAATCCATCTAAAGATAGTGGATATGGAAACACCGTATTACTTTGACAGTTGGGTTTGAGTTTTGCCATTTGGTAAAAAGCAACAATGCTTTTCTAAAAACATCATCATATTTAGGGTAATGGGCATAAAGAACCTCCTTCTATTGTATGTAATTAATTGTAATACATAAATAGTTTTTGTGTCTACTTTTTCAATATAATACTATTGATAGGTTCATATTAATGTATAATATAGCCTAATTATTAATGCCGAAAATAGGTTGAATGATAATTAGGCTATTTGCTTTTTATTTTCCCAGTGACCGTTCAATGTCATATACATCGCTGTTTTTTGATGGTATAATAGATATTATTATCAAATTATCAATTAAATTACATTTATTGACATATAGTCAAAAAATCTTATCATGAATATGGTAAGGTATGCGATAAAAGTATTCATTATAGGTTCATTTTTTAGACATAGATTATGGTTTTTTCTCAAGTATCTTTATATATTTTTACTCGGAAATAATGGTTGGTGTTTAACTAGGCTGGGACGGATTTCTTTAAAGAAAAACTTTGTTTTAGGTGGTTTTGTATTATATGTTTAATCGATTTTTCCTAGTGACTTCTTTTAAAAAGGGACATTGGGAATTGTGATTTTAGGTTGGTCTTGGCTTGAAAAGGATATTACTTTTTTATGGTTTTTG
Source organism: Anaerotignum sp. MB30-C6 (assembly GCF_030908465.1). GTDB lineage: Bacteria > Bacillota > Clostridia > Lachnospirales > Anaerotignaceae > Chakrabartyella. The sequence goes on from NZ_CP133078.1 coordinate 1,535,166, forward strand.
GAGGGAGTATGAATGAATGTTGTTTTAAGAAGAGAAGAAAAGTATGTAATCGCCAATCAGGAGGCTCTTTTATACTCTTCTCATCTGGAAAATACTTTGAATAAAGATGAATTTTCTCAGAACGGCAGCTACATGGTACGTTCTTTATATTTTGACACCATTGATGATAAGGATTTTTTTGATAAAATAAACGAACAGGAAATAAGAAGAAAAATAAGGCTACGGATTTATGATACATCTGCTGAAGTTGCAAAGCTGGAACTAAAACAAAAACAAGGTGTCTATCAAAAAAAAACAAGTATAACGATTGCCAGAGAAGACGCTTGTGGGTTGATTTCCTGTGACTTTTCGGTTTTATTAAAATATGACAATCCCTTTGCCAATGAATTATACACAATCATGTCGATGGAGTGTTATCGACCGAAAACGATAGTGGAATATGGGCGTATGGCATATATGGCGAAGGAAAATCATATTCGCCTGACTTTTGATCATGATATTCGGGCAAATGAAAGCAATTTTAATCTATTCGATAAGGATTTACAGCTAAGCCCTGTATTTCCCATGGATTCAGTCGTTTTCGAAGTGAAGTACGATCAGTTTTTATTGGGCTATATTTCTGAAATGATTGCTTGCATCAATCGTCGACCTGTATCATCAAGCAAATACTGTATGGGTCGATCTATGGGGTATCCTTTATACTTATAAGAGATTAGGAGAAATTGACGTGAATAAATATTTATACGATATCATTAGTAATACAGGAAGTTTGAGTGTTGAAGACATTATACTGCGAATTATTTTTTCCGTAGTGATGGGATGTATCATTTTTTTATCATATCGCATGACCCATACGGGAACGATTTATAGCCATAAATTTAATATTACACTGCTTACCTTAACGGTTTTAACAACTACGGTAATGACCGTAATTGGGAACAACATTGCGTTATCGTTGGGTATGGTTGGTGCCTTGTCCATTATCCGTTTTCGAACCTCCATTAAAGATAGCAGAGATACTGTTTACATATTTTGGACAATTATTGTTGGGATTTGTTCCGGTGTGGGGGATTATACGGTGGCAACCGTGGGCAGTATTGCGGTATTTGTTGTACTGCTTCTATTTGGACGTGTAAAAAGCAATAATCGAATTTTATTGATTGTTAAGGGCTCCCGTTTATTAGAGGAAGAAATACGTAGAACTATTTTTACCTATTTTCCAAAACCTCCTGTATTGAAGGTGCAAAACAGTAGTGCGGAAAAGGTGGAAATGATTTTTGAGCTGAACAAAAAACTATTGGACTCAGCCCAGAAAAAGGAAATGAACCGGGCATTAGGGGAAAAACGAGACAGCAAGACTATTTTGGATTTATTATATCATTTGGGGGACGTGGATTATGTAAATATTGTTGTTCAGAGCGATGAGATTTCGTAGGTGATTGTATGAAGTACAAAATAATAAGCATACTCTGCATAATTCTTATGGTGTTACTCCCTATGGGGGTTCGTATGTTAGGTTTGCCCCAGAATAGGTATCATCAGCATTTACAAGCACAAGAAAAGCCAAAGTGTACAACCCATGGTAAGGAAACCTTTTGCACCCATATACCCTTAATTAATATTACAACCAAAGAGACGGTGCCTGCCCCTTTTCTTTATAATGAGGACGGAAGTCGCACCTTAAATAATAAAATGGTTCAAGCTTCGGTACAATATTTTGATAATCAGGAGTATAACAATCATTTAACAGATACCCCGACCGTATCCGAACATGCCCTCATTCGCACCAGAGGGAGAAGTTCCAGAGGTTTTGATAAACAAGGATATTTGTTAAAGTTTATGGAGGCTGATTTTCTTAACAACAAAAAAGTTTCGTTATCTGGGATGACAGCGGATAGCGATTGGGTGTTACATGGACCTTTTTTGGATAAAACTCTGATAAGGAATTATTTATGCTATAACTTGGCTGGAGAAATCATGGACTATAGTCCCAATGTACGATTTTGTGAAATATTTATAAACGGAACGTATAAAGGGCTTTATTTGCTTACCGAAAAAATTGAATATAATGACGAGGGCCGAATTAAATTTACAGAAACAGACCCAGATTTGCCAGCGACCTCCTATATTGTGAAGTTGGATGAGGAGGGGGAGAATCCACTTTACTCTTTAAATACCTTTAGTGAGTATTCAGGGAAAAATGGCCCGCGAAAAAGAGGGAGCAATAAGCTTGAAATCATCTATCCCAATAAAACATTAACTTTGGAACAGAAAGAGTATATTGAAGCAGAAATCTCCAGGTTTGAGAAGGCATTGGTTTCTTTTGATTCTGCAGATAAGAACTACGGATACCCATCTTTTATTGATACTGCATCCTTTGTAGATTATTTTATTATCAATGAATTTACCATGAATTCTGATGCCGCCAGACTTTCAACTTTTTTTTACAAAGATATTACGGGAAAACTGAAAATTACGGTATGGGACTTTAACTCCGCTTTTGACAATTACCTTCCCGTTATGTCGGAACCTCATTATTTTATGATGACAGATAAATTTTGGTACGAATATATGTTAAGAGATCAGGATTTCTCTAACAAGATTATATATCGCTATAACGCCTTAAGGAAAACGTATTTGAGTGATGAATATTTAGTAGAGTACATTGATGAAACTATAGCCTATCTTGGGGATGCAATTGATCGGAACTATGAGGTTTGGGGATATAGTTTTTCTCAAGAAGAAGATATGTTGATTCCAACAGAAAGAAACCCAAGAAATTTTGAAGAGGCCGTTGCAGATTTGAAACAAAGCATAATAAAACGCGGTGAATTTTTAGATGCCAACATTGAAACATTAAAATCTCTGTCCCATGATTCGATAAACAAACAATTTAACCATGATGTAGGTGGGAGATCATGAAAAAGTATTTAGTTTTTGTTATAATTTCAATAATGTGTTACTTCTTATATGATTACGGTGTTTTTTACAGCGGAATGTTATTTGTACCCAATACGCAAGAAATTGAGTGTTTTGCAAAGGCCGACAGTGAAAAGCTTTGGGTGGATGAGGGGGATGGCTTTGAAGTATTTGATATAAAAGGAGTGAACCTAGGTCTGGGAAAACCGGGGAAGTTTGCTACAGATTACAGTATTACCGAGGAAGAATATATCCGTTGGTTTACTCAGATTCAGGAGGTAGGGGCGAATGTTATTCGAACCTATACCATTGCCCACGATACTTTTTACAAAGCCTTTTACGATTATAATAAAGACAATCCAAATCCCCTTTATTTAATTCATGGTGTTTGGGTTGACGACTACATGCTAAATTCACATCGAGATGCTTTTGATAAAAAATTTGAGGGAGACTTATTAAAAGACTGCAAGGATGTAATTGATATAATCCATGGAAGGCACAAGCGAGCGGCGTTGGAAACCGTAGGGAAACAGAATTACAAATATGACATATCCCCTTGGGTGTATGGCTATATTGTTGGCGTGGAATGGGAAGGAGACATTGTAGCTTTTACAAATGAAACGGCGGAGCAAAGAGAGCAATATAAGGGGAAGTATTTATACACAGAAAATGCAGCAAATTTCGAAATTTTCTTAGCATCCATAGGGGATAGAATGATTGAATACGAAACAGAAAAGTATGGAACCCAACGTACTTTGGCATTTTCAAATTGGCCGGCAACGGATCCGTTCCTTTACCCAGAAGATTTGGCAATTCAATATCGAAAATTTGCAAGGGTTGATGTGGAAAATATAAAGTCGACAAGGGACTTTATCGGGGGCCAATATGCCAGCTATCATATTTACCCTTATTACCCGGAGTATGATAACTTTTTGGATCAGACCACTGAGAATACCTATCTGTCTTACTTGGCAAGGCTGAATCAGCATCACACACAGCCCGTAGTTATTTCGGAATTTGGAGTACCTTCCAGTCGTGGTATGGCTTCTTACGAACAGAATAGAAACCTTGGTAGAAATCAGGGCAATCTGAATGAACAACAGCAAGGTGAAGCGATTGTTTCTTTATACAACGATATTAAAAATGCAGGCTTGGCAGGAGGGATAGTATTTATTTGGCAGGACGAGTGGTTCAAACGAACATGGAATACCATTCCCTATGTGGATCTAAACCAGATTATCTATTGGAGTGATTACCAAACAAATGAGCAAAGCTTTGGTTTATTGTCCTTCGATCCCGGAAAAGAGGAGAGCATTTGTTATGTGGATGGGGATAAGGGTGATTGGGGAACAGAAGACATTGTTACAAGTCAGGAAGGGCATCAACTATCTGTGAAATACGATGAAAGGTTTATATATTTTCTTGTGGAGAAGGTGGGGTTTGATTATGAGAAGAATAAAATCTATCTTCCTATGGACTTGACTCCCAAAAGTGGCAGCACCCATATCGGTCGACACAACATAAAAACCAATAAACCTACAGATTTTTTAATCGAAATTAATGGAAAGAACGAAAGTCGTGTCTGGGTGCAAGATCGTTATCATACGACAAGAGCAATTTATGGAAACCAGCTTATCCATAAATATAACCCCTATCAAAATCCACCAGCGAAAGATTCTACAAATTTTGAAAAAATCAATTTGACTTTGCATGAGTTGAATTATTACAAGGATGATTACCAGATAGAAATCGATGACTATGATTTTGCTAATGAGGGAGAGTATTACACTTTATTGCAAAGCTATGAAACAGGAAAGCTTCTTCACGGAAATGCAAATCCAAAAGCGGTGGATTTTAATTCTTTGGCAGATTTTTGTTTTGGGAATGGCTTTGTAGAAATCAAAACGCCTTGGCAGCTGCTTAATTTTTCCAATCCATCCCAGATGAAAATTCACGATGACTATTATGAGCATTTTGGGGTTGAACAAATCAGAGTAAAGGAGATGTTTATCGGAGTTGGAAGTGGGCAGGAGAAGATTGAAATGAAGTCATTACCTTTAGAAGGTTGGGGGCGTAAGGTTACATACCATGAGCGTCTTAAGGAATCCTATTATATTTTACAAAAAGCATGGTTGGAGGAGAAGTGAAAAAAATAAAGAAAGGAGAAATTTATGAATTTTGTTATCCAAATATATATGATTATATGTGTGGCACTAATCATTTTCGATATCGCTTTTTTGGTTTTAAAAAATCTGAGAGGGAAAAAATTCGGAGGTAAGGATTCAAAAACTAAGGATTTTCTGATGAAACAGTTTCGGCAATATAATGCCGAAAAAGGGTTTGGAAAAGAATTAAAGTTTTTTCTGACAAAGAGTATTAGTAAAACAAAGAACCTGGTTGTTTTGCAAAACGTGCTGGAGGAATTGGACGAACACAAGTCTGAGATTTACCTTGAGATTAAACCCTATATTTTAAACTTGATTACAGAATATAAAGGGAAAAGTGAATATGAAAGAGCATTTTACGCATATGTTGTTTCTTGTTTGAGTTTTGAGGATGAAAGCCCTACAGAGCAGTTCTATAAAGAATTTTTTTCTTTTTTAGATAGTCAATCGTTATATACTTTCTCCAATGCTATGATTGGATTTTACCGTTTTAAGGACCCCTATGCATTGAATAATGCAATTAAAAAAGTGGATGAAAAGGGGACTTTTTACCACGGAAAGCTATTCGTAGATGGCTTATTGGAATTCAACGGGGATAAGCAAGAGCTTAACCAATTGATGAAAGAGAACTTTTTTGTGTATGCTCCTTCTACCCAGGTGAGTATTTTGAACTACTTTAGACAGAATGGTATGGATGAGGGGGATTTTTGTTTTGAAGTATGGCAAAACAAGGATATAAATGAGGAAGTAATATATGCAGCCATGCGTTATTTTGCAAAGTTTCCTAGAGAGGAATCGAGGCAAAAGTTCATAACGATTTTAAAGAATGATGATTCTAATTGGATTGAACAGCTCCTTGCTATTCAAGGGTTGACAAATTATAACGATTTTATGGTTCGGGCTGTAATCAAGAGAAAAAGCACCCATCCGAATTGGTATATACGAACTAATGCAGTGGGTTATTTGCATGATAATGGATTGGATAAACACGAAATACTTGAAATACTTAGATTATTCGATCACTTTACCAATGATGCGTTATTGTACCATTATCGAGAGGATGAGGAAACTACAAGTTATATCGTAAAAACAATTCAGCGTTTAGAAAGGGAGAAAAACGAAGATACTTCATGGAAGCCAGCGGTGTTGCAGTACCAGAGGGAGGGGGGGCTTAGTGTTTGATTTTTTATATGACTATTTTACTCTGGAATCTGTAAAAACAATTTTATATTATACAGAAATTTTCTTTGTCATTTATCTATTGGGATATTCTTCATTTTTATTTATTTCCGTTGTAAGTGGAGGTAATGAGCTTTTTGAAAATATGAAAAAGAAAAAATTGCGAAATCAGATTCATCATGATTATTATGTACCTATTTCCATTGTAGTACCCGCATATAACGAAGAGGTTACAATAATGGACACGATCCAATCTCTCTTGAACTTGAAATATAAAATTTATGAAATAATAATTGTAAACGACGGTTCCAAAGATCTTACATTAGAAAAAGTAGTAAAGCATTTCAATTTACATAAGGTACATAGGCCAATAAGAAAACTCCTTCCTTGTCAAAATGAAATAGATGTATATGAAGGAAAATACCAGAACAAAGTACCGATTACTTTGGTGGATAAGTTCAATGGAGGTAAAGCAGACGCCATTAATATGGGGATAAATATATCCAAGCATCCTTATTTTATATGTATGGATGCAGATTCCATTTTACAAGAAGATTCTCTAATTAATATTGCGACACCAGTTTTGGAGAATGAAGACGTAATCGCCGTTGGGAGTATGATTCGGGTTTCTAACGATAGTAGTTTTGTAAATGGGAAACTTGTGAAATTCCAATTACCGAAAAAAATTGTTCCCGCTTTACAAGCTTTGGAGTATGAACGTTCTTTTTTAGCGTCGCGTATTTTTTTAGATAAGTTTAATTCAAATTTAATAATTTCAGGTGCCTTTGGTTTGTTTAAAAAAGATGCTGTAATTGCCATCGGCGGATACAAGGTTGGATCAATGGGTGAAGATATGGAATTGATTGTAAAGTTACATTCTTATTACAGAGCCAATCGTTTGCCCTATAAAATCAAATATGCGTATGAAGCAATTTGCTGGACACAAGTGCCAGAACAATTTGGTGACTTATTAAAACAAAGGAAGCGCTGGTATATTGGTCTTTTTCAAAGTCTAGTTCAGCATAATAATTTGTTAACTACAGGAAGCTATTTATACTATCTTTTTTATGAACTGTTTTCACCTTTCATAGAATTGGCAGGTATTTTTATTACCTTACTGGCTTACAAGTTTGGTCTGTTGAACCGAGAATTCATGATTATACTATTTTTAACCTATGCGGTTTTTGGTTCTATGTTAACGGTGATTTCCTTTCTGACAAGAAATTTCCTGAGTGATACAAGAATCAGCGCCAAAGATGTATTAAAATCCATATTTCTCTGTATCCCTGAAAATATTATCATGCGTTTTATTTTGGCATGGACTCGAATGGTCTCCTTGTTATTTTACCGAGGAGATAGGACTAACTGGGGGTCTATAGCCAGAACAAAAATTAAATACGATGAGTGTAGTTTCGGAGATACAGAAAGGGAAAACGAAGAGGATGCAGATGAAAGCGTTACTGCGAATCTGTAAGATTCTTTTTTTAATGATTAAAGGATTACGATTGATAGGGTTGAAAGAAAGCTAGCTATAAGGAGTAAATTTTCTTTTTCTTTGTAGAAAAGTTCATAAAGACAGTTTATCGTCAAGAAGCACAAAAAACAGGGCATCGTGAAAATTGCTGTTCTGCACCGTTAAAATTTATCGAAGGAATCGAACTTGGCATAGTGATGTAATTCAGACATTACGCAGGCGTAGGGCTTTACAAAAGCCTCATGTGTCTGTCGCAGACAGAGTACCACTATAGGACTGGTATGCCACATCTAAGGGATAACGATACCCTTTTGATGATTGGTTTAAGTCTATTTGCCGGTCTTTTTTCGTGGTTTAAAGGTGCAAAAACAATACCGGATTAACCAAAGATTGTATAGAACCTCCAAACTGATGTTAGCATAATTACTCAGTTTGGAGGTTTTTTATGCGTTTCAAGTTTTGTGTAAACTCAAAATCTGATAAAGGTGAAGGAATGGTTCGCTAGTGAGTTGAATGGGATTAAGGTTTCTTCGGTATCCAAATCCACTGTATTCCGAGATGAAATGGGTAAAAATATGGCCCTTGGTGTGGTGGAGGGTATTGAAGATGGAACAACGGAGATCCTTTATGCATTGGATGAGATGGGAACAGCCGTGATGTCTGAAACTAATGATGTTTTGAACGCCTTTCAGCAGAATGTGGAATCCAGAGCAGATAAAATTTCTAGCTTTGCAGGATTGTTTGATGCAGTAACACAGAACGTGAAAGTCAGCGCACAATCTTAATTGAAAATCTCGTCGGTCAGGTGGTGTTGCTGAGCCAGTAGCAGAATGATTTACAGGATTTGATGTCAAGGGTATTCTAACGCAACGCTGGATGAACTTCGGGAGCAAAGGGCCAAAGGCCGCCGCAGAAATTCATGCATTAACCCAAATGTCAGAATGACGAACTAGGCGCATTCAGAGAACTTTATGTCCAGAAGATTAAGCTTTCCACGGAATCTGCCATTACTGAATTTTCTGGCTTATACTTAGCGGTTAAGTCTGTGGTTAAATGAAATGGCGGAGAATGCCGCCTATGCAGTGAATAGTAAGAGTAGTTTATTAAAAGGAACAGAGTGATGAAAAGCTGTATACCTTGATTGTGAAAACTTTCGCTACGGCACTTTTAGAGGGGTTAAATTATGTGGGATATAGTATTTTTAATGCCATTCCTAAGATTTTGAACTTTTTCATTTTAATTGACAGTATCAAAATGGCAAAAAATAACATGGATTTCCTTTGATGGCGAGGCTGATAGAAGAAATAGAATGTTTACATCCACCTATGTCAAGATTTATAGCATTGCTCTACGTGCAGCAAAATCTGTGTCAAATACAAACTAATCAATACGACCACATCGTTTTAAAGTCTGCGAGTAAAAAAGTTAGTTAACTGGTTTTTCCTCACCAAGTTGTCCTCCTTACCATATTGTATAGTAGATAGTGTACAAGCCAGTAAAGGAGGAATTATGATGTGTAGACAAAGATCTAATTGTAGACGATGCTGCTGTTGTCGTTGCTGCTGCTGTTGTCGTTGCTGTTGCCGCTGGTATCGCTAATGAAATTAGTAAAAAGAAATATAAAAAGTTATTTAAATAATACTGATTTTAAAGGCTAAAATCACTATCTGTTAACAACATTATAGTATGGCTAAATAAGAACTGACCGTTTTAAAGAAGGTCAGTTCTTATTTATTACAAAATACAGCAGTACAAATTAAAACTGCCAGAGGATACCGCCATTGTCATTGGAAAGTAGAACTTTGACACCATCAGGCGGACGGTATCCCGTAGATATTATCAAAGTGGCACCAATAGAAAAATGGAAAACCGTAATTAACTTCCAGAACAAAAACCCTCCCCTTGAGTTTCAAAAAGCATCTTACACAAAGTGTTTAGAAATGCGTTCTGCCTATGGTGTTGTTAAATTCACAGATCCTTATACAGGAGAGGCGTATCTGCCAAAAAGAAATGCATTGCAAAAAAAATACTCTCTATGTTAGATGTAGTAGGGGCAGAAGTTGCTTTTATTAATTAAAAGGCCTTATTTTATACGGAAATAAGCAGTATAAAGTAAAGAAGCTAGTGTTTTCCTTCAAGAAATGGAACAAAGGATTGCGGTATTATAAGTCAGCCAGATTGTAGCGGGCATCATCCTTTCTTTTGTATCTAAGGGTGTTTTTCAGTATGATTTTGAGGAAAGCTTTGACCCTTTCAGCTCATTCATTCGATTTCCAGAGGCTAGTTAGGTGTTTGATGTTTGATTTTGAGTGATTTTCTGCCGTTAGACATCTTTCATTGGAATGAGGGTAAAGCTTCTTGTTATCATTCTTTTCATTTACGTTGTTTTAACAACATAAATGTTGTGAAATCAATGATAATATTGAACTAATAAAAAACAACATTTTAATAGCGATTCTGAAAAGGAGATGTTTCTTATGAAGTATTTTGTGAACGAAAGTTGTATTGGGTGTGGGTTATGTGCAATTGCTTGTCCAGAGGTTTTTGAAATGACGGACGCAGGAGTTGCAATTGCTTCCAAAGAAGAAGTTTCCGTAGACGTGCTGGATGCAGCAGCACAGGCACAAAGTGGTTGTCCTGTGAATGCCATCGAAAGCGATGATTAAGGAGGTTATATATGAATTACATAAAAAATATAGAACATGAGTCAGCATTGTGTTTAAAAGATGAAGTTTCTGTTCAGGCTGGGCAAATTGTGAGTAAAACCCTAGCTCAGAATCCTCATGTCAGCATTACTCTTTTTGCATTTTCAAAAGGGGAGGAAATCAGCTCCCATGATTCTAGTGGGGATGCAATGGTTTTGGTACTGGAAGGCACAGGGCAGTTCACCGTGGATGGTTCTGAATACGTTTTGAGTGCGGGTGAAACCTTAATTATGCCGGCAAAGAAACCTCATGCAGTATTTGCTAAAGAGGCCTTCAAAATGCTGCTCACAGTTGTTTCTCCCTCAATGAGCTGATAGAACAAAAAGAAAAATAACATAAAAAATATAAGTAAAATAAAGGAGTAATAATCATGGAAAATAAAATGTTTTGCTATCAATGCCAAGAAACTGCAGGATGTACAGGATGCACCCAGATGGGTGTTTGTGGCAAAAAGCCCGATATTGCTGGGATGCAGGATCTGTTAATATATGTAACTAAGGGGCTGTCAGCTGTTACCACTGCCCTTCGTGCCCAGGGTGGAGAGGTTTCTTCCACAATTAATCACTTGATTACATTAAATCTTTTCATAACAATTACCAACGCCAACTTTGATAAAGAAGCGATCACAGCTCGTATCCGTGGAACATTGGATGCAAAGCGTGAACTGCTTGCACAGGTAAGAAATAGGGAAACGTTGCCCGAGGCGTCACACTGGTATGGGGACGCATCTACGTTTGAAGCAAAGGCAGCCAAGGTGGGTGTGCTTTCTACAGAAAATGAGGATATTCGTTCATTGCGTGAACTGATTACTTATGGCTTAAAAGGACTTTCCGCCTACTCCAAGCATGCTAACGTTTTGCTGCAAGAAGATGGTGAAGTTGATGCATTTCTCCAGCGTGCTCTGTCGGCGACTCTGGATGACAATCTTTCCGCAGATGATTTGGTTGCACTGACACTGGAAACAGGAAAGTATGGTGTTTTCGGTATGGCTCTGCTGGACAAAGCAAATACGCAAGCCTACGGAAATCCTGAGATTACTAAGGTGAGTATTGGCGTGGGTTCTCGCCCAGGAATTTTGGTTTCCGGCCATGACCTGCGGGACTTAGAAATGCTGCTTAAACAGACCCAAGAAACTGGTGTGGATGTATATACTCACTCTGAGATGTTGCCTGCACACTACTACCCTGCATTTAAGAAGTATTCTAATTTTGTAGGAAACTACGGGAATGCATGGTGGAAACAAAAAGAGGAATTTGAAACCTTCAACGGACCAATTCTCATGACTACCAACTGCATTGTTCCTCCTAAGGATAGCTATAAAGACCGTCTGTATACAACCGGTGCAGCAGGCTTCCTTGGTTGCAAGCATATTTCAGGTGCAATTGGAGAAGAAAAGGATTTCTCAGAAATCATTGAACACGCAAAACATTGCGTAGCTCCAACAGAAATCGAAACTGGAGAAATTATAGGCGGCTTTGCACACAACCAAGTTCTGGCTCTCGCCGATCAGGTGGTTGCGGCAGTAAAATCAGGTGCAATCAAAAAGTTTGTGGTTATGGCAGGTTGTGATGGTCGTGCCAAGAGCCGCAATTATTATACTGACTTTGCCCAAGCTCTGCCCAAGGATGCGGTTATTCTCACTGCAGGTTGTGCCAAGTATAAGTACAACAAATTGGAACTGGGTGACATCGGTGGTATTCCTCGTGTATTGGATGCGGGACAATGCAATGACTCCTACTCCTTGGCTGTTATCGCACTGAAGTTGAAAGAGGTTTTTGGATTGGAGGACATCAACGATTTGCCTATCGTTTATAACATTGCTTGGTATGAGCAAAAAGCAGTGATTGTACTTCTGGCTCTGCTGTATTTGGGTGTGAAAAATATTCATTTAGGGCCAACACTTCCTGCGTTCCTTAGCCAGAATGTAGCAAAGGTACTGGTAGAAAACTTTGGCATTGCAGGGATTGGAAATGTTGAGGATGACATAAAGCTGTTTTTTGACGAAGATACTACAAATGACTTTGTTACTGGTGATATGATAATGAGCGATATTTTGCGTAAATACCCCGAAACTGCTCCTGCACTGATGGAGTGTGGAATGCATTGTTTAGGTTGTCCTTCCTCCCAGATGGAGACTTTAGCAGATGCATGTATGGTTCATGGGTTAAATGTGAATGATGTATTAAAAGCTGTAAATAGTAAGGTGAACGGTTAACGTTAAGATTAAGGTCATGGAATACTTAATTATTCCATGACCACATTTTTAGAAAGGGTTGAGATTATGAGTGCATTTTTAGGGCCAATTCATTACTGGCTTTATCGTAAAATTCAGTTGCAGGAGGGATTGACGGAAGCAATGTTGTCTTCGATTCTGTCAGAAGAAGAGCGTAATGCCTTGGAAAACAAGCTAAATATAACTTATGGAATTGTTGAGCGACGCCCGTTGGAAGACGTGATTGATAACGGTAACATCCACGGTTGGTTGCAAGGCCAAATCGGTATTGCAGAGAAGCGCTTTGCAGCAACAGTTACAGAAATTTTACATGGCGATCCAACAAAAATTGAAGTGCTTAAACAACGGGCATTTCAACTGGGATTGCATAATCCGTTGTTAGATTCTAATGATGCTCAGGAAATCTATCGAGCTTTGAATGATGTACTGCTGGAAGGCATGCCCTGTGACCACGTCAATGAAATTTTAGAGCAGAGTGAGCAACGTGTTCGCTGGCACCAGACTGTGGATTTGCATTTACCTTTTTGGGATGCAGTAGGTGGAAAGATTGAAAACTATTATGTATTACGAGAGGCTTTTGTTTCAGGGAGTCTTTCTGGCGGTCATTTTTCTTTTCAACGGATAGACGGGCAGTTTCTCATTGAGGAGGTGCAAAGATGAATTCTATTGAATTAATGGTACAGGAACATAAAAATATTCTTGCCCTTGTAGCGGTAATCCGTAATGCCGGCTGCCGCATATTGGAGGGTGCCCCCATAGAAGTAAATGATTTTAGGGATATGATTACCTTTGCACGAACCTATGCGGATCAACATCATCATGGGAAAGAGGAGCGGATTTTGTTCCGAGAGATGACGGGGCGGCTGGGTCCTGCTGCCGTAAAGCTGATTCAACATGGTATGTTGGTTGAGCATGATATGGGGAGGTTTCACTTGGGTGAGCTTGAAGTTGCATTAGAACGTTATGAGTCTGCCCCAAACACTCTGGACAAGCTGGAAATTTTGGTAAACGCCGGTGTATGGGCGAACCTATTACAACGTCATATTGACAAAGAGGATAATGTAGTTTATACGTTTGCAGGACGTAGCCTTACGGATGATGTGTTGCAGAGCATAAACAGTGAAGTGGAACTTTTTGAAAATCAAGCGGAAGAGAAGGGAGTTCAGGAGACTGCTTTGAATTTGTTGAAACACCTCACGGAAAAATATTGCTAATTCAAAGAAAGAAGGGATATGATTATGAGTTTCGAACAATGGAAGGAACATATTTCGAATTTTGAACGCATTGATGTTCGTCACTTACAAGGAAACTTTTTCCCTGGTTTACAAAAACGTGCTGCTGGTTTGGATAAAGGTTGTGGGTTAACAATTATACAAACTTTTGAGCCCCTACCTCTTTATGCCCCTATGGAAGCTCTTGGGTTTGAACATTTTGCGCAACAAGTCGGGGAAGATGAGTTTCATATTTATTTCTTCCGTGTGCAGAAGACGGAGACGGCTGAGGTGCGCCCTTTCGCCCCCTGGCTTTGTTGAACTATCCCATGATCGATGAAAGACTAGGCCAAATAGCTGTGGACTTTTGGGATATTACATGGAATGATCAAAAGCGAACGTTGCCTTACGAGATGCGTTTGCTGCTTTCTCTGACGAATGCAGTGGGTGCGGGGCGAATGCGTCAAGCAACGAGAGAATTGGTAAAGGCGTATATCCATGGGCTTGATTCTGCTGCTCTGGACGATGTATTTGAACTTCTGGCGTGGAATCAGGGAATTGGTTATTTCAGTTCGGAAATCGGACCATCGCAGCTATTTCAGGCATACAAACTAATCAAGACTCGTGAGAAATCAGGAAAGAAGCGCAGCGAAATTGAACATGAATTAAAGGAGAAATTTGGAGAAAAGAATCCCGATGTTAAGGTGCAGTAACCCTGTTTTTTCACTAAAAATTACGCTAAAAGTGTATCTGGGAATGCAGGTGATACCGCACGAAAACTAATTCATAACATGCTGACAATCTCATCCCAAAAAAACTTAACTTTATCATGGCGTATTTTTCATACTTCAGCAAAGCCTATTCCGGGGCGGTTGCTATCTTATCTTTCTTTCCAGGCGACTCGTGAGGGCAAGCAAAAATTTGATATCCCTTTTAATCGGCAGCAGTTGGCCGAATACCTAAGTGTAGACCACAGTGCGCTTTCAAATGAATTAGGTAAAATGCAACGGGAAGGGCTGTTTACAGTTCATAGAAACCACTTTTTAATAAAAACCGACTTGGTATAAAAAATTTTTAATCCATTCACAACACAATTATATTGTTGGAGCAGTCAATCTTTCCTAATAATGGTGTGGTTGTATACTTCATCGTGAGCCTATACTTAAGAGTCATTTTTTTTGTTGTTCTATCTAGGCTAAGATTTGACCCGTTTCTTTTAATTTATTTTTCTGCTTTTAGCTTCCAGAGTGTTTACTATCTATAGATAATTATTTTTGTGATTTCATGCTGCGTACGCAACATGAAACAGAGAAACTTATGTTAAACTAAAATTATTACTAACATTAACAATACGAAACAAAGTATAAATATATGGTTAAAAGGAGGAAAATTTATGAATTATTCAATTTCACATTCATGTACAGTTCTGGGAAAAGTTATCCAAAAACCAGATCGTAGCTTTTCATTTTTAGCGTATGTCTTGCGAGGAGAAAAGAATGTGCTTATTGATACTGTTCCCGAAAAAGTTGGAGAGACGTTCATGGCCGAGTTAAAACAGTTAGTTCCCCTTAGTCAGTTGGATGCGATCATCCTTAATCATTCTGAAGAAGATCATAGTGGAGCTCTTGCACTATTGCTGGCTGAAAGGGCGGATATTCCAATTTACTGCACCGCAGCCTGCAAACATCGTTTGGTTTCCCGTTATCCTAATGCAAATTTTATAGAAGTGGAAAATTTATCAACATTAAAAGTTGGAACATTTCAGCTTCGCTTTACCCATACGCCAGGGTTGCATTGGGATGACAATATGGTTACTTATTTTGAAAATGAACAAATCTTGTTTTCCAATGATTTGTTTGGGCAATATTTGGGATGCGAACCCCCCTTGGATAAAGATTATACCACTGACAGGGTTTTACAGGGAGCAAAAACATATTTTGATAAGGTGTTTGCACAAGCAACTTCCCATGAAAAACGTGCAATTTTGGGCTTGGCAGACTTAAAATTGGAATGTATTGCACCTGGGCATGGTGTAATTTTGACAGGAAAGTTAGATGACGTTTTTACTCTTTATCAAACAGAATGCGCTGTGTATTAATTGGTCATATCAGGAAAGCAATATAGGTGAAACCGTTGTAAAAGACCTATGGCTAAAACTTAGGGCCTAATCATTGTATAATTTTAAAAGATGATTCTTTCAAAGCCAGCAAGCCCTCGGAGCGCATTTGTGATAATTCACGTGTTAATGTGCTGTGATCTGCGCATAGATAAGCAGCCAACTCGAGACGTCCTAAAGGAATATCCAAAAAATGTTTAGTGAGAAGAGGAATGACACCCAAAGTTCTGTCACGGGAGGTTTATAAATAATGAGTGGAAAGTGCGTCAATAGATTATGACGCGAGATTAGGTACTTTAATATTGAAATTCACCTTCGAAATTAACTTTAATAAATTAAAAAAGGAATCAACCAGTGATTTTCTTGCTGTTTGATTCCTTTTTTTAGTATTGATTTTCCAAACTTAGTTTGCTGTTCTTCTTAAAGTCGTTCTTTTACTTGGAATTTATCTGTAGTCTTTTTTATTACGATTGTACGATTATCAATCTCAATAATGCCTTCTTCTTTTAATTTTTTAAGTTCTCTAAACAGTGAAGGTCTTTGTACACCTAAATAATCTGCCAGTTGCCTTTTACTCATTGGAAGCAGAATTACTGAAGACTTCTGTATGATAGCTTGCTGTTTAAGATAATTCATAATATTTTCACGAAGTGTTCTTTGTGTAAACATTGCTATCTTTTGATTTATTCCTTGGGAATTTTGTGAGATTGACTTTATATAATCCAGTGTAAAGTTGTAGTCGTGCAAGAATTCTAATACAGCATTTATATTAATGTGGACAATTTGACAATCTGTAAGACAATAGATATTAAGGGGATAACTGTGGTTTTCACCAAATAATAAATTTGCGCCTATCACACTTCCCTTGCTAAATTCAAACATCGTAGTTGATGAACCATTCGTTGATAAAGAATACGCAACTAAACTTCCTGACAATACAATATCTAGTGTTCGACAAGTTTCATTTGCATTATGAACGGTTACACCTTTCGAATAATTTTTTTGATAAATATGATTACCTGCAATTAATTTTTCTAAATCAGATTCCTTTACAGTTGAAAATAATGAAATGTTCCGTAAAATGTCAATATTCATGTGAATTTACTCCTCCATACAAAAACATTATATCAAAAAGTAACATCGGTGTCTATTTGAGGGTGATAAACTACTTTATAATTGTGTTATCACAAAAAGAATGGAGGATTTGTATGGATATTTTTACAGCAGCAATGTGGATAGGAACGATTGTATTTCTTTTGATTTCATTAAAAAAGGATAAATCGAAGACATTAAAAGCACTTAAAATGGCATTTGGCATGGGCAAGGGGATGCTGGGAAGCATACTATCGATTATTTTTTTAATCGGTTTAATTCTAACAATATTACCACCAGAGAATATTGCCGAATTTGTAGGAAGTCAATCTTTGCTCATGGCAACAGTGGGTTCAGCGGCATTTGGGACAATTACACTAATCCCTGCCTTTATTGCTTTTCCCCTTGTCGGTTCACTGGTTGACGCTGGAGTTGGTATTGTTCCTTCCGTAGCATTTTTAACTACACTTACAATGGTAGGGGTCGTAACATTTCCACTTGAAAAGCGTGAATTTGGGCTTAAATTTACTGCCACCAGAAATGGATTAAGTTTTTTATTTGCCATAATGATCGCAATGGTAATGGGGGTGATTGCTTGAAAATATTAGAAAAAGTAAAAGATAATACTTTCTTGATTGTGATAACAGTCGCCTACATCCTAATGTTTTTGATTAAGCCAGATTTGGGTGTTGCATCAATGGAAAACAGTGTCTATTACATTAAGGAAATGATTCTGATAATGCCGGTGATATTTATTCTTACCGCACTTTTGGATGCATGGATTGCAAAAGAAAAAATTACAAAATATTTAGGAAAAGAATCTAAAGTCAAAGGCATCACATTGTCGTTTGTTTTAGGCTGCATATCTGCGGGACCCATATATGCAGCATTTCCTATGTGTGTCATGCTCCACAAAAAGGGGGCCTCTGTACGAAACTTAGTTATAATTTTAAGTTCCTGGGCAGTAATAAAGGTTCCTATGCTTTTAAACGAAGCTAAGTTTTTAGGCATAAAGTTTATGGCAATTCGTTGGGTATTAACGGTAATTGCTATCGTTGTATTTTCTTGGATTGCTTCAAAGATTATTAAGGATGAAGATATAGGGAAAAAAGAAGAAAAAACAAGTGGACTTACATTAAACAGGGAATCATGTATGGGCTGCACATTGTGTACTAAGAATTATCCTGAGATTTTTGGTATGCAAGGTAAAAAAGCATATATAAAATCTTTTGATGCTGAAGTAGACAAAGAAAGCCTTAGTCAAACAATATTGGCTTGTCCTGTTCGTGCAATTCATTACAATGAATAAGCAAAGGATGTTGTAAAAACAACATAAAGTTCGTGTATTGTATCATTTAACCACCTAATTAAAACTATAACAAAAAGGAGGTATACAAATGATTGAGCAAATCTATGAAATGTCAACTGGAGATGAAAAAGCGGTTGAAAGAGTAATTCAGGATGAAAATATTCATTATATTCATATGGTCTTTAATAAGGATGAAGGCCTCCCAGAACATTTTTCGAACTCGAACGTTTATATGACAGTGGTAAGGGGGACTTTATCTATCGGGCTAAATGATCAAGAAGTTCATCAATATGATAAGGGAACTCTTTTGAAAATTCCTGTGAATACAAAGATGAATGTAAAAAATTTATCTGAAAACGTGTTAGAGTTAATAGTTGTAAAAGCACCTGCACCTCTAAAATAGTAAAATATTGTATAATAATGTTGAAGGGAGAAATGCAGAATGTAAATATATGTATCCCATGCGGATATTCTATGACCTGCAAACAGGTGATCCGGATAGTGGAATAGCCCCGGGAACTGAAGATATCCCTGATGATTGGGTTTGTCCAATTTGTTTTGTGGGTAAAGATGAGTTCGAACCCATTAAGGAATAATCTGAAGGAGGGGACAATTATTTTGTTGAGTTTTTACCGTTGAGAGAGTTTATGTGCTATAACAATTTTGGTTTTATTTTTTGTGAGTTCATCAATAGCTCTTTCAATATCTCTTTTGCTGTTGCTTCATCCCAAATAATAATAGGGGTATTTTTTAAAACAGCTCTTGCGATAGAAATTCTTTACTTTTCACCACCGGATCAATTATAACATCCTTCTCCAACAATAGTGATAAAATCTATTGAATAATATAAGTATGGTTTTTCAAATATATACTTGTTTAATAACTCTATCATAAATAATATTAGTTTTGGAAAAGCATATGCTACATACGAAGATGTTAAAAATAATGTGATTATTTTCGGATTGCAAATAAGGAATCAAACCACAGGTGACAGTAAATATAGCTGTTATAACCGATGCAATCAAAAACGGTTTTAAATTTCCAATAAAATGTATTATTACGTTTATCCATGATTTTTTTGTATAAACTTATTTTCTCCTTAGTTAATTTAAACTAACTTATGGCAACAAAACCCATGACCAGATTTCTACCAGAATATGATTTTAGAATATCA
This sequence comes from Anaerotignum sp. MB30-C6, assembly GCF_030908465.1. Classification (GTDB taxonomy): domain Bacteria; phylum Bacillota; class Clostridia; order Lachnospirales; family Anaerotignaceae; genus Chakrabartyella. The sequence goes on from NZ_CP133078.1 coordinate 1,554,743, forward strand.
AAAAATTCTCTATAGTTGCAATTTAAGCGCCTTGGCTTTTTCTGAATCCACTGTGCTGAAATCCCATATAGCAGACACTGATTCTTTGTACTAACCGTGGGAGGGATGCATAGATAAAATCATAATACTTGGGTCTTTGAAAAATTATATGTATTTTGCGTTGAGAGTCTAGTACGAATTGAAAGCCGTAGGGTTGAGTTACAGACTGGGTTGTAGAGGATGGTTGTAAAAGTATGCAAATATACTGTTTTTCTAAGCCAATTGTGGTAGTATAAAATAGCTTAAGTATCTCGGATTCGAGTTCCCAAAAGTGTTTTGCCATAGTTTATTAGCGAGTTCCCAGATTCAGGTACACGTTTTTTAATGCGACAACCTCAAGTGAAAAAATCTGTTTGCCTGCGGAGCTCGCAAATGTCCTGTTGGTGCAACTGAGTTAAAAACTCTGGAAATTAGTGAGAGAAATGCCTTGGTTGTTATGCCTGTGTGAAGTTCTGCCCTAAATCTGCCAGAATAGCAGGAGTTCCGTTTGCCTGTTTTTAGAGCTGTTTTCCGTCATATGGGTATTAAGAGAAAAGAAAATAAAATAAAACATTTTGACAACATGTTGACTTAACTGACCAGTATATTTATTAGGAACTATGGAATTTTGGAAGTTAGTTATTAGATATAAAATCAGAAGAATTATTAGAAACTGCATCTTATTTCTGAAAGAAATCGACAATAATTCAAAGGAAAAATAATTAAAGACGACAAGAAAAGGGGAGAGATAATTCATGGGTAATCAAGAAAAGGAACACAAACGACGTATCAGATATCGAGGAACGCATCCACGAAGCTATAAAGAAAAATATAAAGAGCTTCAACCAGAAAAATATGTAGATACTATAGCAAAAGTCATTCAAAAGGGAAATACACCTGCTGGTATGCACATTTCAATATGTGTCAAAGAAATAATGGAGTTCTTAAAAATTAAGCCAGGGCAAACTGGCTTGGATGCAACTTTGGGTTATGGCGGACATACGCTAGAAATGCTAAATCGATTAGAATCCAAGGGACATTTGTATGCGCTTGACGTAGACCCTATTGAAATATCCAAAACCAAAGAACGTCTAGAGCATTTAGGTTATGGACGAGACATACTAACCACCAAGCAACTGAACTTCGCCAATATTGATGAAGTCGTTGCTGAGGCAGGTTTGTTTAATTTTATATTAGCAGATTTAGGCGTTTCTTCAATGCAAATAGATAATCCAGACAGAGGGTTTTCATATAAAAGAGAGGGGCCTCTGGATTTACGGCTGAATCCTGAAAAGGGTATTTCTGCGGCTGAACGATTAAGGACTATTACGCAAGAAGAATTAGAAGGTATGCTGCATGAAAATTCAGACGAGCCGTATTCCAAAGTAATTTCAAAAGCTATTGTTTCTGAAATTGAAAATGGAGTGGATATTTCTACGACTACTAAGCTCCAACAAATTATTGGAGATGCGCTTCAATTTATTCCAACAGGTGAACGAAAAGAAGTAATCAAGAAATCATGCCAAAGAACATTCCAAGCACTGCGAATCGATGTGAATAGTGAATTTGAAGTGTTATTTGAGTTTTTAGAAAAACTTCCTAATGCCCTTGTAAAAGGTGGACGTGTAGCGATACTAACTTTCCACTCAGGAGAAGATAGAATGGTTAAAAAGTCTTTTAAAAGACTGGCGATTGAAGGTGTTTACAGCGAAATCGCAACCGAGGTTATCAGGCCGACAGTAGAGGAATGTAATATGAATAGTCGTGCTCGTTCAGCAAAAATGAGATGGGCAATCAAAGCTTGATTGAACGATCGAGGAATTTTAACTAAACAAGCTATATGGGAGAAAGGAAACTTACGGAATTACCCATTATGTTAAAATTGTCAATACATTAAAGATGAGTAAAAATTACCATAACTAAGGAAGCGTATAATTGAGATGTCCTAATATGGAAAAGGGATCCTTCTTTAATATATTGTCGGGGGTGGAAGTGCTGGAACAGTGTTTGTTGGAAGACGCACACGCTGAAGCAGGTATATTTCAAGTACATCTTTGGGCTTCTACTTTTCGTTCTAACAAAGTTGAGGTAAGTTATATCGGTTTAACCAGCTATGAAATCGTCCTTCTACGCTCTCTGTTGGGGAGTATTCTACTGATTGTTGTTTTCTTTTTGACAGAATACAAACTGACTGCACTATATCGTAAAAAGGATTTCTGTTATATTGCACTATCTGGTATCACAATGGGTGCTGACTTGCTACTTCTTTTCAAGGCCTCGGGGTTAGTTGTCAATGCTGATCAAGTTCTGTGGTCCTGTATTTGAAGTCAATCAGCAAAACTTGTAATAGATTAATAGTGGATGAAGCACCATATTGCAGCGAATGCATGGCAATATCCCTTACAACTCGGTTTTTCAAGCTATTCAGTATGAGCAGCCAAAACCTGGCACTTTCATTTTTGCCGAAACACATTCTCAGAACAATCTTTTCCCATGCATATCAAAGCCTAGGGGAATGTATACAGCACGCTTAACGATACATCTTCGCTACAGGGTAGTAGATGGCATCCATAAATACGACAATTCAAACCTCTTCCGAGGGCTTCCTGCCATTCTTTGACGATTGGCAGGTTTTTTTTAGGCCTATTTTACTGTTTTGTTTATATGTAAGTTGAATAAGGTTTGGTGCGTATACTTGACAATAACACATTTATTATTAATGGAATCTTTACATGGGGATCATCTCCCTTTGAACCTTTTTAATATGATAAGCATTACAATGTAATCAAATTCATCAAAGGGAGGGAGGGTTATGCGCTTACGTAAAGTTCATATTCATAAACCTAAAGATAAAAAGAGCAAAGAAGAAGCCTGGTCATTTTTTTTAACTCGGCACCCGCTTTTGTTTTGGCTTATTCTGCTAATTGGTATGCCAATATTAATTCTTATATGTGTTGCTTTATTAACTGCGGTCTTTATGACTCCCATATCTTTTTTGTTTGGGTGGATATAAAGATATTGTTTTATAAGGAGGTAATTATATGGATGTTATTATGGTAAGTGTTTTATTCCTGTGCTTATCGATTATCTTGCTATTTATAAATTGGTGCGAAAAGCAAGTGAATAAAGATTAAATTGGAGGGTTCTATTTATGGTAATAGGAATGATTGTTTTAGGCATAGGATTAATTTTTTTGGCGGGGTATTTATTTTATGTACTTATTAATCCTGAAAAATTTTAAAAAAGGGAGGAAAACCATATGGTGGAAATTATGTTTACACTTATTCTATATATGTTTTTGGTAATTCCCATAGGTATTTACCTATATTATGTTACCACAAATAAAAAGACCATTGCAGATTCTGTTTTTAATAGGATTGACAACGGAATTTATAAAATAACCGGAATTAATCCACAAAATCAAATGAACTGGAAGCAATATGTAGTGGCTCTTGTTGTAACCAATGGAGTAATGATTTTGGTAGGTTATCTTATTTTACGGTTTCAAGGTATTTTATTTTTCAATCCCAATGGAATTGGTGGAATGGAAAGCAGTCTTTCATTTAATACTGTTATAAGCTTTATGACCAACACCAACTTGCAGCATTATTCGGGAGAAAGCGGACTTTCCTACTTTTCTCAAATGGCGGTAATTACATTTATGATGTTCACTTCGGCAGCAAGTGGCTATGCCGCTTGCACAGCTTTTGTACGAGGATTGGTAGGAAAAGATAAAATTGCAATGGGCAATTTTTTTTCAGACCTTATTCGCATTACGACTCGGGTGCTTTTGCCTCTTTCCATTGTAGTTGGATTACTACTTGTATGGCAAGGAGTTCCCCAAACGCTTTCTTCCAATGTAACTGCCACAACTATTGAGGGATCAATGCAGGATATCGCCATGGGGCCTGTGGCATCACTGGAATCAATTAAGCATATTGGCACAAACGGTGGTGGTTTTTTTGGGGCAAACTCCACAACTCCCTTTGAAAACCCCACAATTTGGTCGAATATTTTTGAGCTTTATTCCATGATGCTCTTGCCTGGTGCTTGTGTTGTTATGTTTGGAAAAATGATTGCAGAGCAAAAGAAAAATATCATGAAAGTCAAGAAAAGTGTTATGGGTAGTGAAGGGAGAACTATTTTTACAGCCATGAGCAATATTTTTGTGATTGGTCTAAGCCTTTGCTACTTTGCAGAGATGGCAGGAAACCCTACGCTTGCAAATGCAGGATTATCTCAGTCCATGGGCAGTATGGAGGGCAAAGAGGTTCGATTTGGAGTGGATGCTTCAGCTCTTTTTACCACCGTTACTACTTCTTTTACCACAGGCACTGTAAACAACATGCATGATACCCTTACACCTTTAGGGGGGCTTGTGCCTCTTTTGCATATGATGCTAAACCTTGTCTTTGGCGGTAAGGGCGTGGGATTGATGAATATGATTATTTATGTCATTCTCAGCGTATTTATCTGTAGTCTTATGATTGGTAGAACTCCAGAATACTTGGGCAAAAAAATCGAGGGCAAAGAAATGAAATTAACCGCCCTTTGTATCATTATTCATCCGTTATTAATATTGGGTTTTTCTGCCCTTGCAGTTACAACTTCAAGCGGGCTTTGTGGTATTACCAATGAAGGCTTTCATGGACTAAGTCAAGTGCTCTACGAATTTTCATCCTCTGCGGCAAACAATGGCTCGGGCTTTGAGGGACTTGGGGATAACTCTGTTTTCTGGAATATTACAACGGGACTGGCCATGTTTTTTGGGCGATATGTAAGCTTGGTCATTCAGTTGGCAATCGCAGGTTCTCTGATGAAAAAACAGCTTGTGAATGAAACGGTTGGAACGCTTAAAACAGATACCGCCACATTTGCTTTTGTTCTGGTGCTGATTGTTTATATCTTTGCTGGGCTTACATTCTTCCCTGTATTGTCATTAGGACCTGTGGCAGAGCATTTTAGTCTATGGGGTTAAAGGAGGTATTTTATGAATATAAAAACAAAAAAAATTATAAATGAAAGCATACTGAAAGAGGCAATAAAGGATTCTGTAATTAAGCTGAATCCAGTATACATGATGAAAAATCCCGTGATGTTTGTGGTGGAGATTGGGGTTTTCATTACTCTTTTGCTCTCTCTCTTTCCGTCCCTATTTGAACAAAACAGCGAGTATTTAAGAAGCTACAACATTATTGTATGTATTATACTTTTTGTTACAGTTCTCTTTGCTAACTTTGCGGAAGCGGTGGCAGAGGGCAGGGGTAAGGCGCAAGCGGCATCTCTTAAAAAAACCCAAAAGGATACCAAAGCAAGATTAATCTCTGAAAACGGAGAAGAAACAATCATCAATTCCTCTGAGCTTAAAAAAGGGGATATCGTTATTGTTTCGGCAGGAGAGCTTATCCCAAATGACGGTGAGGTCATCGAAGGTGTTGCCAGCGTGGATGAATCGGCCATTACAGGTGAGTCTGCACCAGTAGTACGTGAAAGTGGCGGCGACTTTTGTAGCGTGACTGGTGGTACCACTGTAGTGAGTGATTATCTGAAAATCCGTATCACCTGTGAGGCAGGCAACAGCTTTTTGGATAAGATGATCGCCCTTGTTGAGGGTGCCAGCCGAAAAAAAACACCAAATGAAATTGCATTAAATACACTTTTGGTTTCTCTTACTATTATTTTTATGATTGTCATAGTTACTCTTTACCCAATCGGGGTATACAGCGGTGTTTCCTTACCTGTTTCTACACTCATTGCTCTTGGGGTTTGTCTTATCCCAACTACCATTGGTGGCCTCTTGTCTGCAATTGGTATTGCTGGTATGGACAGAGTTACAAGATTTAATGTTATTGCAATGTCCGGCAAAGCTGTAGAAGCCTGTGGCGATGTGGATACTATGATTTTGGATAAAACAGGCACCATCACCTTCGGTAATCGGCTTGCGGCGGAGTTTTATCCTGTAAGTGGAGTGGATAAACATGAACTGGTCAAAGCTTCTATGATTGCTTCCCTTTATGACCAAACCCCAGAGGGCAAATCCACTTTGGATTTGGCAAAACAGTTAGGATTTCCACTTCCCGAGGTTGAGAGTGCTAGCATCATAGAGTTTTCTGCACAGACAAGAATGAGTGGTTTAGATCTCAAGGATGGAACAAAAATACGAAAGGGGGCGACTGACTCCATTTTAGGTTACATAAATTCTATAGGTGGAGAAATACCAGCTGATATACAAAAAATCACTGTGGAAATATCATCATTGGGCGGGACTCCTCTTACGGTTTGCCAAAACCACCAGGTCTTAGGTGTTATATATCTGAAAGATACCGTAAAACCGGGGATGAAGGAGCGTTTTGAAAGATTGCGTGCCATTGGTATTCATACCATTATGTGTACGGGTGACAACCCCCTAACTGCTGCTACCATTGCAGGTGAGGCAGGTGTAGACGATTTTGTTGCCGAGTGTAAGCCTGAGGATAAAATTGAAATTATTCTGAAAGAGCAAGCACGAGGAAAAATTGTAGCGATGACAGGTGACGGCACCAATGATGCACCCGCTCTTGCCCAGGCTAATGTTGGTCTTGCCATGAACAGTGGCACCACAGCTGCAAAGGAAGCGGCAAACATGGTGGATTTGGACTCTGACCCCACAAAAATTCTTGAGGTTGTGGAGATTGGAAAACAAATGCTAATAACCAGAGGAAGCCTTACAACCTTTTCTATGGCAAACGATATTGCCAAGTATTTCGCCATTATCCCAGCTATGTTTATGGTGGCAATACCAGAGCTTTCGGTACTGAATATTATGGGACTTTCAACACCTCAAAGTGCTATTTTATCGGCACTGATATTCAATGCAATTATTATCCCCTGCCTGATTCCTCTTGCCATGAAAGGTGTAAAATATAGGCCTATGTCCGCAGATAAAATGCTTATTCGTAATTTGCTTTTGTTTGGGCTGGGGGGGATTATCACGCCATTTATCGGAATTAAAATAATTGATATAATTGTAAATCCACTACTAATGTTTTTAGGACTTTAAGGGGGTTTTTATATATGAATGGCTTCGTATATTATATTAGAAAAGGTGTATTGGTTTCTCTTGTGTTACTTTTCATTTGCGGTTTGGGCTATCCCCTTTTGATGACTGGTGTAGCACAGGTGGTCTTCCCTCATCAGGCAAATGGTAGCCTAATCTCAGCAGACGGCAAGGTAATAGGGTCTGAGCTAATTGGGCAGGATTTTACAAAGGATTATTTTTTGAAATGCCGTCCCTCTACGGTAAGTTACAACACTTATACCAAGGAGGACTTGGAAAGGGGCAGTTACTCTACCGTAGGCTCTGGTTCTCAGAATTTTGCACCGAGTAACCCACAGCTTGTAGAAAGAGTCAAAAAAGATATGGAAAGCTTTTTAGAGAAAAATCCGTCTATCAAAATGGAAGATATTCCAACGGACTTATTGACTGCATCAGGGTCGGGACTTGACCCTCATATTTCACCACAAGCTGCTGAAATTCAACTTGAAAGCATTGCAAAGGCTTCGGGTATTAGTATAGAAAAATTAGAGAAAATTGTCATCGTGAATACAACGAAAAAAACCGTTGGCATCTTTGGGGAGAATACTGTAAATGTACTTAAAGTAAATCTTGCTATTGCAAAGGAAATGGGTCTTGTACAGAATATAAAGCATTAAAAAACTAGAGGTATCATATAGGGATACCTCTAATTGCTTTGCAAAAACTACCGATTATAGAGATTCTTATTGTAAAAATAGAAAGGAAGAGAATTTATGGAAGAAGCAACTTCTATTCCTCGTAGAGGGCATCTGAAAATTTTCTTTGGTTATGCAGCAGGTGTGGGGAAAACCTATGCGATGCTAAAGGCAGCACATGGTGCAAAAAGGCGTGGCGTTGATGTAGTAGTAGGTTATGTGGAGTCTCATGAGCGGGCGGAAACAACGGTGCTGTTAAACGGATTGGAGCAGCTTGAAGTAAAACCAATGGAGTATAAAGGGCTGTCCTTAAAGGAATTTGATATAGATTTAGCCCTTGCCAGAAAGCCAAAACTTATTTTAGTTGACGAGCTTGCCCATACCAATGTACAGGGGAGCCGCCATGCAAAAAGATATCAGGATATTGATGAGCTTTTGCGAAACGGTATTGATGTTTATACAACGGTCAATGTGCAACATATTGAGAGTCTCAATGATATTGTAGTATCCATCACAGGAATTGTGGTGCGAGAGAGAATACCGGATTTTGTTTTTGATAATGCATCCCAAGTAGAACTTGTGGATATAGAGCCTTATGAGCTGATTAACCGTTTAAAAGAGGGTAAAATTTATAAAGAAAAACAGGCGCAAAAAGCACTTTCAAGTTTTTTTGATATTAAAAATTTAACGGCGCTTAGAGAAATAGCCCTTAGAAGATGTGCTGACAGAGTTAATATCATATCTGAAAAAATAAGGGTGCAGGGGAAAAGCGAGTATTATACCGATGAGCACATTTTAGTATGTCTTTCCTCATCTCCTACCAATGCCAAAATTATCAGAACGGCAGCAAGAATGTGCAATGCTTTTAAGGGTACTTTTACGGCACTATTTGTTGAAACCTCGGTTTTTCCTTTGATGAGTAACGAGAACAAAGAACGGCTTCGTAAAAATATCCATCTTGCCGAGCAATTGGGAGCTACAGTAGAAACGGCACAGGGAGATGATGTAGCATATCAAATTTCAGAATTTGCAAGGCTTTCGGGAGTTTCAAAAATTGTTCTTGGGAGAAATAATGCTACGAGGAAATATTTTTGGAGCAAGCCCACACTTACGGAAAAATTGACTGAAATTGCTCCTAATCTTGATATTTATATTATCCCAGATAAACAAACGCCCCCATACAAATCTCAAAGACCGAAGAATAGTTCTAAGGTTCATCTTTATGACATGGTAAAAGCAGTTCTTCTTTTGGCGGCAGCAACCATCATAGGATTTTTCTTTTACCATCTGGCTTTTTCGGAAGCCAATATGATTATGGCATATATTCTAAGCGTGCTACTAATCTCTGTTTTTACCAATCACAGACTATACAGCCTTTTTTCGTCTGTAGTCAGTGTGCTTTTATTCAACTATTTTTTTACTGCCCCAAGATTCACTTTAAATGCTACTGATGCTGGCTATCCAGTTACTTTTGTCATTATGTTTATAGCAGCATTTATTACAAGTACCCTTGCCACAAAGTTGAAACAGCAGGCAAAACAATCGGCACAGACGGCATACAGAACGAAAATTCTTCTGGAGACAAACCAACTTTTACAGAAGACAGAAAGCAAGGAAAAAATAATTGAAGTTACCTGTAAACAGCTTTCAAAGCTTATTGAAAAGGATATTGTGTTTCATCCTGTTAGTGATGGGGACTTGGGTAAGCCCATTACTTTTTTCGACAGGGTTTCTGATGATGAAAACTATTTATTACAAAATGAGCTGGCTGTTGCAAAGTGGGTTCTTAAAAATAATAAGCATGCAGGAGCTACCACCAATACATTAAGTAGCGCTAAATGTTATTATCTTGCAGTAAGAATGAACGAAATTGTGTATGGGGTTGTAGGTATAGCCCTAGAAGATCATCCTCTTCAATCCTTTGAGCATAGCATTATGCTGTCAATGTTAGGAGAGTGTGCACTTGCTTTAGAAAACCAAAGGGCAAATAAGGAACGGGAGAATGCGGCTGTACTTGCTAAAAATGAACAGTTAAGAGCTAATTTATTACGCTCTATATCCCATGATTTGAGAACTCCACTTACATCTATTTCTGGCAACGCCAATGTTTTAATTGTAAGTGAAAATGTTATGGCAGTTGAACGGAAGCAACAAATTTATCTTGATATTTACGATGATTCCATGTGGCTTATTAACCTTGTGGAAAATCTTTTATCAGTAACTAAAATCGAAGATGGCTCTATGAAGTTGGGTTGTACCACAGAACTCGTGGAAGATGTGGTTGTTGAAGCACTTAAACATGTAAATCGAAAGAAAAATGAGCATCATATTGTTTTTGAAAAAAGCGATGAAGTTCTTCTTGCAAAAATGGATGGAAGACTGATCATTCAAGTTCTGATTAATATTGTGGACAATGCAATTAAATATACCCCCAAAGGCTCAGAGATAAAAATCACAGCAAAAAAAGCAAATGGCTTTGTAATTTTGGAGATAGCTGATAACGGTGACGGAATATCTGATGAAGAAAAGTCCAGGATTTTTGATATGTTTTATACAGTAAATACTAAAATTGTAGATAGCCATAGAAGTATGGGTCTTGGACTTGCCCTTTGCAAATCAATTATAGCGGCACATGGCGGAGAGATAAAAGTAATGGATAACAAACCAAAGGGAGCTGTATTTCATTTTACAATTCCCTATGAGGAGGTTTTACAAAGTGAATAAAAATTTGATTTTGGTGGTTGAGGATGATAACGCAGTGAGAAATTTAATTTCAACCACGTTGGAAACACATAATTATAAATTTTTAACGGCTAATAATGGAGAAAGCGCTGTTTTACAGGTAACCTCTCATAATCCAGACGTTATTTTTCTTGATTTAGGTTTACCTGATATAGACGGAGTGAATTTGATTAAAAAGATTCGTTTATGGTCAATAACCCCTATTATCGTCATTAGTGCAAGAAGTGAGGATAGTGACAAAATAGAAGCTCTTGATGCTGGTGCTGATGATTACCTTACAAAGCCTTTTTCTGTGGAGGAACTGTTGGCTAGATTGCGTGTAGCACTTCGTCGTGTTAACTATGAAAAAACGGAGGCACCTATCTTTAAAAATGGAGAGCTCAGTATTGACTACAATGCAGGCTGTGTATACCTTGAGGAAAAAGAAATACACTTAACTCCCATGGAATACAAACTGATTAGCTTACTTTCCTACAATGTGGGTAGGGTTCTTACGCATACCTATATTACTAAATTAGTGTGGGGGACCAGTTTTGATTCGGATATTGCGTCATTGCGAGTATTTATGGCAACATTGCGTAAAAAAATTGAAAAGGATACTGCGGAACCCAAATATATTCAAACCCATGTGGGTATAGGGTATCGCATGCTTAAAGTGTGAAAATTAAAAAGCCTGATAGTGTTCCTGTTTGCACCTTACACTGATTGCAAAACTTATTTTTTATTAAAAAAATGTGGTTTTTCAGAATCGCATTGAATAGTAAATTTTTTTATAGATAACTATGACCACCCAATGTTTGAAGATGGAAAACAACTGGTTGATATGGTTTGTCTGAAGTGGGAGCGACCCCTTTTTTAGTATGACTATTTCAGGAGCGGTTCTCTTTTCGTTGGGAGTTAACATTCCAAGAGCTCTATGTGGCCTCTTGGGGTTGAATAAACCTTCAATATATTAAAATATGGATAATTGCAACTCTTAGAAAGAGGGTAGTTTTTCCGAGCGGCTTTTTCTTTCTTTAAGTATTTGAAGAAGCATTCAAAGCAGGTATTATAGATCCATCAACTTTGAGCCTATGAAACATAATTTATATTGAACACGAGGCATGAGTACTGGATATCCAAGCACTCATGCCACACAAAATCATAGAGGCTAATTTGCATAAATTATTTCACACTCTCGGCTTTTTCAATGTTAGATGCAGACATAGTATCAATTCCCATCACAATAGAAAACGATAGCCCTGTAAAGAAAGTCACTCAAATCCTCATCGCTAAATTGGTTTATATACGTTTTAAATCTATTATCAAACTTATAAGTATTTGCAATACATTTCAGTATTTCATTGTCACAAGCAAAAAAGTCCTGAAAGTTGTCTATAAATTGTTTGACAATAATCTGTACATTTTCTGAAGTTGGAGACTCTTTCATATGTTCTGAAAATAATTGAAATAGCATTTTCATTTTTTCATCAAACGCAGCAAATAGCTTAACTTTTTCCTCACTAGTTAAATGAGCTAAGTTTTTCTCATACTCTTTAAATTTTTCTGTTTCACCGTAAGCAAATTTTGCTTCTCTCATGTATTGCTCTTTAATGGGAAGAACACTTGTACCTTCAAATATGTCTAAATCAAATATATCTTTACCTGCCAAGTAGCTTTCTAAGTTTGACATCATTTTTTCTAATTTCTGTTTTTTTCTTGATAAAATTTCATAGTGCTGCTTCATAATTTTATTTTGCTCTTCTTTTGATAATTGCAAAGTACGGGATATATCTTTTAAGGGCAAATCCATTTCTTTTAAAAAAAGTATGACTTGTAACCTTTCAAAATCCTTCGTATCATACAGGCGATAACCATGAGATGATTGATTTGATGGTTTTAACAAACCTATTTCATCATAGTAATGTAGTGTTCGCCGTGTAATCCCTGTTATTTTGGTTATATCGTTCACTGTATAATACTGTTTTCGCACTTTATACATATCCTCCTCATAACATATTGATACTCTTGACTTTGTTTATGCTAAAAGTCCTATATTGTCAAGCCAGGTTTCGACTTGTGTATCATGAAAGTCACTTGTTGTATCAAATCCCGATATTAGCTTTGAGTTAGGACATTCCTTAAATATATTGGTTTCTATTTGTCCAAACCCACCGCCACCATGGGTACAAAAAGGAATGATTATTTTATCGCTTAAATCGACACTTCGCAAGAAGCTCAATATGGGTGGTGCAAATGATTTGAACCAGTTAGGTGTTCCAATAAAAATATATTCATAATTGTTTTTAGGTTCATTTCCAGACACCAATTTAGGGCAGTATCCTCTTTCAATTTCATTACGAACTTCCTTTGTTGCACCGTTGTAAGAAAATGAATAAGGTTTTTCCGGAATCAGCTCTCTAATATCTCCTTCCGTAAGGAGTGCTATACTTTCCGCTAAATTTTTTGTTGAGTTTGAATAAGAATAGTATACAACCAATGCTTTACTCATAAAAATCCTCCAAAATTACACATGGTATTTTATTTTCTCCTATTATAAACTATAACGTTACGTAGCAGTCAAGGCTTTTAAAAGAAATTGTGTTACATTAGCACTATTAATGATGAAGGGACGTGGCAAGCAGGGCGAGGTGGTATACACCTTGGGATTTTGTTTAAAATTGACTTTCAGGATTTTTGGCAAACTTGCTTGTGGTAAAGATACAACCCCCACTGAACAAACAATAACTTAGGGTGGCTTCACCTTTTGCGGAGCCTGATTAAATTACACAGAAAATTATGAAGGATTTATGTAAGTGGAAAGGCATAGAAAACTATAAACATGACTGCCTAGAAACTTTATGAAAAGAGAACGGAAGAAAGACAATTAGGTGCATTTGATTAGATATGCTTAAAAGTTTGATTCAAATATTTTTTTATTATCAAAGTATCAAAGGGTTTGCTGCATTGAACAAGTAGTTCATTTGCTTTTGAAAACGATATTGATTTTTCACATCAAGGCAATCTTCTTTAAAACTATTGACAAAGGTGTTAGTTTATACTATGATTAGTTAACACTAACTAACAAAAAACATAGTATCACTTAAGGAAGGTGAAAAAATGACTTTAACAAAGGCGATGTTTGGGAAAAAATATATTATATCTAGAATTGAGACAGATGATGAAGAATTAAATAGCTTTCTTTTCACCTTGGGCTGCTATTCTGGAGAAGAGATTACTTTAGTTTCCAAGATAAGTGGTAACTATGTAGTTGCCATAAAAGATGGTCGTTATAATATTGATCACGACCTAGCGCAAGCAATTATGATTTCATAAAAGTATCATTAACATAATGCATAAAGTAATTTTTAGAAATAAGGTTAATTAAGTAAGGAGAGAGAATAATGAGAATCGCACTTACAGGAAATCCCAATAGCGGTAAAACTACACTTTATAATGCATTGACAGGCAGGACAGAGCGTGTTGGCAACTGGGCAGGTGTTACTGTTGACAAAAAGGAAAGTCAAATCAAAAAGTCTTTTGTAAACGGCAATGAAGAATCAATCATTGCTGTGGACTTACCCGGTGCATATTCTATGTCGCCATTTACGTCAGAGGAAAGTATAACAAGTGCTTATGTAAAAAATGAAAAACCGGATGTCATAATCAATATTGTGGATGCAACCAATTTAAGCCGTAGCCTTTTCTTCACAACTCAACTACTGGAACTTGGCATACCACTTGTTGTTGCACTAAATAAAAGCGACATAAATAAGAAAAAAGGAACAAAAATTGATGTAGAAGAGTTATCGAAGCACCTTGGATGTACGGTGGTAGAAACAATTTCTACAGAATCATCTGGCAATGGATTACAAGAACTCGTAAATAAAGCAGTTTCCGTTTGTGGTAAAGTGCAGAAAGCACCTTATACACAAGGAGCGATTGATTTACATAGCAAAGAGGCTGTAGAAGCTGCAGATAGAAAGCGTTTTACCTTTGTAAATGGTATTGTTTCAAAAGTAGAAAAAAGGAAAGTTATTACCAGTGAAAAAAACACACAAGATAAAATTGATGCGGTTCTTGCGCATAAATGGTTCGGAATTCCTTTCTTTGTGTTAGCAATGTGGGCTGTATTTTCTATTTCTCAAACACATCTTGGTCCTATGATTGCAGATTATCTTGTAGGATTAATTGAATCATTCCAAGGCTGGGTGGGCGTAATGGTAGAAGGATCCTCCCCATTTGTGCAGGCATTACTTGTTGATGGTATTATTGGCGGTGTAGGTGCTGTTGTAGGTTTCTTGCCACTGGTAATGGTTATGTATTTCTTAATTGCACTGTTGGAAGAATGTGGTTACATGGCTCGTGTGGCGGTTGTAATGGACCGTTTTTTCAAAAAGGTTGGTCTTTCTGGTAAATCTATTATTCCGATGGTGATTGGTACTGGTTGTGCAATTCCTGGTGTTATGGCTTGCAGAACCATCAGGAATGAACGTGAAAGAAGAACGACAGCAATGCTTACGCCTTTTATGCCCTGTGGTGCGAAACTGCCGGTAATTGCCCTTTTTGCTGGTGTATTCTTTCAAGATGCGTCATGGGTTGGAACATTAATGTACTTTATTGGTATAGCTCTCATCTTCTTGGGTGCAGTTTTGGTACAGAAGATAACTGGGCATAAGTTCAGAAAGTCATTCTTTATTTTGGAACTGCCTGAGTATAAGGTGCCAAGCATCAAAAGAGCATTTCTGTCTATGATGGCAAGAGCAAAAGCTTTTATCATCAAAGCAGCTACCATTATTCTTGTTTGTAACGCGGCAGTACAAATTATGCAAACATTTAACTGGAGCCTTCAAGTTGTTGAAGAGGGTGCTGAAGCAACCTCTATCTTGGCAACCATTGCAAGTCCATTTGCAATTCTTTTAATACCTCTTGGATTTGGTGTATGGCAGCTTGCTGCTGCAGCAATCACAGGTTTTATTGCAAAAGAAAATGTTGTTGGTACTCTGGCTGTAGTTTATGGCATTACAAACTTTATTGATACTGAAGAATTTGCACTTATCAGTGGGGCTGTTGATGTGGCTTCTGTTATGGGAATCACTTCTGTAGCTGCATTATCTTACTTAATGTTTAATTTATTCACACCTCCTTGCTTTGCAGCAATTGGTGCAATGAATGCGGAAATGCAGGACAAAAAATGGTTGTTTGGTGGTATTGCCCTACAGTTTGGTACTGCATATGTGGTTGCTTTCCTTGTATATCAGATTGGAACAGTAATTACAACTGGTTCAGTTGGAGCAGGATTTGTTGGTGGATTGATTGCAGTAGTTGTACTGATTGCTGTGGCAATTTATCTGGCAAAAAAAGGTGAAAATAAGGTTGATGAGTATGCATTAGATAGCAACAAAGCCATGAAAGCATAGAGGTGAAATATAATGGATTACATCGTTTTAGGAATTGTTGCAATCATTATACTGACAGCTATTGTTTATATTGTGAGAGCGAAAAAGAAGGGCGTTAAATGTATTGGTTGCTCTTCAGGGGCGAGTTGTTCTCATAAACAAGCTGATTATCAGAAAAGTCATGGTTGTAACTGTAAATAAGCTGAAATTACTTTCATCAAAAGAGACTGCTGTTTATCCTTTGCCGGCAGTCTCTTTTTAAATGCAATTAATGGAATTGGCTGGTTAGGTATAACGAAGGTTATTTAAGTATTTAGACTTTCAATAAGTTCAATTACGCAGAATTTTAAAGCAAAACTTCTAGATAAAGGTGAGGGGAAGAGTGGAATTGTTTAGAAACAGTGAGACAGAAATTGAAAAAAAGACTTTGGGGCCATCACTGGAAATTAAGATTAAAAAAAATAAGCTATTTAATACCCTCAGAAAGAAAGGCTATCGCATTACGAAGCAAAGGCAAATTATAATCAATACTTTGTTAGAAAATAGTTGTTACAGCTGCAAAGAAGTATACTATAAAGCCACAGCTATTGATCATAGTATTGGTATTGCTACAGTATATCGTATGATTCGCATATTAGATGACATCGGCATAATAAACAATCAGCAAATGTTCAAGCTAGATTGTAAAAAGGATAGCAATGAGGCAGAGAAGTTGGTCGTTGGCTTGGATGATGGCACATGCCGTGCGCTGACCATGGAAGAAAGTACGCAAATACTTTATGCAGGCCTTGTCGCCTCTGGATACTTTGGGCATCAAATTGCTTGGGTAGAAATAAATAATAAGAAATTTTTAATAGATGAAGCTTTAAAAGATGGGTAAAGCCAACTTTTGTGGATAACCAGAAAAGGTTAAATGATAAAAAATATCAATAGTGTCAGTTATATTTGACTAACCCAAAAAACTACTGCTAATATAATCTAAAATGTTACAATAAATACCAATAAAACTGCTTTATTCATAAATTTATTGGTTATGTAGGCAAAGTGAATACAAATTATGGAGGGATTTATATGTTTGATTTTGATGATTCAAAAGTTAAAAATGCTTGTTTTTTTGTCGGAGGAATTTTGTTTGGTACAGCGGGTATAAAGATCCTTGCTAGCAGGGATGCCAAGAAGGCGTATATCCACAGTGTTGCGGCGGCCTTGCGTGCAAAGGATTGTGTTATGAAAACAACAACATGCATTCAGGAGAACGTTGAAGACATTCTGGCTGAAGCAAATCAAATGAATGAAGCTAGATTTGAAAACGAGTTTGATTTTGAAGAAGATTGGTCTGATGAAGACAAAGAGACGGATGAAGCAGAATAATTACAAAGTAATTTTTATGCGGAGCTGGTAGGAAAACAGCTCCGTTTTTTTGGAGGTGGAATATGAATTTTAAAATACAGCATGAAATGAAAGGGCGTATTCGTGTTCATCTCATGCAGAATATTATGACCTTTCAACAGGCAGATTTATTACAATATTATTTGCGTTCATTCCATAATATTAAGGAAACAAAAATTTATGTGCGGACTTGTGGTATCGTCATTAGCTACAACGGTAATAGAAAAAGTGTGTTGGATGCTTTAAAACAGTTCCAGTACTCAAAGTTTCAATCGCCAAGTACCGCTATTGAGGATTCAGGCAGAAAGTTAACAGTCAAGTATCAAGAACGATTAGTACAGAAGACGATTATTCATTTCGGTGCAAAAATATTTCTCCCCTATCAATTAAGGGCATTATGGATAAGCTTACGTGCGGCTAGGTTTATCTATAAAGGTCTATGCTCTATTGCAAAAAAACAATTAGACGTTAATGTGTTAGATGCAACTGCAATAGGCGTTTCTATCTTCAGAGGAGAGTTTAAAACAGCAAGCTCTATCATGTTTTTGCTAGGTATTGGCGAAACCATGGAAGAATGGACACATAAAAAATCCGTGGGTGATTTAGCTAGGAGCATGTCTTTAAACACCAGCAAGGTTTGCTTAATTAAAGACGGACAAGAGATTTTGGTCAATACTACAGACATTCAGCCTGGCGAACAAGTAATTGTACGAATGGGGACGGTGATACCCTTTGATGGGAATGTTATTTCTGGTGAGGCACTGATAAATCAAGCAAGTTTAACAGGTGAGGCGTTACCCGTTAAAAAAGAATGCGGTGGGTACGTGTATGCTGGAACTGTTGTTGAAGAGGGGGAGATCACTTTAAATGTAAAGGCGGTATCAGGCGCTACACGTTATGAAAAAATAGTCAAGATGATTGAAGAGTCGGAGAAACTAAAGTCGAAGGTTGAAAGTAAGGCCGAGCACCTGGCAGATAGACTTGTTCCCTATACGCTGCTGGGTACGGCAGTAGTTTGGGTATTGACAAGAAATGTTACAAAAGCGCTGTCTGTATTAATGGTGGATTTCTCTTGTGCGTTAAAGCTTGCTATGCCAATTTCTGTGCTTTCTGCCATTCGGGAAGCCAGTAAATATAAAATTACCATTAAAGGCGGTAAATATCTTGAAGCAATAGCCGATGCTACAACAATTGTGTTTGATAAAACGGGGACATTAACAAAGGCTAAACCAACAGTGAAAGCAGTGATTCCTTTTGGTGAAAGTTCTGCTGACGAAATGCTAAGAATTGCGGCTTGTTTAGAAGAGCACTTCCCACATTCTATGGCAAAGGCTGTTGTTCATGCGGCTAAAAAGAAGGGCCTTGATCATAATGAAATGCATTCCAAGGTTGAATATATCGTTGCCCATGGAATTGTTTCCTCTATTGACAACAAAAAGGTTGTCATAGGCAGTCACCATTTTGTATTTGAAGATGAAGGTAGTACCATTGATGAATCTAATCAAGAGAAATTTGATGCACTTTCTGCTGAATATACCCACCTTTATCTCGCGATAGAAAACAAACTAGTTGCTGTAATCTGTATCGAAGACCCCTTGAGGGAAGAAGCGCCAGATGTAATAAAGTCACTTAGGAAATTAGGGATAAATAAAGTTGTCATGATGACTGGAGATAGCGAACGAACCGCAGCTGCCGTTGCGAAAATAGTGGAGGTAGATGAGTATTACTCGGAAGTTTTGCCAGAGGATAAGGCGAATTTCATAGAGAAAGAAAAGCAATCTGGCAATCGTGTGATAATGATTGGCGACGGAATTAATGACTCTCCGGCGCTATCAGCTGCGGATGTAGGTATTGCCATAAGAGACGGTGCAGAGATTGCCAAAGAAATTTCCGACGTAACAATTGCGGCCAATGACCTTAGTGAGCTTGTAACATTAAAACGGTTAAGTAACCATTTAATGAAGAGGATACAAAATAATTATGCAGCTATTGTCGGAATTAACGCTTATCTTATTGTCTTAGGTGTGGGGGGAGCTATAAGACCTACCACATCAGCCTTGTTACATAATACTTCAACTTTGATGATAAGCCTAAAAGACATGCAGAATTTATTACCTCATAGCTGATGCACAAAAATTACTGACATGTAGGAATGACTATTTTTGTGGTTGCGAAATAAATAGCCAACCATGTAAAGAAGATGACACAGAGAATAATATTCTTGTGGAAAAGGCATCTGCCTTCCATGTACCTGAATCGAGAATAGAGGATGAGTTGGAGATTTTGGCAATAGCTACTAATGAATTGTTCATCATATGGCATAGGTTAAATTGTTTAATACATCCTGCAAAAATATTCTAAATTAGTTTAACGGCGGCTTGATTGAATTTCAAGCCGCCGTTAAACTAATTTCTATTTATAATTCATCTAAAAAAACAAATGCAGGTATCTCATTTTCCTTGTATGTTGTGTAAAGGCTTTGTGCATAAACAGAAAGATACTCCTTAATAGTTTCCTCGGTCATTACTTCCTGTGTTGAACCAAATTTGTATTGTATCACCTAACAAAAAAATTGTCAGCGATTCTTATTGCGTGGTTGGGATAATGTGTGTTAATAATGCAGAATATAATTTGCTCGGAAACCACACCATGAATGAGTTTTATAGCCGTAGCTGGTTGCGAAAATCTAAATGTGCTTCTGACTCATCCAAAATTAAAAGTTGTGGAGAATTTACCAATGCTCTTGCAATAAACACCACATGAAGCTGGCCTTTGCTAAGTTCGTTGCAGCGTCTTTTAGAAAGCTCAGCAATTCCAATACGCTCCATTATCTTATCTGCTTCGATGTAACCCTTAGCCAGCGGTGTTGCAAAATAGGAATTATCACCTACTTTTCCAAATACAATCATACCTCGTACAGTATAGGAAAAGGAGGATTTACGAGCTTGTGGTACGTATCCAATCTGTTTAATTGGCTTCGTTGCTTTCTTGTCCTGCAACAGAAGAATAGCCTTCCTTCCATGACAAAATACCTGCATATAGGCTAATACCAATGTGTTTGACATGGTTCCATAATATCACGCCCAATGGTTATACGCTTTTCACAAGCCAAGCAAATGATATTTTTTCTGAGTGCTATAGAAATAGTAGCGAGAAAGGTAACTTTTTAACTTAGGAATTGTAAAAATCAAGGGTATTTGAAAGTATATTAGCAGTTATACGAACTTAATTGTTAACGAAAAGAATTATAATGAATAAAGGGAATAGAAAGAGCTATTATGTTAGTAAAAATCAAGGAATATCGATGATAACGAGAAGGGAAGCTTCAATATTTGTTAAGTAATAGAAATTACTTGACTTTTTTTGTATATATATGTTAGTCTTGACTAACATATATATGGTCTTGAGTTAGTGGCGACTAACGTGCGTGTTTCAGAGTATTCGCATCACACCAAAAGTAATTATGTTATTTTATAAAGACAGAAAAGGGGAGATTTTGCATAATTAAAATGAATATGGTCTGGTAGATAACGAACAACAATCAAAAGGAAATTAAACTTAACAAGGAGATAAAAAATGTTGAAAAAACTTAAAATGAGAGGGAAACTTGTTGTTTTTTTTGGCCTATTAATGCTGATTACTATTTTTACCCAAGGTTTGGTGTCTTTTATTGAGCTAAATAAGTCTCACGGCTCCACAATCGCAGCAGTTCAGGATGAGTTTGATGCTGTTATCAGAACTAGTGTGGAAGGCCTTATTGGTTCATTGCAGGCGAATCATCAAAGATATTTGGATGGTGAAATAACCAAAGAAGAAGAAATGGAAACGGCGAAAAAAATCGCAAGAGATACAAGATATAACAACGGTGAAGGATATTTTTGGGTGGATATGGCAGACGGATTATGTGCCGTACATATGGATCCTGAACAAGAAGGGAAAAACCGAAGTAATTTAGAAGATTTGAAAGGCCAGAATATTGTACAAAATATTATCAAAGCGGGAAATAATGAGGAAGGAGGTTTTACTGAGTATTATTTTAAAAAACCTGGTGAAGATGAAGATTTTAAGAAAAGGGGATATACAAAAAAGTTTGAACCTTATGGTTGGTATGTTAGTACCGGGAATTATTATGATGATATTGAAGAACGTTTGGATGAGTATAAAAAGGATAAGCAAGTTTCCCTGCTAAGGATGAATGTTATAAGTGTTCTACTAGGCATTATAGGAATAATTATTATGTTTGTGGTTGCGAATCAAATTACCAAGCATTTAAGAAAAATGATACAACGAATAACATTATTGTGCCAAGGGGATCTCCATTCTCCTGTGCCTAAAATGAATACAGGAGATGAATTGCAGACTTTGGCAATCGCTACTAGTCAAACCATTAATAATTTTGGCATGGTGATTTATGACATTGATAATGTGATGAAGGAATTCTCAAATGGCAATTTTTTTTATTGAAGGAAAGTATTAACTATGCAGGAGATTTTAATGGTATCGGCCTATCTATCGAAAGGTTTGCAGAGAAAATGTCCGAAGCATTACTTCAAATTAATGAAGCATCGGAGCAGGTTGCTTATGGGTCAGAGCATCTCTCTGGTGGTGCGCAGGAACTTTCCCAAGGGGTAACGGAACAGGCTAATGCTATTGAAGAATTATCCAAAACCTTTGCTGGAATTGCACTACATACAAAAGAGACTGCAGAAAATGCTACAAAAGCTAAGCAAATTTCTGCTGGCTCCAGAGATGCCATAACGAGAGGTTATGCGCAAATGAATGAAATGGTAATGGCGATGGATGAAATTAGTAACACATCCAATGAAATTGGAAAGATAATTAAAAATATTGACGATATCGCATTCCAAACCAATATTCTTGCACTGAATGCAGCGGTAGAGGCTGCTCGTGCAGGAGCTTCAGGAAAAGGTTTTGCAGTGGTTGCAGATGAAGTTCGTAATCTCGCAGGCAAGTCGGCGGAAAGTGCCAAAAATACAGCTAATTTGATAGAAAAAGCCTTGTTAGCAATTGAAAATGGCTTAAAGATTGTTTCAACGACGTCTACTACACTGGATGAAGTGATATCTTCATCAGAAAAATCGGCGGAGGCAATTCAAAGCATTGCAGATGCAAGTGTTGAGCAACAGGAATTTATAAGGCAGGTGAATGATGGGGTGGATCAAATTTCCGCAGTTGTTCGTGCAAATAGTACCAATGCAGAAGAAAGTGCGGCAACAAGTGAAGAATTGTCAGGGCAAGCACAGTTAATGAAGGAGTTAATCGGGAAATTTCAGTTGCAACGGGAGATTTTAACTAAGACTAATGAAGATGAGTCTGAGTAAATAGGATATCTTTTTCTAGGAATTTTATCATATGCTTATTTGTTTATAATTCTTAAAGTGGATTTTTTTGCCCAATGGAGCAAGTTAGTAGGTAACAATTACTTGCTGAATTCATAATGCATCTAAAGGTTGGATGTTTATTCCTTAAGATAATCAACTCCACTGTCTGAATATACAGGGAGTTGATTATATAGATTTAAAGGTTAAGTCTCCCTGATAGTATGGAAAAATCTCTATTTTTTTGTAGTGAAGAAATTAGAGATTTTTTCGTGATTTGTGAAAAAGAATATTATTCTTTCATGTAACTTAGAAATAATCACTGTATCTGGGGTAATTTGAATGCATACAACACAATAATGAACATATACAAGAAAATCTATTTTATTTGACAAAAGTATTTTAAAGAAGTAAGATAATTACATTATCGATAATCATATTATCAATCATAGAAAGGAGAGAGAGCATGGCAACTGCGGATTTAAGTATAAACCCAAGAATTCTGCAAAGTGCAAAAGAGGAATTTTTGAAATTGGGCTTTCAAGACGCTTCATTAAAAGCTATCTGTGAAAAAGCAGATGTAACTACGGGTGCTTTATATAAACGTTATAAGGGAAAAGATGATCTTTTTTCAGCGCTTGTTGAAGGTTGCCTGAATGATTTAAAGGCGGCTGTTGAGGAAAAAAAGAGTGTGAATATTAAGGCTTTGTCCGATGAAGCACTCATAAACACATGGTATATGGACGAAAACTATATGCTATGGTGGTTTGATTATTTGTTTCAGCGACATGATGAGGTAATACTTTTGCTGAACTGTTCTGAGGGCAGCACTTACTCAAATTTTCAGCATGACTGGGTGGAAGTTTTAAATGAATCTACCTATTGGTATTACAAAGAAGCTTATGAAAGAAATTTAACGAAACAAGAGATTTCACCAAAAGAAATGCACATCCTGATCACTGCTTTTTGGAGCACCATATTTGAACCTTTTATTCACAATTTTTCTTGGGTTGAAATTGAGCTTCATTGCAAACTGGTTTGTCGCTTATTCGACTGGCAAAAAGCAATTGGTTTTTATTAAAAATAACCCTTTTAAAGGGATAAAATTTCGAAAATGGGTTAGTTAAAACTAACTAAAAAGGAGGAGTTTACTTGTTTAGTAAGGTGTTAGAGTATACCGGAGAGTATAAAAAAACCACTTATAAAGCGATTTTGACTTTAGTTGTGGCTGTAGTATTTTACGTGGGTCCGTTTCTGTTCCTTTCCCAAATCATTGCACCTCTTTTAGGTTATGGAGAGATCTCTGCAGCGGGGTTAATATGGAGAGTTTCAGCTATTGCAATTTGTCAGGTTCTTTATGCTGTTTTATATGTCAAAGGCCTGGAGCTGTCTCATGACTCCGCCTATCATACACTCAAAAATTTACGCATTTCCTTACAGCATAAGCTGGAGAAACAGCCTCTTGGCACCATCGAGGAAAAAGGTGTGGGTGCCATTAAAAAAATATTCACAGATGATATTGAAAATATTGAGCTACTGTTGGCACACGCCTTACCAGAAGGGATTGCTAACCTTGCAATTCCTCTTTTCGTATTTATTGGTATGTTTTTTGTAGATATAAAGCTTGCATTATTATCCCTTGCGGCACTTCCTTTTGGCATTTTATTTATGGCTGTTATGCTAAAGGCAGGCCTGGGTTCTATGAGTGCCTATTATGGTGCTGCACAAAAAATGAATAACACAATTGTGGAATACATAAACGGAATGGAGGTTGTAAAGGTTTTTAATCGTGATGGCGAATCTTATCATAGATTTGAAGCGGATGTCAAAAATTATCGTGATTTCACATTAAAATGGTATAAAGTTTGCTGGCCTTGGATGGCCCTTTACAATAGCATTTTACCTTGTACTACAATGCTCACATTGCCACTAGGCTCATACTTTGTTTTGCAAGGTTACTCTAGTCTGCCTGATTTCATTTTAATTCTATGTATGAGTTTCGGGACAGGTGTGCCGCTGCTTCGCTCACTTAGCTTTATGTCTACTTTACCGCAAATCAAATATAAAATTGAGGCATTAGAAAAAACTATGGGAGATACTGCACTAAAGCAAAGTAGCAAGAATTTTATTGGGAAAAGTCATGATATTAAATTTGAAAATGTACGATTTTCTTATAAAGAGGAGGAGGTTCTCCACGGCGTTTCACTTGAGGTGAAAGAGGGTAACCTTACTGCTTTAGTGGGTGAGTCAGGTAGTGGAAAATCAACCTTGGCGAAGCTTTTGGTACATTTTTATGACATCTCTGGCGGGAGTATAAAAATCGGAGGACAGGACTTAACAAAAATGAGCATTGAGGCCCTCAACAACCAAATTTCCTATGTAGCACAAGAGCAGTTTTTATTTAACATTAGCCTTTTAGAAAATATTCGATTAGGAAAACTGGATGCCACAGATGAGGAGGTTTTAACTGCTGCTAAAAAAGCCCAATGTGGCGAATTTTTAGAAAGGCTGGAAAAAGGCATTTATACTATGGCAGGAGATGGCGGAAAACAACTATCAGGTGGAGAGCGTCAGCGTATTTCCCTTGCAAGGGCGATTTTAAAAAATGCTCCCATTGTAGTTCTAGATGAAGCTACAGCCTTTATGGATCCGGAGAATGAGGAAAAAATGAATGAAGCAATCGCCGAGGTTATATCTGGTAAAACAGTCATTGTTATTGCCCATCGTCTGCATTCTATTATAAATGCAGACCAAATCTGTGTTTTGAAAAATGGGAACATTGTAGAAACAGGAACCCATGCAGAGTTGTTGCGGAATGAGTCCGAATATCAGAAGTTGTGGAATGCAGCGCAAGATAGTGCAAATTGGAAAGTTACCACTGCAAAGGAGGGGCTGTAATGATTAAACTGATTAGAAGAATTTTGAATGTTTCAGAAGAATATAAATGGCATATTCAGCTTGCCTTTGTATTTTCTTTCTTTAAGTCATTTTTAGCGAGAACTCCCATTATGTTTGCATTTTTTGCTATCATTGCCTTTTATAAAAATAAGGCTAATGTACAAATGGTAATTTGGCTGGGTGTTGCCATGACATCTTGTATTTTGTTGCAGGTGATTTTTCAGTATACCTCCGATCGGCTTCAATCTGCCTCTGGTTACATAATATTTGCCAATAAACGCATGGAACTAGGCCGACATCTTCGCAAAATGCCCATGGGCTATTTTACAGAAGGAAATATCGGGAAAATAAGCTCAATACTATCCACAGATATGGTTTTCATTGAGGAGAACTGCATGAATGAACTTGCCAATATGATGAGCCATATTTTCTCGCAAACCATTATGATTGTGTTTATGCTCTTTTTCAATGCGTATATTGGCCTTGTTGCGATTGCTTCCGTTTTCATAATTTTAGTTATTGCGCATGGTATGAGAAAGGAAGCTCTCGCAGACTCTGCCATCAGACAGGAGCAATGCGAAAAGCTTACAGATGCAGTGCTTGATTTTACTGAAGGAATTGGAATCATTAAAACCTATAATCTTTTGGGGGAAAAATCAGCGGAGCTGAGCCAAAATTTTGAAGATTCCTGTAGGAAAAGTCTAGAGTTTGAAATGGCTCACGCTCCTTGGCAAAGAAGGTTAAACCTTGTATACGGCTTAGGTGCCAGTGGGATTATTGCGCTATCTATTTTTCTTGAAAATAGGGGTCTATTAGAGGTTACCTATCTAGTTGGTATGCTTTTATTTGTCCTCGACCTGTTTGGTCCGACGAAAGCACTATACGGCGGTATTGTCAGACTAACGGTTATGAACAGCTGTATGGACAGAATAGAGGAGATATTTCAGGAAAAGGAACTTCCTGATTCTGGTACAGATATAATCCCTAAAACAAGTAATGCACCTGAGGTGGCGTTTCAGAATGTATCTTTTGCCTACGGTGAAAAAGAAGTTTTACATAATATAAGTTTTTCTTTGGAGAAAAATCAAATGTTTGCTCTTGTTGGTCCTTCTGGTGGGGGGAAATCTACAATTGCCAGCCTTTTAACTCGTTTTTGGGATGTAAAATCGGGGCAAATATTAGTGCGTGGCAAAGATGTTAGAAGCATTCCCCTACCATATCAGCATGGTATTTCAGCGTGTGTATTTGTTTGAAGATACTATTTACAATAATATCAGTATGGGACGGCCGGATGCAACAAGGGAAGAGGTCATAGAAGCTTCAAAAAAAGCCCGCTGTTATGACTTTATTATGCAGTTACCTGATGGATTTGAAACGATGATTGGAGAGGGTGGTGCAACCCTATCCGGTGGTGAAAAACAGAGACTTTCTATAGCTCGATGCATTTTAAAAGACGCTCCCATTATAATTTTAGACGAAGCAACTGCAAGTGTAGATGCGGATAATGAAAGCTATATACAAGAAGCAATCTCTGAGCTTTGCAAGGGAAAAACTTTGTTAGTTATCGCCCACAGGCTTAACACCATTGCACATGCGGATAAAATTTTAGTAATAAAAGATGGGGGCATCGTAGAAGTAGGGAAGCATGAGGAACTTATGGCAAAAGACGGGGTTTATAAAAAGTTCGTCACAGTTCGTAAAAACAGCCGTGGATGGAGCCATAGAAAATAATCTCTTGACAAATATTATTGAAAATACTATTTTTTAAAATTATAGATAGCAAAAGCTAATAATAATTTTTTGTGTTCAGGGAAGGGGGATAATTTTTTGAAGCCATACCTAAAAAAGACTTTTGGGATTTGTGATGGTTTTAATTGGAGTAAGCATACTCAGCCTTTTATTAATTAGCCTTTCTAGTAAAGACCCTGCAGAAACCTTAGCAAGGAGAAGCAACATTAGCGTCACCGAGGAAGCCATCTTACCTACATCTTGATTATACTGGGAGGTTGGTAATGGGGCCGTTTTGAGACTTTGGCCAAAGCCTATCAAATGATATGGTGTATAAGAATAAACTGTAGCACTGCTTTCCAAGATGCACCTTGGTTTAGGCAGATGTTGCGGGATCAATTTTGTTTTGAAACTGGAAAAAAGGTATCATGAGATGCGTTCGGGTCATTTCAGTGATGCTGCTCTGAAAGCGATCATTGATAATGCACAACAGAATCTGGGGAGTGCGGCCGAGCGAGGTTGTAGTCCTTTTACATAATATTAATAATTTAAAATAGAATGAAATTTCCGAAAGCCGTGAGTTAAAATATGCTTACGGCTTTCTTGTATTTATTTAATTGAGAAACGCTATATTAAGGAATCCACAGTTTGGATATGCAGGGGTTTATTTTGATTCAGATATAAAGTTTTTTTCGAACTGCATCTGCCGCAGTTACTAATGTT
Organism: Anaerotignum sp. MB30-C6; assembly: GCF_030908465.1. GTDB lineage: Bacteria > Bacillota > Clostridia > Lachnospirales > Anaerotignaceae > Chakrabartyella. The sequence continues at coordinate 1,582,668 of NZ_CP133078.1, forward strand.
GCACAATTTTTAAAAATACAATATAATCTGAAAAAGGTATGAGAACATTATTATTTGTTGCGGCTATGTCCTTTTCAACTGCAACAGTATTTTTTGGGACACTAAAAAGCCGTTCAACTTTTTCAGCATTCACGAAAATAACTATGATTCAGCGGATAAGTCGGTGAATCTATTTTGTAATAAGGTTATTGACTGTTGGTCTAGCTCAGAATTTAAGATGGAATAAAGTAGTTTTTACTTCCTAAGTTATCGGTGGAAATAACTAAAGCACTTTTAGTAACCATTTTAAAAGAAATTGAGAATAATAAACGGAACTTAGAAAGGATGATGATTTATGAGCGCCGAAACATTGTACATAATAGGATTGGTTTTAGTTCTACTATATGTTTCTACAGGAGTCGATGACTTCATTTGGGACATTATTTGTTTATGGAAAAGAGGAAAGCAAAAAAACGATACGCTGAGTTTTAAGGACCTAGAGGAATTTCCGCCCAAGCTTATCGCACTTGTGATTGCGGCTTGGCATGAAGATAATGTTCTTTTAAATGTAGTAGAAAATATTATAGCCTCGCAACAATACCCCAAGTCTATGTATCATATTTTTTTAGGGGTATACCCAAATGATTCTGCCACAGTTTATATAGCACAACAGTTACAAAAAAAATTTACAAATGTACATTGTGTGATTAATTATAAAGAAGGTCCAACTTCAAAGGCACAAAATATAAACTATGTGATTTCAAGAATTAAAGACTATGAGAAAGGAAAAGATTGGAGATTTTCTGCAGTTACTGTACACGATTCAGAAGACTTAGTACACCCTTATGAGTTTAAAGTTACCAACTATTTAATGAACAAGTACCCTGCAATACAATTCCCAGTGTTCCCACTTATAAAAAAACCAACCTTTAGAAACTTTTTTTCAAATATAACGACAAATACTTATGCAGATGAGTTTGCTGAAAATCATTTTATCACTATGGTAAGTAGGCGTAATACAGGTGCTTTTGTCCCTTCAGCAGGTACAGGGTTTTCGCTGGCACGAGATACGATTGATACCCTTGGCTATCATGTATTGCCTGAAAATAGTTTAACAGAAGATTATCGTCTTTCCCTTACATTATATGAAAATGGCTTGCAAATGCATTATGTGCTTGAAAAATTAGAGCGTCTTGATTTTCAAGGGGAAGTTCAAACAGAATATATTGCAACGAGATCCATGTTTCCTAACACCTTTAAAACTGCGGTCAAACAAAAAACGAGATGGACATTAGGAATAACAATGCAGTCCCTTAAATTTAAAGAGATTTTTAATAATGAGTTGTCGTTTGCAGGCAAGTATTCTCTATATCGTGACCAAAAGGCGAAGATTGGTAATTTGCTATCTATGGTGGGGTATCCTGTGCTCATTTATTTTATCGTCTCACTCTTTATCCCTCTGACACCAATTTATCCAAAATATACATTATCTTGGTATCTATGTGCAGTTGTAACCGTGATGATGATTGAAAGACAAATTTTTAGAGCTGTGGCGTTAAAAAATATTTATGGTTTCAGAAGCGTATTTTTTGGTTGCCTTTTTCCACCAGTAGTTCCTATTCGTATTGTATGGGGAAATATCATTAATTTAGTGGCAACTGTACGAGCTTACATACAATTTATAAAAGGGAAACGAAAAAATAAGGATGTCATACCTGAACTTAATTTAACTCAAGTATCCATTGAAGAAAGCTGTGCGAACACACCAGAAAATTTACAGGAGCCACAGGGAGAAGAAAAGGAAATGATGAAGTTTGAGTGGTCAAAAACAGAACATTCATTTCTTGATAAAGAAGTTTTGTCAAGATTTCATAGACGTTTTGGCGATGTGTTAGTAGCCAAAGGATATATCACAACTTCACTTCTCAAAGAATTATTAGATAAAAAAGATGAAGAAGTATTCGTTGGAGAGTATCTATTAGGCTTAAATGTCATTACAGAGAAGAATTTTATAGATGCTTTAACATCTGTAAAAAATATTCCGTTTGTCCATAAGCATTCTTTATCTTTATACGATTTACCTAGTTTCCGAAATGATTTTGATAAACGGTTTTTGTTAGAAAATAAGGTGTTACCATTACTTAAAACAAAGGATGGGTATGTATTTGCCTATGGTTCATCCACTCCCATCAATACACAAGCCTTGCTAAGAAAGAAATTTAACGTGGACAAGCAAACGGTTCTAACTCTAGATGAAGGTATAATAGATGGCATTTCTAAAATTTATAACGGAAGAAGACGTATGAAAGAAAATGTGTTTGACGATTACCTTTTAGAAGAAAAAATAACAGTAGAACAACTTGTAATTATACGTAATTATGTGGCAATGAACAAAGGATTAGAAGAGGATATTGCTAATCAGATGGGAGTTTGCCAAAATGTTCAAGAGCAAAATTATATCATAGCATAAAAAAATTAATTTTAGAATTGATAGTTAAGGAAAAAAGTAATGTTTAGATTTCATAGTGGTTAATTCTGATGAGAAAAGAGGATTTTATTCTTTTACATATAGTGAAAAAAAGAAAAAGTAGGTTTTAGTCTTATATAGTTGTTTTTCTTTATCTCCCAATGACTGAAAATGCTATGGACTTTGTGAACCCGTAAGATTAAGCTTGCCATTTGATTATTTTCTTTATTTTTGTGTTAATTAGGACTACCGATAATTCCCAAGTTTGCAGGAATTATCGGTAGTCCTTTTATGATGCACCAAGAAATTAATGAAGTGTTCATAGTTTACTAAGGACGCATTGGCAACCATTTTGGTGTGGGGTTAAGTTTGTAGCGTATCATTCATAGGAAAACATTAAAAAAAGAGAATTTATATGATTACAAAACTGATATTTCAAAGAATGGAATTAATTAACGTTATGAAGATTATATAGTTTTACATAACTATCATTAAAAGGTTAAAAATAGAGTAAAGAGTATTTAAACTTGGAGGTGCCTATGAAGGAAACAATTGATTTTTTAAAAAAGAATAAGTTTGGTAATCTTGCAACCTGTGATGGAAACAAACCGGACACACGCCCATTTGAAGTAGCATATGTTTCAAACGAGGGTCTTTTGTTCTATGTATTCTCGGATACAGAGCTGAGCAAGCAGTTAAAGACAAATCCTAATATTTGTTTTTGTGCAACAAATGAAAAGTATGACTATTTAAAAGTTAAAGGCGAAATATCTTTTAGTACAAAACAAGAAGATAAAGATAAGGTACTTGCGAACAGTCATTTTGCAAAAAAGGTGTGCGAGTCATGTGGTGAAGATAAAATGGAGATATTTTATCTGCCACATGGGAATTGCATGTTACATCATCATATGGATGATAACATTATAAAAGAAAGCTTTTAATTTTAGCGTAGAGAATCTTTAATATGCCGAAGGCAATTTTAAAGCATCTTTTTAAAATTAGAATACGCACTAGAGTAAAATGATAAAAAAGTAGATATTGGGAGGTTTTAAAATGGGTATAGTTACTACAGCAACAGATAAGTTTCGCAATTGTGTTGATGCTTGCTTAAAGTGTACGCAGGCTTGTTATGAATGTATTGGTGAATGTTTGAAAGAGTCTGATCTTAACAAGAGGAGAAAATGTATTTCTGGTTTAATTGAGTGTGCTATGATGTGCCAAATGTCAATTGCCTTTATGTCAATGAATAGTCAGGATGCGTATGATCATTGCGAGTTATGCGGAAAAATCTGCAAAACATGTGCAATGGTATGTGCTGATATGGAAGTTGACCATTGCAAAAAGTGTGCAGAAATTTGCAAAATGTGTGCAGATGAATGTATTAAAATGGCGTCCATTTAGTGTAATTGAGAGTGTGAAATAATTTCTGTAAATTAGCTTTCTATAATTTTGTGTGAGGCATGAGTGCTTGGATATCCAGTATTCATGCCTCGTGTTTAATATAAATTATGTTTCATCTTCATTAATGCCTAGAAAAACATATGCCGCAGCTTTTTTATTATGTTATTGTCTCTAACGGAGAAGTGAACTGAATCATAAATAAAACGGATAGATTCGGTATAACGAGCGGTACTGCCAGTCCTCAATTTCAGGAAGAAGCATATTGGTAACAATCCTGAATATCATCTGCTGACTTGATACCATACTCGTTTAAAAGAGCTGAGATAATGTTTTATTTTCTTTCGGAAATTTGATTTTCTGCGAGCCATAAATATAGCCTCCTATGTTTTTTTTATTTTTTCATAGAAAGCTATTATTAAAATAAATTATTTACAGAGTTTTTTTCACAGGCTCTATAATGATAATGTTACATCTACGCCACATCTTTCAAGAAACTCTTTGATGTTGGCTTTTTCTTCTTCCGTTTTACATCCGAGCCTCCCCATGCGGTCACAATAGCCCAATAAGGCTGTCTCGTGCATATCCGTTTCCGCTTTCATCCCCTTAACATCTCCAAAGGGCAAACTCTTATTTACATACAAAGGATGCATATGATATTTGACAAGCTTGCTAACCTGTTGAATAAAAGAGTCATCATCCGTTAATTCAGTTAAAAAATTTATGGCTAGATTCATACCCACTGTGTCATGGTCATAGGATACGATTCTGCCCTTACGTGTGCGTGTTGTTTCCCCTTTTCCAATATCATGCAAAAGGGCAGCCCACATAAAAACCTTTGGGTTATAGCTTAGATGACGTACTTGTGCTGCTTGGTCCACCACTAAGGCAACATGATTCCAAACACAGCCTTCGGGGTGATGAACAGGGGATTGGGGAGTAACTTCTAATTTTTTAAGCATTGAAAAAGGGTGTACATCAAACCCATCCTTTTTTAAAAGGCCGTTTATATATGCCGAGGGATGCTGATCGGAACATAAATGATCGGTTATCTCTTCAAATAATTGTCTAGGGATCAAGGAGCGGCTGCCATTATCTTTACCATCATTTCTATGGTCGATACTTCCTTGGTCTACGCCAATACCGGCTTCTTGTTTTTTTGAACCTGTTTTTCTATTATTCATGGAATTCACCTCCTTTTTATTTTTCTCTAATACACTGATCCATATTCGATTTTTATTTCGTCACTGGTGTCCACACCAGTGAAACGATACTGACCAATGGTTTAATAGAGCTTTGTCACGCTTTTTGTGGTTGGAAGTATTCTTCATCAGTATTTTAATCAAAATCAATGAGCAACCGCAGAACTAGCATAAGGTAACAGGCTTTTTTTCGCATTGAGTAAATTCACATCTCTTTTAGAATGCAATAAAAAAAGCCACAAAAATTCTGTGGCTAAAAATGATTCCTAACAATTTTTGTTTTACAGATTCTTCACAGCAAAATGTTGTTTTTCGAATTCATCACTGGGAACCGGCTTGCCAAAAATATAGCCCTGAATTTCATCACAACCTAGGCCGTTTAAGATAGCAAGCTGACTGGTGTCTTCCACACCTTCCGAGATGGTTTTTAACTGCATTCCTTTTGCCATCATAATAATAGCTTGTACTATAAGTAGGGCGTTTTCATCATGGTCGATATTGTCAATCAGCTCTTTGGCAATTTTAAGTCGGTCTATTTTATATTTTCTGATATAACTAAGGGATGAATATCCTGTTCCAAAGTCATCAATTGAGATATTTACACCGATATCATTTAATAAGTCGAAAATTTTTTCGATGGAAGTAGTAGATATCATGGCCACACTTTCCGTAATTTCTAAATCAATCCACTCTGGATTCATATTCTCCTTCTCAATCTTTTTTACAAACCATTCCAAAAAACCAGTGTTTTTAATTTGAATGGGGGAGATGTTTATACTCATTCTAAACTTTTCATCGAAGGATTGATTCCATTTTTTTATTTGGGCAAAAGCATTATCAATAACCCACTCGCCTATATCAATAATCAATCCATTTTCTTCAGCAATTGGAATGAAATCCGAAGGAGGGATAAAGCCCCTTTGAGGGTGTATCCAGCGAATTAATGCCTCCATACCTACAAGCGTCTGATTTTCGGTGCTATACTGAGGTTGGTAATAAAGTTTAAATTCCTTATCATAATCCGCATTCTGCAGAAGAAACTCAAGTTCATGGCGTTTGTTTATTTTTTCAGTGAAGACTTTATCAAAAAAAAGATAGTCATTTTTATGGTCGCTAGATTTTACTTCATACATAGCAATGTCTGCATATCGCAACAAAACATCCTTTTTTTTAGCATCCCTTGGGTATAATGCAATTCCAATACTTGCACTTAAAGTAAAGGAATATGGCGGAAGGGAAATAGGAAGTTGTAACTTTTCTAATATTTTTTCAGCAATCGCAGAAACTTCCGTTACGTCATTAAAGTCACGCAATATAACCGCAAACTCATCGCCACCAATACGAAAGGCTGTGCATTTCGCAGTGCAATATTCTAATAGACGCATGCCTAAAGAAAAAAGAACCTTATCACCAATTTCATGGCCGTAGGAGTCATTAATTGGCTTAAATCTATTGGTGTCTATGTACAATAGTGCAAAAGGTTTGGTCTCCTCAGAAGAAGTCAATACATCCAAGTAGTTGATTAAATATCTTCTATTATATAAACCAGTCAAAGCATCTCTATTAGAAATTTCTTCTAAGTGCTGATTTGTGAAAGAAAGTTCCTTCGTCCTTTCTTGAATCATTTTTTCTAGATGTTCATTCATTTCTTTTTCTGTTTTAAGCAAAAGCCGATCTAGCATATTAGCACGAATATTGGTTGTTAATACCCAGTATAAAACGAAAATAAAAACCGCTAGCATAAGTGTTATGAAGGAGAAAAAATCAAGCAAATAAAACAGAAAAAATAATAATACAACCAATAATCCGGTTTTTTTAGGTTTCCTTAAGTTCTCGGAAAGCTGATCTTTGGATAAAGCTTTAGGAACAGAAGGGTGGAGAGACTCATGCACAGAAGCAAATGAAAATAAAACGATACTTATGATATAAACGAAATCAATAATTGTGTTCGCCTTATAAGATTCCATTAAACTAAGGTAGGCATAGTAAAAATCCGCCAAAACGAATACAGCAAAACTCACTAATATCAAGGATAGACTGAAATTAATATTTTTAAAGCTTTTTGAAAAACAAATCAAGCCGATTTCAACCATAATCAAAAAATCAAAAAAAACATAAACGATGATCAGAATATAATTAAAGTCGAAAGTAAATTGTAATCCGGTTTTAGAGAATATAAAAGCCCATACTAATACCATACCAATTGCAGTAAAAGTAAATATATCAATAAAGAATTGCTGAAGATTCCAATAGATGCGGTTTTTATAAATATACAAGCTTAAAAAGCCAGTAAAAAATACATTGGGAAATACATAAAGAACGTTAATATAAGGAACCTCCACGGGATTGCTGAAAAATATATTCTCATAAATCAACCAAAAAAAATCAGCTACTCCCCAAACAAAACTGCAGCAGAACAGCAGAACTCCATAGGCTTTATGAGTTTTCACTGCCTTCATCGAAGACAAAATTAGCAATGCCGAAAAAAATGCCACTAACGGAGACAATATATTGCCCCATAAATCATTTTTTAGTAATACGCTTACGAAGTATAAAAGTACGAAAAGAAGTAGGGGATACACGGTTTGTATTTTTTTTCTTGTTAGACTCCCCATAATCCCACTCCTTTTCACTATTTTTTAAAAAGCTGCAAATACCAAAGGGGAAATTTGCAGCTGGCTAATTTTAGCACTCTGTCGCTATTCTGCAAAGAGTATTAGATATAAACAATGCAAAATTAATTTTGATTCATAGGTTCATATTTCACGGTGCAGTCAATCCATTCCAAGAGATAGGTACTTGAAAATGGTGTTTCATTAGATATTAAAGTTAGAAATAAGCTCCTTCAGTAAGTTGGATTGACTGGACAATTCTTCACTTGCCGCAGCACTTTCCTCAGCGGTTGCAGCATTTGTTTGAACAACAGATGAAATTTGTTCTACACCAATATTTATTTGATTAATCGCTAATGCTTGTTCTTGAGAAGCTAGGGCAATTTGTTCGATTAACGCCACAGCTTCCGCTGTTGCTTTCGCACTTACTTCCAAAGAAGTTGCCGTCTTCATTGCAATCCCAGAACCATCCTGAACGGCTTTTACCGTTTCATCAATTAAAAGGGTTGTATTCTTTGCCGCTTCAGCTGACTTCCCTGCAAGGTTTCTAACTTCATCCGCTACTACGGCAAACCCCTTACCAGCCGCACCAGCTCGTGCCGCTTCTACAGCAGCATTTAATGCTAAAATATTTGTCTGGAATGCGATGTCATCAATGATCTTAATTATTTTGGAAATTTCAGATGACTTCAAAGAAATTTCATTCATGGCGCCCATCATTTCATCCATTTGGCCATTACTCATTTCAAGTTCTTTTCCTGCAAATCCTGCTTTCTCATGTACTTCCGTAGCGTTTTCTGCGTTCTTTCTAATCTGTCCTGTAACATCAGCAATTGAAGCTGATAACTCTTCGATGGAACTTGCCTGCTCCGTGGCACCTTGGGATAAAGCCTGGGCAGCATTAGCCACTTGTTCTGCACCGCAATAAACTTGTTCGGAGGACTGGTTAATTTGTAAAATCGTAGAGCTTAAGTTTGCAATTAAGGCCTGCATACTGTCTTTTAGCTTTTTAAACTGACCTGCGTATTCCCTGTAAAGTTCAACTTTTAAGTTCCCACGAGAAACGTTATGTAACGCATCAGAGATTTCATCAATATAGCCTTGGTAATTTACTAACCGCTCAATGGTAAGGTTAAAGGCATTTGCCAGTTGACCGACTTCATCCTTAGAATGAATAGAAAGCTCCACGTCGAAGTTTCCATCAGCAATTTGCTGCGCTACTTCTGTCGCTTTTTTAATTGGTTTGGCAATACCGCCACTGATAAAATATGTAACTGCTACCACAACAAGTAATACCATTGCTGTCAATAATATTACTGTTTTAAGAGTAGAAGATATGCCGTGGCTCAAAATTTCGTTTACCGATTGGATTGGCACACCAACAAAGTAAATACCTATCATTTGATTATTGCTATCGAAGATAGGGGTGTACTTGGTCATATACTGGGCACCAAGAATATCCGCTTCTCCAAAAAACACATCTCCATTTGCAACTACCTGATACACTTCACCAGATGCGTCTAAGGGAGTACCAATCACTCTTTTCCCATTTTCATCTTTAATGGTGGTTAAAACTCTTATAAAGTTATCTCCATTTTTAGCAAAAATGGTGGCAACTACATCCATTTCCTGAGCAACTCTATCGATATACTCAAACTTGCCTTCCACTGTTTTATTGTCCATATCTGTTAATTGACCATTGGAATTCAAACGCAATGTTCCAAACTGTTCCTCCAGATAGGCCTTTAGCATATTATTGGTACCGGTCAATCTATCCTCCACCATAGTATTTATAATTTCATCTGTAACAGCAAAACTTCTAAATAAACCAATGGATACAGTAACTACTGAAGAAGTCATAACTAAAATTAAAATAATTAATACAAGTTTGCTTTTTATACTTTTCATAAATTTACCCCCCTAAAATTAGCAGTTATCAGATTACTCTGCCTCTTTATCCTTTTCTTAAACAATAACGTCGCCCCCAAATTAAAATCTCCTCTCTAATTGTAAAATGTTCCAGTTTTGATTTACATAACATTATAAGGCAGTTTTTTCTAAAAATATATCCCTTTTAAAATATACGACAAATTTCTATTTTTCAACTATATTCTTGTAAACATAACTTTTTAATTTTCGGCATGAATCCTTATAACGATATACTCACCAAGATTACCAAATTTGAAGTGAAACTTAACTACAACGGTGCTTTTTTCTTTCATAACACTATCTCTACTCATTCAGTAGGAGTATTATTTCTATTAGATTAATCTATCGGGATGGGAAAGGCAACAGGTATTTACATTTTTTACTAGGTCTGTGTAACTTTGTCACACAAAAACCAATTTTTCAAATTACATATAAAACGAACAAATTTCTTTTATTTCTTCTTTTTTTTGATATAATGAGAAAAGCACAGTAATTCACACCTTTCCCTATGTCTTAAGGGGGCTTTTTTATGTTTAAAATAACAAATAGCATTGTAAAAAAAGTTGGTTTGGCAATTTTTCTATTTGTATTTGTTTTGTTTATTATTTACTATAATTTTTTGAATGTTCAAATGAAAACCTACATGGAACAAAAAGGGAAGGAACAGATAGAGGAGGAAACGGCGCTTTTATGTGCTGAAATCGAACTATATTTGCAAAAATACACTTTGATTGTAGAACAGGCAAAAAACAATCCCAATTTTATTACCATAGCCAATGATATTGTTCGTCCAGAAACGAAGAGAGGACATTGGTTATATGAAGAAGTGACCAAGGAACTTTCTGACCTATGCAATTTAGATGAAAATATTGCCCAAGCATATATTGCCCTTGACGGTGAAAATGACTTGATAACAAATGTTTATGATTATGACGTTGATCCTGACTATGACCTATATTCTAGGGATTGGTATAGAAATACAGTAGCTCGTGACAAAGTTACGATTACAACTCCATACGTTGATTTCATAACAAATAAAACAACCATAACCATAGCTGCCCCCATAAAGGAAAATGGCCGGCTTCTGGGCGTGGTGGGCTTAGATATATTAATTGAAGATATCAATGCAATTATGACCGGTTATAATTCTGCAATTGAGGGGGATTTGGGCCTGGTTTATGATAACGGGCTTCTCTTATATAATCCGAGCCTTGATGATATCACTGAATCTGACGGCGCTTATATTCAAGAGTATTTTGGTGATGCAATAGGCGGGGAAATACTTTCAGGTTCAGGTGGGGTATTAAAAAATAATACCCATGGAAAAGAAAGTTACGTTGCATACTTTCCCGTTAAAAATACGAATATTATCGTGTACACAAATATTTTAAAATCCACCATTTTAGCTCCTATTCATAGGTTTATTTTAATCAATCTCTATATTTTATTGGTTATCATAATCATCATTATAACCTTTTTATTTTTCTTAGAAAGGGTCATTTCTAACCCCCTTTTAACAATTTGCAAACAAATGAAGAACTATACGAACAATCGGTCCATCAACTTACCTCAAGAGTACTTGGAAAGAAAAGATGAGATTGGTGTCCTATCAAAGGGAATTACCTTTATGTTAAATAGGATATCAAACTCTATTTCAGAACTTGAAGAAAAGAATAAAGAGTTGTTTAAAACAAAAGAAATGATAAATAAAGATAGGGTGTTGTTCAAAACAACCTTGCGTTCTCTTGGAGATGGTGTAATATCAACAGATCAATACGGAAACATTCAAATTATGAATGATGCGGCAGAAATCCTAACAGGTTGGAAAAAACACGAGGCCTTTGGACAACCTTTTGAAACAGTATTTCGCATTATCAATGAGGCCACTCGTGAGAAAGTTATGAGCCCAGTTGAGAAGGTTTTTAAATCAGGAACGCTAAATGAGCTAGACGAAAACACGCTATTGATTAAAAAAAACGGGGAAGAAGTACCAATTGAAGATAGTGCTGCTCCTATTATAGATACTGAAGGAAACATTACAGGGGTAGTCATAGTGTTTAGAGATTTTACTGATAAAAAGCAAAAACAAGAAAGAATATCCTATTTAAGCTATCATGACCAACTAACGGGTTTATATAATCGGTACTTTTTTGAGCAAAATTTAAGAACCTTAGATATAGATCAAAGCTTGCCTCTATCTTTGGTAATGCTTGATGTCAATGGTTTAAAATTAACCAATGATGCTTTTGGCCATCAAATGGGGGATAGGCTTTTACAAGCAGTTACAGTTGCAATTAAAAAAGCCTGTGGCGATGACAAGATTGTTTGTCGTATAGGAGGAGATGAGTTTGTACTACTTTTGCCGAAAACGGATTATAAGGAAACGGAAATTCTCGTAAACAACATCTATCACGAAATCGAAAAGAATAGACTTGAAAGTATTGTGATTTCCGTTTCCATCGGCTGGGAAACAAAAATTTCCCCCACGCAAAGCATTATGGAAATCTACGTTAAAGCCGAAGAAAACATGTACCGCAAAAAACTCATTGAGAGCGAAAAAATGCGAAGGAAGACCATCCAGATTATTTTCAACACTTTGTATGAAGCCAATGAAGGAGAAAAAGACCATTCCGAAAGTGTAAGTAAAATCAGCCGAAAAATTGGTGAGGCACTGCAACTTGATCAAGAATTACTTAGAGAACTAGAAATGGCTGCTCTTCTTCACGATATTGGAAAAATTGCTGTGAGTTCTGATATACTTGAAAAACCTGATAAATTAACGCCCTTGGAATTTGAAATGGTAAAACGACATGCAGAAGTTGGGTATCACATACTAAAATCTGTAGATAAATATTCCAGCCTTTCTGACTATGTTTTGGCTCATCATGAACAATGGGATGGTTCCGGTTATTCACGAGGGTTAAAGGGTGAGGAGATCCCTTTGATTTCAAGAATTATTGCCGTTGCCGAAACATATGACACAATGACTACACAACAACCATATAAACCTGCCCGTAGTAAAGGCGAAGCCATGGATGAGCTGATTAGGTGTTCAGGAACTCAATTCGATCCCAAAATCGTTAAGGTTTTTATAAGTGTCTTGAACGATGGCACACTTTGAAAGCAAATTGAATTGTATAGTTGAGGCTTGGTTTGTTAAAAAACACTTAAGTGAAAATAAAAATTGTATGTTTTTCAAAAGGCAAAATCCATGGTTAAATTCTAATACTTTGCCTTTTGAAATTTTCTAATAAGTTCTGAAGAAACAAATTAAAAAGTCAATCAGTTTCTATAGGCGAAAGCCCTTTCTTCAAGAACAAATATGCCTACCTGCCTTAACATAGGTATGGGCTTGGGGGTATTTTAAAAAACCCCTCACGAAATAAATCTTGAAAATCAAATCAATGTGTGAAAAAATAAGGATATTAAAAGACTTTACATTACAAGTAAACAAAACTTTTACACAATTAATTGTTAGGAGTTTATTTGAAAGGCAATTTTTATTTAACAAAGGGGGATACAATGCTAGAAAAATTAAAATCCAGTCCGTTGTTTTCTGGTATGGAGTTAAATGATATCAAAAGCTGTCTTAGCTGTAGTGGCTCAAGTTTTAAGAAGTACGAAAAGGAACAGCACATCTTTATGCTTCAAGACGAGCCAAGCCGGCTTTTTATATTAGTGGAAGGCTCTATCAATATTTGTCGAGACTCCATAGATGGAAAGCGTAATATCATCACTACCATAAATCAAGCAGGGGATTTATTTGGTGAAGTTTTTTTGTTTATCAATAAAAAAACATACGATAACTATGCGGTGGCGGCTACAGATGTGGTTGTTTTAAAAATGCCAAAAGAGTATTTATATAACAACTGTCCAAAGAGTTGTGGTTTCCATACACTGCTTATTTCAAATATGCTCTCCATACTAGCCAACAAAGCCTACTTTTTAAGCCAAAAACTAAATATTGTTTCCAGCCAAACCCTGCGTCAAAAAGTTTCCAAGTTGTTTTTAAACAATGCTTCCCCAGAAGGGGAAGTCAACTTAACAATGAACCGAGAAGAGCTTGCGGACTTTTTGAATGTTGCCAGACCATCCCTCTCTAGGGAACTGATGAAAATGCAGGAAGAAGGGCTTATAGAAATTAAGAAAAGGAAAATTTTTATCCAAGACTTAGAAAAAATACAAAATATTTTTTAATTCGTAACATTTGTTACGGAATCTCTTTTCTCATCCTGTTATGATTAGTCCATGAAGTAATGCAAAATAAATAACAACGTATATATATTTTTTTGAATGGAGGAGAAATGATGGAAAATAAAATGTTTTGTTATCAATGTCAGGAAACGGCAGGTTGCACAGGTTGTACAAAGATGGGTGTGTGTGGTAAAAATCCACAGGTTGCAGGAATGCAGGACTTACTTGTATATGTGACGAAAGGGATTTCTGCTATCACTACCAGACTGCGTGAAGAAGGAAAAGAAGTTTCCAAGGACGTCAATCATTTGGTTTCTTTAAATCTCTTTATTACAATAACCAATGCCAACTTCGATGAAGAAATGATTGTGGCAAGAATGAAGGATACACTGAAAAAGAAAGCAGAATTACTTACTTTATTGGATAATAAAAACGATTTGCCTGATGCAGCAACTTGGTGTTCTTACGACGAAGGAGAGTATAACAGCAAAGCGGCGAGGGTAGGGGTACTTTCTACAGAGAACGAAGACATCAGAAGTCTTAGAGAATTAATCACCTATGGCTTAAAAGGTCTTTCTGCCTATAGTAAACACGCAAACGCTTTATTGGAAGATGATGTAGAAGTAGATGCATTTATGCAGAAGGCTCTGGCAAGCACATTGGATGATAGTTTGGGTGTAAACGAACTGATTGCCTTAACTCTCGAAACAGGTAAGTACGGCGTACAGGGTATGGCTCTTTTAGATAAGGCCAATACAACTGCATACGGCAATCCCGAAATTACAAAAGTTAATATTGGTGTAGGCACAAAACCTGGTATCCTTGTTTCTGGCCATGACCTTAGAGATATGGAAATGCTTTTGAAGCAAACAGAAGGCACAGGGGTAGATATTTATACACACTCCGAAATGCTTCCTGCCCATTACTATCCTGCATTTAAGAAATACCCTCATTTTGTAGGTAACTATGGGAATGCTTGGTGGAAACAGAAAGAAGAATTTGAAAGCTTTAACGGCCCAATCCTTATGACAACAAACTGTATTGTTCCTCCAAAGGATAGTTACAAAGATAAGTTATATACCACAGGTGCTGCAGGTTTCCCTGGATGTAAACACATCCCCGGTGAAATTGGCCAGGAAAAAGACTTCTCTGCAATCATTGAGCATGCAAAAAAATGTGCCGCTCCCGTTGAAATTGAAACAGGTGAAATCATCGGCGGTTTTGCACACAATCAAGTGCTTGCCCTTGCGGATAAAGTTGTTGATGCGGTGAAAACTGGTGCAATTAAGAAATTCGTTGTAATGGCTGGTTGTGACGGTAGAGCAAAATCAAGAAACTATTATACAGATTTTGCACAGGCACTTCCAAGTGATGCCGTTATCTTAACAGCAGGTTGTGCAAAGTATAAGTACAATAAGTTAAACTTAGGCGACATCGGCGGAATCCCACGTGTTCTTGATGCAGGCCAGTGTAACGATTCCTACTCCTTGGCTGTCATTGCCTTGAAGTTGAAAGAAGTATTCGGTCTGGCTGATATTAACGAACTGCCCATCGTATACAATATTGCTTGGTATGAACAAAAAGCGGTTATCGTTCTCTTAGCACTTCTGTACCTTGGTGTAAAGGATATTCACTTGGGGCCCACACTGCCCGCATTCCTTTCTCCTAACGTAGCAACGGTTTTGGTTGAAAACTTCGGTATTGCAGGAATTGGAACAGTGGAAGACGACATAAAATTATTCTTTGGTGCGTAATTATTGAATAAAAAACCCCCCGAAAAGTCAAAATTGACCTTTTGAGGGGTTTCTTTTCTACCAAATTAAGTGGGAAAATCTCTCGCTCTCTATTCTAAAATCACCAGTTCATCGGCCACCACATAAAAATATTCAAGTCCATCTTCTTCATAGGTTTCCAAAACACCTGTGATTTCTATTTCCGCATCTTCCGTTGGGTAATCCTCAGGGTAAGTATGTTCTCCCCTTAAAACAAACTCAAATCCTTGTTCACAGCAAGCCGTTGCATCGGGAATGACCACTGCAAAATAAACTGCATCTGTTTCTAGGCTTGGGTATACTCTAAAAAAACCTTTCATCTTAATTGTTTTTCCAATGTAGTCATCAGGTACCATGATAATATTATAAACCTCGGAGTAAACCATGGTGCTACTAAGTTTTGTTAAGTCAACATCCACACTTTCTTCTGTTTCATTACTTATGGATTCCTCTCTTTGGCTTTGTGGAGCCTCTTTATCTTCACTTAGTTCCTCCACCTGTTCCTGACTAGATTGTTCATCTTCATCAGATTTAGAGCAACCAAATAGGGGAATCATGACAACAAAACAAAGGATAATCAGCCAAGTCTTTTTTCCCATTACCCTACACCTCCCGAAACCTTATCCACTAGAAAACAAAATCCAAAAGCAAAAATATTTACTGCTACAATGGTGGATCCTACTGGCGTTCCTGCAAGAATAGAGATCACAATTCCAAGAGCCGCACAAAAAACAGATAGTAGAGCAGAGCATATAGTAACTGCTTTGAAATTCTTAAATACTCGCATTGCCGATAAGGCAGGGAAAATGACCAATGCAGAAATCAATAGGGAACCCACCAAATTCATGGCCAATACGATTATAACTGCTATAACAATAGCTATCAATAAGTTGTATGCCTTCCCATTAATACCTGTGGCGTTGGCGAAGTTTTCATCAAAGGTTACAGCAAATATCTTGTGATAAAAAAATACAAAAATAAGAATGACTACCAGGGATAGCACAACGGAGTACCATACTTGGGCCTTACTTAGGGTTAAAATAGAAGTTGAGCCAAACAAAGTGGTGCAAACATCTCCTGATAAATTGCCCGAGGCTGAAAATATGTTCAACAGCAAATAACCAATGGCCAAAGCACCAACAGAAATCATCGCCACCGCTGCATCCCCATTGATTTTTGTATTTTGACCAGTACGCAATAATAAAATTGCACAGAGGATGGTAATGGGGAGGACAAGGAACATTTGATTCGTTAGATTTAATACAGAAGCAATGGCAATTCCACCAAAAGCCACATGGGAAAGGCCATCACCGATGAAGGAAAATCGTTTTAAAACAAGAGTTACCCCTAATAACGAGGAGCATAACGCAATCAAAACACCCACAATTAATGCATACCTTACAAAGGGATATTCAAAATATAGAGAAAGCTTTTCCACGATACCACTCATCCTTTTTCACCCCCTTTTTGAGATGAAAAACCTTGATTGATTTTGCTGTCTATATACACCTGTCGTGTACCAAAAAATATAGGTTCTCCAATATGAAGAATATGTGACGCATACTGTAAGGCTGCGTTCATATCATGGGAAATCATAATAATGGTAATACCATCTTGATTCAGCCGATTGATTAATTCATACATTTCCTTTGTCATCTTTGGGTCAAGACCAGACACTGGCTCATCCAATAAAAGCATTTTCCCTGTGGCACACAATGCCCTAGCTAATAAAACACGCTGCTGCTGACCACCGGATAGCTCCCTAAAGCATCCCTTTGCCAATGGGGATATACCCATTCTTTCGATGTTCTGCCGAGCCAACTGCTTTTCTTTTCTATTATAAAACGGACGCAAGCCGCAGCGATTGAGACAACCAGATAAAACAATTTCCCAAACAGAGGCTGGGAAGTCTTTTTGTACAATGGTTTGCTGTGGTAAATAGCCAATTTCTTGAGGCTTTAGCCCATCACCCGTCATAATCTTTCCATCCAAAGGGGAGTGCAGATTTAGAATGGTTTTCATTAACGTGCTTTTACCAGAACCATTTGCACCCACAATAAAGAGATAGTCTCCACGATTCACAGAAAAATCTAAACCTTTTAAAACAATTTTTCCGTCATAACCTAGGGTAAGGTTATGACAAGTCAACTGAGCCATTTGCAACCCTCCTTAGCTTAAAGCACTTTTTAGTACTTCTAAATTCTTTTCCATAATAGAGAAATATGTGACTCCGTTCTCTACATCTTTGGAAGTAATGGATTGCATGGAGTTTAGTGAAAGTATCTGTTGATTCTTTTCTTTGGTATTTTGAATAATGGTTTCTGCAATTGTGTGTTGGGCATCCTCAATGGTTAAAACCGTGTGAAGGCCTAATTCATCAACCGTTTTGGAAAGAAAAGCAATGGTTTCAAAGCTGGCCTCTGTTTCTGCGGAACAACCAAAGAAAGCAGCATAGTAGGAAATTCCGTAATCATGTACGAGATAACCGAAAGGGAATCTATCGCCAAATAAAAGAGTCTTTTGTGTTGCTTCATCCACAGTTTTCTGATAGCTTTCGTCCAAGGCAGTAAGCTTTTCTACATAAGCGTTTGCATTTGAAGTATAATCAGCGGCATTTGCACTGTCGATCTCCCCAAGCTTTGCTCCGATATGATCACATACTACCTTTGCATTTTTTAAAGAAACCCACACGTGTTCGTCATAAATTGGGCCTTCCTCATGTTGATGTTCTGTCCCTTCTTCATGCTCTGCGCCTTCTTCGTGGTGATGATCATGCTCATGGACTTCCATACCCTCAACAATTTCCTTTTCTTCAACAGAATCGCCAAGAATGTCCATTAAATTAACAACCACCATATCCTTATTTGTTGCTTCCTTTAACGCATCTTCAACCCACCCATCAGATAAGCCACCAACATAGACGAACATATCGCAGCTTGAGATTTTAACAATATCATCAGTGGTAGGCTGATAGCTATGCAAATCTACACCATTATCTGCCAACATGGTTACTTCCGCATGCTCCATATGATCCCCAAGAATTTCTCTCACCCAGTCGTATTCAGGAAATATTGTGCATACAATGCTCAAATTATTGTCTGTTGCAGATTCTAAGTTCGTTTGGACACTCTGATTAGAGCAGGCAGTAAGACATCCAATTGTCATTATGCATACTAACAAGCTAGAAATCATCTTTTTCATCATAAAACCTCCAAATTTAATATATTCCATCAAAAAATAGACACAAAAAAAGAAGGGAAGCCCGCAAATGCGGCGTCTACCTAAAAGTAGCAGAATCCCTTTTTTGAATATATTTCAATTTGTAAGTTTAACCTTCAGCGAAACTAAAGTCTGGATAATCATTCTTTGAACAATGGGCACGATAAATCGTACCAGAAAAAAAGCAGTAATAACTAGAGTTGTCGTTGCCGTAACAACGGTGGAGATGGAGCGAATTGTTTGTATACAAAATTGAATTTCTTGACAAATAGAACAGCCTTTGTCTACACAATCATGATTTGATTTAGCCGCAACAAAGAAAAAGGAAAAGAATAATGTACAAATAAGTAACAATGCTAAAAAAGCCGCCACGAGTCTTTTATTTTTCACCATTTCTTTCTCCTTTCACGAAAAGTTACTTACAGTACTTGCAAGTACCGTAGAGTATTGTCTTTGAGTTATCTACCACAAACCCTTGGCTTTTTTGAATCCTCTGAATCATACGCTTCATTTCATCAGGTTCCAAGTGAAATGTCTTATTACAATTTGTGCAAATCAAGTGAATACTGTTACGACAAAGGTCAGAGTTAATATACTGATAAAAACCTTCTCGACTTCCTTCTTTTATTAAGCGGCTAATTTCGCCATACAATTCCAAAGAGGCCAGATTCCGATAAATTGCACTTAAGCTAATGGTAGCATCAGATAATTTTTCAAAAATCTCCTTTGCCGAAAATGGAACATCAGGATTTGATTGTAAGAATTCAAATAATATTTTCCGTTGTGTTGTTTGATAGTTTGCCATTAAAATCACCGTTTGTTTGGGAATTATTTGAAAATTATATTATCACTTTAAATTTAGAAAGTCAATAAATTTGCGAATCATTTGCAAATTATAACCGCAAGTATGCAAAAAAATATCCTTAATTCTTATATTTTGATAGGATGTTTCTTTGTTTTTTCTTCTAAAGAAGATTACTATCCTGTTGGGGAAAGGGTGGATGCCGTTTAAAAAGGCAGTCCCAATAAGTAGAGGCTGAAATCTGGTTTTCATTCGAGTGTACCAAATGAAAATTGTCCCTGTCTCATAAATTTAAAACGTAAGCCATTTGAATTCGTGGAAGGCGTAGCCCAATCCTTAAATACTTTTGTGTTCCTCAAGTGGGGGTAATAGAGAAGGGTAGTGAAAAATATAAAAAGACGTAGGGAAATCCTCACGTCTTTTTATTTTCTAGTTTGTTTTTCCTTTATCCACTTTTAAGTTGCAAGAAACAATTACGAAAGTTCCTTAATGGCAATATCAAAAATTTTATACCAAACAGGAAGTTCATCATTCGGTGGTAAAGCAACCTCGTGCAGTAAAGTAGTATAGTAAATAAAGTTGCTCATTGCTGCTGCTAACCTCATCATAATCAGGTAGCCTTCACGTTATAGAGGCAAAGGGGAATTTCACCCGAAGCGTTGGCTTTTGTTTCCGCAATCACCTTATTTTCGTAGGGGGCTATTACGATTACCGTTGCGCCCTCCTGCAGGCCTTCCAATATTTGAGAGGTAAGTATTTATTTTAAGTAGCCCAGTTTCTCCTTTTGCAAGAACCTTACTCTAAATAATAGTTGATAATTGACTCCTTAATGACAGAAAAACTACCATATAAGTTAAGTTTTCCATACCCCCACTTTGTATTGGGGTACAGCATATTTTCTTCACGGGTACAACCGCTAATCAAAAAAGTTCGTACCAAATCCCCATCCATTGAAGGTATATTCCCTCGGATGATGCCCCATTCCAACAAAAGGGCTGCAGCTCCAGCGGTAATGGCGGCAGCTACACAGGTTCCTGTATCAGAACCATACCCAGTAGGGTAGATGCCTCTTACATTTACCCCCGGTGCCACCAAATCTGGAGCTATTCTTGGCAGTCTTGTTGGCCCCCAGGAAGAAGCCACATAAAGACTTTCCTCATCACTGTTGTATGCACCGCAGGTTATGCACCTTAGGGCTGTTGCAGGGTAGACAATGGTATGTTCAGGAACAGGTCTTAATAACTCTACGGATTCATCCACTTGCCCTGTAATTGGCAGCCAAACAAAATACTCTCCGCTTACAATGTCATCACCAAAAAGAGTTATTTCCCAAATGCCTTGGGTCGCACTTTCAAATCCAATGAAAATTGTATTATTCACACCCTTATAATATTCAATGGTTATGGTAGTATTTTCGAATATTAACTTTTGGGTATATTTTAATCCTACTCGAAAAGGGATCCTAGCAATCACTTCTCCCGTTGGAGAGGTAATGCTGACAGATAGTTTATCAAAAGCTGGCCCATAAATTGAAAGGCTAAAGGAGGTATCTTGTTTCCCCACATTAACACTAAAGGTTTCCGTGCTGCCAGTCCTTGGAATCTTTCCTTGGGTATGGTGTCGTTTATTACTTTCATTGCCTGCTGCGGCAACAAAAACAAAACCCGCTCTTTGGGATAAATATGAAATATAATCCTCGAATAAGGAGTTTCCATCGTGTCCGCCAAAGTTGGAACCCATTGTTATGCAGATAACTACCGGCAAATTTAACTCTTCAGCTTGATCCAGAATATGCTTGATTCCTAAAAGATAGTCTGTAGACTGGTAAAGGTTTGGGTCATATCTGGGTAACAAAAATTTATTAATATAATATTCACGAGCCCGGCGAAGTTTAACTGCCATGATATATGCCTTAGGTGCGGCGCCTATATATTCACCTTTCTCATTGCTTGCGGCAACAGAAGCCATAAAGGTACCGTGACCCTCTCTGTCAACAGAAGGAATAATAGAGTGGGGGTCTTCTGTCTGTAAGGCCTCATTAATGTCACTTTGTGTATAAACAGAGCCAAAGTAAAGGTTATCAGGCCTGTTGCCTTCAATGGTTTGATCCCAAAGATTGAGTATTTTCGTTGTACCATCTTCAAACTTAAATGCCTCTTTGGTGTAATCGATGCCAGTATCAACAAATCCAATTATGACGCCTCTTCCAGAAAGATTTAGATAGGGCTGATTTAAAATTTGGGTTATGCCGCTGTCTTCATTGCTTTTGCTGTCAAGAGGTGACATTATTTTGGGGAAAAATTCATTAAAGTCATTTCCTAATTCTTCGAACAATGTTGGTATATTTTCTTGGTTGGTATACACAACAATCAACTCGTTTGCAAATATTGTACCCAATTTCAAATATGGTTTATCTTTAACAAAGTGCTTGAAGCGTTCGGTATTAATGACATTAAAGTCTACGGTGGTCGGCAGCTTTATAAATTCCTCTAACGGCAAATCATTCTCATCTATATTTGAAGCCAAAAGTAATCGCCTCCTAATTTATAGTCATTTAAGTAATTCATTGTACTCTCTAAACAAAGATTACCGTAGCCAAAAGAAGCATTGGGATACATAATGTCCTTTCTTCTTGTTGCACCTATGCGTAAGAAAGCCTTAAGTCGCTCGCCATATAGAAAGGGATCATTGTTATTGACAATACCCCATTCCATCATTAATGCCGCTGAACCTGTAACAAAGGGGGCGGCAACACTTGTGCCTGTGAAGGTATCATACCCGCCCCCTGTTTTCGTTGATAATATATCTACTGCAGGAGCGGCAATGTCAGGGATAAGGCTCTCTTGCGTGACACTACCTTTCCCTGAAAAAACAGCGATATTTCCCACACGGTCGTTATAGCCGGCAACACGTATCACCTTTAATGCAGTGGAGGGAATCGTTAGGGTATTATATATAGAAGGATTAGAAAAGAAGGTGTCATCTGTAACCTCCTCTAGGGTAGGAAGCCATACCTCAAAGTGACCATTCACAATTGTTTGGGCATGAACCCTTAACTTACAAATTCCAGCACGTAGTGGTTCACCAGAAGAATTAAAAACAAAGAAAATTTCTTGTGCTGCAGAATAATGGGATGGCTGCCCGTAAAAAATATGCAATACAAAGTTAGGCCTTCTCACCGTCTTTGTCTGGCTCTCAATTCCAACGATACCAGAAGAAGTACCGTCAGGAAATATAATCTCCACGGAAAAGCTATCCACAAAGTTCTTCCAAAGGGATAAATACATACTATCGATGCCTGGGGCAATAAAAAAATCAATCTCTTTTACTTGGTTGGTTTCCACCGCCCCCGAGTAGTGATGTCCAGCTGCCCCTTCATTGCCTGTGGGGATTATAATAGAAGTTTTCCATTCCGCAGAAATTTCTGCGATAAAAGTCTCAAATAAAGAATCCCCTTCGTGGGAGCCATTGTTCATACCAAAACTCATGTTGACGCAAATCGGTTTGTTAAAGCGCTTCCCTTTGTCTATTACGTATTTGAGGGCTCTCATTAGCTCCGTTGATCTGGCAAAAGACTCATAACCTTTATAACCAACCTTAACTGCAATAATATCTGCCTGGGGTGCTACACCAATGTTTAATCCACCACTTGACCTTCCATTTCCAGCAGCAATACCAGCTACTGCCGTGCCATGCCCATTGGTGTCAATACTTGGAACAATTAAGTATGGATCTTCACTTTGAATGGCACTGTTGATTTGCTGATTATTGTATTCAGCACCACTAAAAAATCCAACAGGGGGCGTACCTGTCTGGGTTTGGTCCCAAATAAATTGCACTCTACTCGTTCCATCAGGGTTACGAAAATCAGGGTGCATATAATCAATACCCGAATCTATAATGGCCACGAAGACGCCTCTGCCGGATAAGTTGTATCCATTCGGCCTTTGAACAGAAGTTATACAGGATGAACTTAGGTTATTAGGCCCTTCAAAATATAGATTTTTAGGTAACTCCAAATGCTCAATCTGGGAATAGGAATTTAATCTTCCAATTTTTGTTTTATCAATCGTGACAATTGCGTAATTTTCGTAGATTATTTCCGCCTCGCCACCTAATTCTTCCACAACGCTCTTTATATCTCCATTAAATTTCGCTATAACCTCAATTTCATTTACAGAGGGATCTATAAAATCATCAAAATTAAATTGCTCTGATGTTTCTGCTGTAAATAGGTCATGCATTTTTGAATAGGGAGAATTTTTGTATCTTTTTGGCATAACCCCCACCTCCCATTAAAAAAAACAGCGAATATCCGATAACTCTATGACACGATGGACCCAATGTTCGTCTTGTTTTTCGCAACCATTTATTCGTGTACCACTGTATTCATTTATATAAAACCAAAAACCTTCATCGTTATTCAAAGTAATGTATACGATAATATTTTTTTGATTTATTAGCAATGAACTGTATGTTTCAAGTAGCAGATGTTTATGTTTATGATTTGGTTTGTACTTTAGCACTGATTTTTGTGCTTCATTAATTCTACAAGAATTATAAGCCATTATCTTCACGCTCCCCCTAGTATTCATACATTATATTGACAAAAACTATTGAAAATGCCTAGCTGGAAGTGAAAACAGCCCTTGAGAGAAGTCCTTTTTTTAATTCTCAAAAGTTTACCTTAACAAAGGATGACGTAAAAAACGATACAATAGGGATATTGCATTCAAAGGTAGTCTTCTATAATACAATACGCCCTACTTTACAGGGGGAGCCATTCAAGGACTACGCCAGCAGATACCTAATCTTCTTAGTAGTGTAATGAAATAATCAAAATGTCTTGTTCTTTTTTTGAAAAACTATGCCAGTTAAGATTTTAAAATAACAAACAGATTTACTAAAACTGATAGGTTTATAACTATGAAAAACTTAGGGAAAGGGTGACTATTCCACAATTAGTCCATGAAAAGATTTATAAAGAATAGGGGGAGGAGGTGTTTGGAGCCTTAATCATGCCCTTAAAACAGAAAGGTTCCCTCCAAAATCCAAAGAATTTTGTTTTAACGAGGGAAGGGTAGTAGATTATTTGTAACTTAAGTTAAAAGAACAAAGTAGAATGGGATTCGTATACTAAAATAAGTCTGTTTAGCTTCCTTATTAAAAGCAATGATATGAACAAAAACAACAGTAGCTTTGTACAAAAAAAACTTGCTTTTTTTTAGAAAGCAAGTCTTTTTATACTTTATACTCATTCATTTTTAACATGATTTTTTATTGCCTCGAAACTCTCTTTACTAATCACATGCTCAATACGACAGGCATCTTCAGAGGCGATTTTTTTGTCCACCCCAAGGCGAACCAGATAAGATGAAAGTAATTCGTGGCGCTCATAAATCATCTCTGCTATTTTTTTGCCCGACTCAGTTAGGTAAATAAAACCTTCCTTTGTCACATAAATATGTTCCTTTTCTCTCAAGTTTTTCATAGCCACACTGACGCTAGATTTTTTAAAACCTAACTCCTCAGCAACATCAACGGAGCGAACCACAGGCTTTAACTTGCTTAGTATCAATATCGTTTCTAAATAGTTTTCAGCAGATTCATTTATCGTCATAACATACCTACCTTTATTTTTAACAATAATGCTTTTTCTTTAGTATATCAAAAAAATCATTGTTAAGCAAATTTCAAAATTTCTAAGATATTATTTGACAACCGATATCAGTTAGTATAAACTAACTTTATCACTATGTTCATCCATCTTTTGTATAAACAAAACTGAAAAAGAAAAAGAGGATGAGACAGAATGCAAAGACATAAAACGAAACAAAATCATACCAATACTTTTTGAATACTACTATGCTTAATTAGCAATAAACTTAGACAATTTTATTTAACCCTAGGCGGTATTTCAAACATAATAAGCTTCCGACTCCTTTCTACACATTCAAAGTATAATCATCTAAATTTATGTTTGTGGGGGAGGGTTTACGGAAATATTGGCTGAGCTGAAGCATTATCAAAGGGTGCCCTTTGCGCTGAAATCAACACAACATGAACTTATTTACATAAAATAATATGAAGTTCCTTGTAACAATTTAAGTAGTTTTTAGTATGTTCATTACTTCTATACACTTTTAACATAGAATGGGCGGTTTAAATATGAATAAAAAATCTTCTTTTTATAGAAACGGAATCGATTACCATGAAATTATTGAATGCATTGTAAGTGCATTGGATGCGAAAGATCCTTATACTGCTGGACACTCTCAGCGGGTAAGTGACTTATCCTTGGAGGTATGCAGGATCTTGGATTTAAGCCATAATGACACAGAAAAGATACATATTGCTGCTCATCTTCATGACATCGGGAAAGTAGGTGTGCCGGATAGAGTATTAAATAAAGAAGGTAAGCTAACTGTAGATGAGTGGGCCTATATGAAAAAACATCCACAAATCGGTGCACAAATTTTAAGCAAATCCCATCATTTAAATGAGCTGAAAGATATGGTTTTATATCACCATGAGCGGGTAGATGGCAGAGGGTATCCAAAAGGCTTACAGGGAACAGAAATTCCATTTGGATCAAGGATTATTGCTGTTTGTGATTCCATTGATGCGATGTTGTCCAATAGAAGTTATCGAAAAGCCCATACCTACGAATTCTGCTATAACGAAATAGAGAAAAATCTGGGGACTATGTATGATGTAGAAATTGGTCAAATGGTACTTAGGCATTGGGACATTGTTTTAGACCTTTATGCATCCAACCATAAAATCAAAAACTTAATTTAATTGAAGGATTTCTAACCCAATATTTTTTCAGTTTCTCCTCATCCCCTTTATGAAAAATTCAGGGTGAAATTAAGGCATTGAACTAGCGTTGAATTTGACAGATGGAATGTCAATTCAAGCAAAACTTCCTTCAAAATAAAGGATGAGCATTCATTTTGGGGAAACAATATTCTAAGGGCTACAGCGAGCCCAGACGTAAAGACCGTTTTTATGGTCAAAAGGAAGTATAGATATATGGTAATGGGCTTTCCTCCTATCATTTTAAGGCGATTTTCCTGTAACGATTAGGAATTTGAAATCAGTTTCACATAAAGGAGGCTTTTTATTGAAAAAAGAAATTAAAGTTTTTGATTATGCCAGCGAAGTTTTAAATGGTATGAAATCTGGTGCTTTACTAACGACCAAGGTGGATGAAAAGCTAAATTCCATGACTATTTCATGGGGCTCTTTGGGAGTACAATGGGAAAAACCTATTTTTATTGCTTATGTTAGGGAAAGCAGATTTTCAAAAAAACAGTTGGAAACCAATCAAGAGTTTACAATTAATATTCCCATTGGTTCTTTAGATAAAAGAATCCTTGAGGTCTGCGGAACAAAATCAGGAAGAGAAGTGGATAAGATAAAAGAACTAGGCTTAACCCCAGAACCCCCCCAAAGCATCTCTGTCCCTGGAATAAAAGAACTCCCCTTAACTTTGGAGTGCAGGGTTATTTATAATCAAAAACAGAATGAACAGCAAATTCCCCAGGAAATCAAAAAGGATTTTTATCCTCAAAGTGTAGCGAGCGTTTTTCATGGGAGCAATAAAGATTATCATACAGCTTTTTATGGCGAAATCGTAAGTGCTTATATCATTGAGTAAGATGAAATGCAGGCAAAAACATTCATTAATTTTCATATGCTAGGAGGAATTAGTATGATTTATGATTTTAAAGTGAAAGATTCCAATCAACAACTTGTCTCTTTAGACAAGTACATGGGTAAAGTGTTACTCATTGTAAATACAGCCACCCAATGTGGACTTACCCCTCAATATGAAGGGCTACAAAGCTTATATAACAAGTATCGCTCTCAGGACTTTGAAATTTTAGACTTCCCTTGTAATCAATTTCTTGGACAAGCCCCTGAAAGTGATGCTGAAATATCACAATTTTGCAGCCTTAACTATAAAACTACATTCCCTCGCTTCGCAAAAATTGCTGTAAATGGTAAAGATGCTGACCCTCTATTTCAGTACCTGAAAAAGGAAGCATCTCACGAAGATGAGAATGAGGAAGAAAAAAATTTTGTAGACAAGCTTAAGTCTCTGGGACAAAAAGTATTGACACCAGAGATCAAATGGAATTTTACAAAATTTCTGATCAACAAAGAAGGTAGGGTGGTGAAGCGGTATTCCCCTACCAGCAAGCCCGAAAACATTGCAAAAGATATTGAAAGAGAACTTGCAAAGTGATTGAAAAGCCTTGTCTGGGATTTCAATTTCTCAGGTTATAAAATAAAAAAATACAAACACTATAGGTACTGTTACGGAATTCTTCCGACGGTACCTTTTTTAATGCTTTACTTTATATGAAAATGCCGTGTAAAGTATTTTTTTCTATGCAGGTTGTCTTATGTAATTTTATCACAGAAAATTTTCTGCAAAACAGCTATGATATAAAAAATCAAAGAAAAGAGGAGATTAGATGCTTGGCCTATTTAAAAGAAATAGTGGAAAATCTATTCACGTAAATGATATAGACGAATTAATTGGCAATATAGAATTGCTTGATATTAGAGAACCTTTTGAATTTACAAGTGGCAGTATTAAAACTGCCAAAAACATTCCTATGGGGAATTTATTATCTTCTCCAGATCAGTACTTACTCAAGGATAAGACATACTATCTTTTATGTCACACTGGAGCAAGAAGCAGCACTGCTTGTAGAATCCTTGGAAATCAAGGCTTTGACGTAATCAATGTTGCCGGTGGTGTATGGGCATATTCTGGCACCCAAAGAAACTAACGGAAAACGAAGTAGGTGGATTATAACGGATATTCTTGATGGTGTCGCGCATCGGCGGCAGTAAACTGCTTCCTTCCTTGACACCTAAGCAAAATGACTAAGGAAGCCCTGGCTCTGGCGAACCCAGAGCTTTTCTTAAAACAGTACAATATCCATGTTCGGGTAAACAGCGAAGTAGTAACCATTGAGCGTATATAAAATAAGCTGTTTTTATCCTCTGGTGCATCCTTCATTGTGGCAATGTTTGAAGGATTGAAAAAATAAAACTATTTACCGTTGGCAACGTAGCTGAGTTTGACCGTCTTAACCAGTTTATGAAAAACCTTAACTCAAAGGGTATTACAGCTATCGGTGTAGACGTTGCAGAGAATTTACGTAATACAGACTTTAATGTCATAATCTTCCACAAAGAGATGGTTATAAGGCTTAAATTTTATTAATACGTGATTGAAAGCATTGTTGAAAAACCATGTAATCCTTGGTTACGGTAAAAAAATCCACCCTCAAGATAAACCGAAAGGATGGATTTATTCCATATGCTTATTTTTCTTCCACAACCACGTCATACTCCCAGTCAGTCATTCCGCCAAAATCATATACATCGGTGTAACCTAGCGCCGCTAATTCTATAGCTGCCAAGGCACTTCTTCGGCCACTACGACAGTATACAAGTATGGTAGCATCCTTATCTGTAAGAATAGAGTCTGCCTTTTCCCCAATTTCATTATTGGGAAGTAAGATGGCATTGGGAATATGACCCTCATCAAATTCTTCTTGAGTTCTTACATCTAATATAATCAAATTTTCCTCTGCCTGTATCATATCATAAGCTTGACTGGCGGATATGGTCTGGTATCCTGTATTACCCGAATCTCTATCTGTGCCGCATCCGCTGAATAAAGAAAGGGTAAGGAGTAGGGCAAGTAATATTTTTTTTATACTTTTCGTTTTCATATGAACCATCCTTTCTAAAATAGAATATTCTATCTTCACTCAGGCTAGAGAACCTAAGTGATTTCGTTATATATGAAAAAGTAATTTATGGTAACTGAAAATCGGTGAGAAATAATGTAGCTTGTATCCAATAAATGACTTGCCTTATATTATATCAAAAAAGATTGATACATCAACATTTATATATAAAACCTTGAAGGGGAAAGAAAATATTAGCGCTGTGCAAATAAAAAACCAGTTGAAAAAAGTTGGGAGACGGAACCACCTTACTATTTCAAACTGGCTCTATTATTGAAATAAATTCTATTTAGCTAAAGGCATTCCGATATGAAAAAAGCCGTCTTGAGGCGCATTTAGCAAGTAATTAATTCTTTTCTATAAGAGTCAGGCATGTGTCCATTGCTTTTTTTGCAATCCCTATGGCTTTATCCAACTCTTGGGGCGTAATGGTGAGTGGTGGGTTAAAATAAAGCACATTTCCTAAGGGACGAAGAATTAAACCATCTTTGAGGGCTTCCTTGTATACCTGATAACCAACTCTTAAACCACTGTCAAATGGCTTTTTACTTCCTTTATCCTCAACCAATTCCATTGCATGAATTAAACCAATGGAACGAATTTCTCCCACATTCTTGTGGTTTCCAAATTCTTCATTCATTCTTTTACTCAAGTAATCAGCATTTTTTTGTGCTATTTGCAAAATATTTTCTTCTTTTAATACTTTTAAAACGCCCAAAGCGGCAGAGCAGCCCAATGGATTTCCGCTATAAGTATGGCTGTGCATAAAGGCTTTCCCCTCATTATAATCAGCATAAAAGGCATGATATATTTTTTCTGTGGTGACGGTAAGAGACATAGGCATATAACCACCAGTTAGTCCTTTGGATAGGCACATCAAGTCCGGTGTAATTTCGGCATGGTCGCAAGCAAACATTTTACCTGTTCTACCAAAACCCGTTGCTATCTCGTCGGCAATGAGTAATACATCATATTCATCACACAAACTGCGTAGCTTTTTCAGATAAAGAGGGGGATAAATTCTCATTCCAGCACTGCCTTGCAAAAGGGGTTCTACAATTATCCCAGCTGTTTCTTTTGCATATTCTTCAAACATTTTTTCTGCTTTTATAAAGCACTGGCACTGGCAAGTCTTTCGATTTTTTCCGTGCGGACAGCGGTAGCAATCGGGTGCTTCTATTTGAATGGTATCCATCAGCATTGGTTTATAAATCTTTGCGTATAAATCCATGGCTCCTACGGATAAGGCCCCCATGGTTTCACCATGATACCCATCAGATAGGTACATAAATCTTATTTTTTCAGGCTTTCCCGTTTGATAATGGTATTGAAAGGCCATTTTCAAGGCACATTCCACAGCGGCAGAACCGTTATCGGAAAAATTAAATTTCGTAAGTCCCTTGGGTAATACTTGAACCAGTTCTTCACAAAGGGTAACAGCACCTTCGTGGGTAAAGTTGGCGAAAATCACATGCTCCAGTTTATCTAGCTGATTTTTGATACTTTCTGTAATTACTGGGTTACAGTGGCCCAAAAGATTACACCACCAAGAGCTTACAATATCAATATATTCTTTCCCATAAATATCATATAGATAGACGCCTTTTCCTCGTTCAATGGGAATAGGGGGCATGTCTTCATAATCTTTCATTTGGGAGCATGGATGCCAAACATACTTTAAATCTCTTTCTTCTAAGCTCAATTAAATTCCCCCTTTCTAAAAAGCCTTTGCAAGTTTTCCAATGAAATATCTATGGTTTCATCGCCTTTTTTCACACAAGCAATGACGGGTACACCCGTTATTGCTTCAATCATCTTCATATTATCCTGTTCCATCTCGCTATTGGTATAATGGTTAAGAATAATTCCAGAAATCCCAATGTCCCTTTGCTTCAAATATTCCACCGTTAAAACCGTTGCATTGATGGTTCCAAGGCCTGCATTTGCAACAATAAGGGTGGGGGTGGCAATGGTTTTTATGATATCCTCTAGCAAAATCTTTTCATCATCCCAACGAATGGGGCAGACGATACCACCACTGCCCTCGGTAACGACATAGTCAAACTGGGAACAAACCCTTTCATAATCCGCCTGAACTTTTTGCAAATTAACTGGGTTTCCTTCTATCTGTGCCGCCAAATGTGGGGAAACAGGGGTTTTATATAAATAGGAAAGAAGGGTGTCCTCCCTTTGTCCTATTTGGGCATACTGATTCACATAGCCTGCGTCACTTTCCGCTACACTGTGGGCACCACTTAAGGCAGCTTTGTAATACCCACAATGCAATCCGTATTTCCGCATTTTTTTAATAAGTAACGCAGAAACATAGGTCTTACCTACGTCCGTTCCCGTTGCCGTTACAAATAACCCTTTACTCATGAGACTTCACCTCAAATCCCAACTCTGCAATCATTTTTAAGTCCGTCTCAATGGAAATCCCTGCTGTTGTAAGCATATCCCCTGATATGGCAGCGTTTGCCCCGCTTAAAAAACAGGAGCGGCCTTTATCCAATAGAAGACCACGACCACCGGCAAGGCGAATATATGCATCAGGTAAAATAAAACGATATACTGCAACAATACGTCTTATTTCCTCCTCCCCAAGAGGTTTCAATCCCTCGTAGGGAGTGCCTTTTACAGGGTTAAGCAAGTTAATTGGAATACTTTTTATCCCCAGTTCCTTCAATGAAAAGGCCAAGTCAATTCTATCCTGTATACTTTCTCCAATGCCAAAAATACCACCGCTGCATATGTACATTCCTGCTTCTTTGGCAAGGCCAATGGCGGAAACTTTATCTTCAAAACTATGGGTGGTGCACATATTGGGGAAATTACTTTTTGAAGTCTCTAAATTATTATGAATTCTGGTAAGGCCTGATTCATATAAGCGTTGGTACTGCTCCTTTTTCAAAAGCCCAAAAGAACCACAAACTTGAATTGGAACTTTCTCTTTGATCTCCGCCACTGTGGCACAAACCTTTTCAACCTCATCATCCCCCAGGGTTCGGCCAGAAGTAACCAGAGAATAACGTAAAACACCTTGCTCACAATTATACTTTGCATGATTTACAATTTCTTCGGAGGAAAGGAGGGGATACTCCTCACAACTGGTGTCATAATGCATAGACTGGGCACAGTATTTGCAATTTTCTGAACAGTGTCCACTTTTGGCATTGATGATGGTGCAAATATCAAAAGTGTCTTGACAGAAGTGTATTCTAATTTCATTTGCAGCTCGGCATAGTTCATCTAGTGGTTGTGAAAAAAGATGAAATGCATCTTCTTGGGTAATCGGCAACTTCTTTAAAACTTTTCCCTTTATTTCTGTAATAAAATCCATATCCTTACCCCTTTCTGATTACTGGAAGTGTTCTTTTTGCAATCATCGCAGCAATAACGCATAACACAATATCCCCAGGGACAGCCAAAATAAAGCAGTAAAGAAATAAAGGCCATAACCCAATGGGTGAGTCTAAATAAAAGTTCGAAATTCCATAATAGTAAACCATACCGAATAAATAAACAATGCCTAGACCTACAAAATTTGCAGCATATAGTCTCTTATAGGATGGATTGAGAACTTTATTGGCAATGATTCCTGTTGCATAAGCACCAACACAAAAACCGATGATGTAGCCAAAGGTAGGGGTGAAAATATAGCCAATTCCGCCACCTTGGGTGAAAATAGGCAACCCCATTAAACCTAAAACAATATATAGACCTACACTCATGGCACCTAATTTCCCACCTAAAAGCAATCCAGCCAAAGTGGTAAATAGAAATTGCAATGTAAAAGGCAGAACGGGTATGGGAATACGGATAAATGCCCCGATTGCAATTAAAGCGGTAAATAAGCTAACCAGTGTTAAGTCCTTCATTCTTAATGTCATCATTCTTACTCCTCTACATTTAAATAAACTTTTGTATATCCAGATAAGTTTACTTTTTCTACCTTTTATTGATACCACAAGGGATAGATTAGCAAGAAAAGTCAGCATTGTCTATACAGATGTCTGTATTTGGTTTACAATCCACTTGCTATAAAGCCACATGTGTTTCCAGTGTTGTGTTTTCTAATAGATAGAAGTAAAGCCAGGCCTAATCAATTCATTCATGAAAGTCTATTTTTAGTTATCATTAAGGTGTAGAAGTAAAAATGTGTAGAAGTAAAAAAACACACAGCTCTATATAAGTTAAAAGAAATACTTAAAGTGATTTTCAGTCTTTATCGTGATAAAAACTCTCATAACACACTTTTTTTAAAAGAATTATAAAAAAATAAGAAAATTTTTCAAAAAACCCTTAAGTAGTTTGAAAATTATCCGATGTAATAGTTGTACAGCAAAAAAGGAAAAATTTGTTGATACAATTTGGTAATGATATAGTTACCAATTTAGCAAGCAAAATCAGTGCACGGATTTGCTTGTATATTCTAACATAGGAATGTAAGGATGCATTCCTTATAAAAACAAGGAGGTTTTTTATTATGAGAATTCAAAACAATATCGCAGCTTTAAACTCCCACAGACAGTTGGGTGCAAACAACACTGCAGTAGGCAAGAACCTTGAAAAATTGTCTTCCGGTTTCAGAATCAACAGAGCTGGTGACGATGCTGCTGGTTTGGCTATTTCCGAAAAAATGAGAGCGCAGATTAAGGGCTTAGAAACAGCTTCCAAAAATGCTAACGATGGTATTTCCTTGGTTCAGACAGCGGAAGGTGCTTTGACAGAGGTTCACTCCATGTTAAACCGTATGTCCGAATTGGCAACCCAGTCTGCCAACGGTACATATGACAACGACACTGACCGTGCAAACCTTCAGAAAGAAGTATCTTCCTTGACTTCTGAAATTGATCGTATTTCCGAAGGTACAAACTTCAACGGAATTAACTTG
Organism: Anaerotignum sp. MB30-C6; assembly: GCF_030908465.1. GTDB lineage: Bacteria > Bacillota > Clostridia > Lachnospirales > Anaerotignaceae > Chakrabartyella. Next base: position 1,616,915 of record NZ_CP133078.1, read on the forward strand.
TTGGATGGCTCTTTGAACAATGGTTCTACCGTCTCTTTAAACTTCGGTGCGACTGCTATCGAAGCTTCTGCTGGCAAAGATTTTGCAGGTACCGTTCAGATTGCTGCTGCTGCTGCTAATGCTGAAGGAATTACTGTTGCTATTGCAGATGATGGTTCTACTTTAGCAATTTCTTTAGGTGCACAGACAGCCGCTTCTTATAGTGCAAGTCAAATCAATCAGGCTGTTAAGGATGCAGTTGCGACTAAACTTGCAGGTGGTACTGTAGCTGATGCGGACAAGGCTAAAGTTTCTGCATTATCTTCTTTTGAGGCATCTTTCACAGGTTCCCTTTCAATTGAGGCTACTAGCACTTTAGACACTACCGCAAAAGCAGTAACTCCTGACCCAACAAAGGCAGGTTTAACATTACAGATTGGTGATACAGCAGATAACTTTAACCAGTTGACTGTTAAGGTTGGTGCTATGGATTCCAACTCTTTGGGAATTGGTGCAGTTGATATTTCTAACCAGACAGGTGCTCAGGATGCTGTTGCAAAAATTAAAGCTGCAATCAATCAAGTATCTTCTACCCGTGGTGACCTTGGTGCAGCACAGAACCGTTTGGAACACACAATCAACAACTTGGGTGTTACAGCCGAAAATATGACAGCTGCTGAAAGCCGTATCCGTGACGTTGACATGGCAAAAGAAATGATGAACTTCACAAAGAATAACATCCTTACACAGGCTTCTCAGGCTATGCTTGCACAGGCTAACCAGTTGCCTCAGGGCGTTCTGCAGTTATTGCAGTAATTTCCTTAAAACCATTTTACTTTTTAGTAATAAAAAAAGCCCATACCTTTGGTATGGGTTTTTTAATAAGGAAATTCTTAATTGTGTACCTAGGATTCAAAAGGAACCTATGGGTATACTTTACCCTTTCTTTATTAACGAGAATCTGAATCAATGTTAAGGGATTTGCTAATTTTAGTAAGCCAAAAGGGGTTAATTATGAATATTTTTAATTATTTAATATATATTTTGATCGCACCTACCCATGCTATGGTAAAGTGGTAACGTGTTGACTTTTGTCTTTTATAATGATAGAATCTAATAACAATTTCCACTGGAAATAAAATGAAATTTTTTTTTAGTAAAACATAAGAGATTCAAAAATGCTTGAATAACCATACTTATCATTTTTTAAATAATAATAACATTAAAAACTCTTCAAAATTCACGAAGGAGGACGCTGCAAAAATGCCTCTAACTAAAAATATCCTTATTGTTGACGATAACAAAAAAAATCGGCAAGTGCTGTCCAAAATTTTATGTAGCCAATACAACATAATAGAGGCAGAAAACGGCAAAGAAGCTCTGGAAATTTTAAACCACCACTATAAAAGCATTTCTGTAATTCTGTTAGATATCGTTATGCCCGTAATGAATGGGTATGAATTGTTGGCTGAACTTCGCAGTGATGCTTTTTTAAGTAATATTCCTGTTATTGTTACTTCTGGAAATGAGGAAATCGATATTGAGGTAAATGCTTTGTCCCTTGGCGCCCATGATTTTATTCAAAAGCCCTACCTTCCCGATGTCATAAAACATCGAGTAGCAAATACCATCTATTTAAGAGAAACGGCATGCCTGATAAGTTCAGTCCAAAAAGATGCTCTAACAGGTTTATATTCCAAGGAATATTTTTATCGTTTGGTTGAAGAAATTTTACATAACAATCCCGACAAGAAGTACGATATTATTTGTGCTGATATCGAAAGATTTAAACTTGTTAATGAACTCTATGGAACCAAAGAAGGAGACGCTCTCCTTCGGTATGTCGCTAATATGCTCCAAGACAAAGTGCAGGATTTAGGAATCTGCGGACGAATTGGCGGAGATGTATTTGCAATTATCATTGACCATCAAGAAGAATACGAAGAAGAATTCTTCTTAGAAAGCATAGAGTATATTAACAAGCTTAATGCCAGTTTAAACTGTGTCATCAAATACGGTATCTATGCAATCGAAGACAGAACCTTACCTGCCAATATCATGTGTGACCGTGCGTGCTTGGCAGTGGAGTCTATTAAAGGAAAATACGGAACTTACTGTGCCTTTTATGATGATACCATTCGTCAAAAGCTTCTGCATGAACAGTTCATATTATCTAACATGAAATCGGCTTTGACAAATAAGGAGTTTGTGGTTTTTTATCAGCCTAAGTTTGATTTGATGACAGAAGCAATTTGCAGTGCAGAAGCCTTGGTAAGGTGGTTTCATCCTGAAAAAGGAATGATTCCTCCTAATGAGTTTATTGAAATTTTTGAGAATAACGGCTTTATCACTGAACTGGATCTTTATGTTTGGGAGGAAGCATGTAAATGGATTCGCTCTTGGATAGATCGGGGGAATGCTCCAGTTCCTGTTTCTATTAATATGTCACGGGCTGATATCTATAATCCCAACATTGATAAGATTCTGTTGGATTTACTTGGTAAGTACAAATTAAATCCAAGCCATATTTATTTAGAAATAACGGAAACTGCCTACACAGAAAATTCGGAGCAAATGGTAGAAGTGGTGAGCAGACTAAAAAAACTTGGGTTTTTGATAGAGATGGACGATTTTGGCAGTGGGTATTCCTCTCTTAATATGTTATCTGAGCTGCCCATTGATGTCATTAAGTTGGATATGCGTTTTGTTCAAAATCAAGATAGCTCAAGAAATAAACGTAGTATTATGAGCTTTGTCATTAGCCTGGCAAAGTGGATGAACTTAATGGTGGTGGCCGAAGGCGTTGAAACAGAAGAACAGGTAAATTTACTAAAGGTTTTAGGATGTCAAAGGGTTCAAGGGTATTATTTTTCTAAGCCATTACCTTTAGATTCCTTTGAGGAACTGATATTTAGGGTGAACTCAAACAACGCTGATAATAATAAACCTGTTACCATTAGCCAGTTACCCAATGATAGACCTCGTTTGAGCTCAAATAAAAAAAACATGGTGATTTTTGATTGGGATTCTCAAGAATATGAAGCCTTCGAAAAGGTTTTCGCAAATAAGTACAACGTAAAAAATATGAGCACAACGGAAGAAACGCAAGCTTTTATTCATAAAGAGAAATCGAAGATTGCGATTCTGATTTTTGCTGTGACCCCAAATATTTCAATGGATCAAATTACGAATGTTGTTACTCTATGTAAGCAATATGACATCCCTGTAATTACCATTCATTCTTCCATAGAGCTAATGGGAAGTGCGGTTTCCCTTGGCGTTTTGGACTGCATCCTAAAGCCATATGCCATTGAAACATTGAATAATACCGTGGAAAACACACTATGTCGCATGAAGGTTGTTCAATTCCAAAAAGAAGTAAATATCAACGATGCCATAGTTGAAATGAAAAAACGGGCAGAAGTTGACTTCTTGTCAGGTCTTCTCAATCGTTCCGAACTGAAAATGCAGATACAAGATTTTTATAGCCAACAAGGCTCTGCAGGCGTATTTATCCTAATTGATATTGATCATTTCAAGTCAATCAACGTGGCTTTAGGCTATGGGGTGGGGGATAAAGTTCTGTGCGCAGTAGGAGAGATGCTAGTAAGTATTTTTAATGAGACTACGATCATCAGCAGGATGAATAGTGATTTATTCGCTGTATTTATCCCCTTCGAAATTGAAAAACAAGAGCTAGAACGGAAACTAGATAAGGTATGTCATACCATAGCTTACGATAATGCCAACTTAAACCTTACGCTAACTTGCTCCGTTGGTGTTTGTTTTTCACCGGATCATGGTACAAATTTTGAAGATTTATACAACCATGCAGATATTGCCCTTTTGAATGCGAAAAAAGAACAAAATGAGAGCTATGTCATTTATGAAGATGGTATGAAAGCACCAGTAAACCAGAAACTGGAGGAACAGGCTCTTAAGCTTTTGGACGATGTTTCCGATGCTATGTTTGTTTGTGATGCAATTACCAGTGAAATCATATACATAAATGATACCGCATGCAAAATCATTAAAAAACCTAGAAATAGTTGTATCGGGGCTAGGTGTTATCAGCTTTTCTGGGACAGCTGTAAGAATTGTGACTTCTGCTTCCAAGTGAATAATCATGCACTGAACTTTTATGAAGAGGATGCGTATTTAAAAGATGGAAAAACAAAGGTGCATTTAAAGGCTAAAGTTGGCGAATGGGATGGTAAGAAAGTGAAAATCCATTATCTCCAAAGCATTTAAACGAATATATTCTGTATTAAAATACAATGGAGAGGGTTAAATTCCACTCCTTTCGTTCAAAAATTGTGCTTATAATTGCTGTTTTTCTAACCTTTGTTTTAAAACAGCAATCAACATGGCTTTTAACAAATTGCACAGACAAAACCACATTTGCAAAATTCAGGCTAATAATTTGTATCATTCTAAATGAAATAAAATTACTTACACATATATGGAGGTAAGTACATGCGTGGCAAAAGAAATAAACAGGTTGCTTCAATTTTTGGCAAAATCTTAGTGGGTGTAGCAATCGCTTTACTGGTTAGCAGCATGGCACACAGGTATGAATTAACGATTTCCAAGGAACAGTATGTTGAGAGTACACTCGTCTATCTTGAGATGTTTTTACTCTTAATAATTATTATCTTAAATGTAGTTAACTTCATAAGAATCCTTACATTTTTGTTTAGTAGGAAGTTTATTGAGTTGAGGGCTATCTTTTTAGGATTGTTTTCAATTTCAATTCTAGGTTTATCCATGGCTATTGATGCACCAACCTTAATTTATTTAACCTAGGATGATGATTCAATTCACCATGTTTATGAAGTCTAAATAGATTTTTTTATAAAAACCTACTAAAAAAGTGAATATGATTATCAACGCAATACTTTGAGCCTCTTTTACGATCAAAATGAAGTATATAGTTGACCCCACTAGGTATAACTCTTAGTGGGGTACATTTTATTACAATAAAACACAATGCATAGAACCTTTTCTTCCTTGATTTTTTTCCAGAAATATTTTTTGACAAAAGTATTTTTTTGACAAAGAATAATTGCATAGGGGACGAGGCTGTGCTAAAATATAACGATGCTTAAATAAAGTAATGATTGGAGTTTGTTTATGAAACAAAAGATTGAAAATATCAGGAACGTGGCAATCATCGCCCACGTTGACCATGGTAAAACAACGCTGGTAGACCAGTTATTGCGTCAGAGCGGTATTTTCCGCTCTAACCAAGTAGTACAGGAACGTGTAATGGATAGCGGTGACATTGAACGTGAAAGAGGGATAACCATTCTTTCTAAAAACACAGCTGTAAACTTTAACGACACGAAAATTAATATCATTGATACCCCCGGCCATGCGGATTTTGGCGGAGAGGTGGAGCGTGTATTGAAAATGGTAGATGGTGTTGTTTTAGTTGTTGATGCCTTTGAAGGCCCTATGCCCCAGACAAAATTTGTTTTACGCAAAGCATTGGAGTTAAACCACCCCGTTGTTGTTTGCGTAAACAAAGTAGACCGTCCTGAGGCCCGTCCTGACGAAGTGGTAGACGAAGTATTGGAACTTTTTATGGAACTGGATGCAAATGACCAACAGTTGGATTCTCCTTTTGTTTTTGCTTCTGCAAGAAGTGGCTATGCTTCCACTGACTCTTCTGCAAGAGAAGGGGATATGATGCCTTTATTCGAAGCCATCATCAACCATATCCCTTGCCCTAAAGGAATCTTAGATGCTCCCTTGCAGGCATTGATTTCTACCATCGACTTTAGTGAATACGTTGGACGAATTGGGATTGGCAAAATTGAAAACGGCACCATTCATACCAATGATGAAGTTGTCGTTTTAAATATGCACAACGAAAATAATCAAAAGAAATTGCGTATTACAAAGCTTTACCTTTTTGAAGGGCTTCAAAGGGTAGAAGTAAAAGAAGCAAGCGCAGGCAATATTGTTGCTGTAAGTGGTATCGAAAATATTATGATTGGTGACACCATCTGTTCTCCCGAAAAGCCTGAGGCTTTGCCTTTTGTAAAAATTTCCGAGCCTACGCTGTCTATGAACTTCTCTGTAAACGACAGTCCTTTTGCTGGACAGGATGGTAAATTTGTTACGTCCCGTCAGCTAAGAGACAGATTATATAAAGAATTAAACACAGACGTAAGTCTTCGTATTGAAGATACAGAATCTATGGATTGTATGCGTGTTTCCGGTAGAGGGGAATTGCATCTTTCTATTTTGATTGAAACACTGCGTCGTGAAGGTTATGAATTCCAAGTTTCTAAACCTGAGGTTCTCTTCAAAGAAATTGACGGAAAAAAATGCGAGCCTATGGAAATGGTAACCATTGACGTACCCGAAGAATTCGTTGGTAACGTTATTGAAAAGCTCGGTTCCAGAAAAGGTGAAATGACAAATATGTATCCAGCAAAGGGTGGTTACACTCGTTTGGAGTTTAGCATTCCTGCAAGGGGCTTAATTGGATATCGTAACGAATTTTTGACAGATACAAAGGGAAATGGTATTCTTAATTCGATTTTCGATGAATATCAGCCCTATAAAGGAGAAATTCCCACTCGTTCTCAAGGCTCTTTGGTTGCTTTTGAGAGTGGTGAGGCAATTACCTACGGTTTATATAACGCTCAGGAAAGAGGCAATTTGTTTATTGGTGCAGGCGTGAAAGTTTATGAAGGAATGATTGTTGGTAGAAATGCTCGTATTGACGACATGGATATCAACGTTTGTAAAAAGAAACAGCTTTCAAATACCCGTTCCTCTGGTTCTGACGATTCATTACGTCTTACACCACATATCCAAATGTCCCTAGAACAGTGCATGGAATTTATTAGTGAGGATGAGTTGTTAGAAGTAACCCCCCTTACTTTGCGTATGCGTAAAAAGATCTTAGACAATAATTTACGCAGAAAGCAAAGAGCACGTAGCAACTAATGATTAGAACAGTGAAGCATGAGGTGCGATATGGCAGAAAGAACAAAAAGAAAAGGTTCCTTTGTCAAACAGGCCGCCATTTTAGCGACGGCTGGTATCCTTGTACGCTTTTTAGGCTTTGTGTACCGTGTTCCTTTAACCAATATGATTGGGGATCAAGGAAACGGTATTTACAGTGCAGGCTACTATATCTATACTTTTTTATTAATTCTTTCTTCTGCTGGCTTACCAGCCGCCATTTCCAAAATGGTATCTGAAAGAATTGCAGTGAAGCAATTTAGAAATGCCCATAGAGTTTTTCAGGGAGCCTTGATTATTTCAGGCTCTCTAGGCTTAGTATTCGCAATTTTAATGGGCGTTTTTGCCCAACAGATTGCCAATTGGGGAAATGTCCCCGAAAGCTATTATTGCATTCTAACGCTTTCACCCACAATATTTATTGTTTCCGTAATGTCCGCCTTTCGGGGGTACTTCCAAGGTATGAATACCATGGTTCCTACGGCCATCTCCCAAATTGTTGAGCAAGTTTTTAATGCTTTTTTTAGCGTATATCTTGCCTATGTATTTCTGAGCTTTGGGGTAAGTGCGGGGGAGAAAAATATTCCTATGGGTGCCGCAGGAGGCACTGCGGGAACGGGTATTGGTGCGTTGGCTGGACTTTTGGTTGTTATATTTAGTTATTTCCTGATTAGACCAACCATCGTTCACAAAGTAAGAAAATGTCACCAACCGTTCGAAGAAGGCCGCAGGGATACAGCAAAACAACTTTTGAAAACGGCATGGCCCATTATTGCCGGTACGGCGGTTTTTAGTATTACAAACTTAATTGATATGAACATGGTTACAAGGATTTTAGAGAACACGGGTTTTTCTCATTTGAAAGCGGTAGACTTGTACGGACAACTTTCCGGAAAGTATGTTACTCTAACAACTTTGCCTGTTTCTATCTCTACAGCTTTGGCCACAGCGGCACTGCCAAGTATTGCTGCCTCTGCAAAGCTAAATGACTATAAGCAGGTACGCAGAAAGACCAACTTAACTTTCCGTATCTCTATGATTATTTCCGTTCCGGCGGCGGTGGGCATTGGTGTTTTGGGCGGCCCTATTATCCGTATGCTTTTCCCATCGGCTTCTGATGGTGGTGCTTTGCTGACAGTGGGTGCAGTATCCATTTTGTTTTTGGCGTTATGTCAAACGGCAACGGGCATTTTGCAAGGAATCGGGCATATTAAAGTTCCTGTAGTTGGGGCGATTTTAGGTGCAATTACAAAAGTAATTTTAAACTATGTTTTAATCGGTATTCCTGAATTAAATGTTTTGGGAGCCGTTTTATCAACAACGGCATGTTACTTGGTGGCGGCAGTTTTTGACGTAGTTATGCTATCAAGACTCACGAAAACCAAATTTGATATGATGGGTACATTGTTTAAGCCTATGGTTGGGGCCACAGCCATGGGGGTAGCTGCTTTGGCAGTATACCATGTTATTCATATGATTTATCCCAGCAATACTGTGGCAACGCTACTTTCTATCTTGTTCGCCATGGCAATATATGGTATGGTAATGTTATTGATTGGTGGTATTACAGAAGAAGATTTAAACAGTCTGCCAATGGGTACTAAAATTGTTGGAATTTTACGAAGATTTCGTATGATATAAAATTAGGAAAAGAGAAGCTCTTATATTGGGAATATTATGGACTTAACAAGTCTTGCGTATAGAAATTTATAACCCATACCTACGTGAGATAAATGACCCGTGTGTCATGAAAATGTTGCTTTTATGATGAATCCCCTTTATAGGCTTCTCTTTTTAGCATTTAACTTTACATAAACGGTTAATTATAAACAACTGTCCACACAAAATATAACAATGCAAAAAAAGAAGGTGAGAATATGTTTGACATTGCCGAAGAATTAAAGAAATTGCCCCAAAAACCTGGCGTTTACCTCATGAAAGACGACAAGGGGCAAATTATTTATGTGGGGAAAGCAATCAATTTAAGAAATAGAGTTCGTCAATACTTTCAAAGCAGTAAAAATCAAACAGCAAAAACCCGTGCAATGGTTCCTCAAATTGTGGAATTTGAATATATTGTTACCGATTCGGAACTGGAAGCTCTCATTTTGGAGTGTAATTTGATTAAGCAGTATGAACCTTTTTACAATATCATGCTGAAAGATGATAAATCTTATCCTTATATCAAAGTTACCATCCAAGAGGATTTTCCCCGCATTTTTGTTACACGACGAATGGACAAAGATAAAGCCAAATATTACGGCCCCTATACAGATGCCTTGGCAGTAAAGGAAACAGTGGAAACCCTTCATAAACTTTTTCCCATCCGTAAATGCAAAAAAAATCTGCCCAAAGAAATCGGCAAGGAAAGGCCTTGTTTAAACCATCATATAGGACAGTGTCTTGCTCCATGTAGTGGTGCAATCTCTTCGGAAGAATACAAAGAATATATCAAAGATGCCATGGATTTTCTAGAAGGAAAGCATGAGGGGATTCGAAAGAAAATGGAAGCCGAAATGGCTGAAGCCGCAGAAAATATGGAGTTCGAAAAAGCTGCTGGGCTAAGGGACAAGCTTCGAGCGGTACAAAGCATTGCCCAAAAACAAAAAATGGCGAATATATCTGTGGGCGACGCCGATGTTATAGCCATGGTTCGGGCATTTCACGAATGTTTGGTGCAGGTGTTCTTTATCCGTGAGGGAAAAATGACTGGGAGAGAAAACTTCACCATGTCTGCTCCAGAGGAGCAAAGCCGCAGTGAGATATTGACAGCCTTTGTGCAGCAGTTTTATACAGGTACTGCCTATATTCCCAAGGAAATAATTCTACAAGAGGACTTGGTGATAAGGGAAAAGGAACTTTTGATAGAGTACCTCAGTGAAAAAAAGGGGACAAAGGTACTTTTCACCGTTCCCATCAAAGGGGAAAAAGAAAAATTGGTAGAGCTTGCCCATAAAAACGCCATGCTAATTTTCGAACAATTTGGCGAAAAAATGCGTAGGGAAGAACAACGTACAAAGGGTGCCATGGAGGAACTGCGCCAAGCGCTAGGCCTTATGCAGTCTGTACGAAGGGTAGAAGCTTATGATATTTCTAACACCCAAGGTTTTGAATCCGTAGGTTCTATGGTTGTGTTCGAGGATGGCAAGTCTAAAAACAGCGATTATCGGAAATTCCGAATTAAAACTGTGGTTGGTGCCAACGACTACGCTTCTATGAAAGAGGTTATTACCCGTAGACTGAATCATGCCTTAAAGGAAAAAGCTGAGGGAAAAACAAGCAGTTTTACCCGTCTGCCTGATTTGATTTTTATGGACGGTGGAAAAATTCAAGTGAGTGCTGCCGAAGAGGTTTTGATGTCTTTCGGAATGAATATCCCTGTATGCGGTATGATAAAGGACGATAAACATCGCACCCGTGGACTATTGTTCGGCGGGGAAGAAATAAAAATACCTTTCTCATCTGAGGGCTTTAAATTATTGACACGAATTCAAGATGAAGTACACCGTTTTGCCATTACTTATCATCGAAAACTACGCCAAGAAAAAGGTCTGCGCTCCATTTTAGATGATATTAAAGGCGTTGGTACCGTTCGTAGAAAGGCTTTAATGCGCCATTTTGGCTCAGTTGAAGATATTGCAAAAGCAGAGGTAGCAGACCTTCTGGAAGTAACGGAAATGAATATACCTTCGGCTGAACAGGTTTACGCCTTTTTCCATCAGGATGAATTGCAAAATTAACCGTTATCAGTTATGATAACAGTAAGAACAAGCTCGGCATGTTAGGAGGTTTTCATGTATAGCGCAAAATTAACAAAAATTGTAGAAGAATTTCAATTAGAGATCGTTTTACCAGAGGTAGATATTACGAATAGGGTGGTTACCCGTAAAGAAATAAACCGCCCTGCATTACAGCTAACAGGTTTCTACCATCGGTTTGATAATGATAGATTGCAAATTATCGGTAGGGTTGAGCATAGCTACCTGCAAACACTGGATGCCCATGCCAGAGATGAGGCCATTTGCCATTTGTTTGAATACCATATACCATGCATTGTAATTTGCAAAAGTTTAGAAGTTTTTCCCGAAATGCTTCACTATGGAAGAAAGTACGAAATACCCATCTTTAGAACCACGAAAACCACCACGGACTTTGCCGCTGAAATGATTATGTGGTTAAGGGGAGAGTTGGCGGACCGTGTGATGATGCACGGGGTCTTGGTGGATATTTACGGCGAAGGTGTTTTGATTACAGGGGCCAGCGGTATTGGCAAAAGCGAAACTGCCTTGGAATTAATCAAAAGAGGTCATCGTTTGATTGCTGATGATGCCGTAGAAATCAAAAAAATTGCGGATCAAACCCTTGTAGGCACTTGCCCAGAGCTGATAAGGTACTTAATCGAACTACGAGGCATCGGTATTATCAACGTAAAAGAATTATTCGGTATTGGTGCGGTAAAGCAAATAAAGTCCATTGACCTTGTCATAAAACTTGAAATTTGGGATGGGAATAAATGCTCCTACGATCGTTTAGGCTTAAGCGAGGAATATATAGAAATTTTAGGGAATAAAGTACTTTGTAATACCATTCCCATTCGTCCAGGCAGGAATGTTGCTGTAATTTGTGAATCAGCGGCAATTAGTAATCGTCAAAAGAAAATGGGGAATAATACAGCAAAAGATTTTGAACAGAGAATTTTGCAAAACAACCATACTGAGACAAAATAGGAAGGTGACTATATGGATTCAGTAGTAGAAGCATTGCAACAAAAGCTAGGTAAGGGCGCTGTTTTAACCAAGGAACCAATGAGCGGGCATACCACTTTTCGCACAGGGGGTCCTGCAGATATTTTTATTATGCCCCATTGCGTGGAGGATGTAAAAGAAAGCATTCATATTCTGCAAAACTATGAAATTCCGTTTTTGGTAATCGGCAATGGCAGCAACCTTTTGGTAAGTGATAAGGGAATCCGTGGTGCTGTGATTCAAATTGGAGGCCGAATGGCAAAAATTAGCATGGATGGAGAATATATTCACGCTGAGGGGGGCATTCTTTTAGCAGCGTTAGCGGCTAAGGCTGGGGAGCATGCTTTAAGCGGACTGGAATTTGCATCTGGCATTCCAGGTACCCTAGGCGGGGCAATCACCATGAACGCTGGGGCTTACGGCGGGGAAATGAAAGATGTTTTGGTTTCTGTTGAGGTACTAACAAAGGATTTTCAGCAAAAAACCATTCTTGTAGAAGACTTAGACCTTTCGTATCGTCATAGCATTTTGCCGAAGGAAGGCTACATTTTATTAAAGGCTACCCTTAAGTTACAACATGGCAGCCAAGACGCCATAAAGGCAAGAATGGCAGAGCTGGGCGAACAAAGAAGAGAGAAACAGCCTTTGCAATACCCCAGTGCCGGAAGTACCTTTAAACGCCCAGAAGGCTATTTTGCAGGTAAGTTGATTCAAGATGCTGGGTTAAAAGGTAAATCCATTGGCGGTGCTCAGGTGTCTGAAAAGCATGCAGGATTTGTCATCAATACTGGAAAAGCAACCACCCAAGATATTTTAGATTTAATTGCTTTTTGCCAGAAAACAGTATTAGAAAAATTCGGCGTTCCATTGGAAACAGAAGTAAAGATTGTTGGGGAATTATAAGCGGCACTACGAAGGAGAAGATTTCCTATGAGATTTGTTATTGTTACGGGCATGTCTGGGGCAGGAAAGTCATCTGTTCTGAAATTTTTAGAAGATATTAATTTTTTCTGCGTGGATAACTTGCCACCTGCGTTGATACCAAAGTTTGCCGAACTTTGTTATGAACAAGAAGGGGAGATTGAGCGTGTTGCCATGGGGGTAGATATCCGAGGTGGAAAACTGTTTAACGACTTGTTTCATGTTTTATTTACCTTAGAAGAAAAAGGGTATCAGTACGAAATTATTTTTCTGGATGCCTCTGATAACGCCCTCATTAAGCGTTATAAAGAGACACGTCGTAGTCACCCTCTTTCCAGAAAGGGCTCTATCGAAGATGGAATCCATCAGGAAAGGGAAATTTTAAAAGAAGTGAAAAGTCGTGCAACCTATATTTTGGATACCACGAACGTACTTACTAGAGAGTTAAAGGCCCAAATCAACCGCATTTTTGTTGAAAATCAGCACTTTGAAAGTCTTGTGGTTACTGTGTGTTCCTTTGGCTTTAAGTACGGTATTCCTGTTGATAGCGACTTGGTTTTTGATGTTCGCTTCTTACCAAATCCCTTTTATATACAAGAATTAAAAGAGTTAACTGGGAATGATCCACCTGTAAGCGAATATGTTATGTCATTTCGTGAAAGTAAAGACTTTTTAATAAAATTGGTTGAAATGGTAGACTTTTTATTACCCCTTTACGTAAAAGAAGGAAAAAATAGCCTTGTAATCAGCATTGGTTGTACAGGCGGTAAGCATCGTTCTGTTACCTTAGCCAACGCTTTATATAACGCTTTAGACAAAGACAAGCATACCCTTTTGTTAAAGCATAATGACATGGAAAAAGATGCTCGCCATAAAAAATAACCAATATTTTACAAGGTTTATACAAACACGAGAGGAGGTGCAAATTTGTCATTTTCATCTAAGGTAAAGCATGAGTTGTTCGAACATTTTGGGAATGGGAGACACTGCGACATTGCTGAACTATCTGCATTTGTAAATATTTGTGGACAGATTGCATTTTTTAAAGACCATTTTTGTTTAAAAATCCAAACTGAAAATTATCTCGTCGCGAAAAAATGCTTTACATTATTGAAAAATACTTTTAATATTAACAGTGAAATATTTATCAAGTCTGGTGGAAAAAAACGTAAGTCGAAGGTGTATGTTCTTTTAATAAAAGATGCTGACCAAGTCGAACGGTTGCTAAGAGCAACTGGTATCTGGTTGACCGAAAATGGTGCGCCAATCATTCACAATAAGATGTATCCCACGGTCGTCAGCAGTATCTGTTGTCGTCGTGCGTACATTCGTGGGGCTTTTATTTCCGTTGGCTCGGTAAATAACCCTGAAAAAAACTATCATTTAGAGTTTGTGTTGGCAACGATTGAACTTGCCACACAACTTCGGGATCTGGTAAATACCTTTGGTCTTGACTCAAAAGTGGTGGCACGCAAAGACCATTTTGTTGTGTACCTAAAAGAAGGCGAGCAGATTGTAGATTTGCTTAATATTATGGGTGCCCATATCGCATTAATGAATCTGGAAAACGTTCGCATTGTGAAAGAAATGCGAAATGATATTAACAGAAAAGTAAATTGCGAAACGGCAAACCTCAATAAAGTGGTGTTGGCAGCAGTCAAACAGTTGGAAGATATTACATATATCCAACAATCCATTGGCCTTGAGAAACTTCCAAGGCAGTTAGAGGAGGTTGCAAGACTACGATTGGAATATCCAGATACCAGCCTAAAAGAATTAGGAACTTATTTAGCAGAACCGGTTGGAAAATCCGGTGTAAATCACAGACTGCGGAAAATCAGCAACTTAGCAGAAACGCTCAGAGAGGGTAAGGGTGAAGAAAAATGACACAGAGAACAGTGACAATCAAAACATCTTTAGATGCAAGACAGGCAGCTTATTTTGTGCAGACAGCAAGTAAGTTTAACTCTGAAATCCAAGTAAGTGTAGACGAAAGAAAAATAAACGCAAAAAGTATCATGGGCACCATTGCGTTAAACATGAGAGAAGGTCAAACGGCAACAATCATTGCCGATGGTAGCGACGAAGCAGTAGCTGTTGAAGAGTTGGCTGCTGTTTTATGTTAAGCAATTATTTTATTCATAATTTAAACCCTTCCTAAGTGAAGGGTTTTTCTATTACAAAATAACTATATTTTTATTTAGAATAACATAATCTTAAAGAAAAAACTGCATTGCCAAAAATTCTGGCAATGCAGTTTTTATTAGGAACGAGGCGGCCTTGGGCCTTCGAATTGATAATAATCCGTCTTGATACGGCCATTAAACAATTTTCTTTTCTTGTCCGCTTTTCGGCCAAACAGTGTTTCAAAATACTCCATTGAGGTGATTAGGTAGGTTGACCATGTATGATCGGCTTTCATAGTTACCCCTAGGGCACGATACATTTCTTCAACTTCCTTTAACTCACCAATACGCTCACCATAGGGTGGGTTGGTAATAACCACACCATATTTTCCAGGCAAAGCAACATTCTGAGATGGTTTTACTTCAAAGGTAATGCAGTCATCTACGCCAGCCTTTTCAGCGTTTTCTTTGGCTAGGGCAATGGCATCAGGGTCAATGTCACTTCCATAAATCTCCGGCATTACATCGTAGTCAATGGCTTGATAAGCCTCAGCTCTTGCTTTTTTCCAACGTTCTTTTCCAATACGGCCCCATTCTTCACAGGCGAATTTTCTTTGTAAGCCTGGGGCAATATTTCTTGCAATCATAGCTGCTTCAATGGGAATCGTCCCTGAACCACAGAATGGATCTAAAAGAATTCTTTCTTTTCGCCAATAGCTAAGCTGAACCATGGCAGAGGCGATGGATTCTTTTAATGGTGCGTCTAAAGCATTGGCACGGTATCCTCTCATATGCAAGCCAGAACCACTGGTGTCGATGGCAAGGGTTACAACATCTTTTAAAATCCCCACCTGAATGGTGTAGGATGCCCCTGTTTCATCAAACCAATCGGTCTCATATTTTTCTTTCAGTTTTTCAACAACAGCCTTTTTTACAATGGCCTGACAATCAGGTACACTAAATAGGGTGGACTTTACTGATTTTCCCACAACGGTAAATTTTCCATCCTCAGGAATCCAATCTCCCCAAGGCAATGCCTTTGTTTGGTCAAATAGCTCCGTAAAGGTAACCGCAGTAAAATTACCCATTTTTACCCATACTCGTCCGGCACAACGTAACCAAAGGTTTGCCTTTACAATATCCTCTTCCTTCCCTGTAAATTCAACCTTGCCATCGGAAGTTTTGATATTTTCAAATCCAAGGGCTTGACATTCACGTTTTACAACAGATTCTAGCCCAAAGGTTGTACTGGCAATTAAATGTATACTCATTATTCTAACTCCGTTCATTTTTTTCAGTATTATACCATAAATAGGGGAAAACTAGGCATACATTGCACAAAAAAAAGAATTTCCTGTTTCTCTCTTTGTATTCTAGGCAATAATCAGTCTAAATAAATATAAAAACCCTTCGAATTTCCATTTAAATGTGCAAATAACTGTATTAAAATTTACGATTCAAAAGACCTGTTTTTCCCAGTGCAGTTTCCACATTATATCATGAAAATGCCAAAAACTAAAGGAAATCCTTGTATATTTGTTAGAAAAAAACAAAATCTCTTGATTAAAAATTGGAAAAACGTTATTATATTGTTTACGTATGAAAATAAAGAAACGAGGAGAGTTATGTATAAACTATTAAAAACTTGCGGAAGGGCGAAAAGAGGTGAGTTTCATACACCTCACGGCGTGATTCAGACCCCTGTATTTATGAACGTAGGCACCTTGGCTGCCATCAAAGGCGCACTTTCAACAGAGGATTTGGAACAGTTAAAGTGTCAAGTTGAGCTTTCTAACACGTATCACTTACATTTACGCCCCGGAGATAAAATAATTAAACAGCTAGGTGGACTTCATAAGTTCATGGTTTGGGACAAGCCCATTTTAACGGATTCCGGTGGCTTTCAGGTGTTTTCTCTCACATCCCTTAGAAAAATCACCGAAGAAGGCGTGCATTTTAGCTCTCATATTGATGGTCGGAAAATTTTTATGGGTCCAGAAGAAAGTATGCAAATTCAATCTAACCTGGCCTCTACCATTGCTATGGCTTTTGACGAGTGTATTGGCATTCCTGCTGAACGACCTTATGTTGAGGCATCTGTTGCTCGTACCACACGTTGGTTGGAGCGTTGCAAAAAAGAATTGACACGGTTAAATAGCTTGGAGGACACCATTAACAAAAAACAAATGTTATTCGGTATTAACCAAGGTGCTATTTATCCCGATATTCGTATTGAACACGCCAAACGGATTTCTGAATTGGACTTGGACGGCTATGCAGTAGGGGGCCTTGCAGTTGGAGAAAGCCACGCTGAAATGTACCATGTCCTAGAAGAAGTAGTTCCTTATCTGCCTCAAAATAAACCAACTTATCTAATGGGTGTAGGCACTCCCGAAAACATCTTGGAGTCGGTGGAAAGGGGCATTGACTTCTTTGACTGTGTCTTACCAGCAAGAAACGGCCGCCACGCTCATGTTTACACAAACAGCGGTAAGCTTAACCTTTTCAATGCTAAATTTGAGTTAGACGACAAACCTATTGATGAAACTTGTGATTGTCCCGTTTGTCGCAGGTATACAAGGGCCTATATCCGTCATCTTTTCAAAGCAAAAGAGATGTTGGCAATGCGTTTATGCGTAATGCACAACCTTCATTTCTTTAATACAATGATGGAAGAAATTCGACTGGCTTTGGATGAGGATCGATTCCCTGAATACAAAAAAGCAAAGTTAGAAGGTTTTCAAAGAGCTCAAGGAAAATAATTCCTTGACGTCAATTTGAAAGTTATATATAATTATCACGTTACCTATTAAGAGCTTAAAGCAAACATGTTTGCTCTAAAAAGCTAAAAGAAAAATATGTTAGGAGAGATACTAATGCCATTCATACCTTTTTTATTGGAAGTAAGTACCACAGTTTTGCCTAGTAGTGGGGATGCTGCTGCACCTGCAGCCGGTGGAAATATTTTCGGATCACTTGCTGCTAGTAACCCCGTTATGTTAATTGTGCTTTACTGTGTACTTCTTATTGTTGTTATGTATTTTCTTTCTGTAAGACCAAATCAGAAAAGAGAAAGAAAGATGGCAGAAATGAGAAACGCAATTGCTGTCGGTGACTCTATTGTAACAAACAGCGGCTTGTTCGGAAAAGTTGTTGATGTTACTTACGAATGCTTTATCATTGAATTTGGTATGAACAAGGGTGTTCGTGTTCCAGTAGTTAAAAGCGAAGTTTTTGCAAAAAGAGAACCAAACTTATCTAACGAAGCGCCTCCTCAGGTAGAAGCACCTGCAAAGAAAAAAGGTCTATTCCGTCGTGGAGAATAAAAATGATTTCAAGACTCTATGATTTTTTCATGGAGTCTTATTTTTTTGTTAAAAGTATACAAAAGGCGGGACAATTTCGTACCCACCTATCAACACCATAATTCGTAAAAAAAACCTCGATAAACCTTGCTATCTCCAGCAAAAGCGGTTTTTTTGTTATAATATTTTGGGTAAAAAAATACATCATCTATCACAATCAGTCAGTTCCATTGTTGTTTTCTTATATAAGAATCGTATAAAATTGAGACGTTTGTCGTAAAATAACAAACAATTCTTACAACTTAACAACCAAAGATGGCTAGTTTATTGACAAAATTGAGCATCCGAGGTAAAATATTCTTGTACAAAAGCTAGTATTTTTACGGGCATTTGTAAATTGTAGTCAAAAAAATATGCAAAAACAGAAAGGGAGAAAGACTATGAAAAAATTGCTTTCCATGCTTCTTGCTTCTGCACTGGCAGTATCTATGCTTGCTGGTTGTGGCGGCGGTAACGATGCAAACAAAGAAACAGACAACGGTGCTGCAACAGAGGGCGAAACAAAGGTTTACAAAGTATGTAACTTAGTAAACGGTAACTTGGGGGACAAGTCCTTCTTTGACTCCGCTGAAGCTGGGTTGGCACAGTTGAAAGCTGACGGCAGAATTGAGTACACAACCATTGAAATGGGTGGTACAACAGAAGACGAGTCTAAATGGCAGGGTTATGTTGAAGAAGTTTCCGCTTCCGGCGAATATGATCTGATTGTATGTGGTACATACCAGATGCCAGATTATTTAAAGAATGTTGCGGAACAGTATCCTGATCAGAAGTACCTCATCTACGATGACACAACACACATTTTACCTAACGTTGCAAACTTGAGCTATGCTCAGAATGACTTAGGTTACTTGGTTGGTGTTTACGCAGGTGCTATGACAACGGAAACAAGCCTTGAAGGTATCAACGAAGATGCTGTTGTTGGTTTTGTTGGTGGTGTAGACAGCCCCGTAATCAACGACTTCTTGTATGGCTTTATCTTGGGTGCGCAGGAATCCAACCCTGATATTAAAGTTGATACAAGATATGTAAATAGCTATGTTGACCCCGCAAAAGCAAAAGAATTAGCTGAATCCATGATTAACGATAAGAATTGTGACATTATCTGGGGTGTAGCTGGTAACTCTGGTAACGGTGCTGCTGAAGCTGCTCTTGAAACAGGTAAGGCTTATTTCATCGGCGTTGACTCCGATCAGGAATTGACATTCTCCC
Source organism: Anaerotignum sp. MB30-C6 (assembly GCF_030908465.1). Lineage (GTDB taxonomy): Bacteria > Bacillota > Clostridia > Lachnospirales > Anaerotignaceae > Chakrabartyella. The sequence continues at coordinate 1,636,244 of NZ_CP133078.1, forward strand.
CTGAAATGGCAGAAATCACATTAACATCCGGTTTGAAAAATGTAGGTAATTCCCTTATCTGGTTCTTCGATGAATGGGATGCTGGCAGAGAACACTTCGGAAAACAAACTTTATTGGGAATGAAAGAAGGCGGCATTGGTATCGTTACAGATAAAAACTTCGACAGCAAAACACCTGAAGCTGTTAAAGAAAAAGTAACTGCTGCAATCGAAGCTGTTTCCAATGGTGACGTTGTAGTTCCTACCGCAGTTGGTAACGAAACAAATGAAGTTCAGGATTTAAGAGAAGCTGTAAAACCTTGATGAATTTCATTATTGTGTTTTAAGCTGATTTAAGGTAAGGGGAGCTTTCATGCTCCCCTTTTAACCTTGTAAATTTCTCAAACTTTAAAATGTCGATGAATAGGGATTTTTTGAAAGTTGTTACAGTCTCTATGATTGTATAAGAATGCATTTTGAAAAAAGTTCTTTGTGAAATTATATTTTTATATGGAGGATTTTTTTGAAGGTGCATGGAAAACTATACAAGGTAATGGACTTTCTACCTAACAATAAAAGTAATGCAAAAGAGGAGGGGAACCGATAATGTCTGACAACGATCTAGTTGTTCAAATGAAGGGAATCACCAAAGTTTATCCAAACGGCATTGCCGCAAACCAAGGGGTCGACTTCAATGTAAAGCGTGGTGAAATTCATGCGCTTATGGGTGAAAACGGTGCCGGCAAATCTACATTAATGAAGATGCTTTTCGGATTGGAGCAACCGACGGAAGGTGAAATCATAATTAATGGAGAAAAAGTTTCACTTTCATCGCCAACAATTGCCATTTCTAAAGGAATTGGTATGGTTCATCAGCATTTTATGCTGGTACCTAGCTTAACTGTTGCCGAAAATATGGTATTGGGTATGGAGCCCAAGCAAGGGAATAAGCTGTTTATCAACTACAAAAAAGCCGTGGAAATTACAGAAGAATATTCAAAAAAGTATAACCTTTATGTTGATCCTCATGCAAAAGTGAGAGATATTCCTGTTGGCATGAAACAAAAAGTTGAAATTTTAAAAGCTTTGGTACGTGGTGCTAGAATCCTTATTTTGGATGAACCAACTGCAGTACTTACAACCCAAGAAACAGAGGAATTGTTTAAAGAGTTAATTCATCTTAAAGAACAGGGGTACACCTTGATCTTTATTTCTCATAAACTCAATGAAATCAAGCAAATTACTGATAGACTTACAATCTTGCGTGGTGGTAAGTTTATGGGTGTACATGAAACTGCGGAAATTTCTAAAGAGGAAATTTCTCATTTGATGGTAGGACGTGATGTGGTTCTTTCTGTTGAAAAAGAACAAGCTCAACCTACTGATGTTGTTCTCAGAGTGCGAGACTTAGAATACACCAATGAATGGAACAAGAAAATGTTAGATAAGATTTCTTTTGATGTACGCAAAGGTGAAATTTTAGGCATCGCTGGTGTTGAAGGGAATGGTCAGCGTGAATTGGTTGAAATGCTTTTCAATTTAAACGTGCCAGACAACGGTTCTGCGAAGGTTAACGGCAAAAATGTTTTAGGACGTCCTCAAAGAGAAATTCGTGACATGGGAGTATCATTAATTCCTGAAGATAGAATGACCTTTGGTATTGCTGGTGCAGGGACAATCGAAGAAAACTTAATGAGTGATCGTGCCGCAAACAAGAAATATAATAACGGGCCTTTGTTCAACTTAAAGGCAATGCACGAAGATAGTGATCAGCTCATTAAAGACTATAATGTTCTTTGTAAATCACGGAAACAGCAAGTTGGAATGCTTTCCGGCGGTAACATTCAAAAGGTTGTTGTTGCCAGAGAGTTTTCCAGTGATCCAATTTTGATTATTGCCGATCAGCCTACCCGTGGTATTGACGTGAGTGCCATTGAATTTATTCATAAAAAACTCGTTCAGCTTAGCCGTGAAGGTGCTGCGGTTCTCTTAGTTTCTGCAGACCTGAATGAGGTAATGGAACTTTCTGATAGCTTAATTATTATGAATAACGGTAGAATCGCCGCTTACTTTGAAGATACTTCTGTTTTAAACGACACCATTATGGGTGAATATATGTTAGGATTGAAACAGCAAAGTGATGAAGAGATAAGGGGGGTTTTACATGGAGAATAAGCGTCAAAATATGTTCGAAATTTTCCGTGGATTCATTGCCATCGCCATTGCAATTCTTGTAGCCTTTATTCTGATTGTAATTTGTGCAGATGACCCCGGAAAAGCTTTAGAGTGTTTACTCATTAGACCTATTATTAGTAACGGTGCACTAAATGTAAAGTCTATCTTTACAATTTTGGCCCGTATGACACCGATTATTTTTACCGGTTTAGCAGTTTGCGTTATGTTCTCTGCCAACCAATTCAACTTAGGGGGCGAAGGTGCCGTTATGTTAGGTGGCTTTATCGCTGCTCTCATTGCGATTTACCTTCCCATGGCTACTGGAGTTCATGCTTTGGTTGCTATTTTGGCAGGTACAATCGTTGGTGGTTTGGTTATGATTGTTCCTGCAGTTATAAAAGTAAAGCTTAAAGCAAGTGAAATGGTTTGCTCCTTGATGATGAACTACGTTATCATGTTTACAATCCTTCACTTCTTAAATAATGTATTCCCCGATAGAAGTAAGGGCGCAACGCAAACTTACCCATTCCTGGAAACTGCTCTAATTCCCAAAATGGTTCCCAATACTGAGTTGGCTTGGGGCTTTGTTGCCGCTATCATCGCAACAATTTTAGTAGCATTCTTTATGTATCGTACCCGTTGGGGTTATTCCATCCGTATGATTGGTATTAATGAATCCTTCTCTAAATACTCCGGTATGAAAGTTGGCGGAATTATCATTCTTTCTCAAGTTATCGGTGGTATGCTTGCAGGTATGGGCGGTGCTATCGAAATGTTGGGCAGGTATAACACCTTCCTTTGGAAGGATTTGCCTGGTTATGGCTGGACAGGTATTACCGTTGCAATCTTAGCAAAGAATAACCCCGTTATGATTCCACTTGCGGCTTTGTTTATTTCTTATTTGAATAGAGGTTGCGAATTAATGTCTATTTACGCTGGGGTTCCCGCAGAAATGATAGATATTATTCAGGCTGTTATCTTCTTGTTCTTCGCAGCTGAACACTTCTTATCTGGTACACGTCAAAAAATCGTTGTTAAGGATGCAAAAGAAGAGATGCAGAAAAAAGAACTGGCAACTGCTGGAGAAGGGGGTAATGCGTAATGTTTGAACAGTTAATTGACATGATATTCTCAGCTAGTTTTGGCTATTCTATCATTCGTATCACATCCCCAATTTTATTCGCAGCTTTAGCGGCGGTTGTAGCTGAAAAAGCCGGTGTTGTTAATATCGGTTTGGAAGGTACTATGATGATTTCTGCATTGTTCGGTGTGCTTTTTGCATACTGGACAAACAGCTGGATTATCGGTGTTATTGGGGCGACAGCGATTGGTATACTGGTTGCTATGATTATGGCAATCTTCGCCCTTAAACTAAAAACAGACATCATTTTAGCTGGTATTGCCGTCAACCTTTTAGGTGGCGGTGGCACAGTATTCCTCCTTTACCTATTTACAGGATTAAAGGGTAATACAGCAAGCCTTACTACCCCCAATATGTTAACACCAAAGGTTGATATTCCAATCATTCAGAATATCCCTGTTATTGGCCAGATTTTCTCAGGCCACTCCATATTAACCTACGTAGCATTCCTTTTGGTTATTCTGGTTTGGATTATGTTGTACAAAACAGCAATGGGTCTTAGAATTCGTGCCGTTGGTGAAAATTCCCATGCTGCAGATAGCGTTGGCGTTAGTGTTTTAAGAACACAGTATGTTGCCTTGGCAATCTCCGGTGCATTAGCAGGTTTGGGTGGTGCATATATGTCCATGTACTATTCCCAGAGCTGGAATATCGGTATTGTTGCAGGCCGTGGTTTCATCGCTTTGGCAGCGCAAGCGATGGGCCAAGGTGAGCCAGTGGGGGCAATGCTGTCATCCTTGTTATTCGGCTTTGCAAGTGCTTTGGGGAATAAAATGGAAGGTATGCAAGGGTTTTCATCCTACTTGGTAGCATCCATTCCTTATGCAGTTACAATTATCGGTCTGGTAATTTATGCAATGAGTACCCTTAAGAAAGTCAAACGTTTTAAAGATAACGATAAATAAAATATATAGACCTGGAAAGTTGGAAGGTTTTTAACCTGCCAACTTTTCTTTAAAAGATAAATGGAGGGTTAAAATGAAAAGGATTCCTATTATTTTAGACGGTGATCCGGGGCACGATGATGCCATTGCTTGGGTATTGGCAAATGGAAGCCCTGCTCTTGATATTCGTGCAGTTACAACTTGCTGTGGCAATCAAACCATTGAAAAAACAACATACAATACACTTCGTATTTGTACATTAATCGATTTGCACGTTCCTACTGCTAAGGGTAGGGTGCGTCCTTTGATTTCAGATGCGATTATTGCACCAACGGTACATGGAGAATCCGGTTTAGATGGCCCTGACTTGCCTGAGCCAGATTTTGACGTTGTAGATATGGATGCAGTTACACTAATGGAAAAGGTAATTCGTGAAAGCCATGAGCCCATTACCCTAGTACCTACAGGTCCATTAACAAATATTGCGGCGTTGCTGTTAGCACATCCCGAATTGAAGGAAAATATCAAACAGATTTCCTTAATGGGTGGTGGCGTACAGTTTGGTAACTGGACTCCAGCGGCGGAATTTAATATCTTAGTTGACCCCGAAGCAGCAGATGTTGTATTTAAGTCTGGAATTCCTATTATCATGGCAGGTTTAGATGTAACAGAAAAAGCCATGATTTTCCCCGAAGATTTCGAAAGAATTCGTGCATTGGGTAATCATGTTGCGGTAATTGTAGCTGATTGGTTAGAGTTTTTCTATCAGTTCCATAGAGGCCTGGGCTATGAAGGTGCACCTGTTCACGATGCAGTGGCTGTTGCAGCCCTCATTAAACCAGAAATCATGGAATCCAAAGACTTGTTTGTTGAAGTTGAAACTACGGGCGATTTCTGTAAAGGGGCGACCATTGCAGATTTTTATAACATATCCGGCAAGGCGCCAAATGCAAAGGTTTTGATGGGAATTGACAGACAGGCCTTTGTAGATCTTTTGGTTGAAGCAATTAGTGTTTATGGGGAGGTGGCGAAATGAACCGTTTTCCAGTAATTATCGACTGTGATCCTGGTGTTGACGATACAGCGGCATTATTATTGGCAAGCCGCATGGAAGAATTGGATATCCGTGCAATTACAACTGTTGCAGGTAACGTTGGTGTAGATATTACAACAGCAAACGCCATAAAGGTGAGACATGCAATGGGCAAGGATATCCCCATTTACAAGGGTGCTGATCGTCCTATGTTCCGCCAGCTTGTAACTGCTGAAGAAGTTCATGGTAATGATGGCTTCGGTGGGGTAGAATATCCCCATGAAATGACGAATACGGAAATTGGTGAGGAGAAGGCTTGGGATGCAATTTATCGCATTGCAAAAGAATCTAACGGTGAGTTAGTTATTATTGCCGTTGGCCCTATGACCAACATTGGTATTGCTTTATCTAAATATAACGATTTACCAAAATATATTAAACGTATTGTCATTATGGGTGGTGCTGCAATCGGTGGTAATGTTACCCCTTCCGCTGAATTCAACATCTACGTAGATCCCGAATCCGCTGACATGATGTTCTGCTGTGGCGTCCCTGTATATATGTGTGGCTTAGACGTTACGCTGAAGGCTTATTTGACACCAGAAGAACTGGATGAAATCGGTGCTTTAGGCTCATTCCAAGGGAAACTCTTCCGAGATGTAATGCAGGGTGGATTGAAGAAATACTTAGAATGGGGCTTTACAGGTGTTGCTATGCATGATCCTGCGGCTGTTTTGTACGCTGCCGATGATAGTATTTTCGAAACCCATCACGTTGGTATACGTGTTGAAACAAAGGGCCAATTAACTGCAGGTAAAACAGTTACAGACCTATATAGTGACAAACAAATGGAGCATAATGCCTATATTGTTACCGATGTTAATAGAGAAGCTTTTGTTAATAAAGTAAAAAGTTTAATGGCGAAATTTTAATCATAAAGCCCTCTGTCTATTTCAGACAAAGGGCTTTTTCTTTTCCAAGTTTCAGCCCAAGAAGAAACGCAATAATATATAGTAAATGCTAAACAAGAACATGCGTGATTTATTTAGAAGCATAAATAAGGCAAAAGAATTAAATAGAGAGCATAAATACATTAGACTTTAGAGAACAATACAATCTCAATTGAAACAGAAAATGATGGAGTCTGGCTTCAAAAAATCATTCGTTTTATACAATGATTTGTGGTATGAATAGAGAAAGCGGGTACCACTCTTTTTACAAAAAGGATACTCTCAGTTTAATCTAGTTTGAATTTCCATTGGCGACGAAGGTGAATAGTATTAGCATCTTTGACTTAAGCCTTAAAATGTGGTAATCTAATCCAATCACACCCAAGTATTTTACTCTGAACCGAGGGAGAGGGGAGAAGAAAGGAAATTTTTTCTATGCCTGCCTTTTTTCAATGAGTGGGGTTGGAGTTTTTCAAAAATAAAAAGCGGCTCATTTTTCAATGAACCGCTTTTCTATATTCATTTATAACTTCTAATACATATTTTCGAAGGAATTAGCCAAAGTATCTTTTCAACAGACCTTCAAAAGCTTTGCCGTGTCTAGCTTCGTCACGAGCCATTTCGTGTACTGTATCGTGGATTGCATCCAAGTTAGCAGCTTTTGCACGCTTAGCAAGGTCAGTTTTACCAGCTGTTGCGCCATTTTCAGCGTCAACACGCAATTCCAAGTTTTTCTTTGTGGAATCTGTTACAACTTCACCCAACAATTCAGCAAATTTTGCAGCGTGTTCTGCTTCTTCCCAAGCAGCTTTTTCGTAGTACATACCAACTTCAGGGTATCCTTCTCTATGAGCTACTCTAGCCATAGCCAAGTACATACCAACTTCAGTACATTCGCCTTCGAAGTTTGCTCTTAAATCGCTCATAATATCTTCACTAGCACCCTGTGCAACACCTACAACGTGTTCGGAAGCCCAAGTTCTTTCGCCAACCTGCTCAATAAACTTATCAGCGCCAACCTTACATACAGGACATACTTCAGGTGCAGAATCACCAACATGAACATAACCACATACGGAACATACAAATTTTTTCATAATTTTCTTCCTCCTAAAATAATATATTGAATAGTTGTTGTTAACTAATAATAATTATAAATTAGAAATTGATATTTGTCAACATCTTTTTCTAAAAAAACAAAATAAATAGTTTTTCTGCAAAACATGTGGTAAACTATAGACCAAACTCATAATTATATTCTTTTTAAAAGAGAATTTTTGTTTATACTATGAAAGTAAAAGTGATTATAGGAGGTAACATTAATGGACTTAACCCTAAACTCTGTTTTCCATGGATTCTTGCTCAAAGAAAAACAAACAATTGAAGATATTCATGGAGAAGCCTACTTATTTGAACATTTGAAAAGTGGTGCAAGGCTCTTTTATATAAAATCAAAGGACGAAAATAAAGTATTTTCCATATCATTTAAAACACCGCCGGAGGATGACTGTGGCACCCCTCATATTTTAGAGCATTCCGTATTATGCGGATCCAAAAAGTATTCGTCTAAAGATCCTTTTAACGAGCTGGCAAAGGGCTCATTAAACACATTTTTAAATGCTTTGACATATGCAGATAAAACCATGTATCCCATTGCAAGTTGCAATGAAGAAGATTTCCACAACCTTATGGATGTGTACTTGGATGCTGTTTTATATCCAAATATATACGAAAAGAAAGAAATTTTCATGCAAGAGGGTTGGCGCTATCTTTTAAATGAAGAAACAGGGGAGCTTGATATTACAGGAGTGGTTTATAATGAAATGAAAGGGGCACTTTCTGACCCAGAAAGCTTGTTGCAAGGTGCCATTTCCAGAAGTCTGTTTGGCAAATCCACTTATGGCTTTGAGTCGGGTGGGGATCCTGTTGCAATTCCAGACTTGACTTATGAGAAATTCCTGTCTTTCCACGAGAAATACTATCATCCATCGAATTCTTATATTTATTTGTATGGTGATATGGACTTAGAACGTTGTTTAACTCATATTGATGAGGAATATTTAAACAACTTCTTGCGTTCCTCTGATTTGCCAGAAATATTGGAAACGAAGGAGCTGCCCACCCAAGAAATGCGATATGAAACTTACCCGACAGATAGCGACGGGGAAACAGGTTATCTGGCATACTCCGTTAACGTTGGTTTATGCACGGATGAAGAGCTTTCCATGGCGCTGCAGGTGCTTTCATATGTATTGTTGGAAACAAGTGCTTCTACCCTAAAAACAGCTCTTATGGATGCTAAAATTTGCGATGAAGCTGAAGGATGGTTTAATTCCTCTACTTATGAAATGGCTTTCAGTGTTGTTGCAAAAAATGCTGATGTTTCTAGAGTTGAGGAGTTCAAGAAAATCATTGATGAAACACTGGAAAAAGTCTTAGAAGAAGGACTTGATAGCCAGCTTTTATCCAGCAGTTTAAGAAGACTGTCTTTCCTTTTAAAAGAAGAAGACTTTGGTTCCACGCCTAAGGGCTTGATTTATGGGATGAAAATGATGAAAAGCTGGCTTCATGATAAAAAACCTTTCCAATGCTTACGCCAATTTGAAACATTGGAAAAAATCAAAAATCCTAACTATGATTGGAACGCTTTAATTGAAAGACATATTTTAAATAATCCCAAAAAGAGTATTTTGGTTTTCTCTCCTGATAAAGAAAAGGAAAATCAAATTCAGGTTGATTTTCAGAAGAAGATGGCAAAAATCAAGGCTTCCTTTACGGAAAAAGATTTGGCACGTATTCGAGAAGAAGCAAAAAAACTGGAACTTTTCCAACATACAGAAGACTCTCAGGAAGTTTTAGCACAGATTCCTATTTTGCAGCTTTCTCAAATCGATACCAACCCACCTGTGCCTGTATACACAAAAAGTAGGGTGGGGGAGGGAAACCAATTATACGTCCCCCTACAAAGTAACGGTATCCTATATCTAAAGCTACATTTTGATACAGACTGCTTGAGCGAGGAACTTTTGCCCTACTCAGGACTCCTGGCAGATATATTAGGCAAATTAGATACCAAGCAATATTCTTATCAGGAATTGCCTATGGTTGTAAATCGAGTTTTTGGGGGATTGTCATTCCATAATGATGTTTATAGCAAAAATACAGAGGAATATCGCTCATTCCTTACAATGAAATGCAAACTGTTAAAGGAAGATATGGAAGAAGCTAGGGAATTTGTAAAGGAAATTCTTTTAAACACAAACTATGAAGCAATAGAAAGCCTAAAGAAAATTGTGCGTGCTGCAAAAATTAGAGGGGAAAGCTATCTTTTAAATTACTCCCATCTTGAGGCAATTTATTACAGTGTTGGACATTTATCCAACGGCGGTAGAGTCAACGAAATCACAAGTGGCATTGAATATTTCCATTTCCTAACGAAAGTTGATAAGCTCCTTTCTGAATCCCCAGAAGAGGTGCTTGATAACCTGAAAAAAACAGCTCATATTCTATTTGATCAAAAGAACTTTAATATTTCTTTTGGATGCGAAGAAGAAGACATGGATAAGGTAGTTGCTTTCCGTGATTTTATTTATCAAAATCTAAATTCTGACTCAAAAATCTTTAAGCAAAAGCTTTCCTTCGAAAAAGCACCAATCTCTATCGGATTTACGGCAAATAGTGGTGTTCAATACAACGTTTTTACCGCCGATTACAAAAAATATGGCTATATCTATGATGGCAGTATGCAGGTTCTAAAAACCATTTTAAACCTGGAATACCTATGGAATGAGGTTCGTGTGAAAGGCGGAGCTTATGGCAGTGGATGTAATTTCCAGCACAATGGCATTTGCTATTTTTATTCTTATCGAGATCCAAACCTGCAAGAAACATACAAGATTTATCATGAAATCTGGAAGAAACTTGATGGTTTCGATCCATCAGACAGGGATATGACCAAGTATATTTTAGGCACCATAAATCGCTTTGATCAGCCAAAATCTAATGTAGAACGGCTAAATGATGCCATTCATAAAGAATATCGCGGATTACAGGCGGATTTTGAAACCATGGAACGCAAACAAATAATTGAGACTACAAAAACGGATATTTTGAAATTCCAAACCTTGTTGCAGAATATCACAGAAACAAAAAATTACTGCACCATTGGAAATGAAGGCAAGCTTGTCTTGAATAAAGATTTCTTTGATTCAATCCAAAAATTAATTCCTTAATGAAATGAAACCCGCAGAATTTCTGCGGGTTTCTGTTATAGCAAACGTGCTATAGCAAAATAAGAGTTTTTGACTTAAAGATTGGTTTCTACTTACCAACAGGGGGATGGTTGTAATTATTCGCAAAACACAACTTTAACGAATAGATTAATCAATTTTTTGGATAATGACTCAAATCCCAGCTATATAGCCGTTGCACCTCTTTTCCTTTTATAAATGTATGAAACTCCTCTACGAACTGCCAACCGTATTTTTCATACAGTCCAACGTGTTTTGTTCTATTCCTAGGAGCTGGCAGTTCTCCTTTACTGAAGCCATAAGTAATTTAAAATATCCTTTTCCTCTATAAGGATAATCAATATAGACGTTTATTAACCAAGGATAGATATCTGGTCTCACGTCAATATCTGTTACAGATAATTGATAAACGCCAATTATAGTTTTGCCCTCCAATAATACATGGGTTTGCGGTATTCTATCTTGGCATATTGAATTTGAAACATACGCCTCCATCTTCTCCATTGTAAAACCCTCATCCTCGCCCCACCATTCATAAAACCACTTACATATTATTGAACTATATTTCATATCTTGTTTTATTAGCTTGACTATGCTTACCGCCATAAATGCTCCAATTGTTTACATAACTTTATTATGGTCAACTTTCTCTATTTTAAACAGAAAAAACCCTCATCAAAAAACGAATGTTCTTTCTGAGGGTGTTTTTAAAATTCATTTTTCTTAGTAACCTACGTTTCTAACTCCTAAGTAAGACTCAGGGTTAACATATTTTCCGTTTACCAACACAGAGAAGTGACAATGGTTCCCTGTGGAAATACCTGTGCTACCACACTTTGCAACGGTCTGACCTCTCGTTACCATCTGCCCTTTGGAAACAGTAAGGGATGAGTTATGGCCATAGAGGGTTGTAAGTCCGCCACCATGGTCAATGATAATTGTATAACCATACCCATTCATCCAACCAGAATATGTAATCTTCCCTGCCTCTGCGGCAACAATTGCAGAGCCGTATGGGGCCGGTATGTCATAACCACTGTGTGACTCATTTCTTCCCGTAACAGGGTTTCTTCTTCTTACATAACCACTACTTAAACTGGAAGAAGCAACTTTCTTAGCAGGAACAGGCCAGCCCAGAGAGCCGTTACCAGTATAATACGGTGTTGCACTGCCCGACTGTTGGGCAATCAAGTTCAAGATTTTCTGATCAGCCTTGGCATTTGCAGCAATCAGCTGCTCTTGCTTTTTGGCATCATTGGCATAGGATGCCATTAGCGTTTCTTTTTCGGAAATTAAGCTTTTCATGCTTTCAACCTTTTCCTTTTGCAAGGCTACAACTTCTATTTGTGCCTCATGGTTTTCAGCAATTTCCTCGGTTTTTGCCTTAATGGTATCCTGTATTGCCTGAAGCTCGTCCAAAATATCTTTATCGAACAGCATAATATCGTTTACGTACTGCATTCTCAAGAACAAATCTGAAAAGCTTTCTGACTCTAATAGAATTTCTAAATATCCCGTTGAGCCTTTTTGCTGGAGAAAGCGCAATCGACTTCCCAAAAGCTCAAATTGCTTTTCACGTTTGGCAGAAGCATCTTCCAACTCTTTTTCTGCGGCACGTAAGGACGCAGTTAACACATCCAAATCAGTCTCAGCAGCGTCTAACTCAGCTTGCAAACTATTCATAACCTTATCCATAGCATTGATTTCTTCTTCTACGGAAAGTTGTTTTGATTTTAAATTTTCAATTTCTTTTCTTGCATTGGCTGTTTGCTGGGCAAGATTTTTTCTTTTTGCCTCTAATTCTGCAACGGTTGCAGCACCCGTTTCATATGGGAGAAAAGCACCAACTGCAAAAAATGCCGTTAACACAAGGCAAGTAGCTTTTTTCAATATTTTCATTGTAAGAAACCTCATCTTTTCACATTTTGTCTCTTTATATTATACGGGTTTTTCGACATTTTTCAATGTTTATTCACTTATTTTAATTTTTCATTAATGCGCTACACGCCAAAAACTTTATTTCCCGAGGAAACTCTGGTGTTTCTGCGGACAATGAAATGGTATAATTTTCTATTTGAAATGATTTTAAAAAGAGCTGCCTTCCCTCTAGGTTAATACACCCCTTTGCCTCTTGGCTATCCATTACAGTAAAACTCTCAAAGGGATAGCTGATTCCCTTTCCAATTAATTTTGTGCTACTTTCTTTACTTGTCCATAGTTGGAAAAAGAACGGAATTTGTTCAGATTCATCTAATGTTTGAAAGATATTTTCTTCATGAGAAGAAAATATCTTTTTTCTTTTCTCTGGAACTTTCTCCCGATGCTTTTCAATATCACAGCCAACGGGGCCATCAGAAAAAGCACAAATTGCCACCTCACCCGAGTGTGATAGACTAAAAAAATACTCATTGCTCCGTAAAAATGGCTTACCCTTTGCCGTAACTTCTATTTTATTATACAAACTCAGCTCATTCACCGATAAAAAAGCATACCTTAATAAAAGCCCTGCTGCCAAAGACAGACGCTTACTTTCCTCTTTACGCAATTTCTCTACCCCACTACGTCTTGTCTCTTCTACCAATAACAAGGCTTTTTCAAATAATTCAGGATCTTTTAATTCATCCCCATCCATTAATAGCAATTCCATCATCTTAATGCACCTCATAGCATAAGAAGCAGAGCTGTTTGAGTAAATACTCATACAACTCTGCCTTACTATTTCTATAAACTTATTTCACAATCAAGTTTACGATTCTACCTGGAACATAAATTTCTTTCACAATTTCTTTTCCTTCCAAACGGCTGCCCAGAACTTCTTTCGCCTGAGCCAAAACTTCATCTTTTGTTGCGCTTGTGGAAATCTCCATTGTACCTCTCAACTTACCGCCGATTTGCACTGCAATTTCGATAGAGTTCTGAACCAGCTTGCTTTCGTCAACTTTAGGCCAACCTGCTTCAAAAACAGATTCATTGTGACCCAATTCTCTCCAAAGTTCTTCAGAAATATGGGGCGCAAAAGGAGCCAACAAAATTACAAATGTATCCAAAGTTTCTTTGGAAAGTCCGCCCTGTGCTTTTGCAATATCATTCAGCTTATTGGAATACTCCATGAAACCACTTACGATGGTATTCATTGTCAATGCTTCCAAACGACTTGTGATGTCGGAAATCAACTTATTACATACAAATTCTTCATCTTTGCCCGCCTGAACCGTGGCATCCTTGTAGTTATAAACCATTTTCCAAACTCTGTTTAAGAAACGGAATACACCATCAATACCACTTTCATCCCAGTCACAATCCAATTCTGGAGGACCTACGAATAATTCATACATCCTCAGGGAGTCACAGCCATAATTTTCTACCAAATCATCAGGAGATATTACGTTGCCCAAAGATTTGCTCATTTTTCCGCCGTCTTTTGTAATCATACCCTGATTAAACAGCTTCTGGAATGGTTCATCAAAAGGAACTGCACCAATATCGTACAAGAATTTTGTATAGAAACGTGCATACAGCAAGTGCAATACAGCGTGCTCGATACCACCAACATACAAATCAACAGGTGCCCATTTTTTCAAGGCATCCATGCTTGCCAACTCCTTATCGTTATGATTATCAACATAACGCAGGAAATACCAGCTAGAACCAGCCCACTGGGGCATTGTATTTGTTTCTCTCTTTGCAGGCTTGCCACAAACGGGGCAAGGTGTATTTACCCATTCATCAATCTGAGCCAAAGGAGACTCTCCTGTGTCCGTAGGTTTGTAGGATTCAACCTCGGGAAGCAACACAGGCAACTGATCTTCTGGAACAGGAACTGCACCACAGTGTTCACAATGGATAATGGGAATAGGTTCACCCCAGTATCTTTGTCTGGAGAATACCCAGTCACGAAGCTTGAAATTCACAGTTTTCTTGCCAATGCCCTGTTCTTCCATCAAATGAGGTACTTTTTGCTTTGCCTCAAAGGCTTTCATGCCATTCCAATCACCAGAGTTAATGATAACACCGTCACCAACATAAGCTTCTGTCAAGGGCTTTTCGTCTTCCCCTTCAGGCAAAATAACCTGAACGATGGGGAGTTCAAACTTTGTAGCAAACTCAAAGTCACGTTCGTCATGGGCAGGTACACACATGACTGCACCAGTACCGTAGTCAGCCAATACATAATCTGCCACCCATACAGGGATTTCTTTGCCACTTACAGGGTTTATGCAGTATGTGCCAGTGAATACACCTGTCTTTTCTTTATCTGTCAAACGGTCAACAGAAGACTTTGTAGAAGCATCAAAGCAGTATTTTTCAACAACTTCCTTGCACTCAGGTGCTACAAATTCTTCCAACCCCTTGTATTCAGGAGCCAAAACCATAAAAGTAGATCCGTAAAGGGTATCTGGTCTTGTGGTATAAACTGTGATGCTCTTGTCGCTACCACTGATTTTGAAGTCAACTTCAGCACCGTAGCTTTTGCCAATCCAGTCAGACTGCATCTTTTTCACTTTTTCTGACCAATCTAATTTTTGCAAATCATCCAGCAATCTATCCGCATAAGCAGTGATTTTCAACATCCACTGACGCAAATTTCTCTTTGTAACTGTTGCGCCGCAACGTTCGCAAGAACCACCTGCCGCTTCTTCGTTGGCCAAAACGCATTTACAGCTTGGGCACCAGTTCAAAGGCATTTCCTTTTCGTATGCCAAGCCTTTTTTGAACATTTGAACAAAAATCCACTGTGTCCATTTATAATAAGAGGGATCTGTTGTATCAATTTCTTTATCCCAGTCATAAATGGCACTAATTTCATGGAGCTGTCTTTTTACATTGGCAATATTATCCGCTGTGGAAATACGAGGATGGGTATTGTGCTGAATAGCAAAGTTTTCCGCAGGCAAACCAAAAGCGTCCCAGCCCATGGGGTGCAACACCTGAAAACCCTGCAGGATTTTATATCTGCTTACAACGTCACTTAATACATACCCTCTCCAATGACCAACGTGAAGGCCTGTGCCTGAAGGATAAGGGAACATATCCAAGCAGTAGAATCTGGGTTTTTTATCGTCTTCTACGTTGATGGGATTCTTTTGCCACTCCCCACGCCATTTCTTCTCAATTTCTGTAAACTCGTAGCGATTATTCATTACAAACTCCTCCTTAACAAAACGTTCTCCAAAAAGTTACTTTTTTATCAACATAAATGATAGCCCATTTTTTCATAATTTAATATATAAATGCTCAACCATAGCAAAAAGATTTCTGTAACAGAAACCCGCTACCATGAAGCCGTAAAATATCTTTTGTGGGATTTAAAGTTGATAATTCTTAAAAATAAAAAAACCTCCGTCTCCAGTTAGAGACGAAGGAATACTCCGTGTTACCACTCTAGTTTGCCAAAGGCACACTCGAAACCTATAACGGGGGCTACCGTTGCCGCTTACTGATCAAGACTGATGTTCTGGGCAAAACTCCAAGGCCAGTTCCAAAACCTGTTTTTACCGACTCACACCAACCGTCGGCTCTCTGGAAAAAACTATTGAAATGTACTCTTCCTCTTCAAAGTCTATTTATGAAACTATTTATAACATATTTACCAATAAAAATCAAGTGTTTTTAGTTATTTTTAAAAAGAATACTGTCTACATAACATCTGTCAAGGACTTTGCGTATTTTTTCTACACAAAAATACTTATAACGGAAGGTGTTTGACAACGCCTGTTTTTCAGTAGGCCCTTGCCTGTACATTTCCCCCTATCCATACAGGTCAGGGCGTTCCTAAGTCCGTTAAACTGCTTCCTCCCCTTCAAATTGATTGCGGTAAAGGTCGAAGTAAAACCCTTTTTTCTTCATTAACTCTTCATGGTTACCACGTTCTATAATTTTACCATGATTAATTACTGCTATTAAATCTGCATCCTTTATTGTACTTAAACGATGAGCGATGACAAAGTTAGTACGCCCTTTCATGAGATTTTGCATTGCTTCTTGTATTTTCATCTCAGTTCGAGTATCTACGCTACTGGTTGCCTCATCAAGAATCAATACCGACGGGTTTGCTAGAATTGCTCTGGCGATGGCCAGCATCTGCCGCTGACCTTGGCTTAAGTTGCCGCCACCGTCAGATAGAACGGTATCATAGCCATCAGGTAATCGTCGTATAAACTCATGGGCATTGGCAAGTTTTGCCGCTTGTTTTATTTCCTCATCCGTGGCATTTAGCCTACCATAGCGAATATTCTCACGAATGGTATCGGTAAATAAATAAGTGTCTTGTAAAACAATGCCTAAGTTAGAGCGTAAACTCCTTCGCTTGATGTCCATAATATTATGACCATCAATGGTAATGATCCCTGAATCAATATCATAGAAGCGTGTCAGTAAATTGATAATTGTGGTTTTACCCGCTCCTGTTGGCCCAACAAATGCAATGGTTTGGCCTGGCTTTGCGTATAGGTTTACATCTTTTAAGATAGGATGACCTTCTTCATAAGAAAAGTTTACGTTGGAAAGAACCACGTCCCCTTCTACCTCCGTAAGCTCTGCGGAATGAGGGGTGTCTTTTAACTCTTCTTGCTCATCTAAAACCTCAAATACTCGCTCTGCCCCAGCGAAAGCAGCCATCATAGAGTTTACCTGATTTGCTAATTCATTCAAAGGCCTGGTAAATTGCCTGGAATAAATAATAAAGTTAGAAATGATGCCTAGGGTCATTGGCATCCCCATAACCATCATTAAGCCCCCTGTAGCCACTACAATGGCATAGGTCATATTGTTCAGTGCCATCATAATCGGACCAATCATACCGGAAAAAATCTCCGCACGTACGCCAACCTCTAGTAGGTCTGAGTTTCGTTTAGAAAAAGTTTCTGTCATTTCTTCTTCCTGACAAAACACCTTTACTACCTTCTGTCCCGAAATAATTTCTTCAATGTGGCCGTTTAGCTTCCCTAATCGCTCCTGTTTTTCCTTATAATATTTTTTGGAGCGGGTGGTTACCACTTTTGTAGCAATAATCATAATTGGGATTGCCACAGCAGAGGCAAGAGTCAAAGGAACGCTTAAATAAAGCATCATGGCAAACGTCCCTAGGAGGGTAAGCACACTTTGAAAAACTTGAGATATGCTGTAGTTCAGTGCCATAGAGATATTATCCACGTCATTGGTAACACGGCTCATTAATTCACCATGGGTGGTGGTATCAAAATACTTTAAGGGGAGCCTTTGTATTTTATCAAACAACTCTTTTCGGATACTGGCTACAACATTTTGTCCTACCACTAAAAATAGATAACTTTGAAGCCATGTACACAAAGACGTACCTACATAAATCATAAAAAGGGTAGTACAAACCCTTGCTAACCCCTGAAAATCCAAGGTTACAATGTGTTCGTCAATGGCTATACCAATGAAACGTGTTGCATAAACGGTTCCAATGGTAACAAAAGCAATACAAATTATGGAGATTGCTTGGTATAACCAATATTTGTTAAGATATTTTAAAAGTCTACCAAGGGTTTTCATTGTGTCCTTAGATTTTTTAGGAGCCACAGGAGGCTGCCCTGCCATTCGTGCTTTAGACATCCAGTACCACCCCTTTCTTTATTTGTGATTGGTAAATCTCTTGATAATCCAAGCTAGTTTCCATAAGATAATTATGGTCACCTTCGGCTACAATCTTTCCATCTTGCAGCACCAAAATCTTATCCGCATCCTTAATGGAGCTAATTCTTTGGGCTATAATAAATTTTGTACAGCGGCTATGGGATTCTTTCATAGACTGTCGAATTCTTTTTTCCGTTAGAGAATCAACGGCACTGGTGCTATCATCAAAAATAATGATGCTTGGATTTTTAATCAAAGCTCTGGCAATGGAAATACGCTGTTTTTGTCCACCAGAAACATTTACCCCTTTTTGACCCAGCTCTGTATCATACCCATTGGGTAACTCCATAATAAAATCATGGGCCTGGGCTGCTTTTGCCGCTGCCACAACATCTTCTTCAGTTGCGTGTTTGTTACCCCACTTAATATTATCCCGAATGGTTCCTGTGAATAAAATCGTTTCCTGCAAAACAACAGAAACTCTGTTTCGTAACTCATGAATGGCATAATGCCGCACATCAACGCCATCTATATAAATTGCTCCTTCCGAAACATCATATAGTCGAGGCATAAGGTTTACTAACGTAGACTTACCAGAACCCGTTTCACCAAGAATGCCTATGGTCTCACCTGAATTTACGGTAAAGCTTATTTCATCCAGAACAGGCTCTCCACTGCCACCCTTATAGCGAAAGGATACATTTTTATAGGCAACTTCCCCCAGAGTCTTTTCTGGCACAACTGGATTTTTAGGATCAACAATATCAATCTCCTCATTTAAGACTTCATTTACACGGTTAATTGAAATCTGCGCCCTTGAGATGTTCATAAACACCATGGCAAGCATCATCAATGCCAAGAGCATTTGCATTAAGTAGCTAATGAAAGCCATGATTTCCTCTATCTTCATGGTTCCATCATATACTTGTATCCCGCCAAACCAAAGAATTGCAATAATGGAAATATTCAAAATAAGCATCATAGCAGGCAGCATAAGTAAAACAATACGAAACGCCTTTACACCAGTCTCTTTATAGTCCTCATTGGTAATATGAAACTTCCCTATTTCATAATCATGGCGAACAAAAGCCTTAACAACACGCATACCAGCCAAACATTCTCGCATGACAGTATTTACCCCATCTAATTTTTCTTGAACCAACTTAAACTTGGGCATGCCCTTCCTCATGACAAAAAAGGTTACCAATGCTAAAATGACAATCGCAGCAACAAGTATCAGCGATAGCTTTGCATTGATCGTAAAGGCCATAATCAAGCTACCAAAGCAAAGGAGTGGCGCCCGAATTAGCATTCGCAAAGACATCAAAATAACCATTTGTATCTGGGTAATATCATTGGTTAATCGAGTGATTAAGGATGGGGTCTGAAACGTATCTATATTATGGAATGAAAAGTCCTGAATCTTTTCAAATAAGGCTTTTCTTAAATCCGTGCCTGCCCGCTGACTAACGATGCTGGCAGTTATTAAACATCCAATACCTCCTGCAACTCCTAAAATTGCAATAAAAATCATTGCTACACCCAGTTTCAATATATAATTACTGTCTTGGGTAGCTACACCGTTATTGATTAATAAGGTCATCATTTTGGGCATAATTAATTCCGCTGCGGCCTCAATCAACATGAGTAATGGTGCCAAAATCGCCAAGGTTTTATATGGCTTCATGTACTTTAATATTACCTTCAATCCTGTTCCCCCATTTCCTGCAAGTCCTTATTTACATTCTCTAGAATCCGTGCTAACATACCCAAGCATACGTCCTTTTCCTCCTTAGAGAAGCCACGAAAGCCCACCTCGTCTATAGTTGCACCTTTTTCAATAAATTCACGAAATTTGTTCTTGCCCTTTTCCGTTATACTTACCCGCATACTTCGCATATCATTTTCATCACGAATACGTTCAACCAGTTCATCCCGTTCCATTCTTTTTAAAACATCTGTCATAGACCCAGGTTTGATTCGGATGAATTCACAAAGCTCTTTTTGCGTTTGTAGATTCTTCGCAGTCAAAGACATTAATATCGGTGGTTGCCCAGCAGAAAGCCCAATTTCCTGGGCACTACGCATCATGTATATATGATATAGTCTAAGCAGTGCGTTCATGGTAAAGGAAAAATCCGTTGTATGTTTCCCCATTGCCTCTCTCTTTTTTGCTAATCTTTCAGAAAAATTCATTGCTATCCCTCCCACTAAAACACTTGTACTATTATTCTCTATATTATCTTTATAAAACCCCATTCTAATTGTTTATCCTCATTTACTAACCCATAATGAATCTTTTTTGTGAAATTAATATCAGAACTTATCTATGTAGTGGCACATTTTCTTCTAATTATAAACAAAAAAATAGTTAGAACTCTAATCAATTGATTAGGTGTCTAACTATTCTATCACGCTGATTTCATTTGTCAAGAAAAATTTTATAAAACATATTCAAACATAAATACAATATGGCAACTACTACCAACCATTACAAAAACATGGAAAATTTCGTGAAAGCCAAAGTTCTTAAAAGTAATATTGGGCTTTTTTAATCCATAAATTACAGCACCAACGGTATATGCAATACCCCCAGCCAATAGGAGACCAACCCCTTGCCAGCTAACGGCTTTTTCTAATGGAACAAAGACAATTACGGCTAACCAACCCATAACAACATAAATCAGCGTAGATAGCCATCTTGGTGCATTCATCCAGAAAATTTTAAGCAGAATTCCTGCCAAAGCAAATGCCCAGATCAAGACTAACATGCTCCAGCCCCACCTGCCATGTAAAGAAACTAGGCAAATTGGTGTGTACGTACCTGCAATTAATACAAAAAT
This sequence comes from Anaerotignum sp. MB30-C6, assembly GCF_030908465.1. Lineage (GTDB taxonomy): Bacteria > Bacillota > Clostridia > Lachnospirales > Anaerotignaceae > Chakrabartyella. The sequence continues at coordinate 1,657,097 of NZ_CP133078.1, forward strand.
CATCATATGGTCAATGCGTCGCAAAATATTGGTTTTGTTTTGAGGCAGCTGCAATGTATGATAAATTGTACTGGCTCCGTATAATAATAATAATGAAATACCAAAAACTGCGAAGCCCCACTGATGCCAAACGCTTGCCTCCAGTTTTGCTTCTTGCATCAACAATACAAAACAGGGGATTACAGCAAGAAAACCGATAAAATGTGTTAATGCGCTCACTGGGTCTTTTACTTTCAATTTTAAATTTTTCATAGCAGCCTCTCCTTGATGTAGTTTTCAATACTACATATCATTATATCCATATACTAGCACATTATTTACAATAACGCAAGAAGAATTTGTAAGAAAATCTTGATACATAGTTTGAATTACTATATAATAGAAACCAAAAGATAATGTTATTCATTTATCAGAATTGAGGTGAACAGATGACCACATTAGATAAGATTATTGAAACCTTTACGCAACAAATTAAGTTTTCAGGAATTATCGAAATCGAAGATATCCCCAATATTGATTTATATATGGATCAAGTAACGACATTTATGGATAAGGCTTTAGAGCAATATAAACGCTATGAAGAGGATAAGATTTTAACCAAAACCATGATTAACAATTATACAAAGGCTAAAATCTTCCCTGCTCCTGTTAAAAAGAAGTATAGCCGCACTCATATCATGCTTTTGATTATGATTTATCATTTAAAATCCGTCCTTTCCATCAGAGATATTGGAATTCTATTTCAACCGGTACTTTCAGTAAAGTCAATTGAAGAACAAGAGGAACTCATTCGCAATTTATACGAAGGCTTTACCAAGCTGCAACTTACCACACGACAGTTTATGCAATCTTCTGCGGAAGGTATCAAAGATACCACTACACCAGCAAAGGATATTTTAGAAGAATATAAAGACGAAAAAATCAAAAAAATATTATTGGTATTGCTTCTTGCAATTCGTGCAAACGCTGAAAAACAATTGGCAGAAAGAGTTTTGGACTTATATTTTTAATTAATCATAAAGCGAACCCACTATTTAAGTTGGATTCGCTTTTTCCATTTTCAACCCCAATCTATTACCGCTGTACCCCTCCTCTCTTATTTTAATTAATTCTCTTTTACAAAATGTAAATACAATGAAATTTAATTACAGCATGAACTTACTTTGCATAGGGCAAATACTTTAAAACCTCTGATTGCTTCTAAATAAATTTGTATCATGACATAAAAAACCCCCTTTTGTTAGATTTATTCTCTAACGAAAAGGGAGTTTTCATTTATACTTAAATGAGTTAAAACAAACTAAGCTGATTTGTTTCAGGAATTCCATCCAGCACACCGTTTTCTTTTAATAAATCAATGAGAGAACGGCCAAGGGATGTTCTGTTTTTCAACTCTTCTAATGTATTAAATTCTCCTTCTTTCCTACCCTCAAGAATACTTTCAGCAGCATTGGTGCCTAAGCCTTGGAGTGAATTAAAAGGCGGAATCAATCCTTCCTCTGTTACAATAAACTTCTTGCTATCAGATTGATAAAGATCCATAGGTAAAAACTTGAATCCACGGGCATAAAACTCAACGATAATTTCCAATACTGTCAGTTTGTTTTTATCCTTTGTTGTTGCCTCCATCCCCTTTGCATGGATATCTTTAATGGCTTCTTTTGCTTTATCTATCCCCTTACACATAATTGCATAGTCAAAGTCATCACTGGCTCTTACGGTAAAATATGCAGCATAATATGCCTTTGGATAATGGATTTTAAAATAGGCAATGCGAAACGCCATCATTACATAAGCAGCAGCATGGGCCTTAGGGAACATATATTTAATCTTCTGGCAGGATTCAATATACCAATCTGGTACATTGCAAGCCTTCATATCTACAATATCCTCATCGGTCAGCCCTTTGCCTTTACGCACTTTCTCCATGATTTTAAAGGATTTCTTTTTGTCAACCCCTTTATTGATTAAGTAGATCATAATACTATCACGGGTTGATATGGTTTCCTTAAGGGTAATGGTACCACTTTCAATTAAAGTTTGGGCATTGCCCAACCACACATCAGTTCCATGGGAAAGGCCCGAAATACGCAGTAAATCCGCAAAGGATTTTGGCTTTGTATCTAAAAGCATTCCTCGAACAAACTTTGTACCAAATTCGGGGATGCCCAAAGTACCTGTTTTACAGTTTATGTCCTCCTCGGTAACACCCAAAGCCTTTGGCGATTCAAATAAAGACATGGTTTCGGGATCACCCAAGGGAACGGTCTGGGGGTTCACCCCCGTTAAATCATACAGCATACGAATAACCGTCGGGTCGTCATGACCCAAAAGGTCAAGCTTCAGCAAACGGCCACTTATGGAGTGATAGTCAAAGTGAGTGGTGGTGATTTTGGATTTCATATCGTTGGCTGGTCGTTGTATGGGACAAAATTCAAATATATTATGATCATTGGGCACGACCATCAGCCCCCCTGGATGCTGACCCGTAGTTCTTTTAATGCCTGTACAACCCATAACCAAACGGTTAATTTCCGCATTATGTACCGTTTGTTCTCGTTCATCGAAATATTTTTTTACAAAGCCATAGGCGGTTTTATCTGCAAGGGTACCAATCGTCCCAGCTTTAAACACATGTTCGGAACCAAACAATTCTTCCGTATAGGCATGGGCACACTGCTGATACTCTCCAGAGAAGTTTAAGTCGATATCCGGCTCCTTGTCCCCCTCAAAGCCAAGGAAGGTTTGGAAGGGAATGTCATGCCCATCCTTATGAAGCTTTTCACCACAAACAGGGCAGTTTTTCTCAGGCATATCACAGCCACAAGCCTCTTCCATGGCGTAAGCCTTAACGGTTTCAGAATCAAAGTCTGAATATTTACAACTAGGGCAAACATAATGAGGTGGCAAGGAATTTACCTCGGTAATCCCCGCCATATTCGCCGCAAAGGAAGATCCAACGGAACCACGAGAACCGACCAAATACCCATCCTCAACAGACTTCCACACTAATTTCTGGGCAATAATATAAAGTACCGCATAGCCGTTACTGATAATGGAATTCAGCTCCGTTTCCAGCCTATCCTGTACAATGGCAGGCAGAGGGTCACCATAAATAGAATGGGCTTTATCCATACAAATCTGCCGTAGTTCATCATCGGCACCTTCAATTTTAGGTGGGAAGGTTTCATCTGGAATTGGCTTGATCTTCTCAATCCGCTCTGCAATCAGGTTCGTATTAGTGATTACCACTTCCTTTGCTTTTTCTTCCCCTAAATAAGCAAACTCCTCCAGCATTTCTTCTGTCGTGCGGAAAAATAAAGGAGGTTGATTTTCTGCATCTGAAAAACCTTCAGCCGCCATGATAATTTTTCTATAAACCTTATCATCAGGTTCTAAAAAATGAACATCGCAGGTAGCAACCACAGGCTTATCATACTTTTCACCTAAAGCGACTATTTTCCGATTCATCTCAATTAAATCATCCATAGATTTTATTGCATCAACCTTAGGTGAGTCAATCATAAAGCGGTTATTCCCTAAGGGCTGTATCTCCAAATAGTCATAAAAACGAACGATGCTTTCTATAACTTCCTTGGATGCACTATCTAACAAGGCACGATAAAGTTCCCCTGCTTCACAAGCACTGCCTAAAATCAGCCCTTCACGCAAACGCATGAGCTGACTTTTGGGAATGCGTGGTCTTCTAAAGAAATAATCAATATGGGATAAAGAAACCAATTCATATAGATTTCGCAGACCTGTATAGTTTTCAACCAAAATAATGGCATGATTTGCCCGTAGCTTTTTATAGTTAACGGTACGGCTAGAGAAGATGTTCACCTCATCCAAGGTAAAAACCTTCTTTTCCACAAGTCTATCTATAAATTTTAAAAACATTTCCGCCGTTGCCTCAGCATCATTTACTGCTCTATGGTGCCCTACAAGGGAAATATCTAAATGCTCGCAAACGATATTTAGTTTATGCTTATTTAATTCTGGTAACAAAGTTCTCGCCAATTCCAAGGTATCCAAAACTGTATTGCCTACCTCTAGATTGCAATATCTCTCCGCCGCCACACGAATAAAGCCCATGTCAAAGTTTGCGTTATGGGCTACCAAAACAGCATCTTTGGTAAATTCTAAGAACTCAGGTAAGGCTTCCTGTATCTTTGGGGCATCCGCAACCATTGCATCGGTTATCCCTGTAAGCTTTGTAATTTCACTGGAAATCGGTTTTTGTGGGTTTACAAAGGTACTAAAACGGTCTATTATTTTTCCGTTTTCCACCTTAACCGCACCAATTTCTGTTATCATTTCCTTTTCTTTGGAAAGACCAGTGGTTTCTATATCAAAAACCACAAAGGTATCATCAAGATTTTGTCCTTTTGGCATGGAAACCACATTGCCTAAGTCATCCACCAAATAAGCCTCAACGCCATAAATCACTTTTAAATCAGATTTTCCTGCGGCATTCATTGCATCAGGGAAAGCCTGCACAACGCCATGGTCTGTTATAGCAATTGCCTTGTGCCCCCAGTCTATGGCACGCTTGATGTAGTTTTTTACTGAGGTAATCCCGTCCATGCTACTCATCTGGGTATGTAAGTGTAGCTCAACTCTTTTTTCCTTGGCGTGATCCATTCGAGGTGGTACTGCTTGGGCCGTGTTGATGTTCTTTGCCATGATATTTATTTCTCGAGCATATTTATCAAACTGCACATCTCCCTGTACTTTCACACAAGCGCCTGTTTTAAAACATCCTTGCAGCTCACCGTCAAATACACTTTTCTTCACGAAAAATTTAACAGTAGTAGAATCTGTTTTATCTGTAATATCAAAGGAGACAATGTACTTTTCACCTTTGATTTCTCTACTTTCTACATTAAAGATGCTACCCTCAATCACTACGGCTTCTCCTACGGTCTTGCTTTCGGAAATGGGAACTCTCATTCCTGTGCATTCCTTACCAAACAAAATACCTTTTAGAACGGAATCGGAAACGCCTGCCGCTTCTGCCGCCGATTTTTCTTGCTCTACAGCTGCCTGAGCCGCAACGATTTGTTGTAAGAATTTATCTGCCTTCGCTTCTTTTTCCTTTTCAAACAGTTCCGTTTCCTTTTCCGAGGCAGAAACGTTTTTGAACTGCGTAACAAGGGCTCGTCCCGTTTCTCTTTCAATCATATGCTGCACATCTATGTCCAGCCTTTTTTGTGCCATATAGTAGGCCATATTATTCTTCACATAAATGAACAGCTTTCCATCTTTATACTTCCAATCTGCGTCAGAAATTACCCCTGCGCAAATTTTACTTTGTTGGGAAATATAAGCCTTGATGTTATCCCAGTAGGTTGATAAAAAACCATCGTCATCCAAATCCCCCAATGCGTATTGTAAGGATAAGCGAACGGCCTTAATGCCAGGCAAGGTTTGTTCTAGTTCCTTTTTAAACTGCTCCGTTTCATGAAAAGGGATCAGCTTTGGCGAAAGGATATCTACGGCAACAGTACGCTCTTTCTTGAAGATTGTCAGATTCTTTACCTCTGTACCCCAAAAAGCTTCTTTTACCCCCACAGATAAAGAAATTTTCTGAAAAACCTGATCAAAGCTTTGTATTGTCATGCTGTCCCTCCTTTCTATGTGCTAAGTTTAATACTTCTTAATTTCTTCCATTAAAGCGGAAACCAATTCCTCTTCTTTTATCTTTTTAATGATTTCCCCTTTTTTAAACAGGAGCCCTTCTCCTTTGCCTCCTGCGATGCCCACATCGGCCTCTCTCGCCTCCCCTGGGCCATTTACAACGCATCCCATGATGGCAACCTTAATGTCTTTATCAATACCCTGACAAAGTTTCTCTACTTCGTTGGCAATGGAAATTAAGTCTATTTGGGTTCTGCCACAGGTGGGGCATGAAATGAGTTCGATTCCAAATTTACGCAAGCCGAGGCTTTTTAAAATTTCCTTTGCTGCTGGGATTTCCTCTACTGGGTTTCCTGTTAAGGAAACACGAAGGGTATCCCCAATGCCTGCAGCAAGAATTGCACCTATGCCCACGGCGGATTTGATGGTGCCACTATAAACCGTACCAGCTTCCGTAATACCCACATGGATGGGGTAATCAATGGCCTTTGATAACAGCTGATAAGCCTCTAATGAGAATACCACATCCGATGCCTTAATGGATACTACAATATTATAAAAGCCATACTTTTCTAGAATCTCCACATGGCGCAAAGCACTCTCCACTAACCCTTGAGGCGTTACACCGCCGTATTTTTCTACCAAGTCTTTTTCCAAAGAGCCACTGTTTACGCCAATACGAATGGGAATTTTCTTTTCCTTTGCCTTTTCCACCACTTGACGAATGCGACTTTCCTCCCCAATATTGCCTGGGTTAATTCTAACTTTATCAATGCCCAGTTCCATAACTCGAAGGGCTAATTTATAATCAAAATGAATATCTGCCACCAATGGAATATGGATTTGCTTTTTGATTTCTTCAACAGCATTGGCAGCGTCCATATCTAAAATTGCAACACGAACCAGTTCACACCCAGCCTCTTCAAGCTCTAGTATCTGCTTTACTGTGGCCGCCACATCCCGTGTATCCGTATTGCACATGGACTGTATCACGATAGGGTTTCCACCGCCTATTTTAACATTGCCCACCTGCACTTCTTTTGTCATCTTTCGAAACATACAACTCACATCCTTTTTACAATAAAATCGAATAGATTTTAGGTTTATTATAACAAATTGTTTTTGGTTTGACCTCATTTCTCTGAAATAGTTTTGAATGTTTCGGAAAAAAGTCATTAACTTCTTTAATGGATAGAAAATCACTTTATAGTCTCGTTTACTTCGCTTTGAAAATAGACATATAAACAATTTATCTTTTAGCGTAAAAAACGCCCAAATGATATTCATTTGAGCAACTGCAAAGAACATATAACACACCTGAAAAGTAAAATCTTTGCTAACGTATTGATCGATTTCATTCATATAGGAAAACATTGAGTTCATAGGCTTTTACACCCATGAACTCAATGAAACGCTTTTTTGTAGTTGTAAAAGCCCTAGGAATTCTTTTCCTTTAGCTATTAGAAATTGAATTGGTTATGCAAAAATTTTTACAATATCGCCGTACAAAACAAATACCATCAGCCCCATCAAAAATGCAAATCCAATAAAATGAATTCGGTTTTCCAGCTCGGGGTTTAGAGGCCTTCTTCGAATTGCCTCCACCAATAGTAAAAGAATCTTTCCACCGTCCAAAGCTGGGATAGGGAATAGGTTTAAAACCCCTAAATTGGCACTTAATACAGCACCGATATAAACCACATTTTGTATCGCCGCCTTTAAGCTATAGCTTAAGCCTGCCTCATAGCTATCGCCAACCATTTTTACAATGGTGATTGGGCCGCCAAACTCCTCTTTTTCTGCGGTAAAGGTGAAGACACGTGCCAAGCCTTCAGCCGTCAGCTTAATATAGTTCAGCATGGAGTAATAGCTATAACGAATGGTCTCGAATACAGAGGAACGGTCATAGCCTTCTATTTCTTCGGCAAACAACCCAATCTTAACTTCGGGAGCAAATCCAATTAAGTAGCCTTTTCGTTCTTCATCATATAGGGGAGTCAACTTATAAGAATACTCCTGACCTTCCCTAAGAACATCCAGGCGTAATTCCTGTCCGTCATTTTTATAAAGCTGGGCTTCTAATTCATCATAAATATGGATAGACTTACCATTGATTCTATGAATTTCGTCACCAGGTTGTAGCCCAATTTCTTGAGCTGGGGTATTGGGCAACACTTCTCTAATCTGTGGCACAGCCATATAAGATGTGGAAGTGAGTCCAATAATCATAACCAATGCCAGTAGGAAGTTCATAAAAGAACCAGCGGCCATAACAATAAAACGAACACCAACAGATTTATTTAGGAAAGAGCGAGGCCCAACGGTACCATCTTCTCCTTCGCCTTGCATACGGCAAAACCCACCTAATGGCAAAAGGCGGATGCTGTACTCCGTCTCCCCTTTTTTACGAGAAAAAATCTTTGTACCCATGCCAATTGAGAACTCTTCAACTAGAATTCCACTTTTCTTTGCTGCAATAAAGTGTCCAAATTCATGAACAATAACAAGTACACCGATTAAAATTAGCGAAATAATAATGGAGAACAAGCTCCAGCCTCCTCTCGTTTATTAGAAGTTCACATCCGTAGCAAAGGCTCTTGCCCACGCATCTGCTTCTAATAAATCATCTAATGTATATTCATACTTTACAGTATATGCATTCATAGTTCGTTCTATCAGTTCAGGAATTTGTAAAAAAGAAATTTTTCCTTTTAAGAATTTTTCCACAGCAATTTCATTAGCTCCATTCAACACCGCTGGCAGTGTTCCACCCACTTCAAGGGCATGGTAAGCCAATGCCAAACAACGAAAGGTTTCCATGTCTGGTTTTTCGAAGGTCAAAGTGTTTCTCTGTGTAAAGTCCACCTTGGGAAAGGGGCTTTTTTGTCTTTTGGGATAGGTCAACGCATATTGGATGGGAACCTTCATATCCGGTTCTCCCATTTGTGCCATAATTGCCCCATCCTCATACTCTACTGCCGAGTGAAGGATGCTTTGGGGATGTACCAAAACCTCAATTTGGTCAGTGGAAACGCCAAAAAGCCACTTCGCTTCCATGACTTCTAACCCCTTATTCATAAGGGTTGCCGAATCAATGGTGATTTTTTTGCCCATGGACCAGTTGGGGTGCTTCAAGGCGTCAGCAGCGGCAATATGCATTAAATCCCCTCTATTCTTCCCTCGGAAGGGACCGCCAGAAGCCGTTAATAAAATACGGCGAATTGGATTTTCATCATTTCCTTGCAACGACTGAAAAATTGCAGAATGCTCACTATCCACAGGGTAAATGGAGATGCCCTTTGCCTTGGCTAAATCCATGACCAACTGACCCGCGGAAACCAGCGTTTCTTTATTTGCTAGAGCAATATTTTTCCCCGCTGAAATCGCCTCGAACGTAGGCTTTAAACCTACATTTCCGACTACGGAAGTTACCACCGTATCTATGGAATTAATTGTGGCAACTTCAATTAATCCATCCATACCTGTTAATACTTTTGTTTTAACGTCAGAAAGGCGATCCTTAAGCATCTTTGCCTGATTTTCTTCCATCACAGCAACAAAACGAGGTTTATACTTCCTTGCCTGCTTCTCCAACAAATCAATATTATGGTTTCCACTAATCCCTGCCACTTTTATATCATTCAAGTTATCAACTACTTCAAGGGTTTGCGTGCCTATAGAACCAGTTGAGCCTAATATCGAAATTTCTCTCATTCTATCTTACCTCTTTACGGTTTTACTTCAATTAAAAAGAACATGATGTAATATAAGGCTGGGGCAGTTAAAATAACGCTATCAAAACGGTCTAAAACGCCGCCATGCCCAGGTATCAGCTTCCCAAAGTCTTTGATTGTAGTCAATCTTTTCATTGCCGAAGCAGCCAAATCTCCAATCTGGGCTAAAAAAGAACCAAAGAATCCCGCTAAACCACACAATAACAATAAGTTGACATCCTCGAAAACCACCACATTTCCAATCCACAAACCATATGCCAAAGAAAGTAATGTGGCTGTTAAAATACCACCTATGGAGCCTTCAATGGTTTTTTTAGGACTAAGGAAAGGAATTAATTTATGCTTTCCAAAGTTCACACCGATAAAATAAGCGCCTGTATCGCAGCCAAAGGCCGCAATAAAAGCTAACCATACTAAGTATTTCCCATAAGCAAATTCTCGAATCAAATAAATATGGGATAATAAGAAAAAAGCATAGAAAAAGCCAAAAAAGCCTGACATTCCGTCCAGGGCATTTGTTTTATTATGGCAAACAACTGTATAAATTAATAACACCACAAGAAATAGGGACACAAAAATATTAAAGTAGTTATCTGCATTAATAATTTGCTCCATAAAAAGGCCATAAAATGATGCAAAAATGTAGCCAATTATATGCAATCCCGTATTTTCTTTGGAAAATGCCTGATAAAACTCATGCATTCCAATCAAGCCCAAAATAATTGTTGCCCCCTTCAACCAAAGACCCCCGGAAACAACGACAAATATCAGAAAGGGAAGAAGCACCAATGCGGAAATGATTCTAGTTTTCAATGAAAATCACCTCAATTTCATCTTCCGCCGAAGCGGCGTTCTCTATTCTGATAATAGTAAATTGCCTTTTCCAGGTCTTTTTTACCAAAATCAGGCCATAGTACATCTGTAAAATAAAATTCTGAGTAAGCAATTTGCCATAAAAGGAAATTACTAATACGCTCCTCGCCACTTGTACGGATAAGCAGCTCAGGGTCAGGAATTCCCGCCGTATCTAAATAGGATTCTATGATTTCTTCCGTAATATCCTTTGGGGATAAACTTCCACTAGCCACTTCTTCTGCAATTTTTTCAATTCCCCTGCGCAGCTCATCTCTTCCGCCATAATTTAACGCAATATGAACCGTCATTCCATCCTTGCCTTTAGACTTTTCTTCTATGACTTTTATTTGCTCCTGGATGTCCTGATCTAACCCAGTAACATCACCAATAACCTGCATTTTTACATTATCCTTCAAAAAACGTTGAAAGGAATTTTTTAAATAATGGCGTAACAAATCCATAATGGCAGAGACTTCTTCATCAGAACGCTTCCAGTTTTCTGTAGAAAATGCATAAACGGTTACGTGTTGAATTCCCATTTTATTGGCCTCGCTCACCACACGTTCCAGTGCCTCAGCTCCTGCTCTATGTCCCGCTTTTCTTGGCAAGGATCGTTTTGCTGCCCATCTTCCGTTACCATCCATAATAATTGCAATATGTTTGGGTAAACGGGAGGTGTCTATGGCTAATGTTTCGCCTTTCTTCTGAAAAAACATAAATTTCCTCCGTGTAACAAAGCCCCTCTTTTTACCAGAGGGGCAGGTTTTATACTCTTATACTGCAAGGATATCTTTGCATTTTTCGTCACATTTTTTATCAATTTCTGCAACGTATTTATCTGTAAGCTTCTGTGTTTCATCCTCCAGATTTTTTAATTCGTCCTCTGCGATTTCTTTTTTCTTCTCTATTTTTTTGAAAGCATCGATTGCATCACGTCTTACGTTTCTAATTGCAACCTTGGCATTTTCAGCTTTTTTCTTAACATCTTTTGTTAATTCTTTTCTTCTTTCTTCTGTTAATTCAGGAAAAATAAGACGAATCACTTTACCATCATTATTGGGGTTAATACCCAAGTCAGATGCGTTAATTGCTTTTTCAACTGCCTTCAAAACACTGGTATCCCAAGGCTGAATTTGAATAATACGTGCTTCTGGAACAGAAATGCTACCAACCTGATTGATTGGAGTAGGTGTGCCATAATATTCAACCATAATTCTATCAAGCACATGGGGGTTTGCACGGCCTGCACGAATTGTCCCATAGTCGTTCACCAAAGCTGTAACGGTTTTTGCCATTTTTTCTTCATAAGGTTTCATTAATTCAGATGCCATAGCGTTATCCTCCTATGATTATAATTTAAGAAACTGTAACAATTGTACCAATTTTTTCTCCGCCTACTGCGCGAATAATACTTCTATCTTCATTTAAACCAAAAATAACTACGGGGATCTTTCTTTCAAAACAAAGATTTGCTGCCGCCATATCAATCACCTTAAGATTATTCTTGACAATTTCTTCCGATTTAATCAAATCAATCTTTTTGGCTTGAGGGTTTACAGCAGGATCGTCATCGTAAACACCATCAATGTTCTTTGCAAAGAATAACCCGTCTACATCGAGTTCGGCCCCTCTTAAGGCTGTAATTGTATCTGTTGAGAAGAAAGGGTGACCAAGACCAGCTGCAAAAATCAAAACCTCGCCATTTTCTAAGCGACCCAGAGCAGCATCCTTAGAAAATAGTTCTGTCATCGTTCCAAAAGGAATGGGTGTTTGAACAGTTGCAGAAACACCGTTTTGTCTAAAAGCATCGGCCAAGTAGATGGCGTTCATAACCGTTGCTAGCATACCGATTTGGTCAGCTTTTGTTCTGTCCATACCAGAAGTAGCACTTCTTCCACGCCAAAAATTGCCTCCGCCTACGACAAGACAAACCTGAGTCCCTCTATTCATTACCTCTTTGATTTGAGAAACAAGTCCCCAAATGATGGTATCATCAAAAGTAATGCCATCTTTATCACCAGCCAGCGCCTCGCCACTCAATTTAAGGACAATCCTCTTATACATTGATAACAGCCTCCTTACCATTCTAATGTATCACAATCCCAATAAAATTTCCACATTTTTATAGTCAAATATATTTGCACTTTCGTAATTCAAAAATACAAATGACCTTGACAAGCCATTTTTCAGTAAGAGCTTTCTCTCGTTACCATAACGATAAGTTCATACCGTCACCACCTGATGTGATGACTACTTTGTGCCCCTTAAAAGTAGAGGTTTTGCTAAATTTCCGTAAAAAAGAAACGCCAGGTAGTTTGGCGTTTCCTTTTCACTTTTATAAATTCGATTAAGCCATTGCCTTTGCAACTTCGTCAGCAAAGTTTTCATCTTTCTTTTCTAAGCCTTCACCAGTTTCGTAGCGAACGTAACGTACGATTTCGATAGGTGCGCCTACTTCTTTTGCAACGGAATCAATATATTTCTGAACTGTCAAATCACCATCTTTTACATAAGGCTGCTCAACCAAGCAAATTTCTTTCAGTTCTTTTTTCAGTCTGCCTTCAATCATCTTTGCAATAATCTGATCGGGCTTGCTTGCGTTTTTAGGATCATTTTTAGCCTGATGTGTTAAGATTTCTGTTTCTTTTTCAATAAAATCAGCGGGAACGTCTTTTTCTGTTGTGAATTTAGGGTTCATAGCTGCAATCTGCATTGCAATATTTTTACCCAATTCAACCAATTCTTCGCTTTCATTTGCACATGCCAATTCAATTAAAACAGCAATTCTACCGCCACCGTGGATGTAAGAAACCAACTTGCCGGACTGTGCTTTTTCAAACTTTTCAAAACGTCTGATGTTCAGGTTTTCACCAATAACAGCCACCTGCTGGCTTAATGCTTCTTTTACTGTATACTGAGGATCCAAAGCCCATGCTTCTTCAAAGAATGCATCCACATCAGCCGCTGTTGTTGTAGCAACCTGTTTTGCAACTGCTGCAACATAATCCTGGAAAATCTGATTTTTTGCAACGAAGTCTGTTTCAGAGTTAACTTCTACGATTGCACCAGTTTTATTATCATCACTCAAGTAGATACCTACGATACCTTCAGAAGCAATACGACCAGCTTTCTTTGCGGAAGCTGCAAGACCCTTTTCTCTTAAGAGCTCTACTGCCTTTTCCATATCGCCGTCTGTTTCAGTCAGCGCTTTTTTACAGTCCATCATTCCAACGCCTGTAAGTTCTCTTAATTCTTTTACCATTGCTGCTGTAATAGCCATGTTTTTTACCTCCGTATTTTTCTACTATGATATAAAAAGAGCTTCAGCCCGTTAGTTGGCTGAAGCTCGGGCAAATGCCTTGTAAAGTAATTATTCAGCTGCTACCGCTTCTTCAACAGCTGCAGTTTCCTGTTCACCCTGTTTGGATTCCAAAACAGCATCTGCAACCTTAGAAGCGATCAATTTTACTGCACGGATTGCATCGTCGTTACCAGGGATAACGTAATCGATTTCATCGGGATCGCAGTTTGTATCAACGATTGCAACGATAGGAATACCCAATGTATGAGCTTCCTGAACAGCAATTCTTTCTTTTCTTGTATCAACAACAAACATCATATCGGGTACTTTTTTCATGTTTTTGATACCACCCAAGTTCTTTTCCAGCTTTTCCATTTCGTGCATCAAAGCTGCAACTTCTTTTTTAGGCAGAACTTCAAAAATACCGTCAGCCTGCATTTTTTCTAATTCTTTCAGTCTTGCAATTCTTTTTTTGATTGTAGTGAAGTTTGTAAGCATACCACCTAACCATCTCTGGTTAACGAAGTACATACCGCATCTTTCAGCTTCTTCCTTCATACATTCCTGAGCCTGTTTCTTTGTACCTACGAATAAAATTTCGCCGCCGTCTGCAATAGTTTTGCAGATTTCAGCATAAGCTTCATCAACTTTTTTTACAGTCTTCTGTAAGTCGATGATGTAGATACCGTTTCTTTCTGCGAAGATGTATTCAGCCATTTTAGGATTCCATCTTCTTGTCTGATGTCCAAAGTGAACACCTGCTTCTAATAATTGTTTCATTGAAATTACGCCCATAGCGCACCTCCTGTGGTTAGTCCTCCCCATCCTTCCTAAAGAAACCGACCATGCCGGCACCTTTCCTTAGACAACGGATGCGTGTGTTTTAAAGTTACCTAGGGGATTATATCATAGACAAAGATAAAAAACAACCATTAACTCAAAAGTTTTTTAACGAATTATGAAAAGTGGCTGTTTTTATATTTATTTTTCTTCTTCTTCGGCGGGTTTTTCCTTTACATAGCTGCACTTTTCGTTGGAGCAAACAATTTTGGGATTCTTTCTTCCCTTTTCTTCCAAAAAGCTTGCACAAACTGGACACTTCTCCCCTGTTGGCTTGTTCCATGACATAAAGCCGCACTCAGGGTTATTCTCACAACCGTAATATGCACGACCCTTTTTCGTCTTTTTAATTAAAACCTTTCCGCCACATTCAGGGCAATTTACCCCAGCCTCCTCAAAGAAAGGCTTTGCATTCTGGCATTCGGGAAAACCCGGGCAAGCCAAAAATTTTCCGTAGCGACCATATTTAATGACCATGTTTCTGCCACACTTTTCGCAGATAATATCGCTTTCTTCATCCTTAATTTCAACCTTTGCCAATTTTTCTCTAGCATCGTCTACACATTCTTTAAATCCAGGATAGAAGTCACGAATGACTTGTTTCCACTCCTCGTTACCAACCTCTACTTCGTCCAAGCGTTTTTCCATATTGGCAGTAAAATCAACATCCACAATATCACCGAAGTAACTTTTCATAATGTCATTTACCACTTCACCCAATTCCGTTGGATAAAGATTTTTGGCTTCCTTAGTCACATAATGACGGGCCTGAATGGTAGTTAAGGTTGGGGCATAGGTACTGGGACGTCCCACACCGATTTCTTCCAAAGTTTTGATCAAAGAAGCATCGGTAAACCTTGCAGGGGGTTGGGTAAAGTGTTGTTCGGGCAAAAGCTCCTCTGTCTTTAATATATCGCCCTTCTCCAAAAGAGGAATCATTTTTTCGTCCTCTTCCTCACCTTTGTTGTACGCTTCCAAAAACCCTTTAAACTTCAGACTTGAACCAGAACTTCTAAACGCATATTCACCTACCTGTAGCTTTACAGAAAGGGTATCGTACAAAGCGGGGCTCATTTGACTGGCAACAAAACGTTCCCAAATCAACTTATACAACCGAAATTGATCCTTTGAGAGGGATTCTTTAATACTATCAGGAGTACGTAAAACCTCGGTAGGACGAATTGCCTCATGGGCATCTTGGGTTTTCCCCTTAGATTTATACACCACTCTTTCGGGGTTTACATATTTTTCTCCATATTCTTCTTTAATAAAAGCCACAACGGAATCATAAGCTTCGTCGGAAATACGGAAGGAGTCCGTACGGATATAAGAAACCAAACCAACGGTGCCTTCCCCCTTGATATTGATACCTTCATAAAGTTGCTGGGCAATCATCATGGTTTTTTGCGTTGCCATATTCAAGTGTTTACTTGCTTCTTGCTGTAAGGTACTGGTAGTAAACGGTGCAACAGGCTTTTTCTGACGACTACCTGTTTTTACATCTATTACTTCAAAGGAGTGCCCTTCCATCCCTTTGATTACCTCGTCCGTTATTTCACCATTTGGCAACTCAAGCTTTTCATCGCCTTTACCGTAGAATCTTGCATCCAAATGTTTTCCGTTTTTGTCGGAAAGTTTTGCTGTTAAAGACCAGTATTCTGTGGGAATGAAAGCTAAAATTTCTTCTTCTCTGTCGCAAATAATACGCAGTGCCACAGATTGTACACGGCCACCAGAAAGCCCTTTTTTTACTTTTTGCCATAACAAGTCACTTATGGTGTAACCCACCATCCTATCAAGGACACGCCTTGCCTGCTGGGCATCAACCAAATCCATATCAATATTTCTTGCTTCACTGATTGAACGTTTTACAGCGTTTTTCGTAATTTCGTTAAATGTAATTCGGCTAATGCTCTTATCTTCCCCAAGATTTAAAGCGTGAAGTAAATGCCAACTTATGGCTTCCCCTTCACGGTCAGGGTCAGTTGCAAGAAATACTTTATCTGCATTTTTTGCATCTCTACGCAGTTTACTTAATAAGTCACCTTTACCACGAATGGTAATATACTTGGGTTCAAAATCATTTTCTACATCAATGCCTAATTGGCTTTTAGGCAAATCTCGGATATGCCCCATGGACGCCTCAATTTTATAACTGCTGCCTAAAAACTTACCAATTGTGGCAGCTTTGGCAGGGGACTCTACAATCACAAGGTATTTTTTTCCTTTTGTCCCTTTTGCGCCCGTCTTTGTTGTTTTACTCTTTTTTTCTGTCATTTCTTTTGTCATACTTCACCTCAAAAATTTAACCTTCCCTGATATAGCCTGATTGGGGAACTCTTCGTATATAGCCCGCAATTTCTAACAAGGAAAGTATATACTGCACTTCCTGTATATTTTTATGCAGCTTCCTGCAAATGGTTTCTGCTAAAACAGGCTCTTTGTCTCTTATTTCATCATAAATTTCTCTTTCCTCAGGGGTTAGCTTTTCCGCCATTTGTTTCGAAAAAGTTTGTCTTTCTTCTTCTTTATAAATAATGCCCAATTCTAATAAAATATCATTGCTTTCTGTAATAACTGGACATCCTTGCTTTATTAAATTGTTCGTACCCTCGCTTAAAGCACTGGTTACATTTCCAGGAACCACAAAAACGTCTCTACCACTTTCCAGTGCCAAATCCGCTGTGATTAGCGTTCCACTTCTTTTCCCCGCCTCAACAACCACAAGAATTTTAGACAGACCACTGATAATTCGATTACGATTGGGGAAGTGATGGGGATTGGGCTCTGTGCCTGGTGGATATTCAGAAATTAAACATCCATTTTTTGTAATTTGTTCCATTAACTCTTTATTTTCCGCTGGGTAACAAATATCAACGCCACAGCCAAGAACAGCTATGGTTTGTCCTGAGCCATCCATTGCACCCTTATGCGCCATCGTATCAATGCCCTTTGCCATACCGCTGACAACAACGATATTGGCCCTACCAAGATCCTGAGCAATGCGATACGTAACACCGGCACCATAACGAGAGCAACGTCTTGCCCCAACCAAGGATACTTTGTCTATATCATCCTCAGGCAATGCCCCCTTTACATAAATACCGATGGGTGGGTTATAAATTTCCTTTAGCAAGCTAGGATACTGGGGATGAAGAAAAGAATAAAACTGTATTTCCTTCTCTTCCAACTCCTCAATCCACCGTTCTAGCTTTTCTTCGTCCCTCGAGCAAAGAATTGCATCTACGGTTTTTTCAGGAATACCCTTAACGGAAAGAAGCTGCTCTCTTTGGGCATTCCAAACGGCTTCCGCCTTTTGAAAACACGCCAAAAGCACCCGAATACGTTTGATACCAATACCTTCAATTCGTGAAAGCCACATCAAATAGTATTCTTCCATGCAAGCACTCCTTCCTAAGTCGAGTTACGACCTTAACTATATAACCTTTTTTTTTAAAATTCAATAAGAAATTACATTATTATAAAAATTTTCAGTAATTTTTGATATAAAATAGTAGAAATTTACCAGATTCATTGCAAAATTTGGTAAATATTGATATGATATTTTTATCTTGTAAAAGAAATGAGGCGTTGCAATGCTTTCAATCATTCAAAGTTCTGCTCTACAGGGAATTGATAGTTATCCCGTTTCTGTGGAGGTAGATTTAAGTAGTGGGCTACCTTCTTTCGATATTGTGGGCTTACCAGACTCAGCTGTAAAAGAGTCCCGTGAAAGAGTTCGAACAGCTGTAAAAAATTCTGGGTTTTCTTTCCCTGTAAAACATATTACCGTAAACCTTGCACCAGCGGATACACGCAAAGAAGGTGCTTCTTTTGACTTACCCATTGCCCTTGGTATTTTGTGTGCCAGTGGGGTATTAAAAAGTGGAATTGCCGATGACTATTTTGTAACGGGAGAGCTTTCCTTAGATGGTTCCGTTCGACCTGTAAACGGTGTACTGCCCATGGTTTACGGCGCAAGGCAAAATGGAATAAAAAAATGCTTGATTCCTAGGGAAAATATGGATGAGGCCGCATTGGTGGAAGGAATTGAAGTTTATCCTGTACATAACCTAAAAGAAATTACGGAGCATTTCTTAGGCAAGAATAAATTATCCCCTTATTCCGTGGATGTTAAAACACTTTTCCAAAAAAAACAAACTTCTGATTTGCTGGACTTTGCCCATGTAAAGGGCCAAGAAAATGCAAAGCGAGCCATGGAAATTGCGGCGGCAGGTGGACATAATTTTTTAATGATCGGTCCACCGGGTTCAGGGAAAACAATGCTTGCGAAACGTCTTCCATCTATTATGCCTGATTTGACCTTTGAAGAAAGTATCGAAATTACAAAAATATATAGTGTTGCAGGGCTTTTGCGAAGCAAAAGCTCCTTGATTCACGCCCGTCCTTTTCGCTCTCCCCATCATACCATTTCTGCCTCTGCGTTAACGGGTGGCGGTCGAATTCCAAAACCAGGTGAAATCTCCCTTTCCCATCATGGAGTCTTATTTCTTGATGAGTTGCCGGAGTTTCAACGAGGGGCTCTAGAAATTATGCGCCAGCCCCTTGAGGATGGCCAAGTAACCATTTCTCGGGTGAATGGCACCTTAACGTTCCCCTCGGATTTTATGTTGGTTGCGGCCATGAACCCATGCCCTTGCGGCTATTTAGGAGACGGAAATAAGTGCCATTGCTCTATGAACGAAATCGTAAAATATAACCGTAAAATTAGCGGTCCTCTTTTGGACAGAATAGATATTATGGTAGAAATGCCTGGGGTAACTTATGAAGACTTAGAGGGTATTGAATCTGGCGAGGCTTCTTCCAAAATCAAGCGGCGAGTTTTGAAGGCCCATGGCATTCAATTAGAGCGTTATAAAAAGGAAGGAATTTATTTTAATGCCCAACTGAGTGCTGCACAAATTGAGAAATACTGCTCCTTGGGAACGAAAGAAAAAGATATGCTTCGTAATGCCTTTGAGCGTTTAGACTTAAGCGCTAGGGCATATCACAAAATATTGAAAGTAGCAAGAACCGTTGCGGACTTAGACGGCAGTGAGAATATTACTTTGCCTCACTTAGCAGAAGTTTTACAATACCGCTCTTTAGACCGCAAATATATGCTTTAATTAAAGGAGTTTTAAATGAAACAGTGGAACAGTCCCATATCTGAAAGCTTTCGCATCGGCGCCATTTTGGCCTTTGCAGGTGGCTTTTTTGATGCCTATACTTTTATTGCGAGAGGCGGCGTTTTTGCAAATGCCCAGACTGGAAATATGATCTTGCTGGCTATTCAGCTTGTTCAAGGGAATTTCCTTCATGCCCTATATTATTTAATCCCCATATTCGCTTTTGTTTGCGGAATCTTTTTAGTTGAATTTATAAAAAGGAAATTTGGCCTAAAAAACGGGGTTCACTGGAGACAAAGAATCCTCGTGATCGAGATTTTGGTATTAATATTTGTTGCCTTTCTACCTATTGGAAAGGGAGATATTTTCGCCAACGTTTTAATCTCCTTTATCTGTGCTATGCAAGTGCAAAGTTTTCGCACTATCCATGGCCTGCCCTATGCCACAACCATGTGTACAGGCAATTTAAGAAGTGGAACAGAGCAACTGGTGCATCTTACCTTTGAAAAAGATGGCACTGCAGGCAAAAAAGCTCTATTATATTTTAGTATAATTTTTGTTTTTATTTGTGGTGCGGCTGTTGGGGCAATGGTTACTCCCTTAGTTGGGGCAAAGTCTGTTTTATTTTGTTGTGTTCTTCTGGCTATAGCCTTTTTTATGCTATTTTTCCAGCAAAAAGGTAAAGAAATTTCAAAGGAATGTTGAGTGTATTTTCTACATTCCTTTTTTATTGGAGACCAACACACTGACTGTAAAAAGTCATGATTTTATCTTGATCCAAGCTGTTTTTTAAATAAACAAATTGTAAGGGATGACTGACTTGGTAATCGGCAATCTCAAGGGTTCCCAACTCCCCTATACTAATTTCCTCTCCCGCCACTGCCTCATACATAAAGGATACAGCATTTGTGTTTTCTAGCAAATGCTTAATCAACACAAAGCTACTCACTTCCCAAGTGGAGGCAAAGGAGGTAATAGAGTCATTTTGCTGTGCTAGATAGCTTTCAAAAATTGCCCGTGTTCCTGAACCAAACTCCCTAAGTATGAGAGGGTAGGAATACAAATCCGACAAATCAATTTTTTTGTTCAAAAGAGGATGTTTTTTTGATACCACGGGTATAAATCTGGCTATGCAAAACACCTCTGCCTCAAAAAGTTTCCGATCAAAAATACCTTCTATAAATGCGGCATCCAGCTTTCCCTGTAGCAAGCTTTCCAGTAGTACCTTTGTATTGGCAACGGTAATATTGAGTCCCCCATTGTTCTTTTCTAAAAAAGAATACAGCATAGGGGGCAAATAATAATCGGCAATGGAAAGGGTACTGCCAATATACAATGGCCGGTGATTTCCTTCCAATTTTTCCACCAACTGTCGTTCGTTGGACTGCTGCATTTTCGTGTAATGTAGAAAAAACTCACCATCCTTCGTCAGACGCATGGCTCTGCCTTCTTGGGTAAACAATTGACAACCATAATGCTCCTCTAGTTTTTGAATATGTTGGGTCACAGCGGGCTGTGTCAAATGCAATCGCTTTGCCGCCGCCGTATAGCTTCCCGTTTCAATCACAGCCAAAAAAGTTGTCAATTTCTGATCTAGCATACCCATCCCTCCTTGTTTTGTTCGTATATATTTTCATATATGTGACCGCCTTTATACTATAACATATTTTTATACTTTATAAAATATCATAATTTGATTTTATCTATAAATTATGGTAACTTTATACCAGAGAGGTAAAAAGTACTTATACACACGGAGGCGTTTCAAATGAATAAAATCACTCAAATTATACCAGGGTTTCTTTTGGCAATCATCATTGCGGCTACTGCCCAATTATTAGAAGGTTTATTACCAATACATCTCATTGGCAGTTCGGTAATTGCCCTATTTATTGGTATGTTTATTCACCAAATTTATAAGCCCAACGACATAACAAAACCAGGAATTACATTTACTTCAAAAAAGGTTTTGAAGTTTGCCATCGTTTTACTGGGTGCGTCCCTAAGTATCGGAACGATTTTACTTGTAGGGCGGCTTTCTTTAACGGTTATGGTCTTTACCTTACTTACTTGTTTTGGTGTTGGATATTTTGTAGGAAAGGCTTTGGGCCTGGAATGGAAGCTTTCAAACTTAATTTCTGCGGGCACAGGCATTTGTGGTGGATCTGCCATTGCAGCCATTGCCCCTGTGATTGAGGCGGAAGATAAAGATATTGCATACGCCATCAGTGCCACCTTCCTATTTGATATGGCTATGATTGTGCTCTTTCCCATTATGGGGAAGGCGTTGGGCCTAAGTGACATGGCCTATGGTCTTTGGACTGGCACAGCTGTAAACGATACTTCCAGCGTCGTTGCCGCTGGGTATGCCTTTTCTGAAGCAGCCGGCGATTTTGCAACTATGGTGAAATTAACTAGAACCTTAGCCATTATTCCCACAGTCCTTATTTTTGCAATCATCCACATGAGGTTAAAGAAAAAAGAACTGGCGGTTGCAAAGGATGTTGGTATCACTTCTCAAGTGAAGTTTACGAAGATTTTTCCTTGGTTCATCCTATTTTTTGTTGGAATGTCAATTTTAAACAGTATAGGTCTCATTCCAGTGGGTATTTCTGCAAGCCTAAAAAATTTAAGTAAGTTCCTCATGGTTGCTGCCCTTGCCGCCATTGGCTTAAATACAGATTTTAAGGAGATGAAAAAATCTGGCTATCAGCCTATGGTCCACGGGTTTATCATTTCCATTCTTGTGGTTATCGTTGCCTTTGCCGTTGAATATTTCATGGGCATTATTTAAGGTAAATTTCTTTTCCCTTACAAGCAAAGCCCTGTTATAAAAACCTTTAGAATAAGCCTATTACATTCAAACTTGAGTGTAACAGGCTTTTTTAAGTTTTCCTATTCTGCAAATGGAAAAAGCAGTACCGATATGGTGAATCTCAGCAATCGGTACCGCCAAATTAATTCCTTATTAATACTTTGAACTTGTACTTAAATCCTGTTCAAATTCATCTTCATAATCAAATGTATCAACGAAAGAATCATCATACTGTGTTGTAGCAGTATTGGAAAGTCTAAATTTATCTACCAATTCCTTCAACAACTGAGCCTGTCCACTCAATTCTTCAGATGCTGCTGCACTTTCTTCTGCCGTTGCAGAGTTACTTTGAACAACACCAGAAATCTGCTCAACAGCAAGAGTCACCTGACTTACAGCGGTAGCTTGCTCTGTGGATGCATCCACAATTTGTTCTACCAATTTTGTTACTGAGTTGGTGCCCTCAACAACCATGCTCATGGCTTTTTCTGTGCTTTCAGCCATGCCCGCACCCTTTTCTACTGCATCTACAGTTTCCTCAATTAAAGCCGCTGTGTTTTTCGCAGCTTCGGCAGATTTTCCTGCAAGGTTACGTACCTCATCGGCAACAACTGCAAATCCTTTGCCTGCCTCCCCTGCACGTGCTGCTTCAACAGCCGCATTTAGAGCAAGAATATTTGTCTGGAAAGCAATGTCATCAATTGTTTTAATAATTTTGCTGATTTCTTTTGACTTGTCACTGATGGTCTCCATCGCAGTTACCATGTCTCTGATTTGGCTACTGCTTGCTTCAACCTGACCTTCTGATGATTCTACTACAGATTTTGCATTGGCTGCGTGTTCAGCGTTTTTCTTAACCTGTTCAGAAATTTCCATAATAGTTGCAGAAAGTTCCTCGATAGAAGATGCCTGCTCAGTAGCCCCCTGGGACAACCCTTGCGCAGCAGAAGCAACCTGATCGGACCCGGCAGAAACTTGGGCTGACGCCTGATTGATTTGAATCAAAGTGCCGCTAAGTTGTTCTTTAATTCCACGCATAGCCAATAAAACTTTTCTAAATTCCCCATTATACTGATCTTCACACTGGGTTGAAATTTGGAAATTCCCCTGCGCCATCTGGCCAAGAACATAGCCAACGTCGCTTATGAGTGTCTTAATATTGGCTGCAGTCTGGTTAAAGGATTCAGATAACCTTCCGATTTCATCCTCGTTATCAACATCCAAGTGAATATCGAAATCACCTACAGAAAGGCTTTCAGCGGCCATTACTACACCACCCACAGGCTTAAGCATTTTTCTTAGTAAAATAAATACTACGGCGATAATAATCGCCAATGCCAATACAGATATAATTAACATTGTTATTGTAAGGTCGCTAACATCCTTATTCAAATCTGCTGTATCCAAAGAAGATTGTGCCCACCAAACCTGTGTACCACAGTTAATGGGATTGAAGTGTCTTGTAACCTCTGTTGTAGAACCATCTACGTGAGTAGAAGAAGTTACCATTTGAAAAGGTGCCTTTGTGGCAAAGCCTTCAAACAGTTCCTCCATAACCTCTGGTGTGTTATAGTCTTTCATATTAACCCCAACTACTTCATCAGAGGTACTGTCGTAAACATATACAGCATCTTGTGACAAAATATTGGCAAACATGGATGGATATTTTTCGTTTGTTGCATTAATTTTAGAAAAGTTAGATACCGAAATATCAACATTTACAACACCCTTAACTTTATTATTAAAAATTATAGGGTAAGAAATTGTACTTACGTTTTCCCCATTATATTCCCAAGGATCTGTTATGTATGGCTGCTGTGTTTCCTTTGCAATACGATAGAAATCCTCATTGGAATAATTTGCAGATTCACCTTCAATTTTTACACTTTTTTTCTTTGCCAGTTCTTCGTCAATATAGATTGCATAATCCTTAACGGATGGGTCAAAAGCATAGGGTTCAAAGAATATCCCCACACCAGTTATATCATCATTATTTGTTACAACACTCCACGCCGTGTTTAACACATAATCTTCCATAGTGGCGCTTACTTCTTGCAAATTAGCATTATATACCCTACTAGGCTTTGTAATAGCTTTTTGCTCTGCTGTAAGGTTACTTGCAGTCTCAAACTTATTTTGCAAATAAAACTGCATATCCTTTGCAGTGGCATTAGCCTGATTGATAATACCTTGTACAATCATAGCATTTTTTGATGAGATTCCGTCAAATTCACCATCAATTCCAGATTTTACTGCTTTACTTGCTTGAATTACTGAAGTAGATACCAAGATCGTTAACAATACCGTTAGGGTTACCCCTAAAACAACTGCTATTTTTGTTGCTAGTTTCATTCTTCTTAACATTCTAAACCTCCGTATAAAATGATCAAAGACACCAAAATAATAATTACCCATTGTAATTAACTATTTCTTTTCTTCCAACTTGATAGCCCATCTAGGAATAATAAGACTCTCTTGTAATCCTCGTATTTCTGATTTTTCTTTTGTTTACAAAATATGAGCACCCTAATCCTTTTTTACTACTGTTCTCCTTAGACTAGATTTTTCCCTGCTCTCAAAAAAAGAAAAGAATCGTTAGATATGATTATGGTAAAATCAAGATTACTTTTTCTCTTTGCCAGAGCAAGAAATTCAGAATAGCGTTCTACATTATAAATAAATAAAAAAAATAAGAGAATGATGTAACATTAAGTTTTTCTCAAATTTAAAAATAGTGTACGATGAATATACAAAACCACTTAAGCAGTTCTTGAACATAAACTGAAAATATCCCAGGAATACCTATCACTTAACCTTAAAATAATTTGCAAAAGCTTAATTAAAAGGTTATTGATAATATTATGACAATCCTCCTTTCCCATATATCCAGGTATCCTCTTTGCTTGCATATAAATTGGGAATGAATAGCAATAATTAATAACAATCCAATAATAGTATAATTCGAAAGTTGTCATAATTCAACGAATTGTCTTGCAAAAAACCCACAAATTTCTTTTTTTGTATGAACCTGTAATATACAATTATCACAAACTTTAAAAAAACCAAAAAAAATTTTATTACTTTTGTTATTTTTTTGGTTATACAGTATATTTTTCCTACAAATAAACAGGAACTTTTTCTATATTCAAATGATAGTTACATATATTTAACTACTAGCTAATTTAATCTAATCATAGTTTAAAGGAAGCTACCATCTTACGAAATGACGAAGAATAAGGAGTTACACCTTTTCCATGTCCTTCTAATATAAGTTAATACCCCCTACCTTTTGCTTTAAAAAATTTATTGTAACTTTGGAACTGATAGCACCCATAGAATAATCAGATAAACCAACAAAAGAATTTTTATTTGATTTCGAATTTAACTTCGGTTTGTTGGCGGAGTGATTCCCGAAACGTTTCAATCTTCCTATTGAAGAAGAAGTAGACATAATTTTTCTTAAATGCACCATTCTTATAAAAGGTAGTATGCATAATCGTAACATCTTCTTTGGGAATAAACCGTTAAAACACCACGAACTTAAGTCATCTTAATATTAGTAAATATTGTAAGAAGGCAACTGTGGTTATCCTTGTGGCTTGATTAACAATGATTTTGCTTAGTTCTCCTTCCCTATCCCTCCTTATTGTTTCTATAAGGGTGTCCTTTTTTGCTCACAAATTGAAATAAAAAGACCCCGTCACAATAGAAACGAGGTCTTACTATTTAGAATGCGATTCGAAATACTATTTATCTCTTAACTGGGCATCTAATTCCGATGCCAAGCCGTTTAAAATTTCCTGCATTGCATCAGCAATATCGGTATCTGCCAATGTTCTTTCTGCACTACGGAAAGAAATAGAGTATGCTACTGATTTATAACCTGCTTCAATCTGTGCGCCTTTGTAAACGTCAAACAGCTCTACGTTTTCCAAATATTCGCCACCATTTTTCTTGATAATGTCGCTAATTTCCTTTACAGTAATATCTTCTTTTACAAGCATAGCGATATCTCTTGTCATTCCAGGGAATTTAGGCAATGGCTTGTAGGTAACATTTTTATCTGTATAGCCAATGAGTTTCTCCAAATCTAAAACTGCCAGATAAGCCTTTGTACCGATTTCATAATTTTTGGCAACCACAGGATGTACTTCACCTAAGTAACCGATGGTATCTCCGTTTACTTTCACGCTTGCAGTTCTTCCAGGATGCATCCAAGCAATATCATTTTCAGGCAAATATTCCACAACATCAGTCATACCAAGTACATTCACCAAATGTTCAACAATACCCTTTAAGTCAAAGAAATCCATATTTCCGTACATACCTACGGTCAATGTAGGAATTTCGTGGGGCAATTCTGTCAAGGGCAGCGATTTTGGCATATAAACTCTAGCAACTTCAAATAAGCCAGCCTGTTCGTTACGTCTATTATAATTTGTAGACAAGGATGCCAAAATGCCATTGAAAGAAACAGTACGCATGATGCTGTAATCTTCACCCAAAGGATTAGAAATGG
Source organism: Anaerotignum sp. MB30-C6 (assembly GCF_030908465.1). Taxonomy (GTDB): domain Bacteria; phylum Bacillota; class Clostridia; order Lachnospirales; family Anaerotignaceae; genus Chakrabartyella. The sequence continues at coordinate 1,683,930 of NZ_CP133078.1, forward strand.
TAATGGTTTCTCTCAACTTGCTGTCAGCGGGAATGAGCAGCTTATCAAATACCTTTGGGCTTTCAAAGCTGTATGTCATGGCTTCACAAAGGCCGTCGGAAATCATGGTGTCCTTAACCAATGTAGTGATATTTTGCTCATAAGTTTTCTTACCAACTGTTGGTGTGCCTGCCGCTAAAGTGGCTTCAATTTTGTCATAACCATAGAAGCGGGCAACTTCTTCTGCCAAATCCGCCTGTGCTTCCAAGTCAGGACGGTAAGTGGGTACAGTTACTGTATGGTTTGCACGATCAACAATTAAGCCCAAACGCTCAAAAGTTGCCTGCATTTCATCTTCGGAAATATTTGTCCCAAGGAATTTGTTAATCCATTCCGGTGAATAGGAAAGTTCCCAAGGTTCACGCTTATTTGGATAGGAGTCCACCATACCTGGTACAACTTCACCAACACCAAGCATTTCAACAAGTTGAACGGCACGGTTTACGGCATCTAACGCCAAATTAGGGTCTAAACCTTTTTCATACTTGCTAGAAGCATCTGTACGTAAGCCAACATTTTTTGCTGTAATACGCACATTGGGACCATTGAAGTTTGCGGATTCAAATAAAATCGCCTCTGCATCTTCGCTAATCATGGAGTTTTCGCCCCCCATAATCCCTGCAATGGCAACCGCCTTTTGAGGATCTGCAATAACCAGCATGGATTCGTTCAATGTTCTTTCTACGCCATCCAAGGTAACGATTTTTTCGCCAGCCTCTGCATTTCTAACGATGATTTTTCTATCAGCAATACAATCAATATTAAAAGCATGCATAGGCTGACCCATTTCCAACATAACGTAGTTCGTAATGTCTACGATGTTGTTGATGGGGCGTACACCTGCGGCTCTTAATCTCTTACGCATCCAACGAGGAGAAGGACCAATTTTCACATTCTTCACGGCTCTTGCAATATATCTAGGGCAAAGCTCAGGGTTCTTGATTTCCACGGAAATCATCTCTTCAATCTTGCCTTCCCCCTCTTCTTTTACAGTGATTTCAGGATATCTAAATTCACCTTTGTAAGTTGCAGCAGTTTCACGTGCTAAACCTAAAATACTAAAGCAATCAGGGCGGTTAGAAGTAATTTCAAATTCAACCACAATATCTCTAATATCTAATAAATCAACAACATCTTTGCCCAATTCCACTGCTTCGGGGAAAATATAAATACCATCTTCAGGTGCTTCGGGGAAATCATGATTATCACAGCCCAATTCTTCAACAGAACAAAGCATACCCTCAGACACAACACCACGCAAAGTGCCAGTCTTAATTTCTTTTCCCCCTGTAATCACCGCACCATCTAATGCAACTGGTACATAGTCCCCTACTTTCACGTTCTGGGCACCTGTTACGATGGTTAAATCCTTGCCCTGTCCAGCATCAATGGTGCAAATCTGCAATTTATCCGCATCGGGATGCTTTTCAATAGCCTTAATATAGCCAGTTACAATGTTCTTAATTTCCTCTGCTAAAGTAGTGTAGCCTTCTACTTTAGAGCCGCTCATTGTAATATCTTCAATATATTCTTTCATGCCTACGTTTACATCGGCATATTCTCTTAACCAGGAAATCGGTAAATCCATGATAATAACTCTCCTTTCAAATAAAAGCTTCTCTCGGTATGTCTTAGAACTGCTTCAAGAATTTCACGTCGTTTTCAAACAACAAACGCATATCTGTAATGCCGTAACGCTGCATAGCAACACGTTCCAGACCCATACCAAAAGCAAAACCACTGTATACTTCAGGGTCAACGCCACTCATTTTTAATACTTTAGGATGAACCATACCACAGCCTAAAAGCTCGATATAGCCTTCGCCTTTACAAACACGACAGCCTTCTCCGCCACAAGCAAAACAAGTTACGTCCATTTCCGCACTGGGCTCTGTGAATGGGAAATGGTGAGGGCGGAAACGAACCTTTGTGTTTTCACCGAATAATTCTTTTGCGAATACGGCTAACGCACCTTTTAAGTCGCCCATAGTAATATTCTTATCGATTACAAGGCCTTCTAACTGATGGAATACAGGAGAATGGGTTGCATCCACCTCGTCAGAACGGAAAACAGTACCAGAGGAAACCATACGAATAGGCAGTTTGCCAGTTTCCATAGTACGCACCTGAATGGGAGATGTTTGTGTTCTCAAAAGAATACCATTGCCAATATAGAAGGTATCCTGTTCATCTCTTGCAGGATGATTTGCAGGGATATTCAATGCTTCAAAGTTATAGTATTCCTGTTCAACTTCAGGACCCTCGATTACTTCATAGCCCATTCCCATGAAAATATGATTGATTTCATCAATAACGATGCTCATAGGGTGCTTATGGCCATCTGGCTGTACCCTGCCAGGCATCGTAACGTCGATTTTTTCTTTTTCCAAACGATAAGCAATTTCAGCCGCTTCCAAGCGTTTCTTTGCTTCTTCCAGTTTATTTTCAATATCCTGTCGCACTTCATTTGCCAACTGGCCAATGATGGGACGTTCCTCAGCGGAAAGCTTACCCATTTCCTTTAAGATGGCTGTTAATTCGCCTTTCTTCCCAAGGTATTTTACCTTTAATTCATCAATGTCTTTGATTTCTGTTGCTCCATGAAACGCTGCAATGGCCTTATCATGGATCATTTTCAGTTTATCCTTCATAACACTTCTCCTCTCACTTACTTTTAACCAAAAAAAATAGCCCTCATCCGACAAAGGGACGAAGACTTCCGTGGTACCACCCAAATTCCTGCAAACACAGGCACTCAAAATGCGTAACGTGCATGACACGGACTTCCCTACTATTGTTCAGGAAACCAGCTCCAGTGGGAACTTCTACAAACTCCTGTGCCAAAGCGCTTTCAGCCGATGACGCTTTCTCTCTGATGCCCTTTGTTTGTATACTTTTCACTTTCATAGCTATTTTAATATTTCAATATAAAAATTATTCTATCACAACAAGCTAGAAAGTCAAGGCAAAAACCAGATTTTTATGAAATTATCAGAATGAGGTAATAAAAAGGAAGTAAAATTAATGTTTACTCCCTTTCCCAACTCACTATGCTTCTTCAAAATTATTTACGGCTTCAAACATCTTATTCATCACAGCTTTAAGGTCTTCATGGCCATAATACTTTATGAAAATCACCTTTCTCCCTATTCTTCCAAAGAACATTTGGGTATTATCGGTCGAAACTAGTGTTGCCTGATCAAATTTTGTATCCAATAATTCATGATATTCAATCTTTTCATAGTGATTCCTTTCTGTATGATAATCGATTATTTCCTCAAACAGAGGCTTGGCAAGAAACTGAAACCGCATGCGATAAAACTCTGTTTCCATGGATGGAGAATAGGTTCCTGAGTTATCTTCCCACATCTGCCCTTCTATCAGCCCTCGTTCTTCTACATTGTAGACTTGAGGTGCTAATTCAGACCAGTGATATGATATATAGTTTTCATAAGGTCCTTCAGATTCATCATCATATTCAAAAGAGAAATCAGGATTCTTTTCTAATTCTGTTATAGAAATTGTAGGAAGATTCCCATCGTACTCCAATAGACTTTTTTCCCAAGACGCATTTATTGCATAGGAATTTATTGAGAACATTGGAATAAGGATCAACAGTGGAAGCACAAATTCAAAACAATGCTGATATCGGGGTTTATAACGATGATTATGATTCATTCTTACCCCTGATTCCAATTGCTCCTTTAGTCGTTTCATTTTCCTGTAATCTCGATGACTATGAATAATAGTAAAGACAAACAGGATAATTATCGTAACTTTTGAAGTTAAACCACCATATTCAGTACTGAAATAAAGGGGACGATCATTGATAAAGCTTGAATAAAGTATCATTCCTCCAGAAAATAAATAAAGGGCCGTTATCAACCAGAAAAGAAACTTTAATTGCTTATTTAAAAAGTCAAAGGTCTCCCCTTGGGTAACTGAATCGGTATGTATTTCCGTTGCATCCTCCCTTGTTGATTTAAATACATGAAACAAACCAGTCGTACAAATATATTCCCACCCCTGTTCCTCATAGAATAGGAGCATTTCTTGTGCCGGTTCTTCACGCTGTTTCCTGACAGGCTCTAAGCGATACTTGGTTTTTTCAGGAGTGCCCTTTTCGAAGGAAGTGAGTATCTTGATTTTTTTTATGAAATATCCTTTTGATGCCATATGGGTAAGATATGCTTCTACTTGGGTAATATCATATATACTTACGGGCATCAGTCTTTTTACTAATCTCATAAAATATCCTCCTCGCTGTCTAAAATACAGGTTTTTAACCGTAATAGTTCATCCTTAAACAGACTTATCCCCTTTTCTGTAATTCCATAAAATCGCTTTCTTCCTTCTACCGCTGTTTCTTCAATGATTTTTTCATCTTCAAATCGTGCCAAAATTGTATAAAGTGTTCCTGGGCCAATTTTCACCCTACCCTTTGTCTTGTTTTCAATATACTGGGTCACATCCGAACCGCACATTTCCTCTTTACAAAAAGCCATCAAAATGTAGTACATGCTTTCTGTTAAACCATCAAACGCTTTTTTAGCCAATTTATCGCCCTCCATAATATCAATAAATGAATATCATATATCGATATTGTCAATTGTTTCTTGTTCTGTTTGAAATTGAAGGCATAGCTAAAAATAATTGTTATACACCATAGAGTTACGGTCTGTTGTTCACCAAAAACCTTTACTTATAACTTTTTGTTTTCGGCGAGAAATTTGCTACCATACTGTACGTATAGATTTATCCCTTAAACACAGAAACCATTACAGTTAAATATTTTTTTATAATAAATCAAGGTGGTACTACAAACTGTAGTCCACCTTTTACTTATTCGTAGCTAATTAATGCTTGATATCAAAGGGTTTCTCAGCCAAATTGCCTATGGGCTCTATGTGATATTTTGTACTTTCTCCTGCACCCCGTTCAAAACAAGCAAAATCCATCACTTTTTTTATAAATAAGCCTTGTTTTGCCATATGAGAAAAATAAGCCTCAACTTGAGCATTGTCATAAAAATTAACAGGTAATAGTCTTAAAACCATAAAAATGCCCCCATAAACATAGCAATATTCATTTTATGAATTATCCTTTAACCGCTTCATATACTCCTTCATTCTTCGCTCTACCCCACTGTCAGAAAGCTCATAATAAACCGTCCCAACTAGCTCATCGGGTAAATATTGCTGTTTTACATAATGGTTCGGATAGGCATGAGCGTATTTATACCCCACACCATTGCCCATTTCCTTAGCACTGCTATAACTACTATCCTTTAAATGAGGTGGCACTGAACGGATGCGAACCTTCTTCACGTCCTCCAACGCTTTATTTATTCCCACATAGGCTGCATTGCTTTTAGGTGCACAGGAAACATAAGTTACCGCCTGTGCTAGGGCTATCCGCCCTTCAGGCAGGCCAATAAAGTCAACGGCTTGCATCGCCGCGACAGCCACTTGTAAAGCATGAGGGTCTGCATTACCCACGTCCTCCGAAGCACAAATGACCACACGACGGGCAATAAATTTGGGGTCCTCCCCTGCATAAATCATCTTTGCCAGATAGTACAATGCTGCATCAGGGTCAGAACCTCGCATACTTTTAATAAAGGCAGAAATGGTATCATAATGGTTATCACCATTTTTATCATAATTCAATGCCCGCTTCTGAATACACTCTTCGGCAACAGGCAGGGTGATACGGATTTTACCATCCTTCTCTTTTTCCGTGGTTAGAACAGCAAGCTCCAATGCATTTAGTGCAGTCCTAGCGTCACCATTGGCAGTGTCAGCAAGAAAAGCCAATGCATCTTTGTCAATTTCTGCTTGATATGCCCCCATGCCCTGCTCCATATCATCAATTGCCCAGCGCAAAAGCTGTTCAATATCCTTTTGTTCCAGCGGTTTTAACTGAAAAATGATGGAGCGGGAAACAAGAGCCTTATTCACTTCAAAATAAGGGTTTTCTGTGGTGGCGCCCACCAAAATTATGGTGCCATCTTCCACATGGGGCAAAAGAGCATCCTGTTGGGTTTTGTTAAAACGATGAATCTCATCGATAAATAGGATGGTTTTTGTGGCATACATCCCCTGTCTATCTTTCGCATCAGAAACCACTTCTTTAATATCTTTAATGCCCGCAGTTGTTGCATTAATTTGTCGAAACTCGCTTTTTGTTGTATTGGCAATAATCTTTGCCAGCGTTGTTTTTCCTGTTCCTGGTGGACCGTAAAAAATTACGGAACTGATACGATCGCTTTTTATGGCTCGGTATAACAACTTACCCTTCCCAACAATATGCTCCTGACCCACAAATTCCTCTAAGGTTTTTGGCCGCATACGTGCAGCCAAAGGGGAGCCTTCGTTGCCCCTTAGACTTCTGTTATATTCAAATAAATCCATTTTCTCACCGCCTTGTTATTTCGTTAAGAACAAGCAAGCATCGCCAAAAGAAAAGAACCGATATCTTTCGTTAACAGCCTCGGCATAAGCAGCCATGGTTAAGTCTTTTCCTACCAAAGCCGAGACCAACATAATTAATGTGGATTCTGGCAAATGAAAATTTGTAATCAAACAATCCACTACCCTAAACTCATAACCGGGATAAATAAAAATCTGAGTCCAGCCGCTTTTCGCCTGAACCATTCCATCTTCATCAGCAACAGATTCCAAAGTTCTTGTACTGGTTGTGCCAACGGAGAAAACTCGTCCATTATTTCTTTTTGTTTGATTAATGATATTTGCCTGCTCTTGTTCCACTACATAATATTCCGAATGCATTTCATGCTCTAAAATATCCTCGGCTTTTACTGGTCGAAATGTACCCAGACCAACATGTAGAGTTACACGGGCTACGTTCACGCCCATTTCTTCAATTTCCTTTAAAAGCTCAGGGGTAAAATGAAGCCCCGCTGTAGGCGCCGCGGCCGAGCCCTCATGCTTTGCATATACTGTTTGGTAACGCTCTTTATCCTCCAAACGATGGGTAATATAAGGTGGCAAGGGCATTTCTCCCAACTCATCTAAGATAGCTTCGAATACACCATCGTAGATAAAGCGAATCATTCGGTTACCGCCCTCAATCACTTCCAAAATTTCTGCAACTAATTTTCCACTGCCAAAAGAAATTTTATCCCCTGGTTTTGCTTTTTTTCCTGGGCGCACCAAAACCTCCCATGTATCTAAATCTTTACGTGTTAAAAGAAGAATCTCCATAGCCGCTCCTGTACCAACTCGTTCACCGTACAAACGGGCAGGTAAAACACGGGTATCATTGATAACCAAACAATCCCCTGCATGCAAGTATTCCTTAATATCTTTAAAGTTTCTATGTTGCCACTTTTCTGTGTCCTTTTCTACCACTAAAAGTCTAGATGATGATCTGTCTGCCAGTGGTTCTTGTGCAATTAATTCTTCTGGTAAATCAAAATAAAAATCACTTGTTTTCATATTTAACTCCTCAACCTATATTACTTCTTCTTTAAGATAGTTTTTACCATCTTCTTAGAATGTTTCCACATTCATAAATCGTATCTTCATAATTCAAAACACAGCGAATAACAGATAAGCTCATTCAAAACAAATGAACCTATCTGTCTCAAAAAGGTAAGCCATTTTCCGCTTTTCCGAGCCTCGCTATAATTTATACCTTTCAGGAAAGTGTTCCTTCTCCCATATTTCAATTTTCTCCAAAACCGCTTTCCACAATTCCGTTTTGCCACAACCCAAAAGAACTTCTTTTATTCGCTCCTTTTCACAGGGGATTTTTCTTGCAGTACCGCCACAACGCAAGCCTTCATCTAAGAAAATCCAAAACTCTCCTTCCTGTGGCTCTTGATAAAGGCCTCTATCCGTAAAATATACTTTGTTTTCATTCACATCGGCAAATCCTTGTTGCTGTAATAAAAAGGCCCTTAAGTCCATACTCATCCCTCAATTGTAACGCCTGTATAGTAGTGTTTCAATATTTCGTCGTATGTATAACCTAACCTTGCCATGGCTTGTGCCCCATTTTGGCTTAAGCCTACGCCATGACCTCGGCCAACGCCCTCAATCACAAAACGATCATCCTCTACCGTACTAATATTTACGGAGTATATTTCATAATCTCCCGCTTTTCTTTCACTTGCTTTTTTTGAACTGCTACCAGTCTCCCCTGGAATAGATAGCACCTTCCCGTTCATAGAAGATAACGTTCCTTCTGTTTTTGCTACAATTCCATTTTTTGCAGCGGAAGCAGTGAGACTATCACTTGCGGTAGACGCTTGGACATTACTTTGGTTCTCGTCATAGTCACCGTTATAGACACCAATTTCTCCCCCTTTACCGTTTATGGTAAACATCTTACCTGGTAAACTTCCGCTAGGTGCCCCTGAAAAATAGGTTCTTATGCTCTCCTTCGTTAAGGTTTTTACACCCTTTGAGCCTACAATCTCCATTTCTTGCACTCTGCCACCTGTGGACAGCTTTGTAATTACTATGTCCTCTGCACGACCGATATTTTCCCCCTTCCCAGAAAGTAACCTATCTAAGTCATCAAGGGTTAATGTAACCGTCCATGTGTTATTCTTATCTTCAGCAATTTCAGGGACAGCTCGCAAGTATGGTATCTCATAAAACCAAACATTTTCGCTATTTTCTGTGTATCCTCCTGTGGAGGCAGAAAACACTGCTTCTATAGGTTTGCCATTATAGCAAACAACCTCACCCTCTGTTGCATCAACTGCCTCAGAAGTTCTTGCTGCTTCCCCGCTATACCCTTTATATACCTGACAATTTGTACCATCACATAGCTGATAACCAAAGCTGGTATGAGCGCTAAGTTTCGTCATGGCATAGGTTCTGGCGGCAATGGTTTGGGCTTTTAAAGCCTCTATTTCATAGGATTGTGGCATTTCAGAAGGTACAACGCCATACAAATAATCTTCCAAGCTAACAACATTAACAGCGGTCATTACCCCCGCATTTATGGCAAAGGTAAGCATTCCCCTATATTTTTTCCCGTTAATTGTAAAAGTATCATCCTTTTCTGTTCCCATAAACACGGCATTTGATTCCTTAGGAATCAAAAGAGACTCCTTGCTGCCATCCAACCGTACCCCAAGGAAATTCCTTACGGAAGATGCACTACATCGGCTGGCGGACTCCACTTCTGAAACAGAGCTGTTCACAACATAAACTGTCCAATTACCATTACCCAGATAGGTTTGATATGCACGAAAACCTAAGCGGTTCATGTTACTTGCCAAATCCGAAGCTTCCTCCTGATTCATTTCCTCATCAACGGAAATATAATCCCCTGTACTTAAAGACACAGAAAATCCCGACCCCGAGGAAAAAGTACCGTCTTCATGGAAATCCCCATTTTTTTCCGTTCCAATTTCTATTGTATCCCCATCCAATGTGGCTGAGGTTTTATTTTTACAAACACTTTCCAATCCTACACGAACCGTTTCTGGAACGTCGTACGCTAAGGCTGACTGAGGCGTTACAGAAATCATCAAACCCAAAGAAAGAGCTATCGAAATTAGTCTTCTTATATTTTTCTTCATAATATCCTCCTGATGTTCACCAGTTCTATCCATTTTTATTTGGTATACTTTAAGTATACCAAAGTATTGTTGAATTCGATAGATATTTTCTGGGAAAAAATTAGTTTTAATATTTGCAAAAAATCATATTTGAGAGGATTTTTTATTACGATTATAGCTTTAGTATGGATGAAACAGTGATTTTTGAACCTTCTGCGGTTTGTAGCCAGATAGGATAGTACGAGAAAATGACTGCTTATTCCTTAAGCAACCTGTTCATATGAAGATTGAGAGTAACTGATAGGAGAAAGCTAAGAAGTGCCTTGATTTCGTTTGAATTTGGACTTTATAAGCTTTTTTTGGCTGGTAAATAAGTTCACATTAAAAAAAGATCCTTGTATTAAAGATCTTTTTTTATAAAGTCATTTATTGTCTTGCAGTCCAGCCTCTATAATAGCCATAGTACTTACCATTTTGAACTTTCATTTCAGTTAAAGATAGTGTACCTTTATATGTATACCCGCTATCAGTGAACTTAACTACGATTGTATCGGGTGATCTATATGTAGTAATATGCTCATAATCATCAATATAAATATCCCTAGCGGCTCTTGTAACCACACTTTTATCGGTATATGTAGCTAACTCTGACTCGTTCATTGTAACAAAAACTTCTTCATATACTTGATACCCACCAACCTCTTCCACAACTTCTAAGTCGCTAACATAATTGCCATCAAACCTATTATCTGTTGTTGCAAAAACAGTTGCAACACTTGCCGGAATCGAGAAAGATAACACTAGTGCAAATACTGACATTTTTTTGAAGCTCATAATAGCCACGATCCTTTCTTTGATTGAATTTTTAGCAAAACCATTATAAACAACAGAGTCCCTGTATTGCATCTGGGAAGCTTTCAATAAATTCAATGCATAGGACTCTCTTTGTTCCCCGCCAAGTAATTCTAAAGCATGTCTATCACAAGAAATTTCCATATCTCTATTAATGTATTTGAATAAAATCCAAGCACATGGGTTAAACCAACATGAGCTTAGTAGAACAGCCAATACTAACTTGATTAATGCATGTCGGTATTTAATGTGCATAAACTCATGTAGCATTATTTGTTTTGCATTTACTTCATTACTCACATTAAATTCTGTTGGTAGTAAAACCCCTGGCTTTATGCAACCATATGCCAATGGTACATCTATTTCTTTAGAAACTTTAAATTCTATGTTCATTCGCAAATTATGTTTTTTTAACCAATGCTCGATTTTTTCTACTTCTGCACCGTCACAAACTACAGAATTTCTTATTAGCCTCATCCCAATTAGGTAACTCATTATAAAATAGTTCCCAACAATAATAAAACCGATTACCCAAATGACAAATAAAATTTCCATAATAAAATCTAATTCTACATAACGACTGAACAATTGCAAAATTTGTCGTCCGTTGTACTGCAAAGTTATTATTTCATTTGCAAAAAAATAATCTCTAAATTTAAAAATGATATTGTATACACACCAGTTAGAGGTTACATTAAATGGTATTATCATTCTTACTGTTGCTAGCCCCCATAACAGGCCATAGACGCTATGAGGAATTTTATTGATTGTTACTTTACGAATCAAAAGTGTAACTATAATAATTGCTGCCGCTGAAGCATTCATATATAAATAGTTCACCGGAACTCACCTCATTTTAATTTGTCTATGATGTCCCGTAATTCTTTGACGTCTTCCTTCGTTAATTCCCCACTATCTGTAAAAGCAGATAACATATTCGTAAAAGAACCATTAAAATATGACTTTAAAAAATTTTTACTGGCCTTCATTTTATAGGCTTCCCCTTCGACAATGGGATAATAGTGATTGGTAATACCAATTTTTTCATGTTCCACAAGTTTCTTTTCCTCTAATCTTACTAAAAATGTGGACACCGTCCGCACGTTCCATTCGATTCCATCTTTTTCTTTAATAATCTTACAAACTTCTTTTACTGTCATTTTAGTATCTGATTCCAGTAAAACATTTAAGACTTTTTGTTCTGAACTTGAAGCAAGTCTTCCTGTATTCATTATGCTCCACTCCTTATTATATTACAAACATACTCGGTACTTCTGTATTGTAGATTATATTAACTAATTTGTCAATATTTGCAATCTAATTTTAATGTATTTTTTTCCAATCCCCTAAGTCTATTTCATGTGATATTAGATATACCTTCAAAAAAGGTCAATGTTAGAGACAATAAATTTCTATCATCTCTTTTTTTGATCATTATCTATCCATAATCTTTTGTTGCTTGGTTCTAAACACTTTTAAATATGTGTTACATTTGTAGTATGTATGGTGTTGGGGTCTTTGTCAACAAAAACTGTTAAAATAAGCTCTAAAATATGCTTTTTTTTAAAACTGCCAATGCTCTTGTATCTCTATTCATAGATAGGCACTTATTCAGGTGGTTTAAAGTATTAAGTTGGCTTTTCTTTTTCAAAGTCCCCTTATCATTCTTGCTATGTGGTACTAAGGGTATTTTCTGTAAGATTACTACTTTTTGCCCTTCTTTCATCTGCTTATATAAATTTGTTTTAATAAGAAACATCCATTGTTCTTTATCTATTGCACTTTTCCCTTCCAAGGTCTAAAAATTTCTTTTTGCTTCATTTTTCACCAGCATTGTTTCCCATATTATACCATTTTTCTTTTAGCTATGCCAATGTTTTTTTAATTCAAGCATTAAGTTTAATTCGCTAAGAAGAATAACAGGAGATTCCTCAAATAATTCCCTATAACAACTAATCATAGAAAGCTAATTTACAGAAATTATTTCAACTCCCTCATTATAGGGAATTTATGTAGCGGCAAAGGCAGCGAAACTATGTCTTTGCCTTTCCACTTTTTAAGGATTACCCTTTATCAGCACCTGGTTTGTGACGGTTACCCGATTGTTTTTTGTTATTCCGTCCTTCTCCATCAAGGGCGCTTTCAGCCATAGTTGGTCCCCCATTTGCCTTTTGTTTGCGAACCTCTTTTGGGTCAAGCTGGCTATCTTTTGCCATAAATATCACCTCATGTCAAGTATTTGCAAAAGATAAATTCATATGCATTGAACTCATAAATAAAGTTTGATAAATCCCTTACGGTAAAGCTTTCACTTCATTTTTGAAGAACATTTCTAATTTTAAGCCGTTTAAAACTTTCCACAGATAGTCGTTATGATAAAGCATATGTCAGGTTTCTATCCGCTGATTAGCCTATATAAAATTTCATGTCATGAATGGATACAATATGGCCAAAATCGCCCAGATTTTTGGAAATGATTCACCTACATTTTTTTCATAAAGACTAGCCATAGCCATTTACCCATATTAACAATGGACTATTTTTGCAAACTAAACAGAATAATCTTTTTCTTTCACTGTTCTCTTTAACCAAACAAATAGCCTTAGTATCTTAACACAAAAAAACGACTATCCATTTAACAGATAGTCGTTGTCCAGCTTATATTATTCGTTGCTTTTTAGATAAATAAGTTTACGTTAGATTCCTCTGCATCTCCAAGGTAGGATGCTACACCTGCGTATTCCACCCCATCAAGAAGTTCATCTTTTGTAATCCCCATAATATCCATGGACATGGTGCAGGCAACGAGACGTATTCCTTTCTTCATAGCATGTTGCATCAGTGTCTCAAGGGAGTCCATATTTTTATTTTTCATAACTTTCTTCATCATTGCGGTTCCCATTCCACCCATATGCATCTTAGAAAGCTTCAGTTTTTTACTGCCTCGTGGCATCATAGTCCCAAACATTCTATCCATAAAAGGCTTTTTCACAGAGAGTCTGTCTGTTTTTCTTAAGGCATTTAACCCCCAGAAAGTAAAGAACATGGTAACAGGCCTACCCATAGAAGCAGCGCCGTTAGCAATAATAAAGGAAGCAAGGACTTTATCCAAATCACCGCTGAATACAATAATGGTTTTACCTTGTGCTGTATCAATTACTTTATCCTTATTTTCCGTATTACTAGTTCCCGTACCCTTTTTAATGAACACAATGTTTTCCTTGTTCTGACGTTCTGTTTTCACAAGGGTATTTCCTGTTCTACGGCACCAAGAAGAAATATCTGAAGCAAAGCCCATATCCGTAGCGGAGACTTTCAAAACTTCATTCTCCTCCATATCAGAAATGGCTTCATGTACCTTCATAATAGGCCCGGGGCACTGCAAGCCGCAACAATCAATGACCTTCATTTCTTTATCAGAAACTCGCTCAAGTTCCTCTTCTTTTTCTGCTGTTGGCTCCGACTTCTCTGCTGCACTCACTTGAAAACCGTTTTTCTCATAGTGCATGGATTTATAAAAAGATGTTCCAGCCGATAAAACTGCTACTTTTTCAAAGCCGTTTTGACGTAAAATTCTAGCTGCGTTATAGGAACGTACGCCAATGGTACAGTATATAATTATTTGCTTGTTTTTATCCAGCTCTGTGAATCTTTTATGCAACTGCCCTAATGGGATATGGTAGGAGCCTGGAATTGCAAATACCATACGTTCCATCTCTTCTGTAACATCCAAAATGGTATACTTATTTTTCTTTTTGTCATCTGCCAATAAAGCATCTACCTCGGACCAATCCATAAAGCTTACCAGCCCACTTAAAATATTTTCTGCCACGAAGCCCAACATATTCACTGGATCTTTTGCTGATGAGAATGGCGGTGCATAAGCAAGTTCCAGTTCTCCTAAATCATAGATCGTTCCATTTAACCGCATGGTTGTTGCAAGGGTATCAATTCGTTTATCAACTCCATCTTGACCAACAATCTGACCACCAAGGATTTTTCCCTCTTTATCAAATAACATTTTCAGGGTAAGAGGTGTTGCCCCTGGATAATAACCAGCATGGGATTTTTGTGTAATCAGCGCTACAAAATAGTCCTGATTTTTGGTTTTACCCATAGCAATTAATTGCTTTTCATTTAGTCCAACACTGGCAACATCCAAATCGAACACTTTCGCAACAGCGGTTCCCAAGGTTCCCTTATATTTTTTCTTATCCCCTACAATGTTATCCGCTAAGATACGTGCTTGTTTGTTAGCAGGGCCAGCAAGAGGGATCATGGTTTTTTCTTTTGTTATATAATGGTCAACCTCAATTACGTCACCTACGGCATAAATTTCAGGTGCAGAGGTTTCCAAGTATTCGTTTACAATGACGCCGCCTTTTTTATTCAAGGAAAGGCCAGCATCTTTGGCAAGTTCACTATTAGGACGTACACCGATGGATAGAATCACCATATCCGCATCTACAAATGCACCACTAGCCAGTTCAATTCTTGTGGAGCTACCCTTTCGATGGAATTCTTTTACACCATCGCCTAAAATTAAGTTAACCTGATTCATGTTCATATTTTCATGAACCAAGTTTGCCATTTCTAGATCTACGGGAGCCATAACCTGATTCTGCATTTCAATTACGGAAACATCTAAGCCCTCGGCATGAAGGTTCTCTGCCATTTCAAGGCCAATGAAGCCACCACCAATGACCGCCGCCTTTTTTGGTTTTTTCTCTTTGATATATGCTTTAATTTGATCTGTATCGGGTACTGTCCATAAAGTGAAAATATTGTCTGTGTCAATTCCGGGAATTGGAGGCTTTATAGGAGAAGATCCTGTTGCCAAAACCAAGTTATCATAAGTTTCTTCATATTCTTCGCCAGTTTTTATGTTTTTTATTAAAACTTTCTTCTCTTTTGGAAGAATTTTTGTCACTTCACTTGCTACACGCACATCAACATTGTATTTACTGCCCATTTGCTGTGGTGTTTGTAACAATAGGGCATCCCTGCTTTTGATTACATCTCCTATATAATAAGGCAATCCGCAGTTTGCGTAGGAAATATAATCGCCTCTTTCCAACATAATGATTTGCATTGACTCATCTCTTCTACGAAGTCTTGCAGCTGTAGTAGCACCTCCGGCAACTCCGCCGATAATAACTGTCTTTTTAGCCATAACCAAATCTCCTTCCTGCTTTCATTGTTATTTACTTAATACTTTCATTGGCATCATTATATCAATTCCTCACAAGCTTTGTCTGTAACCATGTCACAAAAAAAGAATCATATTTTTAATATGATTCCCCATGCATTCCTTCTTTATTTTCTTTTAGAATATAAACGTAAACCAACTAATGCACAACCTTCCAAAAATGGAGAATGGGTTTCATCTAAATAATCTAAAATTTCTTCACTCTCGGCTCCTGGCTGAATTAAAATACATTTATAATCTTTTTTGCATTCTTTTAACAACTCTATGCCCTTTGCAGGATGGATGCACAAATCAATAACATCAATATCTTCAGGTATATCGTTAATAGATTCCAATTCCTTTCCCACAGAATACACTTTGTAATCATGTTCCTTAAGCTCATTTTTAATTTTATGTGCATATTTTTGTTCATTTAAAGTATCGCCTACTACTGCAAAAACTTTTTGTCCCATGATTTCTTTCAAATCCATAATATCACCACTCTGTTTTATTGTTTAATCCAACGGTTACCATAGCGAAAGGACCTTTTGACTACAATAGAATTTATGCCCCATTTTCTAATATTCATAGGGGTTTTCTTCTTCTTTTGTTCTTTGGGTTTTCCACTTTTTGTATAGTGTCAGTATAGCTTATTTTGTTGACAAGTGCAATATTCTGATTTTTTTTGTTCTTTCCCATCCATTTAACTATCATACACCTCTTTTTTCTTTTTATTCACTAACTTAAAATGTATTTTTAATATGTATTTTTGATATGTATTTTTACTACCCTTTATTCATGGTAATAAGATTTTTTAGGTATTTTAAAATGAAAAAAGAAGAAATACAAAAAAGCCCCCAAAAAAGGGGCTTGGAGAATGCTCTTTATAATATTTAATATCTTTTAATCAAAGATAAATCTAAAAAGCCTCATTTTAAGAAGGTTTCGCTGTTGACATAGCAGAACTCATTTTTTTGAATAAAGCGTCTTTTTTTCTTACCCACTATCTAGCTTATCTGAATTCAAATATCCACAGATTAAAAAGTAATTTCACCTGGTTTGTATCCCGTGGGTAACTCTTCTTCACTTAAAAACTCGAAATTTTCATCACGAAGTATTGGTAAAAATACGGAATATGGTATTCTAGTAAACTCGCAACCATAATTGCTTGCTCCAAACCATCCGCCCTCTTTGCTACTAAGGTTTAGGCTCCTAGCAAACTTTGTATGATTAGAGCAATCGTGAACTGCCAAATCCCAATTCTCTTCATCAGCAATTTGCATGAATCTCAAGGTTAATTCCCTACTCCAAATGGGAGAAATGTAACCATGTCTGCAAATGTACATGCTTTCTCCAAAATAATTATCGATATTATTTGCATTTAGGTGAAGCTCAGCACAATTGATAAAGTCCAGTTTTGTATCAAAGATAGCTTCCTTTTTCTTGAAAAAACCATGGAAAAATTCTGGTGTCATGGGGGTTTCAATCCCTACGTTTTTAATGTATTTTTTCGCAATTTTAATGTTTTTAATAACCTTATCTGAACAGTTAGAAGCCCCTAGGTTAAAGCGAATCTCGTTAAGTCCTGCTTCCCCTAACGCTTTTAACGTCTTCTCGGTAGCCAGGGTTCCATTTGTATATAAGTGTTGATGAACTTGTGCATTTTTAAATTTCTTTATGATAGGATAGTACTTTTCAATTTCCATAAAGGGCTCTAGATATACATAGGAAACACCTGTAGGCTTTTGCTGAATAGAAAGAAGCAAGTCTATATCCTTTTCATAAAACTTTGTACCACCAATTTCCCATAAGCCTTCGCCAATAGGTGGAACTTCGTCAAGTTCCCCGTAGTTATAGCAAAACTTACACTCTATGTTGCATTTATTGGTTTTTCGAATGGCACTTAACCCCGTTCCCGTCAAACAGGAACGACAGCCTCTGGCGAACTTATTTTCATCACCCACAAAATAGGTTTTATGTCCAAAGGTTTTTAAACCTTTGATTTGAGACATGAGCAGTTCATTTCTATGGTCAATGGCCGCCTCAATTTGAGCAAAGGTGGCATATACGATTTCTTGTTGTTTCGTTAAAATTTCCTCATCCTCAGGCAAAGCAGAGAAAAATTCAAACCACATTAATGCATCTTTTTTTGATATTTTCAAAATGGATCCTCCTAATTGTTACCCTTAATATTCAAGAACTTCTTTAAATTACTTTTAATACAAGAAATTGAAACCCTAATTTCCTTAGCAAAGGTGGGCTGATTCCAATCAAGATAAATTACATATATGGCTCGCCCATTTTATAACATCAACAGTTCTTACTCAACTGTTTACTATTTTTTTGAAGTTTCATTTTGTGAAAGCTTAAGACCATCACAGTATCGCCACTTTTGGCATTAAAATTAGAAAGTAGCGTTTTGATTATAACATTAAGAAAAAGTTAATACAACAAGTGCACTTAGTATTTTTTTGTATTCATAGCACTTAAATAGTATAATTGAAGCATTTAATTCACGCAATATGTAGTAAATGGATTTATCTAAAGTAAGACTCATGAAACAACAAGAAAAGGAGGGATTAATACGAATTGATTAATCCCTCCTGTGTGAGTGGTTAAAATAATTTAATTTGATTCATCTCATCCAAGGATTTTTGCCAAGTCTTCTTCAGGTGTACTGATGGGGGTAATACTATAGTTCTCAACTAAAAAGTTCAAGACATTAGGCGAAATAAAAGCAGGTAGTGTTGGCCCTAAATAGATATTTTTTACACCTAAAGCTAAGAGGCTTAACAATATGGCAACGGCTTTTTGCTCATACCAAGATAGAACTAGAGTAAGGGGTAAGTCGTTTACTCCACATTCAAAGGCCTCAGCGAGGGCAAGGGCCACTTTAATTGCACTATAAGAGTCATTACACTGGCCCATGTCTAAAATTCTAGGCAGACCTTCGATTTCTCCCAGCTCTAAGTCGTTTAAACGATATTTACCGCATGCCAGAGTAAGGATAATGGTATCCATGGGCGTTTTCTTTGCAAAATCCGTATAATAACTTCTACCTGGGGCCGCACCATCGCAACCACCGATTAAGAAGAAGTGCTTAATTTTTTCTTTTTTGATAAGGTCAACTATTTTTCCAGCTTCAGATAACACCGTACCATGCCCAAAGCCTGTGGTGACTGTGGTGCCACCGTTAATGCCTGTCATTGGATGATCCTCATCATACCCGCCGCATTCTAAGGCTTTTTCAATAACGGGAGTAAAATCTTTATCTTTTCCTATGTGAACAAGCTCTGGATAGGAAACCACGGCTGTGGTAAACACCCGATCTTCATAGCTTTGGCGGACGGGCATCAAACAGTTTGTAGTAAATAAAATTGGTGCTGGAATATTATGAAATTCCGACTGCTGACTTTGCCAACCTGTGCCAAAGTTACCCTTAAGATGGGTGTACTCTTTTAGCTTGGGATATCCGTGGGCAGGTAGCATTTCACTATGAGTGTAGATGTTTACCCCTTTATCCTTTGTCTGCTCAAGCAACAGCTTTAGATCGTGAAGGTCATGGCCGCTAACAACAATAAATGGCCCTTTCTCAATGGTCAAAGGTACCTCTGTGGGTACAGGTGTACCGTAACTTTCTGTATTGGCTCTATCAAGCAGTTCCATACACTTGTAGTTTGCTTCACCTGTTTTTAAAACCAGTGGAAGGAGTTTTTCCATGGAATAATCCTCGCCAATGGCGTGCATTCCCTCATAGAAGAATTCTGTTACTTCAGGGTCTGTAAAACCAAGAACATAAGCATGGTAAGCATAAGCCGACATACCACGCAAACCAAATAATATTAAAGACTTTAGGGAGCGTATATCCTCGTTCGCCTCCCATATTTTATTCACATCATAGTTTTCAGCCTCACTGAAAATAGCATTTTTTTCATTTATAATCTCATCAATCATCTTTTGAATGGTTTCATTATAAAAGTTCACATTGGTTACAGTGGTGAATAACCCTTCCAGCATAAGCTCATTAGATTTTTTCGTTGCTTTTCCTGACTTTACCGCCCTACTAAGACCAATCAAAGCACTGGTCAAGTCATCTTGCAGATTTGCTGTATCTGATTTTTTACCGCAAACACCAGCCCTTCCTTCACAACCTGTGTTATGAGCAGTTTGTTGACACTGGAAACAAAACATATCTCCCATATTATTCCTCCTTAATATTTTTTTACGGATTTAATACCGTTTTTAAAGAAACTTATATCATTGAAATAAATAAACCCTAATAAAAAGGTTTCCCATACTCATTATTCTTTTTTTACCAAATTTTATACATATTTTGATATAAAAAAGTTGCTTACCCATTGGGAAACAACTTGTAAAAATTCTATCATTTTAACATCTTAAAGTGCTTGTGTTTATCGGTTATTATCTTTCGACACGTGAGAATGCCTAGAAGATAAAGTCCTCATGGCATTAAGCAGAGCATTTATTAGAATCAACTCAAGTGGGCGTTGAACTGGTTGTTACTCTGGCTCTTAGCTTTCCTTCCCCAGATTTTTTACTTTTTGAAGAAGGAAACTTTCTATTATTCCCTGGCCATTCAACTTTCATGATTACTTTAAAGAAATGCCCCAATATTTTCGCTTTAGGCAAGCTACTTACATTTCAAATTACTACAAGCACTATTTTACCGCCATAGCAAGTTGCATACTTCTTGGTAGAAAAAATTTTTGTTTATTTTATAACCCCACTCTACTTTTTTACGTCCAGTTGTTTGCCGAAATAGAAATAAAAAAAGGTGAGATTAAAAGCACAATCTCACCCAAAACAATTATTTTATTTTAATTTTAAGAAAACCGTTAAACTGTTTCATGGAAAGT
This sequence comes from Anaerotignum sp. MB30-C6, assembly GCF_030908465.1. Taxonomy (GTDB): domain Bacteria; phylum Bacillota; class Clostridia; order Lachnospirales; family Anaerotignaceae; genus Chakrabartyella. Next base: position 1,704,427 of record NZ_CP133078.1, read on the forward strand.
TCTTTTGATGACTTCAAGCTGCTGATCACGAGTCAAACGGTTGAAATTTACCGCATACCCAGAAACACGAATGGTAAGGGTAGGATATTTTTCGGGATTTTCCATGGCATCAATTAAAATATCTCTATTCATTACGTTTACGTTCAAATGGTGGGCACCTTGGAAGAAGTAGCCATCTAAAATATGAATGAGGTTTTCAATACGCTGTTCCTTTTCTTTTCCCAATGCATCAGGCACGATAGAAAATGTGTTGGAAACACCATCTTGGCAAACGTTTCTATAGGGAATTTTTGCCACGGAGTTTAAAGATGCAAGGGCTCCGTTTTCATCTCGTCCATGCATGGGGTTTGCACCAGGGGCAAAGGGCTCCCCAAACTTTCTGCCATCCGGAGTACTTCCCGTCTTTTTGCCATACATTACATTACTTGTTATGGTGAGTGCAGACAAAGTATGCTTGGCATTGCGATAAATTGGGTGTTTTTTCAAAGCATTGGAAAAATGCGTTGCGATGGCAACGGCAATATCATCTACTCTATCGTCATCATTGCCATATTGGGGGTAATCCCCTTCTACTTTAAAGTCTACCGTTACGCCATGTTCATCACGGATTGCCGTTACTTTCCCATACTTAATTGCGGAAAGAGAGTCGGCAGCCACAGATACACCTGCAAAGCCAAAAGCAGTAAGACGCTCAACATCCCGATCATGCAGGGCCATTTGACTTGCTTCATAAGCATATTTATCATGCATATAGTGGATGATATTAATGCTATCAACATACAGCTCTGCCACGTAATCCAATACCTTTTTATAGCGGTCCAGCACCTCTTCAAAAACTAAAACATCCCCCTGAATTGGTTCAATATTTGGTACAACAGGCACTTTTTGTAATTCATCCACACCGCCATTCATTGCCAAAAGAAGAGATTTTGCAATATTCGCTCTTGCGCCGAAAAATTGCATTTGTTTGCCTACACGCATTGCAGATACACAGCAAGAAATTGCATAGTCATCTCCATACAAAGGACGCATGATATCATCATTTTCATACTGAATAGAGTCTGTTTCGATACTCATTTTTGCACAATATGCTTTAAAGGCATAGGGTAAATCCCTGCTCCAAAGAACGGTCATATTGGGTTCTGGGGCAGTCCCTAAGTTTGTAAGGGTATGTAAATAGCGGAAGGAAGACTTTGTCACCAGTGGTGTGCCGTTATTGCTGATACCACCAATGGCTTCTGTAATCCAAGTAGGGTCGCCGCCAAATAATTCGTTGTACTCGGGGGTTCTCAAATGACGCACCAATCTTAATTTTATAATAAACTGATCAATTAACTCCTGTGCCTCTTTTTCAGTAATGGTACCGTTTTTCAAATCTCTTTCAATATAAATATCCAAAAATGTAGAAGTACGTCCCAAGGAGATTGCTGCCCCATTGTTTTCTTTTACGCCTGCAAGGTAAGCCATATACAAAAACTGTACTGCTTCATGGGCATTTTTAGCGGGCTGGCTAATATCAACATCATATTTGAAAGCCATGGATTTCATTTCTTTCAAAGCCCTAATTTGCATTCTTAATTCTTCTCTTGTGCGAATGCGCTCATCTGTCATGGCACCATCAAATTCAACTAATTCTCTTTCTTTTTCCTGGATTAAAAAGTCTACGCCATACAAGGAAACCCTTCTATAATCGCCAATCACACGGCCACGGCCATAAGCATCAGGCAAGCCGGTCAGCAAACCCACGTGTCTGGCAACCTTTGTTCTTTCAGGATAAGCGTCAAAAACACCTTCATTATGGGTTTTTCTGTATGCGTGAAAGTTATTTTCTACTTCAGAATTCAATTTATAACCATATTGATCCAAAGCACTGGTAGCCATTTTTAAGCCCCCATATAAATTTACGATTCTCTTTAACGGAGCATCTGTTTGTAACCCTAAAATAACTTCGTTATCTTCGTCAATGTAGCCAGGAGCGAAATTGTCTATTCCTGAAATAATATTGGTTTCAACATCTAAAATCCCCGTTTTCATTTCTTCAACGATTAATTCGTGACACTTGTCCCAAACTTTTTTTGTTTTTTCGCTAACACCTTCTAAAAAGGAATCATCACCTTCGTATAAAGAATAGTTTTTTTGAATAAAATTATGTACATCAATTTCTTCTGTCCAGCTTCCTGTTTCAAATCCCTGCCATGCTGTTTTCATTTTATCAATCCTTTCTTGGTTCCATGGATACAATATCTAAAATCATGTTCTGAAGTTGTTTCGTTTTTTCTTTACACATGGGTAACGTATCTTTTAAAGGATAATGTTTGCCCATTACGCTATATTTTTCAACCCCTAATATATGGTAAGGCAACAGTTCTACTTTTTCCACGTTGGCTATTGTTTTGATGTACGCCCCAAGGCTTTTTATATGGCTTTGGGAGTCGGTCAAATTTGGTACTACAACGTGGCGAATCCAAAGAGGGGTTGCACTTTTCTGTACAGCCTCTAAAAATTTTGTGGGCACAGAAAAATCCCCGTCAGTCAAAGCATTGTAATCCTGCTGTAAGTAATGCTTTATATCAAAAATCACCAAGTCTGTATACTTTAAAAGCTCCTCATAATCTCCATATCCATACCCTGCCGTATCAAGGCAAGTAGAGATATTCGCCTCTTTACAGGCTTTAAACAGCTCTGTTAAAAATTCAATCTGTAAAAGTGGCTCTCCTCCGGAACAGGTTACACCGCCCGTATCGCCATAGTAAGGTTGATATCGTTTCAGCATTTTTATGATTTCACTGACACTCATTTCTCTACCGGCTTCCACCTGCCAAGTATCAGGGTTATGACAGTATTTGCATCGAAGGATACAACCTTGAAAAAAGAGAACGGTTCTAATGCCTGGGCCATCCACCAGCCCCATAGACTCCACAGAGTGAATTCTACCTCTTTGCACATAATCACCTCTTTCTATCCAATTTTTCCAAATTTTTCAAATAGAAAAAGCCGACAATCTGGGCTTTTTCTGCCCAGACGGTCGGCTTGTGTAAACGATTATACTTCACGTGGTCAACCCACTATTCCGTCAGTCATATAATCTATGCTCTGATATTAGCATGACTTTTTTTCATTGTCAAATATATTTTTTAGTACTTTATATAAAAATATTGATACTTTTGCAAGATGATTCAGACGGATATAATAGATAATTCGAAAAATAACACTGCATAAAATGCAACTATTTTAATTAATTTATACAGGTAGTGCTACCTGTTTTTTTGTATGTGGATTTCGTTTTATTTTTAATGAAAGCGAGTTAGAACTTAATAACATCAGCGAATGGGCTAAGTGTATCTAAAGGTTATCTAAGACTATTTTTGCCGTGTTTTTTGGCTTCTTATGTTAAACAACTTTGTTGTATACCTTTTCATAAATTGAATTGGATATTACGATCCACTACCATAGTTAGATAGGCAGAACTGGCTTTTTCTATCTCTAAAAATAATAATAAAAAATAACGAAAAAAGAATCTCTAATTTTTATGGCTTGACTTTAGCTTTAAGTTATGGTAACGTAGTCTTCGATATCATAATGCGTTGAAAGAAACGAGTAGAGCGGTAAAAGTTTTGCAGAGAGCATCCGGTTGGTGAAAGGATGTAAACGGACTGTCTTGAATACATTCTGGAGCAGCTGCCCGAAAATTTTTGGTAGGGTTAGACGGGAACGCCCGATATAGCGTTACGTGTGTGTTAGCACACAATAAGGAGTATTCCAAGAGGAATACTTAAACCAGAGGTGGTACCACGAATTTTTCGTCCTCTGTCCCTTTTCCTAGGGACAGAGGACTTTTTTATTCAAAAATTATTAACCATTAAAAAGTAGGAACTAAATTTAGGAGGCATTAAGATGGAGATGAAAAAGAAAGAACATTCAGGAGGGTTTCGCAGTCGCTGGGGATTTATTTTAGCTTCTGTGGGTTCTGCCGTTGGCATGGCAAACGTATGGGGATTCCCTAATAAATTAGGCAGTAATGGCGGCGGTGCGTTTTTAATCGCATATCTATTTTTTATATTCATTTTCAGCTATGTGGGCTTACCTGCTGAGTTTGCCATTGGACGCCGTTCAAAAACAGGAACCTTGGGTTCCTATGAAAATGCTTGGAGTACGAGAAGTAAAATTGCGGGGAAAACTGGTGGAATTGTTGCCTGGTTACCGTTAGCAGGCTCAATGTGTATCGCAATTGGTTATGCTGTTATTGTTGCTTATGTGTTAAAAGCTTTATTTAACTCATTGACAGGAACATTAATGTCGGTAGACACGGCTACATGGTTTGAATCTTTTGCACTTACGCCTTACTCTGTAATTCCGTTCCACATTATTGTTGTAATCGGAACATTATTTACACTATTTTTAGGGGCAAAAAGCATTGAAAGAACCAATAAAATCATGATGCCAGTTTTCTTTACCATTTTCGTTATTTTAGCAATCCGAGTGGCAATGCTTCCAAATGTAATGGAAGGCTACTTATTTATGTTTGTACCCCGTTGGGAGGCACTGAAAGACCCTATGGTGTGGATTTGGGCCATGGGCCAAGCCTTCTTTTCCCTATCTATCACTGGTAGTGGTATGATTGTTTATGGTGCTTACTTAGGGGAACAGGAAGATGTTATTGCGGTGTCTCGCAAAACTGCAATTTTTGACACCATTGCAGCCCTTATTGCTGCTTTGGTTATTATTCCAGCATGTTTTTCTTATCAGCTTGACGTTGGAGCGGGCCCTAGCTTGCTTTTTGTTACACTGCCAACCATTTTACAAGATATACCAATGGGTCGTATTTTTGCAATTATATTATACGTTGCCATGATTTTTGCGGGTATCAGCTCTTTGCAAAATATGTTTGAGGCGGTATGTGAGTCTCTGTTACATAAGTTCCCCAAACTTAGCCGGAAAGCCGTACTTACAATTTTGTGCTTCATTTGTTTGGGAATTGGAATCAATATGGAAGCCATCTTCCATTGGGGACCATGGATGGATCTCGTTTCCATTTATATCATTCCCATTGGTGCTACATTAGGTGCTGCTTCTTGGTTTTGGGTAATGAAGAAAGAAGATTTGCTTGCTGAAATCAATAAAGGTGGATCAAAAACACAGGGCAATATATGGCATTTTATTGGCCGTTATGTATATGTTCCCTTTGCCATTATCCTTTGTTGCGTCGCTTTGTTTATGAAAGTTGCATTCTAAATAAAGAAAGTTCATGCAATATCCAATGAAATTTTAAGGGTTAAAAACCAACTTATCAATGGACTTATTGGTTGTTTTTGCGTATGCTATAACTAAATTTTTAAAAAGCAAACCAGCTACACTCGATAGAGACAGCTGATTTGCTTTTTTTATTGTGCTTTTAACTCCAAGCCTCATAAACAAAGACATTCACCTATGAAAGTAATGCTGGCATTCTCCCCCAGCCCAAGCAACACAAACTGAAGGTATGATTTTAGTTACTTCAGCATTTGATTATTTTGGAAAAACCCCTTCCAAGGGTCATCACCCTTAACCCGCATAAGTGCCTCAGTCATATTAATACCATCTGGTGTCACCGTATGAAGCTCCTCCCAAGGAATTGGCATTGAGACGGCAGCGCCCTTCCTCCCTCTTAAGGAGTATGGGGCAACGCTTGTAGCACCCCTTCCATTTCGAATCCAATCTATGAATATTCTTCCCTTCCGATTAGCTTTTCTTACATTGCTTGTGTATCGGTCAGGCCATTTTTGTTCCATTACTTCGGCAACCCCTTTTGCAAAGTCATGAAAAGCATCCCAGTTCGCTATGGGCTTTAAAGGAACAACCACGTGGTAACCTTTGCCCCCACTGGTTTTTAGATATGAGTTTAAGGAAAGCTCATTTAGAATGCTCCGAACGTCCTCCACGCCTTGACGCACCTGATCTAACTCCATCCCCTCATCGGGGTCTAGGTCAAATACCATCATATCTGGCTTTTCCAGAGTATCAACTGTGCTTCCCCAAGTGTGAAACTCCAAAGTCCCCATTTGAACTTCGGATAAAATTCCTTTTACGGTCTCAATATAAAAATATTCCTCCACTTCTCCTTTGCTGTTTGAAATGGGGATGGTGATGATTTCTTTACTATCTGCCGCAGGATGTTTTTTATAAAAGCATGTCTGTGAAATCCCTTTCGGACAGCGTACCGCAGTTAAAACCCGATGGCTCAAATAGGGCAACATTCGAGACGAAACCCCTTCATAATACCGTACCACATCTGCTTTGGTGATTACAGGTTCATCGTAAATCACTTTATCTGGATTTGAAATCTTTACTCCTCCAATGATAACGCTGTTTTTATCGCCCATGGCCTTCTCCCCTTCCGTTTCAGATGGTTCTGAAGATATTTCGTTCCCCGTTTTCTCTTTTTTGATGTTTTTTGCATCTTTGTCTGTCCTTAGCCCTTTAAAACTTGCTTGTCTTAATAAATTTTCTTTTGTCCACTCTGCAAATTTTATTTCAGCCACGAGTACTGGTTCCAACCAAGTTATCTTTTCAGTTGCCTTGGATTTTGGTGGGAGTAAGAAGGGTGAATCAGCTTTTTTTATATTGTTAAACTCCTTCTCAAGAAACTTCATATCATTTTCGCTCATACCTGTTCCCGCACGGCCTGTATAGATAAGATTTTCACCTTCGTAAACCCCAAGTAAGAGGGAACTTACCCCCCATGCTTTTTTATCAGACAGGGTATACCCGCCAATCACAAATTCCTGCCTTTTATCGCATTTCAATTTAATCCAATCGCCATTTCTAGTTCCGCTATAGATAGAGTCGATTTTTTTACCTATAATCCCTTCCATACCAGCTTGGCAGGCAACGGAAAAACTTTCCTCTCCCTGTCCTTTGACATAACGGCTGTAATACAGATTATTAGGTGCATCTTTCATCAAAGCTTCAAGGATTTCCTTCCTTTTGAGCAGGGTTTGCTCTCGAAGGTCTTCCCCATCTAAGGCAAGAATATCAAAAAGAATATATGTTAGTTTTTGAGATTTGGAATTTTTCAAGTAATTTTGCAATGCCTGAAAGTCTGTTTTCCCCGATGCATCGGTAATGACCATTTCACCGTCTAAAACCATAGGTCTGCCATTGGCCCACCCTGATATAGAAAGGGCAATGTCTCGAAACCGCTTTTGATAGTCGTTGCCATTCCTTGTAATCAGTCGGGCACTGTTGCCCTCTACAAAGGCCATGATTCTATAGCCATCATATTTCATCTCGTAGATCCAGCCTTCTCCCTCAGGAACCTTATTTACCAATTGAGCAAGCTGTACATCACAAGTTTGAAAGGGGTTTGGGGTGAATTTCTTCTCTGCATCCGTTTCGATTTCTTCCATCGTACGCCCAGTTCGGATACTTGTAATAAACTGTGAAATTCCATCAGAAGTTTTGCAAAATTCATCCCTTTCCTTTAGAAAAAGCCAATTTTCCTTTGTCTCATCGGGCTTACCCTTTAATCGAATCATAGCCCACTTCCCCTGCAATCTTTTTCCTTTTAAGATAAATTTCAGCTCACCTTTGTGAATCCCTTCCTCCACATTCCCATAAGGCTCCCATTCTCCTTCATCCCAAAGCATGACAATGCCCCCACCGTATTCTCCCTTGGGAATGGTTCCTTCAAAGTTTTTATAATCCAAGGGATGATCTTCAACATGTATGGCAAGCCTTTTATCATGGGTATCGTAGGAAGGCCCCTTGGGTACGGCCCAACTTAGAAGAACCCCTGCCCACTCCAAGCGAAAATCATAATGGTCCCTGCGTGCTAAATGGTGTTGCACCACAAAGCTTAGGCTTTCTTCGTTACTTGCTGTTTCTCCTTTTGGTTCTAAAGTTTTCGTAAAATTCCTTTTATCTTGATATTCCCATAGTTTCTTATCCATATTTATGCCGGTTCCTTATCTTTTTTCGCCTTTTCCACGCTGGCTTTGAGGGCCTCCATAAGGTCAATGACTTTTGCGGCACCATCAGGTTCAGCAGCAACAATCTCCTTACCTGAAATTTTTGTTTCGATGAGTTCCCGTAGTCTTGCTTGGTATTCATCTTTATATTGGGATGGGTTAAATGGAGTATCCATGGAGTTTATCAAAGTTTTTGCCATATTTAACTCTTGTTCCGATACTTCAGGTTTTGTATAAGGTTTTTGAAGTTCTTTAATTTCGTCGGCATAAAACATAGTGGAAATGAGAATTCCCTCCTCACGGGGAATGATTGCCATGAGCGTGTCTTTTGTTCCCATAACGGTTTTGCCAATGGCTATTTTTTGCTCACCCATCAAAGCAGACCGAAGGAGTTCAAAAGCCTTTTCACCTCCCGGCTCTGGAGCCGCCTGATAGGTCTTTTCATAGTACACAGGGGAAATCTGGTTTAATTGGGCAAAGTGTAAAATCTGTATCGACTTCTCTTTTTCTGTTTTGATTTTTTCAATTTCCTCTTCTGTGATAACAACATATTTTTCTTTATCATATTCATAACCCTTTACGATATCTTTTGTAGTCACCTCTTTACCGCAGTGGGCACAGGTTTTCTTGTATCGAATTCGGCTATTATCCTCCTTATGAAGCTGATTGAAATGTATGTCGTTATCTTGTGTAGCGGTTAACAGTGCAATGGGGATAGCTACCATGCCAAAAGTAATAACTGATTTACGTGTTACCATAATGTAAACACCTCCTCACGTTATTGTTTCCAACCCCCTTATATGTATGCGAAGTATTAAATTTGCCACTATGATTCTTCAATATTTGTCTAGGTTTGTGCAAGCTAAAGTCCCCTCCCCTATGATCATCAGCATTACTAGAGGAGTTTGAAGAGATTTTATAGATATTATAATTTCCCTGAAAAAGTTGAATATTCTTTTTTAGTTTCGTTTTTAAAACTCTAGATTTTTATCTTTCCCATACTCCATAAACATTATTTGTAATACCTATGTAATCTATGAAACGATACCAATCACACGGATTTCTTACTCAGCAAGTCATCCATGATTTTCAGTGGTATTTTCTTAAAAAAATACTTATATAATCTTCTGCCAGCTGCTTTTGCTCCCGATTGTAGTATTTTGAATGGGAATCCATAAATCCATGTTTTGCATCAAATTTATATAGTTCAAGATGGTTTTTCCCTGCAAGTTGGTCTATTACATCACCCACGTCAAACTTGTCTTCTTCGGCAAATAGTAAGAGGATAGGACAAGAAGGCTGTAGGGACAAATAGTCTCGAATGCGTGAACCATAACAGCAAATAATACCGTCAAAAGCACCATTTTCACAGCATCTCCATGCAATGGTTGCTCCCACACTAAAGCCAAGTAAGAACACGCTTTCATAAGTTTGCCTCAATTGTAGGGCAAAACTCTCAACTTCCTTGAAGTAATCAAAACCTACCTTTTCTATGAAAAATTCATAAGCTTCTTGAGCTTCGGAGTAGGGAAAAAACCCTCTGCCAAGCATATTCGGACAAAACACATGATATCCCTTGCCTGTATACTGAGAACAAACACCTTCAATAAATTGATTCACACCGTAAATTTCATGCAATATTATGATAGCTGTTTTATTATTATCTACTGTTTTCACTGATTACACCCCTTATGTATTGTCATATATCATAAAGAACTGATAATCACAGGTTCTTTGCTTCAATATGACGGATAGACTTGCTTGCTAAAAACTGGTCAAAAACTTATATTAGTTTATCAAAATATCAAAAATAATCATAGAGTGTATTCCAAATTGTGTAAATTTCTTCCCTAAAGCAGTGTTTTACCAGTATCTCTCTGGGGGTGTTTTTATTATTTCATGGGTACTTAGTTGTGGTAGAAAAAAAGCAGTGACAATTCCTTGATAATCCAAGTATCGTCACTGCCAAATATGAAGTAGCTTATGTCAGTTTCCAATTTATGCTCTCAGCCTGAAGTTTTACCATGTGGGCATAGTCCCCTTTTTGTTGAATCAGTTCACTATGTCTACCCATTTGTGATACCTTACCATCCTTTAGCAAAACAATTTTATCTGCACCGGCAATGGTTCGCATACGGTGGGCAATGACGATAACGGTTTTATTTTTCGTTAACCTGCTGATCGCCTCTTGCACCGCCGTTTCATTTTTAATATCTAGGGAAGATGTGGCCTCATCCAAAAGGATAATGGGTGCATCTTTTAAAAGTGCCCTTGCGATAGAAATTCTCTGCCGCTCACCACCAGAAAGGGTACAGCCGTTTTCTCCAATCATGGTATCGTAACCTTGGGGTAAAGCCAAAATAAAATCATGGCATTTGGCATCCTTGGCCGCCTGTTCCACCTCAAGGTCGGTAGCCCCTTTTTTACCAATACGGATATTTTCTCTTACTGTATTATTAAACAAGGTAACATCTTGGAAAACAATAGATATTTTTTCCAGCAGAGCCTCGGGTTCAATTGTAGAAATATCCTCACCACCAAGGGTGATTTTTCCCCGATTTACATCCCAAAAGCGAGCGGCAAGCTTAATGGCCGTGGACTTCCCACCACCTGAGGGGCCGACTAAAGCAGTAATACTACCTTGCTTTGCCGTAAAAGATACACCATCGAGTACCTGCTCATCCTTGTTATAGGCAAACTCCACATTAGAAAACACAATATCATAACCTTGATTCTGGATTGCATCCTTACCACTTTGAATTTCTGTGTTTTCCAGCTCCTTCATTCGATCCACACTTAAAAGGGAGTTATAAACCGCCGCAAGGTTAATCAGTGCGCCAGAAAGTGGATCAAAAATTCGAGTGGCAATCATTAGGAAAATAAAAAATGTAAGTATGTCAATTTGATTGTTCAAAAGTAGAAAAACACCCACCAGCATTGTGGTGGCAATCCCTACTTTTAGTATCATCTGGGCGGAGGTAACAAAAATTCCAGTTACCAGTTCACCACGTATGGAGAGCTTCTCATAGCTATTTAGCTTTTTGTTCATTTCTTCTAAATGCTTTTCTTCCCGACTGTTGGATTTAATATCTTTAATGTTTTCGATACACTCTTGAATTTTATCTAAATAGGAAAGCTGTACCCCTTTTGTTTTAAGATTAAAGCTATCCTGCAACTTTTTTGTTACAATACATAAAAAGAATGAAAAAGGTACAACCCAGAACACGGCAAGGCCCATTTTCCAATCAAAGAAGAGGAGACTTATGCCCACAATACAAGTGGAAATCGCAGAGCCAAATAGCTCGGGGATAAAGTGGGAAAATGCCGTTTCTAAAGTAGCGGTATCTGTCATAATTGTTGTGGTTAGGTCGGAAAGGTCCTTTTTCCCAAAAAATGAAAGGGGAAGCCTTCGCAAGGTTTCTGCAAGACTAATTCTCTTGTTGGCACTTTCCTCATAAGCAGAAAGATATGCTGCATTATATTGAAAGTAGTATCCAATGATCATTAGGATAATCATTACGAAAGAAAAACCTATGTAAACAGGTACTTTATAAACAGGTGGCTTTGAATCAAGGACAGGAAGTATCGTATCCTTTAAGTACCAAAACAGTAAAGCACTGAGCACCATCATACCGATGTTTCTAATAGCGGTCCAAATAGTTGCCCTTACCATATCTTCAGCACCCTTTTCAGTGAGGGCAAAAGTTTGTTTAAAATAATTTTTCATTATGCTTGCACCTCACTTTCTTTCCACATAAATGCAGACTGATATTCATGCCACATATCGGCATACTCTCCGTTCAGTTTTAGCAGCTCAGGATGGGAACCTTGTTCCTTAATCTGCCCATTCTCCACAACATAAAGGCAATCTGCATTTTGAACCGTGGATAGTCTATGGGCAATCATTAAAACGGTTTTCCCTTTTGTCAATTTTTCAAAGGCCAGCTGAATCTGATGTTCATTTTCCGGATCGGTGAAGGCAGTGGCTTCATCTAAAAGGATGATGGGTGCATCCTTTAAAATAGCACGAGCAAGGGCAATACGCTGTGCCTCGCCTCCGGAAAGATAAATACCCTTGGTCCCTACAACTGTGTGGATACCCTGGGGCATTTTTTTAATAATATCCTCGCAGCGGGCGGCTTTTAGTGCCCGCTCCACTTCTTGTATGCTGGCTGCAGGGTTGCCTTCCCTTACGTTATCTAAAATACTGGCTTTGTACAGGTTTGTGTTTTGGAAAACGAAGGAGATATTTTTCATAAGTTGGCTTTCCTCAATATTACGAACATCCACTCCACCGATTTTCACACAACCCTTTTCAACATCCCAAAATCTCGCCATAAGTGCCGCTAAAGTTGACTTACCCCCTCCAGAAGGCCCTACCAAAGCAACGGTTTGCCCTTGCTTAATTTTGAGGGAAACATGGCTTACTGCATTTTCGTTGCTGTTGGGGTACTTAAATGAAACATCACATAGTTCAATGTCAAAGTCTTTCGGAGTTTCAGGTTCTCTTGCTTTTTCAAGAGGGTTTTCATGAAGCAACTCATCTACTCGATTGACTGCATCCTCAGCAAGCATGGTATTTTGGCTGATCCACATAATTTTATTCATCATTGTGGCACAAATGGGTGTAAAGAACAGATAAAACAAGAAGTTTAGCAAAAAATTCTTCATATCTGAAGCACCACTGATTAGCAGAATACTGCTTAAAACCAAAAAAATAGGGGTACTGTTTATGAATGTTTGAAACATTACCATAGGTTTACGCAAATTGTAGGTATAGCCCAAAACATATTCTTTATAGTCCATAATGGCTTTGTGGAACTTCTCGAAGGAAAAAATACTTTGATTAAAGGTTTTCACAACTGGAACCCCTCGAATATATTCAACAGCTTCATTGTTCATATTCTCAAGGGCAGTTTGGTATTCTTTTAACCTGCCAGCGAGATCCTTACCAGTCATAAGGTTCATAGATAAAAATCCTAAAACAGTTGGAATTAGGCTGATTAAGCCCAGTCGCCAATCGAAAACAAAAAGCAGTATCAAAACGCCCACAGGCGTAACAAAGGCCCCAACTAAATCTGGGAGCTGGTGTGCTAAAAATGTTTCTGTTGCAGCGGCACTTTCGTTAATCACTCGTCTTATTTTGCCGCTTCCCGTTTCATTAAAATAACCAAGGGGTAGCTTCATCAAATGGGAGATGGACTGAAAACGCATATTTTTAGCAATACGAAATGCCGCTATATGAGTACACATAAGGGCAAAAAAGTATATTAGCATTGCACCAACGGCTGAAATAACCGTTAACCAAGCATTGGTAACAATGCTCTCACTCATGGTTATATTAGGATAAACTGCAAAAATTTCTTTGGCCCCTATCCAAATAAAACAAATTGGCAGAAGTCCAACGAGGGCACTGATTCCCGATAACACCATTCCCAATATGGTGAAGTATTTGTAACTGCCCGCAAAGGCAAAAAGTCTATTTAGTAGAGATGGTTTTTTATTCAACTGACACTCCTCCTTCTATAAAATAATGAAGTAATTTCTCTCGATTTTGATGTAATGGGTAGCTTTCTTTTACCCCTCCCCCACCAATTTTTATAATATAATTACAGCAATCTAAAATCAGTTCAGGGTCATGGGTAATGACCATAATGGTTTTTCCCGTTTTTGAAAGTTCCCTAAGCTGTTTAGAAACTTCTTTCATATGTGTAAAGTCCAATCCACTGGTAGGTTCATCAAAAATAATCACTTCACGGTTTGACACTACCGCTGTGGCAATTGCGGCTCGTTGTTTTTGACCACCCGACAAGGAGATGGGATGACGGTGTGAAAGATGCTCCAAATCCAATGATTTTAGCACTTTTTTTGCCAAAACTTCTTCTTCTTGATCCATACTAAGGAGAACTTCATCCAACACGCTTTCCGTAAATAGCTGATGGTTCACATCCTGCATCACCATATAGCAAGTAGAACGTCTGGCTTTCCAGTTTTCGTCCTTGCCCTCTATTTCCATAAGTCCACACTTTTTATAAATACCGCACAGGCATTTGGCAAAGGTGGATTTACCAGCCCCATTTTCTCCGATAATAGCTGTTACACTTCCCTTTGGAATATAGAACGGGTTCATATGTAAGCTGTGTTTTTTTGCAGACTTGTGCATATAACAAAACCCTTTGAAGGCGATGTGCTTTTGAAAAACAGGCTTTTCCTCTGACTTATAAGGCAGAAGTTCTTGTAACCTTGCGCATCTTAGGCCCATGCTATTTCTTGTGATAGGTGGAAGGTTTAAAAAGTCTTCTCTTGTATAGCTTTTTTCAATTTTGCCATCCACCATAAGGATAATTTTATCCGCTAAGTCCATCAGGTAATGCAAGCGGTGTTCTGCAACCACAATGGTTTTACCTTGTTTTTTCAAGTTAGCCATTGTATTTCTAAGCAGAGCAATGCCCTGTACATCTAAGTTAGAAGATGGCTCATCGAATAGATAGATATTCGGGTTTGGAGCAGATACTGAAGCACAAGCGATTCGCTGTTTTTCCCCACCTGAAAGTTGGGATACATCCCTTTCTAAGAGGTGAGAGATTGAAAAAGAAGAAATACTTTTTGTGACACGTTGATGTATTTCTCTTTTTGTCATACCAAGGTTTTCACATATAAAAGCCAACTCGGAAAACACATCTTGATTGAAAAATTGACTTTTGGGATTTTGAAATACCGAACCCACTTCTCTGGCAATATCATAAAGCGGTAGTTGTGAAATAGAGTTATTGTCTAGTAATGTCTCCCCTTCCAGTTTTCCATCATAGTAATGGGGAATTAGTCCGTTAAGAAGTCTAGTGATACTGGTTTTGCCACACCCAGATTTACCACAAAGGACAATAAACTCTCCTTTTTTAATAGATAAATTAATATTGTTTAAACTTTTTCTTTCCTCACCTTCATAGGAGAAAGAAACATTCTTTAGTGTTATCATGTTACGTTCCCCCTTTAAAGTAGTGTGGTTATGAAAACAAAAACTGTAAACACACCTAGAATCCAAAAAGCATAGTCCAAAGCCCGAAACCCTATACTGCAAATATTTGTTCTTTTAATGGGGCTTCCCAGTCCCCTTGCCAATGCAGAGGCGGATAATTCTTCTCCCGTTTTCACGGAGCAAGTAATCATGGGAATCAGTCTATACTCCAATATTTTAGACGGATGCCTCCCACCAAAGCGAATCCCTCGCATTCCCATGGCATCATGGACAGCACCTGCCTCTTCCATGGCTACGGGGAAAAAGCGCATCATGACTGCAATGGGAATAATCAGCTTATCCGTAAGGTGCATTTTTTCCATTGCACCCACAAGCTCACTCACCCTGGTTGTGGAGATAAAGTAATATCCAGACATAATATTTGGTAATATTCTGACGAATACGCCAATGCTAAAAAGTAAAATGTAATTTAGAACCCCTTTGGTATGTTCAAATAGGGTAACTTGCAATACATGAAATGCAACATAAAAAATTGCAGCCAGTAGTACAGGTTTTCTCTTTCCACCAAAAAATAGCAACCCTAGGGGAATAAAGGTTATAACATGACGTAGTATTTCCATGGTAGTATCGGCGCCACCAGCTCCACCAAAAACGAAAACGCTATTCAAGGCTAGAATGAGTAATTTGGTACGTGGGTCAATTATATAAAAAGGAGTTTTATCCGTTTCCATTAGATGATCCCCGCCCGCTTAAAGTGTTTTTTGCATGCTGTGCGGCCGATTACGCCCCCCACCAAAGCAAATAGGAAGCAAGCGGCAAACATTACAGGGGCCAGATGCAGGGGCATTAGTTTTTCCAATGCAGTGGCGTATTCAGCACCGTAGCCTTCTGTCAACATTTCAAACTGCGCTTTTCGACCTATGTAAAACGGCATGAAGTTCCCAAAGAGCCAACAGCTAAATACTCCGTAGCCAAGAAGGCTTTTTTTAGAACTTTGGTAATCACCGCTTCTTATCATAAGGTCAGCAAGCAGCCCAAAAATCAGACCCGTAGCAATGCTGTAAATCCCCATACCTGTGATGAACATGAAAAGCCCATTTAGTAAAGAAAAAATAGTTATCATACCAAATTTCTTTGTTCTGGATAAAAATAGCATAAAAGGTATCCCTCCAACAATGGGAACCAGAACTGATAAAAGAGGGATAAAAATGGGGATAAACCCGAGAAAACCCACCACCATAATGGATGCAAAATAGATTGCAGTATAAATACCTACCGTGACTAAATCTTTACCCGTTAATTTGCTATTGCGACTCGTTGTTGACATACTGTCCTCCTTAAAATATTATTTAAACCTCCTTGAGGAGCGTTTATGGTGTAAAGTTAGAATAAACTAACCTGAGGAGAAAAGAATAAGGGTCATTGCCCCTCTTTGTTAGTCTTGGCTAACATGTGGTTAAAAATATTAGGACTCTCGCCCCAATATCTCTTTCCATCCTGCGTAATGAAAGTTTTGTAGCTTTTCCATATATGCCAATGCTTCTGCCTTTTGCAAGTTATGGTGTATTGCTTCAAGGGTATTATATAGCCCCGATGATGCCATTACATGAACAAAAAAACGGTCAGAATCACTCAATTCCCTGCCCTCACGCTGAAACATTGCTAAGGTGGATTGTTCTTCTATCTCAATCAGTTCATCCTTAAAGGTTGCATATTTTGTTCCATTTGAGTAGAAAAAAATTAAGGAAGCGATTTCCAGATTATCATACAGATAATCCAAAAAAGCTACAGTGGCCTTTTTTAGCATTTCTTGGGATTGCCTCGTTACAAATGCAGGCATAGCCTCACACTTTGCATGTTCTAGGGCATACACATCACGTAGTTCCCTGGCAACTGGCCCTACCAGTGCATAGAATAACTCCTCTTTACTTTTAAAATGATTATACAAGGCACCTGTGGTGACGTTTGCATTTGAAGCAATTTCACGCATATTGGCTCCAACAAAGCCTTTGGCTAAAAACTCTGCTTTTGCGCACTCCAAGATACGTTCTTTGGTCAAATCTGAAGAGTAACTCAACGACATACCTCCGATAACATTGTTATTTATAGTAACGATGTTATCACTTTGTCAGCCTATTGTCAATGGGTCTTTGTATTTTATTTATCAGGCAGATTTCTCGTTCGTTGTATAAACTGATTTTACATTTGACTTATGGGACAGCCAAATTCCCTTTGGTTGAAGTTTTACTGATGTAATGGTAAAATTATAAAAAAATAGGTATGTTTATGGAGGGTGATTCCAATAAAAAATATTTTAGTCGTTGATGATAATGCGGAGATTTTGGACATAATATCTTACCATTTAAACAAAAAAGGTTATCATACTTTGCTTGCTACAGACGCAAGTTCCGCCTTGCATATCATTAAGGAAAATGAAATTTCTGCCGCAATTTTAGATGTAATGATGCCCGAAACGGATGGCTTTCAACTTTGTAGAATCATTCGTCAGCAGTATTTCTTCCCTATCCTTTTTTTAACGGCAAAGGCCCATGAAGATGATACATTAGAAGGCTTGGCGTGTGGTGCTGATGACTATATGGTTAAGCCTTTTTCTTCAAAAGAGCTTTTGGCCAGAGTAGAGTCGTTAATTAGAAGAAATACACACTATAATTTAAAACAGTCGACTTCTGTTTGCCAAATTGCAAACCTTAAATACAATCAGCAGACGGGCTTGATTACCATCAAAGAAATTCCATTGGATTTGACGGATATTGAGTATCGAATATTGGTGCTTCTCATCAATCAAAAGGGAGACCCATTAAACACAGAGGCTATTTATAGCAAGATATGGGGGGATCCCTTCACAATCTCATCAAACAACAATGTGGTAGTACATATTAAAAATATCCGCAAAAAAATCGGCTCTTTAGACCAGCAAGTAGAATATATCCATACTGTATGGGGGAAAGGATATGCCATTTATGTCTAGATCAACGCCTTATGGTCTTACTTCCCAATTTCTTCATATAACAGCTAGGTATCTATTGTATTTACTTTTTTTGTTTGCTTTTATTCTCTTCATGGGCAATGCCATGATTGACAAATTTTTAGGGGCAACTCCCGATAAGCACGTTTATGAAGATATTTTATTTGTCTTTGACTTGTTATTGTGCTTCGGTATTTATGTTATCCTAATGATTCGTTTTTTGAAAAAACAGCAGAAATATATTACTTACTTAGTTGATACGATCCATTTAATGAAGGGCGGGAATTTTAGAAAACAAATTGAAATTACAGGGAATAACGAATTGTCTCACTTAGCAACCCATATAGATGAATTACGAAAAACTGTAGGGAATGATAAAGAATTAGAAAAGCGAAAAACGGAAAAAGAACGACGGTTAATCGCTTCGATCTCCCATGACCTAAGAACCCCCCTTACCACATTAACGGGATATTTAGAAATCTTATTGGATGAAGATTTTCAAGATGAGGTCAAGGAAAAACGATATTTACTCCATTGTTTAGACCGTGCCAATCAATTACAATATTTAATCGCAACGGCTTTTGAGCATTTCTACCTTACTGAAAAAGAAAATTCTGAAATTGAGCTGCTTCGATGCAATTCTTTTCAAAATTTGTTGCGCATCATTGAGAACTGTTCCTCTATTTTGCAACAAAAAGGATACGAAATCCAATGGGATTTACCCCTATGTCGTTACTCTTTGGTTTACGATACTCGAATGATGGAACGGCTTTTTGACAATGTTTTTACCAATATTGTAAGGTATGGCCATGGGGACGATGCAGTATTGATTCGTGGTGAAGTAACAAAGTATTCTTTCATAATCTCATTAAAAAATACCATTGGATATCATAACGCTTCCAATCAAAGCACTGGAATTGGACTAAAAAACTGCAAGAAAATTATGGATATACATAAAGGGAGTTTTATATCAGAAGCAATCGATCGTAGTTTCCTGGTTTCTATAACATTTCCAATACAGAACAAAGGATAACCGCTTCTTATCGGTTATCCTTTGTTTTTAAACCCCGCATTGCATTTCTTGAACGGATAGTATGCGGTCGCAGAGCTTTGCCAGAAGCTCTGTCTCGTGACTGATAATCATGAGACCCAGATTTCTTTCACGGCAAATTTTTATCAACTCTTTCCATATCTTTGCTTGGGTTACAGCGTCTAACATGGTTGTCATTTCATCCGCAATTAAAAATTTTGTTTCCGGAGCCAATGCCCTCACAATGCAAAATCTTTGCATTTCCCCTCCGGAAATCTCAACAGGATACCGATGATACCATTCCTCCCGAATGCCAAAGCGGTCTAATATCTCCTGATCTGGCTGATAGCTTTCTGTAAGGGAACGATACATACGCCACTTAGGGTTTAGAGCTTTTTCCGGGTGCTGATAAATCATCTGAACAGGTTGATAGCTTCCCTTTACAAAGGCCTTGTTGTCAACAACGACTCTACCTGCAATAGGAGATAAGTAGTTGGCCATCACTTTAGCAAAGGTACTTTTGCCGCAACCGCTGTACCCCGATATCCCAACAACCTCGCCTCTTTTTAATTCGAAGTTGACATTTTGAAAAAGCCAATTGTTCTTTTCATACCAAAATCCAATATTCTCAGCGATTAATGACATAATTTTACCTCCTGATACAATGTAAACTCATTGGTAGGCAAGCTCCTCCAAAGGGCTTTTGTATATGGATGAGAAAGCTTTTCTCCTTTTCCATGAAAACAGTCCACGTCAACGGTTTCAATGGCTTCCCCTTCTCGCAGAACCGTTACCCGATCACTAATGGATAAAGCAGATACAATATCATGGGTAATCAACATCACCGATGCCCCCTCGTCTGCAAAGGCACGAAGCTGATTTAATATGGCACTTAACGCTTCTGGATGAATTCCCGGAGTGGGTTCATCCGCAATTACCAGTTTAACGCCCTCTCTAACGCTGGTGGCAAATAAAATACGTCGAAGCATTCCCCCTGAAAGTTCAAAGGGGTAACGCTCCTTATCTCCTTGTTTTAATCCGTATTGTTGCAATAATTGTGCCTCGGTTTTTGACGCACTTTCCTTTGGTAAACCAATTTTAATTTGCTTGCCTACTTTCATAAGTGGGTCTAAATAGTTGACCGATTGAGGAATAAAGGCAATCTCCTTGCCCCTTAGTTGCTTTATTCTTTTTTCTGTTAAAGGCTCGCCCATATAATCCATGGTACCGCTACAAATGGCATTGGAAGGCAATATTCCTAATACGGCATGGGCCAACAAACTTTTGCCTGAGCCACTTGCCCCAATAACGGCATGAACCTCTCCCGCTTTCAGGTCAATATTTAGACAACCAATGGGCGTAATGATTTTTTGTTTCAGGCCTTTCACATATTGTGAGAAGGAAACGGATAAATTTTTTACAGATAAAACACTTTTACTACTCATTTTACACCTCCTATTGGTTTGCACTATTGGGGTTAATCAGCATTCTAAACTGCTCGCCAATACCATCAAAACTCTTAACAATCAGAATGAGCAACAACCCTGGGAACACGGCCAACCACCAGTCGCCAATAGAGATATGTTTTACTGCCTCTGACAATATTAAGCCGATGGAAGGGGTTTGGACAGATAAACCGAAGCCTAAAAAGGTAATTGCCGCCTCATGAATAATTGCATGAGGGAAAAGCAATAAAAACCCTACCATTATTTGAGGAAGGATATGGGGTAATATATGCCCAATAACAATAAAGGCTCTTGATTTGCCAAAATTTCTGGAAAGTTTAATATATTCACTATTTTTAATGCTTAAAACTTCATTTCTAATAATTCTTGTTAGGGATGGCCAGTGGGTTAAACCAACCCCTAGGATAACACCCTTAACTCCCCCACCTACCATAAATGAAATTAAAATGATAAACACCAGATGAGGGATACCAATAAACATATCTACCAGCCAAGAAATAATTGCGTCGGCTTTTTTACCCAGAGTTGCAGCCATAATGCCTAAACAGGTGGCGATAGTTGCCCCAACAAAGGCACCAACAAAACCCACTGCCAAAGATAAACGCAAGCCTTTTAACGTTCTGGTAAGCATATCACGCCCAAGCCAATCTGTACCAAAAAGGTGCAGCCAAGATGGGGGTAGGCTTTTTTGTGAGAAGTCAGTAACCAAAAGGTCATCGCTTAGGGAATAGCTCAGTATTAAGGCGATTATGATAATTCCAATTGACATAGAAAGAGAAAAAATGAGTCGGCTTCTTGCGTTGTATTTCTTAATCAAGTGTATTTCCCTCCTTCAATCTTGGATTAATTATAGCGTTCAATATGTCTGCAATCATGTTTCCTGCGAAAACAAAAATGGCACTGATCATGACAATACCCATTAACAGAGGAAGGTCACTTTTTAGCCCTGCCTCAGTTAGGGTAGAACCCAGCCCTGGATAAGAAAAAACCTGTTCTGCCAAAACAGAACCGCCAAACAGCTCACCGAAGTATGCAAAGTGTAGTGTTATGGCAGGAAGGGCAACATTGCGAATACCATGATTCTTTAGGATTTCCCATGTGGTTTCCCCCCTAGTTTTTGCAAATAAAACATATTCGGAATTTAAAACATCAATCATTTTTTCCCTTGTATGTAGTGTCACGTTAGCAATGCCTAATACACTTAGCGTGGCCACTGGCAATATCATATGATGGATTCGATCCCACAAAGTAACTTGACTACTCACTACGCCAATGGGTACAGAAATTCCAATGGGGAACCATCTCAGCCACACTGAAAAAACAATTAATAGCATCAATCCAAGCCAAAATGTCGGCACTGATGCCTGAATATAAGAAAGCCATTTTATGAATCGATCGGTGGGCTTTCCTTTTTTCACGGCAGCAAGAATGCCCAAACAAAATCCGATTGAGCCAGATAGCACCCAAGAAATGCCCATTAAGGCAAAAGATGCGGTAAACTTCTCTGCAACAATATCTGCCACAGGTCGTCTTTGTATTTTTGAATTACCCATCTCTCCCCCAATGAAATTTTTAAGCCACGTAAAATACTGCACATGAGGGGGGTCGTTTAATCCCCAGTGTTCCTCCAAAGCTTCCCGTTGCTCCAATGTAATGGAAGTTTCGCTTCCGATATAGGCCGAAATGGGGTCAATCGGAGAATTATGCATCATTGTAAAGGTTAAAATGGATAGACCAATCAGTAGGGATATACCTCGTATACACTTTAATCCTAGGAATTTTATTTTTTCCAAATGTTTCACTCCTTTAAAAAGAGTGCAGTGAGAATTTACACCGCACTCCTGTTTTAGAATTATTCTGCAGTAGCTTCTGCATCCCATGTCCACTCGCCAACATTGGCAAGGAGGGACCATTCATGTCCATGTGTATGGATTGGTTGTTCACCAAAATTGATTCTTGCATCTCCTAAATGGATATGATCCAAACGGATGAGCCATACAAAAGGTACGTCTCCCAAGCCGCTGGCTCCTGTTTCTCCATCCCATTGTGCAAGTTTCCAATACTTATTGGCTTCCTCTTGTTTGCTTGCATGCATGGCCTTTTCCATATATCCTGCAACAACAGGGTTGTCGTAGTAAACGATATTATTATAGGAAATGCCTGCACCTTTGATGTCGTGCATGGTGTGGAATTGATGGGGATGATGTCTGCCCCCTGCAAAAAGAATTGGACTAGAGTGCATAATTGTCTGCATTTCATCCCAGTTGCTACCAACTAACTCTATGTCAATTCCTAATTTTTTCGCCTGCTCTGCCACCACCAGTGCTGTGTTGGTTCTAACAACATCGGCAGAAGGATGATAAAGCTTGAAGCTTGCTTTCAAACCATCTTTTTCACGAATTCCGTCGTTATCGGTATCAACCCAACCTGCTTCTTCTAATATGGCCATTGCTTCTTCAACACGATTATCCTCCACGGCGGTTTCTTCATTCCACCAAGGCATTTTATCAACCAAGGAGAACGCTTTTTTACCGTGACCATTTAAAACGGTATTTACCATTTCTTCTCGGTCAAGGCCGATAAACATTGCTTTTCGAATGGCAATATCAGAGGTTACGTCGTTTCCTATGGGATACCCTTCGGGGGTTTTTCCATACCCGCTTTTTTGCGTAGGCATGGATACACCTCTAACGTCGTTGCTCTCGTAGGAAAACTGTTTAAAGCCTTCAATTTCCTCATCAGCGAATTCTGGCAATGTGTAAATTAAGTCTACTGTGCCATTTTTAGCTGCTGCCAAAGCCGCATTTTCATCTAAGAAAAGCAAAGTAATCTTTTTAAAGTGAGGTGCTTTCCCATGAAAATAAGGGTTGGCCTCAAGAATTGCCTGCTGATCCTTATCCCATTGCACCAGCATATAAGGTCCTGAGCCGATGGGGTTTTCTGAATAATTGTCGTCGTAATGATCTTTTGGTAATATTACGATTTCTGTGAGCTGTGCAAAGAATGTGGAGCGGGGTTCAGAAAGATGAAAAACCATTGTTTTATCATCTTTTATCTCAACTTTCTTAAGGAAACTAAGATCCCAGTTTACACCATCTTCCTTTAGCATTTCATATGTAAACTTTACGTCCTCTGCAGTAACATCCTCACCATTGGAAAATTTGAAATTATCATCCAAGTGGAATGTCCAAATCAATCCATCCTCACTAACTTCAAACTCCTTAGCAAAATCCCCCACAATTTCTAACTGGGGTGTCTTTTTCAATAATGTACTATGTAGGATTTGTGATTGACTGTATAATCCCCACCGCTTTCTAGGATCGAACTCTCCCGGCGGACGGGTTCCCATGCTAATCACTAGCTCCTCCTTTATTTCTGAACTTGTCTGATCTGCATTCACCACAGGCTGTTCTTGGCTTGAGCAACCAGCTAAAACACTTACGGCCAGCAAACCAGTGCAAACTAAGCTTATGCACCTTTTAAACTTCATAGATATCCTCCCTTTTATACTTTATAGTTAGCCTTTGCTAACCAAATACAATTATACATTTCTAGAAACTTTAATCAATCGTTATAAAGCAATCTTCACTTTTCTTCACAATTACAAGTTTTCCTTTTCTGGCTATAAATGTTCAGAAAGTATGGCTTTTTAAATAGTTTGCCATGGAAACTCCTTTCTTGTAAGAGTGGACTTCATCTCCTTACTTTGAGCAAATTTCAAGCTAGCTATACTTCATTCGTTGAAGGAATTCGTTAGCTTATTATAAGGAGGGGTTATTCACTTCACGGTAATTTTCCCTAGCCACCGTACTGATTGAGTAGATAATCAAACGAAGTGACATGTCCGTATAAGAAAATCTTTTTTCGAAGGAGTCCTTTATTATGATTTTTTCTTCTTAATATATATTTTTTACGGCCAGCTCAATTTATTTTAATGGTAAGGCGGCTCTATGATATAAATACCAGAATAACCAACAATCTGTCTTGGAGAATTCCTCTTATAAGCCTTAAAGTCTACCCTTTCACGAATCACCTCTTTTTATTAAGAAACTTATTCATCCCTATCTTTGAAAAAATTCTTCCATGAATATTGACTTTTTTTTTCCTAAGTGATATATTTATTTTAATTTGGTTTGTAATTGAGATTACATTCCATTTATGAATAAAGTGCATAGGGGAGCTTGTGAGCAGGCTGAGAAAAAATGATAACGTTTTGACCCTTAAACCTGATTTGGGTAATGCCAACGTAGGAAAAAAACAGGATTATTCTGTGGCATACCTAATGGTATGTCTTTTTTTGACTGTTCTTTATTCGCAAAGGTAGAGGAGGAGCGTCCTAGACCTTTTTAAAAAACAATCAAATAGCGAGGGAGCCGGTGTTTCCGGTTGAGAGGGAGCTTTTGAGATCCGACCGCCTTTTTTCTAAGGTTTTCCTATGGGAACGCTATTTTTATATTGAATTTTTGCGCCCATGAGAGGACCTGAGTTTCTCATGGGTTTTTTATTTGCTTTTTGAAAGGAGACAAAAAATGAAAACACAAAGTAACACTTTAAAAATCGTATTTCTCTCTATGATGGTGGCCATCGGAGTGGTCATCTCTCCCCTTTTGCGGATTGAGGGAATGTGCCCCACAGCCCACTTAATTAATATTGTTTGTGCAGTCTTTATGGGACCTTGGTACGCCCTCTTAAATGCCACACTCATTGGCGTGATTCGTATGCTCTTTATGGGAATTCCTCCATTGGCATTAACAGGAGCTGTGTTTGGTGCTACATTATCTGGGCTTTTATATCGAGCTTCCAAGGGCAACCTTTTGTTTGCTGTAATCGGTGAAGTGATTGGTACAGGTATTATCGGCTCTATAATCTCCTACCCTATTATGAAGTTTTTAGTGGGTAAGGCCTCCTTGACATGGTTTTTCTACACACCTATGTTTTTGACTGCAACATTAATGGGTGGTAGTGTGGCATACTTGTTCTTGATGGTACTAAAGAAGAATGGCATGCTCCAAAAATTTCAGGAATCCCTTGGTACTAAAGTTTATAAAAGGAGCTTATAATGGACTATTACATAGTGGACACTTTTGCAGATTCACTTTTTACAGGAAACCCTACAGGCATCTGTATTTTGAAAAGCACTTTGGCGGATGAGGTCATGCAGAAAATTGCAGAAGAAAATATGTACTCGGAAACCGCATTTGTGGAAAAAGTAGACGATGGATATTCTCTTCGTTTTTTTACACCAGTAAAAGAAGTTCCCCTTTGTGTTCATGCAGTTTTGGGTGCTTCCTACGTCATCCATCATTTTTTAGAGGCAAATGTTTCCACAATCCTGCTTGAATCAAAAGGCGGTAGTCTAAAGGTTTTATGTGAAGGAAACAAATATAAAATTCAGACCCCCATCTTTTCTTACACACCGTTTCACGAGATGGAGGAAATTGGAGATATTTTGGGAATCCAGCCAACAGAAGGATATCTTTCTCGTGATTTATTTTTTCTTCTGGATTCTCCTAAAGAAGTTTTGGCAATCAAGCCTGACTTTGAAAGGATGAAAAATCTTCCCCATGGACTTGGTGTTATTGTAACAGCAAAGGGAACGGATAGCGACTTTGTTTCTCGCTGTTTTTTTCCGAAGTTAGGGGTGAACGAAGATATGGCAACGGGTTCTTCCAACTGCATTATCGCCCCTTTCTGGGCTTCACGGCTGAATAAAAAAAAGCTTATGGTAAAGCAACTTTCTCAACGAACAGGACATATGGTTTGTCATGTGGAAGGTGATCATGTTATCCTTGAAGGAAAGGCAGTTTTATATTTAAAAGGTGAGATTCAAGTGCTCTAATTCATAAATTTTAAGGGGTGTTGTATTCAGACACCCCTTTCTCGTTATGTCCCCTTTCATCCAGGCCCTTCTTCCCTTACAAAACATACATACCCCTAATTACCTTAGTATATTAAAAATGTCATATTAAGATAAATATATAGCACGATATTTTATTTTAAGACCTATATTCCCCCTTTCAATCCCACTATTTCTTTGCTTTTTCCCAGTCTCAAAAATTTTTATAGAAGTTTGATTTATCTTATCTTTGACGGTAGTATGGCAGTAGGTTAGTTGAAGCTAATTGAAAATGAATGGTTAAGAAAGGAGTTTTTGAATATGGTTAAGACAGATAGACTTTTACTTATGAGGGATGAAAAGGTATCAAAGGCATTACTTATATTAGGTTTGCCTATGGTAATCAGCATGCTTGTCACAGCATTGTATAATGTAGTAGACACCTACTTTGTTTCGGATCTGGGATTAGAGCAAACAGCGGCTGTATCCGTTGCCTTCCCTATTTCCCTTATTTTTTCAGGCATAGGTCTTACCTTTGGCGCAGGTGCTGGTTCTAATATTTCCAGATTATTGGGACAAAACCAAAAGGAACAGGCAGAAAAAGTTGCTTCTATCGCCCTTGTGAGCAGTGTTGCTTGTGGCATTGTTATTGCAGCTTTAATGCTGCTGTTTTTAACGCCCTTACTTAACTTTATGGGTGCTTCCAAAACAAGCTTAGATTATGCAAAATCCTATGCATTGTTTTTTATTCTAAGTGCTATTTTTAGCACTGCAAATGTAACAGCAGGAAACCTTGCAGTGTCTCAAGGCTCCTCTCATATTTCTCTTACTGCAATGATAACGGGTGCTGTGCTTAATATGCTCTTAGACCCCATCTTTATTTTCCTGTTTAACATGGGAGTAAAAGGTGCGGCCGTGGCCACACTCCTTGCTCAGATTGTAACAAGTTTTATCTATATATGGTTTTTTAGAAGTGGAAAAAGCTATATCAAAATTAAATTATCAAACTACACATTTGATGTTATCGTATATAAAGAGATTATTAAAATTGGGATTTCCATGTTTTTGTTGCAATGTTTTGCAGGACTTTCTATGAGCCTTATTTCAAAAAAAGCAAGTGTGTATGGTGATGAAGCCGTTGCAGCCATGGGTATTGTCTTACGTGTTGTCACACTGGGTGTTAATATTGTTTTTGGTTATATGAAAGGCTTCCAGCCATTTGCAGGTTTTAATTACGGGGCAAAAAATTTTACAAGACTGCAAGAAGGAATTCGCTGTTGTTTAAAATGGACAACGATCTTTTGTATTGTTTGGACGTTTATTATGGTCTCCTTATCTGTGCCGGTTCTATCTTTGTTTGATGAAAGAAGTAGCTTTTTAAATATTGCAGTCCCTGCACTCAGGGCAAATACCATTATGTTCTTCACTTTCGGCTTGCAGTTTACCTATTCCACCTTGTTTTTGGCAATGGGGAAAGCCAAAGAAGGCTGTTTTTTAAGCATTTGCCGACAAGGAATTGTATTTTTACCTGTTATTCTTATTTTACCGAAGCTTTTAGGCTTGGCAGGCGTCTTCTACGCACAAGCCGTTGCTGATTTATTGACCACGGCAATCACCATGACTTTTATTTGGGGCAAGAAGAAAAATCTCTTTTGTGCAATATAACAAAAATTCCTAAGACTGCTTGCATATTATTTTGCAATACTTATAATTGAATATAGGATGCATATTCACTCCATTGTTACCAGTTTAATATTTGGCACAGTTTTAGGAGGATAAAATGAATACAAATTATGATTTCAAACTTCTAAATTATGTACTTGAAAATTCGCCTACTGGAATTATGATAACAGATGAAAGAGGAAATGTAATTAAGGCAAATAAACGGCATTCCGAACTAACAAACTATTCTACTGAGGAATTAATCGGCAAGAATATGAAAGACTTAGCTATTGGGGGCTATGTTCATAAGTCGACAAGCTTAAGTGCATTAAAAACAGGTATGCCCATGGTTGCCCAGCAGACAATTAATAAAGGCACAATAAATGAAAAGGAAATTATGGTGAAAAGCATTCCCGTTAAAGATGAAACAAATAAGACAACCCACGTAATCAATTATATTTTTGATATTAGCGAAAAAGCGAATTTATTGTGTCAGCTTAAAGAAGAAAAAGCGAATAATCTGAAGTTTAAATTAGAGCTTGAAAAATATCGGGATATTACGAAAGCGGGAGAAATACCAAGGCTGATTTATAAAAGCAAAGCAATAGAAAACTTATTAGAAAAGGCAAAAAAAGTGGCCCCTACGGATTTAACAGTCCTGATTACTGGTGAATCAGGTACGGGGAAAAGCTTGATTTCAAAGTATATCCACGCACATAGCAATCGGCGTTCTGGCGAATTCATTGCAATAAATTGTGGGGCAATCCCTCCAAATCTCATGGAATCTGAGTTGTTTGGCTATGAGAAAGGTGCCTTTACTGGAGCAATTAATGCCGGTAAGAAAGGAATATTTGAACATGCCCACGGAAAGACACTTTTTTTAGATGAAATCGGAGAACTTCCCTTTGAATCTCAAGTGAAACTCCTTACCGTACTACAGGATGGTGCCTTTTATAGGATTGGAGGTACCGAACCCATACAAGTTGACGTTAGAGTGATTGCTGCAACCAATTCAAATTTAATCGAGAAAATACAAAATAAGCAATTTAGATTAGACCTATTCTATCGTTTGAATACAATTTCATTGAATATTCCCCCTTTACGAGAAAGAACGGAGGATATTCCCCCGCTTATTGAGCATATTTGTGCCAATTTGAATTTAAAGTATGGCATGAAAAAAATTTTTTCTGACTCGGCAGTTCTACAATTGCAAAACTGCACACTAAACGGAAATGTGCGGGAACTCATTAATATTATTCAAAGTAACATGGTTCTAAGCTCAAGGGACATGATTGATCAGTTGGAAATTACAAATGAATTTATTACATATTTCCCCCCTAGCTTAAATCCTGGGACTTCGGACAATTTGAATATCTCTTCTTCAAAAGCCAAAGAAAATAAGGAGAAAAAAGAATTATTGAACGCTGTAAAATTCTGTAATACCACAACAGAACTTGCCCAATTTCTGAATGTAAGCCAATCTACTATTTCACGAAGACTGAATAAATATAATATCAATTTAAAAAAACTTCGAAAGAAGGAAGAATAATAGAAAAGATAAGGCTGACTCTAAGGAATCAGCCTTATCTTTTTTTGCACTATTTTTTTCTAGCTGTGCTGCATAATAACTCACTAAAGTCATAATAAAATAGCTTCTATGATATATCAAATCACAGAAAGCTATTTTTGTGTTATGGATTACAGTTGATAAACAACCTCACCGTCAACCATGGTAAGAACACAACGAATTTTTTCTAGTTCAGAAGCTGTTGCTTTTAATAAGTCACCATCATAAACAGCAAGGTCTGCTAACTTACCAACTTCAATGCTTCCCTTAATATCTTCCTCAAAAGTAGCATATGCACCATTATATGTATACATACGAATGGCTTCAAGAATGGTAATGTTTTGTTCTGGGCCTATGGGATTGCCTTCGCTTGTTCTGCGATCGATTGCTGAGGATAGCCCAAGTAATGGGTTAGTGCTAACGATGGGACCATCTGTACCAATTGCTGCTTTTACCCCTGCATCTACCCAGCTTTTACAAGGGAACATACTTTTTGCTCTTTCACCAAAGAATTTAAAGTATCTTTCGCCATTGAGGTATAAGAATCTTGTATTTGGTGTAGGAATCATGCCAAGTTCTTTAATTCTATTGATTTGATCAGGTGTTGCCATACCGCAGTGTTCAATACGGTGTCTCGCATCTTCTCTAGGAAATGCATGTTGTGCTTTTTCAACTGCTGTAACCCAAATTTCTGTGGCTCTATCGCCGATGCAATGGGCTGCTGCCTGCAAGCCGGCTTTATGAATTGTCAATGCCATTTCTTCCACTTCTTCCGCTGACATAGACAAAATACCTGTTCCCTTGTTATGGCAATAAGGCACACTTACAGCACAGCTAGGGGAACTACTGGAACCATCAATCATAATTTTCATAATACCATATTTGAGTCTTTCACTTCCAAGGATTCCTATTCCTAGGTCAATATATTGTTTAATATCCCTGATTACATTATCTTTTCCAAGTAAGTTAAAGAACATGGGTGCAACTCTAGCTTTATACGCTTTCGCCTTTATAGCCTGATTATATGCAAAGTAGCTGGGTGCTCCAAAAGAACCGGCATCATGGGTTGTGGTAACACCGTATTTCAGAATTTCTTTGCTTTCCATTTCTAAGGCAAAGATTAATTTACTTACATCAATATCTGCGTAGTTCCACATATGATAATATGCCGTTTCATAAAGCTGCCCAACCAATTGACCATCATTGATGGCAACCTGACCTTCTACGAAGTTTTTCGCTGTGTCAATGTTAATATTGCCTATTTCCAGCGCTTTTGTATTAAAGCTACCTACATGTCCGCAGAACCTGCCCACCAATAATGGATGATTGGGTGCAATTTCATCAAGTTCCTGGACAGTTGGTGCTACGCCCTCTTCCATTCTCATTTCATCATAGCCCCAGAACAAAACCCATTTCCCTTCAGCGGTTTCATCTACAGCTTTCTTAATGAGTTCTAACATTTTCTTCTTGTTAGGTGCCAGTGATGGATCTAAGTTATAAAACATATTTTTCCAAGCTGCCGTATGAGCACTGTGCTGATGAGCATCAATAAACCCAGGGGTTAACGTTTTGTTGTTTAGATCAATTACTTTGGTATGCTCCCCAATATATTCTTCTGCTTCCTTATCATTGCCGACATAAATAATCTTGTTGTCTAAAGTTGCAACAGCACTTACCACGTCATCGTTACTGTTTACGGTAATAACCTTACCGTTTTTAAATACATAGTCAGCCTTCAAAAGTTTACTCATTTTAATCGCTCCCTTTCTCATTCAACGTAATTGCAATAAATGACTTCCAAATTAATAATCATACTTAGATCTTATTTTAAAGCTTATTAAGCATAAAATAACGGCTACAGCGATACCAAAGCCAGATACCAACCAAAAGGATGCGTAACTGCCAGTCATATCGAAAATTTTGGCTGCCACGGTTCCGCCAAAAGCACCACCGATATTTGTGGCCATGGTGAAAATGCCAATTATAGCGCCATAGTCCTTCTCACCAAAAAGGTAAGAAGTTAGCAATGGAGGACAAATTGTTACTGCCGCACAACCAAAGGCATAAAACACGATAACTAAGATAACTAGCATCTTATATTGAGACATTAAAAACAAAGAAAAAAAGCAAAGAGAAAATGTGGCAAAGCTTAAAATACTGCCTTTTTGCACACCAAATTTGTCACATACCATACCTACCAAAGGCTTGCCCACAGTCAATGAACCAAGCATTAAGCCGGCTACAGAAGCTGCTAGTGCAGCGGAGAAGCCGCTCTCTACAAAGAAAGCAACGGAGTTGGCCAAAATACCGCTAGAGCCAACAACTGCAATAAAGATTGCCAAAGAAACCAGCCACATCATAGGGCTTTTCTTTGCATCCCCAATGGACATGCCTTTTGCTTCTGGGCTACTTGCTTCGGATGCGGTTTCACCCATTCTTCTCTGTCCTTTTTCAGCAGGAGTTTTCACAACCAAAAATAGTATGACGGGTGCTAAAAAGAATACGAAGATTGCTGCAAGTGTAAGATAGCCTACTCTCCATCCGAATGTGGTGTTAACATAATTTAACACGGGTGTTAATATCATACCCCCTACACCACTACCCAAGAAGGCTAGTCCCATTGCAGTACCTTTCATTTTCCCGCCAAACCAGTTGTTCAATAAAATCGAGATGGGCATTGTTGTTAAGCATGTGAATGGAATGCCTAAAACTGCTGCAAAAGCATACAATTGCCCTAGGGAGGTTGCTCTGGAAAAACCAAAAAATCCTAAGCCAGCAATCAGGGCGTTTATAATCATGATTAATTTAATATTGCCTTTTGCCATCTTTTTGCCCATGAAGGCTGCTGCCACGACACTGATTAGACATAAAATTGTAGCATGTAACATAAATTCGGAACGCTCACAAGCGAATTCCGTTGTAACTGGTAGTACAAAAACACTTGTGACAGAAATAAAACTTACATACGCAAAGGACATTAATAAAAATCCAACTAGAACTTGCCACCACCCGTAATAAATTTTCTCACCTTGCTTTAACGTAATTTTTCTCATTTCTAACTCTCCTTTTTTAAAATGTTTTGTAACACCTATATTAAAAGCAATAATTATGCCATAATGATAAAGCACAAGAAATTGTTAAATTTTTGTGCATCTATCATAAATTGCTGAAAGATTATTCTTGAAAAAAAGATTTCTATTGTGAATAATTATTGTGCTCTCTTTTTCATATGAATTTGAGGTGCAAAGCTTAACTGCATAATTTCAGTAAAATAACGATGAAAATTAAGGGAGGAACCTTGAATTTAAGGGATTTATGCGGGTTTTATTCATCTGAATATTTTTTTTGACTAGATGAAAGGCATATCTTAAGGGTAAGATATTTCATTTTTATTTTAAAAATCCATTCCGAAAGGTTGCACATAAAAAAACAACCTCTCAAGTTGAAAGGTTGTTTTAGTGGTGAAACAATGGGAGGGTTATCCCATCGTTAAGGGGTACATGCCTTAAAGTTCATAGAATAAATGGGTGCTATTTCCTGAATTTTTGTGGAGATTTAGATGCCTATTCTGTTGTTTCTCCCTATTGTGTTTATTCATAAATCAGTCTCAATGTCCACTAACCTTACAACAAGTTAGTTGGGATTTCTTTCTCTATAGATATACAACGCTGTTCGTAAGTTTAAAACTAATATAGAAGTAATTAATTTGGAAGGCTTCAGAATGAATTCTGCTATCTACAAATATATTAAGTTTCATTGCCTTACTTTTTTACTGAAGAGCCAGACTATTTTCTTCAAAGCAAGAGATGAAATGTACTGATTTATGGGTTTTATCTGTATTTTTTCCCCAATAAAAGGGGCAATATAAATCGCCCCCTTTGTTTACCTTCTTAGGTTTTTAGTTGTTATCTATTACAAGAACCATCACGCAATCCACAACTGTTGCCTCTACCGAAACCGCCTTGGCCTTTACCGCCGCCGTTGCCCATTCCTCCCCCATTGGAGCCGAACTTGGCTTCGTTTGTTCTTCCAATTCTTGCACTGCCTGTACCATCGCAATCTGCCTGGTTTTCTTCCAGACTAGCTAAGATAGCATCTGCTTTTTCTTGGGTAATACGACCCTCAGCAACCTGTGCGGCTAAATTTTCTTTCTTTACTTCAAGTATCTCAGTTTTAAATTCTTCCAACTTACCTTCATCAGAGGCAATGGTACCATAGGTTTTTCCTGTCTCATTTCTTTCAGTAACAACACTTTCCACAGTTCGACCAGTGATTGCGGCAACAACCTCCGCTGGTGTACCATACTGTGTCGCTCCAAAAGCAGTTACCCCAGTTGCACTAATTGCCATGACCATTAAACCAATTGCAGTAGATTTTTTCCATTTTTTCATCATCATAACCTCCTAAACTAATATGTTTTTTTGCTGTATCAACATATTACCGAAATTTCTTGTCAAAATTGTGTCTTTTTTTTTGCATTTTCAAGGTATTTATGAATTAAGGAAACAACACTTTACTTGTTTCAAAGTGAAACACAAATTCTGCGCCGCCTTTACTGTGGTTGGCTGCAGATAAAGTAATAGAATGACGGTCAGCAATTTCCTTTGCAATAGCAAGGCCAAGGCCTGTGCCAGACTTGTTTTCTTCACCATAGGTTTTATAAAATCGGTCAAAGATGTAAGATAGGTGTGCTGGCTCAATGCCTTTGCCGTAATCCCGTACGATAATTTGATTTTCTGTAACCTCTATATCTACCTGCTTACCCTCGGGTGAAAATTTAATGGCATTATCCAAAACAATCATGAACATTTGGCGAAGTCTGCCATAGTCTCCCTGAAACCCCAGAGAAGGTCTGAATACTTGGAGGTTTAGAGAAACATTTTTCCCTTGGGCTATTCTAGAAGCACTCCTTGACACGTCGGAAAGTATATCACAAAAATTCACTGGGAACATTTCTATTTTAAAGTCTGCATTTTGAAGACGGGACAAATCCAATAAATCTCCCACTAAGCGTTCCAGAAATTTTGCTTCCGTTAGCATTTGATTATGGTATGCTTCCACTTTTTCAGGGGTGTCAATAACCTTTTCGCAAAGAGCCTCCAATGAACCACGAATCACTGTAACTGGTGTGCGAAGTTCATGGGAAATGTTAGCCACAAAATCACGGCGCATCTGCTCTAGCTTTTGGCTTTCTTTTTTTGCGTCATCAAGACGGCCTGCAAGCATATCTAAAACTTCAGATAACTCACCGATTTCATCTTGTTGCCGAATACCACATTCCACAGAATAATCTCCTTCGGCAAGGCTAACCGCCGTCATTTTCATCTTTGAGAGTGGTTTTGTAAAAGAATCAGATAGTAAAATTGATAGTGCGGTAGAAGCAGCCAATGCCGCTAGAGTACTTACAGCCAAAACGGTGAGGCCACTTTGTACTGCCGCTTCCGTACCTGCTACAGGAGAATGCAGTAAAACCGCCCCCAACACCTCGCCCTTTGCACCTTGAATGGGTACGCCAACGGTCAAAGTAAGAACAGAAAGTACCCTACTGAAGCCTTCACTAAATACAGTTTCACCCTCTAATACTTTTTGAACCACATCCCCTGCATCAGAGGGGAGCTGAGACATGGAATACTCGTTGTGGGACATATGCTGCCCTCTACCAGTGGTAATAAGCTTCAAATTTTCATCTACAACCCATACGTCTGTGTCAGAAACCTCCCCAATAAACCGCAGATATGCACCATATCCCCCCTTCCCTTGACCCCAATTACGATTACTCTCACCCGATAGGATATCCGCCAAAGATTTCGCATAATTCTGCAGCTCTATTTTATGCATTTCTATGGTATACTCTCGAAAAAGAAAGAAAAACACACTACCAACGATTATGGCAAAGGATAATAGAGCAATAGCAAAGTTTTTGCTTAGTTTTCTAGCAATTTTACTTTTTAGCATCTGACTTCACCTCAAATTTATATCCCACACCCCATATGGTTTTGATTTCCCAAGTAGGATGTTCATAATTCTCAAGCTTTGCCCGTAGCCGTTTGATATGACTGTCTACCGTTCTACTGTCGCCAAAATAGTCATAGCCCCACAGGCTGTTAAGCAAATTTTCACGTGAGAATACCTTGTTTTTCGCCGTAGCCAATGTCCAAAGAATCTCTATTTCTTTTTTAGTCAAAGCAACCGGTTTTTCATCTAATGTTACAGTATAATCATCCAACGATATTTTCAAATCCTCGTAGGTGAACCACTGCTTTTCAACTTCCTCCCTTATAATACGTCGCATAATTGCTTTGATGCGAGCCATGATCTCACCTGGAGAAAATGGCTTTACGATATAGTCATCGGCACCAATTTCAAGGCCCATAATTTTCTCAAAGTCCTCTCCCCTTGCAGTAATCATAATGATAGGAACATTTGATGTTCTGCGAATCTCCCTGCAAACGGTAAAACCATCTTTTTTAGGCATCATCACATCCAGCAAGAGAATATCAGGTTTTTCTAGAGCAAATTTCTCCAGAGCTTCTTCCCCATCCAGGGCTATTGCAGTTTGATAGCCCTCTTTTTTTGCGTATTCCTCTAAAATAGAGGTGATTTGCTTATTATCATCAACAATCAATAATTTTAACATGTTAAGTACCTCCTATAAAAAGAGTAGCAAAAAATCGTGTCTTTTTTGTGGCAATTTACTTTTATTATATAAAAAATAGCATAAAAATCTAGTTATCCGCATAAAAACTGGACTTATCACACTTTATCAAGGTCAAAACCACTCAATTTACTACTAATTTACTACTTATGAATGAGCTTTGATACGACGATTTATCCTTGAAAAGTGAAGATATAAAGATACTTCCAATAAAATTTGAATATTTAATAGGTAGACACTTCAAAAAATGAGGTGTCTATTTTTTTACCCGATTTTGAAAGGAAGTGAACTTATGAAAACAAAAAATCAAGAATCAAAAGGTCGTTCCCCACTCTTTAAGACCATCAAACATTCATTCAGCCAATAAAAAAGAAAGGATAGGTAAAAATATGGAACTTAAATTTGTGATTCCCAACATGGAAAAAACATTCGGCAATTTAGAATTTGCTGGCGAGGATAAAGTCGTTCAGCGAAGAATCAACGGACGGCTAACTGTCTTATCAAGAAGCTATAATCTCTATTCTGATGTTCAAAGAGCAGATGATATTGTGGTGGTGCTTCCTGCTGAAGCTGGCGAAAAACATTTCGGCTTTGAGGAACGTGTGAAGTTAGTCAATCCACGTATTACCGCAGAGGGCTACAAAATCGGCACTCGTGGTTTTACAAATTACCTTTTACATGCTGACGACATGATAAAAGAATAAAGAAAGAGAGGAAAAATGATGAGATTAGCAAATGGCATTGTATTAGATAAAGACACGACTTTTGGAGAATTGAAATTCTCTGCTCTACGTCGTGAAGTGAGAATCCAAAATGAAGACGGGTCGGTTTCAGATGAAATCAAGGAACGTACCTATGACTTAAAATCCAAAGGACAAGGACGCATGATTCAAGTAAGTATTCCTGCCAGCGTGCCTTTGAAAGAGTTTGATTATAACGCACGGGTGGAACTTATCAATCCCATTGCGGACACCGTTGCTACTGCCACCTATCAAGGAGCAGATGTTGACTGGTATATCAAGGCAGACGATATTGTGCTGACAAAGGATTCTAGTTCATTCAAAGCTCAACCACAAGCAAAGAAAGAACCGACACAAGACAAATAGTCGCTAGGTAGAAAGGAGACTTTTTCGCATGAAACAGCGTGGTAAAAGGATTCGCCCATCTGGTAAAGATTTAGTCTTTCATTTTACGATAGCGTCACTCCTGCCTGTTTTCCTGCTGGTTGTCGGACTGTTTCATGTGAAGACAATCCAGCAGATCAACTGGCAGGATTTTAACCTATCACAAGCAGATAAGATTGACATTCCCTATTTAATTATCAGTTTCAGTGTCGCAATTCTTATCTGCTTGCTGGTAGCGTTTGTATTCAAACGGGTTCGCTATGATACGGTTAAACAACTTTACCACCGTCAAAAACTGGCAAAGATGATACTTGAAAACAAGTGGTATGAATCTGAACAGGTCAAAACAGAGGGTTTCTTTAAAGATAGTGCTGGTCGTACAAAGGAAAAGATAACCTACTTCCCTAAAATGTATTATCGACTTAAAAATGGCTTGATACAGATACGGGTGGAAATCACGCTGGGAAAATATCAAGACCAACTCTTACACTTGGAAAAGAAATTAGAGAGTGGCTTGTACTGTGAGCTGACGGATAAAGAGTTAAAGGATTCCTATGTGGAATATACTTTGCTCTATGACACCATAGCCAGTCGTATTTCTATTGATGAAGTAGAAGCTAAAGATGGTAAACTTCGCTTAATGAAAAACGTATGGTGGGAATATGATAAGCTCCCTCATATGTTGATTGCTGGTGGTACAGGTGGCGGTAAAACTTACTTTATACTGACACTGATTGAAGCCTTGCTTCATACAGATTCAAAACTGTATATTCTTGACCCGAAAAATGCTGATCTTGCGGACTTAGGTTCTGTGATGGCAAATGTCTACTATAGAAAAGAAGACTTGCTTTCTTGCATTGAAACATTCTATGAAGAAATGATGAAACGTAGTGAGGAAATGAAGCAGATGAAGAACTATAAGACTGGCAAAAATTATGCTTACTTAGGTCTCCCGGCACACTTCTTAATCTTTGATGAATACGTCGCTTTCATGGAAATGCTGGGAACAAAAGAAAACACCGCAGTTATGAATAAGCTGAAACAGATTGTCATGTTAGGTCGTCAAGCTGGCTTCTTTCTAATACTGGCTTGTCAACGTCCAGACGCAAAATATTTAGGCGACGGAATCCGTGATCAGTTTAATTTCAGAGTGGCTTTAGGTCGTATGTCTGAAATGGGCTATGGCATGATGTTTGGCAGTGACGTACAAAAGGATTTCTTCTTAAAGCGAATCAAAGGTCGTGGCTATGTTGATGTAGGAACAAGTGTCATATCAGAGTTTTATACTCCCCTTGTACCAAAAGGATATGATTTCTTGGAGGAAATTAAAAAGTTATCCAACAGCAGACAGTCCACGCAGGCGACGTGCGAAGCGGAAGTCGCAGGTGTGGACTGATCTTGCTGGCTGGTGTGGCAATAGCCACGCCAGCACTTAACCCCCCGTATCTAACAGGGGGGTACAAATCGACAGGAAACAGTCAAAAAAACATTAGAAAATCCTTTGGTTACAAGGGATTTACAAAATTTCAGCGTATGTCAAATGGGCTTTAAAAGTTGACATACGCCTTTTTGATTGGAGGGATTTTTACTGAATGAACAAACTTGGTTACAGCATTTAAAAGAAAAACGCTTGGCTTATGGACTATCTCAAAACCGTTTAGCTGTTGCGACTGGTATTACAAGGCAGTATCTAAGCGATATTGAAACAGGAAAAGTCAAGCCATCAGAGGATTTACAGCAGTCCCTTTGGGAAGCTCTGGAACGCTTCAATCCCGACGCTCCCCTTGAAATGCTGTTTGATTATGTAAGAATTCGCTTTCCGACAACAGACGTACAGCAGGTGGTCGAAAACATCTTACAACTGAAACTGTCCTATTTTCTTCATGAGGACTATGGTTTCTATTCTTATTCAGAGCATTATGCTTTAGGCGACATATTCGTCCTTTGCTCCCATGAACTGGACAAAGGAGTTCTGGTGGAATTGAAAGGTCGTGGGTGCAGACAATTTGAAAGCTATCTTCTGGCACAACAAAGAAGCTGGTATGAGTTCTTTATGGACGTTTTGGTGGCTGGCGGTGTGATGAAACGCCTTGACCTTGCCATTAACGATAAGACAGGGATTTTAAATATCCCTGTACTCACTGAAAAGTGCCAACAGGAAGAATGTATCTCCGTCTTCCGCAGTTTTAAAAGCTATCGCAGTGGCGAACTGGTACGCAAAGAGGAAAAGGAATGTATGGGAAACACCCTCTATATCGGTTCATTACAAAGTGAAGTTTATTTCTGTATCTATGAAAAGGACTACGAGCAGTACAAGAAAAATGATATTCCCATTGAAGACGCAGAAGTAAAAAACCGTTTTGAGATTCGATTGAAAAATGAGCGTGCCTATTATGCAGTCCGTGATTTACTCGTCTATGACAATCCAGAGCATACCGCCTTTAAAATTATCAATCGGTATATCCGTTTTGTAGATAAAGACGATTCCAAACCTCGTTCTGATTGGAAACTGAATGAAGAATGGGCTTGGTTTATTGGGAACAATCGTGAACGATTAAAACTAACCACAAAACCAGAGCCTTACTCCTTCCAAAGGACGCTGAACTGGCTATCTCATCAAGTTGCCCCGACCTTAAAGGTTGCGATTAAACTTGATGAAATCAACCAGACGCAGGTTGTAAAAGACATTCTCGACCATGCGAAACTGACAGACCGACACAAGCAGATTTTGAAGCAACAGTCAGTAAAAGAACAGGACGTGATAACAACAAAAAAATAACTCAAATACAAATTCATTGAATATAGAGAGGAGAACATTTTTATGAATTTTGGACAAAACCTTTATAACTGGTTTCTATCAAACGCTCAATCACTGGTGCTTTTAGCAATCGTTGTGATTGGCTTGTATCTTGGCTTCAAGCGTGAGTTTAGCAAACTGATTGGCTTTTTAATTATTGCGATTATTGCGGTTGGCTTAGTCTTCAACGCTGCTGGAGTAAAAGACATTTTACTAGAGCTATTCAATCGCATTATTGGTGCTTAAATAAAACCGTTCTTTTGTGGAATATAAGTGGTTTTCTTATGTTCCGCAAAGGAATGGTACACCAAACGAAGTGCGGTAGGGATTTTTGAATCTCTACAAAGAAAGGACGTGAATATATGGACGATATGCAAGTCTATATTGCGAATTTAGGCAAATACAATGAGGGCGAATTGGTCGGTGCGTGGTTTACCTTTCCCATTGACTTTGAGGAAGTCAAAGAGAAAATCGGCTTGAATGATGAATATGAGGAATACGCCATTCATGACTACGAGTTACCCTTTACGGTTGACGAATACACTTCCATTGGCGAACTCAATCGACTATGGGAAATGGTATCGGAATTACCCGAAGAATTACAATCGGAGCTATCTGCTCTGCTCACTCATTTTTCAAGCATTGAAGAACTAAGCGAACATCAAGAGGATATTATCATTCATTCCGATTGTGATGATATGTATGACGTGGCACGCTACTACATTGAAGAAACGGGTGCTTTAGGCGAAGTACCAGCTAGTCTTCAAAACTATATTGATTATCAAGCCTATGGTCGGGATTTAGACCTTTCAGGAACGTTTATCTCAACCAATCATGGGATTTTTGAAATCGTCTATTAAATCTGTCGGTACATTACTACTGGCAGATTTTCTATTTTACGGGGTGGCTCAATCAGCTACCCCTATTTTTT
This sequence comes from Anaerotignum sp. MB30-C6, assembly GCF_030908465.1. Classification (GTDB taxonomy): domain Bacteria; phylum Bacillota; class Clostridia; order Lachnospirales; family Anaerotignaceae; genus Chakrabartyella. The sequence goes on from NZ_CP133078.1 coordinate 1,745,403, forward strand.
ATGAAAGGATTGATTACATGAAGAAAATACGAAGCTATACCAGTATCTGGTCTGTGGAAAAGGTACTGTATTCTATCAATGATTTTAGACTTCCGTTTCCCATAACCTTTACGCAAATGACATGGTTTGTCGTGTCACTCTTTGCAGTGATGATACTTGGCAACTTGCCCCCTCTTTCCATGATAGAGGGAGCATTTCTCAAATACTTTGGGATTCCTGTGGCTTTCACATGGTTTATGTCTACAAAAACTTTTGATGGTAAAAAGCCTTATGGATTTTTGAAGTCTGTCATTGCTTATGCACTGCGACCAAAGCTGACCTATGCAGGAAAAAAAGTAACGCTTGGCAGAAACCAGCCACAAGAAGCCATTACAGCAGTTAGGAGTGAATTTTATGGCATATCCAATTAAATACATTGAAAACAATCTCGTCTGGAATAAAGACGGGGAATGTTATGCTTACTATGAGCTTGTTCCTTACAATTACTCATTTCTAAGTCCAGAACAGAAAATACAAGTGCATGATTCTTTCAGACAGCTTATCGCACAAAATCGTGATGGCAAAATTCATGCTTTACAAATCAGTACAGAATCCAGCATACGTTCTGCACAAGAGCGTTCCAAAAATGAAGTCACTGGCAAGCTCAAAGCGGTTGCCTATGACAAAATCGACCAACAGACAGACGCTTTAATATCCATGATTGGCGAAAATCAAGTGAACTACCGTTTCTTTATCGGCTTTAAGTTGCTTCTCAACGATCAGGAGTTTTCTATGAAAAGTCTTACCGTTGAAGCAAAAAATGCTTTGTCTGATTTTGTCTATGATGTGAACCATAAGCTGATGGGCGATTTTGTTAGTATGAGTAATGATGAAATCCTGCGTTTTCAGAAGATGGAAAAGCTCTTAGAAAATAAAATCTCTCGTCGTTTCAAAATCCGCAGGTTAGATAAGGACGACTTCGGCTATCTGATTGAACACCTTTACGGACAGACAGGCACTGCCTATGAAGAGTATGAGTACCATCTATCAAAGAAAAAGCTGGATAATGAAACGCTGATTAAATACTATGACTTGATTAAGCCTACTCGCTGTTTGGTGGAAGAAAAACAGCGATATTTGAAAATCCAGCAGGAAGATGAAACCGTCTATGTAGCTTACTTTACCATTAACAGCATTGTCGGAGAACTGGACTTCCCGTCCTCTGAAATCTTCTACTACCAGCAACAGCAATTTACATTCCCGATTGATACGTCAATGAATGTGGAAATTGTAGCGAATCGTAAAGCCCTATCTACTGTCCGCAATAAAAAGAAAGAACTGAAAGACTTGGATAACCACGCTTGGCAAAGTGATAATGAAACCAGCTCCAATGTGGCGGAAGCTCTGGAAAGTGTGAATGAGCTGGAAACCAATTTAGACCAAAGCAAGGAATCTATGTACAAGCTGTCTTATGTGGTAAGGGTATCAGCAAATGATCTTGACGAACTCAAACGTCGTTGTAATGAAGTGAAAGATTTTTATGACGATTTAAGCGTAAAACTGGTACGACCATTTGGGGATATGCTCGGCTTACATGAAGAATTTTTACCTGCCAGCAAGCGTTATATGAATGATTATATTCAATACGTGACCTCTGATTTCCTCGCTGGTTTAGGTTTTGGTGCTACTCAAATGCTGGGGGAAAATGAGGGGATTTATGTTGGCTACAGCTTAGATACTGGACGCAATGTCTATCTGAAACCTGCTCTTGCCAGTCAAGGGGTTAAGGGTTCAGTAACCAATGCGTTAGCGTCGGCTTTTGTTGGTTCGCTGGGTGGTGGTAAATCCTTTGCGAATAACCTTATCGTCTATTATGCGGTGCTTTATGGGGCACAAGCAGTGATTGTAGACCCAAAAGCAGAACGTGGCAGATGGAAAGAAACCTTGCCAGAGATTTCCCATGAAATCAATATCGTCACTCTGACTTCTGATGAGAAAAACAAAGGCTTACTTGACCCTTATGTGATTATGAAAAATCCCAAAGATTCTGAATCACTGGCTATTGATATTCTGACATTCCTTACGGGGATTTCCTCTCGTGATGGGGAACGCTTCCCAATCCTTAGAAAAGCCATTCGTGCAGTAACCAATAGTGAAGTACGAGGGTTGATGAAAGTGATTGAGGAATTACGGGTTGAGAATACGCCACTAAGTACCAGTATAGCCGACCATATCGAAAGTTTTACAGACTATGACTTTGCACATTTATTATTCAGTAATGGTTATGTGGAGCAGTCTATCAGCTTAGAAAAACAACTGAACATTATACAGGTTGCGGACTTGGTACTTCCCGACAAGGAAACTTCCTTTGAGGAATATACCACTATGGAGCTTTTATCCGTTGCTATGCTGATTGTCATTAGTACCTTTGCTTTAGACTTTATCCATACAGACCGAAGCATTTTCAAGATTGTAGATTTAGACGAAGCATGGAGCTTTTTACAGGTAGCACAAGGAAAAACACTATCTATGAAGCTGGTTCGGGCTGGTCGTGCTATGAACGCTGGGGTATATTTCGTGACCCAAAATACAGACGACCTCTTAGATGAAAAACTGAAAAATAACCTCGGCTTAAAATTTGCATTTCGTTCCACTGACCTTAACGAGATTAAAAAGACCTTAGCCTTTTTTGGTGTAGACCCAGAGGACGAAAACAATCAGAAGCGATTGCGTGATTTGGAAAACGGGCAATGCCTTATCAGTGATTTATATGGTCGTGTCGGTGTGATACAGTTCCACCCTGTATTTGAAGAACTGCTCCATGCCTTTGATACCAGACCACCTGTGCGAAAAGAGGTGTAAATGTGAAACCATCAATAGTAAACAGAATAAAATCAAACTGGACGCTGAAACGTCTAGGTAAAGTGGCAATGACAGTGGCTTTCACACTTGTGATTGCCATTTTTCTTTTAGCCATGCTGGGAACGGTGGTTCAAGCTGCGGGCTTGGTAGATGATACGGTCAATGTGGCAAATGAATACAGCCGATACCCACTTGAAAACTATCAACTGGATTTTTATGTGGATAATAGCTGGGGCTGGCTTCCGTGGAACTGGTCGGACGGGATTGGAAAACAGGTCATGTATGGACTATATGCCATTACCAATTTTATTTGGACAATCAGTTTGTATGTTTCCAATGCGACAGGTTACTTAGTACAGGAAGCCTATTCCTTAGACTTCATTTCCGCTACAGCAGATTCCATTGGTAAGAATATGCAGACCTTAGCTGGTGTGAGTGCAAACGGATTTTCAACAGAGGGTTTCTATGTTGGATTCCTCTTACTCTTGATTTTGGTTCTTGGGGTTTATGTTGCCTATACGGGACTGATAAAGAGAGAAACCACAAAGGCAATTCATGCCATTATGAATTTTGTGCTGGTGTTTATCCTATCGGCTTCCTTTATTGCCTACGCTCCCGACTACATTAAAAAAATCAATGACTTTTCATCAGACATCAGTAATGCCAGTTTATCACTTGGCACGAAGATTGTCATGCCCCATTCCGATAGTCAAGGCAAGGACAGCGTGGACTTAATCAGAGATAGCCTGTTTTCCATACAGGTTCAGCAACCGTGGCTACTGCTTCAATACAACAGTTCAGACATTGAAAGTATCGGTATTGACCGTGTGGAAAGCCTGCTCTCCACCAGCCCAGATTCCAACAATGGCGAAGACAGAGAAAAAATTGTTGCGGAAGAAATTGAAGACAGAAGCAATACCAATCTAACCATTACAAAGACCATTAACCGTTTAGGTACAGTCTTCTTCCTATTTGTCTTCAATATTGGGATTTCCATATTTGTATTCCTATTAACAGGAATCATGATTTTCTCGCAGGTACTTTTTATCATCTATGCTATGTTTCTGCCTGTGAGCTTTATTTTAAGCATGATTCCATCATTTGATGGTATGTCAAAACGAGCCATAACAAAGCTCTTTAATACCATTTTGACACGAGCTGGAATCACATTGATTATTACGACAGCATTTAGTATTTCAACCATGCTCTATACCTTATCGGCTGGTTATCCGTTCTTTTTGATTGCTTTTCTACAGATTGTGACCTTTGCAGGAATCTACTTCAAGCTGGGCGATTTAATGAGTATGTTTTCTCTACAGAGTAACGATTCTCAAAGTGTGGGAAGTCGTGTGATGAGAAAACCTCGTATGCTTATGCACGCTCACATGCACCGTCTACAGCGGAAACTTGGACGTTCCATGACTACTCTAGGGGCTGGGTCTGCCATTGTTACAGGTAAAAAAGGACAGTCGGGTTCGGGGAGTTCTGCAAGGACACAAGCAGATCACTCCCGACCAGACGGAAAGGAAAAATCAACACTTGGAAAACGTATCGGTCAAACCATCGGTACAGTAGCTGATACCAAAGACAGAATGGTAGACACTGCTAGTGGTTTGAAAGAACAGGTTAAAGATTTGCCGACCAATGCAAGATATGCAGTATATCAAGGAAAATCCAAAGTAAAAGAGAATGTCCGTGATTTAACCAGTAGTATTTCTCAAACCAAAGCGGACAGAGCCAGTGGACGCAAGGAACAGCAGGAACAAAGGCGAAAAACCATTGCGAAGCGTCGCTCTGAAATGGAACAGGTCAAACAGAAAAAACAGCCTGCTTCTTCTGTTCATGAAAGACCGACTACAAGACAAGAACAATATCATGATGAACAGACCTCAAAACAGTCTAATATTCAGACTTCATATAAGGAATCTCAACAAGCCAAACAAGAGCGTCCAGCAGTTAAGTCCGATTTTTCAAGTCCAAAAGTGGAACGCCAAGGCAATACCGTTCAAGAAAAAACCGTTCAAAAGCCAGCAACTTCAACCACTACAGCAGATAGAACTTCACAACGTCCAATCACAAAAGAACGTCCGTCTACTGTTCAAAGAGTACCACTACAAAATACAAGAAGTAGACCACCAATCAAAACCGCCACCATTAAGAAAGTCGGTAAGAAACCATGAAGTTGAAAACTTTAGTGATTGGTGGTTCTGGATTATTCTTGATGGTCTTCTCACTGCTTCTGTTTGTTGCCATTTTATTTTCAGATGAACAGGACAGCGGAATTTCCAATATTCATTATGGAGGTGTGAATGTTTCCGCAGAAGTGCTGGCTCATAAGCCTATGGTAGAAAAATATGCCAAAGAATATGGCGTTGAAGAATATGTCAACATACTTCTTGCGATTATACAGGTGGAATCGGGCGGTACTGCGGAAGATGTTATGCAGTCCTCGGAATCCCTCGGTCTTCCACCTAATTCATTGAGTACAGAAGAATCCATTAAGCAAGGTGTGAAGTATTTCAGTGAATTATTAGCCAGTAGCGAAAGGCTCAGTGTAGATTTAGAATCGGTTATCCAGTCCTACAATTATGGTGGTGGTTTCTTAGGGTATGTGGCTAATCGTGGAAATAAATATACCTTTGAACTGGCTCAAAGTTTCTCAAAAGAGTATTCAGGTGGCGAAAAAGTGTCTTACCCCAATCCCATAGCCATACCTATCAATGGGGGCTGGCGATACAACTATGGCAATATGTTTTATGTGCAACTGGTAACGCAGTATCTTGTCACAACAGAGTTTGATGATGATACGGTACAAGCCATCATGGACGAAGCACTGAAATATGAGGGCTGGCGATACGTTTACGGTGGAGCTTCCCCGACTACTTCTTTTGATTGTAGCGGACTGACACAATGGACGTATGGAAAAGCTGGAATTAACTTACCACGAACCGCACAACAGCAATATGATGTGACCCAGCATATCCCACTATCGGAAGCACAAGCTGGCGATTTGGTTTTCTTTCATTCTACCTATAACGCTGGCTCTTATATTACTCATGTTGGGATATACCTTGGCAATAACCGTATGTTTCATGCAGGCGACCCAATCGGTTATGCCGACTTAACAAGCCCCTACTGGCAACAGCATTTAGTGGGAGCAGGACGAATCAAACAATGAGAAAGGAAGATTTAATGATGAAATTTAGAAAAAATCAGAATAAAGAAAAACAGATACCAAAGGAAAAGAAACCTCGTGTCTATAAGGTCAATCCTCATAAAAAGGTTGTGATTGCCTTGTGGGTACTTTTAGGGCTTAGTTTCAGCTTTGCGATATTCAAGCACTTTACAGCTATAGATACTCATACTATTCACGAAACAACTATCATAGAAAAGGAATACGTTGATACTCATCATGTAGAAAATTTTGTAGAGAACTTTGCGAAAGTCTACTATTCATGGGAGCAATCCGATAAGTCCATTGATAATCGAATGGAAAGTCTAAAAGGCTATCTGACAGATGAACTTCAAGCTCTCAATGTTGATACAGTACGCAAAGATATTCCTGTATCGTCTTCTGTAAGAGGATTTCAGATATGGACGGTAGAGCCAACTGGCGACAATGAGTTTAATGTAACCTACAGTGTAGACCAGCTCATTACAGAGGGAGAAAATACAAAGACCGTCCACTCTGCTTATATAGTGAGTGTCTATGTAGATGGTTCTGGAAATATGGTACTGGTTAAGAATCCGACCATTACCAACATACCTAAGAAATCAAGTTATAAACCAAAAGCCATTGAAAGTGAGGGGACGGTTGATTCCATTACAACCAATGAAATCAATGAGTTTTTAACGACGTTCTTCAAGCTCTATCCTACAGCGACAGCCAGTGAACTTTCCTACTATGTGAATGACGGGATATTAAAACCAATCGGAAAAGAGTACATCTTTCAAGAACTGGTAAATCCTATTCACAATCGTAAGGATAATCAAGTCACGGTATCGCTGACAGTGGAGTATATCGACCAGCAGACCAAAGCAACGCAGGTATCTCAATTTGATTTGGTACTTGAAAAGAACGGGAGTAATTGGAAGATTATAGAATAACAAATATTGGTACATTATTACAGCTATTTTGTAATCACGTACTCTCTTTGATAAAAAATTGGAGATTCCTTTACAAATATGCTCTTACGTGCTATTATTTAAGTATCTATTTAAAAGGAGTTAATAAATATGCGGCAAGGTATTCTTAAATAAACTGTCAATTTGATAGTGGGAACAAATAATTGGATGTCCTTTTTTAGGAGGGCTTAGTTTTTTGTACCCAGTTTAAGAATACCTTTATCATGTGATTCTAAAGTATCCGGAGAATATCTGTATGCTTTGTATGCCTATGGTTATGCATAAAAATCCCAGTGATAAAAGTATTTATCACTGGGATTTTTATGCCCTTTTGGGTTTTTGAATGGAGGAAAATCACATGAAAATTATTAATATTGGAGTTTTAGCTCATGTTGATGCAGGAAAAACTACCTTAACAGAAAGCTTATTATATAACAGTGGAGCGATTACAGAATTAGGAAGCGTGGACAAAGGTACAACGAGGACGGATAATACGCTTTTAGAACGTCAGAGAGGAATTACAATTCAGACAGGAATAACCTCTTTTCAGTGGGAAAATACGAAGGTGAACATCATAGACACGCCAGGACATATGGATTTCTTAGCAGAAGTATATCGTTCATTATCAGTTTTAGATGGGGCAATTCTACTGATTTCTGCAAAAGATGGCGTACAAGCACAAACTCGTATATTATTTCATGCACTTAGGAAAATGGGGATTCCCACAATCTTTTTTATCAATAAGATTGACCAAAATGGAATTGATTTATCAACGGTTTATCAGGATATTAAAGAGAAACTTTCTGCCGAAATTGTAATCAAACAGAAGGTAGAACTGTATCCTAATATGTGTGTGACGAACTTTACCGAATCTGAACAATGGGATACGGTAATAGAGGGAAACGATGACCTTTTAGAGAAATATATGTCCGGTAAATCATTAGAAGCATTGGAACTCGAACAAGAGGAAAGCATAAGATTTCAGAATTGTTCTCTGTTCCCTCTTTATCATGGAAGTGCAAAAAGTAATATAGGGATTGATAACCTTATAGAAGTTATTACTAATAAATTTTATTCATCAACACATCGAGGTCCGTCTGAACTTTGCGGAAATGTTTTCAAAATTGAATATACAAAAAAAAGACAACGTCTTGCATATATACGCCTTTATAGTGGAGTACTACATTTACGAGATTCGGTTAGAGTATCAGAAAAAGAAAAAATAAAAGTTACAGAAATGTATACTTCAATAAATGGTGAATTATGTAAGATTGATAGAGCTTATTCTGGAGAAATTGTTATTTTGCAAAATGAGTTTTTGAAGTTAAATAGTGTTCTTGGAGATACAAAACTATTGCCACAGAGAAAAAAGATTGAAAATCCGCACCCTCTACTACAAACAACTGTTGAACCGAGTAAACCTGAACAGAGAGAAATGTTGCTTGATGCCCTTTTGGAAATCTCAGATAGTGATCCGCTTCTACGATATTACGTGGATTCTACGACACATGAAATTATACTTTCTTTCTTAGGGAAAGTACAAATGGAAGTGATTAGTGCACTGTTGCAAGAAAAGTATCATGTGGAGATAGAACTAAAAGAGCCTACAGTCATTTATATGGAGAGACCGTTAAAAAATGCAGAATATACCATTCACATCGAAGTGCCGCCAAATCCTTTCTGGGCTTCCATTGGTTTATCTGTATCACCGCTTCCGTTGGGAAGTGGAATGCAGTATGAGAGCTCGGTTTCTCTTGGATACTTAAATCAATCGTTTCAAAATGCAGTTATGGAGGGGATACGCTATGGCTGTGAACAAGGATTGTATGGTTGGAATGTGACGGACTGTAAAATCTGTTTTAAGTATGGCTTATACTATAGCCCTGTTAGTACCCCAGCAGATTTTCGGATGCTTGCTCCTATTGTATTGGAACAAGTCTTAAAAAAAGCTGGAACAGAATTGTTAGAGCCATATCTTAGTTTTAAAATTTATGCGCCACAGGAATATCTTTCACGAGCATACAACGATGCTCCTAAATATTGTGCGAACATCGTAGACACTCAATTGAAAAATAATGAGGTCATTCTTAGTGGAGAAATCCCTGCTCGGTGTATTCAAGAATATCGTAGTGATTTAACTTTCTTTACAAATGGACGTAGTGTTTGTTTAACAGAGTTAAAAGGGTACCATGTTACTACCGGTGAACCTGTTTGCCAGCCCCGTCGTCCAAATAGTCGGATAGATAAAGTACGATATATGTTCAATAAAATAACTTAGTGTATTTTATGTTGTTATATAAATATGGTTTCTTGTTAAATAAGATGAAATATTTTTTAATAAAGATTTGAATTAAAGTGTAAAGGAGGAGATAGTTATTATAAACTACAAGTGGATATTGTGTCCTGTATGTGGAAATAAAACACGATTAAAGATAAGGGAAGATACTGAATTAAAAAAATTCCCCCTCTATTGTCCGAAATGCAGACAAGAAAATTTAATTGAAATAAAGCAGTTCAAAGTAACTGTGATTACAGAGCCAGACGCAAAGACGCAGAGCCGATAAAATGAGATTAATACAATCTCATTTTATCGGCTCTTTCCGTTATGTATGGATTCTTTTAATTAGTCTTCGATGTTTCTTGCTTCGTTGATACCGCTGGCTAAAGATTCCATTAAGGATAGTTCTTTGTCTGTAAAGCTATCCATGTATTTCTCTATCTGTAATCGTCGGGTGCTTTTTACCAAGTTATTAGCAGGTAAGAAAAATTCATCAACGGAAACATGAAGTAACGATACAAGGTCATAAAGAACTTGTATGCTGGGGTGTTGCCCTTTATTTTCAATATTAGTTAAGTACCGTGGGTCAATTTCAATCAATGCTCCCACTTGTTCACGAGTTAAACCTCGTTTCAATCGAGCTTCTTTAATGGCTAAACCAAAGGCTCTAAAATCATATTTATCTTCTTTTTTACGCATAGTAGACCACCTCTATACATTTTATTGTTCCTACTGAATTAAAAACAGGTATAGAAAAACGTGTTATATGGTTTATAGGTTTATATTTAATAAAAAGCACTACTAAACGCCAATAAAAAAAACCGTTATATGGTAGTGCTATTTACGCTGTTAAAATATTGTATATTACTTCCAAATGGCGGTTTGTTGGAGGTCAACGTCGCCATGAAGTACATCATATACAATAAATTTCCTTACATTGGGTTCTTGTCAAAAAAAGTCGTCTATCTGCAATAGATAAGTACGTCCACCAATGTGGTTTTATAAATCATATAGATAGAATAACAGAAGCATGTAAACAGAGAAATAAATCTGTTTATATGCTTTTTTGGCTATTCAGAACTTTTTTACAAAGTTTATTTATCAGTAATGCAACAAATCCCCCTTTCACATTGGGACTAAGAGTGAAAGGAGATAAACGAGCAAGGCTCACTTCCTTTCCTAGACAGAAAGGGGGTGAGAAACATGAAACCATCTTCTTTTCAGACCACAATAGAAAATCAGTTTGACTATATCTGTAAACGTGCTATGGAAGACGAGCGAAAGAATTATATGCTTTATCTTTCAAGGATTGCAAAGCGTGAGGTGTCCTTTTCGGATGTTGGCGATTATCTTGTTAGCCAGTTTGCGACAACAGATAACTATTCAACTGACTTTCAGATTTTTACACTCAATGGGTTATCAGTAGGCGTTGAAAATGATTTGTTGAGTGAAGCATTACGTGAGTTGCCAGACAAGAAACGTGAAATTCTACTGCTGTTTTACTTTATGGACATGAGCGATTCAGAAATTGCAGACCTGTTGAAATTGAACCGTTCTACTGTCTATCGGCATAGAACCAGTGGACTAGCCTTAATTAAAAAGTTTATGGAGGAATTTGAAGAATGAAAACACAATATCCTATGATTCCCTTTCCTCTCATTGTAAAGGCAACAGATGGCGATACCGAAGCGATTAACCAGATTCTACATCATTACAGAGGGTACATAACGAAGCGTTCCCTACGACTTATGAAAGATGAATATGGCAATCAAAGTATGGTCGTTGATGAAGTCTTACGTGGAAGAATGGAAACCAGACTGATTACAAAGATTTTGTCATTTGAAATTAAGTAATATCCTCTCTCCTTTCGTGGAAGCGTGCTAAACCATTCCACGCTTCCCGAACAGGGAGGTTTGTTATTCCACCAAAGCATATTGAGCTTTCAATGTGTTTTGATAGGCTAACGAGCCATTGTTCTTTGAAAACTGAATAAAAGTAATCGAATACGTTTCGATAAGAAAAGAGCCAACGGAACTAACCGCCATGACCTATCTTATAAAGATAGCGAGCGATTCATGTTAGTGATCCGAGAAGCAATCTTTAGCAGGATTGCCTGCAACGACATTCTTATCGTGATAATGATACTCCCATACAGTCAATAGTCCGAGCGTGATAAAACCGTCGCAGGCAATGAGTATGGCTACATGAGAACCATGCAGGGGTGGAACTCCCGTGAGCTTTGCTAAAGCTGTTCGATTGCTGGTAAAACAACTTTTATGAAATCCAAATAAGTGATTTGGAAAGGAGGATTTTATGAAGCAGACTGACATTCCTATTTGGGAACGTTATACCCTAACCATTGAAGAAGCGTCAAAATATTTTCGTATTGGCGAAAACAAGCTACGACGCTTGGCAGAGGAAAATAAAAATGCAAATTGGCTGATTATGAATGGCAATCGTATTCAGATTAAACGAAAACAATTTGAAAAAATTATAGATACATTGGACGCAATCTAGCGTCGCCAAAGGGTCTTGTATATGATAAAATAGTATTAAGTCGTATCAAGGCTCTTTCCATAAAGGAAAGGAGCAAATGCCATGTCAGAAAAAAGACGTGACAATAAAGGTCGAATCTTAAAGACTGGAGAGAGCCAACGAAAAGACGGAAGATACTTATACAAATATATAGATTCATTTGGAGAACCGCAATTTGTTTACTCGTGGAAACTTGTGGCTACAGACCGAGTACCAGCAGGAAAGCGTGATTGTATCTCACTTAGAGAGAAAATCGCAGAGTTACAGAAAGACATTCATGATGGTATTGATGTTGTAGGAAAGAAAATGACACTCTGCCAGCTTTACGCAAAACAGAACGCTCAAAGACCAAAGGTTAGAAAAAACACTGAAACTGGACGCAAATATCTTATGGATATTTTGAAGAAAGACAAGTTAGGTGTAAGAAGTATTGACAGTATTAAGCCATCAGACGCTAAAGAATGGGCTATTAGAATGAGTGAAAATGGTTATGCTTATCAAACCATCAATAACTACAAACGTTCTTTAAAGGCTTCATTCTATATTGCTATACAAGATGATTGTGTTCGGAAGAATCCATTTGACTTTCAACTGAAAGCAGTTCTTGATGATGATACTGTCCCTAAGACCGTACTAACAGAAGAACAGGAAGAAAAACTGTTAGCCTTTGCAAAAGCTGATAAAACCTACAGCAAAAATTATGATGAAATTCTGATACTCTTAAAAACAGGTCTTCGTATTTCAGAGTTTGGTGGTTTGACACTTCCAGATTTAGATTTTGAGAATCGTCTTGTCAATATAGACCATCAGCTATTGAGAGATACTGAAATTGGGTACTACATTGAAACACCAAAGACCAAAAGTGGCGAACGTCAAGTTCCTATGGTTGAAGAAGCCTATCAAGCATTTAAGCGAGTGTTAGCGAATCGAAAGAATGATAAGCGTGTTGAGATTGATGGATATAGTGATTTCCTCTTTCTTAATAGAAAGAACTATCCAAAAGTGGCAAGTGATTACAACGGCATGATGAAAGGTCTTGTTAAGAAATACAATAAGTATAACGAGGATAAATTGCCACACATCACTCCACATAGTTTGCGACATACATTCTGTACCAACTATGCAAATGCAGGAATGAATCCAAAGGCATTACAGTACATTATGGGACATGCTAATATAGCCATGACGCTGAACTATTACGCACATGCAACATTCGATTCTGCAATGGCAGAAATGAAACGCTTGAATAAAGAGAAGCAACAGGAGCGTCTTGTTGCTTAGTAGTACAAATGAATTTACTACTTATTTACCACTTCTGACAGCTAAGACATGAGGAAATATGCAAAGAAACGTGAAGTATCTTCCTACAGTAAAAATACTCGAAAGCACATAGAATAAGGCTTTACGAGCATTTAAGAAAATATAAAAAGATAATTAGAAATTTATACTTTGTTTAAAATAAAAAAATGGTTCTTTTCCCAGTGACTTTCTTACAAAAGTGAGATGGAAAGTAAGATGAAGTGACGCCGTCCCTTAGTACAACAAGAATCCCCATTCTAGAGGAATTCAATAGAGGCAGAAAGATTAAAGCAAAAAGCCCTCGCTTATCGATGATCAGCAAGGGCCTTATATTTAGTGCTTATTTCCTACAATGACTGGTTTTAATTCCAAGTCTTATCCTCTGTAATTGCTGTCCATATTTCCTCGGAATCAGGTGTTTCTCTTGTATAGTCGTGGGAATTTGTTGCTTCCATGACTGCTTCATAGTACCAAGCCTCTGTAGGATTATCTGACCAGTACCTAGCGTTTTCAAGTAAGCCTTCTTTGCTTACTTTTCTGTTTAAAACAGAGTTGATTAAAGTCATGGCTTCCGAACGGGTAATATACTCATCGGGATGGAATGTTCCATCGGGATAACCACTAATCCAGCCTTTTTCAGCTGCAGAATTAATAAAGTCTTTGGCCCAATGGTTTTCGATATCTTTAAATTTATTTTCCTCTGTTTTGCTTAAGCTATCGAACTTGGATACCATAACTGCAAATTCCCCTCTGGTAATTGCATTGCCAGGTTTAAACCCACCGTCTGGATAGCCAGCAATAATTCCGCCGTTTGATAGTGTGGCAATGCTAGCGTTAGACCATCTTTGATGGGAAACGTCGGGGAAACTATGATTTGCACTCTGCAAGCTTTCTCTTACGTCGTCTGTCAATAAGCGATAGAAAATTGCAGCTACTTCTTCACGGCTAATTTTGTTCATTGGTTTAACAGTACCATCGTTATAGCCAAAAATATATGCAAAATGGTTTATCATGTTTAAACCATCAGCCAATGGCACTTCTTCTTCAAGAATTGTTACCGTTTCACCAAAGTCACTTCCGCCACCTATGGAGCCGCCTGTTGAGCCACCTGTGTTTGTCGAATCTCCAGAATCAGTGTTCCTTCTTCGATACTCAAACACAACTTCGTAGTTACTTTGTTCTGAAAACGCTACTGTAATGGAACGCCCAGCAACTACAGGAACACCGTTTACTGTAACAGCTCGTATTCTTGTGTACCTTCCGCTATTAACAGCATTCACTACGATAGAACCATCTTCCACATCTGCCTTAGACTGGGCTGTATCGTATACTGTGGTGGTGCCATATACATGCCTTACCACCAAATCATTTTTCTCGTAAATCACACTGATAACATGACCGTCTTGCTCAATGGAAATCGGTAAGTTTGTTGGATCACCTTGGAACTGATATTCTTTGAGTTTGCTACCCTGAGGAGCATTTAAAACGATAGACTTAACTTCAGGGGCTCTCTTCAGCACTGATTCGGAGGCAGTACTAAATGGTGTGGTAGAGCCTTCCAAATAATGCTCTACGGTGTACTTCCAAACATCTTCGTTTGGTATCCAAATGGCACTGAGTTTTACATTATGGTCAGGCATCGTAAACTTGCTATCTGTCACTGTAACAACATCATCTACTACTTTCCAACCACCAAAATCATAACCATCTCTCTTAGGTTTTGCATCAGTAATGGTTATTTCGTCACCTTTATAACGTGGGGTGATGTTATCAGGCATATCTGTTGCCGTACCTTCCGTTACATACTCAACAGTATATTCTGGCATTTTCTCGTACCCGTATTTAATCCATATACAATCCTCTGGCATAATCCCACTGAGTGTGCCGTTTTCTGCCAGTGTTATTCCATAACCATCTTTAAGGTCTTTGATTAGTTTATCCATCTCATCTTTATTAGCTAGGGAGGCCTTACCAATCACGGCCATTGGTCTTTCACTATCTTCGCCACTAGCTTCATTTTCAGCTCTGCCAATAAAAACTTGAATTTCAGCTAATTCATAACCCCTTACAGGGTAATTTGCCTTGCTATCAATGCTAAGGTTAGGTTTCTTTTTGTTATGAGCGATTGATTTGTTCGGATATACACCGTCCTCATCTATATCCGCATGTTCAACGACAAAAGTATAGATGTCATTAAACTTGGCTTTGAAAGTCAAATCACTTATTATTGTTTCAGTACCCATAGGAATATCTGGTGTCCAACCGGCAAACTCATAGTCATGGCTATTCACGCCCTTACGAACTTTACCAATGATAGTTGTTGGAACTTTGCTTTCTATTGTATTCCATGAAGTCCCTCGAGAAATTCCTGTGATGGGATCGGGTGCTAATGTTCCTTCTGCCGCTTTAAACAAGTCAACCTCGAACGTAATCTGTAACAATTTTGAGAACTTAGCAAGATACGTTAAGTTTCCTGTAACTTCTGTGGTTTCCGTTGGCGTTTCTAGAATTTCTTTTACTTGGCCATCTATTTCAGTCATTTTATACCAATTCTCAAATTCAAAGCCTTCATTTGGTTTTGTTGTTGGAATTACTCTACCTATTTTTTCACCGATTAGGATAGGATCGGTTACTACAGTATCAACATCCGCAGTACCGTTATTGAGTTTACCATTTGCGCTGGCATTAAATGTTACTTTTGCCCATAATTCTTCATTCATTACAACCTTTGCATACAGTTTTGTATCCGCTGTAATAGGATTGGTGAAGCCAAATTTTGTTTGACAACCTTCGTCAGTATACCAACCATCAACAACATAACCTTTATCAGCTGTTACAGTTGGTGCCGTCGTTGTTTGGCCTTTTTGCACTATTGCATTATCAGGGTTTACTGCACCATGCTTCTCGCCAGTAATCTCAAAGCTTACTGTGGCATTATCAGGTGCCCACATTGCGGTATACGTTGCATTTTGGGAAATGGTTTTCGGTAAATCCTGTGTTTGTATTAATGCTGTTCCTCCATCTTTTCTCCAACCAATAAACTTATAGCCAACTTCTGGGTTTACTTTAGGAATTTCAACGGAGTTTCCTTTTAATACTTGTTTGAATTCAACCTCTGTCTGACTATTGTTTAGTGTTCCACGTTCGCCTGCCAAGAATATTACATCAAACCACATACCGTCTATTTTCTTGTAGACTACCTTAATTTCATTCTTGGAAGAATCAATCGTTACATTGTCAGAAGATCTCAATGTTTTTCCACCAAATTCTTTGTGCTTAAATTCAAAGCCTTCTGGCGCCTTGAAAATTTCAATTTCATCATAAGCCACAATTGAATCTGCTACAAGAACGGTGTTTTCAGAAGTTTTAAATGGTTCGGTGTCCCCTTCTTTCCGGTAGGTTACCCTATAGGTAAGGGTTTGAGAATCATCTACCTCGTAATATACATTAGCTATATTCTTCGATGGGTCTGAGGTAATAGGCATACTTGTAGGCTGTAATGGCTTGGTTACTAATTTATAACCCGTTGTTGTTTTTGCCTCATTGGTCCAATCAAAGGTTCCCAAAGGAGCCTCGCCTTTAAATTGGTTTTCAGTAAGGCCAGGCACTGCCGTTGTAGTACCCTTGATATAGCGATTTACAGTATATCCGAACTTCTTAGTTTCATCAATCTCATACTTCATCACATATGTTTTCGCCACTGTGACTTTTTGAGGGAAGCTCACAATTTTTTCATCTTTATCCCCGGCTTCATACCAGCCAACTGCTTTATAACCAAGTTTAGGGGTTACGACAGGTACATCAGAAAAGTTTTCTTCATAACGAGTCTTTCTGATTACGCTAGCTTTTTCCTTGTCAGATTCCTGGATAAATTTACCATAGTCGCCTCTTTGGAATGTTAACTCTACTGCTTGAGAAGTATAGTACACCTCAATCACTGTATTACCTTCTTTAGGGATAACAATTGTATCGGTAGGTCGTTTATACTCAGTTTCACCAACCTCTGCCCCTTCGAAGGTATACTTTGAGTAATCACCTTGGGCCAAAGCAATGGCATCAGCAACAGTTATCGTTGGTTCACCTGCCCATACACTTCCTGAAACAGTTTCGGTCTTTGTACCATTCTTATAAAAATCAACGGTATAAGACTTTTTCGCCTCCATATTTTTATTCACTCTCGCAGATAAAGTAATTGCATTGTTATGGGAAATAGGATTGTCAAAATCAAAGGCACTTCCAGTACAATCCGCTGTTAGATACCAATCGGTGATTTTGTATCCGTCGGCAACAGTAACGCTGGGCTTAATCACTGTTTTTCCCAGTTCTACAGTCTGTTCTTCTTGAGCGGGGGTGTTAAAGCTTGCCTTATCTTTATTTTCTCCAACAAAGTTGAATTTTACTTTTACGCTTTTTGCTCTTGCATTTAAAGTAGGTACAGCAGAACTACCGTCTGTCTCGCTTACTGGTAAATCCGATTTTGCACCGTCCGAACCTATATACTTTGCATAAGCCGAATCAATCTCATTGGTTGGATAAGCTTCACTTTTATTCATATATTTGTTCTTAAGCTGAATATAAATTTCCAAGGTTTCTCCGTGTTCAGAGAAATTGTCCAGATTCCAAACAAATTTCTTGTCTCCGGTACATTGAACGGTACCATCGGTTACAGTATAAGAATGATTTGTTTCTGGCTCCTTTGCTAAGGCAAAATACTCACTGTCAATGGTATCCCAAACAGTAACACCAGATTCAATGGTTTCACCAATATCAGTAAATAAACCGCTTAATTCACTACCATCTGAAATATTGTAAGAATAGGCAGAGTCTGTGGCATGGCTCTCTAATAACTCGATTGCATCAGCGTTATCCAAATCGAACCCTACCGTATAAATGGTAACATCATTATCATCTGAATCACTCTTTAAATCGTTAATTTCACTTGCACCATTCCAGCTAGAGCTATTAATCCAATTGCCGCTTTGGCCATCAACTACCCAAGAACCAGGGACACCGTCAGATAAAAAAACTAAATATACAGGACGGCTTTTATTATCTCTAGAATCAATCAAATCATATGCTTTTTGTAAAGCCCCAGTATAGTCTGTACCATCTGATGGATTATAGTTACAGGCGTCGATGACTTCACTTTTTTCATTTGTGAAATCGAGCGCTTTTTTAACTGCTCTTGCATGATCTCCATAGGTTCCCCGTCTAACATCCCGTGCTCGTAAGCTGCTGTCACAGCTAAAAAGGACAACACCCATTCGGTTGGCTGTTTGACTGTTTGGTATAATTTGATCAACTAATACATCTACAGCCTCTTGTGCGATATCCCATCGACTATCTTTTATTGGAACTTGA
Source organism: Anaerotignum sp. MB30-C6 (assembly GCF_030908465.1). GTDB lineage: Bacteria > Bacillota > Clostridia > Lachnospirales > Anaerotignaceae > Chakrabartyella. The sequence goes on from NZ_CP133078.1 coordinate 1,763,842, forward strand.
TTCGTGCATACTTTGTCAGAAGGGATACTGTTCCAATACTCTGCCTTACATTCTCGGCACTTATAGTACAGACCAAAAAATTTTTTTGCTAAAGAACCCCCACAGGTCTCTGTTGGGTGATCGTTCATACTACTTGAAACATCTAAAACTAAAAGGACATCCGTACCATTCTCTGATACATCTACAGGTGTTCCTTTTGCTGTCATGGTTATTTTTGCCAAACCAGTTTCCTGATTAACCCACTCCGCTGTTTTGGTCAGTATTGGAGATAAGCTTTCGCTTTCAGCAAAAACATGAATTGGCAATAATGTTATGCACATGAGCATAGCCATAAATAATGACAGCATTTTCTTTAATCTCATTCGCCCCTCGCCTCCCTTTTCAAATAAGTTTTTCAGTTTCTTATGCTATACCCTCCTCCTGCGTTTCGTCCTCAAGAGTCTTAACCTCCTGTATAAATTCGTATTGAATTTCAGCTTTGTTTTCTCCCGCAACCAATAGGAAACTGCCAAGCTCTTTGCTTAGTACGATATCCTCATCTACATTTGCAAAGTCAGCTAAATTTACTGTTTCACCTGCCTTGAGCCCAGTAACAACCTGTTCATGAACACCTTCGATCACGTCACAATTTAATCTATGAGTAATGATTAATGTTGCTTCTTCTTGAACCAATTCGAGTAAAGGAAGTTCTTCTACTAGAGGAACCTCTTCTACTAATGGAACCTCTTCTTCAGGGATTTCAGTAACCTCTCCCTCTACCTCTTCCACCACATCACCCGTTGTTTCATCCACCACATCACCAGTCGTTTCGTCTACAACATCGCCAGTCGTTTCGTCTACAACATCACCCGTTGTTTCGTCTACAACATCGCCAGTTGTTTCGTCTGCCGCATCACCCGTTGTTTCGTCAACAACATCGCCAGTTGTTTCGTCTGCCCCATCACCCGTTGTTTCGTCTGCCCCATCACCCGTTGTTTCGTCTACAACATCGCCAGTTGTTTCGTCTGCCCCATCACCCGTTGTTTCGTCTACAACGTCGCCAGTTGTTTCGTCTGCCGAATCACCCGTTGTTTCGTCTGCTACATCGCCAGTAGCTTCATCTACAACGCCGCCAGCTGTTTCATCTAAAGCATTACCAGTTGTTTGGTTTACAACTTCGGGTGTTGCTGCATCTGCAACAGCAGTTTCTTTTAAAGCAGCACTTTGTTCATCTGCAAATATCACTGCGTTTGCAGTACCTAGTGCCACACATAAAGTTATTGTTAGTCCTAATTTAAATTTCACTTGAAACCCCTCCTATAATTTTAAGCTTTCCATCATGATGCTTATTTCATTTTCTTTCTGTTTAACGCATTCTCAGCAGCATTGTAAAATAGAATGAAACCAAATTTACGAAGATAAACGCTCGTGGTAGATTTACCCATAATAGTTGATTTCATACACTTTCATGCAACTTGATGTGCAAATTGTTTCTTCCAAAGAAATAATCCATTTTTTGCCATAATCTAATATTAGACCTTTAAAGTAACATATCGGTTACAAAAAAAGCATTTTTAAAAAAACCGCTGACTTTTGTTGAAAACAATTTTTTCATTGACATAGAGTGTAAAAAAACTTATACTTTTCATATCAGAAAAAGTTGATTTGAGGTGATGAGACATGGAAAATACCCATGAAAAATGTGCAAAGGTTTTCAAAGCATTTTGCGATGAGAAGCGGCTTGCTATTTTAGAACTGCTTCGAAGTGGAGAAAAGTGCGCATGTGTACTGATTGATCAGATGGAAATTGGGCAGTCCTCCTTATCCTATCATATGAAAATTTTATGTGAGTCCGGTGTGGTAGATAGCCGACAAGAAGGTAAGTGGACACACTACCGTTTGAGCGAATCTGGCAGTAAATATGCCTCAGAGCTTTTGCAACAGCTCACTACACCATACGTAGAACAGATACTAGAGAAATGCTAAATAAAAAGAAACCATCGAAAAGATGGTTTTTCTTAAGGAAGTCATATCAATTTTTTTTGATGTATTAAGTTAAGGGGGAATTATCTTGCAAACATTAAAATCTATTTTTCTATTCTTACAGGATCATATACTTGGTATGAAGTGGCTAAACAACCTGATTGGAGATTTACTTTCTGCTGTAGGTATTGATATTACTAGCCGACTTGGGGGAAGCATACAGTTCTTTTTTTATGATGTCATAAAAATTATGGCTTTGTTGTTCCTATTGATTTTTGCCATTTCCTATATTCAGAGTTACTTTCCGCCTGAACGAAGTAAAAAAATATTAGGTGGCTTTCGGGGGATTTCGGCAAATGCTGCTTCTGCTCTTCTAGGAACAGTAACACCCTTTTGCTCTTGTTCTTCAATACCCCTATTCATGGGATTTACCAGTGCAGGATTGCCTATCGGTGTGACCTTTTCCTTTTTGATTTCCTCGCCAATGGTTGATCTTGGTAGTCTTGTACTTCTTATGAGCATTTTCGGTGCAAAGGTTGCCATAATGTATGTGTTGATTGGCTTAGTGATTGCTATTATCGGGGGCAAAATCATCGAAAAGCTGCATATGGAACAGTATGTAGAAGGGTTTATTCTAAGTGCCAGTAGTGTGGATATAGAGTCTCCTATGCTCACCAGAAAAGAACGGGTGATATTTGCCAAGGAGCAAGTAGTTTCTACTTTTAAAAAAGTACTCCCCTACATTTTGGTTGGTGTTGGAATTGGAGCTATCATACACAATTGGATTCCTCAAAACTTGATTGAAGAGGTCCTTGGAACGAATAATCCCTTTGGCGTTATCATCGCTACCTTAGTAGGTGTACCTATGTATGCTGATATTTTTGGCACCATCCCTGTTGCAGAGGCCCTTCTATATAAAGGGGCACAACTTGGTACGGTTCTCAGTTTTATGATGGCAGTTACCACACTAAGCTTGCCCTCAATGATTATGCTTCGCAAGGCTGTAAAGCCAAAACTTTTGGGCGTATTTGTCGGTATTTGTGCCATCGGCATCATTTTAGTAGGCTATTTGTTTAATGCATTACAACATTTTTTAATTTAAAAGGAGGAACTGATTAATGGGTCTGTTTAGAAGGAAGAAAGAAGTGAAAACTTGTAGTTGTGGAGGGAACTGTAACCCAGAAATGAAGGAACTAGGAGAAATGAACAAAAGCGGTAACGCCGCTATTAAGGTTCTTGGTTCTGGTTGCACCAAATGCAATCAGCTGGAAGCGGCAGCAAAAGAGGCGTTATTAGAACTTGGTGTGGATACTGCCATTGACCACGTGACTGATTTTGCACAAATCGCTAATTATGGTGTAATGACCACACCTGCCCTTGTGGTGGATGGAAAAGTGGTTTCCTACGGCAAAGTCCTGAAAAAAGAGGAAATTGTGGACCTTCTGAAACAAAACGGGGTAAACTAATTGTAGCAAAATGCCATGATACTCATGGTGTCAGGGGTGCTTAGATGGTTTATTTCCTAAAGGGCTATGCTTAACGACAGAGAACACACTGGTAGGGTGTTCCACGAATCAGAATTGATTAAATTAATAAAAAGTACACGTTTGATTATCATTTGCTGATTGTAATATAGTTAGTTGATTTGTGTAATAAGCAAAAAGGAAAGGTTGGTTCTAAGATGAAATTAAAAGTAGCATTTATTTGTGTTCATAACTCCTGTCGCAGCCAAATGGCTGAGGCCTTGGGAAAACATCTTGCTTCCGATGTGTTTGAAAGCTATTCTGCTGGCACTGAAACGAAGCCAAAAATCAATCAAGATGCTGTAAGGCTGATGAAAGAGCATTATTCTATTAATATGGAGGAGACCCAGTACAGCAAGTTAATTGGTGAGATCCCCGCTGTGGACATTGTAGTGACAATGGGTTGCAATGTGCAGTGCCCTACTCATCCTTCCAAACATCATGAGGACTGGGGACTAGATGATCCAACTGGTAAACCTGACGCTGAGTTTAAAGAAGTTATGAAAGATATAGAGCGTAATATTTTAGATTTGTCCCACCGAATCAAAAGTGGTACTTTATAAGAAAAAAATGCAGGCGAGATCCATACTTGCCCGCATTTTTTTAAACTATAAAGAAAGAATCATGGAGTAAATCCCTAGCTCTCATATCTTTGGTTAACAATTATGTATGAATGAAAGCCAATAGAAGAACTATTGGCTTAACATCATATTACATAACCGCCATTTTTTTGCACTCATCAGCACATATTTTACAGATATCTGCACACTTTTTACAGTGTTCATCTTTAAACATGGCGCATTCTTGGGCACAGGCTTCACAAATTTGAGCGCATAATTGACAGTGTTGTGCAGAGAATTGACCATTCATAGACATCATGCTAACGGACATCTGACACATCATGGCACATTCAACCAGCATGCTTACACATTTTTTTCTTTCATTTAAATCTGGTTCATTCAGACAAGCAGTAAAACACTCATAGCATGCTTGCGTACACTTTGCGCAAGCTACAATGCAGGACTGATATTTGTCTGTTGCCTTTGTTACAATACCCATTTTCTCACCTCATAAAATTATTTTTACATTTAGTAGTATTCGTTAAATTTGGAATTATATTCATCTTTTTTAGGAGTACACTAATACCATTCATTGCTCCTATTCCATGGGGTAGTTTCTACATCGTACCCCTTTTTGATTTTAGTCCCTAAAAACTTAGTCAGAGCAAACCGATTGACATGGGAATCATGACTAATTTTTTGGCAATCTTCCAATTTTTATGAAGTTTGAAAACAGTTTTTATTGGAAACATAATAGGCGAAAATTTCGCAAATTTTCTTTTACCCTTGCCGAAGTTATATATTTTTAAGGACTACTATTTTTAGTATGTTATAATTACAGTAAGGCAGAAATAACCAACAGTTCAACTGGTGGTAGGTGTGTTGTATACCCGCTATTGGACAACATAGAAATAACTTGAAATTTTACTTTTTCTTCCGTAAAACCCGTTAAACGAAATAAAAAGTAAAAATATCTGAAATCATAATATAAACTAAAATAAACAAAACGAATAACAAAACAAAAACCCTTGCAAATCTTTGAAATCCGCAAGGGTTAATCCATCAACTTTTTCAATTGAATATTAATTTCTAACTGCATATTCGTAGGTAGATACGACTTCCAATACAGCATCATACACCAATTGCTTTGCATGGTTTTTTAATTGGCCTCGTACTACTTTTTCATACTGGTTAGGCATATATTGATGCAATAAGTTTAGAGGAATTCCAACATGGTCAATGTTTCGGAGCAATATTTGTATTGCTTCTTGCACACGGGGATTGGTCAAATAATATCTGCAACGGTCAGAATAGCTATATTTTCTGGCCAAAGCTATTTCTTCCTCGTTTCCATGATAGTGATTTATCCAATTTTCTGGCTCCGCCAGCATCACTTCCTCCAACACTTCAATGAAACAAGCTTGTTTTTCTTTGGATATCAATTCTTTTTCCATCAAACTAAGGGAAAACAAGGCTTCTCTTAAACGGAATGTCAAAGCTGGACCAACTTTCAGAATGGCAATGCCATCCTCCACCATTTCTTTTAACTTTTCCTTTGTCTGATAATCGGTAGAGTGTCCTTCAAAAACCAAGGTTGGATAGTCCTTCAAGCTATGGCACAGGCCTTTTGCCTCTTCACGGTTATAATAAAACACCTGGGAATCGCCAAATTCCACTCCCGGTTGCACCACTACAGCGATGATGTTTTCCCATGCTTGGGAAATACGATGTTCCTTAAAAACCTCTTTGTAGGTTTCTACGGTATCAACAAAATCCGTTATCTTCGTAACAGAAATTCCTTCTTCTTCTTCCGTTGCTCCCCCTGGAATAGGCACTTCACTACCGATGACAAAAACAGGTTTTTGAATGACCTTTCCCCTCATCTGAGAAAAGGCATCCATACAAGCCTGATATAACACTGCCCCTCTTTTCGCAATGGTTTTCGTACTTAGGGGTTCTTCCTTTGCATCACTAGCCAATTTCATACTGGTATCCAAATGGATTTTGGTAAAGCCTGCTTTCACATACTCTCGTACCAAAACCTTTGCCTTTTCCATGGCTTCTTCCTCAGGATGGCTTTTAAATGTTAGGGGACCCAAATGGTCCCCTCCTAAAATAATTAAACTTCTATTACAACCCATCTGATCCGCAATATGATAGACAAAATCAGCAAATTCTTGGGGAGTCATTCCTGTATACCCACCATATTGATTAACCTGATTAGCTGTAGCCTCAATTAGCACTGGTTTTTGAGTATTTTTTGCATTTTGCAATAATGCCTCAATAACCAATGTATTTGCAGTACAGTAAGAAGCAATTCCGTTGAAAAAGCCCCTACCTTTCAATATTTGTTTCAAAATATTTTCCATGGCCACCAAATCCTTGTCACTTAATCTCAAATTCATCAAACGTTTTTCTTTGGAACGCATGTTCAATATCCATATACTGATACTTTCCATCAGTGTACACCACATACACATTCTGAATTTTATTTGTCACAGCGTTTACTGCATACTGTGCAAATCCTGCAGCTCTCAAACGGTCTGTGGCAGTGGGCACACCACCTCGTTGCTGAAACCCTACAAGGTTGCACTTTACATTCAACCCGTGGTTCTTCTTTACATAATCTGCCGCATCCACCATTCTAGTAATGGTATTTTCGCTATCACCTTCGGCAAACATTACAACGACATAATCTTTCTCTCCACTGTTTCGTATCCTTAGAACTTCTTGTGCAATCTTCTCATTGGTCATAGGCTTTTCCACCAAGACACTAAAGTCCGCCATACCCATCAATACAGAACTATGGGTTAGGTAACCATCCCAAGCGCCTAAGGTTTCCACAAAAAATACTCTGCCTGGCATAGCCATACCCGTATCACTGATGCCATCGAGGTAATCCACCTGCTTATTTAGGGCAGTATCATAACCTAAAGTATAATCACTTCCATAAATATTATTATCAATGGTACAAGGGATGCCCACGATATTCATTTGTGGGTTTAATCCACTTAATTCTCTGGCACCTTTAAAACTTCCATCTCCACCCAAAACAATTAATGCATCGATTTGGTTTTTGGCCAACTGTGCAATTAAAAGCTCTTGATTTTCCTTTTCTTTCAGCTCAGGGAATCTTCCAGTACGAAGTTCAGTACCGCCTTTTTTATGCCAATCCTGCACATCACAGGGACGAAGTATGGTATAATCGTTGTCCCGGATACCCAAAAATCCACGTCTGTATCCATAAACAACATGTCCCTGTTGTGTTGCACACTTTACAATTTGAGCAAGGCAGGGGTTCATTCCCGAAGAGTCCCCACCGCTCGTAATTACAGCAATATTCATTGGCTTACCTCTTATAAAGATTTATTTGCGCTACCAAATACTTCGATTTTCCCTTTTACCACTTCAGCGCAAGCAACCTTAACGGGTGCCATATATTTTCTAGGGTCCACTTCCTTTTCTGGCAGTTCGTTACACATTTTTCTTACTGCGTCGGTATAAGTCTTTTTCAACTCTGTACCTACGTTGATTTTAGAAATTCCAAGCGTTACGCACTTTTTAAAGTCTTCCACAGGAATGCCAGTACCACCATGTAATACCAAGGGGCAATCTGTAATTTTTGAAATTTCTTCAAGCCTTTCAAAATCCAACTTTGGTTCGCTTTTGTAAAATCCATGGACAGAGCCAAAAGCAATTGCCAAGGCATCAATCCCTGTTTCTTCTACGAAACGAGGTACGTCGGCAGCTTTTGTAAACAATGCATCTTTTTCAGAAACTACGATGTTTTCTTCCTTGCCACCTACTTTGCCAAGCTCGGATTCTACGGAACAATTATAAGCTTTTGCAAAGTCAACAATCTCTTTGGTATCCCTAATGTTTGTTTCGTAATCTTTTTCGGATGCATCAATCATAACAGAGGAGAAACCTGCTTTGATTGCTTCCTTAATAAATTCCTTATCTGTCGCATGGTCTAAATGCAAGCAAACAGGAATATCGACGGATGCTGCCATCCCTTTAATCATTCCTACTGTTTGATGCAACCCAATATATTTGCAAGCACCCATAGATGCCATTAAAATCACAGGTGAATTTTTTTCTACTGCGCCGTTAATAATTCCTTGTGCATCTTCATAGCTGTTGAAATTAAAACCACCTACTGCATAACCTTCTTTTCTTGTATTCTTTAAAATCTCTTTTAAAGTTACTAAACCTCTCATTTTCACATCTCCCATTTTAAACACTCCTATCTCAATAAGTTTTATCTGTATATTCTTTAATCAAACAATATGCGCCATAAAGTACTACTCTATCATTCATAATCGAATACCTTACAGAACCATCATCGATTGGCTGAATACAGCGTTGTTTTAAAGTTTCCATCAATGTTTCATGGAAAAATTTTTTTGCCTTTGTAACCCCACCGCCTAAAACAATGGTCTGGGGATTAAAGAAGTTAAATTGGTTGGCAATTCCTATCCCTAGATAATACCCTTCCTTACGGTAAACTTCAAGGGCATAAGCATCACCAAGTTCTGCGGCTTTATTTAGCACCTTTCCGTTTAAATTTTCTGCCTTGTGTTCTGCCAAATCAAAGGCTTTGCTTTGGATACCTTTTTCCATATCTATAAGCAAACGATTATTGATAGCAGTGCCTGAGGCATATAATTCAAAACAACCTACGCTGCCGCAAGGACACGTTAAACCTTCAGGCATAATAGACATATGCCCCACTTCCCCTGCTCCAAAGGAGCTGCCACGATACACCTGGCCATTTACAACGATGCCACCGCCACAGCCTGTACTCACCGTCATATAAATTACATTTTGCAAACCCTTAGCCACACCCATTCGCACCTCGGCAAGTGCACCTAGGTTACCATCATTGTCCAACAAAACTTTTTTGCCAAAGTCTGCCTCCAAACGTTCTACTATGGGGAAATTTCGCCACCCCATCAAAGGGGCATGTATAATAATACCTTTTTCTGCATCCAAGGGTCCAGGGCTTCCCACCCCGATTCCTAAAACATCTTCCATCTCAAGGGAAAAATGATTTATAATATGCACCAATACATCTTTGGTATTCTGATATACGGCCTCTTCCCCCAAGAATGTCTTAGAGGGGGATACATGCACATAGTCCTCAACGATTTTCCCATCTTCTGTAAACAATGCCCCGGAAGTTTTTGTTCCACCAATATCTAAAATCAAATAGTATTTCATGCTACACCCTTTTCCAAGCCTTATGCCTTTTTCTTTTGTGCCATATCAAAGATAACTGCCAATAAGATAATGCTGCCGATTACTACCTTTTGCCAATAGGAAGAGATAGACAACAAGTTCATACCATTATTGATTACGGCAATGATGGCAACACCAAACATTGCACGACCAACAGACCCGCTACCGCCAGAAAGGCTAGTACCGCCTAATACAGTAGATGCGATGGCATACATTTCATAACCTTCACATGCGCCAGGCTGCCCATTTTGCAATTTAGAAGCAACCAAAACACCACCTAAAGCAGCCATGATAGAACATAAAATATGAGATTTCATGATTACTCTATTGGTATTAATACCACTTAAGTGAGCCACCTGCAAATTGGAACCAGTTGCATATACATGTCTACCGAACACAGTTTGTGACAACAATACGTGCATCAAAGCTACTACAATAACGGTGAATAAAGTAATAATTGGAATGATCCCATTTGGGTGGGAATCTGTAGTCAACAAACGGCCTGCACCTAACCAAGAAAACTGAGATGGCAAGCCAAACACAGCAGTTCCGCCGGTGATGATATAAGTCGCACCTCTGGCAATGGTCATCGTAGCCAATGTGGTAATCATAGGCACTACTTTAAACTTTGTAATCATAATTCCATTGAAAAATCCGCAGACACCACCTATGATTAAGGCAGAAACAACAAGGATTATAATTGACATAAACACAGACATTTCAGGAAACAACAAACCAACCATGGCAGAAAATACGCCTGCCAGGGCTGCTACCGAGCCTACAGAAATATCAATACCACCAAGAATAATTACATATGTAAGACCAGTAGCTAAAAGTGCATTAATGGCCATTTGTGAGGTCAGGTTCATAACATTTTTTGTTGTGAAAAATGTGTCTGTTGTTACACCAAACCCAATACACAAACCGATTAAAAACACAATAACCATATTTTTCTTTAACCATGCTTTCAATTTTTCCATATCATATACCTCTCAATAACTAGTCTTAAGTACTTTTACTATGTAAACTTGCAAGTTCAATTACATTTTGCTCAGTCGCATCCTTGTAATGTAATTCCCCTGCGATTTCGCCTTCTCTCATAACGATAATACGGTCACTGTTGCCTAAAACTTCTGGCAGCTCAGAGGACACCATAATAATGCACCCTCCATTTGCCACAAAGGCATTCATCAGTGCATAAAATTCTGATTTTGCATTTACGTCGATTCCCCTTGTGGGTTCATCCAAAATCAAAATTTTTGAATCTGCCAGTAACCATTTAGCCAAGATTACTTTTTGCTGGTTTCCTCCAGAAAGGTTGGCAATTACCGTGCTAATTCCAGGAGTTCTAACCTTAAGCTTATTCACATAGTCTTCACTCACGTCTTTTTCCCATTTCAAGTTTAGAAAACCACATTTTTTACAATTTTTCGTAAGACTCGGCAAAACTACGTTGTTTTTTATCATAGCGTTTAACATTAAACCTGTACGACGTCTATCTTCTGTAACAAATCCAATATGTGCATTAATGGCATCAATGGGACTTTTGAAAGAAACTTCTTTACCAGAAACGTAAATTTTACCCTGGGTAAAGGGTCTCGCCCCAAAGATTGCCTCCATCACCTCTGTACGTCCCGCACCAACCAGCCCTGCAAAACCTACAATTTCTCCTGCATGTGCCACAAAATTAATATTCTTAAACTCACCTTTTTTGCCAGTGAGTCCTTCGACTCTCAGCAATTCCTCTTTGGCAACATGCTCTTGTCTGTTGTAATAATCTTTGATTTCACGCCCTACCATACTTGCCACCAGTTCTTTTTCAGTTACATCTGCAATTTGGAACGTGTCCACCTTATAACCATCACGTAAAACTGTGACTTTTTCTCCCATTAAAAACATTTCCTTCAGTCTATGGGTAATGTAGATAATGGCTACATTTTGTTTCTTTAATATATCAATCTGTTCAAACAAAGCATTGATTTCGTGCTCTGATAACGAAGACGTTGGTTCGTCCATAATTACTACTTTTGATTTCTTCGTCATAACCTTAGCAATCTCCACCATCTGCTGCTGGGCTGCTGTTAGTTCCCTTGCGATTTGTGTGGCTTTAATATCTACCTTCATGAAGTCCAAGATATTCTGGGCTTCTTTATTCATTCGTTTTCTATCCAAAAGCATTTTAAAGTCCTGCCTTTGTTCTGCGCCCAAGAAGATATTTTCCGCTACTGTTAAATCGTTGGCGATACTCAGCTCTTGATGGATCACAGAAATTCCTGCATCCAATGCTTGACGTGGGTTTTGAAAACTCACCGTTTGGCCATTATAAATAATTTTTCCTTCGGTGGCATCATATACGCCAGAAATGATTTTAATTAAAGTAGATTTTCCTGCACCATTTTCTCCCAAAAGACAATGCATCTCCCCTGGGTAAAAATCCATGGAAACGTCTGTAAGTGCTTTGACACCTAGAAATCTTTTTGAAATATTTTTCACTTGCAAACACGGATTCATTGAATCTTCCTTCCCTACTAAAAAATTTGCTTATAATAAACTTTAAGATGAGTTGAAACAACTCATCTTAAAGCCATTACTTAAATTAATACTTCATATTATTCAGCTGCATTTTCTTTTGTAATGATGTAAGGAGCAATCATGATTTCTGCTTGAGCAACAGAACCGTTTTTCAAATAGTCCATCATGTTCTGAGAAATTTGCTTGCCGATTTCAACGGGGTTTTGAGAAATTTCAGATACCCAATACTTGCCATTTTCTGCATCTAAGATAGCTGCCTTTGCTTCAGGGTTACCATCAAAACCGATAATTTCTGTGCTAGCACCAGCAGCCTTAATTGCAGCCAATGCGCCTGTTGCAGCGGGATCACCAACAGCAAATACAACAGCGATATCATTGTTGTTTGCAGACAATGCATCAGACATCAACTGTTCTGCTTTTGCAGCATCGCCTTCGTAGTTACCGATATCAATCATGTTCAACTTTTTGTCAGAAGCTTTTACAACTTCTTCCCAACCTGCACGACGATCGATACAAGATTGAGGTTCGTCAAAGTTAATGATACCAACTGTTTGACCAGCTTCAGCAAGTCTGATTGTTTCTTGACCACCAAGTCTACCACCTTCAACGTTGTCTGTACCAACGAAGCATTTAACAACATCTGTTACTTCACTTGTACAGTCAAATGTAAATACGGGAATGCCTTCTTTGTCTGCAGCTTCCATAGCTGGTGTTGTACCACCGGGATCATTGCAAGAAAGTGCAATTGCATCTACGCCCTGTGCTACCAAGTTGTTGATGTGATCGGATGTAACGTTGCTGTCTAATTCGCCATCTAAAACAATGGCTCTGAAGCCTAATTCTTCAGATGCATTCAGGATGCCTTCTTCAATTAAATTGTAGAAAACATGTTCTCTGGAACCAACAATAAATCCTAAAGTCAACTTTTCTTCTGCAGCAGCATCTTGTCCGCCCTCGCCTTCAGCTTCAGCAGCTGGCTTAGAACCGCCACAAGCAGCCAAGCTAAGTACCATTGTTGCACTAAGTAATACACTTAAAAACTTCTTCATAAACCTCTCTCCTTTTTGTATGAATATTTATCCGAATTTTATGCACTATTACCAAACATGACTATGCACTACGGATACAAGGGAATGATAGCAATTTAAAAGGGAAAAGTCAATCGTTTTTCGTCATATTGAACAACTTTGTGTAATCCTACAATTTCCAGATTTCCTTTTAAGTAAATTAGCACAATAACCGCAGTTTTTTGAAATTTTTTTCATCGAACTCAAGTTATTTTTCAATTTCCTTTTGTGATTTATAAAAAAAACTTTTGATTTTGTTTCGATTTAGAAATTTTTTTCAGAAATAGTCTTGGATTTTTCTTTCTCTGTCTTCAACATTTTTCAAGATGGAATAAAAAAATTATTTAAATTTAGGATATTGACCTGTAAATTTTTATATATTATACTAAGAACTAAGCAATGCATATTATGTGAGTATTTATTCATAATTATTGCATATTATATATTATTTAGTGGAGGCATGTGTATGTATGATATTATAACTATTGGTGAAATTTTAGCTGAAATACTCGCAGAGAAAAAGAATCAAGATTTTTTCGAACCGGGTGGCACCCTTTTAGGCCCCTTCCCCAGTGGCGCTCCTGCCATCGCAATTGATCAGGCTGCGAAGATGGGGGCAAAAACAACCATCTTCGCAAAAATCGGTGCAGATGACTTTGGTTTACTAAATAAAAACAGGTTGAAATCTTCTGGTGTTGATATCTCAAACATCATAGAAACTACGGAGAATACAACGGGAAACGCCTTTGTAACATATTTAAGTGATGGAAGCAGGAAATTTATTTTCCATTTTAAACACGCTGCCTGCGGTGAGCTTTGCCCTGATGATATCAACGAGTCCATTATTAAAAACTCTAAAATACTCCATATCATGGGCTGCTCTGTTACAGGAAGTCCCTCCATGTGTGCAGCAATTATGAAAAGCATTAGGGTAGCCAAAAAATATAACGTAAAAATCAGTTTCGATCCTAATATTCGCCCCGAACTTTTGACAGGTGAGACTTATGAATCTTTTAATGAAATTTTAGAATCTTGTGATTACCTCTTGACTGGGAAAAGCGAACTTGTTAAATTATTTGGAGACTACGAAAAAAATCTATTGGAATTATTCAAAAAAAAGGATAGAGTTATTGTAGTGAAAGACGGATCCAGAGGTACAGCGGTATTTTCTAGAACGGAAGCATTTAAAGTTGATACCTACCCTGCCATCGAAGTAGACCCTACTGGTGCAGGCGATTGTTTTGACGGTACTTTTTTAGCCTTGCTTTGCGAAGGCAAAGATATGAAGCTGGCTACCAAGTACGGAAACGCTGCGGGAGCTTTGGCAGTATCAAAAAGAGGGCCTATGGAGGGCAACTCTAGAAGGGAAGAAATTGAAAGGTTGATTGCTGAAAACCCTTCTATCGAAGTGATAGATATAGAGAACCCATTTACAGCATTATTATAATAAAACTTAGGGGGAGAAAGAGTTGCATTTAGTGGAATCTGCATACGAAAATATCAAACTAAATATGGACAGTCTCTCTGCCACGGAAAAAAAAGCCGCCACTTTTCTTGTGGAAAATATCGAAAGAATCCACTCTCTGAATGTGGTGAAAATCGCAAAGGAAAGTCAAACCAGTGAAGCCACTGTGGTACGTATGAGCAAAAAACTGGGCTATAAAGGTTTTTATCAGCTCAAGGTTATGCTGATTCATAGCATAGACAAGGCACAGCAATTTCCAACGGATTCTCCACTTAGTAATTTAAACGACTTTTTTCAAGCAACAGCTCAAAATATGTTGCATATTGGCAATGTGGTGGATGAAGAAGTCTTCTGGAAGTGCGTAGACTTGATAGCAAATGCCAACACAGTTCATGTCATTGCCTCGGGAAATACCATTCCCTCGGTTCTGGAGTTTTGTTTCCGTTTGGGAAGAATCGGTGTGGCTACCACAAACTCTATTTCCGATGAATTAGAACTTGCTAACATTGATTTGGCCCGCTATGGTGATATTGTCATTGGCGTTTCCCACAGCGGTGGTTCTAAAAATGTGGTCAAAGCCTTTGAATTGGCACGAAAAAAAGGTGTTTCCACCTTGGCTGTTACGGATATTACCACTAGCCCCTTGAAAAAACATGCGGATTTTGCACTGGCTAGTACCATTGAATCCTCTTCCACTTCAGTGTTTGGTGCCGAATCCCATATTTATACCAGTATTATTCTAGACGCCCTTGTGTTTTTTGTAGCAAATAAAAAACGCACACCACAAGGTGTGAAAATGTTTTTAGCTGAAGCCCAGGTACGTTAATTGATCCAAGAAAAGGAGTCCCTATGGAAACGACAGATGAATCTTTAATTCAACTAACGACGCTCTACAACAAGTTCAAGTTTCATCGTACTGTTCTCATTCTATGTGAGCTGTATTTTGGCTATACCTATGTGGTAGACTTTCCAACAGGCTCCCTCATCTATCGAATCATCATGGGTGGGATACTCTTAGCCATGGCTATTCTTGCCTTAAAGGCCCATAGGAAAATGGGTATACTGCAGGGACGCATACAAAAAGAAAGACAACAAATTTCTTAATAAAAAAACAGGCTAAGCCCATGGTTTCATAACCAAAAAGCTTGGCCTTTTTTATCAAATCAAATTCAGGAGATAAGACTTATGATAACGAACTTTTTCATTACAGGTAAAAAAGGCATTGGGAAAAGTTTTTTAGCCAAAAGGGTTCTCCATTCTATTGAAAAAAATTATGTTGGGTACAAAACCCTTCCCTATTTTATCGATGAAAAACCCAAAGGCCACTATTTTCACAGCCTAGTTGAGTTAGATGATTTGGAAAACGACCTACCTTTTACAATAAGAGATAAAAAAGATAGTTGTATTTATATAAAAGAAGTTTTTGATATTATTGGCATACCTTGTTTGACAAAAAGTTTACTTTCATCAGAAAAAATAGTATTATTAGATGAAATAGGCGTTGCCGAATCTGAAAATATACGTTACATTAATTTAGTCGAGACTTTGCTCAATAGCGAAAAAATCGTTGTTGGCACTTTAAAAAAAGTCAACGCAAGCTTGATTCAAAAAGTCAGAGAGCGTAATGACATATTGTTAATTGATTTAGATGACGCAAACCAAGAAGAAGCTTTTCAAGAACTGGTAGAAAAAATCGGAGGTATATTACATGAGAAATAAAAGAATTCTAAGCCTTTTCATTGTGTTCACATTAGTACTTACACTCTTTAGTGGCTGTACAAATAAAGAGGAACAGAATACGGACGCCACGGCAAGTACCACGGAAATCACCGTTACGGATCAAATAGGTCGTACGGTCACCCTTGATAAACCTGCAGAAAACATTGTTTCATCCTATTATATTTCAACAGCACTATTGGTTGCCCTTGGCTTGGAAGACAATCTTATTGGCATTGAAGCAAAGGCTGATACCCGTGAGCTTTACCGTTTGGCTGCGCCGAATCTTTTAGAATT
Organism: Anaerotignum sp. MB30-C6; assembly: GCF_030908465.1. GTDB lineage: Bacteria > Bacillota > Clostridia > Lachnospirales > Anaerotignaceae > Chakrabartyella. The sequence goes on from NZ_CP133078.1 coordinate 1,780,205, forward strand.
ACCTGCAGTAGGCAGTGGCAAAGGAATTAATATTGAAGAGATTGCCTCACTAGAGCCAGATGTGGTAATCATACCACAAAAATTGCAAGACTCCGTTTCATCCCTTGAGGAATTAGGCATACCCGTTCTCGTAGTAGACCCAGAAACTTTAGATAATTTTAAAGCTTGTGTCACTCTTTTAAGTACGGTAACCGGTACAATTGAAAAAGGAGATGCTTTATTAAGCTATTACGACGAAAAAATGGATGGCGTCAAAGAAAAAACAGCAAAATTAAGCACCCGTCCATCTGTATATTTATCTGGAGGAAGTGAATATTTATCAACTTGTACATCAAAGATGTACCAAAATGATTTGATTTCTCTATCAGGCGGTACAAATGTATCTGCTGAATTAACAAACGGATATTGGCAAAAAATTTCAGCAGAACAGTTAAATGTTTGGGCTCCTGAATATATTTTTGCGGTAAGCTATGGGGAATATGAACTGGATGATATCAAAAATGACCCCGCCTTAGCTGAAATCCCAGCAATCAAGGATGGGAATGTTTTTTCTTTCCCCTCTAATATTGAACCTTGGGATTATCCAACACCCTCTTCCGTTTTGGGTGTATTATATTTAACCCATGTGTTGCATCCTGAAATTTATTCAGAGGAAGAATATTTAAAAGAAGCAACAGACTTTTATCAGGAGTTTTTCGATATTGCCGTAACAAAAACAGACTTAGGGTTGTAATTGAACTAGTAACTTACGAAGGAGGAAAATTATGAAAAAAACAATATTTTTGAGTATATTGCTTTTTTTCACTTTCCTCCTTTCTTGTTGTATTGGAAGATATTATTTATCTATAGTTGATATCGTTCATATTATTACTGACAGTGGCAATAGTTCGGCAATGGATATCAATATATTTTTTAAAATCCGTCTGCCACGGGCAATTTTGGTAACTATAAGTGGCTCTGCCTTAGCCTTAAGTGGGTTTGTTTATCAAAGCCTTTTTAAAAATCCTTTGGTCTCCCCTGATGTTTTGGGCGTATCTGGCGGGGCTTCTGTGGGTGCTATTGTTGCAATCCTTTTTTTCTCAGGAAGCAGTGTTATGATACAAGTATCTTCATTTTTTTGTAGTATGTTTGTTGTATTTTGTAGTATGCTGTTAGCAAAGTATATGGGTGGAAAACCCATGTATACAATGGTTCTTGCGGGAATCATTATGAGCTCCCTTGCAAATGCCATCATTATGTCGTTAAAATATCTGGCGGACCCTGTGAAGCACTTGGCTTCCATTGAATACTGGCTTATGGGTAGTTTTAACGCCACAACGTGGAAAGATGTTTTAATAGTCTTTACAATTTCCTTTATTGCCACTACAATTTTGTTTTTCATAAAACGACGACTTTGGATATTGGCACTGGGAGATCATGAGGCACAAGCCTTAGGTGTTCATATTAGAATGATAACCACCCTAGCAATCCTTTGTGCCACGGTTTTAGTCAGCGCCGTTGTAAGCATTTCAGGAATTGTTTCCTGGATTGGCCTAATCGTCCCTCACATTGTTCGTGTTTTTACTGGGGAAAATTACTTGGAAAACTTTACACAAAGCATCCTTGTAGGCGGAATCTTGCTTTTGATTGCAGATACACTGGCAAGAACATTGTCTGCATCGGAAATTCCCATAAGTATTTTAACCTCCTTTATGGGAGCAATTTTTTTGGTTATCTTTTTATTTTTAAGAAACAGGAGCAGAGTATGAAAATAGCAGTTGAAAATTTAACCTTAAAACTGAATAACCGCCCTATTCTTAAAAATATAAGCCTGCAGTTAAATCCAAACAAGTTAATTATGCTTTTGGGTGAAAACGGAGCTGGCAAAACCCAATTTATAAAAACCATTATGGGGTTTCATCATTCCGATCGGGGAAGTATTTACTATGACAATAAAAATATTAAAAATATAAGCCTGAAAGAGCGGGCGAAATTGATTTCTTATGTTTCTCAAGGAACTATACCAGGTTTGCGTTATCGTGTTTTTGAACTAATCTCCATGGGTCATACCCCCCATTTAGGTTACTTTGAAAAGCCTTCTAAAGAAATGAAAGCCAAGGAAGAACACATAATGAAAGAATTCGGTGTTTGGGATTTCAGAAATGCCTTTCTTGATGAAATAAGTGGTGGGGAATGTCGACTTGTGTATTTATGCAAAGCATTGGTTCAAGATACCCCTTGGCTTATTTTAGATGAGCCTACTGCTTTTTTGGATTATAAAAAACAACATGATTTTTTAAAAAGACTTAAAACCCTTGCAAAAGACCAAGGGAAAGGAGTCTTCATGAGTATTCATAATCCCTCCATAGCCTCTCAATATGGTGAGATTTTAATTTTATTGAAAAACGGTGAGATTGTGGATATTATTGATAAGGGTAAAGACGGATATGAAAAATTATCTCTGGCGTTGAGTAATCTTTATGAGCACGATATGGTTTTTGAAGATACCTCAATGGGGAAACTATTGATTTGGAAGGAGTAAGTAATGATTTCTATTGAAGAATATAAAATTGTTGAGAGTCTTGAAGAAGCTTATAAACTAAATCAGTCTAGAAGTAACCAAATCATTGGTGGTATGTGCTGGGTAAAAATGCAAAATAAAAGTGTACATACTGCCATAGATATGAGTAATCTGGGCCTTGATACCATTGAAGAATTTGACGACTGTTTTAAAATAGGCGCTATGACAACATTAAGAGCATTGGAAACAAATGAACGAATTATGGAATTCTTTGGAAATGGTATTTCTGAAAGCCTTTGCCACATTGTGGGAGTGCAATTTCGTAATTGTGCCACAGTGGGGGCAAGTGTATTTATGCGATTCCCCTTTTCCGATGTTGTAACTGCTCTTTTGGCACTGGATGCACAGGTTCAATTGCACCAAAAAGGTATCGTCTCATTAGAAGATTTTGCGAAAATGCCCTTTGATCGGGATATCTTGACTCATATTATTTTGAAAAAACAGAATATAAAGATGAAATATCTTTCACTACGTAACTCCTATACTGATTTTCCAGTTTTAGCTGTTGCAGTGTCCCAAACAGAAAACGGAGTACAAGCCTGTGTTGGTGCAAGACCCCAGCGAGCTGAATTGGTGAAAGACCAAGGAAATATACTTGCAAATGGCATTACAAAGGAAACTGCAAAAGAGTTTGCCGAATTTGCAGCAAATGCATTATCTTTTGGAACGAATCCAAGGGGAAGTGCTGAATATAGGAAGCATTTATGCAAAGTTTTGGTTTGCAGAGGTCTTTTGGCTTTGAATGGAGATGACGAAAATGAGAATTAAAATGAATTTAAACGGTAAACCTTTAGAATCAGATGCTTCTGCTGATATGGTTCTTTTGGATTTTTTGAGAGAACATGAATGTTATAGTGTAAAAAGAGGTTGCGAAACTTCAAATTGCGGACTTTGTACCGTTTTGGTAGACGATAAGCCTATACTCTCCTGTTCCTACCCCCTTGCAAGGGCAAACGGAAAATCTGTAACAACACTGGAGGGTTTACAGGATGAGGCAAAAGAGTTCGGTGGGTTTATGGCGGATGAAGGTGCGGAACAGTGTGGTTTTTGCTCCCCTGGTTTTATCATGAATGTTTTAGCTATGGTTAATGAATTTGAAAACCCTACCGACTCCGAAATTCTAAACTTTTTAAGTGGAAACATGTGTCGTTGTACAGGTTATGAGGGACAGCTTCGTGCAATCAAAAAATATCTTGCTTTTAAGGGGGCTGAGAAGTAATGCGCATTGTAAATACTTCTGTAAGAAAAAAAGATGCTATGGCATTGGTCACGGGACAACCTGTTTATACCGATGACATTGCGCCAAAAAATTGCCTTATTGTAAAGGTTTTAAGAAGCCCCCATGCCCATGCCATCATTAAAGAAATCAAAACGTCTGATGCGAAAAATTTATATGGCGTGGAGTGTGTACTGACTTATAATGATGTGCCCCAAAAGCGCTTTACTATGGCTGGTCAAACCTATCCTGAGTTTAGCCCCTACGACCGCTATATTTTAGAAGACAGGGTAAGATTTGTTGGGGATGCCGTTGCCGTTGTCGCTGCAAAGGATGAAAAAACGGCGGAAAAGGCACTGAAATTAATTAAGGTTGAATATGAAGTTTTAAAACCCGTTTTAGATTTTAGAACAGCGAAAGATAACCAAACCATTGTTCATCCTGAAGAAGACTGGAAAGCCCTTGTTGAAGTTGGAGGTGACCGTAAACGAAACCTTTGTGCAAGCGGCGTTGAAACGAATGGTGACTTGGATTCTATAATGTCAAATTGTGATGTCATTGTGTCGGAAACTTATCATACAAAAGCCGTGCAACAATCCATGATGGAGACTTTCCGTACGTTTACCTATTACGACACATACGGTAGGCTAAATATTGTAAGTTCAACCCAAGTGCCTTTCCATGTTAGAAGAATACTTTCCAATGCGTTGGATATTCCGAAGAGTCAAATACGAGTTTTAAAGCCAAGAATTGGTGGTGGCTTTGGTGCAAAGCAAACGGTAGTTTCCGAAGTATACCCTGCTATTGTTACCATGCTTACAAAAAAACCAGCCAAAATTGTATATACCAGAGAAGAAAGCTTGATTGCCTCCTCCCCTCGTCATGAGATGGAAGTAAAGGTTCGTATCGGTGCCGATTGTTCTGGGAAAATAAAGGCCATCGAAATCAATACACTTTCCAACACGGGTGCTTTCGGTGAACATGGCCCAACAACCGTTGGCCTTAGCGGTCACAAAAGTATACCTCTTTATACAGCAAACTGTGAGGCTTTCCGTTTTTCCTATGATGTTGTTTACACCAATCATATGAGTGCCGGTGCATACCGTGGCTATGGTGCCACTCAAGGACAGTTTGCCCTTGAAAGTGCCGTGAATCAGCTGGCATCAAGGTTAAATATAGACCCTGTAAAAATAAGAGAAATGAACATGGTAAGACAGGGAATGATTATGCCTGCCTACTATAATGAACCAAACAATAGCTGTACCTTGGACAAGTGCTTAGAAACAGCCAAGAAAAATATTGGTTGGGATGAAAAATACCCTTGTCGTGATATGGGCAACGGAAAAGTACGAAGCGTGGGCATTGCCATGAGTATGCAAGGCTCAGGTATTTCAAATGTAGATAAAGGCTCTGTTACCATTAAGCTCAATGATGACGGTTTCTACTCTATGAATATTGGTGCAACGGATATGGGAACTGGTTGCGACACCGTCCTTGCACAAATGGTTGCAGAAACAATGGAATGTGACCTGGATAACGTTGTTGTGTATGGCGTTGACACAGACACCTCTCCTTATGACACAGGTTCTTACGCATCTTCCACAACATACATTACGGGCACTGCTGCCGTTCATGCTTCCAATGAATTAAAACAAAGGATATTGGATGTGGCGTCTACAAAGCTAAATGTTCCTGAAAGTGATTTAGTATTCGATGGCAAAGTAATAAGAAGTATTGATAACAAAAAAGAAATCACTCTAAAAGATATTGCAAATGAGGATATGTGTGGAAACAACGCTGTTTTGGAAGTAACCTCAAGCAATTTTTCCCCAGTTTCTCCCCCACCCTTTATGGTTGGTGCCGTTGAAATTGAGGTGGATAAAGAAACAGGTCATGTTGAAGTGATTAACTATGAAGCCGTTGTTGACTGCGGAACGACAATCAATCCAAACCTTGCTCGTGTTCAAACGGAGGGAGGCATTGTGCAAGGAATTGGTATGGCATTATTCGAGGACATCATTTATGATAATAAGGGGAATCTTTTTGGGACCTCCTTCATGCAGTACAAAATCCCCTCTCGTTTGGATATGGGAAAGGTTAATGTTTCCTTTGAAAGTAGTTACGAACCAACAGGTCCTTTTGGTGCAAAGTCCATCGGAGAGGTTGTGATCAATACACCAGCTCCTGCCATTGCCCACGCTGTATATAATGCAACAGGCGTATGGCACAGAGAATTGCCCATCACACCTGAAAAAGTTATACGAGGAATGATTGACCTTGAAAATTAGACCAATTTTATTAGCTTCAGGAAACAGCAAGCGTTTTGGGGAGAATAAACTTCTATACTCCTTAAATAATAAACCAATCATTTGTCATATCATGGACGAGCTTTTCAATTTGGTTGAAAAAAAAGTAGTGACCACGCCTTTTGTCGTTACACAGTATGAAGAGGTTTCTGCTTTAGCAAAAAAAAGAGACTTTCGTGTTCTTTGGAACAACTTCCCCCAAAACGGCATTTCAGAATCAATAAAAATTGGTGTTTTGGCTGATAATCACGCCGATGCATATATTTTTTTAACAGGGGATCAACCCTATTTAAAGGCTGAAGTGATAGAAGGATTTATACAGGGCTTTATAAACGCTGGAAAAGAATTGGCTTGCGTTGTAAGTGATGACAGCATGGGTAGTCCCACTATTTTCTCTAAAAAGTACCGTAATGAATTACTTTCTTTAAATGGAGATATAGGCGGAAAAATCATTATAAAAAAAAATAAAAGTGGTATCTTCTTTTATAATGTGGATTTTCATGCTATGAAAGATATTGATGAGAAAATAGACTTGGATAACACTTTCTGAAACGATAAGTTACTGAAATAGAGAAAAGGCTTTTCTATGATAAAAGGAAAATATCATAGGGGGCCTTTTTTATGTGGTTTATGTATAATTCCCTTGATTGTTCCATGGTGTTCTGCCTGATACACATATGCAAAATTGACACGGCTTTAAATAATTTTCGGGAGAACATCGATGATAAATTATATTAATTTTGGAAACACTAGGTTAAAATACAACGCAAGAAAGGAAAGGTCAACATGAGTCAGGCAGCAATCATAAGCGTAATACTGAAAAATCCTCAAGAATCGCAGTCCGCTTTTAATGCTATTGTTTCAGAATATCACAGTACCATTCAAGGCCGTATGGGTATCCCCTATAAAAAAGGAACGATTGCCCTCATTTCTCTCATAATCGTTGCCCAGATAGATACGATTAATGAATTTGTAGGAAAGGTTAGAAATATTGAAAATGTTGTGGTCAATGCCAATATCGCTGAGGATAATATAAACTAAATCTACGGAATGAATGGGGTAACAAAAAGTTACCCCATCTTCTTTATTACTTTAGATTTCTTTTCGTATAAATAAAGTACGTTAAAATCAAAATGGTGCTTAAAACAAGAATATAGACGGAAACGAGAACAATCCCCAAATAAATTCCCATTTTTGTAAATGCTAAAGCGAGCAAGAATATAAACAACATCCCGTAAACATTTTGCAATAGAGAAATCAACGAATGTACAGTTGATCTTCCCTGTTCTTCAATCGTTTGTTGAACATACTCCTCCTGAATAACCCCTGCAGAGGATAAAAGCATGTAGAAAAGCCCATATAAAGGAATGAACACAATACCGTTGCTTAGCCCAAATGCAAGGAGGCAGCCTCCTGAGAGAAAACACAACAAACTAACCATATTAAAATCACTTTTTACACCAATTTTTGAAAAGAGATTCTTAACGGAATATGCAACCTTTGCACCCAACGCCTCAAGAATATGGCGGATGCTAATCCAAACCCCAATCATGCCAATATTTAAACCATAATTTTTAGCAATGATGGGATCATATTCATCGAGGACACCAGAAGCCCCAACAACGAGTACAAGCATAAGAATCGTTGTTAATAGCTGCTTATTTCGAAGGCATAATAAAGAAGCATCAACCAACGTAGCTATGGGGCTGCCTTGATCTTCTAATTCGTCCTCCGCCTTCTCTTCCTTGAAAAAATTAACCTCTGGAAATTTCACTAGGAAAAGTATAGAAACCATAACAAAGAAAGCAGAAAGAACTAATACGCCTTGATATGACAGTAAAGCAGCTAGAAAACCACCTGTAAGGCTAGATAACGCCACTCCCACACCTGAGTAGAAGGTTCCCTTTCCATAGATTTCCCCAAACTGTTCTTCTTCCCTGTTTGCTTTGAGATTATCAAATAACAAAGCCTCCTCTGACCCAGAACAAAAGGATTCGCTAATACCCCATAAAATAAAGCCAATGGCAAACAAAGCAAAACCATCAGCAAAAAACCAAGTGATATAACCAATTGCCTTGCTTAGGCCTCCCAAAAGAAGCATGTTTTTTCTACTCCAATGATCAGCAATAATACCTGTGGGTACTTCAAACACAACAACTGCCAAAGACCATATGGCAAGTAAAAAAGAAATCTGTGTTAAAGATAATCCCTTTGCCTGAAACATGAGTACATAAACAGGATAAATAGGCATGGTATCTTTAAATAATTTGTAAGCATAGTAAAGTTTAACGTTCATTTTGATAGTCCGTCCTTTCAAATAGTTGATTTATGGTAGCTTCAACTTTGTAAAAGGTGGTGGACCTCGAGCGTACTATTATTGGCCTGTGTCAATCCATTTTTTCATACATTCTCCTCCTTCCTTTTTTTGTTAATTCCATAGAGATATTGAAAGTATACTATTTTTTAAACATGGAATCAATGAGTATTAATTACAATTTTATAACAATAGAACATCACACAAAAACGATCCGACACATACCTTAATGTTTACCACTAAGTGACACACTATCCTCTGCCTTTTAAAGTGCTTTACTAGAATAATTTAGGGATTATGATATAATTCAAATATGAATGCATGTTCTGAGAGCGCAACATACTTTTGAATTAATATATGTGAGGTGAATTTTATGAGATGTCCTATTTGTAGTAATGAAATGGAACAAGGGTTTTTACAAGGAAACCAAAGAGTCGCATGGGTGAAAAACAAACATAACATAACTCTTAAACCCAAAAGAGGTGAAGTGCTTCTAGAAAATAAAACCCTCGACTCCTTTCTTCTAACAGCATGGATATGTAAAGATTGCAAGAAAGTAGTGATTGACTATGCCGATAAGGATTATCAAGAAGGGTAAACAACGAAAAGGAGCACTCTCCAGAAAAAACTGAAATCGAGCCGCTACACAAGCAAGGTGTAGCGGCTTATCCTTTTATCATTTTAAATTTAAGAATTTATTAACTCTTTCCACTATTATTGTAATAATTTTTGTATATGGTAAAATTATTACATACCATTGGAAATCGGAGGAGTTGGCTTCATAAATATCTCCTTCTGCCTGCTTATCTGGAAAATGCCTTTAGACGGATATTTTCCTTAGTGGTTTACTTTATATGCTAGGCTGTGAGAAAGAAAGATTTTTTATGCTTACTGGGTTAGGGTATTTCTACTCTAAATCTAAGGCTTAAAACAGTTCCGAGATGACTTAATTCACTTCACTAAAAATTATGGACGAACCCCTAAAAAGAAATAAAGTATAAAAGGTTGTTCACATTTGAAAGGATAAAAATACACAATATGGACTTTAATGAAAAATTACAGCAACTTAGAAAACAACACGACTTAACCCAAGAACAGTTGGCAGAGCAGTTGTATGTGTCAAGAACAGCTATATCCAAGTGGGAAAGCGGGAAAGGTTATCCTAATATTGACTCGTTAAAAAATGTCTCCACTTATTTTTCCGTATCAATTGATGAGTTGCTGTTTAATAAGGAACACCCTATTCTAGTTGAAGAGACGAATGCGACTAGAAATGATATGTATAATTTGATATATGGGATATTAGATGTACTGGTAATTATTTTTATATTCCTCCCCCTTTATGGTAAGCCAGAAGGTACATATATTCGTGCCGTAAACCTCTTTGCTTTTACTGAGACTACAGAAGTTATGCTGACAATATATTGGGCCATTTATACCACGATAATTGGGCTTGGTATTGTGGGGTTGATCTTAGAGTACCAAAAAAGAGAGCATTGGCGGCAAAAAGTATTTTATTGTTCTGTTTTAATAGAAATACTTGCAGTCTGTTTTTTTGCTGCCGCAAGAGAACCTTATGTTACAGCCTTACTGTTTTTACTTCTGCTCATTAAAGGGCTAATGCTTATTAAAAGTATTAGAATGAAGCATAACACCCAATTAACCTTTAAATAAGACCTTTGATACGAAAAGTGTCAGGGTTTTTTCTAATGTGTCAGTAAGTTTCTTGCTTTTTTCCGTAGATTAGAGAATAATCAACTTGAAGACGAAGAAGGTAAGGTGTAAAATAAGAGGCTATGTGTTGCAAAATATATATAAAAATGAAAAAACCAAGGAAACTTTGGAAAGATAAAGATTAAAATCAGTAATTAATATACTGGAAATTTCCTTTTGTTTTCTAGTAAACATCGAACTATCCCCTACTGCCCATGAGGTTAAGACGATTTAATTAAATATTTTGCATTCACCTTTTGCTACATTTTGCGAAATGAATAAGGAGGAATTAAAGTAATGGTGTTAGATTTTATTGAAATGATTAAAGTTATTTTTTTAGGTATTGTGGAAGGTATTACAGAATGGCTACCCATAAGCAGTACAGGACATATGTTGTTGGTTGATGAATTTATCAAGTTAAATATGAGCCAAGAGTTCAAGGAAATCTTTTTTGTAGTCATTCAGCTAGGTGCAATTTTAGCTGTTGTTTTAGTATTTTGGAATAAGATGTTTCCATTTCAATTCAAAGATAAAACCAAATCCATGATTCGAAAAGATATTTTCTCTTTATGGTTTAAGGTTGCCTTTGCATGTGTTCCATCCGCAGTGATTGGGCTTTTATTTGATGATTTTTTAGAGGCTCATTTGCAAACTCCAATCATCATTGCGGCTATGCTGATTCTTTACGGGTTGCTATTTATTTTCATTGAAAACTGGAATAAAAGGCGTACCCCAACGACACAAACCATCGCAAATATCAGTTACAAAACCGCTTTCGCCATAGGGCTATTTCAAGTTTTGTCTCTCATTCCAGGTACATCTCGTTCGGGGGCTACCATTGTTGGCGCCTTGCTGATTGGAGTATCTAGAATTGCAGCAGCTGAGTTCACATTCTACCTGGCCGTACCAACTATGGTAGGTGCCAGTGCCCTTAAATTATTGAAATTTGGCTTTGCATTCTCTAGTGCGGAGCTGATTGCCCTTTTGCTTGGCATGGTCGTAGCATTTGTTGTGTCAATCCTTGTTATAAAGTTTTTAATGACCTATATCAAAAAGCATGACTTTAAAGTATTTGGTTGGTACCGCATCGTGCTTGGTGTAATCGTTTTGCTTTACTTTTCTATTATGATTTAAAATATGATAAAAAGACATTGCATTTCGGAATTGCAATGCTTTTTTTGAAACATATAAATTAATTATGGTATAATTTAAAAATTAAATAATAATAAAACAGGTGAAAAAATGATAACCAATGAATATGTAAATCGTGCCATAAGCTATATTTTAGATCATATTAACGAGAATATTTCTGTGGAGGAAGTTGCAAAGTACTGTAATTTCTCCAAATTTTACTTTTCAAGATTATTCAAGGTGACCACAGGTGAAAGTATCTATGAATTCATAAAAAGAATCAAAATGGAACAAAGCGCTTTTCGTCTCAAAGTAGAGAAGGAACGAAGTATCACAGATATTAGCAGAGATTATGGATACAGTTCATCTAACTACAGTTCAGCTTTTCGACAACATCACAATATGTCCCCAGTGGAGTTTCGGCGTAGTATAGAGCAGCATTATCTTTCAAATCCAATCTTTACAAATGCAGATATTAGGCTAGAATCCTTTGAGGAATGCAATGAAAAAATCTCTATTGAAACTTTGGAAGAGTATCATGTGATTTATGAACGATATATTGGAAATTATGGGGATTTGTCTAAAAATTGGGGTGCGTTTCAAGCTAAGTATAAAGAATATGTTACAGATGATGCACTGCTTATTGAACGCACCTTCGACGACCCCTCAATTACAGATATCAATGAATGTCTCTACGATATTTGTATAAAGGTTGATAAATCCTGCCCTTTAGAAAATACATATTCCCTAAGTGGGGGCAAATTCGCAATATACCATTTTAAAGGCCCTGTTCAAGCAATTTACGCTGCCTATCAGAGCATCTTTAATGTATGGCTTGCACAAAGTGGTTACTCCATTGATGATCGTTACAGCTTTGAAGTATATCGCAAAGTGGACTGCTCATCCATGTATATGGAAATAGATATTTGTATTCCCATTAAATAGGGCACAAAAACAGAAGTATATTATTTCCTTTTCGTATATCATTCATAGTGTTGTTACTATTAATATATATATGGAGGAAAAAATATGAATCTAGAAAGTCTTAAAAGTCACAGAGTAAAGATGATTTTTCAGTTTTCAATCCCATCCATCATTGCAATGGTGCTGACTTCCCTGATTACCGTTGTTGATGGGCTTTTCATTGGAAATTATGTAGGTGGGGATGGCATTGCCGCAGTAAATCTAGGACTACCCATCATTTATTTATATCTGGGTATCGGTCTTATGATTTCCGTTGGGGGTGTAGCCCTAGCCGGAATGGCCTTTGGTGCAGGAGATATTGACAAATGTAATCATGTTTTTAATCAAACCGTGTGTACAACAGTCGTGGCGTCTGCCCTACTTACATTTGTGATGTGGGTTTGCCTAGATCCTATGCTTCAACGATTAAACGCAAACCCTCAGGTGGCCACACACTTCAAGAATTATTACTCGGTTATGCTGTTTCAACTGCCAATCATGATTATAAATGCTTCCTTTGGGATGTTTATTAGAAGCGAAGGCGAACCAGCATATTTTATGAAGGTAAATATTTTAAATGTGCTACTGAATACTTTACTGGATTTTATTTTTGTAAAGTGGTTATACCAAGGTGTTACGGGGGTTGCTGTAGCATCTCTTATATCAGGGGTGGTTTCCTTATTGTGCATCCTTTATTATTTTATAAAGAAATCAAAAGTATATAAGCTTGGTAAGTTCCGCTACTCTTCAACCGTTTGGAAAAGTACAGTTTTCAACGGAAGTTCTGAATTTATTGGAGAGATGTCACTTTGCATTTCCATCTTTGCATATAATTTTGTGATTCTGAAGTACATTGGAGTACATGGTGTGACGGCATTTGCCATTGCAGGGTATATTTCTTATATTTTTAGCATGATTATCCTTGGTTTTGGACAAGGAGTCGTCCCCCTTCTCAGTTTTAGCTACGGTGCAAAAGAGTATAGCTTGGCGTCAAACATTAGAAAAACTACGAATATGATTGTCCTCATAGTAGGTGCTGCAGTTTTGCTTCTGGTTTTACTCAGTTCTGGTTGGTATAGCCAACTCTTTGTTCGGGATGAACAGATAAAACAGATGATTCGTTCAGGTTTGGTTATCTTTTCTGTTTCTTTTTTGTTTTCTGGAGTGAATACGATTACGTCGTTCTACTTTACTTCTATAGGAAAAGCCAAGGAATCTGCCATGATATCTTCCGCACGTGGATTGTTTTTCTTACTAATTTGTATATTCACCCTACCCTCAATTTTAGGGATGAATGGCGTATGGCTTGTAGCACCCGTAACAGAAGGCATAACCCTATTGATAACTTTCTTTTATATTTACAAAGAAAAAGTAAAAGAGAGGGAAGGTGGTTTTGCATTGTAAACCTTACATAGGAAAAAAAAGAGTGAAGCACTGCCCTTGGGCAGTGCTTTTTTATGGATTCATTTCAATTTATAATTAATCGAAAGGACTCTGGGTATTTTTTAAAATCATCCAACTCACAGAACTGTGTCCTTTATAATGCCGTTTACAAAGCTTGTTTTTATAAAAATTGCCCTGCTAACTCTCTCAGCAGGGCTTGATATTATAATGCAATACGATCCATATGTTCAAAATCAATCACCACATCCGCATGGTCAAATGTAATCTCAAATAAAATCAGGCTTGGCAATACGTCAGGAATACTCATGATATATTCTGGCATCTTCTTAAGAAATTTTTCTTTTACTTCTTCTACGGAAAGGCTGCTTTTCCGAACTATACCATTTTTGACACGAACGTGTTCTTCACCATTGGTGGTAATGGTGGTAAATGCAATGTTAGGATTTTTTTCAACCTCCCTAACCTTTTGATTATCTGCAAAACTTGTAAAATACAGAGTCTTTTTATCCGAGTCGTAATAAAAGTTAATGATGCGAACATTGGGCATTCCATCCACAGCCGTTGCAAGGGCCATTTCTGTTTGACTCTCCATCATGCGTTCAAATTCTTTTCTATAATCCATGTTATCTTGCTCCTTTCTTCTTCTTGGGTTTGGGCAATGAAAGCTGGCTGCAAGTATCCTGAATCAGGTTACAAAGAAACTCTCTGTCCTCCAGATCTTCCAGCAATATTCTGGGCTTTGCACCTTCATATGGAATCCCCATTTTTGCATCAGGCAAATGTGCTAACCCTGCTTCTGTGGGAGTAATATAGAGCCTATCATCACCAATGAGGGCAAAGCATTTTCCATCACAATAAATGGCATATCCCCCAAACATATACTTATAGGTAATTGTACCTGCAAGGCTCATTTGCTCACAAGCATATAAAACATAGTCTAATGATTTTGCCATATCACATCCTCCTAACTGGATACCGCAGTATCGTTTTCATTTTAGATACTTCAATTTTACGAGGGTCAGACAGATAAATTTCATGGTGTCGGCGAGTCTGGGAAAGGTCACTTAACAATTTTTCCTCCTCCATGAAAGCCTTCATCTCGGCCAGTGTTTCTGGCTCATCATCAAAGCTGCCATGGTGCATACACTGAACGCAAAGCCCCTCGGAAAACCACGCTAGCCTCGCAATTTTAACATCCAGATGAGGCTTTTTTGCCCTTACCATTTCACAAGCTTGGGCAAACACTTCTTCTGTTACAAACTCAGGCTGACGTATCATAGATGTCCAGTGGAATTTAGATTTACAACTGTAATCGAATTCATCCAAATCTCCCAGCCACCAAAGCCCTTCTAGGGGTGCTACCACATACTCAAAATAACAGGGTGGCGTATTGCCTTTTTTAGGCATCATCTTGATGGCATAGGACAATGCATACAACGTTTCAACGGCACGCTGATATTCACCATCTTCTTCATTGGGATTGCCTTGTCCATCAATCTGAATAAAACACATTTCCGGAACTTCAATAACTGATGGTTGAGTTTTGGGTTGATATAGATTTTTATACTTTTTCTTATAGTCTATTTTCTCCATGCTTTCCTCCAATCCAAATTAAGAATAGCATATTAAAATAGACAACAGTATGTCATATTATAAATACTGCTTTAAAGTTTCTTGCAAGGTATTTTTAATTTGCAGCCGAATATCCTGCGGCGCTATCACCTGACAGTGTTGACCGAAAGAAGCAAGATAATGATAAACCCACTCGCCTCGGGGCATGGTAAGCTCCACGAAAAATCCACCATCTGGAAGTTTTTCATATTCGGGAAACTCGTCATAAACTCGATAGGTCATTTCTTTAGATATCTTCAGCATAATGGTTACAAAGTCATCTTCAAAGATTTCTTTGCCATCAAATATTTTTTTAGGTGTTTGTCTATCAAAAAGTTCTGGCAACACCATTAATTCTTTGATTCTACGCAGCTTGAAGAAGCGAAAATTACTCCGAACTCTACAATAGGCATATAGATACCATCCCTGACCCTTAAAGCAAAGCTTCATGGGTTCCACGACACGCTGTAAACTACCCTCACCACTGTAATAAAGAAACTCTACTACTTGCTTACCAAGGATTGCAGCTTTCAAAGTGGTAAATACTTTAGCCTCTTCGTCTGCATTTGCCCATCCGGAAAAGTCCACCTCTACCCAATCGCTTTGGCTTCTTCCAAACAAGGAAGATAACTTTTGAACAGCAGTATTGGTTTGTTCCAAGCTTACAGCCTCCACAGCGTGGAGTGCAGAGAGGATGTCTGCTTTTTCTCTGTTCGTTAATAAGGTTTTATTCAAAACAAAGTCAGGAAGAAGGGAAATACCACCACCCCTGCCTTTCGTCATATAAATTGGAATTCCCGCTGAGGACAAAAGCTCCACATCACGATAAATTGTACGAGGGGAAACTTCAAAGTGATTTGCTAACGCTCCAGCGGTTATGGTTTCTTGATTTAACAATAAATAAATCATTTCAAATAGTCTATTGATCTGCAATACCACCACCTCCATCCCTTTATTATAAAACAATAATATGACATCCACAAGACATATTATCTCGCCCAATTGGACGGAAGAAGTCTCTTATTGGCGTTAATTCAATCATTTTAGGAATGTATAGATAAGGACCCTCTTTCAATACTGATAAGGAAAAGCCCCTGTTGCTTTTCATGAACCAACCAAAGTTAAACCCTGACTGTTCATTGCTACAGTTTAAATTTGTGTGTGCATATAAAATAGCAAAATAAAGCTTTTAGGAAATAAGCTTGAAGTACTTCAAAGGTACTCTTTAGTTTATTTCGAGGCAAAAAATATGACTAAGCTTAGTAGAAACTAAACTTAGTCTATTAGGAACTTTGGTTTTTGATGGGAATTTAAAAGTAAATATGTTTCTGTGGTAGATTATTTTCAACAAGACAAAACGTCTTTATTTAAAAATGAACACCAGAACAGAGAAATAAAATTTCTCTACGGATGAATATAACATTCATCATAAAAAAGGTAAAGCTATCCTTTCGCTTTTGAAATATCTTTAAACAACCTGCATGGAATTGATACACTTTCCTTCAGAATAAACGTGTGTGGCACAAGATACGCATGGATCAAAAGATCGTATGATTCTGCCAATCTCAACAGGACTTTGAGTATCACGGACAGGCGCTCCCATTAATGACTGCTCACCTGTGCCTTTCATATTTCCGGTTTGCGTTGATAAATTCCAAGCCGAGGGTGATATGATTTGATATAAGGCAATTTTGCTGTCCTCTACCAAAACCCAATGGCCAAGGGCACCCCTCGTTGTATCTACTAAACCTTTCCCACTACCTTTTTCTGGTACAGTATAATGTTCTTGTACAGAAACTCCAGGTATTAAATTTTCTAAAAGAGTTTTCATGATTCCTACAATTTTTCTAGCCTCCAAAACCCTTGCAATGGTACGATCCATAGCAGATATCCCATTTCTATAGTCCCCGCAAAGCCATTGCCTTGCCAGTGGCCCAACTTCATATGGAACATCATTATATCTGGGTGCCTTTATCCAAGAATATGCTCCTTGTTTTTGAATATCAGGTTCATCGGCCTCATCATACCAAGCAAACTCTCGTCCCTGTGAGATTTCGTCTGGATTGAAAGCTGAGATTTTATTATTGGAATACACAAGGGGGTCTACATACAACGTTCCTAATTCTTTGTAGTTATCAAAGCAACCATAGCTTAATAAATTGCCGTACCCTCCGCCAATAAAGTAATATTCGTAATAATACTTTCCGATTTCAAAAACATCAGGAAGCATCTTGTCGTCTAAAAATTTCCCGATTTTATCAAGGATTGAAGTGATTGCGATTATTTTATCTACCGTTGCCTGGGATGTAATCCCACCGATAAAAATGCCATGGTTATGGGGAGCTTTTCCTCCCAGTATGGCTAACATTTGATGTGCATCTCGACTAAATTCAAGAGAAGCGAAGTAATCCTCTACCATCCTATCATTGAGTTTTTTTGGCAGCCTATAGTCATTATGACCTGTCTGAAATAGGGGGTAGTTTGCTGGCAGCTTTACAAAGTCAGGTAGTGTATATTGATAAAAATGCCGCAGATGATTTTGGAGAAACTCACATGCATGAATAATATCTCTAAGGTATCGCCCCTGCTCCGAGGGAACAAAATCCATAGCATCTTCTAGGGCAAGGGTTGAAGCCAAGGCATGTGCCGTTGAACATATACCACATATTCGTTCGGTAAAATAAATGGCATCAAAAGGATTTCTACCCGTTAGCATTTTTTCAAACCCACGAAACATCATACCCTTTGTTTTTGCATCTACGATGATATTGTTTTCCACCTCTGCTTCTATTTCCATAAATCCGCTGATTCGGGTAACGGGGTTTATCGTTATTCTTTCTGCCATGCTTACACCCCTTTCGTAGGATTAAAGTTAACAAATGGCTCCATCGCATCGGGAAAGCCAAACTGTGCGCAGCCAATACATGGTGAGTCATCTTCAATTGGCCAATTCACATGGCCATTCCATTGTCGTATTGGGCAGTCAATGCGAGTTACGGGTCCTCGGCATCCAAGTTTAAACATACAGGTTTTTTCCCCAAGCTTCGTTGCAAAAATACCATTATCAAAATAGGATCTCCTTGGACATCTATCATGAATGGTTGTGCTATAAAACATCAATGGACGATTTCTGCTATCTAGGGGTGGTTCCCCATATAATATTATGTATGCTAGGGTTCCCATAAACCAATCAGGATGGCATGGACAACCTGGTAGTTGAATTACTTTTCTTTGCAAAACTTCGT
The DNA here is from genome assembly GCF_030908465.1 of Anaerotignum sp. MB30-C6. GTDB lineage: Bacteria > Bacillota > Clostridia > Lachnospirales > Anaerotignaceae > Chakrabartyella. Next base: position 1,798,668 of record NZ_CP133078.1, read on the forward strand.
GAACACCTACGCAAGAGGTGGGATTAGGCCTTGCTGCAGATATGCCGCCATGGGATGCACATGCACCCACGGCTATGACATATGCGGCCTGTTCCCCTAGTCTCTGGACTGCCTCCAGCCCAGTTACAGCTTCATGATTATGCCGTCCAATAATATTATAACGACCGTCTTCTTTTAAAGAAACGGCACCCTCCACTGCAAGAATGAAATTAGACCCGATTACGTCAAACAATTCATTCATGGCTTGGTTTCCCTCGGCGGCAAGCAAACTATTGCTATAGGTAATGTTCGCCATATCAGTAATGAGGTACTGGAAGTCTGGATTTTGACCATTTAGCAGCGAGATGATATTGCCCGCACATCCATTTAATTCAAGCCAGACAAGATTTGGTTTTACTAATTTTTCTGCTTTGATGTCGTTATTTACCCTTGCTACAAGGTTTGCCGTAGATTTTAATTTATTGTCTTGATATGGACATTTGAAATTTTTTGAACTCATATGGCTCACCAACTTTACATTAAGATAAGTATCCCACGATAGGTAGTTTGTTTAATGTCGATTCAAAACCTTTATGACAGGTGGCAAATTTACTAGTCAAATCTTGCCCCGCATTAAGGCGAAAATGAGTACCCCCAGCCCAGGAAGGGATATTTGTCACATCATAGACAACGCCATTAACAGCGACATAGGTAGGCCTGCCATCCTTACCGTCATAGTAAGCTAGTTCTTCCAAAGTAAAATACCTTGTTGTGTTAGAATCTGGCTGAACATGCTGTACAGAAACTCTAGGATAATGTGACGGCACTTCCTTGCTATTCTCTTGATTCAACTCAATAAAACAAGTAATATTCTTCTCTAACATCTTAACTTCTCTATCTAAATGTACCAAAACTTGCTGCTTATCAACTCGCTTATTGGAACTGAGTTTTTCTATATGTATATTTATTTGAGAAATACTTTTCAGTATAGAATCAAAAAACAAATGTAATTCCATTAAAAATCCTCCTAAAGACATCCTGTTTCGTAGAAATGAAAGGTTTTAATACCTTTACTTCATTAACAAATTCTAGGCACCATCTGCCCCTCTAAGCTAGGCATCACTCGTTTGCCGCCAATGCTTGTTTTCAAATATACGGTCTTTTGATAATCATTTGTAAAACGACCAATACTTTGGGCGTTTTCGTACCCCCGCAGTTTCCTTAATTTTTGTAAAACCCTTTTCCCAAATCCGTTTTTTACCACCAATATCATTCTACCTTCACACGCAAGATAGAATGGGTCTATTCCCAAAATATCATTGATTGCTTTTATTTGGGGATTCATTGGTATCCTATTTTCTATCAGCTCCACATTGTAGCCCACATTGGTGGCTATTTCATTCAGTACCGTTGCTACGCCGCCCCTCGTTGGATCCTTCATCAACTTTATATAAGGCAAGACCTTATCCAAATCAGTAATTAAATGACTCAGGGCGCAGCAATCACTGGTAATATTCGTTTCTATTTCAAGGTCATATCGATCAAGTAAAATAGCTGTGCCATGCTCTGCAATCGTACCCGTTATAATAATTTCATCTTCTGGTTCGATTTTGGAAGGGGCGAAACTCTCGGCCACCACACCAATGCCCGACGTATTAATAAATAACCCATCCACACTACCCTTTTCAACCACCTTCGTGTCTCCTGTAACGATTTTTACACCGTTTTCTTTGCAGACATCCCCCATTGACTGGGCGATTTTACATAAAACATCTATGTCAAAGCCTTCCTCAATCATAAAACTTGCACTTAAGTAGTAAGGTTTTGCTCCAGCAGTGGCAAGGTCATTTAAGGTCCCACAGACAGCTAGTTTTCCGATATCCCCGCCTCGAAAAAATAATGGCTGAACCACGAAGCTATCGGTGGTATAAGCTAACTTAGAAGTTTTTACATCAAAAATAAAAGCATCACTTAAAGAGACATCCATATTCGCACCATAGTATTTTAGAAAAACCTCATTGATTAATGCATTTGTTTTAACACCGCCATCACCATGATGTAATGTAATTTTATTTGTCAAAAAACCACCTTCCCATATTTGTAATGAGCAGAGCAAGCCCCCTCCGAAGAAATCATACAAGGCCCTAGGGGATTTTCAGGTGTACAGCTTACAGCAAATTGCTTGCATTCATAGGGTGTTTTTAAGCCAAGAATGATTTCACCACACTGACAAGCGGAAGGTTTTGGGATTATTTTTTCTTTTACTCCAAACTTATACTTTGCGTCAAGGTTTTGGTATTTTTTATCTAAACCCAATGCGGAATTTGGGACTTTTCCAATGCCTCTCCAATATCCATCCTCTATATAAAAGACTTCTTCCATATAATCCTTCGCCAACTTGTTTCCTGTGGTTCGAACACAGCGCTCGTATAAATTAGCAAAGGAAACGGGGCTTTTTCCATCAATTTGGTCTAAAAGAAGATGGACACCTTTTTTGATATCCTCTGCTTCAAAGCCGCATACGACTGCAGGAAGATGAAAATCCTCGGTAATAAATCGGAATGCATCTGAACCTAAAACCGATGCAACATGACCTGGGCATATTAAGCCATTTATTTTATTACGATCATCCTCAAGTATAAAGCGGAGAATTGGTTCCATCCGTTTTAGAGCAGACAGAAAAAACAGGTTATCTGGCCCATTTTCCTGCACATTTTTTATTGTTGTTGCTATAATAGGAGCCGTGGTTTCAAAGCCTACGGCTAAAAATACAACTTTCTTTTCTGGATTTTTCTGTGCCAATACAATTGCATCCTCTGGTGAATATAGGATTACCACATTTTCTTTCGTTTTCTTCTCAAATAGACTGTAAAAAGTACCCTTTACCTTTAACATATCTCCAAAGGTGGCGAGAATCACCTCTTCATTGGAGAGTAAATCCATTGCCATATCTATATATGATTCACTGGTAACACAAACAGGGCAACCAGGACCTGACAGTAGCTTAACATAGTTGGGTAGTATGTATCGAATCCCTGATTTTACGATGGCCTGTGTATGGGTTCCGCAAACTTCCAAAATTCTTATTATCTTTTTATCATCATTCATCATCTTCCATCATCTCATTCAATATTTTTTTCAGAAATAGATACTCCCTTTGGTCAATCTTTTCTATGGCAAAACCAGCATGTAGTAACACAAACTCGCCAGGCACAAGATTCTCTATTAATTGAATATTAATTTTTTGCCGAATTCCCATGGTTTCTGCATAGGCATAGTTTCCTTGCACTGAAGTGATTTTAGTAGGAACTGCCAGACACATAATCTCCCCCCTCTAAAATGGAAGCTGCAACAGATGCTTGGCCAAAAGACAAGCCACCATCATTTAATGGAGTTTTTTTGTTAAAAAAAACATGAAAGCCCCACTGTTCTAAACCAAACACCATATTTTTTAAGAGGTACGAATTTTCGAATACCCCTCCACTTAAAAAGATATAATTTAAGTCGAATTTATCTCTTATCTTGCAAGCACATGCTATGGTTGCTTTACAAATTGTATTGTGAAATTTCGTAGATATGACTGAAATAGGTTGTTGATTTTTTATATCCTGCAAAACTCCCATCAGAATGCTTTGGTATCCCATTATGAAAGTACCGTCATCCCCTTCAAATATGGAAAAACAATATTCATCAGTTATTGTTGCATCTACCACACTTTCAAGCTCCATGGCCGCCTGTGCCTCATAAGATATACGGCTTCGTTGTAATGTAAGAGCTGCAATACAGTCGAAGAGTCTTCCCATGCTTGAAGATTGAAAGCAATTTACTCTGTTCTCCAATGCTTTTTCTATAATCATCGACTGCCAGTGGTCTACATCAGAAAAATACGAATCTAATTTTTCATTGATGGTATATAGATAAGATAAAGCACATTTCCATGGTTCTTCAATGGCGGAATCGATACCTTGTAGTGTAACATTCTCTAAGTGGGCTACCCTTTTAAATTTCGACCTACTACCGACAAAAAATTCTCCTCCCCAAATATTACCGTCTATCCCCACGCCGGTTCCGTCAAAAATAACCCCAATGCCGTCACCAGTAAATCCATGTTCTGCCATACACCCTGCCATGTGTGCATGATGATGCTGAACAATGAGGACTTCCTTTTCTAGCCTCTTTGCATATTTCGTTGAAAAATAGTTGGGATGTAAGTCATGTACAACAACTTGAGGGCTTGCCTTTAAAAGCCCCGCTAATCGATTTACAACGGCTGTATATTCATTACAAGTATCCAGAAAGTTAAGTTCTCCTAAATACTGACTGATATGGGCAACCTTTTTATGTGTAAAACAAATGGAGGCTTTTTGGTTGCCTCCCAGAGATAAAATTTCATAAGGTGTATCCAAAGGCAATGCCATGGGAGCATAACCTCTACCACAACGGCTAATTAACACTTCATCTCCAAAAACTCTGACAACGGAATCATCAATGGGGGTCATGATTTCTCGATTATGTAAGAGAAAATAATCGGCCACTTGATTTAGATGCTCTAATGCGTCTTTATCTTTATAACAAATGGCCATCCCACTAATATTCCCGCTGGTCATAACAAGATATTTTAAAGTATCGTCAAATAGCAAATAGTGAAGGGGTGTGTAGGGTAGCATTACCCCATATTGATTAAGTTTCGGTGCAATAACTTCTGGAAGTGGGCAATTACTGCTTTTTTTTAGCAACACAATGGGTCGTTTATTGTTGGAAATTGCCTCTTCTTCTTTTCTCCCTATTATACAAATCCCTTTCACATCCTCCATCCTTGAAACCATAATTGCCAAGGGCTTGTGGGGTCTTTTTTTTCTATCTCTTAAGTTGGCAACTGCATTTTCATCTTGTGCATTGCAAACTAGGTGATACCCCCCTATCCCTTTTATGGCTAGTATTTTTCCTTTCTTTAATAACTCTTTTGCATTTTTTATAGGGCTTTCACAATCCACGAGCTCACCATGGCTATCTCGCAAGATATACTTTGGGCCACAAACGGGACAACAGTTAGGCTGGGCGTGAAATCGTCTTTCCTCTGGATTTTTGAATTCTTTGCCACACTCTGGGCACATAGCAAAAAGTTTCATGGATGTATTTTCTCTGTCGTATGGCAAATCTTTTAATATGGAATACCTTGGGCCACAATTCGTACAATTAGTGAATGCATAGTTATACCGTCTGTCCTGCGGATTGCGAATATTCTCTAGGCAGTCATTGCAAACTGCTAGGTCGGGAAGGAGGAATCCTCGCCTTTGTTGGTCTTCTGAACTATCCAAAATCTTAAAATCCTGGAGATTTTCATCTGAATATGGTAAAATATTTATGTCGTAGATGTTTGCATTTGGCGGCGGATTGCTTTTCAGTTCGTATAAAAATTTCTCTATTACTTGTTGTTCAGCAGAAGCAACGATAACCACTGAAGCTCCTTTGTTTTTTACATAGCCACAAAGGTTGAGAGACTGTGCTAGTTTGTAAATAAAGGGACGCATGCCCACCCCTTGCACAATTCCATTGACTTCTATCAAAAAGCTTCTACGCTGGCACATTTACTTTTTCTCTCCATCAATTTGTTCAATGGTTGCAGTAAGGGGCTCAATTTCTTTTTTCTGAACCAAAATATTTGTCCAGCCACCGATGAGTTTGCTCTTTCGATCCGCAAAATGTTCTCGAATGCTCTCTTCACAAATATGGCTATGGGTATGTACCGTAATTTCTAAGTTAAGAATTCTATCCATAGAGTTTTCTTTACACAAGCCAACAATAGATTCGTATAGATTTTGATTTAAAAAAGTATCATGCATCGTTGATTTCCTCCAATATGATTTTTTTTATCTTCCCTTCAACCTCACAACATATTTGGGGGAACTTCTCTTGCAAAGTGGGACTAAGTTCATGTCCAAAGCCCAATTCCCCTATTTCCACACCAATCAGATAACCTTTGAAAGTGCTTTTATATAGCCTCATTAAGTCAATCATGCTCATATCATGTTGCATCAAAACTGCTGATGATTGGCCTATGATTTCTTCCAGGCGAATCACATGAATACTGCCCGGTTCTGAATTTTTATACATTGCATCTAGAATAAACACAAAATCTCCATGATTTAAACGATAAAAACAATTTTGGCAGTCTGTTTCCCCAATGATTACTTCAATATTATTAGAATGTATAAATCCATTCTCCAAGGCCTCAGCAACCTTAATTGCGATACCGTCATCTTTCATAAACCGATTACCGATAGCAACTAGTTTTATCATCTTTACCCCGTCCTTCACTCCTGTCAAACCGTTCAAAAATTCATCAAGAAGGCCTGTTTTACTCTGTTTTTAAATGGGATCTTTTAATGTTTTTTAGAAATAGAATAATACCCCAAACAAAAAAGCCACTTAAAACAACAAGACATCCTAATAGTGCTGCATCTAAAGTCATTTCAAAAAGTTCTCCACCTTCAATAAAAAATGCTAAAACATGATCTACTAGCCACATAAGGGTTGCACCCCAGTATATAAAGCAGAGTATACTTAACCTATGTTTGTCCTGCATATTGTAGCAAAATACTGTCGTAACAATAGCTGCTAATGCAGTAATGATAAAATACATAATATTCCTCCTTTTAATCATCTAAATATATTTTTGTGCAATTGTATTTCAACTTATGCTCTGCTATGTAAATCATAATCACCCATACTACCGTTACAAATATTGCCATAGAAGTTCCGAATAATGCCATTTCTTCTAACATCGGTTGGATATCAGCTGGATTTTTCATTGCTGTTAAAAAAGGCGGCCATAGGATAATCTCACCATGCCATATGTGTTCCAAAGCTAATAGGAAAACACCACCCCATAATAAATTGTTTAACCAACTCAGTTTGCGTGACCAGCTTAGCCCCATTTGAAGGGTTTGTCGTTCTTCTTTCATTGGAGTATTAATTGTTTCTGTTGAACTAGAATTCCCTAAGGCTTTTCTCTCTTTCCTCTGCACAATTTTTTTTGCAATGGTAACAATAATTGCCTCTACCATAGGTACTACAACACATGCCATATGTATCCCCCTCTTATTAGTTGTAATATGCACTTAAGCATATCCTGAATACATACTATGTCCTCTTTCCTTTTTATAGTACAATGCTTAGTTAAATTTTAGTCAACCGATTTAATTTTAGGGGCTTTTTTACTACAAAGATCCCCATGCTCTTGGAAAATGCATCTTAATTACTACGTCTAATTTTGATATAAAAAAAGCCACCTTGTTTTAAAGTGACTCCAATTCTAACTTCTAAAATTAAATTAGTTTTTCTTGCATACGTCCCTGATTTGCTACACTGTTTAAATTTCCGTTTCCATAACTCATTCACAATAAAAATAGTATAATAGATTACAGTGAGGTTCTTTTTTAGCTGTTAATTTAGGCATGAATCATAGTTTTTTTACTTTAACAAAAGTATCTACAGTGCAAAATCATCTTTCATTGCAGTCCAAACAAATTTCTAAAAAAAAAAGAACTGCATGCATACTCATACAGTTCTAACAAAATAATGGATTCTGGCAACCATCTACTTTCCCAGGCAGCTTCCCACCAAGTATCATCGACCGCTCAGGTCTTAACCGACGTGTTCGGAATGGGAACGGGTGTGTCCCCTGAGCGCATCATCACCAGAAATATCAAGGCTATGCTTGGGGTTGCTTCCGCTTTTCCCCTTCGCCTTATCAGATGTACTTACATACACCTTCAAAACTGAACACAAGAACATTAGCGCCTTCCTTTGCATTTATCAATCACCGATCCAACACCAAAGGTGTAAAGAGGTTATTTGTGCAAAGGATATTAGTGGTCTTTTCCAACAGGAAAAGAAATCACCTCGCCATTATATCATCAATCGATTTATTGGTCAAGCCCTCGGTCTATTAGTATTGGTCAGCTGAACACGTTGCCGTGCTTACACCTCCAACCTATCTACCTCGTTATCTTCAAGGGACCTTACTTCCGAAGAATGGGAAATCTTATCTTGAGGGCGGCTTCACGCTTAGATGCCTTCAGCGTTTATCCGTTCCATACATAGCTACCCGGCTGTGCAGTTGGTCTGCAACCGGTACACCAGAGGTACGTCCATCCCGGTCCTCTCGTACTAAGGACAGCTCCTCTCAAATTTCCAGCGCCCACAACGGATAGGGACCGAACTGTCTCACGACGTTCTGAACCCAGCTCGCGTACCGCTTTAATGGGCGAACAGCCCAACCCTTGGGACCGACTACAGCCCCAGGATGCGATGAGCCGACATCGAGGTGCCAAACCTCCCCGTCGATGTGAACTCTTGGGGGAGATAAGCCTGTTATCCCCAGGGTAGCTTTTATCCGTTGAGCGATGGCATTCCCACTTATTACCACCGGATCACTAAGTCCTACTTTCGTACCTGCTCCAGCCGTCGCTGTCGCAGTCAAGCCACCTTTTGCCTTTACACTCTTTGAATGGTTTCCAATCATTCTGAGGTGACCTTCGAGCGCCTCCGTTACCTTTTAGGAGGCGACCGCCCCAGTCAAACTGCCCGCCTGACATTGTCCTATACCCGGATCACGGGCATTAGTTAGAAATTCAATGACATAAGAGAGGTATCCCACCGGCGGCTCCACCAAGACTAGCGTCCTGGCTTCATAGCCTCCCTCCTATCCTGTACATATATCATCGAATCCCAGTATCAGGCTGCAGTAAAGCTCCATGGGGTCTTTCCGTCCTGTTGCGGGTAACCAGTATCTTCACTGGTTCTTCAATTTCACCGGGCGTGTTGTCGAGACAGTGCTCAAATCGTTACACCTTTCGTGCGGGTCAGAACTTACCTGACAAGGAATTTCGCTACCTTAGGACCGTTATAGTTACGGCCGCCGTTTACTGGGGCTTGAATTCAAAGCTTCGCTTACGCTAACCTCTCCTTTTAACCTTCCAGCACCGGGCAGGTGTCAGCCCATATACATCACCTTACGGTTTCGCATAGACCTATGTTTTTGCTAAACAGTCGCTTGAGCCTCTTTTCTGCGGCCACTTGCGTGGCTCCCCTTATCCCTAAGTTACGGGGTCATTTTGCCGAGTTCCTTAACAACACTTCTCCCGTCGGCCTGTGGATTTTCTCCTCATCTACCTGTGTCGGTTTACGGTACGGGTACGTATAATACAATAGCGGCTTTTCTCGGCAGTGTGGATTCGGAAACTTCCCTACTTTTGTTCAGTCCTCATCACATTTCACCATCAAGAGACGGATTTGCCTATCTCCCTTGGCTTTATGCTTGACCGGGTTTTTCCATTCCCCGGTTTCCCTATCCTCCTGCGTCCCCACAGTTCTGATTATACGTAGTACAGGAATATCAACCTGTTGTCCATCGACTACGACTTTCGTCCTCGCCTTAGGCCCCGACTAACCCTGAGAAGATTAGCTTTACTCAGGAAACCTTAGATATTCGGCCTATATGTTTCTCACATATATCTCGCTACTCATTCCGGCATTCTCTCTCCTGTTTCGTCCACCATTGCTCTCGCTTTGGCTTCATCCTTGCAGGATGCTCCTCTACCACTGACAACACTTAAGTTGTCAATCCGTAGCTTCGGTGACGTGTTTTAGCCCCGTTACATTTTCGGCGCAGGTTTTCTCGACTAGTGAGCTGTTACGCACTCTTTAAATGAGTGGCTGCTTCTAAGCCAACATCCTAGTTGTCTATGAAATCCCACATCCTTTTCCACTTAACACGTACTTTGGGACCTTAGCTGTCGGTCTGGGCTCTTTCCCTTTTGTCCATGCGACTTATCTCACATAGACTGACTCCCGAGGGTATCTCTACGGCATTCTTAGTTTGATATGAGTTGGTAACCTTTTTGGGCCCCGCGTCAGTTCAGTGCTTTACCTCCGTTAGACTCCTCTCGAGGCTAGCCCTAAAGCTATTTCGAGGAGAACCAGCTATCTCCGAGTTCGATTGGAATTTCTCCGCTATCCACACCTCATCACCACCTTTTTCAACAGATGTGTGTTCGGTCCTCCAAAGCCTTTTACGGCTCCTTCAACCTGGACATGGATAGGTCACCCGGTTTCGGGTCTACTAATACTAACTATACGCCCTATTCAGACTTGGTTTCCCTTCGGCTCCGTGGCTTCTAACCACTTAACCTCGCTGGCATTAGTAACTCGCCGGACCGTTCTACAAAAAGTACGCCATCAGGCACAAAGCCCTCTGACTGTTTGTAAGCACAAGGTTTCAGGTTCTCTTTCACTCCCCTCCCGGGGTTCTTTTCACCTTTCCTTCACAGTACTACTTCACTATCGGTCACTAGGGAGTATTTAGGCTTGGGGGGTGGTCCCCCCGGCTTCCCACAGGGTTTCTCGTGTCCCGTGGTACTCTGGATACTGTCAGCTGGCTCGAAATTTCGTCTACTGGACTTTCACCTTCTTTGGTGTGCTTTCCCAAAACACTTCGACTATCTCTTGCCAATGCCTTATACAGTCCGCAACCCCGAAGAACTAGGTCCTTCGGTTTGGCCTGTTTCCCGTTCGCTCGCCGCTACTAAGGAAATCGAGTTTTCTTTCTCCTCCTGCTGCTACTTAGATGTTTCAGTTCACAGCGTTCCCTTCCGCAGGCTATGTATTCACCTACGGATACTTGAGGTTTGCTCAAGTAGGTTTCCCCATTCAGAAATCTCCGGATCGATGGCTATTTGCGCCTCCCCGAAGCTTATCGCAGCTTATCACGTCTTTCATCGGCTCCTAGTGCCAAGGCATTCTCCTTGTGCTCTTTCTTGCTTGACCAGTTCGTTAGATTTTTGTATTGATGCTCTGAGTACTGCGACCTAACATTTCGTAGAAATGTAAGAGCAGTGCGAAATCAAAACAAAAATCGGTTTTCATTACGAAGTAATGAAAAAACTTCCTTATTGCTTTGACCCTCTTTTCATCAAGTCAAAATCTATAGCTTGTTCTTTGGAATGTTTCGTAGTAGCGATACTACGGTTTTTGTTAGCATCGTCTGCTAACTTCGTTAGATTTTTTCTTTGATGTTTTAAATGCTGCCACCTCACATTTGTAAAAATGTAAAAGCTGCATAAAATCAAAGATAAAATCGGTTTTCATTGCAATGCAATGAAAAAACTACTTTATTATTTCTAAAGAAATTTATTTATTTCTCGATTGACTCTATTTTTTCTTGTATTCAGTTTTCAAGGTGCAGTTCTTGCCTTTTATTCTTCTTTTATTCTTATTGAAGGTTTGATCCTTCAAAACCAAACAGTAGATTACTTCACAACCAATACTCCATAGAAAGGAGGTGATCCAGCCGCACCTTCCGATACGGCTACCTTGTTACGACTTCACCCCAGTCGCTGATATCACCTTCGGCGGTTCCTTCCTTACGGTTAGGTCACCGACTTCGGGTGCTTCCAACTCCCATGGTGTGACGGGCGGTGTGTACAAGGCCCGGGAACGTATTCACCGCGACATTCTGATTCGCGATTACTAGCGATTCCAGCTTCATGTAGTCGAGTTGCAGACTACAATCCGAACTGGGACTGGGTTTTTGTGATTTGCTTGACGTCGCCGTTTTGCTTCACTTTGTTACCAGCCATTGTAGCACGTGTGTAGCCCAAGACATAAGGGGCATGATGATTTGACGTCATCCCCACCTTCCTCCGTGTTATCCACGGCAGTCTCCTTAGAGTGCCCAACTGAATGATGGCTACTAAGAATAGGGGTTGCGCTCGTTGCGGGACTTAACCCAACATCTCACGACACGAGCTGACGACAACCATGCACCACCTGTCACCCCTGCTCCGAAGAGAAGCACTATCTCTAGTGCGGTCAGAGGGATGTCAAGCCTTGGTAAGGTTCTTCGCGTTGCTTCGAATTAAACCACATGCTCCACCGCTTGTGCGGGCCCCCGTCAATTCCTTTGAGTTTCAATCTTGCGATCGTACTCCCCAGGTGGAGTGCTTATTGCGTTAGCTGCGGCACCGAGGGTTCCCCCCCAACACCTAGCACTCATCGTTTACGGCGTGGACTACCAGGGTATCTAATCCTGTTCGCTCCCCACGCTTTCGAGCCTCAGCGTCAGTTTCAGTCCAGTAAGTCGCCTTCGCCACTGGTGTTCTTCCTAATATCTACGCATTTCACCGCTACACTAGGAATTCCACTTACCTCTCCTGTACTCTAGCTTGATAGTTTTAAATGCAATCCCGAGGTTAAGCCCCGGGCTTTCACATCTAACTTACCATGCCGCCTACTCTCCCTTTACACCCAGTAATTCCGGATAACGCTTGCCCCCTACGTATTACCGCGGCTGCTGGCACGTAGTTAGCCGGGGCTTCTTATTTAGGTACCGTCATTTTTTTCGTCCCTATTGATAGAAGTTTACGAGCCGAAACCCTTCATCCTTCACGCGGCGTTGCTGCATCAGGCTTTCGCCCATTGTGCAATATTCCCCACTGCTGCCTCCCGTAGGAGTTTGGGCCGTGTCTCAGTCCCAATGTGGCCGATCACCCTCTCAGGTCGGCTACTGATCGTTGCCTTGGTGAGCTTTTATCTCACCAACTAGCTAATCAGATGCGGGCCCATCCTGTACCGAATAAATCCTTTTCTCACAAGGGGATGCCCCCTCGTGATGACATGCGGTATTAGTCACCGTTTCCAGTGATTATTCCACAGTACAGGGCAGGTTGCCCACACGTTACTCACCCGTCCGCCGCTAAGATACTTAAAAATCCTGCCGAAGCTCTCATTTTAAATTTCTCCGCTCGACTTGCATGTGTTAAGCACGCCGCCAGCGTTCATCCTGAGCCAGGATCAAACTCTTATATTAAAATTTAGGAACGGCATCATCGGGAATAAATTTTATAAGTAGTTTTCATAGAAAACTATGCATAAAGCCTTCCGACTTGCACATCCGAGTTGTCCTAACCAGTATAATCTGGCTACTATCTGGTTTTTTCGAAACCAGCAAACTCTTTTGTCTCTTATCCCTTAATAAATTAAGGTTGCTTTTTCCGCTTTGCGGAAAACCGTGCACTTCTCACCACTCCGCTTCCTCCTGCGCCTTACGGCGTTGGTTGGTCACTTCATAATCGGTTCGAAGCTCACTAGCTGAATTGACTATGGGTTGTGTGTTTGTATTCTACTGTTTAGTTTTCAAGGATCAATTGCCAGTAACAATTTTTTGTTATTTTTTTGTCACTCAGCTGACAGTTATGAAGTCTATCATACTCAGTCGTTCTTGTCAACACTTATTTTGCTTTTTCGTGTCACTTTCTGTCGTTATTTCTGACAGGAGTTATATAATAACATAACCGTTTTTGCTTGTCAACACTTATTTTGCTTTTCTGTGTCATTTTCTGTCGCATCTCGCTGACAGGAATTACATGTTAACATAATCATTTCTTCTTGTCAATGTCTTTTCACTATTTTTTTGTTTATTATTGTAAGTTTCAATAATTGGTCAGTTTGTTACAACATAATAAGCCTTAGTACACCTACAGAGGTAAAATCTCAGTTATATGAATCCACGTCATAAGACTTTTATTCTTGTGTTACTATACATTATCGTTCATTTCTCTGATTCAGTAATTTATGGTGCTCATCTCCCGTTTGCAACTCTTTTTCACTCGTCTACCTAGGAATAGTGATTTATATATATTGTTCGTATCAAAAAAGCCATGTGCAAGGACTTAAATCTATGTAGTTGCAAGCTCCATTCATACTTTCAGTATTATGAACTCATTTATATATAGTAGCAATGAATCGGCAATTAAAAAAATGGAGTGCTTTTAATTATGAAGCACTCCAACGTATTACTACTATTTCAACCTTTTATCTTCTTTAACCATGAACAATCCTCTGTTCCTTTTCACCAAGTTCAGAGGTGAAATAAACCAGAATTCTACGCCGCTGGCTGAATTTCATCATATACAGGTTCAATTTCCGGACTTACATAAACTTTGTTTTCTTTGATTTTCTTTAGAATAACCTTTTTTAGTTCTCTAAACTCAGGATACTGATCAAAAAAATCTAATTTAGCCTGTGTTTCCGGTGTTGGTGCTTTATCTAGCAACACATATGCAGAAAAGCTTTCGGCGAAGTCCTCAGCGCATTCCGTGGACGAATACCCTGTCACAAACTGTGATTTATGACGATAATAGAAATATGGATTTTCCTCATTGGTGGCCCAATCATTTATAATATCTTTCCAGAAAGATGTATAAAAGGCTTGAAGATATGAATCCTCTTTTGCTACCACCAAACTCCAATCAGCAAACCTATACACAGGATAAAAAGTGAAATCTCCATTAAAGTAATCTACTTGCTTTTCATTAAGCGAAATGTAATGAGCTATCTCGTGTACTACGGTGTATGGAAACAGACCGTCTTCAGAAATATCTGCAGGGTCCACAGTCATACACCAGACCTTCCCTTCAGAATCTAGGGGCACGACGTATGCAACAACGCCAAGTTCACCATCCCCACCGATTTTAAAGTATCTGAAGTTTGCAAACTGTTCTTTTGGTAAAATATCCGTTGTTAGGTCCCAAACCATCTTCAAGGTTTGCTGATCTTCAGCATTTAAATCCACTAATCCATTTTCTAATCCACTTTGGTATTCAGCATCAAAATCTTGGTTGATTTTAAATATACCAAAATTTTTTTGCTTTTTATCATCCAATATATTTAAAAAGACTGCATCTGCATCCATATCTTTATACTTGTTGATAATTGCCTTTATTTCCAACTCAATGTCAACGTCATAATTATTCCCATTTTCTGTTGCTGTAAAGTAGTCGTCACGCATTTTGTTAAGGCTGTTCCAATCTTCCCTTGAGAGGATCTTTTTTAAATTGGTCATGGTATCCTTGCCGTAATCTAAGTTAGGTGCTATGTTCTCTCTATAATTCTCTTCAACATAGCCTACTTCACCAAACTGCCTTATAGTCTCTTTATCAAGGATAGCAGAAATCTTTTCCCAAAGTCTATATTCTTCATATGACATTTCATAATTTCCTTGCAGTTCTCTTTTAAACCGAAGGACATCTGCATTATTCACAAGTTTTCCCAACTTGATTTTAACATCCACGGGAGCATCCTCACCCAAATCTCCCAATAGTGTCTCCACCTTGTTTGGGGCCTTGGGGGTTATGTTTAAACCAATACTTGTCCCCCCTACACAACCAGTTAAAAATGTAGTGCTTAACATAATCATACATAAAACTAGCCATAATGACTTTTGGCTGCATTTATTTAAGATTGTTCTTATATTTTTCATATTTACCTCATTACTCCTTTTGACTAACGCAATTAGTTAATTCCCCAGAAACTTTCCTTCTCAATGGTTGCCTAACCCATCCTAATTTTTCCTTAATTGCTACTTTGTAGTATAAATACCTCTTACAGAATGGTCAATACTTTTTTTGTTTCCTGCTTACCTTTTCAAATCAAGCTAACTTTAGAAATTTGATTAGAAAAAAGACGTAAGATTTTTAACCCACGCCTTTTATGTTCTTACTCTATTTTTTTGGCAAACCACTGTAGTAATCTTAGGTAATTCCCTACTCTTTAATTGATAGGTATACATGAAAAGGCATATCCTCTACAAGCATCTCTAAGCACATCACATTGGAAAAACTAAAGCTTAAGGTAAAATCCCCACTCATTAATGTGGGCGTTGAAATATCAATGGACTTTCCTTTTTCAGAGAGCAAAATACTTGCATTGGCCGCCAGCATATTGCTTAATTCAGAAATGGCACTTTGTGCAATGGAGTCAAATTCCTCCACTTCCATACCACCCATCATATAAGATGCTATTTTTTTTGCGCATGACTCTTCCATGGAGAAGTATACATTACCCGTCAGCTCTCCAATAATCCCTATAATACCAATAACACCACTAGAATCAAGTTGCTTTTCATAGCTTTTCCCACTCAAAAATTTTACTTCTGGAATACCCAACATGGGCATCACGCTTAATACGGCATCGCTAAATGCAGTTACAATCTCATTGTTCATTGTACTCACTCCTGTTAAAACCAACATTCATATATAAATCTCCAAAAACGGTATCTGCTTCCACAGAAGTTACAGTGTCCAACTTCAGTTTTGAAATGGTGATAGACTCACCGTAAACCACCGTAGGTGGAGCAACACGCAATCCCAAAACTTCATTTTTCTTGTTTAACATGGAGCACGCATTTCCAGCTATGATATTTGCCATTTCTCCCATCATATTAATGACATATTCTTCTGATAAATCATCTTGCTTTAAAATGCCAGAGGCAATACGCCCCGCAGACTCAATGGACATATCCAAAATCATCCTGCCGGAATACTTGCCAATTATCCCCATCACCACAGATATACCCCTTGAAACATATTCATCATTTGAAGTCTTCAAGTTCTTATATGTAGGAATGGCTTTGAAAAACCTGTTAAATGTATCCGTTAAAGCTTCTTTAAATACGGTATAGTATAATTGCTCTAACTCAACAAAGGATTCTTCATCCGCCATGATTCTTCGTATCAATAAAGAGAGTTCGTCGCCGTCAACGGGTTTCTGAATATAGCCTGATATCTTTTCTTTTTTTGCTTTTCGCAAGATCTCCTCATCCATCATAGAGCTAATAATGATTACCTTTAGATTGGGATCAATCTCTCGAATGGCTCTTGTACACGCAAGACCATCTGCATCGGGCATGGTCATATCCATAGTCACAAGGTCTGGCTTTAAGGTCGAAACAACTTCCACCGCCTCTTGTAACGAATTTGCACTACCGATGACTTCAAAACCTTTCTCCCCTAGGATTTTACTTATCATTGCCACTGAAAAAGGAGAATCGTCAACCACCACTATTTTTCTATCTTTCATCATGCACCTACCCTTTTCTCATTTGAATTTCAGCATCACTTATTTTCATATGCCAAAGAAACTTCCCCGTCTTATCTAAACTTCAAAAGCACAATTTTCCACCTATTTTGACTAAACCCTCCTTTTTTCCCATAAAACTATTATAACCAGTTCTTTTTCTTGTGCATAGGATTTTATGCCAATTTTAGAATAAAATTTAGAAGCTTTTTGTTAGGCAAAAGTCAGGATATCGTTTCTTATTAAACACAGAGTACCATATATAGGGTGCAACAATCAAATCAAAATTAGTTAATATGATCTCACTGGGCAATTACTATAGTTTCACACTCAAATTACTGCTTTAGTAAGCATAGTAAAAAACAACCTTTCAATATTGAAAGGTTGTTTTATTTATTGAATTATGGGGTCTATAACAACCATGTGCTTTACAAGCGTTCACAACTGTGAAATACAAACCAATGAGGTTGTCTTTCACTCAAGATACTCTAATCAACTCTTTCTCCTCCACTTGTTTCTAGCGTTTGTAATAGACAAAAACAGATTGGGGATAATTAATATGGTAATAAAAGTTGAAAAGGTCAGTCCCGAGATAAGAGAAACTGCCAATGGCCGAAATAACTCTCCCCCCGATATAAGAAGGGGAATCAACCCAATAACAGTTGTAATGGTGCTCAGCATAATTGGCCGATACCTCCTGTTGACAGCGGTTATGCAGGCTTGTTTCAGTTCCATTCCTCCTTGGCAGAAGAATTTGATTGCATCAATTAAAACGATGGCATTGTTTACCACAATCCCCATGAGGGAAACCAAACTGAGCATGGCAACGAAGGAAAGCGGTTGTCTCGCTATGGACAGTCCTAGTAGGGCTGCCGCTACAGCAATGGGAACTGTAGAAAGAACAACAATTGGTTGGGAATAAGAATGAAATTGAAGAATTAGCACCGCAAGAATCATGAATATAGAGAACAGTGCTAATTGCCCAAGGGAGGCGTTATTTTCCTGTAACTTTGCCATCATCCCATTAAACTCAAACTGGATATCCTCATAGTTAGAACCTTCTATGTGCTCCTTTATGTTTCTCTCCACCTCTGCAACAGAATACCCTTTCATAAGGTCAGAAGTAATGGTCACGCTTCTTTGCCCGTTGTAATGGTTGATCACTGGATATTGGCTATCCAGTTGAATTTCCGCCACTTCGTCTAAAGCTATAAAATCCTGACTAATGGGAGATTTTATCATTAAATTTGATACTTCGTCCTTATCCTCAATGTCATAGTGAATGAATATTGGGATGTGTTTCCCATTTTTTTTAATTTGAGAAATTGGCTGCCTTAGCAAGGCCGTACTCAATTCTTTCTGAATCCCATACTCTGATAGCCCACGGGCACTGGCGATCATTTCTTGAATTTCCACCTGAAATTGATATTCACGGCTTTTAAAATTATCACTAACATTCATTGTACCCGGTGTTTTATGAAGAACCTCACTCAGCTCACTGCTCACTTGGTCTAGCCTTTCTAGGTCTGTTCCGATTAGTCTAAATTGTATTGGAGTTGAAATACTGGCCAAATCCAGTAAGTAAGTGCTTGCTGACCCACCGATTAAATTTTCTCTTAGTCGCTCCTGTATAAAAGCTTGCAAGTCTTCCTTCTTTACAAAACGTTGGCTTTTGCTTAGGTCAAATTCATAGGCTAACTGACCGATGGATGGTTCTGGAGCCCTGTATTGTACAGACATATAGAACTTGGGCAAGTTGCTCCCAACAGAGCTATAGTAATTTGTCAGTTCAGGCATATCCGAAAGCAACGTAATTACTTGGTCTTTTAGCTGTTCCGTTTTCTTAATATCCGATGAAAATTCCGATTGAATATCTATCTGTATTAAGCTTTTATCTGCCTTGGGTAGGATACTGGATACCAGAGATGATGCGGCTGTAAAGCCAATAAGCACAAATACCACGGCTGCAATATATATGTATTTCGCCTTGCCTAAAGTTTTTCGAAGGGTATTCATATAAAACTGGCGTATTCGTGATTTCTTTTCTTTTTGCTGACCTATAGAAGGCTTCAAAACCAAGCTGGATATCACTGGTATGGTAATGATGGCACAGATATATGACCCTATAAGAGAAACCGTTACGACAAATGGAACACCATAAATGAATTCCCCCAGTGTTGATTTAAGCAACAATAGAGGCATAAAAGCAAATATAGTGGTTAATGTGGACGTTAGTATGGAAAATGAAACCTCTTTCGTGCCTAGAATAGCCGCTTCGTCAGGATCTACACCTTGGTCTAGGTGATGCTGAATGGCATCGCTGACGACAATTGCATTATCTACAAGCATACCCAGTGCGATGATTAGGCCTGCAATTGACATATTCTCAAGCTTAACTCCAGCAATATACATTACAATCATGGTGAAAGCTATGGAAAGAGGTATGGCTGTAGATACCACAATGGCATTTTTTTTGCCCATACCAAAGAGCACTACCAGCAAAACAAAGAATACGGCCTGAAACAGGTTTTTCATAAATCCTTTTACAGCGTTGTCAACGTCCTCTGGCTGATACATAAGGGTATTGAATTCGATGTCATTTGGAATGTTCTTATTTAAGGAATCCATGACTGAGTCTACTTCTTTTCCTACTGTAACAACATTAAGAGTATCTTCAAAATATCCAACAAGAAAAACAGTTCTAGTACCGTTTCTACCATAATTAGCAGCGTACGGATCAGTGACAACTTTAACATCTGCCACATCTTTCAGCTTCAAATTTTCAGTTATTCCAGATGAAGCAACGGAGATGTTTTCAATATAATTTATATCTTCAAATTTATTTTTAACGGTTAATTGTATCCTTCCTGACTGACTCTCAACAGATCCTTGGGGAATTGAAACGTTCGCCCCTTGAATTTTTGAAATTAAGTCGGCGGAGGTGAGTCCCCATTGATTAATTTCAATGGGCTTGGCTATGATTTCAACCTGCTTTTGAACCTCACCAATCACCTCAAACTTCTTAACTCCATCGATTTGGGAGAGAGAATTTTTTAAGTAATCACCGTAATCAGCCAAGGCGTCCGCATCATAAGAATTACTGCTTAAAGAGATAATCATTCCCGGTGTCTGGGTTAAGTCTGTATTAACAGTAATTTCAGAAACTTCCTGGGGCAGCTCCATTTTCACTTCATCCATAAGTTTCGCAAGGTCATCCCATGCCTTATCAGTGTCTATGTCTTCCATAAGTTTTAAGAAAACAGAACCAACCCCATTTCTAGAAACGGATTCTGAATAATCAAAACCCTCCAGCTCGACTATTTTATCCTCAATGGGCTTAATTACATATTTCTCAACTTCCAATGACGACGACCCTGGATATCGGATAAATATTTGCGCCATGGGAGCGCTGATATCAGGGTTTTCCTGTCGGGGTAGTTTGACATAAGAATATACCCCTGCCAACAGAACGAACACCATAATAAAAATTGTCAACTTCTTATTTTTTAAAACTCTTGCTGTAATTCCTCCTATCATAATCACAACAACTCACTTTCTTTGACATTCATTCCATCCAGCAGTGTTTTCATACCCGATACGACTAACTTATCTCCCTTTTTCAGGCCTTTTACCATTACCCGATCACCTTGAATCTCTTCAATTTGCACAACTTTTTTTACTGCCCTTGCATCTTCAACGATGTAGACAAAGTCCACCGAAGAGTTTTGGACACTGGCAACATGTATCCAAATGCCTTTTACTTCTTCCATCTCTGCTCTACAAATTACAAGCTCATTTAAATTAAATTTAGAATCTATTTCCATTTTCACCTCATACAAATGGGAGCCTTTCTCTGCAATATTTGAAATGAATATCACCTTGCCCCAACTGTGGGATGCCTTAGACCCAATTTCTATTTCTTTGCCCTCATAAAAATAGGGTAAGTCCTCCATAGAAACAAAGGTGCTTAATACTGCCTTCTCGCTAACCAATTTGGCTACGGGCATTCCTGGAACGATATACTCCATATTATTGGTATATACCTCATCTATCACCCCAGCAAATGGAGCGTGGATAACACCCTGATCAGAAACATTTGACAATCGTTCTACTTCAAGTCGTTGTGCTTCTATGCGCTTTGCAAATGTCTCCACAGTGTTTTTCGCTTGATTGTGTGCTAGCTCTGCTTTTTCATAGTCTGTTTTTGAAACAATCTCCGCCTCATAAAGCTCCTTGGTCTTGGCTAATTCTCCTGATTGATATTCCCTTGAAGCAATGACCTGATCCAGTTCGTACTCGGAAGCTTTTAGCTTTTCCTGTGCTGCCAAAACTTGAAGGGCATAATCTTCAGTATTTAGGGTAGCAATGACTTCCCCTTCCCCTACATAATCTCCCTTCTTCTTTTCAAGAGATGATACTTTTCCAGAAATTTGAAATGACAGCTCCGTTTCATGTTCTGGTTGCACAGTCCCTAAGTACTCTACAATACCTCTGCGCGAAGTAATCTCAATTAGTTCTGTTTGAACAGATTGTATTTTTTCTTCCACTGATGTTTCTACCTTTCGCATGCATCCCGTTGTTAAGATAGTAGAAATGCCTATCAACGTTAAAATTCCAAATAATTTCAAGCTTCTATAAGGATAATTCTTTTGATTCCTCATCATATTTAGTCCCCCAGATTATCTTTTAAAGTTGTTATATGAACACGTTCGTATTATAAGTGAAAGAAAAGGAAAAGCTTTTAAATAAGCATTTTCCCATCCAATACTGTATAAATGATATCATAGAATTCGTCGAAGCATTCTTCTTTTGTGGTATTTTCAAAAGTTATATAGTCCATGATTCGTGTTCGAACAGAGTCGATGATAACTTCAGCCGTTTTCAAACTATCCACATTTTCTCTCATAATGCCCCTTGCTTTTAATCGATCGAAGAAATTCTTTAGGTTTTGTGATATCTGTATCACAATTTCATAGTTAGCAACTTTACGAATTTCTGAAATAGAGTCCAATGCAAGAATCATACTTTGAACTTCCCGTAGATTTTTTGTGTCAATATTCAAACTGTCTCCTGGAATTTCCTTCACCACATTCACTAAAGCACGAACAATTTCTTCATAAGTAGCCAGTTCCACGTCCAATTCCTCTAGCCTTATGGCCATATTCCTTCTAACATTATTCGTGGGCATTAATACGTCAAAAATTAAGTCTAGTTTTGAAGGATAATACCCATACATTGTACTTGCTCCAATCCCGGCATTTTTGGCAATTTCCCTAATGGATATTCCTGCTGCACCTTTCTGGGCAAAAAGCTTAATGGTTTCTTCTCTAATTCGTTCTTTTGTAAGTTCTTTTTCTTCTTGTGTTATTCTCACCGTGACACCTCTTTTCCGAACCAGTTCGCATAAAGTTATTATACGAGAAACCTTCCTCAATATCAACTTGATAATTATTAAATTTTTCTTAATATTAAATGTACTTTCCTAACTTTTTTCAAGGTAAGTTTATTTTGCCCTTAAGCTTTGCCATGCATCCAAGCACATACAGGAAAGTTGTTCAATCTTTTTGAACCTCCTACTCCTCCCGTAAATACCAATAAACTTTTCATACCATAATTAGCCTATTCGAAAAATATATAGCTGCATATTTCCCATAAAAGTGCCCAATTTTTGGAACTTTTGAGAACGATATTGTACCATCCTTGTGGGGTTTCCTACTTTTATTTGCAATGATAGCATACTTCTAATGCCCTTCACTCTATAGCAATTATAAACAGTAGGTAAGTCATTGTCAAAAAGCGGAGTGCTCAAAATTGCAGAGCACTCCACCCGTTATTACTAATGTATTCCCTTTGAATTTAGGAAATTAATGCTTAGCACTGCCATGAAGGCAGTTGCGGTTATGAATGAATCAATACTTACTTTGATCATCATCCTCGTAACTTTCTAAGTCTGTTATATTGTGTTTTTCAACTTCTTCAGTTGAACCATCGTCTTGTCCTAATTTAAAGCGGTCAATCAATCGATTAAGCATCTGGGCCTGTCCAGTTAGTTCTTCACTTGCAGCCGCACTTTCTTCCGCAGTGGCACTATTTGTTTGAACAACGGCAGAAATCTGTTCAAAGGCTTGTGTTACTTGAACAATGGAATTGGCCTGATCTTCAGATGCAATGGCAATCTCATTGATAACATAATTCGCCGCCTTTGCTTTATCTACGGCACCATCCAGTGCCTCTGCCGTTTTCTGAGCAATTTCAACACCATTTTTTACTGCATAAATGCTTCTTGCAATGAGGGCTTCTGTATTTTTAGCACTGACTGCAGATTTCTCAGCAAGGTTTCGCACTTCTTCTGCAACAACAGAAAACCCTTTGCCCGCCGAACCTGCTCGAGCAGCTTCAATTGCTGCATTCAGAGCCAGTATGTTCGTTTGGAATGCTATTTCATTAATGCTTTTAATAATTTTATCTATCTCATCGGATGTTTTACTAATTTCATCCATTGCAGCAATCATGTCCTGCATATATTCGTTACTTTGTTGTGCTAGCATTCTAGCTTCATCGGAATCTTGTTTCCCTTTGTTTGTACTATCCGCATTATTCTGTATCCGATCGGATATTTTGCTAATGGTTGCAGCAACTTCTTCCACAGAACTAGCTTGTTCCGTCGCCCCTTCAGACAATACAACTGCACTGTTTGCCATCTGTTCGGATCCCACCGCAACTTGTTCAGACACCAAATTAATCTGGGTTAATGTATCCCTTAAATTGAGTTTTATGCCTCTCATAGCTAAAAGTATATTTTCAAAATCACCTATGTACTTGTCCTGACAGGTTGTAGCAATTTCAAAATCACCCTCTGCCATAGCACCCAAACAATGGTTAACATCATCAATGATTTCCTTCAAATTTCCACACATCTTATTGAATGTATTTGTAAGGACTCCAATTTCATCTTCTGATTTTTCGTCTATATGCATATCAAGGTGCCCTGCTGCAATTTCAGTGGAAGCATTTGCAAGGGCATGAATGGGGGCAAGCATTTTTTGCAATAAAATGATAATGGATGCTGCGATAACAACTAAAAATGTAACGGCTATTCCGCCCGTAACTACCATAAGCCTATTGACTTCTTTGTTTAAATCATTGAGTTCCAGAGAGGTCCTTCCCCACCAAATTGTATCCGCCACCTCAATTGGAAAACAAAATTGTTCTATTACTTTACCAGTTTCAGATTCGGCAATACTTGCAAAAGGCTTTTCTGTGGAAAAACCATTCAAAAGGGTTTCATAATCCTTCGCATCCTGAAAATAAGTCGAAATATTTTTGTTTACATTACCTTCACTACGGCTATCATATACGATAGTGCCATTGTTAGTTAAAATGGAAACAAACATGGTCTCGTAGTCCTCGTCCGTTGTTTTAATGCTATTAAAACTTTCTAAACTAATGTCAACGGCAACGATACCGATGACTCCATCATTTTTAACAATTGGATAAGCCGCTGTAATCATAGTCGCCCCATCTTTGTTCTTATAAGGGTTTGAAACATAAGGTTTCTTAGTGTTTGCTGCCTGAATGTAGTATTCCTTCGCATTATATTCCTCAATGGTTCCAATCGTTTTTGATGTATGAACGGTACTCTCTTTCAAGCTGTTTTTATCGATGTAGAACATATAATCTTTTATATCATTGTCAAACATATATGGTTCAAAAAGAATACCAATCCCCATTATATCAGAGTTTTTTTCCACTGCCCTAGCAGCCGTATTCAACATAAAACGTTCCGCTTGATAGTTCATTTCCGAAATCTCTATATCAAAATAACGACTTTTTTTAATCTCTTCGTTTGTATAAATGTCTTCGCTAGTAAAAACATCATTCAAGTAACTTTGTATGTCCTCTCCAACCTGAGTGCTAGATTGAATGATGTCCTGAATCGTAATACCATTTTGAGCGGCAACGCCTGCAAACTCCCCTCTTATTGCATCCGTTATTGTCTTATTTACTGAAATCGACGAAAATACACTCTGTAGTGTAAAGAGCACCAATAGCATCAACGTTATAACAATGGAAACCTTCGTTGCCAGTCTCATTTTTCTTATTTGTAACCTTTTAAATTTCATATTATCTACCTTTCTAATGGCCTTGGGCCAATAAAACGTCTTACCTAGTTAATTTCAATTATAAAAATACACCTAATGTATACATAGTTGTTAATTTTAATGCAGTATGCATCCTTGTTCTAATTAGTTAGCTAACGCTAACTAGGTTATCATATTTTTAATAAAATGTCAAGATTTTACATTGAATTGTTTACTACTAGTAAATAGAATTTAGCGTTCCAAAGAAATTAAGTAGAAAACATACACGTGATCAAGCCTTTAATGTTAACTCTACGAAGGGTTTATTGTGAAATCTAGTTTCAAATGTTACAATTCTATATTGAATGGAAAATCAGATACCCGTAGCTTTACGAAAAAGTTTGTATTATTTTAATTAGGAGGATGGTGAAGGAAATGAAAGAAAATTCAAAAAAAGCGCTAAAAGAAAAATATAAAAACAAAGTAACCGTTGGCGGAGTGTACTGTGTCAAGTGTAGCGAAAATAAAAATATATGGCTACGTTCAACAACAGATATGCAAAGCTCCAAGAATCGCTTTGCATTTTCCGTATCTACGAAAACGTTCCCTGAGGCATGTATGATTGAAGCATGGAATCAATTCGGGCCGCCCGCTTTTTCCTTTGAGATTTTGGAAGAAATACAAAAAAAAGAAGTACAAACAGAACAAGAGTTTTCAGAAGATGTTGCTACTTTGCTGGAAATTTGGACTGAAACATTAAAAGCAAGGAAAGGAGAAAATGAATTTGGAGCAAAAAAATAAAATAAGTAGATTTCTTGATGATTCGGGAAGAATCATTCAATTATCAAAAAAGAAATCCCTTAGAGTTGCAACACTTTGTTATTTGGCAGAGAAGTTTGAAACAAACCGATATTATAATGAAAAAGAGGTAAATGCTGTTTGTGATGAATGGCACACCTTCGGAGATTATTTCATACTCAGACGAGAACTTATTGATTATGGTTTATTGTATCGAGAGCCAGATGGCTCTCGTTATTGGAGGCTTCCTGGGGAATCATCCCTTTGTTAGGTGATATTTTCAAAGGAAAAGCTTATAGGTATTTCCGAAGACCTAATGTACCCTTATCTTAATCGTAAAATCTCTTAAATAATAATTTATCTTAAAGGGAGACTTTAATTTGCCTTTTGAACTTGTAGTATGAGAAAACAAAATGTATACTAATAAGGGAGGTGAATCAATGCTGAAAATAGGAGATTTTTCAAAGCTTACCCATGTTTCCGTACGAATGTTGCGCTATTATGATACACAAGGATTGCTAAAACCGTCTTACGTAGACCCTTCAACAGGCTACCGGATGTACAGGGCTGACCAGGTGCCTGAGTTGCAAAAAATCGTACTCCTGCGTGATCTCAATTTTGGGGTTGCTGAAACGATGGAATTATTGCAAAATTGGAATGGTACTTACCTAACTCAGAGACTTCATGACAAGATTCTTGATATCGAAGAAGTTATTGAAATGGAGAAAAAACGAATTGCGCAGATTCAATCTGCTATCACACATATTAAGAGAAATAAATTCGACCAATATTATAATGTAACTATAAAAGCAATTCCTTCCTACGACGTTCTATCCCTTCGCCGTAAGGTTGCTAGCCATTTTGATGAGGGTGAACTTTGGCGTGAGCTTATGGATTTTGTCCATAAAGAACATATTGAATTTGAAAAAGGCAGCCACAATAATGTTGCAATCTATCATGATGATGAACATTTGGATTCTTATGTAGATATTGAAGTATGCCTTGTTGTGAAGAAATTAGGTAGGAATCAGGATGCTTTCACATATCGCACGTTAGACGGCATTGATAAAATGGCTTGTATGATGGTTTATGGCCCATATGAGAATATTGCTGATGCTTACTGCTCTTTTGTAGATTGGCTTGATAAAAACCAGCCATATACCATGGGTATCACCTCTCGTCAGGTCACGATTATTGACCATGAGGATACGCAAAACCCAGAAGAATACTTGACAGAAATACAAATTCCCCTGCTGGAAATATGATTATAAATATGGGCTGCCCCTTTGGGCAAGCCCTTTTTTTACATCTTCATACGAACCCAAACTCCCAGAAAAACTAGTAAGACACCTGGAATTAAAAATGGCAGCAGTATACTGAAATTTGCCAATGGGCCAAATATCATCATACCAAGGGGTATAGCCAATGAAGAAAATAAGTCCACATAAGAAAAGGTTCGCCCCATAAAAGCATCTTCCGTACTCTCCTGTATGTGGGTGATAAGAGGAATATAATATAAAGGGCTGCCGATACCCATTATAAGCATCATTGCTGCAAACACCACAATACCCTTGGCAGGTAATAATAGTATCATTGTTATTCCAAAAATGATTGATGATAGCCCAATTAGCTTGAAATGCTTCATGTGAAGCTCCCGATATGCCATAAAGAGACTGACGGACAATGCTCCTACGGAAAACGCAGTTTCTACCACACTAAGTATCCAAACCTCATTACCCACATTTTTAGATGCCAGCAACGGTGTAAGTTGGGAGGCAGGAACCACCAAAAACTGAAAAACCGTATACAACAGAATACAACTGCGTAATATTTTTGATTCCATGATATAGCGAAACCCTTGTTTTAGCCCTTCTTTTGTATTTTCATGGCAATGCCCTATCTGGCAGGATGGCACAATAATCGTAGATAAAAAGATGATACTGATTACAGCAGTCAATACGTCAATGAAAAAAACATACTGCAAGTCCATTAAACTCATCACGAGGCCGCCAAGCCCCGGAGATACTAATTGAATGACGCTCCATACACCAGTATTAATGCTGTTTGCTTTCATTAATTGTTCGCTAGGAACAATCAATGGCAATATACTTTTTGAAGCAGGAAGCTGTATCCCTGTTCCAAAGGAACGCAATGTGTTAAAGAAGAATACCCAGCCTATGCTGTCGATATCAATAATGAAAAAAATTGCTAACACTAACGTAAAAAGAGCGATTAAAGAATCGCTTATAATCACAATCGCCTTTGGCGGATAACGATCAGCAAGGACCCCGCCATAGAGCATCACCAAAGCTTGAGGCAGAAAGGTTGTGATAGTAACCCCTGCAATCAAACTTCCGGAACCCGTTCCCAGTGTGACATACCAGATAATTGCTAAGGACACAACGGAAGACCCAAGGAGCGAAATACCTTGGCTCACCATATATGCCAAGAGCTTGTAGTGCCATGTGCCCCTTTTAAATATTCTCATGGCTCTCCTCCTTACAGAAATCTGCCAGTAACGCTGGCGGGATTCCTTCTAATTTCCTGTGGACTACCTTCGGCAACTATTTCACCACCAGAACTTCCCCCTTCTGGCCCGATATCTATAATCCAATCCGAGGCACGTGCGATGTCCATATTGTGTTCAATAATATACAGCGAGTGTCCTGCATCTACCAGCTTGCGGAAAATAAGCAACAACTTCTCAATATCTTGAAAATGCAACCCCGTAGTTGGCTCATCCAAAATATACACCATATGCTTTTTCTGCTTTCCGCTTAGCTCTTTTGACAGCTTTAGCCTTTGTGCCTCACCGCCACTAAGGGTAACTGTGCTCTGTCCCAGCTTTAGATAAGATAACCCCACCTCATCCATAAGAGATAATTTGTCCACGATTTCCGGTATGCCTGCAAAGAACGGTATTGCTTCTGATATATCCATAGCCAGAACATCGGCAATGCTTTTTCCATTGTACAACACTTCCAGTATGCCTTCTTGATAGCGTTTTCCTTTACATTCAGGGCAAGTAACATAATGATCCGCCATATACTGAAAAGCAATTTTAACTTGCCCCTGCCCCTCACAAACAGGGCATTGACCCACCTTAGCATTAAAACTAAAATGACTTTCATTATAGCCCTTCGCCACTGCTTTGGGCTGCTTAGCATACAAAGAACGGATGTGGTCAAAAACGCCAATGTAGGTTGCGGGGATGGAACGTGATGATTTACCAATAGGGCTTTGATCCATTTGGACGAATCCATCTATTTTTTCATAGCCCTCTAAGGTTTGATACCTTTTTGCCTCTGCAGTTCTGTGATGATTTAATGCTTCATCTAGTGCAGGAATTAGGGTTCCAAAAACCAGGGAGCTTTTCCCTGATCCACTTACCCCTGTAATACAGCACATTACATGAAGGGGGAAACGAGGGCTGATGTTTTTCAGATTGTTTCCAACGCAACCCCTTAGAATCATCCATTCACGGGGTGTTTTTTGATTGGATGGCTCATATATAGTACACTCTTTGAGAAAACGTCCCGTAGCTGACTTTGAATTATTTTTTATGTCCTCCACACTTCCTGCCGCCACAATTTCCCCACCATGGGTTCCAGCACTAGGCCCCACATCTATGATGTAGTCAGCGCTTAGCATGGTTTCTTTGTCATGCTCCACAACAATGACCGTATTTCCTTTATCCCTTAAGTGTTTGATGGTGTCAATCATCAGGTGATGATCCCGTGGGTGTAATCCTATGGAAGGCTCGTCAAGAATATAGGTAAGCCCAATTAATTCACTGCCAAGCTGGCTGGATAGCCGTACTCGTTGTAATTCACCCCCTGAAAGGGTTGGGGCTGTTCGGCTCAACGTAAGGTATGATAAGCCAACTTGCAAAAGGTTTGAAATTCTACTCTCAATTTCTCCCAGCACTTGGGCTGCTTTATTTTTTTGCTCTTGGGAAAGTACTTCCTCCAAGCTACACAGCCAATCCCACAACACATCAATAGACATCTTCGTAAGTTCCGGTAAGCGGTATCCCAGGATTGTGGTGTAACGAGCCTCGTGGCATAATAATTCTCCGTTACAGGTAGGACAAGGCACTTCTCTCATGTATTGCCTCTGGGCATTATCGTCTGACTTAGATTCCCGAAACAACCGCTGAATATGGGAAACGGCTCCTGCCGCAGGGCGGTTTATTTCCGTATCCCGCCCTCCCGAGTTATACTTAAAGTTATAAATTTTATCTCCTGTGCCATAAAGAACGGCCTGTTTAAACCCATCAGGCAGGTCTTTCCATGGTTCATCTAAATTGATATTCATATCCTTGGCAATGGCAAAAAGTTCCCCGACCATCCAGTTCCCTGTTGGCTTTTTCCCTCGTAACTTGCCAAAGTATGCGGTGGCACCATCTAATACGGATAGGCTGTCGTTAACCACAATGGAATCAGGGTTGACTTCGTATAATATCCCTAGTCCATTGCATGTATGGCATGCTCCCACATGGGCATTGGCATTAAATGTTGATACGGTTAGCCTCTGAAACAGAGTGTTACAAGCACCACATCGATTTTTGTTTTTACTGTCTTTGTGAACAGGGATACCACAGTAGGGGCAATGGGGAATCCCTATTGACACATACAACATTCGTAGCTGATCCAAAATACCCGTCAGGGTACCAACTGTGGAACGAGGATTTTGACTTCCCTTTTTCTGCTCAATTGCAATGGTGGGCGTTAGCCCCTGTAAGGTATCAAAGTCAGGCTTCTCAATTTGCTCCTGCATTTTAGCAGCATTGGACATATTATCTAGATACCGACGCTTCCCTTCGGCATAAATAGTATCAAAGGCTAAAGAGGACTTGCCGCTACCGCTCACGCCTGTAATTACCGTCAGTTTTCCTTTTGGTATGGTTACATCAATATTTTTTAAATTGTTTTGCCGACAACCTTTCAAACAGATTAAGGCATCCTCTTCTTGTGCAGACACAGCAACGTTTGGCTTTTCCCACCCTTGTAAAACAGGAAACTTTGGTTCCAACAAATTCGGATTCCGTAGTCTGTTTCTTCCAGAGCATACAGCAGTTTGAACTTCGATTGTATCGCTTCCATATACTCCTTAGGCAGGCGATTAAAGAGGACTAAAAGGTCTTTCTCAGAGATATTGGGGTTGGACGTTAGCATTGCCATCTCATCTAGCAAATCTTTTTCATATCTACTAAGATTACTATATTTTTTTGTGCTAAGCTCTGTCCATAAATCCCATGGCAACAGTTCCATGCCAAGGAGACTATTGAAATCATGTAGTAAATTCCCTTTGAGGGAATGCCAACCCTTCCAGTTTTTGTTGTAGCCAAAATCTTCTGGATGCCTTTCACCCCTTCTACACAACGTCCATGCTTGCCCTCCCAGCAGATATCCCCCTTCCCAAGGCATATCCTCTGTATCAAACGTTATTCCATAATGTGCCTTCTGGATTCCGTCCAGCTGTGCATCTACCCGTACCCAGCGATGCTCCTGTAGGTGATAGTATTCAATAATCCAATGATCTTCATACTTCAGTTCACTTTGAAAGTAATCAGCAAATCCTACACGAAGGCGAGCGGGAATCCCTTTGTGTCGTAGAAAAGACAACAAAAGCAGTGCATAATCTCTACACATGCCAACCAAACGCAAGTGTGGCGGCCGAGTTGATGTCAGCGTACCACTGTCAATGTCTAGTACCTTCTCTAGCATTTCCGGTATGGTACGCAATAACTCCTCAGCCATTTGACGCTTGCCGAAGGTAACGCCATATAACTTACCTTGATCACCATGAATCACTAACCCCTGCACCACTCGTAGCAACTCCCTTGGGGAATCAGGTAAATCTTTGTACATACTTATAAATTGTCGAGGATCCGTTATCTTACTCTGTTTTGAATAACACGAAAAATCCATTTTTATCCCTCCTTCAGAAACGACCCTAACACCTGACACCGTGTCAGAGTCAAGTGGTTTTTTTTATTTGTGGTAATTTTCTAATTTCACTTTTCATCCCCCAGCCCAATGGCCTTCCCACTGGCTTAAGTGATTAAATTGTTATAAAACCACAAAAATAAGGAATGGATATATTACTTTCCCAATATGTGAAAAGAAAACTAATGATAGGATGGAAGAAAGTCGGTAAGATTTATCCCGAGAATTGGTTTTTGCTGGAACAATAGTGAAGTGTACATAAAGCCTTTTTACTGACACCACTCTTTTATTGCCCATGACGAAATGTTTAAAGTTACTACTTCACTTTCTATTGAAAAACATCAATAAAAATAGCCCTTTGCTCAAGTAAATGAAACAAAAGGCTATACGAAACGATTCTATTATAAGTAATACGGTTTCTATGAAAAACTATATACTTATAACATGGATTGATTACTCAAAATTTGGATTCAAGACACCTTTCATCTATGTGTCCCTTTCAAGCAATCCCCTATAATGAATTCCTGCCTAGAAATTAAGTTATCATGATTTTTAGATTAAAGCCATACAGCCCAATCGCCGTAATCAAAGGTGCCGCTACCATGGTGTAACTTGCCCTCCCCTTTCAACTGGCGAAAAGCATCACGCATACGGCTTAGAATTTCCGGGTGAATATCCAAACTGTGGTGAGCTGGAAATACTCTTTTTACAGGAAGTTCCGCAATCGTCTCAAGGGATGTAAGATACGCTTGTGGGTCTGTGGAGGGATAGTAGGAAAACAAGGTGTCTTTGTAAACAAGATCTCCAGTATACAAATACCCAAGCTGAGGTTCCCAAAAACACAGATGTCCAGGGGAGTGTCCCGGTGTATGTAGTACAGTGACCACACGTCCGCCTAAGTCTATTTCATCACCGTTTTGCAGTGTCCTTGTAGGTGTTCCCTGAAAGAATTCATAAGAACTCACATCATAACCCTCTGGTAGATCGCATCGATCGATTACCATATCTCGGATCACATCTATCGTCAGGGGAAACTCTCCCAGCAACCAGTTTAACTCTGCCTCATGGGCATAAAAATCAGGATAATACTTATGTCCACCCATATGATCCCAGTGAATGTGTGTTGCCACAACAGCTACGGGTTTCGATGTCAGTTTTTGCACTTCTTCAGAAATATTAGAAATACCCAAGCCTGTGTCAATGAGTAAACATCGTTCCTGACCTTCAAGCAGGTAGCAGTGGGTTTCTTCCCAATGGCGATACTCACTGATAATATGAGTATCAGCATCAATGTGATCGACAGTAAACCATTTTTTCATTTGAATTCTCCTTTCGCTCTGTGAACCAATTCTTTTGAGTTTTCTTTACTTTACTATACTATCTCCAAGTGATTGAATCCTTTTAAATTGCATCCCCTTCGAAACTGCGGTCGGATATTCTCTTAGATTCCTAAATTCCTCTAAGGTAATCTTTGCTAAAATATCCACTTTAGATATTCCTTTATCATCAAATCTCTAACTCTCCAACTAGCTAAATATTCTTGCCTTTTCAGCAATAAAGAAAGATGTAATACATAGCCTTTTTCTTTCCTTGGTGGAGGACACATCCCCAGTCAGTGAACTTTACACATGAAGATAATAATTTAGTAATATTATAAATATCTTAAAAGGAGTATAGAAACAAAAAAAGGTTTACCGGAAAATGTGTCACTCAATATTAAAATCCTGTGAGCTGAAGTTCGTGTAGTACCTTCCACTTTTGGAAATAAATTTTAAAACACAATAATCAGGATCCGCCACTCCTTTCGAATAGTACATAGTATCACCATCTTGCCAAATCATTTTTTTGCTCTCTTCGTCCTCCAAAACTTCCATGGTTCCCTTTAACATGACTCCACGAAAAGATTCATTATCACAAAAATAAATACACGCCTTTGCGTTGGTACGGAATTGAGCCACACGCATGGAAGAAGTATTCGTTGTAAAATAAAACACCTTGATACCCTCTCGCTTTCTTGGTGGCAGCATTGCTTTTGTATTTGGATAATTGTCTTGATCAACGGAGCTGATAAAGGAAACACTTTGCTTCTCAATCAGTTTTCCTATGGTTTCTTCTGCATTTCTTAACATATAATTACCTCCCATAAACATAGAATTATTTTATTATCATAATCCATGAAGACCCCACAGTAAACTACCCACTTTTTTGTGGGTATAAGCTAATCAAGAAAGCCTTTGGCCTTTAAAGTATCTTCCATGCCATTTTCTTTCATAAGTTCTATTCCTACACTTTGCATAATCGCAACTGCTTCTAGAAGCTTTACACCTTGGTTGGTCAAAGAATATTCTACTTTTAGCGGATATCCTTCAAAGGATTTTTTATCTACCAAGTGATAATCACAGAGTTGGCCAAGTTGCTCCAGCAGCATTTTCTGGTTGATACCTTTAATTTCTTGTTCAAGCTGAGCTAATGACTTCACACCTTTGCCCAGTTGCCACAGAATAATCGGTTTCCATTTTCCTTTTGTAATATCATGGGTGAGTTCCAAAGGGCATGTATACTCTTCTCGCATTTTCATTTTATCATCACCTACATGTAATATTTTTACTACCATTAAGACAACTCTTTGACGTCATAGAGGACATTATTGACCTTACCCCTCCTATTTATTGGAAGGTTTTTCTATTATTATAAATTTTTTCGATTTGAATAGCAAGGTGGTTCTTAAAATAAAGACTAAAAATATTCAGAAGAACCTCTCCTTTCTCGCCATAGATAAAAGCAATAGGCTACGTTCTCACAAAAATGCACAGATTCAATTTGAAGGTGCATTCACGCTGATCGGATGCCGTTCACTTAAATCTTCTCTTATACTCTAAACTCATCATTAAAAAACCGCCCTAACTGGGCGAATTCCTTCTCACCGTAAAAAACGGAGCATCTCTATAAGATACTCCGTTTTAAGATAGACTTCCAGCCCCCATTTCAACATAAATTATGAATGGCTTATACAGCTTTAACATTGATTAAGTTGTTTTAAAGCTCTTGTTTTGCATCCCAAAACAGAATTTCTGCAATGGCTAAGGGTACACTGCCTTTATATTACTTCTCTATCTTATCTAAAATTCCATTCATGTGAGCGATTGCAATGCCATAATTGGTAATGGGGATATGCTGCGCCTTTGCCTGTTCTATACGGGAGAGTACATGCTTGCGGTTAAACATACAACTTCCGCAGTGAATGATAAGGGTGTAAGGTGTTAGATTCTCGGGAAAGTCATTTCCAGATACAACTTCGACTGTGATGTCAGGATGAATTTTTTTATGTATCATTGCAGGCAGCTTGACTCTACCGATATCCCCGTCCAAAGGATTGTGGCTGCAGGCCTCAGCTATCAGCACCTTATCTCCCGCTTTTAATGAATCTAACCAATAAGCCCCTTGGGTAAATGCATCAATATCCCCCTTGTAACGAGAAAAAAGGACGGAGAATGAAGTAAGTCTACTCTCTTTGGGCTTGATAGCATAAACCTCAGGAAACACCTGTGAATCGGTGATGATTAATTGGGGTGGCGCCTTTAGTTTTTCTAATGTAGTAGACACTTTATCCGCCGTTACAGATAAAACGATGCATTTATTATCTAAAAGATCCCTTATGGTCTGTACTTGGGGAAGAATCAGCCTACCCTTTGGTGCCTGTATATCTTGAGGCATGACCAAAAGCACCACATCCCCATCCTTTACCAAATGTGCACAAATAGACGGCTCAATAAAAGATCCTGCTATTTCCCCGATTGCCTCACGAATTTTATCTAGGTTGATTTGTTCCTTGGCACTCACTTGAATAGGATTCAGAGAGGTTTCTTTCTTGATTTTTGTAGAAAGGGAATCTACATCAAGGATGACATCAACTTTGTTAATGATTGGGATGATAGGGATATTTTTTTCTTGCAGCAAATTAATCCATTTCTTTTCCTGTAAAATATCTTCATTGGTGAGTAAAACCAAAGCAATGTCCGTCTTGTCTAATACCTTTTTCGTGGCCTCCACCCGATGTGCCCCCAGAAGGCTTTCATCGTCAAATCCAGCAGTATCGATAATGACACATGGCCCAATGGGATGTAGCTCAATTGCCTTGTATACTGGGTCAGTGGTAGTGCCTTTATATTCAGAAACAAGAGCAACTTTCTGCCCAGTCAATGCATTCATGATGGAAGACTTCCCTGAATTGGTACGTCCGAAAAGTCCGATATGAATTCGATTCCCTCTGGGGCTTTCATTAAGGTTCAATGTGTATCTTAACCTCCTTTGTAGTAGAAAACCATTGGTTGTATTGTTACACAAAATTATTTATATTTAGATGGGCATTAGAAAACCCTTTATGCTCAAAATCAGGGAAGTACCTCCATCTAAAAAGGGGGCGAACTCCCTAATCTTAAAATCGGAAATCTCTTTTCCCGTTCTCCAATTGATCAATATAATCCTCTGCCAAGGATTTCACCTTTTCGTTAGATATATGTGCCAGTTCATCTGCAATAACCATTTCCCCCTTTTCGCAGGTATCCACGGAGGCATAATCCAGCAAATATTCTTTTAGCGTCATCAAGGAGTTTGGTTGACACACATTTACAATTTGGCCAGACTTGGCTAACCTCATAAAACGATCACCCGTACGTCCCTCTCGATAACAGGCAGTACAAAAGCTTGGTACATACCCCAGTTCCAACAGCCAATTTACAATTTCATCAAGAGTCCTATTGTCATCCACTTCGAATTGGGCAGAGTTTTCATTGGCAGTTTCTTTGTGGTCATATCCACCCACACTGGTGGAGGAACCACCGCTAATTTGTGAAACACCAATTTCCAATACTTCTTTTCGAGATTTTTTAGATTCTCTGGTGGAAATAATGATTCCTGTATAGGGTGCAAAAATCCTTACAAGGGCAACAATCTTTTTAAACAGACTATCCACGATAGCATCGGGGAATTCATTTACATCGATATCATCGGCAGGGCGAATTCTCGGAATACTAATGGTATGTGGCCCTACGCCAAACTTTGCCTCCAAGTGTTCTGCGTGCATCAGCAAACCAACGAAGTCATAGCGGTATTTGTAAAGTCCGAACAATACGCCAATACCCACATCATCAATCCCTGCTTCCATAGCTCGATCCATGGCTTCTGTATGATAAGCATAATTGTGCTTAGGTCCCGTGGGATGAAATTCTTCGTAAGTTTTTTTATGATAAGTTTCCTGAAAGAGAATATATGTACCAATGCCTGCATCTCTAAGCTTTTTATAATTCTCCACGGTAGTAGCGGCAATGTTTACATTCACACGGCGGATCGCCCCATTTTTGTGGTGAATGCCATAAATGGTTTTGATGCTTTCTAAAACATACTCAATGGGACACTTCTGTGGATCTTCCCCTGTTTCCAAGGCTAACCTTTTATGCCCCATATCCTGAAGTGCCCTAACCTCTTTCACAATTTCCTCCTGGGAAAGCTGTTTTCTGCAGATGGTTGTATTTTTTTGGTGATAAGGACAGTATACACAGCCATTGACGCAGTAATTGGATAGATAAAGGGGTGCAAAAAGCACAATCCTTCTTCCATAAATTCGCTCCTTGATTTTCTTTGCAAGGGCATATATCCTTTCCAAGACACGAGGATCATCGCATTCCAACAATACTGCCGCTTCTCTATGCTCCAAGCCATTCATTTTAGAAGCCTTTTCTAGAATTTTTTCTATCAGTTCAACATTATTTTTATTTTCCTTTGCATATTCAATGGTATTCAATATTTCTTGATCGTTGATAAATTCTTCTGCTACCGCAGACTTAGGGTTATACATGTTACATTTCCTTTCTGTTTTTATACTGGAACCCTCCCTAGGCTTTTAATCTGTTTTTCAAGAATTTTTCTCTCTTCCAAGATATCATTAACCTTTATTTCTGAGGGATATATGTTATAGTGTTCTTCGTATTTTTGAGGGGTCACCTTCCGCATAATAATATTGGCACCACAGGAAAAAATATGGTCTTTTTCCGATGCATTGATGACACCCAAGGAGGTAGTGGCAGGCAGATTTGCTTTTGGCAACAAAAGCCTGGTTAGTGCTACCGCTCTTTTTGTCAGCTCTGTGCTTCCGTTTGGCATACTACCCAATGTTGTATCAGGGTGAGAGATGAAAGGGCCAATCCCCGCCATATCTATAGGGATGCTGTGCAGAGTCAGAATGTCCTTGGCAATGGTAAAGAGCGTTTGTCCTGGAAGGCCAATCATAAAGCCGCTTCCCGTTTCATAGCCAAGGGTTTTTATTGTTTTTAACGCATGTAATCTTTCTTCCAATGAACCACAGGGATGTAAAGATGCATAAATATCCTCATCGGCGGTTTCATGCTTTAGCAGATAACGATCTGCCCCGCATTCACGCAAATAAGCGAAACTTTCATCTTTCAGCTCACCGCAACTTAGAGTAATAGCCATCTCCGTTTGAGCCTTTATTTTTTTTACAATATCACCCAATATTTCTGCCGTATACCAAGAATCCTCCCCAGACTGTAGGACGATGGTTTTGTAACCTGCATCCCAAGCTCTTACAGAAACCTGCACAATTTCATGGGGCATCATACGGTAACGAAAGACTTTTTTGTTTTCAGCATTCAAGCCGCAGTATCTGCAACGCCTTTTGCAATAGTTAGAAAACTCCAGTATTGCTCGTACATTAATGATGTCACCATGATTTTCGAATCGAACCCTATCAGCCAGAGCATAAATCTCAGAAAAATCATCCTGGGACAGAAGGTATACAAGTTCTTCCTGAGAAGGCAAAATACCCGATTGTATTCTAGTCAAAAGTTTATTCATTATCTCCATTCACCTTTGCGTACATTGTTTTTACATTAATACCCCGAATCATTCCCAATTTACCAGAGAGGGTGTTGATGGTATTGTTGTCAGCGTCTACAATGATGCTGATAACACCAATTTTCCTGCTCTTATAAGGAAGGCCCATCCTTCCGATTATGGCTTCGTTATACGTATGAAGTACCTCATTTACATCTTTAGCGGCTTCGTTGTTTTCCACAATAATACCAATGATAGCGATTCTGTTTTCCATAATAATCCTCCTTTAAACATAAAAAAACCCTGCCTGCAAAATAACAATCATCATCATGCAGGTAGGGCAAAAAGAAACTGAGTTTGTATGATGATACCGCCTTATTCCAAGGAAACACCTATAGAATTCAGCACGATACGTATGGTTTATCTTTCCGCTTGAGAATCCTCTCACAGTTAGATATATTATCTAAAATCACTATACTATATTTTCAATGAATTAGCAAACAAAATAATTAGCTAACTAAATAATTTTTACAAAATAAAGATATCTTGAATCCAATTCTCGCCGTTCATAAAAACTTTAAAAATCGAATACAAGCGTTCCTACAATAATTCAACTTTTTTATCTAGCTTTCAATCACTTCATATCCCATTTCCTGTAAGCGTTTGGCTATTTCTTCTTTCGTAACAATATTCTCATCATACTCACAAAAAATCTGCCCGTTCACACAATTTGCTTCACAGGATAATACACCATCCAAATATAATGTAGCTGTCTTAATTCTTTTCTCACAAGTAAAACAAGACATACCTTGGCTCTGAAATACCACTTCTTTCATAAGATTCCCTCCAACTCTTTTTTTTCCCATTCAAGCATAACAATGAGCTGAAATACAAACTCCCCATCCTCAACTACAATTTGTTATACAAGTAATATACATACTGTCGTAAGGCACATAAAAGGGATAACACAACAATCTTCAATGAAAATGCTCCACTTATTCTTTTTAGTATAACCAAAATAATTGTAGATGTATGGAACAAAGTCACACAGATGAATCCTTGATCGGTTATGAATACCTTGTTTCTATACTCCCAACCCACTCTCTTCCCTCATCTCCTTGTCTCTACCTAACCAGTATTCTCTGTGTATGACCTCTTAAATACATGAGATTGCTTATTTATCGTCAAATGCAAAATAACCCAAAACTTGTATCTTAAGAATAGCAAAATCATGTTATGAAATAAACCATTTGCCATCCTATTTACCCTGTTGTATAATAGGTTTATGTATGGAGGGATTTATTATGATGATTTCAACAAAAGGAAGATACGCATTGCGGGTAATGATAGACTTAGCAGAACACCCGGGAGATTATGTCCCTTTGAAAGAAATTGCGAGGCGACAGGACATCTCTGAAAAATATCTAGAAATTATTTTAAAATCATTGGTTCGTGAGAAGTTTTTAATTGGACAAAGAGGAAAAGGTGGTGGATACCGTCTGAGTAGAACGCCTGATGCATATACCGTGGGTAGTATTTTACGCCTGACAGAAGGCAGTCTTGCACCAGTTGCTTGTCTTGAAGAGAGTGCCGAACAGTGCCTTCGTACCCATCATTGCCCTACGTTATCCATGTGGCAAGGTCTGGATAAACTGATTGGTGAATATTTGGATGGAATTACCATTGCAGACTTAATGGCAACCTATCGACCTGGTGATGACTATGTCATCTGATTGTCGATAATAAAAGCATGGAGCATTTATAATGCAGTTGAGCCAAACAAAGATTATGCTTCCCTTCTCACCCCAATGCAATTCTACTTCTAATTATTGTCTCTAGTGTGAATTAAATTCACAATATCATTACTCAAATAAACAAAAAGTTGCTTTAAAATGTGTTAAAAAAGAGGTTGGTTTTTCATTAATGAAATCTAGCCTCTTTTCTAATGCAGATATAAATGTTAAGTTATTTTATGCAAAACAGGTAGAATTTAATTTTTCTAGTCAAAAATTGTATGATTCAAAGATTGTCATTGCAAAAAACATACTTCCACATGAGGAGCGGTTTTATTTATCCACATTCCTTGCAAAATACCAAATTCAAAAAACTAGGATGCCAAATAGCTTTACTCTACAAGGGTTAGCTTTCCGAACAATGCGTACCTTGCATTATCAAACTCATAAGAACAGGTGCACAATGTAATAAGCTTATCCTCTGCTTCTACAACTGTTTTAGATTCAAAAGTTGAGTTTTCTTTAATCATATTTATGTAGCCTTGAAAATCATCAGAATCTTTAAAATTGAAGGGTATAGACTCGTAATTCCCATCAACGACAATACCTGCAAAAAACTCAATCTGATAGGTTTCATGAAGGGTATAAAGGGACATGGAAGGAACTTTCTCGTAGTAGCTTTGATCTTTATACTTTAGTATGGAGGCAAACATAGAACCGTTTTCCATGTTGTGTCCGTATATGATTGTGTTCCCGTCAGTATAGTCTCCAGTGTTACGGTAATCCATAAAAATAGTCCCTAGTTTATTACTTTCTCCTGTAAATAGATGGCGGAGATAGTAATCATTATCTGTTCCTTTTACAACAGGATAGTCTATTTCCCCTCCCTCCGCTCTAATCCAACCCACCACATCCTGATTCATTTCCTTTAGAGCAGAGAAATCAATGGATTCAAGAGGGTCATTTGACTGTTCAATCTCTTCATTTAAAACAGGTTGTGAGGGAATTTTAGCAAGACGCACTTTTTCGTAAGTATCTTTTCCGTGGCAGTATTCTTGATTATCTAAAAAGAGAATCAAAGCCGAATAAAGAATGCCCAGTATACAAAGGACCATTAGCATACGAAGTATCAAAAGTAATTTTTGCTTTTTTTTGTCTTTCAACCCAATCACCTCTTTATAAAAAACCGACAGGGAGTTGTTCGTCCCTGCCGGCTCACCTCATGAATTTAAAGTTAAGATTGTTTTTTGCGTATCACGTAATAAGAAGTAGAAATAGCCGCAAGAGCAAGTGAGAAAAGAACTAAGCCTTGTCTCCCAAAGTTACCCACTTGATTATCACCTGTCTTTGGCATATCCTTTCTTCCATCGTCTTCCATAAAACCAGTGGGAACACCACCATCTCCAATGTTTTCCAATGTTTCCCCTTCTGCCGGTGCTTTAGGATCCGTTGGTTTATTTGGATCTGTTGGCACTTCAGGGCCCTTAGGTATCTCAGGTTCCATTGGTATCTCTGACTCTATAGGTGTTTCGCTCCATCTATTGTTAAAGGATGCCTCCTGCACACGATTTACGGAAACAGTGCCCTTGGCTCCAGTTGCTGAAGGATAATATCCCTGTTCTGTATAGTCTGCCTCTGTTACAGAATATTTGGTGCCTTCGGGTAATCCTGTTATCGTGATACTCTCACCATGAGCAAGGGAAATCATATCTCCACTTCTCAGTGTACCATTCCTATCGCCAGTATAAGGGTATGCTTCTGATGCACCATCAAAAGTAACTCGGAAATCAAATTTTTGTGATAAGTCTCCACCTTCACCAGTAACCTTCTTTTTGATCCTTAAACTGCCTGTAGATTCCGCTATCTTAGTATTTGTAAAGGCAGCGGTTCGATCTTTTTTAGAGGAAATCGTACCACTTTCCCCCGTACTTTCAACGGAATATCCTTGAGCGGAGTCCATAATCTCTTTTACTTGGTATTCTAAGTTTTCTGGTAAACCAGTAATTGTGATACTCTCACCGTGGGCAAGAGAAATTGTGTCACCGCTCTGAATTGTACCACCGGATACACCATTTCCTGTGTACTGATAAGAGTCTGAAGATCCTTTAAACGTAACATTAAATTTAAATTTTTTGTCCATATCTTTCCCAGCACCTACTACAGTTTTGCTGATTGTAAGCTCTCCAGTGGAGCCACCACCCGAACCACCACCTGTAGGTTTTTTATTTTTCCCATTCACAAAAGATGCAGTCTGTGGGGAGTCAGCCAAAATAGTACCTTTTTCTCCTGTGCTGGTAGTAG
Source organism: Anaerotignum sp. MB30-C6 (assembly GCF_030908465.1). Lineage (GTDB taxonomy): Bacteria > Bacillota > Clostridia > Lachnospirales > Anaerotignaceae > Chakrabartyella. Next base: position 1,841,277 of record NZ_CP133078.1, read on the forward strand.
AATAGTCTTCACTAGAGTAATCAGCCTCACTAACGGTATAAGAAATACCCTTAGGTAATTTCATAATCGTAATACTCTCACCGTGGGCAAGGGATATCCTATCTCCACTTTTTATTGTTCCATTGGGTACACCACTACCGATATAGTCATATGTTCCGTTGGCACCAACAAAAGTTACGGTAAAGTCAAACTTTTTGGTTTTATCAGCAGCATTTCCAGTCACTGATTTCACAATGGTCAAGGAACCCGCACTTTTTGTATTTACAAAAGATGCAGTCTGTACGGTGTCAGCCAAAATTGTGCCTTTATCTCCCGTAGTGGTAGTAGAATAGTCTTCATTAGAGTAATCAGCTTCCCTTACAGTATAAGAAATATCCTTAGGCAATTTCATAATCGTAATACTCTCACCGTGGGCAAGGGATACTGTGTCTCCACTTTTTATTGTCCCGTCAGGCACACCGCTGCCGATGTAGTTATATGTGCCGTTGGCACCAACAAAGGTTACGGTAAAGTCAAACTTTTTGGTTTTATCAGCGGCATTTCCGGCCACGGTTTTCGTTATCGTCAAATCACCGGCAATGCCCGCCAAATAATTTTGTACTGTAATGGCATTAGAACCTTTTCCTGTCTTTCCATTAATAGAGGAAACGACTGTGGAGCCCGTGGTAGTAACAGAAAGTGTATGGGTCTTATTATCTTTGGTGTAACCCAGTGGAGCCATTGTTTCCTTAAGAATATAGTTTCCATCAGGAATTACTCTAAACCTGAGGGTACCATTGCTACCAGTAATGCCTTTTCGAATTACCGTTTTTCCATCTGATGCAAATAATGTAAATTCAGCACCTGAAAGGGTTGCCCCACTGCCATCTTCTTTTGTAATAATAATCCAGCCATTCCTTTGCAGCGTAGCTTCGCCATCTGCAGTTGTAATCACATAAGGGTGGCCGGTCTGTTCCTGCTTACCATCTCCACTATGTAAAGACACTGTATTGGATATGGTTCCCGGGTCTCCAGTAATATCTGTAATATAGCTAAAACGATATGACTTCGTACTATCTGGAATGCGGAAAGTCAAAACTCTTGATGCATTATCATACAAAACATTTCCATTATTGACTAAGGCTACCTCATTACCCAGTACATAGCTTCCATCTGCCTTTAATGTCAATTCGTGAATAGAAATATTGTTGTCCGATAGAATTAGTTCGCCTTTGGAATCCAACCGAAGATCAATACCTGCTGGAAGGGTATCATTCAGCTTGGTGCAACCCTGAGGAAGGTCATATGCCTTATAATCCACTGTCCAAAGTAATTCACCAGCATGTGGTTTATCTAACGTTTTTTCTAACAGCTTGCTACGAATCGTCACATCTTGATAACTTGACACGCCTGGTGTCCAATTTGCGGTGCTTAATTTCAAATTATTCCGCACAGTTGTGGTTTTGTTTGCGTTAAAATATTCAGACACAGTTTCGCTAGTAGGTTTCGCCTTAAGTAGTATCACATAAGGCTTGTCCAGTGTATCAAAGGTAAAGGTAGCTTCTCTTCCACTAATACTAGCATTCAAGCCTACCACTGTATCTGCAATGGAATCAACCCCTTGGACCGTTCTACTAGAACCACTCGTTCCCTCGAAAATTAGGAAGTTAGAACCTGGGATAATCTCCTCAAATTCCCAGCCTTCAGGCAAGGTATCTGTTACAGTGGCTGCCCCTAAACTTTGGCCTAAAGCATTTGTCATATTAGTCAAATCGAAACCATCAGCATTAATGCTCAAACGGAAAATAACCGACTTATCCACATAATTGAATCCTTCATTAGCATTCTTGGTGATAGCGCTGTTTACACCAGCGGCGGGATTAGAAGTCGCACTGCTGTCTAACATTTCTTTGGATAGTAATTTACTTGTGTAATCAACTCGATCAGTAGCTTCGTTTAGCTTAGTATTTGCACTGTAAAGGCTGGCAACATTCCAAACATCTGATGTTTTATTTCCTGCAAAAACATCTGGGTTTACAACCATAGTATCAAATGTAAAAGTGTTCAAACTATCGTTTTTAAACCCGGTAATTTCCAATAGATCAGCTACTACCTTCCCATCTTGAATAACGGGATGAACTGTTATATTTAATCCTGTACCACTGAAAGAACCATCGATATATTTTTGATCGAATTGAGGATAAAGTTCATTTTCAATGCCTGCAGGAAGCCCTGTGGTCTGGGAGTAATGGAAGCCACTTGTTCTATCCCCATAAACCAGAAGATCATACACCTTTAAGTCTGGAATAGCCTGTGTTCTAGTATCAACGGTAACAGTCCATTTTACGCTACGGGTTGATGTGTTAGTAACCCCTGACTTTCCAATGGCATTGTAGCCAATTCCAACCTCAATAGGATCTGTTGCTATCTCACCAGGGGAACCATCCCAGCGAATTTTGGCAGAATTCTTGAAGGATTTTGTGCCCGTTGTATAGTCATCATCAGGAACACTAGTTACAATGGTTAGAAGTATTTTTGAATCAATCGTTCCAAGTTCATACTCTCCAGCTTCATTAGGACTAATCGCTGTCCAATCTTGCCATCCTGTGCCATCCCAAGTTTTCAAGTTCGCAGATTGGAACGTCAATCCATTTGGCAGTACATCTGTGATTACCACATTGTTTAATGTAGCCTCCATATGATTGGCAGTAATGGTCCAAGTGATTGTACGATTCTTTGGATCATAAACCCCTGAGCTTCCAGAGTCGCTGGGGGCTCCTTCTTTTTCTATCCATTGAGGAGTAAAAGAAACTGGATACTCATCTTCCGCAAGGACAGTATTCATGCTATCCTGAAGTTGTGCCCGATTCACTATGCTTTGCGAATCAGAAGAATAATAGAGGTTATCAGGGATTGCAGTCTCAAAAGTTATTGTTTGAGGGCTTTGAGCATTTCCCGGGAAACTGTATCGTATGGAGTCCCCTTCTATGATTGGTGTATCCGAGACACCATCCACTGTAAATGAGTTGGGTATGTATTCCCCAACTGTGCTCAGGTCATCAAAGAATTGGTAGCCCTCTAAACTAATATCCGCCCCACCTTGTTTAGCTGACAAGTCAACGGTCCATTGGATGGTTTTACTTTGTAAGTCAAGATTTCCTGACTTTGTTACTTCATAAAAAATCTCAGCGGGTGGAATATGAACGGTAAACGTTTTTTCAAGCATTGAAACAACGTGATCTCCTTCCTCCCCCGCCTGGCCACTGCCATCATATTCAAAGCTAGCTTCGAATCTACATTTTACTGTATTAGATGTTCCATCAAAAACTTCATCATCTCCATCAAAGATAACATTGGCTACCACCATTTGGGTGGAAGGATCCGTGGTGAAATTCACATGCCCAACCAAAATGTCCCCCATTTTTAAAGGGATATTGTGGCTGGAAATCAACTTGAAAGATTCACTCAGCTCAATACTTATACTATCCCCTTTTTGAACGGGGTTGGCTGGCTCGGGTTCATCCCCTAGAACCGGTACCCCAAAGGAAATCTCAACTGAAATGGATTCGTCGTTTTTCAATGTACCCCCTTCTTGAATTTCAACCCCGCTTTGGCGCACTTGGGATGTAAAATCAGTCAATGGTTCTACGTTGAGTGCAGCATACACCTCCCTGGGGGGAGAAAGCAAATTGAGCGTCATTACCAGAAATAACAGCCAACTCATTAGCAACTGCATTTTTTTCTTCATATCATACCCTCCTTAAATAATAAAGAAATCTGTTAATTAGAATTTAGAATAAGGAGTTATTCAAAGCCCTTCTCTAAAAAAAGAAAAAATTTCATATTCGTGTTTCATTCTAAGGCTTCTAAAAGAAACCTCTGTCAAGTCATACAATGAATCACTCAAGTCCTTTTTGGGAAGCAAAAATGAGCTTTCTTTTTTTGCGCAAATAATGTCATTAGCAACCTTGTTATCTGCTTTGTATTTCCCCTCTAAAGTAGGAAACACAATGTAAATACATCAGTATCGCTATTTTGTTGGACTTGAAGTTTTTTCTTTTTTATTATCCCAATTAACAGATTCTTAGTAAAGAAAGAACAGGGAAGCGGCAGCTCCTCTGTTCTACACACACTATCTACATATTTTAACAAATAACTTAAGGGAATTCTGTTTCTATTTTTCATATCAATACGCAAGTATTGCGAGGTGACTTAGTTGTCTTAATCAATTTTTAATGCTACAATAGGGTATTGTTATACTATTTTGCTTAGAGGTGATTGAAATGCGTGAAATGTTAGATGCTTCTTCCCAAAGAATCATTAAAATATTAGAAATTCTATTAGAACACGAGAAATGGATTACTTTCGCAGAGTTATCTTTTTTTGTTGAAGCCAGCGAACGTACCATTGCCAACGACATAGCAGTGCTCAAAGATGTATGGAAAGATAATTTAAATATTGAAGTTTCTAAAAAAAATGGGGTTAAATTGCGAAACCAAAATATCGCCAGTATTGGTGTAGTATTTACTGATATTTTCAATAGTTCCGTTGCCCTACGCTGGATTAAAGAGCTTTTGTTTTATCCCGACAATCCGATAGAATTCTATGAAAGTAAACTTTTTGTAAGTCGATCCACGTTAATTCGGCTTATACCAAAAATCAATCGTTATCTATCTTTAAAAGGTATGGAAATTCAATATAAAAACAATAGGTATGAATTTCTTGGTGAGGATGAGCAGTACCTAAGGGATTTTAGTGCCAGCTTTTTATTGGAATTATATGGATTAGACCTTGGGAATTATGATTTTAATCTTGATTTGGAAATTTTAAGAGGTTTAATCCTTGCTATGTTGGAAAAACACATTAATCCAGCGGAGTTGGATTGGATTTCCAAAGATGATATCAGCATAGTCTACAAAATGATGTTCTATATTGTGTCTATGGTGCGTGAACAGCAAGGTTACTCCGTGAGTTCTACTCATCCAGTAGAAAATGAAATTAGCGAACAATACATAGGATATATTGTAAAGCACTTTCCCAATACGAACGTGAATAATCTACGCCCCATTCATGAGTATTTTTATAAAGAGCATAATGGATGGACATCTAGCGAAGAAAGAGAGTTGGTATCAAAGGAAATAACAGAGTATTTGAATCGTTTTTTTTCAACAGTATCCGTATCTCCTGATGAGAATACACTGTGCACAATGCATTATATTTTAAAATCCTTTTATTTTAAAGTAAAACTACGTCCTTTTAAAACATCTGAATTATTTAACCGTATTCATTACTTTGCACTCTCTCTAAAGCAAACGAATCCTCTTTTATATCAGGCTGCCGAAGAGAATTTAAAAATAACTTCACAGAATATAAAAGCAGACATATCCCCTGCTGTTTCTGATGTTTTGTTTTGGACATGTTTGGCATGCCCTGAAGCGGCCCTTACTACTAGTCCAAGGAGAGCTTTGCTTATAGATGATTTTGGTCGGCTTCATACACAATTTTTAGCCAAAACACTATCAAACTTCTTTTTTTCAAAGGTGTTAAATTTTTGTGTTGATACCGCTCCTTTTCCAGAAGTTTTGATGTCTAAAATCCCTGACCATTATGATATCATCATAACCACTATTCCAAATCTTCCCTTTAAACATAAAAATATGGTTCTAATTAATGATTTTCCAACAAGTGACGATTTTTGTAAAATTCATAGAGCAATTTGAAATACTGTTACTTGCACGATATCTAAAATGGTTTGGTAAGGGCCATTTTGATATCGTGCTTAATCATATTACGATCCTAATTTCTTCAAGTTTCTCATTATATTCTCTTTTCTTACACCACTTTTAAAAACCACACCCATTCCCTCTCCCAATACCCATAATTTCATCATAGCAAATTCACGTCTCCCCTAATCACCAATATCCATTATAGTTTTCCACTAACAGCATGCCATATCATAAGCTCCAGCCCCTTGATTCCTCTCCAGATATAAGTTTTTTTGAATTATGCAACATAAAATATAAGTTTTTTTATAAATATAGCTAAATACTTATGGAGTTTTATAAACCTATTTACAAATTATAGCGAATTTTATAGAATTTACTTAAATATAATTGGAGGCGAGGAATTGACAATATAGTGACAACATCAGAATAAATTAACTTTTTGCTTATGTCGGATGCTGTAGATCTTCCGTTTGCCTTTAGTGTTTCTATAGTACTCAGAACTTCCTATCATTTCACCTGGGAAATGTCTTATGTTTTCAGTGTCATCGATAGTGACAAGAATATTAGCAAGGAGTTTATACCCCGTTTTTTCACGGTTCGATTACGCTCGAATCTTCTAGCTTTCTCAATCTTTCCGAAATAGCAGGTATGACTTGAATATCACCACATAGTCGGTAACTATGACTATATACTAAAAGTACTTCTAAAGGATAGCGCTGAATAGAAAAGCAATAAATTAAAAAAGATAACCTACGTTCAAAAATCAAACACCATCACCCTTTCCACTTTAAAAGAAGAGATCAACCGCTAGGGGGGATACTATGTTATTAAAAGGCTTCAGGTTTGGAATGTTACTTCAAATCGCCGTGGGTCCTGTCTGTCTTTTTATTTTTCAAACCGCCGTTACATCCGGGCTTTTTCCAGCTCTTTTGGGGGTCATAGGAATCACTATAATAGACAGTTTATATATACTGGGCGCAATAATGGGAATCGGGGCTTTCATAAACAAGTATGATAGGTCAAAAATTATTTTAAAGTACTTTGGCTCCGCAGTTCTAGTTGTTTTCGGGCTAAGCATAGCCCTAGATAGTTTTGAAATTTCATTGGTTCCCAGTATCAATTACTTATCAAAGCAAAATATGGAGACAGTGTTTTTTAAAACTCTTGCCCTTGCCCTTTCAAACCCCCTTACAATCATATTTTGGGCTGGTGTCTTTTCCGCTAAAGTCGCAGAGGAAAACATGGAAAAAAGAGAACAATACTTCTTTGGAATAGGTGCTGTTCTTTCTACCGTAATTTTTTTGACTACTATATCCATTTTAGGTTGCTTTCTAAACAGATTTTTAGGTGTTTCCGTTTTAAATTCACTAAACATGGTTGTAGGATTAATACTGATTGGACTGGGTGTAAAAAGTGGTATAACAAAGAAAGTAATATAACTTTTGGTAGTCTTCCATAACAAAGGAACATTTTTTACGTCTCAATTTTTAGACAGTAAAAAACCGCCTACCATCGCAAGCGGTTTTTTGTAGATTACGATTATTTCTTTTTGACAGGATAGCAGACTTCAGTAACAAACTCATCTGGATTCTGTGCTTGAGCTGGGCTGACATGGTAGATGCAGAACATAGCACCGTTAATCTGGTAGCCATTATCTCGCATCCAGTTGGCCACAGCCTGGTTCACAGCTGTAATTTGATCATAGCTGCCGTTGTAGGTGGCCGATGCGATTTCAATGGCAGGAACTGTTTTAAATACGACATTTTCTGTGTTTTCATAATTGCCTTTTACACTTCCTTGAATTTCCACATCCAAATCCCTCTCCTTATGACCTTCATCATGGAAAATGGCCATGCTATAGCTGTTTTCAGCAAATTGCATTTTAAGGGGAGCGGTTTCAGTCATCATGATGTTCCACAGGAGGCTTTCCTGATCATAAGCTGGAAGAACCTTGCGTACACTGGCAACATAACGCTGGGGCAAAGTCTTTAAATTTACATTATAATTCATGGCAGTATCATCCTTTCTTAGCCGTTTGATAGCTGTTTCCAGGAGTCGTAAACGGCGGCTGGTTTCTTCCACTTCTGCCTGCACCTCTGCTTGTTTCACCGCTAAAAATTTTGCCAGCGATTGTGGGTTGTCATAGCTTTTGAGGATTTCTGCAATAACAGAGAGGGCAAACCCCATATCCTTTAAAGCCACAATCCGACTGGCTATTTGCAGCTGGTCTTCCGTATAATAACGGTAACCAGTGAAATCATCTATGGTGTTCGGCATCAACAGGCCACGCTCATCGTAGTAGCGCAGCATCCGAATACTAATCCTGGATAGTTTAGAAAAATCACCTATTTTTAACATGTTTAGAACCTCACATATATGTATTTTTGAGCTCATCGTTATTTTAAAGTATACCACAGTGTGAGAGTCAATAGGTTTTCTTGTTTTTTTTTCAAGTTATTTCAAACAATTCCCAGGGTACGTGAAACTTAGTTTTTGTTACACAAAGAAACGAAACATTGGTGCAAGGTTATTAGGAAGCTTGACCTTTAATTACCGATTACTTTTCTGAAAGTCTTTGTCGCCCTTCTTTCCATCCTAACAACGTTTCACATATACTTTTGCAAGTACATTCCTTTTAGACTTGCTTTAACACACCACTGAATGTATTCACAGGTCACCTCCTGTGAAGGTTTTTCGCCCGATTTAGTTAGAAAATATGCTCAGTATTTTTGAGAAAAGAAAATTCAGAAGTTTTGTTTTGCTGTTGTAACAACAGGCATTTTCTAAGGTTTATGTCATATAATGTATGAATATGATTGGGTGGTGATATGGCTATCATTCATGCCCTACGAATAGATTCCCAAAGGACTATCAACACTGATTTATCACGTAAAATGGGGTGAAATCTATGCCTAAAAAAAGCAACCATATCGCTAATTCTCTTCAGTACGATTTATTTGCCAAGGAAATGTCAGAAAAGGTTAGTCTCTTTGACATGATAGACCCATGCATAAATGAAATAGAGGTTATTGCCAAATTTAATGGAGATATTATGAAGATTGCAAGAGAGCTAGATGCCGAAGCGGAAGTTATCTATGAAAACTATGCAATCATAACCATAGATAAATCCAAACTTGGCAGATTAAACTCATACACTGAAATTGAGCATTTGGAACTGCCAAAAAATCTATACGTTAAAGGTCCACATAACCTTACTTCATCCTGTATTACTTCTGTGCAAAGAAGTACAGGATTTAATTTAAGTGGTAAAGATGTAATCGTAGCAATCATCGACTCAGGTATAGATTATATGCATCCAGATTTCCAAAATAACGACGGAACCAGCAGAATTCTCTTTATTTGGGATCAAACACTAACGGGCACGCCCCCCTCTGGGTTTTATAGTGGTGCTGAATATAATAATGAGCAAATCAACAATGCTATTGAAAGTCCCAACCCCTATCAAGTTGTTCCAAGCATGGATACCAATGGGCATGGAACGGCTGTTGCAGGCATTGCTGCTGGAAACGGAAGGTCAAGCGATGGGGTAAACTTAGGGGTTGCCCCTCAGGCGGATATCATTGCAGTAAAAGTTGGTTATAAGGGGTATGAGTCATTTGCAAGATCCACGGAGCTAATGAGAGCTTTAAAATATGTCATTGATCAAGCAAAGAAGTTTTTAAAGCCCATTTGTATTAACATGAGTTTTGGCATGAACAACGGCTCTCATAAAGGAGACTCCCTATTTGAGACTTTTATTTCCGAAATTTCTGCGGAGTGGAAAACATCAATTGCCGTACCCACCGGCAACGAAGGTGCCGCTGGGCATCATTATAGTGGTAAAATAGATACCAACCAAGTGAAAGAGATTGAATTTTTCACAGCACCAGGCATAGATAGTTATTACTTATCCCTTTGGAAAAACTTTGCAGACAGCTTTGACGTCGAGTTGATTTTTGCAGACGGAAGTTCCACCGGTGTCATCGGTATCGAAAACCAGACAAAAACAGTTCGTAGGCCTAATGCAGTTGTAAATGTTTTTTATGGCCAGCCAACCCACTATTCTGGGGCACAAGAAATTTTTGTGGTTGTAAATTCTATCAATGCCCCACTAAAGGCTGGGATTACCAAATTAAGGCTGATATCCCAAACAATTGTAGATGGCCACTTTGATATTTGGCTCCCTACTCTTGAAGAAGTGACCGATCAAACCTTTTTCACAGAACCCTCAATTTATAACACTTTAACCATACCAAGCACAGCTGCCAAGGTAATAAGGGTTGCAGGTTATAATGATCGTGTAGGAAACATAGCGGTATTTTCTGGAAGAGGCGGCCTAATGTCCGACCAAATTATTCCTGATCTTGCTGCACCTGCAGTAGATATATTAACTACAAAAACCGGCGGTGGTTATGATACGTTTACCGGTACCAGCGTTGCCGCCCCCTTTGTTACGGGTTCTGCGGCTTTAATGATGGAATGGGGTATTGTGAATAATAATGACCCCTTTCTTTATGGGGAACGAGTTAGAGCATTTTTAAGGTTAGGTGCAACAAGAAGAACGGACGTTATCTATCCCAATTCATCTTTTGGCTATGGAACACTTTGTTTGGAGAACACAATGAACTACTTAGTAGAGTATAGATTAGGAGCGGATTATTTTTGGCTACAGATATGAATATAAATGAAAATGACCTGCCGTTGGAAGAATTTGTTAAGTTGCCCACAACTGTTGATTTTAATGTTATCAATACAGACCGCTTTAAGCAATTTATTGCAGATAAACCGTACATAAAGTTAGGGACAGAACTAGCAAACGAGTTGGTGATTGCGTATACAAATAAAGACAATATCCCCAAATTATTTGAAGAGTTAGGAAACGACTTTAATGAGTTCTTTCCTAAGATTATGTCTCCTTTGGACAGTCAAAGCAATGAAGATAGCGGTATTTCACAGATTTTGTCACAGCCTTATTTAAATCTTTCGGGAAGGGGTGTAATCATCGGCTTTATTGATACTGGCATTGATTACACCCAAGAGGCTTTTAAGTTTGAAGATGGCACCTCGAAAATCCTCTATCTTTGGGATCAAACCATTGAAGGAAATAGGCCAGATTATCTATACTTTGGTTCCGTTTATACCCAAGAGGATATTAATAATGCATTGAATTCCCAAGACCCATACTCTATCGTCCCCTCTAGAGATATCGAGGGCCATGGAACGTTTCTTGCATCCGTTGCAGCCAGCAATGAACGAGGTGAGTATATTGGAGCTGCTCCAAAGGCATATATCATGTCTGTGAAACTGCGTCGTGCCAGAGAGTATTATATCGACAAGTTTCTACTACCTATGGCGAATCCAAACCTTTATGAGTCCACCGATTATCTTTTAGGCATTAAATATATATTAGACCGTGCGGAAGAACTGAATATGCCAGTGGTTATCTGTATCGCTATGGGTTCTAATACAAGTGGGCATGATGGAAATACCCTGTTCGAAGATTATATTTCTTTCGTATCCCAAAGGGCTGGATATGTGTTTGTTGCTGCAGCTGGTAATGAAAGTAATCAAAGGCATCATACCCAAGGGAAAATTCAGAGGACAGGAAGTACAGAAACCTTTAGCATAAATGTAGGGCGACAAGACACCTCCTTTACCGTCTCCATTTATGGCCCTGGGTTCGACAAGGTTTCTGTAAGTATAACTTCCCCTACAGGAGAGGTAATTGCAAGAATCCCTTTTCGATCAGGTTTGAAATATTCAGAAAGTTTACTCTTTGAGCGTACAACAATCTCGATTGAATACTTTAAAACCATAAATAATATTATTTTTATTGGTTTTCGTGATACCACACAAGGCATCTGGGATATTACCCTTTTTGGAGATTTTATAATAAGCGGAGAATTTTTCGTTTGGCTTCCGATCCGAGGGCAGGTCAGTGAATTAGTTGAGTTATTAAAACCTGTACCCGAATACACCATCGTTTATCCTGCAACTGCCCTAAGGAGTATTACTTGTGGGGCATACAATAGCAACGATAATAGCCTTTATGTTTCTTCTTCCTGGGGACCAACAAGGTTGCCACGCATTGCACCGGATTTGGTAGCTCCCGGAGTTAATGTTAAGGGGATTTATCCAACTGGATATGGCACAAAAACGGGTACCAGCGTATCCGCTGCCATTACCGCTGGTGCGGCGGCATTGATACTTGAATGGGGCATCGTTCGTGGGTATATGCCTTCAATGGATGGTGATTTGGTGCGAACATTTTTAATAAGTGGATGTGCTAGAGAGGAAAATATGGTATATCCTAATACAAAATGGGGATATGGAAGACTTGATTTGTTTGGAAGTTTTTCTATCATCAAGGAATCTATTATCAATTATTATTTATCATAAATAATTTTAAGGAGGTTAAATATGTCAGGCAGTAGAATTTTCTTACGTTCAAATTACTTAGGAGGAACAGGATTATTTCGAATTAACACTTACCTTACAAATATAGGAAGACCAGCTGAGGGAGCCACAGTAAGTATTATAGACCCTGATAGTAATTCAGTGATTGAGGAAACAAAAACTGATGCATTAGGGGAAATTCCACCTGTACCCCTAAATGCTCCGCCCATTGAATATTCTATGGAAAGCGATATGCCACGACCCTTTAATCAATATAATGTTAAGGTAACCTTGCCAGGTTACGACGATGCTAGTATCACCAATGTACAAATTTATCCGTCTACCACCGCAGTACAAGAAGTTTCCTTAACACCAAAGTTTGAAGATATCGATATTCCCTACCCCGTATTATTCGGTGATTTTCCACCCAAAATACCAGAAGCAGAAGTGAAAAAACTCCCCTTTCCAAGCAATCAGGTGGTGCTTCCTCAACCCGTGGTGCCAAGCATTATCGTTGTCCATGCCGGTGTCCCCGAGGATACGTCTGCTCCTAATTATACCGTTGGCTTTAAAGATTATATAAAAAATGTTGCCAGTAGCGAAATCTATGCTACATGGCCAAGGGAATCACTAAAAGCAAATATCCATGCAATGCTTTCATTTACGCTAAATAGAGTTTATACGGAATGGTACCGAGGGAAAGGGTTTAATTTTACCATAACAAACTCTACAGCATTTGATCAAGCATTCACCTTTGGAAGAAATATTTTTCAGGAAGTATCTGACGTAGTAGATGAAATTTTTACAACTTATATTACAAGACCAGATATTAGACAGCCCTTGTTTACACAATATAGTGATGGCAGAAGAGTAGTACGGGAAGGTTGGCTTAGTCAATGGGGCTCAAAAGATTTGGCAGACCAGGGCTATACTGCCCTCCAAATTTTAAAAAATTACTACGGGGACGATATTCTATTAAAGCAAGCAGAAAAAGTAGAAGGAATACCCTTATCTTTCCCTGGTACACCCCTTGTAATTGGATCAACGGGTGATAGCGTGAGGATGATACAGGAACAATTGAATGCAATTTCTAACAATTATCCTCTTATTCCTAAGGTGATTGAAGATGGAAGCTACGGTGAGGCAACAGCCGAATCCGTAAAAGTTTTTCAGCAAATTTTTAAGCTTCCGCAAACGGGAGAAGTGAATTTCCCAACTTGGTATAAAATATCTGATGTTTATGTAGCCGTTCAAAAGCTTGCCTAAGAGGAGTTTACTCATCAATTGAGTGAGGGTTCTTTTTCACAAGTTGAACGGTATGATTTCCAGGGTCTTCTGTTTTAACTCATGACATAGATAGAGTATTCCTATTAAAAAGTGACGTCATTCAGCCAAAGGCTGAATGACGCTACATATTACTTATTATCTATTGTTGTAACTAGCCTAAAAGTGACTAAAAAGTGTTAGTTGCCAATTGGTTCTCCCACAATGTCTTTGCCTCATCAGCAATAACTTTTCTAGTTCACGATACTTAGAATTTCTCAATTTATCAACACCTTATTGTCTCGTCTTGCCTTATCCACAATGCCCCTAAGTCGTTGGTAACTTACAGTGGTTTATGCCACTTAGTATGAGTCTTTCATCTTCTGCTCTTTTCTAATTTGTTTCATTACTTTCTCTTCCCTGAACTAATTCTTTACGACCTTCTGCATTTTAGGATTAAAAGAGTACATTCTATAATTAGTAAAACAAATGGCAGATAAATTAGCCAAGGCATGGTATTTATAATACCAGCAATCAAAATCATAAATATGGGTACTACATATTACGTGGATGATGCCATAAGTCACTTTCAACTTTCCACCATGTATGGGATAGAACCTCTAACAAAACAGAGTCCATGACACTTTGTAGGGTATTTTTTCCAGCCTGCTATTGGATGATGTAAACTTTGCCAGCTTTCATTTCTATTAGTTTAATGGCATCAACAATAGCCGTAATCTCTATTTTATAAAAGTCATAGGAGTGTATCTCAAACCGTCTGTAAGCTGTTCATCGCTATCAGGAACAAATCCTAATTTTTTATAAACTTCAACAGCATAGGGCGATGAATTAACTGTTATTTTTTCTCCAGAGATTTTTTTAACTATCGTTTCAAACAGTTTTCTACCTATACCACGCCTATGATATCTTCCGTCAACAAAAAACAAAGAGATGTGCTTACCATTATTCCTAGTTGCAATCACCCCCACTATTTCCTCCCCATCAAATGCACCATGGAGTTCTAGTCCGTCTATACACTCTTTGCTGTTAATGAAATCTGTAAATGTCTTTATTCCCTGCTCTGAATATTCAGGTGCTTCGTACTGCATAAAAACAGATAAAACAAGGCGTAATGCTTTTTCACGGTTCTCAAGGTCAACTTTTCTAAAGATCATTCTTTTTCCCTTCTTTCCATTCATGAAAACTAAGTTAACTGTCCTGTCTTTTATACCGATTACGAATGAAATCTATTTTTCTTTGCCTTCAAAATTTTCTTCTATCTGAACCAAATTCCGTACCAAACATCATACATACTTATCTTGAGTATATCCAAATTTTAGTTCTGTTGCAATTAGATTCTTATTTTTTATTTTAGATTTTTATTTATCAGCAGAGGAGATTTATCCCTGTTCCTTTTGTTAAAAATTTGCAAATGTTAATGCATAAAAATGTTGAACAATGTATCGTTATGTGGCTTCGAAAATGGTATTACCGAAAGACTAAATTTATGAAGGAAATTCCTTGACAAAGTGCTATGCCCAGCAATATAATTAACACTGTAAATAATAATAACGGTGTTAATTATATTGAGGTGAATATATTTGAGTCATAAAGAACGCAGGCATAAGGAACGGGAAGATATGAAACAAATGATTGCAGATGCCGCAGTTGACCTAATCATAAAAGATGGATATGAAAATATGTCCATCCGAAAAATTGCGAACATTATTGAATATTCTCCCACTACCATCTACAATTACTACCCCGATAAAGCAGCTATCATATCTTACATGGTAGAGGGTGTACAAAATAAAATCGTTGCTGAATGCAAAAGAATCATTACAGAAAACAGCAGTCTAAGTGCTGACAAGGTTCTGATACTGTGCATAAATGCGTATCTGCAATGTATTGTGAAAGAGCCCCAAATGGGAAAAGCTATCCTTTTAAGCGGCGCTGTATTGTTTACTGAAGAAGACAATGATGAAGATATGATCGATTCTGGCAAAGCACTCATGTCCAGCTTACTACAGAAAGGTGAAGCCCAGGGTATGTTTCGAAAATTGGACGAAAACATAACTCTTATCATTTTGACATCATTACTCGGTTTCGCCCTAAGTTCCATCGAAAACCAGTTATATGCCTTAGATGATTATGACCATCTAGTCTCTGTATTCTCTGATATGATTCTTCGTGGAATACTCAACAATGATTTTTTTAATGGAAGGGTAGAATGCTTATGAAAAAGAATAAGAAAACATTTATTGCAACCCTAATTATCCTTGTGTGTGTCCTTTTTGCCGCCTGCTTTTTGGTAAACAAACCTGAAACTCAACAAATAAATTCAATAGATGTAAGTCTTATTGAAGATGGTGTTTATACTGGCGAATGCGATAATAAGTTGGTGAAAGCTGGTGTGGAGGTTCAAGTTGAAGATGGAAGAATAACAAATATTAAAATCCTAGAACATGAAAATGGGTTGGGCTCAAAGGCGGAGACCATTGTTAATCGGGTTATACAAGGTCAAACGTTGAACGTGGATGCTGTTACTGGGGCTACATATAGTAGTAATACAATACTTAAAGCTATTGAAAATGCCTTACACCAAGGTGAAAAGGAGGTAAACTTATGAAAAAGATAGTGGTTGTATATCAATCTAAGTATGGAGCAACAAAGAAATATGCGGAGTGGATTTCTGGTGAATTATCCTGTGATTTGTTTGAGCGTAAAAACGTAAAGGTATCTGATTTGAAAACATATGATACCATTATCTATGGCGGTGGCTTGTATGCTGTTGGTGTAAGCGGAATTGACATCATAACAAAGAATTTTCCTGAACTTAGCAATAAAAATTTGATCGTATTTACTTGCGGCCTAGCGGACCCTATGAGTAAAGAAAATACCGATGACATTAAGGAAAATCTTAGCAAAGTATTTACAACACAAATGCAAAATAAGATAAAATTATTCCATTTACGTGGTGCGATAAATTACGCTAAAATGGGCATTATTCATAAAGCAATGATGTCTTCCATGTATAAAAGGATAAACAAAAAAGATTATGATTCCTTGGGTAATGAAGATAAGGAGTTTTTATCTACCTATGGTAAAGCAGTTGACTTTACAGACAAATCGGCAATATTGCCCATTGTTCAATATGTTCGAGAACTATAATCACATACATCTTATTTGAGCAGTCCCCATGAAGCTGATTTCCGGACTGCTATCTTTTTTTTTGCCCTATTCGGGCCTTAGTCCCTTGGGAAATAAAAAATCTTGTAGTAGAATACTTCTTGCTTGAACGACAAACGACATCATTATTAGTCAATAATGATGTCGTGAAGGTTAATATTTTTTGACGGGGATAATCTGTTACTTCCCCATCATAACATTATAAAATATGAAATCCTTTATCATAAAGGCGTCCGCCACCTTATTTTTTGGACTTTCCTTAATGTTTTCGATTTACTTTGTTGATTTTTGCAATATTTTTAAATCTTTTTTTCTTTTCGCTAAGGTAGTCATCTTTATTATCTGCAAAAGCGGCTTCCGTTTTCAGCTTTTGATAGGATCGCCAACGCTTTGGGGATAACTGTCCTTGCGCAATGGCCTCGTAAATCCCACAGCCTGGCTCTGAGGTGTGGGTACAATTGTGGAACTTGCAGTTGCCAAAAAATGATTCTACATCGCTAAAGCTATTCTCAAACCCTTCTGACATATCCCACATACCAACTTCACGCATACCCGGTGTATCAATAATAACTCCGCCCCCTGACAGCAAAAATAACTCTCGACGGGTTGTCATATGCCTTCCCCTGTCGTCCTTGCAAATCTCTTTGGTGGCAAGCTTTTCCTCACCAATGAGGTGATTAATGAGGGTGGATTTCCCCACACCAGAAGAACCAATGACAGCAACCGTATGACCAGGCTGAATGTATTGAGACACTTCTTTGTAGCCATCCTCCTCCATTGATGTGGTCACAAGCACATCTGCACCTAGAGCAACAGAGTCAACTGCAAATAGTCGTCTTTGTAAATTATCGCATAAATCGGCTTTTGTAAGCACCACTACAGGCAAAGCATTACTATCCCAAGCCAGTGACAAATAGCGCTCCAATCTACGAAGATTAAAGTCGTTGTTCAAAGACATGCAAATGAACACTTTATCAATATTTGTAGCAACCACTTGCTCCTCTTTTGAATTTCCTACAGCCTTACGCACAAAAACACTTTTTCTATGCAATATATTTTGAATAATTGCGTTACCCCATGTGCTATTGTCTCTATCTAGCATAACAAAATCGCCTACAGCTGGAAAATCCGAAGGGGATTTTGCTTCATATCGAAGTTTGCCTGAAATTTCCGCTATCATTTTGCCATTATCGCATACTACGTGATATACGCCCTTTTCCTGAGAAACAATCCGTCCAATAAAAAGGTTTTTAAAGGCAGCAGCCTCCGACATAAACCTGTCATTTAAGCCATATTGGCTCATATCAATCTGCTTCATCCTTTGACCTCCTTAGAGGACTGATCGGCAGCTGCCATTACTGTCTTCCCTATATATTCAAGGGGAAACGGCGGCTGTGCCAAAGGCTTTATCGCAATGGACATCAGTTTCATAGGGTTGTCATCCGCAGCTACACGGTTGGAACTAAGGTGCCCACAGCGGGTGCATCTATGGATAATGGCCCACTCACCGTTCTTTCTTACCCATACACCAATCGGCTCCATAATACCATCGCAATCTGCTGCACGATCCCCTGGCAAATCATCCACGTGTAAACTGGCCAAACAATAGGGACAATGATTTCTGTGCTGACTTCCTGCTCCATCAGGAACAATTAGGTGTCCGCAAACCTTGCAAACAAAACTCTCATAACAAGCGTTATCCTGATAATAACCTCGTTTTCTATCTGAATATTTCAATGTTAAATCCTCCTAAAAGTTTTCTTATACCTTTTGGGAGGTCTTTGCGGAGATTATTTACGCACAAACCTCCCGGTTTGGCACAATCTCAAATGTATTACTCTTAAACATAAAAGCTTTCCTCCTTTTAATAATCAAATTAATATTATAATGAGCATAGTTCCTTTTAAAATTTCCTAGTGCTCAAGATAACCCATTGTTCCATTTCTCCTTCGTTCAGTTCCCTATAACCTATCATGGAAACAAGGGAAGGCAGAAATTTTTATATCACGGAAATATCAATGTTATACGACACCAATAAATGACCGTTTATCAACATTCTAGAAAATGAACGTTCACTTGTCAAGAGAAATATAACTTATCGTTGTTTTATTATATAAGGTAATGAAAAATAGTACAAACTTTGCGTAGAAAAGTATAAATGCAATGACTTTTTCTAACCCTCCCTCTTCGTGCTTCTCCCCACAGTTTTATGTCCACAGAAATTTTTCCTCCACGATAGTCATTAAAATCTAAATCTAAAAAAAAATCGTTCTTTCCCAAATTACTATTCTACATACTATTCTGTAAAATAATTTTGATGCAAATAGCTTCAATTTTCTTCTACTCTGTATTGCAGAACTGAAATTTAATTTATGAAACAATATGCCCGTTACTGGTTAGAAGGAAGGAAAAAGTAAAACTGAAAGACAGCTAAACATTCTATTCTACATACTAAATAGAAACTGTGAAAGACACATTGAAAATTAGTTTTCAAAAGAAAGGGGTAGATGAACACTAATTTGTTTAAACTTGTTTTGTCATACTTCACTGGCATTATTTATATTTCCTAAGGCAAATGTTGGCAACTAGGTCAAGTTTTTATTTCGAGGAGAAACGATCTCATAGCGTGTGTTTTCATCAGCTTTTCTCCCGAAAGCAACATCCTTAAAATAACCTGTCACAATGCGGATCAGTTCTAGCCGATAATCCGCAGCACAATGGTCTGTTTCAAGCCTATGGATTTCCAGCTGCCTTCCGCCCGCCCCAAGGATCCCCTTTTCAAAGGGATGACAATGGCAGCTGGGTGGTGTGTGGGTATCAAGTAACGCTTCAACGCATAGCACGGGTTTCTTTGCCAGCTCATTGGCAACAGACTCCAAAGGAAAATTTGTGCTATTTTCCTGTATTTCTTTCAAAAATAGCTCCACACTAACCCCTCGCAACCAACCAGAGCTTTCTTCTAGGATATGATATAAACTTTGGGCGGCCATAGGATACTCCTGCTTCATTTGAAAAAAACGTCCAATATCGCAAGGCATAAGCAAAGCACAAGCTTGGATTTCCTTTCGTTTTGCACTTAACTGTCCACACACAAAACCCCCTAGGCTATGGCCAATGGCATAAATACGGTTTTTATCAACGCCAAAACTTTTATCCTGAAGCATAAAATCTAATACCCTTTCGGCATCCTCTAGATTATTCTTTAGGGAGTAATTCCCGTCACTACCCCAGCAGCCGCTATAATGAAAGGTCAAAACGTGGAAGCCTACTCGCCGAAGTGCTTGGGCAACATCTAAATTTTGTTCATTCCCTGGGATTCCGTGGAATAGGAGTATCAGGGGGTGTGGCCCCTCACCTCCTGAAGTGTATAATGTTGCTAACAGTTTACCACGGCGGCCATGAATGATAATACCAAATTGGCTAGGACGGTTGGGCTCGTTGCCATAATGTAATTCTTTGTAGTTTTCAATCATATCATCCCCCCTTTCACAAAAGGTTCATTTATTCTCTGCCCTTAGCGACAGATCTTTTGCGTTCATGCTGTTTCTTTGGCAAACCAGAGAACCTGAATCGAAAAATCCCCTGTTTTCACTGAAAATACGTATATAAAATGGGAGGACAAGACTGTCCCCCCATATACGGATCAACCCACTTACTGAACCTGACCACCTTCAACTACCAAGCTTTCTTGGAATTCAAGGCCATATGTATCTACCAATGTAGCCTCATAATTTGCATGGAAGAACTGCTCTTCCCCAAGGGCTTTGATTTCATCATTAATCCAATTTAAAAGGGTTTCATTCCCCTTTGATACAGCAGGTGCAATGGTATCCTGGCTTCCCAGAGAGGGAATGCCCACAGTATAACCTTTGTTCTGCAGTGCAAAGGCTATGACTTCTGTGTTATCATTGGCCCACGCAACACCATTTCCGTTTTCCAAGGCATTTTTCGCAGTCGCATAAGAATCGTACTTCTGAAGTGGAATGTCTGGATAGGTTTCAATCAAATATTTTTCTGCTGTTGTTCCAGAGATAACAATCATCTCATCGTCAGCACTCCAATTATCCAAACTTTGAACCACATTGCTGTCAGGAGAAATTACACCAAGGGCTACGTTCATATATGGTAGCGCAAAGTCAACTTCCTCTGCTCGCTCCTCAGTCACTGTAAAGTTTGCAAGAATAATATCTACCTTCCCTGTTTGCAAGTATTCAATACGGTTTGCAGCCTCTGTAGATACAAAATTAACTTCTACCCCCATATCTTCTCCAATACGATTTGCAAAATAAACATCATATCCCTGATATTCTCCGTTCTCATCTACATATCCAAAGGGATTTTTGTCAGAAAAAACGCCAATGTTGATGGTACCACTTTCTTTTATTTCGTCTAGCGTACGGTACACAACGGCCTTTTGATCTCCAGTGTTTTCTGCCTCTGCAGTTTCATCCGTACTTCCCTGCTTTCCGCAAGCCGATACTGCCAAAGTCAAAGCCAATAAAGATGCCAATGCAGTAATTCTTTTGAAATTCTTCATAATATTCTCTCCTTTAAAATTGATTGTTTATGCCTAAATCTCAACCTACGTCTTGCATCAAGACGATACTTTTTCTACCTGAGATTTGACTACATTAAATTCAAACATACTCAAAAATTGCCTTGCCCTTTCTGTTTTAGGTGCCTCAAAAAATACCTCGGGCTTTGTATCCTCCAAAACCTTGCCCCCATCAAGAAAAATAATTCTGTCCGCCACGGCCTTAGCAAACTGCATTTCATGGGTTACAATAATCATAGTGCGTCCTTGTGCCGCCAAATTCAGCATGACATCCAATACCTCACGCACCATTTCTGGATCAAGGGCGGCGGTTACTTCATCAAAAAGCAGGATTTCCGGATGCATACACAATGCTCTGACAATGGCAACTCGTTGTTTTTGACCGCCAGAGAGCTGTCTGGCATAGCTGCCTTCTTTCCCAAGAAGCCCCACTCGCCCCAAAAGAGCCAAAGCCTCCTGTTGAACCTCTTCTTTTTTTCTTTTTTGGACTTTTGTGGGTGCCAGCACTATATTTTCTAATACGGTTAGATGGGGAAATAATTCATAGCTTTGGAAAACCATGCCGATTTTTTGCCGAAGGTTGGCTAACTTCTTACTCTTAATATCAATCTTCTCATCATTTAAGTAAATTTCACCGCCCTGTATCGGTTCCAACGCATTGACACAGCGAAGAAGGGTGCTTTTTCCACAGCCACTGGGTCCTACAATTACGATGACCTCGCCCTGATGAACGGACAGGTCAATGTCGTCAAGAACGGTATTTTCACCAAAGTGTTTTGTTACATTTTTTAATGCTAATATGGGTTCTGCCATGAAACGTCACCTCCATTTCCTTTCCAGATGTTTTGCAATCATACTAATGGGCCAGCAAGCAATAAAATACAGGATAAACACTGTTAAATAGATACCAAATGCAGCATTTGGGCTAGACATACGGTTTGCCTCAATAATCTGCTGGGCAACCTTAAGTATCTCTACCACACCAATCATTAAAATTAAACTGGTGGTTTTAATCATTCTCGTAATGAGGTTAATGGATAATGGAATCAAGCGTCTAAGTGCTTGCGGGATAATAATATAAAAATAAATTTGTTCTCTCGTAAGCCCAAGGGCCTCACTGCTTTCATACTGATGTCGGGGAATAGAAATCAAAGCGCCACGAACCAAATCACTCATCTCTGCTGTTCCCCAAAGAACAAATACAATAATAGCTGCCATTTCGCCAGTTAAATCCCATCCAAAGGCTTTTGTTGTACCAAAGTAAACCAAAAATAGAAGAACCAACTGGGGCATAATTCTGATGAACTCTAGGTAGACCCGCAAAATCGCTTTTGTCACTGGATTTTTCCATGTCATCAGTGCACCCAGTAAAATACCAAGGGCAATGCTAATTCCAACGGAGAGTAAGCTTATTTTGAGTGCTACCCATAGCCCACCTAAAAGTCTGAGCATATTATTTCCTTTGGATAAAACTTCAAGACCCAAATCCAGCATGTCGCAGCCTCCTTTCTAGCAAGCTGCCTAGAATGGAAATAGGCAGAAGAATAATCAGGTAAAACACAACCAACAAAAATAGACTCTCTGTGGTTTTGTAATAAAGTCCGATTAAATCCTTCGCTGTGAACATTAAATCCATCAAACTAATTGCACTAAATACGCTGGTTTCCTTCATAAGAAAGATAATGTTCGCCATAAAAGCTGGTATGCTGACGGATATGGCCTGAGGAAGTACCACATAGGCCATGGTCTGATAATTACTCATTCCAAGGCTTAAGGCGCTTTCCGTTTGTATGGAATCCACTGCTTCCAGACCGCTTCGAAAGGCCTCGGCCATATAACTTCCTCCTAGAAAGGCCAGCCCGGCAATACCACAGATTTCGGCATTTGTTTGAATGCCAATTTTCGGCAATCCATAATAAATAAAGAATAGCTGAACCAAAAGCGGTGTATTTCTGCTCAACTCTATGTATACTGACACAACTCTTTTCAGAATGGGTACCTTGTAATATTGAATCATTGCACATATAAACCCTAATAAAATGGCGATGGTTATCCCCATTAGCCCAATCCTTACCGTTAACCATGCCGCCTTTTGATACAGGGGTAAATATTCCCATATAAATTCCCAATTCAGAATAGCCGACCTCCTTTTCCCAATTTCTTGCTAATACTACTTCGTTTTTGCTTTAATTAAAATCCCCCAATGATATGTTCCTACAAAAGATTGCGGCATTATCCAGATTCTTTTCCTCGCCCTATGGGCACCAATTCTTTCTCTCTTCCGCCCTTGCACCAGAGAGAGTATTTTCAGATTGTTGCGTAACCTATGTACCTTTTTAAGTCATCTTTAAACTTAAATCATGATAAGATAACGAACGTCTAAACCTATTTTTTTTCAATTTCTACCTCTTTTTATTTGAAATAGGGCATAAAAAATCCGGGCTTATGAAACTCCGGGGCAAAGGCAAATGAGAAGGAGACACTTTTATTCAAGTGTTCTTTAGGCGCAAAACTAAGTGTTAAGCACTACCCTTACCTTATACCCAGTTGAATTTTTTTGACAACAACATAGGATACTTGAAACGATGTTTCTGTTATTAATACTCATAACTTCATCTCCTTTAGAATTCGTTCTACAAATTCATTATTGATATAATACTTTCTATAACCCACTTTGTCAATAGGTATATAGGTATATATTTTAATACTAACAATTTTTTCTATGAAGTATGTTTCCACAGAAAACGTTTTAGGAGCTCAAATATCTATAAAAAATCCAACATGGCTCCCTTTAATACAATTGTAATTCTTCTAAGCTTTCTCCTCTAAATAAAAAACAACCTAGGCAATAACCTGGCTGCTTAAATAGTATTTTTCAATTATTACTTATTTCTTCATCCTTTCCCCTGTACCTAATTTTTTATTTTGTAGAACACGAGTTTCGTTTTACTCACATACTAACAGAAATAAAAGAAAAAAAATTCTTTTTTTTCATATTTAACCCTATCTACTGATAGTGATGGGCTTTTATGATTAACATACAGTGTTATCATCTACTGGCACCATAAATCACACATCGTTATACCAGAAAAGTACCGTTAATAAAATTTGAAATGGATATATACAATTTATCCCTTTAAATGTATACTAATCCATATATTGGGAGGTGTTTTATTATGAAAATATTATTTTTCACATTCGGTTTACTTTTGCTTAGTTTAGGTATTTTGGGTGTGGCATTACCAGGATTACCAACGACACCATTTCTACTTATATCAACCTATTGCTTTGCCCGCAGCTCTCCAAGGTTTCATACATGGTTTACAAGCACATCCTTTTATAAAAAATATCTTGCAACCTACGTGAAGACCAAAGGTATGACAAAAAAAGAAAAAATATACATATTGTGATTTTCTTCCATTTTTATTTTCATGGCTTTCTTAACAAGTACAAATATAATTCTAAAAATAGCGTTGATTATAGCCTCATGCACACAGTACTATGTCTTTATATTTCATATCAAGACAAATACCTAGAGAATGATAAAAGCTTTTTTTTGCAATAAAGTAATATTTATGTAATAACCACCTGTGTAAAATTCTACAAAAAGCCATGGCGTTATAAACGTCAAAATGCCCGATTGAGAAAAGTTCAATCGGGCATAGTAGCTATATTTTAAACACCTAGTTTCTAATCCTTAAGGACAGCACATTTTTTAATTCGTTTTTTGAATGTATCCCCCCAATGAGGCTTAAGTAAAATTTCTCTGATGGATTTTTTTCTAACTCATTTGTCTTCTTAACAAATTAAACTCTTTTCCTACCAAAAGAAGCGTCCAAACCACAATGATTGCATCTATGGCTAAAGAACCGTAGTAAATACCTGCCACGCCAAAAAAACGAGGAACAATCAGCATCACTGGCACGTAAAACAAGAATTGCCTTGCTATACCAATGATTGCAGCAGGTTTGCCTTTCCCCACAGCTGGAAAGAAAGTCATTGCCATAAAAATAAATGATAGTACAGGTAAAATCACCATTATGATTCGGAAGTACGTAATCTGCGTTGACGCTATCGTTTGCTCAGTCAGCATTGAACCTAGTATAGGCCCAGGCGCAATGAGTGATGCCAACCAAAATGGTATGGTTAGAAACATGGCTGCCACACCAAATATCTTATACGAACGAATCACACGATGGTACTGTTTTGCTCCATAGTTGATGCCAACAACTGGTTGTAGTGAACGCATAAGGCCAAAAATCGGTGTTAAGGAGAACTGGAAAATTCGAAATACTACCCCATAAAAAGCAATATCGGCATCGGTGCCATATCTAGACAAGGCGTTAAATACTACAACAGCCTGAATCAAGCTCATTACGGACATGATTAAGGAAGGCATCCCCAGTCGAATGATTGATGACAAATTTTCTTTGTCAGTCTTAAGAGAAGCAACTTTGGCTTCAAAAGATGCTTTGTGCGTACCAAAATATACCCATCCTAGAAGAGAATAGACGAGCATCCCTATATTTGTGCCCCAAGCAGCCCCTTCTACACCCATGTCTAAAAGTACAATAAAGATATAGTTCATGATGGCGTTTGCAATCAGTCCCCCAGCCATCATCCAAGCGGCAGTTTTCATCCTTCCTTCAGCACGAATAATCATATTTCCCGCCAAACCGTAAACCCAGAACACTGCTCCGTACACGGTAATTCGAAAATATGAATTCCCGATTTCCAGTGGTGCCCCGTTACCACCCATGGCTCCAATAAGCTGTTTGGAGAAAAGCAGTGCGATAATCATATAAATTAATGTACATAAAATCGTAAGCATATTTATATTTCCTAAGATTCGCCGCTGTGTGTCCTTATCCTTAGACCCTAGGGCAATGCTTAAAACAGAGCCTGCACCTACGCCAACAAGAGAACCAACGGCCATACTTATTTGCGTTATTGGATAGGCAAGGGAAACACCTGCAAGGGCAGTCTCCCCTACAAACCTGCCAACAAAAAATGCATCTAGTAACGCATTAAAATTGTACAACACCATGGCTATGACCGCAGGCCATGAGAGCTGCCACATAACACTCCATAAATTTTCAGACAAAATAAATCGCTTTTGCTGTTCTTTGGCATCTAAAGTCGTATCTGTCATATATTAATTCTCCTCTCCCAAAACATCGCTATTTCACCTTCTTACAAGGTAATTTTGTGCTAGTTAAATGAATCCAACAGTGTTACATAATTTTGCTCATCTGATTATAAGACTTAACCTGTGATATGCGCTGCGATCCTCGCGGCAGTTCGTGATAAACCCATCTACTTTATACTTTGTCTGCTGGAAGCATTCCCTAGGTGTATTCATATTCCATACATAAAGCCCGAAGTAAAGTTCGTTCTTGTACCATATAATCCCCCTCCCTTGGTTAGTTTTAACTAACTTTTCGCTTTATTTTTAGGCTACCCAAATCAGAACATGAATTCTAACCTCAGATAGCCTTGTTGATAAAATATTATCCTTAATTAAGCTTTCACCGATACTTTTCAGGCGAAAAAACCGTTTCAAAGCCAGCCAGATGATACAGTCTTAACATATTAATATATTTTACTGCTTCTTCCCTACTCATATCGTGTCGAACGACTTCGAAGACCCCTTCAAAATATGATGTAACAACAATATGAATAAAGTCCTCGGTGACAATGCCAGACTTCACACTTTCGCAGCCAATGACCTCCATATATTTGTAAGTGGACTCCACCTCGTTCTCTATCATCTCATCCATAAATTTATGAAACTTGGTTCCATAAGATGCATCCAACAAGAGTTTGAAAACATAAAAATGCTGATAAATAAAATCCAACATTTTAGTCATACTGTTCGATGAATATTGATGCATTGACTTTTTCTGGGTCTCAGCGTCGAAAGATTGAAAAACTTGATTTACGTCTCGGAACATTTCCATGAACTCATCTACAACTGGTTCTACAATTGCACTAAATAAGCTTTCTTTATCCCCAAACCGTGTATAAATTGAGCCTGTGGCTGTATTTGCCTTGGCTGCAATCACTCTCAAAGATGCGTCTTTATACCCTTTTTCTAAAAACTCTTGTTGGGCACATGCCATAATTCTTTCATATACGCCCTCTATTTGTTTGGCCACAAAAACACCTCCAATTCAAAACAGTGTTTCGAATTCAAATTTATTATACTCAATGTTCTATAAATTGTCAACATTTTGTCTAATATATCATGCAACGTTATCAAACCAGTTTCCAGACACAATTAATTAAGGCTAAAATGAGCTTTACCAGTATCCCAATCAATAATCTGTTCTTCTCTCCCAAAAAAAGTTATCCTGTCAACTCAACACATCGTTCCCACTATAAAACAATCTTCCTCCTACTCTAACAAAAAAAACCAAGAGCAAGGAAAATGCCTTGGCTCTTGGAACTCTTTTATTTCAATACTTTCATCTGCGACTTCTCAAACCCTAGATACGGGAGAAATACTGTCGAAGTACATCTCTTTAAACCAACTAAAATTTCTTGGTGTCTGAGTCATCCTTCCACAAGAAAGTAGACACTACCCCTACAGAGAAAGACTGAGGTTAAAAAACATTATGATCGTACCCATTTGATTCCTGTCCCTTCTCCCCCATTCTCAACACGAACACTTCTAAGGCCAAAATCTTTCTTTATTCTTATGACGATTTGATTGCCATTTTCTCTATAATTATATTCACCCTCAAAACTATCGCCTAACCAATAATGACTCGAATCGAAAATAAACTCCTCTATACTACTGAATTCTGCTACATTATTTTTTGCAGGTTCCTTTTTATAAACCATAATCCAGTCGTCGTTCTTTAATTCATCACCTTCTAGGTAATCTAAATTGAACACAAATTGCGTCTGCCCATCTACCATCTTGCCCCAATCAATAATTAGTTCATCGTATGCAAAAACAGTCACAGCTTCCTTCGACTTCATGCCGTTCTCGGAATTCTGCAAGTAAATATAAAAATGAGTGTAACACGCTCCATATTCTACGGGAGCATTCATCTCTATCTTTCGTGATTTTTCCTCTGCTCCCGAAAATACATTGTTTATGATTACTTGGGTAGCATTCCCCTTTTTTCCACCCTTTATATTCAAGTCATTCTCAGGGTAATACCTAACTTCAGCTATTTCCCACCCTTCCTTTGGTTTTGCAATGACAGCTCCTCTTTTTTCGTTAGAGAGGAAACTTTCCAACCCATATCCAGACAAAAGTATTTCTTCTTCTCCGATTTTTAGTTCCTCCAAATAAGTTACAGGTTTTTCTTGTTCCATGGAAAAATTTAAAAGTCCTTCTTTCACTGTAAAAACGACACCTATAAGTAATAAAGAAATTAGTAAAAGCTTGATGTACCAATCTTTCAATAAATCTCCTCCTAACGCATGCTATAATGGCCTATGTACTCTTATTCAACTTAAATAGTACATAGGCCATTGATTATAGCGTAATTTATAGTTTTATTGCTCGTTTTACTCCATAGCCGTTCAAACAACGCAAGGTTCAAAACACCTTATTTTACCGTTCTACGTTTGATTGTAACAATCAAAATAGGTTGCTGACGACAAGTGTGCGTGTTAATTATGGAATTCCATAAAAATTAGCCTTACCGGAATACATATTACTCAGAATCATATTCATGACCCGTTGTAAGCATCACCCGTTGTAATTGAAATTTCCCAATTAACTCCTTCATCATCTGGGCTTGTGCGGACAATTCTTCACTTGTCGCCGCACTTTCTTCAGCATTGGTGCTGTTGGCATGAACAACAGCGGAAATCTGCTCCACTCCATCATTCACTCTATATATAAACTCTTGTTGTTCAATGCTGGCATCTGCAATACTCTGTATTGCTTCCGCTGATTTTTCTGATGACGAAATCACTTCATCTAACGTCGTTGACGTCCTTGTAACAATTTTCAAACCATTTTCAATTGCCAACAAAGCTTTTTCTATTAAAGTAGCAGTGCTCTGTGCACTTTCCGCTGTTTTACCTGCAAGATTACGAACTTCATCTGCAACCACCGCAAAGCCTTTGCCTGAAGCCCCTGCACGAGCAGCTTCTACCGCTGCATTCAAAGCTAGTATATTGGTTTGGAATGCGATATCATCAATGTTTTTAATAATCTTTCCAATTTCATTGGAAGTAGAACTGATTTCTTCCATAGCAGCGACCATTTCATTCATCTGATCATGGCCCCTCTTGATTGCATCACTGGAAGTAGCGGAAATTTCCTTTGCTTTCGTCGCATTTTCTGCTGTATCTTTTGTATGCAGTGCGATTTCACCAACGGTTTTTGATAAATCTTCAATAGAATCCGCCTGTTCTGTTACCCCGTGGGACAGTTCCTGTGCACCACTTGAAAGGTGTTCTGAACCAAAAGCAACCTGTTCAGATGCTTCATTGATTTGAAGTAACGTTTCAGAAATTTGTCTTACAAACTTTTCAATTGAATGACCAATTCCATTAAAATCTCCAGTGTAAGTAATTTTCTCCTTTAAAACAAAATTACCATTGGAAAAACCTTTCATAATATTATCAATGTCATCAATTACTATTTTAAAGTTATTAATTGTTTCATTTGTAGCCTCTGACAAGGTCTCCAATTCATCCCCCGTATTTACCTCAGGTACAGGCGAGTGCAAATCTCCTTGGCACAATAATGTTAACCGCTGTATCATGGCTCTTAAATGTTTGGTGATTTGGTTTGCAACCACAAGCACAATAGCTATTCCGACAACAGCTAGTAATGCGCTCGCCACATTCATCTTCACCAAGGAAACGTACTTATCACTCTCATATTCTTCCAAGCGTTCCTCAATGTCATCATAATAGTTGCCAGTACTCACATACCAACCATAAGGTTCATACTTTTTCGTATAACCCCTTTTCATAAAGTCCCCTTCCTCGCCTGGCTTTGGAAAGTAAAACTCAGTAAATCCGCCTTCTTCATTATTACCGGCATCAATAAGATTTTGTATGTAAAGATTGCCTTTCAAGTCTTGTGCATCAAATCGATTTTTTCCTTCATACTCAGGGTTCATATGCACAACACATACGCCATCTGCCGTATCTGCCCAAAAGTAACCTTCACCGTTATTATACCTTGCATCTCTTGTAATCTTTTTTGCAGTTTCCATTTCTTCATCTTTGGAAATCTCTCCATCCAGATACCTTTGATGGTTTGCATCTAATGCACCAATAAGCCCGTCCACACTGGTTCTGATCACTGAATCAAATTCGTCCTGAACTGCTGCGATTGTTGAATCATGAGATTTATTTAGCTCATTAAAAGACACCATACCTTGTGTAAAAATCGTAACAAGCATCAATAGACCAAATAGTACAACAAGCTTCTCTCTCATCTTAAGTTTTTTTAACATATCTATCTCCTTAACGTATTTCCTGTAGTTTTCAGTCTTCACTAGACCATATTTTTTAAAAGCAAATTGAGATTGCTTTTCTCAACAAATACTTTTATCTTTCACGTATCTCCTTGTGCAAAATCTCCCCTTTTTCGTTTCTATAGCAATTTCATTGTAACCCACCCTCTAGAAACACTAGCAAAATATACCAAAAAAGTCAAGCATTATTCATAAACTTCATATGTAGAACTAACAATTGAACAGATATGGATATGGCTGGGTAAAACCTCTGAGCTATTCATTTTTTCCTTACAATATTGTTTTCAATTACTACAATAACTGACGAATTTACACAACCCTATAGCAATTAACGATGGAAAACGGAGACACCTTGTTCAATCAGTGTGGTGAAGCGTTCAAAGATTTATACATCATAGGTCAAATGATTCTTATTATCTTACTTTAATCATACCGATTGCCATATTGCATTTTTGCTCTTTGCGTGTATTTTTTTATAAAAACCGTTTTTGCCTCGGTATAGCCATCACGGTTATGTTTATATTTCTCACATAATGACAGTTTAAGTTTTTCATACTCCGTAGCCAACATGGGGTTATCATTCATATAATCCCTGAAATATAGCTCATCGTTGTCACCAGCGAATCTTAAGTGCAGATGAAATACTCTTTCTGCAAAGCCCTGTTCTGTATACCCTTTATTTAAGGAAATTCCATTTTTTTCTTCTGACATGCAAATATAACCATGAAGAAGCAGCTTATTTTTCACTTCTTTCATATCACTATTTTTTTGTAACTCCACAAGGATATCTACCGTAGGTTTTGCCCTTATTCCACTTATTGCCGTACTGCCCATATGGCTAATTCTTGAAACTTCTTCTTGGTCTAATATGTTGCAGAGTATGGAGTGTTCTATGTTGTACCACTCTATCCATTCGTCTTTATGGTTAGTCAAAATTATCGGGAACAGCCGCCATAATTCTTCTATACTCATATCAGATAATTTTTTAGACATATTGACGCCTCCGTTCTTTTTTCTCGCCTTAATTTATTTTAGAAGTTATTTTATACTACAACTTTAATCCTATCACTTCAACTAAAAATCATCTAACTCTAATTCAGTTCTCGACGCCAAATCTCCGGAATCTATGTTTTGCTATATTCTGTTTATAATACACACTTGATATGTGTATTTGTTCAAAGGTTCCTTATAATAGAATTTTTCAATTGCCCCTCTCTTTCAATGATAATATCCGCAGTTTATTGCTTGAAGATTTTGTTTCATTTTGCTAAACTCATTTATATAACGATCGAAAGACTTTCTGAAGGGTAGAAAAACTTAACACTCAGGAGGGAAAGTACTAATCCAGCTGTTTGCATTCGCATACGGCTTTTTTATATATTTTTTTAAAATGAAAGTTTTATGTAGTTTCAATCGTTTATTATTTGAATGGCCATTACAAAGGAGATCAAAAAATGAACAAGAATGAAAATTTAGAGTATTTGGTTTACACCTACGCAGATACCATACTGCGATTTAGCTATAGCTATTTGAAAAACTTACAGGATGCTCAAGATGTTTCTCAAACTGTGTTTGTTAAGTTGCTAATAGCAAAGCAAAATTTTAAAAGCAAAGACCATGAAAAAGCTTTTATTCTTCGTATGACAGCAAATGTATGCAAAGACATTTTAAAAAGTTCATGGAGAAATCGCACGTGTACCATGGAGCATTGTGGCGAAATTGTTGCACCAAAGGAAGATGATGACAGCAGTATACTGTGGGCTGTAAATCAGCTTGAAGATAAATATCGTTGTGTCATTTACCTACATTATTATGAGGGATATAAGGCATATGAAATAGGTAAAATTATAGGCGTTCCTACGCCAACCATACATACTCGATTGGTGCGAGGCAGAGAAAAACTTAAAAAAGTTTTAGGAGGAGAATGAACATGAAACAATATAAGAATGAAATGGATAATCTCCATTGGACACAAGCAGGCAAGGAGAATTTAATCAACCGTGTAAAAGCAAATGCACAACAAGAGCCCAGAAAGGGACATTTTTCTATAGGTAAATATGTTGTGATCGCTGCGGCAGTATGTCTTTTTTCTGTTACTGCTTATGCCACAGGCATTTTGCAATCCGCATCTGATGTATTTGCACCTATATTAGGAGGTACACCAGTACAAACGGAAATCATAGAAAAAATTGGACACCCCGTAGGTGCAAGTGATACATCTGATGGCATAACAATAACTGCTGATGCAATAATTGCTGACAGTAACCACGCTTGTATTGTGTACTCTATTGCAAATGCAGATGGTTCACCATTTGCTTTACCGGAAGGAGTATTGCCTGAAGATGTGTTTTTCGCTGGCGGAAAAGGTGGAACGGAGCTCCCATTTAACATAGGTGGTTTAAATGGTTCATCATGGATTGCAGATACCGATAATACCGATGGTACTTTACAGTACATTGAAATGCTTAGCACCGAAAAACCGTTACCTGCTGGTAAAAAAGTAACAGCCGAGTTTTCGAGACTTTCCTATTTTGATACAGATGGCAAAGCTGTTGTCCTATCGGAAGGAGATTGGAAGATTAGATATGAGCTGAACTTTGAGGATGTAGGAGTAAAAATCCCCGTAGAAAAGGAATTTGTAAGAGATGGGTTAACCTTCACCGTGCATGAGATTTCTCTTTCACCTATCGCATTACAAGCAAACTATACAGTAGATGCAATTCCAGAGTGGAGTAATGAAGAAAGCGGACAATTGCCAGAGCAAGACCAAAAGGAACACTTTAGATTTATGGATACGATTGAATTATTCATTACAAAAACAGATGGTACAATAATTGACTTGACAAACTCTGGCGGGGGGCTTTCTGTAGAAGACGGTGTAACTATGGGCTATAAAGGCACTGTTCTTGAAGAAATTGTGCCTTTAAATGAAATTGTAAGCATAACCGTTGGTGATGTAGTCATTGATGTAAATATTTAAGTCCAAAGGCTACCTTTGAAGTATAAGGAATATCAAGCAAGGCAACATCGGTTTACTAAGACTGATTCTCCTTACCACAAAAATGTGGGCAACTTGGCCATTGCCTCTTGGTTGCCCACTTTCTCTTCTTCCTATTCTCTAGAGCATAGAAAAGGATGGTGAAATGTTCCACTAGCTGATGGGTGAATTATGGTGAAATTTAATTTGATTAGGAAATTGTGGCTCCTCTGGATGCAAAGAGACTTAATAAGAATACCCTCTGTGTAAAGCTTGGCAAATCCATTGATTACAAACACGAACAACATATCTGTAATGACTTCGTTGCCATTCCGTACAATTTTCAAAGGGTAGAATCAAATTAAGAATTATTCTTTACTTATGGGGCTCTTTTTAATGTAATACCCCCAATTTTCACCGTTTTCCCGAATAAAAAATGCAACACTTTTTGTTATGCGAGAGTATCATGAAATGGATGGTGAAAACAGCAATTGGGCAACTTTGCCGTCTATGGCTTGGTGGCTTTTTTCATTTTACTATTTTAATCTCAATATAGCCAGAGACGGTGAATGCCTCTTTTCTATGTTCCCCATTTTTAAATAGAACTTAGCTGCTGTCTATCGTTGCTAAAGAATTCTTTTGCGGCATTGTACCCCTGTTGATATAGAAAACGATATGTTGCGTCATTTACATCAATGTTAAAGTCCAGAGAATGAGTATCCTTTGTATTAATTATGATAGATCGCTCTTGGTTCAGTGGATTACTTTCATAATTTTGCTGCTGTATATAGGAAGAAACTCGTAAAAGACTATCAATATATTGCCAAAGGTTATTGATTTCATTGTGCTCAAGCTTGTTTTTAAAGCGAAGTCCGAGGGTAGATAGATTAACACCACCATAAAGGTCGGAATTGAACCTAGGATAATCAAAAATGCTTAGGGGATAATTATTCATTAAACCACCGTCACAGAAAACCCTCGAATAGGCGTTACCTCTTGAATCTATGTGTTCCTTAATCACCGCTTCGAAAAACAGTGGCACAGACATAGAAATACGAACCGCCTGGGCAACCTCCATCCTTGGTGTTGTTTCATAAGAAAAAATTTGTGATGTCTTCATAGAAATATCCGTTCCAATCACGTACAGATCAAAAAAAGGTCTGTTATCCTTATGAATTAGGGGATTTTTAAAATCCTCGAAGGTATAAGGTGGCGACTTTTTCGTAACGTCAAACTGGGCATTTATCACATCCCTCATCCATCCATAAAAATAATCCGTGGAGAACCAACCATAATTATTCATTAGCCGATATACACAGATAATGTCATCAAAAAATCTTTCCATTACCTCCATGACATCCTCTGGTATAAAACTGATATCCTCCAACTCCCCTTTTGACGGAACCTTTCTGTAATCCAGAGAATTTGCAATTCTTCTAGTCTCCCAAAAAGGAAGGTTAAAGCTTAAAACGCAGGCAGTGATTGCCCCTGCAGAGGTTCCTGCAACCCTCGTAATATCTCCCATTAAACCATTTCTAAACAGGTAGTCTAATGCCCCCAGGTAGGCAATTCCCAATACACCGCCACCTTCAAAAACTAAGTTTTCAATTTTACCAGTCAAAAAATCACCTTCTGTACCTTCATATTAAAGTATATTGCTTCTTGGTAAAATTTATTTTAGTAACAGGTTCTAAATTTTGTTTTCATTAATTTAACGCCTTTTTAATTATTGCTTTATAAACGCTGCATAAGCATTTTTATCTTTTCATAGGTTACAGTCAATATAGATGATTTTATAAGGGCAATGTCTCCCCTTACCAAATTGAAACCCAGCAGTCAAAGGAAAATGGGGTTGCATCTGCTACCTACTGTCAGATGGATTAAGCAATATACTGAAGTACCGCTGTCAACCTATCATTTCTCCACGCCATCCAGTCTAAATTTTAATCATAGGTTAGAAACAAAACAGAGTCACAAGAAGTTGATAATCATCGTCCTCTGTCACTCTGTTTTTAGTTTTGATGATTCTATGGTTCGATTGTATTGAGGTTACTAAGAACCTTTGAATTTTCTAGATCGCCAATATTATTTTTGAAAAAGTTAGCCTTCGTCAAAAATGTCCACAACTTCAAAACCTTCCTCATTGATGGCATCGCATAATTCATCTTCAGTTATTGCCCCTCGGCCATACTCCACAACAACAGACTCCTCTTCCAATTTCAATTTCACCTTGTCTACACCACTAACACCCTGTAAAATTCGTAACACAGCACTGCCCATTGGCATATTATCCATACCTGCAACAACAATAACCTTTTTCACTTTGCCCTCCTATTCTGCTATCAACCCATCCACATATTTGACCACATCATTCACCGTCTGAAATGTATGAACATCTTCATCGTGAATGGTTATTTCAAAACGTTTTTCAATTTCCATCATCCATTTTGCAATATCAATTGGTTCAATATCGTATTCTGGAGTTAATGGGGTTTGCCCAGCTAAATCATTTTCAGAAACACTTATGACCTCACTTAACAAAGAAATTATAATATCTCTTGTCATATTAGAACCTCCTTAAATGAACAAACTCTTTTCACCAGTATAAAACAGGTTCAAACGGTGTAGTGCACGGGTGCTGGCGATATATAGCAGCTTTTTATCGTCAACGGAATGATAATGGTTTTTGTCTACACCGTAAATTAATACAGAGTCAAACTCCAATCCCTTTGACATAGTAATGGGAATTATGAAAACCCCCGTTGTATTCAGGTTATCCCCCGAATGCACCAGATGGATGTTGATTTTTTCTTTTAAACGGCTATAAAGTGTTTCCGCTTCTTGGACATCCTTGCATATAATGCCGATAGACCCATAGCCTTGATTTTTACTGTATATTGCTTCTTCTATCAGTTTCTCGTCAAGCAAATTAACGGTGGAGGCTTTGATTATCTGAGGCACATCACCACTGCGGTTAAAGCTTTCAAAGGGGGTATCATCGTCCAAAAACTGCATACTAAACGAGAGAATCTCTTTGGTACACCGAAAGCTTTTGTTCATAACCATCAGACTGGCACTTTTGGGCTGCATAATCTCAGTAATTCTATCATAGAGGCCCATGTTCTCTTGTTTTTCAATGGTCTGGTTGATATCTCCTAATACGGTATACCGTGCATTTGGAAACAGTCGTTTCAATATCTCAAAGTGAAGGCTGTAGTAGTCTTGGGCTTCATCAACAACAACCTGTCGAATATGCTTATACATATCAGTAGATTCATTATTTGCACCAATCAAAAGCTGCAGATAAGTTACAGCCAAAGCATCTTCATTTTCAAGCATGGAGCCTGTAAGCAATTCTTTTGAGTAAAGCAGAATTTCATCAATGTTCTTTGGCAATTCAATTCCTTCTGAAAGGGAGAGCAACAAACCATCCGTTTGAATCAACTTTTTGTAGAAGGCAACGCTATTCAATTTGATGAATCCATCCACTTTATTGGCGAGACGAGTGCTTTCCTCTATAGACAGTTCTCTTGCGTGTTCCGCCCAGTCATAGGGATAATGGGGGTCTTTTCTTGCATGGCGCAACAATTTAGGCATCCGATCTTTCCGCATTTCATGGATTTCTTCGAAAATATGATGGCGAAGATGGCTTAGTTTCACCGCAAGGCTCATGTTGCCTTTCATCTGTAGCAATCGGTCTTTTAAATCCTGTCTGGTAAAAACAGTTTTTCCATCATACTTAATATCTGTAAAGTCGATATGAGAAGCTGCCATACTGTCTGCATACCTATTTAATATTTCACTAAAAGCCCTGGACATTTTAAAAGCCATGGTTTGTTTTTTTAATTCTTTTTCAGAAGAATCACCGCATGAAATCAGCATTTCCGTTTGGTTATAGCGAGACTGGAATGTTGTTTCATCAGGAAAACTTCCAGCCACCAGATCATCAAACACAACTGATTTCACTTCTTCCTCGCCCAGCTCTGGCAAAACATTGGAGATGTACTGCTCGAATAAGGTATTGGGGGATAGAATGATAATATCCGATGACTTAAGGCGGCTTGAAAGACCCTGATATTTCAAGTAAGCCACACGGTGCAACGCAATAGAGGTTTTACCACTACCCGCAATCCCCTGCACCATAAGTAGATCGTGGGTCATGTCTCGGATGGCAATATCCTGATCTTTTTGGATGGTTTCAACAATGGTTTTCATTTTGCTGGATGTATTTCCCGATAGCATTTTGCGTAAAAATTCGTCTGCAATCTGCACATTGGCATCAAAAAAATACTCCAAAACCCCTCTTTTGATTTCATATTGCCGCTTTAAACCAATGTCTCCTGTAATACGGCCACCTGGCGCGTCATAATAGGCGCTTCCTGTTTCAAAACGATAAAACAGACTGGCGATAGGTGAACGCCAATCGTAAATTAAAATTTTTGTCTCTATATCATTAAATAACGTACCTCTGCCAATGTAGACCTTTTCATACACATTTTCACCTTCGCAACAAAAATCAATACGGGCAAAATAGGCCGATTGTAATAACCGTTCAAACAACTGTATTTTTTTTGCACTTGTTTCTAAAGCAAAACTATTGCTGGCAAGGGGTTGATAAAACTGACTTAGCCCCACTGCTCCGTCAAAGTCATCTGTGGAGTGGGACGCATTCTCCCACATCTCTCGGTTTGTTTCCCTTAAGTCTTTTTCACTTTTGCTGTTATTTTTTTTGGCTACTTCCAATTGCATACGAATCATCCTAAGAATTTCGTTGTAATGGGCAAGCTCAATTTTTAATTCATCATCATAGTTTTCCAAATAAACACCTCGCTCAAAATTGTGAAAACTGTTTTCACCATGTTGCAGACAACTTATTCCCAACAATTCTACTAAATTATTTGCCCACAAGGCATAGTCTAAACATATTTACGGCCTCACGGGTAATATAGGCCTTTAACTCGGCTTCATTCTCAATCAAACCTCTACCCAAAAGATGATTTGAAATTTCACCAACAATGTAGCAATGGGTGTTGTGGAGCACACGTTTTGTCGCGTCTGGATTTGGATATTGCCCGTAAAGATCTTTACATATATCAGCAATATACATATTTAGCATTTTGTTTGTCTTTTCTGTCATTTCAATGTCTTCCTGGGGGCGGTTCCCTTCAATATATTCATGCCATACTAGTCGGAACCATCCCTTGTTATCCATATACATTTCTACAAAAGCATCAAAAAAATAGGTAAGCCGCAGCTCCACCGTATTTGCCATATCTAGCTTTTTTGTGAGTATCTCCATAAAAATCACCTGTATTGTGGCATGTGTCTCCCATAGCAAATCACTGTATGAAGGAAAATAATTATATAAATTTGTATGGGCGCACCCTAAAGTCCTTGCGATTTGCCTAAGATTAAGACTTCGCAAATCACTTTTGTTACGCATAAGCGCAAGTGCCGTTTCAACAATTTGCTCTTTTGTGATATTTTTTTTCACCCTGCACCTCCAGCTCATATTACCATTGGTAATTACCAATGGTAATATGAGTATATACCTGTCGATTCTGATTGTCAATATTAATGTTATTGGTTTTATAGATTGCATATATTCCTATTAAGAATTGATAGAATACAATCCTAAAAGCAATCATTATCTGTAGACAAAAACAGAGTGGCAAAAATCGATAATCAATTTCCGCCACTCTATTCTTAATTTTGAACATATTTTCAAAATCCCTTCTGGTTATTGTGTCTCAACGAAATTCCTCTTAACTTGGGAAACAAACATACTGCTTTAGTATATTCCAATTATTTCTAGGACTTTTCCCTTAATTTTAAATGTACTCATTTCAGAAAATAGCCCCTTTCAAATTATGCAACACATAGTAAGTTCGTTCTAGAAAAAAAAATATGTAAGTTCGTCTGATTCATTAAACCTTATGAGGATAGGTTTCAACATGAAGTTTCCGCAAATTCACTTCGTCCAGTACATAAATAGTCCCATCAACCATCTCAATCAAACCTCGGCTTTCTAACTCACCTAATGACCTCGTTAGATGCCTGTAAGTAGTTCCTAATAACTCAGCAAGTTCTTTGTGAGAGTAAGGAAAAGTTATTACATTAGAGTCTGCACTTAGGTATTCCAACATGAAACTTGCCAAGCGATTACGCAGCGGATATAGGATGTTACTAGAACTCACACTGGTGATATGATCAAATTTATTGCATAGATCAGAGCAAAGGTATCGTAAAAAAGCATTATCGTTTAATCCAATCTTTTGAATGACCTGCATAGGGAATGCTAGACATAAGCTATTGGACAATACTTCCACACTACAACGATATTTTGTACCGGTAATCAATTCTATATCACCTAAATTCGTAAGGGTATCAAAAATTCTCAGTGTTAAAATTTTACCATTATCTGAAGTGGTGTATACTTTTACATTACCTTTGAGCAGTATATAAAAATAACGTAGAGGTTCCCCTAATTCACAAAGTAAGTCACCTTTTTTGAAGCGATGAAATTCATGATATTCTTCCATATCCTTGTGGATAATACCCTCTAATTGATAAAGTGCAAGATATTTTCGAAGCTCTTGACTATCTCTGTATTTATACAAAATATCAACCCCCTGATCCAAAGCATATAACAGTATCATTAAATCAGTTATAATCATAACTCAAATAGAATTACCTGTAAATATCATTATACGTCTTTGACAAA
Source organism: Anaerotignum sp. MB30-C6 (assembly GCF_030908465.1). Taxonomy (GTDB): domain Bacteria; phylum Bacillota; class Clostridia; order Lachnospirales; family Anaerotignaceae; genus Chakrabartyella. The sequence goes on from NZ_CP133078.1 coordinate 1,881,544, forward strand.
TGTCCTATTTGATCTATTTCAAGATATGTTACCATTAAAAAAAGAAGAAAGGAGAAATGAATGATGTATAAGGCACTCGCTACATTTGATGGTGTATTAATTGCTTTAATGGTGGCTTTCAATGGGTTACTAGCCTTGCACATTGGGAATAATCAATCATTGCTGGTGATCCATTTTGTTGGGCTTTTCGGAACAATCCTTCTACTACTAGGAAGCCGTGGCAAGCTTCAAAGCATAAGAGGCTTACAACCCTATCACTTTATCGCTGGAGCTCTTGGTATTTTTAATGTTCTGTTTAATAATCTTAGCTTCTCGGCTCTGGGAGCCACCTTAACATTGAGCCTTAACCTGTTGGGACAATTAATCGCTTCTATGCTCATTGATCACTTCGGGCTGTTGGGACTTGCTTTGAACAAGGTTAACCGAACAAAGTTACTTGGTGTGGCCATTATGGGTCTTGGTATTATATCTATGATAATACTATAAGGGGGAAATTATATGTTTACAGCACTAGCCTTAATAGCGGGGGCACTTATCATTATATGCATTTCCATTAATGGTCAACTGGCTAATAAAGTAGGTCTCATTCAAGCTGGAATGACAAATTTCTTTGTTGGACTTATAAGCTCCATTGTATATGTTTTTATAGTAAGTGGGTTTTCTTTTGGAAATCTATCCGTTTTTGAAAAGAACATACCCGTTTATTATTTTTTAGGAGGCCTTATTGGCTCTTTAATCATGGTACTTAATAGCCTAGTCATTCGTAAATTATCCGCTGTCTACGTAACCATTTTGGTCTTTCTCGGCCAGCTAGCAACAGGGATGGTAATAGACTATTCTAAATTTAGAATGCTCTCTATGGGAAAAATCATAGGTGGAATATTAATTATCGTTGGGCTTTATTGTTATATAAAAGGCGATAGAAAACAGCAAGAACCCCAAGACGTTTTAGCCTAAAGATTAGCGATGACTTCCCTATCTATAGGTCAGTCTTTCATCAAGGTGGCTTCTGCAACCCGTATTCACCTTGTTTTTTTCAACTAAAAAAGCCTAACCAATGGTTAGGCTTCTTTTTCTATTTCTAAAGTGCAACAAAAAAATCTGGTGGCTTGCAAACACATCTGCCGATGTAGTTTGTGCAACAAAGGAAATTCAAGTAACTTTATTCTATTTCCCTCTTTAACTCATCAATTTTGCCCCTTGCCGCCTGAAGAACTGCATTTCCCTCTTCGGTAATGGAGTAATACTTCCTGACCTTTCCTCCTACTTTCTTATGGTTCATAAATAATAAACCGTCTTTCTCAAGATTATGAAATATAGGATACAGTGTTCCCGCACTTATTTCATATCCGTGATTCTTTAATTCCTCAATTATCCAAGAACCATATATGGGTTCTTTTTTTGCGTGATACAAAATATGCACTTGAATGAAGGCCAAAAATAACTTTCTTAAAACAGGTTCTTGCATCATAACACCTCCCATGATACAATTATCGAAATCTGATATCGTACTTCGTTTTTATAATATCACATCTAATTGCAACGTACAAGGAGGCATTATGGAGTTATTTTCTATTCACAATGTTCAGTTCAAGAATATTGTGAACGTTAACTATAATCAAATTAAGATAGAGGAATGCAAAACCACTTTTATCTGTGGGAAAAGCGGTTCTGGCAAAAGTACACTATTAAAGTTGCTCAATGCATCACTTTCCGCCGACCATGGCGAAGTACTTTTCAGAAACAAACCCATAATGGACTATGATACAATCTCCTTGCGCAAAGAAGTCACCCTTGTTTCACAGAATGTTTTTCTTTTTGATGACACAATCAAAAATAACTTTGTACGGTTTTATGACTACCGAGAGGAAAAGCCCCCAAGTGAAGTGGAGATTTTAGAGTATCTGAAGCTATGTATGGCGAATTTTTCCTTGGATACCAATTGCAAAGGGTTGTCTGGTGGTGAAAGGCAACGTGTTTTTGTCTCCATTTTTCTATCCTTCAAACCGAAGGTTTTGCTCCTTGATGAGCCAACCTCGGCACTTGATGAAGCCACATCCAATGCATTGGTACACAATTTAAAAGAACATTGCATGAAAAACGGAATGACACTTATTGTCATATCTCATGATAAAACCCTAGCCGAGAATCATTCCGATACAATCATTGACCTAAATTTGGAGGCATAGTATGAATCATATTGTTGTATTAAACCTTTGGCAATTCGGCATTGTTTATTTGCTTTTGCTTATTGTTTTGGCAGTTTTCAAGCGATGCAAAATCAATCAAAGTAAATTTTTGCTGATCGGAAGCCTTCGTATGACAGTACAACTTGTCCTTGCAGGGCTTGTATTGACCTATATTTTTGAGAATCCCCACCCACTCTTTGTTCTACTATATCTTGCGGCTATGATTGCCATGTCAATTCATACGGCGCTTTCAAGAAATAGGGAAATCAATAAAAGATTTCGGGCAATTGTCGCCTGTTCCCTTGGGTTTACTGGTTTTTTCATGATTCTGTTTTTTGTTTTAGGGGTTGTGGGCGTCAACTTTTGGAATCCTCAGTATACCATTCCCATCAGCGGAATGATTATGGGTAACGCCATGACAGGCGTTAGCCTTGGGCTTAAGACTTTTCAAGAAAATGTAAAAACACAGAAAGCTCAAATTGAGGCCCTAATGAATGCGGGTGCTACCCCGAAAAGTATTTTACTACCCTTTGTAAACAAAGGTGTAGAAACGGCATTGCTCCCTACAATTAACTCCATGCTTGGTATGGGTATCATCTCCCTGCCTGGCATGATGACGGGGCAAATACTCTCAGGAACATTGCCTACCACAGCCATTTTATATCAAATTGCCATTATGATAACGATTACCACAGTTGTTTGCCTTGCAGTCTTTTTTTCTTTATTTTTTGGATACAGAACGCTTTACAATAAGAAAAATCAGATATCTTTAGATTTATTATAAAAAGGCATGAACGATTTCTAATATAAAGAGTTGCTACAATAGCTTAAATAATATTTGCTTTTCCAGCAATACTATTTAGGCTATTTTTATTCTTAATGCCGTTCGAAATGCATATTGATTTGTGGCCTCTGGGGGCTAAATATATTTAATGTCTGTACCTTTCTATTGGGTTTGAGTCATTATATTGGGCAGTCCAAACATTATCAATAGACTTTTTACCCCTTTAAAAGGTTAATTACATGATGCAATGCAGGCCCATTTTCTCCTTCTCTGCTATTCCAACTATATTGTTGAATATTTATATTACCCATGGTAAACTAAAAAATAATTCTAACGTGAAACGCAATGCCGATCAAAAAAAAGAATTTTATTAGTTGGGTTAAGAAAAGTGGTGAATTGAATGATTAACAATGAGGCAAAAGGATTGTTTGATGGTTGGGATGAAGCACTCATATGGTCGTGCTTGCAAGGGCATATGGGAACGTTGCTTGTAAGTCCTGATGATACGCCAAAATCTGCGATGATTGATATCGGAGACTTTTGCTTTTTGGCCGGGGAACCAAACACCCATATTCTCGGCTCTATCACTGGATTTAAACTATTAGTTCCTAAAGATGCTCCTTGGGAACTTGTAATAGAAGATTTTTTTGGCAAAAAAGTAAAAAAGATATTACGGTACGCCATCAAAAAAGAGGCAGATGTGTTTCATGTAGCAACCCTGACTTCATATGTAACGGCACTTGACGATTGCTATGAGCTTCGACTGTTTGACCAGACAATATTCCAACTTGCTCAAAAGGAAAGTTGGTCTATGGATTTGTGCTCTCAGTTTAGAGACTTCTCAGATTATCAAAATCGTGCAATAGGAGTAGCAATACTCCATGATGAAAAATTGGTAGCAGGCGCTTCGCCATATGCAACCTATGATAATGGGATTGAAATTGAAATAGATACAAAACCCGAATATAGACAAAAAGGCCTTGCTACAGTGTGTGGCGCAAAGCTGATACTGGAATGCTTGAAAAGAAATATATATCCCAGCTGGGATGCCCACGATTTACGTTCCGTTCGTTTGGCAGAGAAGCTAGGATATCATCTGTCACATCCTTATGTTACATATGAACTTTCAGAAGAATAACCTACCCTTAAATGAATAACCAGCAAAAGCCACCTAATCAAGAAACAGTGCCATTGGGTTTGTAATGGTTAGTTGTTACTTTAAAATCCCATAGGTTTTCTCCCTTCCTTTCAAACGGATGAATCATGAAATAAATTAAAAGGAAATAGGGATTCAACTTCCATGGTGGTAGTGAATTAACTTAGTAAAAAAGAAAAAAGAGTAGTCAAGATGCTACTCTTTTCCTTTTTATTCGTAAGTGACTTTATTTAGGTAGACTTCCTTGAAATTGCAGCCTTCTATGTTTACTTTCAAGTTCCTAATCCCTTTTTATCAAAAATGAATTAATCCTCCATGGTAAGCTCTTTGCTTAACCTATTATTTAACGTTTTCGAGTATTTTTTATTTTATTTCTATTGAAGTAATACGGCTTAACATAACAAGCTTTCGCAGTATTGGATGATACATAAAGGGGCACTTGATTATCTTTTTTAATATCTTAAAGCGGAGCCAAAAAGTTTTTAGGAAATACTTTTTTTCCTTATTTTCATTTTTGTGAGCAAAAACCTCGGCTAATGCGGTTGCGCTATCAATGGCAAAGCTGATACCTTCAAGGGAACTAGGGCTAATGAAACCTACAGCCTCTCCGATCAAAAAAGCTCCTTCTTTACCTGTACATATGTCAAAATAAGATTTAGGACGTAAAACCATGCATGCTTCTGTTTTAAGGGGATCTCCAAAAGTAAAACCGTATTTTTTCAACCGTTCTTTTTGTTTTTCAAATGCCTTTTGACAACCTTGGGGTGGGAAGGCACCTCCAAATATAAAAACATCATCTTTCGAGATAGACCAAGAACAACAATCACTGGTTTTTCTATCAAAAATGCAGGAGTAAAAGGGAGTTTGATGCTGTTCATGAAACCATTGCTGTATGGCAATATAGCTGGGTATTGTCTTATTGGGGTACAAAGTCTTTCGAACTAGGGAGTTAGCCCCGTCTGCGCCAACAATATATCGAGCCTTAAAAACTTGGCCGTCAAAAAGTTTTACGGTATACCCCTCTTCATTTTTAACAAGACTACGCACACTTCCATTTATTGTTTTCACATTCTCTTGAGCCAAGCTTAAAAGCCACATATCAAACTTGTGACGATTTAAATTGATATATGTTCTTTGATAATGACGTATCAAGCCAGTCTCAACATCTATGGTTTTTACAGAAAAAATTTGTGGGTCCACCAATACAGCCTTTGGCATTGTGATATCCAATTGTGCCAATGAGCGCTGTGCATCTTCGGAAAAGAGTCCACCACAAGGCTTTTGAAATCCCCCTTCACTTTGCTTTTTATCGATTAAAATAACATGATACTTTTTAGGCAAAAGTCTGGCAAAGGTTGCCCCAGCCGGTCCACCTCCAATGATCAATATATCGCAAGATTCGTCCGTCATATTATAATGCTCCTTTACAGTTACTACAGATAAAACAAAATGTTTCTCCAAAAGTCAGTTAAGATATAGTTCATACTACCACTTGTAACAATATACGTAAACGTTCATGGGGAATTTGTAAAACTTTTGTAAAGCAATTGTATACCCTTGTTCGTTTGTCTTACAAACAAGCACAAAGCGACAACTAACCCTCGCCACCAGCACAATTTGCTACCTCTTAGATAATTTTAAATAAGGGCATTAAAAACCGTCAAATTTTTAAAAAAAATAGACCTTGGGGATGTTTTAACACCAAGGTCTTAATTTACATTCTAGCTATTTAATTCTTCAAATATTTCTTTTACCGTTGTCATTTTATCCACACGCCATACATTCTCACCGCAGAAAAGCAGAGAATCTTCTTTTTCACCTACGGCAGCTTCAATGAGGGCACGGGTAATGCAGTAATGGGTTGTCGCCGGATCACAGTTCTCTATACAGCCAAAACATTTTTCCACTGGTCGACGGCTTGTTTGTCTTTCCTTAGCAAAGCTGTTACGGATGGCCCTACCCGGTAAGCCCACTGGGCTTTTCACAATCATAACATCTTCTTTTTTTGCTTCTATATAGGCTTGTTTGTAGGCATCAGCTGCATCGCACTCTTGGGTGGCTACGAATCGGGTTGCCATTTGAACGCCACTGCAACCAAGACTTACATAATGGTCAATATCAGCCCGATCATAAACTCCCCCAGCAAAAAACACAGGAATGTGGCCATACTTTTCTTCAAAGGTATTTACGTATTCAACTATTTTTACGACCTCTTGATCAAATTCTTCATTGGTCAAGTTTTCTGCCTCCTCTGGTGTAAAGCCTAAATGACCACCGGCTTTTGGCCCTTCAATAACCAGAAAGTCAGACACCCTACCAAATTTCTTGTCCCATCTTTTGAATATCAATTGGGTTGCTCTTAAAGAAGACACAATGGGCGCAAATTTGACTTTTGTATCCTTAAGCAGTTCCGGTAGTTCCAATGGCAGACCTGCACCAGAGATAATGGCATCAGCACCGTTTTCTACACAACATTGTACATACTGTCCATAATTTTTGCACGCACGCATGATGTTTACGCCAATTAAGCCGCCGTTGCTTATTTCTTTGGCCTTCCTTATATTCTCAGCCAATGCCTCAAGATTTGCTTTCAAAGGCTCTTTGGCAAAGTTCTCTTTTAAAAATCCAGGTTGTGCCGCAGATATAACACCCATTCCACCTTGGGCAGCAACTGCCCCAGCTAAACGCCAAAGGCTTATACCTATACCCATTCCACCTTGTATAATCGGCACATTCATTGCTAAATCACCGATTCGTACCCCTTTGAGTTTATTCATTATACACCTCATCTTGTAATCATTATCATTACTTAGTCTCTAAATATAATAATATATACCATATCATCTGTCAATAAAAACTACATCAACTTGTTTGCCACTCTATAGCCACTGAGAAGTTTTTGTAAATTGACAAATGTAAACTCCTCGTTCAAACCCAATCTATTGTTTTATTAATAGGATTATCTGTATCAATATAAATCTCTTTCTCTTGTAAATAAAAGCTAAGATAGGCTTCACCTGTCCTGACAGTAATAAAAATAGCCTAGGTATCATTCGCCTGGTTTTCACCAATGATACTTAGACTATTTGGAAAAATACTTCCCCCTAGGCAGAATAGGGAGCAACCTTTTACGAACTTTTTGATACGCCTATTATTGAATGTTTTTACTAGGGATTGCTTTCAATCTTTTCTATAGCTATCTAAAAATGAGTATCGAATACCTTTTTCTTTATATCCAACCATTGTATCCAGTGAAACGGCGTGAATACTATTGAAAATACTTTTTTCAATATTGGGATTATCTCTTTTTAGTCTGCGAAGAAGCGTTTTAATTTCCTCACGCTTGGAGCCACCACTACCATTATCACACATAGTGCAATTTTCTGTAAATCGGCAGGCACATTGAATAAATTCCAAATCGTTATAGCGCTTCCAGCTCAAAATACTTTCCTCGCCAATACAATACATAGGACGAATCAATTCCATACCCTCAAAATTTTTGCTGTGCAATTTTGGTAGCATTCCCTGTATTTGAGAGGCATAAAACATCCCCATAACCGTGGTTTCAATTACATCATTAAAATGATGTCCCAGAGCAATTTTGTTACAACCCAGTGATTGTGCCTTATGATAAAGATGGCCACGGCGCATACGGGCACATAGATAGCACGGGGAGTCCTCGGTATGATTGGCAACTTCAAAAATGTTAGTTTCAAAAACCGTAATGGGTATATGAAGCAAAGCGGCATTGCTTTCAATTTTTTGTCTGTTTATTTCGTTATATCCCGGATCCATCACCAAAAAAACCAATTCAAAAGGAACCTCACTATGACGCTGTAATTCTTGCAAAAGCTTTGCCATCAGCATGGAATCCTTTCCGCCAGAAATGCATACGGCAATTTTGTCGTTGGCTTGTATTAATTCATACTGCTTCACTGCTTTTATGAAGGGATTCCAAATTTCCTTGCGATATTTTTTAACAATACTGCGTTCGATCATTTGATTTGGTGTTAATTCTCGTCTCATCATTCGTTCCCCCTTTTTGCAGAAAGCTTATGGTAGCAGAGGTCAAATACCCTTAACAATTCTTGTATTTCATCCTCTGTGGTTAAATGACTTAAGCTAATCCGCCATGAAGATAATGCATTTTTCCGATCCTGACTTATGGCAAAAACAGGGCGAGAGGGTTGTCCATCAGCAGAACACGCTGATTTCACCGATACACAAATTTCGTATTCATCCAAAGCCCTCTGAAAAACAGTTCCTTTCACACCATACACACTTAAATTCAAGATGTGGGGGACAGCATTCTCTGGACTATTTATCCGAACATTGGGGTAGGTTTCTAAGGCTTTTCGTAGCTTCCTGTTAAAGTTTTTCACCACTTCATAATGTTTACTTTGTTCCTTCAATGAAATTTCCAGAGCAGCTTCTGTTGCAGCGGCAAGGGCCAATGTAGGCGTACCACTGCGATAAATCGTTGTACTAGCTCCGCCATGAATCAAAGGCTCAATGATTAAATTCTTTCGTTTTAATAATATCCCACATCCATTCAACCCATAAAACTTATGCCCTGTAAAGCTCATGGTATCAACCCCTTGAAAGGAAACCCGAGTTTTTCCTATGGATTGGGTAGCATCCACATGAAGACGACAATTAGGGTGAGTCTTTAAAATCTCTATAATCTGAGAAATGGGCTGTATACATCCTAATTCGCTGTCCACGCCGCAAATTGCAACCAAAATGGTGTCTTCTCGTAGTAGTTCCTCCAGTTCCTTTAGATTTACAGTACCGTCCCTTTCCAGCCTAAGCAAATCAATTTCATACCCCTGTTCCTGCAGGGCAGTCAAGCAACCGCTGACAGAGGAATGCTCCAAAGGCGTAGAAATAATATGCCGACCAATATGTCGAGCAGAACGGGCAATCCCTTTGATTGCTAAATTATTTGCTTCACTGGCTCCTGATGTATAAATAATTTCTGCGGGGTTGACCTTTAATAATTGTGCAATCCCCTCTGTCACCTTTGCCATTTCCCATTGAGCTCTTTTTCCTGCCTCATGGGTAGAGTTTGGGTTTCCTATAAATTCCCTTTCAACCTGTATAAAACGCTCCAGTACCTTTGGCGCAACAGGGGTATTTGCAGAATAATCTAAATAAATCATAAGCTTCCTCCAAACCTTGAAATGTCCTTTATCACTTCCCCCGCAAGGATTAGGCCTGCCACGGCGGGAACAAAGGCATTACTCCCGGGAACTTGCCTGCGTTGAGTACATTTTCTTGTGGTTCCCGAGGGACAAATGCAATGACTGTGGCAGCTAATTCCACTATGTTCTACCGGGGTAATTGGCAATTCCTTGGAATATACAACTTTCAGCTTTTTGACCCTTCGTTTTTTCAACTCGTGACGCATCACCCGTGCCAAGGGACATACGGAAGTTTTGTAGATATCCGCTACCTGAAAAGCAGAAGCGTCCATTTTGTTGCCCGCCCCCATACAGCTAATAATCGGTACACCTGCTTGATTTGCTTGCATCACTAGCTCAATCTTTCCGCTTACCGTATCAATGGCATCTACTACATAATCGTACTTGGAAAAGTCGAATGCATCCGCAGTTTGGGAACTAAAAAAAGTTTTATAAATATGGATTACGGCATGGGGATTGATATCCAAAATCCTCTCTTTTGCCAATGTAACCTTATCATGTCCCACCGTACTCCTTGTTGCGATGATCTGTCGATTCAGGTTCGTTAGGCACACCTGATCATCGTCCACCAAATCGAAGGTGCCCACACCACTACGTGCTAGGGCTTCAACGGTATACCCGCCAACACCACCAATACCGAACACTGCTACCCGTGCTTGGCTCAATCGGTTCATTCCGTCCTCTCCAATGAGTAACTCCGTTCTTGAAAATTGATTCAGCATTTCTGTATTACTCCCTTATCTTTTTTATAATAGCAGTTTTAATAAACTTCTTATTTTAGGAAAGAACTTCTAAAATCGTTCCTCCTCCAACAACCACGTCCTCATCATATAGAACCAGCGCCTGCCCTGGCGTTATGGCTCGCTGGGGAGTATCAAATTCCACACGAACCTGCCCCTTTCCTAATGGTGATACCGTTGCCCATTGCTCTTGTTGGCGATAACGGGTTTTCCCTCGAAATCTCATAGGCTTGTCTAATTCTTCAAAGGCTATCCAGTTCATATCTTCCGCAATGAAGGCCTTGCTATAGAGAGCCGACTCTGGCCCTACCGTAACTGTATTTTCTTCCATAGACTTTCCACACACATAAACTGGCTCACCCATAGCCAATCCCAAACCTTTTCGCTGGCCCAGCGTATAGCGCACCGCCCCCATATGCTGCCCCACAATATTGCCCATCTGATCCAAAAAATCTCCGGGTGGGTAATGCTTGCCTGTATATTCCTCCATAAATTTGGTATAATCGCCTTGGGGAACAAAGCAAATATCCTGACTGTCATGCTTTCTTGCATTGACAAAGTCCAACTCATCTGCCAATTCCCTGACCTCTTGTTTTCGTAAGCTTCCCAACGGAAACATGGTATGGGCAAGCTGATTTTGGGTCATTGTATAAAGGGCGTAGCTTTGATCCTTGGTATCATCCAAGGCTTTTTTTAGCAAATAACGGCCAGAAGTCCGGTCTTGCTCAATTCTGGCATAGTGCCCCGTCACAACATAATATAAGTTTTTCTCATGAGCAAACTGCAAAAGTTTATCAAACTTCATATAACGGTTGCAGTCAATACAAGGGTTCGGGGTTCCCCCACTTTCATAAATACGAATAAATTTCTCCATGATTTTTTCCCGAAAATCCATGGTAAAATCCAAGACCTCATACGGCATATCCAACTGAAATGCCACCTCACTGGCATCATCAATGTCTCGCTGGGAACAACAACTACGAAAATTACAGCGGCCGATGTCCTCATTACGGTATAGACGCATGGTTGTCCCCTCACAATAGTATCCATTTTTCTTCATAAAGTATGCGGCAACGGAACTGTCCACACCGCCGCTCATGGCAATCAAAGCGCCTTTCTTTTCTATCATTTTCATCATCCCCACAATTCTCTTCATCGTCAATACTTTCGTAGTTTATCTTCTCCAATTGAGATATTTTCATGTCCCCCAAAAACATGGTTTCCCAAACATATTTAAGAACGCAAACATGGTCAATTGCTATCAAAATAATTGCAGCAATTGACCCTATTTTTGCTATGAAAAGAGCATATTTAATTTAAACTTAAAATAAGTTTTATTCATATAACCCGCATTTTTCCAAGGCCTGCTTCAAATCCTCAATAATATCTTCTTTATCTTCAAGTCCCACAGAAAAACGGAAAAACCCATTGGAAAATCTTTTTGGATACAAGTATTGACGCTCATCCTTTTCACCCAAAAAAACAATCAAGCTTTCGTCGTGTCCCAATGAAACTGCAGAGGTAATTACCTGTAAGTTGCTTACAAATCGATTATGGGTGTTGTGGTCTGCTTTTAATCCAAAAGAGAGTACCCCACCAAACCCAGGGGACATTTGCCTCACCGCCACTTCATGGCCAGGGTCATTCTCCAAGCCTGGGTATGCAACAAAACTGACGCCAGGCTGTGCTTCCAGCCATTTGGCAACCTCCAGAGCATTTTCATTATGCTGACGCATACGAAGGGGCAAAGTTACCGACCCACGCATAATAAGCCATGCATTAAAGGGGCTAATGGTTCCCCCTAAATTGATTTGAGATTGGCTACGAATGCTATCCAAATGCTCCGTTTTCCCAACAATCGCCCCACCCATGGAATCCCCATGGCCATTGATATATTTCGTTAGGCTTTCTATGACAAAATCTGCACCCAACTCAATGGGGCGTTGATTAAAAGGAGAAGCGAAGGTATTATCCACAGACAACAATGCGCCATTTTCATGGGCGATTGTTGCAATGGCAGAAATATCTGAAATGGTTAAGGTTGGATTACCGGGTGTCTCTATATGAATCAGCTTAGTGTTCGGTCGAATGGCCGCCAGAACATTTGCAGGATCAGAGGTATCCACCAAGGTACTTTCAACGCCAAACTTGTTTTTAAATAGCTCATTTAACAACCGATAGGCCGCAATATAAGTTACATTGGAAAAAATAACATGATCCCCTGCATTTAGAAGGGCAAAAAACAAACCTGACAGAGCGGCAACGCCGGAAGCCAAAACAACACAATCCTCTCCGCCCTCTAAAGAAGCAATACGCTCCTGTAAATACTTCTGGTTTGTTCCACCGTTACGTGTATAGAGATTTCCCTCGGCACTGGACCAATTAACATCCGTTGGGTCGTAAGGGAGGGCATAGCTGTTTGCCATTGTAATAGGCCTTTTTACTGCGCCACTATCCTGATCTATATCATTTCCTACATGAATCGCCCTTGTGGCAAATCCAAAGGTTTTTTTCCTACCGTGCTTGTGCATCTCAAACCTCCCATCCATCCATTTCCATACTATGTTTATTGGTAATATTAGCACGTCCATTTGCCCTTGTCAATGGACAGAGAACTTCTGAAATTATTGACTTATATTAAAATCAATCCATAAACATGGGCGTGGTAAGATAACGTTCACCCGTATCAGGGAATAAAACAACTATTGTTTTTCCTTTGTTTTCAGGATTCTTCGCCAGCTGAATGGCTGCCCACAAAGCAGCACCGGAGGAAATACCAACCAAAACACCCTCAGCACGGCCGATTTGCTTTCCTGTTGCAAAGGCATCTTCATTTTCAACTGCAATGATTTCATCATAAATTTCTGTGTTCAAAACATCAGGAACGAAGCCTGCACCAATGCCCTGAATTTTGTGAGCGCCAGGAGTACCCTTACTTAATACGGGTGAAGCAGACGGCTCTACGGCAACAACTTTAATTGCAGGGTTATGCGCCTTCAAATAAGACCCAACACCGCTAACAGTTCCACCTGTGCCAACGCCTGCTACGAAAATGTCCACATTTCCATCTGTATCTTCCCAGATTTCTGGCCCTGTTGTAGCCTGATGAACGGCAGGGTTTGCAGGGTTTACAAATTGTCCAGGAACAAAGCTATTTGGTATCTCCTGAGCAAGGTCTTCTGCTTTGGCAATGGCACCCTTCATGCCTTTTGCACCATCGGTTAAAACCAATTCTGCACCGTAGGCCTTCATCAACTGGCGTCGTTCCACGCTCATTGTTTCAGGCATAACAATGATAATTTTATACCCCTTTGCTGCCGCAATGGCTGCTAAACCAATCCCTGTATTTCCTGATGTCGGCTCAATAATTACGGAATCTGGCTTTAAAATCCCCTTCTCTTCCGCATCCTCAAGCATACTTTTTGCAATTCTATCCTTTACAGAACCAGCGGGATTAAAGTACTCCAATTTAGCAAGAATTTTTGCCTCAAGTCCATATTCTCTTTCTATATGTGTCAATTCTAATAACGGTGTTTTACCAACCAGTTGATCTGCCGAAGTGTAAATTTTACTCATAATAAATTCCTCCATTCATAGTCAATCTATTTGTCAACATTTCATCATAAAAAATATCTTCCCAAATTCAACAAAATTAATTGATTTCGCCCACTACCTATATACTAAGTAGGTTTATAGGTATAATATGCTTTCTTTTCTTCTTTGTCAATAGAAAATCGTGTTTTTCATAAAAAAATTATTTGCCTTCCTATTAACCCCATTATATAATAGGTTTAAGTTTGGAGGGATTTTTTATGATGATTTCAACAAAAGGAAGATATGCATTACGTGTAATGATAGATTTAGCAGAACACCCAGGAGATTATGTGCCTTTAAAAGAAATTGCCGAACGCCAGGAAATCTCCGAAAAATATTTGGAAATTATACTAAAGTCTCTGGTGCGGGAAAAATTCATAATTGGGCAAAGAGGAAAAGGCGGTGGTTATCGTCTAAGCAAGGCCCCTGAAGCCTATACTGTGGGCAGCATTTTACGCCTAACAGAGGGTAGCCTTGCCCCTGTTGCCTGCCTGAATGATAAGGCTGAGGAATGCCCCCGAGGGCACGACTGCCGCACCCTTTCCATGTGGCAAGGCTTGGATCAACTGATTTCTGAGTATTTGGATGGCATTACCATTGCAAATCTAATGGCTTCCTACCAACCTGGAGATAACTACGTAATTTAACCACCAAGAATTTGTAAGTGGTTTAATGATTTTACCGTGGGTATAGATGAAGAAATAACCCTTTTATCTAGTATTTCATTTTTTAACTACTGACCTCAAAAAGGCACTGACTTCTCTTGGAAAAGAAGTGCCTTTTTTTGTTTATAACATATCTTTTGTTACATTACTTAAAACAGTTCACACATTTCACCTATTTCTTCTTGATGGAATCTTTTTATCTAAGTCAGCCAATCTATTTAACGCTTCATTCAGCGTATCTTCCTTTTTTGCAAAATGCAGTCGCACCAGATGATTGACGTTCTCTTTGAAAAAACTAGAGCCGGGTACAGCCCCCACGCCCACCTTTTCCGCTAAAACTTCGCAGAACTCCAAGTCACTCTCAAACCCAAAATCAGAAATATCCAGCAAAACATAGTATGCCCCTTGAGGGTTTGTATGAGTAATTCCTAAATCATTTAAGCCTTTCAAAAAAAGATTCTTCTTTTTTGTATATACACCCCGAAGCTTTTCATAATATTCATCCCCAAAGCATAATCCTGTAACTGCCGCTTCCTGCAAAGGTGCCGCCGCACCTACCGTTAAAAAGTCGTGCACCTTCTTTGCCACATCTATAGTTTCAGGAGGTGCAATGACATAACCCAAGCGCCACCCAGTGATGGAATATGTTTTTGATAAAGAGCTGCAGGAAATGGTACGTTCCCACATTCCCGGTAAAGAGGCAAAATAAACATGCTTGAATGGCTCATAGACAATGTGTTCATAAACCTCGTCAGTAATGACAAAGGTATCATATTTTTCTGCAAAATCCGCAATGATTTTCAGCTCCTCATAGGTAAATACTTTGCCACAAGGATTGGAGGGATTGCAGAGAATCAGCGCTTTTGGCTTTTCTTTAAAGGCTGCTTCCAATTCATCTGGGTTAAAGTTAAAGTCTGGGTAATGCAAAGGGACATAAATGGGTTCTGCGCCACAAAGAATGGTGTCCGCCCCATAATTCTCATAAAACGGCGAGAATACAATCACTTTATCTCCTGGGTTTGCCACTGTCATCATGGCAACCATCATGGCTTCCGTACTGCCACAGGTCACAACAATTTCTCCATTTGGGTCAATGTTTCGCCCCATCAGTCTGGACTGTTTTACAGCCAAGGCTTCTCTGAAGTTTTGCGCCCCCCATGTAATGGAATACTGATGAAAATCCTCATTGGAAACCTGTGATAGACGTGTGAGAATCTCCTTGGGCGGGTCAAAATCAGGGAAACCCTGGGAAAGGTTCACTGCATTATATTTCATAGAAATTCTTGTCATTCGTCGAATGACGGAATCGGTAAAGGTTTCTGTTCTTTTTGAAAGCTTCGGCATAGTTCCATCTCCTTAAATACTATAATCCTGTTTACGCTCGTCAATGATACGTTTTGACTTATGTTCCGAGCGGGTGTTTAATCCTCCATCGGGATGCACTTTTACGCTGGAAGGCTTCACGCCAATTCTTGCTTTCAGGGCATCGGAAATTAGTGATTCAATCTTTTCCTCAGGTTCAAAATTGTCCCCACTGCGTTCAACTTCAACGGAATATTTACACGTATAGTCTTTCTCAGAAATGCGTACAAGATACTCCCCTGTGATTCCTTTCAGATCACGAACCACAGCTTCTATATCACTAGGGAATACATTCACCGCTGAAACGATAAACATATCGTCCTTTCTGCCGTTAATATGAATTCTGCCATGGGTACGACCACAAGAACATGATGTATTGTCAATCCAGCCAATATCCCCAGTACGAAAACGCAAAAGTGGTCTTGCGTGCTTACGCAAAGTGGTAAATACCAACTCACCCACTTCCCCAGGAGGCAATATTTCCCCTGTGTGAAGGTCTATTGTTTCAACTAAAATATGATCTTCTGCAATATGTAACCCATCTTTTGCCTCACACATTGCGGCACAGGCACCAAAAATATCCGAGAGACCATAAAAATCAAAAACCTCTGCCCCCCATAAATCTTCAATGGCTTTTCTAGTTGAGTCAATAGAACCACCAAGTTCCCCTGCCACAATGATTTTACGAATGGATAAATCTTTTTTCGGATCAATACCGTTTTTAATGGCCGTTTCCCCCAAATGCCACGCATAGGATGGGCTGGTCCAGATAATTGTGGGCTGATAGGTCTTCAAAACATACAATAAACGTTCGCTGGGCAGTGTTCCACCCCAAATACACAATGCACCAAGGTTTTGGGCACCAATCACATCAGGCCCGCCAACATAAAGGGAAAAATTTAGTGCATGAACATATCTATCTTTTGGCCTCATGCCGATTTGCCAAAACCAGCGACTTTGTGCATCTTGAAATTCATCGAAATCCTTCTTGGTAAAAGGGCTCATAGTCGGAACCCCTGTGGAACCGGAGGAAGTTGAAATAAAAATCACATCCTCCTCAGGTACAGCGCATAGCTCCCCTAAAAATGAACCAATCCCTTGGGCATCACGTTGTGTTTTTTTATCAATAAAGGGTAGCTTTTGAATGTCTGAAAGGGTTTGTATATCCTCAGGCTTTATCCCTGCCTCGTCAAAGGATTTTTTATAATATGGTGCATTTTCATATGCAAATTGGACGATTTCCTTCAAGTCCCCAAGCTGACGATTTTCCAATTCTGTTCTTGTTAATGTCTCCAGCCCTTCGTTCCAATATTTCTTATCACTCATGTAATTTCCTCCTATTTCACTTTATAATTTTTTTGAATCCTTTCCCATTTTTTATCTCGGGACTCTCGCACTACTTGTATATCTTCATCCGTAAGCTGGGCAAAACGGCTTTGCTTTCTAAGATAAGTTTCTACATCTGTAAATTCTGTAGGTTTATAGTTTAAAATAAACTCATCGTTCTCATATTCTGCCAAGTACCACAAACCGCAATCTACAATTTCCTTTGCAAAGTCAATGGTCTCGTCCGTGGCTGTACCCCAGCCCGTTGGACAGGGTGCAATGACATGTATGTATTTTGTACCTTTGATTTTCGACGCCTTCTCCACTTTATTCATAAAATCATTCAAAAACCCGATGCTTGCAGTGGCAGCGTAGGCAATGCCATGGGCAGCCGTAATTTCAAACATATTCTTTTTCGGTCGAAGATTGCCTCGTATATTTTCCCCAGCAGGGGTCGTCGTTGTTTTTGCACCAAAGGGCGTTAAGGAACTTTTTTGTATCCCTGTATTCATATAAGCTTCATTGTCATAGCAGATATATAAAATGTTATCGTTGCGGTCGATGGCTCCTGAAAGGGCCTGTATCCCGATGTCGGCAGTACCGCCATCTCCGGCGAACCCTACGGCCTGAAAATCATTAATCCCTTGTGCCCGCAATCCCGCTTCTACACCCGTAAGCATAGAGGCTGTTCCTGCAAAGGTTGAAATCATTGCATTGTTGCCAAAGCAAAGTTGGGGAAAATTAAAGGCTACTGCTGACATACAGCCCGCAGGAAGAACGGCAACGGCACGTTCCCCTAGAACCTTTAAGGCAATTCGAACGGCTAAACTGCCCCCACAGCCTGCACAGGCCTTATGCCCGTAAAAGAACTCTTCCTCATTTAAAGTTTTCCCAGTTAGGCTCATTCTTCGCCACCTCCGATTCCCAAAAAGCTTACTGTGCTTTTTTCATTTTTTAACTCCTCAAAAATACTTTCAATCTCATGCTCAGAAATATTTCTGCCCCCAAGGCCCCCTATAAAATTTGAAGAAGGGATGGACAATCCAGCTTTTTGTAAGGCAGAATTCACATTGGTATATACTGTCCCTTCGTTTCCAAAAGAAATATCCTTTTCCAAAATCCCAATTGCCTTTGCATTTCTTGCAACAGCGGCAATTTCTTCATTGGGGAAGGGGCGCATGTAGCGTATACGCAATAAACCAACCTTTTCGCCTTTTTCACGATATTTATCTACCGTTTCTCGTACCAATCCCGCAATGCTTCCTAATGTTATGATGATATAATCCGCATCGTCTGCATGGTAGCTTTCCGTTAACCCTGTGTATTGACGTCCAAAAATTTCATTGAATTTATGTTCGGCTTCGTCAATGGCCTCTTTTGCACGTAAAATCCCCAAATGCTCTTTGAATTTAAAGGCCGTATTATGGTCGGGGCCTACGGAAAAAGCAAGATTTTTAGGATAAGATAAGTCCAGTTTATTTTCTGTTACATAAGGCTTGAGGAATAAATCCGCCTGTTTGGCCTCAGGAACCTCAACCACCTCATAGGTATGTGTCAATACAAAGCCATCTAAGTTGGCCATAAAAGGTGTGGAAACCTTTTTATGCTCTGCTATGTAATAGCTCATCAGCGCCAGATCCAGACTTTCTTGGGCATTTTCCGCATATGCTTGAATCCACCCGCAATCCAAAAGAGAAAGGGAGTCCCTTTGATCCCCATAGATGTTCCAAGGAAGTGCTGTGGAACGATTGGCATTCATCATTACAATGGGGAACCGTCCACCTGCGGCATAGGTTAGACACTCTGCCATGTACAATAGCCCTTGGGATGACGTTGCCGTAAAAGCACGAGCACCCACCGCCGAAGCCCCGATGGCACAAGACAGTGCCGAATGTTCTGATTCCACATGTATGAATTCTGCCTGCAAGCTGCTATCCTCCACCATCTCCGACAGTTTTTCCACTACAATGGTTTGGGGCGTAATGGGATATGCGGATATTACCTGTGGGCGTGCAAGACGAATGCCATAGGCAAACGCTTCATTTCCCGATAAAAATTCCTTCGCCATTATTTCTCCACCTCCATTTGTATCGCATCAAAATGGCACATCTTTTTACAAATGCCACATCCCTTGCAAAAATCATAATCTAGCCTCACCTTGTTTTCTTCCTTGGAAATGACACCGTCGGGACAGTATAAATAACACTGTAAACACCCTACGCATTTTTCCAAATTAATCACAGGCCGAATATTTCGCCAACCCGCATTCTTTGTAACCAGATACCCTGCTTCATATGCGGTATGATCAGGAATCTCCGAAAGGGTTGTTGGCACCTTATCTCTGAGATATGGTTTCATAGAAGCACCCCCCTATTGATTTGCGTTGCCGCCTGCTCAACAGCCGCAATATTTTTTTCATGTAACTTTTTAGGCATAAACAGCCGAATTGCCTCTTTGATATCATCAAGGTTTATGCCATCAAATACACTGGCAAAGGCTCCTAGCATTATCGTATTCGTAATGGGCTGTTTCAAAATTTCAGCTGCAATACTGTCTGCATTAATTGTAAGCACCCTCGGATTTTCAAAGCTTTGCTTTGTATTCAATAACACCTTACCTCCCTGCTTGAGCTCTGTTAAAATCCCCTCTGTAAAAAGGGTGTCGTCCAGAAAAATAATATAATCTGCTTTATCCACCTCACTTCTATTTACAACAGGCTTTGTATCTAATTTTGTAAAAGCCTGAATGGGTGCCCCCCTTCTTTCGGGCCCGAAAGAAGGAAACGCAAGGGCATATTTATTCTCGTGGGAGGAGTAAGCCGCCCCCAGTAGCCTTGCGGCAGTGAAAGCCCCCTGACCTCCCCTTCCATGCCATCGGATATTTACCATCATTCTTACCTCCATCTTCATTTGTTTTAGCCACCACTTCTTTTGTTTGCTTTTCTTGCTATATAGTCACCGCAAAGCTGTATGCTTTGCACAATAACTACCAATATCACTACACAAAGCAACATGATTTTCGTTTCATACTGTTGATATCCGTACCGAACAGCAAGATCGCCGATGCCCCCTCCGCCAACAGTTCCTGCCATTGCGGAATATCCGATTAAAGATATGGTTGTTACCGTAATGCCGTTTATCAGGCCCACACGAGCCTCAGGCAGTAAAATGCTGAAAATAATCATAATGGGATGAGCACCGCACGCACTAGCCGCCTCCAACACTCCATTGTCCACTTCGGCAAAAGCAGCTTGGGACAGCCTTGCATAAAACGCAATTGCTGTAACCGTTAAGGGAACCACAACCGCCTTAGGCCCAATATTCGTTCCTACAATGGCTTTTGTAATGGGCATTAATAAAACCAGTAAAATAATAAAGGGTATAGAACGAAGAATATTTACAATGATGCCGCTTACTTCACTAAACACTGCATTTTTATAAAAAAGCTTTGTTGTGGTTACGTATAAAAGCAAACCAATGATTCCGCCAAAAAGGATAGACATGATCAAAGAATAGGCAACCATTTGTAACGTTTCCAAAAGGGCCGTAGCAAGGGCATCTTGCAGATTAAAATTCATTCGCACCCACCTCCACTCTTAGGGTTTTACTCCTAATATAGTCAATGGCATTTTCCGCATCCCTTTGCTCACCCTGCACACTTACAATCAGTGTGCCAACGGGAATATGATTGATATAATCAATTTTCCCATGCAAAATACTGATATCAACATGATTGCTTTTTATGGCATTTGAAAGGATAGGCTCTGACGCATCGCTACCCAAGTATGTTATTTTTATGATGCTTTTCTCACCAAAGCGGGCAATAATATCAGAAGGCAATTCGTAGTTTTCCGAATTGTAAATCAGCTTTTTCGTAAACTCATTTTGCGGCTTAGAAATGACATCTATGACCTTTCCATGCTCCACCACACTGCCGTCCTTCATCACTGCCACTTCATGGCAAATCATTTTAACCACATCTATTTCATGGGTAATCATAATAATCGTGATGCCATACTTCTGATTGATATTTTCCAAAAGCTTTAAAATTGAGGTAGTTGTTTCCGGATCAAGGGCGCTGGTCGCCTCATCACAAAGCAAAATATTTGCATTGTTTGCCAAGGCACGGGCAATGCCCACTCGTTGTTTTTGGCCACCGCTAAGCTTCGCTGGATATTCTTCACTCTTATCCCTAAGCCCCACCAAATCCAACAACTCATCAACCCGTTTTTTTCTTTGCCCCTTAGGCACATTCGCTGCACTTAAGGGAAATTCAATATTTTTCCGAACGGTTTTGTTTGCTGCCAAATTAAAGTGCTGAAAAATGATACCTATATTTTGTCGATATCGCCTGAGCCTTTCTCCACGAAGATGATTAATCATCTCTCCGTTTACAAAAACCTTGCCCGAGGTAGGTTGCTCCAGAAGGTTAATTGTACGTAGCAACGTGCTTTTTCCTGCCCCGCTTGCCCCTACAAGGCCATATATTTGGCCCTTCCCAATATGAAGGGTCACATTATTTACTGCATGAAGTTCTCCATTTTTTTGCGGAAAACTTACGCTTATATTTTCAAATTGAATCATCGCCATCCCCCCAATCTTTCATAAATACAATCTCCATCGCTGTTTGTCATGTCATATTCTTTTACCAACCAACAGGTTTTTGGAAAGTATAAAATTTACCTGAGGGTTCTTCTATGGTGGATTTGAATGTATCGCTTGTAGCAGCAGCCTTGATATCAGCTACAAATTGAGCATCGTTGTCCTCTGTTCTTACGGCAATTACATTGACATAGCCTTCCGCTAAAACTTCTTGATACAAAACCTCAGAAAAATCCAGACCCGCACTAATGGCGAAGTTTCCATTTATCACCCCAAGGTCTGCGCTGTCAAGAGTACGGGGCAGCTGTGCAGCTTCCATGGGGACAATTTTTAAATTATGTGGGTTTTGGTCAATATCATCAGGAATTGCCTTTGCCTTGTCAGCATCCGCCTTTAAAGTAATCAACCCAGCCGATTCCAAAACACGAAGTCCCCTTGCTTGATTTGTTTCATCATTTGGAATGGTAACCGTTGCACCATCAACCACTTCATCAAGACTTGCTGTGGTGTTTGACCAGATACCCATGCCCGCAGTGGGAACTTCCGTTACAAGGCTCAAATCAAGATTGTGCTCTGTGGAAAAGTTTTTCAGATAAATGGAATGCTGGAACAGATTCACATCAATTTCATTGTTCGCCAATGCGTTATTTGGCTGAACGTAATCACTGAATTCTATGTACTCAAATTGGTAACCCTCTGCCTCTAGTTGAGGTGCAATTGCTGTTCTCCACATTTCACTGTAAGGACCGGGGCAAAATCCAACCCGAAGAGTGGTGGGGTTCGTATTACCTGCCGTAACGGAGGCATTTTCATTTTCCTTTTTGCAACCGCCTAAAGATAAAACCAGTAGTACCAGTAAAAATATTGATATCAATTTTTTCGTCATAATAACATTCCTTTCCTATAAGTCCTAATTTTTTTAAATAAAAAAGAAGCCGTCATTTTACGGCTTCCAAGAATACATTGCTAGGTAATGTTGTGCAAAAATGTATACGGCATCATTTTTTTTGCATGCAACATCGGCCGACACAATAATCCTTGGTCCGCAACATTCGCATACACATGTTCATATCAATTCTTACTTTTGTAAATTCAGCTTTCATGATTCCCTCTCCCTTCCGTGTTTTTTTAATACAATAACACGGGTATTTCCATTTGTCTAATATCCTATAGATATAATGGGTTATAGCATAAATCTATATCATCTCAAACTCAATTGTTTTGTTTAATCACATAATTAGTGTTACTCTGCGCCTTTTTTCCCCTGATACTGCTTTAAATCTTCTTTGATTACTTGAAGAAAAAGCTTACCCATTTCACTAAGTAACATATTTTTTTTCACAATATATCCAATTTCCATTATACTATTTGGATTGTCTGCATCTGCCTCAAAAGGAATGGTAATAAAATCTGATCCGTTTAGTTCATCACTGATGATACCGGAACACAACGTATATCCGTTTAATCCAACCATCAAATTCAGCACAGTTGCACGGTCATTTGCCTTAATGGTTCGGGCATATTCATTGGTGCTGAGTATTTCCTCAGCAAAGAAAAAGGAGCTATTGTCCCCTTGCTCAAAGGAAAGACAAGGATAATTTTCAAGCTGGGAAAGCTGGATAGACTTTCTGTTTGCCAAAGGATGCCCCCTCCAAAGATAAACATAGGCATTACACTCAATGAGCTTATGAAACTCTAGGTTATGGGTTTTCAGCAGCTTTGTCATAATCTTACGGTTAAAGTCGCACAAATAAAGAATACCAATTTCACTTCTTAGGGTATCCACATCTTCAATTACCTCCAAGGTTCTTGTTTCCTTGATGGAAAACTCATACTCTGCTGTATTAAAGCATTTTACCATTTCAACAAAGGCCTGCACAACAAAGGAATAATGCTGGGTGGAGACTCCGAACTTCTTTTTTAGCTTCCCACTTCTCCCGTATTTTTCCAATAATGTTTCGTATTGATTGTAAACCTGTCGTGCATACAAAAGGAACTCCACCCCATCATTTGTAGGGGAAACGCCCTTTCCGCTGCGATGAAATATTACGATTCCTAGCTCCTTTTCCAGTTCTTTTAAGGCATTCGTTAGGGATGGCTGAGCGATGTACAACAGCTCCGCCGCTTTATTCAAAGAACCTGTTTCTGAAATCGTGATTGCGTAGTGCAATTGTTGCAGTGTCATATAAATCTCTCCTTTTTCATGTGATAACAGTCTCATAGAATCAAGATCAGTTAACTTATAATACTATGTTTTCTTTAAATAACAAATAGTAATTTTAAAATGCAGAAGGTAACCTTATCTTAAAAGCTAGACTTCTGCATTCTTTAAGTCACATATATAGATTTTTGCTAAAATATCGCTCCCCACGATCAGGCAACACAACAACGATATTCCCTTGGGCCCCCGATGCAATTAGTTTCAATGCAGCAAAAATTGCTGCACCAGAAGAAGAACCACCAAAAATCCCTTCCTTCGCCGCCAAGCGTCTTGCACCCAAAAAAGCCTCTTCATCGTTCACTTTAATTACCTGATCTACCAACGTCATATCCATGGTTTCAGCAATAAAATCGTTTCCGATTCCTTCAATATCATAATCAGCGTGTTCACCGCCCCCCATGGTAGAGCCCACAGGGTCAGCAAGAACACCAACAACATCCTCCCCCATTTCTTTCAAATAGCGAACAATGCCTGTATAGGTTCCCCCACTTCCCGCACCCGCAACAAAGTAATCTATTTTCCCGTTCAAATCTCGATATATTTCAGGACCAGTCGTTTGATAGTGGGACAAGGGATTATTAGGATTTTTAAACTGCCCAAAGGAGACGGCAGTTGGAATGGACGCTCGTATCTCCTCTGCCTTTTTTGTAGCCCCCTGCATTCCCTCCTCCCTTGGTGTACTAATTATCTCTGCACCAAGGGCTCGCATTAGTATCTGTTTTTCTATGGAAAACTTGGAAGGCACAACTAAAATCACCCTATACCCACGATTTAGTGCAGCGAAAGCAACCCCTAGACCAGTATTGCCCGCCGTTGCCTCGACAATGGTTCCCCCCGCCTTTAAAACTCCTTTTTCCTCTGCATCTGCAAGCATAAATTTCCCAATTCGGTCCTTTACGCTACCTGCCGGATTATACAGCTCCAATTTCGCAAAAAGCTGTACTCCTTCTGGCAAATCCAGATGACTTAGCTTTACGAGTGGTGTGTTTCCTATTAAATCTTGCATAGATTCGTAATAAGCCATGGCTATTTTTCACTCTCCCCAATTGCCTGCTCCAAATCGAAGAGAAGGTCTTGAATGCTTTCAATGCCAATTGACAGTCGAATTAAGGCGTCACTTATTCCGATTTCCTTTCTTTTTTCCTCAGGAATGGATGCATGGGTCATAGTGGCGGGATGGCATACAAGGCTCTCCACTCCGCCGAGGCTCTCCGCTAAAGCAATCAATTTTAACGAGGAAAAAAACTTACTAATTTTATAAGGCGCCTTTAGTTCAAAAGAAATCATCGCTCCGCCGTTTTTCCCTTGTTTTTGATTGACTTCATACCCTTGTGCGCCCTCAAGTCCAGGATAATAGACTTGCTTCACTGCCTCATGATTTTGTAAATACTTAGCTACTGCCTGGGCATTCTCCACATGACGATCCATACGAACGGCCAGAGTTTTGATCCCCCGAATCAGCAAAAAGGAATCGAAAGGTGCCAAAATCCCTCCGGTGGCATTTTGTATAAATCCAAGGCGTTCTGCTAACTCTTCTGAATTTACAACCACCAGCCCAGCAATCAGGTCGCTATGTCCACCTAGATATTTCGTGGCGCTATGTACAACAATATCAGCCCCAAGTTCAAGAGGTCTTTGTAGGTAAGGGGTCATAAAAGTATTGTCCACAATGGTTAAAATCCCATTTTCCTTTGCTATTTTTCCAATTCCCGCAATGTCTGTAACTGTCAAAAGAGGATTTGCTGGGCTTTCCAAAAGAATTGCCTTTACGTCCTTGCTTAGTTTTTGGGTCAAACTCTTTAAATCACTGGTGTCCTCAAAGGAATACTTTATCCCAAAGTTTCGGAATATTTTATCTAAAACTCGAAAAGTGCCCCCATATACATTCCTTGAGATAATCACACGATCACCCGTTTGAAATAGGCTTAAAACTGCAGTAATTGCAGCCATTCCAGAAGAAAAAGCAAAGCCAGCCTTCCCCTTTTCAAGCTCTGCAATCAACGTTTCTAATGCGTGCCTGGTGGGGTTACCAGTACGGGCATATTCCCAACCCTTATGTTTTCCTAACCCCTCCTGCTCAAAGGTTGACGTTTGGTAGATTGGCACGTTCACCGCCCCTGTAAATCTATCTCCATAAACCCCTCCGTGAATCAAAGTCGATTCAATATCTTTGTAATTAGCCATATACTCTACCTCCTATTTTATTCGGCAAATTTTAATCCAATTTGTGTGTGAAAGTTGCTTCTTAGCTGAATTTCAATAATCCTTTACATTTTACTCTCTTCATAATTCATTTTCTCTTTTGACCACCCCTCTAAAACAACGATCATATCCCTTGCCATCTCTTTGGCTCCATGCAAGTTGTGCTCTTTATAATTCCCACACTCAAAAGGCTGGCTCCCTGGGATTTCCCCTTGAAAATTTGCGATGAACACAAAGGCTTTTTTCACCAAAATGAGGGCATCCTCATGACTTAGCCTATCTCTGACAAGGAGGTAAAAGCCTGTGCGGCATCCCATCGGCCCAACATAAATGACACTTTGGGAAAATTCGCTGTTTCTGGCAAAGGTAGCAAATAAATGCTCAAAGGAGTGTATGGCTGCATTTGGCAAATAGTCACCACCATTTGGTTTTTTCATGCGGATATCATATGTTATGACATCTCCGTCCACTCTTGAAAGATACATTCCTTCTTGAAGAATATCATGATTCACTGCAAAGCTTGAAATTCTTTTCATAGGCTTTCCTCCATTCTATTGGCCAGTATCAGATGTACATTTTCATATGCTCTCTGCCCATCCATTCGGTTTGCAAAATAAGCTGCCTGAATTCTCTCTGGGTTTAAGTGTGTTTCCACAGAAAATTGATGTCGCCCAAGAGCCGCTTTTACATCCTCAAAAGCCAGCCCCTGTTTCATGGGTTCCCCAACGCTTTCCGTAGCCTGTGTCAGCAGACGGACACGTTCAACAGCATTTTGGTGAAAGGTGCTTTCATCGGGATAATCAAACACAATTTTATTTCCCGGGACAGACAAAGCCGATATCTTTTGAAGTGTTTCCTCAAATACAGGCAATGTCAAATAGTAGGTTACGCCAAGGATTGCAAAATAAGAGGGTATCTTTGGGTCAAAACCCGAATTTTTCAATATTTCTACTAGGTCATGCTTGGAGAAGTCAATAGGAACGTATTGCACATTCTTGGGAATAATCCACTCAAGGCGTTGAATTTTTTCTAATTTGTAACGCTGGGTATCTGGATGATCCAATTCAAAAATACGAATTTTTGAATTCGGGTTGCGAAAAGCGAAGGTGTCCATTCCAGCGCCACAAATCACATATTGGCATTTTCCATATTTTTGTGCAAACTTCTCCAACTCCGCCTCGGCATATGCAATGCGTGAAAGCAAAATAGGCGTCAGATAGTGATCAATTAAGGGATATGTCAGCCTTCCCGAAAAGTCTGATTGGGACACAGTTTGCGTGATGCCAAATGTATTTTGTAAAATCATGCCTACCTCTTCATACTCCTCTTTCCCCATCATGTCATAGGCAAGATAATCATCGAAAATTTTTTGTCTGGCACGGTTTGAATGGTACGCACGGGCAAAAGAGCACATTTTAGCGGTCATACTTTCTCTCATATCTATCACAATAATCACCTCTATACTTTATTTTTAAATATAAAAACTCCGCTTTCCTTTTGCCACTCAAAACTGCCGTTGTGAAAAAGATAAGCGAAGTTTTACCAATGTTTTTCTAAAATAGAAATATTATTTTCATGTTTCATGAAGGCGTAATAATATCACTGTTTTAAACCAAAGGCAACGCTTCCTCTTGTTTACAACAGCATGTATTACAAAATAGTTTGAATACAAAAAGAGCATAATAATTGCTATACCCTATTACGTTTTTGATAAAGATGATATGTATTGCCTTTTGCAGTTTCATCATAATTGCTCCTTCCTGTTTTTTTCATTCATTCTGAAAACATAGGCGTAGAGAGATAACGCTCCCCTGTATCTGGTAATATTGCAACAATGATTTTCCCTTTGTTTTCAGGGCGCTTGGCTATTTCTGTTGCAGCAAATGCAGCTGCGCCAGAAGATATTCCAACAAGCAATCCCTCTTTTTGTGCAAGTAGTCTTCCAGTCTCAAAGGCATCTTCGTTTTCCACTGCAAACACTTCATCATAAATTTCCGTGTTTAAAATTTCTGGTATAAATCCTGCCCCAATTCCTTGAATTTTATGAGGCCCAGCTATCCCCTTTGACAAAACGGGAGAGCCCACAGGCTCTACTGCAATAATCTTTATATTAGGGTTTTGGGATTTTAAATACTGGCCTGCTCCTGAAATTGTGCCACCGGTACCCACCCCAGCAACCAATATATCCACTTTGCCCTCGGTATCCCTCCAGATTTCAGGACCCGTTGTTTTTAAGTGCACCATGGGATTTGCCTCATTGGTAAATTGACTTGGAATAAAACTGTTTGGGTTTTCTTCTGATAGTTCCCTTGCCCTCTCAATTGCTCCCTTCATTCCTTTGGCACCTTCAGTCAATACAAGTTGAGCGCCATAAGCCTTTAACAAATTGCGACGTTCAAGGCTCATGGTTTCTGGCATTGTTAGGATGATTTTATACCCTTTTGCAGCAGCTACTGCAGCAAGACCAATGCCAGTATTACCGCTGGTTGGCTCAATGATGATTGAGTCCCCATTAAGCAACCCCCTTTCCTCCGCTTCATTAATCATGGCTTTAGCAATTCTGTCCTTCACACTCCCGGCAGGGTTGAAATATTCCAGCTTCCCTAAAATCGTTGCCTCTATTTTCGTCTGCTCCATGAAGTCTGTTAGTTTTAAGAGAGGGGTTTCTCCGATTAGATCTGTAATTTTATTGAAAATTCTCATATCAATTCTCCTTTTTTAGCGACTCATTACTACACTATATTTGCGTTCCCCAATTTCACCAGCGACAACATCGAGTCAAAAATCTAATTTTCATCTGTCTCCCTCTTTCAAATTGAACTATTTTATTATTACCTATTTCCCTATTGTATTTATAGGATATATTAACATAGGCATTTTTTGCTGTCAACTGTATTTTGAAATAAATGGATTTAATTTTAAATATATAATTTTAAAATATGCTGGTGTATCATTTACCTGTATCCCCCGTTGGTGATTAAACTAAAGGTATGTAAGCATATTCGAAATGATTTGTAGAAACATGATGATTAAGGCTCTTGTCATTTTGCTCTGGTTTAAGAATCATGATTCGTGAAATAAACTTTGTTTTATGTAACTACGGTGCCAATTAGGATAGAAGAAATTACTCCTTTTATACCTTGGAAACGCTTTATCCTTTTGATAACTAACGAAAAACACCTAAAATTATGACAAACTGCCCAGAAAAAAACACGAAAGCCCTCGTTTCTGAGGGCTTTGAGACATTTCTATTTGCAAGGGCTGTAACCTATTCAAAACATACGTTACTGTTTTTATATCCATTTATCATGAGATGAGCTTGGATTTATATATAAAATCCTATATATTATTTTACTAGGTCAATTGAATCGTTTTTAGTTATCTAGATTTAAGTAAATATCCTTTCAGCTTTTCTACCGTTTCACAACTGATTAAATGCTCCATCCTACAGGCATCCTCTTCGGATACTTGTCTATCTAATCCCAAAACTTCTGTTAAAAACCCTTTGATAACCAGATTACGGTTTCGTACTTCCATTGCCTTTTCCTTCCCAAAATCAGTAAGAAAAATTGCACCACCCTCGTCCTTTGTAACTAAGCCATGCTTCATAAGCCTTTTAACAGTTTGGGATACAGTTGCCTTTGTTACGTCGAACCGTTGGGAAATATTCGTAACTCTCGCCCCACCCCCCATTTCATTCAGCTCTAATATTATTTTCAAATAATTTTCCAAAGCAGGCGTAATTGTCATTTCAAGCACCAAACCTTCACTGGCTTAACACAAACATCACCATATAGTTAGGCCCCAAATCAATGAAATCTGTTTTTGAAAAGCCAAATTCGACAAAAGCTTTTTCAACCTCCTCTGGTGAAATTCTAGCTTGCATGGGTGGGCCGAAGGAACTGTTTTCTTTCTTGCATTCAATAACAGCCAGTTTCCCCCTTGGTTTCAAAATCCTCTTGATTTCAGCAAATAATCTATCTGTTTCCCTCTGAAAATCAAGCATATGAAGCACAGTGGAAATCAGGCAAACGTCCATACTGGCATCTGGTACTTCAATCTTTTTTCGTATATCCGAAACCACAGGGCGTATATTATGAATTCCCACTGCCCTAGCATCTTCACTGATTTTCTCCAGCATTTCAGGCCAAAGATCCACAGCAAATATACTACCCGACTCCCCAACTATACTGGCCGCATGCATCGAATAATCCCCCCCACCGCAACCTAAGTCCACAAACATATCCCCCTGCTTTAAATCTAACTTTTCAAAAACAAGACCCGAATCCTGCATTTGAAAGCTGCTGGGGCCCCGATGGAATCTGCCTTTTCGACAATGCTCTTGACCGTGTCTGTTGTTGCAATTCCCGCTATGCAATGATCTCCCCTCCTAATTTACAGATAGTAAATAAATGAGTCAACCTTAATCAGATCATTCTCATTTTTGTTCCCGTCAAAAGTTAGATTTAAAACTGGCCTTGTATTCTCCTCTTCAAACCCCTTTTGAAGCATACCCAACACAATTCCAGTGTTTTCGTAAATTGATGCGGCTGTGATTACGCCATCAATTTTATGGGATGCACAAAGTTGCTTTCCCTGTCTGTATCTTCCATGAGCTCCAGAAAAATAGCCTAATGTTTTGTCCCCAATTCGTACAAGCTCATTTATATCTTTTTCATAAGGACTCCAGTTGGACAGGGCTTTAGAAATAGTCAAAATACTACTTTTAAGTTCTTTCAGTCTTTGCTCCATGAGTGTAGATTGGGCATTTTTATTTTGATTTGCATAATCCCACCACATCATCCATATTGCTTCTGCGAAGGGGCTATATAGAATACGATATCCTTTCTTTTCAAGCTCTTTGAATATCTCATTATTTAAAAGCTCATCAAACAAAATATTGATTTCCCCCACAGCCAGTATGGTTTTTTCAAAGCAATCTCCCTTTAACTCCGTTGCAATTGATGCTGCAAGGGCTTTTAGCTGTTCCAAGTGGAACTGGTTATGCTTGATCAGTTCCATCACTGCTTTTAAATACATTTCCCTTGAATTTTGAGGAGCGCACCAAATTATATCTCCTGCAAGGAATGTCAAACAGGTTTCCTCAAATCTTTTGTTGTCCTGACAAAGAACATCTTCCCAATACGGCGACACAATATCCACCTTCTCAAACCCTTCTTCATCAAGCTTCGTGCGAAGCAGCCGACTATACTGTCCATCTGTTTCTGTCCCCTCGTTTTGAGGAATCAGGAAAGCACATTGATTTACTTCCTCTTTATCCAAATTCTTAAGCACCGTAAATACATTTCCCAATAAAGCTGTAAGGGAAAAATACTCTTCTGTGATTGTGAATTTCCGTCCCGTTTCTATGGAGACTTTGCTAGATGGTGGAAGTGTTTTTGCAATAATTCCCCTTTGCCGTAAAACTTCCTGAAAAATAGTAGAATAAGGGTATAGATATGGTAAATATACAGTTTTTCTTTCTTTCAGATCTTCAAGGCTAACCATAATATTTGTTTCCTTATGGGCAATACTGTCTTGATAAGTCTGCATCGTAAGAGCAGGTTTTATCTCAATATTTTTCAAGCTATTGATAAAAGCCTCTACACGGGTGATAATGCCAACCCCCGAAGAATGCTCATCAATTTCAATATGCAAGTAAGGCTTTCCCTGCATTTCCTCTCTAAAGTAGTGGGAGAAAATAGAGTCTGGCCCGCATCCATGATGGGTGAGGAAGATTGCATATAAATTGGGATGCTCGCGTATCAGTTGAGCAGGCTCCAAAATATGCTGTCCAAAGGGCCAAAACATATTGGGATGCTCTTTTGAACTATCCCCTTCTGGCAAATCATAAAAGGGTAATACCTTATACCCCATTCCTGCAAGCTTCTCAGGGATGGCCATATTTAGAACAGGATCCGCCACACCATAAATTTTTGAAACAAGCACGAAAGCGATTTCATCAGGCTTTAGCTGACTTTCAACTATTTTGCTATTTTCCTCCATACGATCTTCAAAACGAAGGGCTGCTTCTAAGCCTTTTTCCACAGCTACTCTAGTCTGTTGGGGCGATTTTCCAAGCTGTTCTCCAATCTTTAAAAAGCTTTGCATGATGGATTCCTTACCCATATGAAATGTTATCGAGGGCGAAAGGAGGACAATCCCCTTTTTATCTAGCTCCATGGCTCGGTTCATAACCTTAAAGGCAAGCTGCATAAAAGCACACCCGTAATTTTTTCGACTTTGGGAGCCAGGATGGTCTACCGTTACTAAGTCGGGAAAAAAAATATAATCAACCTTTTTCTTCATCAGCGAAGCAACATGACCAGTAATTAATTTGATGGGGTAGCAGGTTTCATCCATAGCATATTCCTGTCCAAGGGTTATGACGCTTTCGTCAGTAGGCTCTGACAAAATCACATTTAAATCAAGCTCTTTGAAAAATCCATGAAACATAGAAAACATTCCGTAGGTAAACAATGCTCTTGGAATCCCTACAGTTTTTTTGTTGGAAATTTCAGGTTTATAATCAAAAAATACCATTTTTTCAACACTTTCGTTAAACTCATTTTCTTTTTCACGCCGTTTATTTTTTGCCAAGCTTTCCGTTGGCAAAACATCGGTGGAAAAATCAAAGCCTTTAAAGGTGGTTCCCTTCCCACTCACTTCCTCCATGGCCAAAACTGCAACACCATAAGCTCCTGTCACACTGAAAAATGGAGGAACGATTATTTCCTTTCCAGTAATTGCTTTGAATGCGTTAATTACACCTTGGTTATACGCAAGTCCCCCTTGGAAAAAGATTTTGTTTCCAATTTTCTTCTGACCCACAACTCTGTCAAGGTAGTTTTTCACTATGGAATAGCATAAGCCAGAAACAATATCCTCAAGCTTTGCACCTTTTGCTAAGCACGAGGCAATGCTTGATTCAATAAAAACTGTACACCTTTCCCCAAGGCTAATGGGAGCCTCGCTACCAAGGGCAATCTGGCCGAAACTCTCAATGGGAATGTCGAACTTCTTTGCCTGCTCCTCAATAAAAGAGCCAGTGCCTGCGGCACAAATTTTATTCATTTGGAAATCTACAACTCCCCCATTCTCAATGCTGATGAATTTGGAGTCCTGTCCACCGATTTCAAAAATAGTATCAACCTCACCGTCCATTTGTACTGCTGCCTTTGCCTGTGCCGTAATTTCATCCTTAATAACGTCGGCACCGATCATTTTCCCAATGAGGTATCTACCAGAGCCCGTTGTGCCTGCACCAATCATTCTAATTCTTTCACCGAATTCTTCCTTTATTTGCTGAAGACCTTTTTGGACGGCATTCACGGGATTCCCCTTTGTTCTTAGGTATTTGAATGAGATTATTTCACTGTTTGTATTGATTAGTACAAGATTTGTACTAGTGGAACCAATATCAATACCAAGGTAACAGTCAATCGATTCTGTTTCCTTGCAAATATCCTTGCAGACATGCTTGTTTGCACTGTCGGCGACTCCATATGCAGACAGCTTCGGAAGAATAATCCCATCCTCCTGACTCATGCTTTCGTCACCACCTTCAGACAAAGAAATCAGCTTTTCCATATTTATGGTTAAGCCTTCCTTCCTTGAAATTACTGCCGCACCAAATGCACCCACGCCTCCCAAATTCTGGGGGAAAATCAACTCCCCCTGGGAAAGTGCCAATACGTCTTTGAATGCAGTAAGAATTGCTCCATTATAGGCAACACCCCCAGAAAAAAGAATGGGCTTCGTCACTGGAAGCTTTTTCATGACCGTCCCTTTGTAGTTTCTAACAAGGGCATACGCCAACCCCAACAGAATATCCTCAGCTGGGACGCCCTCTTGTTGATGATGGGTGATATCTGTTTTGGCAAATACACTGCAACGCCCTGCAATTCTGGGAATAGATTTTGCTTTCTTCGCCAGTTTTGAATAATCCGTAAGCTTTAAATTCAGTCTGGACATTTGTTCCTCAAGAAAGGAGCCTGTTCCTGATGAACAATTAGAATTCATGGAGATTTCAATTCGTGATTTGTCTTTCTCACTGAGCCCTGTAATAAACCGCGCGCTTTCCCCGCCAATATCAATGATTGAACCCACTTCTTTATTTTCAGCCATGGCACCTTCAATAACCGCTGTTACGTCATTGACAGCCTTAATTTCACTGTCTGCCCTTAAAAATTTGGTACCATTGCCTGTTACGGCACCGAATATAATTTCCTCTAGATTATAAGCATCAACCACTTCTTTCAAAATGATTAAGAGAGTGCTCTTGATGCGCCCCCTATGCATTTGGTACCTGCTGAACCTAATGCTATTTCCTTCATCCGTTAAAATGACCTTAACAGATGAATAACCAATATCAATACCAATGCTGTACATTTATTTCCCTCCTCTTTCATTATTTTCCTCGCCTGCACATTTTTTGCATATTCCAAAGAACTGTACATTATGGTCTTTTACAGTGAAGCCTTTTTCCATGAACAACTTTTCCTCTAAATTCCCCAGCATATCCTTCTCCACATCAAGTACATCACCGCAATTCTCACAAACAAGATGATGATGCTGGTGCTTTTCCTTAGAATCCTTGACCTGAAATCGCATGCAGTTGTCCTCCAGCAATATATGATGTACCAGACCAAGGGTATCAAGCAACTGCAATGTACGGTAAACGGTTGCCAGCCCTATTCTCGGATGGTTTTTTTTAACCTCGTCATATATCTCTTCTGTACACAAATGCCTATTCTTTTCATCATAAATCATATCCAGTATTGCCTGGCGCTGTGCTGTCAGCTTATAACCATAAGAATGAAGAATTTTTTCAAAATCTTTTGTATCAAGGTCCAAGGCATAATCACCTCCAAGCTAAGAAATTAATCGGGCTTCATTTTAAAAATGATTATCATTTACATTTGCATTTTTATTATAGTATAATAAAACCAGAGAAACCTGTATCTCAGGATACACAATTTTTAAATTTATAAAGGGAGGTTAAAATGAATCCTAGACTTACTGCAATTCAAAAGTGTACGTTATTTAAGAATAAAAGCTTTGATGAAATTCAAGCTCTCTTTTCAAAAATTAATTTTAAGGAAGAAGATGTAGCCGAAAATGAAATCATCTTTTCCCCCATCCAAATTGCTGATAGAATAGGAATTATACTCTCAGGAGCAGTGGATGTGCAGAAGATTTTCCCAAACGGCAAGGTAGTTATTATTGAACGAAAAAAGGTTCCTGATGTTGTTGGAGAATCCTCTATTTTTTCAAAATATCAATACTACCCTGACAACATATGTGCTTGTAAACCTACAAAAGTTCTTTTTATAACAAAATCTGATTTACTGCGGCTTTTTGCCCTTGACAACCAACTCATGCTTAATTTTCTTGAACTAACTTCAAATTCTACACTGATGTTGAAGCATAAAATCGGAATATTATCTCTAGATTCCATCAAAGAAAAGATCGCTGGATTTTTGGTTCATTACCTTTTGTACGAAAGTCAGACTAAAGATTCAAATATCGTCACACTTCCCTTCTCAAAAAAAGCCTGGGCGGAATACATGGATGTCTCAAGAACTTCTCTTTCCAGGGAATTGCGAAAGCTTGAAGTTGAAGGTATACTGTCTTTTCATAAAAGAATCATTACTGTGAGGGATATTCATCGCTTAAGCAAAATCCTTTCATTATAATTAAATAAAAGCAAGACGAGAACTCATTATAAGGTAGCGTTCTCGCCTTGCTTTTTTATTATTTTTAATAGGGTAGTCACTTAAAATTTAAGCACTCCTCATGATTTTCAAAACTTGAATCAGATTATCCTAGCTATTTTAACTGAGATAATCAATAAATTCTTCTTCTCTGGATTATTTTTCATCAACTACCACTATAGGTTTATATACCGGTTTTATTTTTAAAGTATCAAACAGTTGTTTTACTCGTTGACTAACTAATACCAAAGATTGTTGGCAGTGCTTACCCGCATTTACTTCATAGGAAAGATTGAAGTCTTGAAAATAGTCCAAAGAAGCTTTATCATAATATGGCGGAAAAAACTTCAATCGCCCTTTTTTGTTGCAAACCAAACAATCATCTTCATCAATAATATAAGGCATTTTTTCAGAAAGTGGAGGCATAGTATGATTAATTATCATTTGAAAGCATTTTATTTCTTTATCTTTTTTTCCTACATGTATCACTGGTTCTAGGGAATATCCCGTCAAGCCTTGCTCTTTAAATATATTTGCAAGTCTTTCTGTGATTATAATAGCATGACTTCCATTATAAAAATTAGCAGGTATCTCTAGAAATAACTTTTTCTTCATTTGTGTTGTGTTCCAATATAAATTAGAAATTTGCTTATATCCAACCGTTCGACATTTGGGACAAGTATATATTTTTTCATATTTCGTTCCAAATTCACTTGGGAATTTAATATTTGTTGCGTAAAAATTATAATGTGTTGCCATGGCAAGTAACGGCGCCTGCTCCATTTCTTTTTTTGTATATTTAATGTCTAATCTAAAAACGACTTGCTCTTTTAATCCTAAACCTTCCATTATTTTCATAAATTCGTAATATTTTTCACTTTGGTATTCGAAAATAAAATCATAGAAGACATAGTCATGATCCAGAGTAGGTTTTTCAGGAATTTTTTCTAAAGCAACATTATTCACCTCAAATGTATAATCAATTTTTTCTTTAAATTCAACATAATTTTTAAAGCTATTATATTTATTGAGGTCGAATTTTAGCTTAAGTGAACCTAAATATAATACTTCCATAAATACTCCCCTTTCAATTTAAAATGTAGATTTTGTTGTGAAATAATTGATCATTCAGAAACTAATTTCTTTTTCTCCCGATAGATAAAACCTCCACACTGCGTAATTTTAATTACATCAGTTTGGAGGTTAAAATAAGTCCCAGCCCACTCCCCTCATACCAAAGCTAATCCTTAAAGACTAATTTATTAAATAACATATCTAATGCAGAAATACTTAGCCATCTTCACTGTTTTTTAGATACTTCTTTGCTAGACGTTCATATTCTTTATAAACGTCATCTTTTACATAGGCAGTAATTGACGTATTCCAATCAGAAAAAAATATTGCCCGTTGGTTTGGACGCAATTCATCATCACAAATATTGAATGTTTTACGAGTATTTCCTTGAATTACTTCAAGCTCATAGTCATTGAAACCATAAAGTCTGTTTTCTAATGCAGTAGGGTCAATCTTTGGGTTCATATACTTTATAGAAGATATGATTTTCAAAAAAGATTCATAATCAGCTTGCTCTATTTGTATATGTGGGTCTTTTTCATGGCCAAGGCCGGTTTGATAAATATAAACAGTAACATCTGTTCTAGGAAAACTATCTAATCCATGTATTTGTTGATGGTTTGAGTAGAAATAATAAACCAAGCAAACGCATACAATAATCAAACTTCCTAAAAGAACTTTTAAATTTCTTTTCATCTAGTTACCTCATAGTCACAGTTTCTCTCTATTTAAAAATCATGCCATTAAAACAATGTCTGTAGCAGTGGAATATTTAAAATTTCCCAGTGCATCCATAATTTCAGCTGCAAAAACTGAATTTTTTGCAAAGCCGCAAAAGAATCATATGCCATTATTTCATTTTTCATAGAAAGAAAAGGATTCTTAATTAATTATATTGCAAGCTTGATCTAATAACAAAAGCAAGGCGTTGATCAACACCTTGCTACTGAGACACTAATTTCCAATATTATAATAAT
This sequence comes from Anaerotignum sp. MB30-C6, assembly GCF_030908465.1. Taxonomy (GTDB): domain Bacteria; phylum Bacillota; class Clostridia; order Lachnospirales; family Anaerotignaceae; genus Chakrabartyella. Next base: position 1,919,355 of record NZ_CP133078.1, read on the forward strand.
TAGTTACCGTTCCATCTGAATATGCTCTACCGGAGCCTACACCTGATTTTGTTACACTTAGTTTTGGACTAAAACCTATAGATAATGTACTTGAGATATTAATGGTTATATTCATATCAAGTGTTTTATGTCCATATCCAGCGCCTAAATTTACATATTGAATATTACTCTTAGATGAAACTATTTCTTTTTTAGACATTGGCACAGAGAAATCCACCCTGTTTTCATGAGCTACAAACCTAACTCTCCTGCCTTGACCCGAGGTATACCGACCTGCAGATAATACATAATATTGGGCGTTACCTCTTTTTGTTTCAGGCGCTAAGTCGATGTTATCCCATATAATCAACGCTTCCTCAGGCAACAAGGACATAATCTGTTTCTAATACAACTTATCCAAACCATCATTCAAATGAATTAACCCCATTAATTCTTACCTATCTTTTTAATCTTTCCGGAACTTTCGGTTCGTACAATTTACCATGGCACATCATGATTGCAAACATGGACGCAGTAGCACAAAGCATCTGGGCCGATAATTTGACACTTCCACTTCTCAAAAATTCTTTCATTCTTTTCATAATAATTACCTCCCGTTTAATTAATAGCTTTTTTCTTGAAATACTTACTGAAACACTTACTACTCGTCCCTCCTTTCAAAAAAATAGTATCAATAAACCTTACCAAATTCTAGTAGTAGGTCGTGAAATAGCCTTTTTAGGTCGTGAAATAGCAATTTTTATAATTGTATGTCTAATTTTATCATGCTATGATGTATTAGGTATGTTAAAACCATATTTTAGGAGGATATAATGTCAATTATATGGATTGGTTGGGAACTATTTATAAATGTTGTTGAAATAGGAATGTTTTGTTATCTATTAACAAAAATGATTGGATACGAAAAGGATAAAGCCTTAAGACTTTATCTTGGCCTAGCTCTCCTTATACTTTTTACTACCGTACTAAATATTACAATTCGTAATACAAACATCGTTATTTTCCTACTTTTCGTTGCCGATATTATTTTTGCTACAGTATGTTTTAAATCTAATTTAAGTTCCCGTTTTTTATGGGGGTGTTCTGCATCTATTATTGCAATTGTTTCAAATACAATTGTTTTTTATTTCGCATCAATCTTTACGAGCTACGACTTAAATACACTGCTAAGTTCATCATTTATAAGAGTTCAGATGACACTAATTTATTTAGTCGTTTGTTCAGTTTTTTATTCTACTATAATTCACATAAAGTCAAAAAAGCCCATTACATTACCACTACTATTTCGAGTTGCCTTATTTTTGTTGATATCATTGGGAATCATTGCATCTGATAAGATTCTTGACCTTTCCATATTCATTAGTAATATTACTTATATAAAAAATGAGGCATCACACACACTTGCTTTTATTGGAATCGTCTACTTATCTGTTTTATTAGGCTGTATTGTCTTGTTTGAAGTATTAGGAGTTTACTATCAAAAAAACTCTGAGCTTTCTATGCAGTTACGAGAAGCAGGCTTACTACAAAATCACTTTAAACATATTAAGGCATCCATGAAAACCCTGAGCCAATGGAAACACGACTATCACCATCACACACAAGTAATGGGAATCCTAGCAGAAAATGAACATAATTCTGAATTAAAAAAATATTTAGCACAGCTTAATGCTAATTTTACAGACTTAACATCTATGGTTTCTACAGGGCATCCTACTTTAGATGCCATTCTTTCTAGTAAAATCCTTATTGCAAAATCCCACGGCATTACTGTGGAACAAACTATTTTTCTTCCCGAAAAATTTTCTATTTCACAAACAGATTTATGTATCATCTTAGGCAATTTATTGGATAATGCCACAGAAGCTTGCAGTCAACCAGACTTAAAACAGCCTCCTTATATAAATATTACAATGAAAATACATAAGGGTATGCTTTATATTAAAGTTCTAAACAGTTCGAATGGTATATATCTTTTTGATAAGAAAACTCTTCTTAGCACAAAAAAACAACCAGGCCATGGCTATGGTTGTAAAAATATAAATGAAATGATCGAAAGCTATGGTGGGTTTTACAATTATGAACCCCAAGATAATTCCTTTGCAGCCACTGTAATGATTCCTTTACCAAAGGAGGAGGAAGAACCTTGAATATTGTGATCGCTATGATTGAAGACGAATCTATTTTTGCCGAACAATTAAAGGAAATGCTAACGCATTGGGCAAAGCAAGTGAATTGTACCGTTTCTTTGGACTATTTTGAAAATGCAAACGCTTTCATAAAAATAAATTTTAATGTCTATGATGTTGCTTTTTTAGATATTCAATTAGATGGAACAATGGATGGATTATGCCTCGCTCAGTATATGCGAAAAAATAACTATCGAGGTTCTATCATATTTTTAACTAGTTTTAAAGAGTATGTTTTTCAGGGATATGATGTACAAGCTCTACATTATTTATTAAAACCCGTAAAGGAAAATGATATTAAAAAGTGCATGAATATGGTTTATCAATTGGCCAAAGAAAATAATTATATATTTCAATACAACAATGAAACCATAAAAATCCCATATCATAAGATTCTTTATTTTTCCAGTGCAAATCATTACATAGACATCTATACGTTGGAGGCTACATATTCTCATAAAGCAAAATTAACTGATACAATAAGTCACCTACCCTATGATTTTTCCCAGTGTCACCGTTCTATTCTGGTGAATATGAACCACGTGGAAAAAATTGTGAAAAACGAGCTTTTTCTTTCTAATGGCAACAAATTACCAATTAGTAGTACCTACCTTGATCATGTAAGAAAAACTTTTTTAGACACCATTTTATGAGGAGAAAGAGTCATGATAATTAAAATTGCAAAGTCATGGGCAGATTGGCTCGTGGCGAATGGAGCAAGTTCAGACGACTACGAAATTTATGCCTATGGCGCAGAATGTATGCTAAATGAACTGATTTCCGATATATTGCTAATCGTCACCGCATTGATGTTCCACAAAACCTTTGAAATGATTCTATGGATGTTGTTTTTTACACCACTGCGTATTCATCTTGGTGGAATGCATGCATCATCTCATTTAAAATGCATACTATCCTCCATTTTACTATCTTATTTATGTATCTTTACATACCTTTTTGTCATGGATTCCCCAACAATAATGGGACTTATTTTAGCATTAAGTATTTTTATCGTATACAAAATTGCTCCCGTAGTACATCCGAATCACCCAGTATCAGAAAGCAGAATGATAAAAATGAGAACAAGGACATTCATAATTATTTTTATTGAAATACTAATTACATGCATTTCATTTATTTATTTTTCAAAAATAGTTTCAGGTATGGCAACGGTATCAATTTTTTCCGTTTGCATTCTTGCTTTGTTCGGAAAATTTCGTTCCTATAATCATTAAGAATTTAACGCAACAATGCTTATGTCATATCTTTTCTGCAGCCTAATCAAGCAGCTTCTTCTTGCCACACTGTCTTTTTTGATTTGTCATAGAATGCGAAACCAGTATTAAAAACTCAATTGGCTTAATTTTAAATGGGTCACGGTTAAACCCGTTTATTAAAGCCATATAATTTTATGGAATATAAAAGGCTAAGTTTCGGTTCATTCGTTGACCTACAACTTAGCCTTAATACAATGATATTTTATTCATAGATTATATCATCGACATTTTTTGTATAGACGAGATTTCTCCATTTCCACAAAAAAATCCAGAACTAAAACACTTAAACTTCATTTTTCACCTTGTTGCCACAAACTGCCACCTGGATTAGAAGGAGAGATTGAATAGCTACTTGATAAGGCAATACTACTCTAACTTTCCACTTGGAATTTAGAGATTGATGTAAACACCTTATTTACAGATTCTTTAATTAATTGTGTCTCCGCCGTCATCTTTTTTGTATTCTCTGTTGTAGATACAATTTTATTCACAATATCGCTAACGCCCGCATTGGCTTGAGAACTTGAATCTGCCAAAGAAGCAACTGCATTACCGATATCCTCCACAGACGCCATTAATTGTTCCGATGTCGTCCCTAAAGTTGTTACAATATTATTAATCAAGGTAGCATCATTTTTATATTGGTTCCCCGCCTGCAGCATTCCCTCATAATCATTTGCAACCTGACTTGTAATAAATTCAGTTAACTCTTTTGAACTCCCTCTTAATGAATCTACAGAAGTAACTACCAATTGTGCAACTGATTGGATTTCGTTTACTGTTTTATCAATCATTTCACTTAATCTTCTTATTTCCTGTGCAACTGCAGCGAAACCCTTTCCTTCCACACCTGCTTTTGCCGCTTCAATTGAGGCATTAAAAGCTAGCATCTTTGTTTGTGAAGAAATTTTCAAGACAGAAGCCGCCAGATTGGTAATTTCGGTAACCTTTTTAGATTCTTCAATGGCTAAAGATATGTTTTCGACCACATCTTTCTGTGTGGATTCCATTGTTTTGGTTGATTGCTCTGCTTCTGCACTTATCGTTTCCGCCCTTGTTTCAATTTCGTTAGAAATCGTTTCGCCATCTTCAGCCTTTTGCAAAACTACTTCAATTGCGCTTTCCATCTCTGTTGACGCCTGTTGCATTTGTCTCGTTTCGTGAAAGGATAATTCGATTTCTTTTGATAATTTTTGGGTCACAGATGAAACATCCGTCATGTTCTCTTCAATGCTGGCAATACTTAATGCCGCAATTTCAGATTGTAATTTAATTTGTTCCACTTCATTTCTAACTTCAAAAATAGTTTCTTTAAAGGATGATATAACCATATTTACAATTTGATTTATTGAGCCAATTTCGTCTTTCCCTAAATCTAGTTTGTCGCCACTTAAATCAAGTTGAGCAATTTTCTTCAATTGTTCATTTAGCTGACGAACCCTTCTTTTGATATCAATAATAATTACAGCGGAAATTAGTAGCGTACTAACCAATGCGATTATGGAATCTCGGATGATTAAATTCACAATAGTATCTGTCTCATCTGATAACTCTTTTGACTTATCATCAGTATAGGTTCCAAGCATTGTACAAAGGTCATTCAAATTATCTCTTGCCACTTCAAAAAACTCATTATCTACACTGGGATTATATGCAGCAATAGGTTTTTCAAGGCGTTTCACCCACTCGGCCATATTTCCGTCATACATAACAAGTATCATTTCATAGTCGTTACCCGTCTCTTCACCTTTGTAATTAATAAGTTCTTCTCCATATCTAAAAACAATTGCTTTTGTAGCTTCAACCCGTTCAGTAGCATCTACAATATTTTTCTCCACTAATTTCGTACCTTCTTCAAACTCATCATCATTATTTGCTGCCTTTTTCAGTAGTTGCCCCGTCAGTGCTTGATACATGTCCTTATCTGCATCTAAAAGCAAAGTTTGTGCTTCGAATAACTCATCATTTAACTCCTGTATGAATTTTTTATTCTTCCTTAACTCACCGACTGCACTAAAGGTAATATAGCATGATGTTAAAATTGGTACTATTAATAGAACCAGAAGTTTGATCCACAATTTTATATTCCTAACAAATCGTAATTTCATTTTCTTCTCCCCTTGTAAATTCTACGTGAAGTATTCTTGGATGTAATTGAATTGTATAAAACTAGCAAAAAAAGCATTCGTTCATACAATTACTCATAGATTAAGCTAATACATCTGCTTCAGTTTGTTTCGTATTATTTGCATGTCAGTTCTAACCGAACTTTTTTTGTTGATTCAGTATTCATTACCTTTAAGACCTCCAAAAATTGAAACACAATTATCTGTACCACAATCTTATGGGCGGCACATAGATTCTAAAAGTCGTAAACGACTGATACTGCGTCATCCTTACCACCACCATTCTTTAACCTCCGCCGGAGTAACAGACTTTTCCCATCCCCAAATCACAAAAAGCGTTTGCACTTTACCCCCTCGTCGGCGATTTTTACCCTTTCATGCCGTGATTGCATCACACTGAAAGATAGGGCATTTTCTCTGACAGACTTATCCCTGCGTACAACCCCATCAACACGGAATGTGCTTTCTATTAAAATCAGTGCATTGGCTTGTAACACTGCAACAAGGCTAACCTAACCCATTTAAGGCTTTAATCGGAAATGGACACTATGTAGAGACATAAGAAAGTGGGCTAGTCTGCCTTCTTACGTCACCGCCCATTTTCTACGCCATTCTACATATTATTACATCGTTCTACATGCTATATATTATACTTACCCCACAAAAAATTACAATATATCCCTGTATTTTCTAACCAAATCACCCACCAATTTCCCCCTCAATTGTCTTTTGGGATAGTCAGTCATGGCTGTATCCATTCTTCCCCATATAAAAAGCCTTCCACAAGTTCATAGTTGAACCTATAGAAGGCTGGCTGCATAGATGTATCTCTTCCATACGATTAGTTTATACTGCCCTCGTTTTCTCAATACCCCGTGAAGATGCTTCACCTTTCCCTACTTGAACCAGAATTACACAAAGGATAATTTGATGATTTTAATTCTCAGGAGCTTTTACCTCTTTCTTTTAGTTCATGTATCTATAACAAACTTTTTAAAGAGACTTTGTAAACTCAATCAAACGCAACATTCACAAGCTTTATTCATCCATACTATCTATAGTAATTTTATTAAAAAATTACTGCAAATCAAGGATGCTTTACGCACCTTGAGAATTTCCTAACCTAAATTACACTATTATTTAATTTTTCATTTACTTCTATGACTGTTTTCTTTAAATCTTTTAATAAATCTCTTTTAAAATAAGGATAAAGACGTGAGAATCATTCGCTCATGTCTTCTTTTTCGTGCTACGACCCCATATTATCAACAGTAGCCCCTCTAAGTCACTATGACTTAGAGGGGCTACTGCCTAAATTTGAGGTTTAACTCCCCTGTTTTCTGTTACCATGAATTTTCATTAAACAACACCTAGTGTTCCTAAAGCAATTACTACAATCGTTGCAATTAAAGGAATTGCCACTGTTACCATACCAATGTGAACATAGCTTTCTTTATGCGTCATACCTGTAATACCAAGAAGTGTAATTACAGCGCCGTTATGAGGCAAACTGTCTAAACCTCCACAACCAACTGCGGCAACTCTATGAAGAACCTGTATATCAATTCCCTTGGCAATCGCCTGATCCATGAAAGTCTGACCAAATGCTTCAAGCGCAATACTTACGCCACCGGAGGCAGAACCCGTAATACCAGCAAGAACGGAGCTGGAAATTGCTGTAGTAATTAGTGGATTGGATGAGATACCCATTAATGCCCCACCAACGATACCAAAAGCCGCAAGTGTCTTTATAACATTACCGTAACCTACCTCAGATGCTGTGTTCATGATGGCAAGAAGTGAACCTTGAACACCATCTTTCAGCGTACACATAATACCATTTTTAAATCTTTTTACGTTTAATGAAATCGCAACTAGAATTGCTACAACCAAAGATAAAATTAAACTCCAGTTACCTAGTACAGCTGCAGTAGTTGTATTAAACTGTTCTTCTAAATAAGCAAACTCCATTCCTGGGAAAATAGCCTTTGAAAGAACCAAGTTTCCAATTAATACAATTAAAATAGGAATTATTGCCATACCAAATGAAGGTGCTTCACTTAAATCTACAATGTTTAAGTTTTCATTAGGATGAATACCATATCCTTCGCCGGCTTTTTTTGCCTTTGCGGCTCTTGTAACAATCCAAAGAGTGCCACCAAAAAACATGATAATTGATGCTATGATACCTAAAACAGGTGCAGCAAAAAGGTCAGTACCTAAATACTTCATGGGGATAGCATTCTGAATCTGTGGTGATCCTGGAAGGCCTGTCATGGAGAAAGTAAATGTACCCATGGCAATTGCACCTGGTAACAATCTCTTTGGAATATCTGCCTCTCTAAATAAAGCGGCACCAATTGGATAAAGAGCAAATGCGGCAACGAACATGGAAACACCGCCATATGTAATAAGGCCACCAGCAATTACAATTGCCCAGATTTCTTTGCCTTTTCCAACTTTATTAGCAATAAACATAGCAATAGAGTTGGCTGTTCCTGTATCATCCATTACTTTACCGAATAAAGCGCCCAATAAGAATACTGGATAGTAGTTCTTAATATAATTCGCAGCGCTAGACATAAATGTTTCTGTGTATGTAGCCAAAAGATGGGCCTGTCCACCTTCGAAAAGTACGAAAGAGGTAGCAAGTAAAGCTAAAATTGGTGCCAAAAGAATAACTGACCAACCTCTATATGCGAGGTAAATCAAAAGGCACAATGATAATAAAATACCGATTAATCCTAACATTTTTTCCTCCTAATGATTAAAAAGATTATTATTTAGTATAAAAATAGAAAAATAACAAAGAGTCTCTTCTTATTCGTAGATCTCCTTTTCAGTGAATAAGTAATATTGCCTCGTTGCCCTTCACTAAAATAGATTTACAGCGAGGCAATATTAAAATACTACAGCCGCCTTATGCAACGTGTTTTGATAAGGGAACTCCAATCTTTTACACCAAAGCCCATGATTTTAGCATTTCAGTATTAAAGAGGGTAGATACACAAGTTGATTATTTACCTATAAATTGAGCAGGTCTTTTTTCAAGGAAAGCAGCTACACCTTCCACCTTATCTGCTGTTGAAAAAAGAAGTCCAGTTACATCTCTTTCAAGCTCGAGTGCGTTGTCCATATCCATTTCTTTTCCTCTGTTGATCGCAACTTTACACATAGCAATTGCCTTAGGTGCTTTTGTAAGAATTGTCGCCATCATTTCTTTTGCGGAAGAAAGAAGCTCTTCTGGCGCAACCACTTTATTAACAAGGCCAATTGAAAGTGCCTCTTCTGCCTTAATCTGTCTTGCTGTGAAAATAAGTTCTTTCGCAATACCATAATCCACAAGTCTTGTTAATCTCTGTGTTCCGCCGAAGCATGGCATAATTCCAAGGTTCACTTCTGGCTGACCGAAAACTGCTTTTGTGCTAGCAATTCTAATGTCACAAGCCATGGCAACTTCATTACCACCACCAAGGGCATATCCATTTACGGCAGCAATAACTGGCTTTTCAAGTTTTTCAATTGAGCTACAACACATCTGTCCCAGTTCTGAACAATCCCGTCCTCCCATGGCATCAAGAGAAACAAACTGGGTAATGTCTGCGCCTGCAATAAAGCCCTTGCCCTCGGCTGTGATAATAACACCGTTGATGGAATCATCTTCGCCAATGCAGCTCATAATTTTAATGATTTCCTCCATTGTTTCAGCATTCAAAGCGTTTAGTGCCTTTGGTCTATTCATTGTTAAAATGGCAACATTGCCCTCAATTTCAATAATAATGTTGTGAATGGTTTCTTTCAGTTCTACTAATTTCATGAAATCTTTCTCCTTTTGTTAAACTTAAAAAGTCAAATCATTGGTTTCCAAGGCCCATTGGTTCATCCGAGAAAATTCTCTCATCCATGAGCTTTACCTCACCCTCTATTTTGGGAACAAAGCCCATAAGGTCGATAATTTGTGTTTGAATATCAATTCCAGGTGCAACCTCAGTCAGGTATAACCCATCTTTTCTAAGTTCAAAAACAGCTCTTTCTGTTATGTACATAACAGGCTGATTTGTTTTGTTTGCATACTGCCCACTAAAAGTGATATGTTCCACAGCCTCAACAAATTTTCTTTGAGAACCTTCTTTTGTAATGGTCATTTTACAATCTTCTACTGAGGTTTTCAGGCCGCCCGCTGTAAATGTTCCACAGAAGAACACTTTTTTCGCATTCTGCGTAATATTAATAAAACCACCACAGCCTGCAATTCTTGGACCAAATTTACTTACGTTAACGTTTCCATGGCAGTCTGCCTGGGCAAGGCCAAGGAAAGCAAGGTCAACGCCGCCACCATCGTAAAAATCAAATTGATACGGCTGATCCAGAATGCAATCAGCATTCACGCTGCCACCGAAACGAGTACCACCTTGAGGAATACCGCCAACAGGGCCAACCTCAACGGTAAGTGTCATAAAGTCGCCTATGCCTTCTTCATTTGCAACAGAGGAAACATATTCAGGTACACCAATCCCTAAATTCACTACAGTATCTTTTCTCAGTTCCATTGCAGCACGTCTACCGATTATTTTTTTTGCATCCAATTTTAATATTTCAATGCTGTCCGTAGGAACTCGAATTTGCCCAGAAAGACTTGGGTCATATGCATGGTTCAGGCACTGCTGATGCTCCTCTTCCTTCGAAACAACAATCCCATCCACATAAATGCCAGGAATCTTCACAAGCTTTGGATCCAACGTTCCTCCTCGAACCACAGACTCTACTTGAACAATGACCCTACCGCCACTGTTTTTTGTAGCCTGAGCCAAAGAAGTAACTTCAAAGGGTGCCACCTCTTTTTCTAAGGTGATATTTCCGTACTCATCTGCATATGTAGCACGAATAAAACAAATATTTATGGGAAAAGCCTTATAAAAAAGCTGTTCTTTGCCGCCAATTTCAATCAACTCTACCATGTCCTCGGTGGTGACATCATTCAACTTACCACCTTGGTTTCTAGGATCAACAAAAGTATTTAATCCTACATGGGTTATTGTCCCTAACTTATGTGCCGCAATATCTCGGTAAAGCTGACAGAGGGTACCTTGAGGAAAGTTGTACGCCTCGATTTTATTTTCCATAGCCAATTGTCCAAGCTTTGGCGCTAAATTCCAGTGGCCGGCAATCACTCTTTTTGTCATGCCCTCGTGGGCAAAGTGGTCTGCTCCACTGCCATCCCGATTACCCAAACCTGCTGCATAAAAAAGTGTCAAATCCTTGGGATAACCTGTTTCTAAAAACCTTTTTTCAATGGCAATGTTTAATGTTTCTGGCAAACCACAAGATACAAACCCGCTCACACTGATGGTGTCATGATTCTGTACCAACGAAGCCGCCTCTTCTGCACTATAAATTCTAACCTTCTTCATTTATATACCTCGATTCATTTCTCTTTTGAGCTCTTTACCCTAAAACTATACGAAGCCAAATATTATGTTTATCTAAATGCAGGTTTTTCTTTGTTTAAGAATGCGTCCATACCAATCTCTTTATCTTCTGTAGCAAAGCAAAGTCCAACCAAGCCTTTTTCAAATTCCAACGCATTGGTAAGATCTAAGTCTCCACCTTTGTTGATTGCAAGCTTTGCATACTTAATTGCCACAGGAGAAACTTTGAAGATATCCGCCATCATAGCTTTGGCCTCTGCCAACAAGTCCTCATGGGCAACAACTTTATTTACCAAACCATATCTCAAAGCCTCTTCTGCTGAAACGAACTTGCCCGAGTAAATCATCTGTTTTGCAAAACCAGGGCCAATCAGTCTAGGTAATCTCTGGGTACCACCAAAGCATGGAATGATACCAAGGGTTACTTCTGGCTGACCAAACTGTGCTTTTTCCGAAGCAATTCTAATATCACAGCTTAAAGAAAGCTCGCATCCACCGCCCAGAGCATAACCATTCACCGCTGCAATAACTGGCTTTTCAATATCCTCGATTTTATCAAAAGTTGATTGTGCATATCCTGCATAATCCCTACCGTCCTCACTTTTATATGGCTTCATCTGCACAATGTCAGCACCAGCTACAAATGCCTTGCCTTCCCCAGTCAGTATGATACCATATACTTCATCTTCCTTTGCCGCAAAATCAAATATTGCATGAAGTTCATCTAATGTTTGACTATTTAGCGCATTCATAGCCTTTGGTCGATTCATGGTAACAATTAAAATGTTGTTTTCCACTTCGATTTTAATACACTCTAGTTTCGCTGAAAGCTCTTGTAAACCCATAATTAATTCCTCCTTTAATTTCAATGGATTTTAGTTAATTTGTACAATTTTTTAAAACAAATTTTGTATTTTTTTATGTGCACCTCTTAAATGGGCGCAAAAATAACACCAAAATCAATGCATGGAAATTTGCATAATTTTAATGTGTATTTTTGTAATTTAGTTGGTTTTTTTTACTTGGGTCATTTCTCGGGAAATTGCTTAATATGATGTTTCGAAATTTTCTTGTAAATTGCACTGCGATGAATACCCAGCTCATCCGCTGCACTTTGGCAATTCCATTCGCTTCTTGTTAACGCCTCAATAATAATATTCTTTTCATAATCATCCATCATCTGACTTAACTTCTTCCCATCACTTTCTTCAAGGGTTCCAAAGCGGTGTCTGGAAACCATTTTGCTAGGCAAATCCGATAATTGAATAATGAAGTTCTCACACGATGCAAATGCACTTTTTATCACATTATCCAGTTCTCGAACGTTTCCCGGCCAAGAGTAATTTTTAAAACACTCTTTTACCTCTTTTGATAGGGTGATTGCGGTTTTATACTCATTGTTTAGTCTCTTCAAGAAATAATCTGCTAACTCAAGAATATCCTCCTGACGGTCTTTCAATAGAATCATTTCAATATTGATAACATTCAGCCTGTAATATAAATCCTCACGAAATTCTCCATTTTGCATCATTTCATAAAGGTTTTTTCTCGTAGCTGCAATGATTCGAACATCAACAGGAATTGGCTTAGAGCCTCCTATTTTTTCAACTTCCCTTTCCTGTAGAACTCTTAAGAGTTTTGCCTGCATTGCCAAAGGCATATCTCCTATTTCATCAAGAAACAGAGTACCTTTGTTGGCAAGTTCAAACTTCCCTTTTTTCCCGCCTTTTTTTGCTCCGGTAAAAGCCCCCTCTTCATACCCAAATAACTCACTTTCAAGAAGCTCTGCTGGAATCGCTGCACAGTTTATACTAACCATCGGCTTTTCACGTCTATCACTGCTATAGTGAATTGCCGTTGCAAATACCTCCTTGCCCGTTCCCGTTTCCCCAGTAAGAAGTACGGAAAATGATGTTCTTGCGGCTTTTTTGCCCTTCTTTTTTAGCTCCCTGAACGCTGGACTTTCTCCCAGTACTGCATCAAAAGAGCAATAACCCGCATTATTTTTTTTGCGGTATTCTTCTTTATAAAATTCAAACTCAGCATACTCCTGAATCAGCTTTTTGGCTGAGTCCAGAGTCTGAAGCCTAAACTTTACTTGGGCAACCCCTGCGATAACCTTTTTGCTATTATCGTAAACACAGGAACGATTTACCAAAAAGGTAGCATCCTCCACATCATCCCTTTGTTCCTGAAGACGCAAAATGGCGCCTTCTTCTTTGTACGCTTTTTTCATAATATCAAACATCTTTGTGTTTGGTATTATTTCTTTTATACATCTTCCCACTGCTTCTTCTTTCGTGGTTTTCAGGTATTCGCAATACTGATCATTGATATCAGTAATAATCCCTTCCGTGTCGACCACAATAAACCCATCATCTGAAAGACTAAGTATTTCGTCGAATATGTACTTATATCTGTTATCATTGGCTTCCATAAAAATTCTTCCTTTCTATGAAGTCTTAAGCATTACTTCACTTAAAACTAGAAAATAATGATTGACTTATTTGATACAAAGTATGCCCTCCAAAAAACTTACCATGAATTACAGTTGAGAATGTCTCCATTTTGAGAATCAATTCTCCATTTTGAGACATTGTCTCTGATTGGAAACATCTTTCTCCATTTTGGGACAATTAATGCTTTCGTTTCATCATAACATAGAATGAGAGACATTTTTCAAATTTTGAGAAAAATATAGAATTAATGCATTGATTTTCCCCATATAATGCTTGAAAACTATAAGTAATCCCTTATTCTTCTGCCCTTTTAAGTTCTTAGAGCATATCTGACTTTATAATCTGAATAGCCAAATCACCTTTTCCTTTTTTAAAACCTGATTAACAAATTGTGTTTAAAGGATTTCACATATTACCGTCTGAATATACTTTTTCTTTCACCTAATATTAAGAGCAACTTACGTGCCAATAATCTAAAAATAAGTAAAATCCTTAATAAATCTATATTTCTTGTCTATTCTGTGAAATAATTGTCACAACTACATCTTCAGAATTTGTGAATTATTTCATAATAAACTTTTCTTTCAGTTTTTCTCCAATTAAAAATATAAAAACTGTCTCTATTTGGAGAATTTCGTCGAATACCCCTGTTTATTTAATGGTGTTCCCAGTAATCTGCGTAAATTAGATTGATTGGAGACTCTCGTCGATAGAGCGAACTACACAAAGCAGCAGTGATAACTGGGCAACCGTTGGAAAACCATCTTTCTCCTCAGGTACGGTAGCTTACCAGCAATCGTTACTGATGGAGTAACTGACCTTATGTGGCGTAGGGGGCAGATTTTAAAGCCCCTGAAAGGATATAAAGTGTGTAAGCTGGGTGAGCATAAGTAACTCTGGATTTTCTGTGGGCACAGAACTATTCACCTCGAATGCCTACAGCAGTAAGCAGTGCATTAACATATTAATGCAGAATTCTTTTCTCCAAGAGTTGGCGTAGCACTCTTAATTTCAAGTTCCTATAGCTTTGTGACTGTATAAAAAATTTTTACATCTTTCTTTGCCCCTAAAAAAATAGGCTAAGTCTGTCGGTAATTTTAGTTGACCTAAGACTTAGCCATTGTTCCTCAGCTATTAACGCTGCTTTCTCTTTTGTAATGATACCATGTTTCTTATGTATGCTATCCATCTACTGAATCATTTTTTGATTCACATTGATCTGCCCATCCCAAAGCCTTTGTCAATATAGGATTTACACATCCATATTCGTTTTTAGCCTACTTGTTTTCGTATACTATTTTACCATCTATCATCGTAGCTTCTACTTTAATATCCGCAATTTTATCTGGAGAAACATTGTATGGCGACTCTGATAATATCACCAAGTCCGCTAATTTATTTGGCTCAATACTACCTTTTATTTCTTCCTCAAAACTTGCGTAAGCACCATTAATTGTATACATTCTAAGTGCCTGTTTTACATTAACTCTTTCAGACTGAGATATTCGCTGTGATGTTTGTGTAATACGATTCATGGCAATATATATGCCAAATAGTGGGTCAGAGTTTGTAACTGGGCAGTCAGAGCTTCCAGCGGTAATCACTTGATTATCAAACCAACTTTTACAAGTAAACATTTGATTCACACGGTCTTCTCCGTAATTCTTGATATACCCATCCCCGAACTCATAGAAAAATACTGGCTGTGCAATGGGTGTGATATTCAACTTCTTTATCCTACTGATTAAGCTATCATTTACCAATGCGCAATGCTCAATTCGATGTCTATGATTTTCTCTAGGATATTGCAAAAGAGCCTTCTCTATTGCATCTACAACAACTGTGACTGCATTATCACCTACTGCATGACATGTAACTTGGAATCCTGCCTTATGTGCATCTAGTAACACCTGGTCAACCTCATCTGGTGAATAACATAGAATTCCATGATTGCCTTTGTCACTGCAATATTCATCAATAACTGAGGCTGTAGGTGCACTACTACTTCCATCCACCATAAGCTTAATAGGGCCTATTTTAAATTTCTCACTGCCAAAGCCTGTACTGATACCACTGTCGATATAGTTATATACAAAATCCTCGTTGTCAATAAAAGAAAATAGGATAGAATACACTCTTTGTTTTACTATATCTCTTTCTGTTCCTCTTTGCAGTGTTTTCATAAGTAAGGCGCCATATGCCCCTGCTTCATGAACAGAAGTAATTCCTTCTTTTGTCAGCTTATTAGAAACTATTTCCATTCCCTTTAAAAGCTCGGCCTCCGTTGGCAAAGCAATTTTTAGAAGCATATTATGTGCTTTTTCTTTCATAACACCAGTACATTCGCCTTTTTCATTGTGTACGATTTCGCCACCCGCTGGAGATGGTGTACTATCTTCGATGCCAGCCATTTTTAGCGCACAGCTATTATTTGTTGATACATGTCCACAAACCCTAATCAGGAACACAGGATTATCTGGAGCCACTTTATCTAAATCAAACCTTTCCGGGTGCCTTTTTTCATCAAGGAAGTTCTCATTATATCCCCATCCACGAATCCAGGCTCCTTTGGGAACATCTTTTCTGACTTCTTCGATTTTCCTTAAAATATCATCAATACTTTTTACGTTGGGATACCTACAGTCTATTGAAATAGCATTAAAAGCCTGCATTCCGATATGTTGGTGGGAATCGATAAAGCCCGGTACAACGCACTTACCTTCTAAGTCAACAAGTTTTGTATTTTCATTTTTTCTACTTAATATTTCATCTTTTGTTCCTACGGCGACAATTTTATTCCCCTTTATGGCTACAGCCTCTTTCACTTCATCAGCCGCATTGACTGTCAAAATGTCTCCATTGTAATAAATTACATCTATCTCCAATTACATCCCTCTTTCTACAATATTATAAGTCAATAACTGCCTCTAGTTTTTCGTCAAGCTCAGCATCTGGCATACACAAGGATCCTACTACTGTTACTACCAAAGTAATGGCGATTACGTTAACATACCAAGGCAAAGCACCTGGCCATTTCATACCAGTTAAAGACAACAGGTTCAGCACTAAGGCTACCACTAAGGCTAAGCTTACACCTTTTCTGCTGGCTTTTTTCCATAACAGTCCTAAAATAAACGTAGGGAATGTTGCAGTCATCAGCGTTCCCCAACCAAATGTACCTAAGATCGCAACCCCTTCCGCATTTGTTACGGAGAAGTAAATAGATGCAAAACCGATGAAGAACATTACGATTCTACTTATTCTCATCTGCTTTTTCTCGTCAAATGATTTCCCTAAAGCTGCGGGGATATCCCTTGATAAAGCGGTGGCAGAAACGGAAAGATACATACTTGCTGAAGACATTGCTGCCGCAAGCACTGCCGCATATACAAAGAGTTGTGTTGTAAGTCCACAATAGTCAGCAAATAAGAATACTGCTCTGTCTGCTTGCTCTAAAGGTTGAATCTTACCTGTGGCAACGAGATATAATACACTAAACCCAACAACGATTGAAACTGCAGCAATAACCATGTGTGAAAGACAGTTGTAAAATGCAGTTTTAGGTATTTCATTAGGATCTTTCAAAGCATAAATTCTAGAAATAACCTGGGGTTGTCCTATCGTACCAACAATGGGAATAAATACCCATGCAAACACCGATGCTGGTGCACTGGTTCCCCATGCATTCATTAAGTTTGGTGTAAATTCTTTCGTTACTCCATTGGCAGTCACTGTATCCACATTTGAGACTGCATCAACAATAACCTCAAATCCACCAGTTATTTTGAAGAAGGATATAATAATGATTATCCCCGCAATTACCATAACCAATCCTTGGAAAGTTTGGGTCATAATACCACCAACTTCACCGCTTATTGACATGTATATTGTTAAAATACCAAAAATAATCAATCCGGCAACCAGTGGATTCCAACCCATAAGATGAGTAAGAAGCTCTGCGCCTGCCTTAATCTGGGATGCCAGATATGCAACACAACCAAGAAGTAAAATAATTGACATTACCCCTTTAATCAGTCTGCTGTTATTAAATCTCAAGTCTGTAATGTCACCTAATGATGATACACTTCCTACTTCTGCCATAGCCCTAACCCTTTTTGCTAGTAGAATAAAAGCAAAAGGTCCAGCGCAGGAAGTCATCATCCAAAGACCCATACTATTTCCGTTTGCATATACCAATCCATTCACACCTACAATAGCAAATGCACTAACAATACCTGCCATACTAGATAGACCGATTGCAAATGAGCCAAACATTCCTGTACCGCCATAATATGCCTGAGAACTTGTAACCTTTTTCTTCCCGATAATCCCGATTAAGAAGGATACGGCAATCATAGACAAAGCAAATGCCAATATCAGAATTCTTGAACCGCTTGAAATATCCGCCATAATTAATTACCTCCTTTGCCGATACTGTTCGCAATATTTTCATTCATATGTACATTCGTGCTATGTTTTCCAGCACTTTGTTTCTTTTTCATCTGTTCAATTTTCTTTTTAAAGTCATCCCACTCATCTGGTGACAACCATTCCTTCCTTAGTAACATAAAACCAAGGGAAATTGTGACAACGCCACCGAACCAGTAACAGAAAACAACCATTGCAAATGATGGATGCATTCCTAAAATAGTAAACGTTGGCTGAATATCCAAGAACATCACTGCAAAATGCTGTGCTGCCCAAAATCCTACTGCCCAAAGAACTGCCCAAATAAGAATAGGGTAACAAAAGAATTTTTTGGATAATACACCCTTTTTCGAGCTTCCTAAGCATAAATAAATTGCCATAATAAGAATACCGCTCCAAATGGCCTCAATAAAACGCTCATTCCATGCTAGAATGCAACATACTACCCATAATATAGTTGATACTATAATAAGTGTAGACTGCATTTTATCAGTAATTTTCATATTATTCCTCCTTTTTTTTGCATAAAAAAAACAGTAGTGTTTATACGTTTTAACAACATTACATGTACATGATTTAATAAATACCTTCTGTCAATAAAAATATAAATATGTCCGGAAATATTTATATCTTGACGTTTGGATATTATTTTCCAATAAAAATGATTATTATTGGATTTATTAAAACACAATTGTGTTAAAAACAATAAAAATACTACTGCATTCATTAGAAAGCCTTTATTTCACTACTATGTTGGCCTTGATTTCAAGAGAAATTGCATCAATAAACGTTTGTATTACTTCCTCAAAAATGTCGTCACCAATTTCATCTTTATGATAGATAAGGTAACTCAAAGAACGCATCATGCCCGATAAAATTTCTTCTCTTATATTTAGTTCGATTTCCTTGTCTTTTGTCCAACTTCTGAGTAGCTCAATTAAAACTGATTTATTTAATTCACTAAAATCAATCAATCCTTGTCTTCCGTATTTATCACTTATATGTTCTAGGGTATCACGATTATAGATTATACTAAGCACAGGATTTTCCATAAGATTTTTTCGGTTTTCTTTAATGTATAAGACAACTAAGTCTTCTAAGTTTCCATTCATATTCTTATATTTTTTAAGCAAATGTTCCTGTAATTTCGTCCATTCCCTTGCGTATATATCAACAAATAATGCACCTTTTGATTTATAAAAACTATAAAAGGTTCCTTTTCCGATGTTAGCCGCTTCTGTTATATCTTGAATTGTAATTTTTACAAATCCATATTTTACAAAAAGTTCTTCCGCTTTGTCTAAAATAAGCTGTCTTTTTTCTTCTCGTTCTTTTTCTGAAAACGGTCTCCCCATATATAAACCTCCATATTTCCCTATATTTGTAAAATCAGTTAAATATAAATAGTTTATCATTTAAAAAATTATAGGTCAACTATCGTAAAACAAATATTAAACAATTAACGCTATGACCCATGACCATTTTCGTTCTCTAGTCTTAGTATACCTACTTTTTTTGAAAAAAGCAATGACTACTCACAAAAATATTCACAGTTTTTTTTATTTTTTTTAGATATTACTTCCAATTACAGCTTGTTCTCAACAGAAATCAGACTCACTTTGTAAAAATAGTCTCCTTTTTTCGTGGCTACTTTGCCTTTGTTCTATGACTATTGCTAACACATGTTAACGGGTTTATCGCTTATCTATCTCTTGTCATATATCATCTGTTTTTGCATTAATTAATGAATGGGACAGCATAGCACTGCCTTTTTTGCGTAACCGTTGAATACAAGGAAAAAAGAAAGGTGGATCATGATGTATCATCTCCGCCATACCGTTCAATATGTCAAGCACGCATGAGAAGTTTCCGAAGCACTGACCTTTTAAATATCAGCACAAAAATGGGAACATTTCTGCAGTCGGACGTCTTCCCATGCAATCTCTGGTATACTACCCTGATAGTTCAATGCAATTAGAATTATAAAAAAGAAGTGCCTCAAAAAAAGATACACTAGCTTGTATTCGCTAGATAGCATTTATTGAGGCACTTACATTTACTTAAAGTAGTCACAGTTATTTTATTGCACTAGTAGAAACAGCATAGGATTTTGAATTCGCTCCACCAATGGCATAGATGGCATTCCCAATACTATTGTATGAAAACTTTTATTTAGTTTATAACTTACAAAGGAAGATTCACAATTTCAAAATAATTGCTCACTCTCCTTAGTTCTTAGCTGTCGAATACACGTATCAATTCCTTCCAACCTTAAGTTTCTTTAGGTGTGACACTATGAAAGATTTTATGGACTTTATCATTATATCTGACATCACGTTTTATTACTTCCAATGAACGCTTATTCCGCTCACGCCCCCAGAAACAGGCTCTATAGGAGTCACGCTCCAACAATGCCTCGATCAAATACCGGTCATACTCCAGCACCTCTTTGTATAAACCACTATCCACAATTAGCATATAATCCATAGTGGTTAGAACTTTTAACAGCATCATACTTAAGTCAGCAACTAAGGCATTGCCTGATAGTCTAACTAGCCTTATGCCGAATGAGGACTCATACATGAATTTATCCTGCAAAGACAACTTTGCGTAATTTTCATACATATCTGCATTAAGACTTTGCAGTTCCTCTAATTCCGACAAATCTTTTTTACCTTTCAAGCTAAAACAAGCATAGTGACATATTGCTTCAAAAAGCTCAAAAATTTCTCTAGTAGAGTATTTTGCACTTTCAAATTTTTGCTCCTTTGTAAAAAAAGGCTCTGCCGTTACATAAATACCGCTGCCTTGACGACTATATACAAGCCCCTCTCCCTCTAAAACCTTTATTGCTTCTCGCACTACAATGCGACTTACGCAATATATGGTTTCCATTTGTTGCAGGGTTGGTAGCTTATCTCCTGGCTTTATTGCCCCTTGCTCTATCGATTGTCTAAGGGTTCCAACTATGATATCTACGGCAGTTAAGTCAAGTCCCATTTGTTTCATAAATTCACCTACTCCATTTGTTACTGTAATATAAATTTTATACTATTTTCAGTCAATTTAGCAAGGGCTACTATCAACATATCAAAAACTAACTTCCCGAACATGAAAAGATGGCAACTGGAGCATTCATACAAGTCTTAAAGCAGTTTTGAGATAGTCCTTAGAGGGGAATGAAGATCCTCCTGCCACTATGTGATATAAGCTCTCTCGGATAACCTTACTGGCCAAGTGGCGAGATAGCTAGCTGCTTATCCGCTCCTATCTGTATGGGTATACAAATCTGAGGGCTATATCGGACGAAATTCTCCATAAAAAAACTCCTTATTTACTAAGTTGTAGACGACTTAGTCTTACTCTTCCAAAGTTCACTGCTAATTTCCCTAGATTATACAGGTTCTTGATCCTTCATTCATGGAAAGCTTTTTCTCATGACTTGTTTCATTCTTGCCTTGAATGTCAATTTTTTAGTGTATATCCAAGAAAAATGCGCCTTGAGAGCCCTTCTCTAGACGCATTTTTTTACTGTTTTACTTTATAAGCTCTTTTCCGGGTAGCTTGGGCACACCGATTCTCAGGTTAACCATGTCACCATGAACGGGACGTGTACCTTGGTTGATTTCCATGGAGCCTTGGAGGGACAAATAGATGAATATATCTGTAACATCCCAATCATAGGCAGGCTGCATTAACCTTGCCATCTCGCTGCAGCCGATGACAAGGGATTCATCATAATCTTTGCCTCTGGAGTTTACATACCACCATCCATCGGTTTCCGTTACAGGCCAATTCAGTTCAAAATTTTTAATCAGATGGGTTTTAACCATAATCTCACCGCTGACTTCTATGCCTGTACCGCAAACTTCTCCATCTCCCATTGTGGCATGGATATCACCCATCTGTAACAGCCCGCCGGGAACACGAACGGGCAAATATACCCTTGCACCTTTACAAATCTTATTACTGTCCATGTTGCCGCCGTGGTTGTGAGCAAATCCACAACCCATGGAACCTTCTGCAGGAGCTGTACCAATTACACCAACCATAGGGTTTATAGGCCACTGCACATCATTAAAGCAAGCGTATCCACCTTCAATGGGTATCTTTCTTGTGCGAGGCTCTGCCAAGTGATGAAGAGGGCCGACCCCAGGTATGGAACAAGCAAAACCTGCCTTGTCCACATCTATGTTGAGAATATCTACTACCAACACATCTCCAACCTCTGCACCTTCAATATATACCGGTCCTGCAGTAGGGTTAGTATGATCCAAATTGATTTCGTCCATAAGCTGACTTTCGCTTTCAATTTGGCATCCAAAGCAATCCTGAGTTTTGAATAGCAAAGGCTCTCCTACCTTAGCGGTTGCAACAGGTTTGTTATCCCGAGAAAACGTGTACTCACTACCATTGATGATTTTCATTTTTCATTTCTCCTTATGTAATGTTATTTTGGTTAAACCAATTATTCAAAGCCTTCAGTGGTTTGAGGCTTATTCTCAAGTTTCATGTTACAGCCCCTTACAATACATTTGATGCGGGGCCTGATTTTCCCAATGGAGGGAATTTGTTCCCCTATCTCATTCTTCGTTTTACTTCAATGTTTTCAATATAAAAAATTATAAAGGAACACCAAGCAGGCAAAAAAAGATAAGTTAACCAAAAATATGGATATAGGGTGTAATACAGCGGTAACGATCAGGCAATATCTACATGACCTTCTACAAGTTCTGCTATGTAAACAAGAATATGTAACATACGGTATAGGAGGTACAGTTATAAATACAAGTATACGATAATTACCATATCTTTTTGGGATTTGTTTTCACTATCTATGATTAGATCGGTTAAGCAATAGAACAAGAGAATACTACTAGCTGTGGTTTATGCCTATCATTAAGAAAAAAGATAAATGTATCCCAAAATCCAAGAATCCTTGTGCTGACGATTGATGCTCCCAGGAACCATATCTGATCATTAGGATAACTTAGCATTCTGTTTTCAAAATTGAAATGATTTATCCAACTGCTTGATTGGCATGGCAATGATTAACCACTCTACACCGATTCGTTTGCCAGCAAATTAGTAATATCACTTATATAATAATACTAATTCATAATATCAATGTCAATAGCCTTTCTATATTTGCTACTGTCCACGTAAACACTTACAACTTCCTTCGCACAATTATTATGTATACGAAAAATTTTGATACTGCCACATAAGGTTGTGTTCTAACTCTCACAAATAGGAAAAGAACCCTTCCATGTTCTTGGATACTCAGAACCTCAAACGATTGGGTTCAATGGCTAAGGGCTTTGCTCCATATACCTCACAGACAATTGCATGCCGACGGCTTTCTTCGCCATAACCTCCTTACATATGAACAAAAAAAGCACCCCCTTGCGGAGATGCTCTTGGCATTACTTTTTCCTTTTTAGAACGTTTATTTATCAACCATAAAATACGCAACACCCATACAATTAGGTAAGAAGGCATTCTTATTCTTCTGACTGTCCACAACTACGATTATAACTTACGCACTGGTCTGACATACTTAAAATGTCTTTCAGGGTTGAAATAAAGGTAAATAATTCGTCCAGGGGAAGTGTCAAAGCAGTAACCCGTGTTTGCAAAATCAAAAGTTGCCATTGCCTTTTCAATCTTCTCCTCCACACTACGATTTTCCTGCTCATAATCAAATGTCCCATGTTCAAAAACAATATACTCGGCCTCGGGAACATCAATCATAAGCATTTGTGGTGGTACTTCGCCCTTATAGTCAAAAGGAAGACGTACACCATAACACTCAGTACGTGGAAAGCCCCAGTCGCAGAGTCTGCCGTCAGGGTCATTAATATATGCCATAATCTGACCGCTTTCGCTGTTAGCCTCGCTGCCACCATCGTCATCCAGTTTCCCCTTGACACTATCCAGTAAGCCGCAAATTGTTTCGCAGTCCTGCCCATGAATAAGGCTTTGCTTTTGCCAAAAATCCCAATACCCATTGCTCTCATAGTTTTTAATGTGCAAAAATTTGTGTGCCGGAATGGTTACCAAATAAATTTTAACCTCGTCTGTAGACTTTATCATACCAATCTCTCCAAATCCTAATAAGTAGCGGTCGAAAGGGTTTATTTTTGTGCGAAGAACGACAGGCTTAGGTTTTTTTCGGTATTCACTTGGAGCTACACCATATGAACCCTTGAAAGCTCTGGTAAAAGCTTCATGTGATGAAAAACCATAATCAAAAGCAATGTCCAAGATACTTTTTTCACTATCCCTAACCTCCTTTAGTGCAAAGGCTAACTTTCTATGCCGCAAATAATCCCTAAATTGCATACCCGAAATTTCTTTGAATTTTCTTGTAGTATAAAATTCAGAATAACCCAGCCTGCGAGAAAAAAAGCGTAGCGTCAGTGCTTCATTATGGTGATGTCTGATACACTCGTCAATCTCATCAACGATTATTTGGATTTGCTTATGCCACTCGTACATTCGTCTGTTCACCTCGTTTCAATCGCTCTATCACAATTATAGTGTAATGGAAATTGTATTTCTTGATTTTACTTGCGGAAGTCAATCTTTTCTTCTATAAATAAATTCTCTATTCAGATACCTTCCTTTTTCAAGAAAGTAATCTTTATGAAACCATCTTGTTATTATATAATTTTTCTAGGGGGACTTCAACTCGTCACACTGCTCTCCAAACACAATCCGTATCTCATTTTCACAGGCATAACTGGTTCAATATATTACAACAAAACTCTTGAGCCGCAAGGCCTCTCCTTGCTACTATATGGTCTATCCCCCATCGCCTACATCATGTAATACTTATATTAGTGAAGCTCTATGGCAGACACATCCGTGTAGTCTGGTTGATGGAAAAACTTGTATCCAGTTATTTTTTCTGTGCGATAAGCCGTCATTCCTTTTACTCTAGATAGAGGAATAAGCGTCGCCTCATCATGTAACTCCTTAAGCAATTTGTCATAAGTGGCTTGAATTTCAGCCTTATCTGTCATTGCATTCAGGCTATTTATCAACTCATCTGCATTTGGCATGCCTTTTAGAGCTTGAGCCAGATAGTTATCACGGAAATTTCCAGTCAACATGCGGGAAATTAGTAGATAAGGGTCATAAGGAACTGCATTCGTAATCCCAATTGCCAAATCAAAGTTCCCATTGGAGACTTCCTGAAAATAGACCATCTGCTCCTTGCCAACAGGCGTAATTTCAAATCCTGCTTTTTTTAGATGGGAAGAAATCGTCGTGGCCAAATCCCCCAGCATAGCCATATCACTGGCATAAAGAAATTCACCTTTCAGTTTTACTCCACTCTTTTCTCTTACGCCATCTCCATCGCTGTCTATCCAGCCTGCCTCATGCAAAATTTCCTTTGCCTTTTCAAGATTGTAGGTGTATGTACCTGTATCCACGTTACAGTAAGGGAGAGTTTGATCAAGCACAGTATTGGCAGGTTGTTCTACCCCATAAAACAAACTGTTGGAAATTGTGCTCGTATCAATTGCATAGTTTGCGGCCAGGCGCACAGCGTGATCGTCGAAGGGCTCATGGGATACATTGAAGCCCATGGTTCTGGTTTGAATAATGGTATCGGATGCAATAGCCTCAAACCCATCGCTATTTTTAAGTTCATTAAAAGAGTTGTACGAAAGATTGCCAGTACCCAGTATCATATCAACCTCGCCAGAGCGAAGTGCCATCAACTTGGCATCATTATCAGGGATTGTCTTGATATGGAACATATCTACATCGGACTTTCCTCTATTATAATGGGGATTTCGAACAAAAGTATATGTTTCGTTCTTTTTCTGTCCATCATACATATAAGGACCTGTACCGAGAGTCTTCGTTTTTGTAATTTCAGCTAGGGTACCGTCTTTATTATAGCCTGCCGGAGACATCATTCCCATGGGCATAGTTGAAGCAAAATCCTGAAGGGCTCCATAGTAAGGTGTTTTCAGCTT
Source organism: Anaerotignum sp. MB30-C6 (assembly GCF_030908465.1). GTDB lineage: Bacteria > Bacillota > Clostridia > Lachnospirales > Anaerotignaceae > Chakrabartyella. The sequence goes on from NZ_CP133078.1 coordinate 1,945,257, forward strand.
TACGGCAACGGTATTGTTGTCTATAACAGTTACTTCATCTAAAAGGGTACTTGTAAGACCGTAGGAACCGTTGAACTCGGCAAGGATGCCAGCAATATTATCAAGATTTGTCTTTACAGCTTGTGCATTAAATTCGTTCCCATCGGAAAACTTTATTCCTTGCTTTAGAGTAAAGGTATAAGTATAACCGTCGGGAGAGACTTCCCACTTTTCTGCAAGACCATGAACAATTTTACCATTTTCGTAATTGACTAAGGGTTCATAGAAATTATTTAAAAAATAAAGTATACCAAAGTTGCCATTTGTTACATTGGGGGATTGGAGAGAAAAGAAGCCTCCGTCAAAATTCCAGCTTTCACAAAGGGTGATTTCCCGTAACGGCTCCGTTGCTAAAGCTTTTTCAGGGGAAGACTGCCCCTTTTCATTGGCAGAACTGCAGCCAGATAGGAACAGTGCAAAAAGGGAAAGTACTAAGGTTAGTATGAGAAGCTGCTTAAATCTGTTCATTATTGTTCTCCTTTTTAATCTCATTATAATCGGTAATGGGGCGATTTTGGCGGAAGGGATGCAATCAGCTCCCTTGAATAAGGATGTTGAAATGCATCATAAGAAAGAGCATTTTGAACTTCATCCAGCAGATGCCCTTCCTTCATAACGAAAATATGATCAGACATATACAAGGCAACATCAATGTCATGGGTAATAAATAGGTAGGTGCCATGAAATTCCTTTCGAAGCTCCAGCAAAAGATCCAGTACTTTCTTTTGAACTGTAACATCCAACCCACTGACAGACTCATCAAAAATAACAAATTTGGGTGAAAGGCACATTGCCCTTGCAATGCATACACGGCTTTGCTGTCCGCCGCTTAGCTCATTGGGTTTTCTGGTCAGCAAAGATTTTTCCAGCTGAACTTTTTCCACAATTTCATAAATGGTTCTTTGCTGTTCCTCTCGGCTTAACTGACACAAATTCTTTAGGGGTTCCTCAATACTTTGATAGACAGTCTTCCTTGGGTCAAGGGCCCCTTTGCTATTTTGTAAAACCAATTGCAAATCTCCACGCAGTCGGCGTCGTTCCTTAGGGGTCAGTTTCCAAATATCTTTTCCATCCATTAGGATTTCCCCATGGGTCGGTGGAAGAACTGCGGCCATCATCATGGCTAGAGTGCTCTTCCCACTTCCACTTTCTCCAATCAGAGCATACGAAGAATCAGGCTTCAGCTTTAGGGAAATATCGTCTACCGAGGTAAAGACATTCTCACCCTTTCTTTGGTTTTTTACAGTATATTGTTTTGTGATATGTCTAACCTCAAGCATTAGAAATCTCCTTTCTCAAATTGCTGGCTTGCAGTAGTTTTTTTGTATATCCCTGTGTTGGTTTATCGAAAATTTCAAAGACATCCCCCCTTTCTACAATCCCCCCATCCTTTAAGACCACCACCTCGTCCGCAAGTTTAGCCAAAACGCCAAAGTTATGCGTTACAATAATCATGGCAATTCCCGCTTCACGTATTTTGCTAAATTCCTCAAGAATCGCCCCTTGTGTACGAACATCCAGTGCTGTGGTAGCTTCATCTGCAATGATCAGCTCAGGTGAAAGCAAAAGAGCCAGTGCAATCATAATTCGCTGGAGCATCCCTCCGCTCAGTTCATATGGGTAGCTATCCATAATACGCTGGGTATCAGCAAGTCCTAAACGTTCTAATTCTGCTTTTATACTTTTCATAGCCGACACCTTGGAAAGCTTTCGGTGGCTACGCAAAGTTTCCAGCATCTGCCTACCCACCTTACAAACAGGGTCAAATGCGGTCATGGGGTTCTGCATGACCATGGTGATTTTTTCCCCACGGAGCATCTGCATCTCTTTCGGAGTGAGCTGGAACAGGTTTTGCCCCTGAAAGCTTGCTGTACCACTGAGAGAAAAACGATGGGTATCCAAAAGCCCTAGAATTCCACGGCAGGTCATACTTTTTCCGCTTCCACTTTCCCCTATCATACCAAGAATTTGACCCTTTTTTAGCTGAAAGCTAACCCCTTCCACAATTGGAATTCCTTGCTTTTTCAGGGAAATTGATAGATTGTTTACTTCCAATAAAGGTTTCATGTCAGTCCTCCTCCAGAGAAAATATATCACGTAATGCTTCTCCAAACAGATTGAACCCCGCTGTTGTCAAAAGGATACAGATACCGGGATATACAATCAGATTTGGGTTGGAGTATAAATACTGCTTTGCACTGTTGAGCATAGCCCCCCTCTCTGCTGTATCATTTCCAAGCCCAAGACCAAGGAAAGAATATCCAGAAATCATTAAAATAATGGACGAAATACTGGTACTAAAATAGACAATCATAAATGGAAAAATATTAGGGAGAATATGCCCCATCAGGATTTTTGCGGAGCTGCATCCGGCGATCTTTGACGCCAGAACATAATCCTTGCTCTTTTCCATCAGCACATAGCTTCTGATTACCTTCACAAACCAAACCCACATAGAAAATATAATGGAAATAACCAAATTAACTGCTCCCTGTCCAAGCATTCCAACTAGAGCCAATACCACAACCAATGGGGGAAAAGCCATAAAAATATCACACACAATGCTGAGTATCCGATCAAATAGACCTCCAATCCAAGCTCCCATCATTCCAAGAAAGGTACCAACGGAAGCAAGAATGACTAATATCGGCACTGCAAGGCACAAGGAGCATCTAGCCCCATATAATAGCCTAGTCAGAACGCACCGACCTAGTTGATCAGTCCCCAGGGGGTACTCAGAAGATGCCCTTAAAAACTTCCTTGTAATGTCAACTTCATTTGGGTCATTTGGCGCCAAAATTGGGGCAAGTACTGCCATTAGAAAAATGAGCAGTATCAATATAAGACCAACTACCGCCTGGGGATTGCGCATGATTTTTTTAGCCAACATCAGACTCCCCCTTTCCACCCATCATTCTTGGATTCAGAAGCTGGTTCAGTCCTTCGCCTACAGTATTACTAATAACAAATATCATTCCCAACACCAACACACAAGCGGTAATAACGGGAAGATCTCGGCTAATAATAGCACTTACAAAATAGGTACCTAGTCCAGGCCATGAAAAAACACTCTCTACAATGGCACTGCCACCAATCATCATTCCGATGTTTTGGAAAAATAGAGTCACCATTGGCGGAAGGGAGTTTTTCAGTACATGCTTCCATAGAATTTATCCATGAGATAAGCCTCTAACCTGTGCATAAATTACATAGTCCTTTTTTAGATTTTCTAACAGAGTTGCCCGCAGCATTCGAACGGAAGAACAAATAACCGGAACACCCAAAGTAACTGATGGCAGGATTAGACTCCTCACATTTCCGTAATCTACCACCTTAAAAATAGGAATTGATACGGCAAAGGCTGACAGCAAAATAAAACCAAACCAAAAGGATGGGATGGAAATTCCAAGAATCGTAATAGCACGAATCAGATGATCTCCAACTTTGTCTTTATAAGTAACAGAAAGCATTCCCAATGGGATGGTAAACACCAAAATCCAAAGAAGAGATAACCCCACCAAGGAAAGTGTAGCAACCAGTTTTCCACCCAATTCCTTTGCCACTGGCTCGTTTGATTGGTAAGATGTCCCTAATTCTCCTTCTAAGCTTTTTCCAAGCCAAGTGCAATACTGAATCAGTATGGGTTTATCCAATCCCTTCTCATGTCTTATTTTCGCAAGCTGCTTCTCTGTAGGGTTGCTATATGTGCGGCGAGCGATGGCCTCTGCTGGGTCTACTGTAGAGACATTCGCCAGTACAAAAGACAATAAGCTTACACTTAGCAGCACCAACACCAAGCTGACTATTTTTTTTATGAAATTCAAAAATACGTTCCCCTCCTTCTGATATACATAAATTAGCCTTGGCTAACCAAACCATATTTTACAAGGTGAATTTATATTGTGCAAGAAGAATGCATTTTAGAAAATATTTTTCATAAACGTTAAAAAGTGCCTGTGACAGGCACTTTTCTTTGGTTATTCCATATTAAATGTAAGAATATCGTGATATATAAAAACCATATTGTGATATGTTTATCTATTTAATTCGATGCATATCACGGTATTTCTGTGGCCCCATACCGAACGTTTTTTTAAATAACTTTGCAAAGTGACCAGCATTTTGGTACCCGACTTTTAAAGCAATTGTGCGAATATTATCATCAGAATCCTGTAGCAATAAAAGAGCATAATTCATCCGCATGGTTTTTAGATATTCATAGGCAGTGGTTCCATATACCTGACGGAAAGCAATTTGAAAGCGTGATGTACTCATGCTGGCAGTTTGAGCTAATTCACCAATGGACGGATAAGCAGATAAATCCTTTTTCATCAACGTAACTGCTTTGCCTAGTGAACGCTTATCCTTTTTATCCAGCTTCACAGGCAGATGGCGACGCTTCTGTTCCTGCTCCAAATTATGTGTGACCAGAGATAAAACTTCCAAAACCTTTCCTTCCATATACAGATTGCGGGTGCTTCCCTCTGCTGGACAATCACTGATTTGCTGAAACACAAAATTCAATTCTGGCGAATTGGGGTTTTGTACTAGAAAATCTAGTGCATTACGTGATACCTCATAGTAGTCACCATACCGTTCTTGCAAAAAATGGTCAAAGTACTCTCTTGTAATAATAATTTTTGTAAAACGGGTTGGCTTTCCCGCCTCACAGAAAGCATATACAGTCTTGCGTGTATTTGCGTAACAGCAAATTCCTCTATCTACTTGGTGTACTTTTCTTCCGCCAACTTTAAATGAACTGGAATCCGTTTCGAACTGGCTGATTTCAAAATATTCCTGTTTGATTTCAGAAACCTTCTCAAAATCCTGCTTGGGTGTAAAATCGGCAATAACAATTAAAAATTGCTCATGGAAATTCATAATCCGCACGACTCCTGTACCGTAGTCCGATAGCATTCGGTAGATTTCATTTCCGTTACTGGATTCTTCAGGCGTATAGGCAAAGTGCAAGTACTTTGGCAAATTCATATAATACTCAATTACAGTATGCTTCATAATCCTACCTCCTTGGCGTCAGCATATCACAAAAATATATCACAGACAAGTAAATATATATCACATTATTTTAAGAAAGAGGTTAGCATAATAGCAAAACACCTTGTCAATACAACGTTTATTAACTAACATCATTTTGAATATTCAGCTTATACTGTCGCTTGATTTTTCTCCTTTGAGCCATTAAATTACTATATAGGTTAGCTTAGGCTAATCACTATAATATATTGAACTGTAAGACGAAAGGAGGACTTATATGAATTCATTGAATTCAAAACAACTAAGTGTTCTATCACTTATGAAGGAAGAAAAGGGTAAACTGGCTGTTGGTATTCTCCTTGCAGTTATCTGCTCTGCTCTATCCTTCGTGCCATATTATGTGATTTATCAAATGATATTGGCGTTGATAGGTGGCACGCTAACGTTTCAAACTTCTCTGTTCTGGGCTTTGATAGCAATAGGTGCAGCAGTGCTGCAAAACATTTTCATTTCTTGCGCTACAATCTGCACCCATACAGCAGCATACAACACCATGCATCGCTTAAAACTGAGAGTGCTTGAGCATATGTCCCAGTTAAGCCTTGGCTTTTTTAATGACTGCACCCCAGGCGCTTTAAAGGGGGCCTTGTTTGATGATGTGGGCCGTTTGGAAGATTTTATAGCCCACAATACCATTGAGTTGGCGCAGGCTGTTGTCGTGCCCATTATTTTGTTTATAGCGCTTTTTTTTCTGCAGCCTATTATGGCTTTATGTATGCTAATACCCGCTGTACTGGGTGTTGTTCTGCCCATGATGATGATGCGCCGTTATCCTGATTTGACCAACGAATACGCTAAAACCATGTCCGCTGTTTCCTCTGCGGTAAACGAATATGTGAATTGCATGCCCATTATAAAAATGTACGGTCTGACTGCTCAGAAATTTAAAAAGTACCGTACAGCGGCTTTGGCATATACCGACTGCCTGAAAAATATGGCAAAGGTGTCATGCAAGCCCTTGGCAATTACCATTGTCATACTGGATTCCGGAATTTTATTCACCCTTCCTGTTGGCGGAATTCTATATCTAAATGGGATGCTTACATTGGAGATGTTTCTTCTGTTTATACTTTTGACAATGTGCTTTTACAGTGCTTTTTTTAGTCTGCTTAATATCATGATGGGGCATATGGAGCTGGAAAGCGGTCTAGTCAGTATTAAGGAAATCCTGAATACCAAGGCGATTTCAGGGGGAACAAAGATATTAGATAAATCAGGTTCCTATGAAATTACATTCGACAATGTATCCTTTGGCTACGAAAAAGGCAAAGATGTCCTTTCTAACGTTTCCATTACCTTAAAGCCTGGAACACTCACTGCTTTTGTGGGGCCTTCTGGTGCTGGTAAAACAACTGCCGCCCAATTAATTGGTCGTTATTGGGATACCAGCAGTGGCGAAATTTCCATTGGGGGTGTTCCCCTACGAGAAATTACAATAGAGTCATTAATGGATTTGACGGCATTTGTTTTTCAGGATGTATTTTTGATGGAGGATACTCTTTTAGAAAATATCCGAATGGGAAGCAGTGCCACCGAGAAACAGGTGGTCGATGCTGCAAAAGCTGCCCAGATTCATGAATTTATATGCTCACTGCCCCAAGGCTATCAAACAAGAATTGGTGATCAAGGCTTAAAGCTCTCGGGGGGACAGCAGCAGCGTATTTCAATTGCACGGGCTATTTTGAAGGATGCACCTATTGTCATTTTTGACGAGGCAACCTCTTATTCAGATATTGAGAATGAACACAAAATACAGCTTGCTCTACGAAGCCTCCTAAAAGAGAAAACCACGATTATGATTGCCCATCGTCTGCATACCATCCGCAACGCAGATAACATTGTTGTCTTTGAAGACGGCAAAGTGTTGGAGCAGGGCTGTCATGATAATTTATTGGCCGCAGGTGGAACTTACAGTGACATGTGGCATACCTACATTGGTGAAACAGCCCAAAAGGAGGTTATCTGATGCTTCATACAATACAGAAACTAATTGGGGAAAATAAGAAGAAATTGTACTTCCCTATTTTTCTTATGTGTATTGATTCTCTTGGGAGCATGTCCCTTTACTTTATGCTCTACTTGACCGTACTTGATTTATTTTATGGTACTTTGACAATGCAGAATGTATTTAATTATACATTGGTTTGCTTAGTCAGCGTAATTTACCGAATTATCATTTATAGAAAAAGCTATCTTCTTTGCTTTAAGAATGCTTTCACAGTAACTGGCCAATTGCGTATTGACCTTGCCGACCATTTCCGCAAGCTAAGCCTAGGTTATTTCAATCAGAACAGTACCGGTTACCTAATTAGCACTCTAACTAACGATATAAGAAGCTTTGAAGGAGTCCTTTCCCACGCTCTTTCCTTCCTGATAAAAACTGTCACACTATGTGGCTTGATATTGATTGGAACCTTTTTTATCAACTGGAAGCTTGCGCTGGCTGAATGTGTCGTTCTTATTTTTTCGGCTCCTCTGCTACACTATGGAAACCGCTTGGTAAGTCGGTTTGGCATCAAAAAGCGTAATCTCACCAACCAGATGATTTCTACCGTGATGGAGTACATGAAAGGAATTAAAGTTTTTAAATCCCACAACATGACCTCTACTCATTTTTCCAGATTGCTGGAGAGTCTCGAAAAAGTACGCAAAGTTAGTGTGAATATTGAATGCAGGATGGCCCCCTCAACAGCACTTTATTCTATTATCGTGAATTTTTTAATGCCCCTCGTATTATTATGGGGAAGCTACATGTTGCTAGGTGGCGGGATTACGAGTGAAACCCTCATTGCTTTTCTCATCATGAGCATCGCAATTTCTGCTCTTCTGATTTCCTTTGAACATTACTATATTCTGCTCAAGGACTTGAAACTGGCGGCAGAAAATTTAGAGAAGGCAATGGAGCAATCACCTCTTCCCTATTCAGACCACAGCTTTATATTAAATGATTATTCTGTAGAATTTCAGCATGTTCACTTTTCATATGACAATGGAAAAGAGGTTCTTCACGACATTAGTTTCACTGCTCCGAATGGTAGCGTAACCGCTTTGATTGGCCCTTCTGGTTCGGGAAAGTCCACGGTTGCCAATCTGATTGCCCGCTTTTGGGATGTAAACTCCGGTACAATAACAATTGGTGGTCGGCATATTATGGAGCTTAACCCAGATTGCCTGCTGGAATCAATTAGTGCCGTATTTCAAGAGAATACCCTCTTATCCGATACAATTTTAGGCAATATCCTTGTTGGAAATCCAAACGCCGGTATGGAGGAAGTGATCCGAGCAACAAAAGCCGCTTGTTGTCACGATTTTATTTCTTCGTTGCCCCAAGGATATCAAACAGTAGTGGCTGAGGGTGGGGCCTCCCTGTCTGGGGGTGAAAAGCAGCGTATCGCCATTGCAAGGGCAATCCTGAAAAATGCTCCAATTTTACTCCTTGACGAATCTACGGCATCACTGGATGCGGACAATGAAGCAAAAATTAATGTGGCGCTGGATTATTTGATGAAAGAAAAAACAGTATTTGTGATTGCCCACCGTTTAAACACCATACAAAATGCAGATCAAATTCTTTTGCTGAATCAGGGACACATTGAGGAGATGGGCAGCCATGATAAGCTGATGGCACAAAAAGGACATTACTATTCCATGGTTCGTGAGCAAGAAAAGGCAAAAACATGGATTGCGAAAGAAGCGTAGTGCTAAATCAGCAAGAAGGCACAACAAGCTTGAAATCAGGCAATCGCAGCAGTAATAGTGACATTCCAACTTCATTGGTCTTTTCTTGCATAAGCCTAACTTCTGAAGTCGGAAATGTATTCACTGATAATTTATCTGATGAATTAAGTCTAGGAAATACTGACAACTATGCTTTGGATATGAAGGCACATTAAACTTTACATACTCTTAGTTTTTAAAGTAAAAAGAATGTCATCCTATAGTGCTGTTCGGAGGGACAAAAACAAGGAGTGTGTGTGCAGCAGTAAGTGATTCGGATATTCCGTTTTTTGATGAACCGACAAGCGGATTAGATGAGAACAACATGAGAGGCTGGGAACATCTTAATAAGCCTATATGAACATGGAAAATTAAGAAATCTAAAACAAAATGACTACAGACGAGAAATTACAGTCAGTAAGACAAGAAATTATTGAAACTAAAGAACTTTTGAAATCGTTAAGGGAAAAAGAACAACAGATGAGTAAAAGAGAGAAGAAGATTTAGATGCTCTAATTGAAACAATAGAATGACAGGAGATAGTATTGATGAAGCTCAAGAAATAATTTAAAATGCAGCTAGAACGAACTCTTCAAAGGATACTCAATTTTCTAGACCGCTTAAATTTAAATGAGTATGGGGCTTACCTGTACTCTTTTATTTTTTTGTAATAATTATTGCAAATTATATAGCGAAAGGAGATGAGTATTACTGCTGCTAGATGATTTAGAAAAGGAAATTATTAAGACATTGATTGAAGCAGTCAGTCCTTATGGAAATATAGATAAGTCTGAAAATTTATTACTTGGAATTAGAAATAATTTAAAAACCAATTTAACAAAGGAATTATAATGAAACTGTTTGGGAATACACGAAGTCTGTATTATTTTAAAGATTCAACTGGTAGAGATGATTACTATTTTAAATTATATACTTAAGAAGTTTATTCCATTATTCGTGTTTTTATTTTGAGAATAAGCTTTGTTTTTCGACTGAATGAGTAAATTGGTGGAATAAAAAATAGTAGGCAAGAGAATAACTCCTACCTACTATATAAGGCTGTTAGTTCTATACACTTTTATAAAAGCAAATTATAGATTGAATGAGCAATATTTCAAATAGAGGTCTAAATTTACGCACAAAAACTTCTTTTCCTACGCCATTTTACGCCATTTTGATTTTACAAGGGTTTTGCCCATTCAAAAGGAGTTGTCTGGTAGACATAATAATTAAGCCAATTGGAATATAGCAAATTCCCATGGGCACGCCAACGAACTACGGGCTCTTTCGTATCATCATCCTCGGGAAAATAATTTGCAGGTACTGCCGTATTTAATCCTGCATTTTTATCCCTAGTATACTCAATATTAAGGGTTTGAGGGTCATACTCTGAATGGCCCATAATAAAGATTTGTTTCCCATCCAAAGAAGACACCGCATAAACCCCAGCTTCCTTAGAAGTTGACAAAATCACCAGTTCTCGTATCTTTGAAATATCATCCTCATTCACCCCAGTATAACGGGAATGAGGTACAAAAAACACATCATCTACCCCTCTTAGAAGCATGGAATTTTTATAGTTAATTACATGAGGAAATACACCAAATAGTTTTTCTTCCATCTGATATTTGGGGATTCCATAATGATAATACAGCCCAGCCTGAGCCCCCCAACAAATATGGAACGTACTGTGAACATTGGTTTTACTCCACTCCATAATTTCTTTTAATTCTTCCCAATAATCAACTTCCTCAAATTCCATTTTCTCAACGGGAGCACCCGTAATAATAAACCCATCGAAGTTTTCGTTTTTCACCTCATCAAAAGTTTTATAAAAGGCCAGCAGATGATCACTGGATGTATTCTTTGAAGTGTGAGACTTTATATGAATTAGTTCCAACTCAATTTGCAAGGGTGTGTTGCCCAAAAGCCTTGAAATCTGGGTTTCCGTATCAATTTTTGTAGGCATTAAATTAAGTAGCAAAATTTTCAACGGACGTATATCCTGGGTTATCGCTCTATGCTCTGTCATAACAAAAATATTTTCATCGCTTAACACTTTTACTGCTGGTAATTCATTTGGTATTTTAATCGGCATTTCACTTTTCACCACTTTCTAAAAATATATCTAATTTTATATAAAAAACTCCTATCATTCAAAACTCCTTAGGTTTTCTAATATATTTCACAACTATCTCAGTCCATGGTATGGAATAATTTTCAATGGGATTAAGGCTCTACTTCACCTTTTTAAATACTAACAGAAGATATTTAATTGCATTACCTTTCGTAAGAGCATATTGCCCCTACGAAAGGTGAAAATTTCAAAGTTCTTAAATTAATTCCAACGCCTGGGCGATATCGTCAATTAAATCCTGTGCATTTTCAAGGCCGCAAGACAAGCGAACCAAGTCTCCTGAAATTCCTGCTGCAACTAACTCATCTTCGCTCATCTGCCTATGGGTTGAGCTTGCTGGATGCAAACAACAGGTTCTTGCATCGGCCACATGGGTAGCAACGGAAGCAAGTTTCAGGCTATTCATAAATTTTTCTGCTGCCTCTCTACCACCTTTCACACCAAAGGTAACAACGCCACAAGTACCATTTGGCATATACTTTTGTGCTGTTTCATAAAACTTATCTCCTTCTAAACCAGGGTACACAACCCAAGATATCTTGTCGCTATTTTTCAAGTGCTTCGCAACAGCAAGGGCATTTTCGCAGTGACGAGGTATTCTAACGTGGAGGCTCTCCAAACCCAAGTTTAAAAGAAAGGCCGTTTGAGGAGACTGGGTAGAACCAAAGTCTCTCATTAACTGTGCTGTTGCTTTTGTAATATAAGCCCCTGCCTGACCAAACTTTTCTACGTATGTAATGCCATGGTAACTATCATCTGGGGTGCAAAGTCCAGGGAACTTCTCTTCATTTGCTGCCCAGTCGAACTTACCGGAATCTACAATACAACCACCTACCCCTGCTCCATGCCCATCAAGATACTTCGTGGTGGAATGGGTTACAATATCTGCCCCCCACTCAAAGGGACGGCAGTTCACAGGTGTGGCAAAGGTGTTATCAATTACCAAAGGTACACCATGGGCATGGGCGGCCTTTGCAAAGCGTTCGATATCAAGAACTGTAAGCGCTGGATTTGCAATGGTTTCACCAAAGACAGCCTTCGTATTGAGCCTGAAAGCGGCTTCCAATTCTTCGTCAGTACAATCGGGAGCGACAAAAGTAAAATCAATGCCCATCTTCTTCATAGTAACAGAGAAAAGATTATATGTGCCGCCGTAAATTGTAGAGCAAGCAACCACATGATCGCCGCAAGTTGCAATGTTGAAAATAGCATAGAAGTTGGCAGCCTGACCAGAAGATGTAAGCATAGCGGCAGTACCACCCTCCATTTCGCAAATCTTTGCCGCTACATAGTCGCAAGTAGGATTTTGCAGCCTTGAATAGAAATAGCCACTTGCTTCAAGGTCAAAAAGTTTTCCCATTTCTTCACTGGAAGCATATTTGAAGGTGGTGCTTTGAATAATCGGTATCTGTCTAGGTTCACCGTTTTGTGGTGTATATCCTCCCTGTACACATTTTGTTTCCATTTTGTAATGACTCATAATGATATCCTCCTTATTTTTTCCTTAAAATAAAAAAAACCGCCTCAAAGTAAAACTTTGAGACGGGATATTCCCGCGGTACCACTCAAATTGCATTATAAATATAATGCCACCTCTCAGACTCCAACAAGCCCTATGCCTTTACGCAGCAATCACGGAAGGAGCCTACGACATTTTCATGTTTTCGAACCTTCAGCTCAGAAGCCATAGGCATTAAGCAGTTTTATTATCGGTTCTCACCAAACCCGATTCTCTGTGAACTTAACAACTCAGCCCTCTTCGTCATAGCTTTTTGTATTTAGTTTTGTTTAATTATAGCATCCAATTTTTGTTTGTCAATAAAAACTTACTAAAACGAGAAATATTTTTATAATATAACGATTTTTAGAGAAAGGTAGCGCACCACTATATTATTCTGTTCGTAATTATATTTGTAATAAAAGAATATGATAAAAAGAATAGTAGCTGCATAATTCGAAGGAGGGAGTACATTGAGCATCAGCTGCACCGAATTACCCAATACATTGAAAAATCACCACACTGGCGCCCTAGTCGTTCAAACCTTTACAGCAAAACGTGCACACCCAGTTCCTGAAGCAGAAGTGAAGATTTCCCAAAATACTCCTGAAGGAGAGAAAGTTATTTTCAAGGGAGAAACAGATATATCAGGAAAGCTTTTTTCCATTCCTCTAGCCGGTGTGAAAGCAGTGGATACACTAAATCCCAAAATAGATTTTCAGGACTTGGTAAGAAGAAATAGTTATACAATTACGGTGAGTCACCCTGAGTACTTAACGATGATTTTCTATAACGCCCCTGTATTTGAAGGGATTCTTTCTATCCAAAGCGTGGATATGGTACCGAAAATTCTATCCACCTCTCCCAACAAACCTGTAGAAATTCATCAAAAGCAACAAAGAATTTAAGGAGGAAAACTATGCAAACCGGATACCCCATTATTCCCGAAACCATTACAATCCATTTAGGAAACCCAAATGACGATGGGAAAAACATCACAATACCCTTTAATGGTTATGTAAAAAACGTTGCTTCTAGCGAACTCTATCCGACCTGGCCTGAAAATGCCCTTCGTGCAAATATTTACGCACAAATCAGCTTTGCTCTAAACCGCATTTACACCGAGCACTACCGTTCTCAAGGGTATAATTTTGATATTACCAATAAAGCTACATATGATCAAAACTTCATGGACGATAGAGTCATTTTTGACTCTATCGGCACAATCGTTGACGATATCTTCGATTCTTATATCGTGCAAAAAGGCTCCCCCACTCCCTTTTTGGCACAACATTGTAACGGCATTACCTCCGTTTGCAATGGACTATCCCAATGGGGCACCCTTGCTCTTGCACAAAATGGATATAGCCCTCATGATATTCTACGCTATTACTACGGTGACGAAATATCCATTGAAACCGATGTACCTGTGGGCAGCATTAAAGAATCCTACCTAGGAACTCCTCAAAAAATGGGCAGCCAAGGGTATAGCGTAAAAACTATAAAAAACGAACTAGAACTTGTTCGCAAAAACTATCCCGCTATTCCTGGAATTAAAAGCGAAAATGATATTTTTGATGTAGATACCCTAAACGCTGTCATTGCATTTCAAAAGATTTTTAATTTAGTTCCAGATGGTATTGTTGACAAAGGTACTTGGTATAAATTACAAAGCATATACGACAGTACGAAAAATCTTGAAGATCTTATTGCAGATATTCAGCTTTATGAAAAAAGCAGAGCCCACTATACAGACCCTTTAAAACTTGGTGATCAAGGAGATTCTGTAAAAACAGTTCAGCACTTATTGAGTACCCTAGCCTACTTTGATCCGGATATCTCTGTTCTTACAGTAGATGGTGTTTTCGGCCCCAAAACAGAAGCGGCCATGATGGCTTTTCAAAGGAAATACGGTTTTACTCCCGATGGGACTGTTACACAAAGCACATGGAGAGCATTAAATGAAAATTATGCTAATATAATCAATAACCTCCCCTTTGAAACCTTTGCAGGAAAAGCCATGCCTTACCCAGGGTATGTGCTTTCATTGGGCTTACGAAATAGGGATGTAGAAACCTTACAAATGTACCTTTCCGCCATTGCAGCTTACTATCCCTGGGCACGGGATGTAGAAGTAAGTGGTTACTTCGATAATCAAACTTATGAAGCAATACAGGTGATTCAAAAGCAAACAGATATAAAGGAAACAGGGATTGTTGGTGATGCCACTTGGCTTGCCATTTCCAATCTATACAACAAAATTATAACGCAAGAGAGGGTGTAACCCACAGAAACAGGGGAGAACGACTGTCTCCCCTGTATTTTTTTACTGCAACAACGGCTGTATCTGAAGTCCTTCAAAGGCCAGCTCTAAAGTCGGAACAACAAGCTCTGTTTTTGCAATCATTGATTTTGGCTTTCCTTCATAATTATCCTGTTGAAAGGGTACAAAATAAATACCTTTTGTATTGAGTAATTGGCCAATATTTGATAAATTCAATCCCAAAGCGTCGTTGGTAGAAATGGAAATAACCAACGGTTTATTGTTTCGCATATGGGCCTTTGCGGCCATAAGCACAGAGGTATCGGTAATACCATTGCTCAACTTTGCAATGGTATTACCCGTACAGGGCGCAATGATTAAAATATCCAACATTCCCTGAGGACCCAGAGGTTCCGCATCCACTATCGTTAAAACTGGATCATTCCCTGTAATTTCTACAACTTTTTCAATAAAATCATGGGCTTTGCCAAATCTGGTATCCATGGTTGCTGCATTGGCAGATAAAATAGGAATGATGTTTGCCTTTTCCTCCTTTAAGCGTTCAAGTTCTATAATAATTTTGTCAAATGTACAGAAAGAACCTGTAATAGCAAATCCAACATTTTTCCCTTCTAATTTCACAATAACTCCTCCTAGCTTATCATTTTAACGAGGATAGCATTCCACGTAGCAAAATATGGGCGCTTGTTTTTGGCGAGTATCTGCCTGGAATTCCAAGAGAAAGCTTTGCAATAATACCCAACCGTTTACAAGCATCAAAATCCGTTCCCCCTGGCGCTGAGGCAATATCAATAATCACTGCATCTGACTGCAGAGTTTCCATAATCACCTCATCTAACACCATGGCAGGAATGGTGTTAAAAATAAACTGTGCATTTGGTATGAATACGTCTATTTCTTCCAAAGGGATTGCAAAATACCCTTGTTTAAACGCCTCCAAACGTGCTTCTTTTCTTCTTGCTGCAATGGTAACTTTGGCATGAAATCCATGTAGCCTTTCCGCAATTGCCTTTGCACACCTTCCATATCCCAAAATCAAACAGTTTTCCTGATTTACATTTTGGGTACTTAGGGTTATGGCTTCTGCAATGGCGCCCTCCGCAGTTGTAATGGCATTTTCCAACGCTACATCTTCCATTTTCATAAAATCATAACATTGAACATTCTTCTGTTTTGCACCCTCTAGAACAACACTTGGAATATTTCCACCAAACAAAATTCCGTTTTCCACAAGGCTTTCGCTAAAGTCCGACAATAAAATCGTAGTATTCTCCTTTGTTAAAAGATGAACCCCATCCTTTGTGAAGGGCACAGGAGCAACAACAATGTGGGTTCCTTGCATAGATTCTTCCAAGTTTTCACACAGCTCAATTCCCTGCAAACCTTTGGCCCCGTCTAAAGCATAGGTTCGAACTTGTTTACAGGCCCCTTTCAATAAATCAGCTAAATAGAGAAGACGTTGATCTCCTCCGATAATAAGAATTGTTTTATCTGTCCAATCCATTTTTCCGCCCCCTATCTCTAATAAAATATGCGTTTAAAAAGATGGTGTGTTTGTATCCTTTCGGACAGCAGTAATTGTTTTTGAATGTACAATAAAAAATGCTATTTATAGACTTGTATTATTATCCATCTCAAATGTATCATTACAAAGTTCGGGTTATACCTTAAATTATTGAGAATATACTTTTAGAATTTATCCTTCCTCTATAATTCCCTGCTGCTTACAATGTGGAGGGCGTATTGAAAAAGCATTTCTTATGTAATACCCACCCCACACCGTTAAAACGATTTTAGAGTTATTAAAAACTTACAAAAGACCTAGTTTATTGCAAAAGCAAAAGTCTTACAGTAAAACCATTCCCACCATCTCCATAGCAGTGGTTTTGTCAGGCTAAAGCAATCAAAAAAACAACAAGGCCGCCTAAACGACCTTGTTATTTTAAACAATTTTATGAAATACTTTAACCTAGAACTTCTACAGAACTTCCTGAAGAGCTACGCTGCACCATAATCTTTTTCTCGATATTTTCCTTTAACTCTGTAATATGGGAAATAATCCCTACCAGCCTGTTTCCATAAGACAGCCGCTGTAACACTTGAACAGCCTGTTCCCGTGAATGCTCATCCAAAGCTCCAAAGCCTTCATCTATAAACATTGCATCAATTTGCACTCCACCTGCATGACTTTGGATAACGTCTGAAAGCCCAAGGGCCAAGGAAAGAGATGCCTTGAATGCTTCACCGCCAGAAAGAGATTTAACAGAACGACTTTTTCCTGTAAAGTAATCCATAACTTCCATCTCTAAGCCACTTTGACTTCTTTTATCCGATGCATTTTCTGCCCGCATCAAGCGATATCTCCCCTGGGTCATTTCACCCAAACGAGAATTGGCAGCTCGCAATACCCGTTCAAAGTAAAATGCCTGTACAAAGGACTCAAAGGTGATTTTATCTTTTCCCGAAAGGTCACCATTAGCCGTTTTGGAAAGCTCCATAATGGGCAGGTACTGCTTTTCTATCTTCCTACGGAAATTCAACTCGCCTTTTGCCTTTTCCAGAGCGACTTCTTTGATTGCAATACTAGCGTTTAGCTCCTCAAGGGTTTTATCCATCTCCGCAACACCAAGCTGTAAACCTTCCTTTTCCTTATCCAGCATAGCCAAATCTACTTTTTCCATACCCTGGCCTAAATCTGTTCGTTGGATAAGGTTCTCCAATTGGTGTAACTTATTAAAAAATACCCGATTTTTTTGTTCGTCCTCTTCTAATTTCCCACGGGATTCAGGCAAAGCCGCCTGATACACCTCTTGGGTTGCAAAGCCCTTTTCTTGAATCATTAGCAACCATTCTTCTTTTGCAGTTTCAACACGCTTTTGCCCTTGCAGTTCTGCGTTTTTCGCCTCATCCAGACGGGTCTCAAGTGTTTGAACTTCTTCCTTTTTCTCCTGATAAAGGTTAAGGGTACGATTATATTCAGAATCAGCCTTTTCTATAAATCGTTGCAAAGTATCCACAGCAGTTTTGGCCTGTTGGGCTGTCACGTGTTTTTCTAATCTTTCTTCCAAAGCTGTCAATTCACCTTGTAAGAGACTACTCTCTTCCATGGACTTCTTAATGTTTTCCTTGGTGACTTCCAGTTGTTCTTTTAAATGCTCTAAATCCCTGTTCGCTTTTTCTAAGCGTTCCTCTAGCTTCAAAAGACTGGATATCATCTTTCTTTTTTTAAGAAGTTCTACCTCTAAGGCGATGATTTCTTCTCCAAGATTTTTTAAGTCTTCTAAATAGGAGTCTTCCGTTGTTGACTCATCTAAATAAGCCTTTGCAATGGACTCTTTTTGCAGTTCACATCTTGCCGAAAGGCCCTTGCCTTGGGCAGAAATCTCTTGTAAGTCCCCGTGGGCAGAAGCCTCCTTTTCCTTGGCCTTTTTCCACGCTTCTTCCGTGGGGGCATTTTGGGAAAGTACCGCTTTTTGGGGATGTTCCAAAGAGCCACAAACTGGACAAGCTACATCATCTTGCAATGTTTCCGCCAAAATTCCTGCTTGCTCTGCTAAAAAGTGAGCCTCCACCGTTTCACAAAATCGTCTTGCTTCTTTCCAATCTAAATCAGCTTTTTTGTATCTACCTCGCAGAGTTTCTAAGGCTTTTTCTTCTGCTTTCAAGGATTTTTGCATGGCGCCAATCTGCATCATCCGATTTTGCCTCTCTTTTTTGCTCTGAATGGTTTGGCTTATCGTCAACTCAGCCTTTTCTAAGCTTGGCTTTTCTTCAAGTTTTGCTTTTGTCTCATTGATGTCTTTGTCAGCGGCATCAATACGATTCTGCGTTTCCTTTACCTGAAGTTCCAACTTCTGTTTCTTTTCTTCCAACACTATTCTTTCTTGTAATAAGGCTTCTCTTCGGGCATATGCAGCCAAATCACCTTCCATCTTTTTTAGGCGGATTTTCTCTTCGTTCAGTTTGGGCTGTTCCGACTCTTGTTTTTGCCTTTCCTCATCCTTTTCTTTTAGAACAGGATAAAGGACAGCTAATTTATCTGTAAGCTCAAAAACCTGTTTTTTTGTTCTCTCATAAGCATCAATTTCTCTATGCATCGTGTTTTCTAGGGGAAGGATATAGTCTTGGGCCATTCTTTGCTTTACAAGGGTTTGCTGTTTTTCTGTGTTCTCTTGTTTTTTAAGGGACAATAAATGGAGTTCTCTTTTTGCCTCATCCAAGTCAGCAATGCGTTTATTATTGATTTCCCCTCTGCTGATTTGAGTTGTTAGCTCCTGTTCTTTTTTCAAAAGATTTCCTTTTTCCACCTTAATTTCTTTCACTTCATTTTTACTCTCAATTAGGATATTTTCCTCCGCCAAAAGTATTAGCTCTGCCTGATGCACCATACTCTTGGCATCCAAATCCAAGTTGGGACAAAGTTGTTGCAGATATTGGAATAACCGCTTTTCACTATCCTCATATTGGGTGCGGTTTTCCTTTTCTCTCTCCTTTATTTTTTGTTGGAAATCTGCAAAGATATCAGTATGAAACACCTTTCGAAAAATCGCCCCTCGCTCACTGCTCTCAGCATATAAAAGCTTTAAAAACTCGCCCTGGGCAATCATTGCAATCTGCTTAAACTGTTTTGAATCCACAGATAAAAGCTCCTCAACGGCCTTTCTTACCTGAACAAAGCCTGTAGAAAGGGTTTCATTCCCACAGAATAAAGCGGCCTCAGCAATTTCTGTGGTCATGCCCTCACCGCTTTTTTTCGGCCTAGGATATGCGGGATTTCTGGTGATTCGATACTCTTTATTCCGATGCTGAAATATAAGCTCCACATATGTTTTTACTTTATCATTGGCAAAATCGCTGCGAACGCTATCAATTCCTCGATTTGACCCACTAGCTTCGCCAAATAGTGCAAAGCATATTGCGTCAAAAATAGTAGTTTTTCCTGCCCCTGTGTCTCCACTAACAAGAAAAAGCCCGCCATTCCCCAATTTGGAAAAAGGAATTTCTACTTTGTCAGCAAAGGGACCAAATGCGGAAATTGTTAAATGTATCGGTTTCATTCCATATCATCCCCCAATTCTTCCCAAGCTTTTTTTGCCACCTGCTTTTGGGAATCGTCCATTTCTTTTTGGTTTTGCCGCTCAAAAAATAACTCAAACAATTCCTGTGGCGTCATTTCTTCTGCTGAGTATGGCAATTGCTTTTCTTCATACTTCCCTTGCGCCTCCACCTCTAATGTCATCAAGTTAGGGTATACGGTACGAAGTTGTCCCACAGGGTCATTTAGCAGCATGGTGTCTGTAAGAATCCCCCGAATATAATCCTCAGAGCCATCCTCTGCCCTAGCCGCCGCCAATAAACCCTCCAAAGGGCCTTTGATTTCACGCAAAGGACGTTTTGGTATGAGAGGGATAAAATCTATTTGAATATTACCTTTTTCTCTTAACTCTACCTTTGTGATAGTTTTTTTTCGTCTAATTTCAGAAAAAGAATAAGCTAGGGGCGAGCCAGCAAAACGAATCTCGTTTTTTCCAATTTTTTGAGGGCTATGCAAATGACCTAAGGCCACATAATCAAAATCAAAGAAAATACTGGCGTCCACTTCATCTATTCCACCTAATGAATAAGTTTCCGAGTCGCTTTGCTCCGCTTCACCTCTCCATGTTACAAATTGATGGGCTAGTAAGACATTCCTCCGATTTTTGTCCAAATTCGTTTCTTGCAAAACCAATTCCACAGCTTTTTGGTATGTAGCGATATCCTCTTGAAAAAACGGGCTAACCACTGCTGGCTTAATAAAAGGCAGTAAGTAAACACCAATCTCCCCGAATTCATCTTCTATTACAATGGGGTTCAACGCCCCGCCAAAACTCCCACATATATGGATTTTATTCTCGTGAAAAAGGCGACTACCAAAATCCAAACGGTAAGCAGAATCGTGATTACCAGCAATCATAAAAATTGCAATATTTCGTTTGGATAATTCCGTTAGGAACTCATCTAACAAACGAACTGCTTCCACAGGGGGAACTCCTTTATCATAAACGTCCCCTGAAATAAAAATGCCGTCTATATTCTCTTCCTCTGCTTTTTCTAAAATCTGAGAAAGTATATACTTTTGGTCATCAATCATGGAAAAGTCGTATATTTTCTTTCCTAAATGCAAATCCCCAATATGAAAAAATCTCATCGCTTCCCCTTCTTTTCTATAAAATGAAACAAATCTAAATTGTTTAAGAGCAGACACCTGTATAGATGCCTGCTCAATGAAACAACCTTATTCTTGGTTTACCAGTTCAGCTACAATGTTTTTTTCTTTAAAGAATGCTTTGACCCTGTCAAAATCTTCTTTTTTATAAGTTTGAGAAGCGACTCTTGCCCCTCTTTTATTATATAATTCAACCTTAAGCAAATCGTCCAAAGTCATTTTTACTTCTTTCATCTCATTCCAACGGTATAATTCCTTCCCTCTGGCAACCAAAAGGACACCTTCATCCGTAATGCCTTGCTTCATCCAGTTTGCAATAACAAACAAAATTGCAACAAATACGGCAACATAGTGCATGCCGTTTTCTGCAAAAATATGTGTCAGCCAAAATAATACAATGATACTAACCACAATAGCAAGTTTTTCCCCCGTACGCTTCTTTGTTTTAATTTTTAGTTTTACAAGGTAAGAAACTTGTTTTAATAAAACCACAATCAATAGAATCACTACAAAAATACTTAAAAAATCCATTCTTTTATTTCAACCTCTACTTCTTATTTGTACAATGTGTTCTTTCATAACAACAGGGGGTATTCTTCTATGACTTTTCTTATGGTACTTTCTAACTATACTACACACTTTTTCTTAGTTTAAACAAACCTCATCTACTCTAACAAACACCTTATGTGTTGGATTTCTTCCCTTTATTCAACAAAAAACTGTTCGCAGAAAGGCTAGAACGTCTATATCCTTTTATTTTTCTCCTTCGTAAGGTGTAATTACCCATTTAATACAGTCATCCAACTTATTTTCAAAGATACGATAGCCTTCCATAACATCGTTTAGTGGTGCACGATGGGTAATCAAACAACTGGTATCAATTTTCTTACATTGAACCATCTTCATAATATCGTCACAACTATTTGCATCAACGCCACCAGTTTTAAAAGTGAGGTTTTTCCCATACATCTGATGCAAAGGCAACGCCTGTTCCTTCCCATAAAGGGCAACCAAAACCACAATAGCATTGGGTCTTGCCACTTTCCACGCCAATTGGAAGGTACTATCCGCACCTGCAACTTCAAACACACGGTCCGCACCTCTGCCTTGGGTTAACTTCAAAATTTCCTCTTCAACATTTACTTCTGTGGGGTTTAAGCAAATATCAACCAAGCCTTGCTCTTTCGCCAAAGCCATTCTTTCATTACTTACATCCACAACAATGACTGTAGCAGGGCTATACAGTTTAATGCTCATTAACGTACAGAGTCCTGTTGGGCCTGCCCCTAAAACAACCACTGTATCAGCAGGCTTAATCTCGCCGATACTTGCCGCCCAGTATCCTGTTGCTAAAATATCCCCGTTAAATAAAGCATCCTCATCAGAAACCCCTTCGGGAATCTTGGTTAAGCCTTGGTCGGCCATAGGAATACGGGCATACTCAGCCTGTCCACCATCAATGCGACAACCCAGTTCCCAACCACCATGGATACAGTTATTTACATACCCTCTTTTACAAAAAAAACATTGGCCACAAAAGGTTTCCACATTTACGGCAACACGATCCCCCACTTGAAAATGAACAACCCCTTTGCCCACTTCTACAATTTCGCCAACAAACTCATGACCCAAAACTGTGTTTTCCTTTGCTCTTGGCACCGAGCCATGCTTGATATGCAAATCGCTAGAGCAGATAGAAGATCTGGTTACACGCACAATGGCATCCGTATCCTCCAAAATCGCTGGCACAGGGCGATCCTCCAAGCATACCTCTCCGTAACCTTTATAAACAACCGCTTTCATCATTTTTTCCATTTCTAAAACCTCGATTCTTTTGTAAAAAACTATCTAGTTATTGGTGAATTGTTGAACTTTAATTCGCAACAACCCTTGAATCATCTTCCTTAAAAGCCTTTCAGGTTTTAATAGAAAGAAAATTCAAACTTCATTTTAAAAATTTACTTTAGACAAACTTTTTCATATTCTTCATTTTCTCAGTCAAATCTAAAATCTATACATTTTTCTAAGCACCATTCACTTAATGAAGCCATTCACACTAGCTCCAGTAAGATTGCTTTAAATTCCTATACAAACGGGCAACTTGATTATACCTTAAATTGGAAGGCCATCTCTACCCTTCGTATTTTGCAAAAAAATACTTATAAAGGGCAGCGTTTGGCAACTCCTTACTTCCAAACAGCGAAACCACCCCTTGCACCGAAAAAGGTGAGTACCTTCCAAAGTGCGTTAAAATCTTTTTGCTACTTCTTTTGCTTTTTCCATGGCTTCTTCTAAAATCACATCAACAGGGCGAAGTCCAATATCTAAGCCCTCCGCCACTATACAATCATATTTTTCAATACCAAAGAATTCACACATAGCCTTCATATACCTTGAGCCCATTTCCATGTGACTTCCTTCGTAAAAACCGCCACGGGTAGTAACATACACCATATGATCCGCCTTGCAAGTACCAAAACAACCTTGCTCGTTACAACCAAAGGTAATACCCTCAACACACAAATTTTCGATATAAGTCTTTAACAATGCGGGAAAGCTTAAATCCCAAAAGGGAGCCGCTACAACAATTTTATCCGCATTTGCAAACGCATGGGCATAGTAAAAGCGAGGATGGGAGAAGTCCTTCTTCGCCAATAAAGCGTCTCTTTGATGAAAATTTCCTTCGGACATATAGGGCATACCCTCGTCCATTAAACAAAGTTCCTTTATTTCGTAAGAGCCACTCTGCTCTAACTCATTGAGAAAAAAATCAGCCAATTTTTTGGTACGGGATTCTTCTCTGCGAATACAACAGTTCACAAATAATACTTTTTCCACCTGGAACACTCCCTTTTATGAAATTTTATCAACGGCTAAAGCGCCGAATTTATTTTCCTCTAACACCTGATCCACCTCTTTCTTCAAAGGAATAGAATCCGATGCTCCTTTTTTGCCGATGGCAAGGGTACTGGCCGTTGTTGCCAATACTAAGGCTTCGGGAATTGTTTTCCCGCTTAATACGCCATATAGGAAGTACCCACTAAAAGTATCCCCCGCTGCCGTCGTATCTACCACATCCACCTGATAGGTTCCTACTTGATAGGTTTCACCTTCGGTATAACAAATGGCACCTCGACTGCCGAGGGTTAAAAGAACATTCCCATTAGGATATTTTTGTTTTATAGTTGGTAAAATATCCTCTTCTTTTTCACACCCTGCAATCTGTTTTCCTTCAACCTCATTGACAATCAACCAGTCCAAAAGTTCCAAAGGATAAGCCAGAACTTTATCATTCATTGGGGCGGCGTTTAAAGCAGTTTTTAGCCCTCTTTTATGAGCCTGTGCAATGATATAGCCTACCAAGTTTGTTTCATTTTGCAATAATACTAGACCCTCATTGCCGAATTTATCTAATGTTTCATTAATATATTTCTCTGTTAACATTTGATTTGTACCGCCATACAGTAGGATACAATTTTGGCCATTTTGGTCAACCTGAATAATAGCATGTCCACTACTTTCTTCAATTTTTTTCAACAAAGAAGTGTTCACTGCATTTTCTTTCAGCTTATCTTTTAAAATTTCTCCGTCACTGCCTACCAAACCAGCATGCAAAACTTCATTACCTGCTTTTGCCGCTGCGATAGACTGATTTAAACCTTTTCCACCACAATTTATAAACAAACCATTGGAAGACAAAGTTTCTCCTGGTTTCACAAAGTGATCCACTTCATATACGTAATCCATATTCAAAGATCCAAAGTTTAGAATTTTCATTCTGTTTCCTCCTCATTTGCCTTTGCGAGATTTAGAGCTGATTCAGCTTCCCGCAACTTTTCTTTCCAAGTAATTCCAACCAAAATAAGGAAAATGCCTACTATTTGAATGGGACGGAAGACTTCAAAAAATACATAATCCAACACTATGGATGTGCCAAGTTGGCCTAATAGCATTAGAACTGTTGAAGTCATAGCCCCCTTTTGTTTTGTACCTACAATCAAGAAAATCATTGCCGCCAAACCGCAAATACTACCCAAGTAAAACAGCAAGGGGACTTCTTTTATATACTCTAGACGAAACTCACCACCATTGCCCGTTACATAAACAAGGCAAAAAGCAATTACCGTTGCTTCGATATAATTGATCATCGCCCCTCTTGCTGTACCTAAGCATTCCCCGGCTTTTACGTTTACCATTTTATTAATCGTATTTAAAAAACCGTTAGCAACTGCTACCATATAGTATATCATCATTTCCCTCCTTAACCGTAAACAACAATCAAAACCCCTACCAAAACCAGTAAATAGCATGGTAGTTGTTTGAGGCGAAAAGGTTTTTTCGTGGAGTTAAACCACCCATAATGGTCAACAATTGCTGAAGAAGTCATTTGGCCAATAACCGATAGACTTAGCATTGCCGTTGCACCAATATGCAACGTGCACCAACTGCTGGTTGAAACCATAATCACTCCCATAAACCCTACGGCATACACATACTTTGGCACCCCACGAAAGGTTATGGGCTTTTTCTCTTTAAACTTAATATAAAGATAGAGAAATACCCCAGCAATAGCATGAACAAAAAAGCAAATAGCAAAAAGGCTGTAGTAGTTTCCCAACTGTCCATTCAGCGAAATCATGAACCCTTGGAACACGCCAGCCAAAACCAAAAACACAAAGTATATCATTTTTTCCTCCCTAAAGGATATGATGCCCATCCTTCATCTCTTTCGAATAATTTTAACATAATCTTCTTCCATATTCAAATTATTAAAAGCCTAACATTGCAATTTTTTGTAATTTGGGGTAAATTAAAACAAAAGAACAGAAATCAAAGGAGGAACACTTTATGTCAAACCTACAACCTCATATTCAATTGGACGATTCCTTGGGAGTAAAATATGCACTCCTTCCTGGGGATCCTGCCAGATTAGATAGAATTTCCCCGTTTTTAGAAAATATTGTGGAGCTGGAATTTAACCGTGAATACAGAAGCTTAATGGGCACTTATAAAGGAGTTAAGGTATTGGCCATCTCCACGGGTATCGGAGGTTCTTCCGCAGGAATTGCCGTTGAAGAACTGCATAATATTGGCGTCGAGGCAATGATTCGTATCGGAAGTTGTGGCAGCTTACAGCCCAAAGTAAAAATGGGAGATATCATTTTGGTAAGCGGTGCCGTTCGTGATGATGGCGCATCCAAAACCTACGTAGATTCTATTTTCCCAGCAGTACCTGATGCAAATCTTTTATTTGCTTGCTTGGAAACTGCTAAGGAAAAAAATATCCCATACCACACTGGCATTGCCAGAAGTCATGATAGTTTTTACACCGACGAAGAAGATACCATTGACGCTTTTTGGTCAAAAAAAGGCGTTCTTGGATGTGATATGGAAACAGCGGCGTTGTTTACAATCGGACATTTAAGAGGGGTTAAAACAGCCTCTATTTTAAATAATGTTGTGGAATACCAAGGTGATACTTCCGATAGTATTGGTAATTATGTTGATGGCGAATCCCTTTCTATGCAAGGAGAAAAAAATGAGATTTTAGTTGCTTTAGAGGCATTTGTAAAGCTTGAGAATGGCCTTTGCTAATTTCTATAGCCCATAAATGGTAAAATTCTTTATTCCAGTAAAATTCGCACATATTTTTGCAACCTTTACCATCTTCTACCGTCAAATGCTAAAAGACGAAAAGGAGCTGAAAATATGAGGAAATACTACCCGATCTTTGCATCTATTTGCATTTCCCTTCTTATAGGTGGTTGCACAAAAAAGGAATTGCAAACAAATAAACCCGTAGATAATATTTTCATATCTAATGGGGCAGTCACAACCCCTGTGAAATCTGAAAAAGTTATAAAGGCTAAAATTATCAAAATGCAAGAAAACACGATTTTGGTTGCAGACAATGAGGAGGAACATGGGTTATATCAAGTAACTCTGGGTAAGAGCATGGGAGATATTTCTCAGTTTAGCCCAGGGAACCTTATTGAGATTGGGTTCGACGGTTTGGTTCTGGAGAGCTACCCAGCTGTCATTGCAAATCCAGACTACATTAGGTTTTTGGAAACAAGCGATGACTTTGTGGGACTATACCACAATATTTTTATAAAATTATTTGAAACAGATTCTGCTTTGAACAGCGACATAGACTTTATTGCCCTAGATTTAACGGAAGATGAAATTCTAACCCCCAGCGAAAAAAATGCCCTACTTTATTTATTTTGGAGTGCAACCCAGATAGAAACTCGCTTGGCAACTTTTGAAGATTTGCTGTCAGAAAATCTAATTACCGTTGATGATAGCACAGGATTTGCCCACTTAGACACGAGCATTTTATTTAGCATGGAGACGTCAGAATTAGATGACGCCAGTTTTAAATTTACAGCTGAAAAATGGCGTTCTTCTTTGGGGTCTTATGTCTTCTACGATTGTATAGCTAGGAAAAATAATGGTGTTTGGGATTATGAAATTGGCTCAGAAATGATTTCATAAATCGCCTCTTGCTTTTTTATCCGTTAAAGAACTAATACAAAGTAAGCTTTATTTTTATAACGCTGTTTTACTCTTTTCAGAAGATTTGCAAATGAACTTTCGAACTTAAAAAAGGACGCAAAAAGGGGGACGTATCATACATCCCTCTTTTTCTTTTCGCTACCTAGTTGATATTTTCACTCTATTAGTTTAATTAGCTCATTACTGTTCATGACTCAAAGGGGCATGAACAGTCACCTCATTAGTATGGTACTTTGTACCTTAAAATAAAGCTCCATCTATTTAGAGGCACCCCTATCCTACCAACCACTTCTAAACTCCATAACCTTATCAGGAACTTTGCCCTCCAAATATTCTTGAATAGACTCCCAAAGGATTTGAAATGCTTTCTCTAAGTTTTTCGGTGCGATGTTCAATGGCGGCTGAATACGCAATACGTTCTGACCAAGGGAAATCACAACCAGCCCTTTTTCATAGGCACGATACAAAACCTTATACGTACCCACTCCATCTGGAATGAGTTCCCCTGTTTTCTTGTCTTTCCTAGTAAGAACCAATCCTCTTGACATGCCCATACCCCTTTTTCCAGTAACATATTCTGGAAATCTTAACATAGTTTCTTCTAGATATTTTTCCATGGCTTTCTCATTTTCCGTCAATATTTCTTGGAATTCATTGCTCTGCATATAGTCGAAAGCAGCACTTCCAGCTGCACATGCCAATGCATTTCCTCCTAAAGTGAACAGGTGAGCAGGTGCAGGTAGGGAATCCATAATTTCAGCCTTGGCCATAAATGCACCTAAAGGTAAGCTGCCCCCCACGGATTTTCCTAGCACGATGCCATCAGGAACAATATCGTAGTGTTCGATGGAAAACCACTTTCCTGTTCTAAAAAATGCTTGTTGTACTTCCTCTGAAATAAATAGGATTCCATGTTTTTTGCAAAGGTCATATAGTTTCTTCATAAAGATTTTATGGGCTACAACTAAACCTGCATCACCTTGAATAGGTTCGATGATTACCGCTGCCACTTCCTCTGCGGGCAAATAGGTGGCAAATGCCCGTTCAATTTCTTTTAGACAGTCCATTTCGCAAGTTTCGTCATCCACTTCATCTCCGAAAAATGGAAAATTATAAATATCAGGCAGAAAAGGACCCATTTTCGAACGCATTCTCGTCGTAACAGCACTTAATGACATGGAACCATAGGTATTTCCATGATACCCATTAATAAAAGTGATAATTTTAGTCCTACCTGTATAAGCCCTTGTAAATTTAACTGCGGCATCATTGGCATCAGATCCACAATTCCCAAAACACACCTTCGCACCGACGCCACCGGGATAAACAGAAGTCAAGCGTTCCCCATAAGCGATATTCGTGGCATTATAGGTATATGCAGGCGTATATTGTGCAAAATGGTCTAACTGATTTTTTATAGCTTCTATTACTCCAGGGAAGGAGCCTCCCAAATTTAAAGAGGATGCGCTACTTAGAAAATCAATAAATTGGTTACCGTCCTGATCAAAAATTATATCCCCCTCTACCTTTGCTACCACCAACGGGTAGTATGATAAATGCTGGCAAGGTGCAATTACTTTTTTATCACGTTCCACCCATTCCCTGCAGTTTATTGTTGTGAAACCCATACCCCTCATCTCCTTGTTGTTCCCTCTTATAGCCGTTTACACCCGTTTCATTAGCTTATACACGCCAAGGGTCATAATTGGAATTACATAGACAAAAAAGAATACCCACGCTAATGTTCCGTAACCTTTTGCAATTAAGGGAATCAGCCCAAAGGAAGAAATAAATGTGGTTACTACCAAAAGAACCACCGCCGTTACAGGAGTAGTCCACTTTGGCACATTCCGCCCTCGACTCTTGTATCCTTCAGCAATGCGGTCGGTGATGGAGTAAATCAACCCTGACCCTGTTTCAATCAGCGTACCAAATAATACAATTTGAAAAATATAGCGTAGCCAAGGCATTTTCATTTGGGTCAAAATATAGTCCACAGGTAATTCTTGTTCCATAATCGTGGGATAGAAACCGCACATTGCAATAAACAAAATAATCCCTGGCACAATGCCGATTAGCCCAGCAAGCAAACCAGAAGTAAAGGCTTCCTTTTGGCTGTCGCAATGTCGAATAGTATAAAGCACAGCAATGATGATGGCTAAATTATAAAAGGCATATTGAAAGCCACCGAATACCCAGCTCCCTGTGATGGGGACGGATGCAAAGTTATGACCAATATGGGCGCTGTATTTGGAAATGACTAAAATCAAGAAGAGGAAATAGACCCCATATAACACAAAAGACCAGAAGGACAATACTTTTTCGATCAATTCCGAACCATTCATAACCAATAGAAATACAGCCACAGACATGCCGATGATTCCAACCCACCTGTTCAAACCAAAAAGTTCATGGAGGATAGACCCTGCGGAAGCGGAAACAACTGCTAAAACAATTAAAATAAAAATTATGTATGCCCCCTCGAAAACAATCCAACCAGGCCCCATGAGCATTTTCATAAAACTCTTGTAGTCGTATTTCTTAAACCCATGGGCAAATGCAAAGGATACGCCACAAATGATAGACCACGTAACCATGGAAACAATGCACATACCCAAAACGCCACCCAAAGGTCCATACCCCATAAAATACTCAACTAACTCACGGCCTGTTCCATAACCCCCAGCAATTACACAAGACTGAAAAACAATTCCAGGAACAAAATACTTTTGAAACCTCTTCGATGACAAAACACTCATACAATCCCTCCTTTACGTTATAGTTTTTGATTTATAAAGTTATATATACTAAATTTAATTTATTATAATTCTATATTTAGTATATTTAAATGTCAACACAAATATTAAACATAATTTAGTATTTATAAACTTTGTATGTTGAGGCAGAAATTTTTTTTCTTCACTACGATTTGCAAACTAAAAAAGGACAAAATAGAAATAAAAAAAGAGCCTATCCTTGTATATTTTTATATACAAAGATAAACTCTAACAAACTAAATTTATTATATTTTAATTGTCTATTGTTCACCTAAGAAATGAAAAGGAAAATTTTACCCCACCTCTTATATCTATTCTACAAATGTCACAGCGATTTCATCTTTCGATGAATATATTGTACCCACCCATTAATACAAAGCCGGAGAAATAACGGCAATTGCTTCTACATCTTCCTCTCCAGGGTTATAAA
The DNA here is from genome assembly GCF_030908465.1 of Anaerotignum sp. MB30-C6. GTDB lineage: Bacteria > Bacillota > Clostridia > Lachnospirales > Anaerotignaceae > Chakrabartyella. Next base: position 1,975,918 of record NZ_CP133078.1, read on the forward strand.
GTTGATGGTGTGTTTGCTGAGGTACATAAATACTATCCCCCTCATTGAGGACATATACGTTATCACCTATATGGTACTCCAACGTACCTTTTAACACGAAGGTGCATTCCGCAGCCTCTTCGTGGTACTGAACCATAGTACTTCCCCAGCTTTTTGGTCCCAACTTGAAGCACAACATCTCCATTTTGGTACAAGCATTTTTACTTCTACTATATGGTGTTACAAATTGATACTCCATATTAATATCGGCAAACTGAATCTTTGTACGATTGTCTTTTGTTATAACCGTAACTTGCTCTTCCTCTTCATGGGAAAAAAGGGAAACCAAAGGAATATCTATCGACTCTGCAATACGCATTAATACAGATAAGGATGGACTGATTAAGTTTCGTTCAATTTGAGAAATATACCCTGGGGTCACTTCTGCTTTTTCTGCTAAATCTTTTGCAGTAATTCCCCTTTCCATTCTTGCAGCTTTAATTTTTTCGCCTATCATAAAATCCTCCCAGCTGTTTTTGTGACTCTTCGGCATTTATAATATATGAAATGACTTGAGCATATTGGCTCTATATAATATCCATTTTAAGGTAATTATAACATAGTATTTGTTTAAATCAAAGTTAAATACACTGTTTTGCCTAATAATTCTAGAATATTAGTACATATGCCCCCTTGAATACGCGAAAGTTATCCCTTAGTATAACTCCAGCCCAATTAAAAGAATTGTCATCAAAGTTAAGCTTAATGGTAACATCAAGGAGTTTAAAACTGCCGCCGCTGAACGATCATAGCCACAGCGCTCCGTATAAATTGGGGCAATACTCAATATTGGCGAGAAAACTACAATGGATAGAACCTGTCTATGTAACAACGGTGCGGGTAGGTAGTGATATATCACATAGGAAAATACACAGGCCACAACAATCCTCAATACAAAGACTCCAGCCATATCTTTCAGCACCTTTTTTTCAATTTTAGGTTCGAACATAATACCAATTAGAATCATTGCTAAAAAAGTATTTGCCTGTCCCAGCATGCTTGCCAAATCAAACACAATATTAGGCAACTGAATGCCTAAGGAGCTAATTGAAATCATAATGATATATGCTACAAAGGGCATGGAGGAAAAAAGCGTTTTTAGAATCTCTTTCCCTTTCACGTTTCCTCTCCCTTTGGCAATCATCATGGCAATGGTGAAGGTAATACCAAAAACCATAATCGCATTTCCTACGTCAAACATACAAACAATGGCAATTGCCTCTGCCTCAAAAAAACTTTGCATAAATGGCATCGTACACAGACCGATATTATAGCCTGATCCATTTATAATATAAAATGCCCGCTCTGCAGGTTGCTTTTTCCTTGTAAGAAGAAGAACAAGGCTTATCACAAGAAAGTTTGTAAGGAAACCTAGGCCAATATCTACTAGGAAGGATATGTTTAAATCCAAGTTGCGAAAATTACTGACAATTACCATAGGTAATGTAATTTTCATAACCAACCTGGTCAAAAGATCTGTATCCTTTTGAGTAAACAACCCTCCACGCTTTAGGCCAAAACCCAATGCAATCATAAAAAGAAATCCAAAGGCTTTTGTTAAAACAACTTCCATCTCAGAGCCTCCTCCGAATTATATAGCCAACCTTTATAGAATTACATGAAAAAAGACCTTTTGTTCGAAACAAAAGGTCAGATTTTCAAATGAAATTACAGTTTTGCTTTTGCTGTATTAACCAATGTTGTAAATGCAGCAGGATCGGAAACAGCCAAGTCAGCCAACATCTTTCTATTGATGTTAACATCAGCCAGTCTCAAACCGTGGATCAGCTTGCTGTAAGAAATTGCGTTCATTCTTGCAGCTGCATTGATTCTTGTGATCCAGAGGCTTCTGTATTCTCTCTTTGTCTGCTTTCTACCAGAGAATGCGAATGCCATAGCTTTCATTACAGACTGCTTTGCAACTCTGTACTGTTTGCTTCTAGCACCACGGTAGCCTCTAGCCAGCTTTAATACTTTTTTATGTTTTTTTCTCGCGTTTAACGCGCCTTTCACTCTTGCCATGGTAAAGTCCTCCTAAAAAATATACTCAAAATTATGCGTATGGTAACAATCTCTTTTTAATACTGTTCAATACAGTTTTGTCAACTGTTGTAGCATGTCTCAAGTTTCTTTTTCTCTTTCTGGACTTTTTGCCAAGAATATGCTGTGTATTAGATTTCTGTCTTTTCAACTGACCTGTGCCAGTGATTTTAAATCTTTTCGCTGCTGCTTTTTTTGTTTTTAACTTAGGCATAATGTTAATCCTCCTAAAATAATCCTGCAGGTTACCCTGCTTGTGTCTTATTGCTTTCTTCCTTCCTGCGGATCAGCTCTTGGGTGCCAGGAACATAACTAAGCTCCTACCTTCCATCTTGGGCTCTTTTTCAACCACGCCCAACTCTGCTGTTTCTTTTGCAAAGTTTTCCAGAATGACCATGCCCGCTTTGGAATGACCAATTTCACGTCCTCTAAAACGAATGCTAACCTTTACCTTATCCCCGTCCTTCAGGAATTCGTTTGCCTTTTTCACTTTTACCTGAATGTCGTGAGTGTCGATACCGGGAGACAAACGAAGTTCTTTAACATCTACGGTCTTTTGTTTCTTTCTGGCTTCTTTTTCTTTCTTAGCCTGATCGAATTTATACTTCCCATAGTCCATGATACGACAAACCGGAGGCTTAGCAGTAGGTGCAATCTTAACTAGATCCAACCTTCTTTCATCTGCTAATTTTTGGGCGTCTCTAGAAGAAACGATTCCCAACTGTTCTCCATTTTCATCAATCAATCTAATTTCCTTGTCTCTGATTTGCTCGTTGATCATTAAATCTGTAATAGCAAAGCACCTCCCAAATTATTGTACTGTTATTCCGCAAGTGCGCAAAAAAAGCGCCGGAAGAATCCGCCGCACACAGAAAAACAGAGCAAAACCCCTGTTTCACAAAACGTGTATTAACCTTATTGGCCCATGCCATAAGGTGAGAAGCGGAACTTCTTCTTTATTACCATAGTAGTATAGCACTTTTTTCAATGTTCGTCAACATATTTTAACAAATTATTATACTTGGGGGCACAGAAGCAATTCTATGCCCCCAAAAAATCTTAATCTATGCTTCTTGAAGTGATTTCTTCTTTCAATCTAGCGATGACATTTGTCAAATCAACCTGACCCTCGTCTCCATTCTTTCTAGAACGCAAGGACACCTTGTTTGCTTCAACGTCCTTTTCACCAACTACGATGATATAAGGCACTCTTTCATTTCTTGCTTCTCTAATCTTATAACCAATTTTCTCTGCACGGTAGTCCACTTCAACACGGATGCCTACTGCATCCAAAGAGTCAGACACCTGTTTTGCATAATCGGCAAATTTTTCAGAAATCGGCAATACCTTAACCTGAACAGGTGACAACCATGTAGGGAACTGGCCTGCAAAATGCTCAATCAAGATACCAATGAAACGTTCGATGGAGCCGAAAGCTACACGGTGAATCATAACAGGGCGTTTTTTGCTACCATCTGCTGCTGTGTATTCTAATTCAAAACGCTCAGGCATCTGCATATCCAGCTGAATTGTACCACACTGCCATGTTCTGCCGATGGAATCTTCCAAATGGAAGTCAATTTTAGGGCCGTAGAATGCACCATCACCTTCATTTACAATATACTGAATTCCATTTTCGTCCAAAGCGTCCTTTAAGCCCTTTGTAGCAATTTCCCAAGCTTCGTCGGATCCCATGCTATCTTCGGGCCTTGTGGAGAGCTCGATGTTATATTTAAAACCAAAAAGCTTATACACACTGTCAATTAAACGGATAACACCGCTGATTTCATCTTTAATCTGTTCTTCTGTCATGAAGATATGGGCATCATCCTGATTGAAGCAACGAACACGCATCAAACCATGGAGCGCACCGGATTTTTCATGTCTATGGACCAAACCAATTTCACCAACACGCATAGGCAAATCTCTGTAAGAGTGCATATCCTGCTTATAAACCAACATACCGCCAGGGCAGTTCATAGGTTTAATGGCAAAGTCCATTTCATCGATAATTGTGGTATACATATTATCTTTATAGTGATCCCAGTGACCACTTCTTTCCCAAAGCTGTCTGTTCATAATGATTGGTGTGGAAACTTCAACATAGCCTGCTTCCTTATGAATCTGTCTCCAGTAGTCTAACAATGTGTTTTTCAAAACCATACCCTTTGGCAAGAAGAATGGGAAACCAGGGCCTTCATCCAGCATAGCAAACAGCTTTAACTCTTTGCCCAATTTTCTATGATCACGTTTTTTTGCTTCCTCCATCATTGTCAAATATGCTTCTAACTCGGACGCTTTCGGATAGCAAGTTCCATAAATACGAGAAAGCATTTTATTTTTCTCGCTGCCTCTCCAGTATGCACCTGCAACAGAAGTCAATTTGATTGCTTTTACGTACTTTGTGCTCATCAAGTGAGGGCCAGCACATAAATCTGCAAAGTCACCTTGTTTATAGAAAGAAATAATTGCATCTTCAGGCAAATCCTGAATCAATTCAACTTTATAAGGCTCATTTCTTTCTTCCATATATTGAATTGCTTCTTCACGAGGCAATTCGAAGCGTTCGATTGCCAAGTCAGCCTTCACAATCTTCTTCATTTCCCCTTCAATTGCTTCCAGTTCTTCAGGAGTAAAGGCTTTTTCACGATCAAAGTCGTAGTAAAAACCATCCGCAATTGCAGGTCCAATGGCTAATTTTGTTTCAGGATAGAGATTTTTTACTGCTTGAGCCAAAATATGAGAAGTTGTATGACGGAATGCCATTTTACCAGCTTCATCATTAAAAGTACAAATGCTTACTTCCGCATCTTTTTCTACAACAAAACGCAAATCTTTTACTTCTCCATTAACAATACCTGCACAAGCATTTCTTGCCAAGCCTTCGCTAATAGATTTTGCAATATCCAACACAGATACAGCCTGTTCAAATTCTTTAACAACGCCATCTTTCAATGTAATTTTCATAATTATATCTCCTTTTCGAAATTTACAAGCTTCATTGGAAAGCAGATTGCAATAAAAAAACTCTCATCCACTTTCCTTTCGGAAAGGGACGAGAGTAACGATCTCCCGCGGTTCCACCCTTTTTGTTTAAAACCACTCATTTAGGACTGTAACGTAGTCAACGGGCTTTATTAGAGCCACTCCGAGGTGGTATTCGTACACTTTCTTAACGCAGGACATTTCCACCCTCGATTTTTCATCGGATGTCCCTCTCTGGCCGTTTTGAAAGGACTACTGTCCTCATCTTCGCATTTTCATCTTCTTTTGAAACAATTATATTATAGCACCAAAAACAATTCTGTCAACACTTTTTGCGAAAATTCCACATCTCAAAACCATTTGTTCTTTTTGAAAAAGAAGATTCCTGCAGCGATAAAAATTACGGAAACAAAACTTACAAAAAGGTAGCCATGCTCCCACCCATACTCAGGCATATTAAAATTCATGCCATACCACCCAGCAATTAAGGTTAGGGGGAGGAAAATCGTAGTTACTACGGTAAAAACCTTCATGGTTTTATTTAAGTTTATGTCTACTTCAGCCTCATAAGACTCTCTAAGCTGGGTAACGGAATCCCGAAGGTTTAATACGCTTTGAAATCTTCGTTCTGTTCTTCGGTCTAACATTTTAAAAGAACGTAATGTTTTGCCATCAAAAATACCATTTTCATTCTCGCCCAAAACATCAAGTACATTCAAAAACTGTTCATAATATCTTTTTAGAATCATTAATCGCTTTCTTAGGTTAATAATTTCACCAACACAATTATGGCTTTGGGTTGTAATCAAAAGCTGCTCCAAATCCATAATTTCTTTTTCAATGGTATCAAAAATTTCATAATCTCCCTTGGTTTGGGCCTCAAAAAATAAATAAATGATGCGATTTAAGGAAACCCTCTCGCCTAAATTCTTGGCACACTCCTCCAACAATTCCATGACTCTCTGTTTTTGGGAAGTAAAAAAGAAAGCTCGCCCTTTTTCCAAGTAAATGATAACACTACCATGACTTATCATAATATTATGGAAATCTGGCATTTCCAAACTAATACAATCGAAACTCTCAAAAGAGTCGTATTTTGCATATCCAAAACGTCTGGCTTCTTCCAAAATTGTCATGGAAATCTCCCATGCTGTTGCACGCTTTTCCATTTCGTCGTAGGAGGATACAGATAAAAACTCTATATCTCCCTGGCTTTTCTCCAAGAACTGGGTAGTTTTATAAGCCCCTTGGCCAATTGTCATAAACAAAGCAAACTGCACCCCCAAAATACAATTGTTCAATGTATTACTATGGTTGAACAATTCTATAAAAATAACTCTATTTAAACTTCACCGCTGTACCATAGGCCATTACCTCGGCCGCTCCTGGAGTCACAGAGCTGGTTGTAAAGCGAACATTCACCACTGCATCTGCTCCCAAAGCTTTTGCCATTTCTATCATGCGTTCCGTAGCAACATTACGAGCTTCCGTCATCATCTCTGTATATCCGCTAAGCTCTCCACCAACGAGGCCCTTTAACCCTGCTCCAATGTCTTTGCCAATATGCTTTGATTGAATGGTAGCACCCTGCACCAGTCCAAGCATCTGCAACTCCTTACCAGTAATGTAGTCTGTGTTTACTAAAATCATACGATACCTCCTACTATTTTCCATCAATCTTACTACGTCCAACTTACTATGCCCATGGCATAAACAAATAGCCTACCCTTTTTCTTAATATAAATTAGTGTCACTATTGTCCAAAATACACACCTGGTTTTTTCCCTGCTTCTTCGCCACATATAAGGCTTTATCAGCTTTGGGATAAATTTTTTCAAAAGTATCACCTTGCGAAGAAAAAACAACGCCAACACTAATGGTACAAATCCTCATATATTCGCCTTCATAGGATATTTTCTCAATTTCCTTGCAAACTTTCCTAGCTTTATTTATAATGCCCTCTTTTCCATTTCCGTAAACCATCGCAACAAACTCGTCACCACCCAAACGCCCCGTTAGATTCGGTGCAGTGATGAAACCCTCCAAAACAGAAGCAACCCTACATAATAACTTATCTCCAGTTTGGTGACCATATCTATCGTTGATAACTTTAAATCCATCCAAATCCATCATAAATAAAGCACAGAATTGTGACTCATCCAGATTTTTTAGTATTTCGTTTGCCTTATGTTCAAATGTAATACGGTTATATAAATCTGTCAATCCATCTCTTTCTGACTTGTGCTTAAACTCGAGGGTTTTTTTCTGCTCCTCCGTGGCATTTTTTATGTAAGCGAAGGCAACGTGGTGGCCATTGGTTGGAAATTTCAACAAATGAATCACAATATACACCCAAACCTCTTCATGGGTTTCAGGGAGCAACATCTTATAGAAATCCCTAACTTCTTCAATCCCCTCTCTTTGAATTCGTAGCAACTCTTCAGCGGTTAAATAGCTTGATTGCTTTTTCCCGAAATTCAGGGTGAATGTAGCTACATATGTTTTCAATGAGCATTTCATCGGTACTTAAGCTTAAACTGGAACCAGATTTGGTTTCCTGTCCGTTTTGGAAATAAGAGATCACCTTCCCTTCTTGCAGGTCAAGGGAGAAACCAAAAATAGCCTCACTTAACATTGCTTGAAAGATTTGCTCTTCTTGAATGTACTGGGCTTCCACTCTCTTTTTTTCCGTAATATCTTCCACAACGCCAATTAGCAGCTTTTCGCCAAACTTTGTTACGTAAGAAGCAGAAAAGCGTATCCATCGATTGCTTTTTAACTCCAGTTCACAGTCACGTTCTTCATCATTTTGACCAAAAGCTCTGATAAAGTCCTTTAGAACCACACAACTTTCAATCTTTAACTTAGAAAATATCACCTTCGCAACTTTATCGTGGGACATTCTAGGTGCTAGCCCCAACAGCTCATTGGTTCCTTTGCTAAGGCTAATAATCCGATCGGACAAAATATCATACTCTAACATATAACACTTGGTATGTTTCATTGCAATTTCATATCTTTTATTGCTTTTCACAGCCAAATAATGGGCCTCTTCTAAGTGTTTTGTATTTTTCTTACTCCAAGCTAATGCTACAAGATAAAACCCAATATAGATAGCAATGATTTTTAAGGTTAGCTCAACTGCATAAAACTTCAGTTCTTCAGACCTATCCTTTATTACCTGCTCTGGAACAATCGACAATATATACCAATCCTCAAAGGCAATGGGTGCATAATATACCTTACGAGCCTTTCCCTGAAATTTGTACTCAAGATAACCAGGTTCGCCATTTTTAATGCGTTTTTCAAACTCTTCCAAAGTTGTAGACACATCCACTGCATTTCCCTTTAAAAAGTTAATAACATTATGTTTTAGCGATACCATATTAGGGTGTTCAGACCATGTAATAACATCCCCATTCCTCTGGAAAATATAGGAATACCCCTGCCCATTAAAGCCCGAGAAAGATAATATTTTTTCCAGATCCTTAAACTCCACAGTACCACAAATTGCTGCAATAATCTGCCCGTCCCGAACCAACGGTCGATAAATTGATATTGCCCTTTCGCCTGTAAGGCTGGAAGTGAAAATTCCTGTAATACCAGATTTCCCCTGCAAAGTTTCTTGTGCACCCTTATAGACAGAAGGAGAACTTTCAAACCCCGCGCTGCTAAATACCCAGCCATCGGAAGTGATGACCGAAATTCTAGTAACACTTGTACGATCGGCGACCATCTCTAAAAAAGGTTCTAAATTTTTGTCTATTTTTATATCTGTGCTCCCCAAGTAAATGGCCAACGATTCTACTCCCTCAACACATTTCCCCATCTCTATTTCTATTTGAGCCGCTGCCTGCTCCGTAAGTTCTTTTAGGCGTACTCCAATCTGTTTATCAACTTCCGTCTTCATTTTTGCATTAAAAGTAAGTAAAAAAGCGATACCAATGAGAACGAGCAGACTGATCATTGCAGCCATCTTCCTCGTGGTTAAGTTCAAAATATCTTTTTCTTTTTTCATGGAAAACCCCAATCATACAATATAAGGCCAGTGTTTTAAAAAACCAAATTTGTTCTTTTACTTCTTTAACACCTTTTTAAACAAAGATAACTTTGGTGATCCTCACATTTTTTATGCTAAGCGGACGAAAAATAATATGTACTGTTATGAATGCTTTTTATGAACTCTTGATGCAAATGGCAATAAAACCTTTGTTAATTTCCTCACTATATCCTCATTATAACATAAGCTTTCTTATTCTAATAGATAAAAAAAACTAATCCTTCTTATTTTCCATTTTTAGAAAAAAAACCCATCAACTGAAATTCTCCAGTCGATGGGCCTTCATTATTTGTTTCATTGTACACCCCCGCCTCAAGGGGCTGGGCTTTATAAGGAAAATTAAAGTACCTTTGCAAGGAAGGTCTGTAAACGTTCGCTTTTGGGATTTCCAAAAATTTCTTTTGGAGAACCTTCCTCTACTTGTTTCCCATCAGCCATAAACATTACTCTCGTGGCTACTTCTTTAGCAAAGCCCATTTCATGGGTTACAACCACCATGGTCATATTATCCTTGGCCAATTGCTTCATAACCTCCAAAACTTCCCCCACCATTTCTGGGTCCAACGCAGAAGTAGGCTCATCAAAAAGCATAACCTCTGGCTGCATACATAATGCACGTACAATGGCGATACGCTGTTTCTGACCACCAGAAAGCTGAGATGGATACGCGTTGGCACGATCTTCTAAGCCTACTCTTCTCAAAAGCTCCATAGCCAAAGCAGTTGCATCTGCTTCGCTTTTTTTCTGAAGCTTCATAGGCCCAATAATCATATTTTTCAATATTGTCATATGGGGAAACAGATTGAAATGCTGAAAAACCATACCCATACGTTGACGATGGGTATTAATATTTGTTTTTACATCAGTAATATCAATACCTTCGAAATAGATATTGCCCCCTGTTGGTATTTCCAATAAGTTTAGGCAACGCAAGAATGTGGACTTACCCGAACCAGAAGGCCCGATTACAACCACTACCTCGCCTTTTTTAATCTCTGTATGAATGCCATCTAAGGCCTTGATTTTACCTTCATTATAATGCTTTTGAACATTTTCAACTCTAATTAAGGTTTCATTAGCGTTCACTATTTCTCAACCTCCTTTCTAACCTACCTACCAGCCAAGTAAAGAACATTACCATAACCAGATAAATGAGAGCTATACCAATTAAGGGCATAAAAGGAGAGAACGTTCTACTTCTAATAATATCGCCCGCTTTTGTCAAATCTTGCAGAGCAACATAACCTGCTACGGAAGTTTCTTTTAATAATACGATAAATTCATTTGCCAAGGCAGGCAGAACATTTTTAAATGCTTGTGGAACAACAATATAATACATGGTTTGAAAATAGTTAAAGCCTAAACTGCGTCCAGCTTCAAACTGACCTACATCCACAGACATGATACCACTACGTACAATTTCAGCCACGTACGCACCAGAGTTAATACCAAAAGCCAAAACTGCTACCATTACTTTGTTGTTGGACGAAGCAAAAATAATATAATACATAATCATCAGCTGTACAACAACAGGAGTACCACGAATAACAGTTAAGTATACTTGGCTTACGCCATTCAAGAAAGTCAATATGAATTTCCCAAAACCGGGACGCATTTCCTTTTTGTTCTTATCATAAGTTGAACGAATAATTGCAACCAAAATACCAATTACGATACCTAGAATTACAGCAAAAAAAGTCACCTTCAGCGTTACGGACAAACCATCAAGAATATAACGCCATCGCTCTTCTTCCATAAAGTTTAATACAAACTGGGCTTGCATTTCTTCCAGCCATTCAGCCATAGAAACCCTCCTTCTCTTTTAAAGACCAAAATAGGGGCGAAGTTCGCCCCTATTTTTAAAGCGTAATACGAATTATTCTGCACTGATATATTTATCGATGATAGACTGAACTGTACCGTCTGCAATGAGTTCTTCCAACGCACCATTTACTTTTTCTGTCAACTCACTATCTTTGGCAAAGCAAATTGCATAGTCTTCTACTGCATATTCTGTTTCAAGAATTTTCAAGCCTTCATTTGCTTCGACAAATTCTTTTGCCGGTTGGCTATCAATGATTACACAGTCAATTTTGCCTGTGGCTAAAGACTGAACTGCGTCAGCACCCTTGTTGTAACGCTCAACTGTACCTAAACCTTTTTCTTCAATATCGCCTGTAGAATAGATATCACCTGTTGTACCTGTCTGCACACCGATGGAATGGTTTGCACCCTCTGCAAACAAATCATCTACAGTTGTAATTGCAGAATCTTCTGTTACGATAACAACCTGAACACCTGTTGCGTAAGAATCGGAGAAATCCACACTTTCAAGACGATCTGGTGTTACTGTTAAGCCAGCCATACCAAAGTTTGCCTTGCCACTTACTACAGCAGGAATGATGGAATCAAAAGCCATGTCTTCCACTTTGAAATCATAACCTAATTTCTCGGCAATTGCAGCACCGATTTCTGCGTCAATACCAACAATAGTCTGACCTTCATAGTATTCATACGGAGGGAACTCAGCATTTGTAGCCATTGTCAAAGTTTCCTTTTGTTCGGTTGCACCGTCCTGTGCCGCCTCATTTTGTGCAGCATCATCGGAACCACCACCACAGCCAGCCAAAGCCGCTGTCATTGCAACTACCATTGTTGTAGCTAAAATTCCTTTTAAAAATTTTTTCATATTTTCTTCCTCCCATTTTTCACGTTTCCATTAGCACATCTCAACTATGTACATCTACATAAGGAATTATACTCTATTCTTGCATAAAATACAATGATGTTTTTTCACTATATATTTATAATATTCGTATTTTTTTTGTGCATTCTGCTTATTTCCATTGTGTTACCACAGTTGTACCCTTGAAAACAGGCAATTAATATGAGAGATTTATCTGAATACCAAGAAAATTTCACCGTATAATTATTTGTATAAACGATGCATATGCATGTATTATCCTAAATTAAACAACACTTCTATCAATAAATTCAGGTTTTACCTTTGAGTACATGATTTTTTGTTCACTATACAATCCATAATAACCAGATAACATGTAGCTTATTCCACAGCAGAGGGCATAATATCCAAGGCCTTGGGCACCAAATAATTCAATGCACAGTACGATAGACGCAATGGCACAGTTTGTTACCCCGCAAAAAACTGCCATCATACCTAAACCAGCTGCAAAGGATGGAGATAGACCAAAAATAGGCCCCACAACGCACCCCAGCGTTGCACCTACAAAAAATGTTGGCACGATTTCTCCGCCTTTATATCCCGCACCCAAAGTAATGGCAGTAAATAGGATTTTCAACAAAAAAGCATGGGGTTTCGCTTCGCCTTCTACGGCTTTTTGAATGATGTCCATGCCTGCACCATTGTAATCCTCACACCCAACCAGAAGGGTTAACCCTATGACCAATGCACCACCAACGAATGCTCGAACGTAGGGGTTTTTAATATAAAATTTATAGCCATGGGTCACCTTGTCCATTACAATACAAAACAACATGCTCACCAAAGCACAAATAATGCCCAGTAAACCAACGGATAGGGCAATTTTTAAATCTATTCCTTGGGGGACGCCAAATATCGTAAATGCCGTCGGCTGAAAGCCCATGCCTTGAGCTAAGGCAGAAGCGATCAAAGCTGCAACTGTACCCGGAACAATAGCAGAATAATGCATAATACCTACGGAAATCACTTCCATGGAAAAAATAACTGCCGTTAAGGGTGTGCCAAAAAGAGCAGAAAAACCTGCAGCCATACCACACATGGTTATAATTCTTTTATCCTTTTCGTTAAGTTCAATTACACGCCCTAGGTAAGAAGCAATACTGCCCCCAAGCTGCAGTGCCGCCCCCTCTCTACCGGCAGAACCGCCAAAAAGATGGGTTATAACCGTACTAATAAAAATTAAAGGAGCCGTTCTCAATGAAACGTTTTCATTTTGCCGAACTGCCACCAGTATAAAGTTCGTCCCTCGGTCATTTTTCATGCCCAAAAGATGATACAGGCCTATAATGCCAAGACCACCAATGGGCAGCAACCATAAAATAACAGAATGCTCCATTCTAAATGCTGTAGCCTCTTCCAGTAACCAATGAAAGGCAACACCAATTACACCAACTACCGCCCCGACGATGCATCCGATAATTACCCATTTTATAAAAATTACAAATACGCCTTCACCACTTTCTATGTGGGCTTTGATTTTTCCCCACACAATAACCCCTCCTTTGTATTAACAAATAAGCACTTTTAATACTAACTTCAATGGACTTTTATAATAAATCTATAGCAAACAACTTACCCTTGTTTCATTGGAACTATTTAAAATAAATAAGAAGTGAATAGACAAAGTTGATAAAATAAAGTTAGAAATGCTTTAAACCCTTGCACTAGTATACATCAGAGCCATGACTCAATCAAGTAAACAATTCCACGAAATTGACGAAAAGGCTTCATGAAATCATTTCAAAAAGGAGATGGAAATGACTAAAATGAAAAAAGTAGCGTGGCTTATTTTCTATCATTAAAATTCCCATAATACTGGCTTTTCCGAAAACCTGATTTTAGTATTTGAATAGAAAAAAGCCTGATTGCTTGTCTTAGGATTTTTTACAATCCCTTGCAATACAGGCTCTCTAAAATTTATTTTAAATCATTTATCCATACTCTCTTTTTTGTACAGGAGTGTACAACTATTCTCCCCCTTCTTCTGGTTCATTCTCAAATAAGTCTTCTTCTTCCTCCCAAAGGGGCATACTAACGATTGCCTTAAACAAGTCTCCATCCACCTTAATACCAAAGGTTCCTCCTTGGGCCTCTGCCAAGCTTTGGGCAATAGAAAGACCAAGACCTGAGCCTTCTGTAGTTCTGGAAGCATCCCCTCGTACAAATCTATCAGTCAAGCGGGTTTCATCAAAATCAATGGGTGCCGCAGAGATATTTTTCATTACTAAAATCCCCCGTCCCTCAGCGGGGAAAATATCAATGTAAACTCGAGAGCTTGGCATAGAGTATTTAGCTGCGTTAGAAACCAAGTTCTCCAATATTCTCCATAAATGTCTACCATCGGCGGCGATAAACAAAGGCTCAGGGCAACTCACCTTAATTTCCAAGCCCGCCGCTTCTATCTTTTCTTCCAACTCACCAATTGCCTGTAGGGTAATTTGACGATAATCCACCTTTGTTGTGGTGACGGTTATGTTACCGCTTGAAACCTTGCTTGCCTCAATTAAATCTTCTATCAGTTGCTTTAAGCGGTAGGACTTATCATACAAAACATGAACATATTCCGCCGCCGCCTGATTATCCAATTTAAGGCTACGCAACAGATCAACATAAGAAATAATAGAGGTCAAAGGTGTTTTCAAGTCATGGGATACATTTGTGATCAATTCTGTTTTCATTCTCTCGCCTTTTACGGCATCTTCAACAGAATTCTTTAATCCATCCTGAATATTTGCTATATCTGTAGCGAAATTTAGTAAGGAGGGAGAAATCTCATCCAAATTCAACTTATACTGCAAATTTCCTTTAGACGTTTCCCTGGCGGAAATCATAATTCTTTTTAAGGAGCGCAACGCCCTTAAAAAGAAGAACAGACAAAAAGCATTGAATAAAAATAACGCAACTACAAATAAAAAGCAAAGTATAAAAAAGCCTAATTGTGCCGCAAAAATAACTAAGCCCATTATTACGCAGTTTCCTAAGCCGTAACAAAGCATAACTAAAATCATCCAGCCTCGGAAGGTTTTACCTGTAAATAATTCCGCCATGCGACGAATGGTTACAGATACCCATGTATTTTTTAAAAACACCTTCCCTTTTATTTGCCTTGAAACAGAGGTAATGTAGGAGATAACTGCGGCAACATTAACGATATATATAACTCCTAAAATAGTAGTAAAAATATACGCCCAAAAAATTGCCGTTTCTCTTAGAATACTGGATAACAAGGCAAGACCCAAAAAGGCAGAAAACATCACTAAGATACAAACTAACACAAAGTGAATTTCATTATAAATCTTATCTACAGTCAAATAGGTAATTTTGCCACCCTTTTCAGTCTGACCTGCAACTCGAATTAAGTAAATTAAGCACAAAGCAATGATAATAGTGGATACGGTAAATACGCCAAATAATATGGGTAACCCAGTTTTTGCAAAAACATATTCTTGCCCAAGGTTATAAAAATCATCACCGTAGGCAAAAGGATCACGTATTCCCGCATATATTTTATAATCGCTATCCTCCATCAAAGAATTTTTATGGCAATAGGGCATTACGCCTATATTATCACTACTAAACCCCGAAGAAAGCACAATGGTACGCTCAATATTGCTCATTTCTCCACGTGTTGTATTCCCTGCAACAACGTTACCCCGGCTATCTTCTACATAATAAAGGAAGTTAGTTAAGCCACTTAAGTGGCGAACACTTCGTTTATACTCATCCAATTGGTTTTGTATATACATCTTACGATACAAAGGCAGTCGGCTCTCCACCAATTCTTTATACTCATCAAAATTGTTTTTTAATGAGCTGGGAATGCTCCCGTGGGTAACCAGGCCATCAAAATTGTCATTGATAGAAGTATTACCTGTAATAACCCCGTCTTTGATACCATAATATCGTTTGAAATCGGCGATAAGTTCTTCTGCGTTTACCAGCTCTCCACTTAAAATGCGATTCTCGTTACGATAATAAGCCTCCGTCATAATCACTTCATCTAAAACCCGAGCAAATTCACTTTTAAACTCATAGGTCTCATAAACAGAATGGGCTTCTATGATACCCCGACTCCAGTGGTTTGAAATGTTTGCAGTAATGATACCACAAAAAAAGTTCGCCATAGCAAAAACAAAAAGTAAAACAACAGAAATTACTTTCCATTTGGATTGATAGCTTTTATACTTTTTCGATTTTGTATCCAATACCCCACACCACCTTTAGATATCTGGGTTCTTTTGGGTTGATTTCTATTTTTTCACGAATACGACGTATATGTACAGAAACTGTATTCTCCGGAGCAAAAGATAATTCATTCCACACCTTTTCGTAAATTTGGTCAATGGAGTACACTTTCCCTGCATTTTCCATTAACAACTGAAGAATTCCATATTCCGTTGCTGTTAACTTAACAGGTTCGTTACCCACACGAACTTCCTTTGCATCCTTATCCAACTCAAGCTCACCAATTTTAATCACATTACTTTTTTCCGCAATACTGCCAAGGGCAGTGTAACGACGCATCTGGCTTTTCACCCTTGCCAAAAGCTCCAACGGATTAAAAGGCTTCGTAACATAGTCATCCGCACCAAAATTTAAGCCCAAAATTTTATCTGTATCCTCTGACTTTGCAGAAAGGATAATAATTGGTATATTCAAAGTTTCTCTTATTTTTACTGTGGTGTTTAACCCATCTAATTTTGGCATCATAATATCAAGTAAAATTAAGTGTACTTCATTTTCTTCTAAAACTTTTAACGCCTCTAAACCGTTATATGCCTTTATAATATTATAACCTTCTTGCTTTAAATAAATTTCTATTGCGTCTACAATCGCTTTATCATCATCACAAACAAGAATATTAAACTTCTCCATCGGAAGGCCCCCTTTTTTTCACACAATACTTCTATTATATCATAATAACAGGATTCTTTTACAAAAAAGTACATACTTCCTTACAGAATTCTTAATTTCATTTTATTCTAACTGAATCCAACAAAAAATGAAAGCTAAAATTTTTTTTAGTAAATTTAAAAAAAGTTATTGACAGATTGCTTTTTTTCTTATATACTGAAATCCGTTGTGGGTCACTAGCTCAGTTGGTAGAGCACTGGACTTTTAATCCAGGTGTCTCGGGTTCGAGCCCCGAGTGACTCACTTTTTTTGTACCTATAATTTTCAAATTTTTCATTGAAGAAAGAAAATACCTTATTTTAAGGTATTTTTTCTTTTTATTTTCTTAAATTCCATTTTGGACCATATAAAAAAAGGGGTTATATTTGATGAGAAACTTAACCGTAGGTCACCCTGCAAAACAAATTTTTCTTTTTTCCCTTCCATTATTAATCGGAAATTTATTTCAGCAATTTTACAATATGGCTGATGCTTTTATTGTTGGTAGAGTTCTTGGCTCTCACGCTCTGGCTGCCGTTGGCTGTACCAGCGGTTTAATTTTCCTAATCGTGGGGTTTGCCACAGGCTTAACTTCGGGTATGTCTATCATTACGGCACAGCGCTTTGGAGCAAACGATGATGAAGGTGTAAAACGAAGCTTTGCCGCATCCCTTTCCATTGGTATGGTAGTAACAATTTTTCTGACCATATTCGGTTTGCTTATAACCCGCCCTTTATTAGTCGCATTACATACGCCAACTGAAATTTTAGAGGATGCTTATCGTTATATTATTGTAATTATTGGTTTTATCGGCACCTGTATGCTTTTTAATTTAACCTCCAACGCCATGCGGGCAGTTGGCGACGGGAACAGCCCCCTTTTCTTTCTTATTTTCGCCTGTATCTTAAATATTGTATTGGACTATATCTTAATTCTTCCCATGGGTATGGGCGTGCGTGGTGCCGCTGTAGCCACTGTTACTGCCCAGCTGATTTCTGGGCTATTATGTATTTTTTACATTCATAGAAAAATCCCAATCCTACGTTTGGAGAAGGAGCATTTTAAACTACGAAAAACAGATTGGTGGCAACACCTACGCCTTGGATTGCCCATGGGCTTTCAATCTTCTATTATCGCCATCGGTACCATCGTGGTTCAGTTTGCATTAAACAATCTTGGTTCACAGGCAGTAGCTGCTTATACTGCCGCACAAAAAATCGATGCCTTTGGCATATTACCCCTTATGTCCTTTGGTATTGCTATGGCTACCTTCGTTGGGCAAAACCATGGGGCAAACAAGCCTGCCCGTATTCGCCAAGGTATTTTTCAATGTAGCTTGATGTCCATTTTTTTTGCCATCTTAATGGGTTGTATTGATATCTTTTGGGGAGACTCTTTATCCGCTCTATTCCTAAAAGATAATTTAGAGGCAATCGCCCTTTCCCACGAATATTTAATTATTAATGGTGCATGTTATTCGCTGTTGGCTTTGCTTTTTGTATTCCGATACTCTCTGCAAGGCCTAGGCTACAGCTTTGTTCCTACCCTTGCAGGGATATCAGAATTGGTTATGCGTTGTTTATCTGTGGTTATATTAGCAAAGTTTTTGGGGTTTGCTGGTGCATGTGCGTCTAATCCTTTGGCCTGGATCGGTTCATTGATTTTCCTTGTTCCTGCATTGGTTCAGGCTGTCCGCCGGATGCCAAAAACAGAATGAAATATTTTAATATGTTGATGAGAAATTTTGTTCACTCTCCCAATTTTTCCGGTGTTTTTATTGAATAAATGAATAATTTATTGGTAAAATGGCACTATTTATGTAAAAATCTTCATTGTACTTGAAATGATACACGCTTTTCTGTATACTATATGGTATAAAATTCTTGGAGGTGTACCATGGAAAGTCCAATTTCTTCATTATCAGAGCGAGATAGAGCGACTTTATATTCATATGTAAATGTAGCTGATGGGGTTGCAGAATTTTGGGGCGACTTATGTGAAGTTGTAATACATAACCTTGAGAATATGGATAATTCCGTTATGCATATTGTTAACGGGCACCTATCTGGCAGACAGGTTGGAGCTGCTATTTCTGAAGTAACCCTGTCTTTCTTAAATCGTATGATGGCAGAGCCGAACTTTAAACATCTTCACTATTTTGCGAAAAACAAGAGAGGTGAAAACTTTAAGGCTTCTATTTCAGCTATTGTCGGTGAGAGTGGTAATATTATCGGTCTGTTTTGTTTGAATATGTACCTTTCCAGCCCCCTCACTGCTTTAATTCAATGTATGACACCCGGGGAAAATGCAAAGCAAGAGAACATCTCAGAAACTTTCGTAGAAAATACAACAGAGCTTATGCTTCATGCCTTAGAGGAGGTTAAGAAATGCGTTTACAGCAACTTAGCCATATCCTCATCCAACAAGAATAAAGAAATTGTTTCTATCCTTTACCAAAAAGGTATCTTTAACTTAAAAGACTCTGTAATTACCATTGCAGAGCATTTGGGTATTTCCAAAAACACCGTTTACATGCATATTCGTAATATGAACAAGTAGTCAAATAAATCGGCCACTCGCTAAGCGGGTGGTTTGAGTAATTCTTCCCGTAAGAGGACTTAAAACAACCACGCCTTACCTTTGCTATGCTCAGGTAAAAGCGTGGTTTCTTTCATAAGATATATTTTTTTCTGAGTAGCGATAAAGGAACACTATCAGCCGTTCACCCTTACCGAGGGTGTTTTTTTATTCCGGAAAGTTAAACAATAAAAAACAGCCCTTTTCCAAAATAATTGGAAAGAGGCTGTTTTTTTACTTAAGGCTGATTTTATTTTTGCTTTGCAAAAACTCATAAAAGAGGCTTTTAACTAACCTTACATTTTCAGAATTTCTCGCTGAAACTCGTGCTTAAAAATCTGACCGACAGAAGAATAAAATGCACTAGCACCACAGAAGATGCCTTCGTAGCCAGCTATCACTTTTATAAAGTGGCTACCTGTAAAATCTGCTAAAGCTAGTAAGAAGAACAACAGTGTCACTGAACCGAATACAATTCTCGTAATCACGTTATGCTTAAAAGTGCAAATAAACATACACATTGAAAAAATGCCCCACAGTAACAGATAAAAGCCCATAGAAATTTCATCTGCACTCTGTACGCCACCCTGCGGTATCGCAGAGGGTAAAACCCAAATGCCTACTAATGACAACCAAAATGAACCATAGGCAGTAAACGCAATTGCGCCAAAAGTATTGCCTATTCTGAACTCCATAATGCCGGCTATAATTTGTGCAAAACCACCTAAAAGAAGTCCCATGCTAATAATTACTACGGATAATGAAATAATTTCTGCATTATGTAGGTTCAACAAAATTGTAGTCATGCCAAAGCCTAACAGGCCAAGAGGCGCCGGGTTGGCTACATTGCTTGCGTGGTTACTCATAAGTTATTTTCCTCCTAATATTCACTTTTTTCCACTTCTCACTATGTTCTTTTTTACAACCCAAATTGTACGAATCCGGGTTGTATTGAAAACGGACTTCTGTTGTACCTCAAAGCTCAATCTTATTCAGTTTTAGAAACTCTATATCCTCCTTATTTAATTCAGCCTTTTTTATTAAATCAAGACGCTTTGCTGCAGTACGCAGAAGTGCCTGTTCCCTACGCCATCTTTCAATATTTCCGTGGTGGCCGCTTAACAAAACTGGCGGCACCTGTCTTTCCATAAAAACAGGAGGTCTTGTGTACTGGGGGTATTCCAAAAGGCCTTCTGAAAAACTTTCGTCTTCGAAGGAAGCTTCCTTACCAAGAACCCCAGGCATCAAACGTGAAATAGCGTCAATCATTGTGATTGCTGCCAACTCACCACCCGTTAATACAAAGTCCCCTAATGATATTTCATCGGTAACAATTTCCTCAATTACCCGTTCATCTACGCCTTCATAATGACCGCACAAAAAGACCAAGCTTTCTTCCTTAGCCAATTCTTCCGCCATACGCTGGGTAAAAGGCTTGCCTTGGGGCGTCATGTAAAGAACCCGTGCCTTACCCGCCTTTGGCAATATGCTTTGATAGGCGTCATAAATGGGCTGTGGCTGCATAACCATACCTGCCCCACCACCATAAGGATAATCATCCACCTGTAAATGTTTGTTATTGGAAAAATCTCTGATATTAATGGCTTGTACACAAACAAAGCCATCTCTTTGGGCTCTGCCTAAAATGCTGTGGGAAAGGGTTTCCTTAATCATTTCAGGAAAAAGCGTCAAAACAAAAAAGTTTTTCATTTATCTCAACCCTTCCAAAAGTGTTACTGTCATCGTGCCCTCTTCCAAATCCACTTTCTTAATGCAATCTTTGATTGCAGGGATTAAAAGCTCCTTCTCTTCAGGGCCTTTTTGCACCGCATATACGTCGTTTGCACCTGTTACATAGATTTTGGTAAGCTCTCCAAGCTCCTCCCCATCATCTGTAATAACTTTTAAACCATACAAATCTCTTGCATAGTACTCATCCTCCTCCAGAGGAATGGCCAAGGAATCGGGAATTAAAATTGTTCCTTTTTTATAAAGCTCCGCCACATTAATATCTGTTATTTCTTTTACGGTTAGTAACACAAACTGCTTATGATATGCTACTTTTTGTATATGAAAGGTTTCTCTCTTCCCTCTGTTTTCCACGATAATTTCTTTTAAGCGTTCAAATCTGGTTGGATCTTGCGTTGTTGGAAATACACGCATCGTCCCTCGAATTCCATGAGTACCAGTGATTTTTCCTATCTCAAAATACTGTTCCATAAACACCTCGAAATAAATAAATTTATTCAAACATGAAAATAAGGCAGGGTCATCACCAGCCGTAATTGTAATTTTCACAAAAAGGCTTTGGTCAGAAGTCCCTGTCTAGATATTATCCCCAAAGAGGGAATAATCTATCTGCTATTTCCTTATCTTTCAAAAAAACTGCACTTTTTACAAAAGGCGTAGACATTGTCTACGCCTTTATTTGCCCTAATGAATCAGGGTAAATTTTCATTGAATGATTTCAACAATAATTTTTTTATCCTCATGTACGCCGGATGCTTTCACCAGAGTACGAATTGCTTTTGCAATTCTTCCCTGTTTCCCGATAACCTTGCCCATATCTTCAGGGGCTACCTTCAATTCCAGTACTAATGCACGGTCATTTTCCGTTTCAGTTACCTGAACCTTTTCCGGCTGGTCCACAAGATTCTTTGCAATGACTTCTAATAATTCTTTCATAGTCAAGCCTCCCGCCTTCGGATTATTCGCCGATTACGCCAGCTTTTTTCAGCAGAGCCTTTGCAGTTTCGGAAGGCTGTGCGCCAGTGTTAAGCCATTTGCTAGCTGCTTCTGCGTCAACCTTCAGAACAACGGGTTCCTTTGTAGGATCGTAGTAACCAATCTCTTCGATGGACTTACCGTTTCTGGATGTTCTGGAATCCGCAACAACGATTCTATAGAAAGGAGCCTTCTTCGCACCCAATCTTTTCAGTCTGATTCTTACTGCCATGTCATTTCACCTCCTAAAAAATTAAAACTATTGTATAACAGATAGTGTTTCAAACGCACGATCTGTTACTTTATCGGAAAAAAGGAAGTTTTCCTTTCTTACCCTTTTGCATGTTGTTCATCTGCTTCATCATTTTTTTCATTTCTTCAAACTGTTTCAGCAGACGATTCACCTCAGCAATGCTTCTCCCGCATCCATTGGCAATACGTTTTTTTCTTGGGCCATTCAGTAAGGAGGGGTTTCCCCGCTCCTCCTTGGTCATAGACTGGATAATGGCTTCTACTTTCACCATTTCCTTTGAGGGGTCAACACCATCCATAGCCTTTTCCAAATTAAGCCCATTCAACCCTGGAATCATCCCCATTAAGTCTTTCAGAGGGCCCATCTTTTTAATTTGCTGCATCTGAACAAGGAAGTCTTCTAAAGTAAATTCGTTGGAGCGCATTTTCTTTTGCATCTCCATTGCTTCCTGCTCGTCAATATTTTGCTGCACCTTGTCAATCAGAGAGAGGACATCCCCCATCCCTAATATTCTGGAAGCCATTCGGTCAGGGAAGAAGGGCTCAAGGTCTTCCATTTTTTCGCCCATACCGATATATTTAATTGGCTTGTTGGTCACACTTCTGACAGAAAGAGCGGCACCGCCTCTGGCATCACCGTCTAACTTGGTCATAATAATACCATCTACACCTAATTGGCTATCAAAACTACCTGCTACGGTTACGGCATCTTGACCGGTCATAGCGTCCACCACCAAAAGAACTTCCTGTGGTCTTACAGTTGTCTTAATGTCTTGCAGTTCTTGCATCAACTCTTCATTAATATGCAAGCGTCCTGCGGTATCGATCAGAACCACATCATGATGTTGCTCTGCCGCATATTCTAAAGCTTTTCTTGATATTTCAACGGGATTTACTTCGGTGCCCATTTCGAAAACAGGGATACCATAGTTTTTGCCTACCACCTGTAACTGCTTGATTGCGGCTGGACGATAAATGTCACAAGCTACCAAAAGGGGGTTTCTGCCCTGCTTTCTAAGCTGGCCTGCTAATTTACCGCTACTGGTGGTTTTACCTGCACCCTGCAGGCCTACCATCATATATACTGTGGGTGGACGGTTAGAGTAAGTTAATCTACTCTGGGTGCTACCCATCAAAGAAATTAATTCTTCATTAACGATTTTAATGACCTGTTGACCTGGGTTTAATCCCTCTAATACTTCAACGCCAACGGCACGCTCTGTAACCTTTTTAATAAAATCCTTGACAATCTTAAAGTTTACGTCTGCTTCCAAAAGTGCAATTTTCACTTCTCGCATCGCAACCTTTACGTCATCCTCGGTTAAAACGCCTTTCCCGCGGAGTTGTTTGAATACTTCCTGCAGCTTAACGGAAAGATTTTCAAATGCCATAGAGCACCCTCCTATCTAGGATAATATTGCGTCTGCAATTTTCTTCATTGTGGTAATGGCTTGTGTTGTTTCTTTGCTGATTTCTCCTGTTCCAATTTCATCAAGGATACTTTTCATTTCTCGAACAGCCCTTTGCTGTTCTTGAAAACGCTCTACCAAACGAAGCTTTTCTTCATATCCGATTAATATTTTTTCTGTACGCTTTAATTGATCTCGCACAGCCTGACGGCTGATTGAGAGTTCTTCTCCGATTTCAGAAAGTGAAAGATCATTCTGATAATGCATCTCGAACACTTGCTTTTGCTTTTCTGTCAAAAGCTCGCCGTAAAAATCATAGAGCAAAGTCAGCTTTAAAATTTCAACCATCTTCATTCCCCCTGTAAAGTAAAATCACTTTACAACTACCTGAATAATCATACTAAAAAAAAATCAGGCTGTCAAGTACTTTTCCTTTACAGACTGATTTTTTTTTAAACTATATAACAGGACAGTTGATTTTCTCAATTGTTGTTTTTTTATCGGAAATTAAAACCGAACTGTAACAGCCTTGTTCAGAAAAAAATCTCCAAAACCCATCGGGTCCAGCTCCTGTTAAGTAGCAAAGCATGGCACTCATTGGGCCGTTGTGGGAAACAATAACCACTGTTTTCCCTTTGTTATCACGGATTACTTTTTCCAATCCTTCTGTTACCCTTTGATAAAAATCTTGAAAAGCCTCTCCATTAGGCAAAGAGCTAGTTTTCCACTCCTTTAGCCAAAGGTCCAATTCTTCATTATGATTTTCTCGTATGTAAGACCCTTCTTTATCTTCCCAATCACCGAAAAACAACTCCCGAAAGGAGCTATCCTTTGCTACTTCTACCTTTTTGTCGGAAGCAATAATCTCGGCTGTATGTACTGCACGCAGCAAATCACTTGCGTAAATTTTATCGTACTCAATGGTATTGAAGAAATTTTTTAAATTCATGGCCTGCGCAATTCCCTTTTCATTGATATCACAGTCAGTCCATCCATAAAACATTCCCCGCAAATTCCAGTCTGTTTCACCATGGCGCACTAAATAAACTTTCATAAATAAATCACCCCACTTCTATTCTACGCTAAAGCAGCTTATCCTAGGAAAAAATTTAAAGTAAATATTGTTTTACTTTTAAATCATTGGGTACAATCTTTTCACTTGTGTTTTTTCATCCACCTTAGACAAATAATATACACCAATCCTTCGATTTTGTAAACACGGTATAAAAAACCACTTTATTTTTTCAGTGAACAAAAGAAAGGCGGGCGCCCTTTTATGAAAACATAAAAAGATGCCCGCTATCAAAAAATAACCGGTTATCTTACTTTAAATTGAAAGATTTACAGTCAGTACACTGATCCATTGAAGGATTGGTTTCATGAGTACCTACCTGAATCGCATCAAGGGTACAGTAGTTTTTTGTGTTGTGATGATGTCTACATTGCTCAACTGTACATCTAATACATTCGTTACACTTTTCCATGTTGTTTCCCTCCTTTGTTTTGGTTTCAATCTTATTGTGTCCCATCATAATAAAAATATTACTGTAATATAGATGTTTTTTTTAGAAAAAATGGTATCTATGAAATTCACAGATACCATTAAAAGTCAATTTTATTGTTCAAATTCATCATAGGTTAAGCCAGTCTAACATCATAGTCTTATTTTCGAGAATTGTTTGAAAGAAAATACACTACAACTTCAAAAAACCATTAGTATCTTGGATCAGCCTTCATGGCTTCCAAAGTTCTCATCAATAAATCATCTAATTCCCAACCTAGCTGCTCTGCGCCTCGTCTAATTGTATCTCTGCTGCAGCCTGCTGCAAAAGCCTTGTCTTTGAATTTTTTCTTTAATGACTTAAGTTCCATATCCTGCACACTTTTAGAAGGACGCATTAAAGCTGCTGCCCCAATCAAACCTGTTAATTCATCCACAGCAAAAAGGACCTTTTCCATTTCATGGGTAGGTTCTATATCACAGCAAATTCCGTAACCATGGCTGGCTACTGCATGAATCAATCTCTCGTCCAAATCATGTTCCTTCATTATCTCCTGACATTTTATGCAATGCTCATCTGGATACATTTCAAAGTCTAAGTCGTGTAGCAAGCCTACGTTGCCCCAGAACTCTTCTTCACCACCATAGCCAAGTTCTTTTGCGAAATAACGCATTACACTTTCCACAGTTTCACTGTGGTGAAGATGAAAAGATTCTTTGTTATATTTTGTTAGTATTTCCCAAGCTTCATCTCTTGTTATTTGTCTTGCCATGCGAATTCCCCTTTTCCATAGTATATTTGTATGCATATTAAAACATTCTACTGCAAAATCCGTAAACTATCAACCCCAACGATAGAAATTATACTTGAAATTCCCTATGAAAACGGGTAGAATGACCTTATTTGATGACTGATTGAGAGAAAAGGAGATAATTATGGACGTAACCAGCTTTGGCATTGACCACGATACACTTTTAAGAGGAATTTACGTATCCAGAAAAGATACCGTCGAAAACGGAGTTTTAACAACTTTTGATATTCGCATGAAAGAACCCAATCGTGAAATGGTTTTAGATACTTCCGTTATGCATACCATAGAGCATTTGATGGCGACCTTCTTTCGCAGCCACCCCATCTGGGCTGAGAAAACCATTTATATTGGCCCCATGGGATGCCGCACCGGTATGTATGCCATTTTTAAAGGTGACTTGGAATCAAAGGATGTAGCGGAAATTATAAAAGAATGTTATGAGTATATGAGCAATTTCTCAGAGGAAATTCCTGCGGCTAAGTCAGAAATGTGCGGAAATTACTTAGACCATAACTTGGCTATCACCAAAATTGAATGCAAGAAATTTGTAGATGATATTTTATCCTGTATAAAGGAAGAAAATATGATTTATCCTCGTCAGAATGGATAATTTTAAAGTTATAGTTCCATAGAAAACATGACAGACATATAAAAACCATAGGTTTTTCCTATGTCTGTTTTTTATTGGTACTCTAGCTTGAAAACCACCTGTTTATGCAGGCGGTAGGTATATTTGCTTTGGCTATAAGGCTATATTTTTTACTCATAATAAAAATTAGTACTTTAATAAAACCGTTTTAATGCTAGTCAGGTCAATCGTGCATAGGATATATTTTTTCAATGTGCCTTCAGGCGTTGAAGTAGCAGCACTTATATGGGCAGGATTATACCTAAACCTCATGGAAAACAAAAAATTCCTAATCACAAGTTTGCCACATCAACATACTATGTACTAACATAACCAGCTTATGTAATCCAACCAAAACACAACCAAGCATTACCACTGGCATAATCATGCTTGTTTTTAGTAGTATAACAACCAAAAACAACGAAAAAACAGCCTGATTATGCCACTAAAAATCCTTCGAACTTATTTTTATTCTAGAGGGAAGTATTCAATGGGTAACCATAATTTCAAACAGTGGTATTACAAGAACTTGCTGGTAGTATGCTTTATCTGTCATTAAATCAGTAAGTTCCTTGGAAACCACTGTGACTCGTATTGAAAGGTTATTAACAGCTAAGTTTAGTTATTTTTACTTTCCCAACTTAACTTATCGCGTCCTGTAAGAAGTATCGCCACCATAAAAAGGTTGGCGATATTTCTTTTTTCACGGAAAAAAACACATTTTAAAATTGGATTAGCAATGCACTGAAGTTTTCATATCATATAGTAATGACTCTGAATCTATCCATTGGGGGAGGTTCCATGAAACTGTTTGAGCTGACCGATTCCATCGCTCTCTCCATTACTTGTGCCAGAAAATATAATAATTGCGCTTTTGATGGATGTTTTTATTACTTTACCGTCCAGTGCTCCTGTGAAATTATTAAAACCGATTGTCGCTTCTACATCGCTGAATGTTTCAACACATGTAAGGAATATGACTGCATTTGTTATGACCAAAATGATCACTGCTTTTGGGCAACAACAAAAAAACAAAGCAATGTCGTTTTTAAACTTAATTGTAATATGTGCGAAATTGACTACGCCATAATCTACGGTCACCAAGATGGTATGGGGGATATCACAGGCATTGCCTATAACTGTTGTTCCGACAGCTTGATAATTTCTTATTGCAACTGCATTATTCAAACCAACAAGGAAAATGGACATTCTCTTTTACTCTACAAATCAAATTACATGCAAATCACCAGCATTTTAAGCCTTTGTCCAAACCTTGTAATGAGCGGAGTAAAAAATAATGAGCAGTATATCTATATCTTAGATAGGGAGGGCATTGTTAAATATTCATACCCCATTAGCCATGAAAATCGTATTAAAAATATTTTGTTTAATCCTTGTGTGAAAAATGATGATCGAATCTACTTGGATTTCTTTATGTTAAAAAAGGGCTGTTATCCTTATATTTTTCGGTGCCGCCTATTTTTAGACCGCCTACCTTTCCAACCATGTCAGTGCAACTTTAATATTTGTGATGAATGCTGTTGCACCCCTGAAGAATTGGGGGATGCTTGTGCCGCCATTTTGGAATCCATCGCCTTGGTAGAAGCAGGAATTGCCCTTATTTTAAACTGCGAAGGAGAAAAAATGCAAAAAATTATCAACGAATCTTCTGACATTGATGTAATCTTAGCAGCCAACAGGGAGGTAAACAAAACCATTGCCAATGTATCCCAATTGGAATACCTTCTTTATTTAAAACTAAGTGCATTGGCGGAAAGTGGGATTTGCAAGGACCTTTGGCAGCAGGATGACACCTACGGCGAGGAAGTGTGTTTAGATGACGTAAATCTAACCCTTGAAGACTGTTGCGTAAGAGAGCTGGAGTTAGAGGAAGGGCAATCCACGGTAATAGAAAATTTTAATCAAGAAACACAACAAACTACCATTGAGCCAACAGAAGACGAAGACAAAGAAGAGGCAGAAGATGCAATTGAGTTAGCCTATGAAGAGGTAGTAAGTGAAAAAGAAGTTGAAAAATAATACCATAACCCGTACAACTTCCCTGTGCGGGGTTTTTCGTTATATAAAAAATAGGCGGTGAATTCCACCGCCCATTTGTACATCTCTTCTGTTTTCAGCAATAACACCCTTGTTATACTGCCAAAATCTATTTTTCGTACAACCAATTATTATCTATGAATTGAATCTTACCATTTAATAGGTTTTCCTTCTTTTCTCCACTGCTTGAATTCAGCTGCCGCTGTAAACAATACGTCAGTAGAAGAGTTTAAGCCAGTTTCACAAGAATCCTGAACAACGCCGATGATGAAACCAACACCTACAACCTGCATCGCAAGATCATTGGAAATACCAAACAAGGAGCAAGCCAAAGGAATAAGCAACAAAGAACCACCAGCAACACCAGACGCACCACAAGCGGAAATCGCCGCAACAATACTCAGGATCAAAGCTGTGCCAATATCAACAGTATAACCCAGTGTGTTTACTGCTGCCAAAGCCATAACTGTGATTGTAATCGCTGCACCACCCATGTTGATCGTTGCACCCAGAGGGATGGAAACGGAGTAGTTATCTTCGTCCAAACCTAAGGATTCACAAAGTGCCATATTTACTGGTATATTCGCAGCAGAGCTACGTGTAAAGAATGCTGTAATAAAGCTTTCCCTTAAACATTTAAATACCAATGGGAAGGGATTTTGTCTGATGTTTAAGAAAACAATCAGAGGGTTTACCACAAAAGCGATTACAGCCATACAGCCTATCAACAATGCCAATAACATACCGTAATCTTTGAAGATATCCAAACCATTTGTGGAAACAGTTGCATATACCAGACCCAAAATACCAAATGGAGCAAAATCAATAACCCATCTAACTGCCTGAGAAATTGCGTCTGCGAAGTTACTTAACATTGTTTTTGTAGCATCGGAAGAGTGTTTCAATGCCAAACCAAAAACAATAGCCCAAGCTAAAATACCAATATAGTTAGCGGAAGCAATAGATGATAAAGGGTTCTGAACTACGTTCATAAGCAGAGTTTTAATTACAGTGCCTACACCATCAGGAGGTGCATTACCTGCAGCAGCTTCTGTCAAAGTTAAAGTTACAGGGAACAAGAAGCTACCTACTACTGCTACTAAAGCAGAAGCAAAAGTACCAATTAAGTACAAGCCTACAACAGAGCCCATGTTTGATTTTGCACCCTTCTTATGCTGAGCCAAAGAACTCATTACCAAGAAGAAAACCAAGATTGGCGCTACACCTTTTAATGCGCCAACAAACAGCTCACCCAAAATACCAATAACCGATAAAGAGGGTACTGCGACACCGAGAATAGCACCGATAATCAGACCAGCTATAATACGCTTAACTAAGCTGATATCATTCCATTTTTGCAATAAATTATTCATTTTATCAATTCTCCTATTTTGTTTAGTTATTATTGCGGTTACATTGGTTGTACGAAAGAAAAACAAAATATTAAGTTATTACTTGCAATTTTGACAACTACCAAATACTTTCTCACAAAGCTTTTTACCTGTAGGGGTTGCCGCCAAGCCACCTTCTGCTGTTTCCTTCAACGTAGGAGACATGGCTTCCCCAATTTTCTTCATTGCATAAATCACTTCGTCGGCAGGAATTGCGCTCTCTATTCCAGCTAAGGCCAACTCTGCTGCTACGAAAGCATTTGCAACTCCCATAGCATTTCTTTTGATACAAGGTATTTCTACCAAGCCTGCTACAGGGTCGCATACTAACCCCAAAATATTTTTCAAGGCGATGGCACAAGCATGCTCACTTTGCTTGGGAGTTCCCCCACAAAGCTCAACCAAGGCGGCGGCTGCCATTGCACTAGCCGCACCACACTCTGCTTGGCATCCTCCTTCCGCACCGGCGATGCTTGCTTTGTTTGCAATCACCATGCCCACGGCGGATGCTGTAAACAGTGACATAACCACATCATCATTAGGAATATTTCTATCATCGGAGATTGTAATTAAGGCTGCAGGCAAAATACCACAACTTCCTGCTGTAGGTGCAGCAACAATCCTGCCCATACAAGCATTGGTTTGAGATACTGCTAAGGCTTTTACCATAGCCTCCCCAAAAATTTTTCCACAAATGTTTTTATTGGCCTTTACAGCCTCATTCATTTTAAATGCATCCCCACCTGTTAGTCCACTGGCAGAACGCTCGTGTGGGTCTAAACCCGTTTCAACAGACTCTCTCATGACTGTGAAAGAACGTTTCATGTTTTCAAACAGTACCTTTTCTTCGGTTTCTGCCACCTCTGCCTGATCTTTTAAAATCAGCTTACATAGAGGTAGATTTTGTTTTTCCGCTTCCTTTACCAAAACTGATAAAGAATCATATTTCAATTTTAACACCCCATTTTCAAGATAGTTTAACAAAAAACAATACAATAAGGAAATTTCATTTCCTGCTATTTTGCACACTTGCCCTACAAAGAATGTTCTATCCCCGTTGTATGTTTTTGAAAATCAAATCGCTTTTAAAACTGTCGCAGCCAAAATATTGGGTTGTTCTAAAATGACTTTACTTATAGACTCGTCGATGTTTCCATCAATTTCTATGGTCATTACTGCCGTTCCACCTTTGTGATCTCTGCAAAGAGAAAAACCGTGAATATTCACTCCATTCCCAGCGAGAATATTCGAAACAACTGCTACCATACCTGGAACATCCTCATGAGGAACAATCAATGTATCTGACTTTCCTGAAATCGAAGTAACTGTATCATTAATTCTATTAATGATAATATTACCGCCACCAATGGACGCCCCTTGGACTAAGGCTTCTTTTCCAGCGGCATCTTTCAAAATAATTTCCGCTGTATTGGGGTGTGCCCCATCAATCTCAGTTTCCTCAAAGGTAAATTTAAGCCCTTCTTCTTCAGCCACATCAAAACTGGTACGAATACGCTCATCATCTGTCTCCATACCTAAAATGCCTGCAATAACGGCTTTATCAGTACCATGGCCTTTATACGTTTTTGCAAAAGAACCGCTAAACCGTATCAAAGCAGAAACAGGAGTTGTACCTAAAATAGAACGTGCGTATTTACCAATACGAACTGCACCGGCAGTATGAGAACTGGATGGCCCAATCATAATCGGCCCGATAATATCGAACGCCTGTAACATACTTACCTCTCCCTCCATATAATCTTGTAAATTCACACAAAAAAATGTTGAATGAAAAATCTTTTTGTCTTAGTAAGGCAATTATATATGAACTTTTTATACAAAGTCAATAGAAAATCCGAAAAAAGTTTTTAATAGGCGGACATTTTTTTCTTAAATTGCACATTTGTTTTCGAATCAGAGACATTTATTAAAAAATCGGCTAAAAAATACAAAATATCACTCTTATGTTAATCAATTCTTATCAAGCCCAATGGCCTTTTACTAAAATTATTTTCATTTCACCCTTAGTTTTCTGATCAAAACTAAGGTTATTCATTATTATTTAGTTATTTCGAAAATACTATACAGATTTATAGAAAATAATTGTAGTTTAAAGTAAAAAAACAGAAAAAGGCCTGAATTTTCACGTGTTTGAGCCTTATATACACGGGCTTCCCCACAAGAATTCTCCTTTTTCACAAGAACAAAAATCAAAAATAATACTAAAAAAACCCCTATCAAAAGATAGAGGTTTTTAAACTAATTTAACTTTCTGAAATCAGGACGTAAATTTGTCTGACAAATATCCAAATTACATGTAACCACCCATGCCGCCCATTCCAGGATCAGGCATTGCAGGTGCTTTCGATGGCAATTCAGCAACAACCGCTTCTGTTGTCAAGAACGTAGATGCAACAGATGTTGCATTTTGCAATGCGCTTCTTGTTACTTTTGCTGGGTCAAGGATACCTGCTTCTACCATTTCCACATATTCTTCAGTCAAAGCATTGAAACCAGTACCAGCAGGCATTTCTTTTACTTTGTTTACTATTACAGAGCCTTCCAAGCCTGCATTTTCAACAATCTGACGCAAGGGTGATTCCAAAGCCTTAATTACAATATCAGCACCGGTTTTCTCATCACCTACTAAGTTTTCGCAAGCAACCTTTACTTTTTCAATGGCATGAACCAAAACTGTACCGCCACCGGCAACAATACCTTCTTCAACTGCCGCTCTGGTTGCCGCTAACGCATCTTCCATACGCAGTTTCTTTTCTTTCATTTCTGTTTCAGTCGCCGCACCAACTTTAATTACTGCAACGCCGCCACAAAGTTTTGCAAGTCTTTCCTGCAATTTTTCTCTATCAAAATCAGAATCTGTTTCCTCGATTGCAGTTCTAATTTGATGAATACGGCCTTGGATTTCTTCTTTCACACCAGCACCGTCAGCGATGATTGTAGTTTCTTTTTCTACACGTACAGTTTTCGCACGGCCTAACATATCTAATGTTGCATCTTTCAATTCCAAACCAATTTCTTCAGAAATAACCTGAGCTCCTGTTAATGCTGCAATGTCAGCAAGTTGAGCTTTTCTTCTTTCGCCGTAACCAGGTGCTTTTACAGCAACACATGTGAATGTGCCTCTTAATTTGTTAACAACCAAAGTTGCCAATGCTTCGCCTTCCACATCATCAGCGATAATTAAAATTTTGCCGTTTGCCTGCATAACCTGTTCCAAAATAGGTACCAATTCCTGAATATTGGAAATCTTCTTATCTGTTACAAGGATGAAGGGCTCTTCTAAAATAGCAACCATTTTTTCCATATCAGTAGACATATAGGAAGATAAGTAGCCTCTATCAAACTGCATACCTTCAACCAATTCCAACTCTGTTTTCATGGTTTTGGATTCTTCAACGGTAATAACGCCGTCGTTTGTAACTTTTTCCATTGCATCTGCAATCATGTCACCAACTTCATCATCACCTGCGGAAATTGCGGCAACGTTAGAAATGTGCTTTTTCGTTGTAACTGCCTGGCTCATTTCTTTAATTTCAGCAACTGCTGCTTCTGTTGCTTTTTGCATACCTTTTCTTAAGATGATTGCATTTGCACCAGCAGCAATATTTTTCAAACCTTCCTGAATCATTGCATGGGCCAAAACCGTTGCAGTTGTAGTACCATCACCAGCAACATCGTTTGTCTGAGTAGCAACTTCTTTTACCAACTGCGCACCCATATTTTCATAGGGATCTTCCAATTCAATATCTCTTGCAATGGTTACACCATCGTTTGTAATCAAGGGAGTTGTAAATTTTCGGTCCAAAACCACATTACGTCCCTTAGGGCCTAATGTAACTTTTACTGTATTTGCCAACTTATCTACACCAGCAGCCATTAAACTTCTGGCTTCTGCACTATATTTAATTTCTTTTGCCATATCTAACGCCTCCTAAAATCAGTCCTTTACTATTGCCAAAATATCATTTTGTCTCATAACCAGATATTCTTCACCGTCAAATTTGATTTCCATTGCGCCATATCTGGAGAAAATAACATGATCTCCTTCTTTTAAAACCATCTCAATTTTTGTATCGCCAACGATACCACCGGGGCCTACTGCAACAACCTTAGCTTCTTGTGGCTTTTCCTTTGACTGAGAAGTTAAAATCAAGCCCGATTTTGTAGTTTCTTCTGCCTCTAACTGCTTTAATACTACCTTATCTCCTAATGGTGAAAGTTTCATATTTATACCTCCTTGTTTGTATCTGTTAGCACTCATCTTTCATGAGTGCTGATTTCTGATATTATATTAGCATTTTTCATAGAATATTCAAACACTATATTTAGCTATATTATATGAAATTGGATTAAATTACAATAAATTTTCTTAAATTTGAGAGTTTTTTTTATTTTTACTAAGGATTTCTTTTGTTTTCTCAACTTTTCATTTTTATTATATTTTCCATTTCAAAAACCTAATGTTTTAAAAAAGATTACTTGCTAATTTCCTATGGATTAAGCCTTAAAATCCAGCAAAAATAAATCCCTCTAGGCATATTGTATTTTGAAATCTAATAAAATAGTATCCCAAAACACCAGGGGCATCATTCATGTTTATACCCCTTGATTCTACTTTGCCTAAAGGGAGTCTTTTTATTTTTTCTTCATCTTATCAATATCGGAAACAGCAGACAGTGCTGCCACTAAACCTTCCCCTACTGCTTTTGCAATTTGGTAAGGAGTCCCTGTACAATCACCAGCGGCATATACGTTAGGCAAATTTGTAGCCATACGTCGATCAACTTCAATATTTTTCCCATCTGTTTTCAGACCGAATACCAAGCTATCTGGTGGCATGGTGTTCTTTGCAAAGAAAATACCATCACAGGAAATTGTCTCTTTGTCTGTTTCAAGTGCCGTTAATTTATCGCTCTGTCCAAGTACTGCTTTCGGTTTTGCATCCAAAACCACTACATTATCCTTAAGATGGGCGATATCTTTATATAAAGGGACATAGAGGACCTCTTTACAAATATCTGCTAAGAAATTTGCCTCTGCCTCCCCTTCTTCATTCTCGCTAACCACAACAACTTTTTTGTTTCGATAGAGCATTCCATCACAAGTGGCACAATAGCTAACGCCTTTTCCTAAATAATCCATCTCACCAGAAATACCTTTGCTTTTACTAAGGCCTGTTGCCAAAATAACGGCTTTCGCCTCAAAAAAATTATTTTCCGCATTAATCATATAGTGCTCACCAACATTTAAAATTTGGCTCACACGACACTCCTGAAATTCCACACCATTTTTCACGGCATGGGCATAAAAACGATTTAACATTTCCTCGCCATTTACGTCAGGCATCCCTAAATAATTATCTACTTTTTCAGCAGAAAACAACAGAGAGCTATCCAGACTCCTACCGAAAACACAAACAGTTTTGTTTCTCTGACGACAATTAAGTGCCGCTGATAGTGCCGCTGGGCCACCACCAATGATTGCAACATCAAGCATATAAAGACCTCCTAACTCTTCAAACCAATGTAAATTATTCTTCTCAATTTTAACTAAGTCATACGAAATCATAGGAAAATACTTATTCATCAAACCTGAAGTATTTAAAACGGAATCTTACGAAAGAAAAAACACTAGGAAAAATAATAGATGGAACTTAACGCAAAATGCCGCCAACATTTCCCTATTGCTTTTATGTTATCATAAATTCTTTTTTTTGTCAGTGACTTTTGCACCAAAAGGGTTCCTTCATGCTATAACTTGAAATATAGCAACCTGGATAGATGCTCAACTTTTTCATCCTATATAAAGAAACACTTACCATAAAAACTTCACTTTTTGCAAGTTTTCCATGGTAAGTGTCTACATATTCAACAATAAACATTCCTATTTTACAACTTATTTTTCTTTTTCTGCCGCCCTACGCTCAATGATCTTTTTCTGGATTTCCATTGGAGCTTCTTCATAGCGTTCAAAGCGATGGGTATAATCCCCACGGCTTTGTGTCATGGAGCGTAAATCTGTTGCATACTTATGCATCTCTGAAGTAGGGACTTCTGCAACGATACACTTTTTGTTTCCAACAGCATCCATGCTTAAAATCCGTCCTCTACGCTTGTTAATGTCACCCATGATATCGCCCATGTACTTTTCGGGGATTAATACTTCAACATGCTCAATTGGCTCTAATAACGTAGGCTTTGCTTGAGGAACACCTTCTTTATAGGCCACTGACGTCGCCATTTTAAAGGCCATTTCCGAGGAGTCTACAGGGTGGTAGGAGCCATCTGTCAAGGTAGCCTTTAATCCAACAACAGGATAACCAGCTAAAACACCACTTAGTACACATTCCTGCAAGCCTTTTTCAACAGCAGGGAAATACTGCTTTGGCACAGAACCGCCAAAAACCTTTTCTTCGAATACATAAGGTAATGTCATGTCACCACTGGGTTCAAATTCTATGACAACATCGCCAAATTGGCCATGTCCGCCAGACTGTTTCTTGTAACGGCCTCTTACGGAGGCTTTTCCTTTCACAGTTTCTCTGAAAGGAATAATAGGATCTAACAAATCCACTTCTATTTTATATTTTGTTTTTAACTTATTAATCATTACCTCAAGCTGTTGTTCACCAATACCTGAAAGTATGGTCTGCTTTGTTTCTTTATTTACTTCCATTTTAAGAGTTGGGTCTTCTTCTCTGATTTTTGATAATGCTGCAGAAAGCTTATCTTCATCACCTTTGCCTTTAGGCTGAATAGCCATGGAAAGAACAGAGCTTGGCAGAGGAACTTTCGGTATTACAATGGGATGATCTTTCGTAGCTAAGGTATCTTGGGTAGATGTATTGGAAAGTTTCGCCAAAGCACCAATATCCCCAGTATGTAATTCACTTACTTCAATTTGTTCCTTCCCTCTTACGATATAAAGATGACCAACCTTTTCCGTAGTGTCTTTCTCCACGTTATAAACAGTCATAGATGGATCCAGTTTGCCTGACATAACTCTAAACAAGTTTAAGCGACCAATATATGGGTCAGAGATTGTTTTGAATACAAAGGCCGAGAACTTTTCTTCCTCTGAACTAGAAAGCAAGGTTTCCGTTCCATCAACCGTTGCATGGAAGCTTTTCTTCGCTTCTATGGAAGGAGGCGTAAAGCGAACAATGGTATTCATAAGTAATTTTACACCATAACCTAAAGTTGCAGAGCCACACATCACAGGGGCAATACTACGATTTTCAATCCCCGCTAGTAAACCATCATAAATTTCGTCTTCCGTTAATTCTATATCATTAAAGAACTTCTCCATCAATTCTTCACTGCTTTCAGCAGCTACTTCGACTAACATAGAACGGAGAATTTCTACTTCGTCAACTTTATCCGCAGGCACTTCACAAGGCTGCAACTTGCCGCTTACTTTCTTTCTTGCATCTTTTTTAATTAAATTAATAAATCCGACAAACTTACCGTCTTCATCGTTAAAAGGAATTTGTAGGGGCGCAACTGCCTTACCAAAATTTTCTCTCAAATCTGCTAATGTTTTTTCAAAGTCTGCATTTTCGTCATCCATTTGGTTTACGAAAAAAAATCTAGGAAGATTCATTTCTTCTGTATGTTCCCAAGCTTTTTCCGTTCCAACTTCAACGCCTGATTTTGCCGAAACCATAATCAAAGCTGTATCGGCTACGCTCATTGCCATTTTTCCTTCGGCAATGAAATCAAAATAACCTGGTGTATCTAGGAAGTTGATTTTCGTATCCTGCCACTCAACGGGCAATACAGATGTGTTGATTGATACCTTACGACGAATTTCTTCTGCTTCATAGTCACTAACGGTATTGCCCTCGTCAACTTTTCCAAAGCGCTTAGTCGCACCGGAGTAGAAGAGAGCTGCTTCGGCATATGTTGTCTTACCGGAACCGCTGTGACCCAATAGAACTACGTTTCTTACTTTGTCTGCAGTGTAATTTTTCATAATACCAACCTCCTGATTCAATTTTAATGGCGAAAATGCCGCTGGTGTATAGATGCATTACAAATATCATTTTTTAACAACATATACATATATTAACTTTCTTCACATGTGCCGATTTCCCTTCGAAATTACAAATAAAAAAATATTTTCGTCACTTTATACGAAAAAGCAATATTTTAATTGGATATTTTTAGGATAAATCAGCCTTGAATAAATGAAGAAACATAAATATAGTACGCTTACTCTTTTTCTTTTATGAAACAAAAATCTTCCCCTTGACAGCCTCTCTACATTTAGAATGATTCCATATCCATGTAAAGGCTCAATTAGGAACACTAAAATATAGTAAACACCTTCTGTCAAAGCACCTATCTCTCCATTAGACATTATATCCACCTCCGTTATATCGTTAGGCGATATACTTATGTCCCGTGACGATATCATACGCAAGCTTAAATTTTTTAATAAAAAAGCAAAAAAATAGCGACAACTACTAGAATTGTCGTTATTTTCATTGCCTTATTCAATTTTATTCTTCATGCCCATGATGATGCAACTCATCAACGTCCTCTACAGGGGGTTTTAAGCCTTCAATTTCAATCTCATTCTTTTGTGCATAGTCCCAAAGTGCTGCATGAAGGGCTTCCTCTGCAAGACATGAACAGTGTACCTTCACAGGTGGCAAACCATCCAAAGCCTCCATAACCGCTTTGTTTGTAACTTCCAAAGCCTCTTGAATTGTTTTGCCTTTTACCAATTCCGTTGCCATTGAACTTGTTGCTACCGCAGCGCCACATCCGAACGTTTTAAATTTTGCATCTTCAATACGCCCGTTTTCAATTTTTAAATACACCTTCATGATATCGCCACATTTTGCATTGCCAACAAGACCAACACCACTGGCATCATCAATTACACCAACATTTCTAGGGTTCATAAAATGATCCATTACTTTTTCGCTGTATTCCATATGAGTTTCCTCCTTCGTATCCTTGCCTTATACCTTTTTATTCATTACTTCTTCATATAAAGGGGACATCTCCCTTAATTTCTGAACAACATCGGGAACTTTATTTAAAACATACTCCACGTCCTCTGGTGTATTGATGCGGTCCAAAGTCAGTCTTAAAGATCCATGGGCAATTTCATGAGGCAGTCCAATTGCCATCAATACATGGGATGGATCCA
The DNA here is from genome assembly GCF_030908465.1 of Anaerotignum sp. MB30-C6. Taxonomy (GTDB): domain Bacteria; phylum Bacillota; class Clostridia; order Lachnospirales; family Anaerotignaceae; genus Chakrabartyella. The sequence continues at coordinate 2,015,214 of NZ_CP133078.1, forward strand.
AAGAGCCTGAAGTACAAGCAGATCCACTGGAAGCTGCAATTCCCATTGCATCTAACAATAATAACATAGATTCGCCTTCAATATAAGCAAAAGAAATATTACAGTTACCGGGAAGTCTGTCTGTAGGGTGACCATTCAAGCGACTCTCAGGAACCTTCGCCAGAATTTCGGAGATCAGTTTGTCTCTTAACTCTACCAAACGCTTCGTTTCAGCTTCCATATCTGCCACTGCCAACTCTACTGCCTTTCCTAAGCCAACAATGCCAGGGATATTTTCAGTACCTGCACGTTTTCTCTTTTCCTGAGCACCACCAAAAATCAAAGGCTGAACAGGAACTCCTTTTCGTATATAAATTGCACCCACACCCTTTGGCGCACCTAATTTATGGCCGCTCAAAGAGAGCAAATCAATCTTCATTTCTTCTACGTCAACAAGGACATGGCCAACAGCCTGCACTGCATCTGTATGGAATAAAACGCCCTTTTCCCGAGCTAGCTTACCAATTTCAGCAACTGGCTGAATGGTGCCAATTTCATTATTTGCAAACATAACCGAAATTAAAATTGTTTCTGGGCGAATACTTTTTTCAAGTTCATCCAAACTAATCTTACCGAATTCATCTACGGATAAATAGGTTACTTCATAACCTTGCTTCTCTAAATATTCACAGGTATGCAAAATTGCATGGTGTTCAATTTTTGTTGTTATAATATGGTTACCTTTCCCTTTTAAGGCTTCTGCAACACCTCTAAGGGCCATGTTATCACTTTCGGATCCACCAGCAGTAAAAAATATTTCGTCTGTTTTTGCGCCGATGCCTTTTGCTACTTGTTCTCTGGCTTTTTCTAATGCTTTTTTGCTTTCTTTTGCAATACTATACACACTTGATGCATTGCCGTAATACTCTTTAAAGTAAGGGATAACTGTATTGAGTACCTCATCTCTTACAGGGGTTGTTGCTGCATTGTCCATATATATTTTTGTTGCCATAAAAATGCTCCTTTCGGCGTCTTTTTATATCATAGTATTCTGATATGCTTTATGTGATTTTAAAATATCATTTTTTTCATAACTTGTCAATAGATTCTGAAAAATTAAAATGACATAAGTCATAAATACTTTACTTTTATCCACGATTCATGGATTTTATATTTATACATTTCCTTTTTTATGATTACATCTTTCCCATTACCCTTTTTCACTCTATAATTATTTAAAGGAAAAAATTTACTTTATTAGTATATACACTCTACTGTAATGAGGTGTTTTTATGGAATTTCACGATAGACTCAAACAGCTTCGTAAAGAAAAAAAAATGACGCAAGCAGCTTTAGCAAAAGAATTAACCTACGGGGCAACTGCTATTTCAAACTATGAATCTGGACATAATCAACCTTCCATTTCTGATTTAAAAAAAATTGCATCTATTTTTAATGTATCTATGGATTATCTTTTGGGTGTAAATGAAATCCGCCGTCCTTATGAACCCGATAAAAAAACCGATGATTTCGAAATTTTTATTGATTATTTTGAAATGCTTGAAGAGAAAAGCAAAAAAGAGTTACTCCTTTATATCCAGTGGCTATTAACTCGCCAAGAGGGTTCCATTAGCGACCCTTATTCCGATTCCAACAGCTTTTCCTCTTCTTCTCTTCAGGTTGCCCAAAAACCTGAAGACTTTAAACTATAATAACATAAAAAGCGACTTATTCGCATAGGCGGATATGTCGCTTTTTCATTTTCTTTTTATTTTTGTAAAGTCTTCTTCCCCGCCCGCAGTTCTCTAGCAGCAGTTAATGTAGCACTGGTAATTGTGGCACTCCCCATTAATCTAGCAACCTCAGCTACAGCATCGTCCTCGTTCAAACCTTTCACCGAAGTAATGGTCTGATGGCCTATGGTTTCTTTCTCAATTAGGAAATGCTTGTCCGCCATGGCAGCAATTTGGGGCAAGTGGGTAATGCAAAGTATTTGGCGTTTTTCTCCAATAACGCTCATCTTTTGTCCTACTTTAGCCGCAGTTCTGCCGCTGACACCTGTATCAATCTCATCAAAGATGAATGTCTCTATTTCATCCGCATCAACCAAAACTGCCTTTAACGCCAGCATAACACGGCTCATTTCGCCCCCTGAAGCAATTTTAGCTAGGGGTTTTAAATCTTCCCCAGCGTTGGCAGAAATCAAGAACTCCACTTTATCCTTGCCCATGTTATTCCATTCATCCCGAGGGGTCACTTGTATGTAAAACTTAGCATTTTTCATCTCCATGTCCTTTAGGGACTCTTCAATTTGCTTGGCAACTCTTGATGCCGCTTCTTCACGCAGAGCCGTCAATTCCTCTGCCGCAGTTTCAAGCACATGCTGTTCCTTTTCTCTTAGGGCAGTTAATTTCTCAACTCGTTCTTGGCTATTGGAGAAGAAATCAATCTCTTTGACAATTTCATCATAAAAACGTAAAACTGCCTCAACACTACCGCCATACTTTCGTTTCATTTTATATATTATCTGAAGACGTTCCTCTACTCTTTCTAATTCATCGGGATCATCTTCCAAGTTTTGGGCATATCTTTTCACTTCCCTTGAGATATCCTCCAGCCTTGCATAGATGTCTTCTAGGTCATTATAATAGCCTTCTAGCGTTGAATCTAAACTAGAGCACTCTTTTATGTTTGAAACCGCACTGCTTAGGTTATCGCAAGCAGAAGGCACATCATCCGTACCATCGTATAAAAGGCTTGCACTTTCTAGGGTCAAACGAATCAAACGCTCCATATGCATGAGGCGCTTCTTCTTTTCAATCAGTTCGTCTTCTTCTTCAACAGATAGCGAAGCATTTTCAATTTCGTCTTTTTGGAAATTTAAAATATCCAGACGTTGTTCTCTCTGGGCTTCATTCCCCATTAATTCTTCCAGCTGCTTGTCTATTTCTTTTCTTTTTTCGAAGCTCTTGGTATAGGCCTCTTTCACCTCATCAAATCTACCACCACAAAAGCGATCCAATAAACGAATATGCTTAGATGGGCTTAAAAGGGATTGGTGCTCATGCTGTCCATAAATATCAATTAAATCTGTAGCTAATTCTCTCAACATCGTTACCGTCACGATACTACCATTGATACGGCAAACGGATTTCCCCCCGTCATTCAGAGTACGGGTGATTAATACAGTTCCATCTTCCTCAGGTTCAATTCCGCTTTCCTCTAATTTCGTTGAAAACCCACGGTCTTTTACAGAAAAAAGAGCCTCGACCAATGCCTTTTTTTGATCCTTTCGCAAGAAGTCTTTGCCCATTCTTCCGCCTAAAGCAAACTGAAGTGAGTCAATGAGCATAGACTTACCTGCACCCGTTTCTCCTGTTAAAATATTTAAGCCTGAGCCAAAAGCAACCTGACACTCCTCGATCAACGCCACGTTTTTAATATGAAGATTTTCCAGCATAGCCATTCCCCCCTATCGGCACTTATGCACTATGGATAATGCGATACAACTTTTCAATGATTACGGCTGCTTGATTGTGGGTACGTACCACGCAGAAAACCGTATCATCCCCTGCAATGGTGCCTAAAATTTCTGTATTTTGCATATTATCCAAGGCAACGCCCACTGCCATTCCCATGCCTTCCAATGTCTTAACGACAATAATATTTTGTGCATAGTCCATCTTCACCACTGCTTCTTTGAATACACGAGTCAATCTTTCTGTAATTTCCGTATCATTACCAGTGATAATAGCATATTTCTGTCGCCCTTTTTCCGTAGCAATCTTTGTTAATTTCATTTCTCGAATGTCTCTGGAAACTGTAGCCTGGGTAACCATAAACCCTTCATCGCACAGTCTTTGAGCTAACTCATCCTGAGTTTCAATATCAAAGTTTTCAATTAATTCAAGAATTTTTGCATGTCTGGCAATCTTCATCGCCCACGCCTCCCTTTTCTTCTGCCATATATTTTATCTTGATAATTTATGACGCAAAACGTCGTAAAAGTTCTGCGAATTTGTTTTAATGATGGTTGTATATACCTTTGCTCGACGAATTTGTACAACTTTTTTTCCTGTTAAACTCCAGCTTTCCTGCCCATCCGCACTAATGGTAAATGCGGTATCCTCTCTTGGATTGACTTCCACCGTTATCACATCATCAGCAGAAACTACAATGGGACGGCTGCCTAAGGTATGGGCCGCAATGGGCGTAATTGCAATAATCTCTGCGTCCGCCTTTAAAACAGGCCCCCCTGCAGATAAGTTATATGCTGTGGATCCTGTTGGCGTACAGATAATAACACCATCTGCTCGTAGTGTGTCTACGTATTCATCGTTAACAAATACGTTGAATTCCAAAATTTTATACAATAAACCACGGGTAATGCAAATATCATTTAAAGCAGTAATCCCATTGATTCGCCCATCCTCCAATGCGATGGACGTTTGAAGCATCATACGTTTTTCTTTTTTGTATTGCCCCATTAAAACTCGATCAATGGCATACTCTGCTCTGTTTTTTTCCTCTGCTGTTAGAAAGCCCAAAGTGCCTAGGTTCACCCCTAGAATGGGTGTATTATACTGGCAAGCCTTTCTGCCAACGCCCAACAGCGTTCCATCGCCACCAAGGGAGATAATAAAATCCGAATGTTCAAATATTTCAGCCTCTTTTCTGGCATACATTTCAAGGCCTGTTAACTGGGCAACTTTTTCCGATAGCTGTGGGATACAACCTTTATCTAATAAGTGTCGTACCAAACGCTTGGTTACCGCTAAGTCTTTATCCTTTTCAATATTGGGAATCAATCCGATTTTTTGCATATACTACCTCTTTTCCCATCATAGTACTTCATGGGATTTCCCCACAACCTCATCCACAAGGAGTGTTACCTCCTCTTTGGTCATTCCTTCGTATTTTTTATCTAAATATATCAAATACTCAATATTTCCTTCTGGCCCCTTAATTGGGGAAAAGCTAAGGCCTAAAACACCAAGACCTTGTTCAAATGCATAGTCCACAATTTTTTCTATTACTTCCTTATGCACCCCTATGTCTTTTACAACACCTTTTTTACCAACCTTTTCTCGGCCTGCCTCGAATTGGGGCTTAATTAAGCATACCACTTGACCGGCTCCGCCCAAAACCCCTAAAACAGCAGGCAATACCTTGGTAAGGGAAATAAAAGAAACGTCAATGGATGCAAAATCCCCCTCATCGGGTACTTGTTCATGGGTTACATAACGCACATTGGTTTTTTCCAAACACACAACTCGCTCATCGGTACGCAATTTCCAAGCGAACTGGCCATATCCAACATCAATGGCATAGACTTTTACAGCACCATTTTGTAACATACAATCGGTAAATCCACCTGTGGAGGCTCCGATATCCAAGCAGATTTTCCCTTCCAAAGAAATTCCAAATTCGTCGATGGCTTTTTCCAGTTTGTATCCACCACGGCTTACATACTTCATTTGCGAGCCCTTTACCTCAATTTCAGCTGTAACGGGAAACTTTGTGCCAGCTTTATCTTCTTTCATACCGTCAACGTATACATTTCCTGCCATAATATATGCTTTTGCCAGTTCCCTAGATGTCGCTAGGTTTTTTTCCACCAGTAAGACATCCAGTCTTTCTTTATCTGCCATAGTTATCTCCTATTTTTTCTTTCACCGTTTTGTATATACCCTCTCCATCTAAACCATAACGGGCAAAAAGTTGACTCTGGGAGCCTTGCTCTATAAATTTATCAGGGAAAGCTAAGTTGGAAACCGCAACCTGGTATCCTCCATCACTATAAAACTCCAAAACCTTGGATCCAAAACCACCTTTGCGAAGGTTATCCTCCACAGTGAAAATCCTATCACACTTTGAAGCAATTTCGATTAAAAGTTCCTTATCTAACGGAGAAATAAACCGCATATTCACCAGCATTGGCGTGAATCCATCTTCCTTCAACCATTCCACAGCCTCACTCACAGCCTGAAGCATATGTCCTTCCGCCAAAATCGCAATGCCAGTACCTTCTTCAATCACTTCCGCCTTTCCATATTGAATCGGCGCTTTTTCATCTTGAAAGCCTGTATTTGCCGTCCCCCTAGGATAGCGTACGGCAACAGGCCCCTTACATTCATTTACCGCATATTCCAGCATTTCTTCCAGTTCCCAAGCATTTTTAGGTGATAGCACCGTCATGTTTGGAATATGGGTTAAAAAGGACAGGTCAAAGACACCTTGATGTGTCTCTCCGTCTGCACCAACAATCCCCGCTCGGTCAATGGCAAAAACCACATGAAGGTTTTCCATACAAACGTCATGAATCACTTGGTCATAGGCCCTTTGTAAAAAGGATGAGTATACTGCAAACACGGGCACCATGCCTTGGCTTGCTAAGCCTGCGGCAAAGGTAGTACCATGCTGCTCGGCAATGGCCACGTCTATAAAACGTTCAGGGAAGGTGGCGTGAAAATCCTCAAACCCCGTTCCACTACACATAGCAGCGGTAATGCCCACCACATTGGGATTCTTATGCCCCAATTCCACCATTTTTTTGCCAAAAACTGTAGACCAGCTAGGATCACTGCTTTTTCCGATACTTTTACCTGTTTTGATATCAAAGGGACCAACTCCATGAAATGGCCCCGGATTTTTCTCCGCAGGCACATATCCTTTTCCCTTCACAGTTTTCACATGAATTAAAATTGGCTCCTTTGTATCCTTTACGTTCTGGAATAACTCCAGCATTTCCTCTATATTATGACCATCCACAGGGCCGAAATATTTTAATCCGAATTCCTCGAAAACAGCACCCTCCAAAAATAACAACTTTGCGCTGTCTCTCACCTTTTCTAAAACCCGATAAGTTACTTTCCCAAGAACGGGTACCTTATCTCTAAAATCCTTAAAGTTATTCTTAAGGTTTCGGTAGGGATCGCTGGTACGAAGGCTATTCAGGTGTTTACTGATTGCACCTACGTTATGGTCAATGGACATTTGATTATCATTTAAAATAATAATCAAATTGGTTTTATCCCGTCCCGCATTATTCAAAGCCTCATAGGCAAGACCACCTGTCATAGAGCCATCGCCGATGACTGCGATTACATTGTCCTTTTTCCCTTGCAAGTCTCTGGCTTTTGCAATTCCCAATGCTGCAGAAATAGAGGTAGAGCTATGTCCCGCCGCAAAGGCATCTGCATTACTTTCTTCTGGCTTTGGAAAACCACTTAGTCCATCCAATTGTCGTAACGTCGTAAAGCCTTCTTTTCTACCTGTTAGTATTTTATGGATATAGGCCTGATGCCCCACATCCCATACAATTTTATCCTGGGGAAGATTGAAGATATATTCTAATGCCACCGTTAACTCCACTACCCCTAAATTTGAGGCTAGATGGCCACCAGTTTTGGAAACATGTTGCAATAAGAACCGTCTTAGTTCCCTACAAAGAAGCTCCAACTCTTCTTTCTTCAATTTTTTAATATCTCCAGTGGTCTGGATTTTGTCTAATAATCCCCCCACAATTTCACCTGCTCTCTTCAATCTTATACCCAGAGACCCACTACGATCCCTAAGATGCCTCCTACGAAAACCTCTAGAGGCGTATGCCCTAAGAGCTCCTTCACTTTTTCCATATCTGGCAATTGATGTTTCACAATCAGCATATTTAAAATTTCTGCTTGCTTTCCTGCCGCTCTTCGAATCCCCGCGGCATCATACATAACAACAAAGGAAAAAATCAGAGCAACAGCAAATAAGGGTGAAGCAAAACCATTATATTTCCCTACGCTAAAAGTAATGGCCATAACCAATGCGGAATGGGAGCTGGGCATGCCTCCTGTCCCCACAATTCTGGTAGCATCAAAGCGTCTCTCAATAAACAGTGTTAAAACTATCTTTGTTCCTTGCGCAATGGCCCATGATATCATTGCCGCCCACAAGGGTACATTGGATGTAATTTCCTGAAATCCCATACTACCATCTTCCTTCTGTTGTTGGTCAAATATTTAATAGGTACGTTTCGTTAAATATTTTGTTAAATCATTTAAGAACGCACAACCTTCTCCTTGTTCATCCCAAATGGCAACTGCTTCATCGGAAAGTTTGCAAGCAATCTCTCTGGACTTTTCAATGCCATAAAGGGTCACATAAGTGGTCTTTTCATTTTTTTCATCACTATGAATGGGCTTCCCCAATTCTTCCATGGTACTTGTCACATCTAAAATATCATCTAAAATCTGAAAGGCCACGCCGATCTTCTCTCCTGCTAATGCAAACTTTTCAACGACTTCTTTCGTCGCGCCGCCTAAAATAGCCCCTGCTTTCAAAGAGGCACGAATCATGGCCGCAGTTTTATTCAAATGAATAAAATCAAGGGTTTTAGCCTCTAAAGGCTTCCCTTCGAAAAATACATCCACCACCTGACCAACAAGCATACCGTGAATCCCTGCTCCATGGGCTATGGCTTGCATTGCCCCCACTGTTTTGTAACAAGGGTTTAAACAGCAAGCATCCGCCATCACTTCCATGGCATTGTGCAGCAAGCCATCCCCTGCAAGAATCCCCATATCCTCGCCAAAAACTTTGTGATTTGTCAATCGTCCTCTACGATAATCATCGTTATCCATGGCGGGCAAATCATCATGAATTAAGGAATAGGTATGGATCATCTCCATGGCACAAGCAAAAGGCACAGCCTCCTTCTTGTCACCGCCAACTGCCTCACAAGCCGCCAAAACCATCATAGGGCGTAGGCGTTTTCCACCAGCCAAAAGGCTATATCTCATGGCATCAAAAATCACGGGAGGAAACTCCCCTTGTTTTGGAATATAATTTTCTAAACTCAATTCTATATACTGAATCCATCGATTCATTTGTTCTTTGAAATCCATCATAACTCCTGCTCCTCTGTTTGAAAAGATTCTTCCTGCCACAAGCCCGCTTCTTTACGCAATAGGAGGATATCTCCCTCGGCCACAGCCAGTTTTTCTTTGCAAAATGCAGAAAGAGCCAACCCTTCTTTGTAAAAAGCCACTGCTTCATCCAAGGAAACTTCTTCTTGTTCTAATGTCTCAACAATTTCCTCCAGCCGCTCCATGGACTGTTCAAATGTCAACTTCTTCTTTGCCACGGGCCATCACCGCCTTTTCTAATACCTTTGCTTTTACTTGACCATCCTGAAGTCTCAAATGAACGACTTCACCTATGTCAACTTGATTGACAGAAACAATCGCCTTTCCATCATCCTTTGATGCCAAGACATAACCCCGCTTCATGACCGCCAAGGGGGAAGAAGCGTGTAACCTTGCCTCAGCAACGCCAATTTTTTGGCCAAAACGAAGTAACTTTTGGTCTATGGCTTTTGCCATGTCTAAATCTATACTTTCTAAAAGTAACTGGGTATTGCGAATGCCCTCCAAAGGGCGTTTCAATACAGGACGTTCTTTTATATACATCAGCCTACGCTGAGAATCCTCCAAAACCGCCAAAACATTTCGCAACAAACGAATCTCAAGTTGGTCTATCTTTTCATTTTTTTGCATCAAAGGCTGGGTAGCCAGCTCTGCCGCCGCTGATGGCGTAGGTGCCCGTAAATCGGAAACAAAATCTGCTATAGTAAAATCCGTTTCGTGGCCAACCGCAGAAATTACCGGAATTTCCGAGGCAAAAATAGCCCTAGCAACCTTTTCTTCGTTAAAAGCCCACAAATCTTCAATGGAGCCACCACCGCGACCAAGGATAATTACATCGGCCTTTCCCCAATCATTGACAAGCTTTAAGGCTTGAACAATATCGTCGGCAGCCTTTTCTCCTTGCACCAACGCAGGAAAAATGGCAATCCTAACCCTTGGGTCTCTACGCTTTGCAATTTGAATAATATCTCTCACCGCTGCCCCAGTGGGAGATGTTATAACGGCAATGGTTTCTATATGAGAGGGCAGTTCTCTTTTAAAATCTTCATCAAAAAGCCCTTCTTCTTCCAACTTTCCCTTTAGTTGCTCAAAAGCAAGTTGCAAAGAGCCTAACCCAACAGGTTCCATCATCTCGGCATAAAGTTGGTACTGGCCAGTTTTTTCATATAAAGAAACATGCCCATATAAAATAACACTCATACCATTTTCAGGCACAAAGGGTAGACGGTATGCTTCTTGCTTGAACATAACGCAAGAAATTGCCCCAGATGCATCTTTTAAGCTAAAATAAAGATGCCCCCCTGAATGGGCTTTAAAATTTGATATTTCGCCTTTCACCAAAAGGCTGCTTAGTATAAAATCGTTTTCCATGAGGTTTTTAATATACCTGTTTATTTGACCCACAGAAAAAACCTTTGGTTCAATCATATATTCGCTCCTTTTGACGGTACTAATTGCCATTAATAAGAATTATAACCTTATCATGTAATAACCTTAGGAATTGAATTGGCTATCTTTACTTTGCGGTTAATATTAGCCAAGGCACTAGAAATTCCCAACATTTTATACAGACTTGGTTCTATCTTCCAAAAGGCAACTGCTATGAAACTACCATTACTACACAAAAACACCCATGACTAGGGGCAAGTGGAACCCAAAAACTATTCCACCATTAAACTGCCGCTACTTTACCCAAAATACCATTGATAAAACCAGGAGCCTCGTCGGAACTAAACTTTTTCGCCAATTCCACGGCTTCGTTGATGGCCACACCCACAGGGGTATCTTGACTAAAGCGAAGTTCATAAACGGCCAGACGAAGAATGGCTAAATCAACCTTAGACATTCGTCCTACATGCCAACCTTTGGCATACTCGCCAATGATGCCATCAATTTCTTCCAAATGACTTCTCGTTCCTTCCACTTCACTTATTATGAAGTCTTTATCTTCTTCTTCAACAGGTTCTTCCTTTTCTGCAAAGAAAATCTCCTTCACCTGTTCATATTCTTCTGCCTTATTGAAATCCATCTGGAACAGCAGGAAAAACGCATTTTTTCTGGCACTTCTTCGGCTCATAATTTAAAAACCCTCCGCAAAAATTAAAAGGACAAATACCACCCCTAAATTTGGAGTGGTATCCCGACGACTAACTGTTTATAGTTCTTCTTCGATCTTAACAGCTTTTTCTTTCACAATACCTGAAACACTAACATTTACAACTGGCACACTGAGCCCTGTCATGGTTTCAACCGCAGTCTTAACTTTCTTTTGAACCGCTTCGGCTACCACTTGAACTTTTGTACCAAAGTTTACGATTATATCCATATCAAGAACAACTTCGTTCTCGTCCTTCGCTACCTTAACACATCTTGTTTGACCTTTTTTACCGAAAAGTTCTACTAACACTTTAGAAGCATTGCCAGAAACACCTTCTACCTCAAGGGCAGCAGTCACTGCAATGACACCAATCACTTCATCAGCAATCTCAATTTGGCCACCTAATACTTTATTTTCAGACATTTTCATTTACCTCCTGTCGTTCTTTATACATGGTTCTATACACTCATAGAAAATTCATACACAATAAGCATTGGTTGGCTCTCATTATATCAGAAAAATTAATGGGATGCAAATAAATATGCACTCTTTAATCATACATAATTAAACAAAATTAAGCGGCCTCCATCAGAAAACATAACCCTCCAACAGCGGTTTCACAGCCACCCTTTTGTCAAGTCCCCAAAGAAGAGACTTCTTAGTGGGATACCTGCATTTTCGTAACTGCAAAACCGTTTTTTTGGTTGATCAATGCCCTCTGTTTTGACCGCTTAACCTCAACATATTTTTTGCAATTTTTAGGAATATATACCTAAAAAATTAGTAAATATTGATTGAAATTCTAAAATTAAAATATATTACTTATTTAACAAAAGTGTATTATACACATATTTAAGTATAATATTACAATAATCTTAAATTAATAAATATGTCATTTCTTCAAAGGATTAATCCTGATTTGTTCAGCTTTACAGCCAGTTTTCCGCTTTACGATGTCTTCAATTTGAGCAACTTCTGCATCTGTCAGGGAATCTTTATCTACAACAACATCAACGGTTTCATCGTCGATTCGTACATAGGCTTCTTTGAATCCCTTTGCCTCTATCATGGCTTCTGCCGCCGTTTCTTTTTCAATTCGATCTTGTAATTGTAACATGCTATCGCCACATTTATCTTTCTGGTCTTGACTTACATTTTCGTTATTCATCATTTCAGTTAAGATATCTTTTTGTTTTGCTCTTGCCTGTTCCCTGTCCAGCTTTGCCTCTGCAAAAAATTGAGAACCTTCCTGAATGGCCTCAGCACTTACAAATACTGCGGCACCATCGCCGGTAGTATCGGAAATCTCAGCGGTAATGGGATCTAAAGCAATTTCATCAGCAGAAACATCATCAGGTAAAGTTGCATAGTCTGCCACAACGGCAGCCGCATCCCCTTCTTCCGTAAGTTGCAACGCTGTTTGCGTTCCCTCCGATGTCTTGCTTTCCTGAAAATTTAAGTACCCCGCTGCTGCAATCATAACCGCCAGCGCTGTAACAACTACCTGATTTCTTTTAATGACAAACATCTTTTTTCCCCCTTATTTCATTTTTAATATAGCAATTTTATGTGCCGGCACATCTAAAAGTGCCTGAGCTGCACTATTTAAAGCTTTGCACACCACGGCATTATCACCGCCTTGTGCCACAATTACTACCCCTTCTACCAGGGGAGAATTTTCTGTCAAAACCAGCGGAGACGTATTCCCCTTCCCATCCTCTGTCATGACTACAGCGGTTTCCTTGCGAAAATTCTCACTGGTTTTCCCATTCTCCTGAGAACGGGTTTCTTCCGTTTTTTCTTCGTGTGCCACTACGCTTTCAGTGGTTGCACTGAAGGTCAGCATGACATCTACTTGCCCTGCTCCTTGAATTTTGGAAAGGATTTCTGCCATACGTTGTTCCATTTCCCGCTCACTTTGATTATGTACTTGGATTGTCTGTTCCTTATGACTAACCTCTACCACTTTTTCCTCCGTAGGAAAAAGTGACTTTCCCAAAACCAAAAGAAGCACACCAATTAACAATGCCAACACTATGTTATTGCTCGCCTTTTTATTTTCCGGCCGAAACAAATCACGCCAAAAGTCTTTTTGCATCTTATGTCACCCTTCTTTCGTCATTTTTCCACTGCCACTGCATCTTCAGGCAGTCCATATCTTTTGGCCGCATAAGCCTGTATTTTCTCCGCATTTTCATCGCTACAACCGATTGTAATGCTTTCGATCATGCCGTAATCTTCATCCTGGATATCTTGACAAAAAGTTATATTTACCCATTCTATTTCACTATATTTTTTTGCCAAATCCTCTTTGACTCTATCCTCCAGCACTTGACCATATGCCGCCGTCACCCGCTGCTGTTCTATTCCTTCATACTCCTCTGCCGATAGGAAAACTTTTTCCAGCCGAACTTGATTTTGAAGCAAACCAAGCTCCAAATGGCCTTCATCTGTACCGAAAAGTCGTAAGAATGGATTTAAAACGGCAGTTAATACCAATACGCCTAAAACCAACTCAACATACTTACGAAAGGAGCCTTCAGGCATCAGCATACAAGCTAATGCGGAAAAAATGGTCAAAGCTGTTATAGTTTTTATATATGCACTTAAAGCCTCCATCATTCCAATTCTCCTTTCTATAACCCACCTAAAAGTAATAAGGCGGAAAAAAGAAACATGCCTTCTACCAGAAAAACCACACCTAAAAGTAATGCAGTATAATCCCCTGCAGCACTGATACAATCAACCAGCCGCTCCTCGCAAATAAACTCCGCCGCCGCCGCCGTAATTTTAAAAACCAATAGAATTACAGTCAGCTTTACTAAAAGCGGTATACATAATAACAATAGAAAAATGGCTGCCGCCGCTAATGTTCCGCTTTTTAAGGTTCCCGCTACTGCTGCCGCCGTTTCCACCGCTCCCCCCATCACATCCCCTACAATGGGGACGGAACCAACGGCGATTTTTGCTGTTTTCGCCGCAAGGCCGTTAAGTGCACCGCCACCAATCTTTTGTAGTGACAACAAAAGCATAAAAAGTATGGCTGCTCCCTTTAAAGTCCAGCTAATGCCTTGGCGAAACAGCTGGGCAAAACGGGATAATATAGGTTTCTCCGAAATATGGTCCACCATTTCAAGGGCCACCGCCAAAAGAATTGCCGGAACAATTAAATCTCGTATACCAAAGGATAATACCGTAGACCCCCCCATAATGGTTGGCCCCATTAAAGCCGTCTGGGTAAAATTACCCCCTGAAACGGAAAGTATCAAAAATACAGGAAGCATACCCAGAAATACTTTACAAGCCTGGTCAACCCTTTCAACAACCACAGAGGAAATACTATAAAACGAAGTGATGATAACCACGATCAAAACCATATAGCATACGTAAAAACCCATCTCCCCCACTGATTTCCCATGAAAAGAGCCGCTAAGCTGTTTTAATACAGCACTAAGTACAACAACTAAAAGCAACTGCGTAAGTAAACGACTTTGGGTCTTAAATTCTCCAAAAGCCAGTTCCCCAATGGTTTGGGGTAAATCTTCAAAAGAAAAAGAAAACTCTCCTGATACAATTTCTCGCACTAATGAGGAAAAACTTGTCCCGTCATCAAGACGTACGTCCACCTCCTCCAATCCCAAAGAGTCTAGTTGACTTTCCAACAAATCTCCTGCAGATTCTTCTGCATATACAGGAGAGGGCATTAGTACAAAAAATAAAACAAATGTAATAAGAAGCTTTTTCATTCTCCCCCCTCCTCTATACCAAATTCATAACCATTTCCAGTAGTGCCGTTAAAACTGGTGCAGAAGACGCCATAATTAGAATTTTCCCCGCCAACTCAACTTTGGCGGCAATGGCCCCTTCGCCGGCATCAGCACAAAGCTGTGCGCCGAATTGTGCCAAATAAGCAATACCAATAATTTTTAATACAATTCCAAAGTATCCACTGCCTACCCCCGCTTTTTCTGCGGCATCCCGTAGGAGGGAAATCAAACCACTTAAAGGTGTACAAACCGTAAAAAAGATTAGTATTCCAACGACAACGGAAACCAGAATGCTCATTTGGGGATTTTCCTTCTTTAGCATAACTGCAAAAATTGTGCCCACCAGTCCCAGAGCAATGATTCGCCCCATTTCCATGGCTTGACCCCCTTATAATTGAAACAGTGTCTGTACCGTTTCAAAAAGTGTACTAATATACTGAATAACCCAGAACAAAACAACGACTAGCCCTGCCAACGTAGTCATCATGGCTTGTTCTTCCCTGCCTGCTCGAATCAAAACCTGATTCAGAACAGCGACTAAAATGCCAACTGCCGCAATGCGAAATACTATATTAATATCCATAACCTACTCCTCCCCCTATGCTCAAAGCAGTGTAATTACGATTAAAAGTCCGCCGAGAACGCCCATACTACAATACAAACGACCATTTTTCTCCAGACGTTTTTTGATTCTTTCTTCCCTTTCTCGCAAATTGTACAAAAACAAATCCATACTGCCTTCCTGCTGTTCCTTTTCCAAAAAACCTAAGGTTCGACCGAAGGCAATTAACTCATCTAAATCAACAGCCGTTAAATAGGTTTTTTTGCCCATCTCCATCCATACGCTTTCCCAGATTTCCTCTGCAGTATTCCCTTGCCTTTCTTCCATCCTTGCAGCAATTTCCTGAAAAGCCAGCCCAATTGCACCCTCAGTTTTCCAGCTGATTTGGTCCAATAATTGTGCCAAAGGCGTTCCCAGATAGGAAATTTGATTTTTCATTAATAGGATACCCCGCTCTATTTCTTCCAGCTCTTTTAAACGATATTTTTCTCTCGCCCCTAAAGCATACCCAATCAAGGTTGTTGTAGAAACGATCAAAAATGCACCTATTGCCTGAAACATCATGGTTTCACCCCTCTTTCGTATTGTTTTATTCCTTTTGCATCCCAAATTTCTTCTACTGTTCCTGTTCCACATTTTTTTGAAAGAAACAGGATTCTTCCCTTTTCCATCTCCCCTATCATTTTTTTCATTTTTATATTTTTTAAAAGCCCATTCATATCATTTCCATGAACTGTTGAAATAAGCGTTACGCCAGCATGGAGCAATTCCTCAACCCCATAAAAATCTGCCTCCTTCCCAAGTTCATCCACTGCAATGACATCAGGCGTCATACTTCGGAGTAAAAAACGCATGCCCTCTGCCTTAGGGCAATTCTCCTGTACATCGGTGCAAGGGCCAACATCCATTTGAGGGACACCGTCCTTCATCGCCGCAATCTCTCCACGCTCATCAACCACCCCAACGTTGTAACTTTCTTTGCAATGAAGACCGTAACTTAAACAGCGAATAATATCACGCAGCAGCGTTGTTTTGCCACAACCAGGTGGTGATACAATCAACGTATGACAGAGGCTGTTATTCTCAAACAAATAGGGTAGCCACTGCTCACCACAGCCTATAATCTCCCCAGCAATTCTTATGTTTAAACTACTGACTTGTCGTAGCGTCTTTACTTTCCCATGTTCCAACACAGCCCTGCCGCAAAACCCAACACGATGACCTCCCGAAACAGTTAGGTAGCCCTGCTTCAATTCTTCCTCAAAGGCATATAGGGAGTACCCCCCAAGCCTTTCCACTGCTTCTTTAATCTGTCTATTGGTAACAATCCAATTTTCATAGCCATCAGCTATGAAATATTTGTTTTTATTTGTTTTCACAAACAAGGGCTTTAAAGCACGAAGGCGTATCTCCTGTATCTGTTCCTCCTTCAAAAAATTTTCTTCTTTTAGACGCTTTCCAACATCAACAGGGAGTAACTTCCAAATTTCTTCTAACTTCTGCAAGGTTGCACCAACTTTCTTTTCCATATTTTACAATTTTTTGTATAGTTCCTCTTTTATTTGTTCATGCATTGTGATATACTTAACTAAAATTCAAATTAATTTTGAGAGGTGCCAAAATGTTTTCGATTTTGCTAGGATTTTTTGACACAACTACACAGGATTTTTTAGAAGATTTCTGTAAAAAGTGTCATCAAATCAACGTCTACAGTGCTAGTACAAAAGAAGAATGGTTCGCTCTTTTTGAACAACAAGAATTTGACTGTTTCTTTTTTAGGTTTGAGGAAGACCTAATGAATGTGCGTAATGTTATTTATAGCTTAAGAAGCGATGAACAACACCAACACACCCCAATAATTCTTTTTTCAACTAAAATTGAATTTCTTATTACTGCCTTTGTTCATTGGCGTTCTTGTGAGTGTTTTCTATTGCCCTTTGACAATGAAAAGAAAGAAGCCTTAAGTAGTCTGTTACATTATTATGTAGGCATGTACCAAAAAATGCATTTAGCTCAACGCAAGTTTTTTCAGGTTAATACCCCAAAAGGACTATACAATCTACCATATAACGATATTCTATATGTAGAAAGCGCCATGAAAAAATCCATCGTGCATCTTAAAAGTGATGCAATTCATGTGCCGTACCCCTTATATCAGGTAAGGAAATTAATCCCCGAAAAGAACTTTGTGCAAACCCACCGCTCTTTTATTGTGAACTTGGATAATATCTCCTATGTGGATAAATCAAAAGAACCATGGGGTATATTTTTCTTTGGCTCCGATAAAGAGGCTTTTGTGAGCAGAAGTCATAAAAAAACACTACCACCCTTCTTTCAAGGAACAGATGACGAAAACCAGTAAAACTAACCTTTAATGAAATGGAGTAATACATAATGGATCCTTTTACAATTGTTGCTTTTGGAGACAGTCTTACCTATGGTTACGGCGTCTTAGATCACATTGCTTTTCCTGCCTGCTTAAAAAAAGATTTTCCTAAGTGGCGCATTATGAACAAAGGTGTGAACGGCGATACCACCAGAGAGGCTCTGGAACGTTTGGAACGTGATGTACTAATATTCAAACCCCAAATTGTGACTATTTTCTTTGGTTCAAACGATTGTTCATTAGTTGAGGGCTATTACCGCCCTTTGATAGAATATGAAAAAAATCTTCGTTCCATTACTGAACTTGTACTTTCTTTTCAGCATGGTAAAGATTTTAATCATGGGACAACCTTACCTGTCTTCATAACGCCACCCCCTGTGGTGGATACAGACTTTTTTCCCTTTACCACCTCAGACCGTGTGGAGCTTTACGCAGAGTCAGTAAAAAAGATTGCGGCGGAGTTTGATTGCCCCGTAATTGACTTCTTCTCCGCTCTATGGGCAAAAAAAGAAGAAGCCTTTGAAGACTTCTTCCAATTTGACGGTATTCACTTAAGTAATACGGGATATGCTTTGCTATACCCAATGATTCGTGAGAAAATTGCCAGCTTGACAAAAAAGTGAATTTCTAATTCAATGGAAAAATAAAGAACCGACATGTAGCAGTGCCGGTTCTTTTCCTATGTCAAAAATTAGTTTCAACTTTTCCCTGAACTTTGTTTTTGTTTTAAGAAAGGCAAACTTTATTACCAAAAGTAATTTCCGCTTCCTTATTTCAAACCAGATAATTTTCAACACGACTCTTTATGTCTGTTTCTTATCCATTTCTCTATTGCCATAACCCAATACGTCAATCCTCCTCTGGTTCACCCAAGGGAATTGCGAAATACTCTGTCAAAGAGCGGGACAGCTCTTTGGCAATGGATCGAATATTATCTTTAATCCACTGGGCATCTTCTTCATTATCGTTATACCCCAGCTCTACTAAAACAGCCGGCAATCTTGTGCGTGTTAATTCTTTTAAGGTAGCCGTAGGGGTATTCTTCACTTTTTCAGAGTTCGGATAAATTCTTTTTAGATTTTTAGCTATAATTTCAGCCAATTCTCTTCCGTAAGGATTATTAACAAAATAATAAACCTCTGCTCCTTGTATATGGCCCGCCATAGAAGGCGGTGCTGTACTTGTATGGATTGAAAAATAAACGTCGTAGTCTCCTCTATTCACGTCATTTATAACCTCTGATAATGTCATTCCCGGTTCATTTCTTGAAAATTCAATTTCCGATGCAAGTAAATAAGGGTCCATGGCATCGGCAACCAAATTGACATACTCTTCCTCCGTTCCACCATTTATAAAAAGATTATAATTCTGCAAAGACGGGCTAATATATACTCTGGGCATAAAATCCCCCTCCGCTTTTTTTCTATTAGCTTATGAAAGAAGAGAGGAACTGGAAATTGTCCTTTTCATCTAGGACAAAAGACTTTTTTCATATACTTTGAAAATATCCTCTTTTTTAACTGCATAGGGGAATGTCGCTAATTTTTGAGGGCTTTCCATGGTACGATCCGTATAATAAGAAATTTCTTCAACGGTAAATGTTTCTGAAATATTTAAAACCTCATTCAAAAATTCACCCATCTCTTCCGTGTTGTTCATATCCAAACAATGTAACAGCTGGGCAACCTTTTGGTCCTCCTTTGGAAATAATTCCAAATAGGCCCGGGTCACCATACCATTTGCTCTACCATGGGGGATGTCCTTTTCATATGTCAGGAAATACCCAAGGCAATGTGGAATAGAGGTTCCACTTTGTGCAATTGCCACACCGGCAAATGCAGATGCAAGCATAAGCTTATCCCTTACTTCTTCTGTGTAAGCTCTTAATTTTAAAGCAGGCATGCAATCTTTGAACAAAGACAGACCCATTTCAACGATTTTATCACTCATATAATTAGCGTTTACCGACAAATAACTTTCAATCAAATGGCTCAACGCATCCACAGCTGTATTATTTGTAATTTCCGCTGAAAGACCATCCATATATTTCGGATCAAGGAAGGAAACTTTAGCAAAAACCTTTTGCACAATTGATCTTTTCGTACGTTTTTCATGAATTGTGATAATGGAATATTGGGTTACTTCAGAACCCGTTCCCGCAGTAGTAGGAATTTCTACAACGGCCATAGCCTTTGCCTTTGGCTCAGTAAATAATATATCACTGCTTTTTTCAGGGTTGGCAGCCAAAACAGCAATGGCCTTTGCCGCATCCATGGGGGAACCACCGCCAATTCCAATCATAAAATCAGCTTTTTGGGAAACAGCCATTTTTGCCGCTCTTTCCACTGTTTCCACATCAGGATTTTCTCCCACCTCATCAAACAAAACCCAGGGTATATTTAAAGCATCTAAGGCTTCCGTTACATCCTTTTGAACCCCATTCTTTTTTGCAGAGTTACGCCCTGTAACCAACATTGCCTTGCTTCCCAGTGATGAAAACACCTCTTTGTTGGCTAAAATACATCCGCGGCCAAAAAAAGTGTCGGTAGGCATGAAAAATTTAAACTTGTCCATAGTTACCCTCCTCTATACCTCAAAATTAAACTCGTACCATTCCCAATCTGTGTTCATAATAGATTCCAGATCCTCGGAAACATCCTCAGATAATTCAAACAATACTTCAAATTCGTGGTATCTTTCCCCTTCAATGGTGGCTACCCCTGAAATCATATATTTTCTGCCTTCGCCTTCAACATATTCTCCTTCTAGAAGGAGATCATCCTCTTCCAAAAAAATTTTGTTTCGCTCGTGAGCCTTTTGTTCATCAGTAAAATAAAGTTTCATAACTGCCTCCTTTCCTTTTGGTACATATTGTCTATCCCATTTTATCACTTGCCTACTGTTGATACAAGATAATTTGCTTCTTCCATTCGTATGAAAATTAGTGTATACTTGGTTCAGATAGGAGGAATTCTTATGAGTTATATCGTTTTGGATTTAGAATTCAATCAGTCCTTTCCTTTCAAAACAGGTGAAACCGTTGCACCAGTAGCTGAATGCCCTTTTGAAATTATCCAAATTGGTGCCGTAAAATTAAATAAATCTTTTCAACAAATTGATGAATTTAATGCAATGATACAACCACAAATTTACCCCCGATTGCATCCTTTTGTTGAAAAAATAACGGGTTTAACGGAAGATAAATTGAAGGACCAACAAAAATTTACCGACGCTTTTCGAAAGTTTATAACCTTTATTGGTGATGAGGATGCAATCCTTTGCACCTGGGGTGCTGATGATATTAAGTCTTTATTTAGAAACATACTTTATTATAAGCTGGATACCAATAGCATAACCAATAAATACTTGAATGTACAAAACTTTGCTACGGCATACCTAAATTATGAAGCAGGAAAAGCCATTGGGCTAAAAAACGCTGTGACAGAGCTGAATATAAAAGCAGAGTCTCCTTTTCACGATGCTTTGAACGACGCTATCTATACTGCAAAAGTATTTGAAATAGTCCATCCAAAAGAAATTACGGCAACGGTTTTTAAGCCAAATTCCTTATTGGTTACGATACCGAAACCCCCACGGACGAACACCCCGGCTTTACTACGACATATTGCGGAGTTAATGGAAAGAGATTTAACAACAGAAGAAAAAAAGATGGTCAAATTGGCTTACTTTCTAGGCCGTGGTCATACTTTTGATGCCTCCGGGCAAGAAAAGAAGAAAAAGAAAAGCAAAAATTGATTGAAACCTTAACCGCTGACAAATTTTAATGTCAGCGGTTCTTTTTTCATCGGATTATTGATAGTAGGTATAAAAAATTACAATGCCATGTTTGATATGCAAAAATTCTGTTAAAGTGCATAAAATTCCACTATGGTTTTTGTTTTTCAAAATACTTTCAAATCTTCGTCAATCTGATAGGCGAATTGTTCCTGATTTTCCATTAAATATATGGATATAAATATTAAATTTCTGTATTTAAATTCTAAAATTCAGCATAATAATACAATGTATATTTTATTGACATTCTTTAAAAACGCTATTAAAATTTCTATATAAGACGAAAGAGCAATCATTATTTTTTATATTAAAATACAAAGGAGGCTTTCTTCATGTTGACTTCTATCGTTGGTATCAACTGGGGAGATGAAGGTAAGGGGCGTATGGTTGACCTGCTTTCACAAGAATATGATATCGTTTGTAGGTATCAAGGAGGTAACAACGCAGGACATACCGTAATTAATCATTTGGGGAAATTTGTTTTAAACCTGTTGCCCTCTGGCATCTTGCGTGAAGATGTGGTAAACGTTATGGGAAACGGTATGGTAATCGACTTGGAGCACCTTTATCACGAAGTAGATCGTTTAATTAACGCAGGTGTTAAAGTCACTGCAGATAACTTAAAGATTAGTGACAAAGCCATCATTTGCCTCCCATATCATAAACTTTTGGATTGTTTAGAAGAGGACCGTTTGGGTGATGCCAAGTACGGCTCTACCCGCAGAGGCATCTCTCCTGTTTATGGGGATAAGTATATGAAAAAGTGCTTGCGTATGGGGGATTTACTTCATCCCGATTCCTACCCTGAAACACTGAAAAACTTAGTAGCATATAAAAATCTGATTATTGAAGGTGTTTATCATGCACCTCCTGTTCAATACGAAGAAATTTTACAGTGGTTAGACACTTTTGGTACACCCTTTAAAGAAAACATCATTGACACTGGCATATATTTGACAGAAGCTGAAAAGTCAGGCAAGAAAATCATGTTTGAAGCCCAGCTTGGTGCTTTAAGGGATATTGACTTCGGCATTTACCCCTATACCTCTTCTTCCTCCACCATTGCAGCCTATGCCCCAATTGGTGCGGGTGTGCCCAATTTACAGCTGGATGGTGTCATTGGTATTATGAAAGCATACTCAAGCTGTGTTGGCGAAGGCCCCTTTACTTGCGAACTTTTTGGTGAAGAAGCTGAGGCCTTAAGGGACGCAGGCGGCGAGTACGGCGCAGCAACAGGCAGACCACGTCGTGTTGGCCCCTTTGATGTTGTTGCCAGCCGTTATGGTATTCGTGTTCAAGGATGCAGTGAAATAGCTTTAACGAAAATGGATGTTTTGTCCTATTTAGATGAAATTCCTGTTTGCACGAAATACAAAATCAATGGGGAGGATGTCATTGAATTTCCTTATGCTTCCGTTTTAAATTCAGCGGAACCTGTTATCGAAACGATGAAGGGTTGGAACTGCGATATTAGCCATTGCCGTAGTGTTGAAGACTTACCAAAGGAAGCCCTTCTTTATATCAAGTATATTGAGGGGGCTGTTGGGTGCCCTATAAAATATGTTTCCGTTGGTGCTGAAAGAGATGCGTATATTACAATGTATTAAAACGAAAGGAGGAGCTTTATGAATCAGGTATTGATTATAGCAGGAAAAGAAACGGAAAAGGAAAGCTTGGTTTCCCTTTTAGACTGCTATTCTGCTTGCCAAATTTTATATGCTTCCAATAGCAAGCAAGCGAAAGAATTAATTGCCGACCAAACCCCTAGCCTTATTATCATAAATGCTCCTCTTCCAATGGAGACTGCTCAAGATTTAGCACTTTTTATGACCAATCGAACAGATGCTGCTATTATTTTGCTGCTGCCAGAATCATATAGAAATATAAAAGAATATAGCGTAGAAGAATTTGGGATACTTACCCTTTTTAAACCCTTTAAGCGTTCAGAGTTCGAACGAACAATGAAGTTCGCAAATGCTTTTCAAAATCGTTTTGCAAAAATGCAAGAGAAAAACAGAAAGTTACAAAAACAGCTTACGGAAGTTCGTACCATACACCGTGCCAAGTGCCTTTTGATTCAGCATTTACATATGACAGAACCACAGGCACACCGTTACATTGAAAAGCACGCTATGGATCAAAGGCAAAGCAAAATGGAAGTAGCAAACAATATTATACAATCTTACAATGTAGAATCATAAAACTTCTGGCGGTAATCTTAGGTTATCCGCCTTACTATTTTTTTCCTTTAATTCTTAGTTTGTTTTCTCAGAAAAAATTGAACAAATACAGAATCACTTATCTATCATGGATACCTAGTTGGATAAAACAGAAAGAAGGCATCTTCAATTTTTTATCCAAATTAAAAACGGGCATCAAAACCTTGATACCCGTTAAAATCATAAATATACCATTCTCTAATATCATCATCAAATTTTTAGAAGTCCCCCTCACCTACCAGATGAAGGCTCCCCCTAGCCCTAAACTTTACTACTGTACTTCATTATCAGCAGTTCAACTGCGGCTGCCTCTGCAACCCGCCCCATTTTGATATCCAAATCCGTCTTTAAACAGTCTTCCAAAGCCATCTTCCATCCATCTTTGGAAAAGCGCTTGGCCTGCCTGATATATTCTTTTACAGCAAAATCTCTAATTTCCAATTTCTGTGCAATTTGGCTGTTTGCAACGCCTTCTTCTGAGAGCAAAGAACTAATTAAAATCAAGCGAAATTGCCTTGTAATTAAAGAAAGTACCATATACGGAGATTCTTTCATCAACAAAAGGTTGCGATAAATGGTAATTGCCTTTTCAGGCTTTTCTTCCGCCACTGCTCGCACCAAGTCAAAAACCTTTGCCTCAAGGGATGGTGTACACACTTCATGAATATCTGCAACTTCAATCTTACCTTCATTCCCTTTATAAGATAACAGTTTTTGCAACTCCCGTTGGATTGACTCCATATCATTTTCTATGGTTTGGAGAAAAAATTGAATCACACTATTTTCTATGGCCACGCCACTTTTGGTACACTCTTTTTTAATCCATGTAGCCAACTCTTTTTCCCCAGGAGTTTTAAATTCAACAGTTTCCCCATTTTTCACTACTGCTTTATAAAGACGGGTATTTTTTTCAACCTTTTCTTCAATGAAAAGTATACAAGAGCTTTCAGGCAGTTGGCCCAAATAGTCAACAAGCTTTTCCCCTTCTTCCTTTGTATTTCCTTTTTGGAAAAACCCGCTATGTTTTACTGTAACCAAACGTTTTTCATTCAAAAACGGAAGGGTTTGGGCAGCATCCATAATTCCCCCTGCCGTTGCCCTCTTTTCTTCAAAAATATCATGATTCATCATCTCCGAACCCGAGGGCAAAATTGCATCCATTAGTGCTTTTTCATAATTTTTTATCAAAAAAGTTTCGGGTCCATAGAATAGATAGCACCCCTTGAATTCACCGTTTTTCCATTGTTTTTTTAATTCTTTCATAAACCGATTCCCTTTCCAAAACAGCTTCCATGGTGTAGCCGCCCTTTGGAGATATTTTTGTCAGCACCGTTCCCTGCTTATCCGTTCTATACGTAGAAATGCCTTGTACATGGAGTCTTTCCAACGTTTCTTTATGAGGATGACCATAAATGTTATCCTCGCCACAAGATATGATAGCCTCCTTAGGGGAAACCTTCTCCAAGAAAACCCCACTGCTTGAATTTTTAGAGCCATGATGTCCCAGTTTTAGAATTTGGGCTGATACATCCGCCCCTTTGGTTAGCATAATCCGTTCAGCCTCCCTCGTTGCATCTCCAGTGAATAGAGTTTTGGTACTACCATACTCATATTTTAAAACCAAGGATCCATGGTTGTCATCATTCCCTATAAATTTCACACCCCGAGGCGGATAGAGACATTGTATGTTTCCATTACTTCCCCAGGCCGCTGTATCTCCTTCTTTCACAGTATACAGCATTATATCTTCCTTTTCCAATATTTCTTTTAAAACTTGCCAATTCTCCCTATCGGCGTATGGGTATTCAGATAAGTATAAACCCTTCGTTGCTACATTTTGACACAGTTCTATTACACCCAGCATATGGTCAGCATCGAAGTGCGTTAAGAAAATTCCATCCAACTCCCTGATTCCTAAGTATTCTAAATAAGGCTGCACCACTTTTACCCCTGTATTTTTTCCCATTTCTTGATTAAACCATCCGCCTCCATCAATGACAATGGCCCGACCATCATAAGTAGAAATCACTGTGGCATCTCCTTGCCCAACATCTAAAAATGCGATTGTATTCTTCTGGAATATTAGCCTATTTCCTAAAAGAGAAAAGCCTAAAATAAGGGTGACACAAAGTATTTCTTTCAGATGACAGAACCTCTTACCATAAAAACTACTCATAAGTAAAATCATATAGAATAAAACCATTGACACGATAGAGGGTGCGCCAACCAAAAAGTAACTATTGGGAATAGAAACTGCAACGGAACAAACCATTTCAAAAAATTTTAATATTCCATAAACACCCCCTGCTGAAATTGCCGCCAGAGGCGGAAATATCACCCCTGCCACAGCAGTAAAAAAAGAGAAAAACAAAAGCAATCCACTAAGGGGCAAAATTATAATGTTTATAAATACCCCCACCAAAGAAATGCTGAAAAAATGATAGGCAACAAGGGGGTAACTAAACAGAGATGCGTATAAGGAAAGGATTACCGACTGTTTCAGTTTCCCGAGCCTACTGCTGTCCCTTGGCATAACCTGTAGGCCTACCCAAATACCAAAGGCTGTAACAAAAGATAACTGAAACCCAGCATTCCAAAGATAGAGGGGCTGGAATAATAAAATAACAAGGGCCGCCAATGCCAAGCTATTTAACCAGTCACTTTTTCTGAATAAAATCACCCCTAGCAAAGATACAACAATCATGATAACCGCCCTTACCGACGATGGTGAGAAGCCCGTAAAAATCAAAAAGCCAATACAACAACCAATGGTGATAAACGCAGTCATACGTCTGCTTTGTTTTAAATATTTCTCAATAAAAATATGTAGGAATAGAGCAAAGAGAGAAACATGAAGCCCAGAAACGCAAAGAATATGGTTTATTCCACTTTTTCTATACAAGTCCCAAGTTTCCTGGTGGATATCATCCCTTTCCCCTGTGACCATGGCCTTAACGATGCCACTTTCTTTTTGGGGTAGGACTGTGTCAAAAACATTGAAAACCCTCTCCTTTAGCCTTTGAAAGGGAACTAGACAGCCTTTAGACTCCCCCACCTTCACCATTTTATCAGGATAGATTTTGTAGTCTATCCCTTTGGTTTGCAAATATAATTTCTCATTATAACCACCGGGAACCTTGTTCCCTTCCAATGGCAAAAGCTCTCCCGAAAGGACAACACGATCCCCTACTTTGAAGGATCCTTTCCCTGTGTAAATGGCATATAGGCCTATACTTTTTTTTGATACAGGTTCTTGAATGCGAATCAAAAGTTTTTGATTCCCTGAAGATGTGGTTCCGTACTCTCGGATGATGCCAGAACTCTGAGAAAGAACCCTTCCTTCTAAGAAAGTCACGGGCTCCCTCCCGCCTTGACCCGCTAAAAAAAATCCAAGCATCATAATTACCAAAAACACCACTGCTGATTTCAATTGTCCATTTTTCACGAAACATGATATAGTAAAAACGACAAAAGCAAAAAAGGCTAGACATACCCCTTTCGATATGCCTAGCCGGAAATAAATCCCACATATAGTGAATATTACAGCCCACAGAGCCGGTCTTTTTAGCTTCATAATTATTGATTCATATCCACAGTTTTCAAACTTTTTACTGCAACAAAAGGTGTACTAAAATCAACATGACCCTTGAATGCTTCCATTTTTTCCCCTTCAATAAGGAACTGAACTTTCACAACATTTTCCAGCTCCGACAGGGAATTTACAATTGAGTATATTGTCAGTAACTCCCCTGTTGACCCGCCATTATGTTTGGTTACAAACTCTTGGCTTAAGTTTACATAGCAAACCCCATCGCTGGTTGTGGTTACATCCATTATTTTTGTTTCCACAGGGATTGTTGCATAATTCTCCGCTTCCTTGGGCCCTGCAATAAGCTGTTCCAAGACTGTTCGTTCTCTAGGTTGATTTGCATTTACTTCAACCACACGATCCTCTACAACCAAATCAGAAGCATCTGCATTGGAGAAATACAGTTTTAAAATAGCATACTCCGTGGTGGTTGCCGATACAATCGGATCTATCAAAACATTCTGCCTGTTCATCGTACCATAAGGCTCTCTGTCTTTTGAAAGCAAGGGTTCGCTTTCCACCGTAAAGATTACAGAGTCTATAAATTCCAGAGAAGTCAAAGACCAAACAATGGATGAGCGACAAATTACTTCATCTATGCTGGATAAGACATAATATTTGGACGTAAAGTCTATGGTTGCAGTCTTGTCCGCAACTTCTATGGAATTCACTTCTAAATTTTCCGGTACCGTTGGTTGAATTCCATCCGTCTTTATCCCCAAGCGTAAATCTTGCAAAACGATGTTTACCATCTCAATGGGGCTACCTTCTTGGATCTCTTTTTGCGTTGCTTTCATTTTTTCATTAGGGCCTATAAAGTAAAGCTCAGCAATAATTTTTCCGTTATTGAAAAATCGCTCTTTTATGAATAAACCACTAGGTATTACCAAAACCAATACCAATATCAATAAAAACAAACCATAAAATACTTTCTTTTGCCTTGCCAAAGGACTTCCTCCATTCTTTTGCTCATAATATTTTTGAAAGAATACGCTCCTTCTAAAAAATACTATATGTTCTGACGTAATGGAATTCGAACTAAAATCGTAGTTCCTTCATCATCTTTGCTGTGAACCTTAATGCTGCCATTGTGCATCATAATTGTACTATGGGTTATAGAAAGCCCCAGGCCAGTGCCACCAGTTTCTCTATCCCTTGTTTTGTCCACACGATAGAATCTTTCAAAAATTCGTCCAACTTCGTCATCGGGAATTCCAATACCTGTGTCCGAAACACTTATAAATGCATTTTGATGGTCTCCATCCAAATTCACTTGTACTTTACCATTTTCCGGCGTGTACTTTATTGCATTATCAACTAAGTTGGCAACAGCCAAAGTCAACTTCATCTCATCAACCATTGCCGATACTTCCTTGGTCTTGTCGTAGTTTATTTGAATATTTTTCGCTTGGGCCAAAGGAAGAAGCCGTTTGATGATCCCCTCCGTCATTTCGCTTAAATCTGTTTCCTTGAAATTCAAAGGGATTTCCTTTTGGTCTAGCTTAACCAGAGTCAAAAGGTCATTGATAATCGCCGCCATTCTATCTACCTCAGAATTGATGTCATGAAGAAATTCCACATACATTTCTTGGGGCACGCCTTCTTGGAGCAAAATAGATTCGCTTAAAACCTTAATAGAGCTTAATGGTGTTTTCAACTCATGGGAAACATTTGAAACAAACTGCTGTCTGGTGGATTCTACTTTTTCCAGCTGGTCCGCCATTTGATTACAAGCCAAGGCCAAATCCACTACTTCATTATGAATCTGGGATCGCACTTGTATTCTTTGCTCAAAATAACCCTCAGACATCTTTTGGATTACTTTAATCATTTTTTTAATGGGCTCTGTGAAAATTTGAGATATAATAACCATCACAATAATTACAATAATGGCAAGGCCAGCTAGAATTAAATTACCCTTTTTTGCAATATTGCTTACTGTATCCGAGATATCTTGCAAATCATCAGAAACCAAAACAACCCCAACGCGGGTGTTGTTACTACCATAAATTGATACAGCTGCATAAACCATTCCATTTTCCTGTACCCTAGAGATATCCTTATTTTCCAAA
This sequence comes from Anaerotignum sp. MB30-C6, assembly GCF_030908465.1. Classification (GTDB taxonomy): domain Bacteria; phylum Bacillota; class Clostridia; order Lachnospirales; family Anaerotignaceae; genus Chakrabartyella. The sequence goes on from NZ_CP133078.1 coordinate 2,044,596, forward strand.
GCCTCGATCACTTCCGGAATTAAAACTGTTTTACCAACATCGCTATATCCTGTGTCATATACTACAAAGCAGGAGGAATCTAACACCAAAACACGAAATTCATGGCGTTGGCTCATTTCCAACATGGTTTCTTCTAATGTGTCCCGAATTTCTTTATCTGCCATGTAGTCATAGGAAGTTATCTGTCCTGAAATCACATTCGCCTGACTGAGTAATTCTTTTTTTCGCTCCTCGATAAAATAATCCTGCACGGAGTGGAGGATGGTGCTTGCAATCAAAAGCAGAGGAACGATACCGATTACAACATATGTCCCCAAAAGAATCCACCGCAAACTAAGAAAATAAGACTTCTTGTTTTTCATTGCACTCTTTTTGCTCTTAATTAAAATAGTAACCAACTCCCCATTTTGTAAAGATATATTTCGGCTCACTGGGATTTGCCTCGATCTTTTCTCTTAGGCGGCGTACATGCACATCAACGGTGCGTACATCCCCTGGATAATCATAGCCCCAAACCGTATCAAGGAGTTTTTCTCGACTATAAACCTTACCTGGGTTTTCCATCAAAAGTTCTAACAAATCAAATTCCTTTGCTGTCAGGTTTACTTCTTTTTCCTGAATAAACACTCGTCTGCTATCATAGGAAAGCTCTAGCTCTCTGGCTTTCAAAATATTCTTAGAACCTTCCGCAGGAGCTTTTTTCACACTACGACGTAAAATCGCTTTGATTCTAGCTTTTAATTCCAAAATATTGAATGGCTTTGTAATATAGTCGTCTGCACCATATTCTAAGCCCATAATTTTATCCATATCTTCGCCCTTTGCTGTAACCATAATAATGGGTACCTGAGAGAATTCCCTAACTTGTTGGCAAACTTGAAGCCCATCCATTTTAGGCAGCATAACGTCTAACACAATCAAATCGAAGTTGGAGTCTTTGATCAGTTGCAACGCCTCTTCACCATCATAAGCGGGAGTTACCTGCATTCCATCTTGCTCCAAAGAAAATTTAATTCCCTTTACAATGAGTTTTTCATCATCAACTACTAAAACATGATATGCCATTTTGTTCCTCCTATTTATTCTACGATAATAAACTCTTTCATCTGGTTTCGTTTTTTAACCCCGATACCTGAGACATGAACAATCTCGTCTATTGAATGAAAAAGACCTTTTTCTTCTCTATATGAAACAATTGCCTTTGCAATCTTTTCTCCCACCCCAGGCAAAGCTTCTAAAGTCTGTTGGTCAGCCGTATTGATGTTAATTTTTTCTATTGTGCCCGGTAACAAAAGCTTATACTCTTCCGACCATCTTTCCTCAAGACCACCTGCAGTAATTTCAGTACCTATGGTTATGTTTTCCCCTTCTTGGGCCGACAAAAAAAGCCCACCTAACACAAACAAAGAAACCATCCATACCAGTGTTAAAAGTCCTCTATTTTTAGAAAGTAAATTTCCTCTTTTTTCATCCAAGTTTAATTTAAACCCCTTTTGTTTTACCAATAAATTTGTTATACTTATAAAGTATGCATAGAAATATAATCCAAAACAAGCATTAAACGGTAAGAATTTTTATTATTCTTACTTTTCGCTTCAAAAACTTAACTAATATTCTAACACAAAATCCGGGAGGAAACAAAAACAAATCGTCTTTTTGTATATTTTTATTACAAAAAACCAATAACCTAATGTGTATCATAACTCCCTTGAAGCATATATCATTCTAACACAAATTTTCCAAAAGTCATATAGGAGAAGCCAATGAAACAATCATTTTTAATTACCTTCTTATCTTTTTGTTTAACAATACCTTGTTTTTCAGCTTTCGCTCAACCCCTTTCAGAAGCTGAAACAAATTTATATACGCCCCTTGGGGAACCAGAAATATGCGCTGAGGCCGGAATCCTCATGGATGCAACCACAGGAGAAATTCTATACGAAAAAAATAGTAAAAATCGAATGTATCCTGCCAGCATTACAAAACTTATGACAGTACTTTTGGCCTTGGAAAATGGGAAATTAGATGATTCCATTACCTTTTCCCACGAGGCAGTCTATAGCATAGAACCAAATAGTGCCCATATCGCTATGCAGGAGGGCGAACAAATCACCTTGGAGCAAGCCTTATATGGCATTTTGCTCCGCTCCGCCAACGAAGTTTCTAACGCTGTTGCCGAATATGTGGACGGCTCCATTACGGCATTTGCCCAACATATGACACAGCGAGCCAAAGAGTTGGGTTGTAAAACAACAAATTTTGTAAATGCCAACGGTCTTTTTCATGAAAATCACTATACGTGCGCTTATGATATGGCTTTGATTGCCAAGGAGCTGTTAAAACAAGACGCCTATCGTGAAATGATGAGCGCCACATATTACGAAATCCCCCCGACCAGTAAGCAACCTGAAATCAGGTATTTACATGGGCAGCATCAGATGCTTAACAAAAACTCCATTTACTATTATGAATACGCAACTGGAGGAAAAACGGGCTATGTATCCGAAGCTTTAAATACTCTGGTCACCTTTGCAAAAAAGGGAGATACGGAACTAATTGCTGTGGTTTTAAAATGCAGCGGTGCTGAGCACTATGTGGATTCTAAAGCTTTATTCGAATATGGTTTTGCTAATTTTCAGACGGCAAAAGTTTTTGCTGCTGGAGATTATACAAAAACAGTGGAAGTTGTGGAGACATACAAAAATAAAACATCAAGCCTTGGAAATATTACAGTGGCACCGAAGGATGATGTTTATAAAACAATTCCTGTGAATTCAACTTTGTCAAACATTCAAGTTGATTTGGAATACCCCGAAACCCTTGATGCCCCCGTAACAGCAGGCCAAGAAATAGGCACACTAACAGTGAAATCAGGCCAGAAAACAATTTCAACGGTTCCCCTATTGGCTCAAGGAACCATGGAAGAAACCCCCGAAGAAACTCGCTTGGCACAAGAAAAAGAAAAAAGGGATAAATTACTAAGAATAGCGGGTATCGTTCTTCTGGGAATTCTCCTTTCCGCTATGATTCTATTTGGCATCACTCGTACCATTGGTCATTTCAAAAGAAAGCAACGCAGAAAACAGCGGGCTTTGCGTAGAAAAAGACTACGTAAGAGAAATTAAATTCTTTTTCTATAGGTTACAAATGTTCATATATACAAAAAGAGGTTGGCAATTTTTGCGAACCTCTTTTTGTATTTACTTTTCTATTAAGGACGAAACACAACATTACGTTATATTAATTTTTGTTCCAGATAAAGGGCAGAGGTGGGTCGTGCATTACTCGCTTAAAATAATCAATGATTTGCAATAACTTCTCCTGAACGAATCTAGCAGTAGTTATTTACATCTGCCCCCATTCATGACAAGCCATCAAAAGCAAATAATATGCGCAACAGGCCATGTCTATCGTTTTGCTCCACCAGAAATTTATAACGCTACCATGAAACGCAAATAAGTACCCACATCTTAAAAGATGGGGTACTTTATTGAGTCCATTAAATTATCTTACTACACGTCTTGCTGTTACATATGTATTTGCACTATAACCACTATTTAAAGCTGTTACTGTAACGCCATAGGCTGCACCGTCGGTGGAGTGGATGTAGTTTCCATCACCCATATAAATGCCTACATGGGAAATACGGCTGTTTCCACCTGCGTTAAAGAATACCAAATCCCCAGCTTGTAACTGAGACTTTGAAACTTCTACGCCATTAGATACCATGGAATAAGAGGATCTATTTAAAGTAACACCAAAATTCTTCATAACTGCATAAACAAAACCAGAACAATCCACGCCTTTTGTCAAATTGGTGCCACCCCAAACATAAGGAGTTCCAATAAACTGCTTGGCATAAGATACAACTTCTGCTCCTTTTGAACCGTTAGATCTGGAGGTACGCTCCCCGTTACGAATGGAAAGGAATTCTGCACTTACATAACCTTTCTGTCCATCATCGGTAATAATTCTTACCCATTCCTGACCCACACGGTCGATGTTCACCTCAGTGCCATAGGGCAAAACTGTTAACACCGTTGAAATCGTTGATGCTTCTTTTCGTAATTTTAAACCTGTGGAAGCAGTAATCACACCAAATGTATTCTCAATATCTTGTCCTGCATTTTCCACTGCCTCAGAGGCAACAGCGGTAACTTTTGTTAAGAGATTGCCAGTAACATAATCTTTGCTAACATATGCATTTGACCCACTATAAGAAATACGATACCAGTCTCCGCTTTGGCCCGTTACGACCACGGCATCCCCGTCGCTCAGCTTCCCCAAAGAATCTCCAGAAGCGGAAGGGGCTTTTCTTACATTTACACTATTGCCAGTAACAACTGCCTCGATTTTTGTTAACTCAAAATAGTCGGCAGAAACAAAAGCATCGTCGCCTTCAAAGGAAATTTGATACCAGTCTCCGTCTTTTGCTAATACTATATATTCAGAGCCCTTACTAATTTTACCAACAACATCTGCCTCTGTGTTAGCTTCTTTTCTCACGTTAACAGCGGATCCGGTAGCTTGTCCCGAATCAGCGGCAAAAGCAACAGTAGAGCCTACCATAAGGATAGATGTTGTGATACAAATTTGTTTTAGCGCTTTGGAAATCATCATGCCAATTTCTCCTCCGTAACCATCAAATTAAAATTGTTACATAATTGTTAAATTAAGTATAAGTATAATTAATAATTTTGTCAACGTGTTTCTTCATAAAAACACATAATTTTTATGTATTGCATATAAAAAATCCCTATATTCAAGGCTTTTCGACAATTCACAATTATTTTTTATTTTTTTCAAATTTTATAATATTAATATTTCAAAAAAATTAAGATTTTTTAAAGGGCACCAACTTTTTCTCTGATGCAAGTTATCAATTTCCTTTTTATTTGGGACAAAAAAGGCAGCCTCATTTATCGTCTATAAATGAGGCTGCCTTCACTTTATGATTAATATTTGCTATTATCCTTATCTCTCACACTTAGGTTTTGATCTTCCGTAAAGCCATCGTAGTCAGAGAACGCATCGTTACCCCCAGAGGATTTAACTGCATACTTTGATCCTTTCGTCTTAAACTCAGAAATCAACTCTTTTAGCAAGTTTGCCTGACTGGATAGTTCCTCACTAGCAGCGGCACTTTCTTCAGCAGTAGCAGCATTCGTTTGAACGACTGCAGAAATTTGTTCAATACCAGAATTAATCTGTTCAATGGAGGATGCCTGCTGTTGAGATGCATCCGCAATTTCAAAAATCAAGGAAACGACTTCCTTACCGCCTACAGCACTCTCTTCCAAAGACACAGCGGTGCTGCTTGCAATTTTCGTTCCACTTTTAACCGCTTCCAAAGTTTCCTCAATTAATACCGTGGTGCTCTTTGCTGCCTCTGTAGATTTGCCAGCTAAATTCCTTACTTCGTCAGCAACTACGGCAAACCCCTTGCCTGCGTCACCTGCACGTGCTGCCTCTACCGCCGCATTTAAAGCAAGTATATTGGTCTGAAAAGCAATGTCATCGATTAGTTTGATTATTTTGGAAATCTCCGCTGATCTCTGGCTAATCTGCTCCATAGCCGCTATCATTTCTTGCATTTCTTGATTACTATTGGCAAGCACTTTTCCCGAAGCTTCAGCTTTTTCCCTTACCAAGGTGGCATTTTCTGCATTTTTCCTGATTTGATCTGCCATTTCTGCAATGCTTGCTGAAAGCTCTTCAATAGAGCTTGCTTGTTCTGTTGCCCCTTGAGAGAGCGCCTGTGCGCCGTTTGCCACTTGGTCTGAGCCACTATTTACCTGATCTGATGCTTGGTTAATTTGCAATAGTGTTGCGTTTAGATTATTCAACATTGCTTGGGTATTCACTTTGATTTTTGCAAACTGACCTACGTATTCCCTCTGTAGTTCTGTAGTTAAGTTACCCTTAGAAATTTCTAAAAGGACGTCTGCAATTTCATCGATATATCCTTGGTAATTTACCAACCTTTCAATGGTTAGACGGAATGCGGCGGCAAGCTGCCCCACCTCACCCTTGGTGTTCACATCTAATGCAACATTAAAATTACCATCGGCAATTTGTTGCGCCGCTTCTGTTATTTTTATGATGGGCTTTGAAATGGCACCGCTAACAAAAAATGTTACAATGGCACCAAAAATAATTGCTCCAAGAATTAAAACTAAGAATGTGTTTCGTACCTCTCGAACTTCCTCATCTAGTTCTGAGTGTTCCATGCCCATAACTACAATCCACGGGGTATGTTCAACGGGTGCAAACCCTGCAATTTTTTCTACTCCGTTATAATGATAAGTACCTGATGCAACTTTTCCCGTAATCATTTCCTCAGTAAGGGCACCCAACTCTTTTAATGATTCATTAGTCTTTGCATTTTCAATGTCATTATCTTGCTGCATTACTAAATCAAAGTTTTTGTGTCCAACTGTAGTTCCTTCATTGTTTATAATATAGCCATATCCTGTGGAGCGAAAAGCAATCTCTTCTGCTACTTTCGTAAGGGTGGAGCCATCCTTACGTCCATAGAATACCCCCTGTAGCTGTCCATTGGCGTAGATTGGTGTTGCGTCAATCACAACAAGTTCCCCCGTTGCATTGCTAATGATGACATCAGACACAGCCGGTTCACCACTTAAGGCTTTTTGGAAATAATCCCTTCCGCCTATCTTTACTTTGGTGCCTGCATTGTCAAATACCGTAGCATTTCCTTCCTTGTCTGCAAAGGCAAAAGCTATATAACCTGCTCTTTGTGCTTCTTTTTGTAAAAAGGAAGCCTTTTCCTCCCAAGGTGTTTCTGTATCAAGAATCATACCGTTTTGTGCAAGCCCTTCCAGGTACTTAAGGTCTGTTTCAACCAAAGCATGGATATAGTTTGCCTCCGTGACCGCCATCATTTCTAATTCGCTGTAGGCGTCTTTTTCTATAACATTACTAACATTAGTGATGTTAATAACCCCTAGCACTGCAGTAATTAGAAATATTACTAGAGTAAATCCTGACATTAATTTTAGTCTTATTGACTTCATTTTCCTTCCCCTCCTATTTCTGCTTTCTATAATTGTTAAGAAACCTTTAGCATTATCGTACTCTACTTAAAGTTTCTCCCAAGCCTTACGCCCCGCCCTCTAATATTACTACTCCTTCCTTCCTTATTAATTTGTTTTGACTACACTGCTAGATAAATGAAATTTCAAAGTTAGTGGAATATAATACCTGTAGAAATTTAAATTATTTCCAATTATGTAATAGATTTCATGGAATATTTTACCATAATTAAAGACAAGAATCTACATATTTCGTCAATTTATACATATTTATTGAATAATACTAAAAAATAGTTCACTCATTTTGTTTCTTTCATAAACTATAACTTTTGCTAAAAAAGTGGCTCATTAGCCTTATAAAATCTTTTCATAGTGCAGTCTGAAAGCTCATTTCATGTTGCCACAGCTGAACTGTTCTTCAGCGCACCTTTTATTAAGCCAAACAACAAAACCCCATCTATCCAAATAACAGATAGATGGGGTGAGCCTTAAATTTAACTTTTAATATTTCGTTTGGTCATAGTCCCCTTTTATGGGACTATGAATTTGACTATAGCTTCCATTGCCTGGATAATCAGAGTTGTCTTGTTTATATTGTGCCAAATAGTCAGGTTCCTTGGTTTTAAACTCTGAGACTAATTCTCTTAACAAGTTTGCCTGCCCTGATAGCTCTTCACTAGCTGCCGCACTTTCCTCTGCAGTGGCCGCGTTGGTTTGAACCACTGATGAAATTTGTTCAATGCTCAGGTTAATTTGTTCAATCGCAACTGCCTGCTGTTGAGATACATCGGCGATTTCAAAAACAAAGGCTATGACATCCTCGGCACCCAAAGCGCTTTCTTCCAAAAATTGCGCCGTTGTGCTTGCAATAGACGTACCGGTCTTTACTGCTTCCAGGGTTTCTTCTATTAAAATTGTAGTACTTTTTGCCGCTTCCGTAGATTTTGCCGCTAAATTCCTTACCTCATCGGCAACAACTGCAAAGCCCTTACCTGCTGTTCCTGCCCTTGCCGCCTCTACGGCTGCATTTAAAGCCAAAATATTTGTCTGAAATGCAATATCATCAATGAGTTTTATAATTTTTGAAATTTCAGAAGATCTAAGGCTGATTTGATCCATGGCTATTATCATCTGTTTCATTTCTTCATTACTGTTTTCTAACACTTTGCCAGAAACTTTTGCTTTTTCACTAACAACACTTGCTTTTTCTGCATTCTTTTTAATCTGTAATGCAATATTACCAATTTCAGCGGAAACTTCTTCAATGGAGCTTGCTTGTTCTGTGGCACCTTGGGAAAGAGCTTGGGCACCAGTTGCCACTTGGTCTGAACCACTATCCACTTGTTCAGCAGATTGATTGATTTGTGTCATGGTTACATTAAGATTATGAAGCATCGCTTGGGTATTCACCTTTACTTTTTCGAACTGCCCTTCATATTCTCTTTTCAACTCTGTAGTCAAATCTCCATTGGAAATATTTAAAAGGGTATCAGAAATTTCATCGATATAGCCTTGGTAATTTACCAGTCGCTCAATGGTCTGATTAAAAGCAGTGGCCAATTGCCCAACCTCATCTTTTGACTTCACATTCAGCGCAACATCAAAATCCCCTTGGGCAATTTGTTGTGCCGCTTTTGTAATTTTTTTCAAAGGCTTTGTAATAAAACTACTTACAAAATAAGTTGCCACAGCCCCTAAAATAACCGCCGCTGTAATCATTGTAATGAGAACACTCGTCAGTGACCGCAGTTCATCCAAAACTTCGCTGCTTTCTATACCCATTATGACAACCCAGGGCGAATCCGCAACAGGTGCATAAGCTGCAATTTTGTCTACATTGTTATATAAATAGCTACCGCTTCCAACTTCACCAGAGGTCATTTTTTTCATAAGCTCATCTATATTTGTTCCAGAGTTATCAGCTTTGATCCTTTCGAATACATTGTTTTTTTCCAATACCATTTCCTCATTTTCATGACCCACAGTGGTTCCTTGTCTATTGATAATTTGGCAGTCTCCTGTGGTGCCATAAGTGATTGACGTAGCGATATAACAAAGTGATGAGCCATCTTTTCGTCCACAAAAGACCCCTATAATCTCACCATCAGCGTATATAGGCGTAGCATAAATAATAGAAAGTTCTCCTGTTGTAGCATCTACTATAATGTCTGAAATATTCCCTTCGCCCTCTAAGGCTCTTTGAAAATACTCTTTTTCCCCAATATTTTCCTTCTCTCCCGCACGATTAAAAAACCTTGCATTTCCCTGCTTATCTACAACTGCAAAGTCTTCAAAACCTGCTCGCTCCGCTTCTTTTTCGAAAAAAGAAACTTTGTCTTTCCAAGAAGTTTCGGAATCGTAAATAATATTGTTTTGTGCAAGCCCTTCTACATATTTTAGGTTTGAATTGACTAATGATTTAATGTATTTTGCTTCAGATACCACGATTGTTTCTAAATCCTTATGGGCTTCTTCTATCAAGTTGTTACTAAAAATCTTTATGTTGATAAATCCTAACGCCCCTGTAACAATAAATATTACGAAAGAAAAAATAACAATTAACCTTAGCTTTATAGACTTCATTACAATCTCCTTCCACCGTTTTGTTTGCCTGATGTTCTACATCTCCCCCAAATTGTAACCCTTAAAAAACCTAGTCTTAATATATAGAAATTCACAGGACTTCCCGCTGATTTCTTTTTTCCCATACTGAGTCTTCCAGGCTTGGCCAAATTTTAAGGGAAGGAAATTCCAGCAAATAGAAAATGAAATCCCTTCATTTATACTATGCTTCCTTTAAATATATTGTGAAAAAGCCTATTCATAGTTAAGTTTTAATCCATTCAAGTTTTTTTCTTGTATTTTTTGACATAAAAAAAAGCAAATGACCTCTGTCATCTGCCTCTTTACTGTTTATCTTTATAAAACTTCTTCTTTAAACCTGCCATTTTCGTAGAAGAGTTGACCATCGGCAAAAATCTTTCCCTCAATGGTCATATCCGTAATCATATCCCAGTGAATGGCCGATTCATTTTTGCCCCCTGCCTCATGAAAAGCTTCGCCAATTGCCATATGCATAGAGCCACCGATTTTCTCATCAAAAAGGATGTTCTTGGTGTGTCGCTGTATGCCATAGTTTGTTCCAATTGCCACTTCGCCAAAATAGCGAGAGCCCTCATCGGTATCGATATAAGATAAAAGCTGGCTTTCCATTTCTTTGTTCTGGCAAGTTGCCTCTACAATGCGTCCGCTTTTAACATGTAACCTTACTTTCTCGAACTCATTTCCATTCATAATGGATGGATAGGAAAAGGTTATATGTCCATCTACGCCATCTTCAACGGGAGAAGTGAATATCTCCCCATCGGGAAAATTTTCTTGCCCGCAGCAGTTAACCCATTTTCTACCCTCAATGGAAACACGTATATCTGTATCCTTGGTTACGATATGCAGTTCTTTTTTATCATCTAAGTACTTCACCCAGCGTTCCTGCCAATGGGCCATTTCCTCCCACTTCGCCACAGGGTCTGCCTCATACAAAAAACCTGCACCATACACAAAATCTTCATATTCTTCCAAGTTCATTCCTGCATTTTGTGCATCACCGTTGGTAGGAAATTGGGTACCACACCACCGCAATTCTCCAGTCCCGATTCTATCGGAGTAAATTTTACGGTTTTCTCTGTTAGCTAGGCGGCGTTGCTTTAACTTTTTCCCGTCAATGGATTGAAAAACCTTAACGTTCTCACTGCCCCAAGCACTAATCCACACATCGCTTTTTGCACAGGCACCAAAGCGGATATTCTCTCGTGCATATTGCTCTTGGCTACCGTTTTTTAAAATTTCCGCATCCACTTCTGGAACATCGATATAATATTCAATTAAAGCACCATTTTTTAAAGCTGCACGGGTTACAGCCTTTACAAAGGGTAATGCCACATCTTCCCCAGATATGGCAACACGATCCCCCTCTTTTATTTTAGTTGAATAGTTAACTAAAACCTCTGCCAACTTCTCCAAACGTTCATCTCTCAAAAAAACACCTCACTTCACAGTTACGTGGCACATTGCTAAAGTTGTTAGTGCCGCTTTATGGGTTTCAGGGGTTACCCCGGCACAGCAGGCAGAATCCACACTGATTTTCATTTCAGGCATCCTTGCCTTTAATAAAATCGCATTAGAAACCACACAAATATCAGTGCAAAGGCCAACCAATTCCACCTCAAGCTCCTCTTTTACCCACTCATTATATAAAAGCTCCACCAACTCCACAGAGCCAAAAGTAGGCTTATCAATCACTGGGACAACCTCCAAAGCTTGGGCAATTCTTTTATCAAGCTGCCAGCCCTCTGTTCCTCTAACACAATGAACTACGGGGAGTTTTTCCCCCTCTTGTGTTTCCAAATAATTTTCTTCATGGGTATCTCTGGTAGCAATAATATTCTCTTTTGGATACTGACTAATTTTATTCAACACACAATCAACAATTTCTTCGGCTTCTTTTGTTCCCAAAGAGCCGTCTATAAAATCCTTTTGCATATCAATTACAATAAGTACTTTTTTCATCGTCTACCTCCAAATTTTCCATAAATTCACTGATAGATTAATCATACAACAACTATCTAAAAATATCCATACGCATTTTTCCCATCTCAAGAAGGAAAAGAATTAGAAAAGTAAGAGAAAAGGTAAATTTCCTTGCCTTCCCCTTGACAGAACATTTCTTTTCGGTTTATGATAGTATCTGATAAAAACAGTGATAAGGAATAGTAAAAAAGTGCCCTTGCCCATAGAAAATAGGCGGTTGATGCAAGCCTTGGCAAACCTTTTTGAACCCACCTCTTGAGTTCCGTAGGGAAAATGCGGCGTGCTTGGCGTTAACAAGTTTGAGAGGACGGAATTTTTCCGTCAATTAGGGTGGCACCGCCAATTCGACCTTGGTCCCTTTTTTGGGATTCAGGTCTTTTTTTGTGGTGAAAAAGCCAAACGAATTAAGCTTAACAAAGAGGAACCTGTTTTAGGCATATAAAATAAAAAAGCAATGAGGAGGAACGATAATGGCAAAGGACAAAAAATTGGTGGAATCCATTACCGATATGGAGTTGGATTTCCCTCAGTGGTACACCGACGTAGTAAAAAAAGCAGACTTAACGGAATATTCCAGTTTAAAAGGATGTATGATTATTCGCCCTTACGGCTATGCAATTTGGGAATTGATTCAAAAAGATTTGGATAGACGCTTTAAAGAAACAGGCCATGAAAATGTATACATGCCAATGTTTATTCCCGAAAGCTTGTTACAAAAAGAAAAGGATCATGTAGAAGGCTTTGCACCCGAGGTTGCGTGGGTAACCCACGGCGGCGAAAACAAGTTGCAGGAGCGTCTTTGTGTACGCCCTACTTCCGAAACCCTTTTCTGCGAGCATTACGCAAACATCATTCAGTCCTACCGTGATTTGCCTAAGCTTTACAATCAGTGGTGCTCCGTTGTTCGTTGGGAAAAGACTACCCGTCCTTTCTTGAGAACCACAGAATTCTTATGGCAAGAAGGTCATACTGCCCATGCAACTGCAGAAGAAGCAGAAACAGAAACCATCCGTATGCTAAACGTTTATGCTGATTTCTGCCATGAAAATTTGGCAATTCCCGTTATCAAAGGAGAAAAAACAGAAAAAGAGCGTTTTGCAGGTGCGAAAGCAACCTATACCATCGAAAGCTTGATGCATGACGGTAAGGCTTTACAGTCTGGCACAAGCCATAACTTCGGCAACGGCTTTGCCCAGGCTTTCGGCATTCAGTATACTGACAAAGACAATCAGCTTCAGTATGTTCACCAAACAAGCTGGGGTGTAACCACACGTTTGATTGGTGCATTAATCATGGTTCATGGTGACAACAGCGGTCTTGTTTTGCCTCCAATGGTAGCACCTACACAAGTGATTATCATCCCCATTGCACAGCATAAAGAAGGGGTTTTGGAAAAAGCCGCAATAATAAGAGAAAATCTAAGCAAAGTCTGCCGCATTAAGTTAGACGATTCTGATAAATCCGCTGGCTGGAAGTTTAGCGAATACGAAATGAAGGGTGTTCCTCTTCGTTTGGAAGTTGGCCCTAAGGATTTGGAAAAGAATCAGGCTGTTCTTGCAAGACGTGATACTGGGGAAAAAATCATTGTTTCCTTGGATGAACTGGAAGAAAAAATCCCCGTCTTACTGAAAGAAATACAGGAAAACCTGTTGAAAAGAGCCTCCCAACGAAGAGATTCCAAAACCTATTCTGCGACAAACATGGAGGATTTCGAACGCACGTTAAACGAAACTCCTGGGTTCGTAAAAGCAATGTGGTGTGGTGATCAGGCTTGCGAAGATGCCATCAAAGAAAAAACTGCAGCTACAAGCCGTTGCATCCCCTTTGAACAGGAAGAAATTTCCGATACTTGTGTTTGTTGTGGCAAAAAAGCAAAACATATGGTTTACTGGGGTAGAGCATATTAATTTGCTTAAAGAAATCGCCTACTTTATAGAGGCCTACTCATAGTGTATAGTAAATATTTTAAAATTGAATAAGAAAAAAACAGCACGCATTGGAAATGTCCTTGCGTGCTGTTTTTTTGTTGGCACCGAAAAGGATAGATGAACCCCCAGTTCAAGGGGGGTGGTCATACTACAATCAATTTGGTCTGCCAACCCCAGAAATAGCATAAGAGGTTAGAGCCAGGAGAAAACTCCCAGCCCTAGGAAACCCCTTATTTCATGGTTGTTTGTCTACCCTAGACCTACTTTGTTGCGTAGGCACTAAAGAAAAAAACAGTATGCTCTATTTCTATTAATACTTACTATCATCCATTGTATTTTGCTCAAACTCTGACATGTTATCTGATAGCATGGATGGTGCAGCGGAATGAATATCTCTCAGTATAAACTTATCTACAAGAGATTTTAACACTTGAGCCTGTCCAGAAAGTTCTTCACTTGCAGCAGCACTTTCTTCTGCGGTTGCAGCATTTGTCTGTATCACTGCAGCAATTTGTTCTACACCAGTAGTAACTTGGTTTACTGCATGAGCCTGCTCATTTGATGCATCTGAAATTTCGTCCACGATTAAAGTAACTGTTTTAGCGCTGTCTACAACGTTTAGCATGGACTTTGCAGTGGCATCAGCTATTTTCATACCATTTTCTACAGCCCTAATTGTTTCTTCAATCAGCATAGCTGTACTTTTTGCTGACTCTGCACTTTTTCCTGCCAGATTTCTAACCTCGTCCGCAACAACTGCGAAACCTTTTCCTGCATCTCCTGCTCTTGCTGCTTCAACCGCCGCATTAAGTGCAAGAATATTCGTCTGAAAAGCAATAGAATCAATAACTTTTATAATGTTATCAATTTCTCCCGATTTATTGCTAATTTCATTCATCGCACGAATCATGTCCTGCATTTGGTTGTTACTTATCATAATCTCATCTTGCGCTTTTTCTGATTCTATTTTTGCATTTGAGGCACTATCGGCATTGTTTTTTATTCGATCTGATATTTCTGCAATTGTTGCAGAAAGTTCCTCTATGCTGCTGGCTTGTTCCGTAGAACCCTGCGAAAGTGACTGCGAGCCAATTGAAACCTGATCAGAACTACTAGAAACTTGTTCCGATGCCTCACTAATTTCTTCTATAACATCACTTAGATTATGAATAATGTTATCCATTGAGATTTCAATCTTCTTTAAATCACCTACATATTCAACAGATGTAGATACTGCAAAGTTCTTTTGGGCCATTTGATCTAAGACTTCGGAAATATCATTGATCACTCTTTTTAGCATGCTAGCTGTGTTATCGAAAGTGTTTATAAGTACACCGATCTCATCCTGGGAGGTTGCCTCTAATTTGATATCAAAATCTCCAGATGCTATGCTTTCTGCTGCTTTTACTACTTGACCGATTGGATTTATCATCTTGCGAAGCACTAAAATCATAGTAAGAATAATAAAAATCAGCGCTCCAATGGCGATGATAATCAAAGATGTTGTGGTTTTTGTTACATCTGAAAACATGTCAGGTTCTTCTATCGCTGTCAATGACCACCAAGTTTCACCTGCTGCATCAATAGGATAATAGAATCTATTCATTTTTACACCATTATCAGCATCAATGCAAGTGGTGAACGCATTTTTCTCTTGATAACCTTTTTCTGTAAGCTCCTGATCCTTGGGATTTGGAGTCCATTCAGACATATTCTTACCAATGCTGCTTCCGTCTTTCGTTTCACTGTCAAAAATAAGATTTCCCGTAGAATCCAAAATGCATGTATACATAGTTGGATAATCACTGTTTTCATTATTAAATCTGTTGAAGTTGCTTACATTCATATCAACAGAAATAACACCTAAAAATTTACCATCAATTTCAATGGGTGAATTCACTGATATTACAAGATTTCCTCTGGCGATATATGGTTTCGTCATTGTTGTTTTATTTTCCAGCTTAGTTTTTTCATAGAATTCAAGTTTGGAATATGTAGAATACTCACTTGTGTCTACTTCATTTTCAGCTAAATCGGAATTTATAGCAACAGCATAGCTTTCTATACTTTTATTGAAAGCATATGGTTCAAAAAACACCCCAGCACCATCAATAAATTCATTGTTTTTAACGGTGCTACTTAAGGTTGAAAGCATATAATCTTCTGAATTTATCTGCCAATTTGTCATTGCTACGCCAAATACTTGACTTTTAGCATCGCCAGCCTCTTCTTCGGATAAAGTTTTCACTTTTGCATAGGCATCACTTAAATAGCTTTCAATGTCTAGTGTTACATTTTCTGCATTATCTATCACATTTGAACCTGTGTTCCACTATATTTTGCCATAATATCAAATTCAGCCGAAATACCTTTCGAAATAGATGACTGAATATTCACTACAGCAAACCCGATAAATAAAGTAAAAATAATTAGAAGCATTATTGCTTCTATAAATCCAATTTTAGATGACAATTTCATTTTTTTAAATATCACTAAATACTCCTTATCAATTTTTCGTATGTTAAGCTGAATGAAAATTGAGTTGTCGGGCATAACAGTGGTAAAAACACCCTAAAACAGCAATATTCATCACTTTCATTAGTTTGGCAAAGATAAATTTGGAAAGCAAAAATTGTTTTTGCACCTAAACTTACAGCAGCTTTGCCTGCATCTGTTTCTTTCTTGTTTGGTAAAGCAGAACTCAAAAGTATGCAGCTTTCGCCTTTTGTCATGATTACTGTCTTGTATCAATTCATTATCGGTAAAAACTCCACAAAAAAAATTGTCAGACCGTTACAGTACTTACAATAATCCGATTAAGTGCTACAACATCCCAGACGCCAAATACATTCGCGTTAAGTTAGCACAATCTCTCATTGAATCCTTTGACGATCGGTTCAAAGCTTGGTACAAAAACAAAGCATGGTTTTCATTCTCAAATCAGCGAATGCTGCCATTGCTTTTTTTCTTTCTTAAATCTCACTTGTCCATACCAAGGCTTAAATGGGTTCAACTCCTGCTCAGGTCGCCGAAGCTCACTACAACTCGGCTCCTTTTTATAATTAGAAACTCTTTCGTTCTTAATTTATATCAGTCTTCACCACCTTATTTACATTTTGTTACAAAATTCGGCACAATAAGTAACTTATCAATATGCTACTATATACAGTATGAAATATCAATCAATTTTTGGAAAATTTACATATTTCTTCTTCTTCTTTTTTCAATTTTCTTCAACTCTTTTTCATCTTCTAGAATCAAATCTATATTCCCGCACATAATCTCCACATGATGCTGAAATTCATGGCGCAAAACATCACGTATTTCCTTAATCATTCTCTCCTTAACAAAGTTCCTGCAAACCTTTGCAAAAGAACCATAGTATAATTCAATGCGACATCCAAGAAATTCATCTTTAATATATAACCCTAAAATGTAAACAGGGGCCTTTTCTCTGGATAAAGGATGTAACCGCTCCTCCTCTTTTAATCGTATCCCTCCGTTTAACCCATTATAAAAAACGGAAGGAATCTCATTGGCAACCTGGTCAGCCAAAATCTCAAACTCTTCCATAGAAATCATAAATTCACCTACTTTCCGTTTTCAGTATAACATAAAGACTCCAAATTTATTTCTTTCGAAAATATTAAAAAATAACTTGGCCTTTTCTTTCTCACCAATTCGCAATTCTTTCATATTTTATAGTAGATAGGGTGTACAAATTATAACACTCAAGAGGAAAGGAGGTATATGATGGGCAGACAAACACAATCCCACGATAGATGGCACAAATGCCACTGCCACTGCTGCTGTTGCTGTTGCTGTTGTTGCAGATGTTGGTGCAGAAATTATTGCAGATGGCAAAGATGGTGGAGATGGCAGACTATCTTATGTAACAGCACCAATCTAGAAGAAATTGCTGCAGTTATGAATGAAATTAAAGCATTCGAGGAAGAAGACGATGATGACTTTCAGGATTTTAGAGACAATAATCGTATCTGTAAATAATCTCGAAGCTTAGACAAATAAGAACTGTCCATCCCCAAAATGGCAGTTCTTATTTTGATATATAAAAATATTGTTCGTTTTATGTAGATTTATTAAAAATCTTTCTTAAAAAATGTATATGCCCTACTTATCTTTCTTTTCATTGGAAAAGCACCTTTTGTCCGCAGATTGATATAATGGGAGTATAAATCTATAAGGAGGTCGTTCCCATGCGCCCTATCGTATCTTTAGATGATGTCAGCCTTAGATATCACAGCATTGGCGGTGAAACATTGGCTGTTTCCCATTTATCTCTTTCCGTTCCATCAGGAGAATTTCTCAGCATCGTTGGCCCTAGTGGATGCGGAAAGTCTTCCTTACTTTCTATGCTAGCGGGACTTATCACTCCTTCTAAAGGTAATATTTCTGTAAACGGAGAAATTGGGTATATGCTTCAAAAGGACTATCTATTGGAATGGCGTACCATTCGCAGTAACGCCCTTTTAGGACTTGAAATTCAAAATAAACTTACACCAAAAAACACTGCTTACGTAGAAGCCCTACTGGATCAATATGGTCTTGGTGACTTTAAAGATCATTATCCCTATCAGCTTTCAGGTGGGATGAGACAAAGGGTTGCTTTAATTCGTACATTGGCCGTACGCCCTGATATCCTTTTGTTAGATGAACCCTTTTCTGCCTTAGACTATCAAACCCGCCTTTCTGTTGCCGACGAAATCGGAACCATCATACGTAAAGAGGGAAAAACCGCAATTCTGGTAAGCCATGATATTTCCGAGGCAATTAGCTTAGCAGACAGAGTTGTTGTTTTATCCTCCAGACCAGCAAGCGTAAAAAAAATATATGATATTAAGCTTTCAATCGAGCAATATAGTCCCATGAAGGCACGAGAGGCACCAGAATTCCGTGAATACTTCAACGCAATTTGGAAGGAGCTGGATGTTCATGTGGTATAAAAGAGATTTAAAATCAGTTTCAAAAGAACAAGCAGCATTTTTAAACCGATTGCGTAAACGAAAAAACGCTGTACTTGGCATACAATGGTTACTTCTAATCGGATTTTTCCTACTTTGGGAAAGTGCTGCACTTTTGGGCTGGATTGACCCATTTATTTTCAGCCAACCCAGTAGAATGTTTCACGCAGGGGTTCAAATGTTAAAAGACGGATCCCTATGGACACATATAGGAACGACCCTTGGGGAAACGGTTGCTGGCTTTTTACTTGGAACAGTATTAGGCACGCTAACCGCAGTTTTATTGTGGTGGAATCGCTTTATCTCAGAGGTGGCTGAGCCCTATTTAGTTGTTTTAAATTCCCTACCTAAAACCGCCCTTGCCCCCATTATCATCGTTTGGTTAGGCAACAATCAAACCTCAATTATCGCCGTTGCACTATTAACCTCAGTGATTGTAACAGTAATGAGTGTGTTAAACGGCTTTTTACAAGTTGATGCAGAAAAGATAAAGTTAATTCAAATTTTTGGAGGAACCAAAGCACAGGTTTTGACAAAAGTGGTTTTCCCTGCAAATATTCCTTGTATTCTTAACGCCCTTAAAATTAATGTAGGGCTATCCTTCGTTGGTGTTATTGTCGGCGAATTCTTGGTTGCCCAATCTGGCTTGGGGTTTTTAATCGTCTACGGAAGCCAGATATTTAAACTAGACTGGGTAATGTTAAGCGTTATGATTCTTGCTATTATGGCTGCCTTAATGTACGAAGGTATCGCTTTCCTCGAAAAGAAATGTTTAAAGTGGCAACAATAAAACAAACTCCTTTGCTTGTTATGACTTTTTTATTGTCAAACATACAAAGGAGTTTTATTATTAATTAAATTCATTTCCTGCTACAAATCAAACAAATTCCTCATAAATTGCACGGATTGCCGCTTCCATCTCATTTTCCAAAACCCCAACCCATGTACTCAATTCACCACTGCCTTGGTTAATCATAACCACGCCAATGCCTTGCTCTTTCAATATTTTATAAATACGGTTTACCGTTGCACGATTATGAATGATGCCATATCCAACAAGAACAATCCCTGCAATTTGGCGCTGAATGTTAAGGGAGTAGGCTATTCCCAATTTTTGAATTTCTTCTTGAAACAACCCTTCCACTATACTAAGCTGATGGGTATCCACCATGAGGCACACGCAATTGATTCCCGATGGTAAATACTGAAATACCAAACCACAATTTTTAGCCGCCTGCAACACCCCTTGCACAAAAGCTAAAGTCCGATCGGCCTGTTCTTTTTCCACCACCAGTAATGTGAAACCTTTCTTCCCAGCAATGCCTGCAAAAATAGCAAAATCTTCCCTTTGCACTGCGGTACAAGTGATCGTGGTACCAGGATGCTTAGGCAAGTTGGTGTTACGGATATTTGTGGGGATGCCCGCCCTATTCACAGGATAAACGCCATCCTCATGAAGCACCGTAGCCCCTGCACAGCAAAGTTCATGCATCTCATGATAAGTAATATGGCTAATGGGCTTAGGGTTATTTACGATGCGAGGGTCTGCCATCAAAAAGCCTGAAACATCAGTCCAATTTTCGTATAGTTCTGCCCTTGCAGCACGAGCCACAATTGCTCCAGTAATGTCACTTCCACCACGGGAAAAAACACGAATTTCCCCGTCAGGGGTACTTCCGTAAAAACCAGGTATCACCACGTTTTCATGCTGTTCCAACCTTTTACTCAATATTGCATTTGTTTTTTCAGCATCAAAAACGCCCTTTTCATCAAATAGAATAACCTCGGCCGCATCTAAAAATGCAAAACCAAGGTAATCTGCTAATAAAAGACCGTTTAGATATTCGCCTCGGCTAGCGCAATAATCCGCCGAAGCTCCAGATGCAATGTTCTTATTTATTTCATCAAGATATGCCTCAAGGTTTAAAGACAAATTCAACTCCATAGCAATATCAAAATATCTTTGTCGAATTCTCTGAAAAGTTGCTTGAAAAGACTGACCATCACCCTGTTCACTGTGACAGCGGTACAAAAGGTCTGTCACTTTATCATCATCATGAAATCGTTTACCCGGTGCACTAGGAACGATGAGTGTCCGTCGGCTATCTGCCAGAATAATATCCCGTACTTTTTGAAACTGACTCCCACTTGCCAGAGAACTGCCACCGAATTTTGCTACAATCATCGTAAATTTCCCCCTCACCAAACCACAGAACGGTCAGAAACTCTGCCCGTTCTGTATATAAACAAATTTCTTTATATGCTATAAGCATGGTAATATGTCAATCAACTTTTATCAATGCCCTATAGAAAACTTCTAAATAGAAACTTTTGGTATTTCATTAAGACAAACGCTCTTTAAAATCCACATATCCAAACTTTCTGATTGTACGAATGCTTCCATCTCCTTGAAGTAATGCGATGGATGGCAGACACATTCCGTTAAACGTATTATTTTTAACCATAGAATAAATGGCCATATCCTCAAAAATAAGCTTATCCCCAACGAAAAGGGGCTGCTCAAAGGAATAGTCCCCTATTACATCACCTGACAAGCAGGTTGCGCCCGCCAAACGATAGGTAAAGGGCTTTTCACCTGCTTCACCACTCTGCCACAAAGGCGGACGGTATGGCATCTCAATGACGTCAGGCATATGGCAAGCGGCAGAAGCATCCAAAATTGCAATTTCTATGCCATTTTGTACCACGTCCAACACGGAAGCCACCAAATACCCTGCCTGAAGGGCTACTGCCTCTCCTGGCTCCAAATAAACTTCCACGTTATATTTTTTTTTGAAATGTACAATACAATCTACCAGTGCGTCCCGATCATAGTCGGCACGGGTGATATGATGACCACCGCCAAAATTCACCCACTTCATTTGTGGCAAGAATTCACCGAACTTTTCTTCCACCGCCGCTAGAGTTTCAATAAGGGCATCACTATTTTGTTCGCACAATGTGTGAAAATGCAGACCCTCAATACCCTCCAATAAATCAGGACGAAAATTCTCCCTTGTCACTCCAAGGCGAGAACCTTCCGCACAAGGGTCGTAAATACCATGGTCTTGAGTAGAATGCTGTGGATTTATGCGAATACCGCAACTTCTCCCTGCTCTGAGGGCTTTTTCCCTATATTTTTGCCACTGGACAAAAGAATTAAAGGAAATATGGTCACAGAGTTCAACAATCTCGTCAAACTCTTTTTCCATATACGCCCCAGAAAAGATATGGGTTTCTTTTCCCATTTCCTGAAAACCAAGCTTTGCCTCAAACAAACCACTGGCAGTTGTTCCTGCAAGATAGCCCCCAATTAGGGGATACACAGCGAACATAGAAAAGGCTTTTTGTGCCAGCAAAATTTTACAGCCGGCACGCTCCGCCACATCCTTTAGTATAACAAGGTTTTCAACCAAACGGTTTTCATCTACAACGTAACAAGGGGTTTCTACCGATAACAATACCTTTTCCATTAGTCCACCAACTCGGGGTTAAAGTCTTCAACCCAAGGCAAGCCCCATTTGTTCAGTGCATCCATGAATGGGTCTGGATCAAACTCTTCCATATTCCATACACCTGGTTTGTTCCATGTACCATTCATTACAAGCATTGCGCCAATCATAGCAGGTACGCCTGTGGTGTAAGAAACTGCCTGACTTCCTACTTCCTTGTAGCATTCCTGATGGTCACAAATGTTATATAAGTAATAGCTCTTCTCTTTGCCATCTTTCACACCCTGGAAGATGCAACCGATGTTTGTTTTGCCTACAGTACGAGGGCCAAGGCTTGCAGGGTCAGGCAATACTGCCTTTAAGAACTGCAAAGGAACAATCTGCTGTCCTTCAAATTCAATGGGCTCGATGGAGGTCATACCTACGTTTTCCAAGCATTTCAAGTGTGTCAAGTAGCTTTGACCAAATGTCATAAAGAAACGGATACGTTTGATTCCCTTAATATTTAAGCCCAAGCTTTCCAATTCTTCATGGTGCAAAAGATACATATCCTTTTTGCCAACTTCCGCAAAGTCATACTCACGCTTAATTTCCATAGGCTCAGTTTCTACCCATTCACCGTTTTCCCAGTAGCTACCGTTGGCAGTTACTTCACGGATATTGATTTCAGGGTTAAAGTTTGTTGCAAAAGGATAGCCATGGTCACCGCCATTACAGTCAAGGATGTCGATATAATTGATTTCATCAAAATGATGTTTTTGAGCATAAGCAGAGAAAACACCAGTAACACCAGGGTCAAAGCCACTACCCAAAAGGGCGCAGATACCCGCTTCTTTAAACTTTTCACGATATGCCCACTGCCATTTGTATTCAAACTTTGCAGTATCCAAAGGTTCGTAGTTTGCAGTATCGATGTAGTGGGTTTTTGTAATCAAGCAAGCATCCATAATGGTCAAGTCCTGATATGGCAATGCAAGATTTAAAACAACGTCAGGTTTAAACGCATTAATCAGTGCAACCAATTCATCTACATTATCTGCATCCACCTGAGCTGTCTGGATTTTTGTTTTTGTCGTTCCCTCAAGCTGTTCTTTCAAGGCGTCACACTTAGATTTCGTACGGCTGGCAATCATGATTTCCTCAAAAACTTCACTGTTCTGGCAGCATTTATGGATTGCAACACCAGCAACACCGCCACAACCAATAATCATACATTTTCCCATTTTCTCGTCTCCTTTACTTTGTCATCTGCAATAATATTTCTCTCGTAATTTTACAAGCAACGGCAGTGGAACTACCGCTTTGATCATAGTGAGGTGAAAGCTCATTGATGTCACAGCCAACAATGTTTAGTTGATGCAACTGCATAACGGCTTCCAACAATTCTTTAAATGTGATACCCCCTGCTTCCGTGGTGCCTGTTCCACAAAATATGGAAGGATCCAACACATCAAGGTCTAAGGAAAAATACACTGGCTTCCCCTTAAGGTTTGCTACAGCTTCTGAAAATCCCGTTAGATCGAATTTATGCAAACAAGTATGTTCCTTTGCAAAGTCAAACTCATATTTTTCACCACTACGGATGCCAAATTGATGAATTCTACCGTCTCCTACCAAGTTCCACACCTGCCTCATTACCGTAGAGTGGGAAAGAGCCTCTCCCATATACTCTGTACGCAAGTCTGTATGGGCATCCAAGTGGATGATATGCAAATCGGGATAATGCTTTACCACGGCACGCATAGCACCCAATGTAATCAAATGCTCTCCGCCTAGCATTACAAATTTTTTCCCGTCATTAAGAATTTGCTCCGTATAGTTTTGTGTCATCTCCAGCACCTTCTCCGTGTTACCAAAGGGAAGTTCCAAATCTCCCCCATCGAAAATTTCATAGTCCACAAGATCACGGTCACTATAGGGTGAGTATGTTTCAATACCGAAAGATTCATTCCGAATGGCCGAGGGGCCAAAGCGAGTACCCGGGCGAAAAGAAGCTGTTCCATCAAAGGGTACGCCAAAGAGCACAACTTCTGCCTTTTCATAATCGGCCTCACAAGCCAGAAATGTCTGTATATTTTTATTCATTTTCAAGCATCTCCTTTACATAAGTGGGTAGAGCAAAAGCGCCCACATGCAAATTCGTGTTGTAATAACGAGTTGCAATGCCTACCTTTTTCCAAACATCGGCCTTTAAGTCATTTAAGGGATGCAACGCTTTTGATGCAAACCCAAATAACCAATGCCCCGAAGGATATGTGGGAATGTGTGCTTGATAAACACAGCTAATGGGGAATGCGTGGGCAATACGCCTATGGGCTGATTTCATCGCCTTTGCATCTTCATTGTAAAAAGGACTTTCATGCTGATTTATCAATATCCCTTTCTCCGTAAGTGCGTTATAACAGTTACCATAAAATTCTTTGGTAAACAGCACCTCTCCAGGTCCAAAAGGGTCTGTGGAGTCCACAATGATTAGGTCGTAAGCGTTCTCTGCACGACGGACAAATTTCAAGCCGTCTTGAAAATGAAGGCGTACCCGTGGATCTTCGAAGCCACAGGCAGTTTTGGGCAAATACTCTTTGCAAACTGCCACCACACGCTCATCAATTTCCACCACATCCATCGTTTCAATGCCACTGTATTTGCTAAGCTCACGCAACACGCCGCCATCCCCTGCACCAATTACCAGCACATTTTTCACATCAGGGTTCACAGCCATTGCTGTATGGGTAATCATTTCATGATAAATAAATTCATCCCGCTCAGTCAGCATCATAATTCCGTCTAAGGTTAAAAACCGACCAAATTCAGGAGAGTCAAATATAGATATTTCCTGATAATTACTCTTTTCATAGTGGAGTTGCGTGTTTACTTTCAAAGAAAAGCGTACATTTGGTGTATGATATTCACTGTACCATAAGTCGTCCATTTCATTCTCCTTTCAGTACATTCAGATGCCTGACATCCATGCTCTCAGGCCCCGTTAGGGAACAGCCCTTTTCTTTTGCATACTGGATATAGGCAATAATTTCTGGAGTTATCTGCTCTCCTGGCGCAAGAATGGGAATTCCAGGGGGGTAACACATTACAAACTCTGCACAAACTCTACCTCCGCATTCCTCAAGGGGAAGGCTAACTTTTTCGGCGTAAAACGCAATCTGTGGAGAAGTATTTACTGTTGGGCTGATATACTCACTATCTAACATGTTTTTATTGTCATTTTTATAAATTCGTCTAATTTCAGAAAGGGCACTAATCAAGCGTTCGATGTTTTTATTTTTATCTCCTACGGAAATATAAGCAAGTACGTTGCCCAAATCTCCGAATTCAATTTGTATGCCATACTCGTCACGAAGCAAGTCGTAAACTTCAATGCCCGCAAGACCCAGTTGCAAAGTGTTTATGGAAAGCTTCGTTGTATCAAAGTCAAAGACGCTATCACCATTAATCAATTCCTTGGAATAAGCATAATAATCGCCGATGGCGTTGATTTCATCCCTTGCATATTGGGCAAACTTTTTCACTTTCTCAAAGGTCTCCTCCCCCCACAGTGCAAGGTTTCGCCTTGAAATATCTAGGCTAGAAAGTAGCAGGTAAGAACCACTAGTGGTTTGGGTAAGGTTGATGATTTTTCTAACGTAGTTTTTATTTACCTTTTCACCACAAAGTAAGATTGAACTTTGTGTCAGGGAACCACCAGACTTATGCATACTTACCGCCGCCATATCTGCTCCAGCGGCCATGGCAGAAATAGGCATGTCCTTACCGAAGTAGAAATGAGTTCCGTGGGCCTCATCTACAAGAACCCGTAACCCCTTTTCATGGGCAATTTCGGTTATTTGCTTTAAATCGGAGCAAATACCATAGTAGGTTGGGTTGTTTACCAAGATTGCTTTGGCAGTGGGATGCTCCTCAATGGTACGCTTTACATCCCGCAGGGACATACCCAAGGCTATCCCCAGCTTTTTATCCGTTTGAGGGTTGATGTAAACGGGTACAGCACCACAAAGCACCAGAGAGTTTATTATACTTTGGTGTACGTTTCGGGGAAGAATAATCTTATCTCCACTTTTTACGCTGGAAAGAATCATAGCCTGTACAGCAGAGGTTGTACCACCCACCATGAAAAATGCATGTGCTGCACCGAAAGCCTCAGCGGCAAGCTCCTCTGCTTCTTTGATGACACTTACAGGGTGGCAGAGATTATCCAACGGCTTCATAGAGTTCACATCCACCGACAAACACTTCTCACCTAAAAATTCTGTCAGCTGGGGGTTGCCCTTTCCGTGTTTATGCCCAGGCACGTCAAAGGGTACCAAGCGTTCGTGACGCATACGCTCCAACGCCTCAAGTAATGGAACTTTATTCTGATCTTTCAACGCTTTACCTCCTGATAAATATTAGAGCCGCTAAAAATTTCAATCATTTCACGGCGTAATGAATTCGTAATATCCAAACGGATTTGGGGTGGAATTTCGTAAACATCGGAATTAAATAAATAATTCTGCAGCACCAAATCCTTAATCAGCATCTTTGTATGAAAAATATTAGACTGATATATATTTACATCAATGGCATCGTATTTTTGCAAAACATCGTTATCGATATAATCCTGAATGGAAGTAATATTGTGGTCGATAAACAGTTTTTGCCCTTCCATATCTCGAGTAAAGCCCCTCACACGATAGTCCATGGTGATAATGTCCGAATCAAAGCTTCCAATCAAAAAATCCAAAGTGGATAGTGGTGTGATTTCGCCACAAGTAGCTACATCAATATCCACACGAAAAGTAGCAATGGAAGTATCTGGGTGGTACTCCGGATAGGTGTGTACGGTGACGTGGCTTTTATCCAGATGTGCCACAACCGTTTCCCCACTACGAGTCTTCACCATACTTTCCTCGGCAATCAAAAAAGTTACACTGGCACCTTGGGGTTCATAGTCTTGCTTCGAAATATTAAGCACAGTTGCGCCAATCATTTCAGTAAGTTTCGTCAATATTGCAGTCAGACGCTCGGAATTATACTGCTCATTAATATACTTAATATAATCCTGTTGTTCTCTAGCCGTTTTAGCATAACAGATGTCATAAATATTAAAACTCAACGATTTTGTGAGATTATTAAAACCATATAATTTCATTTTTTCAACCATTTAAAATCCCCCCAAGCAATAAAAAAAGATGCACCACAGCATACTATGGCACATCTTATAAACGTTCAAATAAATTTGGGTACGAACCAAGAATCTCATCTCTACTGCTTGCAATAGAGGGCTTCTCGCCTGCTACCTAAATGTTTTCAGAGTCTATATAGTAAGAACTACTTTTACTACTCCTTATTATTGACCGTTTCACAAGTGTGTACCCTAGTACACTTGGTTATGAAGTAACCAACTGGCAATTGAGTTGCCAACTTATAAAAGTTGCGCTCTTAACGCAATCAATAATGTGAAGCAAAGCTTCACAATCGGCAGTTGACCCGGCTGTCCGTATGGCCTTGAGTTTCAAAGTTGAAACTGGTCAAAAGTGTCCTCGCTATATGCGATTGAAAACAGGCTTATTTTAAAACAAAACATCATAGTTTGTCAATAACTTTTTCAAATTTTCTTTAATTTTCTTTTTTTTTAGCTGAAAACCCCTTCAAGAAACTGGACTTATTCTGCCTTAACTGGTCATTTTGCCTTTTTTGTGATACAATCTAAAATAGTATAATAATCTAAAAATACGAAAGATAAAGGTGATTTCATTATGCAGTTTAAAGCATTGGAATACTTAGAAGCAATTTATAAGTATAAAAACTTTACAAAAGCGGCGGAAGCACTTTTTGTTTCTCAGCCTGCTGTCTCTGCTTCCGTGCGAAAGCTTGAAGAAGAGTATAACATGAAGCTTGTGATAAGGACGCCAAAAAAAGTGCTTTTCACCCCCGAAGGTGAGGCTTTTGTTCAAAAAGTAATGCCTATTTTAGATGAACTACGTGCCATAGAGTCGGAGATGCTGTCAAAAAGCCGAAATCAGAAAAAAACGTTGCGGCTGGGACTTTCCCCCACGGCACCTCCCGAAATTGTACACGGAATTTACCAACACTTCCTACCATCCTTATCGGACAACGAAGAGGTTTTTTTCGATGAGGGCGGTGCGTATTACCACATTACGAAAATCACAAATGGCGAAGTGGATGTTGCAATTAACGTGATTCCAGAAAACATCGGGGAATTTCCAGTTGCGTCTATCCCATTGTATCAACAAGAAATTTGCCTTTTAGTACGGGAAGATAGCCAGCTGGCAGCCTATGATAAAATTCCTATACAAATGCTAGACTCTACACCCATTACCAGCCTAGGGGCTTCTTCTTATTTGCCAAAACGCTTGGAAATGGAGGCTGAAAAAAGAAATATTCACCTGAAAGTTGCATCCAAGCATTTGCAACAAACCAGCTATATCGAGGAAATACTTTTGGGAGGCAGTTCGGGTATCATAAACGTTGATCATAACAATACGCCCCGTGCCCTTTATGCCCACAAACCTTTAGTTACAAGACCTTTTCAAGAGCCAATGTTTCTGGATATAGGTATTTTGTACCGAAAAGAGGGACATATGCAATCTTTAACAAAAAAAATTCTTGATTTTATTGAAGATGTAGCAAAGCATTGCAAGCAACCTTAGCCTAGCGCATTCAATCCTCCAAAAATATATTTTTTCCGGTGGATTTTTTTGTAAGTTTTACAACTATTATAATTCTTAATAATAAAAGTTTTTTATGTTACGAGAGAAATTATGTATTGTACAAATATACAGAATTCTCCTAAAATATGATTTAAGAAATCTGTTATTTTTCCTAATTTTTTTATAGCTAGGAGGAAGTATTATGGTCCAAATGATGAAATGTGTTGTGAAAGAAAGACCTGAAGTTGGCGCATTGGTTCTTACAGAAAGACCTATTCCCACATATGGTGCCAACGATATACTTGTTAAAGTAAAGGCTGCGGCTGTTTGTGGAACCGATGTACATATTCATGAATGGAACGAGTGGTCCCAAAAACGCATAAATCCCCCTTCCATTATTGGTCACGAATTTGCAGGTGAAGTCATAGCCGTTGGCGAACATGTGGCTACGATTAAGGTTGGCGATTTAATTTCCGCAGAAACTCATATTGTTTGCAACGCCTGCACCCTTTGCCACAATGGCTATGAGCATGTATGTGCAAACACCAAAACAATTGGGGTATCCAGAGATGGCTGTTTTGCAGAGTATATCGCAATACCCGCTGAAAATGCCATTGTGTACGATCCATCCACCCCCGTGGAAATTGTTTCTATCATGGAACCTTTTGGCGTGGCAGTTCATGCCGCCATGGAGTTTCCCCTTGCTGGCAAAGTCGTAATGGTAAATGGTTGTGGCCCCATTGGGGTTATGGCTGTTGCTGTTGCGAAAAAATGTGGTGCTGCAAAGGTATTTGCCATAGAAATCAACAAACAGCGTGCTGCCTTGGCATTACAAATGGGGGCTGATGAAGTTTTAAACCCTACGGAAGTAGACGTTGTCCAAGCGATTAAAGAAAAAACAGACCATGGTGTTGAAGTTGTAATAGAGTTTACAGGAAATACAAAAGCAATCAAAACTGCCATCGAATGCATGGCACCCGAAGGAAAAATGGCAGCAGCTGGTTTGCCAGACGGCTCCGTTGACTTTGACTTCTCTGAATTTGTATACAGTGGTAAAGTAATCAAAGGCATTGCCGGCCGATTGATGTACAAAACTTGGGAAGACGCAAAAGGTCTTATCGCTGGTGGTTTAGACCTTTCTCCCATCGTTACCCATACGCTACCTTTAGAAGAGTTTGAAGAAGGTCTTCGTTTGATGAAAAGCGGAGAATGCTGCAAAGCAATTTTAATTCCTTAAAGAAAGTACTACTTCCCCTTACCGTTCAAATATAGTACTTTGCCCACCCTCTTTGGGTGGGCTTTTCTATTGGGATATTCAAATTTACTGTTGCTCATCCTTTTGTCTTCTGAAGACTTAAGGCTTATGGGCACTGGTATTCATGTTTCATTGAAAGTCAAATTTTAACATCCTATCCAAAGGAAAGTATGTTTTACCTTCATATCGTTCTATAATAAGGTTTAAGGGAAGGGTTTTTATTTTCACGCTCATTTGCAAAAAAAAGCCCAATTGCAAGTAGTAAACACGCAATGGGCTTTTTCAAACTTTTTCAATTCCACTGTTTTAAGGAACAAGGAATTTTAATCTTCAGAAGTAATTTTCATGACAAAACCTTCTTCATCTTCATCATCATCCCAGTCCAAAAATTCATCCTCATCTTTGCAGAATGGGCATTCCATGCCCAACAATCTACAAAGTATAACAATTGTTGTTACGGCAAAAACTGCACCGCTTATTGCCAAAATCGACCTTTTGTTTTCTCTTGGCAAAGAAATACCAATCATCACACCAAAGGCAGCAAGGCAAAGCTTAAAAATAGCAATGTCCTTCCAATCAAATTCCACAATGTAGCTGTTTAAAAATTCTTTTAACTTGTTCATTGTTTCCCTCCTTGTCTTTTTACAGTTTCATAAACAAAGTCATTATCCCTACCTTCAAAGGCAAAGAAGTCAGCCGCACCTTCTGTGGCGATGACCCTCCCATCTGTTGTTATAAAAACACCTTCAAAGTCATCGCTGTTGCGCCACAAATTGACAGCCTCATCCAAACCCATTACAAACAATGCAGTAGATAATCCATCAGCTTTTGTACCATCTTTACTAATGACAGTAACAGATAGCAAGCCTTTATCAGCAGGATACCCCGTTTGTGAATCAATTATGTGGTGATAACGTTTTCCATCTTCGTCAAAGTAGCGTTGATAGCCCCCAGAAGTAATCACCGAACAATTCTCCACCTCTAATAATCCAACATAATCATTAGCATCCAAGGGATTTTCAATGGCAATTTTCCATTTTTCACCATCAGGCTTTGTTCCTATGGCAGAAATGTTCCCTCCTAATGAAAAAAGTCCGCTGGTTACACCTCTTTCTTTTAATAGTGCTGTAACAGCATCGGAAGTATAACCCTTTGCAATACCGCCTAAATCTACGGCCATGCCTTTTTTTAATAATTCAGCTGTAACAGCCTCTCCATCCAAAATCAAATCTTCAGCTTTTGTAAAAGGCAAAAGGCTTTCCAATGTTTCCGCCGATGGAACGTGCTTTTCCTCATCGGTGGTAAAACCCCAAGCTTTTACAACGGGGGATATGGCTAAATCATAAGCTTCATTGGTAAGCTCCCCAATCTCCTTTCCCCTTTGCAATACTTTCAACGTGTCTTCTGAAACAGAAACTGCACCTTGTCCCGCTTGTTGGTTAAGCCTAGTAATCTCACTCTCCTCCATGGTTACAGAAAATAACCTTTCCAATCTACGAATTTCCTGCTCCGCTTCTGTTAAAAGCTGCTCTCCGTTTTCATCGTATAATGTAAACTGCATAATTGTATCCATGGCAAAAGTTGTCATTTCATGTAGATTCTCATCTGAGTATTTATCAAGCATTTGTTGTGCTTGCTCTCTTTTTTCTGCACATCCGCTAAAAAGAAAAGTGCAACACAGTAAAATTGAAATTATTTTAGTTCTTTTCATAGTTTGGTTCTCCTAATCTTGTGTAATTATATTTTAACCCCTTCAAAGGCTGATGTCAATTAAAGTGAGTTTGAATCAGTTTCAATAAATTTTTGTTATTCCTAGGGATGTTTCTAAAAATCCACAGAAAAAAGCCCAATTGCTAATTTACCTTCCTAAATTAGCAATACAGGCTTTGTCCTATACAAAAATATTTTTTCAAAATTAAACTAAAATATAAAGCATGGCAACGGCAAGGCCAACACCGATCATCAGTAAGCTTTTTGCAAAACCTTCACCATATACAACCTTATCAGCATCTATATCTCTATAGGTTGAGAAGTACTGATCCTCAGGGGGTATAACTCGCCCACTATCATCGTTAAAAACAAGCATACGAGAAATAGCCACAAAGCCATCGGTAAGGGAGCCCAGCATACGAGCAAATAAACCACCTACGAAGGGTAACCAGCTTAATAATGCAGGGCGATAAAGTCTGTCTTCCAAACTTAAGCCCCTTGGCCAACGATCAACGTAAACTAGATTACCATTTTCATCCTTTGCCATTAATACTTTTCTGATAAACAAGAAGTATACCAATGCGCCCAGAACAAGGGTAATGACAGCTCCTTTTAAATTAATCCAGGCAAAGTAATGCACCGCATGATCGGGGGCATGGGAACCCATAAAATGATAACTGAGGTCTGCAATTTTTTCTGCTGTTTGGTGAGGGAAAATACCTAAAACAGGCAGGATTACCCCACCAATGGTCAAAGTGGTTGCAGTAAGCTTATTCATATAAGGCCCGTGGTTATGGACATGATGGGTATCGGGATAAGGATTTGTATCCACAAATACGGCAACAAAAATCTTTGTCATGTAAGCCAGGGTTAAACCACCAGAGAATAAGAACAACCACTCCACCGTTTGCATATACAGGGTGGACTGACCTGCTTCTTGTAAAATAACAATGTATTCTACAATGCTTTCGTGAATTAAAGTTTTACTGATATATCCATTCCAAAGGGGTATACCTGTTATGCCTAATACACCCATTAAGAAGATAAACTTCAATAAAGGTTTATCTTTCCCCCATCCCCTAATTTCATTGAGGTTTAGCTTATGTACGTTCATGTATACCACACCGGCAGACATAAATAGAACCAACTTCAGCAGGGAGTGGTTTGCAACGTGAAGAATGGTTCCCCCTGCCGCCAAGGCATTATGAGAGCCCAATAATCCTTGCATACCAATTGCCGTTGCCACAAACCCAATCTGAGACAGGGATGAGCAGGCTAGGGTTCTTTTCAAGTTGATAGAGAATACCGCTAAAACTGCCCCCAAAACCATAGTAATGACACCTAATAGTAAAGTTAAATCGCCCCAAGTTGCATCATACAAAAACAGTTTACAGCTTAAAACCAACATACCATAAACACCTGATTTTGTTAAAATACAGGATAATAACGCACTGGCAGGGGCAGGAGCCACAGGGTGGGCCTCCGGCAGCCAGATATGGAGCGGAAAAACACCTGCTTTTGCACCAAACCCAAACAAAACAAGAACACCAACGGCATAAAATGCCCTTTTATCCTCTTGTGCTGCCACAAATGCAGCCAATGCATCAATATTCAGTGTGCCTGCCATATTATACATCATAAACAAGCCCATCAAAAGCACCAAACCACCGATTACTGCAACGGCTAAATACGTATGTGCGGCACGAATTGCAGTTTCACTTTCTTCATGAATAACCAATACAAAAGATGTAAATGACATGATTTCAAAGAAAATAAATGTAGTATACAAATCTGCGGAAAGGAAAACCCCTAACGTTGCCCCAAGGGTCATTAACATAAAGAAATAATATCTGTTTCGATTACGGTAATGGGCAAAGTATTCCTTGGAAAAAACCGTAGTCATAAACCATATAAAGGAAGTTAAAATTGCCATTACCACCCGAAGCCCATCACAATCAAAACTTAAGCCCAACCCACAAAAAGCGGGTAAAGAGTAACTTGCGTGGGTTCCGAGCAATAAAGTAGCCCCCACCAACGTCAAAAATGTTACAAGGCAAGCCCAATTACTTCTTGCTTCTTTATTTTTTCGTCCAATCATGTAGCCTAATACTGCGGCTACCATAGGGAAGAAAACCAATAACGGTAAAATGATATTTCGTTCCATATTTGTTTTCCTCCTTTCTAAACTACCCCTGTCGCCACCAACTCAAGAACATTGAGAAGGCTTGAAGGGAAAAGTCCAATTATAACTGTAACAACGGTCAAAATCACCAAAGGGATGGTCATATACTTATTGGGATCTTCTACATTTTGATAATACCCTTGTGCGTACTCCTTCTTTCTTGGGAAGTAAGCTCTGATAATAATATAAAATATATACAGAGCCGTCAAAACAGCCGATATAATCAACGCAATAATCCCTATATAAGCGATTAAGTTATCTGACTGCACCGCTGCCGTCGCCAAGGCCCACTTACTATGAAAACCTGCAAAAGGCGGTATCCCAACCAAGCTTACCCCCGTTAGTGCCATACTTAAAAAGGTAATAGGCATAAGTCTCCCAAAGCCTTCTACTTCGTACAAATACTCCTTATGGGTCTTATACAAAATAGCCCCGGCAGTAAAGAACAGGGTGATTTTAATCACAGCATGATAAATCATATGCAAAAGTCCTGCTGTGAGGCCTGCAGGGCTCATCAATGCCACACCAAAAACAATATAGGAAAGATTAGAAACTGTAGAGTAAGCAAATCTTCTTTTAATATGAGGTGTCCTCAGAGCAATAGTAGAGCCAAACACAATGGTAATGGCTGCCGCAATAATAATTACACTTTGTGCCCAAGTACCCACTAAATACTCCGTACCAAAACTATAATAAATCAAACGGATAATTGCAAACACGCCTGATTTAACGACAGCTACCGCATGAAGCAATGCCGTAACTGGTGTAGGTGCAACAGAAGCCTTTGGCAACCATCGGTAAAAAGGGATGACTGATGCCTTTACACCGAAACCAAAGAATGCCATAAGGAAAATAATGAGTAATGTATCCTCATGCCCCTTCACAAGTTGTGGATTTAATACACCGCCGTAAACGAACTCCATTGCGTCGCTGTAGCAATATATAAATACAAAACCAATAAAGGCCAACGCTGCACCAAACATCATGTAAAATATATATGTTTTCCCCGCATGTCGGGCTTTGTTATCTAAGGCATGCATAACCAAAGGCAATGTTGCCAAGGTTAAAAATTCGTAGAATAGATACATGGTTAAGAAGTTTCCAGAAAAAGCCACACCTAAAACAACACCATAAGTCATGGTAAAGAAGGCAAAGAATTTGTCCTCCCTACCCTCATGGGTCATATATTCAAAAGCATAGACCGTAGTAATTCCCCATAAGAGAGAAACCATGGTACCAAAAACCTTTGACATCCCGTCGATATGTAAGGTTAAAGATAACTTTTCACTAAAGTGGAACAGATTTACCACACCCGCATCCACACCATAAATTGCGTAAAGAGCTAAAACAGTATTGATCATGGTGATGGACAAAACCCAAATTTCACGTTGCTTTCTATTTTTAAATTTTACCGGCAGCAGCGCAACACCTGCTATGATCGGAAAGATCACCGGTAAGATCGTTGCAAATTGATTCATAACGTTCCCACCCTTTCCTTAAAAAATTACGCCGCTAATACTATTAATAAAAGATTCTAAGCTGTTTGGAAGAATACCCATTATAACAATGGCGATGGTTAAAACCACCAGTGGCACTGTCATCAGTTTATTGGGTTCCTTCTTCTCAAAGGTATCGTAGTCAAAGTTATTTCCTGGGAAAAATGCGCTGGATACAATGGAAAGCAAGTATCCCGCCGTTAACAATGCACTTACCATAAGGATCGCAACGCCAACAATCCCTAACGTGCCCATAGAAGAACTTAAAGCCCCTTGGGCTAAAAACCATTTGCTAATAAACCCACCTGTTGGAGGAATCCCCACCAGGGATAAGGCTGCAATGGCAAAGCACCACATAACAATTGGCATTTCTTTACCAATCCCTCGAAGCTGATGCACATAGGTGCTTCCCGTTTTGTAAATAATCGCACCGGCACAAAGGAACAATACATTCTTCGCTGCTGCGTGAAACGCTACCTGAAGCAATGCACCAGTAAAACCAATTGGCGTTAAGAGCATGATGCCAAATAAAACATAAGAAACCTGACTTACTGTGGAATAGGCCAATCTTTTCTTTAACACCTTTTCTTTATACGCCAACATAGATCCCATGAAAATAGTTGTCATGGTTAAAATCAGCAACGTTGTTTGTGCCCAAGAGCCTCTGATAAAGTCCGCACCAAACAAAAAGAATGTTACACGAATGATACAGATTACACCACCCTTTGTAATAATACCAGAAAGCACTGCCGACGCAGGAGACGGTGCCACAGGGTGAGCCGTAGGCAACCATGCATGAAGGGGGAACATACCCGCCTTACAGCCAAAGCCAATTGCCATTAAAAGATAAACCCATAACAAGAGATTTTCTCTACCCGCAACTAGGGCCATGTTTAATGTGCCGCCAGCTGCAAACTCTGTGGTAAAACAGTAGGTATTCAGGAAGAAGAATCCCAAAAGACCGAAACCAGCACCAAAAATGGAGTATCCCAGATATTTCATCCCCGCCCGCACCGCTTGGGGTTCCTGCGTATGGATGACCAAAGGCAATGTTAATATGGTCATAAATTCATAAGAAAGGTACAGTGTCATCATGTTTTCTGAAAAACATAAACTTATCAATGTACCCAAAGACATAACGTAATACATGAAAAACCGAGCTGGCTTATGTTCATGTTTCATATATTCCGCTGAATAAATTGCAGCTAAAAGCCAAACTATACTGATAATACAAGCAAAAAACTTGCCGATACCATCCACACGATAGGCAATGGAAAGCCTATCTGTGATTTCCCACACCGTTAAACCCCCTTGGCTCATAACCATATAAATGACCAGAGCCAATTCAACGGCAATTGTTCCAATAACCATGATGTTTCGTTGCTTCTCATTCTTCATAAAGCCGATGATGACCCCTGCAATAAACGGTAGCATGATCGGCAGCAACAATATCGAATTTCCAGACATTTTCTCACCTCAACCTCTCACCGTTTGCCTACTGTGCTAATAAACCAATGCTCATTTGGATGATACGAGTTATTGGGCGATAGTAAACACCTAAAGCGAAATTTAGTATTATAAACCCAACGATAGAAACGGCAAACATGGGTGAAACCTTAGCAAAGGGTTTTTTCTCTACCCCTTTTACAGGCGACCAGATTGCAATCACGGAAGGTAAAAAATATAATGCGTTTAACACCATACTAACACCTAAAACGATTAAAACCGCAGCCATTTTTCCCGAAGAATATACTGACGCTGTGGCAAAATAAACTTTTGAAATGAAGCCTGCCAAAAGGGGAATACCAACCATAGATAGAGCACCAACAGTATAACCCACACCTGCCAACGGATTACGAAGGGCCGCTCCTCTCATATGATAAATCTTATCCTTGCCGCCATTATCCTCAACAAAACTGCCACAGCAAAGAAAGAGCAAAGTCTTTGTAATGGCATGGGCAAGGATATGGAAACATGCCGCCG
Source organism: Anaerotignum sp. MB30-C6 (assembly GCF_030908465.1). GTDB lineage: Bacteria > Bacillota > Clostridia > Lachnospirales > Anaerotignaceae > Chakrabartyella. Next base: position 2,081,891 of record NZ_CP133078.1, read on the forward strand.
TCATCCCTACTCGGGTACCCATACCGATACCCATATAAATGTAGCCAATTTGTGCCACAGAGGAATAAGCAAGCATTCGTTTCATTTTTCGTTCCCGCATGGCATAAACGGAACCCATTACCATGCCAGCCAAACCAAAAACAAATAGAACTTCGGTAATTTTCAACGTATGCATTACTAACTCGGAAAACACACAATAAATCAACTTGATTCCCAAGATAATATAGCTCTTTAAAACCAGGCCCGACAAAATACCACTAGAAGTGGGTATTGCCGCATTATAAGCCCCAGGTAACATGGAATGAAAGGGAAACAGCGCACTCTTAATCGCAATACCAATAAACATAAATCCAGTTACAACCATTAAAGGTGTGGCATATTCACCTGTTTTGAAGATTCCAACAATCGCTTCTTGCATTTGGGGAAAAAGCAGATGACCCGTAATGCTATACAAAATACTGACACCCAAGAGGAACAAACCAGAACCTAAAAGGCTGATTACCAAGTAATGGGTTGTTCCAACCATAGATTCCGGTGTTCCTTTGGCCATGATTAATGCACATGAAGCAATGGTATTAATTTCAATAAAGACATAAGCCGTAAAAATATCATTTGTATAGATTAGTGCCAACATAGCACCAAATAAGGCATTGAGCATAATGAAGTATAACGGCTGCTTTTCCGCCACCACATCCTTCATTATAAAGTCCAAGCCACCACTAACCGTTAACAGCATGACAAGGCTAAACGTAACTGCCATTAACGCTTCTAAGGGGCCTGCCCGAAGCTCATTCCCCCAAGGTGCAGGAAAATGCCCCATCATGTAATAAAAAGTTTCCTGGTTCTTAACCACACGAAACAGTAAAAGACCAGACATAATACAAACAACAAAAACCATAACTGTATGGATTTTGAAAGCTACTTTTCCATCCTTTGCCAAGGCGGTAATAATACCGCAAATCATAGCCAGAAAAATGCTGAAAAAGGGTATATTATGTATCCAATTTATATGCTCCATTATTCCCCTTCCTCCTCTCTGGATAGCCTCATTATTTCGTCCATATTCAACGTTCCATAATGCTTATAAAGCCGCTGAACCAAAGCCAGAGAAAAGGCTGTAATGCTAACAGCTACAACAATCCCCGTCAAAACCAAACCTGCTGGAACGGGATTTATATAATGAGAAGCATCTATAATGCCATCGGTTAAAATAGGCGCAACTCTTCCTGAGATATAACCTTTCGCCGCCAAAAATAAATACACCGCTGTATCCATGATATTTAGGCCGATGAATTTCTTAATCAAGTTATTTTGTAGCAACAGATTCATAAAGCCAATCCCAAAGAGGATGACTGAAGCTGCCTCATAAAAATTTGTTCCCAGATGATTCATAGTTAAATGTCTCCTTTAGTAAACAACGCAAAAAAGCCATACATGGTACAAGCAACAATTAACCCTACACAAATATTTAAGGGCAAAATAAAGCCTCCGCTTAAAATATCTCCGGGTGTGCCTTTGGGAATTGCAAAGCCGACATGGTTGGCGCCGGTAAAAAAGGAATATGTTTTGCAAGCGCAGTATGTCAACAAACACCCCACGCTAATTGCAGTAAACGTGCGGAATGTAAAAAATGTACGCATCTTTTTCTGTCCATATGCACTGGCATAAAGAATCAAGCCCGCACCGATAATGGAGCCTCCAGAAAATCCACCTCCAGGAGAAAGATGCCCGTTAAGAATAACATAAATCCCATAAAGGATTACCAATGGCGCCAGCACCTTGCCACCCATCTGTAATATCGGTTTTTTCTCCCGTTCATCAAAAATATTATCCTCATATTTTTCCTGCTCCTCCTGGGCGCAGTAATTTTTGCTGTCTTTTTTCAGCAAAATCACCGCACACATAACCGCTAAGAACAGAACATTTGCTTCTGCAAAAGTATCGAAAGCACGATAATCTAAAATCATACCTGCAACAAAGTTGGTAGCCCCAGTTTCCTCAATACCACTTTCCAAATAACGCTCCATAACCTCATTGTTTGCAGGGTTATGAGGATTACCGAACTCAGGCAGTCCATTGACTACTCCCAGCATAATTCCGATAAAGAGTACCGATATGGCAATGCTTAAAAACATATAAAGCTTTCTATGTTCTTTTACATATTCCATTGTGAAATGGCTACGCCAATCACTTTTTTCTCTTTTTGGTCTGGAAACAATATATTTATCTGCATCTAGGATGACTTCCTCTCCATCCACCCATGCTTGTAAATGTTTCCAAAATGTTTTTTTCTCATTCATATCAGCCCTCACGTGTACCTTTCAGAGCATGAACTTTTTTCAGTGTGAGGAAGAATAATACACTGTCAACACCTGCACCCACTGCCGCTTGGGTAATGGCAAGGTCAGGAGATTCCAAAAACAACCAAATTACAGCCATAATAGAACTGTATCCCATAAAAATAATCACTGCGATAAATAAGTTTCTCGTAAACGAAACGCCAATTGCACATGCAATTAAAAACAATAGTAATGTGACTTGAATACCCGTACTCATTTTTCACGCACCCTTTCTTCAAAGTTCTTATTCGTCAATATTTCAACCTTTGCAATACTGTGGGTTGCGATGGGCCCAGACATCCAAAAAAACAAGATAATTAGAAATAGCTTTAGGCTGGCAAATACATTTATGCCTAAAATAATCAAACCAATTATGACGAAGCCTAACCCAAGGGTATCACCCAAGGCAGCTGCATGCATACGGTTTAATACATACTTAAATCGAAAAATTCCTAATATAGAAACCAAAAAAATAACTAGACCAGCAATCATAAAAATTGCCGCTATCACTTCTCTCATTATTCCTTCGCCTCCTCTTCTTTTCTTTTTAAGAACAGTTCTCTACCTTTATGATGCAGGGTAACAACATGACAAATAATTACAACTGCTAAAAAGCTTAATAAGGTATAAACTAATGCAACGTCAATCAGCCATACCTCATTTAAATAGGCTGAAAGAATACAAATCATGGCTGTTGTCATCGTACCGATCATATTAATAGCCATGATTCGGTCCGTGAATCTTGGTCCTTTAATTGCTCGGATCAATACGATACAAACCCCCATAGCCAGCAGGCCCACAGCAATTTCCAAAACCAACTTTAATCCTTCACTCATAACTTATCCTCCAACTTTCTTAATTCTTTAACGAAAACCGATTGATTCAAATCCTTTCCAAAGGATTTATCTAATGCATGAATCATATATGCATCGTCTTCAAGTTGAATTGTATATGTTCCTGGAGTTAAAGTAATTGAATTTGCAAGAACGACTCTTGCAAGATCAGTTTTTATATCTGTTTTAAAATTTGTAATAGATGGGTCAATTTCTTTATTTGGGGATAAAATGATGCGAATTACAGCCAGATTGGATTTGACAATTTCCCGAAACAGTATCATTAAATACTTTATGTAAAGGGGCATATTTTTTAAAATGACTCTTTCTCTATTCATATGATAGTCCATATATTTACACATAAACCAATAAAGCCAAGCGCATATAGCAAGGCCAAATAATACAATCTCTAGGGTTATTTTACCATTAAATACAATCCATAATAAAAATAGCAGTACAAACATACCCTCATCCTCTCACATGTCAAAAAAATTACAATGATATTTCTTGAAAATCTACTACCATAATATAAGACACTTTAAAAACCTTTACGAAATCTTAACACCATATCTACATAAACTCCTGAATTTAAAAAAATTATGTTAATATCCAACTAATATATTATCTTCTCTACGGGGTTCTTGTCAAGCACCCCATAATAAGTAACAACTGTTTCTCACTATTTTTATACACAACAATATTTGTAATGTATGATTTGTATATAAATATTCTATTTATAATACAATGTTTGTTATTATTTCATAATTTTTTCATGTATTTTATATGGTTTAAAATAATAAAAATTTAAAACTTCTTGTAAATTCAATAAAAAATGCATTTCTTTATTTTATATTCTTATCTGACAACATTATTAAATTTATTGAATAGATAGCATTGATTTTTTAAATAGCAAATGCTGTTCTAGCACCTAATCAGCGCAACCTGTAGCAATATAAAATTTTTTTGTGCAATTTTCCACTTCAGTTCTGAAACATTTTTTCATTTTATTATTAAAAAAAATTCTATCTAAATCTAATCTTTTTCCGCCATTTGCCATATGAATTAGACACACTTTCATGATCACATATCAGAATTAAAGAAAATACTATTCCCCATTGCATAAATTATAACAAGGCTCAAATTCATTATCATACACCGTTTTTTTAAAGTGTAAAATTTCTTTTCCTTGATTATACTTTTCTTCAAATAAAAAAAGCATATGGAGAGAGCCATATGCCTTATTAGGGAATAATGGAAAGCAATATAATAATATAGTATTATTATGCTTTCTTTCTTGTTGTCAAATTATAAATCGGCAAACCAATTAAGGTTAAAACAATACTACCAACAGCTATCATGCGAGTTGTTGAGCCTGACATGAATAGCTGATTCGCAACTACATAAATACCACTGATAATTGCGATTGCAGGAATTACGGGATACAGAGGAACTTTGTATGATCTTTCTGCATCAGGCATTGTTTTTCTTAAACGAATTACCGCAAAGAAAGTCAATGTATAGAAAATCCAACAAGTGAAAACCGCTAAGTCCGTTAATCTATTAAACTGACCACTTATGGCAAAAAGGCAAGCAATACCACCAACCAAGATGATAGAGTTTGTAGGAACCTGTGCCTTATTAATTTTTGCAAGTGTGCTGCTAAAGGGCAAAGTTCCATTTTCCGCTAAGGAATAAGTTACTCGAGAGCCAGATAAGATAAAGCCATTTGCTGCACCCAATACAGAAATCATAATGCCAACAGAAATAAGTTTGCCGCCGATATCACCAAAGATTGCAATGGCTACTGCCGATGCAGGAGCGGCTAAATTCATCAATTCGTTTGCAGGCAATACCCATAGATAAGCCAAGTTGATTACGAAATATACTGCCATAATGGCAGAAACACCACCAACAATTGCAACGGGTAAGTCCTTACCGGGATTTCTCATTTCACCTGCAATGGCACCAACATTTGTCCAGCCTTCAAAAGCAAACAAAATAGCAACCATTAACTGCCCTAAGATTATTGCTGGGTTTAAACCTTCTGCAACCATTGGTGTGAAGATGGGGTTGGCCCCAGAACCACGGATGAAACCAAAGACCATGAGTAAAATCAAAGGAATTAACTTACAAATAGTAAAGATAATTTGCACACCACCACCTACGGCAGAGCCAAGGTTATTCAGAATAATAACTGTGATAATTGCGCCAATGGCAATTGGCAATTGTAAGCCTTCGCCTACAAAAAGAGTGGCTTGTTGCGAAAAGATAACAGCTAGGGCTGCAATCATCGCAGGATAGAATAAAATACTTTGCATCCAACCTGCTAAAAATCCTACTTTCTTTCCAAATGCTTCTTCTAGGTATACAACCATACCGCCGGTTTTTGGAATCATAATGGCAACTTCCGCAAAGGTCATAGCCGCTGCAATACAAACCAAACCAGTAATCAACCATGCTAGCATACCTAACCCTGGGGCACCGCCGGTTGCCGTATAAATAGCCTGTGGTTTAAAGAAAACACCTGAGCCAATTACGCAACCTACTACTGTGGCCATAGCCGTGGACATACCAAGATTTTTTTTCAATTCTTGTTTCTTTTCCATGTTTTCGCCCTCCAAAAAAATAATACTTTCATTAATATTGCCAAATTAGCCTGTTTTTTTGCAACAAAAAAAGGATACACAGACAGTATTTGCGCCTATATATCCTCTGTACCTTCACCTGAAAGCTTTACTTCGACGGCGGTCTCTTTACGAGACTCTCTCCAGAGTTCCATCCTTACAAGGTTCTTTGTACCTGAAAGTTTCTCCAAAAACGGCTCTTTTGGATTGCTCCATCGGTTCTTACCTATTTTTATAAGATCTCCCTTGCATATCAACTGGCCTTATGTAATTTGTAGAGTTAGTATACAATTTTCAAATAAACTTGTCAATAGTTTAACTAATATTTTTTTTATTAAGATTAATTAATTTTTGCAATATCATGTTTGCAAAAAAGTATTACTTATTTACCATAATTCTTCATAATATGTACCAATACCCCTACGTAAAGGTGATGAAATGAGCAGAAAAACAATTATTACAGGCACGCTGATTTTAACAGCGGCTAATTTAATTACGAAATTCATGGGGTTTTTTTACCGTGTGTTTATGTCTAACGCCATTGGTGCAGAGGGAATTGGCTTGTACCAATTGATATTACCCATTTACATTTTAGCATGGAGCATTACCTCAGCAGGCTTCACCACTACAATCTCTCGCTTGACTGCCCAAGAAAATATTATGGGACAATCTGGAAATATTGGGAGAATTGTAAAGCAATCTATTATCCTTTCTGTATTGACCAGCCTTGTTGTTTCAGGATGTTTACTCTTATTTGCCGATGAGGTTGCTATGGTCATCTTAAAAGATAGCCGTGCCGCCCTGTCCCTTCGCTTGCTCGCCTTTGCAGTTCCCTTTATGGCAGCAGGTTCTTGCTTTAGGGGTTTTTTTCTAGGGCTGCAGAATGCCTTTGTACCAGCATTCTCTCAGGTTTTGGAGCAAGCAATTCGTATTTTAACCATTTATTTATTGGCTGGAATTTTTGTTCCTATGGGCCTTACCTATGCTTGCTGTGCCGCTATTGCAGGTGTGGTGATCGGTGAATTTTTATCCTTTTCTTTTGTTGCAATCAGTTATTACCGCTTTAAAAGAAAGAAAAAAATGATTAAAAAACCAACACTTTCGCCTACTGCCGCCTGTAGTATGATTTTAACCATGGCTCTACCCCTTTCCGCAACAAGAATTGTTGGCTCTGTGCTTTCAACCACGGAAAACGTACTTATTCCCCGTCAATTACAGCTTTATGGTCAAGGTGCAGCAGAAGCTTTAAGCTCTTACGGTGAGTTAACAGGTATGGCAATGCCCTTAATTTTGTTACCCTCAGCATGCCTAATCGCAGCCTCCGTTTCTTTGGTTCCAGAAATTTCAGAAGCTTGTGCTGTCAGACAAGATGAAAGAATTCGTCGTACAGTTTCTGTTACTTTTCTCTTTACCTTTATCGTAGGCATCGGAGCAGCGGCATTGTTTGCTGTTTTCCCAAGGGAGATTTGCTATATTGTTTATAACCGCCAAAGCTTGGGTGAACTACTTTTCCCCTTGGCATTTCTCTGCCCCTTTTTATATGCCCAAACAACCTTGCACGGCCTTTTAAACGGCATGGGAGAGCAGTTATTTTTATTCCGTAACAACCTGATAACTTCTGCCATAACCATTGCCGGCATTTGGTTTTTTATGCCTCATTATGGAATCCCTGCATTTCTGGTTTCTTGGTCAGCTGGAATGGCATATTCTGTAGGTGCTTGTTTACATAAGCTATATTTGCGTACCGGGATATTCCCAAATTTAAGCGACTGTTTTATTAAGCCTCTGTTGGCAGGTGCGGCTTCTGGACTAATCATCCGCTATATCATTCGCATCTCCACGCCGTCTAAGTTGCTTTTTTTTCTTTCCTTAATGGCTATGGGACTTCTATATCTCGTTTTCCTACTGTTCCTTGGTTGCTTCTCCAAAGAAAATATGGCAACATTTTTAGGAAAGAAAAAGAAGGTTTAAATATTACTTATCTTATTTTTCTAAAAAAAGTAGGGCTCTACCTCAACTGGGTATTGCCCTACTTTTTGTTTTGATTTTTGTATTTATTATCTTATCATCTATAAATTTTGCTTCTCGCCAGCTCTTAGCATTTAAAGTTACTATCGAATTTTGCCCTAAAATCTCCCATTTCGTTGTAAGACAAGCATTTCGTGAATAAATGAAATCGCCCATTTGTTTTCACCATACAATCCCCTCCAAAGAAACCTTGTAGGACAAGATTGATTGGTACAATTATAAGTTCACCAAGCCTTTTTCATACAATTTCTGCAAGGACATCATGATACCAAACTTAGCATGGTACCAAGTTAAGCCACCTTGGAAATATACAGAGTAAGGAGGACGAATAGGGCCATCGGCACTAAGCTCAATGGAGGAGCCTTGCACAAATGCCCCTGCCGCCATAATAACATCACAATTATACCCAGGCATGGCATAGGGTTCAGGTTTTACATAACTATCCACGGGGGCTGCTGCTTGAATCCCCTCGCAAAAAGCAATAACACCCTCAGCAGTTCCCAATTCCACCGCCTGAATAATGTCATGGCGTGACTCTCTACCATTGGGGATCACTGGGAATCCCAGCTTTTCGTACACATTTGCCGCAAATATGGCACCTTTTAATGCACCTGCCGTTACATTTGGAGCAAGGAAAAACCCTTGATACAAAGAACGCATAACATCCAAGCTGGCACCTACCTCCTGACCTAAGCCAGGGGCGCTCAAACGATAAGCACAGCGATCAATACAAGCCTGTGTACCGCAAATATAGCCACCTATGGGAGCTAGTCCGCCACCAGGGTTTTTAATTAAGGAGCCTACAATCATATCAGCCCCTACATCAGAAGGCTCAATAACTTCAACAAACTCACCGTAGCAATTATCCACCATACAAATAACATCAGGCTTAATTTCCTTTACAAAAGCGATTAGCTGACCGATTTTTTCCACTGAAAAAGTTGGACGCATCTGGTATCCTTTGGAGCGCTGAATGGTTACTACCTTTGTTTTATCGGTCATTGCCTTTCGGATATTATCATAATCAAAAGAACCATCGTCTAATAAGTCTACCTGTCGGTAGCTCACACCATATTCTTTCAAAGAACAAGGTGATTGGCGTATACCGATTACTTCTTCCAATGTGTCATAGGGTTTGCCTGCTGGAGAAAGAAGTTCATCTCCTGGCAACAAATTTGCCGATAAGGCAATGGCAAGGGCGTGGGTTCCGCATGTAATTTGAGGGCGAACCAAAGCTGCCTCTGTATGAAAACAAGAAGCATATACTTGCTCCAAAGTGTCACGACCAGCGTCGTTGTACCCATAGCCTGTAGTACCCGCAAAACAAGTGGCATCCACCCGCTCTTTTTGCATTGCTGCAATCACTTTACACTGATTATACTCCGCAATGGAGTCAATGCTCTGAAATCTGTCCTTTAAATTTTCTAAAATACTTTCACAAAATGCCTCTACCTCAGGGGCAATGCCTAACGCTTGGTACATACTGCTCATTTATTTCTTCTCTCCTTCATTTGCTTGCGGGGAATCATTTCCCTTTACAGTTGCATCTCTTATAAAATCCATTAATTCAATCCGCCCTTTTCCATCAGCAGAAAAAATCATGGTTGCTTTTCCTTTTTCCCCTGTTTGGGGCAGAGTAACCCTAACATCAGGGATTTTTCCGTCTTTTAATACTGTTTGAATCATTTTATTCGTCAGGTTTATTCCATAGGGCATAAGACTATCCTTCCAAACGGTAAACTTACAGCCAGACTTCCACCTTGTACAAAAATATGCTTTACTATTTTCCAAAACATCGCCTTCATTACAAACGGGGCATTTTCCCAAAGCTTTTCCATCTTTTTGTCTTCCCTTTTTCACTTCCTCAGGGAAAATAACGTTGGTTTTCCTTCGGACAGCATCACCTACCAAGAACGTGACATATCGTTTAATACTATCCATAAACCGCTGTTCTTCCATATTCCCCTTTGCAATGGAAGAAAGACCTTTCTCCCATTTTCCCGTTGTTTGGGGTGAGCTAAGTTCTTCGGGAACAACTTGAATTAATTGTCTGCCTTTTTCCGTGGGAATTAAGTTTTTCCCTTTTCTTGTAATATAACCCACTGCCAGCAAACGCTCAATAATCGCCGCTCGTGTTGCAGGTGTACCCAAGCCGCTGTCTTTCATCTGCTCTTTTAAAGCCTCATCCTCAACGAAGCGGCCTGCATTTTCCATGGCGGAGAGCAAACTACTTTCCGTATAAGGTTTAGGTGGTGACGTTTTTTTCTTTAACGCCTTTGCCTCTACAATGATATAAGTTTCGCCCTCTGACAAAGGCGGCAGCTTCTGCTCCTCATTGGTCTTCTCTTTTTTCGTCTTAACAGGAACCAGTTTTTTCTCTACACCTTGCCAACCATCATCCAAAACAACAGTCCCTTTGGATAAAAACCGCTCCTCGCAACAGCCGAAATAAACCTTTGTTACTTCATAACGATAATGGGGATAAAACACACTGATAAACCTTGCCGCTACCAAAAGAAAAACATTTTTTTCCTCTTCCCCTAAGCTATCCAAACGGTGCCGTACATCTGTTGGGATAATGGCATGGTGATCCGTTACCTTTGTATTATCAACAATCCGCTTAGAAAAAGAAAGACCTGAATCAGTTAACAATGGGCTTGCGAAATCTTGAAAGAGTTTCGTTTCCCCTAACCGTTTCATGGTACTTTGTACTTTCCCCTTCATATCGTCACTTAAATAACGGCTGTCTGTTCTGGGATAAGTAATGAACTTCCTTTTTTCATATAACCCTTGGGCAATATCCAAGGTTTTCTTAGCGGAGTAGCCAAATTTTTTATTGCACTCTCGCTGAAGCTCCGTTAAGTCATATAGTAAGGGTGCAGGTAACCTTTTTTCTTCCTTATCAACCTTCGTTACTAAGGCATTTTGCCCCTCAACTTTCTTGGAAATTCCCTTGGCTTGTTCCTCCTTTTCAATTTTCGTTTGCTCTTCTTCATCTATCCAAAACCCTTGAAAACCGCCAAAATCGGTCTGAACTTCAAAGTAATCCTTAGAAACAAAGGCATCTATTTCTTTTTGTTTTTCTACAATCAAAGCTAAAGTAGGCGTTTGTACACGGCCAATACTAAGAAGAACATTATAACGCAAGGTATACGCCCTGGTGGCATTCATTCCAACCAGCCAATCGGCCTCAGAGCGGCACTTTGCAGAATGATACAGTAAATCATACTCCGTACCATCTTTTAAATTGGCAAAGCCCTCTTTAATTGCTTGCTCCGTCATACTAGAAATCCAAAGCCTTTTAAAAGGCTTTTTGCATTTCGTAATATCGTAGATATAGCGGAAAATCAACTCACCCTCTCGCCCACTATCGGTGGCACAGACAATAGACTCTATGTCTTTATCATTCATCCACTTATGCAGTATTTTTAATTGAGATCGGGTATTTTTAATTGCTTTTAACTCCATTTTTTCCGGTAAGATAGGTAAAGAGGCGAAGCTCCACTTTCTAAAAGTTTGATTATAATCCTCCGGCTCAGCCAAGGTTACCAGATGACCAATCGCCCATGAAATCACATACTTTTCACCCATCAAAACACCATCGCCTTTTTGCGTCGCTCCCAGTGTTTTCGCTATGTCCCGGGCTACTGACGGCTTCTCGGCTACCACTAAAATTCTGCCCATTTACCCACCTCCTTTTTCGCCTTTCCAAAGTATACCACCCTTGCCCTAGAAAGGCAAACACTCCTTTGGTTGATTGACATATATTGAAAATTGATTTAGAATAGAATCACTTAAGAACGAATATATTTTACGGAGGTACGCTATGCGACCATATCAGATAATTTCCGACAGTTCTTGCGACATTGCACCGGAATATATTGAAAAAAATAACCTAGGAATTGTTCCTTTTTTTGTTTCTTTTGATGGCCAGAAGTATTATAAAGAAATTTACGAATTAACACCCAATGATTTTTACGACAAAATAAACGAAACTTCTGTCTTTCCAAAAACATCTCAGCCAACAATTCAAGACTACATGGATGTGTTTGAGCCCTATCTAAAAGAAGGGAAAGATATCCTATGTTTATGCTTAACTTCAAATTTCAGCGGCTCTTTCCAGAGTGCTGTAAATGCAAAAAATATTTTATCCGAATCATACCCCGAGGCAAGAATTGAGGTTATAGACTCCAGAAATGTTACAGCAAGCCAAGGTATCTTAGTTTGGGAAGTAATCCAAATGCGAGACGAAGGCTATACCTTGGACCAGCAGTTGGAGAAAATTGAAGTTTTAAAGGGAACCACAAAGATTAACTTTACCGTTGACTCCTTAGATCACCTACAAAAAGGTGGACGCATTGGTAAAGCCGCAGCTTTGGCTGGGACCATTTTAAATATCAAACCAATTATTATCGCCCAACACGGGGAACTTTTCCCTGAAAGTAAGGTAAGAGGCCATAAAAAAGCCCTTCGCACAATCATGGATATGACACGCAAGGAAATTGGAGATAAAAAAGACCAATATCGTTTGGTTTTGCTTCATGCAGAACAAGCACGAAAAGCAACGACGGAAGAATTGGCCAATGAGCTGAAAGAAGAAGGCTTTGAGGTAATCACTCCTCCTTTGATACAAGTTGGTATCACCATCGGAACCCATGCTGGTCCTACTGCCATTGGTATTTGTTATATTAAAAAACACGAACTTATATAATATTTATTTTATTAACTATCCATATTTCTTCATTTGGCATTATAATGGCTGGTGTCTTAAACTGATACCAGTCTTTTTTATGTTCATATTTATATCATAGACGCATCGACTGTGGCAATATTGAATCATTTGGTCATTTCATAAGTCATGTGTTTTTAAGATAAAGAAACATCATATCCCCGCCTGTTTCTAGGCTGCCTTTATAAAAAAAGGCAACACCCCCAAGTACAAATGTCATTATGAAAAAGACTCTTTTTACACCATAAAGGCTATGTCTCTTTGACTCTAAGCCTATTTCTTGGACAAACCTAAAGACTCTTTGATCACCCTGATTGAACTTTTTAACCTATCTTATTTTACCCGATTTGGATAAAAGGAAACAAACACACTTTATGGTTGTCTCTAGTATCTGTGGATAAGAAAGGTGCTTACAACGGGTTGTTATAAGCACCTGAGTAATTAAAGACTCTTTTATCTATTAAAATCTTCTACGACCTCTTTTACTGCGTCTACGAGAGCTAGGCTTCCCTAAAGTATACCCACTAGAATATCTTCTTCTACGTCCACCAAAAATTCGTAAACCCAAGAAAATGAACACACCAACAGCAAGGATAACTCCTAGTCCAATTAAGCCCTTCATTGAGAAAACAATAGAAGTAAAGTTTTTAAAGAAATATTTGATATTGTTCCAAATTGTGCCCTTCGCAACTTCACGCCCTGCATATACACCCTCTGTCAAAACGGTTTTTCCATCAATTTGGAAAGAAGCCGTTCCCACCTTTGTATCTTTTGCAATGGGTGCTTTGAGCTTAAAGGTGCCATCCTTATTTTCATCCAAATAGGTCTGTTCATAGGCAGTTGTTGTTGAAACTCTGCCAGAAGTACCCTCAGGAAGATATGTTACAACATCTCGATTGAAAACCACATCAAGGGTGTCCCCCTGCAAACGATTATGTTTGGTCAATGGCACTGCTTCTAGCGGTGTAGCCGCCTTGCCAAGTTCCACCTTTTCATAAGCATTATAACCAAATTCAAAAAGATTTTTTGCGTCCACCCAACGACCAGGGTCTGGTGAGTTGAAAATGATAGCAATCAAAGTTTCCCCATCTTTCTCTGCCGCCGCCGAAACACAATGGCCTGCTTCGTTGGTAAAACCTGTTTTTATACCAGAAGCATTGCCATATTTATATTCATTATCTGTAATTAAAAGGTTATGGCTTCTCCAAGCATATTCTTGGGTTTTCATACCATCCCCTTGGGCAAACATGTTATCTGCACCATTACCCGCAAAACTCTTTTCATTTGCTATTTCTGTTAACGTGGTATTATCAAGGTATGCACGGGCAAACAATGCCATATCATAGGCACTGCTATAATGGTTTTCATCGTGATACCCGTGGGCATTGGTAAAATGGGTATTCACCGCACCTAATTCTTTTGCTTTATCATTCATAAGCCTAGCAAAAATATCTTGGCTCTCGGCAAAGGATAAGTTAGGGTTATTCTCCACTTTTTTTGCAACTGCCGCCGCTAAAACATTGGCCGAATCATTCCCTGAAGGGATAATCAAACCACGAATTAAGTTTTTCACAGTCAACGTTTCGCCAACAATATGCCCTGCCTTACTGGAGTCAAGGGAAACCTCATTTATTTCAGTACCAACGCTAATCAGTTCATCAGCTTTAAAATAGTCCATCACCACAAGGGCTGTGACCATTTTCGTCATACTGGCGGGATACATTTTTTCTTTCGCATTTTTATCAAAAAGAATGGTTCCTGTGGACTGCTCCACTAATATCGCCGATGCCGCCGCAATGTCTGGGGCATTATCCGCTTCAATAAAGGCCGTTTGCAGCAGTGGGGTGTTTGCAACATCTATTGTTTCAACTTGTTCCCCTTCTTGCACTGCACTTTCCGTGTTCTCTATATTATCTGTACTTTCTGGTAAAGGTTTTTCATCTTTGCCACAGCCAGCAACACCCAAAGATAAGGTCATCGCCAGCAATAAGGCGAATTTTTTCAAAAATTGCTTTTTCATTGCCCATATCCTTTCTTTTAATCTTTTTTATACTTTTCTAGAAACTCTTTTTTAAACGCAGCAAACTCTTCGTTATATTTCTTAAACCGTAAGCCAGGGAACGCCTTCATGATACGTCGTTCGGTGAGACTGCTTTTCTTTAAAATCCGCTCTCGTCTTTCTAGCTTTTCTTTCATTTCAGACAAGAAAAAATCCCAGCGCAGTTGCTCATCCCCCCTTACGTTAGCAATTTGCCCCCTTCGTTCCTCTATTTTCTCCTTTAGTTTTCCCAAAGCTTCTGTTATCGGCAGTCTTTCCAAGTAATCGGAAACTTCTTTTTTCGCTTCAAACAACTTGCTTGTCTGGATTTTTTCACGCAAGGCAAGCCTTGTTTCCTCTAGCCTTGCCATTTTTTCCTTAAGGCGGAAAATATTCATTATTGTTATGCTGGCATCTGCAATTAAATAAATCAACAGCACTACACCTATAAATTCCCCTATGGTTCGGGGAATCCAATCCACAAAACGCTGAATGGGAGGCTGAATGTTACGCATCATAATTACAGTAAGAGCTCCCCATTCTAATGAACGAATGAGGCATATTCTACCCTTAATATTAAATCGCATCTGGCTATAGTCCCACCATGTTGCGTGAAATATTTTTTCTAACAAAACCGCAATCAAATATTCTACAACTGTTGCAATTAGTACACCGCCAATATATAACCATATTGCCTTCCCTTGAACAGGCGTTAACAACAGAATCACCAACACCGCACCCGTCCCGTAAATTGGGCATAAAGGCCCGCTAATAAACCCACGGTTTACCCATTTGCCAAGGGAAACGGAAACAAATATGGATTCCAACACCCAACCAAGAAAGCTGTAAATAATAAAGTAAGCATACAGCTCAAAAAAAGGCATTCCCCATACTTGTGTTGACCACATCATGCATCACTTCTTTAAAAATTATTTTAGTATTTCCTCTTCTCTTAGATAATCCAAAACATCGGTCATTGCCAAACTTAAATCAGCCTTAGATAAATCCACCCATAAGCCATCAATTTGGCGACGAAACCAAGTTAGTTGGCGCTTGGCAAAGTGCCGTGTACCTTTTTTTAACTGCTCGACAGCCGCCTCCAAAGAGCATTCCCCCTTAAAATAAGGAATAAACTCTTTGTAACCTAACCCTTGCATGGAAACCAGCTCTGGAGAATACCCCTTTTTCAAAAGGCCTTTTACTTCCTGAAGTAAGCCTTGCTCCATCATCAAGTCCACCCTGTAATTAATGCGTTCATAAAGCTTTTCACGCTCCATGGTCAAAATGATGACTGCGGCATTATAAGGGCTTTCCTTTTCCTTTTGCTCCGCATTATGCATGGAAAATTTTTCTCCTGTTAAGAAGTGATATTCCAACGCACGGGTTACACGCTTTACATTGTTGGCGTGAATGGTCTGTGCATATTCGGGATCAATCTGTTGTAATCGTTCAAACAATGCCTCAGGGCCTTCTTTTTCTGCCTGGGCATAACAAGCCTCACGAAAAGAGGTATCGCTATCTGTTTCTGTAAAATCGTTATCATATAGCAAGGCATTGATATAAAATCCTGTACCTCCAACCAAAATGGGAATTTTCCCTTTTTCCCATATTTGGTTCATATAAGCCTTTGCTTTTTGCTGAAAAATCATAACGTTATATTCCTCATCGGGATATAACTCATCCACCAAATAGTGGGGAACATCTTGTTTTTCTTCCTCAGTTACCTTAGCCGTACCGATATCCATATAACGGTACACCTGCATAGAATCGGCGGATATGACTTCGCCGTTAATCTTTTTAGCCAATTCGATGGATAAGGAGGTTTTCCCACAGGCTGTGGGCCCTCCAATGATCACGAAAGGTTTCTTCATCCTATCACCCTTTAATTCTGGATTCGCTTAAATTTTTTTTCCAGCTCGTATTTCGTCATTTCAATAATCGTTGGTCGACCATGGGGGCATGAAAATGGATTTTCCAGCTTTAATAAACGCCCAATCATTGCCTCCGCCTCTTGGAAACTCATAAGATCATGGCCTTTTACTGCGGCTTTACAAGCCATGGTCGCTACGGTTAAAAGCTTCATATCAAATACCGAGCGTATTTTTTGCTCCGAAAGGCTATCCAAAATTTCTGTAAAAAACCCTACACCACTGGGGTCCTTCAATAAATAAGGAACCGCTTTTAAAGCATATTGATTCCCAATAAACGTTTCAAATTCAAAGCCAAAGCCTTCCAAAAGCGCGATATTTTCCTTTAGGATTTCCAATTCCCCAGCTGTCAAATTTAACATTTGAGGCACCAACAATCTTTGGGAAGCCACCCTCTCCTCTTGGAAACGGTTCATTAACTCTTCGTACAAAATACGTTCATGGGCAGCATGCTGATCGATCAAGTAAAGGCAGTCCCCTTGCTCAATCATCCAATAGGTCTGAAAAATTTGCCCAATGATTTTATATTGCTTGAAGAAAGAATCCATGTTTGGTGTTACCTTTTCATTCAATGGAGTCTCATTTTCCAAGGTGAAATGTTCCCTTTGGAAATTTGAATTTTGTTCTGCTTGCTTTTCCTCTGCTTTCAAAGGCTCCACCAAAAACTCATCCGCCTTTTGGCGAACTTGGCTTTGCCCTGTTGGCTGTCTTTTCAAAAGCTGATCCACTGTTTTCCCCATGCCCAAAGGAGTACCTGTATCTTGGAAAGTTGATGGTTCTAATTGCTTATAGACTGGAATGTCTTCGATTTTTTGCTGTTGTGCTTCCAAGGTTCTTCCAGAAGCCTTTTCAGGGCTTTTCTTATCCCAACTAACCTGAGGAATTAAAACTTGCTCCTCCAGAGTTTTGCAAATCCCATCATAAAAGAACTCATAAACCTCATCATCGTTTTTAAAGCGTACTTCCAATTTCGCTGGATGCACGTTCACATCTACTTGACTGGGAGACACCTCTAAGTTTAAAACAAAAACAGGGAATTTCCCAATTAACAAACGGGTTTTATAAGCATCCTCAACGGCAGATGAAACCACCTTATTTTTAATAAAACGCCCATTAATAAACAAGTTTTCATAGTTTCGGTTTCCCCTAGAAAGTTCAGGCTTCCCAATCAAACCAGAAAGTGTATATTCCCCTTTCGAATAGCTTAGGGGGATCATACTGTTTGACGCTTCTTTGCCGTAAACGTAAAAAATAGACGCCTTTAAATCACCATTCCCTGCAGTATGCAGCATAGTTGTATCGTTATTTATGTAGCGGAAAGAAACCTCAGGATGCCCCAAGGCCAATTTATTCATCAAATCAGAAACATAACCGCTTTCCGTTGCAGGCTTTTTCAGAAATTTTCGTCTTGCTGGCACATTGTAAAACAAATTCTTTACGGTAATGGTTGTGCCCTCCATACAGGAAGTGTCTTGTATGGTTTTGATTTCCCCACCACTGATTTCCACGAATGTACCCATTTCTTCATCCTTGGTTTTTGTTATCATTTCAACTTGGGAAACACCTGCAATACTGGCTAAAGCTTCCCCACGAAAGCCAAGGGTAAAAATATGTTCCAAGTCTTCAATTTGGCTCATTTTGCTGGTTGCATGACGCAGAAATGCTGTTTTCACCTGCTCTTTTGGAATGCCCCCGCCATTATCAGAAATGCGGATATAAGAGATACCACCCTCTTTAATTTCTACAGTTACCGAGGTTGCCCCTGCATCTATGGCGTTTTCCACCAATTCTTTTACAACGGATTTTGGAGATTCTACCACCTCCCCCGCTGCAATTTTATTGATTGTTTTTGTATCTAATAGTTTTATGCTTTGCAAGGAAATCCTCCTTTCTTCTACAGCCCTTTTGCTTTCTTTTGTAATTCAAAAAGAGTCTGTAACGCTTCAATCGGAGTCATAGACATCACATCCAACTTGGAAATTTCGTCTATCATAACGTTTTCTGCTACAGAAAACATGTCTATTTGCTTTGCCGCTTCTTCTGCGTTTTCTCCAGATTCCACAGCAATTTTCTTTGCTTTTTTCGTAATATCCGCAGCATTAAGCTGTTTTAAAATTTGACCACTGCGACGAATCACCTTAGGCGGCAACCCTGCTAACTTTGCAACCTGTACACCGTAGCTATGGTCTGCACCGCCACGCTTAATTTTTCGAAGGAAAATAATATCTTCCCCCATCTCCTGTACGGCAATACAATAATTTTTCACACCAGAAAGCTTGCCCTCAAGCTCGGAAAGCTCATGATAATGGGTGGCGAAAAGGGTTTTTGCCCCAATTTGCTTTACATCAGCAATGTATTCCAAAACTGCCCAAGCGATGCTCAAGCCATCAAAGGTACTGGTACCCCGTCCGATTTCATCCAAAATTAAAAGGCTTTTTGCAGTGGCATTGTTTAAAATATTAGCCACTTCCGTCATCTCCACCATAAAGGTGCTTTGCCCTGCACTCAGGTCATCGGAAGCACCCACTCTGGTGAAAATTCTATCTACAATACCGATATGTGCTCCATCAGCTGGTACAAAACTTCCAATTTGTGCCATTAAAACAATTAACGCCGTTTGACGCATATAAGTAGACTTACCTGCCATATTTGGCCCTGTAATGATTGCCAGCCTAGTATCATCTTTATCCAAATAAATATCATTGGGAATAAATTGTCCCTGCATCATCTTTTCAACAACGGGATGTCGGCCAGCAGTAATGGAGATGACATCTCCTTCATCCACAACTGGCTTTACAAAATTCATACTTTGAGCAACATCCGCCAAAGATTGTAAAGCGTCAACCACAGATACAATGTGAGCACAATACTGAATACGCTCCACCTCAGCGGCAACGGCATTTCTAATGTCTGTAAAAATCTGATACTCCAAGGCTACAATTTTTTCTTCTGCCCCTAAAATCACCTCTGCCAATTCATTCAGCTGAGGGGTGATGTACCGCTCACAGTTCGCAAGGGTTTGCTTGCGAATATAGCGTTCTGGAACTTCCTTAATATTCGACTTTGTAACCTCTATATAATAACCAAAAACCTTGTTAAAACGAACCTTTAGGTTTTTGATACTTGTTTTCTCTCTTTCTTCTTCCTCCATCTGGGCAACCCAAGCTGTTCCTTTTTCTTTGGCTTGGGCATATGTGTCTAACTCCCCATCAAAGCCAAGCTTAATCATACCGCCTTCTCTAACGGAAAATGGAGGATCTTCTACAATAGCTTGCTCTATTAATGAATGAATATTTTCCAACGGATCTAGTTTTTCACAAAGCTCCACCAGATAAGGGCTTTTGCACCTAGCTAAAATACTTTTCAACGAAGGAAGATTTTCAATGGAATTCTTTAAAGCCGCCAAATCTCTTGCGTTTGCACTTTGATATATCACACGGCTCATAATACGCTCAAAGTCATACATAGAGCGTAAAATATCTTTTATTTCTTCTCGTAAGAATAGGTCAGCACAAAGTTCTTCAACACCGTCCAACCTTTGTTGTATTTCTCCCGCTGAAATTAAGGGCTGTTCTACCCACCTTCTTAACAGTCTGGCTCCCATCGCCGTTTGGGTTTTATCCAAAACCCATAACAAAGAACCTTTACGGCTTTTTTCCCGCATGGTTTCCGTCAATTCCAAATTTCTTCGGCTAGAAACATCCAACAACATAAAGTCTCCCGTTGTATAATACTTCACCGTAGAAATATGGCTCAAATCATTTTTCTGAGTTTCTACTAAGTACCATATTAAAGCCCCTGCCGCAGCTACCGCCATTGGCTTTTTACTTAGTCCGTAGCCATCCAAGGTTTTTACCTGAAAGTGTTTTAATATTGCATCCTTTGCCGTAGCAAAATCAAACATTCGATTATCAATATCGTTCAAAAAATAGTGAAACTTTTCCTGAATTTCTTGGGCTAAGGGACTATTCAAAAAGGATTCATTACAAATCACTTCCGCAGGGGAAAAACGAGCAATTTCATCCAAAATTTTGTTTGCCGCCTGAATGCTTGCAAACTCCGTTGTTTGAAACTCCCCTGTACTAACATCACAAGTGGAGATACCATAGCCTGCCCCACTGCTATAGATAGCTAAAATATAGTTATTCTTTCGCTCATCCAAAACAGCGTTATCTAAAACAGTCCCTGGTGTAACAACACGAACCACATCACGTTTTACAATACCCTTGGCAAGCTTTGGATCCTCTACTTGCTCACAAATAGCAACTTTATATCCCTTTTCTACAAGTCTTGCAATATATCCATCAGCAGAGTGAAAAGGAACCCCACACATGGGGGCTCGTTCCTCTTGGCCCCAATCTTTTCCCGTTAGGGTAATTTCCAGTTCTTTTGAGGCGATCACCGCATCTTCAAAAAACATTTCATAAAAATCCCCTAAACGAAAAAAAAGCAGGCAATGCTTATAGTTATCTTTTATTTCAAAGTATTGCTGCATCATAGGCGTGATTTTTGCCATGATCGCCCCCCCTTTAAATCAATCATTGTCCTTCTGGAACAGCCATGTCCACACATGAAATCATCCTTGCAGATGAAAATACGGACACGTACTCATCCAATTCATTACGTCAATTCATTCATCTAATACATCGGTCTTAGAACCAATCTTCAAGAAAATAAATCTTGAAGCACAGCCTCAATAGTGTTACATACTATGCGTATTTTTGCTACACAAACATTCCTTTGCCTATATAAAAAATATATAGAGCCATATCTAAAACTGATTTACTTACTAAGTCTTATTTGATGAAATGAAATCGCAGCCCTATAAAGGCACTGTCGTTCATTCCATAAATTTTGAAAAACCCGAACCCCGCAAGGGAGCTCGGGCATCTATTCAACGCTTTATCTGTTCAATATAATTAGTGGCAGCCACCGCCGCAAGATGCGCAAGAGCTAGGGCTGCAACCACTCTGCCCAGGTTCTTCGCCTGTCAAAGTAGATGTAACGATTGTGAAAATAGAGTTCATAAAGTTATTGAAGTTCATCTCAGCTGAGAACAAATCAGATGCAATCTTATTATTTCTGATTTCTTCGCCTCTTTTCGCCATATCTTCAGAAAATGCCTTTTGCTCTTCAGCGGAAATACCACCTGCCTGCATCTTCGCTTCGAACTCCTGATGCAGTTTGGTGTATTCCTCAACTGCTGCTGCAATTTCAGGGCTTTCTTCATAAGCCTTTTTTGCTTCCAACAAAGCCTCAACCTGAGGAGTTTTCATTAATTCTTCGCCTAAGTTTCTTGCTAAATCATAAACTGATGCCATTTTTTTCACCTTAAACCCTTTCTGCAATAAGATAAAATGTTTTATTGTCAACGATCTTAACGGGTACCAATTGCCCGATTAAATCTTTATTGCCTTTAAAATGCACCAATGCATTATTATCTGCTCGGCCTGTTAACACATCTTCGTTGTGTTTACTTACTTCTTCCGCCAAAACGGTAACTACTTTCCCCACCATTTTTCTATTTAAGTCAAAAATCATAGGGTTTAGAACGTCTAACATACGGTCAAAGCGGTCTTTGATAACTTCTTCCTCCACCTGATTCTCCATGGTTGCCGCAGGCGTCCCTGTCCGCTTGGAGTAAATAAAGGTGTAGGCCGTAGAGTACCCAACCATACGAATCACATCTAACGTTTCTTGGAAGTCTTCTTCCGTTTCACCGGGGAATCCTACGATAATATCTGTGCTTAACGTAATATCGGGCATTGCCTCTTTTACTTTTCGTACTGTTTCTAGGTAAGATTCCTTTGTATAGTGACGATTCATACGACGCAAAATCTCTGTGCTTCCCGCTTGAACAGGAAGGTGTAAACTTTTGCAAACCTTGTGGCAATCCTTCATGGCTTCTATTAACTCATCGGATAAATCCTTAGGGTGTGAAGTCATAAAGCGGATTCGCTCAATGCCTTCAACTTCATTTAGTATGCGCAAAAGTTTCGCAAAACTAACAGGCTCGTCCAAACTTTTCCCGTAGGAGTTCACATTCTGGCCTAAGAGAACAATTTCTTTCACACCATCGTCGGCTAATTTTTGAACCTCTGCCAAAATATCCTCAACGCTACGGCTACGTTCTCTGCCTCGCACATAAGGTACAATACAATAGGAACAGAAATTGTTACAGCCAAACATAATATTCACGGAAGCCTTATAAGGAAACTGTCGGATACTAGGCAAGTCTTCCACGATTTCTTCATGCTCCTGCCAAATATCATAAACGGTTTCACCGCTTTCCATACGAGTATTCATTAGTTCTGGCAATTTATAAAGGTTGAATGTACCAAACACGATATCCACATGACGATACTTTTCCCGTAACGTTTTCAAAACGGTATCCTGCTGCATCATACAGCCGCATAAGGCAATTACGGTATCGGGCTTATCTTTTTTATAATGCTTTAACCAGCCCAACTTTCCATACACCTTTTGCTCTGCATTTTCACGCACACAACAGGTATTGTATATAACAAAATCCGCTTCCATTTCCTCATCTGTTCTTTCATACCCCATCTTGTCCAGCATTCCCTCTAGCTTTTCCGAATCATGGGCATTCATCTGGCATCCCATAGCCAGACTATAAAACTTTTTTTTCTTCCCTGTTTCACTTTCATATTCATCATTCTTTTGACGAATGAGGTGCATATATTCCAGCTGTCTGAATAACTCAGATTCATCCACAGCTATTTCTTTTCTCGTCTCGTTCATAGCTCTTCCCTTTCATGCTATTTTTGGCGAAACTGCCATGTTTCAGTATAGCATAGAAATGCCATTGGCTCAACGGATTTTTTCAAAAAGACAAGCCATATAAAGGCTTCCCATTCTCAAAGCCATGGAAGAGCTTTAAAGAGTATTCACTGATTTTCACAGCCAACCCCATAAAAAACTCACCTAATTAGGGCTACAGCAGGTTTTTGAGATTCAGTATTTAACGAGGTATTTCCACAATTTCCAGTTCGTTTCCATGTTCTTTTATAATATCAAAAACATCTTTTGGTGCTAGATAAATGGAAGCAGTATTATCATTGGGATGGACCCCAATTCTATCCACTCCAACAAAGTCCTTGTCAAAAAAAACCTTAACACTTCTTTCTGTGTCATTTAAGATACCCAGTGGTGTTACTGCGCCTTTTTTTAGTCCCAAATATTTCTCCAAACGCTCCTCCGAGGCAAAGGAAAGCCTTGTTAAACCAAGGGTTTTCCCGAAGGTTTTTAAATCCACTTTTTTATCGGCACGCAAAACTATAAGGTAATGGTTTGCGCCTTTTCCATCCCGCAAAAAAAGATTCTTTGCAACATCTAGATCTGTATCTAAGCCCAAACGAACCATATCATCAATGGTATAGGCAGCTTCATGATCTACCCATTCATAAGCAATTCCTTTTTTATCTAAAAGTTTTCTTACTTCTTCTTTATTGTACATGTTTTCCCTCTTTCCTTTGTAACCTTGTTGTAAATGATTTCATCGGTAAGTAGTATTATAGTTCCGTAATTATTATAACATAAAATAATAGAGAAAAGGAGCGGAGAATGGTGAACCCACGTTGTCTGCCACCTGAAAACTAAAATGTTTCCTCAAATATATTTGATTCTAAGGGAGTCTGTGGACATAGTTGCTTTTATTTGCCACAAAACAGCCTCATTTGTATAAATTGGGTTTTGCATTTGTAATGTTTAATTAGAGTTGAAAGCCACAAAACTCAGTTAAAATTCAATATTTTTTAATAAAATTAAATGTTTACAAAATGTTCATAAACCCTACATACCCAATTCATAAAACTATCTTATGATAGAACTATCCTTAAGAGAAGCAAGGATAAAGCAAATAATATAGTAATACATACCCTCCCCTTTAAAAGAGCCCAAATGGCTCTTTTTTTCTTTTCCCCTATCTTTTTTGTTTGTATTTTCATACATGCATGCTGCACTATGGACCCTAAGTGCTTTTATTCAATAAGATACGAAGGGTTTTAAGTTGAAAGATATATGGGAAAGTTAAACCTTAGAGAATAACGGAGCTGTATGCTATCTCATTGCTGATCTGCTCATGCTTTATGCACAAAGTAAGGATTCCAGTTATATATTTCTTGCTCAGCTTCTTATGCTTTATTAAGAAAATGATTGCTGAATATAAGAAACGCATGTTCTTACATAAAGACCTTACCTTTTTAAATATATTCATTTAGAATTTTTACTTACATTTGGTTAATTATGATATAATAGATACAAATTTCCACTAAAGGGAGGTAACCATGGGAATAATCAAAGAGGATGCAAAAAAAATAATTCATAGCTCCATTCAAAGAGTTTTATCCGATTCTGCTGTAAAACGTGCTTTAGAAGGGAAATCATTTTCAGGAAAGGTTGTTGTAATTGCTATCGGAAAAGCAGCATGGAATATGGCAAACGCAGCAGCGGAAATTCTTGGCGATGACATTGAAAAAGGCATTGTACTGACAAAGTATCATCATAGTCAGGGCCCCATCAAAAACTTTACTGTTCTGGAAGCGTCTCATCCCTTACCAGACGAAAAAACCATTACAGGAACAGAAGTAATAATCGAAGCTGTTTCTGACCTTTCTCCTGAGGATACTGTGATATTCTTAGTTTCTGGGGGTGGATCCGCTTTATTTGAAAAACCTGCGGGGAATTTGGGTTTGAAGGACTTATTGGAAGTTACGGACCAATTACTAAAGTGCGGCGCCGATATTGTTGAAATGAACACCATCCGCAAACATCTCTCCGCTGTGAAAGGCGGTAAGTTTGCGGCACTTTGTGCTCCTGCCCAAGTGTATACCATTGCCCTTAGCGATATACTAGGTGATAGACCCGACTCCATCGCTTCTGGCCCTACTTGCCCAGACCTTTCAACCTGTAAAGATGCTTTTGCCATCGTAGAAAAATATGGGCTGTCCTTAACAGAAGAAATGAAACAACAACTTTTCGTTGAAACACCAAAAGAAGTTTTAAATAACACCATGCTCATCACAGGAAGTGTAAATGAGCTGTGTATTGCTGCGGCAAGTGAAGCAAAAGCTTTGGGTTATGAACCATTGATTCTATCTACTTTTGTTGATTGTGAGGCGAAAGAAGCAGGGCGTTTCTTAGCAGCCATCGGCAAGACCATACAAAAAGACGGTTTCCCGTTAAAAGCCCCTTGTGCTATCATTTGTGGTGGCGAGACTGTTGTTCGTATTACGGGGAAAGGGAAGGGTGGCAGAAATCAGGAGTTAGCCTTATCCGCCGCAGCATCCATCACAGGTATGGATAACATTGTAATCGGAGCAGTTGGATCTGACGGTACGGATGGCCCTACGGATGCGGCTGGTGCCTTGGTTGACGGGTACACTAAAGAAACCTTAGATGAGGCAGGGATTTCCATCGTTGATATTTTGGCGGAAAACGACTCCAATCGTGCTTTAGCCATTACGGACGCATTGGTGATGACAGGACCCACAGGAACCAATGTGAATGATTTATATTTCCTGCTGTGTAAATAAAGGAATTTCTATTTGTAATCCGTTATTTAAGTGCTATATTTTTTTAACACTGTAATATAGCCCTAGGCCTTTTGGGAACAATCGGGTATTATACTGAACTATCATAAGATACACCTTCATTGAATCTTAGAAACGAATGTTGTTTTATTCTTAAATACGTTTACGAAAGGTAAGATGAGTGATATTGATACCAGCCCAAGCAACAACAACCCAGTCTTAAATCAAATTATGATTAAATAAAAAACTCCACTTAAAGTGGAGTTTTTTATTGATCTACATACAAAAAAACACAGGAGAAATCCTGTGCTTTTCATTAGGAAGTTACGCTTCCTATTTTTGCCCAACAATATGAAGAGCTTGCTTGCATAACCAGAAATAATTTATATTATCAATGCCTAGGCATTTTCAATACAGAATCAATATCGATTAAGCACGTGTTACATTTGCAGCCTGAGGGCCTTTAGCACCCTGAACAACTTCAAATTCTACTTCCTGACCTTCTTCTAAAGTCTTGTAACCATCAACCTGAATAGCAGAGAAGTGAACGAATACGTCGTCTTCACCAGGAACGGAGATGAAACCGAAACCTTTTTCTGCATTGAACCATTTTACTGTACCCTTTTTCATTGAATAAATCCTCCTACATAGATAAATAAAGAACTGTTACACGTCAATAATACCATAAATTTCATATAGTGTCAACGCAAATTTCCCACTAAATCACTGTTCTCATTTACAAAGTTTCATAATTTTCGTCATTTTCTAACGTATTTTTCTGTATTGCATCCCTTGCTAATTGGTCACATCGCTCATTTTCAACATTAGACGCATGACCTTTTACCCATATAA
The DNA here is from genome assembly GCF_030908465.1 of Anaerotignum sp. MB30-C6. Taxonomy (GTDB): domain Bacteria; phylum Bacillota; class Clostridia; order Lachnospirales; family Anaerotignaceae; genus Chakrabartyella. The sequence goes on from NZ_CP133078.1 coordinate 2,108,813, forward strand.
AGGAAACGCTGTGAATTTCTAATAGTTTTAGCAAGCGTTCCCATAAATCCACGTTAGATGCTTTTTCTTTTTTGTTGCGCATCCAACCCTGATTACGCCATTTAATGGCCCAACCTTTTTCGATTGCATCCACAACATACTTAGAATCACTATAAAGCTTGACGGCACATGGTTCCTTTAAAGCTTCAAGCCCTTTAATAACAGCCAACACCTCCATACGATTGTTGGTTGTTTTAAAATACCCCCCCGACAATTCCTTACGGGCAGAGCCATAAAGCATCACAACTCCATATCCCCCCGGGCCTGGGTTTCCCGAACAAGCACCGTCAGTATATATCGTTACTGTCCTCATTCTTCCTCCTCCTCCAAAAAACAAGTCCCTACAAGAATATCCTCCCTTGTGGTTATCTTGATATTTTGATAGCTTCCTGGAATGACCTTTATTTTGGCTCCAGCGAATTCAGCCACCGAGGCATCATCCGTACCTATAAAACCCTCTTGGGTTGCTTTTTTATAGGCACTCTCTATGATTTCTGTGCGGAAAGTTTGGGGTGTTTGAATATGCCATAGGGCACTTCGTTTTGGCGTTTCTACGACCACACCATCTTCATCACAAATTTTAATGGTATCCTTTGCTGCCACCCCAAGTACACAGGCACCATAGTTTTGTGCCGCTTCAATAGAACGATCTATCATATCCTCCGTAACAAAAGGCCTTACGCCATCATGAATTAAAACGATTTCCGTTTTTTCGGAAAGAACATTCAGCCCGCATTTCACGGAATCTTGACGCTCTTTTCCACCGATTACCACAGCAGAGATTTTCTTCCATCCATAGTCTTTCACCATGGCATTCACATCTTCTATGTTATCCTTACCCGTTACCAAAACAATTTCTTGTATATTAGAGAACTGCTCAAATCGGCTTACCGTATGGGCTAAAATTTCTTTTCCCCTAAGCTTTAAAAATTGCTTACTGATTTGGCTTCCCATCCGTCTTCCTTTACCGGCAGCCACAATAATTGCAGTGGCAATGGTTCTATTGTCCATGCACTGTCTCTCCCTTTTATAAAAGAAAAGCCCATGGCAACCCTTTAGTGAGTTTTGCTTCCGGGCTTTTATCATTTTCATTTACGAAGCAGCGGCTACCATTTTTGTAAAAATCATACGTCCGGCTGCTGTTTGCAATACACTGGTTACAACGACGTTTTTGGTTTCGCCAATAAATTTATTGCCGCCATCAACAACGATCATTGTACCATCATTCAAATAAGCAATTCCTTGCCCCGCTTCCTTACCTGCTTTGATAATTGTAACCTGCATTTCTTCCCCGGGCAATACCACAGGTTTGATTGCATTTGCCAACTCATTAATATTCAAAACACGCACGCCTTGAAACTCGGCTACTTTGTTTAAATTATAATCGTTTGTTACTACAAAAGCATCCATGCTTTCTGCCATCTTAAGCAGCATAGAATCCACTTCCATGGGTTGTTTTGTTGTAAATTCTTTAATTTCAACGGAAACTGCCAGCTGTTTTTGAATTTCATTTAAAATATCCAGACCACGGCGACCACGGTTTCTTTTTAACCCGTCAGCCGAATCTGCAATGTGACGCAACTCTTCCAAAACAAAATCTGGAATGATAATTTTACCTTCAATGAACCCCGTCTGCAGTAAGTCCATAATTCTACCGTCGATAATTACACTTGTATCTAAAATCTTAGGTCGTCCATAAATAGAAACTTTTTCTTGTGGTGTAAATGCAGGAATTAAAATTTTTTGCAAATTCTTTACGTTAAACTCGTCCTTTTTCCTTCTGGCAACTCGAATACCCAAAAGACCAAAGGTGATGTTCAGCAATACCACAATAAAAGTACCGATAGCTCCAAATCCATTAAAAGCAACACCGATCAGGTTTGCAATAATTAAACCAACTACGCAACCAAGCACAGTCAGCGCCAATTCTTTCACATTCATTTTGGTTAATTTATCCTCTGTTTGTGAAAGCCTTTTTAACAACATTTCCGTTATGTGCGAAGATAAGATAAGATAAAATATAAGTCCGATAAAAACTGCTATTCCTGCTGGCACATAAATTGGCATGGAAATATTCCATTGGAATAGATTAGTTAAAAATAAAATATGCATTATAGCATAAGAAACCGCCATAACGATTAAACTCATAATAATCTCTACAAGTCTTCTCATTCTTCCACCTCCTTTCCCCAATTCTGGTAAAAAGGGTATAATGCCCAAACTTTACCATAAAAGAATATTATCAATTTTCTAGCCATTTTGCAAGCAATTCTTCAGCTTTTTCACTATTAATTTCGTAAACAGAAATGATTTCACTTAGTACAATTTGTCTTGCCATTCCCAATAATCTGCATTCTACCGAAGAAAGCTTTTTCTTTTTTTCTTGGTCATACAACAGTTTTATTACCTCAGTGACCTGCTCCAGTTTCCCTGTTTTTAGTCGACTAAAGTTCTCCTTATACCGCTGATTCCAATTGTCAGATAATACAGGTTTGCTTTTACCCACACGAACGATGGTCTGTTCCACACTCACCTTCTCTTCAAGAAAGCGTATTCCTGAATCTTGGGCACGTTCTTTTGGAATTCGAATTCTCACATTTCCTGTGGGGATGCGGATAATATAGTATTCACCCTCATCAGTTCCTTCAATGCCTTCTATATATCCAGCCCCATGTAATGGATACACAATTTTCTGTCCTGTATGAAACATAATAAATCCCTCCTTTTTACTAATTTTTTCCGAAAAAGGAGATTCTTATGCTATATTTAAGACTTTATTATATTAAAACATTTTTAGCAAAAAGTCTTTAAGTTTTCATGACAATTTCTTTAAATTTTACAAGCATCAATATCTTTTATATGATATAATATTTTTTCAGCGTGTTTTTCTATCATAAAAATAAAATTCAACGGCATAAAACCAAAAACAGGTCATTGTAAAGGAAAATCTTTTATAAAATGTGCAAAGAAATTTCTGACGTTTTAGAAGAAATCGTTGGGTAAACCCTTTATAAAATAAGCGTTGAAACTCAACCAATTTTATCTTATTTTTTCTAGAAATACATATAATACGTAAAACATAGTTTTTCAAACTACGTATTGCGTTTTTCTATTGCATTTCCATGACTTATTTGCTATATTATGTATAATAAGTATTAACTGAAGGAGGAAGTTATGGCAGACTATCAAATTTTCAGCGACGGCGCTTGTGATATCGGTAAGGAACGAGAAAAAGAATTTGACATTTCTCTTATTCCTTTTTATGTTTCTTTAGATCATGAAAAATATTTTAAAGAAATTGAAGAAATTTCTTTAGAAAAATACTATAACTATATGACGGAACATAAAGGGTATCCAAAAACCTCATTACCCTCTGTTCAAGATTTTATTGACGCCTTTCGCCCTGTTTTAAATGAAGGTAAGGATATCATTTGTACCACAATTACTCCCTCTTTAAGTAGTTCTATACAGTCGGCTACTACTGCAAAAATGATGTTGGAAGAGGAATTCCCCAATGCAAAAATATACATCGTGAATTCTTGGAACATTACAGGCTCCCAGACCTTAATGTTAATGGAAATGGCCAAAATGAAAAAAGCCGGCAAAACAATTGACGAAGTTTTAGCTTACGCTGAAAAGGCAAAGGTAGATGCCCGTATTCATTTCATGGTTGGTGATCTTAGTTATCTTGAAGTTGGCGGAAGAATAGGCAAAATTGCAGCTCTTTCCGGTAGTATTTTGAAAATCAAACCTCTAATCATTCTTAAAGGAGGCGATATTAACGTTGGCGGTGCTGTAAGAAGTCGGAAAAAAGGTCTGTCAAAATTGGTTGATATCACACGGGAACATTTTAAAACAACAGGGGAAGATCCTAAGGACTATTATGCTTTGGTTGGTACAACAAATGTTTGGGAGGATGTTCCTGAGTTTGAAGCAGAATTAAAAAAAGCCATCCCTAACTTGGAATTTTTATCTTCCTTCCAAATTGGTGCAACAGTAGCTTCCCACACGGGACCTGGAACCCTTGGGGTTTGTTTTGCGAAAAAATACGAAGCTTACCAGTATTAAAAAAGCTTTTGCGATAAACAGTTGTTTATCGCTTTTTTAGTTAACAATGCCAAGCATTAAGGTATGGGATATTATTGCATCTCCACTTTGAATGTGATAATTTTTTTATGTCATCCATGACAAAACCTCCTTTGATTTTTTAGCGGTTGGGGAACCACTTTTACCTTATCAAAGGAGGTTTTCTTCTGCTATAAACAATTCACTCCAGCAGCGGAGCTGATGGTTTATCAGGGCGAAAAGCGCCAATCAAAAACAGCAGACTTTGCAATCTGCTGTTGTAATCTAGTTATTTATACTGATGCAAAACATGGTTTACTATACCAATTACCTTGCCATCTTGCTTATATATACGAGGAACTCTTTTTGTTATTACGCAAGTGAGCTCATAGTTAATTGTTCCCAAAATTTCAGCCAATTCTTCAATAGGCAGAACCTGCTCTCCTTGACGGCCAAATACAACGACTTCGTCGCCCATTTTTACATCGGGGATACCTGTTACATCAAGCATAATCTGGTCCATACAAACACGGCCAACAACAGGGGCAAAATGTCCGTTTACCAACATTCTAGCTTTGTTGGACAATGCACGGCTATATCCATCCGCATATCCAATGGGAACTGTTGCAATTACTCGATCTGTTTCAGCTGTATAGGTTCTCCCGTAAGAAAGCTGAGATCCAGCCTTTACTTCCTTAACCAGACCAATTGTAGTTTTTAAAGTCATTAAAGGTTTAATATCTATCATACCTTTACATTCACCGGAGGGGAGCATGCCGTATGTAATAATACCAGAACGGCACATACCTAAGTGCTTTTCGGGGTATGCGATGGTTGTTGCACTGTTAGCACAATGGCAAATGCCAACTTCCACACCTGAATCTTTTAACGCCACTACCATTTTGTTAAAACGTGTGAATTGCATTTCTGTAAAACGAGGGTTATCATCCTGAAAAGCATCTGCAACAGCATGGTGAGTAAAGATACCTGTCAAATGAAGATTGGTCATTTTGCTCACTTCAATGATATCCTTCAGAGATTCATCAAAGTTTTCTTCGTCTACTTGGAAACCAACACGAGTCATACCAGTATCCAACTTAACATGAACATTTACAACTACACCTGCTTTTTCTGCTTCCCTTTGTAAAGCTTCTGCATAGTCCATGCCAACCAATGCCTGTGTAAGCTTATGTTCTTCCATAAGTTTTACTGTATCAACTGGGGTGTAGCCTAAAATCAAAATTGGTTTCTCGATACCCTCGCTGCGTAGGCTCATGGCCTCTTCAATATTGGAAACACCGAACCAGTCAAAACCAGCATCCTGTAAAGCACGAGATACAAAACCATCACCATGGCCATATGCATCGGCTTTTACAACCCCCATTATTCTTTCGCCTTCAGCCAGTTTAGACTTGATGTTTTTGATATTATATGCCAACGCATCCATATCAATTTCTGCCCAAGTTCTCCTGATAAAATCCATCTCATTTCCCCCTCTGCTCTCTCCTAATCGTACAATGCCTTAACCATTTTGTGACAAGATATAACCTTGTATATTATAGTACATTTGACTAGATTTTTCAATATTCACATTATTTTTTGTTCAAATTTACTATAAGTTACGCTAGGTACAGCCTTGTAAACAGCTCGTAGGCAGATTGGATTGCATCTACACCATCCCCAACTCTTTCTGCATCACCAACCAAAGCATAAGATAACCGTTCGTCCATTAATGGCATTGTTAAGTAAGCATATTCACAGGGTTCAGAGCCTGTCGCCAAAATAATGACATCAGCCTGTAAAAAGAATTTTTGATTTGCAATGGAAATTAAAACTTTCCCATCTTCTAAACCATCAGCATTGGTATCCGCCATAAACTGAACACCTTTTCCTCGCAAAGTTGAAATAAGGGGTCTCGCTAATGGGCCAAGGTCTTTGCCAAAAGAAGATTTACAATCTATTATTTTAATGTTTCTTTCCTCTTCCCGTTCTTTTATATAGGCAGCAGTTTCAAGACCAACAGAGCCTCCGCCAATGATAACGATTTGCCCTTCTTGCGATTGAGATGGCAAAGGAGCCCGCCCAGACAATATATCGTTGGCAAGAATGCCTTTTTCTACCCCTTCTATCTGTGGCCTTTTGGGCTGACTACCCGTTGAAATCACCGTAAAATAAGGCTTTTTTTTCATCAAAAATTCCTCATCACATTTTTGCCCATAAATAAACTTTACTCCTAATTCTTTTAAAGTTTTTTCCATATATTTTACGTATTCTCCGATTCCCTCTTTTTTCGGAGGCTTTGCCGCTAGATTAAATTGGCCACCTAATGTCATTTCATCGGTAATTAATGTTGTCACAAAACCTCGTTCTGCAGATTTCTTGGCCGCCTCCATACCAGCAGGGCCACCACCAATCACAACAACTTCCTTTCGGGTTGCTATCCTTCTTCGCTGATTTTCAAAAAATTCCTGTCCCGCCTCTGGGTTGAATCCACAAGCTAACTTTTGTCCCTTTAACACACCACTGATGCAACGATTGCATCCTTGACATGGTAAAAACAGCTCCTTCTTCTCCACACGGTTTGCGAACTGGGGATCCGATAGAAAAGCCCTTGCAGTACCCACAAAGTCACACTGGTTCTCAGCTAATAGTTTCTCTGCAGTTTCTCCATCGTGGATACGGTTACAAGCAATCACAGGTAACGGAATATATTTCTTTAATGCCCCTGCGAACGGAGCATATGCCCCTTTCGCCACATGGTACGAAATCTGTTCTATAGGAGATTCATGCCATCCCCCTGTAACAGTTATCCCATCAATATGTTCCGAAGTCATACGGCAAAAAGAGATGGTGTCTTCTAAGCCGTAGCCACCTTCCACCATTTGCGCCCCAGAAACCTTCAACAAAATAGGGAAATCCCCTACTTTCTCACGAATAAAAGCTATGACCTCAAGGGGATAGTTCATGCCCTTATTTATTTTATAACCATAGGCATCCGTACGCAAGTTGGTGATAGGAGAAAGAAATTCTGATAATAAATACCCCGCAGATGCACTAATTTCAATCGCATCTACTCCTGCCTTTTTGCATATTTCCCCTGCAAAAGCAAAGTCTTCTTTTGTCTTAACAAGCTCTGCCTGATCCATCTCAATTGGTTCCGCCTTAAATATAGGAGAAGCCACGGCAGAAGGGGCAAATAGTGGTTTCTCCCCACGGTCATCCTTACTTTCATTTCGCCCACAATGAAAAAGCTGTACAATTAACTTGCATCCATGTTGATGTACTCGATCCACCAAAGTCTTAAAGCTTTCAATGTCCAGAGTTTGTGCCTGATGCATTCCCTTTAGGCTACCAGCCTCATTAACGGCCAAAACCATAGTTACTGCAGCCGCTCCGCCTTTGGCTCTTTCTTCATAAAATGCAAACTCCCTTTCGCCAATGGTATTTCCTTCTGCATAACCCGTATGCATTGCCAGCATAATCCAACGGTTTTTTAGTTCAAGCTCTCTTATTTTAAATGAAGAATATAGCATAAAATCCCTCCGTTTCCTTGAAACTACAATGTGCAAAACTTCTCTTATTCTTACGAGTAGGTATTCAAATATTTATACATTGAGTATAGCATATTATAAGTTCATTTTCTATAACGACTAAGGTAATAAACTAACACAAAAAACCCCCTGTATTCTTTCGAAAAACAGGGGGGATTATATAGCTTATTTACTATTTAAATAGAATCAAGCCTTCATTTCTTTCAGACCCATCAAGCCTTCTGCAAACAAAGCAGCATCCATCAATTTGATTTCGCCGTTTGCATCTCTGTCAATAATAGGTACAAATTCCATAACATCAAGAATTTGTGTCTGCAAATCAATACCAGGAGCAATTTCAGACAAATGCATACCGTCTTCCTTCAAAAGGAATACGCATCTTTCTGTAATATAAGTAATCTGTTGTTTATTTGCAAGAGCCACATCGCCATTGAAAGTAATTTGCTCAACGGATTTTATGAATTTCTTCTGTCTACCTTCTTGCACAATAACAACTTTGCCATCTTCGATGTTAACTTTTAAGCCACCAGCTGTGAATGTACCACAGAAGAATACCTTTGGTGTATTCTGTGTAATATTGATGAAACCACCACAACCAGCAATACGAGGACCAAATCTTGATACGTTAATATTGCCTTTTGCATCACATTCAGCTAAGCCCAAATAGCAAAGGTCTAAGCCGCCACCATCGTAATAATCGAATTGATAGCCTTGATCAATAAGCGAATCAGCGTTATAAGAAGCACCAAAGCGAACGCCACCAGCTGGAACGCCACCAATAGCACCACTTTCAGCAGTTAATGTCATAAAGTCAACAATGCCTTCTTCTTCAGCAACGCTAGCTACGTATTCAGGTGCACCAACACCCAAGTTTACAGCAACATCTCTTTCTAATTCAACTGCACCACGACGACCAATAACTTTCTTTGCACTTAAAGGAAGTGGCTCTCCTACAACCTCAGGTCTTCTACGTTCCCCTGATAACGCAGGGTCATATTCACAACCTAAAGATTGTTGATGGTCTTCTGGATCAGCAACTACAACATAGTCAACGTAAATTCCTGGAACTTTTACATGACGTGGATCAAGAGTACCAGCTTTCACTACTCTCTCAACTTGAACTACAACGATACCGCCACTATTTTTAACAGCTTGGCAAACAGATGTTCCTTCCAAAGGAGCAACTTCTTTCTCGAACGTGATATTACCACTTTCATCAGCGTATGTACCGCGAATAAGAGCAACATGAATAGGAAAAGCTGGGTAGAATAAATATTCCTGACCCTTAATCTCTACTAATTCAACAATGTCTTCTTTGGTAATATCATTTACTTTACCGCCACCATTTCTGGGATCAATAAATGTACCTATACCAACTTTGGTAAATACACCTGGCTTATGAGATGCTATATCACGAAATAGATGACACAGAGCACCCTGAGATACATTATAAGCTTCCATTTTATTCTCCAGAGCCATTTTTCCCAAAGCAGGAACAGTAGCCCAGTGACCAGCAATGAAGCGTTTTAAAAGACCTTCATGAGCGAAGTGCTCAGCACCTCTCCCGTCTCTGTTTCCTTGAGAACCACAATAAACATAAGTAATGTTTTTGGGTTCGCCTGTTTCTAAGAATCTTTTTTCTACAGCTCTATCAAGAGCTTCGGGGATTGCGTTTCCAACGAAACCACTTGTTGTAACTGTATCACCGTCTTTAATAAGCTTTGCAGCCTCATCAGCGGTAATAATGGGAACCTTTCTCATTGTCGGAATCCTCCTAAATCTTAGTCCATTTATTTTGCACTTTGCTTATTACAATACACTGGAGTAGTCACCCACCCCAGTGTAGAGTTATCGTATCAATGTTTAATTAGAATTACAGCATTTCTACGAAGGACTGCAATCTTGTCTTAACCTGTTCGAAAGAAGAAACTTCCTGGTCAACTTCGATCATCAGGTTCTTGATGCCTTTTTCTTCAAATTCTCTGTACATTACAGGGTAATCCCACTCTTCAGGATCACAGAATTTCATCATAGCTACGATGATTGCATCTGCACCTGTCTGGAATGTTTTGTTGATCAGCATCTTGCCGCGGCCTTTCTTTGTATCGGTAGCAACGGAGCAACCGTACATCTGCTGCCAAGCTCTAGCCATTCTGTAAAGAGGGCCATCTTCGCCATTGACAACGTCAACACGGATCTGTCTGGATTCCTGTGCCAAGTCGTCATCAACGATAGCGATTTTGAACTCGTTAAAGATTTCAAGCAATTCGTTGGGCTCAAGTAAGATACCTGTAACAACAACTTTCTTGCCATCCCAAGGCTGAACAGGCATAGCCTTAACTTCAGCGATAAGTTCTTTTACAAGTTCTGTGTGTTTTTCTTTCAACATGAACTGTCTTGCTTTAAATACAGCATGACGGCTTACAGCATCAATTACCTGAGGGTAGTCAGCTGCAACCTTTACGAATTCACGCATTACTGCTCTATTTTCATTGTAGATTGCGATGGAGTTTTCCAATGCAACGTTAGTAATTTGAACATCCAAGATAGATTCTAACTGTTTTTTAACCAATTCATATTCTGTTACTAAGAACTGGTTAGCAGCTTCCAAACCTCTGTTTTGAGGGTGTGTAAACACAATTACAGGGGATGTGCCTTTCCATTTCTGGCTTAAGCACTTCAATGTATCACAAGGTACGGAGAATAATACTGCGGAAAGATCATCATAAGCACCTTCACACTGTAGTTCCATAACCTGCTGCATAATTGAACAAGCGAAAGCAGGAAGGTATGTACGAGCCTTAGAGATTGTTTTACCCTGTGCGCCCCAGATGCCCATAGGCAAGTAACCTGTAGCGTGGATCATTTCTTCAGGAGCATAGAGAGGCATAATACCTACTGCACCTTTACCTGTTTCAGCTTTATAATCATCCATTGCTTTTTTAGGGTTTGCTGCAATGTCTTTTAATTGGGATAAAATAGCTTCTACTTTACTCATCGTTTTCTCCTCCTCTTATTCTGCTGCTGCCATGTTGGCTTCCATCATTTCAACCAGAGCCTGCACACGTGTATCGAACTGAGCGGGAGAGAAAACGCGAGGGTCTGTCTGATCGCCATCGAAACTTACGTAAGGCAAGCCATTTCTCTCTTTGATAACTTCAGCTGTTTCAACGTTCAGGAAACTCATCAGCTTACAGCTTCTGTTTAGGTGGTAAACTGTACCATCTACTTTGCCTTTTTCCATGATGTTCATCAAAACTTCTACTTTGTTTTCTAAACATGTATTGATATAGATTCTTGTGTAAGCTTCTGCCATGGAGTGCAAAGATTCATCGTTTGCATCATAGTGCAAATCCCAAAGTGCGGGGTAAGCTGTACCTGTCATGATAGAGCCAAGGCCCTTCATAGCTTTGAATGTGTGACCTAAGTGAGGCCATACAGCAATACCTTCCCATTGGAAACGTGTTTTTTCTGCGCCCTTGAATGCATAGATACCAGCCTTCAAGTTAGCTTCCAATTCATCAGCGAATGCTTTAAATGTGATTTCAGCATAGTCTAAGGAACGGCAAGCAACGATCAGAGCCATATAGTTGAACAGGTCGAAACCGTTCAAAGGAGATGGTTTGTACTGAGACATAGCTGCGATTCTGTTCCAGTGATATACGGAACGCTGAGTCTGATCTCTAACTTCTTTGAATTTCTTCCAATCGAAAGGTCTGCCACAGATTACTTCCAACTGAGAAATAGCGTTTCTAAACTGATCTGCAATATATGCCTTTGCATATTCAGGAATAGGCATTGTGTGGTTAAAAGGTACGTCGATAATGATGCAAGGGATGTCCAATTCCGCTGCAAGGTTTTCGTACCATTTCAACAATGTATTACAAATGTTGTTACATGTGATTACTAAGTCAGGCAGAGGAACGTCCGCTGCGGGGGAGTTTACCAAAACTTCAGGTTTTACACCTGTGATTGCTGCTTCTTTCAGGCATTCCATGTAACCCATGTTAACTCTGCCGTAAGAACAGCAGTCGATATTGTAGCCTTTTCTGTCAGCAACTTCCAACATATCCATTGCGCCTTTTCTAGCTCCAATACCTGCGGAATGGGTTTCAGGATAAATCATTGCAATACCCATTGTTACGCAGAATTCAGGGGGAGCTACAGAAGCGGACCAACAAACAAGATCGCCTCTTGCTTTTGCTTCTCTTGCATCCTGATCAGCCTTACTCTGGAAGTAGGCTAACAACTGTTTTGCTTTCATGCCTTGTGTTAAACTCATTCTAATCCCTCTTTCTTATTTTTTTTGTGCCGCTTCATATGCGAACAACGCCGCACCCAGCGCGCCTGTGGTTTGTGGATTCGGTGCCACAATTACATCTGTTTTCAATACACCAGCAACCGCCCTAACTACACCTGCGTTTTTTGCTACGCCGCCTGTCATAACAACGTCCTTTTCAACGCCGCCTCTGTAAGCCAAGCCGCAAGCCCTGCTGGCAACTGAAAGGTGAACACCTTTAATGATGTTATTTCTGCTTTCGCCGTTGGATAACTGAGAAATAACCTCAGATTCGGCAAATACTGTACAAGTGCTACTAATTGGTGCAGTATCGGTTGCCTTTTCATCCAATTCAGCCATTTCATCCAGAGTCGTTTCCAAAACTCTTGACATTACTTCCAAGAAACGACCTGTACCTGCCGCACATTTATCATTCATAAAAAACTGCTTGATACCACCCTTGTCATCCAGACGGATTGCTTTCGCATCCTGTCCGCCAATGTCAATAATGGTGCGTGCAGTGGGTACCAAAAAGTAAATTCCTTTTGCATGACAGCTGATTTCACTGACCTGCTTATCTGCATCAGTAAAAGCAAATCTGCCATAACCAGTTGCGACTGTGTAAGAGATATCCTCTTTTGTCAACCCGCTTGCCTTATAGGCCTGTTCAAGAGCCCTCTGAGGACCCGAAGAGCCTGTTCCCACCTGAACAACCTCTGCAGCTACAACATCTTTTCCGTCCTTCAGAATAACAACTTTTGAAGAAGCGGAGCCGATATCAATGCCCATTGTGTACATCTTTTGTCCTCCTCTAAAATATCTTATCTGTATTAACCACGCGATAAAAACATCCGTTAATTTCTGTAATAATAAAGTTTTAAAAGCACCCCGTATATACGCTTTTAAAACTTTTTTCTGACTACCTTATATAAGGTAGTCGCAGTGACAATAGAAAAAACTTATATCCGATATTATTACAGAATATAAGCTAATTTAATCCATTGCACACCCGTAACATTGAAGAAACTTTATTAGCTTTCCTGTTACCGATTTGATTATATCACCTTTGTATTTTTATTGCAACCTATATTGTTAAAAATTTATTAGGATTTGAGAAATTTTGAGTATTTTAACTGCAAAAATTAATGAAAAAAAATATTCATCTTCATTTTTATGAAAAACTCGTCACTAAATCCTAATTTTTTGTTTAAATAACCTTATTTCTGGCCAATTTTTTTTATTAATTTAGCAAATCGCCTTTCCTACTATGAAATATGCTTAAAAAAAATTACTTTGCCTTCACTGCTACCATGAGAAAAAAAGGCAGCTAACCCTCCCATAGATTCTGACAATTTTTTATCTCTCCCATATTTTTGTTAAAAATTATGCAAAAAAACCTCAGATAGTACGGGAAAAACCCACTCAAATTTTACTAATTACTCAAAATATATATAAATATTGCGGCCTTTCTTCCCGAAAAACCGCTTTGTCTGAGAAACGGCCTCGAAAATCCGGCTATGTTTCTCACTTCGTACAATATGTTATTTCATGCACGAGCAGAGTATAAAAAGTCTACATAAAAATCAAGTTTTAACTCCCAGAAATCTAGTAAATTCTATTAATAGAGACAGTTTTATTTACTCTCCAGTTGCGCAAGAGCCTCTCTTATCACTTTCCCTGCTACGGGTGTTGCACTACCATAGGCCCGAGAATTCTCAATTACCACAGCCACTGCAACCTTAGGGTCCTCCGCCGGAGCATACCCAATGAACCACGAATGGTCATTGCCTGTTGCATTTTCCGCAGTCCCTGTTTTTCCCGCAACCGATACGCCACTTATGGCTGCAGCAGTGCCCGTGCCATTATCTACAACAGAAACCATCATATCCCGTAAGATTGCCGACTCTTGTGTTGAACAAACCTCTGTCAACTTCTTGGGAACTGTTTGTTTGCCTACCTTACCATTGCTATACTGAATATGATCCACGATATAGGGCTGCATCATAATACCTTCATTGGCTATGGCAGATACGAACATGGCCATGTATAGAGGGGTAACTGCCGTTCTTCCCTGACCAATGGCCGTTTCCACCAGTTCGCTTTCTGTTGCACTTGCTTCTAACCCAATTTTACTTTGACTATATGCCAATTCAAACTTTGCAGGGCTTTCCATTCCTACCCTAGCCATTACCTCACGCAATTTGCCAGGGCCAATTTCCTTTGCCATTTGAGCAAAGTAACAATTGCACGAAACAGTTAATGCTTGCTTCATATCCACTGTGCCGTGGGCTTTATTTTTATAACAATGAATCACCTTATCTTGAAATGCTGCTTCTCCTGTACACTCATAGGTCCTAGTTTGCCAATCTTTCATATTTTCCATAATAGATAATGCCGTTACTAATTTAAATGTGGATCCCGGCGGGTATACCCCTTGGGTTCCTCGATTTACCAAGGGACTGTCCTCATGATCTTTCAACTGATCCCAATGGGCAGCAACCTGATTCGGATCAAAATCAGGGTAAGCCTGCAATGCAAGAATTCTGCCTGTTGATGGCTCCATTACCACAACAGCTCCCTTTGCATTGCCAAGTAAATCCCCCGCTATGGACTGAATATCCATATCCACGGTTACAACAACACTATTGCCCACCAATTCCTTTTTCGTGGCAATTCCCATAATTCTTTGAAAAAATTCATTATGCAAAGTCATCACTTCAAAATTTTCTGCGGCTTCTACTCCAGTTTTTCCCACACTGCTATACCCTGTTATATGGGCTGCCATACGGGCACGGGGGTATTTTCTCATGTAAGTACCATCATCTTGCAAGACGCTGGTTGCTAGTATTTCCCCATCTATATCAATAATATCTCCTCTACGGAGAGAATTGTCTACGTAACGTAACCGTGAGTTATATGCATTGGTAGAAACGCCTTGTCTCTCCACCAAAACCAATTTTCCCAAATAGCCAAGTAAAAGGAAAAAACAAAGGGCTAGAAGCCAGAAAATACGCCTAATGCTTCGCTTCATATTATTCATAATCCTGACCTCCCTCTATCCCCATGATGGGAGGAGCATCCTCATCAATGCCATGCTGTTCACAATAAACACAAACCCACTGCAAGAGTCCCATCATCATTAAGCTAACCAAAACGGAAGTACCGCCGTAGCTTACAAAAGGAAGGGTAACCCCAGTTAAGGGAATCAGCTTTATGACACCGCCTATAATGATAAAGGCTTGGAAACACAACATGGTCGTCACACCAACTGCTAAAATACTATAATATCTACGCCGACTATCTAAAGCAATTCGTATGCCACGGTATAGGAGCATGATAAATATACAAATCACCCCTGCGCCAAACAGTGTCCCGAATTCTTCGCAGATGGCGGCAAAAATGAAGTCACTTTCAACAACAGGAATACTTTTCGGCATCCCTTTTGTAAGACCGCTTCCCAAAAGCCCCCAAGTAGTAATTGCAAATAAGGAATTTACAATTTGATAGCCTCCTCGGTCAATATCCGCCCATGGATTTTGCCAAGCTGCAACACGCACCCGAACGTGGGAGAAAATTTTATAGGCTAATGTGGCCGCAAAACTTGCTGCCCCCATACCTAGTAAAAACAAAAATTCATTAGACGTTGCAATGTAGAGCATAACCATATAGGTCATGAAAAAAATCAGTGCCCCACCCAAATCTTTTTGCAAAACCAATAAAGCAACGACCCCCGCACTCAGAACACCTGTTGTAATAAATTCCTTCCACTCAATCCGCTTTCGGAACACACTGGCCAAATAGAAGATATATAAAAACTTCACCAATTCCGATGGCTGAAAGGTAAAAACCCCCACCCTTAACCAGTTTGTTGAACCGTTTCGCTCCACACCAAAAATTTTCGTACAAAGCAATAAACCGTAACAAATGATAATATATGCCCATTCAAAAACCTCAAAGCGGGGAATCAGTCGGAAGAAGAATGGAAGCATAAGCATACCCGCAAGGCCAATCGTCATCCACATCAATTGTTTGTATGCCAAGCTAGGGGCAAGCCGTTGTAACATAATAAGGCTTAAGTCCATTAAAAATAGCATCCCCGTCCAAATGAGAGGACAGCCTTCATAGTAAAAGCGGTCTAAAAAATGAATGGCAACCAATAGAAATACACATCCCGCTGCACCAAACAATACCGTTTTCCAATCATAAATCATGGTTTCCCGATTGTATGCCAGTATCAAAAAGGCTGTAATATGCATAAAAATAATAAGGCGTCGTTGAATAGAGACGGCACGATAGGGGCTGCCTAAAAAGCCCCCCTGCTCGTACGCAATATAAACAATGCCTTGCCATAAAAAGAAACCAATATAAAAGACAAATAGGTATCTGCTTAGCATAATTAACAGATCAAACATATCCTCACTCCACTCCACGGAAGAAATGCCCTTTCGTATTCCCCTTATCTCTCATTTCTTCCAAAAGGTTCCTTGTTTCAGTACTGATTTTTTTCGGGTCCTGGGTCATTTCTGCATAGGCCTTTGTAATTCTTGCCGCACGCCCCGCCCCTTCTTTTGTAAAGTCTAAACGTACACTGCCTGTTACACTTTCCAAAATTTCATCATAAAATTTCAGTGTAAATAAAGGCTTACTATTTAAAATCGTACATACACAGCTTTCGCAATCGGTCATCAAAGGGAATTTCATTCCTTTTCTATCTCTCAAGAAATAAAGCTCTGTATTGTTTCTTTCGGAGCAATAAAAATGCCCCTGTTTTCCACCCACATAATTGCCGATTGGACACTGCTGGGTTTTCATCAATGGTAAATAACCATATACAACCATTTCACAGTCCTGATCACCCATGGTATTTATTTCTTGTAGGTTCGCCTCCACAGAAAGGCACACTGTATCTGCCCCTTGCTGTTTCCAAAAAGCCACGCCCTCTTCATTGATCACATTTAAAGTATAATCCACGGTAATTTTTTTACCACTGTTTTTCACCATGCCGAACTGACCTGCTGAACGCACCAAGAAACCATCAACACCACTTTCTTTCAGGCGTTCAATCATGGCTTCTTCAATATCCTTTCGCCACTGTCTGCTGACTTTTGGTAAAGCAGCATATAGGCTAACCCCGAAACGGCGGCAAAGCTCCAAGGCAGAATCCAAATTCTTTTCCATCTCAGCAGAAGCCTCAAAATAAATCACTTTAAGATTTTTTGTGCCAACAATTGCATCAAGCTGCATAAAGTCCGACACCAAAGCATGAAGCTTTTTATGAAGTATATAAGGCTTTTTGCCTGTTTCCTCTTTATTGCTTGCCTCAATCTCTGGACGTTTTGATTTCTTAAGAATTGCCTCCTCCAAAGATTCAACGGCACTTCTTCTAAGTTGATTCAATGCGCCGATGCTGACAAAGATGTCGCTATCTACATCTAACTCTAAACTTTCCAAAAGGAATGAGGTTGCCCCCATTTTTTCCGCTTGTTGTTTTATCTTTTCTAATGGTGTAGGCTGATTTTCCGCCTCTTCCACTACATCCCCAGTAACATAAACATTATTTCCACTCATATCCCAAAGCTGTAGAACCAAAGGCTGGCCTTTCTTAGCCTTTAACAATCCCCAAATAGACTTTTTCCTTGTATCTTTTTCCCATGTTTTACGAAGGGAATCATTCAAAGATTTTCCATAGGTACGATAAACAACATCATTCTTTTGAATATCCCCTTCCAAAGTCAAAGAAATTACTTCTCCTGCCTTGGATGCCTTGGAAATACTTGTCCCCACATGAGGGCCATTTGAAGTCCAAACCTCAATACCATCCCCAGGCACCAATGGCTCACGGGTACGGATGGTGACACGGTTGTATTTTGGAAGATAACTGTCAACAAATCCAATCTTCAAGCCCCAAGTTTTAGGACGTTCCACACTCATCATATCCTGCCCACCAGCAGAGGTGTAGTACCCTTCGGTAAAGCCACCACGGTTAAAAAGCTGAGTCAAAGTTTTCATGTCCTCCAAGGAAACTTCATAATGCTCAGGATTTTCAAAGTACAAATCAATATATTTTCTATAAATACCAGTTACCCCTGCTACATATTCAGGATTTTTCATTCGACCTTCAATTTTCAAAGAAGCAATGCCCGCCTCAATCAACTGGGGCAAAATGGATACTGTCTGAATATCCTTTGGGGAAAGCAAGTAGCCTTCCTGTAATTTATTTTGGCCTTTATATAGGGTATACGGCAAACGGCAGGTTTGGGCACAACGACCACGGTTACCGCTTCTTCCACCCAAAACACTACTCATGATGCACTGACCAGAATAACTCACACACAATGCTCCATGAACAAAAGTTTCGATTTCAGCTTGGCTTTCGGATGTAATTTCTTGAATTTCATCCAAAGAAAGCTCACGGCTTAACACAATTTTAGAAAAACCCAAACTTTCCCAATAACGCACATCCTCCAAAGAGTTTGCTGTCATCTGGGTGCTTGCATGAAGAGGAAAATCAGGGTATGTTTCCCGCACCATCTTCGCCGCACCACTATCTTGAAGAATTAAGGCATCAACACCCATTTTATACAGCTTTCCAATAAAACTGATAAAATCTTTTAATTCCTCATCTTTATACAATGTATTAACGGTTACATATACTTTAACTCCCCTTAGGTGACAGTAATCGCAGGCTTCTTCCAGCTCCTCCAATGAAAAATTTCCAGCGTACTGTCTGGCACTAAAAAGCTTGCCTCCTAAATATACGGCATCGCAACCATTGTTAACTGCCGCTTTCAAACTCTCCATGGAGCCTGCCGGAGCCAGTAATTCAGGCTTATTCCTTGCAGACATATTTCATTCTCCTCTCTTCTTTACGGGTTCATTTTATAAAAACATCAAATACTTCTTTTAATATTAATGAACCACACCTTATCTAGTTTATTCGTATTTTTTGAAAACCCAAACAGACGAAACGGTATTCATAACACCCCTTAAAAAACTTCCATAGAAAAATAACCCGTCGTCTACTTTTCTATTATTACCAAAAAAAGCAAATCACCTTTCGCTTTTTAAAAACGAAAGGCTTTTCTTACTTTTTGCGGTATTTTTCCCGAATGGCTTTTCTTGTCATAGCCTTTTCGGCTTGTCCACCTTTTAACCCCATGGGGTAGTGTTGGGGCTGTGGCTCCTGGTTATGGTTGTCCTCTTCTGGTTTTCCTTCCGCTACAAGGTTTTTTTCCTGTTGGGAAGTTTGCTCCTCTTCTTTCAACCCTGCAGCCTCTGCCGCCTGTTGTTCTCCTTGGGCTAGCTTCTCTTTTAGCTCATCTAACTGCCCTTTCACTTCTTCAAGCTCTGCTTTGGTTTCATCCATCTGTGGAATTAAGTGTTCTAACCTTGTACTTAAACCTAAGTTTCGGCCTTCCAGCTCTGCATTTTTTTCTTTTTCCTTAAAGTAATCGTCAGCCACATTCAAAGCCGCCAAAACATAGGCAAGGCTCGTGTCCATTTTAACCGCAACTGCATTTTTACGAATTTCCATTATTTTTTCGTCTATGTACGTAGCCACAGCCCGCATATGTACTTCCGTTTCATCTCCCACCAACGTAAAGGACTTTCCATCAATGGAAATCTTTATTTTGTTCTTCAAAAAACTTACACTCCTCTCTGCCCTTTACAATATGATTCAAAAAATCCAATACGCCATCATAACCCAAGAAATGATTACCATGGTCAAGATTATTTAGAAATCACTCTATTATAATACTTGTAGCCCACTCATTTACACCTCTATTTACACAGGGCTTTCTCTGCAAAGGTGCTTCCCAAAAATCCCTATTCAGCAGGGAGTCATTCAAGAAAAGGGAACTACAAAGTGCCTCTCATACTTTCTTTGATCTATTTTCGTATTTCACGGAAGCTATTTTCATATCCCAAAAGTATTCTCTTATGGGAACATATAGCTTTCGTAATTATATCATATCTATTGCTGGTAAGGAATGTTTTTTTGCAATAAAAACAGCCTCTTGGCAAGGTTTCCCCCACCAAAAGGCCGTCAAAATCTCATTAATTATGAAATTATTTGTTGTTTTTTGCAAATTCAAAGCCCATTTCAAAAGCTTTTTTGTTATTAGGGATGAACTTTGCTTTCGCACCACCAAATACATGTGTGAATGCATCATCAATGCTTTCAATTTTTACAGAACCGGTTGCCTGGATAACAGCACCCAAAAGAATAATGTTGGCCAATTTTGCACTGCCAAATTCCTGAGTAGCCATTGTATTTGCAGGAACATCTAAAACACGGATGTCTGCTCTGTCTTCTTTCAAAGAAGCCAAGTCGGAATTCACAACCAAAGCCCCACCTTTTGCAAGAATGCCCACAAATTTATCCAAAGAAGGCTGATTCATAGCAATTACGCAATTTGCATCGCTGGTAATTACAGGAGAGCCGATGGGTTCATCAGATACGATTACATGGCAGTTCGCTGTACCACCACGCATTTCAGGGCCGTAAGAAGGACACCATGAAACTTCATGACCTTCCAACATACCTGCGTAAGCCAAAATTTTACCCATAGAAAGAGTACCCTGGCCACCAAAGCCTGCACAACAAATTCTCTGTGTATTCATATTATTTGCCCTCCTCTGCAGTGATATCCTTGAAAACGCCAAGAGGATAGTAAGGGATCATTTTTTCTCTTACAAATTCCATAGCTTTTACGGGTGTCAGACCCCAGTTTGTAGGGCATGTGGAAACAACTTCAACAAATGTGAAGCCAAGGCCCTGTTTCTGGATTTCCAAAGCTTTTCTGATTGCTTTTTTCGCCTGTGTAACCTGAGCAGGTGTGGAAACACTTACTCTTTCGATGTAAGCTGGACCATCCAAAGTTGCTAACATTTCGCTAACACGGATAGGGTTACCGTTAATCTGAGGGTCACGACCAGCCTTCGCTGTTGTAGCCTTCATACCAGGCAAAGTTGTAGGAGCCATCTGGCCGCCTGTCATACCGTAAATACCGTTGTTAATGAAAACTGTTGTGATCTTTTCGCCTCTTGCAGCCGCATGAACGATTTCTGCAGTACCGATAGAAGCAAGGTCACCGTCGCCCTGATAGGTAAGAACCACTTTATCAGGATGTACTCTTTTAATGCCTGTTGCAGTAGCGGGAGCACGACCGTGAGCACACTGAATCGCATCGAAGTTGAAGTATTTGTTTGCGAATACCGCACAGCCAACTGGTACAGCCACAATTGCGTTTTTGTCATCGTTCATTTCTTCTAATACTTCTGCTACAAGTCTGTGAACAATACCGTGTGCACAACCAGGACAATAATGCAATTTTATATCAGTTAAAGCTCTTGTTTTTTGAAATACAACTGCCATTATTTGTCACCTCCCATAACTTTTTTGCCAAATTCAACGATTTCATCTACCGCAGGAACGATACCGCCTGTTCTGCCATAGAATTCAACTTTATTTTTGTCATTACATGCATAAGCAACATCCTGAACCATCTGGCCCATACTCATTTCAACGTCAAGATATTTTTTGATGTTCTTATCCCATTTATCAAAAGCTTTTTGAGGGAAAGGCCACAATGTTTTCGGTCTAATCATACCTACTTTGTAACCTTCTTCTCTTAAATAGCCGATTGCTGTTCTTACAATTCTGGAGGATGTACCGTAGGAAACGAAAGCATATTCTGCGTCGTCCATCAAATAGTCTTCCCAAGCCTGTTCGTTTGCTTCGATTTTAGCATATTTTTCGAAATGTCTCTTATTCCAAGCTTCACATTCAGCAGCTTCGATAACCAAGTTTTCTACCATATGCTTTTCGCCTTCGCCCTTACCTGTTAATGCCCAAGTTTTAGGAGGCAATTCTTTTTTGCAAACGTAGTTAAATTCAACAGGTTCCATCATCTGACCAATCAAACCGTCAGCCAAAATGATAACAGGTGTACCATAGTAGTCAGCCAAATCGAAAGCTTCCATTACCATGTTAACTGCTTCCTGAACGGATGCAGGAGCTAAAACGATATCATGGTAGTCACCGTTAGAGCCACCTTTTACTGTCATGTTATAGTCAGCCTGACCAGGCTGAATTGTACCCAAACCAGGGCCGCCACGCATCATGTTGATGATAACAGCAGGCAAACCTGCGTTGGAAATGTAGCCGATACCTTCTTGTTTCAAAGCAATACCGGGGGAAGAAGAACTTGTCAAAACACGTGCGCCTGCACCAGCTGCACCATAAACCATATTGATTGCCGCAACTTCAGACTCAGCCTGAACAAAAACGCCACCAACCTTGGGTAATTCACTAGATAAATATTCTGGTACTTCGCTCTGAGGAGTAATAGGATAGCCGAAAAAATATCTGCAACCTGCCTCAATCGCTGCTTTACCAACTGCTTCGTTGCCTTTCATTAAAACTTTTGCCATTGAATTTTCCTCCTCTCTTAATCGAGCTTTTCTACTGTGATTGCGCAGTCTGGACACATCTTTGCACAAGCTGTGCAAGCGATACAGTCATCGTTAACTGGTTCTGCAGGGTTGTAGCCTGCAGCGTTGATTTTTGTCTCAGAAAGTTTTAATACATGCTTGGGACAGACAGACACACAAAGTTCGCAGCCCTTACAGATCATCTCATCGATCGTTACTTTACCTTTTGCCATTCAAATACACCTCCATAAATATTTAAATTTACATCCAGGTTTTTCTCATATAAAACTTCATAGGGAACAACTCCCCGGCTAGCCCAAGCGGCACGCTCTCTGTCATTAGTTCCTCAACATAAGAAACATACCTTACAGGGACACCTGTACGTTTTGTTACTTCTTTCAAAACGGTATCCCCATCCAACAGGCACTGCGCATTGGTCTCCCGAATCAGGTTTGTGTTGTTAATGAAGCCAGTCACTTTTAGCCCTGCCGAACACTCGAGCTTCTCCATCTGCTCAATAATACCCTCAGGTGTGGACGTGCTGGGACGATAGGTATTGACTACCATAAAAAAATCTACTTCCGCAGGGTCTAAAATTGGTTTTAAACGGCCCAGCACCTTCGTGCCGACGTCATTGCCCCCCAAATCAACGATGTAGTCGAAACTACGCTCGCGTGCCGGCATAGTCATAGCCGCAGAAACTGCAGGTACATCCAGCCCATCCCCCTCTATCGAAGAGGAAATGACCATAATACCTGCCTTCTCCATTTCTCGCTTTTTTTCCCTTGAACGGAAATAAACATTTACGATATCCAAATCGGCAATGGCGACCTTCCGGCCTTGTTGACTGAGCTTCATGGTATAGTTCACCGCAAACTCTGTTTTGCCACTACCGTAGTGACCTGTAATAATACGAACTCTTTTATCATCAGTGATCATCGCATTCACCTCTATTTTTCAAATACGCACTGAATTTTGTATTAAAAAATGTGCATTATGTATAAATGCAGCATTTTTTTGTTTAATATAAACAAAAAAAACACCCATTCATATTTTTATTTAATTGATAAATAAACAACTGCCTCTGTTTATTTGTATACATTATAGCGCATCCACATCCCTTTTGCAAGATTATCGGTTATATTTTTCCCAAGTTCATCAAAAAATACATTCTTTAACTTTATTTTCTCCTTAAAAAAAATACCATACTGCAAAGCATTTGTCTATTATAGATATTCCCCAGTATTTTTTAATATTTTTTTTATAATTTTTTATATTTGTCCTACAACGTCCTTGCTTTGTTTGGAATTCCTTTAACACTTGATACTTCCGCAAAAAAACCCTGTTCCTCTCAAAAAAAATTAAGAAAAAAGCAGGGTTTTTGTAAAAATATTTAACGTTGTCTTACAAGATGATTATATGTTATATAATAATTCTCCATAGGTAGGGAAAGGCCATGCCTTTTGATCTACCAAA
This sequence comes from Anaerotignum sp. MB30-C6, assembly GCF_030908465.1. Lineage (GTDB taxonomy): Bacteria > Bacillota > Clostridia > Lachnospirales > Anaerotignaceae > Chakrabartyella. Next base: position 2,132,660 of record NZ_CP133078.1, read on the forward strand.
AATTCCAGCCTATCCGCAGGCGCTCGCAACTGTTCCATGGCCGCAAAAACATAATCACGATAGAATACTGCTTGTGAACGGCTATTTCCTTTCAGCTTCGACGCTTCTTGGATTACTTCTGCCAAATGTTTTAAGGCTTCATGGAAAGCTTTGATGTTTTCATTGATTTCTTGCAACAGTTCTTCCTCTACACATACATCAAAACCAGCGGTCTTCAGTGCTGTATAAGAAGTAGCTACCCCTCCTGCGTATTTCACAATGGCAGGGCGAATCTGCTTAGAGGCAATATCAATCATTGCCCTTGCCTCTATATTAATCTGTTTAATATAAGCCTCATACATAATCTCCGAACGAGACTGCAATTCCAAACGGCTCAATACTTTATGACGTTCAAATAATGCAACAGATTTTTCCTCCACCAAGTAAGGAATGGAATCCACCATATTCGTAATGTTACTAAGACCCCTATGTTCCGCCTCGTTTACCCACTCATCGGAGTAACCATTGCCATCAAATATAATACGCTTATGGTCTGTATAAGTTTTGCGAATCAATTCATGCACCACCGTATTAAAGTCATCCGCCTTTTCTAATTCATCGGCAAAGTCTTCCAAAACATCGGCAACAATGGTATTTAAAACAAAGTTAGGTCCGGAAATGGAGCCTGAGGAAGGGGGCATACGGAACTCAAACTTGTTCCCTGTAAAGGCAAAAGGAGAGGTTCTGTTTCTATCCGTTGCATCTCTTTTCAAGTAAGGCAGTGTGTTTACACCTACCCGCATTTTTCCGCCCTGTATGCAACTGGTCGCTCCACCATGTTCAATCTGGTCAAAAATATCCAAAAGCTGATCCCCAAGGAAAATAGAGATAATGGCAGGAGGTGCTTCTTGCTTACCTAATCGGTGATCATTCCCAGGGTTTGCCGCCGCCAAACGCAACAACTCGGCATACTGATCCACACCTTTAATAATGGCAGTCAAAAACACCAAGAATTGTGCATTTTCGTGGGGGGTTTTGCCGGGATCCAAAAGATTTTGTCCGTCATCCGTTCCTAAAGACCAGTTATTATGCTTGCCACTGCCATTTACCCCTGCAAAGGGCTTCTCATGGAGTAAACAAGCCAAGTTGTGATGACCAGCGATACGTTTCATGGCCTCCATAATTAGCTGATTATGGTCAGCAGCACGGTTACAATCGTCATAAATAGGTGCAAGTTCATGCTGTGCAGGTGCTACTTCGTTATGCTGTGTTTTTGCCGAGACACCTAACTTCCATAGCTCTATATTTAATTCTCGCATAAAGCAAGCAATTCTTTCTTTGATGCTGCCGTAATAATGATCATCTAACTCCTGACCCTTTGGCGGTGCCGCTCCAAAAAGAGTTCTGCCTGTAAAAATCAAGTCTTTCCTCTGATTATATAAATTGCGGTCGATTAGGAAATATTCCTGCTCTGCCCCAGAATATACATTCACTTTCTTTGCAGTTGTGTTGCCAAATAGATGCAAAATACGCATGGCCTGCTTAGAAACGGCTTCTACGGAACGCAGTAAAGGCGTCTTTTTATCTAAAGCTTCCCCTGTATAGGAACAAAAAGCCGTAGGGATATATAAGGTAATACCCGCCGCATCCTGTCTTAAAAATGCAGGTGAGGTGCAGTCCCAAGCGGTATATCCCCTTGCCTCGAAAGTTGCACGCAGGCCGCCAGAGGGGAAAGAAGACGCATCTGACTCTCCTTTGATTAACTCCTTGCCGGAAAACTCCATAATGGCCTTCCCATTGCTTGGAGGCGCCAAAAAAGAATCATGCTTTTCTGCGGTAATGCCCGTCATTGGCTGAAACCAGTGAGTATAGTGGGTTGCACCCCTTTCCACCGCCCAATCCTTCATGGCATTTGCAATGATATCTGCAATTGAAGAATTTAACATTTCACCTTTTTCAATGGTGTTTTTTAACTCTTTATACACATGCTTTGGCAAATGTTCACGCATCATTGCGTCATTGAAAACATTTATGCCGAAAATTTCGGGTATAGAAATTTTTTCGTACATACACTAGTCCTTTCTTGGATAACTTTCATCCTTCTGCTGAATTTTACCATAACTTTTATTATACAGACGCCTGAAAGGTTTTGCAACGCTTTTGCCCTTGGCTCTTTAGAGAAATCCCATCCTTGATTCAATTATTTTTTTTCTATATCATACAAATTTTTTATGCCAATCCTTTTTACTTATACACTTTTTTTGTATCACAAAAAATATAAAACGCACATTCGTACATTAGTACAATTTTACCATTGATAAAGAACGTTAGTTCTGATATAGTAAATAGTAACTTCTATTGAGGAGGAGCCTACTATGAAGCTCGTAAATAAAAATATTGATATGATCTCTTGGACATCCAGAGATGGTTCCGTTACCCCTGTGCGTTTTCGTTTAGAAGAAGACGATGGAGAAACGGTAATCATCAAAGTGGGCCGAATCATACAAACAGAAAAAAATAAATTTGGCGGCAGCCCTACTCTTTGTTTTCTTTGCAGTAGTATTGTTAACAATGCAGAAAAAATATATGAACTTACCTGCAATTGTGATAGCCAAAAATGGTTGCTTCGAAAAATATAGCAAAGGGTTTTCAATGTTTAGCTTCACTTTTCTATGTTTTTGCAATAATACCCCAAAGGTCTTAAATGCAAAAGGCTGATTTGGTAATCAGCCTTTCATACTTACAACTCGATGCTCGCCACACTCCCTTTTCCACCGTATTTATTGTACCAATTGCAGAAAAGAACGCCTGTGTTTGAAATTACACCCAATCTGACATTTGGGTTTATATTTTATTATCGTGTGGCCTTGGGATAATTTTAAGAGAAGCCATTTTGGGCTCCTCTTATCTCACAGTTCAAGATTTAATTTGCTCCTCATATTGTGTTAACCATTTGCTAAACATAACCATGCCTTTATGAATTAAAATTAAGTTAACCACCATAATAATAAAGGCTAAAATTGAATATAAAACAATGGTATTTAACTGAAATGATTTCACGATATACTTGATAATATTCAGGCATATAGGCAAACAAATCATGCTTGTAATGATAGCGGGAACATATTTTCTTACCATCAAGGCTTGAAAACAATGGATTACTAAATGTAAAGTAAATGCAATAAAGAAACCTGCCCATAGGATATACCTATTGGTCATATAAGAAACAATTGTAATGATACTAATCAAAATAAATTCTTCTGCTACACCAAATGCAAAAGATGATGTTGTAATATGATCAAAATGAACCAATAACCTTTTTGATAATGTGGGAAACCTTTTACATAAGTAGCTTCTATTCCGCCTGAGCCACGGTTGCATAAAAATTATTTCTTCAAAGTCGTGAAAAATAAAAAGTATTGGAAATAGCCATACCATTTCTTTTATATCATTCATCCTCATACCCTCTTATAGCCCATTCTAGGAGATTTTAAAATATGCATTACATTATAGTTTACTTAGATACCAATTATAATTTAATTTTCAAAGTAATCTTTCAGCCAATGCTATCTTTCTTTATTTTTTGTATATAGGCTGCTGGTTTACTCCTTCCACCAGATTCCTTTTCATTTGAGAAGGACTTTCTACTTAAATAAAACCCTCTAAGGAGCATACTTCATTAAACGCAAGTATGCTTCAAAAGTCTTTTCTGAAATGGAAGATGGATACCCTTGCCAAAATTAAGCTATGAATCATAATTTGGCTTGGTTATAGCATACCCCAATGAAATTTCAAGATTCATTTAAAATATGGCCTTATCTTAATATAAGCCAGCCTACTATGGAAGTTGTCCCTTGAGGTCTTATGCAACTTTCCTTTCATTTTACTGGAAAAGTAAGACGTGGTTATGTAAACTCTTTGTTTGTACCCTACGCCCTTGCCATTACAGGAATAGCATAAAAATTGGGGGTATTGTAAAAATACACAATAAGGTGCTGACAAAAATATATTTACTGGCCAATTCTTCATCTGCACCAAATTCCGCCGCCAAAATTGCACAAAACGCCCCAATTGGCGTTGATAACCCCACAACAATCACGCCTAAAATCAAATTGTCGTGGATAAAAGGTTTCAATATAAGGTAAGAAGATAACGGCATAAAAATCAAACGAAAAAAGGAAACGGCATATGCCCATTTTTCTGTAACCGTTTCTTTAAAATCAAATTTTCCTAAAATACCACCAATATATATCATCGCCAAAGGAGAAAGGATTCCCCCTACCATATCCACAGTATCCTTCATTGCCTCTGGCAGGCGGATATTCATCACAAAAAATAAAATACCAACTACCGTTGCTACATTCACAGGTGCCTTTAGCAATTGCTTCATGTTCACCTTGCCACCATCGGAGCCTTCTGTACATCTATCTAGTACAACGACCCCCAAGGTATAGGATGTAATGTTAAACGCAAACGTTCCAAAGGCACAATAGAATACACTATTGCCCCCAAAAATCATAGCAATGACGGGGATTCCCATAAAGCCAATATTGGCAAACATACAGCTGAAAATCCAGATTCCCTTTGCTTTTTGTGGCACCTTTAAAAGTCGGAAAGAAAGCCAGCCAACAATGAGTCCCCAAAAGTGCATAATGACACAAACGATAAATACCGTTGCACCCTCACGAAACAACTCTGGGGTGTAGTCGATTTGTAAGGAGGAGATCACAAAACATGGGATAATAATGCGAGTTAAAAACCCACCAATCCCCTCCATGAAGCCATCATCCACTATTTTTTTCTTCCGAGACACATATCCAATCAAAATCAAGAAAAATATAATCATCAGTTTATTTAGTACCGTAAAAACAGCTCCCATTTCATGACCTTCTCCTAACATGTTTTTGTATTCAATTGTATCCTACTATTTATTTACTGTAAAGTCACATTTTGTCAAATTGAAGATGTCTAAAATGTTTTGCGCTGCCATAAGCCCCATTTTGCTGCTGGCTTCATAAGTTGCCGCACCTGCGTGAGGGGTTACAGTGCAGTTGGGCAGTTCCAGTAAAGGGCTGTTGTAAGGGGTTTCTTCCACCGTTGCATCTAAACCTGCCGCACCAATTTCACCGTTTTTCAAGGCCTCAAATAATGCTTCCTCATCAATAATGCCACCACGAGCAGTGTTTACAATCACAGCTTTATCCTTCATCTTTTTAAAAGTTTCTGCGTGAAACATATTTCTTGTTTCATCATTTAAAGGAGAGTGAATGGTAATAAAGTCTGCCTCTTTAATGATTGTTTCAAAATCAACGTACTTTGCACCCGTTTCCTGCTGGAACACTTCATCCTGATATGTATCATAGCAAAGGATATTCATGGAAAAGCCTTTGCATCTTCTTGCTACGCCTTTCCCGATTCTCCCTGCCCCAATTACACCAAGGGTCTTTTCAAACATTTCCACCCCTGTGGGTCTTTGCTGTTTTCCGTCTTTTATACAGCAATCCATATAACTAACGTTTCTCGCCGCTGAGAGCATCAAAGCCATTGCCATATCCGCCACAGAATCACCGTTTGCACCAGGGGTAATGGTAACAGCAATGCCTTTTGCCTTTGCCGCCTCTAAGTCCACCTTATCATAGCCAACGCCGTAACGACTAATTACCTTTAACTCTTTTGCAGTTTCAATCAGTTCTGCGGGATAGTCTTCCAAGCCAGCGATAATTGCATGGGCATCTACAATTTCCTTTTTCAACTGTTCTGATATAGGCCCATCGGCCGCCAGCAGCTTTTTCACCTCAAAACCATTTGCCTCCAATAACTTTTGTGCCTTATCATCGGCACTACCGAAGGATCTAGCTGTAACCAATACTTTATAACTCATTTTATTCTTCTCCTTCCACCCAGTCTGTATGGAAACTACCTGCCATATCTATTCTTTCATAGGTATGGGCACCAAAGCAGTCTCTCAAACCTTGTACAATATCTACGTTCATTTTTTCTGTGCGGCAATAATCATAATATGAAATAACTGAAATCATTGTGGGTACTGCAACACCTGCCTCAACGGTTGCCGCAGAAACCTCACGCAATGCCTGTTGATATTTGCCTAAGTCACCAAAGCTTTTGGAAAATAAAATATTTTTATCACTTTCTTTTAAAGCTTTGGTGATATCTTTTAAAAGTCCACTGCGAATAATGCACCCTTCTCTCCAAAGGGATACGGCCAAAGGTAAGTCAATTTCCCATCCATAGTCGTCAGATGCCTTTTTCATGAGGGCAATCCCTTGGGCATAGCTTACAATCATAGAAAGATAAAGAGCATCCTTGAGCTTTTCTTCATAATTTTCTAAGGTCATAGCCTTGGTAGCTGCCTTTAAAATTTGGCTCCCCTCCTGACGCAACTGTCTATCCACAGAAAAATATCTGGCAAAAACAGACTCGCAGATGGTAGGGACATATACCCCTCTAGCAATGGCTTCTTCCAAAGTCCAGCTTCCTGTGCCTTTTTGCTGTGCCACATCCAATATTTTCTCTATTAAGGGTTGACCGTCTGCATCGTTTTTCCCAAGAACCTCTGGTGTTATATCAATCAAATAACCATTCAACTCTGTATTTTTCCAACGAGTAAAAATCTCCGTTATTTCTTGGTGCGTTAGGTGAAGTCCTCTCTTCATGACAGAATAGGTGTCAGCAATAAGCTGAATCATGGCGTATTCGATACCGTTATGTACCATTTTCACATAGTGGCCTGCACCCTCTTTGCCTAGGTAGTTGCAACAGTATTCATCATCTACTTTTGCAGCCATCTTTTCTAAAATATGTCCACAAAAGTTCCAAGCCTCTTTACTGCCACCAACCATCATACTGGGACCTATCAATGCCCCCTTTTCTCCACCGGAAACCCCCACACCCAAAAAGTGAATTCCCTTTTCCAATAATGCGTTGCATCTTCTCTGCGTATCCTTGAAATGTGAGTTTCCACCGTCTATCAAAATATCTCCCTTTTCTAAAATGGGGAGCAGGCTTTCAATCACATGATCCACAACACTGCCTGCCGTTACCATCATAAATATGACTCTTGGGCTTTTCAGGCTTTTTACCATTTCCTCCTCCGTTGAAAAAACAGTATAATCACCCTGTGTCTCAAATCTTTCTCTCTCTGCCTGGCTTTTTCCGAAAAGAGCTGTACGGAAGCCTTTTGAGATTAAATTTTTCGCCAGACTGCTTCCCATTACTCCAAGGCCGTAAACGGCAATTTCAAAATTCATCATCACAACCCCTCCTATTTACAAGACCTTGAGACTCTGCCTCAAACTCCGCAAGCCTTTAAAAAGGCTTGACCTAAACTCTTGCTTACACTTTAAGAATAGAATCCTTCTTTAATTTTTTTGTATTTACCCTTAAGGATTTTTGGGGGCAGTTTGAACCCTTCACCCATAATAAAAGAAGTCCCTCCTTGGGAAATGTAGAGCTCTTATTTTCCATAATTTCAACACCGAATTCTTTATATGATAAATTCTTAAAACAAAACAGTCGGTATAGGCTGGTTCGCCGCTACCGACCGTTGTTATTTTCAATCAACTAGGTTATTACAATTTACTCCTGAACTAATTTTACAGCAGAGGCCGTTAGTCTTTGAATTTCATCAAACTTCTTTTCCTGAATCAAAGAATCTTTTACCATCCAACTACCGCCACAAGCGATAATTTTAGGGTTTGCCAAATACTCCTTAATATTTTTTTCGTTGATGCCACCGGTAGGCATAAAACGGATATTGCCGAAAGGTCCTGCCAAAGCCTGAATGGTGCTCAAACCGCCATAGGCTTCTGCTGGAAAAAATTTTACAACAGGAAGTTCCAATTCAATTGCCGCCATCACTTCTGTGGGTGTGCAAACACCAGGGAAAATTGGAATATTGTTTTCTTTTGCATATTTTACTACCTCTGCATTGAAACCAGGGGATACGATAAACTTGGCACCTGCCTTTTTTGCCAATTTTGCCTGAGCAACATTGATTACGGTGCCTGCACCTACCAACATCTCCGGAATTTCAGCCATAGCTTGAATAGCTTCAAAAGCCGCTTCGGTACGGAAAGTTACTTCTGCAATAGGCAATCCTCCTGCGATTAACGCTTCCGCCAAAGGCTTTGCATCTTCTATGTTATCAATTTTCACAACGGGTACGATTTTCAGTTTTTCAATTTTCTGATTCATATCCATAACTAATCCCCCTTCTCTCTTATAAAATGGATGGCTATACTTGTTTTCCATGAGATTATTCTCAAACAACAAAATGCCCCTCCTTAATTCTTATACAATAATAAAACGTGGTTCCTCTCCATTTAGCATCTTAGCTACGTTTTCGGCACAAACAACGCTAACAGCATTAATTGCTTCCATGGAGTACATCCCGATATGGGCAGTGACCACAAAATTTTCCAACTCTAGTAAAGGACTATCCTTCTCAATGGGTTCTTGCTCTGTTACGTCAACGGCACAACCACCCAAATGACCATTTTTCATACATTCGTATAAATCCTGCTCATGGATAATGCCACCTCTGCCTGTATTCACCAGATAAGCCTCTTTTTTCATTTTCATAATGCGTTCTTTGTTAAACAGATATTTTGTGCTGTCTGTCAAAGGCACATGAATAGAAATAATGTCGCTTTCTTCTGTCACAGTATCTAAATCTGCCAGTGTCACAAAGTCTTTAAATTCTTCTGGTACCTCTGTTATGAATGGGTCATAAACAAGCACCTGCATAGAAAAGCCCTTTGCTCTTCTGGCAACATTTTTTGCAATGGCCCCAAAGCCGATTAACCCCAAAGTTTTTTCAAACACATCTTTGCCGATGAAGGTTTTCCATTCCCCTTTATGTACTCTTTCATTGGTGATAGATATTCCTCGGGAAATATTTAAAATATGGGCAAAGGCCAAATCGGCAACGGCATTTGCATTCATTGCAGGCACATTGGTAACCCGAATGCCCAATTTTTTGGCATCGTCCAAATAAATATTATCCAACCCCGCACCATGCTTTGCGATAATTTTCAGGTTTTTGCACCTCTGCATATCCTCAGGATAAAAAGGATGGGCACCAATAATCAAAGCATCGTACTCATGAATGACCTCTTTAAACTTTTCCTGGTCAAAATCTGCCCCCATCAGGGTATATTCTATGCCCGCTGCTTCCAAAACTTCAAAAGGCTTGGGGCTTGTTTTTCCGAAAGACCTAGATGTAACTAATACCTTCTTCATTATATCGCCCCCAATTTTATTTCAAACCGTATTCCAAAGCCAAGTTTTTGATTGCCTCAAAATCCCCTGCTTCAATTAGTTTTTTGTTTACCAAGTTACCGCCAACACCAACGCCAACACAGCCCGCATTGATAAAATCACCATAGTTCGATGCATCCACACCGCCTACGGCAGTCAAAGGAATACCATCGATTGGGCCCATTAATGCCTTTATATAGGAAAGGCCTAATGTGGCTGCAGGAAACAGTTTCACAATGTCCGCACCCCAGTTGTAGGCAGTAATCACTTCCGTTGGGGTTACTGCCCCAGGGATAGAAACCAATCCCAGCCTTTTTGTTGCCTTGATAACAGCTTCGTCAACGTTAGGGGAAATGATATACTCCGCACCTGCTTCCTTTGCACGATATACATTTTCAGGGGTCAATACGGTACCTGCACCGACAGCAACAGAATCACTGAAGTGTTTTTTAATCATTTGGATAGACTTTAATGTATCTAAGCTTTGTTCCTCGCTTTTTAAGCTAAACGTTACTTCAACGCAAGTAATGCCTCCGTCTTTTAAAGCCTGTACTGTCTGAATGATATCTTTGGAAGAAATCCCTCTAACAATGGCAATCACTTTTCCATCTAAAATTCTTTGCAATGTATCTGCCATGAAATCTATCTCCTTTTCTTTTGCATAAGTTAACCTTGCATTTTTAAAATTCTTGCTAACTCCAAATAACCGTATAAACCATAGCTTTCTCCTGCTTTACTTGACACAACATCCATGTCAACCTCAGGGAGAATATACTGACCCACTATTTTATACCCTTCTATATAATTCTTGCCGCCAATAATTACAACTTTCTTTACGCCATTCCAATCTCTGTCCAATTTATATTTCAGCATATCCATGACGCCCCCTGCAATTACACCGGAAAGAAGGCAATTTCTAATTTCATTTTCGCAAACATCAAAAACCTTTGTTGCATGGATGATATATAAAGCCCTAGCCAAGCCATAGGTTTTCACCATATTATAGCCTTGAATCACGTATTCCTTGGTCAAAACAATGTCCTCGTTAGTTAATTCTCCTCCGAGAATGGTATCCTTTTTAATCGCGTAATTCAGCTCACCTGTAAAATTAGAAACAATATCAGTAATTGTTCCGTTTTTTATATAAAGCAAATGGGTATGGGAACCGGGGGAGATCATAACACAATCTTCCTCCCTAGGGATTACGCCGCTAGCAACCATGCCAATGGCTTCAATTTCTTCTCCACGTACATTATTCATCTTATCGATATTTTCCATTGTTACAATCTGTCCCGGCTGGGCAGTTTTCACCCCTGGAATGAGGTTCAGATACCTATGAAAATACTTTTCCTCGAAATGAACATAGCGGTGTTCTAAAAGCTTTTTTCCATCAACAGGTGTGCTGATATGTGCAACCTCAATAATTCCAAAAGGGTTTGTCACCATACCTGAGAGCCAAATACTTTCAATATCACAATCTTTTAATCCATTCTTATCTAAAACATGGTTATAGATTTCCTTTAAACCACTTAAAAGCACGTCATTACTCCCTGAAATAGCTGAATCCTTGGTACCAACATTGGCAATGATGGTATCCACAGACTGCGTATCCTTTACTAAGTAAAGCTTGGAATTTGACGTGCCAGAGTCTATATAGATTTGATACATTACTCACACCCCTTTTACTATATTCCGCAGCCAAGAAGACTGCGGAACATCTCACACAAACTTATTTTGATAAAAGATTTGGTAGAAGCATAGAAATTGGTGCGATATATGTAATCAGAAGGAGACACACAATCATTACCAATATGAACGGCACAATGCCCTTTGTCACTGTTTCCAAAGGCTCTGCCCCCACACGAGAGGCCACAAAAAGGTTGATGCCTAAAGGAGGTGTAATAAAACCAATTGCTAAGTTCACCACCATAATGATACCAAAGTGAACAGGATTGATACCGATGGAGGTTGCCACAGGAAGCAAAATAGGTGCAAGCACCATGATTGCAGGTGTGGTATCCATAAAACAACCTACGATTAATAACAAAATATTAATTAACATCAGTATTAAGAAAGCATTATCCGTTGCACTAATGATTGCATTTGTAATCATATTGGGAATTTGCTGAATTGTGAGAATCTTTGTAAATGCCGTTGCACAACCCAATATCACCATGGTTGTAGCTGTTGTGGAGCAAGCGTTACCTACTGTGGCAAACAAGTTTTTGAAATCCAATTCTTTATGAATGAAAACACCACAAATGAAAGCATAAACTGCTGCCACTGCCGCTGCTTCTGTTGGTGTGAAAATACCTGCGTAGATACCACCCAGAATGATAATGGGGTTAATGAGCGCCCATTTTGCGTCCCAAACAGCCGTCAATTTTTCTCTTGTTGTGTAAACTGTTTCGTCACCTTTCCAGCCTTGTTTCTTTGCATAAACATAGCAAAAGAAGATCAATGCCAGGCCGATTAATATACCGGGCATAAAACCTGCCAAGAACAAGTTGGAAATAGATGTACTTGTGGAAACACCATAAATAACCATTGGAATACTAGGCGGAATAATTACACCGATAGAACCTGCACAAGCAACCAAGGCCAATGTGAATTTTTTGCTATAACCTTTTTCTAGCATTGTAGGAACAACCATGGAACCTACCGCCGCTACGGTTGCAGGACCAGAACCGGATACTGCCGCAAAGAACATACATACAATTACAGTTACAATGGCAAGGCCACCTGTAACTTTACCGAAGAAAACGTTGCAAACGTTCAAAATACGTTTGGATACACCACCTGCACCCATCAATTCCCCAGCCAAAATAAACAGAGGGATTGCCATAATTGGGAAGGAGTCACAACCTGTAAACAAAGCCTGTGGCACATATCCAGCTGTTAACCCTTTTGTAAAAGGAATTGCCAAAAGGGAAGCAAGACCTATGGAAATACCAACAGGTACATTTAAAATTAAGAATAAGGCAAGACCGCCAAAGAGTGCTGCAATTACCATTATTGAACCCCTCCCTTCTTAAGCTCTTTCGCTCTAAAAATAATAACTTGAATTTGGCGGATTGCTGTTAATGCAAAGCCTACCATTGGTGCAGAATACATAAACCACATAGGAATCTGCATGGCAGGTGAGTTTTGTCCTAATTTAATCTGTGACAAAACAACGCCATATGCTAAATATACAATGATAACAGAAAAGGCAAGGAATAATACATCGCCTAAAATCACTACAAAAGGTCCAAGCTTTTTAGGGAACAAGCCCATAGCAGCTTCGATTTTTATGTGTTTCATAATGCGGGCACCATAGCTGATACCAAGGTAAATTAACCAAACGAAGATGTATCTTGCCATTTCTTCAGACCAAACCAGAGAACTGCCAAAAACATATCTCATAACTACTTGAACGAAAATCAATACGGTCATTGCAACCATTAGAATTGAGCAAACGGTCAATTCAAACTTTTCATCCATCCACTTTAAAAAGTTCATCTTTCCACCTACTTTTTCTCTAAAAATTTGTGTGTGTTCTTACAGCTATTTTCTATTTTTCCATAGGAAAAAATTATAACGGGCAGGGTTTTCACCTTTCCCATGCTGAGGTGGGTGCTTCCTTAATGTCCGTTAAATTGGGCTTTGATAAGTCTCGCTTATATACCAAAGCCCTCTCTTTTGTTCTCTATATCTCTGAAATCCCAATAAATGAACTGTCTTGTTTTACCTGAAACTTACCTTATTCGGCAAGCATTTCATCCAAATATTCAGGGTGCTCCATTTTTTCCTTAACCAAGTCAAAGATGTTGTTGTCTGTTACAACTTTTTGCCATTCAGCTTTTTCTTCATCACTTAATTCAACTACTGTTGTACCGCCAGCTGCAAAGCTTTCAAGAATTTCTTTTTCCAATTCCTGAGAACGTTCTCTCTGATAAGCTGTGGATTCTTCCGCTGCTTTTAAGATTGCATTCTGCTGTGTTTCAGAAAGTGAGTTGAATTTATCTAAGTTCATACAAACGATATAAGGTGTATAAACGTGCTGTGTCAAAGAAACGTAGTCCTGAACTTCAACGAATTTGTTGGCATCAATGATACCCAAAGGATTTTCCTGAGCATCTACAGTCCCCTGCTGTAAAGCTGTAAACAATTCTGTAAACGCCATAGGAGTAGGGTTTGCACCAAATGCTGTCCAAGCTGCAATATGTACTTCGTTTTCCATTGTTCTTACTTTGTAACCTCTTACATCAGAAGGCGCTTTTACTTCAACTTTGTTGTTTGTAAAGTTACGGAAACCATTTTCCCAGAATGCCAAGCCCTTTAATCCCATACCTTCCATGCCATCAAGAATTTTCTGGCCCACTTCTCCGTCCAATTTTGCATAAGCGTCCTCTGGACTTAAGAATAGGTATGGTGCATCAAACAGATAGAAATCTGCATACATGGTAGCCAATGGGCTTGTAGAGGATACACCAATATCAATATTACCCATAGCTGTTGTTTCGATAACAACACGGTCATCGCCCAACATATTATCAGGGAACAAGTTTACTACAACAGAACCCCCAGACTCTTCTTCTGCCACTCTCTTGAATACTTCCCCCGCATCTTTACCGGAAACAGAAGTAACATTGGAAAATACCAATTCTACAACTTCTTCGCTGCCACCTTCGGTAGCTGCACTGCCGCTGTCGGCGGAAGAACCACCACCACAACCTGTTACCATTGCAACTGTCATTACAGAAGCTAACGCCATTGCTAGCCCTTTTTTCATCTTAAACATAGATTTTTCCCTCCTTGAGATATACGTTTTGAGTCATTTATTTATTGGAATTTTCCCCAATTAACCTTGTTCTTTTGTAACTTGATACCAATATAAATACTTTTGGTACTTCTTTTGATAAACTTCTTTCATTTCCAGATTAGGTATAATCACCTGGGAATAGTTACTCTTGAAATCTTTTGCATCGGGAATAATCCCCAAAAGCTCCATCCCCAAAGCCACCGAACCAATTAAGGAGCTATGCTCCACCTCATCGATGGTCAACGCAATCTGGAATATATCTGCACACATTTGTGTCCAAACCTTAGAACGGATAATACCACCGGAAAGCATTACTTTTTTAGGCTTCCCATTTAATGCTACCAATTGTTCATAGCATTGATACAGATTAAACAGGATGCCTTCTTGTATTGCCCGATAGGAATCAAATACGGTGTGTCCTGGCTTTAAGCCATAGAACCCACCATCCCTTTCGTCATTCCAACCAGGGCATCTCTCTCCAAAAAGGAAAGGCAAAAATACAGGCACGTCCTCAATATTCTTACATCCAGCCTCCATTTGGCTATATGTAATATCCTCTTGAAAGTATTTCCCTTTAAACCAGTCAATGCAGTTACAACAGCCACTGGTTGCAGCACCACTTAACCAAGACTTTGGCGATAAATAGCACCATGTACTGGGCTTGCTCGGCAAAATAGGCCTTGAAGTGCTCAATCTTAAAGCACCGCTGGTGCCAACGGAAAAACTCATAACACCTTCCTCTACTGCCCCTGCTCCAACTTGGTTCAGCCCGCCATCGGGGTTTGTGGCAACCACAGGCGTCCCCACGGGAAGCCCTAAAAGCTCTGCACCATCTTTGTTTAGCTCTAATATTTCCTGATAAGTGATAACCCTCGGAAGCTGATTTAGGGAAATTCCATTTTCCTTTAAAATATCTTCGTCATAGGCTTTGGTATGGATATTTAGTAACCCCGTACCCGAAGCAACGCTGTCTGTCACTGCCCACTCACCCGTCAAACGATATGTATTATATGTACCTTGACCTACGAAACGATAGGTCTCTAGTTTATAGCCCATCTGCTTTAAAAGCTTGATTTTAAACACAGGATATATAGCATTCACCATACAACCAGTTTTTTGATAAAAACGATTTACATATCCATCGTCTTTTCTCAATTCTTTGCAAATTTCAGCGGCACCTGTGTAAGACCACAAATAAATGGGTGTTTGTGGCTCCATGTCTTCATTGCAAAGCATTAGGCTATGCCAAGTACCACTTAAAGAAACCATATCAATTTTTTGACCTTCACACATTTTTTTGCCCAAGTATGCCGTCTGTTCAAATACTTCCTTTGCATCGTGTATTGTAACATCGGTATGATTTAAAATGTATGGTACCGATTCCACTTGGAATTTACCGGTATCTGTATCATATACCATAGCTTTTGCAGAGGTAGTGCTGGACTCTAATGCCAAAATCTTCATTTATCCTTACCCCCAACATTTTCTTTACCATTCAGCAACGGTTCCGTCACTGTTTCTCCAAACAGGATTTTTCCAGTTATGGCCAATCTCTGCTTGTTTCTTTACAAACGCTTCGTTAATTTCAATACCTAAGCCTGGTTTATTTGGAATTTTTACTACCCCGTTACTGTAGTCAAAAACATTGGGATCAACCAAGTAATCCAAAAGATCACTACCTTGGTTATAATGAATTCCCAAACTCTGTTCCTGAATAATGGCATTTGGGGTGCAAGCATCCAGTTGCAAGCAAGCGGCCAGTGCGATGGGGCCTAAAGGACAATGGGGTGCGACCGCCATATCATAAGCCTCCGCCATAGCAGAAATCTTTCTACACTCTAAAATACCGCCTGCATGAGAAACGTCAGGCTGAATAATATCCACAATCCCTTGTTCAAATATCTTTTTAAAATCCCAACGGGTATACATTCTTTCACCCGTGGCAATTGGCGTGGAGGTATATTTTGCAACCTCCGCCAAAGCCTCATAGTTTTCACTAAGAACAGGCTCCTCTATAAACATCAAATGATAAGGTTCCAATTCTTTTGCCAGTATCTTGGCCATACTTTTATGTACCCTGCCATGGAAGTCTGTGGCAATTCCAAAATCTTTCCCACAAGCCTCTCGAATAGCAGCAACCCTTTCAATGACACCTTCTACCTTGGAAAAACTATCGATATAATGCATTTCTTCCGTTGCATTCATCTTAATTGCCTTGAAGCCCAAGTTCTTTTGCTGTAAAGCTGCTTCACCTACATCAGAAGGTCTGTCCCCACCAACCCAGCAATAAACGTCAATATTATTTCGGCAAGCACCGCCTAACATTTCGTAGACAGGTGCATTATAATATTTCCCTTTAATATCCCACAAAGCTTGTTCAATACCAGAAATGGCACTGGTAATAATTGGGCCGCCACGGTAAAACGCCCCCCGATAAAGGGTTTGCCAAATATCCTCGATTTCTAATGGATTTCTTCCTATTAAATAATCAGACATTTCTCGTACACAGGCCGCCACCGTAGAAGCTTTCCCCTCTATAACGGGCTCCCCCCAACCGTAAATGCCTTCATCCGTTTCTACTTTGAGAAAAAGCCATCTAGGAGGAACTTGGTAGAGCTTTAAGTCTACAATTTTCATGTCGTCAACCCCTTATAAATCCTGACAATCAACCAACACTTTGCATGTCCCCGCCGTAGGGTCGGCAATCATATCAAAAACCTTGGGACTATCTTTTAAGGAAACAACATGGGAAACGATGCTTTCCAGTTCATCGTTAATGATTTCAGCGTAAGCAACAGCCTGTCTAAACTCTTCTTTTGTATAAACACGGGAACCTACTAACGTCTGTTCTTTAAAGTTTAAATCTCTCAGGTTTACTGAATGAGGATGTTTATGCACCGACGTCATGCAAATGTTACCGCCAACACGAGTAATATCCGTCATTTGCATCGCAGCAATTTCAGCACCGGAGCATTCGAACAATACGTCTGCGCCTTCGCCCTCTGTTGCAGCTTTTACAACCTGCTCCAAATTTTCCTTCTTTACATTGACAGGAGTCATACCGAAGGATTTTGCTTTTTCCAGCTTCTTATCATCTACATCAGAAATAAAAACCTTACTTGCGCCCATATGAACCAACATCATACCAGTAATCATACCAATGGGGCCAGCACCGATTACTACACAAGTATCCAATGCCTGAAATTTTGCCTGATGAATAGATCTAACAATGACTGCCAAAGGTTCAATTACCGCAGCCGCCTTATCTGAAACACCGTCAGGGACTTTGAACATTACATCTTCATCCACATAAGCGTATTGGCAAATTCCGCCATCCACGTCAATACCGATTAAGCCTAATGTGTTACATACATGGGCATTGCCCGTTCTGCAGGGTAAGCAGTATCCACAAGATAATAAAGGATACGCCACCACACGGTCACCCTTTTTGAATTTTTTACCATCTTCTTCAATAATACCCAGAAACTCATGTCCGAAAATCAAAGGTGCTTTTGCCCTGGGATGCGTTCCTAGATAAATACCCATATCGGAACCACAAATACCGCAATACTTCATCTTTACCTTTACTGCACCCTCTTTTGCTATGGGTTCTGCTACATCTAAAACCTCTGCAACTTTGGGTCCAGTGTAAACCAAAGCTTTCATTTGTTTCACTCCTTTATTTGGTCCTTACTAAAAAAAGCTACTTGTGAAATGACTATAAAATATTTTTATTATATTAAAAAATTTTTTTAATCATTTAAAATATTTAATTTATTTAAGTATATATTTAAAAATATAGTTCGTCAATATTATTAATATACTAATAAATCTAAATTCTTTTTGTATAAATTTAATAAACCTTAATAAAAATTAGAAACTTTTTCATATAATGCGTATTTTTACATAAAAAAACCGTGAAAATTTTATATATAAAAGGTCTTGACAGAATATTAAAAAAAACTAGAATTAGATATATATACTTAAACAAAAAATTTTTTCTAACAGTAAAAAAATTTATTTTTCTCCGTTTTAGTTATTCCATATTGGATATAAAATTGCTATAATGGTAAAAAGTACAATTATCACGCAATTTTAATGAAAAACAAAATTATACGGAGGATTGTCATGGGAAAACAAACGAAACTAACATTAGCAGATACCATATATTCAAATATTCGAGAAGATATCACCCAGCATATTATAAAGCCAGGGGAAAAGATTAACGTAAAAGAACTGGCGAAACGCTACGGTGTGAGTGAAACCCCTGTAAAGTTCGCATTAAACCGTTTAATGTCTGAAAATATAATTGAGAACTTTCCCCGACAAGGGATGAAAGTGCATAGCGTCACCTCTGAGGAGGTAGACGAAATTTTTGATACACGCTTAATGTTGGATCTGTATTATATGAAACAGATCATTCTGACCGTTAGTTTTAACGATGCATTAAAAGAAGATCTTCGTAAAAATATCGATGAACATTTACAATTGGTAACTGATTTATCCCCTGATTCACCCATCGAAGATTATCTTCGAAATTATGAGTTAGACTTTAAATTTCATGAGTTATACTTAAAATGCAGTGGCAACCACAAAATTGTGGAAATCTTTCATTATATTAATCCATTTTTATACTCCAACTTTATTTTCCGCAGGCAGTCAAAAGTGAAAGATATTAGCGGGGTAAAAGAGCACGAAGCAATTCTAGACGCAATTCTTGCCGAAGATGAGGTTGCTCTAAAAGAAGCACTGACCATTCATATTACCAATGCAAAAACTGCCATTGGACTAATTCTAAAGGTAGATAAAATTATTTAATTCCTTTTGTAAGATTCCTCCAAAGGGTTCTTACAAAGGAACCCTTTGTAAGCAACGGCGTACTTTGCCATTGTTATAACAATACAAATACGCAATGGGGCTCTACTAATTGCAATATGGTATTTGTAACAATTCACACACTTAGAGAGGAGCTTTACGGCATGGTATCATTTGATTTAACAGGAAAAAAAGCAATTGTAACGGGTTCAACCAGAGGTCTTGGTCGAGGCATGGCAGAAGGGCTTATGGAGGCAGGAGCTGAAGTGGTTATTATGGGTACTTCCACAAAAGCCTTGGAAGTTGCCACAGAGTATACAGAAAAAGGATTCCTTTGCCATGGTGTTGCCGCTGATTTGGGTAACAGAGAAAGCCTGATTGGCGGCTTTAACGAAGCTATGGAAAAACTTGGCGGCACCCTAGATGTTTTTGTAAATGCAGCTGGAATCCAAAGGCGTCATTTTTCAGAAGAGTTCCCCATGGAAGACTGGGACGCTGTAATTGATGTGAATTTGAACGCTGTGTTTATGTTATGCCAGTTGGCGGGCAAGGAAATGATTAAAAATGGTTATGGTAAAATTATTAACGTTGCTTCTATGCTTAGCTTTTTCGGCGGCTTTACTGTACCTGCCTATGCAGCTTCTAAGGGTGCCGTTGCCCAGCTTACAAAGGCACTATCCAACGAATGGACTTCCAAAGGTATTAATGTGAATGCCATCGCCCCTGGCTATATGGCAACAGAAATGAACACTGCCTTAATAAATGATGAAGGCAGAAGCAAAGAAATTTTAGGACGTATTCCCGCTAAGCGTTGGGGTAACAGGGAAGACATGAAAGGTATTACAATCTTTTTGGCCTCCCAAGCGTCTGATTACTTAAGCGGTGCAGTCATTCCCGTTGATGGAGGTTATTTAGGCAAGTAATTAGAAAAATAACATTATGGTACTTCTCTCCCTTTAAAAATACATAGAAAAAACCCGATTCAGACTTTTTCAGAAGTCCTACATCGGGTTTTTGTTTTAAATAAAATTTTTTTCAGATATCTTTCATTCGAAAATGATACAAAGTAAATAAATCTTTCAGATTATAACCTCATTAACCCTTGCCTTATTATTTCCCATCAAAATCTATAGAAAATAAAAGGTTTTAATCTCTTTTTTAATAATAGTATTTTTTCCCTGTCTTGTATTCAAAAACAATGTGGTACTTATAGCTAAACTTCAGACATATATTAAAGCTCCCTACGCTATTTTACTCTTTGCAGTTGACTGACTACAAATTTTATTATTACGAAGTTTTTTCTCTCATCGTCAACTTCTTTTTATACCACATATTAACGCAGTTATTTCACAAAAAAAGGGGCATATCTCAGCCCCTTCTAATCATCCTTATTTCTCTTGTGCGAAGTACAAATGCTGTACTCTTGCATGAATCATATAGGCAATGACACAACCAATCACCGCAGTAATAAATTGGGTAATGGAAAAGGTTGTCTTAATTACTGCAACCATCTTTTCTGGTACTGCATCACCAAAGAAAGGTAGGATTGCATACCATACCAAAAGCCAAAGGACGACTGCCTTTAATGTGGCACCAGCAGCCAACCACGCAGGGAGTTTACCTCTTCTGCCTACGCTAGCCAATAAAACCAATGCCAAGTTGCCAACCATAATCACAATCACCATCAAGGGTACCATTTGCATAATAGGTGTCTGTCCCATTAAATAAGCAATAAAGGGTGTAATTACCGCAATAAAAACCCCACTTGAAGTTCCTACAGCCAAGGTTGCCATAACCAACATTGCATTTACAGCCGATCCTGTAAGGTAAACAGAAATACCTTTCAAACTCTGAAATATGATGCACATTGCCAATAATAACGCTGTTAAAACCAACTGTTTTGTTTTCATATTACCCCCATGAGGATATGACCTTTTATTTCTCTTCTAAGCCAAATTCTCTTTCCATATTAATTGTATCCAAATCGTATCCCGATAGTCCTTCAAATGGATTATCTGTTGCAGCTTCTTTGCCATAGCGATTTAAGAATTCAACACCCTTTTGATCATGGGATAAAGATGCCGCCCCACCAGTACAGCCATTCTTACACGCCATCCCTTCTAATAGGTTTGCATTCAACTTTCCGAAGGACGCTAACTTCATATTCTTAATGCATTCTTCGATACCGTTACAACGAATAGGCTTAATCTCCTTCTCAATGCCTTCTAATTCCGCTACTTTTACAACGCTCTCAGCAACCCCGCCCGTTCTACCGAAAATTCGGCCAAAATAGGAAGGTGCGCCTGCACTTCTTTCTTCGAATTCTTCCAAAACAAGGCCCTTGGCATCAAAGGTTGCCTTTAATTCCTCAAAAGTCAATACATAGTCAACAATTCCAACTAAATCTTCCTGCTTAATTTCCACTTTTTTAGCCGTACATGGCCCAATAAATATAACCTTTGCCTTCTTATCTTTCTCTCGAATTGCTCTGGCCAGGGCAATCATAGGTGATACTGTTGTTGAAACATGTTCCATGTATTCCGGATAATTCTTGCGGATATATTCCACAAAAGCAGGACAACAGGAAGTGGTTTTCCATTTCTTTTCATCAATGGTTTCCGCAAATTCTTTTGCCTCAGCAATGGCAACCATATCGCCACCAACTGCCGCTTCAATAACATCATAGAAACCCAGTTCTTTAATCGCTGCAAAAACCTGTCCCATTTTCACCTCTGGAAACTGGCTGGCAATGGCAGGGGCCACAATGGCATATACACGGTAACTTGTGTTGTTCCAAGAATTCTTAATTAAGTTTAGAACATCTAAAACAAAAGATTTATCAACGATGGCCCCAAATGGGCACTGGTATACACAAGCACCGCAAGAGATACATTTATCATGATCAATAAATGCTTTTTTTTCTTCGTCTATTTTAACCGCACCTACGGCACAAGAACGAATACAAGGTCTTTTTACCTCACTAATCGCATTGAAAGGACAAACCTGTTTACAACGCCCACACTCAATACATAAAGCCTGGTTAATGTAGGATCTGTGGTTAACAATGGTGATTGCATTTCTGGGACAAACTTCTTGACACTTATGCCCTAAGCACCCACGGCACGCCTCAGTTACAACGAAGCGGTCAATGGGACACTCATCACATGCAGAATCCAAAACATTAATCACACGATTATCTTTAGAAGGCTCTAAAACAAGGCGTACACGTTCTTCTATAATATGTCTTTCTTTGTAAATACAACAACGGAACATAGCTTTCGGCCCTGGAATAATGGCTTCTGCAATTTCTCTGTAAGAATCAATAGATTTATCCAACGACCCACAAAAAAATCGACGTGCTACTTCTTTGTTTACTAAATATTTTATATATTGTACGTTGCTTTCAAATTCCTTCATCTCTCTGCTCCCCCTTATAATAGTATCATATTGCTATCGTTCGAAAATTTTATTATTTATTCCAATCGACTGATGAAAACCTCATCTTTGGGGTAATTTAAAACCTATTCTCCATACCCCTCAATATGGAACAGCCATAAGGTTTCGCATTTTCCCTTTTCCGTAACGTGGCAAAAAGTAACGGAGTATTTGAATACAGTATACTGCGTTACTTTTTTTTAAAAATAAAGTTACAATTTCCTTTTTCCTATTTTAACAATTCCCTACTTATGGGCTAATTCTAACACAGATTTGTTTCGCATGCAAGCTATTTATCATCAAGAATCCATATAATAATGAACAAAATTTCAGTCCCTTTTTGATGCTTTATGCCTTTTTATAAACCAGTTCGATGTCTTCTTTTGAACTGTACTTTTTCAAAAAATAGCAACACAAAAATACCCATTACTTGATGTAGTAAAGGGTATTTTTCCTACTTATTTTTACTTCTATTTACTTCGGGAAAGAAAGAGTAATTTTTGTACCCTTATTCAACTCACTTGTTAAATTAATTTTAGCATTATGAACCATGGCACCATGTTTCACAATAGAAAGCCCTAAACCTGTGCCTTCCGTTTCCTTTGAGCGACTTTCGTTTACCCGATAAAACCGTTCAAAAACACGGGACTGATTGGCCTTAGCGATGCCCATACCCGTATCAGAAACTGTTATAACAATATGTTTTTCTTTATTTTCCAAAGACACATTGACTTTTCCGTTATCTACGTTATAACGAATGGCATTTTCGCAAAGATTATAAATCACTTCCTGCAATACTTGGTAAACCCCCACTAAGGTTGCAGGCTCTGTATTTACCCATATGGTTACACCTTTACTTTCTGCAATGGGGTCAAGGCGTCTTACCGTCTCCTGAACCAAAGACTCTAGATTCACAACTTCCTTTTCCAAGGCGATTTGTTTTTCATCCAACTTGGAAAGCTTAATGATGTCTTGTACCATTTGGATTAACCTTTGTGCTTCATCGTATATTTTGGCTGCAAACCGTGGCACATCTTCCCCATGAACCATGCCATTTTTCATGATTTCTGCAAAACCTGAAATAGAAGTCAACGGGGTTTTTAATTCGTGAGATACATTTGCTGTAAACTCCCTACGAAGCTTATCCCTTTCTTCCCGTTCCGTCACATCAAAAAGAACTAAAATTGCACCTGCAAGGATATCCTCCTGATGCACAGGGTTTGCAAAAAGTTGGCATACCTTGCCACCAAGCTGGATATTTTCCTCCCTATGGCTCCCTGCCAAGGCCGATTCTACACAGCGTCGGAAACCCTCGCCACGGTTTAGTTCAAATACACTGACCAGCCCCTTGGGAACTTCCAATTCCATTAACTGAAGGGCCCCCATGTTATAAGAAAGCACGTCTCCCTGGGAGTCTAAAACCAAAATACCTTCCTGCATATTTGATGTTATGGTATCAAATTCTTGCTTTTGGCGCTTTAACTCACGCATTTGTTTATGAAGCTGCTTATTCTGCACAGCAATTCGCCGAAGCAAAGGTGTTAGCTCGTCATAAACCACGGCCAATTCGGGGTGTTCTAAGTCAATATCATTAATGGGTTTTGTAATATTTTTTGCAGTCCGAAAAGACAAGAAGACAGAGATTAGAATCGCAGCGGCCAAAATTATGGCCAATGGTTGTGTCATAGTGAAAAATAAAGTAATGGGGCTGGTGGTCACCGTAGAGATACGAATCACGGTTCCATTGTCCAGCTTTACAGCATAATTTACAGTTTTCTCAGAAAGGGTAGTGGAATACCGTTCACTAAACCCTTCCCCTTTTTTAAAAGCATCAACAACTTCCTCCCGCTCCTTATGGTTATCCATTTTAGCAGGGTTTGCCTTAGAATCAAATAGAACCACACCATCTTCATCAATCCACGTGATACGGTCTGATGGATTTTTCATTTGCTGCAGATAGCCCACACCCATGCTCTCAATTCCGGCACCAACATAAATGGCTTGACTACGCAGTTCCTCATGTTGTTCGGCAGAGAAATAGTCATTCATCATTCCCATAACCAGCCCAATAACCGCCAGCATCATGACCATAGCCAATCCAAAAATAGCTCGGAAAATTCGCTTTGTCACTGATTTCCTCCTATCTTATATCCAATGCCTCGCACTGTTTCAATATACTGCCCGCAGGAACCTAGCTTTTGGCGAAGGGTACGAATATGCACATCAATGGTACGATTTTCTCCATCAAAACCATATCCCCAAATACTATTGAGCAATTGATCCCTTGTCATAACTCTCCCTTTGTTCTCCAAAAGTAAGCTAAGAAGTTCAAATTCCTTCAAGGTAAGTGTCACCTCTTTCCCCTCCACTGTTACTTCATGGCGAGACGGGCTGACGCATAACTCCCCAAGAACATGCTCTGCCACCTCTGCCTCCCCTTCCGTTCGGCGTAGAAGGGCTTTTACCCGGGCAAGAAGCTCCATCATTCCAAAGGGCTTGGCCACATAGTCATCGGCGCCATTATCTAACCCAATCACTTTGTCGTATTCACTTCCACGTGCCGTTAACAAAATGATGGGGACTTTTTTTGTTTTTACCGATGACCTTAGTTTCTTTAAAATACTAATACCGTCTTCCTCTGGCAACATTACATCCAACAAAATCAAAGACGGTATTTCATTTTCCATTGCATCCCAAAAAGCGGAGGGTCTCTCAAAGCCTTCCGCTACAAAGCCTGCACTATGTAGTGTATATGCAACCAACTCTCGAATACTGTTGTCATCCTCAACCAAATATATCAAAGCATAACACCCTTTCAAATCAAAGATTGTTCGTTTATCATGAGCTTGAAGCGCAAGCCCAGTTTTTCAGCCGCCTTTCGACATAAAATCATTCGGCCTAAAAATATTTCGAAATAATCCATAACCGAACCATAATGGGTATCAACGGTAAGTTTCAATTTAATGAGACTATGCTCCTCATTGATTTTTAATACAGATTTTTTTACAGAATAGTTAACTCTATCATGAATATCAAAGTTGGTTGTATCTTGGTTTCTAACACGGCTTCTGCGAACGTCGGACTTATCCGCCAAAATCAACGCTGCCGCAATGGCATTAACAGGAATACCCGTACCTTCATCATGATTGCCGATGGCTGTGACAATGGTTGCTATATCCTCTGGTTCCATCATCAAATTATCTAGAATTCGAAAAGCCATAACGGCACCACTTTGAGAGTGATCCACACGATTTACTAAATTTCCAATATCATGCAAAAATCCAGCGATTTGCCCCAACTCAACTTCCTTGGGGGTAAAACCTAAGGTCTCTAAAATATATTTTACAGAATCTGCAACTTTTGTTACATGGGCAAAGGAATGCTCCGTATAGCCCAGTGCTGCTAAGGATTCATCCGCCTTTTTAATATAGGTGCGAATGCCCTCATTTTCTCTTATTTCTTCAAAGGTTATCATTTTTTTCCCACTTCCAAGTCCATTTTCACGTGATATCCGGTAATGGAATATTCTACCCATTCAGCAATATTTGTAGCGTGGTCGCCAATACGTTCCAGGTATTTAGAAATCATCAGTAAGTCAAGGCAAAACTCACCATTTGCCTGGTCTTTGCTAATTAAATCAATCAACTCTTGCTTTACCTCGGTAAACAAGTTATCCAAAACATCATCATATGCCATAACGCTTTTTGCTAGCTCTAAATCCTTTCTTACAAAGGAGTCCACACTTTCTGTTACCATTTTTACTGCTGCTGTAGCCATTTCCCGAATATGAAGTTTTCTTTTTGTCTCATTATCTTTTATAAATGCAGTAATCTCAGCAATATCTGCCGCCTGATCACCAATACGTTCCATATCAGATATCATTTTTAATGCAGAGGAAATCATACGCAGATCTTTTGCAACAGGCTGTTGCTGAAGTAAAAGACGCATACACAATGCCTCAATCTCTTTTTCTTTTCGGTCGATTTCACTGTCTTTTTCAAATACAATTAATGCAGCCATATCATCATTTTCCAAAAGGGCTTTCATGGAGGCTGTAATAGCTTCTTCACATAAAGCACCCATTTTAATCATCTCTACATTTAATTGATCTAACTGTGAATCAAAACGACTTCTAACCATAATCAGCCAAACCTCCCAGTAATATAATCTTCTGTACGTTTATCCTTTGGCATGGAGAACAACTCCTCTGTCTCACCATATTCAACCACATCTCCCAATAGGAAGAATGCTGTATTATCAGAGATACGTGCTGCTTGTTGCATATTGTGAGTAACCATAACAATAGTGTACTCCTTTTTCAGCTCCAAGACAAGGTCTTCTATACGGGATGTGGAGATGGGGTCTAGGGCACTTGTAGGCTCATCCATAAGCAATACTTCTGGCTGAACCGCCAAAGCTCTGGCAATACAAAGCCTTTGCTGCTGACCACCACTCATGCCCAAGGCGTTTTTCTTTAGTCTATCTTTCACTTCATCCCAAATGGCTGCATCACGAAGGGCTTTTTCTACGATTTCATCCAACTTCACCTTGGAACGAATGCCGTGGGTTCGAGGGCCAAAGGCAACATTATCGTAAATACTCATTGGGAATGGATTTGGCTTTTGAAACACCATACCAACCCTCTTACGCAAAAGATTAATGTCCATGCCATTATAAATATCTTCCCCATCCAACAACACCGTGCCCGTAATCTTGCATCCTTCAATCAAATCATTCATACGATTTAGCGATTTCAACAGTGTGGATTTTCCACAACCAGAAGGCCCAATGAATGCTGTGATTTCTTTCTCGGGAAGTGCTAAATTTATATTTTTTAAGGCTTTAAAATTGCCATAGTATAACTCCAAATCGGAAATGGATATTTTACTCATCCCTTCACCCCTACTCTCTTTGCAATAAACGCTGAAAGCGCATTAATTCCAATCACTAACACTAATAAAACAACGGCTGTAGCATAGGCTTGTTCCGTATAAAGTCCTTCATTTAGCAGTGCATACATATGTACCGCTAAAGTTCTGCCTGACTCCATCATACTACTTGGTACAACGGGTGCCGTGCCTGCAGGATACAGTAACGCTGCGGTTTCACCCACAATTCGGCCAATGGATAGGATAACACCAGATAAAATACCAGGAACCGCTGAGGGCAAAACAATTCGAAAAACTGTACGCAGCTTCCCTGCACCAAGGCCAAAGCTACCTTCACGATACATATCAGAAACAGAGAGCAATGCTTCTTCTGTTGTTCGCATAATCAAAGGTAAAATCATAATTGCTAAGGTTAAGGCGCCTCCTAAAATACTGTATCCCCAACCCAAGTAAATATTAAACAAAAGATAGCCAAATAAACCAAAAACAATAGAAGGAATCCCTGCTAGGGTTTCCGTTGTCAGCCTAACCACAGGGATAAAACGATTTCCTCTTTTTGCGTACTCCGCCAAATAGATTGCGGAAAAAATACCGATGGGCACCGCAAAAAATAAAGATACTAACGTAATAATTAAAGTATTGATAATTGCCGGCATCATGGAAACATTCTCTGTGTTATATTCCCAAGCAAAAAGTTCAGGCGTAATATTGGGTACACCTTTTGCAACAATATAAACCACCAAGGATACTAAAACACCCATGGTAATCACTGCCGCCAAAACTACTAAAACTAAGAGCAAAGCAGAAAATGGATCTTTCTTATATCCTTTTATCTTTTCTTTATATGAAATATTATTAATCGCCTTTGTTTCCACTAGGAATCCCTCCTTTTTAAGAAGGAGAAGCTAAGATTGATAATCAAAATGAATACAAATAAAACAACCGCTGTACCCAAAAGTGCCTCTCTATGCAAATCTGCCGCATATCCCATTTCCATAACAATATTGGCAGTTAAAGTCCTTACACCGCTAAATAATCCAGTAGGTATAATGGCCTGGTTTCCCGCAACCATAATAACCGCCATGGTTTCCCCAATGGCACGACCGATACCTAAAACAACCCCAGCAAAGATTCCTTGCTTTGCCGCAGGCACAACTGTGAAAAATACACTTCTTTCATGGGTAATGCCAAGTGCCAAGGCACCTTCATAATAGGTGTTTGGTACTGCACGAATTGCAGCCTCGGCAACCCCAATTACCGTAGGTAAAATCATAATCCCCAAAAGAATTGAGGCTGTAAGTACACCCTTACCACTTCCCCCAAATAAATTTTGCATAATGGGAACAAGAACTACCAAGCCAAAAAAACCGTAAACGATGGAAGGAATGCCTGCCAAAAGCTCAATTGCAGGCTTGATAATTTTATACAATTTTTCAGGGCAAAAATGTGCTAAAAATACGGCGCAAAGCATTCCCAAAGGTACACCGATTATGATAGCCCCTGCCGTTACATAAATACTTCCAAGAATCATGGGGAAAATGCCAAACAATTCATTGGAAGGCTTCCACTTTATTCCTGTAAGGAAGTTAAAAATACCAATTTTCTGAATTGCAGGCACACCATTTGCAAATAGGAAAATACATATTAATGCTACTGCCAAAATGGAGATACTGGCCGCAGCCAAGAAAACCCATTGCATTGCTTTTTCTTTCATATAAGTCCTCCTCGACCACAAAAGGAATGGAACATTTTTTGTAAATCTAAAAATTCATTTATTTACCCTGAATGAATCAGTGAAGTGCTTTTTTTATTTGAATAAAATGACGGAACCTTCTTCTAGGCCCGTCGTATATGAAACAAGATCAAAGCTTTTTAAAGGATACAGAGCAATTTGGAAAACCTTTCATGAAACCATAGGTTTTAAAGCTAATAGGGAAAGAAGATTGAAGAGTTAGTTGTTTTCCCGTATGCTTCCGTTCTCAAAAGCTTTTGACCTTGAAAACTTATGACTTCATTTTTTATCTTTGGTACTTCGACAAAGTATTTTTCTTTTGTAAGTCTTAACTATTATGGAATTATTCAGCAATACTCCAATCTGTAGCTACTCCAGTGAAAATATCCTTAACCTGAGCACTTGCTAAACCATTTACGGAATTTTCGTTATTTACAATAACTGCGATACCATCCATTGCAATGACTGTGGGTGTAAGACCTTTTTCAAGTTCACTATCTTTTAATGCTCTAGAAGCCATGCCGAAATCACAAATACCTTCGATGGTAGATGTCATTCCTGTTGTGGAATCACTCTGCTGAACTTCAACGGTAACACTTGTGTTCACTTTTGCATAAGCCTCTTTCAATTTTTCCATTACTGGGGATACAGAGGAAGAACCTGCAACAGTTACTTTACCTTCAACATCGCTTGCTGCGTATGCACCTGTGTTACCCTGACTGATATAACCATTTTCTTCAACAACAGCTTGTCCTTCTTCACTCATGATGAAGTTGATAAAGTCCTGTGCCGCTGGCGTTACTTCGTCTTTTGTTGCAATGTTAAATGGTCTGGAAATTTTATAAGTACCACTTTTGATATTATCTACGGTTGCTGCAGCCCCATCGATTTCCAACGCCTTCACTGTATCGTTCAAAGAACCTAAGGAAATGTAGCCGATTGCATTTTTATTGCCTGCGATTGTCTGCATCATTACGGCTGTACTGTTTGTGATTTCTGCCGTGTCTGCAGTATAATCTACCTTAGTGCCCTCCGCATCCTTTTCTTCCACACCAAACAATTCAATAAATGCACCTCTTGTACCGGAGCCATCTTCTCTAGAAACAACTGTAATTGCTGCCGCATTTCCACTTGCTTCAGCACCGGTATCTGCTCCTGTATTTTCCCCATTATCGGAAGAACCACCGCAACCTACCAATGCACTTGTTAACATTAACATAACCAAGCCTAAGCCTAATTTCTTTTTCATGTTTACCTCTCCTTTTTACGAATCAATTATTTGGATACAAGCAAAGTATACATAGATAATGTTAAATGAAAAATCATTTCAATGTTAAATCTATGTAAATTGTCACTTTCAGATCGCCTTTGTCCTTTGACGAATGACTAACATATTTATACTCCAAATTTATACAAAACTATTTTCCCCATTTTTTTGTGGACTACTCGCAAAACACTGAAAGAAACATACTGGCTTCATTTTCAGTTTTTCTGTGCGATGGATATTCCTAGCGGCTTATTCTTTAAAACGTGGAATTTACAAATAGAGAGTTCATAAATTTTGTAACTTACCAGAAATAAAATAACAGACATTTTGACTAACACGAGTAAATACCTTCTTTTCAAGATGATTACTACTAGTGTGTATTTAGATGCATAAATTAAACTCAATGATATTAAAACAGGGGCAGACATTTGAAGTGATGTGGCCTTTTCTGTTTACTGCCAGCATACTGTTACTTGTTGAAAATTTAGCCAGTAATGGGATAAAAGGAAGATCATTTTTTTACCTTCGGCTTTAGGACTGACTGTGTTAAAAACCTTGGATATAAAATTTTAGCAGTATTGCCTTTGGTGTGTGCCCACGATAAGGGAGAGTAAAAAGGGAATTTTCTGAGAGAAGGCTTGATAAGTTTAATCTTAAGATAATAATAGAATTAGTTTCAATTTCAATAAAAGATACTACTTTTCTAATGCATCCTTTGTTCATACACTGGTTTGCATCAGCATCCATTTTAATGCAATATCTGTATGTCTGTTATAACAAAATTTCGTTGACTTTTGGTGATTCAGAACCACTTTCAACCTATCAAACCGCATAGTTAGCAGTAGATGGCACTAAAATTAGCAAAACAAAAAGGCAGGTGGATAAACCATCTGCCTAAATTTGTATGTATCAGAATTTCTTTCTTGTCAAAAAATCAGGAATTTTGATTTCTGATTCAAAATCGTCTAAATCAGCAAATCTTCTTGGACGAACTTCTTCTTCTTTGTTTTCTTCTTGAACTTCTTCTTTTGCAACCACAGCAGGCTCAGGTTTCTTAACCTCGGGCACGGGTATATCACCATCAAGACCTGTTGCAATAACAGTAACAATAACTTCGTCATCAAGCTCGTCGTTAATTGTTGTACCAAAGATGATTTCTGCATCAGGATCAATGGCTTCTCTAATTAAGTCCGCAGCTTCCTCTGTTTCCATCAAACCAAGGTTCATATCACCACTAAAATTAATTAATACGCTTTTTGCGCCTTCAATTGTTGTTTCCAATAAAGGACTCTGAATTGCCATTTTGGCAGCTATTTCAGCTTTGTTTTCACCAGTGGCATGGCCAATACCCATATGTGCAACACCCTTGTTTGCCATAACTGTACGCACATCGGCAAAGTCCAAGTTAATGACACCTGGCTTTGAAATCAAATCCGCAATTCCCTGTACACCTTGACGCAAAATTTCATCAGCTTTTTTGAAAGCTTCGGTAAGGGTTGTCTTCTTATCAATAATACTCAATAATCTTTGGTTCGGAATGATAACCAAAGTATCAACATTTTTCTTTAATTCAAGAATACCTTTTTCTGCGTTGCTCATTCTTTTCTTACCTTCAAAATTAAAAGGTTTTGTTACAACGCCAACAGTTAAAATACCTAATTCTTTGGAGATTGATGCAATTCTAGGTGCTGCACCTGTCCCTGTGCCACCGCCCATACCAGCGGTAATGAATACCATGTCAGAACCACGTAAAGCCTGAGCAATTTCATCCTGTGTTTCATCTACGGATTTTTCGCCGATTTCAGGGTTACCCCCTGCACCAAGGCCTTTTGTCAACTTTTCGCCAATTTGGATTTTAGTTGTTGATCTAGCCTTTGTAAGAGCTTGTCCATCTGTATTAATTGAGATAAACTCAACACCATCTAAACCATCTTCAATCATTCTGTCAACAGCGTTGTTGCCACCGCCACCAACGCCGATTACTTTTATCTGTGCCATACTGCTCATTGGGATATCAAACTCGAGCAAAAAAATCCCCTCCTAATTATCAAGAAATACATAATAATAATTATACACGAAAATAACCTTTCTTGCCATAGCAAAAGGAAACAATTCAGAAAAATTTTGGTTTTTTTACCGCATTATTCTTCTTTTTCCGTAAATACTATAATCTTTTTTTCAGTTTTATTCAATAAAAATCTCCGTATCTGACTAAAATTATTGAAAATACGGGAGCCAAAAACTACCACCGCAGCGATAGAAAGATTCATATTAAGTTGATTTCCTAGCCAAACCAAACCTACGGCAAGGATACCGTTGCAGAAAAAACCGCTGGCAAATACTTTAAGGTCAAACTGTTTTTGTAAAATGGCATAAATTCCCCCTAAAACTGAATCTAAACAGGCTAAAATTGCCATAGCCACATAACCCGAATACCCATAGGGTATCACAGCGCCACTTGCAACGCCAATAAAAACACCACAAAGTAAACCAAAAATGGGCGCAATCATCCGACCACCTCCTGATCCGAAACAGGTGCTTTCCAAAGCACTGATTGGGTGTATGGGGGAACTACAACTCTCGCTTCTTTGCGAATGGTAATTTCAATTCCCCAAGGAGCTAAGTTATCCACAACACCGCCAGGAAATCTTAATGCTGACTGCATAATATCGCCATCGCCAACTGCTAATATTTCAAAAGGAGCGGCAACCCGTTCCCCATTTACCATAACAATAGAGCCAGCACAGCTTACGCTGCTTATTCCAACAATACGCTGTCCATTTATGGAAACCGCCTCAGCTCCTGCCACATTCAATTCATTAAGCACTGACAGAATATCCTCGGCATGTACCAAATAAGCGTTGCTATCTCCACCTTTTTTTGTACTGCTATCATTCATGGTTACAACAATGCCTGCACCTTCTACCTCTGTAAGGCCACTAAATAAACGAAGCTGTTGCACTTCGTTTTGCAGGTTTCCAATGGTCGCACCATAATTTAGCCCACTTTCATAGTCTTTAATTATTTTTTCTTTTTCCTCCAAATGAGCCTGCAGAGCCTTATTTTCTTCCTGCACCTTTTTTAAGGTTGCCGTTAATTCTGTAAGACGCTGATTTTCTGTAAGGCTATTTTGCTTTTTGACTGTATTATACTGAACACCAATAATGACGCCTAAAAAAACACAAATTAAAGTAAGTGCCATAAAATGATAGTTCTTTCTCATAGCTTGTCCCCTTTTTACAGATTATGTGAGGTATTGAAAAATAATGGGTTTACTCAAGTCTCTCAGATCTAAGGTACCTCTATCCTCTTTCGGAATGGTCCTCATGATTTCCCCCATAATACGAACCTTTTGGTCGGAATCCTTCATATCGCCCAATCGAATCTCAACCTTATTTACATATGCATACGTATCTTTTGGATCTGTTACGTCAATTTCCACAACCATGTCCAGAAGGTCATACTTTTTCATCATTTGAGACATCTGCAAAACCACCTGGAGGGAGTCCTTATTCTCTGCCGGAAGAACCTCTCCCAATATAAAACTGTCAAATTTAAGGCCTCTTACCACAGGTAAAGCCTCATGAAAGGCGTTTTGTGTTTCTAAAACCCGCCCTTCTTCATCTATGTAAAGATACGCACCCATATAAGGTACATATCCTCTTACTTTACGCTCCTTAATCTGAATCACCATGGTATCAGGCAATTCTTTCTTTAAACTAGCCTGGGCAATGTAAGGATCTTGTTCCAAAATTTCTATTGCTTTGCTTTTTCCAAAAAAAATCAAATTCTCTCCCGGAGAAAGAGAAATCATCTCTGCCAATTCAGTGGTAGTAAAATGCTCTACCCCTTCCGAACGGATTTCTTTCACAGCAAAAAGAGGAGAAAATAAAATCCCCGAAATGATAATCACAAGTAAAAGAAAACCGATGATAAATTTAGGATTTATCCCTCGCCCTCTTTTGGGCCTTTCATAATATTCAAGTTCATCTAATAATTCCACATTATCCATGGGTCTCTTTTTTTTCTTTGCCATTGTTTTCACTCCATTAGCCGCACAGTGCCGCCTAACAACGAAAAGGCGTCCTCAATTTTTTCGTACCCTCGTTCCACATACTCGGAACCGTAAATTACACTTTTTCCTTCTGCTGCCAAAGCTGCAATCAAAAGGGCGGCACCGCCTCGTAAATCTCGACCAAAAACCTCCGCTCCATGTAACCTTTGGCACCCCTTAATCCGTGCAATTCTATCCTCTACAACAATATCTGCCCCCATACGACAAAGTTCTTCCGCATGGCGGAACCGTGCTTCAAATACCGTTTCACTAATCATACAAGTTCCCTTTGCCAATGTCAATAGACTCATGATTAAGGGCTGCATATCTGTGGGAAATCCCGGAAAAGGACCTGTCACCAATGAAAAACTTGACCTTAACTCTTTTGGTGGTTTCATCCATAATCGATCCGATTCAAAGGTAAACTGACACCCCGTTTTTACTAAAACATCCACCGTTGTTTCAATATCATTTTTCTCAACGCCTAATAGATGAAGCTCCCCACCCGTCATAGCAGACGCACAAAGAAATGTACCCGCCTCTATTCGGTCTGAAGGTATGGAAAAATATGCCCCATGAAGCTTTTTAACCCCTTCAATCATAATGGAAGGAGTTCCCTCTCCATAAATCTCTGCTCCGCAGGCACGTAAAAAACGAACCAAGGCAACAATCTCTGGTTCTCTTGCCGCATTGTGAATCACTGTAACTCCTTCTGCCTTTGCGGCCAAAAGCAAAATGTTTTCTGTTGCACCTACACTTGGATAGTTCAGGTAAATATGGTACCCCAAAATATGGGGCGCAGAACAATGAAACAGCCCATCTTCCTCCTGAATTTTCACTCCCATTTTTTCAAAAGAGCTTAAATGAATGTCAATAGGACGTTTTCCAATGGCACAGCCCCCTGGATGACCCAATATAGCTCTTTTTTCTCGGCCCAAAAGGGCGCCTAAAAAAAGGATGGAGGAACGCATCTTTTGAACCGTTTCCTCCCGAATCTCCACATCTTGAATTTGCCTTGTATCGATGACTGCCGTCCTGCCTGTAAGCTCCACCTCACATCCTAACGTTTTTAAGATATCTAACGTTAGATAAAAGTCACGAATCAACGGGCAATTTTCCAACACCACTTCATCCTCTGCAAGAAGTGTTGCTGCTAAAATAGGT
Organism: Anaerotignum sp. MB30-C6; assembly: GCF_030908465.1. Taxonomy (GTDB): domain Bacteria; phylum Bacillota; class Clostridia; order Lachnospirales; family Anaerotignaceae; genus Chakrabartyella. The sequence goes on from NZ_CP133078.1 coordinate 2,168,078, forward strand.
AGTGCTGCGTTTTTGCTCCCTCTCACCGCAAACTCTCCGCCAATGGGTTTTCCACCCTCAACCAAGTAATACCCCATGCTGATCCCTCCAAAAAGCATCTTACCCATATTGTATAGCCGGACATTTTTTTTGGTGCATATCCAAGGGCGATCATCGCTCCAAAAACATGAAAACCTTGTATTATGTAAGAAAAACCCTTGAAGGACAATCCCATGATGCATATCATTTTAGATGTTTAGGCTATAAAGGTTGGGCAAGAGAAAAGACCTTAAGGAAAAACAGCGTAACCGTTGTAATGGGGCAAAACAACACCGTTTGCGGCATGGATGTAAGAAGTGCTACCCCGGGAACAAGGGGAGCAACTTATTAAACCCCTTAAATGCCATGGAAAGGCCACCGTCAAAGATATCAGTCTGGCTCATGATGTCCTTGCAAAATGCATCTCCCTCATCCATTCTTTAGATGGGGATACCCTCTCTTCCTTTCCAGAGAAGGAAATAGAACTGCCCACCGCTCCCCTTAATTTGGGTGGGAGTCATGGCGGCAAAGGTAATGGAGCAACTGTACTTCGTGGGGTAAAAGCAGCAAAGCCTTTCTGATTATAAAATAACGTCTTTTAGAAGGTTTTTAGCCATAAATACGTTAGGGTGTCATCGCTATGATGACACCCTAACGTATTTTACAACTCATTTTTAAAACCTTCATAATATATGAATTTAAAAGCATTGTAAAATAAGCCATGTTTTATCAAATTGTCTTGCCATTAAGTCCTCTTTGCGGATATAAAAGTAAATGCGGCCACAATCGCCAAACATAAGTTCAAAGTCCTTATAACCAACTGTATCTAACTGGAACAACAATCTCCAGCTTTCCATGGAAGTTTTCCTTGCCTCATCCATATCACTTTTGGGGATATGGTCAAAGCCGCCTCCTAAGTAGTGACCTCGGCTGACTAATTCGCATTCTAGTGTCATATTATTTTGAATCACATCAGGCCATCCCAGGAGCTTAGAGGCATTCTCAGGCATTTCATGCCCTAATTCTTTGCAGATATTTTCAAATATTTCATAGCCATCCCCTCGATAAAAGTCTTCTCGTCCAAAGGCGAAGTCCTCAAAGGATGGCATAGATTTTTCAATTGCAGCCTTAATTTGAAGTTCAGCAAAGCGGTAATCCTCATCCAAATCTTCAGGGAATTTTGCTTTAGACAAGGATGCTATATCTTCAAACCAATACACTCGGGCACATCCTGCATCCTTGGGGTCATAGCCCCATAACTGGGAACCAATTTCATAAAAAAAAGAAAGTAAGCCTGTACGGGGCAAAAGCCCTTCTTTATCCAAAGAAGAAATTTCAGCACAGTTAAATTGGGCAAGAAAACTAAGGGGACGAAGCCTCACTTTGTCATCGTCGAATGTACTTGTTTCAAAGGTTGGCCAAACAAAGTCCTCTGGAACATCGGGCACACCGCCAAATCGTGTCCCACCACAAACATACTCTGCCTTATGGTTTATGTATAGACGAATCATATTTCTACGCATTTCCTCAACTTCTTTTTTTATATCCACAAAATCCCCTCCTTGGGTATAGCAAGTATGATAACTTTCACCATTATAACACCCAAGAAATCTTCCATCAAGAAAAGAAAACAACTTCAATGGATCTTTTTCGCAAGTTTTTATTGAAAAAGAAAGAGGTAGTCCCATTGTAGGAATCCCCCTTTCAGAAGTTCTATTAAGTCTATCAACTGTTTTTTATCAGTGGAACCTCTTTCGGTTAATGATTGCCGCACTCGTGTGCGTGGGCATGCTCATGACAAATTGACCCTGTGGATTTTAATTCGCCTTTTAGATAACTTTCCACCGCCTGACGGGCATTCCCTGATGCACCTACAATGACCTCAATTTTTCTTTCATTAAAAATCTCTACGGCACCGCCGCCCATACCGCCAGAGATAATAACATTTACACCCATATCACCTAAAAAGTTAGGTAAAAATCCTGGCTTATGTCCTGGGTTTGCAATACTCTTTACCTCAGTTATTTTTCCATTTTCTGTTTCAAAGGTACTGAAGTTTTCACAATGTCCGAAGTGCTGTGCTACCAATTCACCCATACATGCTACTGCAATTTTCATATTCATTCTCCTTTTATATAAATAGTTTAATTTGGATTCCTTTATATCAAAAAAAGCTTTTTTATACGATTTCCTTAAATCGTAAGGTTCCCTATAACCACACCATAACACCGAAAGGTATTCTAAGTTATAACATTCCCTTTACATTTTCATAAACTTGAAGTAACGCATCCCTTGCAGGGCAATTGATTCTTGCCAAGCTATGACCTGCATTGATTGCCATGGACGCCTCATTATCATAAGGAATGCGACCAACAAAAGGGATTCCTTCTTTGAAACATAGTTGTTCAATTTCATTTGTATTTTCTATGCAAGTATTAAATTTATTCACGCAAACAGCGGTTTTCGTTTGAAATATCTCCGCCGTTCTTAAAATTCGTTTCATATCGCTAATGCCCGAAAGAGAAGGCTCGGCAACAATCAGTACCATGTCCACGCCGCTTATGGAGGCAATCACCGGGCAACCAATGCCCGGGGAGCCATCGATAATGGCAAACTCTCCCTTATTTACAGCGCCATCCAGTTGATTTTTCACTTCAGTTACCAACTTACCCGATGTGCCCCGTCCCATTTTTAGTTTTGCCGTGGAAAAAACTCGTTCCTCTTCATAAAGCATCAACTCTCCCGCCACATCCTCTTCCATGGTAACTGCTCCCGAAGGACAAGTGTGCATACAAACACCGCATCCCTCACAGGCATAGGGGTTGATGGAAAAGGATGATTTATCCTTGCTGATTGCACCGAAACGACAATTTTTATGGCAAACACCGCAACCCACACACTTATCTGGGTTAATTACAGCTTTTTCCGAACCATAAAAACTCCTTTTTTGGGGTCAGTCTTTACTCCCGCAACAAGGTGTAAATTAGGAGCATCCACATCACAGTCAGCAAAACCCTTGGTTTTTGAAAAATCAATAAAAGCGGCGGCGGTTGTGGTCTTTCCCGTACCACCTTTTCCACTTAAAATCAGGAGTTTTTTCATTTCTCCACCTCCCTTTTGATTTTTCCTAAAAGCTCTGAAAACTGCTCTTTCATCTCCCCATCCTCTTCTACGGCAATTCCTGCCTTTGCACCAATCTGAGCCAAGTTTTCTTTATATGGAATGCGACAAAACACAGGAATGTTTCGTTCTTTGCAAAAACTTTCCAAATGAGAATAAGAGCCATCAGCTTTATTGATCACAACACCGCAAGGCTTTTGCAATAGAGACACCAGTTCATACACCATCTGAAAGTTATGAAGACCAAAGGCCGTTGCCTCGGCTACAAGAACACAGTAGTCGGCAATTTCCACGCTTTCCATTACTGTGCAAGCACTTCCCGGCGGGCAATCTATCACTGTAATGTTTTCATTTATCGGCGTTCTGTCCAGTGCAGTGCGGATCACAGGAACACCACTTGTTTCTCCCACGTTAAGCTCTCCCGTAATCACACGAACAGACTTATAAAAGCCATCTTCCACAACTCCAATGGGTCGTTTTGTTTCACTTATTGCCCCACTTGGACAAACAATGGCACAACCACCACAAGAATGACAAACTTCTGAAAATACAAGCGGTATGTTTTTAATAAAGCCTAGGGCATTAAATCTGCAAAAGTCCACGCATTTACGACATCCGATACACTTTTCCCCAAGGAATTGGGGTAATAGCGTAAAGACTTCTTCTTTTTTGATATTCTTTGGCTTTAAAAACAACCGTCCGTTCGGCTCCTCTACATCACAATCAATATAGATTGATTCTTTTGCTGTAACGGCAAGGTTAACGGAAACGAAGGTTTTTCCCGTACCACCTTTTCCGCTTAAAACCGCAACTTTCATGCTTTTCCGTGAAAGCCTGCATGAAACTGCGTCATTAATGCAAGCTCACCCTTCTCAAAAGCTTCAATATTCTCTTTTGCCGTTACCTTCGTTGTTTTATAAACCTTAACTTCGGCTGCGTTAAAAACTTCTGCCGCATTTTGTCCGCAACGCACGGTAAGTAAAACCTTAGCCTTTTCATCCACAATGGCCTGGGCAGATTTTATCCCTGCGCCCCCCTGTGCCTCTGCAGCTTTGTTTCTAGAAAATACGACCTCCTTGCTATTTGTATCATAAATTAAAAAGTATGGGGCTCTGCCAAAGGAAACACAAACCTCGGCTTCCTCACGCATGTCATTTACGGGAATCGCAATTTTCATAAAAAATCTCCTTTCTCGTCTCGATTTCATTATTAATGTACTAGCATCGTACTAGCATCTTAACAGCTCTTAAAGGACACCTATGTAAGAGCCTATAGAGACCTTTGAAGATGGATAGTCTTTACTTCCAAACCATCAAAAGACCCAAATAGTTTATGTCATATGCCATTTATAAGTAATTGTACGACCATTAATGGCATATGTCAATAATTAATAGAAACATTTCGTGCCATTAATAAACAAAATTCCCTACTAATTTTTATGGACTCTTACCTATTCATGAGAAACTGAGGGGATTTTCATAGTTGATTTTATAAAAAAAAGACCCCAATATTTAAATATTGGGGTCTTTTCAAGCTACTGGTGGGAATCGAACCCACAACCTTCTCATTACGAGTGAGATGCTCTACCATTGAGCCACAGTAGCATAAAAATACATATGAATAAAAAAATGCAAAAAACATCCTTGCCATTATATCACATCAAAATGTAAAAAGCAACAACCCTTCCTATTTCTTTCTAAGATTTGAAATTACTATAGTATATTTTATATGTTTAATAGTACCTACTCATACCAGCTACTTTTCTCCCATTACCTAAAAAAGTATCCTAAGAATATCGTTTATTCTTCCAAAACATCTTGCTTTCTGAAATGAAAATGTTATAGTTAATTAAAGAATATTTCAGGAGGAAACACTATGGTAAATAAGCAAAAAGTATGGGGCCTTGGATTTTTCGCCGTGTTTTTATGGGCATCTGCCTTCCCCCTTACAAAAGTAGTACAAGAACAGTTTACGTCAAACCCTTTGGGCTTTTTACGGTGCAGCATTGCTGCAATTTTGCTTTTGATTATCGGTAAATACAAGCATATACATAAACCAAAAAAAGAAGATATACCCTGGTTCTTTCTTTCAGGAGGATTGGGCTTCACCCTTTACATGATTACTTTTAACACAGGTCTTCAAACCCTTACCTCTGCCACTTCCAGTATTGTTGTTGCAATAACACCAATCCTTACGGCAATTGTAGCAACAAAGCTTTATAACGAAACTATACGCCCCCTAGGCTGGCTTTCTATTTTGATGGCCTTTTTGGGAGTTTTAATCCTCCTGCTTTGGGAAGGTATTTTCTCCATTAATATCGGTTTAATTTGGACAATCTTTGCCTCCCTATTTTTTTGCGGATATAATATTTTAAGCAGAAGGCTTTCACAAAAAGGATATTCGTCCTTAGAAATCGTAACTTACAGTATGCTTTGTGGTGCAATTTTACTTGTTTTTTGGTCATTTGAAGGCATTCGCCAGTTGGCAAACTCCGATACCACGCATATTCTTGCCCTTGTGTATTTGGGAGCTTTTCCCAGTGCTGCTGCCTACTTACTCTGGGGTAAAGCTATGTCTTTGGCTGAACGGACCAGCGAGGTTACAAATTTTATGTTCATCACACCCCTGATATCTACCATTATGGGGTTCATCATTTTAAGAGAAATACCCAATATGGGTACTTTTGTTGGCGGTGCAATGATTATTATTAGTATCGTATTATTCAATTTAAAAGGAAAATAAATTCATTCAAATAGATTGTTATGCTCTCCCTTTATTTGTAATCGACTCACAAATGTTTTGTCACGTTTGTTTTCTGTTATGGGTTTCTTCAACATTAGCTAAGGCTAGATTTACCCTTATTGCTAGGAAAACGATCAACCATGACAAGAAATTAAAACGTTTCTACGTTAAACGATTCATATGAAATAAGCGTTGTAAATCTACACTTCTACTCTCACTAAAAATAGTTTTGAATCTTTGCATTGTTCACCTTTGTGTTGAAGCAAACACATATTATAAAAAAACGATAATTGTAAATTTACAATTATCGCTTTTTTATTTCCTTTTTAATCACTTATGTAGCAAGGATTACTTTCTGATAACCAATTCCTGACCGATATAAATCATACTAGGGTCTTTGATTTGGTCTTTATTGTATTCAAAGATTGTTTTCCACTGATTGCCATCGCCCAACTGATTCTTTGCGATTTTCCATAAGCTATCACCTTTTGCAACCTTGTAAACATCTGCTACAATCTGATCAGCTTCACTTACAGGTGTTGGCTCTGTTTCCTTCTCAGGTTCTTTTGCTGGTTCTTCTGCAGGTTCTTCCACTACTTTCTGCTCAGTCTTTTCTTCGGGAACAACAGGTGCAACAGGCTCAGAAATCACTTTGATTCTGCCTTGAGGCTCTGCATATTCCTTACCAATTACACCGCCCAAGGAATCAACATACTGAATTAATGCTTCCGCATCAACAATGCCTGTATCCTGAACAAAAGAGCCCTGTGTTAAAGCATAATATGTATCGCCACCCTCTGCCTGGAAGCTATTTACAACTACAGTATAGTTAGCCTTAGGATCGAATGCCTTGCCACCTACGCTTGTAATTGTTACACGGCTACCGGGGTCAGCTGGTGCGTAATATGTAGAATCGGGATACTGTGCGCCATTTTTATATTCCACAGCTGTATTGATTGTGTACTCTGCTCCTGCAATCTGAGGGAAACCACCCAAAGCCGTTGGTGTACAGAATGTGGATGCTTCCAAAATTTCAAGAAGCTGCGCACCTGTAACAGTTACCAAGGTTACGGTATTGCCATAAGGGAATACGGTATATAAAGTGTTCATGGAAATATCCCCTGCAGGAATGCTGGCACGGATACCACCACCGTTAGAAATTGCAACGTCAACGCTGATGCCTAACTTCTGTTCCTCCGCATACTTTTTACCAATGTACAAATATGCATCTGATGAGAAATCACCTAAGTTGGTTTCCGTTGTACGAACACCAGGATCTCTTTCACCGTTTAATGCAACTTCTGTTTTAGCAAAAAGACCTGCATAGAATGCATCAACTTCTGTTTTATCAGCAGCTACCATCTTCGTTAAGGCTTCGTCATATTTACCAATATTTTTAGCATAATCTGCTGCACTAATCAGTTTTGCTGTTGTTTCTTTTGTAGCCTTATCAACGACAACAGTACCAACGTTTTCCAAATAAGAACCGGTGCTTACGATTAAAGTATCGTTAACCTTTTCTCCGCCGTTCATTACAGTATGACTATGGCCATCTACCATAAGGTCGATGCCCTTCACTACTTTGGCAACATCAGTAGAACGTCTGCCCACACTTTCATCATCAACACCCAAGTGGGTCAAAGCAATAATATAATCGCAACCCTTTGCTTTCAGCCCATCCACTTCAGCCTGTGCTGCTTTCATCATTTCTTCTCCATCCAAGAAGTCTAAATCTTTTACGCTGCTAGGGCTGGACTTTGTTTGTGTTTCAGCTGTATCTAAGCCAAATACACCAATCTTCATTCCATCCTTTTCCAGTACAACGCTTTCACCGAAATAAGGTTCCTTTGTACCTTTTTTCAGAACGTTAGCATCTACAACAGGGACTTTTCCTGCTTTCAATAGAGCAAACATATCCAAAAGAGGTTCAAAGCCAAAGTCAAATTCATGATTGCCTAAAGAAATTGCATCATAACCTGCTGAAACAATATATTCAGCAGCCTTTAAGCCCTTCTCATGATTTACCAAGGTAGTCCCCTGGGAAAAGTCACCTGCATCCAACAGAAGAACGTCTGCGCCTTGGGCAGCATAATAATCTTTAATGCCTTTCACGCCCGCAATACCAATGTTTTTTTCCGTTGTCTGATAGTAACCATGCATATCGTTTGTATGGACTACAACAAGCTTGCCATCCATATCCCCTGCCAACGCAGGAACAGACATACCTAGTACCAAAGACAGAGACAACAGAGAAGATAAAACCTTTTTCCCGTGTTTCATAGTACTCCTCCTTTTTTTAACTGGAAATATGTTACTTCTTGATAATAACACTTTACCAGAAAAAATGAAACCTTTTTGACATTTTTTTAATCCATAAATTACACATTTTTGACAATTTTTTTGTTCATTCCTTCTGTTTTTCTGTTGAATAAAAATAAAAACAAAAAAGAAGAGAACTGCTTACGCAGTTCTCTTTTTGTATATTTTCCGATATACTTTCATTTCACAACTAAATATTCTTTTCCACTCGAATAATACCAGATGCATAAGGTGAAACCCACCCAGCCTCGGAAATAAACACCACAAGAGTATCCTTATTTTTCAAATAAAAGCCTAATGATGCTCCACTTTCATCCAATATTTCTTCTGCCTCAGCAAAATAATTAGACGAACCTTTCTTTATATCCTGTTTGATTACATTTTTCAAATAACTTTCTTCAGTCGTAGTCTTTTCTAATGTGACAAAGTCCGTTAGTTTTTTCTTTGCTCCAGTCTTTAAGTCAAAGGTATAGCCCTTTGCATAGGAATTACCATGGGAACCACCCGTGAAAGTATAGTAAGAGCTATAATATGAAAACAAGTTATCGTCATAGTAAGGGGTCTCAAACCCGATTTTGAAGTCATGGGTTTTAAAATCTTTCCCAAGTTCCTTTGCCTCTGTTGTTACCTGCTCCTTTTTTTCTGTCAAATAAGACTCTAGACTGCCCTTAGCCGTGGCTGCAATTTTCTCATTGATTATATTTGCCTTATCTCCTAAAACCGTGGCATCTAGCTGGGGATATTTTACCGTTCCTGTAATCAGGATCTTGCCATCATTACCTTTTAAATCCTTTTTATATGTGACAGCAGAATAGGCATCCTTTGTTTCATGGGAGGCAATGGAAACGACTCTTTCCTCGCCATTCCAAGAAACCCGCCCATCAAAACATTCCACAACTGCTCTCAATGGAATCATGGTAGAGCCACCGATCATTTGTGCTGGTGTTTCCAGCTGCTCCCCACCACCACCTTTGAAGTTTTTGTCTCCTATGATCAGCTTTGCTTCCTTTCTGCCCTTTGTGAGCAAAACAGACTGTTCCTTTTCATTCCAAACAACCTGAACGCCCATGGCCTCTAAAGCACCTCTAACAGGAACTAACGTATATCCATCTACAATAACAGGTTGCTGCCCCTGAAAAACAACTTCATAGCCATTGACAAATACTTTAATCTTATCAGATGCAAATGCAGGCACCGCAGTTGTCCCCATCATTGCAATACAAGCAAGAGCCAATATTTTTTTCTTCATCTGAAATCCTCCTTACAAAAAACTCCTCATGAACATAAGTATACACCCCATTTGTTTTTATTCCATTAGGAAACTCTGTCAAATTTCTTACATTTTCAGAATCCTAGTGATTTCCCGTGATTTCCCCTTAAGTAATTCTCCTGAAACTCTCATAAAAGCGTTTCAAAAGGATTCTCTTAAGCCTGCTCTGTATCGCATAAACTTCACGTAAAAAAACACCGAAAGCCTGACTTGATAAAAATTTTCATCAAGTCCGAACTTCCAGTGTGCCTATCATTCGTCAATACGCAACATCCGATATCCTACCCCTACATGAGTTTGAATGTATTTAGGTTGTGCCGTATTTTCTTCAATCTTTTTTCGAAGTGTTGCCATAAACACCCGCAAAGAGGCAATATCATTATCCCATGTACTTCCCCAAATTTCCTTTGTGATGTATGTATGGGTCAGAACTTTCCCCACATTTTTGGAAAGTAAACATAAAAGCTTATATTCGATGGGAGTAAGGTGCAGCTCCACCCCTGATAAATAAGCACACCCCGAGGGATAATCTACTCTCAAATCCCCATTAATAAACTCTATTTGGTTCCTGCCAACATTTTGGGTGTAACTTAGTCGTCGTAAGGTAACCCGCAAACGAGCCAAGAGCTCCTCCACAGAAAAAGGCTTTGTCAGATAATCATCTGCACCTGCATCTAGGGCCTCAATTTTATCTCGATCTTCGGCCCTCGCACTAATAACAATAATCGGCATATTAGACCAAGAACGAATTTTTTTAATAATCTCCACCCCATCTATATCTGGCAACCCCAAGTCTAATAGAACAATATCTGGGTTCTGAGACGTGGCTTCCAATAACGCTTCTGAGCCAGTTGCTGCGGTGTGATATTTATAGTCTTGGGTTTCCAATGTAGTGGCAATCAAATTTCTCACTGCACCGTCATCTTCAACAATCAAAATAAATGGCTTATTCATGTAAAGGTACCTCCTCCGCCTGTAATGTAAAGGTAAAAATTGACCCATGCGGAACATTGTCAGTAACATGAATCGTCCCTCCATGAGAAAGGATAATGCTCTTGCAGAGGGGAAGCCCCATCCCTAACCCTCTACGTGTATCTGAAATTGTATGGCTGGCAGTATAAAACATTTCAAAAAGGCTTTCCTTTAAACGATCTGGAATCCCCTTACCATTATCCGCCACAGAAACTTCAATTCTGTCACCCAACCGTTTCATACTGATTTTAATTTCGGAGCCTGATTCTGTATATTTTATTGCGTTATTCACAAGGTTTATCATTACTTGTATAATCAATCGGGCATCCATTTTTGCAAGGAGCATTTCTTCAGTTTCTTCAATAACGATCACATGCTCTGATTTTTTACGATCGATATGCCGCAATGCTTCCGTAATGACCTCATCCATCAGCTCCGCTTGTAAATATAGCTGCATTGTGCCGTTTTCAATTCTCGTTACGGATAATAAGTTTTCAATCAGGTTGATAAGCCACATAGAGTCATCATAAATATCTAAGTAAAGAGCTTTTCTACGTGCTTCATCAATTGCATCCCCATTATTCAAAAGTACCGCCGCATTGCCTGAAATACAAGTTAACGGGGTTCTAAGGTCATGGGAAATGCCTCGAAGAAGGTTTGCCCGCAGCTGCTCATTTTTTGCTTGGGCGGCAGCTTCCTCTCTCTTGCGGCTCATAAGTTCCTTCTCCAAAGCCAAAGCACACTCGCCTAAAATGGATAACAACAAGTTGGTATCAAAGGCCTCCAAGGGTTTCCCTTGCAAAGAAATTCCGTATACGCAAAAAACCTGCCCCTTACTCCTAACTGCCAAGTATCTGCAAAGGCTTTCACTAAAATGCTCCGCTCCAGAGCCTGCCTGCTGGTTGTTCTCAAACACCCATTGGGCCGCTTCTTTCTCTTTTAAAGCAAGGTATTTTGCACCATCTTCCTCATGGTTTTTCAAAAATAAATCCCCTTCCGACAGCTGGCCAGCACCTTCTCCACGATAGCATACTACCGTCCGTTCCAATAATTTTACCAATTGCTTAGCAGTTTCATGTAAAATACCATCTACACCTCTGGCCTGCTGTAAAAGCTGATTTGTTTCCAAAAGAATTTTTGTTCTATAGGCCATTGCCGCTGATTGTTCCGCTTGCATTTTAATCTTTACTGCAAGGGTTCCAGCAAAAATTGCTACTAAAAACATAATTAAAAATGTTATGGTATCCCCCGTATCATATGCGGAGAAGGTAAAAACAGGCTCTGTGAAGAAAAAGTTGAAGGTCAAAACACTTAGCATGGAGGAAATCACGGTATACACTCGGTTTGACGTTAAAACAGCCGTTAACAATACGCCAAGAATATAAACCATAATAATATTGGATGCTTCAAACCCTACCAAATGGAAAATACCACCTAACGCAGTGGTCACCATAAGCACCAAAATAGTCCATAAAATATCTTGCCATTTCATTCTTCTTCCTTTCGCCATCCACCGTTCCCCTCTCCATATGTATTTCCTGCATGAAATTTATGTATATAAAAAGCCCTCGTACGGGCTTTTTAAACATTGATTCATATTGTTTCTATTTGTAAAAGCTATAGTTTCAAAAGTCCCTCTACAATTTTAAAAATTTATTTTAATAAATCTCTTGCCGCATCCTTGCCACCAAATATAATTAAGGTTTCATCGGGTGTAAAAACATGCTCTGGGTGTGGCAAAGGCGTAATCTTTCCATTTTTCTTCGTAGCCATAATGCTAATATGGTATCTGGTGCGAACGGACTTTTCCAGAATCGTCTTTCCATACCAACTCTCTGGAACCTTCATTTCATAAATTGCCGCTTCCGGTGTTAATTCAATATAATCAAAGAGGTTTTTTGAGCCATATTTAATGGCCAAACGCTCCGCCATTTCACGTTCTGCATAAACAACGTGATCTGCACCATTTCTAAGTAATAGCTTTCGGTGAACATCACGGCTGGCACGGGCTAAAATAAACTTTGCACCTAAGTCTTTAAATAAAACGGTAATTTCCAATGAAGTTTGAAAGTCATCACCAATGGCAATTACACAAAGGTCAAAGTTGCCCACACCCAAAGATTGGGCAAAAACCTCATTGGCCGCATCACCAATTTGAATATTTGGCACAATATTGATGGCATTATCTGCCCGTTCTTCACTTCTTTCAACTGCTAAAACAGAGTTGCCCTGCTCCACTAGTTTATGCGCCATATGTCTGCCAAAACGACCAAGCCCAACAATCAAAATTGATTTCATTATACTGCCTTCCTCCTTATGAACTAGCCAATTTGAATCTTTTCCAATGGTAAGGTAGAAACCACAGGGTTCTTACGAGATGAAAACGCCAAAAGCATTGTTAAGGATCCCGCTCTACCAGTAATCATCAAAATAGCCAATAAAACCAACGATACATTCCCCAAACTTGTTGTTATACCCGTTGTTAAGCCAACGGTAGCAATTGCCGAAACGCTTTCAAATAAGGTATCCAGCAATGGCATGCCCTCTATTTTAGAAATAATCATAGCAACAGAACAAACCATAAAAAGGTATATCATAAATACACAAGATGCCAACCTTGTAATTCCGTCCTCCATCCTTCTTCCAAAAACTTCAATGGACTTTTTATGCCAAAAGGTGGTTAGAACACTTAAGGCTAAAACGGCAAAAGTTGTTGTTTTAATACCACCTGCCGTAGATCCTGGAGAACCGCCAATGAGCATTAAACAAATAATTAAAAATTGGCCTGTTTCAGTCAAAGAGCCAATATCAACCGTATTAAATCCAGCAGTCCTTGAGCTGACTGATTGAAAAGCAGAAGCAGTTATTTGCTCAAGCAATGTAAGCTTTTGAAACTCTGCACCGCCGCTTTCCGAAATAAATAGTAAAAAAGTACCGCCAACAATCAAAATACTACTTAAAAATATGACCAACTTGGTATGCAGATGCATACGGGAAAATCGAAGCTTCGCATCAATCAAATCATGCCAAACAAAAAAGCCCAGCCCTCCCACAATAATTAATAACATAAGGATTGCATTGACATATACATTCCCAACTTGGGATGTAAAGGAAACAAATTCCTTTTGGGTACCCATCAGGTCGAACCCTGCATTACAAAAAGCGGAAATACTATGAAAAATAGAATACCATATTCCTTTGGCCAAACCATAAATTGGACAATAAAAAAAGGAAAGCAAAAACGCCCCAATCCCCTCTACCAAAAGAGTACCATATAACACAAACTTTGTCATCCGCACAATTCCTCCAAGCTGAGGTGCGGCAATGGAATTTTGCATTAAAGAACGGGACATAAACCCTATTTTTTTCTTTGTTAAAGTGATTGCGGCAATACAAACAGTCATAAACCCAATGCCACCAATTTGTATTAAGCAAAGTATAATCACCTGACCGACAGTAGACCAATGGGTGTATGTATTTACTACAACCAAACCCGTAACGCAAGTTGCAGAAGTGGCCGTAAAAAATGCTGTTAGAAAATCCGTTGCTTTCCCATCCTGGCTGGCAAAGGGCATACAGAGTAATATTGCCCCTAGCAATATAATAAAACAATACCCATAAAGAATAATCTTCATTGGTGATATCTCTACTAAATGTTTCATCAACTTATCTTTTATTTGAAACAACCTCCTTCGTGCATATAAAACTTCAATCATAGCATACTCTAAGGGCAGTTAAAAAGGAATTAAAATATTCTCCACCGCATTAAGATTGTATTAAGATGTCCCTATTCTCCCCATTATTCCAACAATATAAACCTGATTTTTTTAGATGCTTATTTTTTCAACTTATGGTATGCTTGTTTTAGCTTAACCCTAAAAAAAGGAGGTTTTCTATGAAAAAAGAAGAATTTTTCATCTCTTCTACTGATCACGTAAATCAACTTCATGTTATTTCATGGCAGGGGGACGGCCCCATCATCGCAGCCTTACAGATCGTTCACGGTATGGTTGAATTTATTGATCGTTATCATGAATTTGCCCAATACCTTTGCAAAAACAATATAGCAGTAATCGGCCATGATCACCTTGGCCACGGCTTAAGTGTCGCTTGTGATGAGGATTTAGGTTTTTTTCATGAAACCCAAGGACGCAAACTTTTGATTCAGGATATATATCAGGTTACAAAGGAAATGAAAAAACAATTTCCCAATGTCCCCCACTTTATTCTGGGACATAGCATGGGTTCATTTTGCACAAGAAAGTATTTAACTTTTTATGGCCATGAGTTACAGGGGGCCATTTTAGTTGGCACCAACAACGTGCCCGTTGCCTTAACAAAAATGGGGAAAAAGTTAGCCAATTTTCTTGAAAAAAAACATAGCAGCCACTACCGCAGTGAGCTTTTGGCGAAATTAGCCTTTGCCAGTTACCTACGTTATATCGATAGCCCAAAAACTGATAAGGACTGGATAAGTCGGGACAAAGAAATCGTGTCGGCCTATGTGGCCCATAAGCACTGCACTTTCCTCTTTACCGTTTCAGCTTATAAAGACATGTTTTCCATTATTGCATATAATGCCAAAAAAATTCGGTTGGACCACATACCACGGTCTTTGCCCATCTTAATTACCTCTGGGGAAATGGATCCCGTTGGAGATTGGGGAAAAGGACCCAAGAGCCTATATAAATTGTACCTGATAGAAGGCTTTGAAGATGTGTCCTTGAAACTTTACCCTCAAGGTCGCCACGAAATCATTAATGAGCTCAATCGGCAAGAAGTTTATGAGGATATTACTGCTTGGATTTTAAATCATATTTCTTAGGAGAAACATTTTTTTGGTATACCTGGCAATTAAATTTTCAGATGCTTTTAGTAAGTAAATTAACCATAATACTTCACTAAAAAAGCGCTTTCTATTCTGCTAGAAAATCGATTCCTGCCAATTATCTAGACGGCATAGGCTAAGCCCGATTACTTCGCTGAAGATTCGTCTTGCAATTCTATGCAATTGGGGCTTTTTATTTTTATTTTATAGTATTTATTAGAGGATTATAAAGGGTAATTTATTAGTTTGCAAGACTTTCTTTTTGAACCTGATTTACCCGTCTGAATTCTAATATAAAAAGGAGCTTACTCTTTTGTGTCAATGAAAGGTAATACATAAAAAACTGCTTTTTTCCCGTAATTTTAAAGTATAGAAGAAAAGAAAACCAGAAAGAACTTGTTTTTCTTGAAATCTATTGCATTCCATTATAAAATAGTGCCATATGCAAATTTTATGGACATAGGAGAGCGGCATGAGTATTTTAAATGTACAAAACTTAAATCACGGCTTTGGCGACAGAGCCATTTTTAACAATGTTTCCTTCCGCCTTTTAAAAGGTGAACACGTTGGGTTTATCGGCGCAAACGGTGAAGGAAAATCCACCTTTATGAATATTATTACAGGTAAACTTATGCCTGATGAAGGCAAAATCGAGTGGAGCAAAAATGTGGCTGTTGGATATTTGGATCAGCATACGATTTTAGAAAAAGGAATGACCATTCGGGATGTACTAAAAAGTGCATTTGCCCCTCTTTTTCTTTTGGAAGAAAAAATGAACACCATCTGCGACTCTATGGGGGACGCAACCCCTGAAGAACTGGAAAAAATGATGGAAGAGTTGGGGGAAATTCAAGACTCCTTAGATTCCCATGATTTTTATATCATTGATGCAAAAGTAGATGAAGTTGGCCGTGCTTTAGGTCTGGAAGACATTGGCTTTGAAAAAGATGTTACAGAGTTGAGCGGTGGCCAGCGTACCAAGGTTCTATTAGGTAAGTTGCTTTTAGAAAAGCCCGATATTCTTCTGTTGGACGAACCTACGAACTATTTAGATGAAATCCATATTGAATGGCTTAAACGCTACCTTTTGGATTATGAAAATGCCTTTATTCTCATTTCCCACGACATTCCATTTTTAAATAGCGTGATTAACTTAATTTATCATGTGGAAAATGGGGAACTAAACCGCTACGTTGGAAACTATGAAAAATTTGAAGAAGTTTATGCTATGAAGCGTGCCCAAATGGAAGCTGCTTATAAGAGACAGCAACAGGAAATTGACGATTTGAAGGATTTTGTTGCCCGTAATAAGGCCCGTGTTTCCACCAGAAATATGGCCATGTCCAGACAGAAAAAGCTAGATAAAATGGAAGTGATTGAGCTAGCCAAGGATAAGCCAAAACCTGAGTTTAATTTTAAAGAAGCTAGGGCTTCCAGCAGATATATTTTCCAAACAAAAGACTTGGTGATTGGCTATGACGCCCCCCTTTCCAAGCCCTTAAACCTTGAAATGGAAAGAGGACAGAAAATCGTTCTTACCGGTGCAAACGGTATAGGTAAAACCACTCTTTTAAAAAGTATCATTGGGGAAATTAAACCTTTTAGCGGTTCTACGGAACTAGGGGATTACTTATACCCTGGCTACTTTGAGCAGGAAAAGCAGTACACAGAAAATATTAGTTGTATTGATGAAATCTGGAAAGAGTTCCCTGCTTATACCCAATACGAAGTAAGAAGTGCATTGGCAAAATGTGGCCTTACTACAAAACATATCGAAAGCATGGTTAAGGTACTAAGCGGTGGCGAGCAAGCAAAGGTTCGCTTATGTAAACTTATCAATATTGAAACCAACGTTTTACTTCTGGACGAGCCTACCAACCATTTGGATGTTGAGGCAAAGGATGAGTTAAAAAGAGCATTGCAAGCTTATAAAGGAAGCATCCTCTTAATTTGCCATGAGCCTGAGTTCTACAACGGCCTTGCTACTGACGTTTGGAATTGCGAAGAATGGACCACAAAACAAATCTAAATTTAAAAAAATATCCACTATCAGGATATCCCCAGCTTTATGGGGATATCCGTTTTTGTTTACAGGGATAACCGTAAAGTTTTCAAAACGGTTACTTACACCTATGAAACGATAACGATGCTCAAGAACAAAAGTATTGCCCCTATCTTTCCTATATGATAGTGCCTTGTTTTCTAAAGAAAAAGAAAGCCTTGTTTTTATGGTTCTTCACAGAAATTTATTCATTGCTTGCTTATTGTGCCAAAGCACATAAATTATTAGTATGCATTACATTGCAAGCAATAATTGTATATGGTATCATTCATTCATAAGCTACACAAAGGTTTTGGCACAATCTATTGAACTTAAGGTTTTCACTAAGAACTCCTGTATTTACAGCTATTATACTATGAATGCTATTTGGCTCAAATGAGTTTTTGTTACAAGACCCGAAAGAAATATTAAACTATTTGTTCTTCTGAACAAATGTGTTATAACACAATAAGCAATTTATCTTAAAAAGATACAACACAATAAAAGAAGTGAATTCTATTTAAGATTTATTATGGAAAAGGGAGTGAAGGTTATGGAAAAAAGAATGAGAGGGATCTTATTAGTTGTTTTAGGTGCTTCCCTTTGGGGGGTAATGGGGATTTTCGTACGAGAGTTATCAAAAATTGGGTATTCTAGTTTTGATACTTCCTTTATTCGTTGTATTTCTGCGGGCACTGTATATTTTTTGATAAAAGCAGTAAAAAACCCTCAGATTTTGAAAATTGACCCCAAAGGACTTGTGATTAGCTGTTTATATGGTTTGATAGCGTATGGATTTAGTTTCATCAGCTATGGCATTGCCGTAGAAAGAATTCCCATTGCTGTTGCAACAGTGCTTATGTTTATGAGCCCTATCTGGGTTGCTTTATTGGGTTTAATCCTATTCAAAGAAAAACTGAAAAAAGATAAGGTAGTCACAATTGCTGTTTGTATTTTAGGGGCGGCAATGGTATCAAATCTGATCGGCGTTAGCAGCGGCAGCCTTGATATGTTAGGGGTTTTGGCCGGCGCACTCAATGGCTTTGGTGTTGCCCTTCAAATTTTGGTTCCAAGATATTTTTCTAACCGCTACGAAAGAGATACCATGCTGGTTTATGGCTTTTTAGGTGGGGCGGTTGGTCTGTCTTTCATTACGGACTTCTCCGTAATTGGCGCAAGCTTTACCCAAGGAAATGTTCCGCTAAACCTTATGAACATCTTTGGCATTGGCGTACTTTGTACTATGGTTGCCAATGTTTCTATTGTGAAATCCACGATGTATATTGACTCCACAACGGCTAGCATTCTTTCCGCTTTGGAAGTTGTGATTGGTGCTATTGTAGGCATTATTGTTTTCAGAGAACATATGATGGCCATTCAAGTAATTGGTGCATGTATTGTGGTGTTAGGTGCCCTAGGCCCTACCCTTTTGGATATCGTCCGAGAAAAAAAAGCCGCAACGGCATAAATGAAGACTGGAGGCAAATAATGTCTATCATCGTTGAAAAATTGTTACAAAAAGCCAATGTATATCATGTTACCCTTGTTGCTGGGGAAAAAGGACTAAATCGTGGGGTAAATTGGTTCCATATGGTTGAAAACATGGCTTTTGCGGCTTTTATTGAAGAGAAAAACCTGGTGTTTACTTCCGGCATGGCCCTTAACGAAGAAATGGATTTATTTACCCTCGTTGAGGCCCAGATTAAACAAAAAGCCAGCGGCACTTTATTGAACTTGGGGCCTTATATCCCCCAAGTTCCTCAAAAGGTCATTGACCTTTGTAATAAAAACGATTATCCTTTGATGGTCTGCCCTTGGAATGTGCGAATTCCTGATATTATGAAGCTTTTTAGCAATATTCTTTTAAATGTGGAAAAAGCAGAGGTAGAACTGGGGTCAGCCCTTAGAAATGCAATTTATTTCCCCAGTCGAAAGAATCTTTACGCCAACACCCTTTATCAGTATGGCTTTCAAGAAAATGGGTTTTATACTTTGGGAATTATTAAACCCGAGTTTAATGCCACACGCCTTAGTCCAGATAAGCTAGAGCAAATGGTGCAAATAATTGAGCGTATTTTAATGTCCACTGGGGACAAGTCCTTTGTTATTAACAGTGAGGGTGAGTTCATTCTGGTTTTTTGCAACTACAAAGAGGACGCCATTATAAAAATTCTGAACCGAATTATGACCGCACTACTTTCCCGTTGGGATACTTTCTTCTTAGGTATCGGCAGTAATTTACAAAGTTTAGACCATATTTCTTCCAGCTATAAGCAAGCCATTAAAATGATGCATTTTAATAAAAAACAAAATAAAAAAAATGAGTTTTGCTTATATCGTGAATTGGGCTTGTATAAATTATTTTTTGCCATTGATAATACAGACGTTTTAGAAGAATATTATCTTGATTGCCTTGGAGCTTTAGAAGAACATGACTTAAAAAAGAATACCAACTATATTGAGGTTTTAACACTATATCTTGAAAAAAACGGGAGTATTAACGAAACGGCAGAAATGCTATTTTTGCATAGAAATACTGTAAATTATAAAATCCGTAAGATTGAAGAAATGCTTGGGTGCAGCCTATCTCAAATTGAAACTAGATCAAAGCTATTTATCGCCCTGTGCCTAAAAAATATTATTGACTAAAATATAAAATCAAAAAAGCTCTATAAAAAACAGTAACCAGAAAAATCTCTCCTTGGTTACTGCTTTTTATTTTTAACTATGGTAGTTACACCCTAACCCAAACCCATAAGAAAAGCTAGATTACCCTAAACAAAATCAAAAGTTAGGCAATTTTCAAGAAAATAAATAGAGAGGTTACTGTTTCATTAAAAAGGATAGAAAGTATACGAGAGAAAAGGCTTTTGATTAAGGCAACAGGATACGCAAAATGCACTCATAAACTGAATGATATAAGTAAAGAAGGCGAATAAAAAAATAGAATTCAAAAAGTTATTAAAAAAAAGATAGGTTTTAGCATAGTCGTTGCTGGTATCAAGGAATGAAGCAGTTGTGGTTTTATTATGAACATTGTGGTGGCATTCCTCTGTCTATGCTGGCCAAATTCTTATGGGAATTATGGTGCCTACACTTATTTCATTTTACTGAAGAAAGGAAAAAATAAACGTGACAAAAGCAGATACTTCTAAAAATACCTGCTTCCGAAATCTTTAACTATTTTCTCCACTTATTTAACCAATCAAATATAAATGAGTGAACCCTAATCCTCCACAAAAGAGATATATTGGCTAACCTCTTGTATATCCTTCTTCTCCATATGAGAAACATTATAAACTGTAATATCTGTCTTGTCATTTAAATAGAAAATTAGGTTTTGCATCAAGAGCATTTGCAGCTCCCTTGAATCGTAAGAAATTAAATCATTTGCCACACCCACAGTCCCCTTGCACATCTCTTTGATAGAAGGTGCATAATAAGAGCCATCCTGGGCATCTATCCAATCCACCAGCACCCAATTACCGTCTTTCTTTTCAAAATCCAAACGACCAGGTGTATGACTTCCCCCACTCTCCATCAGCTGATACCCTTTATTGGGTATACGGATAAGGGAGTAACGGGTTGCCCCAATGACAGCATAAACAGACAGCTTATCTTCAGTCTCTGAAACATGACTAATGAGGGGGGCAAAAATTTGCAACTCTCCACCATCCCTTGTTAGGGAAAATCGCTGTTCCATAGCCTGATAAACCGCTTCTATTACATCGCTATGTCTTGTTACTAACCCCTCTTCGGTTGCTTTGTTCATAGTCAATAAACCTAATTTCTCCAAATCCTTAGTATAGTTCTCTTCATCATAAATAAAAGGCTCTAACTCCAAAGAATCCAACGCCAGATATGTTTCATACCATTGGTTAGGTGTCATTTCCTTTAACAAAGAATCATTCACAGAAATAGGCACCTGCAAAAGCTCCAAACATGCCGCCAGCATAATATATCCCTTGGTATCATCCCTTTGACCTTGCTCAAAATTGCTCAACATAGCTGTTAACGATGCATCTCCAAGCTTAAGCAATTGGTCATATTTCTCATTTTGTAGCAAGGCCTGATAGGAAAATTCATCGCCCATTTCATGCGCAATTTCCTCCAACAACATATTGCTTTCAATCTGTTTTAGGGTATCGTCTTTCCCTTCCGAAAACAGGGCATCTAGCTCCTGTATAAAGTTTCGGAAAACACTTTCGTCAACTGCCATACTCCTCAAATCGATATTACCAAAATATTTTCCCCCATCTTCTCTGCTAAAACGAAGAATTTGCTCCAATCCACCTTCGTCCTCTATGAAATACTCCAAGAAAGAAGCATTTTCAACCAACGCAAGGAAAATCATGGCATCTTTCTCGAACCAACCATTTTCTGGAATCTCTGCCCCTTGCTCTAGCGTTAAATAACGCCGTGCGCCATATGGTTCTGTTTTCGTAAATAATTCTATCCCTTCCTCACTGGGACGAAGCCCTTTGGGCAGGGTTAAAGACCCTAAAATATTCCCCACTCCAAGGTGGTTTCCAATATAGTCCAATTTATATTGATATATCGTAGCTATCCAATCCTCTGTTCCCTGCTCTGTGTGTGCCTGCTCCACATGGGTGGTACATCCCACAAAAGCCGTCCCAACAGAAATGACCAAAGCTAAAGTTAACAGTAATGAGATTCCCCGTTTTTTCTTACTCATATCAAAAATATGGTCGATTCGAGCCTTTAGCTCTTCTTTGCCCCCATGAAATGCAGTCGAAAGGGAACTTCTTTGCTGCCCTTCTCGAATACTGTGTAAAATCGTTAGACCATAGTCTTGCCTTTGAGATAGTGAGCATTCTTTTAAGACCAAGCTGTCGCAAGAATATTCTATGTCTCGCTGGGCCAATCCCACCATCCAGTGAACAAAGGGATTGAAGAAGTGTATCCCCTTTACCAACATCAGCACTGTTTTAAACCAATTATCCCGCCTTTTACAATGAACCAGCTCATGCCTTAAAATATAAGACAGCTGTTCCTTTTTATACTTTTCATAATTTAGATAAATTTTCTGCTTCAAAATACCAGTACATAGAGGGCTGGGCAATATGCTGCAAAAATAAATTTCCGGACGTTTTCTCATGCCCATTTCTCTACTAAGGTTATAATAAATCTCCAATACCTGAGCATCTCTGATGCAACGGCTATTTCGATTTAAGTTTTTTAAAAAGCTATGATATTTTTTCCCTTGGCAGGCAAAATAAATGAACATGCCCAATAACCAAATAGTCCAAAGTCTTTCCCACACCCCCTGAAGGAACATGGTAAACCTATCTATGTTTGTTTTCTGTGTTACCGTATTTTGCTCCACGCCACTTTTCCCAATAGGAATAGAACCCCTTGTCACATCCTCCCCCAAGAAAGGGACATACTCTCCCGCCGTTTGGATTGCCACTTGAGGCACATGAATTTCTACCATAGGCTGAGGCAAAGTAAAGTGAACGGGTATCATCAGTCTAACGGCAATGATTAGCCAAACAAAATACCTCCACGTTGTGCCGTAACGCTTCCCCAAAAACCTAGAAAGTACGGCAAAAAAGACTATAGCAACAGAGGTAAAAGCAGATACTCCCAGTAAGTCTTGAAATAGAATATCCATTAACCCTCGCCTCCTGTTTTTTGTCGAATATAGGCCGCTAGTTCATCCAAATCATTTTCTGAAATTGCACGGCTATCATAGAGAGAAGCCACCAATTTGGTTAAGGAGTTGTTGTTTACTTTATTTAAAAATAAACGATTTTCTAATGCTAAGTACGAGTCCTCGTCTATGATGGCATTATAAAAACGGTTTTTTCCTTCTTTATAAGAATCTAGAAAACCACGCTCTATAAGACGGTTTAAAAGCGTTTGCAATGCAGAAATATTCCATGCACGTTTTTTTTCCAACTCTCCTTTGATTTCCGACGTGGAAAGGGTTTTTTGCCCATTCCAAATTACTTTCATAATCTCTAACTCCGTATCTGGCAAGCGAGAAACTTCAACTGACTTTTTCATTTAATCAACTCCTACAAGTGTATGTTATGATTATATCATACACTTGTAGGAGATTTGTGTCAAGTATCATTTTACTTGAATAAACAGTGGTTCTGTGTTATCCTTAAACAAGTAAAAAAATTAGGAAATGAGGATTATTTTATGAGCAAAACATTTATCCCAGAGGGCTATCAGTCCGCTCTTACCTTATATGAAACACAAAATGCAATCGGTTTGATTCATCATACTTTTGAGGAAAATTTGTCTCAAACCTTAAACCTAAAAAGAGTATCCGCTCCTTTGTTTGTAGACCCTTCAACAGGACTGAATGATAACTTAAATGGCGTTGAACGCCCTGTTAGTTTTGAAGTACCTGCAACAGGCGTAATGGCAGAAGTTGTTCACTCTTTGGCTAAATGGAAACGCATGGCGTTGTATCGTTATGACTTCCGTCCAGGAAAAGGTATTTATACTGATATGAACGCAATTCGTAGAGACGAAGTTTTAGATAACTTACACTCTATTTATGTGGACCAGTGGGATTGGGAAAAAGTAATCACCCCTGAAAAAAGAAATATTCAGGAACTGAAATTTACGGTTCAGGGCATCGTTCTGTGCATCTGTGACACTTTAGAGGTATTGAAAAGAAAATACCCACGCATCACCACTGACCTTTGCAGAGAAGTAACTTTTATCACTTCTCAAGAATTAGAAAACAAATATCCAAAATTAACTCCAAAGGAAAGAGAAAATGCCATTGTAAAGGAATTTAAAACCGTATTTATTATGCAAATTGGTGATAAACTAGAATCAGGTAAGCCCCATGATGGACGCTCACCTGACTATGACGATTGGAAGTTAAACGGGGACTTATTGTTCTATAACCCTGTTTTGGATAACGCAATGGAAATCTCCTCTATGGGTATCCGTGTTGATGCAGCAGCCTTGGATCAGCAGTTGCGTAAAGCTGATTGCGATGAGCGCCGTGAGCTTACCTACCACAAAATGTTGTTGGAAGGCGTATTGCCTTGCACCATTGGCGGCGGTATCGGACAATCTCGCTTGTGTATGCTCCTTTTAGGAAAAGCCCATATTGGTGAGGTTCAGTCCTCCATTTGGGATCAGGAAACTTTCGATGTTTGCACCGCAGCAGGCGTTACACTTTTATAATTGAATAAAAAGGCTACTAGATAGCAATATAAACGGTAACCTATAAATGGGTTGCCGTTTATTTCTTTCTAGAAAAAATAAATAATTACAGGAGGTGAAAATATGTGGACAGCAAAAAATAAATAATGCAAGGCATACTGACAAGCCTTGCTAACACGTCTATAGTATACGATTAGGAGGCAAATATGTCATACTTCACATTTGAAAATAAACAGGTTTTTTATCAAGAACTAGGCAGTGGAACACCGTTATTGCTGCTTCACGGAAATACGGCATCCTCTAAGATGTTTGAGGAGATTGCAGAGCAATATGCACAAAATCACAAGGTTGTTTTAATTGATTTCTTAGGCCATGGCAAATCACAAAGAATAGATGAATTCCCTAATGATTTATGGTTTTTTGAAGCAAAACAGGTCATTGCATTTCTGGATGAGAAGAATTATAAGAGGGTTGACTTAATTGGCAGCAGTGGTGGCGCTTTGGTTGCCATTAATGTGGCATTAGAAAGACCCGATCTTATTCACAAAGTAATTGCTGACAGCTTTGAAGGGGAAACTCCTTTAGAGGAATTTACAAAAAATGTAGTAGAACTTCGGGAATTATCCAAACACGATAACAATGCAGTACTATTCTATTCCTTGATGCATGGAGAAGATTGGGAGCAGGTTGTAGACTGTGATACCCTTGCAATTGCCAACCACGCAAAGGAAATCGGAAAGTTTTTTCACAAACCATTGGAGCAATTTCTTCCTCCCCTCCTTTTAACAGGCAGCAAGGAAGATGAGTTTATATCTGCCATAGACCCTAGCTATTTTGAAAAAGTCTATTCAAAAATGATTGGAAAAATTGATCATGGAGAAATGCACCTCTTCCCTAAGGGCGGGCATCCTGCCATGCTTACCAGTCCACAGGAGTTCTTAACAGTCAGCGAAGGCTTTCTTAAAAAAGAGCTGGACTAAGATTTAGATACCAAATAGAAGCCACCAAGCACTTTGCTTAGTGGCTTTTTTGAATTGAACTATGTTTTTCCTTAGGCTTGCCCTCAAAATACCTTATCATTATGGTAACACACTAGGAGAACGATTGCTTTGGATTTGCCTTTCCACACCACCACTTTTCAATAGTTCTGCTAGCTTCATATAGGTAGCGGCTGTTTCATACTGACCAAGCTCACCGTAACTTGCTCCCAAACGCAAACATACAAAACTACTCTCCCCACCATTCATTCGCAACACATTTTCAAACCAGAAAACGGCTTGCCTCCATGCTTGTTTTTTATAAAAATACTCTCCCAAGCTGGTACAAACCTCCAGGGAGGGTGACTCCTCACCGACGCAAGACAATAATAACTGGAGCCCTTCTTCGTCTATCTCCGTTCCTTGCAACCGCCCAATAAGCTGGCGACTGCGTAATGCACGCTGTTCTGGTTCCTGTTCTTTTTGATCCAAAAGTATAATTGCGTCTGCCAAAGGCTTAATAATTGCTAAACACTGAGAAAGTGCTTCGTCATTTTCTAGCGTCAAATACAAACCGATGGAACCCATTCCCATCACCCCCTGCCCTAAAAGTATATGCAGGGACAAAATTTTGCGTTCTAAAAACATAGAAAAAACACCCCTTTTGAGGGTGTTTTTTTGTTTTATGAAGGTAAGTCTTATTTATGGCCTGCAGCCTTATAAGCTTCGATACCTTTGCCTAACAATTCAATACCTCTTGCCATATCTTCAGCTTCCAGAATATAAGCAATACGTAATTCGTTCTTGCCAATACCAGGAGTAGCATAGAAGCCTTCAGCAGGAGCGTACATAACTGTTTCATTATTTTCTCTGAACTCTTGCAGTAAGAATACTAATAAGTTTTCAGCATTTTCAACGGGCAGTTTGCAAGTAATGTAGAAAGCGCCGCCAGGTTTCTCACAGATAACACCAGGGATTTTCTTAAGTGCTTCATAAGAAACGTCTCTTCTCTTTTCATATTCTGCTCTAACTTTTCCGAAGAAAGAAGGATCCAATTTGTAAAGAGCTGTTGCGCCAACCATTTCCAATGTAGGGCAGCAAAGTCTACCCATAGCAATCTTCATAACGTTTGCCATAAGTTCTGCATTCTTGGAGATTAAGCAACCAATGCGAGCGCCACAAGCGGAGAATCTCTTGGAAACGGAGTCGATGATGATAACTCTATCCGCTACGTCTTCATACTGACCAAAAGATGTCATTTCTCTGCCGTCATAAGCAAATTCTCTGTAAACTTCATCAGCCAAAATCCAAAGGTCATGCTTCTTAGCAAAGTCACAAATCACTCTCATGTCATCTCTGGAAAGGATGCAACCTGTAGGGTTACCAAGGTTAACGATAGAAATCATTTTTGTTTTTTCAGTTACAGCTGCTTCCAGTCTTTCCATAACTGCATATTTAAAGCCTTCTTCAGCGTAAGTTGTAACAGGCTTAATAACGCCATCAGCAGCCTGAACGAATGTCAAATAGTTTGTGTAGTAAGGTTCTGGAACAATTACTTCATCACCAGGGTTGATTAAGGATAAAAATACCAAAGTCAAAGCTTCGGAACCACCACTGGTAATTAAAATATCTTTTCTCTCTAAATCCATTTTAAAGGTTTTAAAGTAGTCAATGATAGAATCCTGCAATTCAGGAAGGCCGGGAGATTCTGCATACGCAAGAACCTTCTGGTCGAATCCTTTAATCGCTTCCATAAATACAGAAGGTGTTTCGATATCAGGCTGACCGATATTCAGGTGATAAATCTTAGTTCCCTGTGCTTTCGCTTCAGCAGCCATAGGATTAAATTTTCTGATAGGGGAATTCTGCATCGCTTGTACTCTGTCAGATAATTTCATTGTTCTTCACTTCTCCTTCATCATTTTCATCGTTAATTTATGCGTGATTGATTGGTGGTAATTTTGACAATTATTATATTGAAGCAAAGAAATGAAATAAAATTCATTTATTGTTCAATAGTCCCACATTAATTGTTAATTACCCACCTAATTGCACTTTCAGTATACCACTTTCCGTAATAAAAACAATAGCTTTGGTTAATCTTTCTACAAAATTCAAAATTTTTGGTTGTTTTTAGTAAGGATTTTTTCTTATTTTTACGTAAAAATAATTTAAAAATAAGCTAGATATACTTTTTTTATTACAATTTTTTATTTTTGCAGGGTATTTCGCTTAAATTGACACTCCTCTCGTCTTTTTTAACAAATTTTGAAGAAAACCCGTCAATTAAATATACACAAATTTTTTAGAGGATTTTTCGTCTTACTTTATTGTTTGACATTTAATCTGAAAATATTACATTAAATTTTACTTTTTAAAAACCCCCATACTTATTTGCATGGGGGTTTGTTTATGAAACGACTTCTTTATTAATTTCGGCCTCAGCCTTTTTCTTTTCTGCAATTGCTTTCTTCAACACCAAATCTTTGACTTTCATCATACGTGTTGTTCCTGCACGTTCGTTTTCTTCCAACTTCATCATAATATACTTAATGGTTTCCTTATAGTTTGGAATCATAACGTTTTCCAAAGCATTTACTCGGCGGCGAGTACGTTCAATCTCCTGCGCCAAAAGCTGGGCAGTTTTCTCGCTTTCCGCTAAACGCAGTAAGGGCTCCATAGCATTGGAAAATGAGAGCATCGCACTGTCTAACTCTCCTGAAGTAAAAGCAAGACCGTAGGGATAAATATCTCCACTGCTTTCTTCTGTCTGGAAGTCAAAAACAGGCACATTAACACTCATAATATTCTTTTTTGAAACCTTTACAGCAACGGATTGCTGGGGAATCAATAAAGACTCACCCAAAACACTTTCGCTTAAAACTGCTCTGGCAATAATAAAGTCTTTATAGGCATTATCCAAAGCCGCCTCAGCCTCTTCACGCAAGCGTTTGTTTTCCCGCACGACATTTAAGAACTGCTTCATCAGCTCATCCAGTTTATCCTTCAACAGCTTGTGACCCCTTGTTGCAGTCTTAAGCTGTTGTTTTAGTCTGGTCATTTCCATACGGGTAGGATTGACATTTAATCTAGCCACGACTCATCACTCCCCGTCTGCTAAATATTTTTCCAGATATTCGTCACGAATACGCTTCAACTCACTCTTTGGCAACATACGAAGCAAATTCCATCCAGTTTCCAAGGTTTGTTCAATGGTTCTGTCTGTTCTAAAGCCTTGGGAAACATATCCTTTTTCAAACTCATCCGCAAATTTTGCATAAATCAAATCTATGTCTGACAATGCGGATTCACCTAAAATTGCCATTAATTCTTTTGCATCTTTACCACGAGAATATGCCGCAAACAACTGGTTCATAGTGTCGGCATGATCCTCTCTTGTTTTGCCTTTACCAATCCCTTTATCTTTCAAACGAGAAAGGGATGGCAAAACGTTGATTGGAGGCTGGATGCCTTTTTTATAAAGATCACGGCTCAAAATAATCTGACCCTCTGTAATATACCCTGTTAAGTCAGGGATTGGATGAGTCTTATCATCTTCAGGCATGGTCAAGATAGGAATCATTGTGATGGAACCGTCTCTGCCCTTCATACGCCCAGCACGTTCGTACATAGTTGCAAGGTCAGTATACAAGTAACCAGGGTAACCACGACGGCCGGGAACTTCCTTCTTCGCCGCAGATACTTCACGCAGAGCCTCTGCATAGTTTGTGATGTCTGTCAAGATAACCAAAACGTGCATTCCCTGTTCAAATGCTAAATATTCCGCCGCAGTTAATGCCATACGAGGTGTACAAACACGTTCTACCGCAGGGTCATTAGCAAGGTTTACGAATACAACAGAACGATCAATGGCACCCGTCGCTTTAAAGTCATTGATAAAGAATTCCGCATCTTCAAAGGTTATACCAATTGCCGCAAAAACAACGGCGAACTTGGAGTCTGTACCACGTACCTTTGCCTGACGGGCAATCTGCACCGCCAAGTTTGCGTGAGGCAAACCAGAACCAGAGAAAATAGGTAGCTTCTGACCACGTACCAGTGTATTCAAACCATCAATAGCAGAAACACCTGTCTGAATAAATTCTGCAGGATACTCTCTTGCCGCAGGGTTAATAGGTGCACCGTTGATATCCAATCTTTTTTCAGGAATGATTTGAGGGCCACCGTCGATAGGCTTACCCATACCGCTAAATACACGGCCTAAAATATCAGGGGATACGCCAAAGTCTAAGCTTTTTCCCAAGAAACGAACTTTACTTTCCGCAAGGTTGATACCTGTTGCACTTTCGAACAACTGTACCAAAGCAGTATCGCCGTTTACTTCTAACACTTTACATCTTCTTACTTCACCGCTTGCCAGCTCAATTTCGCCCAATTCGTCGTATTTTACGCCTTCAACGCCTGTTACTACCATAAGGGGTCCAGCAACTTCCTGAATCGATCTATATTCTTTTATCATAGTTCATCTGCCCCCTTACTGATTAAATTTTTGATTTCTATTTTAATATCATGTTCGATTTCATCATAGCTCTTATCCACGTTTACTTCCTCAACATACTTTGCACGACCGATACGTTCGATGGAGTTCAGCTTTGTAATCTTCTGAATATGAACCCCTGCCTTAACGGCAGCCTGTGCTTCGTGATAGAACGTCAAAATTAATTTCAACATTCTATACTGTTTATGCAAAGATGTATAGGTATCCACTTCATGGAAAGAGTTCTGGTGCAAGAAGTCTTCACGGATAGAACGAGCTGTTTCCAGAATCAATCTATCACTATGAGACAAGGAGTCAACGCCAACCAGCTGTACAATTTCTTGTAACTCTGATTCTGTCTGAAGCAAACGCATTGCTTCGGTACGCCGTTCGGAGAAATCAGGGTGTACATTAATGTCAGCCCAAGCATCTACCTTATCCTGATACAAAGAGTAGCTGGTCAACCAGTTGATTGCAGGGAAATGACGTTTATACGCCAAGGATGCATCAAGGCCCCAGAATACTTTTACAATACGCAGTGTCGCCTGTGAAACAGGTTCAGATGTATCGCCACCAGGAGGGGATACAGCACCAATGGCTGTCAGCGTTCCGTAGCGTTCTTCACTACCCAGGCTAACTACACGGCCAGCTCTTTCATAAAACTGAGCCAAACGGGAGCCTAAGTAAGCGGGGTAACCTTCCTCACCGGGCATTTCTTCCAAACGGCCACTCATTTCACGAAGAGCCTCTGCCCAACGGGAAGTGGAGTCAGCCATAAGGGCAACGCTATAACCCATATCACGGAAATATTCCGCAATCGTAATACCTGTATAAATAGATGCCTCACGAGCCGCAACAGGCATATCGGAGGTATTTGCAATCAAAACTGTTCTTTGCATCAAAGACTCGCCTGTACGGGGGTCTTTCAACTCAGGGAACTCGTTCAAAACGTCGGTCATTTCGTTACCACGCTCGCCGCAACCGATATAAACAACGATGTCCGCATCTGCCCATTTTGCCAACTGATGCTGTGTTACTGTTTTACCACTACCGAAAGGTCCAGGAATGGCAGCAACACCGCCCTTTGTAATGGGGAAGAATGTATCAATAACACGCTGTCCTGTTACCAACAAGGAGTCAGGTGTTTTTTTCACTTTGTATGGTCTTTCACGGCGTACAGGCCATTTTTGCATCATTGTTACAGGTATGTCCTTGCCTTTTTCGTCAGTGATAACACAAACAGGTTCTTCAACTGTAAATTCACCCACGTAAATTTCCTTAATTGTGCCTTTTAAGCCATAAGGAACCATGATCTTACATACAACAACGGCTGTTTCTTGTACAATACCGATTACATCCCCTGCCTCAACCACATCACCATGTTTTTTTTGTGGTTCAAATTTCCATTTTTTATCACGATCCAGAGATGTAACTTCAATACCCTTTTGAATATTCGTACCACTTGCTTCGTAAAGTTTTTCCAAAGGACGTTGAATACCGTCATAGATCGTTGAAATTAATCCAGGTCCTAACTCAACGCTCATTGGCATCCCTGTGGATACAACTTCTTCACCAGGTCCAAGGCCTGATGTTTCTTCATAAACCTGAATGGATGCTTTATCTCCATGCATTTCGATAATTTCACCAATAAGGTGTTTATCTGATACACGCACCACGTCAAACATATTGGCGTCTCTCATGCCTTCCGCTACTACCAACGGACCCGACACCTTTACTATCGTGCCTGTTTTCATATGCTCATTCACCTACAATCGTATTTATTCACTAAACAGTATATCCGCACCAATCGCACGTTTTGCCGATTCTCTTACTTCATTCATACCCAGACCCATGCTTCCGCCTACACCGGGAATCACGATAATTGCGGGCAATTCAAAGTCCTTGTATTTTGCAATACTTTCTTTCGCCATCAAACTAGCTTTTTCTGTAATATAAATTATGGCATAATCTTTTTCTGCTAGTTTATGAATTGTTTTTTTCACCTCGTCCGCATTGTATGCGGGGAAAATATCAATCCCAAGAGCAAGGAAACCCAAAATACTGTCCTTATCGCCTATAATACCAACTTTAGACATATGCTTCTCTCACCCTCTCTTTTATAATGGCTGCATCTATGTTATGCATTTTACAAGTCATGATGATGCGAATACATTTCGCTTCGGTTTCTTTCGCCAATATAAACGCCATAACCGGTTCAGGAGTCAAAGTTTTATATTTTGCATCTTTGATATACTCCATAAGGTAATCATCACAAGCTTTTTCAAAAGCCGTAAAACCCTGGTCCATATATTCCTCACAAAGGGAACCATAGGGTGTCTCCTTTAAAACTGCCACAGCGGAATCACTGCGAAAGGCTCTAGCAAGGAGGTCCATGGCAACGCTACCCCCTGGTACAAAGCTTTCCTCGAAAACCTGGTACTCTCTTTCCATTTTCTTCACACGAAGAAGGGTTTTCAAGTTTGTGATATCGGCTAGCATTTGTACATACCCAGAAACATAAGAGTTACCCAGTTTCTTTGCCGCCTTTTCCATGGTGGAAAAGCAAGCTTTATCCAAAATCGTATCAATGTATCTTCCGTTACGAGTTTTTGCATACATGCTAACGGCTTCTTCCACAGCTTCCCCATTAATATTTGGCAGTTCCACATAGTTCCTTTCTCGTAAATTTTTACGAAGGGTTTCTATGGGAATTGTTCCACCCCTTATCAAAAACTTTTTGCCGCTTACTTTGGAAACTTCCTCTTTCAGCAAAACCTTTATGTTATGGTAATCATTTTTATAGAGGAAAATATCAATAAATGTTTCCTGTGGAATTAATCCATCCACTGCTTGATAGGTTTCTTCTAAATGATTTCCAATCATTTTTTCAAACTCATAAATGCCTTTGATTTGAGTTTTTCCATAAGCACTGTCAGAAAGTATACGCAAAGCCTCTTCTGGAGTTCTGGCGTCTGCCATCTGCATTAGCTTTTGCTTTGTCATCAAGGAGTTTTCCATTGAACGAACACTGGCTACTGCGAAAGGGTAGATCTTATTTTTAGCCATCAAGAATCCCCCTCCTTAAAACAAAATTTTTGCAGCAATCTGTCTAATCTCTTCCTGCTCTACTGCGATGATGGATTCAAAAGAGTAGTTATATTCAATATCTCCATTTTTCACAACAAAACCGCCATCTAGTTCTCTACTTTGATTCGAGAGTGTAAAGCCATTTTGTGCAACGACTGCTGCCAAACGTTCTCTATCATTTTCAGAAACAATAATTTCTGTACCGTCTTTTTTGTCTAACTTAGCAAGCATTGCGCCTACTGTTACTGCATATTGTACATCGGGCAAAGTTTCTAAGCGTTTCTTTGCCTGTGCAATAACGTCATCCAATATCCCTTGCTTTTCCTGTAAAACTGCAATTTTCCCTTGCAACTGGGCTCCGGAAATTGCTTTGGCTTTCACCTTTTCCGCTTCAGACTCAGCATTTTTCTTCAAAGTCTCACTGTCACGCTTTGCCTTTTCTTCTGCTGCCTTTAAAATTGCTTCTACATCCAAATTGGCCTTATCTTTGATTGCCTTCGCTTCCGCTTCTGCCTTCTCTATGATTTTATCGATTATAATTTTACCGTCATTCATAGGAGTGCGCCTCCTTTTCTTTCAAGTTAATTATACCTGGATGCTGTTGAGCATCAGGAAGGAAACAAGCAGAGCCAATACCGCATATGTTTCTACCATCGCTGCGAAAAGCATACCTTTTGCCAACTCACTGGGTTTCTTACCAACCAGCATAATACCTGCTGCTGCTGCCTTACCCTGAGCAATACCAGAGAAGATACCAACTAAGCCAATAGGCAACGCTGCTGCAAAAATGCCTGCACCCTGAATCATGGATAATTCAATCATGCCATCGCCACCCAAAAGACCTACTTTAACCATTACCAAGAACGCAATCAACAAACCGTAAATACCCTGTGTACCAGGCAGCGCCTGTAACAACAGAACCTGGCCAAATTTGTTAGGATCTTCAGAAACAACACCTGCTGCCGCTTCACCAGCAACACCAACACCAATCGCACTACCTATACCTGCAAGAGCAGCAATCGCTGCACCCGATAACGCTAAAAATTCACCACTAAATAAACTCTCAACCATTATTATTCTCCTCCTTGAGTATCTTGATATATTTCGTTTTTCTTTCAAAAGGTGCAAAAGCTCTGCCGCCACCGGTATAGAATTTTCCGAAGAATTCTACATACTGCAATCTGCAAGAGTGAACGAAGGCACCAAGGGCATTGATTGCAATATTAAATAATGTACCGATTACGAATGCTAAAAGCAGGACAATTGCGCCCTTCACTCCACCGCCCGCTAAGGAACCCAAGGTGTTGATTACCTTTGCAACAACGCCTGTTGCCAAACCTAATGCAAGAAGTCTAGAGTAGGAAAGAACATCCGATAAATAGCTGGTAATACCGTAAAGGCTGCCAAGACCACCTGTGATCTTGCCAAGAACGCCTTTTTTCTTTCTACCGCCGGTCAATAGAATACCTACCGCACCTACAATAGACATGCCCTTACCCACTGTAACCAGTGTGGGGCCTACGCTACCACCAATGGCAAACAGAACCAAACCGATTAATAAAATGTACCAAAGACCGATATCAAACAACGCATCCAAAGGATGGCCGTCTCTGATGGACATATAGCCTTGGATACCCATACCCACAAATAGGTGAACACCACCCAAAATAAGGGAGAAAATTAATAATTTCATAGGTTCTGTTAAAGGGTCAAACCAAATTGGCTTGATTACGAAGTCAACATCGAATAGGGTTTTCGCTGCCACCGTGAAGAAATCGCCAAACCACCCGCCAAACAGTGCACCCCACATAAAAGTGGAAATGCCACAGTAGAAGAACATCTTTATCATGCGATAAGTCATACCTTCAAGCTTAAATTTCTTCAATATAAACCAACAGCCTGCCGCCATAATGATACCGTAAGCCGCATCACTAAGCATCATACCAAAGAATAAAAAGTAAAATGGTGCTAAAAGCTTTGTTGGATCAATGTCATTCCTAGATGGCAAACTGTACATATTTGTAACAGCCTCGAAAGGAGTTGAAAATCCACCATTTTGAAGAAGCACAGGAATTTCCTCGTCTGCCTCTGGCTCTTTTATTTCGTAATAGTATTCGTATTTCTTTAAAAGTTCCTCAACCTCTGGCTGCGCCTGCTTGGGCACCCAGCCATCAAAGTAGAATACCATCTCTGTACTAAGCATATCGCCAACGATTTTTGCTCTATCCCGACGCATATGTAAGCTGTCATAGAGATATTGGATATTCTTTTTTGCCGGAGACAATTCTGTTAAAATCGCCTCTTTGGCACGTACTCTTTGCTCATTTTCTTCAATTTCAATTTCGTATTGTTTAATTGCTTCCTTCGGGGTTCCCATATGTTCTCCAAAAGAAATGGGGTTAAAGGCAAACTCTCTAAGACCTTCATAAACCTCTTCCCGTTCTTCTTTTAAGCAAATAATGGAAATATAAATCTGCTGCACATCCGTACTAACCTGTTGTACAACTGCCGAAGGTGCTTTTTCCAATACTACCTGTAATAAATCTTGAAACTTTGTTTTAATACCAACCGTTCCAAGAATTACTGCGGAACATTTGGTTTCTTTCATTTCCAAAGGTAAATCCAAATTTTCCCAAGGTTTTAATCCTGTAATAACACCTCTTAAACGATTGTTTTCATTTAGCCCATCTGCAATTTGCTTATCACACATAACCGCCATATCCACGTTCATTTCCGTTTCTGTTTTCGTTCGATTCATATGATTGATAAAGTCCTTACGAACGATTTCTTCACGGACATGGAATAATGGCTTTTTCCCTGTATCGTAACGATTAATTGCCTCAATTGCAGTGCTAACACGGGCAATGTCTGCTTCCAGACGTAAAACATCCGCACTGTTACTGGTTCTAAAAATATCAGGCATCCATTCTTCGTCATTCACAACGCCTTCTTGAGAGTTGATTTCCACAACCCCCAAGTTCATTAATTCGTGAAGAAAAGGGGTACGTCCTAAGTTTAGACCAATGACAGTAAGCTTTCGCATTTCAACGACTGCCATATGCTCCCACAACCCTTCCAATTACTGCCTGAATAGCTTCTTCTTTCTTTTGTTCCGCCTGTTCTTTGATTTGTGAACAAGCGATTTCCGTATCCTTTTGAATGTTCTGGATTTCGACGCGACTCTCTTCGTCTGCCTGCTTTGCAACGAGTTCCATCAATTCTTTGCCTTGCTGTTGTACCTGTTGCAATAGCACTTCCCTTTGTTTGTGCGCATCCTTTTTTAAAGCTTCCGCGTCTTCAGTGGCCTGCTTTACGATCTGACCAGCTCGTTCTTCAGCCTCTACGATGCTTCTCAGGATCTCATAAGCCATTACCATCACCTCTCTTGTTTACAATTTGATAAACAAATTGTATAGTTTACACTTCTGTTAGGATACGAACCTCTTTTTGTTAAACTTATAACACTGCTTTTTCTAAAAAAAGACGAGGTTCCACCTTAAACACTCTCCTTTTTCCTATTAATAATAGAAAACTAGGTTAGTTTGTCTGCGAAAATTCAACCAAAAACAATCGTTTTTTTGTGACTCCGCCCAGTATGTACTTAATCTAAAACATACCTCAGTTTAAATAATAAATTATTTACCTAGTATTGTCAATAACCCATTCCTCCTCTATAAAACGGTACTATTTTATCGTCCTAATTGAAAATTGTTAAATTAAAATCAGTATCATTTTTTAATTTTAACCATTGTATTGAGTTTTACAGGCTTTGCAAACGGTAGTTTGCATGCGATTTATTAGTGCCCAAATCTTTTTACTAGCAATATCCACACTATAACTTTTTCATACATATACCAATTGCACAAAATATAAAATGTTTTTTTGTGCAATTTTATATATGACTTTCCTTGTTTTCCCCTTCTAACATTTCAAAAATGAAATATTTTTTACTCCGTTCATGGAATGACTAACTGAAAACGTGTTACTTTACTTTATATCATACCTCTTACAGGAAAAATAATCTGTGATAAAATTACAGACGCTTTCAGCAACCCGCATAAAAGGGAATTTAAATTTATTAACCCATTTAATCATTCAAAAAAGAGACCTAGATTTCCCATCTAAGCCTACTGTTTCCCATCAATCATATAAGCATCCCTAGCTAATGCACGTAATAGGTCCCTTTTCATCCAACTCGGCAACATACTTGCACAAACTTCTTCCTCGCTCATCCAAGAATAGCTTTCGTGTTCACTGCTCAAAACAACCTCTCCCTCTTTCCAACGGCAGGAGTATGTAAAGATGCACAAATGAATATGGTTTTTAATGACATCAAAAAGAGAAATAGGCTCACCCACAAAAACCTGCAGATTGGTTTCTTCTTTGATTTCCCTTTGCAAACCATCCTGACTACGCTCATAAAAATGCAAACCACCGCCGGGCAGATCCCACTTTTGATGGTTATTCATATAGCTGCACTCCATTTCATCACGGGATCTGGATAGAACCAAGACCTTTCCCTCTTTTACAATTACCGCCTTTACCGCAATAGCAAAATCTCGTTTCATGGGCTCACCTCCTTTCTCTGTTTCTACCTATTTAATTATAGCTTGTCTTGACACTTATTTTGCCTCTTCCAGAAGTTTTTTCAATTCATTTTCAGTAAAATCGTATTCTTTACTGCAGAAGTGGCAATGTAAATTTGCCTTTTTATCTTCAAAAACAATCTTCTCTAGTTCCTCTTTGCCAATACTAATTAAAGCTTTTTCTACTCTTTCTTTTGTGCAGTTACAGTAGAACTCTGTTGGAACTTTGTCTAAAATTTTCAAATCCAAACCGTCGAGAATCATTTCTAAAATCCCCTCTGGCGTTTGTCCCATATCTAATAAATCTGTTACATAAGGAATTGCATTTAATCTTTGTTCCAGTTTAGAAATCACTTCTTCTGTTGCATCGGGCAAAAGCTGAATTATAAACCCGCCAGCACGGCGAATGGAAGTATCTGTATCCACCAATACACCCAAGCCCACCGCTGAAGGTGTTTGCTCAGACTGGGCATAGTAATAAGTTAAATCTTCCGCAATTTCCCCAGAAACAAGCTGAATACGCCCTGCATAGGGCTCTTTCATACCAATATCTTTGATTACACTCATATACCCTTGGCCAATGGCACCGCTTACGTCCAATTTTCCAGGGTATTTAGAGGGGATATCAACATTCGGGTTAAATACATATCCTTTTACCCTACAACGGCTGTCAGCGGACACTACGACCCCTTTTAAAGGCCCGATGCCTCTAATTTGAAGGGTAACCAAATCCTTTTCACCCTTTAACATGCTTCCCATCATCGCCGCCGCCGTCAACATTCTCCCCAAGGCCGCAGAAGCCACAGGAGAAGTGTGGTGAACCTCTCTGGCATGCTGCACCATTTCTCTGGTTGTAGCCGCAAAGGCACGGATACTGCCACCGCCAGCCGTTGCTCTTACAATATAGTCATTCATTTTATATTTCCTCCTTCAATTGCGCCACAAAAAAATAGCGTTGGCTATCCTCTTTTGCTCGCTCAAAACGATATCCGTCATACACATTTAATAAATTGAAACCATTTTCTTCAAGACAGCTTTTTACCTCTTCTAGGCTATAAGCCCTTTCGTAATGGTATTCTTCAAGTCGTTCATAGGTTTCTTTGTTTTTCTGACGGATAAAAAAGCTTACATAATATTCGTTTATCTGATCCTCCTTATCAAAGGAGTTCTCCCAAAAATACGCAGCATCTTCGGTCATTGCTGCATAGGTTTTGTCCCCAAAAACCTCTTGAAATTTATATTTGGTGTTCATATCAAACAGAAAAAGTCCCTTTGGGTTTAGATGCTCTCGGACAGCAGAAAATGCGGCGGATAGCTCCCCATCCTCCGTTAAATAGTTCAAACTATCACATAAACTTAAAACACAATCCACATGATATGGCAACTCCATCTCCACCATATCCTGACAAAAAAAGGGTATGGAAAGCCCTTGAACCAAAGCTTTTCTTTGTGCCTCTGCCAGCATTTCCTCGGAAATATCAACTCCCATAACAGAATATCCCGCCTTTGCCAAAGGAATAGAGATGTTCCCCGTTCCACAACCCAAATCAATCACAGTTTCGGGCACTATACCAAGGCGTTTCCATGTGTCTTGAACATACTGAATCCATGCAGGATAGTCTATTTCCTCCATAAACATATCATATACGGAGGCAAAACCCTCATATGCTACCATCTTCGTTTCTCCTATACCATAAAATTCCGTATTGCAACATTAGTTTATTATAGCTTTTCCTTTGTTGTATTGCAAGGACTTTTAGGTGTGGTCTTTGCCACTGCATCTCTTTTTTTCTTCCCCATAATACCGCCAATGCGCCCGCTTTCTTTAGCCGTTAGCCCTTTCCACCCTACCTGCTCCACTTTTTCAAGTAAACCCAATTCCTCGGCTATTTCGTACTTCATGACAATATCACGTTTTTCTGTCTCTGATAATTCTTTTTTCTGACCCATAAAAAAATCCCCTTTCGTATATATTCTTTCAAGAAGTATTGCCTATTTTTTAT
This sequence comes from Anaerotignum sp. MB30-C6, assembly GCF_030908465.1. GTDB lineage: Bacteria > Bacillota > Clostridia > Lachnospirales > Anaerotignaceae > Chakrabartyella. The sequence goes on from NZ_CP133078.1 coordinate 2,207,697, forward strand.
AATATTTTTCATTATTTTGTCCACACCAAAAAAAACAATGTCTTTCCTTGAAAACCATTGACATATTATATTTCTGATGGTAGACTATGAATTAAGTAAATAGTTCTAAGAGTAGAGGTGCGTTTTTCAGGAGTACGCGGGCGAATATCATAAGGGATAAACGACGTCCGCCGAAAGGGGTAAACGCCGAAGAGGAAAAAATCCTTATCTTTTTTCTTCTGGTTGTCCGGTTAATAACCGTCCAACTGTCATTGGTACCCCCAATGGAGCGCTACAAGACTAAGTTTCTGCAATACTACTTTTTGTCGTATGCAAAATTTGGAAGTCGGCGCTTGCCGGCTCTTTTTTATTTTCCGGCAAAAAACCGTAACTTTGGAACACATAATTACTACAAGCAGCGAAGAAAATTGCATAAAAATATCTGACTTATTTGGTCACTTTGCACCACAAAATTTTATCTTCTTCGCTTATACTCAGATTATATAATTTATAGAAAGAAGGAAGTTTTAAAATGAAAAAAATCAATTTGGCAGTTGTTGGCGCAACAGGTATGGTAGGTAGAACATTTTTAAAGATTTTAGAAGAAAGACAGCTTCCCATTGAAAATTTCTACGTTATGGCTTCCAGCCGTTCCGCTGGTAAAACAATCTCTTTTAACGGAAAAGATTATGTCGTTGAAGAACTGACAGAAAATTCTTTTGATAAACCTATCGATATCGCTCTGTTTTCCGCAGGCGGCAGCACAAGTGAAAAATTTGCTCCTATCGCTGCTGCACATGGCTGTATCGTCATCGATAACAGCTCTCAGTGGCGTATGGATCCTGAAGTTCCTTTGGTTGTGCCCGAGGTAAATCCCGAAGACCTCTCTTGGCACAAAAATATCATTGCAAATCCTAACTGCTCCACCATTCAGGCAATGGTACCATTAAAACCTTTAGATGAAAAATATAAAATTAAGCGTGTTGTATACTCCACATACCAGGCGGTTAGTGGCGCTGGCCTTGCTGGCTGGGCAGATCTTGAAAATGGTTTAAAGGGCGAAGAACCTAAGAAGTTCCCCCACGCCATCGCAAATAACTGCTTGCCACACATTGATGTGTTTTTAGAAAACGGCTATACAAAAGAAGAAATGAAGATGATAGACGAAACCAAAAAAATTCTTCATGATGATAACATGAGAGTAACAGCTACCACCGTACGTGTGCCTGTTTTTAACTCCCACAGTGAGTCCATCAACCTGGAGTTTGAAAAACCCTTTGAATTAGATGAATTAATCGAAACATTGAAAAATGCTCCTGGTATCGTTTTATTAAACGATTCTGCAAACAACGAGTATCCTCTGGCTGCAAGTGTAACCGGGCGGGACGAAGTTTTTATCGGCCGTGTTCGCCGTGACGAGAGTGTGGATAACGGCATTAACCTGTGGGTTGTTGCTGATAATATCCGTAAAGGTGCCGCAACAAACGCAGTGCAGATTGCAGAAGAAATTATCAAAAAGATGAACGCATAACGAAGAACCACGCATAACTATATAACACGAAGACAAATTTGGAGGTGCTTGCATTATGTCAATCTTTACAGGCGCAGGTGTAGCTTTGGTCACACCTACATTTCCCGACGGTACTGTTAATTTTGAAAAAATGAAAGAACTCATTGAGTTCCAGCTTGCCAACGACACCGACGCAATCATTATTTGCGGAACAACGGGCGAGGCGTCCACTTTGAGCGATGAAGTACAAATTGAATGCGTACGCTATGCAGCAGAAGTCGTAAACGGTCGTGTACCCGTTATTGCCGGTGCAGGTAGCAACGATACTGCCCACTGTATCGACCTTGCACAGGGCTGCGAAAAAGCTGGGGCTGACGGCGTTTTATTGGTAACCCCTTACTACAATAAAGCAACACAGAAAGGCTTGATTCTGCATTACACTGCAGTTGCAGAAAGCATTTCTATTCCTATTATTCTGTATAATGTTCCCGGCCGTACCGGATGCAATATTGCACCAAAAACAGTTTTAGAGCTTTCTAAAATTAAAAATATTGTTGCTCTAAAAGAAGCAAGCGGTAACTTATCTCAGGTTGCTGAAATTGCAGCTTTGATTGGTCCGGATTTTGATCTTTATAGCGGTAATGATGACCAAATTTTGCCCATCCTCTCTTTGGGCGGCAAAGGCGTTATCTCCGTACTTGGTAACGTTGCACCAAAGCAAACCCATGATATGGTTGCGAAGTTTTTGAGTGGCGATATAAAGGGTGCGATTGAATTGCAATTGGGTGCCATCGATTTAATTTCCGCCTTGTTCTGCGAAGTAAACCCCATTCCTGTTAAAGCAGCTTTGGATTTAATGGGATATGAAGTTGGCCCTTGCCGCATGCCTCTTTGCGCTATGGAGGACAACAACTTAGAAACATTGAAGAAAGCCATGCAAAACTACGGTTTGATTTCATAAAAAAAATCCTTGCGGCAAAGAATATTTCTTTGCCGCATTTTAACAGGCAATAATCTAGCATACAAAACTTTGCAAGGACAGGCCGTTATATGATAAAATAGAGGGGATTGTCTTCACAGCTTTTGAATCTATATAGAATGTTTGTCTTTGCCTAGTTTCGATGTAACAAAAGCAATAGCGATTTCGTCTCAATTAAATGCCTCAGCTTTCTTCATCTACCAAAATTCCTATTCATTTAAGTTGGTGACTCCAGAGTTTAAAGGTGTTTAAACTGTGATAAGCATTAATAATCAATCTATATGTTTTGACTACTATCGATGGGCTGACAAACACGAGTCAGTGAGAAGAACAGGCTTTTTAATTAGAGTTATGGAGAGATTCGTGCTCCAACTGAAAAGCCAAGATAAAGGTTTTTAAAGGAGTGTACGATATGATTAATATTATTATGCACGGCTGCGGCGGAAAAATGGGCCGTGTCGTAGCTGAAATTGTTGCCAATGATGATGCTTGCCAAATCGTTGCAGGCATTGATCCAGGAATTCCTCAGGCCGATTTCCCAGTATTTGCTAGCCCTGCTGAGTGTAGCGTAAAGGCAGATGTAATTATTGATTTTTCAACAGCAACAGCTGTACCAGCTTTATTAGAGTTTTCAAAAGCAAAAAATATCCCCATTGTCGTTTGCACCACTGCCCTTAACGACGAAACCATGGAGTTATTGGAAGAAACTTCAAAAAGTGTTGCAGTTTTAAAATCTGCCAATATGTCTATCGGCGTAAACCTGCTTTTAGACTTGGTTCAAAGAGCAGCACAGATTTTATATGATGCAAACTTTGATATTGAAATTGTAGAAAAACACCATAATCAAAAAATCGATGCCCCTAGCGGCACTGCCATGGCATTGGCAGATGCAATGAATGAGGCAATGGATCAACAATTTCATTATGTTTACGATCGCTCTCAAACTAGCGAGAAAAGAGAACGCAAGGAAATCGGGATGCATGCAGTACGTGGCGGGAATATTGTAGGCGACCATGACGTAATTTTTGCTGGCAGAGACGAAGTAATTGAATTAACACACCGTGCTACGTCTCGTGAAGTTTTTGCCGTGGGGGCTGTTAAAGCGGCAAAGTACCTTGCATCTCAAAAAGCTGGTCTTTATTCTATGAAGGACGTATTGGCGTAAAAAAGTTTTTAATTATTTAACCCGTAGGAATTTGGTTTCCTACGGTTTTTTTTGCAAATTTCATCTAAGAATACAGAGCCTACCCTTGCTTATCTGGCAGCATCCCCTACTTTCGCAGGCACTACTCCATCATATTTCTAAGGAATCATATTTATCCCCCCTAGAAGCCTCCGAGATTGGTTCTGGCGTGCACAAAAAAAGTCCGCCGTCAAACTGACGGGAGACTTTTGATTATCGCTAAAGACGATTTAAAGGCCTAACCAAAATAGGTAGAGACCTTTCCAAATTTCTATACCATAACAATGAATGTCTTCGTCTTTTTGCAAAAGAAGAACCATTTCTCATAAAAACAGTGCACGAAAAGAACAGCTCCTAAAGACAAACCTCTTCAGGATTTACTGTTTTTCTGCTTTGATTTGATAAATACAATGGGAGTGTTCTGCAATGGTTGGCGGTAGCGCATCCCCTGTGAGAATGATATCCATGAAATCAGGACGCCTATTCAACAACTCCTCCAATTGTTCTGCAGATAAAAATCCTTTTTGGATACACTCCAAAACTCCATCCAGAAGAAGCATTTCACATTCCCCTGTATCCACAATTTTTCTAGCAAAATTGAAGGCATTTTTAATTTCTCCACTAATTTCCCTAAGAACATTTTCATCAATCTCTTGTTCTTCACGATTTTTTTCGAAACGAAAAATGCGGAAATCAGGCTCTAGCTTTTTTAACAGCTCGATTTCTTTATTATTATGATAATCCATAAACTGTATCATCACAACGCGCAAGTCGTCACCAATAGCTCTTAAGCCTCTACCCACAGCCACACAAGTTTTCCCCTTGCCTGCGCCATAATAAACGGAAATCTGTCCTCGTCTCACTTATCATTCAACTCCTGTTATTCTTCGGTAGTTTCTTCAACACTATTCGTATTTTCATCGGGATGAGGTATTTCAATCTTAGAAACGGACACTTCATAGGCAACACGTTCTTCGATTATATCACCCATTTTTTTCTGATAATTTCTACTTTGCACTCTACCCCAAACCTTAATGTTTGCCCCTACCTTAAGGTTTACCATATACCTTGCATTACGACCCCATGCAATGCATGGAATATAATCGGATTTATTATAAGCACGATTTACCGCAACTAAAATATCTGAAATTTCACGGCCAAAAGGCGTCTTTCTATAAATTGGCTCTTTACAGATAAATCCATTCAAAAAAATTTGATTTTCATTCTTTTTTTCTTCTTCCTCCAAAATACGTATCTCTCTGGCAAAAACAGTCAGAACTAACCTGTTCTTTTTGCTATTATAGTTATTATAGCTACGAAGCTGTCCCAAAACATCAACACATATACCTAACTTCAGTTGCTTTTTGTCTATCAATCGTTCCGAAACGGTGATCGGAAGGACGTCAGCCTGATCGCTAAGGCGCTCAGATGCTATTTTAAACGTATAGAAGCCTTCTCCATAAACCTCGTGGCTAAATACGCACTCTCCCACGATTTTACCGGCAATGGCAACACTGTTGTTTTCCGGCAATCCATCCATATGCATCGCTTTCTCCCCTTTTCTATGCCGATTTTTTTACACCGACATTGCTTCCTTCTGTATTTCAGTTTACGCAAAAAAACAAACCTTTAGAAGTCCGAATGGAAAAAAACTCACAAGACCTTCTTCGGGTACGTTTGTCGCAGCCTTAGCCATCCACATTAGTGTTCAGAAACATTTTTTCCGTTGCGGAAAACAAACCCTATCTTTACACAATCAATGGCTACGACCATAGAGTAATCTTTAGTTTTATAAATCAATGGTTCCCCATTTTTCTTCACAATTACCGCTTCAACTTTTTTGTCGTCTTTTAACCAATAACAGAGGAAGTAAAAATCGTCATCCTGACGTACTGTCCACTCCAAATCTAAAAGAGGCTTTAAAAAGAAATCTCCCTCACAGCCAAATAAATCGGCTACCCTTTTACTTGTCTGTATAAAATCCTGTACTGGTTCTTTTCCCTTGGCCATACCTTCCTCCACTTAATAAAATCTTATATCCTTATGGTAATGATTTCTAAACGACTTGTCAATATAAACATTTCTTTTGTGCAATAACCTTCTTTACGTATTGTAACAAAAAAGGCAGGAAAAATCAAAAAAATCGACTTTCCTACCGAATTTTGTTGCTTCAGCCCTTCTCCATAACGCTTTTTAAATACTTTCCTGTATAAGATTGGCTTATCTTGCAGATTTCCTCTGGGGTACCTTGACCAATAATAACACCACCCTTATTACCACCTTCAGGCCCTAAGTCTATAATATAATCTGCAGTTTTGATTACGTCAAGGTTATGCTCAATCACCACAATGGTGTTACCGCCCTCTGCCAGACGTTGAATGATGTGTACTAATTTATGAACATCAGCTGTATGCAACCCTGTGGTGGGCTCATCCAAAATATACATGGTCTTACCTGTACTTTTTTTACTCAACTCTGTGGCAAGCTTTACTCGTTGGGCCTCGCCACCAGAAAGGGTGGTTGAGGACTGTCCTAATTGAACATAAGATAGACCCACATCGTAAAGAGTCTGGAGCTTTGTCTTAATACGAGGGATATTTTCAAAGAAAACCAAAGCCTCCTCTACCGTCATTTCCAACACATCGGCAATGGTTTTCCCCTTGTACTTTACCTCCAAGGTTTCCCGATTGTATCGTTTTCCTTGGCAAACTTCACAAGGCACATAAATATCAGGCAAAAAGTGCATCTCAATTTTGATAATACCATCACCCGCACAAGCTTCACAACGGCCGCCCTTTACGTTAAAGCTAAATCTGCCCTTTTGATAGCCTCGCATCTTAGCTTCCGTCGTTTGTGCAAACACATCACGAATCATATCAAAAACCCCTGTATAGGTGGCTGGGTTACTCCTTGGCGTTCGCCCAATAGGAGATTGGTCAATATCAATGACCTTGTCCAGTTTTTCATGGCCTACCATATCTTTATGGGCACCGGCACGGAACTTTGCACGGTTTAAATCTCTAGCCAATCGCTTATATAAAATTTCGTTAACCAAAGAACTCTTTCCCGAACCGCTTACCCCAGTTACGCAAGTAAAAACACCCAAAGGAATTTCCACATCTACATTCTTCAAATTATTTTCTGTGGCACCTTGAATTTTAATTACATGGTCCTTTTCAAAAGTTCTTCGTTCTTTCGGCATTTCAATCTTCTTTCTGCCGCTAAGATAATCACCAGTGGCAGAACCTACGCAAGCCATAATGTCTTGAACACTACCAACGCAAAGAACCTCGCCCCCATCCTTGCCTGCACCAGGGCCGATATCCACAATGCAATCCGCCGCATACATGGTATCCTCATCATGTTCCACCACAATCAAAGAGTTGCCAATATCCCGCAGATGCTGCAACGTCTTCAGAAGCTTATCATTATCCCTTTGGTGCAGGCCGATGCTCGGCTCATCCAAAATATAAACAACACCAACTAGGCCCGAGCCTATTTGCGTTGCCAAACGAATTCTTTGGGCTTCGCCCCCAGAAAGGGTTCCTGCAGCACGAGAAAGGGTAAGATATTCCAAGCCCACATCCACAAGAAAACCGATTCTTGCGTTAATTTCCTTCAAAATACGCTGGGCAATCATTTCTTCCCGACCACTCAATACCAAGCCTTGGAAAAACTTCTGAATTTCCTCAACAGAGCGCTCCGTTACTTCGGAAATGTGCTTGCCACCTACGGTAATGGCAAGAACTTCTGGACGTAAACGATGGCCATGGCAAGAAGGGCATTGAATATTGGTCATATATTCCTCATATTCCCCCCGCATGGATTCTGATGTTTCGTTATAACGACGCTGTAAATTATTAATCAAGCCATCGTAATCATAATCATAAGTTCCCGTTCCTCGATAATTGGTATAGGTAATGCGAATTTTCTCGCCTCCTGTGCCATAGAAAATGATTTTCTTTATTTTTTCAGGTAACTCTCTAAAAGGAGTCTCTAGAGAAAACCCATATTTTTCAGACAACGCTTTAAAAAGCACACGGCTCATGCTGTCTTTTGTAGAAATGGAGTTATACCCAGGGGCAACAATGGCTCCCCCTAAAATACTTAAACTATCATTTGGTACAATTAGGCTTTCGTCAAATTTCATCTGCATTCCCAAACCTGTACAAGTTGGGCAAGCACCACTGGGATTATTAAAGGAAAACAAGCGTGGTTCTACTTCCATCAAATCAATGCCACAATCAGGGCAAGAGAAGTGTTGGCTGAATATCAATTCATCCTCTCCTTGGTTAACGTCCACAACCAGAAGACCCCCAGTCAAGGTGGATACCGTTTCAATGGACTCTGTCAAACGCTTTTGAATTCCCTCTTTTACCACCAAACGATCAACTACAATCTCTATGGTGTGCTTTTTGTTTTTTTCTAGCTCGATTTTCTCTGATAAATCGTATAAATTTCCATCTACACGAACACGAACATAGCCGCTTTTTTTGGCGTCCTCCAGAAGCTTTACATGCTCCCCTTTTCTACCACGAACTACGGGAGCAAGAAGCTGCAATTTTGTCCGCTCTGGCAGTTCTAGAATACGATCTACAATTTGGTCTATGGTTTGTTTCTTTATTTCTTTTCCGCATTTTGGGCAATGAGGTATTCCCACACGGGCATATAATAAACGTAGATAATCATAAATTTCTGTTACTGTCCCTACGGTGGAGCGAGGGTTGTGGCTTGTGGTTTTTTGGTCTATAGAAATAGCGGGAGAAAGCCCCTCGATTAAATCAACATCGGGCTTTTCCATTTGTCCTAAAAATTGACGAGCATAAGAGGACAAGGACTCAACATAACGCCGCTGTCCCTCTGCATAGAGGGTGTCAAAGGCCAAAGAACTTTTCCCCGAACCACTAACCCCTGTAAATACAACCATTTTATCCCTTGGGATGGTGAGGTCTACATTTTTTAAATTATGTTCCCTCGCCCCTCGAATTACAATTTTATCTTTCATAGTTCCTCCTAATGGTGGACTTGCGTCTATCAGTCTTCTAACATTTTTTTCAGCTCCAAAACTTTATCCCGAAGCTCAGCGGCACGCTCAAATTGTAATTCCGTTGCTGCTTGCTTCATCTCTTTATCCATCTTCTTAATCAGTTTTTTCAGCTCTTCTTGACTCATTGATTCAGGATCTTTATCCAGGCCGAATTTCTGTTTCTCCGTTGCTGTTTTGCTAATTTGAATAATATCATGAACCTTTTTTTGTATGGTTTGAGGTGTAATTCCATGGGCATCGTTGTATTCTTCTTGAATTCCACGACGGCGATTCGTTTCTGTAATCGCCCTTTCCATGCTCACCGTCATAACATTAGCATACATAATAACCCGACCTTCTGCATTTCTGGCCGCACGGCCGATGGTCTGTATCAAAGAGGTTTCCGAACGCAAAAATCCTTCTTTATCCGCATCCAAAATAGCAACCAAACTAACCTCAGGAATATCCAAGCCTTCACGCAGTAAATTGATTCCCACCAAGACATCGAAAACATCCATTCGTAAATCTCGAATAATCTCTAATCGTTCTAAAGTATCAATATCTGAATGAAGGTAGCGTACTCGAACGCCTGCCTCTCGCATATAGTCCGTCAAACGCTCCGCCATCTTCTTTGTCAAAGTGGTTACAAGCACCTTTTGTCCCACTGAAGTTGTTTTTTTGACTTCCGAAAGCAAATCATCAATCTGTCCTTCAATGGGTCGAACAGATATTTCAGGGTCTAGAAGGCCCGTAGGACGGATGATTTGTTCTGCAATTTCCTCAGAATGTTCCTTTTCATACACAGAAGGCGTTGCAGAAACAAACAACAGCTGATTGATTTTTTCTTCAAATTCGGAAAACTTCAGGGGACGGTTATCCAAAGCCGAGGGCAAACGGAACCCAAAGTCCACCAATGTGTTTTTTCTGGATCTGTCCCCTTCATACATTCCTCGAATCTGAGGAATGGACACATGAGACTCATCGGCGATCATCAAAAAGTCATCTGGGAAGAAATTGATAAGGGTAAACGGTGTGCTTCCCGCTTCCCTCAAGGACAAATGGCGAGAGTAGTTTTCAATTCCTGTACAAAATCCCATTTCACGCATCATTTCGATGTCATAATTGGTTCTTTGCTCCAATCTTTGTGCTTCTAACAACTTGTCCTCCCGATGAAGCTCTGCCAATCGCTCTTTTAGTTCCACCTCAATGCGTTCAATAGACTTCTGGAGTTTTTCTGGTGCCGTTACATAATGAGAGGCGGGGAAAATAGAAATATGTGCCCTTGTTCCCAAGATTTCCCCTGTTAAAATATCTATTTCCGTTATTCTATCTATCTCATCGCCAAAAAATTCAACACGAACAGCGTGTTCCGATGAGCCGATGGGGAAAATTTCCACCACATCACCCCGTACACGGAAGGTGCCTCTTTCAAAACTCATATCGTTCCTATCATACTGCATTCCTATCAAACTACGCAGCACTTCATCACGATCTTTTTCCATGCCTGGACGCAAAGAAAGCATCATGCCATAGTATTCCTCAGGGTCACCTAAACCATAAATGCATGAAACACTGGCTACAACGATTACGTCCTCTCGCTCAATTAAGGCAGCCGTTGCCGAGTGGCGAAGTTTATCAATTTCATCATTAACGGAGGAATCCTTTTCAATATAGGTATCCGTACTGGGAACATAAGCCTCAGGCTGATAATAATCATAATAAGAAACAAAATATTCTACTGCATTTTCAGGGAAAAACTCTTTCAGTTCGTTATAAAGTTGGGCAGCCAAAGTTTTATTATGGGCAATGACCAAGGTTGGCTTTTGCAGTTTTTCAATAATATTAGCCATGGTAAAGGTTTTACCGCTACCAGTAACACCCAAAAGGGTCTGAAATTTTTTTCCCTCCTGAAAGCCCTTTGCTAGCTTCTCAATTGCCTCTGGCTGATCGCCTGTGGGCTTATATGGGGAATGAACCTGAAATTTCATTTTTTTCACCTCCGTAGGAACCAAAAAAGTTCGTCTATTTGCAAAATAAAGGTAATTAGCCCATCTTGCCAAATAGACGAGCCTTTTTAGAATAAACGATTGAATATTTACTTACAAAGTATAACACACCTGTTCCAAAAAGTATAGCAAATTATGCAAACATTAGTTCTAAAATTCTCTTAAGAAGGGAAAGTAAATTCTATTTTTTTGTTCGTCCTCTTTTCCTGTTCCATATTAACTTTTCCCCAATTCCAACTTTTTTTCCTTTTCTACCTAATTAATTACATTAAGTTTAAACCTTGAAGGAATTATTATATGAATAAAAGGTATCTACAAAAATTTCGTAGATACCTTTTTCATCATGGTAAAATCGTAGTGAATCATAAGTTTTAAATTAACATGAAAATCCTTCTTCTTCTTCGTCATAGTCTTTCATTACGATATTTAAAAGAATCGGCGTTATAAACACCGTAGCGACGATGGCTAAAACTAGGGCCGGGAAAATTTTTTCCGTAACCAAACTTAACATTAAGCCCTTTTGAGCAACCATCAGGGCAACTTCTCCTCTGGAAACCATACCAATCCCAATGCCTAAGGCCTGCTGATTTGTCATTTTGAAAGCCTTTGCTCCCAATCCACAACCAATAATCTTTGTAAGGGTGGCCACCACAAAAAGTGCAACCGCAAATTGGAGGGTTCTTGCGTCCAGCCCTGTAATATTGGTGTTGAGCCCAATGCTTGCAAAAAATATTGGGGAAAAGAATAGGTAAGATGCAATTGAAATCTTCTCTCCAACATGGTCCCTTGTTTTTGTAATATTGCAAAGGGTCAGACCTGCAAAATACGCCCCTGTAATATCCGCAATGCCAAAGAATTCTTCAGCCACATAAGCCATCAGAAAACAAAACGCAAGAGACCAAACGGCAACTCGCTTGCTTCTTCCATGATAAGCATCCAGTATTTTAAATAAGTTATTTACAATTGTGCCCACAATTGCTACAAACACAAAGAAGCCTAGAATTTTACCCAATACCAACAATGGATTCGCAGAAGCGCCCTGGCTCAAACCAGAAATAACGGACAAAACAACAATTCCGACAATATCATCAATAATGGCAGCACCAATAATAATTGTACCTACCTTAGATTTGATTTTCCCCATTTCACTTAGCGTTTCAACAGTAATACTAACCGAAGTTGCTGAAAAAACAACACCGATAAATATGGTTTCAATTAATTTCGCATATGTAAGACTGTCTCCAAAATAGAGATAGTAAATCCCCCCACAGAAAATGGTTGGCAGGAGTACGCCTAAGGCTGCAACAAGACATGCTGTTCCTCCAGCCCTCTTCAGCTCCTTAACATCAGTCCCTAACCCTGCACTAAACATTAACATGATTACACCAATTTCTGATGCAGTCATTAAAAAGCTGGTTTCTTGAAGAACTCCAAATCCACTGGGCCCGAGAATAACACCGGCCACAAGGGCACCTAAAACTTGAGGTAAGTTAATCTTCTCTGTCATCAGACCACATACTTTCGTGAACAATAAAATCAAGGCGATCGCCAATAAAAAATCGTAGGATTCCATTATATTATCATCTCTTTTCTTATTTATTTGTACATATTGCTTCATCCAACCACCATGGAAAGAATTATATGCCTCTATTTTTTATTTTACAAGGTCAGGAAAAGTTTCTTAACATAAAATATACGAGTGAATAATTCATAATTTTAGGTAGTTATTTCAGATAATTTACATTTTATGGTATATATCTTGTTTTTTTTCAGCATTCTTAAGTATATTTTTTAACAAAAAATTTATACCTCCTTTTTTGTCAATCTTTTTACAGCTTTTTCTGTTTCCAATTTTTATCATCACTTTGTAGATATTCCACAAAAATTTATATAATGCACTTTTTCAAAAACATAACGAAATCTTTGCACCAATAAGCATATTATTTGCAAAAATATACACTCTACAATTTGCTTTTAGCATTTTAAAAAGCGGTTCCCCAACAAGAGGATACCGCTTATTTAAACTTCACTAGGATAAGTGTTCCGAATAATTTTTCATTACCAAATTTAGAAAAACTGGTGTAACCAATACTGTAGCGATAATAACCAAAACAAGGGCAGGGAAAATACTCTCCTCTACCAATTTAAGCATTACCCCCTTTTGAATCAACATCAATGCAACCTCACCTCTGGACATCATACCTACTCCCACGCCCAAAGCTTGTTGATTTGTCATTTTACAAAGCTTAGCTCCCCCTCCACAGCCTATAATCTTTGTAGCACAAGCAATAACGAAAAGGATTGCCGCAAAAAGTAAGGCTTGTTTCCCTAGCCCCGTTATATTTGTTTTGATACCAATGCTTGCAAAAAACACTGGAGAGAATACAAGGTAAGAAGCAATCGCAATTTTTTCTGCCACAAAAGTCTTCGTTTTTGCAATATTGCAAAGGATTAGGCCTGCAAAATATGCCCCAGTAATATCAGCCACACCAAAAAATTCTTCTGCTCCATAGGACATCAAAAAGCAATATGCTAATGCCCAGACTGCAGCCCGCTTGCTTTTGCCGTGGTGTTCATTTAGCATTTTGAACAGATAATGGACAATTAAACCAATTGCCACCACAAAAACAAAAAAGCCAAAAATCTTACCCACCACTTCCATAGGGTTGCCGCCACCTTTTTTGCCTAGCCCTGAAATGATTGATAACATAATGATGCCAATAATATCATCTATAATAGCAGCACTTATGATGGTGGTTCCAACTCTAGTTTTTATTTTCCCCATCTCGCTCAATGTTTCCACTGTGATACTAACAGACGTTGCAGAAAAAATAACCCCTATAAAGACAGCATTCAATAAATTTGTATAGGTATAGCTTTCTGAAAAGAAGAAGTAATATAAGCCTCCACAGAAAACAAGGGGAACGAGAACACCAAAAATGGCAATCAAAAAAGACATTAGACCAGTCTTTTTAAGCTCATTTAAATTTGTGTCTAGTCCAGCGGTAAACATGAGCATAATGACGCCGATTTCCGAGGCTTTCAATAGAAATTCCGTTTCTCTTAAAATGCCAAATCCACTGGGTCCAAGAATAATACCAGCAATAAGGGCGCCAACAACTTGAGGCAAATGCACTTTTTCTGTGGCTAGTCCGAACATTTTTGTGGATAACAAAATTAATGCCAAAACCATTAAAAAATCATAAGATTCCAAGGTCTTCTTCTCCTTTCACTTCATAAAGCAATTTCTTTTTTGAAACTAAATATTAAAGCTTTTTATCGTAAAGCATACAAAGATATTTTCAAATTAGGTTTAGTTTATGTATTTCTAGGAAATTTATTTGAATTTTTTTCTTAAATGATTCATTCTGTACCTATTTAATGCTTGCGTAATATCGACAACGAAAGTCGTATATAATCAAGCGGTTCTCCTAAAATCAAAAAGCATCGGTTAACAAAAAACTTAGGCAATTTACGTGTTCTTCTTCAGACATTTTTTAAAGAAAATTTCTAGCCTTACCCAGCAATTATTTAAAGGTCAAAACAAACCTTTGTAAAGTTTAAAATGTGCATGAATAAAACTAGAATCTGTAATTCTAAAAAATTAACGTTGCAAAGTATCGATTTTTTCCTAATTCCATTATTTTTACTAAAACCATGAAAAAAGCCCATATTGCAACGCAACTTATGCGAAACAATAGGGCTTTTCGAGAACTACCTACTCTACATTACTTTTTTGGGGGAAACTACTTCCCTTTAAGCGATAATTTCACCTTGGGTTGAAATGGTTACAATCTGCCAAGGAAGGAATTTTCCACTATTTTGTAGTGCGGTTTTTACGGCCATTTCAATGCCGCCACAGCAAGGGACCTGCATTCTTACTACGGTTACACTTTTAATATCATTCTGCATAATAATCTGCTGCAGTTTTTCGGCATAGTCAGCCATATCCAATTTAGGGCAACCGATCAATGTCACCTTGTTTTTCATGAATTTGTTGTGAAAATCGCCATAGGCATAAGCAGAGCAATCTGCAGCGATTAAGAGGTTTGCTCCATCAAAGTATGGCGCCTGAATGGGAGCCAATTGAATTTGAACTGGCCATTGACGAAGCTGGCTTCCCACTACCCCTGCCACTGGCTGTTCTTTAGAACTATTCTGAACCGCCTGAGGCTGCAACGTACGGGATTGACTTCCTGGACAGCTGCAAGCATGAGCCTTTGCTGCCATGTTTTTCTTAACTGCTTCCTCGTCATAGGGCAATGCTTCCCTTTCCACAAACTGTATTGCCCCCGTAGGGCAAGTGGGCAAACAATCCCCAAGGCCATCGCAATAATCATCTCTAATTAACTGTGCTTTACCATCAATCATAGCAATTGCTCCTTCATGGCACGCTGTAGCACATAATCCGCAACCGTTACATTTATCTTGGTTAATTTCAATAATTCTTCTAATCATTTTCATTACCTCCAAATATATTTATAAAATTATTTTTTCATTGTCTTGTCTTTCTGGGTATAGAATACTATAATAACCATATAGTTTCTGTTGGAAATACAACGAAAAGGAGTTTTTTATGATTTCTCTTTCTATTTTGAAAAAGTCACCGCTTTTTTCGGGCATCGACACTAAGGATTTGCAGTCCATGCTAAGCTGTCTGTCTGCTGTAGAAAAAAAATATGCCAAAAATGAGTTGATTCTTCGTCAAGGAGACCCTGTAGGCTATATGGGTCTGGTTTTATCCGGGCGCATCCATATTCTAAAAGACGATTTTTGGGGCAACAGAACCATACTCAGCGATGTAACACCTTCCCAAATGTTTGCAGAATCCTTCGCATGTTCCCAAAACCAAGGCCTATCCGTAAGTGTTCTTGCCGTTGAACCTACTTCCGTTTTATTTTTGGATATCAAAAGAATTTTGAATACTTGTTCCTCTGCCTGCGTTTTTCATACTCGTTTGATCCGAAATTTGCTTTCAGTTTTGGCAGAAAAAAATCTAATGCTCACGGGAAAAATTGATCATATTACAAAAAGAACAACAAGAGAAAAATTACTTTCCTACCTTTCTGCGGAATCTTTAAAAGCAGGATCACCAAAATTTCAAATCCCTTTTAATCGTCAACAGTTGGCGGAATATTTGGCTGTTGATCGCAGTGCCATGTCACAGGAGCTGTCAAAGCTGCAAAAGGAAGATTATTTAAGCTATCATAAAAATAACTTTCATTTAAAAGATAATTTTACCCATTAAAAAAACCTCCTTCACAAGAAAAACATTGCTAAAATCTACCGATAGTCGTTCCAATATGTTCCTACATAATAATAAACGACGGTGTAATACTATTAGTGCAACACAAAAAAAGTTATTCTCAAGGAGGTAATTAAAATGAGTGGAACAAACAGCACAAGTAATAAAATGAACGTACCCGAAGCAAGAGCAGCAATGGAACAGTTCAAATATGAAGTTGCGAACGAAATCGGCGTACCTTTGAAAAAAGGCTACAATGGCGACTTAACATCCGCACAGAACGGTTATGTTGGTGGCTATATGGTTAAAAAAATGATCGAAGCTCAGGAAAAAGCTATGGCTGGTAAAACTCAGGGCTAATCACAATACCCTTAGTTACGAAAGGCACTAAGCTTTGAGCATGGCCTCTAAGGACTCCTGTCTGAGGCAAAAAAGAGCCTGAAGTATTTATACTTCAGGCTCTTTTTCATATTAAATTTACTATCAATGCAACCCTTTTTATTTTCCCAGTCCTTAACCCCATTGTTTAAAGAGCCTATTCTTATTTTTTTAGCGTCAGAAGAATAGATATGACTTATAAATTTATAACCCAGTATCTCTCTTAACACATCACTTTTTTTCGCATATAATAAAGTACCTTGGTAAACAAAAAAATAAAAGCAGTCTTCTCCATCCACCTATGGTAAATGAAAAATGGCTGCTATTATGCTGCTATTATAAGGATAGAACTCTGGTAAAGATTTCGCCTTATGCGAATAAGGAAAAAGCGCAATACACCAAAAGTAATGACATTACCGTATTGGTTACCTTTGCATAGCGGGAAAATAAAAGCCTAAATACAGAGCCAAAAGTAGCCCAGCAAAGATTGAAAAAGCAGCCGATGGTAGCCAGTAAAATAGCAAAGCCAAGAAGCTGAATTGGGCTGTTTTGAAAATGAGGTAATATGTAAGATTCCATGGAAACCATGCCATAAATATAAATTTTGGGGTTAATGAACTGTAAAAGCAAGCCTGAAACAAAGCCATTTTTTACTTGTCTCTCCTCAATTTCTCCTGATCTTTTAAAAGTGGTATATGCCAAGTATAGCATGTATCCCGCCCCAACAATGAGCATAGGGGTCTTAATAATAGGCATCAATGCATGGAGTACACTGCTTAACACAGTACAAATAATCATGACGGCCATAAAGCCCACCCATATTCCCAAATTGAAAGGGTAGGATTTCTTCAATCCCACTCGTCCTGCATTTGACATAGACATAATATTATTGGGGCCAGGGGTTGCTGTGGTAATGACTGCATAGGTTACAAAATTAATCCAATTAAACACAAAGTCTACCTCCATCCATTTATCTTCTATATTTCTTACATAAGATTTTGCTTTTCAACACAATTTACTAAATCTTTCTTTTTATTTCATTTAATTAAATTAGACTAAAAGGTTGTAATTTTTATATTGTACTAGTTTAAATACATTGTGTCAATCAGTTCGTTCCTGTTATTTGAAATTCCACAAATAGACCAACTCTAACAGGGTTATTCATTGAAATCCATGCATTTTACATAATTACGCCGATGCTTTTAAAGCAACTTTGGGGGGAGACATATGAACACAGGTATTGCCGAAATAAATATATTAGGCATCATCTTGTTTGTACTGCTCATTTTTCATGGCAAAACAGCAGTACAGGAACAGAATAACCATAGATTTTTTTATAATGTCATCTTTTTCATTATTTTAACCTTGGCTGCAAATACTTTGCAATGTTTTATGAAGGAAACCACCGCACAAAGTGCAATATGGGTTCATTATTTTGTTATAATGGTGTGTTCTACCTCTACTGCATTAGGCGGCTTTTATTGGTTTATTTTTGTTTTTAATGAAGTTCAGGAAAACCCACAATGTAATTCTTCTTCAAATCTCCTGTTTCTCTTACCGTTAATTATTTGGACTGGGGTGACTTTAAGTTCATCTTTTCACCACTGGATATTTTATGTGGATGAAAGAAATCATTATAACCAAGGAGATTTATATTTCCTACAAAACTTCATGGTTTATGGCTACATTTTAGCAAGTGCAATGACTTCATATGCAAGGTATAGAAAAGAAAATATATGTGAAAAGAGAAGAATTTACCTTCATCTATTTATTTACTCCACAATTCCCTTACTGGGTAAAGCCTTGGAAATGTTTTTTCCATGGATGCGTACTACCGCTCCTTCCATTGTCATTTCTATCGTCATGCTATATCTTAGTATGATGAAAGCAGAAATTTTTCTAGATCCGCTAACAAAGTTATATAATCGCAGGCAATTTCAACAACATCTTTTGCAACATTCCAATCATATAAAAAGTAAAAATATTTTTTTAATCTTCTTTGATATCAATAACTTCAAAAGAATTAATGATAACTTTGGTCATATCGAAGGGGATAAAGCTTTAGTGATTGTTGCCCAAATATTAAAGAACGTTTTTACAGATAAAAATGCCTTTCTCGCCCGTTATGGCGGGGATGAATTTGCGGTAATCTTATCAAAAGACGAAAAGGAGATTGTAGCCTGTCTGGACCAGGTTGAGCATGCCCTTTTTGAAGTTTCCCAATGTCTGCCCTACAAACTTTCCCTTAGTGTGGGTTACTCCATTTATGGTGAGGATAATGCAACCACCATCGAAAGCCTTGTTCAGGCAGCGGACAAAAAAATGTACTGCGATAAACAGGAAAGAAAAAATAATTCTTATGATTTAAGCAGTTTTTAGACTTGAGTTGGTTCGTTTTTCAATCAACCCCTATGTGATAAACTTTTTATGTCAGTCATAACAAAACCTCCTTTGATTATTTAGCGGTTGGGGAACCACTTTAATCTTATCAAAGGAGGTTTACTACTGCTCTAAACATTTTATTCCACCAGCAGAGCTGGTGGTTTATTAGTGCTACCTTAGCACCAAAGTTTCATCATCCGTTCAAGCATCATATGTATACTTGCCTTATCCACAGCTTCCAAGGCTACTAGGTCT
The DNA here is from genome assembly GCF_030908465.1 of Anaerotignum sp. MB30-C6. Lineage (GTDB taxonomy): Bacteria > Bacillota > Clostridia > Lachnospirales > Anaerotignaceae > Chakrabartyella. The sequence continues at coordinate 2,226,640 of NZ_CP133078.1, forward strand.
GTTCTGCCTACTTCTTTTCCATCTAAGGTGTAAATCATTTCGCCAACCTTCGTTCCTTGGGCGATGGGTGCCTTTACAGATGGCAAAAGCTCTGTTTTTGTTTCCCATTCTCCGTTACTACCTTTGCCCATCAACACAGAAATTTCATCTTTTACAACAGCATTTACCCCTTCTTTCATTCCCTTTTCCACAGGAATCAAGCCCATATCCTGCCCAATAGGATAACCCTTTTCTACAGTATAGTTTGCAAAACCATGATCAAGCAACTTCATGACTTCTTGGAACCGAATCCGAAAATCTGGGGCTGCCATAACAACGCCAATTAAACTTAAACCATTGCGTTCTGCTGTTCCAGAGAGGCAATATAGCGCTTTGCCTGTAGAGCCTGTTTTAAGCCCCGTTGCCCCCTCATACCATTTGATTAGTTTATTGGTATTGGTTAAACCAAATTCAGTTTCACCTTTTCTTGTTTTGTGGGTAATGGTATCCATCCAGGTTGTTGTGTATTCTTTAATCTCAGGAAAATTCTTCATCAACTCACGGCTCATCAATGCAATATCGTATGCACTGGAAACATGGCCATCAGCATCCAATCCACAGGCATTGACAAACACGGAGTCCTCCATGCCCAGCTCCTTTGCCCTTTCGTTCATCTTTTCTACAAACCCTTCCTCACTGCCAGCAACAAATTCCGCCATAGCCACCGCTGCATCATTGGCGGATGCAATGGCGATACATTTTGTCAAATCCGCTGCCGTTTGGGTTTCTCCTGGCTCCAAAAAAACTTGAGATCCACCCATACTTGCCGCATGGTCGCTGATCTGAACGGAATCTGTCCATGCGAACTTACCATCCGCTTGAGCCTCATAAATGAGCAACAAGGTCATTACCTTGGTTACACTGGCAAGGGGCATTGCCTCATGGCTGTTTTTTTCATAAATTACCGTACCCGTTGCCTGCTCCATTAAAACAGCGCTTTTGGACTGTAGTTGCAAGCCGCTGTCGCTGCCTTCTTCCGCACAAACAGAAAAGGGCGCCAGAAAACAGAAAAATGCTGTCACTGCCGCCAATATCCTCTTTTTCATGCACGTTCCTCCCCAAAGACTATATTCCTTAATAGTCTATGTCCTGAGAAGGATGGATATACCCTATCTTATCCATTCCAGTGATGAGAAAACTTTCTGTAAAAGATGCAAAGAGTCAACAGTTACCTTGCAATCGTATGCCAATATCTTCACACCAGCCTTCTCCGCCTTCACCAAAGCCTCAGAAAAAGCAGCATCCCGCTGCCAGTGGGGATAAAATGCCTTTGTACCTTCCATCTGGATTACGAATAAAATATAAGCCTCAAAACCTGCTTCAACGGCATCAATTAATTCCAAAACATGTTTCCTTCCCCTTGCAGTTGGAGCATCAGGAAATTTGCAAATTCCTTCCTCTTCCAAAGTGGCTCCCTTCACCTCAATAAACCCACGACGCTGCCCTGACTCAAAATACAAGTCAAAACGAGAACCACCAAATTTAACCTCCCGCCGCAGAAGGGTCACATCCCCAATTTCAGGAATTCTCCCCTCTGATAAAGCCTCAGCCGCCACTTGGTTTGGGGCTTGAGAATCAATATTAACCAAGGTATCCCCCTTATAAACGGAAATTAGGGAGTACTTTGTTTTTCGCTCTGGATTATCAGATGGCTCCAAAAAAACCTTTGCACCTTCTATCAATAGCTCTTTGCATCGTCCTGTATTTTTTACGTGAACCTGTATCGTTTCGCCCTCTAACAAAACAAAAGCTGAAAACCGGTTCGTCCGCTCTATAAAAAGAGCTTCCTTCATATTTTTATAAACCATTTTTTAATCCTCATTAGTAGCCTGCCTTATGGTATATCCCTTTGCAAAAAACGCCTAGCATATAAAAGGCAGCCTTTATTTTTATCTTTTCAAACATTCGTTTCATCATATGTATGAGGAGGGTAACCTCCCCCTTACTTATTGAAAATGGGTGTATACCCCAAAAAAGTTACTCTTTATAATTTTCTGCTTTTCTTTCAAAATATGCTTGAGGATACAGGCATACAGGGCATTTTTTAGGAGCATCTTTGCCCACATAGACATAGCCGCAGTTTATACAAACCCAAACGGTGCTATCATCCCCTGAAAATACTTTTTTATCCTGCATTAATTTGAGTAAAGCCTGATATCGTTCTTCGTGTTCTTTCTCCACAGTTGCAACGTTTTTAAAGAAAGCGGCAATTTCTGTGAAACCTTCTTCCTTTGCCGTTGCTTCCATCGCCTTATAAATTTCTGTCCATTCTTCGTGTTCGCCATAGGCTCCAGCCTTTAGGTTCGCCTCTGTAGTACCGATACCATTTAAAAAGGTCAGAATTCTTTTTGCATGCTGAACCTCATTGGCATAAGTCTCCTCAAAAACACCTTTAATTTGTTCATAACCCTCTTCATGAGCCTTTTCCGCATAAAAAGTATAACGGTTTGCCGCCATTGACTCACCTGAAAAAGCGGCAAGAAGATTTTGTTCTGTCTTACTCCCTCTTAACTCCATGTATCGTCCCTCCTAAGATATATTTCCTTCTCAGTTTTCCCTAAGCCAAGAATATAATACCTAATATGGATGGATTATACTAAAACCTCTGACCCTTTATAAAAGCAAGGCTCAGATTCCCAAACTTATATCCTGATTAACGCAAAACTACAGATATCTCAAGTACCTGTAGTTCTGAAAGCCTTTACACTTTGCAAGCTTTCCAGGAAATATCCAATTCTATGACACACAAATAGCTTAATTTCATCTTAACTTTAGACCAAATTTCCAAAAATCCCAAGAAGACTAAGCCCTCCCACAATCAGAATTATACCAGCTAAGACTATGAGTAGCCAAAGGGCAATTCCCCATTTAGGCAGCGAATCTTTTTTTATAGCCAAGGTCCATATGCCCAGGCCTGCTAATACCATACTTCCGAATATACAAATTACTCCTAAAACACCTACTAATAATACAATGCTCATACTTCCCCCTCTTTTTCTTTTATTCTTTGCTCCGATCAAATAGCATCAAAAGAACTTTTTCTTTCGAGAAACAGCTAGTCGGCTCCCGGAAGTATTATAACATAGAAATAAATCGACTGTTTTAAACAAATCTTAATATTAATTTAAATTAGAATTATTGCATAGATTTATTTTCCAATATTTAAGGCGTTTCTGTTTCATAAAAAAAATGCTATTTTTGAAACAAAATGAAATACTATTTGTTTTTCTAATGAAAAGATTCATTGTACTTTTCCAATAATTCTTTTATAATATATGGGAAACTTGTTTTGAAATTTGAAATTTAGAAAGGAGATCTTCTTTTGGCTAATCATGCAACAGAGGAACATATAAGACATCTTTCAGCAGACTATATTTATCAGCAAGCTGTAGGCAGCCTGTTGTTGCTTTTATTGAGCGCTATGGAGGAGGAGGAAAAAGGTGTCACTGCCCTTCCCTTTGATATTCCACAAGACGTTGCCGAAATTAGAAAGGAAATCCGCAGTCATCTTCTAAACTTAGAAGATTTGCTGGAGGGCGATGCCCAAGGGCGTATTCAAGCTTTGGAAGAATGTATGGAACTGAAAAAACGTCTTTTATCTATATATGAAACAATATATAGTTATTTTTCCCAGTGGAATATCATTTCCACACTAATTAGCGACCAAATTGCATTAAGAAAATATGTAGAGGATAATGTGGTTCAAAAACAGGTTGATTGGTCCTTATTCTTTGCAGATTGTCATGCTTTTATGGAAAGTGCAGAAACAGTATTGGATCAAAAAAGCTATATGGGTCAACTTTTAAAGTGTATCCCCCTTTGGGTTGCCAGAGATAAGTTTTACACTGAGGTAAAACAGTGTTTAAACGTTGCCTTTGCAGGGGAAAGCAAGGAGTTTATCGCAATATCCTTGAAAGCTTTTGAAGGTTTTTGCTGCCCCGAAACCAACCCTCTTTATGGGAAATATTTCGGCAAAATTGCAGAGGCTTTGGGTACAAAACGTATGCTTTTGCCCCACAAGCTAACCGATGAAGACCTTGCCACAGCATATGAAGAGATGAATGAGCTGTTTGAAAGCTTAGAAGAAATTGAGGAATATTTCTCTTGTATCCTCCATGATATCAACTCTTTGATTTTAATGCTTTCTCTCACCTATACTTTTACCGAGTTGACGCAAAAGGATGTTTCCTACGCCGATTTATACCATGCTGTTTGCGAATTTGTTGGCGGTGAATGGAATCTAACAGAAAAAGCGGCTTATTTAGATACTTTAAACGAACAGCTTGAACATGCGGTAGAACCCGTTATCGATCATGCAAACGAAATTGGCCGTCAGGAGTATGAACTACTACAAAAAATTGGTTCTTTTGAAGGCTTTGGCGAAGATACCAAAAAAGTTCTTATGACAGAGGAATTTATTCGTGAGTGTTTCTTTGGAAGTCTGAATGATGAACTCTTCCATTTCGACCTGCCTGGAAACTTACCACCTGCCACCCAAGATGACAAAAATATTTTATTCGATACCTTTATCGAGAAAACAAGAAACAGCTTTGAAACTTTACCTGTACAAACAAGAAAAGTGGCTATGCAAACCCTTATGGGTGCGCTGCCCCCCGTTTGCACGGTACAAGATATTATGGATCGTATGATGGAAGCCATTGACAATGCATCTTCCCATGAGCAAAAGGTGCTAATTGTCGATAAGGTGGGTATGATTTTTGCCGATAACGGATACCAGTCCTTAGCAAGTCCTGAAGGCGAGCATCATCATAATCATGATTGCACCTGTGGTCACGACCACCACCATCACGATTGTAACTGCGGTCACGATCATGACCATCACTAATGTATAATGACACAGAAGAAAAAGGAGGCGGCTTATGTTCACATTTAACCACTATAATTTTAATGTTTTAAATTTGGAAAAAAGCATGAAATTCTATGAAGATGCCCTTGGTTTAAAGGAAGTTCGGAGACTAGAATCCCCTGACGGCAGCTGGAAATTAGTTTATCTAGGTGACGGCGTAACAGATTTTACTTTAGAATTGACTTGGCTCAAAGATCGTGTGGAGCCATATAGCCTAGGAGAAAATGAGTTCCATCTTGCCTTTGAGGCCGAAGATTTTGATGCCGCACATGAAAAGCATAAAGAAATGGATTGTATTTGCTTTGAAAATCCTGAAATGGGAATCTATTTTATTAACGATCCCGACAATTATTGGATTGAAGTAATTCCTAAATGGTAAAAAAATCGGGTGGCTCATAGCCACCCTTTTTATTCGATGTAAAACTTACTCTTCTTTTCATTTTTTTATGTAGCAGATAAGGATAAGAAAATCTGCTACAGATTTTAAAGCCATTTATCAGGCACCCTAAGAAGCAGTTGCACATGAACGGATGCTTGAGATTACTGAAAAATGGGATGCTTATTATCCTAACGCCATGTATGTTTGTTGGGATGTTATTAGCCCGATTTTCACGTTTTCTTCCGACATACGAAAGGTTATCAGCTTTGCGAAAGGCTCTTTTTATCTAGCAACATTTGAAGCAACAAAAAAGTGGAGCCTACCGATCCGAAATTAGGGTAAGGTCTACTGTCAATCATGTTTGAAGGACGTTTATAATTATTAAAATAACCCCATTTTGAAAGGATCTTATTGACATATACAAAAATCATAGAAAGTTAATTTGCAGAAAAATTGTTTCACACTCTCTAAGTTTTTCATTCAAACCTAAAAATAGTGTTTATCAACCATCAAACATTCATGATCTCTGCTTTTTCACGTTGGCTTTTATAGAGAACTCTCTTGTGCTTTTCCTCCCAACGTCTTAGGAAAGTATTAGAACTATCCTTACACTTTACATAATATGGTTATCCCCTACGAATTTCTGGAAGTAAATCTGTAAGATTCTAAGGAATGTAAAGAAAGTCTCATACCATCCACCGAAGTCACGCTTGGGAAGCCTTCTTTATTGCCTTTCCAATACTGCAATTTTCCCGTTACTGCTTACCTTGCATCCAAGAGCTTCCCCTAAATCTCGCACCTTTACATAATTTGTGCCATCTTTAAAGATCAGTTCCACAGGAACCTCCTCACCGTCAACTATAATTTTCCCCTTTTCGACCATCTCCCCATCCCCTCTTTCATACGTAATATAGTCCATCAATAACCAATGGGTAAATTTGTTTTTACTAAGGGGTACCTCTCGCACCCCATAAGCAGAGCCATCTGCGGCTATGTAATAAGGTATCCCGCTCCGCAGTCCTGTATAAATACCCACATGTCCACGCATCCAAACCAAAGCGCCCTTAGGTGCATTTTTTATGGTGGTAATAGACTCTTTTCTAATTGCCCAATCATAAATTTGGGATGAACCGAGTATCACTCCCGTTGCCCAAGAAATCAGCCCTGAACAATCGACACATACCTTTCCCACTTTCTTCTCATCACTATCCCAAACACACTTTTTACCATATCTACTCTGCAAATAGTTATAATTTGCCTGGGTCATCATCGTCCCTTTCATACCATACACATACGGTGTACCCAACTTGGAACGAGCAAAGGCTACCAACTCTTGCCCAGTCATACCTTTTCCCCCTTTACCACTTCCCGAATGGCTTTATTTTGCGTCAACATGGTTCGCATTTCTTCTAACGCAGCATCTACCCATAAGGAAAATACGGTAAATGGCACTATTTTTGCCACACTAGGGAATCTTGTAATAAATAAATTATAAACATACCGTAGTTTTAACTGACCTGTTCCGTCACCCAGTTCTTTCTCCGCCTCAATACATGCAAACAATAGCCATTTTTTAATTGTTTCTATCTGTTTTTTCCTAGGCACCCCAGCAAAGTAATAAGCTGTTGCTCCAATGCCACCAAATAAAGCCGCCAAAGCAATAAACAAAAACCAATTTTCTATTAAATAGGTCATTTTAATCCCTCCTTTTCACAATTTTTTTCAGCTTCTTATCGCTGTCATAATTTAACTAGCCCCATCATCCTCCAGCCCTTTTCTTAGGCCTTCGACAAACACCTGCTTTTCTTCTATTTCCCTCCGCTGTTCAATCAGCCGAACCTTTTCTTCCTCCCGAGTTTCGAAGTAAGCCTTTAAAAAATATCCTAAAATCACAGCAATAACCTCTGTCACTACGGTAATGGACAGTGTTTCTGCTATCTGCTCTCTTCCCAAAAAAGCAAGTAAATAAGAAAGCTGCAAATCAAATAAGGCGATATACAGAATCCCTTGCACTGCTTTTTTGGAGAATGTTTTCTTTCTTCTTTTCAGGGCAACCGCCCCCCTGAAAGAAAAAAGCCAACCACCGCACCAATCATGGCCGACAACACTCGTTCCACAATATTTTCCCACCGCCTAGCTGGCTTCTCCGCTAAAGTTTTTACATCCGCCTTAATTTCACTAACATCCTCTTTTATATATTCCTGCTCTTTTTGCATCACAGAAAAAGCATTGGTAAGCTGTTCAAGGTTATCCTGGCGTTTTTCCACGGCACCCAATCTGTGTTTGTTGCTTTTACTTCGTGCATCTACCTCTACCAGCTTTTCTGAAATTTCATCTTGATTCACCGCCTCACCCCTCACATCACCAGATTTCCATTCTCATCAATAATGGTTTTATATGAACCGTATACTCCTGTATTACTAAACCGCAACCCTAGATTACCAAAGTGAAATACCTTCGTTGCGGTATCCAGCGAATTGGTATCCACACAGACATACAGCCCTGCATCGTTAATTATTACCTTCCCTGAGATTTTCTCTAGCGCCGTTTGTGCATCCGTCGCTGCAGTGCTTGCGGTACTTTTTGCACTTACAGCAGTTGACAAACTTTTCTCTCCACTGGTAATTGAAGAAGTCAAGTCGGCAACAAAATCGCCTAATTCCACTCTTTCGTATCGCTCTAACAAAGAATCCCATTCATAGGAAATCACTTTTGCCTTTTTATGAAACCCCATCTTTACATTAGAAACTGTTACAACATCCCCTAGTTGAACATCTTCTAAAACAGCATACTCCTTGTATTCCTCTGTTTTAGAAAGCATCTGAAAATTCGCCTTGATATTTACCTTGGGCAAGTCGCAACCGCCATCAAACAGCTTTTGTACTGCACTTGGTAGTTCATAGGCGGATAGGCCGCTATCTTCAAATACGGAGATTTTCGGATTAATATAGGCATTGATATATGAGCTATCCCGATATCCGCCAGACATTGCAACCCCATCCTTGCCATAGGCATAAATCCTTGTGGCCACCTTGGAAATATCTTCGCTCACTTCAAGCCCCACAAGGTTTTTTCCAGATCGAATGGCAACGCCCCTATCCTGTCCGATGGAGGGTTTCATGGTTACATTAAAGCAATCACGAAGAATCTCTCCACCAAAAGCCTTTACAAAACTGTCCTTATCTTCATCCATGCCTAGCAGTGCAGAGACGGGATTTGCATTCTTCAATGCAACCCGTCCTGTACCTGTCATATTTGTTGATAGAACAAACGGTACTGTATAAGCTAAAGAGCCTTTTATGGCGTTTAAAGCAACCTGCGGCGTACCTGCATTCACATTCAAGCAAAGATTATCCAGCAAATCATAGAACACATGACGGGCATAAACTTTTATTCCACCCATATCAGAATTTACATGATAAATGCGAAAAGGTTGTTTCCCCTTTGGTGTAGATGCAAAAACAATCCGTTCCTTTTCAATATGTTTCCATTTGCCGCCTTCATCATAGGGATGCTCTATTTTTAATTCATACAACCCGTTTAATTCTTCCGACACATTACAAAGGCTCGGAAGCAATGCCCCCAAGCCCAAAGTATCAAATGCTATGCTGTTTTTTTCATGTATGGTAACCATCAAATCACCCCATTAATGTCACTAACTCGTTATACTCTGTTTCTGTAATTCGGTTGTTCAACAGGAAAACGTCCATCTTCTTCAACATGTCCTCTTTGTCAAATGCACCCCGTGTAATCATTGTTTTCATTAAGCTAACTATCATCTTTCATTCCTCCTTACGCCTTAACTTCCATCAAAGAAGCTATATATTCCGTATTGATTGCTGTTTGCAAAATTGCCTGTTCCGTTGGTGAAAGTGTCTCTGGTGTAGGTTCTGGCTGTTCCACCTCATCCCATAAACCCTTGTTATACTTTTTCCCTAGTAATGACACATTTTGATTTTCCAGTAAAATCATACGAGGTGAATGGACTTCTCCAGAAAGCTGAGATATCCCAATACAAATATTTTCTTCGTTTAATTGTGCGTAATTAAACATGTTATCCCCCCTTTTTAATAGAACTCAACTACTTGCCATGAAACATAGAAATGATAAAAAGAACCACTTACATAATAATTAGGAGATATCTTAAGCATCACGTCAGTTAAACTGTAAATATAAGAAAATGAAGTAGACCCACTTCCGATTCCACCATTATTAAGAATTACAAAGCATTTTGAAGGGTCTACCGACTTTATAATTATTTCTATTGCAGCACTGGTTCCACTTGCACCACTTCTAAGACCTCGTTGAACACTCTTTATACACCCACGAGTTAGCAAAGTATTTAATTTCCCCAAAACACCACCTGTGTTCTCTGTTGCCCCTGTATCCGTGGTTTCGCCAATCCTTTGTATCACCCCATCCACAGAATTGTTATTGATTGCATTTTGTAACAGGTTTGTCAAATCCACCTTTAAGTAATTACACATAAATTCCCATGCATCCCACATGGTATCTATGGTAAGCCCTGCCGCAATGGCCCCGGGTACACCGATATTTTGCACCATGGTAGTCATTAAATCATAAGCTTCATAAAGATTCTGATACAATACAACCAATGCGCCGTATTCATTACTGCTTTCCACTGCACCCTCTGAAATCAAGCTTTTTACCACCTTGATTTTGAACGGCAAACTTTGTAAAATCTCTACGTTGTTGTGATAAATCACAATCTGTACTTCCAAGTCCTGCGCCACTGCTAGGGCTTGGTCTGTCAATTCAAACTGACAACGTCCATTTGTTGCTTCGGTAATTACACCGTTGTTGTAAATCTCCGTCCCATCTGCCTTTTTTCCGTATATCCCAACTTCATGCCCCGTGAGATTAATAGCTGTACTGCCATCCAGCAAAACAACGTCTAAATATCGACTTTTGGCATCCTTCTGAACGGCTGTAATAATAGCCATAACTTCTTTATTTACATCAATTTCTAGTTTCTTATAAATCTGCGCCATTTATCATAGCCACCTCCAATTAGGCTTTATTTCTACCCTTGTTGTGTTCCCTGTCCAACTTATTGTGTTTGCACCCACCTTAAAAACTGGGAACTCCATAGCTAAAAAGGAATTGTTTTTGTTCATACTATCCTTATAAACTTCCTGTATCTCACTATTAATAGTGACATATTCATCAACGTGAGTAAGGGTATAATTCACACCATTAATCGTGAGTGTTACGCCTCCACCCCATGGCCGATAAATCGTGATGATGGGTTCACTGTAAACTGTACCTTGGTTGTAAATGGTTACGATTTCCCCTTCCTTCGCTGTAAGGGTTCTTTCTTCGTCTGCTTTATTCACAGAATATTTAAAAGGAAACACCTTAAACTGAACCAAAAAAGAGTTATACAAATAAATCACATCGGAAATAGAAATGGCATTACTAATCCTCGCCCGATAAACCTTGTCTGGTTCCGTGGAAAGAATTAAATCCCCACTCCCGTCTAGCCATGCCACAATTTCCCCTAGCCTTTCCGTCCCCCGCTTCCCACACTCCACAGAAAGGGCATACGCCTCATAGCACCCTTCGTCTATGGTCAATACCCCGTTTCGCCCAGGGATAGTGATTTCATCTTCCCTACGTTTTGGCTTGACGATATCAGGCATAGCTGAAATCAAAACCCCCATATCCTTGCTGTTTTTTCCCTTAAAAATAAAATAAGGCTCCAAGAATTATACACCTCCTGTCGCCGATACTTTTTGTTTGCGGTAGAATTCTGCCTCCTGCAATAGGCTGGAAACAGAACCTTTTCCGTCATTCACCATCTTTTCAATTTTCAATACGAAATCTCCGCCGTTGTAAGTGGAACTGTTCCAAATGTTTGAAGTGTTTTTATGCAAGACACTCTGTGCCGCCTTACTTTGGGCTTGCCCCACATCTGCCATCATGCGGTCAGCATACCGTTCCATTTCCCTTGGGTCGTAGGCATCTTTCATACCCTTAACTACGCCCTGCGTAATCGGCTTACCGACTTCTCTTGCCGCTCTCTTGGATGGACTTGCCGTCTCTGTGGCACGTTTCAGCTCTTTGATAATTGCATCGGCAATACTTTTAGCAGTGGCAATAGCTTCACTACGCCTACTCTCCATGCCGTTGATTACCCCATCCATAGCATCTACACCTACACCTTGGCATATAGAAGGCACCTCTTCCAATGTCTGCTCCATTTTGGAGGTGAACTCTTCTTCCAAGGTTTTCAACTCATCTTCATAAAATTTTGCTGCAATTTCTTTTACTAACTCTTGCTTTTCTTCCCACGTTTCAGTATATTTGTCAAAAAAAGCATCACTTTTCGAAAGGAGTTCATCACCAAAGGCCATTCCATCTTCCATATCCATCCCCAAAATTTCATTGAACAGCCCATCAGAAACTCCTTTTTCCTGAAGCTTTTCTAAAACTTCCATATACTTTTCTAAATAATCAATTTGCTGGTCTACTTTTTCAAGCTTTATCTCGCCTTCTTTATCATAGGAAAACAAATCCCCGAAAGCTGATAACTTCTTCTCCATACGTTCTTTTTCATGAATGATTGCTTCGTACTGTTTTTGAGCTTGGATGGCAATATCCTCAATCCTCGTTGTTACCAACCGAAAAGCCTCATCTGTACCTTCATTTAAGGCATCCTTATAAACCGCCATTAGCTCTTTGGCGGCCTTTCGAAATTGAGGGGCGGCTTTTTTGTTCGCTTCGGCAAAAGCCCTCACGCTAGAATCCACCTGCCACTCCATGTTAGAAATTGCCGTGGAAGTTTGCTCCTCTAGCCCTTCTTTCATATATTTCAAGTAAAGAGAACCTAACTCCTGATAAGAAACCGCTCGCTCCTTCGCCTTTTGCAGGGATGCTTCTGAAATAGAAACTACCGTTTTTTCCAGCTTACTCATGGTTTTCTCCACTTGCGTATAGCTTTTGTCCACTCCCACCTTTGCTCCATCTCCAAGAGCCAAGGCTTGCCCCGTTATTTTTTCTAAACTATTGGCAACGTTTGTTGAAAACAAAGAAACCTTTCCAGTTATACCAGCGAAGCCTGTTTCGATTGCCTTTGCACTGATATTTGCCAATTCTCTCATATCAGCAACGCCCTTTTCGAAACCTCTTTCATCTACTTTCGTCCCAAAGGTTAAGTATCCATCGTAATTGTATGCCACCTATCTCACCTCTTTCCAAAAAGTAAAATTATATTAGATTAGTTAAGTCTCCTCCTGCTAAGAGGGCATGTTCAATAGCGGAAAATTTCTCTTCCTCTGCTTTTGCACTAGGAAGACGATAAACCTCTTTCATCCTACGGTAAAACTCCTTTTGCTCCTTGCCCATGGCATCGGTAGTCTCCATGGCTCGGTAACCCATAATTTTTGAAAAGGCTGTGTCCTCCCGAAGCCCTTGAAATAATGCCCGAAACTTCCACCAATGTAACTGGCGAACTTCAGTCAAGTCCAACCCGTATTGCTCTAAAAAAGCACTGTAAATATAAGAGGCGTCATATTCAAAAGAATAAATCCGCTGCTTCTTCTTTCCAATTCTCTTTCTTTTTGAACCCTTTTCTTCCTTTCCCCCGGCATAGAACCACTGAATCCCCTCCAAACCCCTTTGCCAATTCTCGGGAATTTTCGGGTAAAATAAACGTAACGCAAGAAGGGGCTTCTCAGCCCCCCTTACTTCCTCATCCATCATTAATAATTCATATAAAATTCCCACCCGAAATTCCCAACGAATGGGGTATTCCTTTCCATCGATATATACGTTTTTTGGCAATGGATCAATCAAAAGATTCATAACCCTCAATCCTTTCCACATCATAGGAGGACTTTTTCCTCATCACCTGGATGTATTCTTCAACCAAAAAAGTATAAACGTCCCTGTGCAGTACAGCTGTATCATTACCAGCAAAGATAGCGTCCGCCTCTTGAGGGCAGCCTAATATTTCGCCAATGGCTTCTTTTAGTAATGCTTTTTCCTCATTCAACATCTCAGCAAAACCCTCTGTCTGTCCCAAGCCGTCTCTATCTTTTTCCTGATTTTTTCTAAATTCCTCTTGAACCCGCCTTAAAACAAATGCAATGGTATCTCTGCCAAAGTCCACCAAATACCGTCGCCCTAAAATTTCTACCTCTCGTTTTGTTTCCCGTGTTTGAAAAGTACCCATAAAAATCCCCCTAAACCCTCACAAACATTATGCTGTTTCCGTAAAAGTTTTTGTTGTGGTGTTAAAAGTGCCATAAACAGGATCACCTACACCATGTAAAGTTCCCGTCACCCTAACACTCTCTCCCCCTGCTCCAGCAATTCCCGTCACACCCACTGCCACTTTAAATTTTCTTGCAGCGAAAGTATTTTCCAATGTTGCGTCGGGCTGAAACAATTCCACACGCACATATTCCAATTCCGCCTCTGCACCTGTTTTTTGATTTCTACCAATGCTATACAGGGCCATTACCGCCTCCTCTGAAGCGATCAAATCCGTATCAAAGGGGAACTGGGTCTGGTAATTCTTAATCTGACTTGTCTGGGCCTTTTGATGAATATAAGTTTTCCCATCCGTCTGTGCATTGGGATTCTCATCTAAAGTGTTAAATCCCACCCCCATCAAAGCAAAACTGGGGGTGCCATTGGTGCTTGTATTTAAATAATCTGCAATTTGATGTCTCATCACTGTTTCGTTTATCATACTATTTTTTCTCCTTTCTCAAAGTAAATCAAACGACATTGTATCTGATACCTTGCCACGTTCTCCCTAGCGTCAGTGACATAACCCTCGTTTTCTGCCTCTATGAATAAGGGTTCACGCATATTTCCTAAGTAAGGAAGCTGTTTTATCCGACTTTTTTCTTTTAGCCATGTGGCAAACTTCTCATAAAACCCGCTATTTCCAAGGTTCGTATCCACATCACAGCCGTATTCCTCCACACTGCCAAAGGTGAATACAAACTGGCACAAAGCACTGCCGTCAATATAAGTTTTTATTTCCTTCTTAGCAGGGACACCGTCAATGCTGTATTCCGTGGGACAAATCCCTAGATAATCCACATGAAACACCCCATCCTTTAGAAATGGACAGCTAATAAGGTACTCTCTAATGAATTCTTTTAAACTCTTAGTTTCCATGGATTTTCCCTGCCCCCTTTAAAATCTCCTCAGCAAATTGTGCTTTCATGCGTAGAAACCAGTAGGCCCCTCGCATGGGTGCCCCGTTAAATTGTAACGACCGCTGGGTTAAGACTTTTTCCTCTCCCCTTCTAGCCCAAGGTGAACCCGTGCTAGGGCTCACCATCACCTTGCCATAATACAGCATTTTTGCGTAGGGAGCAGAGTAAACCACTTCTCCATTTTTGGCATTAATACCCTTTTGCAAAGCCCCTGTGTCAAGGGGTGTAAAAGGAGCCATAAGCCGCACAACTTCTTGATCAATATATCGCTGTACCCTGCCGTCTCCTCCTAAGCCGTGTTTTTTCTTTAACTCATCCAAACTTTGAAAGCTCACAGAATTGCTCACTTGGCCACCACCTCCCAGTGCTGCAAACCTTTACTGCCATAATCTAAGGTGTTTACCGATAAAATAGTAAGGCTTTTCCCAGAAGAAACACCCTGCATAATTTTATCCTCAGGCCGTAAAGTAAAATATGCCGTAGGATTCATTTCAAACTCTCTGGCAATACCAAAACTTCTATTGGATTTGACCGTAAAAGGAATAAAAATATGTACCTCGTTGACCTCATAAAGCCCCTCTTTGTTAAGTCTTGCCCCTATTTCTTCCTGCCAAAAAATCCCTTCAATTACCGTTGGCTGCATAATATATTTACGATAAATGGGGTCATAAAATCTATTAAATACAGTACATACTTCGTTGGAATTCATACCCTACACCCCCAAATATAAAAGCCCCGTTGGTAGCAGATAACGGCAAACAGCAATGGAAAGACGTTCCTCCTCCGTAGGGGTGTTGGTAACACTAGCAGCATAATTTCTCATAATTTTCCCAACACTCTCCGCCACAATTCCGCCGCCTTCCTCGTTGATTTTGAATGCTTCTGCAACGGCGCAGCAAGCCTTTTTCACCAAGGCGTACTCATCGTGGTAGGTAGTCGCCCGCCCAAAAGTGACCATGTCGATATACTCCGACGCCCGCATGGAAAGTCGATCAAAATCAGCCAGGGGGATGTCATTTCCCCCAAAGCTATTCTTATAAAATTCATAGGACGCATAAGCCATAGCCTATACCCCCTTTCTTACTTCACCGATTCTGACTGCTCTGAAATCCCCGTTTTGTCCGCTTCTTTCTTCTGCAAATCAAGCGCCTTCTTCAAGGCCTTATTTTCATCAAGAACTTTTTTCTTTTCTTTACGAAGTTTCTCAATTTCTGACTGTAATTCTTTATTCTCCTCAGCAAAAAGACTCAAGTCTACCTCATCTTTTTCAGTTTTTGCGCCAAGCCCGATCATTTTCGCCATTATAAAACCTCCTCCTTAAGCTTTGTGAGACAAATAAATGCCCGCTACTTTATTTTTGTAAACGTCTACAATTCCGTATTTACGATATTTTACAATATAGCTGTCAGCGTCAGGGTTTCCCGAAGGATCAATGACATCGCCCACAACGTGCTTGTCAAACTTAATGACTGCCCCTTTATGTACAATCATGAAGTTGATATCCTTGCCATTCACCGCTTTTTTATAGTGGCCCACTTCCTCCCCTGTTGTTTTGCCATCCATAAGGTCAATAGCGGTATAAAAGCGGCTCTGGGGTACTTTGCGAATCACTTCGAAGCTGGTCAAAACCTCTTTGGATTTTGTGGTGTCCAAAGCCATGACGCTATTTAAAAGGGCATGGGTAGCGTATAAAATTCTACCTTCCTCAGGAACCTCATCTTCGTCCATTTTGCTTTTTGCTGCCATCAAAGCCTCTAAGAACGCCTCACCTGCTCCAAAACTTCCCGGCGCTGCCACAGAAATACTTGCTGTTCCTGCCAAGGTTGCAAAGGTAAAGGCATCAGCCTCTGGGGCAACCTTTTCTCTTTGTAGCGTTGCCCCAGCCATATGGAAAGCAACCTGAAAAGTTTCTGCGTCGTCCATGGTATCGATGGAAAGCTTTGTGCCTCTGTCATAGTTGAACGTAGCTGTTTTCCAAACCACATCCACAGAACCGTTGGTATAGCCGCTGTTTCGGTCGTAGTTGCCCAAACCAGAAACACTAATTTGCGGGTATAAAATCTCGTTACCGTTGCCCCCTGCCTTCATCATATTACTATCACTAATTAAGTCAGCGGTTACCGAAGCTGTTTTATAAACCTCGTCAATTAAGTTTGTATAATTCTTTGCCAAAACAATGCTGTTTGCCATAAAGTCTCTCTCCTCTCAGTTCTTTAAAGATAATCCCATCAATGCTCTCATTTTGTTTTCTTCCACACTGGTCATACTCACACGCCCCATACCCATCATCTCTAAAGGTCTATTGGGGTTCAAAAAGTAATTTTTGTCTTTGGTCAATTCCTCAAAAATTTCCTTGTCCTCTTTGCCTTTGTTGACCTCCATGGTTACGGCTGTCTTAAACTCAGCAAAAACCGCTTTTTCAGTCAGTTCATCTCGCCACTGGTTCTCTCCAATAACCTGATTAAAGCGGTTTTTCAGATAAACCTCCTGAGCGGCCTCCTCTTCCTTTTTCAATGCTTCTTCTTTCTCCAGAGCAATCTTATGTTCCAATTCTTCTAGTCTCTGTTTAAAATCGCCCTCTTTATGTAAGCCTTCCTGCAGTTGCAACAACTGTGTTTCCAAACTTTTTTTGGTGTTGTTTAGCGCATTAAAATCCCCTCTTGCAACAAAGTTCTTGCCAATCCCTTCGGCAATTTTCTTTTCCAATTCCTGTGGATTTTCCAACCCTTTTAAAATTTCTTTTAACCATTCCATATTTTTCGTCTCCTTCCAATTCTCCTGATGTTCATAATGAAGACTCTATCCTTTTTCTCCGGCCAGTCCCGGTGCCGAGCCGCCTCTTTTATCCCTAGACACGGGTAGCTTGCAGTGATAATACCCTTTCGGGCAATCAAAAAGGCTTGTTTAACGTCTATGCCCAAAGACAAGTATGAAGATCTTAGGGACTCTGTCCCCAATACCCCTGCAAGGGACGTTGTCCCTTGACCCTTTTTGAAAGAATCTATCCTTTCGTCTCAATTAAATGTTAAACTCAAAAGGATTAGACCTTGGAACCCTGTACCCAACACCGAAGAACCTAATCCTTTCGGTTTAATTAAACCCCAAACTCCAAACTCTGATAGCAAGCCTAATAAAAGTTTTGATTGAACTTTTACAAAAGTTCATAGGGTTTGGGGCAACGCCCCATAATCTTTTCATCCATCTATGTCCTGCAAAGTTTTCTGTGCCTCATCCCAGGTTTCGTTGGGATTTAACCATTGCCTCAGTTCCACCTTGCTTTTGATCCCCAGCTCCAAGGCATCCTTAAACTGTCCCCAAGTTTCACTACTGCTTTCAATCATCTCATACGACCAGTCAAATCGAACGCCATAATCCCCGAGGGGCGTCAACTCGTAATAGTTGGCAAGTACGTTGCAAGCATAAAGATAATCTCGTACACCCTTTTCCACCGTAAGACGAATGTCACCAATCATAGCATAGGTGTCATAAAGCCCCGCCTTGATTTCTGTGGCCGTAGCCCCTCTCGTTTCTGGTGCCGTTAAAATGCCCTTACTAGTACCAATACATTTTTCTAAAAGCCCAAATAAATATTGTAACCGCTCATAATAGCTGCTGTGACGAATTTCAGGGCTAAAAACCTCAATCATATCCCCGTTTTCCTTGCCATGGGCTGCAAAATACATTTTGCTAGGCATGCGGTACTTTCCTGTTTTGGGGTCCTTTTGAAACATGCGTTCATCAGCGAAAATCTTTACCTCTTTTAACTTATACTCATCCTGAATTTGTGCAAAACAATCAAAAATCTCCTGAATCAAACTATCACAGCCATAGGTAATTGGCACACCATATTCATCGCTGAATTTACGATTATCCACAGGAGATTGGAAGTATGCAAATAACACCCGATCCACTCCAGCAATGGCCTTATCCTCAATTTCCGCCCATTGGTCTAAAAATGCATCGTTACCCCACTGATCTGTCACCTTATTTGTTATATAAAGGTTCTCACCGGTCACCTGATAATTCACCCATCTGAAATATTGTCTCTCCCCCTGCTTTACGCTATCGGCTAAAACTGTGGCTCTGGTAATGTGGTTGCCTTGCTTTTCGTGAATGACCATTCGCTCCTGAGATACAATATCAAATTGAATTCTCCCAAGCCTTACATAGGGAACAATCACACATCCCCCTGTCCCCAACATGCGGGAAATCACTGGCTTCATTCGCTCCCAAACTTCTCCTAGGCATTGGTCAAGGAAAGTCACCCTGCCGTTGTTTCCAACCACATCCGCTGAACTTTCGTTAATGGCAAGGGTTGAAAGCTTATTTGCAAAAATCGCCGTAAAGTTCACTCCCTCTGTTGCCTCATATTTTTGGGTAAAACCCATATTTTCTGCCCATTGTTCCCCCGTTGTCTTCGTTACCTCTACCCCAAAAATCCGTAAAATGTACTCCCATACTGTTCTAAGCATCATAATTCCCCACCAATCTATAAATATTATATTCAAAACTGTACTCATCGGCATCTAAAATGTCTATATCACTGCTGCCGTTATCCAATCTCTTGTCTTCTAAAACCTGACTATCCCACACCGCCGTAGTAAGCCCCTTTACAAGGTCCTCGCATTCCCCTTCGACAACGTGGTATCTCTCCCCACCCATCAGCAATAATGTACAACGAATCCTGTCGTTAATGGGCCGCTTAATGCTATTGTAAATGGGGTATGTAGTGTGCTGACGGTAGCTGTTAATCATGGTTTGCTCGGCACTGTCACAATAAACACCGTTGGGATACCCATAATCCCGAATCACCCCTTCCACAAAAGCACAAAACTCTTTCTCCAACGCTGGAAACCCCATGCCCGTTGCCGGTAGACTTTTGGCTCTAAGCTTGTACATATGGTTATCAAAGGAGATTCCCGTAGCCACAAAAGCATGGTTGGATTTGTTTCCACCAAAATCGTGGCCAATGCCAATATAATCAAACCGCTTGGGCAAATCTGCCTTGGGAATCATAAACTTCTTAGGGTTATCTGCAAATTCTTTATAAATCAATCCTTCTGCCAACGCCCATTTTCCTAGTATGTATCGATCGTATAAAACCGTCCCTTTATATTCTTTCTTCAAATTTTCCACAAATTCTTTCCCTAAAAACGGGTTGTCATCCAATGTGTAGTTTTGCAAATAAATATCGGCATTACTTTTCAAAAATTTGTAAAACCAGTGATTTGGGCTTTCTGGGTTGCAGGTGCCGTCAAAGCAGCTGTAGGGCTTGTCCAATCGGCTTTTTAGCATATGAAAAACCCCTTCATGCCAAGTTACCACCTCGTCTCCGTAACAATATTTGATGCTAGCACCTCGAATTCGATCCACCTGATTTTCCTTGTCCGCCCCCAAACAATAACACTTCTCCCCAAATAGCATGGCTGTGTTGTCTGATCGAATATCAGAAACAAGAGCTGGTGTAAAAATTTTCTGCAATGGCTCAATAATATTTCTTTGTAGCGTTCCCTTTGTGTTACCCAAAATCACCACTAATCCGTCTTTTCCCCTTGCTGTACGGATCCTTCGAGGAATCATGTAATAGTCCAAATATGTTTTCCCCGAGCGGGTCGCCCCGGATTTAATGTTCCAGCGGCAGTTGGCATTATTCCAATATTCCTTTTGCTTACTGCTTAGCTGCATTGTTTATCCCCTCCAAAATACCATCTAACTTTTCATAAATCTGTAAATCCAACTCCTCACTCCTCCTTGGTTTTGTCCGCCCATCCTTGAAAATTGTTGGTCAACGTAAATTTCGCCCCATGTAGCCCGTCCTTGTCATAAAGACGGGCCTCGGCATATCCCTCAAGCATAAGCCTTGCCCTTGCAATGGTTTCAGAGAACTTCCCTTTGTAATTTAAAAAATCTTGCCTAGATAAAAACCCCAGGGCGAAGGCAAGTCCAGCAACAGTTGGCGGTTGAACACCAACCAAAGTAGGCTCACCATTTTTTTGATAAACCACACTGCCGTACTCATCTCTTAAAACCTCTCGCCTGCACTTTTTGAAATAGTCCTGTATTATTCCTTCCAAAGCTTCCTTGCTTTCATATTTAGGCAAGCCCTTCCTGTTGCTCTTCGACATCAAAACCACCACCTTCCTTCAAAAAGTCTCTTTTGTTTTCTTACCTAATCACGTCACGCTCACACAGCTCCATCCAGACGGATGTCTTTCGCCCTCCTTACCCATAGTGCCTTTTTGTCTCCTTCTGCTTACTAAATATTACAATCTAAGCAAACCAAAGTATTCTTTAGAAAAAATCATTTCATAAATAAAAACCCAATATGGTACTGTATAGGATAAACATTTATGTCCTCTATGTTCAAAAATGTAACTCCTTTTTCTTACTTTTCCCCAGCATGGAAACCACAATCTTATTGTAAAAATGAAATTTTCACTTCCCTCCCTCTCAGGCCGTAGACTAACTTGAAGCAAGCGCCAAAGAGCATAGCTTTCTTCATACAAAAAAGGACACCCATTATGGATGTCCTTTTCCTTTATCTTTTTGTATTTGGCCCCATGCCTTCTTTTATAGAGTTATGAGAATCATTCTGATTCTGTACTTTTTGAGATTTTGTCTCATTATTGAATTTATTTTTACTTCTTTGTTCCTGCTGTCTTTTTTGGAATTTATCCATAAAATCACCTCAGACTTTTAATACTCAGTGCCAAAAACCTAGCGAGGGTATTAATTAATTCTTCCTGCTTTTTCATGTCCATGCTTTGCCTTCCCTTGAATCTCCGGGACAGGAGGAGCATCGTTTTTCTTGAATTTCGTTTTGTGGTTGCTTTCTGTTCCATGGGGTTCTTCTGGATTTGGTCGTCTCATACCTGCTTTAGCCATTTTTTTCACCTCAAAAATAGTGTTACAAAAAATCAAGAGAACTATGCACACGAAAATTTTCCAAAATTATATGACAGCTTATCTACCCTATCACTATATCATACTTGTTTGTCCCTTTCGTCCAATTCTATCTCCTTAAAGTATTCATAACTCCATATCCTTAAAATCTTACTATTCTATTACTATATCAGCATTGTCCGTCCCTTTTGTCCAATTTTTACGCCGACTACCATTTATAGAGACACTTTAGCATTCCATTCACATTTAATCTTGTCCAAGCCCCCTGCATTTCCCATTCACCTCGTAAAAATCTTTGACCATATTTCATGAAGTACTTTGCTCGCCTTTGCCTTCACAACTTAATACGAATAAAGCCAGTCTTAAAAAGAGGGGGTAACCACCGTTGTGGTTACCCCCTCTTTATTCATTAAATTTCTTATCTCATCTGTGCTAATCTCTCTTCAACCTGATCCAAAATCGCTTTATATTTTTCGCCCTTTGCCTTCTCTTCGTCAATCAAAGACTGGGGTGCTTTTGCAACAAAGCCTTGGTTTGCAAGTTTCTTCTCAACACGTTCGATTTCTTTTAGCATCTTATCACGTTCTTTTTCCAAACGTTCAATTTCCTTGGAAATATCAACCAACTCCGCCAAAGGCATATAAATGGTAGCATCAGAAATTACAACAGATACCGCATCTTCACCAATACCGCTTCGATTACTCTGAACGATTACTTCGCTGGCATGGCCTAATGTCTTAAAGAACACCTTAGAATGCTCAAAAATATGACGAACTTCTTCATTTTCGGAAACAACAAACACCTGAACCTTTTTGGAAGGTGCAACGTTCATCTCTGCACGAATATTACGGATATTACGAACAGCTTCTTTGATGGCGTCGATTTCCATTTCATTATCTCTGTAATTCCATTCCTCTTTATATACAGGCCACTCGGAAATCATAATGCTTTCTTCTGTATCCTGAATATGCATAAACAATTCTTCTGTAATAAAAGGCATAAAGGGATGTAGCATCTTCAGTGCGTTAATTAAAACAGTTTTCAGTGTCCAAAGAGCTGCCTCTCTCGTCTGGTCCTCCTTGTTGTACAAACGAGGTTTAACCATCTCAATGTACCAGTCACAAAACTCATCCCAAAGGAAATCATAAACCTTCTGCGCCGCCAAGCCCAAATCGTAGTGTTCCATATTCTCAGTAACTTCTTTGGCCAATGTATTCACCTTTGAAAGAATCCACTTATCTGCGGAAGTCAGCATCAATAGCTTTGTTTCAACCTTTTCGTCCATGTTCATCATCACGAAACGGGTTGCGTTCCAAATTTTGTTGCTAAAGTTTCTGCAATTATCCAATCTTTCCCAATAGAATCGCATGTCATTACCAGGAGCGTTACCTGTAATCAGCATCAAACGCAGAGGGTCAGCGCCGTAGTTTGCAATCACTTCCAAAGGATCAATACCGTTGCCTAAAGATTTGGAGAACTTGCGTCCCTGATCGTCACGAATTAAACCATGAATTAATACGTCATGGAAAGGAATCTCACCAATCTGTTCCAAGCCGCTAAATACCATTCGAACAACCCAGAAGAAGATAATGTCATATCCAGTCACCAATGTGCTTGTAGGATAGAAATGCTTCAATTCTTCGGTGTTTTCAGGCCAGCCCAATGTGGAGAAAGGCCATAATGCGGAGCTGAACCATGTGTCAAGTGTATCCTCATCCTGTCTAATCTTTGTAGATTCACACTTCTCACACTTTTCAGGCGTATGCTTGCTTACTGTGATATGACCGCAGTCTTCACAATAGTAGGCAGGAATTCGGTGACCCCACCAAAGCTGACGGGAGATACACCAGTCACGGATATTTTCCAACCAGTGCATATAAACCTTACCAAAACGATCAGGTACAAAACGAAACTTCTGGTTTTCATAAACTTCCATAGCAGGCTTTGCCATTTCCTCCATTTTAACAAACCATTGCAATTTAATCATAGGCTCGATGGCGATGTCACAACGTTCATGGCAGCCAACAGCATGGGTAATATCTTCAATGCGAACCAAATAGCCCTCTTCTTTTAACTTTGCTACAATGGCCTTTCTGCATTCATAACGGTCCATTCCGGCGTACTCACCAGCCAAATCGTTCATGGTTCCGTCGTCGTTCATTACGCTGATACGAGGCAGGTCGTGACGCAAACCAACTTCAAAATCGTTAGGATCGTGAGCGGGGGTAATTTTAACAACACCAGTACCAAATTCACGGTCAACATAATCATCAGCAACAATAGGAATTTCCTTATTTACTAAAGGCAAAATACACATCTTACCAATTAGGTGCTGATATCTTTCATCTTCAGGATGAACAGCCACGGCAGTATCACCCAACATTGTTTCTGGTCTTGTTGTTGCCAAACGAAGCTTTTCGTCAGAACCAACTACGGGGTAGTCAATGTGATAAAAGTGACCTGCTGTGTCTATATGGTTTACTTCGGCGTCAGAGATGGTCGTCTGACATTCAGGGCACCAGTTGATAATCTTTTCACCACGATAAATGTATCCTTTTTCGTATAAACGGCAGAATACTTCTAAAACAGCGTCAGAACAGCCTTCATCCATTGTAAAGCGTACTCTGTCCCAGTCGCAGGAACAACCCAATTTACGTAGCTGGTTTAAAATAATGCCGCCGTATTCGTCTTTCCAAGCCCAAGCACGGTCCAAGAATCCGTCACGGCCTATATCATCCTTGGTTACCCCCTCAGATGCCATTTTTTGAACCACCTTTAATTCCGTAGAAATACTTGCGTGGTCAATCCCAGGAACCCATAAAGCATTAAAACCCGCCATTCTTTTCCAACGAATCAAAATGTCCTGCATTGTATTATCCAATGCATGGCCCATATGCAACTGTCCTGTAATGTTTGGAGGTGGCATAATGATGCAATAAGGTTTTTTGCTCTTATCTACCTCTGTGTGAAAATATTTTTTTTCCATCCATCTTTCGTAAAGCTTTTCTTCTACGATTGCTGGGTCAAAATTTTTAGCCAATTCTTTCATAAGCTCTCTCCTCCTAATTTAAGTATCCTGTTTTCATTGGTATCAAAACTTTCGTTTTATATTAACTTTGTAACACCTCTTCATCTAATCCCATCTTCTAGGTATTCCTTATATTTTTCCTCACACAATTCTAAAAAATGTATTTTATCCCTTCAAAGTTATCGTAGTTTCAAGTTATAGTCTTTGCACCAAATGAATTTTAACTCCATTATTACAAAATACAAAACAAAAACTCTTCAAAATAAAAAAAGCTTCCATCCAAAAAGGACGAAAACTCGCGGTACCACCTTCATTTCTGCCCAAGTAGACAGACACTCCTTAACCGATAACGGGGTTAACCGTTTTTGCCTACCCAGAAAATCCCTTCGGCAAAACAACTCAAAAGCTACCTTCTGCATCCTATCTTGAAAAGGGCTTACAGCCGATGACCCTTTCTCTCTGCCAATTATCCGATACATACTCCTCTTTTTCACTGTCTTTTGCTATCTCTATATCACAAGATTTTAGTCAATTCTTCTAAATTTGTCAAGTGATTTTTTTTCAAAACCGCCAAATAAAAGAAAAATATTTGTTATACTTTGCAATTTCTACAAGCTTACCTGTTTTTTCGAAAACAGTATACATAAAAATGCTAATAATTTATACTTCACACTCATACAGGTTGAATATTTTGGTGTTTTGTTGTACCATAAAATCAAAAGGATTGCATTTTGCTTTATACTTAATAATATATGCGTAATATTTATGTTTACAATACTGGGAAATAGAAATTTTTTGCCCGATTAATCTTGTTTTAGAAAGGAAATAAAATTTATGATGGAAAATTTAGATGCTGTAAAAGATAGTAATGACCTTTGGCTTACAATAAAACTCCAATCACAACTATACGCCATTGATAGCACATTTGTAGAGTCAATCGCCCTTCTTGAAGAATCAATTAGTGTTTTACCGGAAAGTAATACTATAAAACCCGGTATTATTCACTCCAGAGGCAGAGTTATTCCAATCGTTAACCTGAGGGCTGCTTTAGGCCTAAAAACCCTTGAGCAAGAGCAGTCCGCCTTTGAAGAAATGCTGGATCAAAGAAAAAACGACCATATCCATTGGGTAAAAGAGATGGAACGTTGCCTTTTAGAGGATGATACCTTCCATCTAACAACAGATCCCCATAAATGCGCCTTTGGTAAGTGGTATGATACCTATGAAACTGAAAATCAGACAATCGCCTTTCACATTAGAAAAATTGATGAACCTCATAAAAAGCTTCATCATACAGCCCACTTGGCTTTTGAATGCCCTCGGGAATGTGATGACTGTGAAAGAGAACAGTGCCTGCGTGATCAGTTGAAAGAAGATGCTCATACCTATATGAGAATCGTTGTTGATTTGTTGGATCAGGCGAAAACTATTTTCCGCCAAAATTCCAGAACTATGTGTGTCATTACAAAAGATAAAGATAATGCCTTATTAGGTTTACTAGTAGACGAGGTTATGTCAGTAGAAAATCTTACACTAAAAGGTCTGCCTGAAAGCTGTATGCGTAGCTCTGGTGCCCAAGTCCTTTCGCATATTGGGGAAAAAGAAGAATCCAAAGCAACAATTCTTGTCTTAAACATGGATGGTATCTTTAGCCTTTAAACTTGGCTAGTAAAACAACAGGTGTTCCCCTGAGAAAATCCGACATAAAAAAAATGTCCCCTTCATTTTTAAGATGGGGACTTATTTTCGTCCTTTAAAAAATACCCTTATCATAACTTTCCTATTTCATTCCTTTTGATATCTAGAAATGTTTAAAAGTAATCCCACCATAATTGTCAAAAACAATAGAGAAGTACCACCATAACTGATAAAGGGCAAGGGCTGACCTGTATTTGGAATGGTGTTTGTAACAACGCCGATATTGATAATCGCCTGAAATGCGATAACAGAGGTAATCCCCGTAGCCATAAGCGTACCATATGTATCCTTAGCGTTCATAGCAATCTTAATACCACGCCAGATTAAAACTGCGAAAAGAATAATAACCAACGCCGCCCCAATAATGCCCAACTCCTCACAAATAATTGCGAAGATAATATCGTTGTGGGACTCAGGAACAAAAGTTTTCTGACGGCTTTGCCCAAGGCCAAGTCCAAAGATTCCTCCTGAAGCAACTGCATAAAGTCCTTGAATGGTCTGGAATCCTTTGTTTGTAGGATCAGACCATGGGTCAAGCCAAACCTTAATTCGACTTAATCGGTAAGGGAACACTACAATGGCAAGTACCGCCGCAGGAATGATTGCCACCGCCCCCGCAATAAAGTACCATATTCTTGGACTGCCGATAAATAATATAGTTAGGCCCATCAGCAAAATTAATAGTGCTGACGAGAAGTTGGAAATGGCAATCAAGCCAACGGGCAAAGCCAAAACCATCAGTGCCTTAAAAAAGCCCCTAATATTGGCCAAGTCCTGTCTGTTGGTTACAATATAATGGGATAAATAAAGTACCAATGCAAGCTTAGTAAACTCCGAAGGCTGAAACTGCAGCATACCAACCCCTAGCCAACGCTTCTGACCGCCGGCCTCAATTCCAATAAAGGGTAATAATAGTAAGAAAAAGTTTGAAAGCCAGTATGCAAGTAAAGCAAACCGCCTCCAAAAGTTATATGGTATATTCATGCAAAATATCATTGCTATGGTACCCAAAACCACCCAAACACTTTGACGTTTCAGGAAATAAAACATATCATAATCGTATTTTGCAGTAGTCATTGTTGTATAATAGCTGGCACTAAAAATCATGACCACACCAAACAACATTAGGGTCAATACCACAAATAAAACCGTAAAGTCGAAGGAATCGGGCTTAATTCGTTTTCTTTTTGCAGTTGTCGCCTTTCTTTGGCTATTACTTCTTCCCATTTCCTCACTCCGTTCATTTCGATTTAAAACTAAAAAACTGGTAGAACACCCCAAACCCTTTTAAGGCTTAAAGACCTTGAGGCTCTGCCTCAAACACCGCAAGGGATTTCATCCCTTAACCCTTTTTGTAAAACTATTTTTTCACTACACAAGCTTGTAAAGTTTTAAGACCTAGGCACCACCTTAATCACCTCAAGGATTTCCTCCCGTGATCTTCACCTTACCAAGGTAACCCTCTATCTATTAAGTCAAATTCATTTCATTTTAAAGAGTTTAAACCACTTGTGGCTCTGCCTAAAGCAAAACAAAAATTCTCATCCGTATCCAATTTTAGAAATACGTTTTCCTATGATTCCTTTTCTCAACTCAGCTTTCCAGAAAAAACACTATCTTATTTCTTTATAAAACCTCTTACCTGCTCCTTAAACCGATCGCCACGCTGTTCATAATTGTCAAACATCCCCCAGCTTGCACATGCAGGTGAAAGTAATACACAATCCCCTTCCTCTGCTTTTTTCCTGCATAGGTCAACGGCATCTTCGAAAGTATCACACAACGAAGTTTCCGTAAAACCAAACTTCTTTGCAGACTCTTTAATTTGGTTCGCCGTAACGCCAATTAAAACAAGGTGCTTTACCCTTCCCCTAAAAAGTTTGGTCCACTCATCAAAGGATCCCCCCTTGTCGTACCCGCCGCCAATCAGGATAATTGGTTTTCTCATGGCAAGCACTGCCTGAATGGAGGCATCCGTATTGGTTCCTTTTGAATCATTATAATAGTCTACGCCGTCAACCGTGGCAACATACTCAATTCTATGCTCCACACCCCGAAATCTTCTTAAAACATTTCGAATTGTATCTAGGGGAACCTTTGCCGCAATTGCCATAGCTGCCGCTGCCATTACGTTCTCGTAATTATGAACCCCCAAAATTTGTAGGTCGTGGGTAGAAATCAAATCCTCCTCCATACCCTTCCAACGAAGGCGAATCATGTCTTCATCCAAATAAATCCCCTGAGCTAAAGGCTCTTTGCTACTAAAGAAAAATACCTGTGCCTTTGTTTTATCCGCCATCTTGCGGCAAACTTCATCACTGTAGTTCAGGATACAATAATCCCCTTTTACTTGCTTCTCAAAAACCCGCTCTTTCATAGCGATATAGTTCTCCATCGTTTTATGTCGATTTAAATGATCAGGAGAGATATTCAAAACAGCACTGATATATGGGCTGAAATTTTTCGCCTTTTCCATTTGGAAACTGCTAATTTCCGCAACAACCCAATCATTCTTGGTCAAACGCTCAACCTCGCCACTATAAGAAATGCCAATGTTTCCAACTACAGCCGTATTCGGTTTCACAGCCTTCATAATTTGGCCAACAAGGGTAGTTGTGGTGGTTTTACCGTTTGTTCCCGTAATCGCCGTAACAGAGCAAGGTGTCAGGCTGTATGCCAACTCAATCTCGCTGATTACAGGTATGCCTGCTGCCTCCGCCTTTAAAATAAAGGGAAGATCACTAGGAATCCCAGGGCTTAATACAACCAAGTCCTGATTCAAAACAATACTATCTGGGTTCGCCCCTAAAAATAAGGTAATGCCTTCACCCTCCAAAAGCTGAGGCTCTAAAATTTCCTCACGTTTTTTCATATCCTGCAACGTTACCTTTGCTCCAATTCTATTTAAAAGCTTGGCTGCAGAAATGCCACTTTTCGCCATACCGCAAACCAAAACCCTTTTGTCCCTATATTTCAACTTAGATTCCCTCTTTCTATGAGTTCCCAACCACGTAAAGATCAATAATCCCTAACAAATGATATAAGATAATGATGCATAGACAGCCCTTTCATTCGATAAATCTATACAAAAACGGACTATATGCCCATCCACCTCTTTAAATGATTATTTGAGAGGCTTAATCAAACAAATAAAGGCTGGATTTATCAAATGAACTCTGTGGGCACTCATTATTTTTAACTGCTTGCACTATTATTTTTACAAAGGAATCATTCGTTAATTCCAAATAAAAATTATCATCAAAAAATATTCTGGCAACCCAAAAAGCCAATCAAACAAAGCATGGCAGTAGCTACATAAAATAGTGTAACAACCTTTGTCTCTCTCCAACCGCTTTGTTCCAAATGATGGTGATATGGTGCCATTTTAAACAATCTCTTTCCTGCGCCATATTTCCTTTTTGTCAGCTTAAAATATCCCACCTGAAGCATTGTACTTATGGACTCCAAAAGATAAATAAAACCAACAATTAGAATAAAAATAGGCATCTTTAAAATAAAAGCCGTCGCCGCAACAAACCCGCCTAAGGCAAGGGAACCCGTATCCCCCATAAACACCTTGGCAGGATAAGAATTGAAAATTAAAAATGCCAACAAACCTCCGATAATTGCCCCACAAATGGGTGCAACACTACTACCTGAAGCCCACGCAACAATCGCAAAAAATGCAGCAACAATTAGCGTTACCCCACCAGCCAAACCATCCAGCCCATCAGTCAAGTTTACGCCATTTACCGTCCCCAAAACAGCGACAAATAAAAATGGAACAAAGAGAATTCCCAAGTTTATGGTTGCCCCATTTCCAAAGGGAATAAAAACCTCGGTGCCAATACCGCTTTGAAACATATACCAACAAAAAGCCCCTGTTACAATAAGCTGGAGCAAAATTTTCTGCATGGCCTTAAGTCCTAAGGAACGCTTTTTCACAACTTTAATATAATCGTCTAAAAACCCGATGATACCGTAACAAACCGTTACGAGAAGTATTACTGTTCCGTCCTGATTCCCCTTCATAAAAAAGGCGGCGGCAACAGCAAAAGCAATCAAGAAGGCAATCCCGCCCATGGTGGGCGTACCCTGCTTTAATAAATGGCTCTGGGGCCCGTCATCCCTTACATTTTGTCCAAACTTTAATCTATGCAGCATCGGAATCATAACGGGACAAAGGATAACCCCCACCACGAACGATATGATAATTGCGTATACTGCCTGCTCCAAAGACCCCACTTTAGTTCACTCCCTGTATTTTTTCTACGGTTTTTTCCAACGCCATGCTTCTGGATGCCTTCACCAAAATAGCATCCCCTTTTTTCAGCATTGCCAAACCTTCGTTCCAAAATTCTTCTTGACTCTCATAACGGTAAACTTCCTTAATTCCCCTATCTTTGGCACCTTGTTCCATTTTCTCACTCAGTCTGCCTACGCAGAATAAAAGGTCAATCCCTTTTTCTGCCGCATATACACCTACTTCTTTGTGCATCTGGGGGGCATATTCACCAAGCTCGCCCATAAAGCCTAAAATGGCAACTTTACGTCCCTCAGCGTTGGCAAGAATATCTAAGGAAGCCTTCATAGAAACAGGATTTGCGTTATAAACATCGTTTAAAACGGTCATTCCGTTGTCAAGCTTCAATACATTCATTCTGTTTTTCGTTGGCACAAAGTTCTCAATGCCAGCCTTCATTTCCTCAAGGCTAAGGCCCATCTCAAGGCCCACTGCAACGGCAGAAAGGGCATTTAAAACCATATGCTCCCCAGGCATGGGCACAATGGTTTCAAAAGAACCAATTGGTGTATGCACATTACATTTTGTTTTTTCCATTCCCAAAAGCTCAAGATTTCCTGCATAAACATCTTTTTGATTCTCCAGGCCAAACCAGCGTAACCTCTGGGGAAGCTTCCCTTCTAAGGTAATCAGCATGTCGTTGTCATCATTCAAAACTGCAACTCCATCTTCAGGTATAAAATCAAACATCTCACACTTTGCCTTCATAATGCCTTCTCTGCTGCCTAAATACTCAATGTGTGCAACACCTACATTGGAAATTAATCCTAATTGGGGACGAACAACCTCCGCCAAAGCATGAATTTCCCCAAAGTGGTTCATACCCATTTCAATTACCGCTATTTGGTGATGATCCTCCAATCGAAATAAAGTTAAAGGTACACCAATGTCATTATTATAATTGCCTTGTGTCCAAAGAACGTCATACTTTTGCCCCAAAACTGAAGCAACCATATCCTTTGTTGTGGTCTTCCCAACACTGCCTGTAATTCCGATAAAAGGAATGTCAAATTTATTTCTGTAATGGGCAGCTAATTTTAATAACGCCTTCTTCACATCAGGAACCAGAAGTAAAACGCTGCCTTTTTTCGGTGCAATCACCTTGGATGCCAAACAAGCGGCAACACCCTTATTGAAGCAGTCTATAATAAACTCATGCCCATCTAATCGTTCCCCTTGAATGGCTAGAAATAAGCTGTTTTCTGTAACCTCTCTGGAGTCTTGAGTAATGTGGGAAATGGATTTTGCCAAAACCTCCTCCAGCCCGTCAACGGCAATCACCTGTGCATCTGTTGCCTGAATTATTTCTCCAATGGTCATATTTTTCATAAGCAATCCTCACCAAAAGCCTTTCGTATTTCCTCCACATCATCAAAGTGAACGGTGCAGTCCTTAAAAACTTGATAATTCTCATGACCCTTCCCTGCGATAATGATTACATCCCCCGCCTTTGCCATTTTAGCACCTTGCAAAATGGCTTCTCGTCTGTCAGCAATTTTTTCAAAAAGACAGAGGGTTTTTCTCACCCCTACCTCAACTTCGCTTAATATAGTCAAAGGATCCTCCGTTCTGGGGTTGTCAGAAGTAATGATGCAATAGTCGGAACCATTGCCTGCAATTTCCCCCATAATAGGACGTTTTGTCTTGTCTCTGTCTCCACCACAGCCAAAAATGGTAATAATCCGTCCTTTTGCAAACTCACGGGCTGTTTTTAAAATATTATCTAAACCATCAGGGGTATGGGCATAGTCCACCACCGCCTGATACCCTTTTCTATTGCGGACGGTTTGAAAACGTCCGGCAACACCGTGGTTTTCTTCCAACCCAGCCATAATTTCTTCCATGGGAATCCCTAATAGTAAACAACCACCAATGGCTCCCAAAGCGTTATAAACACTAAATCTTCCAGGGGTGCTCAAATGCACACGATATTTCTTATCTTCCCAAGTCAAAGAAAACTCTGTACCCTCGGCGGAAATGACAATATCCCTTGCCTTCAAATCAGCATCCTTCTCAACGGCATACGTTAAAACCTGCCCCTGTGCCCGCTCTTTCATAAAGCTACCAGCAGAATCATCTATATTAATTACGCTTTTCTTCGCCCGTTCAAATAACTTAGACTTTGCTTCTTTGTAATTATCCATTGTTTTGTGATAATCCAAATGATCTTGGGTTAAATTCGTAAAAATTCCAATCTCATATTGAATACCGTCAACTCTATGCAAATCCAAAGAGTGAGAGGAAACTTCCATCACCACATGGGTAACATCCTCCTCCAGCATAGTCTTTAACAATCCCTGTAATTCCTTTGACTCAGGTGTGGTTCTTTCCGTGTGAAGCACCTTGTCTCCAATACGGTTTTCAATGGTGCCCACAACGCCAACCTTTTTGCCCATGCGGTCTAAAACCGATTTCATTAAATATGTGGTAGTGGTCTTACCATTCGTCCCAGTAACACCAATCACTTTCATTTTAGTTGACGGCTCATCATGATAACGAACCGCCATCAAAGCCAATGCCTCTCGGCTGTTTTCCACCTGAATCACCGTAACCTTAGGCCCAATTCCTTCAGGTATCGTTTCACAAATCAACGCCGCAGCTCCCTGCTTCTCCGCCATAGGTGCATACTTATGCCCATCCGTTTGAAACCCAGTGACACACACAAAAACAGCTCCCTCAGTTACCTTTCGGGAGTCATACTCAATAGTTCTCACTTCCATGGCAGGATCTCCTTGCAAAATTTTATAAGAAATCCCATCTAACAGCTTTTTTAATTCCACGCTGTTTCCTCCTTTGGTAAAGACCCTTGAAACCTTCTCCTAAACAGAAAAGGTTTCTATCATCTGCCCTATCGTTAACTCTCCGGCCCAACTCAATTTCATTTACTCAAGTAAATTTTCTTGCATAGAAGCCTTTTGGCTCTCGCCAGTTCGTAAATGTAGTATCTCTTCCAAAACAACTGTAGGTTACATCATTCTTCATTCTTTTGATAAAAAGCCTCCCCCAAGGAAAATAATTACTGGCATATATTACGCTATCACAATCTTCCCTTTCTGTTCAGGAATACCAAATTTACTCTGGGAAAAGTATACCACATTTACGGTATTCTACCAAATATTTTTACCACTTTGCTACCTTTTCTTACAATCCTTTTACATCACTTTGTTCATATATTTTACAAAAAAAATCATCTATTCCTTTTTTGGAAATGACTGGAGGAATAAAACTCCCCCTAGTCAAAATAAATAATAACCTCTGTCCCCTTATTGATTGTTTCCCCGCTGGGTGGCAACTGCCTTTGTACCGTCTCCCCTTCACCACGTAGGCTAACGGCAAGACCTTCTTTTTGCAGTGCGTTCTTCGCCTCTTGTAAAGTCATGCCTATCACTTCTGGCATAATGGACTGCTCCTTCGCTGCTTCTTCAGCTTCCTTTTCATTATAAACAGGCTCAATCCCCATATAAGGTAATATATTCTTGAGCAACTCCTGCATTACAGGCCCCGCAACGGTACCACCGTAATAAACCCCCTTCGGCTCATCAATCAAAACCAAAGCCATCACCTGTGGGTTTTCCGCCGGTGCAAAAGACATAAAAGAAGCAATGTACTTTCCGCTTCGACGAGGCAACTTTTCGGAGGTAGCTGTCTTTCCACCAATACGGTATCCTGGGATGTAAGCCTTCCCTCCTGTCCCTTGGGAAACAACGCTTTCCAAAATCATTTTCATGGTTTCCGAGGTTTCCTCGGAAATCGCTTGCTCTCCTTTTTCATACTGGAATTCTTCAATTAAATTCCCTTCCTCATCGGCAACTCCCTTTGCGAAATGGGGCGTTACCAAATATCCCCCATTTACAATGGAGGATGCCGCACGCAAAAGTTGTAATGGTGTAATCTGGAAAGACTGGCCAAAACTCATGGTTGCCAATTCCACAGGGCCCACGTTTTCCTCTTTGTGAATAATCCCCACAGCCTCACCAGCAAGGTCAATACCCGTTTTCTGGTCAAAACCAAACTTCTTCATATAAGTTAAAAATTTTTCTGCCCCCAAACGCTCACCAACTTGCATAAATACAGGGTTGCAAGAGTTCTGAACCCCCTCTACAAAGGTTTCTGAACCATGGGTACGGGGATAACGCCAACATTTAATCCGCCGATCCCCAGCAATATGAAACCCGTTGCAAAAAAAGGTACTTTCAGGAGTAACAACCCCTTCTTCAAGCCCTGCCGCAGAGGTAACAATTTTAAAGGTACTGCCTGGCTCATATGTATCGTTAATGGCAGTGTTCCGCCACATAGCATTCAAAGCGTCATTTTTCTCTTTTTCTGAAAGACTGCTCCAAACTTGTGCCAATGCCTCATCATTTATGGTAAAAGGATCGTTAAGGTCAAAAAACGGATAATTGGCCATGGCATAAATTTCCCCATTTTGGGGATTCAGCACAATAATTAAGCCATGATCTGCGCCTTTGGTTTCCACCGCCTTGGCAATGGTCTGCTCCGCATATTGTTGCATCACAACGTCAATGGTAGTCACCAAATTTTTTCCATCCTCAGGGGGAATTCTATCCTGTTTGCTGTCTACCTCGTTACCTCTGGAGTCCGTAAGTGTCAGAATCTTCCCTTGTTTTCCCTCTAAAAGGTCATCATACTTTGCCTCAATACCCAAAATACCTTGGTTATCCTTTCCAACAAATCCAATAACCTGAGCCGCCATTTCCGAGTAAGGATAAACACGTTTTACATCCTCATCAACCATAACGCCGGGTACTTCATCCCTTCGAATTTCTGCCGCTAATCCACTATCAACTTTCGTTTTAATTCTTACCAAGGCCACTTTTTCCTGAACCTTTTTTAAAACTGTTTCATAATCCAACTCTAGTTTTTCTGCCAAATATGTTGCCGTTTTTTCTTTGTCTTTTACCTGTACAGGAATAACACTAACAGCGTTTACCGTTTCCGTCAACGCAATTCCCTCACCATTCCTATCCAAAATACTGCCTCTTTTCGGCATAATCAGCCTGTCTCTTGTTTGCTGTTCATAAGCCATTTCCTGCCATTCTTGGGAGCGGAAAAGCTCAATATAAATAAGCCTGCCCAACAATAAGGCAAAACCGAACATTGCCCCTAACAAAAACACCAACAGCTTTTTCTTAACCCCTATGGGTGGTCGTTCCATGAAAAACACCCCTGCCTTTTCCATTTATAAAAAATATATGGAAAAAACAGGGCGTGTATGCGTTTAATAGGTGCTAAGGCCTCTAAAACAGTCGAATGCTAAGCATTATTTGTTTATAAAATCTCAAAAATGAAACAATATATAACCTCTTTATTTAATCAAATAAAGTATTAAACTCCCTTTAACCACTCTGGGTAGAGCCTGCAGTCTCTTTCTCCTTTGGTGTCAACTTGATTTTCACTTCTCCGCCTTCTTCAACGGAAACACCGTACTTGGGATCCTGTTTCGATACAACCCCATCGGTATCTCCTTCAAAAACCACCTCAAAACCCGCATCTGTCAAAATAGTGGTTGCGTCGTTATATGTTTTCCCAACTACATTTGGCACAGAAATCGTTCCTGAATCTTCGGTAGATTTCTCAACATATAGTATAATCTCACTACCCGTTTCCACCTTAGTGCCACCCTTGGGCACTTGGTTGGTGATGGTATTTCCTGTTCCTACCACCTTGTAGTTTAACGCCTTTGTATCCAAGTCCGTAACTACATGATATGTGGAACTGCCCACATAGTCAGGTAGCTCTACCGTTTCCTTTGTTGTTAGGGCAGATACTTCTTCCGTAGCTTCCGTTGGCTCCAAGTTTTTATATTTGATAATTTTTTCAATCAATGCCTTGGTCATAGGTGCCGTACTCTGTACCCCATCTTTATATTCTTTAGGTAGGTGAATCACCGTCAATACGATATACTTAGGGTTCTCCGCTGGGAAGTAAGCCATATGTGTCAGTGTCCAAAGGTCGTTTCGTTCTCTGGAACCCTGCTCCGCTGTACCCGTCTTACATCCAATGGAGTATCCAGGGATTTTGATTTTCTTACCGGTACCTCTTTCCACCGTTGCCTTTAATGCAACACGCAAGTAATCAGAGGTCTTTCTGGATATAACCTGCCGTACTACCTGGGGCTTGTTCTCAAAAACAACATCACCCTTTTGGTCAATAACCTGAGAAACAACATGGGGTGTTACAATATCCCCCCCATTAATCAATGCGGAAAAGGCAGTAATAATCTGAATTGTAGTACAGTTAAACGTCTGTCCAAAAGAAATTGTAGCCAATTCCGTTGGCCCAATGGCAGATAAAGAGTGGATTAAGTTTGCGGCATCCACCTCACCTGGTAAATCAATTCCTGTTTTCTGTCCAAAACCAAACTCCATCTGATAACGATATAGCTTCTCAGCCCCAAGCTTTTGAGCAATATGAATCACCCCCATATTACAAGATTGGGCCAAAATTTCCTCTGCATTAATGTTACCATGGCCACTTTTTAAGTGGCATCCAATACGGGTACCACTTACGTCCATAGAGCCGCTACAATAAAAGGTCATTTCAGGTGTAATTAGCCCCTCTTCCAAAGCTGCCGCCACAACCAAAGGCTTATAGATAGACCCTGGCTCATAGGTGCTGTTAATGGAAAAGGTTTTCCACATATTATTTAAGTATTCCATTTGTTCTTCGTTGCTTTTTGCCTCCCAGTCCGTCTTGAAATCAGGGTTCGTTTTAATTTCGGCAGGTGTCCCAGGTTCATTTAAGTCAAAACTGTTGGACTCGGCTAAAGCTAGTACCTCCCCCGTATTAGGGTCCATTACAATGGCGGCAACGCTTTCGGATGGCCATTGTTGAGCGGTATCCGTAACAACCTCTTCTGCGTATTGCTGTATGGTGTAATCAATGGTCGTAATTACTGTATCCCCATCTTGGGCAGGGTAATCTTGATAGGAGACCCCACTCGCCCCATCGTAAAGAATAAAAGACCGTCCCGGTGTTCCTACCATATAGTCGTTGTACTGTCCTTCAATTCCCCACTCAGTTCCACCACGTATAAAGCCCAGTAAGTGGCTACCTAAGGTGTTCAAAGGATAAGAACGCTTGCTGATCTGCTCATAATAAACGCCCTTAAGCTCTAAAGCCTCAAGCTCTTCTTTCAAGTTTCTGTCAACGTCCTTCACTAAATACTTCCAGTGGTTGGGCAAGTTGATTTTTCCCGTAGCAGGGTTCTCCGTGATATAGCTTTTTAGTGTTGCGTAGTCCAACTCAGGGAAATACTGACATAAGGTGGTTAGCGTCTTTTCTTGTTCGGACTCTTTGTTTTCCGCCAAAACCAAGGAATCAAGAACCACGTTGTAAACAGCCGTAGAAATGGCCAAAACCTGCTCATTTCGGTCAAGGATACTTCCACGGTTTGCGGCAATCACCGTATCATAACGGTTTATTTGCTGATTTTTTGCCGCTGCT
The DNA here is from genome assembly GCF_030908465.1 of Anaerotignum sp. MB30-C6. Lineage (GTDB taxonomy): Bacteria > Bacillota > Clostridia > Lachnospirales > Anaerotignaceae > Chakrabartyella. The sequence continues at coordinate 2,264,521 of NZ_CP133078.1, forward strand.
TCGTATTCCTCGCCATGCACAACCTTTAAGTATGCAATTCTACCTAAAAAAATAACAAATACCACCATAAACACAAAAAGAATAAAAGCAAATTTACTGTTTGCTTTTATTCCTGTTGTAGATTTTTTCATTTATACATCAATCCTTTTTTAACCGATTTGTAATATTTAAAAATCCGGACTCTTTTTCCTCTTCGACTGTATCCGCAGCATATTGAATTGTGTAGCTCTGCTTCGGTACATCTATGTAAACAACTTGATAAGGCTGAGGCTCCGCCATGGCCAAACGGGTTGTTGCTTGCTCTTTGATATAATCTAAATCAATCTGCTCCGTTAATTCTGCCGCTAAAATTGCATTGGTTGACTTCAAATCTGCCAACTCACTTTTCTCCCGTCTTAACTCAACACTTTCGTTGGCAACCCTAACGTGCATCCCCATGAAGGCAATACTGCCAGCAAAAAGAACTACAATAATTGTAATGAGTTTTAAAGCAGTAATCCGGCTTTCTCTAATTTCTGCTTTGTGTACCCTTTCTTGGGCAATACGGACCTTTTGCCCATCTTCTTCCGTATCATATGGGGTATATTCCGGCTGAACATCATATGCTACGTTTCCATAGCTATAGTAAGAGGAACCTCTGTACATGTTTCGATTTCTGTCGTATCTTTTTGCAGCCATACCTAAATACCCCTTTCCTTTTATTTTTCTATCCCCTCCAAAACACGTAACTTCGCACTTCTGGAACGAGGATTTAATTCTAATTCTTCATCACTTGGTATAATTGGCTTTCTTGTAATCACCCTGCCTGTTTTCTTCTTTCCGCAAACACAAACAGGGAATTGAGGTGGGCACACACAAGGGTTTTCCTGTTTGCGGAAAGCCTCTTTTACAATTCTATCCTCCAAAGAATGGAAGGTAATAATACAAAGCCTGCCTCCAGCATTTAATCTATGAGCCACGTCGTCAATGGCACGTTGCAACACATCCAGTTCACCATTCACCTCAATTCGAATGGCCTGAAACGTTCTTTTTGCAGGGTGAGGGCCGTCTTTTCTTGCACCTTTGGGCACCGCCTTTTTAATTACCTCAACCAAATCTCCTGTGGTTTCAATGGACTTTTCTTGTCTTTCCTTCACTATAAATTGGGCAATTCTTCTTGCCCAACGATCTTCTCCATAACTAAAAATAATACGATTTAGCTGGTCTTCGTCATACTCATTTACAACTTCATAAGCAGAAAATGGCTTTGTTCCATCCATACGCATATCCAGCGGTGCATCGTGCTGATAGGAAAATCCACGCTCCGCCTCATCCAATTGATGAGAAGAAACGCCAATATCCATAAGCATCCCATCAATCTTGTCTATGCCTAAGCTGTCTAATACACTGCCAATATTTCCAAAATTATCGTGTACAAAAGTAACTTTGTCCAAATGGTCTTTCAATCTTTCCTTTGCAGCCTTATGGGCATTTAAATCCTGATCAATTGCAATCAATCTTCCTGATGTCAATTTTTTCGCAATTTCAAGGGAGTGACCGCCACCGCCCATGGTGCCGTCAACATATATCCCGTCAGGCTTAATATTTAAATTTTCTATGCACTCCCAAAGAAGCACGGAAACGTGATGAAATTCCAAAATGGTTACCTAAGCAGTCCCACAAAACCGATATCTGCGGCGCTTTTACCCTTTCTTATATACTTTTGGCGGCAGACCTTCGTCTCAAATAAACCACCTTTTTAACATTTCCAAAGAGAACTTTCCCCTTATTACGTAAGGTTGTCCTCTTCTTGGACAGTTCGCTGTCCCAAATAACACCTTGTGCAAATTGCTTTCAAACATCCGGCATATATTCAAACGAAATTGTCATAATAATGAAACATTCCTATCAACAGCTCTTCAAACTGTGTAAACCACGTATTTTTGCCACACAAAAATGCCAAAAATGGTTGACTACAAAGAATACACATGCTTTAGGTTTAAATCCCCAAATTTTCCATCTCAAAAGCCAACTCGTTACTGATGAAATTTTCTTCGTTGTTGTACTCGTTCCAGTTGTCCTTATTCCAAAATTCCACCCTGTTATTCACGCCTATGGAAACAACATCTTTCTTCAGTCCTGCATACTCTCTAAGGTTTGCAGGCAAGTTAATTCTACCCTGATTATCCAAATCGCATTCAATGGCTCCGGCAAAGAAAAAACGAACAAATTTTCTTGCGCCGCTGTTCGTTAAGGGAAGTTGTTTCAATTTTTCTTCAAAAATTGCCCATTCACTTTGGGGATATGCAAATAAGCAATTATCTAAGCCTTTGGTTACAACAAAATGCTCTCCTAAACCCTCTCTAAATTTCGCAGGAACAATTAATCGCCCTTTAGAATCAATTGAATGCTGAAATTCACCAAGAAACATTTTGCTGTCACCACCTTTCACCCATCCAAGAAGAAAATGGGTGTCTCAAACCATTTCCAACCACTTTCCCCCACTATTATCCACATTGTAATATATTTAGCCCAATAAGACAAGCCCCCAAGCATAAAAATATTATGATTTTTTTATAAGGAAACCTTGATATTCCAAGGAATTCTGCCTATAAATACCAAATACTTACATCGTTCGACAATGAATAAAAATCCTCCATTCTCCACCCCCAGCTATTTCATGTTAATAATTATCCACAGAAGCGTTTTTATCCTCCACATAGGCCATAAAATTTAGCACCTTTCCACGAATTGAAATTCCAAATCTCCAAACTCTCCACTTTCCTCCCCAAACCAAGGCAAAGCTTTCCTCTTCACCCCCTGCTCGCAATGATTCTTGGATATCTCCACTTTAAAAACAATTCCTTATTACTAACCCTCCCTGCCGGCTCTGATCTTTTCTTGCAAAGGGTTTTCAGCACATTTCAACTTTGTTTTTCTGTCTCTATTAAAACGAAAAGCAGGTATTGTTTTCACAATACCTGCTAAAATATCATTTTCCATATGCTTTTGCTAACTTTTCAAAAGAAGGCAAGGCCCCTTCAATGGTTTCCCTTGCTACACAATAAGCAATTCTTGCATACCCCTTGCAGCCGAATCCGCTTCCGGGTGTCATCAAAATACCAAATTCCTTTGCTTTGTTTATAAATGCTACATCATCTTCCTCCATAGCCTTTACAAAGAGGTAAAAGGCACCTTGGGGTTTCGCACATTGGAAGCCATATTCCTTTAAAGCGTTATATAAAACTTCTCTGTTTTTATCGTAAAAAGCCACATCTGTCTTTTCGTCGCAACATTTTGCAACCACCAATTGCTGCAATGCAGGGGCATTTACAAACCCTAACACACGATTGGCAACGCCTGCCCCATAAGCCACATCTTGAAAATCCGAAACCGTTGATGGAATCGTTAAATACCCAATTCTATCTCCTGGTAAGGATAGAGATTTTGAAAAAGAGTAAGCAACAATGGTGTTATCATAAACCTTAGGAATATAGGGTACCATAACCCCATCAAAAACCAACTCCCTGTAAGGCTCATCAGAAATCAGATAGATGCTAGTCCCGAATTCTTTTTCTTTTACCTTCAAAACATGGGCAACTTTTCGTATTATTTCCTTATCATAAACTACCCCCGTAGGGTTGTTGGGATTGTTGATGATAACTGCCTTTGTTTTCGAAGTAATTGCATCTGACAGTTTTTCAGGGTCAGGCAAAAAAGAAGGAATATTCGGTTTAATGGCAATGAGGATTCCTCCTGCATTTGCAACATATGCATCATACTCCCCAAAGTAAGGCGCAAAGGTCAAAACCTCATCCCCTTGGTCTAATAACACCTTGAAAATGACATTTAAACCACCTGCCGCCCCTGCGGTCATAACGATATTTTCCTCGGTATATTCTTCATTGAACCGCCGGTTTAAACTTTCTGCAATGGCCTGACGTACTGCGGGAATTCCCCCTCCGTCGGTATAACTATGTATGGCCAAAGAGTCCATATTTTCTAAAATCTCAATGGCAGTTTTGTTCACCGAAAGGGGTGCTTTCACGTTAGGGTTGCCAATCCCGAAATCAAAAACATTCTCGTCCCCCAAGACTTGTCGCATCCGCTTTCCTTCGGAAAATAATGCGCTGATGGCAGCACTTTTATCTACCAAAACCTTCATATTTTTAGAAATCATGTGTTACTCCCCCTTCCCATTAAACTTCTCAAATAAAAATAGCATGGCTTCTTTGTATCCCAAAAAACCTTTGCCCATAATCGTCTTAACGCAAGCCTTGCCCGCATAAGAAATCTGGCGGAAATCCTCCCTTTGGCTTACATCAGAAAGGTGTACTTCTACCGTAGGCAAATTTACTGCCTTTAATGCATCTAAAATGGCAACGCTGGTGTGGGTATAAGCGGCAGGGTTAATCACAATACCCTTTGTGCCGTCAAAGTAAGCCTGCTGGATGCGGTCAACCAAAGCCCCCTCATGATTCGATTGATAAACTTCCACCTCAATGGCGTTTTCTTCGGCAGTCATTTCAATCAATTTAACCAAGTCTTCGTAAGTTTCACTGCCATAAATGTTCTTCTCCCGAATCCCAAGCATATTCAAATTAGGCCCGTTCAGCACCACTATCTTCATAGCCATCTCCCCTTACATTTCTGAGTAGCATCCTAAGAAGGATAATTTTTCAGCGGACAATTCCATATCCTTGAGTAATGTTAATACAATGGGAGAGAATACAGAGCCATCCAAGTCGAAATAGAAACGGAATTCGAAGTCTTTCCCAGGAATAGGTCGGCTTTCCAGTTTGCAAAGATTCAACCCGTGGCAAGCAACCTTGCCAACCATTTCGTGCAAAGATCCTGGTCTGTGTTCCAAAGAAAGCATTAAACTAATTTTGTTTGCACCAGCATAGATTTCCATATTTTTAGCAATGCAAATGAAACGAGTATAATTGTTTTGATTGTTCTGTACATCTTCTTTTAAAATATCCAAGCCATATAACTTAGCACATTCAGGAGCAGCCAAGGCAGCAATGTCTGTACGGTCACATTCAGCCACATGCTTCGCCGCCGTAGCAGTATTTTCGAATACTGTAATCTTCACATTAGGCAAGGTTTTCAAGAATTCGCTGCATTGTTGTAATGCCTGCTCGTGGGAAATAATTTCTTTTATCTCAGAAATTTTTGTACCTTTTTTTGCTACAAGGGCATGGTTAATGTGAAGCTTCAAGCTCTTTACAATATAAAATTTGTGGCGAACCATTAGGTCATAAACTTCCGTTACAGAACCAGCAGAGCTGTTTTCAATGGGTAAAACGCCGTACTGACAAAGCCCCTTCTCCACCGCATTGAACACACTTTCAAAACTGTTGAAGAACATGGTGTTCGGCATAGCGAAAAGCTTTCCACAAGCCCTCTCGGCATAAGACCCCTCAACACCCTGACAAGCAACAATGGCTTTTCTGGGGAATTCCAATTTCGCCTCGCTGATATTTGCAAGAATCTCCTTGGAAAGAGGCGTTTCCTTGTTCAACAACCCAGCCTGATGGCTTCTGCTTACTTCAAACATGGTATGGTAAAGGGTATTTGCGTATAGCTCAAATTCTTCCCCAGCCTGCTCCATCACACGTTGCAGCACTGCGTTTTCCCTTTTCTGATCCAAAACCGGCATATTTTTTTCTGCTTTTTCCCCTGCAATCTGTGCCGCTGTCTGCATACGCTCTACAAAAAGCTTCACGATTTCATCATCTACTGCATTCATTCTATTTCTCAAAGCCTCTAAATCCATCCTTTGTTCCTCCTTTTTATCAAGCCATTAACCACCGTAGTCTTGCTATTTTTTTATAAATAATTGCATCAGATAAGTTTGCTTCACCTACGCTTAGTAAGAACTACCCCTATACTTAAATTTTCTCCATAAACCCCCTTCTAAGCTCTCATCAAATGAAAATGCAACCGCATCTGGATTTCCAAAATCCTTTCAGTACATTGCTACCCTCTTCCAGATTTTACGTATCTAAATCCCATGAAATCACATTACCGGGGGGCCTTTTGCCTTTACAACAACTTCCGTAGGATAAACCCCTATCTTTCCTTTAACTCATATAAATCCAAAATAGCGATTGCCATAGCCGCCTCCACACAAGGTACAGCCCTTGGAACAATGCAAGGGTCGTGGCGACCTGTCACGTTTAAGGTTACATTCTCCCCCTTTTTGAGGCTCACTGTTTCTTGGTTTTTGCTAATGGAAGGTGTAGGTTTAAATGCTGTGCGAACCACCAACGGCATTCCGCTGGAAATCCCCCCCAAACTACCACCATGATGGTTTGCTTTCGTCTTAATTTCACCTGTTTCTTCTATATAAAAGCTGTCGTTATTCTCAGAGCCAAAAAGCTCCGCTACCCCAAACCCCTCGCCAAACTCCACGCCCTTTACTGCAGGAATGGCGAATAGTATGGAGGAAAGCTTGCTTTCCAGCCCATCAAACATAGGCTCACCAATGCCAACAGGTAATCCAACGGCAACACTCTCAATGACGCCACCAACAGAATCCCCTTGCTCTCTAGCCTTCTGAATGATAACCTTCATTTCCTCCCCTGCCTGATCGTCAATGGTAGGAAATTCTTTTGCTATGATTTCAGCCAATTCTTCTTTTGTAACTCCAACTGCATCAAAACCCTTGTCTCTACCTTTATGGATAGATAAAATATGTGCACCAATATAAATCCCTTTACGCTCTAATATTTGTAAACAAACAGCCCCTGCAAAGCAAAAGGGTGCAGTGAGTCTCCCAGAAAAGTGTCCACCACCCCGATGGTCTTGAAATCCACCATACTTTATTTCAGCAGTAAAATCTGCATGTCCCGGCCTTGGCATATCCTTAAGCTGATCGTAATCCTTAGAACGGGTGTTAGTATTTTCAATCATGGCACAAATGGGAGCGCCACAGGTTCTTCCGTTAAATAATCCGGAAACCACCCGAACTTTATCCCCCTCTTTTCGTGGAGTGGAATAAGCATTTTTCCCTGGTGCTCTTCTGTCCAAAAACCTCTGTGCCACTTCTATGTCAATTTCCTCTCCAATAGGCAAGCCATCAATAACAACACCAATCGCATCAGAATGGGACTGACCAAAAATACTGATTCTCACCTTATCCCCAAAGTTAGAAGACATCTGCAACACCTCCTAATCTGATAAATTCTGCAAAAAATGTGGGATAAGACTTGGAAACCGCTTCCGCTCTTTCAATCACTGCTTCCACCCCCAAAGCCGCTGCTGCAATGGCAAGGGCCATCACGATTCTATGGTCATCGTAAGAATCCAAAATCACCTCACCCGCTGGGGGTATGTTACCGCCTTCAATCAAAATACCCTCTGGCTGTTCCGTTACTTTCACACCAAGCTTTCCTAAGCCCTCGGCCATGGCTTTCAAGCGGTCACTTTCTTTAATTCGAAGTCTACCCGCATTATAAATTTCTGTTGTACCTTGAGCCAAAGCTGCCGCTGTGCAAAGAATAGGCACTAAGTCAGGAATTTGAGCCCCATCAATTTTTATTCCTTTTAACGCTCCGCCACTCACGTGAACGCCATCCACTTGCCACTGAACCTTGCTTCCAAATTCCTCCATCAAGCTGACAATTTCCATATCCCCTTGACAAGAATCCTTGCGTAAACCTGTGCAGGTAATATCACCACCTACACCTCCACCAACAACCCAAAAAGCAGCACCAGACCAGTCACCCTCCGCTGAAACCTCCCTAGGGGAGCGGTAAGTTTGACCGCCTTTTATAAAAAATCCCCAGTCCCTCTCATCAATTTGAATGCCAAAAGTCTCCAATGTTTCTAAAGTCATATCAATATACCCTCTAGATTCAATTATTGTGGAAAGGCGTATCTCACTGTCTTCCTGCAAAAGGGGTAGGGCGAACAAAAGCCCAGTAATAAATTGAGAGCTGATATTTCCGGGTAATGTATAAATACCGCCGGTTATTCCACCACCCATTTCAAGGGGTAATGTGTCTTCCTTTACTTGGCAACCATGCTTTCTAAGTTCATCCAACAAAACTCCAAGGGGCCTTTCGGGAAGCCGACCTTGTCCTTCCACAATAGCCTGCTTTCCTAAAGCCGCCACAATGGGTATTAAAAATCGTAATGTTGAACCGCTTTCCACACAGTCCAAAACCACTGCCTTGCTTTGTTCCTCCCAGAGAGGGGTAACCTCTACCACGCCTTCCCCCCGTGCGATCTTGCACCCTAAAGCCTCAAGGCAATTTTTTGTTGCTTCCATGTCGTTAGACCATCCCTCAATCCAAATTTTCGTTGGTATGTGGGCTAGTGCCGCTGCAATCAACAAACGATGGGCATCGGATTTAGAAGAAATCACCTTTACTTTTCCTTTCAAAGTGCTTTTTCCGATTTTAATATTCATCATCTCACCTGCTTTCCATAGCCTCTGTAACCAGCTGTTCTACTTCTTCCACGGGTACTTTCTGAATACGGCAACTGCCAATTTTTTCGGGGAATACAAAGCTGATTGCTCCCCCTCTGCGCTTTTTATCCATCAGTGCGCCTCGGGCAATTTCTTCTACAGTAAAATCTGTTTTCGTTGGCAAACCGTTCTTTACGAGTGCCTTGCGAATTTTTTCAGCTAGCCCCTTTTCTCCAATCCCCCTTGCCTCCGCCACATTTGCAATGAGGTACAATCCAATGGCAACAGCATGACCATGGGAAATGGTAAAGTCGCTTAATTTTTCTATAGAATGCCCCAAAGTGTGGCCAAGGTTTAGCAACTGCCGCTCCCCGTGGTCAAACTCATCCTGCATCACAATATCTCTTTTCATAGAAACACAAGTTTCTATTACTTCCTCTAAATCTTGAGTAAACTCCAAAGACTCTACTTTATAAAATAGGCTTTTGTTCCCGATGACTCCATACTTTAATACTTCGGCAACACCGTCCGCAAAGGCTTCCTTTGGCAATGTCGATAATGTGTCGGTATCGCATATCACCAGTTTGGGTTGATAAAATGCCCCTGCCATATTTTTCCCAGCCTTTAAATCAATGGCTGTTTTCCCACCTACCGAGGAATCCACCGCTGCCAAAAAGGTGGTGGGAATTTGAACAAATTCAATTCCCCTTTGGTATACAGCCGCCGCAAACCCTGCCATATCTCCAACAACGCCACCACCTAAAGCAATGATGATATCCTGCCTTGTCATTTCTTCTTCCCCAAGAAATTCTAAAATATCACTTAACGTGCCAATGTGTTTCGAACCTTCTCCCTGGGGAAATTTAAACTTGCAAAGAGAAAATCCAGCCTCTGTCAAAGAGTCGGATACTGCCGCCGAAAACAATGCATCCACCCTGTTATCCGTAATAATAGCAACCTTACAGGGGGTAACTCTTTTGGCAACTTCCCTACCTACTTGAGATAACAACCCCTTGCCAATTAAAATATCGTATTCCGTTGATGTGCTTACTTTTACAGTTCTCATGGGCAACCTCACTCAAAATCTTTTACTTCATCAATGGCAAGGCGTTTTTCCTTCCCTTCCTTCAACATAGCTTTCAGTTTTTCACCATTTCTTTCTCTTATCACCTTACTGTATCCCTGTAATCGTTCAATCAAGCTGTCAATTTCATCGGCAAGTAAATCGCTGTTGTCCAAAAATAATTCTGTCCACATAGTTTCGTTTAGCTTTGCCACACGGGTCATATCATGAAAGCTTCCTGCTGAAAAACCTTTGAATCTAGGTGATAATTCGCTTTTTATGTATGCACTGGAAACAACGTGAGCCAACTGGGATGTGTATGCAATCATTTTGTCATGCTCTACATCGGTAGCCACTTGCATTCTTGCAAATCCAAGGCTTTTAAAGAAAAAACTTAACTCATTCATAGGTGCAATGTCCGTCCCTGAATAAGGAGTTAAAATCATAACCGCCCCCTCAAACAAATGAGGGGTTGAATACGTAAAGCCGCTTCGCTCAATCCCTGCCATAGGATGGGCACCGCAGAAAATAAATCCATTCTCCTCCGCCACTTCTTGTAACGGCTGGCAAACCACACGCTTGATGCCTGCGCAGTCAACCACCATTGCCCCCTTTTTAAATTTGGAAGCAAACTTTTTAACGTAATCAACCGTTGTCCCTGGGTATAGTGCAATCAAAACCAAATCACAATCGGAAGGGTCTCCATTTTCCAAAATACCATGTACGGCTTCTGCTAACTTTGCACTGCAGCGAATGGTTTCTGATTGATCCCATCCAAAAACCAAATGCTCTGTTTTTTCCTTTATCGCCTTGGCCATAGAGCCGCCAATCAGCCCCATACCAATAACCCCAATCTTCATATGCTCACCTCATTTTCCTTTTCTAGTTCTATGTAAAGGAGGCACCCCTCGGCTTTACCGAGGAAAAAAACCCTCCTTTGGGCTTTATAGTTTCATTTAATCGTCAAATTTACAGGCGAAAGGTCTTATCTGAAATACAGCCTTCGCCACATCATCAAACGCTTCAGGTGTCAAAGACTGAGCACCATCGCATAATGCGTGGGGAGGGTCATTGTGAACCTCAATCATTAGGCCATCTGCTCCTGCTGCCGTTGCCGCCAATGCCATGGGTTTTACCATGTACGAATATCCCAACGCATGGCTAGGGTCAATCACCACTGGCAAATGGGTTAACTTTTTCAAAACAGGAATAATAGAAAGATCCAGCGTATTTCTCGTTCTTGTTTCAAAAGTACGAATCCCTCTTTCGCAAAGAATTACATTTTCATTCCCACCGGCCATAATGTATTCCGCACTCATTAATAATTCATCAATGGTGTTTGCCAAACCTCGTTTTAAGAGAATAACCTTATCCGTTTTCCCCAGTTCCTTCAATAACTCGAAGTTTTGCATATTTCTTGCACCGACCTGAATGACATCAACTGGGTCGAATAAAGGTAAGTGAGTAATATTCATAATTTCAGAAACAATGGGTAACCCTGTCATTTTTTTTGCTTCAAGCAAAAGGTCGATGCCTTCACCGTGTAAACCTTGGAAAGCATAAGGAGAAGTACGTGGTTTGAACGCACCACCACGAAGCATACCTGCCCCAGACTTCTTAACGCACTCCCCAACATAACAAACCTGCTCTCTAGACTCGACAGAGCAAGGACCTGCAATAATTTGGAATTCGCCGCCACCAATTTTTACACCATTAACATCGACCACTAATCTTTCATGATGAAATTTTTTATTTGCATTTTTGAAAGGTTCCTGAATTCTTTGAACGTTTTCCACGATGTCCAAAGAACGAACCAAATCCATGTCCACACTTGAAGTATCCCCAACCAAACCTACGATGGTATGGTTCACTCCAACGGACATATGTGTATCTATACCCATACTCTTCAACCACGCTTTTAGATTTTCTATTTGTTCTTCCTTCGTACCGTTTTTCAATACTACGATCATGTTGTTATCCTCCTTATTGTACCCAAATATTATCCCCGGAAAGATTATTTTGTAATTAGAATCAATACATACACCTTTACACCTTTGTTTTTTCTATAAAAAAAAGAAAGACTCCGCAGCGAATTTCACTGCGAAGTCTATATAAGCCTTCATTTAAGAAAAAACCATCAAAACTAACCGTCTCTTCTCACAGTAAAATTCACTTTGAATCTCTGAAAACACGGTAAAAGTAAAAGTATGTAGTTGCAGCAAAATTATTCTGATTCATATTCGCAACCTCTTTCACAATTATTTTGGTATTTGGTTATTTTTTACCATACTACCACAAAGACTTTTGTGTGTAAAGCCCTTTTTTTATAAATGTTTGGAAAAAATAGGTAAGATTGTACAACACACTACTTAAAAAAGAACCTTTTGAAAAGGTTTCAAAAAAAATTACTTTGATTTTAAATCAAAGCAATTTCAAGTAAAACAATAGATTTTCCCCATTTCATCAAAAATATCACAAATCATGAATTTTGTCAAACGATTCTTATATATTTTACTACTTTGTCTTCATAATGAAGCTAATTGGGAAAGGTTTCCTCACGAAAAAGATGACAAATGTATAAAGACAATATCCATGAGCAGAATATACAAAACAATATTAAGATTTAAAAAACTCCACCTAACCGCCCATATACCGATAAAAATGCTCATGGGCAATAGACTTTGACATTTTACTTTAATACCCTAAAACAAGCACTTCCAAACCAACTTTAATACACCTCATCCTGTAAACTTCCAAACTAGCCCCATATCAAAAACACTCAAAATGACTCAACTCATATTTTCTTAAATTCTGGTTAAACTAATAAAAAAATAAGGAGGAAGCTTATGGATTCTTTTAATAAAAATGAATTATCGGAAGCATTGGCAAAAAATACATTAGACGACATTCCTTCCCCTAGTCCCGATGCTAAAAAAATTACAGGGTTGGTAAAGCAAGGTGGAAAAGTGAAAGGTTACCGTCTTTCAGATGATACAATCATTGAAAAGGAGTCTGCCATCGAGCTAGCACGTCAGGGAGGTATCCAAGGCGTGGGCATTGCCCACCGGGGAAATACGGAGTACTTGAAATCTATTCCCGATGGCACAGAAAATAATAATCTCTCTAATTTACCATCAGTGTCCGTAGATGAACTTGAAGAAAAATGAATCTAGCAAACTTAAAGGCAGGAAAAATCCTGCCTTTAAGTCATTAGAATTCGATATTTTCTTAATCTTACTAAAGTTGGATGCTTCCCTTCATAAATGACAACTGTAAAGTATCCATTGTTCAACCCTCTGTGTGTCAGAAGCTCAAATGCACAAAGACTATGTCTCCTATATTTAAGAGCCTTCTTTGCTTTAGGTATCCCAGATGAATACGACCTTTTCAGCTCATATATAGGTTAACTCTGTGCAAAGCTAACCAATGTAATTCCACTTTTATTCTTCCCTGCATCCAAATGAAAAAACTTATGCAAACCATTCGACAGTATGTAATTAATTTTCTTTTTCATCCCTTTGGACAAAAGACTTTTTCTTAGCTTCATTGCTTTAACTTAAAATTGCTAACAAGTTCTTGCAATAACTGCGCCTGAGCGGTTAGCTCCTCACTTGTGGCAGCACTTTGTTCCGCAGTAGCGCTGTTGGTCTGTACTACGGCAGAAACTTGCTCAATCCCCTCCGTAATTTGTATAATCGACGTGGTCTGTTGTTCCGAAGCAGAAGAAATTTCTTCTATCTTTTGTGAAACAAGGGTTGTTTTTTCAACCACTGAAACCAAAGAATCGGCAGCTAAATCAACCGTTTGCGTTCCACGATCAACAGCCAAAATTGCGCTTTCAATTAGTACAGTAATATTATTTGCCGCCTCAGAAGATTTTTGTGCAAGATTGCGAACCTCATCAGCAACCACAGCAAAACCCTTCCCTGCCGAGCCAGCTCTAGCAGCCTCAATGGCAGCATTCAACGCAAGAATATTCGTCTGGAAAGCAATATCATCGATGGTTTTTATTATATTGTTAATTTCTTTGGACGCTTTTGTAATGTTACCCATAGCAACTACAATATCTTTCATGTGTCGGTTGCTTTGAACAATGCCTTCGCTTGCATCGAGGGAAAGGGCATTTACAGCCTTTGCATTATCCGTATTTAATTTGGCCTGTTCAGAAACTTCTATAATCGTTGCAGAGATTTCTTGCAGTGAAGAAGCCTGCTCCGTTGCACCTTGACTAAGTACCTGCGCTCCACTGGAAACTTGTTCAGAACCAAGATAAACCTGCTCTGCAACCTGCACAATTTGTGACAGTGTTGCATTCTGCTGTGCTATTACGTCTTTTAACGCAATTAAAATACCGCTATAATCCCCTTTATATGCCTCCTCACTGGTACTATTAACCGAAAAATCCCCATCAGCAAGATTACTCAAAATATATTTTATATCGCTAATGACAGTGTTCTGGCTTTGAACAATAAACTCCATTGCTTCCGTCAGCGTTCGAGTTTCATCTTTTGTATTGACCTGTGGTACTTCTGAAGAAAGATCACCCTCTCCAAGAAGCCGCAATCTGTCTGCACAGTCAATAATGGGTGCTGCGATTTTTTTCCCAAAAGCCGCCATTATGAAAAAAACCAACACGATAAGACCAATCGCTATCAAAGCGCATAATTTTGCATTGTCATATGCGGACTGTAAAAAATCTTTATTATCAATATAAATTCCTAACGACCAGCCGTCCGTGGATTCAATAGGGGACATAAAAATCATTTTCTTTATATTTGCAAACTCAATATTTCCAAAACTAGCCTCCCCATCTATCGCTTTTTGTTCAACAACTGCTAGCTTTTCCATGCTGGGGTCACTTTGTGCAATGCTAATATTATTTTGACCAGCAATAACCTGGTTATAATCAACATTGGCAATCGTCGTGCCTTGATTATTAATAATATACGCCCTTCCACTTTCACCAATTTCGATTTTATTGGTAATACTAGAAAGAAATGATCCATCTAAAACCCCCATAACACAACCTTCGATCACACTCCCCTTAATTCCACCTCTCCATAAAGGTGCCGATACCATGATTCGTGTACCTTTTCCGTCAGAAGTTGGTCGTGGGTAATCTACGTACACTTCTCCATTTAAAGCTCTTTGGAATGCTTCACTACCTGTATAATTATTCCCATCAAGCCCTACACCATTACTATCAATTACCATTGAATCTAAAAAATCATTGTTCTTTGTTGACTGCTCAAGAATCTTTTGTTTTTCTACGTTTGTACTGTCAACATTGCTCAGCACACTGTCCATACCAAGCTCAGAAACATCATTCTTTACAGTAAATAACCTGCTTTCTATGACGCTAGCGGCAGTTTTTGTCGTCTCTTCCAGTATTTCTTCAACTGTCTTTTTCGTATTTGAAATACTTGTAGCCGTTAAAATTACCGTGATTAACGTCATGGAAATTAATAGAAGTAGTGATGTTGACAAAACAATTTTCTTTTTCAGACTGTCCATTGTTTCCTCCTTTTAAATATGTAGTAATGTGGCGTTGCATTTTGTTACATAAATAATCATACACTTCTATGTGAGTTATCGTCAAAAAGTTACAATAGTAAAGACTAATTGTAACTAAATTCGAAAGTTTTTACCTTTTATTATAAGTAAAGGTCGTTTATTGTCATATATCTTGCCTATTCCCTCCATCACTGCATACAAAATACTATGAATACTGCCAGTTTTTCTTTTCATCTGCATTTGATTTAGGATATCTCTTTCAAAGCCCCTTTAGCTTTCTCACAGAATTAGACATGCTTTCTTTCAGTCACACTAAAGCATATTTTTTTGCCTTTAAACACTAATATCTATTTTATTTTGACTACTCCCATTCCTGCAGTAAATTTCGCTGTAACGATTAAACCTTACAGGAATTAATAACTAGACACCAAACAATTTTATGTAATACAATAAACATGTTGCTGCTGCAAATCTTAATGAGGAAGAGAAACTGATCTAATCCGTAACCAGGTGATTTAAATAATATCACTAAGACTGTCCCTTTCTGGCGTTTTACTTCCCTCCCTCTCTACACCTAATGCATATAAACTAAAAACAGTAAGTATTTGGTGACAGCGGCATTTTTTTTGGTATAATAGATTAATAGGAGTGATATGATGATTTCCGAACTTCACGAGCTGATTAAAAATACAAAATTAACAAAGAAAGAACGCTTAATCGCAGACTATGTTTTAGCTAACTTTCGTGATGCCTGTTTTATTACCTCCACAGATTTAGCTAACATATTAAACGTTAGCCACTCTTCTGTTATACGCTTTAGTCGTGCACTGGGGTTCACAGGCTACTCAGACTTTCAGCAAACAATACGTTCCCAATATAATGATTATGTTGCATCCCTGGGTGATGCTATGAGCATTCCCACATTCAAACTTTCCCAAACTGCGGACTTGCTGACGCAACGCTCTATCATGGACGATATTTCAAAAACCACCCAAGATAATATTAAATCTGTAATGATAAATAACTCAGATGAGCTATTTAGTCAAGCCAGCGATCAAATTATAAACTCAAAAATAAAATACATTGTTGGCAGTCGAGGTTGCCATGCCATTGCTTCGTTTCTTTCTGTCATCTTAAAAGATACACTACCTTTTGTCTTTGCAGAGCCCTCAGGAAGTTGCAATACCTTTGATTTTTTAAGCGATATTACAAAAAATGACTGCCTTATTGTGGTAAGCTACGCCCGTTATTCTGAATTAAGCTTTCTTGCCGCAGAACTAGCCCACAAAAAAGGGGCTACTGTGATTGTACTTACCGATACACCAACAGCACCCCTTGCAAAGTATTCAACTTTTTTATTTACGCACTCGGTAAATTCCATTAGCTTTTTCAACTCAATCATCCCTGGTATGTATACAGCGGAAGTTTTGGCCACTTATATTTGCCAAAAGGTTGGTCGAAACAATGAGGAAAAGTTAAGATTAATTGACCACTATACAACGAAACTGAAACTTTATTAATAACCATAACATATTTTTATCATTATAAAAAGCCTACACAGTTCACTTTCTGCGTAGGCCTTTTTTCATAATATTTAACTTCTTTTAGTTTTTATCAAATACTTCATGGTCTAACTTTCCTAATGAGCTGGCAACAAGTGCGGTTCCCGTCAAGTCGCTGACATTGTTTAAAACCGTATGAGCAGGGTCAATTGTAGGCCAAATGGCAGCTAAAATTGGAATCAAACTTAAAGGCATGCCTAAAGTTTCTAATAATACCGTAGACATAACTATACCTGCACCTTTCACACCTGCCGCACCAACGGATAAAATAATGCCTAAGAAAACAAACTCTAAAATTCGGGAAAACGTAATATCAAATCCATATAAATTTGAAGCAAATACACAACATAACCCAACAAACAATGCAAAACCATTCATACCACAGGTATTTCCCAAAGGAAGGGTAAAACCATAAATGTTTTCGGGTATACCCAACTTTTCTCCAGAAACCTTAATAGAAACGGGCAATGTTGCCGCTGAAGAAGTGGTTGTAACTGCTACAAGCATAGGTTCTGCTATTTTCTTCATAAATTTTGTTGGACTCAATTTGGCAACAAACTTAATTAACAAAGGATAGATAATGAATAGAATTAAAATTGCGCAGATATTATCTGTTAACATAAAAGATAGTACCTCTTTCATGGTAGCACCACTTATGGTATTTACCATTGTAGCCATGAGGGATACGATACCAAAAGGAGAAAATGCCATTACATACTCCGTAATTTTAAGCATTGTGTCGCTACCTTGATCAATGATAGAAACTAAGCCTTTTACTTTTTCTCCTAATGACAACAAAGCAACACCTAAAAAAATTGCAAAAACAATGATTTGAAGCATATTTGCCTGAGACATAGCTTGAATAATATTTTCAGGAACCCAAGAAACGGCGTTATCGACAAAGCTATAAGATACACTTTCGGCTATTTCTCCTGTCTGTAGAAATTCCGTTGTACCTGTACCAGGTTTCGTAATAAGTCCAGCAATTACACCAATGGAAGCAGATATACCCGATGTCGAAAGAATATATAAAATAAAACGCAAGCCAACGGTTCTAAGTTGCTTTACATCACCCATTTTGCATACACCACTTGTAATGCTAAAAAACACCAACGGAACAATTAACATCTTTAATAAACGAAGAAATACTGCACCGATGGGGGAAATTGCCTCTGCCGCTGCAGGTGAAATAAAACCAATTAAAAGCCCGACAGCAATACCAATAAGAATTTTAGTTTCCAAAGACATTTTTTTCCAAGTAATCATATCACATTTCCCCTTTTTTTATTTTGTGTATTTTTGTGCAAGTTCACTTGTTACTTTAAGGAAGTAGTCAATATCATCCGTCCCCTGACAATGCATAGGGGAAACACGTATTGCCCCTTTCAGCCCCAACGCCTCTACAATGCGCTTCGAGTAAATACTGGTATTGACCCGCTCGTAAACCGTAATCCCACGTTTCTGATACTCAGCCACACATTCCGTAAATCCAATACCATCTATCCCAATAGCTGCAATCAAATCACGCTGTGTAAGATCCTGTGTATCTACATAAACATGTACGCCTTTCATATTACGAAGACCCAAAACTTCATCCGTTCCATTGAGCATCCGTTCTAACAATGCTCTTTCCTGAAGATGAATTCTTTCCATGCCAGCCTTAAACACCGCCCTTTTGTCGTCAGACTTTACTTCTGCAGTACCAATTTCACATACATAATCAATGACGCTCATCATTGCTGCAAAATTACCTGGTGCGGAAGTACCTAATTCCCAAACATCTGGATTTTTTCCTGCTAGCTTATGATGCCTCATGGTAGCAACCCTCTCAGAAACATAAGCAAACCCACACCCTCTTACACCAAAAAATTTATAGGGTGCAAAATTCATTACATCTACGCCCAATTTCTCAACGTCCATAACCCCATGTGGTGCATGCTGCACTGCATCACTCACTATGTAAATATCAGGGTTCATTTCTCTGGCCCGCCTTACAATCTCCCCAATATCCATAATATTTCCAGAAATATTTGATGCCGCCATAATGCTTAATAGGCATGTATTCTCATCTACATATTTCATTACCTCATCTACGTCTACGCCGCCCGTTACTTGGTTGGCAGGAACAACACGGAACTCTCTGCCCGTCTTCTCGCAATAATACTCCATGGAATCATAGGCAGACGGGTGTTCGATAGAGGAGGTAACAGCATTTGTTCCCCACTTTACATTTTCCATGATCGTTCCAACAGCTTGAAACATTGTTTGGGAAGCTGTTAATTCAGTCATCAAAGCACCACTTTTCGCACCGAAAACAATCTCCATTATTTGCTTTGTTCCTTCTTCTACTAATCCTTTTAGATAAAGGGAACGCTCGTGAATTCTTTCAGGGCAGTCGGGAAATTTTTCCGCTTCTACTTTCGCCTCTACCGCTGCCTTTAATCGTAAAGAGCCACCTGAATTATCCATAAAAACTCTTTTACCATGTTGGGGATCCACATCTGGGTAATAAAACTTGCTTTTTAAAAATTGCTGATACTCTTTTTGAAATAAAACACCATTTTTAAAATCCATTCTTTTTCTCACCATAAACCTTCTCCATAAATCAATATTATTCTCGTAAACAATTCTAACACTTTAGCTAAATCTAGAAGCTCTCTGCCACACCCCCTAAATGTTCTTAGTTATTCATAATTTATTTTTCTGTTCAATATTATTTATATCATATTCATCTATTGCCTTCAATGTTAATAATGAACAATTGTGTTTATTGGTAATTTTTTTGAATAATTATAGTCATTTCAAGAGGTTTTTGCCGAAAATCAAGTCAACAAAATCCCCCCAATCTTTCAAGTAACTTCAATTTTGTTCAATAGTAACCAAATAAAATATTTTATTTTCACTAAAACTTTGAATTTACAATAACAACCATTGTACTTCCTCATGTCCATGCAACTTTTGACCTAAAGTGAACCTAAGTTGCCAAAAGGTATTAAAATCACTTTAGCCAGGCTGTTACCGTGGTTCACAAAAGTTATCACCAAAAACAATTTTCAGGGTAAAGAAAAACCAGCTAGGTAAGCAGCAATCCACCTTCCAATATCCCTACGATCAATTTGTAATCTCTCACATGAATTCTAAATCCACAGGCCCCTTCTAACTAACGTTGTACCATTTCTAGTTTTAAAGTTGTACTAAATTTTCTTGACATAAAAAACCCCTTTCATTAGATTTTTCGTCTAACAAAAGGGGTTCATTTAAAAAGAAGGGTAAATTGTTTATCCTATTAGTAGTTTACTCAATCTTTCATTATGTAATCTTTCACCATAAATCGGACCAGAAATGCTTTTCTGTAAATGGTTCCGGATCATGATTGTCTTGCAGCATTTCTCTGCGAATTTCATCATATTCATCAGGCACACGCTCCGTCCCATACTGTTCAAATTCTTCGCTGTTCATAATCCTAGCGCCCATCCTCTTAAGATCTTCTATGTTCGCCCTTTGAATCTGCGGCGTTTGAGAAGAGCAACAGTCTTCCAGAATAACCACATTATACTCCAAAGAATTTGCATCATAAGCAGTGGTTCGAATGCAGTTGGGCGTTGTGGTACCAATGAGAATCACCGTTTTAATATCCAGACGGCGCAGTATTAAATCCAGCTCTGTATGAAAGAAAGCACTCCAGCGAGGTTTGATGATTGAATAATCTCCGGCAATCGGCTTCAACCCATCTGGAGCCTCCGCACTATTGAATCCTGTCGAACCAGGCGTCATGGCACGACCGCCTACTTTCCAATTATTATAGCGTGTCAATTCTACGTCGCTGCCATCTGTGCGATAAATCCTTTTTACAAAAAATACTGGTATACCATTAGAACGAGCCCTAGAAATTGCTTTTCTGCAGGCGGGAACCGTTTCTGCTGCTCCACTAATACAATGAGCACTTCTCGGATCAATAAAGCCGTTTTCCATATCTATGACGATTAATGCAGAGTGCGTTGGATTTTCTTTCAAAGCTTCTTCCTCCTATAATCTGTTAATTTCATTTGTTACTACAATAAACTCCATCAGAAGTTACTTAATTATATACTATCTTTCTAAATATTTCTACAGATACAAAACAATTCAGCCTTCAACTCACCAATCTCGATTTAGGCTGTTGCTTATTTAAAACACACACGCCGCACCCCAGGCCTCGGAACAGGGTATGGCGTTATTTTCTTGTTGGATGGTCTAATTTTTGAACCTTCATAAAATAAGACTAATGCTGTTTCAAATTCTCTTAATATGCTGACTTTAAAGCATCATGATAAAGCAATGGGATGCCACCCCTTTAAAATTAATTTACTTACCTTATGTGCCTTACCTTCCGCCCGACATTGCCACAAATATTTCTCTTCTATAAACAGTAATAAAATATTTATTTAATTACTGGAAATAAATTCTCCTGAGCATAACAAAAAAACATGCTCCTAAACAAATTTCTTGCTTAAGAGCACGTTCTTCATTCTGACTATATGGATATATTAATGAATAATCTGCTTTTTCAGCACCAATTCGCCAAATAACATTGTACATACACATACTGCAAAACCAATTCCCACAACATACCAAGGGGACTGCATTGCAAAAAGTGGCAAAAGTGCTGCCAATGTGGATGTAACAGGAACAAAACATCCAAGGGCAACCCCAAAAGCCTCCCAGGCAGATGTCTTTGTTTCAGGGTCAACGCACCTTGCTAAGGCTAACCCGCTAGGGGTGCTGCCAATACCCTGACCGAAGGCCATTAAAGATAATTCAAACCAATCTTTTTTAATCCATCTTTTTACCAGTACAATGCAGATAAAGAACATTAATGCCATAATGATTGCTGTGTAGATGATGATGGGAACCAAATAAGAGGCAAATACATTTAGGTTCAGCGTTGCTGTAGCAGAACAGATACAAATTTCCAAAGCCACGCCGGAAATGGTATCAACGGATTTTTTGTCTGCATATTTATCAAGTTTCGTTTTACACATCAAGAACCAAATGATTGCTGCCCCTACAATACCATATAGTAAGGCAGGAATCTTAGAGAAAAAGGGTATTATGGTTGCCAAACCACCAAAAATCTTTCCACCCAGAAAAATGCTCAACATGATAAAACAAAACTGTAACGCCATAGAGTTAATACCGCTAGAGGATACTGTGCTATAACCCAAAGGCTTTCTTTCTTCCATAGGAAGTGCACCGCCATCTCCCGAACCAGTACTACCAAGGTTCTTTCCGTAGCCCTTACGAATACCCACGTTAACCAGAATCATTCCTAAAACCATTGCCAAAATCAAACCCAAAGTAGCTAAGATAATACCAAAGCTAATCATGTTATCTACACCTAAATCCTCAAAAAGGGTACCTGCTGTAGTTGCAGCCCCATGGCCACCCCAGAAGCAGAAACTGCTCATTATGCCCCAGTTTTCAGGTAGTTCTGGCCAAATTTTGCAAAGTCCCATACCAACAAGCATACCAACAAAAAGTTGTGCAAAATATGTAGTTACAATTACATTAATGGCACCAGAGTATGATTTAATCTTATTCTTATTAATCATCGTGCCAAAAATAGTACAGGTCAAAACAATATTGATTGTGGGTGTAGCCATGCCAGACCATGTTTCTGGCAACTCAATGATGCCAAATACCTGCGGCCCAAGAATTAATGCAAGAGCACCACCAATAATTCCTGCTGGAATAAATAATTTCTGCACAGGTTTACAAACCTCACGAATAACAAAACCGATTAAAAGGAAAACCATTAAAATCATCAAATCATTAATCACTGTTTGAAACATAAATCATTCCTCCCTTTAGTATTTTTCGTGTTCCACATATTCTGCATTCAAAGCCTCTAAAGTTTTCTCAACCCAAGGACGGATATAGGTTCCTTCCTTTTCAATCGTCTCAATAATTTTCTTTTCATTATCCACGATAGCTTCAACTTTTTCTAAAAGTTCTTCTGCATCCTGAGGACGTACAAAAACAATACCATCCTCATCACCAATCACAATATCCCCAGGGAAAACAACTCTGCCGCCGAAGTTTACAGGGGTATTTACCTCGCCAGGGCCGTTCTTGTAAGGACCATCGGGTGTAACACCTTTTGCATAAACAGGGAAGTCAGTCATTTGAGAAATCACGTCCAAATCACGAATGGAACCATCTACTACAATCCCAGCTAGTTTGCGTTTTCTACAATAACGTACCATTAGTTCGCCGAGAATAGCACGGCTTGTTGCACCTCCTGCGTCAATAACAACAACATCCCCAGGCTTTGCCAAATCCATAGCCAAATGAAACATTAGGTTATCCCCTTCGGGTACCTTTACTGTAAAAGCAGTTCCTAAGAGTTGCCCCTTGTTCATTGGAACAATCCCTTCATGTACGCCAGCAACTCTGCCCATGCAATCGCCCAAGTTTGCCGTTGCGTGTCCTGCAAATTTCTCTATCAATGCTTGATCTGGTCTATCAAAATCTTTCACAATTCTGCATCCGATATTAGCCATAGTTAAGCTCCCTTCTACACCACTCTATAGTTTGCTTGTCCACCATTTAACTCTTTATAAATTCCATCCACCGTCTCCATACCCATTCTATAAAGGGCTTCCTCCGTATTTGCACCAATATGAGGTGTTGCCACAAAATTATCTAACCCTACCAGTTTGTTTGCAGTTGTAGGTGGTTCAATTTCAAAAGCATCACAGGCGGCCGCACGTAATGTGCCGTTTACTAAGTGATTATATAAATCCTCTTCATTTACAATTCCACCTCGTGCTGCATTGATTAAAATAGCATTTTTTTTAAAATAATTGAATACATCTCCCGCAATTAAGTTCTTAGTCTCCTCTGTCAATGGTACACTAATGTTTACAATATCTGACCTTTTTAACACTTCAGCAACAGTATCAAGTTTTGTAATACCAAAACTTTTTGCTTCATCGCCACTCGTATAAGGGTCGTAGCCAATAACATTAACGCCAAACCCCCCCTTTGCCATTTCGGCTACTCTTCTAGCGATATTACCCATGCCAATAAGTCCTAAGGTTTTTCCTGTTATTTCTAATCCTGTTAAATGGATGGGCGCAATCCGCTCTATTTGATTTTCCCTCACCTGTCTATCGGCAGTTGTTATATTTCTAGATATGTCCATCATCAGCGCCAATATTAACTCTGCAACGGAGTTCGTGTTAGCTGTGGGTGTATAAATCACTCTTTTGTTTAACTCCTTTGCTGCTTCAATATCAATTGTATTGTATCCAACACCATGTTTTGCAATTACCTTAAGGTTATGTGCTTTTTCCATTAATTCCCTTGGAACAGGGAAAGCACGTAAAATAATAGCATCCACTTCTGCAATTTCGTCTAAATTGTCAGTTACCTCTGCAAAAGATTTTAGCTTTGCAAGGGCTTCTTCATGAATAAATTCGTTTAAAAATACTTTCATACTGTTCCCTCCATTGGAAAGCTGTATTGGCCATTACAACTCCTTATATCATGTTGTTCTCACTACAATTATAATTATATTTACAACATTCACTACATTCAACTCCCCAAAACCACCTAATATTATTTTTAAATTTGGGCTAATTGTATATTTTTGGAATCATATTCCTTGTATTATTAAAAAAACCTTTTCCGTCGACTACAAAAATTGAAGTTGACGGAAAAGGCTGAAGTTGTTTCAAAAACGTAATTCACTTAACATACTGTCTCGATCTTTTAGTTTTTTCCCATAAAGCTCTTTATCTTCCCAAGACAATAAGTTCAATATGTATTCCAAAATACTGATTGCACCTAGCATGGAGTTAAAAAAGCTCATGTGCTTTGTTTCTGCCAGCAAAACTATTTTAACATCTTTTGCCAGAGGTGAAAGAAGACTATCGGTTATTAAGACATAGTTTTTTGTTTTTCGTTTTATTAAATCGGAAATCATGATATCTATTTTATAATAGCGTGCAAAACTAATCACAACTACGGTATCCTTTTCTGTTGCCATCTGTAAAGGAAGAATTCCTTCGTCGTCGCCATTAATAATAACGAAAACGTCTTCTAAAATATGGCTCAATAATCTGCCAAATTGTACGGCACACCCCTTACTTCCATGTAACCCAACTACAAAAACTCGCTGGGCTTCCTTAAGCATGTTTACAGCTGATTTATAATCCTTAATATCATTTTGCATAAGAGATTGTTCTACGTTATTACTCATTAATTCAATCATTTCTCTCGTTATATCAAAATTTTTATAACGCTCTGAACGCAGCTCTAAACGTTTGCTTAAAGACTCTTCTCCGTCCTTGCTTTCGTAGATTTCTTGGATTAAATTTTTATATACCCTATCTTTAAAGTCTACAAAGCCCTCATAGCCAATGGCCCGTGTAAAACGAATGATTGATGCATCGCTTACACTCAACTCCCTTGCAATCTCCATGGTTGTCATGTTGTAAATTCTTTTATGATTTTTTACGAAGTATTCTCCGATTTTTTTTTGAACCTTTGTCAAGTCTGAATTACGAATTCTTTTTTTCAAGTTATCGTCAAAATTCCCTTTCGTTACATTCATTTTAATCCTCTCCTTGAAAAATAATCTCCGTATCCAAAACATTATTCTGCGCCTAAGTTTATTATTGGCAACGAAAGAACATAAACAAAACCGCTTCTTTTGAAACTGGCTCTGCTCTAGTATGAATTTAATTTTAAAGTCTGCAAAGCACATAAACCCTGCTGTTTATATTTCTACCCATTTTCATCCGAAAAATCTACTTTAAAGTTTATAGCTTTTAATAAAAAACCTATGCAAGTTCAGCCTTGTAGCAAAACACAGAGGAATTCTCATTTCAACAAGATAACCCCTCTTCTGCAGTAGCCTTGCATCATTTTTCAAGAACATATCTAATATTATAACACAAAAAGCACAACTCTAGAATCAATTTCCACACAAGCTGCTTCCTTGCTTTATCTCTTGCCTCTCATTATCTCGCCTTAACAAACGTTGTTTAGTAATGGCTTAAGTTCAAAAATTACGCTTCCTAAGATAAAGCACTACGGCTACCATTTGCCTTCGCAAGAAGAGGCTAAAATATAAAATGCAACACAAAAAAACCCCCAATTTACGGGGGTTATAGCAAGCTGATAACGGGATTTGAACCCGTGACCTCCGCCTTACCAAGGCGACGCTCTACCTACTGAGCCATATCAGCAAAGAGGCGTGGCAAAATTCTTATTATTTCGCCAGCCTGTATATATTATCATATTGTTTTCGATTCGTCAAGATTTTTTTGTTCCAAAAACCGTTCAAGTTTCTTCTTCACACGCTGTAATGCGTTATCTATAGATTTTTCCGTCTTCTTCAAACTTTTTGCAATCTCAAAGTAACTTCTCCCCTGTAAATATAGGGCAAGCACTTTAGTTTCAAATACACTTAAACTCTTCACCATCTGGCTTTCAATAAAGTCCTTATTTTCCTGCCCAATAAATAATGCCTCGGGGTTTAATAATTCCCCCTCCTGAAGCAAATCAATATATGTTTGATCGGAATCATCATCAAAAACAGGCTTGTTTAAAGAAATATATGAATTCAAAGGCTGATGCTTATGCCTGGTTGCCGCTTTAATAGCGGTAATCATTTGTCGATTTACACACAACTCTGCAAACCCAGCAAAAGAAGCATTTTTATCTCTATTGAAGTCACGTACAGCCTTATATAACCCAATCATCCCTTCTTGAATAATATCCTCACTATCTGCACCAATCAAAAAATAGGCTCTAGACCTTGATTTCACAAGAGGTTTGAATTTATTCATCAAATATTCTTCCGCCTGAGTATCACCTTTCTGTGCCATAGAAACCAATTCCTCATCCTTGTAAGCCGCAAAACTTAAACTTCTTGGCTCTGCGGCCTTAACCGCCCCTTGGTTTTCATCTACTTTTTTCTCCGCAATGCTTCTATCCATTCCAACGCCTCCCGGTCAAGATGATCTGCTAATAAATTATTTTTCGGTGGCCTATTTTCGATAAAACGCTCTCTCAAATAATTTGATTCCGCTTGAATCTCTAGTCGTAGCTCCTTCGCCGTCATTCTGGTTGCGCCCTGCCCATAAATAATCAGCTGCTCAAGGCTATCCCCTGTGGCAACCCGTATCCTGTAATGCTTGGGCATGGATGTCACTACCCTTTCAATATAATGATCCGCCGTTTCCGCCTCTTTTGTATAAACAACGTAAATATTATGATAAGGGTATGCAGTCCCTATATTTCCTTTTACTAAATATCCGTCAAAAACCAATATAATTGTAGTATTCTTAACCCCTTTATAATTGGAGAGAATATCCATAAGCTTCTGCCTTGCACTTTCTAGGCTAACATCTTGGGCTAACTCTTTTAAGTCATCCCAAGCATGAATAATATTATATCCATCTACTAATAAGAACTCCTTTTGCAAAAGCACCCCTCCATTCTGTATTGATATACACAATAGAGTATCACACTTTGTCGCATTTTGCAAAACCACAATTGGCTTAGTTTTTCTTATTTTCAAACCTTATCAAAATCCTTTAATCCCCTCAAACCACGCTTAAAATTATGGTACCTCTATTAATTAAACTTTCTCTGTCTCACCACTTCATACATCAAAAGTCCCGCCGCCACCGATGCATTCAGTGAAGAGATCTGCCCATACATAGGAATGGATGCAGTAAAATCGCACTTCTCCTTTACCAAACGGCTTACGCCCTCCCCTTCACTACCGATTACCAAAGCCAACGGCCCCTTCATATCAGTATCAAAATGATCCAAGCCCTTCATATCAGCGCAAGCAATCCAAAGACCATCTTTTTTCAATTTTTCCATGGTCTTTACAATATTTGTCACTCGAGCAACGGGCATATACTCAATAGCTCCTGCGGAAGTCTTCCCAACTGTGGCGTTTAGCCCAACAGAACGACGCTTCGGGATAATCACACCATGAACTCCTGCACATTCAGCAGTTCGCAGAATTGCTCCTAAATTGTGGGGATCCGTAATACCATCCAACAAAAGAATGAAGGGATCCTCCTCTCTTTTTCTTGCAATGGCCAAAATATCCTCAACTTCTACATATTCATGAGCAGATACCAAAGCGATTACACCTTGGTGATTTTTTGTCTGAGAAAGCTCGTCCAACTTCTGGCGACTTACTTCCTGAATCACAACGCCTTTTTCCGATGCTATGGCAATAATCCTCTTTATGGTACCCTCTAAATTCCCCTTTAGTACCAAAAGCTTCTCTATATCTCTGCCGCTTTTTAAAACCTCTAATACGGCATTTCTTCCCTCTAATTGATTTTCGTTAAACTCTCTTTCTCTTTTTTCCACAGAAAGACCTCCTGTTTTTCCTCTTCAAATTCTCTTAAATGATAAGAAAGGACCTCATTTTAGTGATGAAGCACTTCCTTATGTATGCTTAAGTCTATTCACACTTCTTTGGCAAACTTTCTCATGACGGATGGCACCATCATGCTATTTTCACAGCTTTCTAATACTTTTCTCAAACTTAGCTAGTAAACATCACTTGCATACTTTCCCTTGCAAATAAACCCATATCCCACAGAAGTTTTACAACGTTTTTCATGTCACATTGTAGTCCACGGAAAATATAAGAAAGTACTACCGCCCATAGCTAGGCTAGCGCCTTAAGCCCATTAAAATGGTTATAGAAAGCCGAAGGAACAGGCTTGTTATTTTCCTTCGGCTTTTTTCTATTCCCCTATTATATGTGCTATACCTAAAGAAAACAAGTTGATTACACGTTGTTTTTCCCCTTTGAGATATAAATATCCAAATAGCGCTTCTAGCCCTGTGGCATGACGATAATCCATCAAGTCTGCGTTTTTAGGAGTGGTAAAAGACTTCGCATTTCTCCCACGGCGAAAAACTGCGGCCTCCTCCTCTGTCAACTCCTCTGCAATACGAAAGTACATCTGGGCTTGCGCCTTAGCATTCACCAAGTCTCTGGCTTTTTTATGCAGACGGTTTACAGGTGCATTTCCATCTGTCAAAACCGTTAGCCTTACAATCATTTCGTAAACAGCATCTCCTATATAAGCAAGGCCAAGGGGGGAAAGACCCCTGGGGTCTACCTCCCCTGAACCACCTAAAATCAAATCTAGCTCTTTTAAATCCATACTTAACCTCTAAACCACTGTACACCTTGACGAGTATCTTTTATGGTAATTCCCATAGCCGCCAGTTCATCCCTGATTGCATCGGCACCAGCAAAGTCCTTTGCTTTTTTTGCCTCTGTTCTCTTTGCAATTAAAGCCTCGATTTTTTCTGTTTCTTCGTCAGAAATAGCGTCTTCGGAAACCTCAGCAATACCCAATACACCACACAGGTGACTCAGCATATCCCGAATTTCTACAGCATACTCCTTGGAAACACCTGCTTTTACTGCAATATTGCTAAAACGAACCAATTCATAGATCACAGAAATCGCATCGGCTGTATTAAAGTCATCATCCATTACTGCCTCAAACTGTTCTTTGTATTTCAAAAGCTCTACCGCCTGAGTTTTTTCCTCATCTGTCATTTTATCATTCACTGCATTCTGAATGTAAAAATCCAGTTCTTTTCTAGCATTCTTAATTCTTTCCAAACCATTCTGGCAAGCTTGCATTAAGTCACGGCTAAAGTTAATCGGACTTCTGTAATGGCCGTTTAAAATAAAGAAACGAATGACTTCGTAAGGGAACTGTGCCGCAATGTCTCTAACTGTAAAAAAGTTGCCCAAAGACTTAGACATCTTTTCATTGTCAACGGTAATAAAACCATTGTGCAACCAATATTTAGCAAACTGAGCCCCATTGCAAGCTTCACTCTGGGCAATTTCATTTTCATGGTGAGGGAAAACCAAATCCTCACCACCAGCATGTATGTCAATACTTTCCCCTAAATGATGCTTCGCCATAACGGAGCACTCAATATGCCAGCCAGGTCTGCCTTCGCCCCAAGGGGACTGCCAACTGGGTTCCCCTTCTTTTTTAGGCTTCCAAAGTACGAAGTCCGTGGGGTTTTTCTTAGCTTCATCAATGGAAACACGCTCACTACCGCCAGTAATCAAATCCTCCAGATTTTTTCTGGATAACTTACCATACTCTGGAAATCTCTTTGTATCAAAATAAATTGTACCTTTGTCCTCGTAAGCAAAACCTTTATCCACCAAGTCTTTCACCATCTGGATAATCAAATCCATCTCATCTGTAACACGAGGATGCATGGTGGCACGCTTTACATTCAAACCATCGGCATCATGAAAAGCCTCTTGGATAAATCTGCTGGAAACTTCCTGCATTGTTTTGTTTTCTTTGTTTGCACGGTTGATAATCTTATCATCCACGTCAGTAAAGTTCTGTACATAAGTTACTTCGTATCCCTTATATTCCAAGTAGCGTCTTACTGTATCAAATACAACGTAGGGTCTCGCATTTCCAATATGAATAAAGTCATACACTGTAGGCCCGCAAACATACATTTTTACTTTGCCTTCTTCAATAGGTACAAACTCTTCTTT
Organism: Anaerotignum sp. MB30-C6; assembly: GCF_030908465.1. Classification (GTDB taxonomy): domain Bacteria; phylum Bacillota; class Clostridia; order Lachnospirales; family Anaerotignaceae; genus Chakrabartyella. The sequence goes on from NZ_CP133078.1 coordinate 2,294,643, forward strand.
CTGCCTGGTTAATGTATTATATACTTTCATGTGATTCATCCTTTCTATTTCGTAGTTCCTGCAAAAGCAATCATAACGTAAAATAAGATCAAACTTTCTTCTAAAAAAGTTAAACCCTGGCTGGTTGTACTTTCAATTTGGAAGAGATAATCCTATAAGAATTATCTCCTCTCCCTCTTGTAATTATATCATACTTTAATTAAAAATACTTATTTTTTCCAAGGGTTTGCAAAGTTTTACATGGCTCTTTTTTTGTGCCCTGTTAATTCCTCTGGAGCAACGGGCTTAATACGAACACCGTCTTTTCTTACCACCATTACAGGAGAACCAACGGCAGTTACATTCTCAGGAATATCTTGGATTACAACAGACCCTGCACCAATCTTCGCATTTTTTCCAATGGTAACAGCTCCCAGAACAATGGTGCCTGCACCAATCATAACATTATCTTCAAGGGTTGGGTGCCTTTTATTTTTATCTTTTCCCGTTCCCCCTAGTGTTACACCATGATACAACATAACATTGTCGCCAATTTCCGCAGTTTCTCCTATCACAATACCCATTCCATGGTCAATAAAAAAGTTCTTGCCAATGGTTGCACCGGGGTGAATTTCGATTCCCGTAATGAATCTGGAAAACTGAGAAATAAGTCTAGCCATAAAATAAAAATGTTTCTTGTAAAATCTATGGGCAATCCTATGGTTAATTACAGCCCAAAAACTGGGGTATAAAAAAACTTCAATATTGCTTTTAATTGCAGGGTCTTTTTCTTTAATTACCCTAATTGCTTCCTTTAACATAAAAATTCCTCCTATTTCTTAACTTCTCTCAAAGAAAAGTTGTGGGTAGTTTCAACTACGTTTTATTTTTCCCTTTAAAACTTCTATGGTAAAATCTTGTAATAAAAAAAGCCTCGTCTCTATACAACATAAAGACGAAGCTATATTATCTCCGCGGTTCCACTTTAATTAGACGGCCATCACCATCTCACTTTGGGACTGTAACGTTGTCACCGGATACAAGCTACTTTAAAAACTTTCGCCTGCTCAGTTCAGGAACGCACTTCATCCGCCCTCACCTATAAACGGCTCCCACCCAAGTATTTTAAGATGGCGACAGTCAAAATCATGTTTTTCATGACCTCAAATCTCATCACCTTGCACCAAGGCCGCTATTCTCTGTTAGGCAAGAAAAGGATTACTCTTTTCCATCATAACCTTTTTCTTATTCACTTTTATTTATAAGGCAAACCACCGTAGCAGCTATACCTTCACCTGCTCCTGTAAAACCCAAACCTTCCTCAGTTGTGGCTTTCACATTCACTTGTTCCATTTCTATTCCCAAAGTTCTCGCAATATTCTCACGCATACTAGGAATATATGGTGCCAATTTCGGTTCTTGAGCAATAATTGTAGTATCAAGATTTATTATACAATATCCTTTTTCAGAAATCAAGTATAAAACTTCCGACAGCAACTTTAAACTGTCAGCCCCCCTAAACCTTTCATCCGAATCAGGAAAGTGCGTACCGATATCCCCAAGAGCCGCCGCACCCAAAAGAGCATCCATAATAGCGTGTAATAAAACATCGGCATCCGAATGACCTAAAAGCCCCTTTTCATGAGGAATCTCAACACCACCAATGATTAATTTTCGTCCTTCAACTAATTTATGCACATCATATCCGGAGCCAATCCGCATATTTCTTACCTCACTTTCAAAATATGCATGGATAATTTAAAACTCTCCTATCCAGTACAATTTTTTTCAAAAATTCATATAGCCCCACTATACTCCCAACGGATCCTTATGTCAAGATGAGGTCTTGGGCAGAAAAAATAGGTAGTTGAAAATATATCCTTATTAATACAAGAATATTATCCATGTACCACTCCCACCATCTACCTTGTAGAAAGATTTACCCCCTAAACTTTCAGGAATTTTTTATTCATACGAAGCCTTTTTCAACGAATAAAACTCGTTCTAACTCCCTTTTCAACTTCAGGCAACTCAATACCATGCTCTTTACCGCAGGCAATACTTTTCAACATCCAAGCCATATTCGTACCGATATTCCGCATGGTTTGTAGGCCCTCTAGATCCTTCATAACATCTTCAGGACAAACGCCATGAACCATATTCCAATAGCTAGAAGATACAATAGGCATCATGGCAATGGTAAAATATTTATTAATCACATCAAAAGATGCCGTTGTGCCCCCACGTCTTGCTGAAATCACAGCAGCTGCCGGTTTAAAATGAAATGGGTGTTTATCTACTGAGCTGGAAGAACAGTAAAATACCCGATCCAGAAAAGAAAGGAGCCGTCCGCTGGGATGAGCATAGTACACTGGGGAGCCAAAAATAAACCCGTCGGCTTCCCTTGCCTCTTCCACAAATCTATTTACATCGTCGTCATTAAATACGCACTTTCCCTCATGGCATTTCTTGCATCCAATACAGTCTCTAATTGCTTTTCCACCTAATTGAAATATTTCATACTGGATACCTTGTTTTTCCAAAGCCTTACCTACCTCTGTTAATGCTGTAAAGGTGCATCCTTTCAAGTTGGAACTGCCGTTCACCATAAGTACTTTCATACATTCTCCTCCTAACATTCCTGTTGAAATGATTCATATACTAAAGTTTTAAATCCTTTATCCCAAAATTAATTAGTGCTACCTTTCATTTGTATTGTCATTGCTCCTTGTTTTATTCCATCATAATACCCCAATAAAGGAGTTTATTTATAAATTGCTATATATAAAATTGTAAATAAGCCTTAAGCTTTTCGTAATAGAAAGCACAGGAAATAGCATTCTCTTTGTAAATGAGTTATGTTATGATTAGATAACAATTTTTTAATAAAGGAGCCATTTTCTATGCTACATAAACGACTCAAGAAAAAACGGATCTGGTTGATTTTTATACTTCTCTGTATTCTTCTGTTTTTTTTAGCCTTCGACGTTAGGCTTAAAACAGTAACATATACCATCAACACTGAAAAATTGACAGATCAAATTCGCATTGCTTTGGTTACAGATCTCCACTCTTGCCGTTATGGAGATGATCAAGAAAATTTGATTCAAGCCATCGAAAAAGAAAACCCAGACCTAATTCTTTTGGGCGGTGATATCTGCGATGACAGAATCCCCCATAACAATACCCAGAAGCTTTTAAAATCCATTACAAAAAAATACCCCTGCTATTATGTCACAGGCAACCATGAATACTGGACTGGTGATATCGAAAAAGTTTTAGATATCTTCCGTGCCTACAATGTTAACATATTACAGGGGACATTTGAAACCATTGAGGTTAATGGACAGAAACTAAATATTTGTGGCATTGATGATCCTGATGCAGAACGCTGGGGCACAAATATTAGCATTGCACAGCAGTTGGAAGCACTCAAGAGTACATCTGAGAATGGGTTTTATACCGTTTTACTTTCCCATCGACCAGAACTGATTGAAACCTACTTGGAATATAACTTTGACCTTATTTTAAGTGGCCATGCCCACGGTGGTCAGTGGCGAATTCCTGGTATCCTAAATGGGCTTCTCGCCCCAAATCAGGGATGGTTCCCCCCTTATGCAGGGGGTGAATATTCATTCGATAATAGCAAAATGATTGTTAGCCGTGGACTAGCCCGTGAGAGCACGCGAGTACCAAGAATTTTCAATCGCCCAGAGCTTGTCATTGTTAATTTAAAGTAAAGAGCTTTATCTTCAGATTCGTCGCATAAAGTATAAAGAACCATCTGCCTAGCGGGTGATTCTTTCTCTTTGGTTACACCTTGTGCTACCATATACTGGGTAAGCTATGCCTATTTAGCGTCTACTTGATGACGAACAAATAACTATAAATTTTGTGCATAAATTCTTTATTTATTCTATAGATTTATTTCTACCAAACCCGTTTAGTCCTTATTTGAATAAGTAATATTAAAAATAGCAAAAAACACCCAATCATGGATGTCTTCAAATAAAAATAGCGGAGGAGGGATTTGAACCCCCGACACTGCGGGTATGAACCGCATGCTCTAGCCAACTGAGCTACTCCGCCATATCTATATTGAGTTTTGAATATTCTAGAAAAAATGGGAGTTACAGGGCTCGAACCTGTGACCCTCTGCTTGTAAGGCAGATGCTCTCCCAGCTGAGCTAAACTCCCATAACGACTCAGAAGGGACTCGAACCCTCGACCTCCGGCGTGACAGGCCGGCGCTCTAACCAACTGAGCTACTGAGCCATATTTAATTAATAAAGTGGGTCTTCAGGGACTCGAACCCGGGACCGTCCGGTTATGAGCCGGATGCTCTAACCAACTGAGCTAAAGACCCAAAAAAATTTTGTGCCCAGTTAAAAATAAGCCGATGATCGGACTCGAACCGATAACCTGCTGATTACAAGTCAGCTGCTCTGCCAATTGAGCCACATCGGCTTAAAATAGATTTCGGCAACCATCTACTTTCCCAGGCAGCTTCCCACCAAGTATCATCGACCGCTCAGGTCTTAACCGACGTGTTCGGAATGGGAACGGGTGTGTCCCCTGAGCGCATCGTCACCGAAAACTAAAAATGATCCGTGCGGGATTCGAACCCGCGTTACCGCCGTGAAAGGGCGGTGTCTTAACCCCTTGACCAACGGACCATATCTACTCCCCGTGTTGGATTCGAACCAACGACCCTCCGGTTAACAGCCGGATGCTCTACCGCTGAGCTAACGAGGAATAATGAGATGTACTTACATACACCTTCAAAACTGAACACAAGAACATTAGCGCCTTCCTTTGCATTTATCAACTACCGACCCAACACCAAAGGTGTAAAGAGGTTATTTGTGCAAAGGATATTAGTGGTCTTTTCCAACAGGAAAAGAAATCACCTCGCCATTATATCATCAATCGATTTATTGGTCAAGCCCTCGGTCTATTAGTATTGGTCAGCTGAACACGTTGCCGTGCTTACACCTCCAACCTATCTACCTCGTTATCTTCAAGGGACCTTACTTCCGAAGAATGGGAAATCTTATCTTGAGGGCGGCTTCACGCTTAGATGCCTTCAGCGTTTATCCGTTCCATACATAGCTACCCGGCTGTGCAGTTGGTCTGCAACCGGTACACCAGAGGTACGTCCATCCCGGTCCTCTCGTACTAAGGACAGCTCCTCTCAAATTTCCAGCGCCCACAACGGATAGGGACCGAACTGTCTCACGACGTTCTGAACCCAGCTCGCGTACCGCTTTAATGGGCGAACAGCCCAACCCTTGGGACCGACTACAGCCCCAGGATGCGATGAGCCGACATCGAGGTGCCAAACCTCCCCGTCGATGTGAACTCTTGGGGGAGATAAGCCTGTTATCCCCAGGGTAGCTTTTATCCGTTGAGCGATGGCATTCCCACTTATTACCACCGGATCACTAAGTCCTACTTTCGTACCTGCTCCAGCCGTCGCTGTCGCAGTCAAGCCACCTTTTGCCTTTACACTCTTTGAATGGTTTCCAATCATTCTGAGGTGACCTTCGAGCGCCTCCGTTACCTTTTAGGAGGCGACCGCCCCAGTCAAACTGCCCGCCTGACATTGTCCTATACCCGGATCACGGGCATTAGTTAGAAATTCAATGACATAAGAGAGGTATCCCACCGGCGGCTCCACCAAGACTAGCGTCCTGGCTTCATAGCCTCCCTCCTATCCTGTACATATATCATCGAATCCCAGTATCAGGCTGCAGTAAAGCTCCATGGGGTCTTTCCGTCCTGTTGCGGGTAACCAGTATCTTCACTGGTTCTTCAATTTCACCGGGCGTGTTGTCGAGACAGTGCTCAAATCGTTACACCTTTCGTGCGGGTCAGAACTTACCTGACAAGGAATTTCGCTACCTTAGGACCGTTATAGTTACGGCCGCCGTTTACTGGGGCTTGAATTCAAAGCTTCGCTTACGCTAACCTCTCCTTTTAACCTTCCAGCACCGGGCAGGTGTCAGCCCATATACATCACCTTACGGTTTCGCATAGACCTATGTTTTTGCTAAACAGTCGCTTGAGCCTCTTTTCTGCGGCCACTTGCGTGGCTCCCCTTATCCCTAAGTTACGGGGTCATTTTGCCGAGTTCCTTAACAACACTTCTCCCGTCGGCCTGTGGATTTTCTCCTCATCTACCTGTGTCGGTTTACGGTACGGGTACGTATAATACAATAGCGGCTTTTCTCGGCAGTGTGGATTCGGAAACTTCCCTACTTTTGTTCAGTCCTCATCACATTTCACCATCAAGAGACGGATTTGCCTATCTCCCTTGGCTTTATGCTTGACCGGGTTTTTCCATTCCCCGGTTTCCCTATCCTCCTGCGTCCCCACAGTTCTGATTATACGTAGTACAGGAATATCAACCTGTTGTCCATCGACTACGACTTTCGTCCTCGCCTTAGGCCCCGACTAACCCTGAGAAGATTAGCTTTACTCAGGAAACCTTAGATATTCGGCCTATATGTTTCTCACATATATCTCGCTACTCATTCCGGCATTCTCTCTCCTGTTTCGTCCACCATTGCTCTCGCTTTGGCTTCATCCTTGCAGGATGCTCCTCTACCACTGACAACACTTAAGTTGTCAATCCGTAGCTTCGGTGACGTGTTTTAGCCCCGTTACATTTTCGGCGCAGGTTTTCTCGACTAGTGAGCTGTTACGCACTCTTTAAATGAGTGGCTGCTTCTAAGCCAACATCCTAGTTGTCTATGAAATCCCACATCCTTTTCCACTTAACACGTACTTTGGGACCTTAGCTGTCGGTCTGGGCTCTTTCCCTTTTGTCCATGCGACTTATCTCACATAGACTGACTCCCGAGGGTATCTCTACGGCATTCTTAGTTTGATATGAGTTGGTAACCTTTTTGGGCCCCGCGTCAGTTCAGTGCTTTACCTCCGTTAGACTCCTCTCGAGGCTAGCCCTAAAGCTATTTCGAGGAGAACCAGCTATCTCCGAGTTCGATTGGAATTTCTCCGCTATCCACACCTCATCACCACCTTTTTCAACAGATGTGTGTTCGGTCCTCCAAAGCCTTTTACGGCTCCTTCAACCTGGACATGGATAGGTCACCCGGTTTCGGGTCTACTAATACTAACTATACGCCCTATTCAGACTTGGTTTCCCTTCGGCTCCGTGGCTTCTAACCACTTAACCTCGCTGGCATTAGTAACTCGCCGGACCGTTCTACAAAAAGTACGCCATCAGGCACAAAGCCCTCTGACTGTTTGTAAGCACAAGGTTTCAGGTTCTCTTTCACTCCCCTCCCGGGGTTCTTTTCACCTTTCCTTCACAGTACTACTTCACTATCGGTCACTAGGGAGTATTTAGGCTTGGGGGGTGGTCCCCCCGGCTTCCCACAGGGTTTCTCGTGTCCCGTGGTACTCTGGATACTGTCAGCTGGCTCGAAATTTCGTCTACTGGACTTTCACCTTCTTTGGTGTGCTTTCCCAAAACACTTCGACTATCTCTTGCCAATGCCTTATACAGTCCGCAACCCCGAAGAACTAGGTCCTTCGGTTTGGCCTGTTTCCCGTTCGCTCGCCGCTACTAAGGAAATCGAGTTTTCTTTCTCCTCCTGCTGCTACTTAGATGTTTCAGTTCACAGCGTTCCCTTCCGCAGGCTATGTATTCACCTACGGATACTTGAGGTTTGCTCAAGTAGGTTTCCCCATTCAGAAATCTCCGGATCGATGGCTATTTGCGCCTCCCCGAAGCTTATCGCAGCTTATCACGTCTTTCATCGGCTCCTAGTGCCAAGGCATTCTCCTTGTGCTCTTTCTTGCTTGACCAGTTCGTTAGATTTTTGTATTGATGCTCTGAGTACTGCGACCTAACATTTCGTAGAAATGTAAGAGCAGTGCGAAATCAAAACAAAAATCGGTTTTCATTACGAAGTAATGAAAAAACTTCCTTATTGCTTTGACCCTCTTTTCATCAAGTCAAAATCTATAGCTTGTTCTTTGGAATGTTTCGTAGTAGCGATACTACGGTTTTTGTTAGCATCGTCTGCTAACTTCGTTAGATTTTTTCTTTGATGTTTTAAATGCTGCCACCTCACATTTGTAAAAATGTAAAAGCTGCATAAAATCAAAGATAAAATCGGTTTTCATTGCAATGCAATGAAAAAACTACTTTATTATTTCTAAAGAAATTTATTTATTTCTCGATTGACTCTATTTTTTCTTGTATTCAGTTTTCAAGGTGCAGTTCTTGCCTTTTATTCTTCTTTTATTCTTATTGAAGGTTTGATCCTTCAAAACCAAACAGTAGATTACTTCACAACCAATACTCCATAGAAAGGAGGTGATCCAGCCGCACCTTCCGATACGGCTACCTTGTTACGACTTCACCCCAGTCGCTGATATCACCTTCGGCGGTTCCTTCCTTACGGTTAGGTCACCGACTTCGGGTGCTTCCAACTCCCATGGTGTGACGGGCGGTGTGTACAAGGCCCGGGAACGTATTCACCGCGACATTCTGATTCGCGATTACTAGCGATTCCAGCTTCATGTAGTCGAGTTGCAGACTACAATCCGAACTGGGACTGGGTTTTTGTGATTTGCTTGACGTCGCCGTTTTGCTTCACTTTGTTACCAGCCATTGTAGCACGTGTGTAGCCCAAGACATAAGGGGCATGATGATTTGACGTCATCCCCACCTTCCTCCGTGTTATCCACGGCAGTCTCCTTAGAGTGCCCAACTGAATGATGGCTACTAAGAATAGGGGTTGCGCTCGTTGCGGGACTTAACCCAACATCTCACGACACGAGCTGACGACAACCATGCACCACCTGTCACCCCTGCTCCGAAGAGAAGCACTATCTCTAGTGCGGTCAGAGGGATGTCAAGCCTTGGTAAGGTTCTTCGCGTTGCTTCGAATTAAACCACATGCTCCACCGCTTGTGCGGGCCCCCGTCAATTCCTTTGAGTTTCAATCTTGCGATCGTACTCCCCAGGTGGAGTGCTTATTGCGTTAGCTGCGGCACCGAGGGTTCCCCCCCAACACCTAGCACTCATCGTTTACGGCGTGGACTACCAGGGTATCTAATCCTGTTCGCTCCCCACGCTTTCGAGCCTCAGCGTCAGTTTCAGTCCAGTAAGTCGCCTTCGCCACTGGTGTTCTTCCTAATATCTACGCATTTCACCGCTACACTAGGAATTCCACTTACCTCTCCTGTACTCTAGCTTGATAGTTTTAAATGCAATCCCGAGGTTAAGCCCCGGGCTTTCACATCTAACTTACCATGCCGCCTACTCTCCCTTTACACCCAGTAATTCCGGATAACGCTTGCCCCCTACGTATTACCGCGGCTGCTGGCACGTAGTTAGCCGGGGCTTCTTATTTAGGTACCGTCATTTTTTTCGTCCCTATTGATAGAAGTTTACGAGCCGAAACCCTTCATCCTTCACGCGGCGTTGCTGCATCAGGCTTTCGCCCATTGTGCAATATTCCCCACTGCTGCCTCCCGTAGGAGTTTGGGCCGTGTCTCAGTCCCAATGTGGCCGATCACCCTCTCAGGTCGGCTACTGATCGTTGCCTTGGTGAGCTTTTATCTCACCAACTAGCTAATCAGATGCGGGCCCATCCTGTACCGAATAAATCCTTTTCTCACAAGGGGATGCCCCCTCGTGATGACATGCGGTATTAGTCACCGTTTCCAGTGATTATTCCACAGTACAGGGCAGGTTGCCCACACGTTACTCACCCGTCCGCCGCTAAGATATTTAAAAATCCTGCCGAAGCTCTCATTTTAAATTTCTCCGCTCGACTTGCATGTGTTAAGCACGCCGCCAGCGTTCATCCTGAGCCAGGATCAAACTCTTATATTAAAATTTATGAACGGCATCGTCGGGAATAAATTTTATAAGTAGTTTTCATAGAAAACTACGCATAAAGCCTTCCGACTTGCACATCCGAGTTGTCCTAACCAGTATAATCTGGCTACTATCTGGTTTTTTCGAAACCAGCAAACTCTTTTGTCTCTTAAAAGCTTATAGCTTTTTGAATTGACTATGGGTTGTGTGTTTGTATTCTACTGTTTAGTTTTCAAGGATCAATTTGTCTCTTTGTCGCTGCTATTTTTTTCGTTGTCAGCGAAGATTATTGTATCAGGTCTGTTTTTATTTGTCAAGAACTTTTTAAAATTTTTTTTATTTTTTCGACTTTTAAGTTCTTAAAAACTTATCTAATTCTGTCGCTTCTCGGCGTCAGCGAAGGTAAGTTTAACAGACTTTTTGCTGCTTGTCAAGAATTTCTTCAAATTATTTTTGATATCAATTCATGACTTACTCATCTTCAATTTGCTATTTCCTTTGCCGTTTTGGCAGTGACAATTTATTATTATACACTCTTTTTTGCCTTTGTCAATACTAATTTAAACTTTTTTTCCATCTTTAGAAACCTTCTTACTCGTATTAATAAGGATACCTTAATTAAGGTATCCTTATTATATTCTTACTGTTATTATTGCGCAGGTGTCACATCAGTGCCCGTAGACACATCTGATGGTGTTGTTTCCTGACCATTTCCTGCACCGGCTTCTTCCTGTGTAGGGTTTTCAGTAGGGGTAGTCCCTAAATTCCCACAACCGCTGAATGCTAATGTAAGTCCTAGACAAAGCGCGAGAATCCATTCTTTTTTGAAGTTCTTTTTCATTTCCTATCACCACCTTTCCATTTCATCTGTAGTCACTTTCGCAGTAACGTTAACTCAATTACAGCAAAGATGCTATAATATTGTTTAAATATTATTTACTCTTTCCTTTTTTTAATTCTCTTTTTGTCAGATTCATTTTTTATCTTGATTCATAATGGCGAATAAAAAATCCCTTCATTTCCTGAAGGGATTTTTCATTAAAGCCTAGTTGCTTTTACTTTGTTTTGTTTGTTTTGTTTGTTTTATTACACTTACTGTTGTTCTGAGAGCCTGTTTCGATGCTGTATTCCTGAGCAAACTCTGTTCTGTTCATGCCCTTTTGTGGTTTTTCTGTAGTACCTTTGTTTGTTTTCTTGTCCATATTCTATGACCTCCCTAGTTTCGTTTATGACTAAATTGTACGAGGATTTTCCTCGCAGTCATAGTATGGATTATCTTACGTTTTTTATACTCTTTCTTTTTTCAATTATATATCTTTTTTTATACTTTAACGTTACATATTTTAAAACCTTTTGATATATAAAAGGGTTCGCTACTCCACCAACCATACCTACTATAAAGAATCCCTGCAAAAACTTTGAAAGTAACATGGCATCTGATAAAGCCCTTGATGCTTTTTGCATATCTTCTTCTATATTAGTAATAATATCAGGAACGTCCATATGGGTCATCCAACTTTCAACATCTTTATTTGCTTCTTCTTTCCTTTCATCTCCACACAATGAAGCAGTAATCATTTTTAAAATTAAAATTTGCTCCTTTTCTTCTTTATAATTAAATCCATAACCAATGGATGCTTCATAAATGCCTTTTAAAAGGATCCCAAGAAAAAGAGGAATATCTGGAAGCCCTACGCCAAAAACACCTAGACCAATCCCTTCTACCATTGTTGTACAAGTATTAATTCGTTGCCCTTTTTTAATCCCCCTCTCCAACTCCTTTAAAGACTTGCTATCTGGCTTTCGTTCAACACGCAAATTATTGACTGTAAAGTCAAGGGCAAGCTCATCTTCATTATAGGTTTTTTCTATTACACTAATACCCTTTGAAAAAATCAACTGAAACGCCTTATAAAATCCTTCATGCAGCGTTTTTGACAGTTTCTCGGGTATTTTTTTCTCCACGCCTTGCTTTAATTCATCAAACTTTGATGTTTTCCCATTCATTTCAATCTTCTTGTATTTTTTTTCTTCCTTTACCACAAGCCTTTTCCATTCTTTATCGAGACTTCTAGCCACCAAAATCCCCCCCAAACACAAGTATAGTCTTTCATACATTTTTTTGAATGCTTCATTGATATAACATTCGGCTATAGCCCAGACAAAGTTTCGACTATGGCTTTTCACTAATTTCTTTTAAGCATATTGTAAAACCGACTAAAAAGGCTTTCAAATTATTCTAACACTAGCTGTCTTAGTTGAAACAAAGACCGCCCAAAAGGACGGTCTTCTCTCTACTTACTTGTAAGTTATTCTTATGCTTTCCCGTTAGGCTCATTCTTGGGTTTAAACATATTTGTCAAGTCTGCTGTCCCAACGTTGTTCTTCATATTTGTATCAGCTTGAACATTTTGCATGCGGTAATAATCCATTACACCCAAATTTCCGTTGCGCAAAGCTTCTGCCAAAGCCATAGGTACTTCTGCCTCTGCCTCTACTACCTTGGCCTTCATATGTTCAACCTCTGCTCTCATTTCCTGTTCTTTCGCAATAGCGGTTGCACGACGTTCTTCAGCCTTCGCTTGGGCAATCTGTTTGTCAGCTTCAGCTTGCTGAATTTGAAGGTGGGCTCCGATATTTCTGCCGATGTCAACATCCGCAATATCAATGGAGAGGATTTCAAATGCAGTACCATTGTCCAAGCCTTTTGATAACACTGTTCTGGAAATTAAATCAGGATTTTCCAAAACACTCTTATGGCTTTGGGAAGAACCAACCGTCGTAACAATACCCTCACCAACTCTGGCAATAATAGTTTCCTCTCCTGCACCGCCGACTAATCGGCCAAGATTAGCACGAACGGTAACCTTTGCAATTACCTTTACCTCAATTCCATTAATAGCCACCGCTGAAATCCAAGGTGTCTCGATGATTTTGGGTGTAACACTCATGCGAACAGCCTCAAATACATTTCGACCAGCCAAGTCAATGGCCGCAGCTCTTTCAAAAGAAAGGTCCAGGTTTGCTCTGTGGGCAGCAATCAATGCGTCAACAACATTGTCTACTCTACCACCAGATAACAAATGAGACTCTAGCTGATTTGCATTAACATTCATGCCCGCCTTCTGTGCTTTAATCAAAGGACGGATGATTTTATCTGCTCTAACACGGCGTAAACGCATACCAATTAATGAGAAAATACTAACTCTTACACCAGCCGATACCGCTGAAATCCATAACCCCAAAGGTACAAAACTCAAAAAAATCAATACAACGACGATGACAACAACAAGTGGTAGTGCCACCGGAATCCACTCAAACATTATAATGCCTCCCTTAATAAATAATAAATTATTGTTCTTCCTCCCATTCCTTTACGGTTACCGTCTTTCCGGAAATTTGAACTACTTTGACTGTTTTGTCCCTGTCTATAAAATCCCCCAAAGAGCTAACGTCAATACTCTTTCCTTCAATTTCCGCAATGCCATACGGTCTTAGTGTAGTTTGTGTTGTACCAATCTTACCAATTAAGCCTGCAAGCTTTGACTCGTCAAAGTCCTGCGCCTCTTGGCGGTCGTGTAAAACCACTTTGTTATACAACCCACTTCTTTTTGCCAAAAAAAGCATAATAACAAAAAGAAGAATCAGCAACAAAAGCATAACAAAAAAAACGACGATACCATACATTTTTGCGGCCAGTATTGTAGAGCATAACAAAGAAATTATACCAAAAATGCCAAACACGCCAAAACCGGGTATCAGCATTTCCGCAAAAACTAAAACAAGTCCTAATATTGCCAACACTCCGATCCAAGGTAACATAGCTTTCCTCCTTTCTCAAAAACCAATTCCATCTCTAATAGTATTAAATAAAGTAAAAAAAGCTCTTTCTTACAATATCTATATATTTTTAAATATCTTACCATATTGGAATAGGGATAACAATAAATTTTTATAAACGTAAAAAACGCTTAAGAAATGAATCTATCATTTATGCAGTTCAATCCTTGGTCATATATATAGGCTCTCCAAAAATCCTAGAGCTATTATTTTAATATTTATAATAACTCTTTATTCTCATACCAATAAATTTTTACAGTGATTTACTTGCTTTCTATTCTTTTATGGACAAAAAACCTCTACTCACTTAGGCAATAAATCATAATTCTCTCATAACTCCAGTTCTTTTCTTAGCAATGCAATACTTATTATTGATGTTAGAAACTGCAATGGTCAGAATGTTTTTATTCCCACTTCATTTTAACTAAAATACAATCTTTTTTTCGGGAATAAAATACGAGGCAAATTACATTTCCATTTATCGTAAAAAACTTTATTGTATACAGCAAGAATGTTGTTCCCTACCACTACTCATTTTTCATGAAATATGTATCCCCATTAATTAGGTAGAAAAGGGAACCTATTTCCTATAGGCTCCCTCACTTACTTCTTTTTTATTTTCTCGTAGGAACAATTATACTCTCACCAGACCTTATGTTCCCAGAACGCATCCCATTTATCTTCATGATTTCAGAAATCATATGTTCTATTTTTTGTTCCTCATCTTTGTACTTCTCAGCAATCTTCCAAAGAGTATCTCCACTATGAATCATTACACATTCATAATAAACTTCCCCATCCTTCCCCTTCTGTGCCGCCAGGGCCAAGGGTCCAAGACAAATAATCATAGTCAATGTTAGCAGTAACAATATTTTTTCTCGAATCATTCTTGACTTACCAACCACTTTTCTCATTAAACACTGATTCATATAAAACGCCCCCTAGTCGAACATATCTTTCTTTTTTATATTTTCATAATATCCGAACTAACATTCTTTGTCAATAAAAACTTTATTTTTTTCCGAACATAGGTTTGATTTTATACTTACTCTGTGTTATACTACAAAAAAAGGAAAATTATATCTTTTCCTACGACGTATTGTATAAATTTTCGTAGTCTACAAAGTCTATATATAAGGAGTGTTACAAATGATTGATTTGTCCCCAAAACAAAGGCAAATTTTGGAATATATGAAGTCAGAAGTTAGAGAAAAAGGCTATCCCCCTTCGGTAAGAGAAATCTGTGAAGCCGTTGGTTTAAAATCAACCTCAACGGTGCATGGCCACCTATCACGTTTGGAGAAAAAAGGGCTTATCCGACGAGATCCCACCAAACCTCGTGCCATTGAAATTTTAGCTCCGGATTTTTGTGAGTCGCCTCAAAGGGAGTTGATTCACGTCCCCATCGTCGGTAGTATAACGGCAGGTGTGCCTATTCTTGCTGTGGAAAATATTGAAGATACTTTCCCCATTCCCATTGAATATATCCATAATGATACGGTTTTCATGCTTCGAGTAAAAGGTGAAAGTATGATTGAAGCTGGGATTTTTGATAAGGATTTAATTCTGGTTCGCCAGCAAAACACTGCCACTAACGGTGATATTGTTGTTGCTCTCATCGAAGATTTTGCAACAGTAAAAACCTTTTATAGAGAGAAAGACTTTATTCGTCTTCAGCCGGAAAATTCAGCAATGTCCCCTATAATCGTCCGTGATGTGACAATCTTGGGAAAAGTAATCGGTTTATTTAGAAAATTCTAAGGAGTGTATACCATGTTTAATTATGTAAAAGTTGCAGTTGCCGTTCCAAAGTTAAAAGTTGCAGATTGCATTTATAATAAACAGGAAATCATATCTATCATTCAGGAGGCAGAAGAAAAAAAAGTAAAGGTTCTCACCTTTCCCGAGCTTTCTGTTACGGCCTACACCTGTGCAGACTTATTTTTTCAAACACCTTTACTTTCTGCCGCAGAAAAAGCAGTTGCAGAAATCGCAGAAAAAACGAAAGATATAGATATGCTGGTTTTAATTGGCGTTCCAGTATTAACTGATAATCAGACTTTTAACTGTGCCGCTCTTTTGCATAAAGGGAAAATTTTAGGTCTTGTTCCCAAAACACTCCTTCCTAATTATAGCGAATTTTATGAGGAACGATGGTTTGCATCTGCCGATGACTTAATTAAAGAAGAAATTACTTTTGCTGGACAAGTTGTACCCATAGGCGGGGATCTTATCTTTTCTGCAGAAAATATCCCAAACCTTAAGGTTGGCGTTGAAATTTGCGAAGATTTGTGGGGGCCCATCCCTCCAAGTTCCTATTTAAGCCTCTATGGTGCTACGGTTTTGTTAAACCCCTCAGCCAGCAACGAATTGGCAGCAAAACCTGGCTATCGTCATCAGCTCATAGCACAGCAGTCCTCTCGTTGTCTTGCTGCTTATGCATATGCATCGGCAGGCATTGGGGAGTCTACACAGGATGCCGTATTTAGTGGCCATAGTATGATCTATGAAAACGGTGTTCTTCTTGGGGAAACAGCGTCCTTCTCCCGTGAAAATCAGCTCGTTTGCGCTGATGTGGATCTGGAATTACTGGCAAGTGAGCGTCGTAAGCATACAACTTATATGTCCCAGCTAGTAAAACCCGATGCACAAAGATTTTATCGTGAAATCAAGTTTTCAATGGTTGAGGGTGAAATTGGCGAGTTTTTACGCCCAATCACAGCAAAACCTTTTATTCCTGCTGACGATGCTTCTTTAAGCAAGCGTTGTCATGATATATTTATGATTCAAACAACAGGCTTGGCTCGTCGTATGGAGCATGTTCAGGCAAAAACCTTGGTTATTGGCATTTCAGGCGGCTTGGATTCTACCCTCGCCCTTTTGGTTTGTGTAAAAGCTTGTGACTTCTTAGGCCTCTCCAGAGACCATGTTTTGGGTGTTACTATGCCTGGCTTTGGCACTACTGATCGCACCTATCAAAATGCTATTACATTGATGAAGTCTCTGGGCATAGCCATAAGAGAAATCCCCATTCGTGATGCAGCCATGCAGCACTTTAAAGATATTGGTCATGATCCATCTGTCCATGATGTTACCTATGAAAACACCCAAGCTCGTGAACGTACACAGATTTTGATGGATATTTCCAATCAAACAGGAGGCATTGTAGTAGGAACTGGAGATTTGTCCGAGCTTGCCTTAGGCTGGGCAACTTATAATGGCGACCATATGTCCATGTACGGTGTGAACGCTGGCATACCTAAAACCTTGGTTCGTGTCTTAGTAAATTGGGTTGCAAGCACAGGCGAGTTGGATGCAAAGGCTTCAGAAATCCTTTTAGATGTACTGGATACCCCAGTAAGCCCCGAGTTGCTCCCTCCCGATGAAAATGGCCAAATCAATCAAAAGACAGAAGACTTGGTGGGGCCTTATGAACTTCACGACTTCTTCTTATATCAAATTATTCGTTTCGGCTTTTCTCCCGCCAAAGTACTATTCTTGGCAGAGCAGGCCTTTGGGCAAGCGTATACTAGAGAAACTCTTTTAAAATGGCTAAGAAATTTCTATCGCCGATTCTTTACACAACAGTTTAAGCGCTCTTGCTTGCCAGACGGCCCTAAAGTTGGTGCCCTTTGCCTCTCCCCAAGAAGCGATTGGCGTATGCCAACAGATGCCTCCAACAGAATCTGGATGGACGAAGTTGAGAAACTATAAAAATGTTAACTATCCCAAATTCTTTTACTGGGCAAAAAAAGTGTCAATTGTAATTCAACAATTGACACTTTTTTTATTCATCAGATAACTTCAGCGAGAATATAAAGGTGCTTCCTTCCCCCTCCTCGCTTTTCACTGTAATCCCCTCATTATGTGCCTGTAAAAATTCTCTTACAATGGCTAGTCCAATACCACTTCCATGCATATCTTGGTTGCGGGTTCGGTCTGCCTTGTAAAAGCGATCGAAGATATACTTCTGGTCTTCTTTGCTTATCCCAGTCCCATGATCCTTAATAGAAACCAGAACTTTTTTACGCTCTGTTCTTGTGGTCTCTACCTCAATTAAGCCGCCAACGGGAGAAAACTTCACTGCATTACTCATTAAGTTTTGAATAACACGGGAGATTTTGCCTATATCTCCATGAACCATTGTAACCTGATCCGCAAAAATGGCTTTTATTACTGCATTTTTTTCGTTGAGTTGGGGCTCAAGTAAGTTGATATTGTCTCGAATCAGTTCGTTTAAATCAAAATCCGATTCATCCAAAATAATCTTACTGCTTTCTGCTCGGCTTAAATCCACAATACCCTCCGTCAGACGGGAAAGTCGAACCGTTTCCTCCAATACAATTTGCAAATATTTTTCTTGTTTTTCCGTAGGTACTGTTCCATCTAACATAGCCGTTAAAAAACCCTGCATAGAAGTAAGGGGCGATCGCAAATCATGGGACACATTGGCAATAAAATCCCGCCTTGTTTTGTCATTATTTTGAAGGCTCTCTGCCATGTCATTAAAGCTTTTTCCAAGCTGTCCTAACTCGTCATTGCTCGTAATTTTTACCCTCTGCTCAAAATTTCCGCTGGCAATTACCTTTGCAGCCTCGTTCATTTCCTGTATTGGCTTCGTCATTTTATGAGAAGTTACATAACTAACTGCTACAGCAAAAAGAAATACTAAAAAAATACTGGCAATACCCACTTGATACATTTGATATAAGGACTGCTCCATTTCCGGCATAGAGCGACACATAAAAATCCCTGCCATCTGCCCCACTGAAAGAGGATATCCCACCACAAGGGTTGGCACATTAAACAAAACCGTTGCCTTCGTCTCCATAGATACAATATTCCCGCCTTTTACCCCTTCCACTAGCTCCTGATAAGCAAAGGATTGGCCAATCATCATTTCGTCAAGACCTGGAGAAGCTAAAACTACAACCCCATTTTCATTGACCATCAAAATTCCTGCCCCCATATACTCTTCTAAAACCTGTAGCTCATAACTTAAATTATTCAAATTCCCAGTTCTGTAAGCATTGGTAAAAGCAACGGAAACTTTCCGCCCCTGTTGAATCAGCTCATCCCGCTTTTCTTTCATATAGTGCTGCGTATAAACTACAGAAAGAATTCCGCCTAATACCAGTACGCAAACAAGAATAGTACCAATATATTGCAGCATCTGTTTTTTTACAATTGACTCTTTCCGCATTATTTTACCTCCAAAGTTACGCAAAAAACTTCCAAAATCGTGGAATAATGTTATAATAAAAATATCTATCCCACAAGAAAGGAGAGAACGGTCAAACCGTTCACAATTCCATGACAAAAAAACCAAATCAAACACAAAATCCTAACAAAAGAAAATTTTCCACCTCTGATATCATCTTAATGTTACTTGGCGTATTTATTCTCATTCGCACCCCATGGTCGAATATGACTAGCTTCTATTACCTTCTTTTTTTCCTCTATATTTTCTGTATCATGATGCGCATTTCGAATCTGCGAAAACAGCATGGGAAAAAAGAGGAAATGATGCGTAAACAAGCTGAAAGTCAGGAAGAGATCAATACTCTGGAAAATAAAGGTGATGAGGAAGCTACCTCCATGGAAATTACCGATGAAGTTATAAACACTTCATCAGAACAAGAAAATGTTCAAGAAAACACTGATTCAGAAGAAAATAAGTTATAAGTAAAAAATAACTTTATATTTACACATAAGACGGCTGTCCATGAACAGCCGCCTTTTTTTCTATCTTACTATGTTCCTATTTACCAAGAACCTGCTCCTCACCGAAAGCATCTAGGCAATGCTGTAATCACCCTACAATTTTAATCATCTTTGGCCAAATTTGTACCCAACACTCCAAACGGTCAAAATACCCCATTCGTCGTCCTGGTTTAACTTTTCTCTGATTCGCTTCACATGGACATCCACCGTTCTCGTGTCCCCAACATACTCGTAACCCCAAATCTGGTCTAAAAGCTGTTCCCTGGTAAAAACCCGATTGGGATGCTCCGCCAGATAGTATAAAAGCTCAAATTCCTTGGGAGGGAATTCTAGCCCTTTCCCATGATAGGAAACAGAGTAATTCGACATGTTTATTTCTAAGTTAGGATACCTTAAAATGTTGGAATCACCACTCTGCTTTGGTTCATAGCGCCGTAAAACCGCCTTGACCCTGGCCACTAATTCTTTCGAATCAAAGGGTTTCACAATATAATCATCAGCCCCAAGTTCTAGTCCAAGAACCTTATCAAAGGTTTCCCCTTTGGCTGTCAGCATAATAATTGGTACATTGCTGGTCTTGCGAATTTCAGTACATACTTGATACCCATCTAATCCTGGCAACATCAAGTCCAAAATAATTAAATCTGGTTTAACCGCCCCAGCCTCCTTCAATGCCTCTCTGCCGTCGTAAGCTTCCTTGGTATCATAACCTTCTTTCTCCAAGTAAAGAGAAATCAACTCGGCTATATGTCTGTCGTCATCAACAATTAATATCTTTTGTTTCCCGCTCATGAAGATCACCCCTCTATCAATGGTCTACTTCAGGTCTACTTCAGGTCTACTTTAGTTTTCCTTTAGTTCCACCACGGTAACGCCTGCTTCACCTTCGCCATATACCCCTGGTCTTTGACTTTTCACATGGGGATTCGTTCTAAGGTAGCTTTGCACCCCTGACCGTAATGCGCCTGTTCCCTTACCATGAATAATCACAATCTGTTTTAATCCTGATAAATATGCATCGTCAATATATTTGTCAATATTAGCCAATGCCTCATCCACCAGCTGTCCCCTACAATCTATTTCTGCCCCTATAAATTGACTCTTGGAAGCCTTTACCTTAGCTGATACAGTCTTCTGTTTCTTTTCCTTAGGTCTTGGCGTATCATCTAACATTAACTCAGCCAAAGGAACCTTTACTTTCATAATCCCCATTTGGACCATAACTTCCTTGCTCTTATCTGGCGGTGAAAGCACCTCCCCGCTTTGGTCAAAGGAAATGACGTAAACCCTATCCCCTGCCTCCAGCTTTTCAGGTACTTTGTGATTAGGCTTAACTTTCTTTGACTTTAAGAAGTCCTCTTGCACAGAAGAAAGCTTTTCTTTCAGCTTTGCCCTATTTTCTATGAGTTTTTGCTGATTCCCCTTTTCCTTTGCTTGGCGATTCATTTCTTTTATAATGCTGTCCGCTTCTTCCTTAGCCTGAGCATAAATAAGCTTCGCTTCTTCTCTAGCCTTCTGCAGAATTTTCTCTTTCTGCTCTCTCGTTTTCTCTTTTTGGTGTTCAACCTCACGCTTCAAGTTCTCTGCCTCTTTGCGGTATTGTTCCGCCCGCTCTTGCTCAAAAGCCACAGATTTCTTGCTGATTTCCAAATCTGTAATAACGTCCTCAAACCTTGCCTCATCTTGGCTGATAAAGTTTCTCGCACTCTCCAAAATATACTCCTGTAACCCCAAGCGTTTCGAAATAGCAAAAGCGTTACTTTTCCCAGGAATACCAATCAGCAGACGATAAGTCGGTCTCAATGTTTCCACGTCAAATTCACAACAAGCGTTTTCAACCCCATCCGTAGAAAGGGCGTATACTTTAAGCTCGCTGTAATGGGTGGTCACAGCTGTACGAATATTCCTGTCTTTCAATCCCTGAATAATGGCAATGGCAAGAGCCGCCCCCTCAGTGGGATCTGTACCTGCCCCCAACTCATCAAAAAGCACCAATGAATCATCGGTAACTTCTTCCATAATCTTTACAATGTTGGTCATGTGGGAAGAAAAAGTACTTAAGCTTTGCTCAATGCTTTGCTCGTCTCCAATATCTGCAAACACGTTGTCGAAAATAGCCAACTGTGAATGATCGAACGCTGGAATATGAAGCCCGGCCTGTCCCATTAAGGTAAACAGACCCAAAGTTTTTAAGGCAACCGTCTTACCACCTGTATTTGGCCCCGTAATCAATAACGTTGTAAAGTCCTTACCCAAATAAATGTCAATGGGTACAACGGCTTTTTCATCCAACAACGGGTGTCTTGCCTTCTGTATATTAATATAACCCTTTGTATTAAATAAGGGCTGGGTTCCTCCCATAGAAATTGACAAGGCACCTTTGGCAAATATAAAATCCATCTGTGTCAAAAGTTCCATATCCGCTTCCATAATCAGCGTGTTTTCCGTAACCAAACGAGATAACTCCACTAAAATTTTACGGATTTCATCTTTTTCTTTTGCTTGCATCTCTTTAATCTTGTTATTTAGTTGAATCACACTTAAGGGCTCCATAAAAAGAGTGGACCCAGTGTTAGACTGGTCATGAACCATACCAGGGAAGCTGTTTCTGTATTCGCTTTTTACAGGCACACAGTAACGGTCATTTCTGATTGTAATTACAAAATCCTGCAACATGTTTTTGTATGCCGAAGAAGAAATAACACCATTTAAATGGTCTCGTACCTTCTCGTTAGAAGCCTTAATTTCCTTACGAATATTGCGAAGTTCACTGCTGGCATCATCGGAAATCTCCGTTTCCGAAAGAATACATCGGCTAATTTCATTTTCTATCGAAGGTAGAGGTGCCAATAGCTCAAAGTACTCGTCCAAGCGTTCATAGACTTCCGCCTTATTCTCATGCTTCCCATAATTCTTAATTTTGCGACATACATATAGAAATTCCCCAATTCCCATCAACTCGGAAATGGAAAGTACTCCCGCCATGCTGGCCCTTTTTAACTGAGGTCGAATTTCACGAAAGCCCCCAAAAGATGGAGTTCCTTTTCTCAAAATCATGTCTGTTGCTTCTGTTGTTTCTTTCTGCCAAAGGGCAATATCACTCATAACCGTTGCAGGGTATAATTCCCTAGCCCGCTCCTTTGCCATGGGGGAAACAGCAAACCCCGTTAATTTCTCAATAATTTTGTCGTACTCTAATGTACGTAATGCTTTTTTATTCATCTTATACCTCATTCATATAGTAAGGAATACCTTTATTATATCCCTTATCTTTAAGTATACCATAAAAGAAAATCGCCCATAGAACCATATAGTCAAGTTTAGGCAACGTTTAATTGGCTAAACTCAAAAAATCACATCCCTTATATTGTATTCCCACTTATTATACCACATAAAAAAACTAGGGAAACAGTTTTTTACCCATACTTAAAAAATCCAGTCCTCCCATGGAACCAAAGCCCATGAAATCACTGTTGCTTCAAAGCATCCATAAATAACGTCAGCCTTTCATCAAAATCCCACCCATAAATGGGTAATAATCCTCCTATTGTTCACACCAATATGTATGTTCTAATTAGGAATAAAAGAGAAGTATAATAAGCTCTTTTCACCTTTAAAGTGAAAATTGAACCCGTATTTCTTTGGATATAATGAAGGACATTTCCCGTTATCATCCTTGAACCTCAAGTCTTTTTACTATGTAATTCCCTTTCTCATAAAATAAGACCGCATCTCCTAGTTTTTAGGAAAAGCGGTCAATGACTTAGTGTTGTTCTTTAATTAAGCCGTTCTTGTATGCATAAAGCAATTTTTCTAACTCATCAATGCTCTCCAACAACTTCTTACCGATATCCGTATCCCTAACACGAATACGGTCTTGGGTATATTGCAATGCAACGGTAGAAGAAAGAATATCTTTTTCCTCAGCAATGGCAACTTCAGTAGAAACAAATGGTTCATGGGAAACCAATACCATGCCGTGTGAATTGTAAATTAAAGTATATCCAGCAATGCCTGTTACCTTTTGATATGCCTTGGCAAACCCGCCATCAATTACAAAAAGTCTGCCCTTTGCTTTGATTGGGCTTTCCCCCTTGGAAACCTTTACGGGAACATGGCCATTCACAATATGGGAAGCATCTGGATTCAGTCCAAAGGCTGACAATACAGTCTTGCAAACACTTTCTTCGTTTCTCAACGTATAGTAAGGGTTGCTCACCTCTTTATGGGTTGCTTTATCATCAATAAAATACCTTTCAAAAGTCGTCATTTTCTTCTTTCCAAACAAAGGAGAATCTTCACCGCACCATAAATACCAAATAATGTCCATACACTCTCTTTTGTGATCACTATGGGGCTTGCTAAAATACCCTTCTCTAACAGATCTTTCCACTTCGTCCAAATATTCTTTGCCAGAATATTGCTTGCCACGGAAAGACACCGTTTTCAATGTACCATCCTCGTTCATAGGGACGCCCCCATGGAACAAAAGATTAGAGTTAAAGATGGTGTACATACTACCCTTGCTATACAGAATACGAATATGTTCCTGCAGTTTTTCACTGTTCACAAAGGAAGATTTCACTTTGTCCATTACAAGTTGCTCATCCTCCGTCAATTTGTAGGGATCCTTGGGGTCAACCGTAGGGAAATTCATATCGTTCATTAGATATTCTTTCCCTTCAATCATAATCGTACCCTTGTCAAAGTTAATCTTATCTAGCAACAAACGATTATCCATCTTAAATTCAGGATGACGCTTAATGATTTGGGCTTCCATCTTCCATTGCAAAACGGAAATGGCCTTGTGCATCTTAGCAATCATATCAAAATCCTTGTCACTTATTTCTTCTGTGCCCTTGGGCGCAAATTGTGTACAAGGATCATCGGCATACTTCTCCATGGCAAAGGTAGCAAGTGGAATTAAGTTGATACCATAATCCTCCTCAATGGTATCAAGGTTTGCATACCTTGTTTGAATACGCAAAACATTGCAAATGAGCGCTTGGCAGCCTGCCGCCGCCCCCATCCAAGCAATGTCGTGGTTCCCCCATTGAATATCCACTGAATGATATCTTCCCAAAATATCCATAATGGCCGCTGCATTAGGCCCTCTGTCATAAATGTCCCCAATCACATGAAGCTGATCAATGGATAATCTTTGAATCAGGTTTCCCAATGCAATAATAAAACGATCCGCCTGATCTAAATCAATAATCGTACGGATAATTTCGTTATAGTACATTTCTTTATCGCGGCTCACACTATCTTCGTGAAGCAACTCTTCAATAATATAAGCAAATTCTTTGGGAAGCGCCTTTCTTACTTTTGAACGGGTATATTTTGAAGAAATCACTTTGCAAATACGTACCAGTCTATGTAAGGTAATCTTATACCAGTCATCTAGGTCTTCTTCCTGTTCCGCCATCATTTCCAGCTTTTTCTCGGGATAATAAATTAACGTCGCCAAAGCTTTCTTTTCACTTTCTAGCAAACTCGCACCGAAAATTGCGCTAATGTGATTCTTAATAACCCCTGATGCATTTCGCAAAACATGGCTAAAAGATTCCGCTTCACCATGAATATCAGAAACAAAATGTTCTGTTCCCTTTGGCAAATTTAATATCGCCTTAAGGTTCATAACCTCTGTTGCTGCGCTATTGATATTTTTATATTGATTGGATAATAATTTTAAATACTTCATTTCTTCCTTCGAAAAGGACTGATCTGTCGAAAACATCTTTTCCACCATTCTTTCAAATTAATGTTAACTATCACTTATTATATCAGAGGCCTTTTTCTTTTCCTAGGCTTTTTTGAAAAAAATATTGTAAATCGGGACGTCTTTCGTCCCGCTCTGGTCGATATGGCCTTAGTAATCGCTTTTAAAATCACTCATAATATGGTTTTCATTCAAAAAAATCGCCTCAATTTCATGATTTTTATATACACTTTTTCTATTTTAGTCAAAATGACGAAAGAAATCAACACCCTTATTTCATGAAAATATTCCCTTTCCAAACAGCTAATTCATGTTTTATACCCAGAAAATCCACCTTTTTATAATCATAACCATAATTCCCCTCAAATCCCGTGGAATTTTAAGCAAAAAGAATAGTCTTCCTTTATTCCTTTTTTCTTGTTTTGTTCTATCTCTCTCAAAATCTTTATTGCTTTACGCCTCTGCTCACATGGTTTTTTTCTAAATGCCAGTTAAGCCACTCAGCGAAAAATCCTATCAAAAAGGACCATCTTCTTATTTAAATTAAGAAGATGGTCCTTTTTTTCGTACTTATCTATATATCTGTATAATCAATTACCTTTTCAGCCTGGTAATATTTTTCTCCCAACATAATTGCCTCTCTATTCATAAACAAAACCATCATTCCCAAAAAAGCAAAGCTTCCAGAAGTATAAGTCAGCGTGGTATATAAAATATCTGTGGCAACATGTTCAGGTGCCAGGAAAAAAAATCCTTTATATATCCAATTCCAACCCGAAACAATAAAGGAAGTTACAATAATAAACCCCGTAGTCTTCCAAAATCTATTTTTCGTTAGTTTCTTACTGTATGTCAAGGCCTGCCAACCTTTTATCCCCCTGAACCCAATAACATAAACATAAAAACACCATACAATACCAAAGTATACTCCTGGAAGAACAAAAAAGATACTTGCCATAAAAACCAAAAACCAAAAGGGTATGCCCGTTATAATGATATCCCAAAGGCAGTTCATCCCTTCTCCTACTGCCCCTCTAACTGTTATGGTTTCGTTGCATAAATACCCTTTCCCAATCTTTGCAATTGCAATAACTGCCACAGGCTCCAAAAACAACAATATCGACATCTGTAATGCATGATTGCCCATAAAACTTAAGAGTGCTTTGGTATAAGCAGGCATATCCTCCAACACCCACTCTGCACTGGCAATGCTTATTAAAATCTCGGCACTATTGGTTAGCTTCTCCATGGCCAGTACATTCAAAATACTAATGGGGAAGAACAGAAAACAAACCACAATCATGATAGATTTAAAATTCTTTATAAATAAATTCATGGCAATGGATAAAATCTCCATAAAACCTAGTTCTTTTTGATTAATTGCATCTAACATACATTCACCCTTTCCAGCTCTAAGCCAATAGAACTAGTATATCGCATTTCCATAAAAATTCCAACTGCTTTGCGCCTTGTAATTATTAAAAAATTCCGCTACAATATTAGCAAAACATTAGAAAGCAGTGATAAAATGAGTTTAAAGGGTAAAACCGTTTTTATAACAGGCTCTTCCCGTGGCATCGGTCAGGCCATTGCTTTTGCCTTTGGACAAGCAGGCTGTAACATTGTGCTAAATGCTTCTCAAAGTAAAGAAGCCCTATCTTCCATGGAACAAAAGCTAAAACTGGCTAATGTTCCCGTTCTTGCTCTTCTTGGTGATGTTTCCGATTATTCTGCCTGTCAAAAAATGTTCCATATCATAGAAGAAACCTTCGGTAGCGTCGACATTTTAATTAATAATGCAGGTATTTCACATATTGGCCTTTTTACCGATATGACCCCTCAGGAGTGGCAAAGGGTTATTGACGTTAACCTAAATTCCGTTTTTAATTGTACCCACCTTGCCGTTCCTGCAATGGTGCAAAAAAAACAAGGTTCTATCATTAATATCTCTTCCATGTGGGGAGA
Source organism: Anaerotignum sp. MB30-C6 (assembly GCF_030908465.1). Taxonomy (GTDB): domain Bacteria; phylum Bacillota; class Clostridia; order Lachnospirales; family Anaerotignaceae; genus Chakrabartyella. Next base: position 2,321,735 of record NZ_CP133078.1, read on the forward strand.
AATAGGTGCCTCTTGCGAAGCCGTTTATTCCGCCTCAAAAGGTGCCATGAATAGCTTTACGAAGGCAATGGCAAAAGAACTGGGGCCTTCTTTCGTTCGGGTAAATGCCATAGCTTGTGGCGTAATTGAAACCCAAATGAATGCTTGCTTTGATGAAGAAGAACGGGATGCCCTTATGAACGAAGTCCCCCTCATGCGCTTCGGAACCCCAGAAGAAGTAGCAAATCTGGCGCTTTTCTTGGCTAACGAAACTGCCTCTTATCTTACGGGGCAGGTTATTACCCTTGATGGAGGTATGAACTAATGAAGAAGAAATTTTTACTTTTCGATGTGGACCACACCCTTTTGGACTTTTCAACCTCGGAAAAAAAAGCACTCAAAAAATGTTTTGATGACTTTGGAATTTCTCTTACGGAAGAAATTCTTTCATGGTATCTTGACCATAATCATAAACTCTGGACAAACTATGAAAACGGAATCATTACCCGTGATGCAATTTTCAAAACTCGCTTTGCCGATACCTTCGCTCAATTTTCTATCAATGCCCATGGCGATTTGATGGAAAGTACGTATCGTGAAGCTTTATCCCAAGGCAGCGATTTGATAGAAAATGCCCTTCATACTATTCAAAAATTATCTACCACCCATGAGCTATATATTGTAACCAATGGCCTTGCTTCTACCCAAGAAAAGCGTCTCAAGGACTCTGGCCTTGCACCTTATTTTAAGGATACTTTTGTTTCAGAAATCATGGGCTCTCAAAAACCAATGATAGAATACTTCGATTATGTCTTTAATCGTATCCCAGATTTTGAAAAAAAAGAAGCCCTTATCATTGGCGACTCCCTTTCCTCCGATATCCAAGGAGGTATCCGTTCTGGCATTGATACCTGCTGGTTTAACCCGGAAGAGCTTGAGAATCACACGAAGTTTCAGCCAACCTATGAAATTCATAGTTTATTGGAACTCTTACCCCTTTTGGAAACAAACTAAAGTTACATAAGGCAATAAAAAATGACATCTACATTTACTATAGATACCATTGACTAGGATTTGTTTATTCTATGAAAAACTAAACTTTTTATAAATCTTATAGCGAAAACAAAAAGACCACTCTTCAAGAAAATAAAACCTTGAAGATAGCCCTTTCCCATAAACAATTATGTTTACAAAGGTATCTACAGTATCTCGTAGATACCTCATTTTTTTAAGAATGCTAAAGGCACTTCCTTCTTTGTTGATACAAAGAAGGTACGATTCTAACCTTCAGCTGAACTCAACAAAAGTTTAATCAAAAAATCTTCACTACACTTCCTTTTCCATACACACTAAGGTTTCCCAAATCACATTTTGAAAATGGAAAAGGCTAGTTCCTGCCAAATGATACCCAAGACGAGAGTATAGTCCAATGGCAGGTGAATTCCCCTCATAAGTATCAAGCCTAATGGTTTTACAATTCAGCTCACGGGCATGCTTTTCCGAAAAATCAACAAACTCTTTGCCATACCCCCTTCCACTGCAGTTTGGCCTGATACAAAGGGTGTGAATCACCAGAACCCCATCTCCATTTGCTTGAACCTTCCATGGAATTACACCATACTCCTTGGGTTGAATATGGTTTAAAACTACGCATCCATAAAGATGCCCCGTCTTATCTTCTCCAACAAAAAGAGTCCCTGCTTTTAATGCCTTTTCCCCGTCTGCTCTGGTGGGGTAAAGCCCCTTTTTCCAATTGGTATAGCTCACCGTAGACGCCTCATAATCTAAAACTTCGTTGTAAATTGCTTCAATTTGGTCTATGTCTCTACACGTTGCCTTGCGAATCAAAAGCCACACCCCCAACTTATCTCTCCCCTAATTTTAAATTAGGGATTGCATTTAAGTCCAATCCGTCACGAACACCCGCCAAATACTCATAATACGCCGCACAACCAATCATGGCTGCGTTGTCGGTGCAAAGTATAGGGGAAGGGATACTTAATATAAACCCTTCTTTTTCACAGGCCTTTTTCATTTTCTCACGAAGTGCGCTGTTTGAAGCAACGCCCCCTGCCAAAGCAACTTTGTTCACCCCCCTGTCTTTTGTGGCCTTTATTGTTTTCCCAACTAAAACCTCTACAACAGATTGCTGAAAACTTGCTGCAATATCTTCAGGGATTATTTCTTCTCCCATCATCTTCTGCTTATTTACATAATTCAAAACTGCGGACTTCAAACCGCTGAAGCTAAAATCATAACTATCTTCTTCTAAAAAAACCCGAGGGAACTTTACCGCTTCTGGGTTCCCTTTTTTCGCCGCCGCATCAATCTTGGGCCCTCCAGGGTAACCCATTCCAATTGCTCTAGCAACCTTATCATAGGCCTCGCCAGCGGCATCATCCCTTGTTCTTCCCAAAATTTCATACTTCCCATAATCAGAAACGTAAACCAGATGGGAGTGACCTCCTGAAACAACCAAAGCCATATAAGGCGGCTCAAATTCTTTATTTTCTATATAATTGGCACAAATATGCCCCTCTATATGATGTATACCAATCAAAGGCTTTTCTGCCGCAAAAGCGAGGGCCTTTGCCTCTGCTAATCCAACCAATAAAGCACCTACTAACCCTGGGCCATAGGTAACTCCAATGGCATCCACTTCTTTCAGTGTAAGGCCAGCTTCTTGCAACGCTTGGCTAATGACACCGTCTATGGCCTCAATATGCTTCCTAGAGGCAATTTCAGGCACGACGCCCCCATATAAGGTGTGTAAGTCTATCTGAGATGAAATCACGTTGGAAAGCACCTCTCGCCCATTTTTCACCACAGCCGCCGCTGTTTCGTCGCAAGAGCTCTCAATGGCCAATATATAAATATCTTTTTTTTCTTCCATATTTTATGCCCTCCAAATCACCCTTCTTTTGGAAAAAGGATGGTGGTACTTTTTCTTTCTTCTCCTAATGCCGTATTGGGGAAAATCTCCTGTGCTACGGACAAAAATAACTCTGGCTCGTTCAGTGCTGGGCTAAAGTGCGTCAACCAAAGCTCTCCAACTTCACCGCCCTTGGCAAGACCTGCCGCCTCCGAAAATAACATATGCTTGTTTTCCTTGGCCTTTTGCTTCTTCTCGTCTTCACCATACATACCTTCACAAATAAAAAGCTGTACACCTCGAATGAAGTCCCTCAGCCTGTCCACGGGTCTGGAATCTGTACAATAAGCCACCCCAATGCCAGCTCTGGCATCCCCCAGCACCATGTCCGCCGTATATACCTTTCCCTCATGTTCTACGGAGCCTTCCTTCTGCACCTTTCCCCACAAAGTTTTAGGTAACCCTAGTTTCTCTGCCTTTTTTATGTCAAATTTTCCTCTTCGCTGTAAATCAACTCGATACGCATAACATCTTACCATATGATCTGCCAAGCAGTAAGAAATACTAAACTCACCAACCTTAATTGGATTTGGTGTATCCTTCCCGATTTCTATATATTCTAAAGGATAGGGCAATTCTGGACAAATCCTACGTAAGCCTTCTACAATATACTCAAGGCCTTGCGGCCCTACCAACGTAAGAGGGACCTCTCTACCTGCATTCCCGATGGTTAACAAAAGCCCTGGCAGTCCCGAGATATGATCTGCATGAAAATGGGTAATGCAAATCACATCAATGGATTTAAACCCCCATCCTTGCATCTTCATGGTTACCTGCGTACCTTCGCCGCAATCTATCAATAATAATCGCCCGTTAACCCTTGCCAACATTGCCGTTAAAAATCGCCCGGGCATGGGCATCATTCCGCCTGTTCCCAGCAAACATATATCAAGCATAACCTTCTCCTTTTATTTCAAAAAATAACCCTTCAATTTATCATATCGTATTCCCTGCTAAAATACAAGTTTTGCCACCAAAAAGACACAATATACTCAGCCTTTTTCCATACATTCCTGTACCTTCTCTATTCTTTGCCAGGAGCATCAAAGCATTGGCTTAATTTCTTGTAAAACCCTAAAAACCCTCACCAATAGAAGTTCCCGTATTCCTCGTTCTTTTTTGGGTAACTTCCAGCGAATTTTCGAAAATTGACCTATCTATACGGCCCGATCTGGCCATAAATCCAAGTTTCTCCTTGTCACTATTTCGCTTAACCAAAAGGCATAACAAAGCGCCTCATTCTTTTATTATCACCTTCAAGGAATCTTCGAGAAACTAGCTGTCAATTAAGATCCAGTCTATAAACGAAGTATTCTTTAAACTACCTTCACTTTAAACAAGACTAATCAAAAAAAGTAAACAAAAATTCCCCTCCAAGGCACAAAAACACCCTTTTCTGAATAAAGATACTAAAGGGGGTGTTTGGATGCGCAGAAGATGTCAAAATTCACCAATGAAATGGCTATGCGGCGTTGTTTTGCTTTCTTTAGGCTTGGGTATGCTTCTGGCGGTGCTTATTCCCTATTGTATCCCTTTGTTGGCCATCCTATTTATTGCCGCTGGGACATGGCTGGTTTTTAATTTCAAGCGTTGCTAGCAAACATTTCAAAACGAAAAAAAGCCTTTCTTCCATAAATGGAAAAAGGCTTTTACACTTCGGTCAATTAGATTGCACGTGTAATTTTATTTGCACGCATACATCTTGTGCAAACGTAAATAGATTTCACATTACCACTATTTTCAACGATTTTAACTTTCTTTACGTTGGGTTTCCACTTTCTATTTGCACGTCTACTAACCTGACTACGGTTAATACTGATTCTATGACCCTTAATCTGGCCCTTTTCACAAATTTCACATTTAGCCATTGTCTGCACCTCCTCTTCTCATGCCTATGTGACACAACAAAAATATTTTAGCAGAAAAATCAAAGTTTTGCAAGGAAAATCAGAGGATAATTTATTTTTTTCTACTTCATTATACTAATCCTTAGAACGAATGACAAAAAGATATCCTTCTGTAAATTCAATTATACCTTCTTCCTTGGCCAAAACGTTACTTACTGCAACCATCTCATCGTCCAGAGCCAAGTCTCTATCCGTTAAAGGGTAAGCAAAACCTGTCAGGGTAATCCCCTTTACCATCATGGATAAGGGAATGGTTGAAACCAAATCCCCAATATTACCATGAATCGTAATTGGCTTATCCACCAACTCAACGCAGTTGTTCTCGTCAACAAGCCTTGCTCTTACGCCCTTTTTCAATAATCCCAAAAGTAGGTGGGCATTGGCTAAGGTATGATCAAATCGATTTCCAATTCCACCTAATAGAACCAGATCCGTTACCCCTTTTTCTAATGCCAAATGAATGCCTATCTGCATATCTGTCTGATCCTTTTTCGTAGGAAACTGAAGAAAGGGGATGTTTTTTCCTTTGTAGTACTCCAAAACCTCTTGGCTTACGGAATCAAAGTCCCCCACAATATAATCAGGGGTCACCCCCAATGCCTTGGCATGATGCATTCCTGCGTCACAGCAGATAAGTAGTTCAGCATTATCCACATATTCTTTGCAAAATTCATAATCTAAAATTTTTGCACCGGCAAAAATCACTGCCTTCATTTTATTCATACTCCTTAAAAATTTCCATGAAGTCCTGGGCAGCCTTGGCAATGTCTTCTTTTCCAAATACCGCAGAGCCTGCAACGATTACGTTTGCCCCTGCATCCAAAACAATTTTTACGTTATCCTGAGTAATGCCGCCATCCACCTGAATGTCATAGTTCAAATTCATTTCTTTTTTCCAATCAGCCAACTGGCGAATCTTAGGCACCTGATCCTCCATAAACTTTTGGCCACCAAAACCAGGTTCTACCGTCATAACTAAAAACATATCCACATCTGCTAAATAAGGCTTCAGCGCTTCCACAGGGGTTTTAGGCTTAATGGTAATACCCACTTTTGCCCCAGTACCCCGAATTAAATCAATGACTTTCTTAGGGTCTTTTGTTGCTTCCAAATGGAAGTTGATAATATCTGCGCCTGCTTTACGAAACTCCTCTACATATTTTTCAGGCTCCACAATCATAAGGTGAGCATCGAACACCATATTGCTCGCCTTACGAATCCCTTTGATTACAGGAATTCCAAAAGAAATGTTTGGTACAAAAAGCCCGTCCATTACATCCAAATGGATATAAGGTGTGCCCGCTTCTTCAATGGTTGCCAACTGCTCACCAATCTTTGTAAAATCAATGGAAAGCATGGATGGGGAAAGATAAATCATTTTACTTTTTCCTTTCTTCTTCGTCCTTCAAATTCTGAAATATCGTCACATACCGTTCATAACGCATGGGGTCAATAACTCTGCCAATTTCCGCTTTAACGGCACAATCAGGCTCGTTTATATGCACACATCCATTATAATAACACTCGTGTACAAAAGGTTCAAATTCCTTAAAATAATACTGCAATTTTTCCGATGGAATATGGTTTAAAAATAGAGAGGTAAACCCAGGAGAGTCCACAATATAGCTGTTTCCGGAAATACGGATTAATTCCGCATGTCTGGTGGTATGACGCCCTCGTTGTATCTTCTCGCTGATTTCGCCTGTATTTAACTCTAACCCTGGATACGTTGCATTAATTAAGCTGCTTTTTCCAACACCGGAAGGCCCGGCAAATACAGAAATTTTGTTCTCCAAAACTTGCTGTAACGCCTCCATTCCAATACCCTCTTCTGCACTGGTGCAAATTACAGGATACCCCGTTTGCCGATAAATATTTGCAACCTCTTCATATTCTTTTTTCTTGTCCTTATCAATTTTATTAATCACAATTACAATTTCCAACTCCTGCTCCTCGGCAAGAAGCAGAAACCGATCTAACAAATCTAAATTCATATTGGGGCTTTTTGCAGCAAAGACAATAACCGCCTGATCAACATTACTAACTCTTGGGCGAATCAGCTCATTTCTTCTTTCCAATATTTCATCCAAACTACCTTTTTTATTCTCTTCATCCAAAATGGAAATCCTCACATGATCCCCTACCGTAGGTCGGATGCCTTCTTTTCTAAAAATCCCTCGGGCACGTGTTTCAAAAACGCCCCTTTCGGTATCAATATAATAAAATCCGCCGATTCCCTTTACAATTACGCCCTTCAGCATATATCCGCCACCTTATCCAGAAAAATTCACGTTTTGCGTCCACTGTAACTCATCATCAATATAACAACTTACGGTACCGTTTCCTCTACCTGTAATTGTTACGGTATAGGGGAACTGGGTTGAATTTCTCGTTTCATCCACAACTGGGAAAAGCCCGTCTGCATCGTTTCGAACAAGACGTACATATAGGTCTCCATCAGCACCACTGGGTGCAGCGATTGTAAAGGATTTAGACCCCGTTGTTGTCTCATTGTTTCCGTTGCCGCTGTTGTTTGAATTATTGTTATTACTGTTACCATTATTGTTGTTGCCATTGTTACTTTCATTATCATCAGGTTCCGTCACCGTAGCCTTGCCTAAACTAATTACCAAGTTAACAACGCTTCCATTTGGCACCTCTTGCCCTGCACTTAAGGTCTGGGTCATAACCTTACCTTTATCCACAGTGGCGCTTTCCGCATGGGATACACTGCCAACCACAAGGCCAACGGCTGTTAGGTCTTTCCTCGCTTGTTCTTCTGTTTGACCCATAACATTAGGCACAGAAACACTCTGGTTTTCTTCGCCCTTGCTCACCTTCAAAACAATGGTACTCTTTGCATTAATGCTTGTTCCCTCATTTGGTGTTTGTTCCAAAACAATTCCTATTTCTTTGCCTTCACTGAACTCATATTCAATTCTTGGAGGCGTACCAATCAAAGAAATGATTTTGTCTGTAGCAGCTTTTTCTTGCTGACCAATCACAGAAGGCATATCCTGGGAAGTCAAGCCAAGACTTGTTTTGATACCAATTTTTGTTCCAGAAGAAACCATTGTACCGTCCCCAACAGACTGATAAATGATATACCCTTCATCATAGTAATTGCTATAGTCCTGTCCTTCCTCCACCAGTTCCAAGCCCATCTGCTGGGCTGCCGCCTTGGCATCTTGCAAAGGAACACCAACAAACGTAGGCACTTTAATATCTTTTTCTGATGCAACAAATCCGCCAAAACCACCGCTTAAGAACTTCATGCCCACAACGGAAATAGCACCGATAATTACCAAAGCCGTAACAATGGCTGCAATAATCACTTTTTTCTCCGTTCTGCGGTCATTTTCATTTCCGTAATCCCCTTCTTTTCTTGGGTTTCTACGTGTTCTTTTGGGCCTCTTACTTGTTTTCACAGTTTCTGCCTCCATATATTCATTTTCATACTGGTCTTCTTTAGACAAGCGTAACTTTTTACTGTATTTTTCAAAGCTAACCATAGGCTCATTTACAGGCTGTGACGTAACTTCCTCCACCTCGGTATTTTCCGAGTTTTCCGAATATACATTTTTGTTTAACCTAATAAATTCCACTTCTTTGGGGTCAACCGCCTTAATGGTTTCCGCTAAATCCACATACTGTTGAGACCCTTTTGAATCCTTTTGGTAAACAGGTTCCTCAACCCTGTCCTCCTGTTCCTGCAACTCACGTATCTCCGCTGCCACGGCTGCCCTTCTAGAACGGCGCACACCGTCAGCAGAGCCTGTGGGTGCACCAGCAAGGGTTGCCGCCGTAACAGCAGCCTCAACCTCTTTTTTAACAGGCACTTCTGTATGTAAAAATCCCCCTGCCGTGTCTGTTCTTGCCCGAATCAAATCCGATAGCATCTGCTCAATGGTAGCATAACGCTCGTCCGCCTTTTTCATTGTAGCCTTTTTGATAATTCCCTCAATGGCAGGCGTGCAGTTGGGGTTGTATTGCCTAATATCAGGTAACCCCTCGTTAATATGCTTAAGTGCAATGGAAACAGAGTTATGCCCCTGGAAAGGCAAAGCCCCTGTAATCATCTCGAACATGGTAATGCCTAGGGAATAAATATCGCTCTTTTCGTCTACATAGCCACCTCTGGCTTGTTCTGGGGAAAAATAATGAACGGAACCTGCCGCATTGGCCGTGGTAGTCATGGTAGAAACCGTTGCGGCTCTTGCGATTCCAAAATCTGTAACTTTAACCACCCCATCGGTACTTACCAAAATGTTTTGTGGCTTAATATCTCTATGAACAATATGAGCCTTGTGGGCTTGTGCCAGTGCGGAAGCAATTTGAATCGCTACGTTCAAAGTGGAACGAGAATCAAAGGGTGCCTTTTGACGAATGGCCTGTTTTAAAGTGTCCCCATGGATATACTCCATCACGATATAGCTAATTTCACCATCCTCTCCAACATCGTAAACACGAACGATATTGGGATGAGAAAGCCTTGCTGCGGAACAAGCTTCCGAACGGAATCTATCAATAAATTCATCGTCACCAATAAACTCCTCTCGCAAAACCTTAACTGTTACATATCTATCTAGTTTTTTATCTTTGCCCCGATAAACCATTGCCATACCACCGGAGCCAATTTTTTCTATAATCTCATATCTATCCCCAAGGACAGTTCCGGGATTCAACAACATTAGTTCTTACCTCCTACATCAACCAAAATCAAGGAAATATTGTCATATCCTCCTCGTTCGTTGGCCATTTCAACCAGTCTCTGTGCTTTCTTTTCTAAGGTCATTCTCTTTCCTATTATTTCTGCCATATCTTTATCAGATAACATTCCGGAAAGACCATCTGTACAAAGTAACAAGATGTCACCCTTCATCGCATTTTCTACGATAGCATCTGTCTCAACTGTTTCTTTAATCCCCACGGCACGGGTAATAATATTCCTTTTGGGATGGGTTGCCGCTTCTTCTCGGGTAATAGAGCCCACCTTAACCAACTCCATCACATAAGAATGGTCTGTTGTGAGAGGGTTTAACTCTTTTTTACGAAACAAATAAGCTCGACTATCCCCAACATAGGCAACAAAAATTTTACCATCCTGTACCGCAGCAGCAACCAAAGTCGTTCCCATCTCTGCAAACTCCCGTCCCGAATTGGACTTTTCGTAAACGGCCTTGTTGGAAGCCACCATAGCCTCTGTTAATAAGTCAGGAATATCCTCCTGACAATGTGTATCCCGCTCCTGTCGAATATAGTATAAAAACGAGTCGATGGCGTATCGACTAGCCACTTCTCCTGCATTGCATCCCCCCATGCCATCGGCCACAATAAAAAGATTTTGAATATCATCAGTACAAGAAGGTACATAAAAAGCATCCTCATTATTCTTTCTGCACTTCCCGATATCACTGATTCCAACTGCTTTCAAACAATCCACCTCCTGGGTGCACAAAATCCGTAATCATTATCCCCTAGGCCAAAGTCTTTCATTCTCTCTAAGAAAAGCTCCTTGGGGCAATTCGTTTTACTCTCTTTTGTCTTTAAGATGACTGCGTCTAAGCTGACCACAAGCAGCATCAATATCACTGCCAAGCCTTCTTCGAATGGTAGTCTCTACGCCATTTTCCTGTAAAATTGCAGCAAATCGTTTCACCCTGTCCCCAGAGCTTTTCATAAAATCTCGCTCTTTTACATCGTTAACAGGAATCAAATTCACATGGCAAAGCATATTCCGAAGCTTCAAAGCCAGCTCTCTGGCACAATCATCGCTGTCGTTTACCCCCCGCATCATAGCGTACTCAAAGGTAATACGACGTTTTGTCTTTTCCGTATAATCAAAACAAGCATCTAAAAGGAGGTCCATGGGGTTGGCCTTTGCCACAGGCATAATCTCTTTTCTAATTTCATCGTTTGGTGCGTGTAAAGATACGGCAAGGGTAATCTGAAAATGCTCCTCTTCTAAACGATACATTTTTTCCGTCAGCCCACAGGTGGATAGGGTAATGTGCCTTTGCCCAATGTTTTGCCCCTCAGGATGGTTAATCAAACGAATAAAGCTCACTACATTTTCATAATTATCCAAAGGCTCTCCACTGCCCATGAGTACAACGCCGCTAATACGCTCACCGCAATCTTTTTGTATTTCATAAACCTGAGAAAGCATCTCCCCAGCAGTTAAATTTCGTTCTACACCATCCAAAGTAGAGGCACAAAATCTGCACCCCATGCGACAGCCTGCTTGGGTTGAAATACAAACCGTATTACCATATTCATATTTCATCAATACGCTTTCAATAACCGAATCATTCTCCAAAGCAAAAAGATATTTTCTGGTTCCATCAATTTCAGACACCAATCGGCGTACCATTTCAACGCCCCCAAGGGTTGCACTGTGCTGAAGTTTTTCCCGCAAGCTTTTAGAAAGGTTTGTCATCTCATCAAAGGAGGCAACCTGTTTTTCATGAATCCACTGGAAAACCTGTTTTCCACGAAACTTTGGCTCGCCCAAGTCTCCTAAAAAAAGCTGTAATTCCTGTAAATCCATTGATTTTAAATCTGCTTTCGTCATGATGACCTATCCCTTTCTCCTCATTTTTGCAATAAAAAATCCATCGGTTTTGCTTTTATGGGGCAATAAAGTAACATACCCCTTTTCGGCGGTTTCCTGCCATATCTCTTTTGGCAAATACGCTGTAATATCCTCAGCGACAAAATCAGGATGATTTTTCAAAAACCACTCCACATTTTTCTCGTTTTCTTTCTTACAAAGGGTGCAAGTGCTATAAATCAAAACGCCCTCTGACTTTACATATTTTGCCCCATTTTCTAATATTTGACGCTGAATGGGAACCAATTGATCAATTTCTTCGCCGTTTTTCTTCAATCGAATATCAGGCTTTTTGCCCATCAATCCTAAGCCAGAGCATGGTGCATCCACCAAAACTCGGTCAAAGGTATCAGCATACTCCTCATTCCACTGGGTAGCATCCTGCTGCTTTACTTCAATTATGGTAATTCCCAAACGCTGTGCCCCTTGGGAAATCAATTCCATTTTATGCTCGTAAATATCGTCACATACTAGCCTGCCCTCGTTCTCTATACTTTGGGCAATTGTAAAACTCTTCCCTCCGGGAGCAGCACAAAGATCAAGTATGGTTTCTCCCCTTTGGGGGTCCATAACCTTTACCGCAAGCTGAGAGCTTTCATCCTGAACATGAAACAGACCATCTTTGAACGCCTTTAGTCCGCCAATGTCCGCTGTTTTCTTTAGATGTAGGGCTTGGGGGACAATTTTCCCATCCATGACCATGATTCCATTCTTTTCCAACATACTCTTCAACAATGCTTTCTTTGTTTTTAATGTATTTACTCGTATGGTTACATAAGGTGGGCAATTGTTTGCTTTGCAAAGCTTTTGGGTTTCTTCATATCCAAAATAAGCGATCCACATTTTAATGAGCCAAAGGGGATGGGAATACTGAATACTCAAAAATTCCGCAGTTCCTTCTTTAGGTAAAACAATACTGTCTTTTTCTCGTCCTATGGTACGCAAAACACCATTCACAAATCCTTTCAGTGGTGCCAATCCCCTAGCTGCAATCAGCTTTACAGCTTCGTTACAGGCAGCAGAGTCAGGTGTTTTCATAAAGTATATCTGATAAACCGCTGTACGCAATACCGCCAAAACCCAAGGCTTCATTTTTTCCGTCTTGGTTTTTGAAAACTGGTTAATCACATGGTCAATATAATATAAATTCCGCAAAGTACCGTTAACGATTTCCGTTACCAAAGCACGATCTTTTGGTGGCATGGCACCGTTTTGTCTAAGCAATCTGCGTAATGCCATATTGTTATATGCACCCTCCTCCATAATCTCCGTCATGGCCTGGGCAGCAATTTCTCTTGGGTTAATCTGTATCATTCTTTTTTCCCCTTCATAGGAATTTAATCAAAAAATCTAAGGTAATACCCCATATTCAGTACATCCAAATGTGTAGCCAGATTTTTTCGCAGACAAAACAAAAACGCAATGAATACTGGCAGGTATTGATGAGCATTTTTATGCAGTCTGACGAAAAAAGATGCAATCCGACGGATGCATAAGGCATCAGCCGAGAATTAGGCGGTGTTGCCTTAATCCATCAAATTATTATTATAAATGATTCTAAGCCATAGGGCAACATTTTTCGCCATTTCACCGTCTATTTCAAACTCGCAAGAAATGGCAAAAGACCGATTTTTCTTTTGAAAGAATCGGCCTTTTATGGTGTTCTTAGTCTCTTCTGCCAAAAATAGCAAGTAAACGTAATAACTGGGCAACAGCCGCAATTGCTGCTGCTACATAAGTCAATGCCGCCGCACTTAAAACCTTTCTAGCACCACCAACTTCGCTTTCATCCAAAAAGCTCTGGTCTACCAAAAGGGTAATTGCCCTTGACGATGCATTGAATTCTACGGGCAGAGTAATTAGGGTGAACGCTACCGATGCAGCAAATAGAAGAATTCCCAATTTAATCATAAAGTTACTACTGCTGCTGGTAAAAAACATACCTAAGAATATTAAAGGAAACGAAAGTCTAGACCCTAAATTTGCCACTGGAACAAGAATGCTGCGTAAAGAAAGAGGGGCATACCCTACGTCGTGCTGAATAGCATGGCCAGTTTCATGGGCAGCCACGCCTAAGGCCGCTACGGATTTACTGTCATAAACACTTTGAGAAAGGCGTAATGTTTTCGTACGAGGGTCATAATGGTCGGTTAAATTCCCCGCCACTCTTTCAACCTTTACGTCATAGATACCCGAATTTTCTAACATTTGGGTTGCAACCTGAGCCCCTGTAAATCCACGTCTATTGGCAACTTTTGCGTATTTGTTATAGGTACTGGATATGTTACTCTGTGCGTATAGCGAAAGTATCATTGCTAAAATTAATAATATATACATAATTGGTTCCTCCTTTTGTTTTCAAAGTCTAAAAAGACCGTTACTGTAAAAGGACGCCCTTATTCATTGCATGCCCCCGTAGGTACGCGTCAGTAGCCATACGTTTTTTGCCTCTGGCCTGCAACTCTGTAATCGTCAATCCTCCATCGCCGCATTTTACGACGAACCCCTTCTTTGTTACGTCTACAATTTCTCCTAGTTTCCCTTGTGGATAATCTCCTTCTGCTTTGATCCCCTTAAAAAGCTTCAAAGGCTCATCCTCATAAATTGCATAAGCCCCAGGAGCTGGGTCAAGGCCACGCATCAAATCAATAATTTCCTGGGCACTTTTTGCCCAATCAATATGACCTGTTTCCTTTGTAATCATGGGTGCATGTGTGGCCGCCTCATGATCTTGGGGAATTCTTTCCACCGTTCCTGCCTGTAAGGCTGTTAATGTCTCTAAAAGCAAGTTTGCCCCTGCTTGCGCCATTTTATCATGAACAGACGCAAAATTATCATCTGGAGCAATTTCCACTTCTGTTTTTAATAACATATCCCCTGTATCCATTCCCTTGGCCATAAACATGGTGGTAATCCCTGTTACCTTTTCCCCGTCTATAATAGACCATTGCATGGGTGCCGCCCCACGGTATTTGGGTAATAAAGAACCGTGTACATTAATACAACCATACTTGGGAATATTTAGAATGCTCTCAGGCAAAATCTGTCCAAAAGCAGTTACAGCAATGGCATCAGGTGCAAGTTTCTCAAGCATTGTCACAAACTCTGGGTCTCTGGCTTTTTCAGGCTGATACACCTGAAGTCCTTGTTCCAAAGCATATGCCTTAACAGGCGTGGGAACAAGCTTTTTCCCTCTGCCTTTCGGCTTATCAGGCTGACTAACCACACCAATGACTTCATGCTGGGTTAATAAAGCCTTTAAAGAATACACCGCAAAGTCCGGTGTACCCATAAAAATCACTCTCATGGACGATTCCTCCTTAAACCTCTTCCACTTCTTCTTCAGGAATGGCTTTGTCAAAGTATAATACCCCATCAAGATGATCCGTTTCGTGGCAAAGGGCAACTGCCATTAATTCTTCCCCTTCCACAACAATCTTTTCACCGTTACGGTTCAAAGCCTCAACCTTTACGTATTCAGGACGATCAACCAGTGCACTTTTTCCAGGAACACTCAAGCAGCCTTCATAGTCAATGTGAGATCCTGTTTTTTCAACAACAACAGGGTTAATCAGTTCAATCAAACCATCCCCAATATCGATTACAACCACTCTTTTAAGAATGCCCACCTGGGGTGCCGCAAGGCCCACACCATTGGCAGCATACATGGTTTCAGCCATATCATCCAACAAAGTTATTGTGTTAGCATTAATTTCTTTCACGGGCTTGCAAAGTTTTCTTAAAACTTCATCCGTACTCAAACGGATTTCTCTCGTTGCCATTTATATTACCTCCTAAAAATATACTTCTACAAATAAATTTTCTTATAAAAACCGAAAGGTTTAGTGATCAAAATAATACAACAGAGGTTCCTCATTCTTTTGGAATTAAAATAATGATATCCTAGGCTTTTAATGCCCTTGTAATGAACCTCAGTTAGATGTCAATGGTGTTAACGAATATTTTATCACAAAAAATACCGTTACACAATATTTAAGGGGTTTAGAGTTAGATTAAAACGAATCTCTTTCTTTGCAATTTTCTTCCCTTTTTCAACGCACCGAAGCACATATGGAACAAGGCTCTCTTCCGTTGTGCCTTGTATTAATATCCTTTGACGAAACTCTCCTCTGAATTTAGATAAGGTGGCTGGCACAGGCCCCATTATAAAAAACCGACCGTCTTTATTTTCTTCCTGCAAAATTTCCCCAAAGCCGTCAGAAGCTAAAATGGTTTCCTTCTCATTCCCGCCACTGATTACGACAGAGAAAAATACACCAAAAGGAGGATATCCCATCATCTCACGGAGTAAAATTTCTTCCTCATAAAACCCTTTATAATCCTGCTTGGCGGCATGAGTAATGCAGTAATGTTTTGGCTGATACGTTTGAATATAAACCCGACCTGTATCATCTGCCCGTCCAGCCCTGCCACCTGCCTGGGTAATTAATTGAAATGTGTTCTCCGACGCATAGAAATTCCCAGTATTTAAAGAACTATCAGCCGCCATAATACCCACTAACGTTACGTTTGGAAAATCATGGCCTTTTGCAATCATTTGCGTTCCCACCAAAATGTCTGCCTCTCCCTTACGAAAGGCCTCCAAAATCTTCGTATGACTGTCTTTTCTCATGGTTGTATCCAGATCCATGCGCAAAATCCTTGCTTCGGGAAATAAACGCCTTGCCTCATCCTCAATTTTTTGGGTGCCTGTTCCAAAATACCGAATAAATTTAGAACTGCAAACAGGACAAACCTTGGGGTTTTCTGCCGTTTTCCCGCAGTAGTGACACATTAATATTTCTTCTTTTGCATGGTACGTATAAGAAATGTTGCACTCTGGGCAACGCATCACATGGCCACAACTACGGCAAGATACAAAGGTTGCAAATCCCCGTCTATTTAAGAACAAAATACTTTGCTCACCTTTTTCCAAATTTATTCGCATTTCATCCTGCAGGGTACGGCTAAAGGCAGAACGATTTCCCTCTTGCAACTCCTGGCACATATCTATAATGTGCATTTGGGGAAGAAACCCTCCACCAGTTCGTTCTTTTAACTCTAACAAGCCGTACTCCCCCCGAATGGCTCGGTGATAAGTCACCAAGGCTGGGGTAGCACTCCCCATAATGAGAAGAGCCCCTGTTTCATGGGCTAATTTCTTAGCTACCTCTCTTGCATCATATTTGGGAGTAATATCAGAAACGTAGCTATTTTCGTGAACCTCGTCTATAATCACCATGCCCAAGTTAGAAAAAGGCATGAATAATGCAGACCGAGGGCCAATGATAACGGAAATTTCACCATCTCTGGCCTTTCTCCATTGATCCAGCCTCTCCCCTGGGGAAAGCCTGCTATGGGTAACGGAAACAGCATCTCCAAAACGAGAAATAAACCGTTCCATAGTTTGGGGCGTCAAAGAAATTTCCGGCACCAAAACCACCGCTTGCTTCCCCATAGCTAGAGTTTTGGCAATGCTCTGCATATAAATTTCTGTTTTCCCACTTCCTGTAATGCCATGAAGAAGAAGGGGTTTTTTCTTTTTCTGCAAAAGCTGAGTTTCGATTTCTTTTAATGCCTTAGCTTGCTCAGATGTGGGAAGAAAGGGCTGTGTTATTTCATAATCCTCTAAAGAAAAAACGGCTCGTCTTGTTTCTTCCCTTCGCTCTTGCAAAATCCCTTTAGCCAATAAGGTTTTAATTGGCGAGTCGGTTATACCAAAACTACGAATCTCCTCTATAGTGCATTCACCTTTTTCCATAAGCAAATCAAATAGTTTTTTCTGTCCAACTAGTCGTTTTTCTTTTTCCGCTTTTATTTTTGCATTTTCTAATAATGAAGAATTGAAGTTAATTCCAATATAACGCTTTTCTTTTTTATAATCTGAACGTAAAAGTTTCTGCTTTACAACAATAATTTTCTTTTTCTGAAGCTGCAAAATTGTTTTTTTCGTACCACTTCCTAAGGCCTTTTCCAATTCCGCCAGTTCAGCAGTGCCCCCAAAATCCTCCAAAGCCTCCAAAACCGCCCGTTCGCCATCGCTACACTTTGACTCCTCCACTTGCACCATTTTAGAAACGTACCAAGTACTTTTGGTTCTTATTCCCGTGGGCATAATGGCTTGCAAGCATTGGTTCAGGGTGCAAAAATACCTTTCTTTCATCCATTGTGCCAATATCAGCATAGTAGAGCTAAAAATAGGTCTGCCATCGTCCAAAATATCAGCCAAATCCTTTAGTTTCTCCGCTGGCACTTCACTGTCGTTCGATAGGGAAAGAATATACCCCTCTGTCTTTGTGTTTCTTCTACCAAAAGGCACAATAACCCGTACCCCTTGCAAAGCTAAGTCTTCAAACTTTTCAGGGACTCTATAGTCGAAAACCCGATCTGTTTCAGGGCTATTCATTCCAACAATCACTCTGGCAAACTTCATATCTCTCCCCCCTTTGCCGCAAAAGTTATACGCTTGGTAAAAAAGACGATAAACAAAATTCTTGGCAAACATTTTTGTCCTGCCCAAGATGGGTTTTGTTTATCGTCCTCACTTATTTCTTATTCTTCTGTTGCTTCAAAAAAGGCCCCTTCCATCCGAAGCATTTCTTCACCACAACCAAAATCTCTTGCCTGGCGAACCTTGATTTTTCCTTCATAGAGTTCATTCACTGCGATAGAAACTGGTTTATCCACTTTGATTTTGCTAACCAAAGGCTCAGCACGGTCAACTAGCTGTCTTGCTCTTTTTGCCGCCGCAATTACAATGGTATATCTGCTGCCTAAAGTAATATCATCTGTTTCTTGATTGAGTACTTCCAATAAATCTGTATAAGAAGGTCTTAACACGCCTACATCTCTCCTTTAAAAATCTTTTTTATATTAGGGTTTCTATTGCACTTCATTCTTTCTGCCTGAACAATCGTAAGCATATCTTCTGTGGCCTGTTCAACAGTATCGTTAATGACTACATAATCGTATTCATCTACTAACTCCATTTCTTCTAAGGCCCTGTGGATTCTACGGTTAATGGTTTCCTTGTCCTCTGTTCCTCTATTGGTTAGGCGCTTGCCCAACTCTTCCAAGTTTGGTGGCATTAAAAAAACTAAAACCCCATCGGGATAAATCTTCTTTATTTGTAACGCCCCTTGCACTTCAATTTCAAGGATAACGTTTTTCCCTTGGGTTAACTGCTCCACAACATATTTGCGTGGTGTCCCGTAATAGTTCCCGCAAAATTCTGCCCATTCCAGAAGTTCCTTATGCTCTTGCATGCGAATAAATTCTTCTTTGGAATGGAAGAAATAGTGAACCCCGTCCTTTTCATACTCCCGAGGCTCCCTTGTTGTTGCGGAAATAGAAAGTGAAAAGTTATCTTTTTTGCAAAGCTGCTCTACCACCGTCCCCTTGCCTGAACCGGAAGGACCGGAAATAATTAGCAATATTCCTTGTTTCTTCATTCTCAATTCCCCTTCTGCTCTGCGGAAAGCCTGCCACCGACTGTTTCAGGCATATTCGGTGAAAGCACCACATGCCCGTTATCCATAATAATCACGCAACGAGTCTTTCTGCCATACGTTGCGTCAATTAAATTCCCTTTTTCCTTCCCCTCCTGCACAATGCGCTTAATGGGGGCAGAATCTGGGCTCACAATGGCAATCACCCTATTTGCAGATACTACATTACCATAGCCGATATTCAAAAACTGTATTTTTTCCATGCAACCACTCCCAATTACTCTAAGTTTTGAATTTGCTCACGAATTTTTTCAATTTCGCTTTTTAATTCTATGGTGGCCTGAACAATTTGAATGTCGTTTGCCTTAGAAGCAATGGTATTGGACTCTCTGTTCATTTCCTGTACAAGAAAATCCAACTTTCTTCCTACCTGCCCACCTTTTTCTAAAATATCGGCAAGCTGTACTAGGTGACTTCGTAAACGGGTAATTTCTTCGTCAACACAACCTCTGTCTGCAAAAACTGCAACTTCAGTTGCAACACGCTGAGGGTCAACATCAATCCCATCTAATAAATCCTTTAAACGGCTGTTTAGTTTATCTCTATACTCCTCTACTACCAAAGGAGAGCGTTCCTTCACTTGTTCAACCAAGGTTTTAATTCGTTCTGCCTTTGTTAGAATATCTTTTTTCAAAGCTCCGCCTTCTGTCTCACGCATGGAAACAAAACGTGTCACCGCCTCATCCAAAGCAGGTAATAAGGCTTCCCAAATCACCTTCTCATCTTTCTGAGGCTTTTCAATTGTAATGACATCAGGAAATTTCGCAGCTAATTCTAAAAAACTGCCTCCTACCAAACCTAAACTTTCCTGAAGCATTCTCAGTTTTTCTACATAAGCTTGAGCCAAAGTTTGATTTAACTTCACCTCAACATCATCTAAAGCAAAGGTTTCAAAACCGATATAAACATCAGTTTTTCCACGAAAAACCTGTTGCATAATATATTTTTTTATCTTGTCTTCTAAACTTGCCAAAGAACGAGGTAACTTAATATTAATATCATTATATCTGTGATTTACGGACTTTAGTTCAATGGTAAATTTTCTATCCTCGGCGATATGCTCACCTCGGCCGTATCCCGTCATACTTCTAACACCTGTGCTCATATTTTTTCCTCTCTTTTTGCTTTGTACTTGTTTTCTAGAAAAACAGTTTCTTTCATACACCTTTGTCATTTACCAAAACTCTTTGAATGCCTGACAAAATACCCAATTTAGTGGCATTTGTAAGGGAAAGATTCAAAAATTGGCTCAAAAAAGCGAAATAGGTTCATGAAAAACCAAGAGTGCTAAATATATATTTATTAGCAAAAAGACTGGAAAAACAGGCCTTGCCTACTGGGGAAAAGTGGTGCCTTTTGGAAAATAGCCATAAGCTAAAAAACCTACAGAATCATCCCTTCATACCTCCGACAACAAAAAAACCTGAGAGTATCGCCTTGACTTTTTTTAGCACACTAGAAGTTTCCATAAAAAATAACCCTTTATTCTTAAATACATTGCCCCCCATTATAGCTTAAGCACCTACAAATAGCAAGAAAAACATCAACATTTAGGTGATTTTTTTAATCAAATTTTAATTTTTATCTTCCGTGTATTATCTGTCACACTATGTTATACTATATCGGCACATACGCATGAAAAGGAGGAACGCCTCATGGCTTTGGACGGTATCACCACAGCAGCTATCGTACATGAACTAAAAACAAAACTTATTGGCGGCAGAATTGATAAAATCCATCAACCGGTGGCGGATGAAATCCGCTTTACCGTAAGAGGTATAGGCGTTGTCCATAAAATATTAGCTTCTGCAAATTCAGGTACGCCTAGAATCCATATTACCGAGACAGCAAGAGAAAACCCTATGACAGCCCCTTTGTTTTGCATGGTTTTACGTAAACATATTGCAGGGGGTAGAATCATTGATATTTCTCAGCCTGACTTTGAACGTATTGTCATCATTAAAGTTGAATCTGCAAATGAAATGGGCGATATGACGGTTAAACATCTGATTTTGGAGATTATGGGAAAGCATAGCAATCTTATTTTAACCGACGAAACAGGGCGAATTCTTGATTCCATAAAGCGAATTACCCATGAAAAAAGTTCAGTCCGAGAAGTTTTGCCGGGAAAAGAATATGTTTTTCCCCCTTCACAAAATAAAAAGAATCCTCTTACTGTTGTAAAATCAGACTTTTTATATACCTTGCATCTGCAAGAAGGACAAAAACTCCAAGAGTTTCTTTATAAAAACTATACAGGAATTAGCCCCATTATGGCAGGGGAAATGTGTTTCCGTGCTTCCTTGGATCCGTCTAATTCTTGTCAACAAACAACAACAGAAGAAAGTGAACATTTATTTATCGCTTTTCAACAAGTGATGGATGAAGTAAAACAGGCAAATTTCACACCAAAAATCTATTACCATCCAAACTCCAACCGTGTTTTAGATTTCGCCGTTGTAGAAATGTCAGAATTCCATGCCTTGGAACAAAAGAACTTCACATCCGTATCCTCTTTGTTAGAAGGTTTTTATCAAGAGCGGGATAATGCTTATCACATCCGCCAAAAAGCCCATGATATGCGGCGTTTGGTGGTATCAAATATTGAACGCTGTATAAAGAAAAAAGAAATCCAGTTAAAAACTCGTAAAGATGTGGCGGATATGGAAATCTGGCGTAAAAAGGGGGAACTCCTTACAGCAAATATTTATGCCATCCCCCAAGGGGTAACAACCTATCGCACCATAGACTTTTATGATGAGAATATGGGAGAAATTGAAATTGCCTTAGATCCCACGAAGACACCGGCAGAAAATGCACAAAAATACTTTTCTCGTTACAATAAAGCAAAGAGAACCCTCACCGCATTGGAGATACAGGAAAAGCAAAATGATGAAGAGCTTCTTTATCTGGAAAGTGTCTTAAATGCTTTGGAAAGTGCCTCTGACGACGCCGATCTTTCGGAAATAAGAACGGAATTGGCAGAAAGCGGATTTATTCGCCGCCAAGCTCCCAAAAAAGGTGCCTCCAAACCCAAAAAAGCAAAACCCTTGCATTTTGTTTCTGCAGATGGCTTTGATATTTTTGTGGGCAAAAGTAACTTGCAAAATGACGAATTAACCTTGCGTTTTGCAGATAGCACCGATATATGGATGCATACCAAGGATATTCCTGGTTCCCACGTAATCATCAAAACCAACGGCACTGGTACGGCAAGTGATGGGGCTTTAGAAGAAGCAGCTCATTTGGCTGCCTATTTTAGTAAAGCAAAGAATAGCAGTATGGTTCCCGTTGACTATACCTTACGTAAAAATGTAAAAAAGCCTAATGGGGCAAAACCTGGCATGGTAATCTATCTTACCAATCGTACCATTTACGTAACCCCCGATGAAAATAAGATACAGGCGATGGAAACAATGTAACTAGAGTGATTGCTTTCAGAAATATCTGCAGCACTTTTGTTATAAAAATAGTGTTAAGTCAAAGGCGGAGACTCTCCGCCTATTTTAAACTTATTTTCCGAATAAATTCTTTGAGAACTTAAGAAAATAAGGTGTTATAATTATATTATTTTCCCAATACTTTTATGGAAAACCCTTAGTCTTACAATGTAAACCCTGTGTTTACACCTTTTAATACGTTTCAAATAACTTGAGCTGCTTCAAAAAAAGCAGCCTTCCTACTTTTGAATTGAGGTTTTTATTATGCAAAATGAACTGGCAAAGGATTTTAATTTATCCTCTTTATTACGTTTTACTTTACCAACAATCACGATGTTGATATTCATTGCTACTTACACCATCGTAGACGGTATTTTCGTATCCCGCTATGTTGGTACAGATGCTTTGTCTGCAATTAATATTATATTCCCCTTAATTCATGTTATGATTGGCGTTGGCATTATGTTAGGCGCCGGGGGTAGTGCTGTCATCGGCCGCAAACTTGGAGAAGGCAAGATGGATGAAGCACGGCGAAACTTTACTTTGATTACTATATTTACCACAATATTGGGACTCGTTCTTTCAGGGGTTTGTTTGGCATTTATTACCCCGTTGTCCCGTTTCTTGGGGGCAAATGAAGTCCTCTTGCCCTATTGCCAAGATTACGGCAGAGTGCTTTTTACCTTCTATTCCGTTTCCGTAGTACAGGTATTGTTTCAAACCTTTTTTGTAACGGCCGGAAAGCCTCATTTAGGTTTGTGGTTGAATGTTGCCTCAGGTTTTGCCAATATATTTTTTGATTATTTATTTATCGTCGTAATGGGTATGGGAGTTGAGGGTGCCGCATGGGGTACTGTCTCCAGCTTCCTTATAGGCGGTTTACCTCCCCTGTGGTACTTTGCAAAACCAAGAGCCACCCTTTATTTTTTAAAACCAAAATGGGACGGCAACGTTATATTGCGTAGTATGCTAAATGGCTCCTCAGAAATGGTAACTTCATCCGCTATGGCAGTTACTACGTTTCTGTTTAACTTAGCAATGATGGAATACTTAGGTGAAGATGGTGTTGCTGCAATTACCATCGTTTTGTATGCCCAATTTTTATTTTCGGCAGCATATATGGGCTTTTCCAATGGAGTGGCACCAATTTTCAGCTATATTTATGGTAACCAAAATATCCCTAGGATGAAAAAAATGTTTAAAATGTGTGTCAAAGTGATACTGGTTTCTTCGGTGGTGATTTCTGTCTTTTCTTTCTTTATGGCAACGCCTACCATTGCAATTTTCACCTCAAAGAATACCGCAACCTACGAAATTACCCTCCAAGGGTACCATATATTTGCGTGGTGCTTCCTCTTTGCGGGCATAAATATTTTTGCTTCCTCTTTCTTTACTGCTCTATCAAATGGTACGGTTTCGGCAATCATATCTTTTTTGAGAACATTTGTATTTGTTACCACCTGTATCCTATTCTTGCCTCATGTTTTTGGCATCAATGGCGTTTGGCTGGCGGTTCCTATTGCAGAAGCTCTGACTGCAACCTTAGCTTTAATCCTTCTTTTCGTAAATAAAAAACGCTACCACTATTTGTAAAATGAAAAAAGTGATATGCATATTCCTTTGCATATCACTTTTTCTTTTATAGATGTATTTCCAAGTTTCAAAAACAATTTCTTGAAACAATTCAGTTAAATAAAAACTAAATATTTCAATATAGACCTTGGATTTACAAAAACCTAGCAAATATTTCCTTTATCACCCTTACACCTGTTTCAAACCCATCTGGGCGGGCAGAGTGCCCCATGGCATGTACATCTTCTTTTCCATCGGTATAAAAAATGTGCAGTACCCATGAATCTCCACTGCAAAGACATGTTTCGATATCGTAAAATCCATTCCATTTTACGATACCCCCAACCTCAAGCTTCTCTTCAAGCTCCTTTAAAAACTCTCCCTCAACTTCCGCATAAAAGGTATGCTCCTCTTCGTCACGCATGTCCATTCGCACACAAATGGCCTTACCGTCATCCTCAACCCGATACCATTCCTGTTTCCCTGTGTTATCCCCATAACGAAATGAAAAAGACCGAATCATATTATCCCCTCCAATAAAAATAATAATATCACTTACCATTATCCCACAAAAAAATATCATGTGCTACTATATGTTTCCACCTTCCAACGCTTCAATCTGAAATTACTCTTGCCTCACATCTACAGGGTTAAAAAAAAGTCCACCCAAAGGTGGACTTTAATAGTCTTATTTAGCGTACTCAACCGCCCGTGTTTCTCGTATCAGATTCACTTTGATCTGTCCGGGATATTCTAACTCTTCTTCAATTTTCTTTGCAATATCTCTTGCAAGAAGAGTCATACCCTCGTCGTTTACATCCTCAGGTATTATTACAATTCGCAACTCACGGCCTGCCTGAATTGCGAAGGATTTTTCAACGCCTTTGAAGTTGTCAGCAATTTCTTCCAACTTCTGTAATCTCTTAATATAAGATTCCAAAGTTTCACGTCTTGCGCCAGGTCTAGCTGCAGAAATGGCATCTGCCGCCTGTACCAATACAGCCACAATACTCTGAGGCTCTACATCGCCATGATGCGCCTCTACAGCATTAATAATTAACGGACTTTCTTTGTAACGCTTTAATAATCCAACACCTATGCTAACGTGAGAACCTTCCATTTCATGATCCACACTCTTTCCGATATCATGAAGTAAACCTGCTCTTTTCGCCAGGGTTACATCTACACCCAGCTCAGCGGCCATAAGTCCCGCTAAATGAGCAACTTCCATGGAATGTTTTAAAACATTTTGTCCATAGCTTGTTCTGTACTTCAATTTACCCAATAGCTTAACAAGCTCAGGGTGTAAACCATTTACGCCAGTATCAAAAGTAGCCGTCTCGCCTTCATCCCTTACAATAACCTCTACTTCTTTTCTAGCCTTTTCTACCATCTCTTCAATTCGGGATGGATGAACACGCCCATCAACAATGAGTTTTTCCAAAGCAAGTCTTGCAATTTCCCTACGGATAGGGTCAAAACCGGAAAGAATAACCGCCTCTGGAGTATCGTCAATGATCAGGTCTATACCCGTCAAAGTTTCCAATGCTCGAATATTTCTGCCTTCACGACCGATAATACGCCCCTTCATCTCATCATTTGGAAGCTGAACAACAGAAACCGTAGTTTCTGCAACATGGTCAACAGCACATCTTTGAATTGCATTTGCAACAATTTCTCTAGAACGTCTGTCTGCCTCCAGCTTAGCCTTACTTTCAATTTCCTTAATCATCAATGTTGCTTCGTGCTTCACATCATTTTCTACCATAGCAAGGATATAGTTCTTTGCTTCTTCAGTTGTCAAACCGGAAATACGCTCCAACTCTTGAAGCTGTTTCTCATGAAGAGCTTTTGCCTCTTCTTTTTGTTTTTCCAATTCTTCCAGTTTCTTGGCCATCTGCTCATCTTTTCTTTCCAGAGCTTCTGTCTTTCTATCCAGTGTTTCTTCTTTCTGGAACAATCTTCTTTCATTTCTTTGAAGTTCATTTCTTCTGTCACGAACTTCCTTTTCCAATTCGTTTTTTGTTCTGATACTGTCTTCTTTGGCTTCCAGCATAATTTCTTTCTTACGCCCTTCTGCCTCTTTTGCCGCATCCTCTACGATTTTTTTGGCTCTTTCCTCAGCCATACCAACCTTTGCCTCAGCAATACGTTTACGATAAAGGACACCACAAACAGCGCCTACTAGAATACCAACAACAGCACAGATAATACTTATCGGCTCTATGAAAAACACCTCCCCTTATTCATTTTTCAAAGTTCTATTTTTTGTTTTCATATACCATTTAAGTAGCATCATAAAACACTCTATTATTTTATTACTTTTTACCATAAGTGTCAAGAAACAATTTAACTCATTAAAGCGACAACAGTAGAAAAAGAACCGAAAAACAGACATTTTATCTGTTTTCGGTTCAAATCCTCTGGATTATCCCTGTTTCTCTTTGACAATCTCATATAGAGAAAACCCAAATTTGTCACTGCTCTCACAAATTACCGTGCCACCAAAACTTTGGGAAAGGCTATTCAAATAGGTATCACCCTGTCCACGAAAGGCAAATAAAAGTCTACTGTCCGCCCGAACGGTTACCTTGTTATAAATGGTGTTTGCCAAAATACTTTCAACCTCGCCCCGCATTTTTGTAACGGTCCAGTCAATAGAGGGTACCCTGCCCTGCCCCTGGCACTGACGGCATCTTGTCGTCATCTGGGTAGATAAGCTGGGGCGTGTTTTCTTTCTTGTAATCTGCATCAGTCCCAACTCCGTCATACCCACAACCACCGTTTTGATTCGGTCTTTCTTCACCGCATTTTCCAATGCTTTGGTTACGTTGTTTTTATTTTCTTGGCTGGACATATCAATAAAATCCACAATAATAATTCCAGATAGGTTCCGAAGGCGCAGCTGTTTCGCTACCTCCACTGCCGCCTCTAGGTTGGTCTTTACAATAGACTTTTCCAAATCCCCTTTACCCGCACCTTTTCCAGAGTTTACGTCTATTACAACACAAGCTTCCGTTTCCTGAATCACTAAAAAACCACCACTTTTAAGCCAAACTTTTGGATCTAAAGCCTTTTGGCTTTGACTCTCTACAAAAAACTCTTCGAAAATAGGCAGCCTCCCCTGGTATAAAAGCAGTTTCGGCTGATTCTCTCCATTAAAATCTCCCGTTTCCAATAAATATTCATAAACCTCTTGGTTATTTACAACAAATTCATGAATTGACTCACTATAAAAATCCCGAACTGCTTTCTCCACAGGCAAACTTTGTTGAAGCAATAATACGGGTGCTTTTCTAAATTCCCAATTTGCTATACTTCTCCCTTTTTCCAAGAGTATACTGATTTCCTTCTCATAATCCGTCTCGGACTTTCCCTGTCCATTTGTTCGTACAACTGCGCCATAACCTTTGGGTAAGACTTTTTTGATAACCCTTCTTATGCGCTCTCGTTCCTCTCCATCGGTTATCTTTCTAGAAATTCCAATTTCTCCATCCTCCTCAACCAAAACAAGAAATTTTCCAGGAAAAGAAATCTTTTGGGTTAATACCGCTCCTTTTGCCCCTACTGCATCCTTCTCCACCTGAACAATGATCGTGTCTCCTGCCTTGGGTCTAGCCGTATTCTTCCCCTCATCCGACACCGCTCTGGCATTGCCATAATATAAGTACCCTTTTCTCTCGCTGCCTATTTCCACAAAGCAAGCCTGTAAATTGGGTATCACATTGTCTATCCGCCCAACATAAATATTCCCCACTAAGCTTGTCTCCCGCTTCGTCTCATAATATAATTCTACCAGCTTCCCGTCTTCAACCAAGGCAACTCTGGTGATTCCATCCTGAATGTCCAATAAAACCCGTTTCAAAAAAACACCTACTTTTCGTTGATCTCTCTATTTTACATCATCATACCCGAATTTGTAGGTTTTTGCATCAAAATCTTTTTGATCCGCCAATTTCCAAATCCATTGGCAGTCCTTCCCCGCAACCAAAGCTAACATCACTCTTTCCTGAGAAACTCCACCTTGGGATGTGCGAAAAAAGAAGGTATCCTCATAGGGATTCAAATGTAAGGCCAACTCTAAAGGCGTTTCCTCTCCCGAAACAATAACCTCACGCAACGGCTTCTCCCAATCCTCCAATATCCCATAATATAAGTTTTTGGCAATATGTAAAAACTCATGCTTGTTCACGTATATAAGGTAAAGTCCAATCGGCAAGAAAAGAAAGGCAAGGGGTAGCACAACAGAAAAAATCACACCCATAATGCATAACCCGTACCCAATCCCACTCCCTGCTTTGGTAAGCCAGCCTGCCGCCCGCAAAGTCCCTTTCCACTTGCCTAAGATTTCAAGCCAAATACGTCCACCTTCAAGAGGTAAAAATGGCAAAAGACGAACCCCAGCCAGAATAAGAGAAAGCAGTGCCGTCCCCCTGAATTCCAGTGCAAACAAAACAATACTAAGTAAAATGCCAATACCGCTTCCAATAAAATGTAAGCTTATTTTCTCCTCAAAGGGTATATACCCTGCGCCCTTAAAATCCCCTCTGATTCCCAAGGGGGTAAAAAGGCAGTGACGTAACCGAAAACCTTTTTTAAAACAGACAAAAGCGTATCCCCCTTCTTGTATTGACCAACAAAGAAGCATGTCCCAAAAGAGCTCCCCTGCCTTAAAATAAAACATGGTAGCCCCCAAAAATAAAAATAACGGATGCACTTTAATCTTGCTTTGCCTTATCATATGGATTCCCCCCGTGCCGCATATTCTGCTGCAACTTCCTGTGTATATTCCAGTGTGACATAGCCCAAGGGATCTAAAAGCTTCCCGTCCTTCCATAAACTGTAATGCAGATGTGGCCCTGTAGATAGCCCTGTGTTGCCCGATTTTGCCACAACCTCTCCTTGCTTGATCTTTTCCCCTTTTTTCACCAAAACCTCTGAAAGATGGGCATACATAACCTTATAGCCATCCTCCGTTTCATACTCAAGCACCTTTCCAAACGTTGCAGAGGTTCGTACTCTAGTGACAATACCGCTTCGAACGGCAGCAACCTCCGTCCCCGTTACAACCCCAATATCAATACCATTGTGAAACTCCGTTTTGTTAAGAATCGGATTTTCTCTCACGCCACAAGAAGAAGTAATTATCCCCTGGGCAGGGTTAATCCATTCCTCTTGTTTCTTCTCCCAGTCTAGAAATGACCATGCCATTAAGCTAGGGAGATTCCTCTAAGTCAGGCTTGTAAATCTTCTCTTTTGCAGGAGTATCCTCCTCTTGAAATACAGGTATAGATATATCTTGATCTTTCCAAAATGCCATAACTTTCTCCTTGGCCCTTGCGACCTCAGTCATTGGCACTTGATAAGCAATGGTTTCTTTTAATCTGCGGCTAACTTCTTCCGATGTATTTGTATGAAAGGCAGAAACCAATAAAAAAGCACCTGCTAAAATAACGGTTACATATGTACGAAATATAAAAAGGCTTTTGGAGGTACTCTCCGTAGAGCGACGCCCACCCTGCCTTTCCCTCATCCTTCTTTCCAGTTCCAGTCTCCGTCGTCTTCGTTCCCTATCCGTCATCCCGCATCCCTCCTGATTTTAAATATATGTTTACAAAAATCAGAATATGAACGAGCATGGACATTAGAATACAACAAAATTTTTATAAAATAGTTGAACTTTACTACGGAGCGAGATGTTTCTATTGCCAAATGGAACAATTGTCATTCAAAAACGCCGTCTGCTAACCTTAAAATTAGTAGACGGCGTTCATTGTATTGTTTTTTAAATATATACTATCCAGAATCTCCAAAATTCTAAAGCCCCTTATAAACCTAGTTGCTTTTTCAGTTGCCCCTCATTTAATAAATGAACAGTTTGGAACTCCCTGTTGTAAAACACCGCCCAGTTATTAAAAATACAGGGTACATTTTTAGCTTTTTCTAAAGTATCCACTTCAATCAAGTTAAGCGGTATACTGTTATGATCACAAAAGCTTTTAACCTGCTCAACGCAGTTCGGTATAAACGGACATTGCTTGCCGTAGTAGATGGTAAGCGCATCACTATCTATGACCTGTTTTTTAGCATTCTCCGCAAAAAAAGGTTTTGTTCCATCGAAGGATAGTGCCAGCAGTTCGTACTCTCCTACTGTATCTACCACTTGAAATCCATAGTAAAGCATAAATTTCTTCTCGGATAAATAGGGCTTTTTCTTCTTAGCGGTAAGAACGCAAATTCCCGATTTCCCCTGACTTTTTGCATCTTCAATGCAATACTCCAGAAGATCTTTGGCATATCCCTTCCCCTTAAAAGACCCTGATACCCACAAGCAATAGATATAAAAGTAGTTCTCGCCCCTTATCGGCACCCACGCCGTTTCAAGAGGTGCATATTCTATAAAAACCTTTCCTTTTGCATCAAGTTTTCTGAAAACGTGACCTTCCGCTATTCTCTCTTTTAGCCATGCCTTCTTTACGTGGACACCACATTGATGTTTTTTGTCTGAAATGGCACAACAAAGATGCTCGCTTTCTATATTTTCCATCACTACATTCTTGAACCTTTCACCCATGGCTTACCTCCTGTATTTTCCTCCTTGTAAATAATATACCTATTCAGTATAACAATGGACCCTAGCATCGTAAAGCAACTATTTCGGGCAAATCCAAATATAATCCGAAACGCAGGATGAAAATCCATCCTAAACATTTGTTGATAATCCATTTTTATTCTGGTAGAATTATGGTAAAAATACCCTTCCCTCTATTTGTAAAACTAAGGGGAAGGACATCACGAAATGTACAAACGGAGGATATTATGAACATTTTAGTTAGTGCCTGCCTTACAGGCAGTAATTGCAAATATAACGGTGGTAACAACTTTAATCAAAACGTACTTGACTTTATAAAAGGCCATAACGTAATCAAAATTTGTCCAGAATTACTGGGTGGTTTAGGCTGTCCTCGGGATAGCGTAGAAATGGTTGATGGTGTTTTCATGACCAAAAACGGTATAAACGTGGATGCTGAGGTTTGCAGTGGTGTCACTCTCGCCATGGAAAAAGTGCGTAAACAAAATATCGACTTGGCTATTCTACAATCAAGAAGCCCAACCTGTGGTGTAAACCAAATTTATGACGGAACATTTCAGGGTGCCTTAATCAAAGGACAGGGGCTTTTTGCGAAAAGCTTAATAGAAGAAGGTATCCCCGTTAGGGATTCTGAAGATATTCAGGTTTAGATTGAGCGGTATGTCGGTACATAGTACGTATCCCTTGTCTGCCCATTAACCCCAACCAATGCTCCACCCGTTGCCCCCTATCACAGTGTAGAAGGGAAACATTGTACGAAAACTCATGAAAAAATAATGGGATTTGGAGATTGATTGTTTGGTCGAAAAAGACTTATGATGTCTCAGTGGATCAGCTGGCATTGTTTAGCTGCTTATAATAAAGTATATTAAAAAAAGAAACTATAAAATAAGAGGGGCAGCAAATGGAGAAAAATAAATTGTCTAAAAAAATAGTAAATATAGCTTTTTTCTTGGCATGGACTGTTATTTTAATAAATATTTCCATTAGTTTTTTTATAAAAAGCTCATTAACTCCTGAAACTTTAGGAAACTATATTGTAATAAGTTGGACGATTCATGGTATATGTGCAATAGTTATATTTATAAAAAGCACTTACTATTAATTATTTAAATAATAAAATTACGTTTTGAGGATTGACACATACTGCCTTTTCAATCTTGAAACGCCCCGCCTCTTTCTAAGAATAACCTTTACCGTAAAACACGCCTTAGGCGAAGAAAACCCAAGGCGTGTTTTTTATTCTATTTACTTTTCTTAAATTGCCCCTGCAATATTTTGCACTTTCCCTGTTTTTTGCATTCGTTGTATGAAATAATTTTATTTTTCCGCTTCTTCTAAACCTTGTGCAACAGCCTCTAAAATTGCTTGTGCCGAATAGGCATTTTGCTCTGAAACCTGAATGGTTAAGGATTGATTTTTAACCACCTCTTTACATACTTCTTCTGCTGCCGATTGCATCAAAGGGTAGAATACCATTGCAGTCTCGGACATTTCTGAAAGGGCAACGTCCTCAATCATCCCGTCCTTAATGGTAACGGAAACCATAGCGCTTTCATCCCCTAAGGCAACCTGGGTATGGTATACACCATCCCGATATGTACCTGAGTCTCTATCGCCCAAGCTCAAGAAAAACCAAATCAGCCCAACCAGAATAATGACGCCCAACACAGCAAAAACCACCGTCTTGATGAGCTCTTTCAACTTTACCACCACAAATTTCGTGCCGCTCACCTTACTCCCTCCTAGAATACATTTCCTTATTTTAACCATATGTTTGTCAATTCATCTTTATTCCGCTGTACAAGTTTGCCTTGAAAAAAAGCATTCTCTTAGGTATCATGGTAAGAAAAAGGAAGGTGACAACATGGCACTACGCTTTATCGTCGGCACCGCTGGTACCGGAAAAACTCATCTTTGTATGGATGAAATCATTAAAAATCAAAAAGATGGCAAGGGCCGCCAAATTTTTATTGTGCCTGAACAGTTCACCTCCCAAACAGAGCGTGACTTAATTACCCATGGCCAACAAAATGCCATTCTTACCGCAGAAGTTCTAAGCTTTGGACGCTTAGCCCACCAAGTTTTTTCTAAAAATGGTGTGGGGAAAAAAACTCCCTTGGGTGATATCGGAAAATCAATGGCGTTACAAAAAGTCCTCCTAGAGGAAAAAGAAAATATTACATTTTTCAAAAACGCCATGGATAAAAACGGCTTTGTGGATCAACTTAGCTTAACAATTTCTGAATTTTTCCAGTATTATATAGAACCTCAACAGCTTTTAGATAAATCCCAATCGCCAGAACTAGCCAAAGGCATAACGGAAAAGCTTTCAGACCTAGCAAAAATCTATCAATCTTACATAAATTTCCTTGAAAAAGATTATATTTCTGCTGATGAAAGTCTTGCCCTCTTGGCAGAAAAGCTTTCCTCAAGCCAGCCCTTTCAAAACACAGAAATATGGCTAGATGGCTTTTACGGCTTCACGCCTCAGGAATACTCCGTAATTGAAAACCTATTAAAACTCTCTACAAGGGTCACTGTTACACTGCCTATGGATGAAAAAAGTTATATTGCGTCCTTTTTACCACCATCTGCACCCTTTTTCGAACCCTTTACAACAAAAAATAAATTGGTGCGATTGGCAGAAGAAAATGGTTTATCTGTGGAGTCTCCAGTTTTTCTCTCTGAAAATCATAGAGCAAAAACAGAGGCACTGAAATCCTTGGAAAAATACTACTTTCAAGGTTACTATAAAAAATGTAGTTTAAACGAAAGCGTGCAGATTATTTCCTGCCCCACCAAACAAGAAGAAATCCACTTTGCCGCAGGCATGATTACCCGCTTGGTACGAGAAAAAGGCTTGCGTTATAAAAATTTGGCCATCGTAACAAATGCCATGGACGTCTATGAAAAAAGCCTCCGTGGCATCCTGCGCGAACATAATATCCCTTGCTTTATGGATAGCCGGCGGGAAATCACCTCCCACCCGCTCATCACAATGGTTACGGCTCTTTTGGATTGCTTGGTATACGATTTTCGTTATGAAAATGTTTTCTCCTATTTAAAATCAGGCCTAACCCCCTTTTCCTTTGAAGAAATTGATGCTTTAGAAAACTATGTCCTGGCCTATGGAATCAAGGGCTTTAAGTGGCAAAAAGATACCTGGGCATATGGCTTGAAAAAAGAGGGAGAGGAAACCATAGGTTATATGAACGTCTTGCGAGAACGTTTTATGGAGCCTTTCGGTCCTTTCTTGCAGTTGAAAAAAAGGGGAAAACAGCCGTTAATAGAGTTTATCACCCTGCTTATTCAACACTTGGAAACCCTTGGCATTGCCGAAGCGCTTTCTGGCTGGGCAGAGGATGCACAAACAAATGGCAACCCCTCAAAGTCTGAGGAACATCGCCAAATTTGGCAGCTCTTGATGCAGGTCCTAGAAAAAGCAAGTGAAATTTTAGGAAATGAACCCATGGCCTTGGCAGACTCAGCAAAAATCCTTTCTGCTGGTCTTCAAAAATGCACCATGGGTGTGATTCCTCCCACTACAGATTGCCTTGTAGTTGGGGATATAGAGCGTTCTCGCCTTCCTGAAATCAAATATCTTTTTGTTCTGGGGGTAAACGAAGGAATTCTTCCTGCTCCCTCTCAGCCACAAGGTATTTTCACCGAGTCGGAGCGTCAACACTTAACAGAAACAGGCATGGAGCTGGCAAGCGATGGCAAACGGAAAACCTTCGAAGAACAATTTCTAATATATCGTGGCCTTACTCGCCCCGAGGAGGGCTTATTTTTAACCTATGCAAACGGAGAAACCGAGGGGAAAGCCCTGTTCCCTTCTTCTATTATTGATCGCCTTTGCCGTATGGATAGCGCATTAGAAGTACAGCCTTATTCAGGTTTTAAGTTAGATGAGATGATGCCCTCTTCTGCCTTTCATCTTCTGGGAAGTAAAATGCGGGAACATAAAAAGGAATCTCCCATGGATCCTCTTTGGCAAGATATTTATAGTTTTTTTGCCACTGACCCCCTGTGGGAAAAGCGTCTTTCCTTGCTCAGAAAAGGCTTTGTAACCACCAAAAAACAGGAAAATCTGTCACCGAAAACGGCAAAAAACCTATACGGTGAGAAGATTTTTTCTAGTGTTTCCCGTCTGGAACGTTTTGCCGCCTGTCCATTTTCCCATTTTGCAGAGTATGGACTGAAGGCAACGGAGCGAAAACTCTATCAACTTCATACCCCTGACTTAGGGCTGTTGTTTCATGAGGTTTTGGAACTGTTTTCAAACAAAATACAATCAGAAAATATCCAATGGGATTCTTTAACCCAAGAAAAAACGGAAGCAATGATTCATGAAGCCGTTGACCTTGCGGCACCAAAACTGGGAGATCAAATTTTGCTAGATACAGCGGCAAATCAATACCTCATTCATCGGTTAAAACGTATTTCAAGTCGTGCCGCTTGGACACTGGTACGTCATCTGAAAAACGGAGATTTTGTTCCCCAGGGCTATGAAATTGGCTTCGGTAACCACGAGGCCCTCCCCCCTATTGTCATTCAGTTGGCGGAGGGGAACCAACTTGTTCTGTCAGGAAAAATCGACCGTGTTGACTTATTGGATACCCATGGAAATCGTTATGCTAAAATTATAGACTATAAATCCGGTTCCAAAAATTTTAACTTTCAGGATATTTATTACGGCTTGCAACTACAGCTTCTGATCTATTTAGATGCCTACTTAAAGCATTATGAAAAAACAAATACGCCAATGAAGCCCGGTGGTGTTTTCTATTTCAGAATTATGGATCCAAATATTTCCCTCAGTCAGGAAATGAGCCCAGAGGAGATTGAAGAAGCATTGTATCAAAAAATGCAAATGTCTGGTCTGATTTTAGAAGATGAAGCAGTCATCCAAGGCCTTGACCACATATTTATTGAAGATGTCAAAGGCAAAAACTCGGCAATTGTACCCGTCGGTTATACAAAAAAAGGAGAACCCTCATCTGCGGCTTTTCTTGCTAATGAAGACCAGTATGAAAAACTCCTTTCCTTTGTAGTAAATCAGGCGGCAGAGTTGGGTAACTCTATGCAAAAAGGTACCATTACCCCCTCCCCTTATCGCAAGAATGATCAATCCCCTTGCTCCTACTGTCGGTTCAAGTCAATTTGTCGTTACGACTATGATGATGAACCTAAGTGGCGTGATTTGAAAAAAATAGCTAAAAAGGACTTCTGGGACATGATTGATAGTTAAGATAAAAAAACCTAGAAAGTAAGCCAATGAAACACAAAAAAGCTCGGTAAAAAATGTCTTCTTGACCTTTTACCGAGCTTTTTTATAAAAATTATAAACCCATGTCCCATATTATATCTTACGAATCACAGTTCCATTCATTTAGATCCGACTTTCAAAACAATATGATACGGATATTTATATTGTTCGTCCTCAGACTATTCCTTTTATCTAAAAAATGTCCCGCCTTGATTGACCCAAGTATCAGACAGGAGTAAAACAACTGACTGGAGTTCAATCCATATGTCCACCTATTAAAATCCAAAACTACTCCTATTACCTTTAAGGGCAATTACATTTTTGGAGATTCCAATCTTTCGTACATCCCTGTCCTTAAAACTTTTCCCAATACTGTTTCACACTACCTTCTTCTATGGCATCCATATAAGAATTGGCAATTTCAAAAACTTCCTCTTCATCACTTATCTTAAAAAAAGTTCTACCATGCTCAACGACGATATCCTTATTTTTCCCTTTGTTTTCCTCAACCCAACTGCGGAATTCATTTTCCCAACGTTGCGTAGCCTGCTCCATATCTTCGTAGCAAAGCAGCTCATCCTTTACATTTTCAATTAGTTCATCTATGGTTAATTTCATAACATTATCCTTTCCTATCCCTCTTTGGGCTTCATCCCAAAATGTGCATACCCCGCCCCAGTCACAACTCTGCCTCTGGGGGTACGTTGAATGTATCCCAGTTGCAATAAATAAGGCTCATAAACGTCCTCTATTGTTTCCGACTCCTCACCAATGGAAGCAGCAAGGGTATCTAGCCCAACGGGCTTGCCGTCGAATTTATCTATCATGGTCATTAGCATCTTGCGATCAATTAAGTCTAATCCCATTTTATCCACTTCTAACAAATCCAATGCAAAACGGGCAACCTCGCCGTTGATTTCTCCATCATACCTCACTTGAGCAAAATCTCGCACTCTTTTTAAAAGCCGATTTGCAATTCTTGGCGTACCTCTGGAACGCCTTGCGATTTCTAACGCCCCATCCTGATCTATTTCAACCTGCAGCACATCCGCTGAACGGCAAATAATGGTTTTCAGGTTTTGAATATCATAAGGTTCTAACCTTTGCACAACACCAAACCGATCTCTTAAAGGAGCCGTTAGAAGCCCAATTCTTGTGGTAGCCCCAATCAAAGTAAACTTTGGCAAATCCAATCGTACAGATCTCGCCCCAGGCCCTTTGCCTATCATAATGTCTATGACAAAGTCCTCCATGGCAGGGTATAAAATTTCCTCTATCATTCGGTTCAAACGATGGATTTCATCAATAAAAAGAATATCGCCTTCGCTTAGGCTGTTTAAAACCGCCGCCATATCCCCCGCCCGTTCAATGGCAGGCCCCGAAGTGGTTTTTATATGAACCCCCATTTCATTGGCAATAATGTTGGATAAGGTTGTCTTTCCCAATCCTGGAGGGCCATATAACAACACATGATCCAAAGCTTCCCCTCGTTGTTGGGCCGCTTGGATAAACACTTTTAAATTTTCCTTTACACTCTCCTGCCCAATATAGCTGTCTAACTGCTGCGGTCTCAGCTTCGGTTCAAAATCCTTGTCTTCTTCCCGAAAACCCGCTGTTAGTATTCGCCGATTATCCAATGGTAACACCTGCTTTATCTAAAATGTAATCATTTTTTTCAATGCCGCTTTCAAAATCTCCTCTGTGGTCATTCCTTCTGCTGCAACCAAGCCAACTGCTTTGGCAGCCTCACTTCGGCTATAACCCAATGCAGTCATGGCGTCAATTGCCTCAAATTTTGCTCCCCCAATAGAACCCACTTCCTCCTCCATATCCGAAGGGATTGCTATGGCGTCCTCTGTGCTGCATTTATCTTTCAACTCTAATATCACCCTCTGGGCTGTCTTTTTACCAACCCCAGGGGCCTTTGTAAGGGTTTTTGCATCCCCCGATAAAATTGCCATAATAATTTCCTGAGGTGTTAATTGAGATAAAAAACCCAATGCCCCTTTCGGCCCAACACCACCCACAGTTAATAACTTAAGAAACATTTCCTGTTCTTCTTTTGAAGAAAAGCCAAAGAGGGAAATACCGTCATCTTTCACACTCATATGAGTAAAAACCTTGATTTCCTTCCCCAGATCAGGCATCTTTGAAAGCACCACTGTGGAAACAAAAATCTGATATCCGATTCCGCCCGTTTCCAATATGATATAACTTTCCCCTCGATGGGCCAAAGTGCCCTTTATATAAGAGATCATAAATCTTCTCCTCTCTTTCTGTATCCAATTATTATACTGGACAAGTTCTCAAAGAGCAACCCTCTCCAGACAAAATTAGGAAAATACGTTCGCCATTGTTCCATTTAAAAAAGAGGTGTACACTAAACAAAAAGGAAAGGAGCTGTTGAAATGGAACAAAAAATACTACTTTTAGGTAACCCGTCGCTTTATCAGGTTGCCTCCCCTGTAACAGAAGACGATATGAAAAATCTCCCCCAAATTGTTCAAGATTTACACGATACACTCATGGCTTTCCGCAAAAATATGGTGCTGGACGTGCCATTGCAGCCCCTCAAATCGGGGTACAAAAACGAATTTTGTATATGTACATAGACCACCCCGTAGTTTTTATAAATCCCCGTTTAGAGTTTCCCCATGCAGAACAAATGGAAGTTTTAGACGACTGTATGTCCTTCCCTGCCTTATTGGTAAAAGTCATACGTTATAAACGCTGTATCATTCACTTTACAGATATGGAAGGCCACTGCTGTAAAATGGAACTGGAAGATGATCTTGCAGAATTGTTGCAACACGAATATGACCATTTGGATGGTATTTTGGCGGTTATGCGAAGCATAGACAACCATTCTTTCTATTGGAAAGAGACACCTTAAAAAAAGCTTTTCTATTCATTTATCCCAATGAAAAGGCAACTCAAGGCAAACAAATCAAAACCACCCGTTAAACGGGTGGTTTATTCTTGACTGTTTGGCGCAAATAAAACGTTGGTTTCCATAAAATCGAATTGAAAAACCAATGCCTTTACTCCAAAACAATAAAACTGCCTTGCATAAACTTTTTTAAGTAATTCTTAAAATTCTATTTCTGTTTAATCAGGCATAACTTCAATTTCAATCTCCGCTTCTTCCAGTATCTTTCTGGAAAGCTCATCAGGGTATTCTCCTTTATGAACAATACGCTTTATGCCTGCATTTACCAGCATCTTGGCACAAATCACGCAAGGCTGAAGGGTAATATAAATTGTTGAATCCTCCGTTGATATACCCAGTTTTGCTGCCTGAATAATGGCATTTTGTTCGGCGTGTAACGCACGACATAACTCATGGCGCTGTCCAGAAGGTATGCCTAAACGTTCTCTTTCACAGCCCCCCAACTCCGTACAATGTTTTAGCCCAGATGGAGCCCCATTGTAACCAGTGGTAATAATACGGTTGTCCTTTACAATCACCGCTCCAACTTCCCTACGCAAACAGGTAGATCTGGTCTTTACAATCTCTGCAATTTGCATAAAGTATTCGTCCCAGCTAGCTCTCACCGATTCCACTCCCCTACCTTTATTTTTCTACAAAATATCACATCTTAACGTATTTGTCAAAAGCATTTCAAAATAAGAAAGCCTCCTCACCTTAAATATCCTTCTACCAAAACCAGTAGATTTTAATATTTCAGGCAAAGAGGCATTTTCATAAATCGGAATTTTATTTTAGGAAATTTCAAAGTTCCTTCCTAATAAGTCCATATAGACTTTCAAGCATTAGACAATCAGGTTCATTTTTTTTGCTTCGAATTCCAATTCCTCTCTAAATTCAGGAGCAGCAAGGGAAATAATCATTTTCGCTCTATCACTTGCAGTCTGACCTTTCAAACGTACAATGTTGTTTTCGGTTACTAAAAAGTCTACTTCATTCTTTGTTGTTGTTACAATAGAACCGGGTGTCAATACTGGCTTAATCTTAGAAACTGTGCCTCCTTTTGTTGTGGAAGTCATGGCGATAAAGCCCTTACCACCCTTTGATAAGTTTGCACCACGAACAAAGTCAACTTGTCCGCCAGAACCACTATAATGCTTTGTACCAATGCTTTCTGCGCAAACCTGACCAAATAAGTCAATTTCAATACAAGAATTTACAGAAACAAAGTTGTCGTGCATACCAATGATATTGGGGTCATTTGTATAGTCAACGGGGTGCATTTCAAAAGCAGGGTTATCGTGCATGAAGTCGTACATCTTTTGCGTACCCCACGCTAAGGTTGCAACCGTTTTCCCTACGTTGATAGGCTTTTTCATATTTGTAACAGCACCACATTGAATCAAATCTACCATACTGTCTGTAAGCATTTCTGTGTGAATACCCAAGTCTTGTTTGTCTCTCAAAAGAACACCAACTGCATTGGGGATGCCACCAATACCCAGCTGCAGTGTTGCACCGTTGGGTACTTCATCTGCAATCATCTGGCCAATTGTTTTATCTATATCTGTCAATGGTGCATTGGGCAAAATAGAAAGAGGTCTAGAGGATTCACAGAGGGCTGTAACCTGAGAAATGTGAATCTGGTTGTTGCCTAAAACACGAGGCATTTTATCATTTACATCTAAAAGGATGATTTTCGCTTTGTCACGCATAGCAACGGCTTCTGCCCCTGCCATAGCACAACTGAAATAACCGTGCCCATCCATAGGAGAAACCTCAGCGTACATAACATCTAATTTAGGCTGAACATCTCTCCAGTAACCGGGAATTGTACTATAATTGGCGGGAATATAGGTATAATGACCTTCCTGAATACCTTTTCTGCCGGCCGCACCTGTAAACCAAGAAACATAGTCATATTTGCCCTTCAGCTCTTCATAGTTCAGAAATGGGCCACCTTTCACAGATAAAGTCTGATGATGAAGAACGCCTGTTAATTCTCCATTTCTCGCTCTTTGAGCAATGGCCTCACAAATAGCCGTAGGCTCTACTAGACCAGTGGGGCTAGCACAAACATCTCCAGACTTCACAAATTTTGCTACTTCTTCAGGAGTCATTTTCTTTGCAAGATACATTTCCTGAAACTTATTCATATTATCTCACCTTTCTTATCGTCTTCCTATTCCACTTGGCAATTTGCACAATATAGTGGGACAAAATACCAACCTTTGAATACA
This sequence comes from Anaerotignum sp. MB30-C6, assembly GCF_030908465.1. Lineage (GTDB taxonomy): Bacteria > Bacillota > Clostridia > Lachnospirales > Anaerotignaceae > Chakrabartyella. Next base: position 2,362,719 of record NZ_CP133078.1, read on the forward strand.
AAATACTATTCTTCCACCGTATTTTAGCACATATTATGGATGCTCGTAAAGGTTAAAAGTATCATGTTTTTCAAATTATACAAATTTTCAGCGATTGTTCTCAATTAAATTTATTTAAATCGAATTTTGCAATCAAATTCACTTTATATTTTTCTATTATTCTGTCAACCAGAACATCAAAGGATGCCTTAAACCCTAGCTTTCTAGCGTATCCAAAAAAATTTATGGTAATCAAAAATATGTCATACAACGCACAACTAAAGCCTTCAAAAACAGTTTGCACAAAAAAACGGTCAACCATCCCTCAAAGGAAGTGCTGACCGTTCTACGTCTCAATATGTTTTTATTTTACTTTATAATATAGGGTAGAACCTCTTTAGGAAGTTCTTCGTCTTTACAACTAATAATCATTGTAAAATCTGTTTCCGTTTCCTTGGAAATGGAATCCAATTCAGTGATAAAAGTTACAAACTCGTCCTTATTCACTCTATCCACGATATTATTCAAACCATCTATATAGACTTTTTCAATGTCACTATTTTGAGAGAGTATACCACACACAAATCCTCTGAAAATCTGAGGGCTTTCCATGATAAACCTTGGTGTGTCTACAAAGCGCACACTATAATGAAGATCGTACATGTGACTGTTGTCATCATCCACAAACACAACGCAACCGTTTGCTTCCTTGCTTGCCTCATTTGCCATAGTGATAAGTCGTTTCGTTTTACCTACACCTTTTTCGCCTGCAAGAATCTGAACCATTGCAATCTCCCCCTTTATACTGGTGATATACCTCTGGATTTGAATTATAAAGTTTTAATAAAACAAATAGTTAATCGTTAACTATCTGTTTGTAATTAGTATTCTCCAAATTATAGAAAAATCCTCTTGAATTTTAATTTTTTTGTACCTAAAAAAAAATATTGTTAGATTTTCACAATAAATTCACTCTTTTAACATGTAAGCCGCCTTTTAATTGTGGTTATTGCCAGTCTGTTTCTTCTCGAAAACCATTGCAGCGGCACCATAAATTCCTGCGTCATTGCGAAGCTTGGCCAAAGCAAATTTTTTATCTCTACAATGCGCAAAAATATTTTGGGCATACTCTTTTTGAACCATATTCAAAAGGAATTCACCTGCCCGAGAAACTCCACCACCAATTACAATCATTTCAGGGTCTACAATATAACAAGCGTTGGCAATGGCCATACCCAAAAGACGAGATACATATTTCGTAATATCAAGGGCAAGCTCGTCGCCTTCTTTTGCTCTATCCCACAAATCCTTTGCAGTAATCATATCTAAACTTCTAAGAGTCGAAGGCTTATCCGTATTTTTCATAAACTTCTCCGCTACCCGAACCATTCCCGTAGCAGAGGCATACTGTTCCAAACACCCTTTCTTCCCACAATTACAAAACATTGTTTCAAAAGGATTTATGGTGGTGTGGCCAATTTCCCCAGCAGTTCCCGTTTTTCCCGTTAAAATTTGACCGTTCAAAACAACTCCGCCGCCAACGCCTGTGCCTAAAGTGAGCATAAGTAAACTGTTTACGCCCTCTCCTGCACCAAAGGTAAACTCACCCAAGGCTGCAACACGTGCATCATTTTCAACAAAAACCGAAGAAATGCCAAAAATCTTTTCTGCCTCTTTTCCAAGAAAAACGTCTCCCCAGCCAATATTAACTGTCCCTCTGAGCAAGCCGTCCTCTGTAACAGGGCCTGGTGCCGTCAAACCAACGCCGATATCTTCCTTTCCCATGCCTTTTTCATTTAAGGTTTTCTCTATTTCCTGGTAAATATCTTGTAGTAGTGGGGTTGGGTCAGATTCCTTTCTTGTTGGGATTTCCCATTTCTCCAAAAGGCCATCCTTTCTGGAGAATAGCCCCATTTTTATTGACGTTCCACCAATATCCACACCAAAGCAATACTCCATTTTATGCCTCCTCGTAGTCATAAACAATCTTGTGTATTAGACTTTTGTACCTTTTGTAAACATCTTCAGATATTTTTTGGGGTATGGTCATTAGCCGTAACGGCAACATATCCTGCCCTTCTCTCATCGGTGGTTGCAAGTAAGGGTAGTCATTATAGAAAAAACCGTGTCTTTCATAAAATCCTACTCGCCGCTTTGTTAGCTCATCTTCCGGCACTTCCACCTCTAAAACAATAGGCCTTCCCGCCCAATCTATAATTTCATCTAGCTTTTCGCCACCAAATCCCCCATTGCGAAATTCTGGCTTAATAGCTAAATGTTCAAAATAAAAAAAGTCATTAAAATCCCACATTGCAAGAGCGCCTTGTAATATGCCGCTGTCTTCTTTGATTCCATACAAACGATATTGTGGCTTATCCAAAAGGGCTTTCTGTCGTTGCTTTTCACGTAACTCCTCCACAGGAAAAGCTTCTTCTAAAATAGGGTATACTTCATCAAACGTATCCTTTGTAATTCTTTCAAACATAATTTCATCCTCCTTGCCCAAAGAATACTATAAAATTTTAAAAAATGCAATCCCAAACAGCCCCGTTTGATATATCAAAAAAGAAGCCATCCAAGCGGTAAATAGCCAAAAACAAAGGGCAAATAGCAATCTTATCCCACTTCTCTCTTCACACCAAAATGCAGAAACCGCCGCCACACAAGGGATGCTTAATAGATGGAAAACCATAAAAGATATGGCCGATAAGGGGGTAAACATTCCCTCTGCCCCGCCTAAGACGCCGAATGATGAAACCACGGCCTCTTTCGCTGCAAATCCTGATAAAATCGCCGCCGATGCTTTCCAGCCCTCCTCTCCGCCCCCAAACCCAAGGGGTACAAAAATAGGGCTCAGCCCTCTACCAACCATAGCTAATATACTTTTGCCCGAGTCATGGGTAAAGTGGAAATCTAAATTAACATGGGCAGCCAGCCAAATTATGATGCTTGCTCCAAGGATTACTGTTGCCGCTTTTGTTAGATATTCTTCCCCCCTTCTTCCAAGAGTACGCATTAAATTATTCCACCTTGGTAGATGATAAAGGGGCATCTCCATAATAAAAGGTGCTTTTTGAGGTGGATTGATCTTTTTTTCCAAAATCATAGCCCAAAAAACGGCGACTAAAATTCCTCCACAATATAAACAAAAAATTACGACCCCGCCTTTTTGGGGGAATAATAATCCAACCAAAAGGGCATATAAAGGAAGCTTTGCCCCACAAGAAAAGAAAGGAATAATTAGCCTCATAATCCGTCTGCTTTTTTCCCATTCTAACGTCCTAACACTCATCATTGCTGGCACAGAGCAACCAAAACCCGTTAATATGGGCAAAAAAGCCCTTCCCGAAATGCCTAATTTCCCCATAGGCTTATTGAATAAAAAAGCCGCCCGTGCCATGTATCCACTATCTTCTAAAAAAGTAAGACAGAAAAATAAACATAAAATTTGAGGCAAAAAAGATACCGCCTTGCCCATTCCTCCAAAAATCCCTTCTGTTAAAAATGCCCTCCCCCAATAGGGCATTTTCGGAAAAAAAACCGTTAAAATATCCCGCATCATCTCCATTCCATGCTCAGCCCCTTGTCGCAAAAAAACGCCTGGGGAGGGTAAGCCTGTCCCAAAAAAGGAAGTGGAAAATGTCAGGTGAAAAATCAATGCCATGCATAAAAAGAAAATGGGAATGCCCCATATAGGATGCAGAAAAACCTTGTCCAACTTCTCCGTTGGACTATCCCCAGCACTTTTTTCCGAGATAACTTCGTTACAGCAATTCACAGAGAACCCATACCGAACAGCGGCCATTTCCCCTTCCCAGTCCAACTTCTCCTGCCTTTCTAACCATCGTATGCTGCAGAATAGTCCTTGGGTTTGACCCAAAAAAGATTGCATCAATGGTTGAATCTTCTGCCAAAGCTTCTGATCCTGCTGAAGAACGGTTATTCCTTTGCGCCCCTTTCTCACTGCCATATATAAGCTTTTCGCAAGTTCTCCCTTGCCCTCACCAGTAATGGCAGAAATCTCTACAACAGGTACCCCTAAAATATTAGATAGCTTATCTGCATCAATAAAAACCCCTTGGTTCTTAGCAATCTCTACCATATTTAAAGCCAACACCATGGGTGTATCTAATTCCATAAGCTGTGTTGTTAAAAAAAGGCTCCTTTCCAGTATAGTGCTATCTATTACTTGCAAAAGAATGTCAGGCTTTTCCTCTAAAATAAACTGAACCGTTGCCCGCTCCTCTGGCGTATATGGTGAAAGAGAATATACCCCTGGCAAGTCAATACAAAGGCACTCCCCACCTTCCCAAAATCCTTCCTTTCGCTCAACAGTAACACCAGGCCAATTTCCAACTCTAGCGTCACTGTCAGTTAACACGTTAAAAAGTGCACTTTTCCCGCAGTTTGGGTTACCAACCAAACCCAATTTTCTCACGTTATCCCCCTCCTTTCTCTATCACAATAGATTCAGCTTCACTGTAACCTAAAGCTAATGAAAACCCACGAATCCTGACCTCAATGGCCCCCCCCATGGGTGCCCAACGGATACAATATAAATGAGTATTCGGCGTGAATCCCATTTCCAAAAGCCTTCGATACAGCTCTTCATGGCACGTAAGCCGAACCACTTTCGCCTGTTCCCCTTCTTCCAAAAAGTTCAAACTTGTCTCCATAATCTTTCCCTTCTATATCTATGCCAAATCATACCAAACCATGCAACAATGCTCTGTTTTACCAGACAGTTCCAATTAGTTTTTTATAGCTATTTTTGGTAAACTATGTTATACTCTAGCAGAAAAGGAAGTGAATTTATGAAACGGAAATTAAGAGGATTTCTCCTCTTTTTTATACTTTGTCTTTGCACAATGGCTCCTGCATCGGCTGGAAATATTGCGGTTAAATTAAACGGTTACCCTTTGCCACTTTCGAAACCAGCCATGATCCAAAATGATCGAGTTTTGGTTCCCATGCGAAGCGTTATGGAGGCCTTGGGATATACCATTATTTGGCATCAGGATAGCAGTAGCGTGGAAGCAATTAAAGAGGGCACAAAGCTCCTCATTACCATTGATGCACCAACAGCAACGGTAAACCAACAACTAGTAACCTTAAATAAGGCAGCAACCTTATCAGAAAATACAACCATGATACCCTTGCGCTTTTTGACCCAATATAGTGGTGCCATGGTGGAGTGGGACCAAAAAAACAACACCGTTTCCATTAGCACCAACCAAGTTCCCCAAGGGGATTTGACAGACTCTGTGGTTTACATTCAAACCAACAAAATGCAGGGTAGCGGGATTATTCTTTCTTCTGAAGGTATCATTGCCACGAATTTCCATGTCATTGAAAATGCATCAACAGCCCAAATGGTGTTCGCTGACGGTTCTATTTACCAAGGAAAGACCACTATCGTAGGCTTAGATCCTCAGAAGGACATTGCAATTTTACATATTGATAAAGAAAAGCTTATTCCCGCTCGTATCGAAACATCAATTATAAAAGGGGAGTCCGTGATAGCAGTTGGTGCGCCCAATGGTGCCCGAAATACCCAGACAAAGGGCGTGGTCAAAGGTTTTAATCAAGATATCATTGAAACAAGCGCTCCAATTTCCCATGGTAGCAGTGGTGGTGCATTGTATAACAGAAAAGGAAAGTTAGTGGGTATGACTGCCGCTTATAGTGATGATCAGTTTTTTTCTATCCCTATTAATGAGGTTATGAAAGTATCCAGAGATCTTTCCATTCCCCTAAGTAATATGAAGAATTATTTTTATGCACCTAGCGCACCAAAAAACCTCCGTTACTGGCTCGAAGGTAACTATGCGTATTTAACTTGGTCCCCTGTATATGATGCTGATTATTATTATGTATACATTGCTTATACCGATGGCGGAAAATTTACAAAACTACAGAACAAATCCTTAGGTGGAGACATATGGTATTGGGGCTTTCCTCAGTGCTTCGGTATTACCACTGCTGATACCCGACCTATTTATATCAAAGTCTCAGCCGTGAAGAACAACATCGAAACAGCAGCTTCCGATGTTATAAAAATCTCAACAAAATAAACTTCCCGTCGATAAAATTTCAATGGGGTAAAAAAGGACCTCTTGCAGAGAGGTTCTTAGCTAAAAAATCAGAGGGTATCTTAAATCATTTCGACTTAGGATACCCTCTATTAAAACGCTTCAATTTACCCTTTACCCTCGTTTTCCGCTTTATTTTCTGCCCCATTTTCCGCTTCAATTTCTGCTCTAATCCGTTTTGGTATTCTCAAACCAAGCCACACCACATAGATAAGTCCCAAAGATGAAAACACCATTAAAAACCATGTACCCTCAGGAAATAGATGGAGACTAAAAATTGCAAGCCCAATTAGAATCGAATACCCATTTTGTGCGATGGGAGCAAATTTTCCAAAGCGGTTTCTGTATACTTTTTTTGCAGCTCTACTCTTTTTTTGCTCTTTTTCCCATTCCTCTTCAATTAAGGATACGCATAAACCTTTTGTTATAAGCCACGCAAAAAGTATCACCCAATAGTAGTCGAATATATCTCCTGCTAGGGCACTTATGAAATTTATATCAAGCCACTGCCACCTACAAAGTGGTGATGAGTAATGTGGTCGCTTTGAACTTTCATTTGCCTCCCCTGTTTCACCAAGAATAAATACCCATCATTAAGTCTAGCAACAAGTTTCAGCTACATAAAATACACTGTTATAACTCTATGCAAATCTCATTAAAAATTACATTTCTTTTGAAATATCAACCGCTGTGGCCTCAGTATAGCGAATCAAATCGTCGGGAAAAAGAATCACTTGCTCCCCTCGAATCCCCGCACTTATGGCTATTTCATCAAACAATATGGCAGTTTCATCTATAAAAGTCGGGTACTTTTTTTTCATCCCCACAGGGGAACATCCCCCTCTGATGTAGCCCGTTAATGCCAAAAGTTCTTTCACATGGGTCATTTCCAGTTTTTTGTTCCCCGATACCGACGCAGCCTTTTTTAAATCCAGCTCCATGTCGACAGGAATACAAAAAACCAAAACTCCCGTTTTATCCCCTCTGGTTACAAGGGTTTTAAAAACTTGCTCTGGAGGAAACCCTATTTTTTCTGCCGCATCCAGACCAGAAAGGTTATTCTCATCGTATTCATATTCTGTTGTACGATAAGGTATCCCTGCCGTTTCTAAAAGTCGCATTACATTGGTTTTAACCATTCCTTACACCTTCCCTATTTTCTTCTCCCGTCCATAGTGAAATAAATATTGTTGGGCAAAGCCAGCATCATCACCAAATCTATGTGCCGCTAGTTTTTGAAGCTCTTTTGCTGTAATTTTTTCTCCACCACAATATACATGGCTATAAACACGATTAATCCAAACATCCATAGGAAAAACCTCGTATCTTCCAAAAGAAAATAACATAATACAGTCCGCTACCTTTTGCCCAACACCACAAATGGACATCAACCGATGTCGCAGGTCCTCTGTGGATAACTTATCCAACTCTTCTGAAGAAAAACCTCCTGCCAGCACTTTTTCCACAGCATCCACCATATATCTACCACGAAATCCACAGCCAAGGCTACGATATGTATCTTCCGAAACCCTTTCCAACTGTTGGGGTGTGGGAAAACTGTAAAACCCATCATCCGTAGGTGTTCCATATTCTTCTGAAAGTTTTTGTATCAAACCACGAATTCTTGGTATATGGTTGTTTTGTGACAATATAAAAGACATTAATATTTCAAAAAACTCTTGTCTTAATAAACGGATTCCCGGCGCAAAGGAAATCGCCTCCGCCATAATCGGATCATCCTTGCATAATCGTTGCTTTATTTCTCCATAATTCCTTTCCCCATCAAAATACCCTTTCCAAAATGGGATATCATCTTCGCTATAAAAAACGATACTGTCACCTTCTTGTCCTAGGGTAACTACCCTTTGACCAGAGATGACAGTATAACAGTTGTCTTTTTCTTTTCGATAGCGGAAACATTGTCCACATTCTAAGGTTTGAGATAGAGAAAAGTCAGGGCATTCCCAAAAAACTTTTTTCATATTATTCACACCTTTAAATTAGTCGTCCAGTATTAAAAAACCATAGTCAATTCCCGTTTTTTCCCTGAGCAAATTTCTTGCCCCATTGTCGGAAGTAACATATGCAGCTTTCCAAATACCATTTTCGCTATAACATACATAACGGCTTCCATTTGATAAAACCGTATAAGCACAAGTAGAAGTTGCACATTGATATACAATTTCACTGGCACTGGATATTGCCTTTGCACTAAAAAGCGCTGCAACCGCCCCACCTTGTTCGCGTACAATGCTACCTCTCCAGGAGGCCAAGGTGTAGGTCGGTAATAGTTCCACGTTAAAATTAGGCAAATAACGATTTACTGAAGTAACAGGATAGTATTCCGTTTGAGCATTGGGGAAAACAACCTCCCAGAAGTTATTTTCATTCTCCAAAATATATTGCTTAATATTAGAAGTATCAATCCTGTTAGAGAAAACCACAACTGCGTGTTTATTATCCATACGAATTTCTCTCACATAATAATCGTCAAAACGCCCCTCAAAAAGGCTTATATAATTAAGGATGCGTTCATACTCCGCAGAAGCGGAAGAAAGCCTTACAATTTTACCGTTGCTTTGATTGTATTTCGCTAAAAGGCTATTGAAGTCCTCCTCGCTGATTGTACCTACTTTTCCACTAGAAGAGGCAATCAGATATTTTCCCGATTGTTTTGTAGCTGCAAATACACCAAAATCCATGCTGTCACTGGGAACGGAAGCCCCGTCTATTCCTACCAAGTCACTTCCGTTGACTAAAAGTATTTTATAATCAGATGGTGAAAGACCTTTTTCCAAATAACCATCTGCCACCAAAGTATCCGTAGTTATGTACTTTCCATCATAGTAGCTGTAAAGCTCCCCGCTCTTACTCATCCACCCTCTTTTGGCCCCATTTACTTTATAATCCGTTTGGCCGGCTGAAGCGATAGAAATTAAGTTGTTGGTGAGACGAGTTGTTTCGCTTTGCCAAAAAGGCTTGGTGCTTTCGGGCTGGGTTTTTTCCGGCTCAATTCTTCCTACTGTTGGGTCATCCTTGACAGGGGTTTCTTGCTCCGAGGAAGGGGAAGGATCCTTGGCAGCGTCCGTATCATCCTTCGATGGAGGCACCTCTATGGGGTCTTTTGCGTCTTCTCCTTGATCCACATGAGACATAGAACTTTCTGCCTCTCCTCTGCCCAATGCACAAGCGCTACATAAGAAAAGTAACATACCTATCAAAACAAAGGTATATCTCCACTTTTTATTCTTCACTGTAATCATCCTTTTTGTCCGCTATGGCATCGTAAACCGAAAGCAGTTCCTTGTTGTGTATTTCTATAATATCGGAAAGCCTATGTTCCATTTCTTCATAAACATCTGAATATGGAAAGCGAACCACCCAAACGGGATTATAATGTCCGTCTTCCTCTTCTACGCCATCCGCAATTGTAGACAACACCTCCGTATCATAGTAATCAAATATTGCATCATACTCCCAATCTTCAATTTCCTTGTTGCATGTCAAGCGTAAAACAACTTTTTTTCCTTCATCTGCCTGTTCTGCATATATATTGTAAACCATACCCACATTCTCCGATAGGGTATAACTTCCTAACTCTTTTTCCAAAAATCCTGTTTCCTTATCTTTCAGCATTATTACAATAACGGCCTCTTCCATATAGCTCTCCTTCAATATGCATAGTTCGTCTATTATTTAGTAAAATTATACTACACTTTGTTGTGCGATGCAAGAAAAGGGCAGGGGAAACGCCCTTCCAAACATTGGTTAAAACCCAGTATTACAGGCCTTTTTAGCATATGACGCAAATTGTAAGAATTTGTTCCCATGTTTTCAAAAAAAGAAATGCTACCCTTTTTATAGGTAGCATTTCCACATTAATTGTAAATTTCTCATATTTCCGCTGCTTTCAAATATTACAAATCGGCCTTTGAATTTTCACCTATTCAATTTTAGCTATATTTACTGATGTCGTCCATAGTAATCCCTGGGTGTAAAGCAATATTAATACCATTGGCAATAATATTAGAGAGGCGATCAATCACCGCATCCACTTCTTTTGGCGTTACAAACATGTTCTCTGTATAGGGATCCAAAATTTCTGTAATCATCGTATATTTTTCTTCCTGTTCCAAATCCTGCAACATACGGTAGAAAGCAGAGCCTTCCTCAGTTTGATCAATCATACTTGCCAAAATACGGTCCATGGTGTCATTTACTAACGTAGCGGCATCAACCACCGTGGGCACCCCTATGGCAATGACAGGAATCCCCAAAGTTTCCTTGTTTAACTCCATCCTTTTGTTGCCCACACCTGCCCCAGGTGCAACCCCTGTGTCGGACATCTGAATCGTGGCATTAATTCGGCTGGAACGCCTTGCCGCCAGTGCATCAATGGCTATTAATAAGGAAGGTTTGATTTTTTCAACCAAGCCTTTAATAATTTCCCCAGTCTCAATTCCAGTAAGCCCCATAACCCCTGGGCTAATTGCAGCAACGGGGCGAACTGTCCCTTCAATTTCCTCAGGCAGCGCCCCTTGCAAATGGCGTGTTACCAAAATGCGAGATACCACCTTTGGCCCCAAAGCATCCGGTGTTATGTTCCAGTTTCCAAGGCCGGCAATCAGAATACACTCCTTTTCGTTGGTTTGTGCAAGTTTTCGAAGTTGTTCTGCCAAAAGTTTGATGATTTCTTCATGACACTCTACGGCATTTTCTTTAAGCTCCTGTGATTCAATGGTAATATACTCACCCTTCGGTTTTCCCATAGCCTCACTGCCTTCGTCATTCACAATGCTCACCTTTGTTAGGGTGTAACATTCCCCTTCTTCCGTCTCAACGACAACACCATTGGGCCCTTCTTCTACCGTCTTCTGCCTTTCCTCAATCATCTCTCTGGCTTCAATTGCTAAGTCAGTTCTAATTTGAAAGGTATTCTTTTCATTCTCTTCCTTCATTCTCCTCGCCACCCTTCACGTTTTTGCCTTATTTTTTCCCCAGTTTTGAAATATATTCATTGACTTATTTTCATTCATCAGGTAGAATATATGGTGTTGAATTAACCAAGGGGCCTATGATAAATATTGGCCTCAGCCGTGTCGTAGGAGAGCAAGCTCCTGAAGGTGGTTAATATGTAGTAATAAAAAGCGATATTCCCCAATATCGGAAACCACAGAAAATGAATGATTAACTAGGAGGAAAACACAGTGGCAAATATTAAATCCGCTAAGAAAAGAATTAAAGTAATCAACAAAAAAACTTTGAGAAATAAAATGGTAAAGTCTCAGGTTAAAACAGCTATGAAAAAAGTTATCGTAGCCGTAAACGCAGGCGACAAGGAAGTAGCTTCCGTAGCTTTGAAAAACGCTGTATCCGCAATTGATAGAGCATACATCAAAGGTATCTACCACAAGAATGCAGTTGCTAGAAAAAAATCCACATTAACAAAATTGGTTAACAGCCTATAATTAATGATTTCCTTAAAGGATACCCTGCTTATGACTTGGGTATCCTTTATTTGTTTATAAGCAAGTTTTATTGTTTCACACAAAAAAACCATACTTCATTATAAAGTATGCCTTTAGTTCGGTTTCAAAATTTACTTACTTGAACCATATTCTTGTATTATTACCTATTTTATTACAAAGTTCGGAGGTGTCTTATGGAAAGTAGAATTGAAAAGGTCATGGAAAATCACCACAAAGGCTATAATTGCTCTCAAGCCGTAGCCTGTGCCTATTGCGATTTGTTCGGTGTTGATGAAAAAGAAGCTTTTCGTGCCGTTGAATGTTTTGGTCGAGGTATGGGCATAATGGGCCCATGCGGCGCAGTTTCAGCCATGGCGTATCTGGTGGGCTTAAAGGAATCTGATGTGAATTTGGATAACCCTCGAAGCAAAGTCACTTGCTACAACACCTTGAAACCTATGACCCAAGCTTTTGTGAACAAAAACCAAAGTTTGGACTGCAGAGTTTTAAAAGGTGTGGATACAGGTGTTGTTTTAAGAAGTTGTACTGGATGTATGCAGGATGCTGCCGAGATTGTGGAGTCCTACTTGTTAGAAGAAAAAGCAAAAGTTAATCAAAAGTAAAATAATACCGCCTTTGGTCTGTTCAAAACATACCCAAGTGCGGTCTTTTTCTTTATAATGATTTTTTAAAAAACTTATGGTATACTATATTAACGGATAATTATTTTCCGTTAAACAAGTAACTTTTTTATCATCTTTTTCCGTATTTATGGTACAATAAGGAGGAAATCATAGCATGCCATTGCTCATTTTTCCAGCTTATTTGTATCAGTATTATTGTAAAGTTGTTTGCTTCATCTTATGATATAAGAACCTTATTTAAGGAGGGATTTATATGAATATCGTGGACATAATTTTGAAAAAAAGAGATGGTTATAAACTATCCAATGAGGAAATTGCGTTTTTTGTAAAAGGAGTTACCGAGGGTAGCCTGCCAGACTACCAGATTTCAGCATTTCTTATGGCCGCCTTTATAAAGGATATGGATACAGAAGAAACGGCTAGCCTCACCATGGAAATGGCTCGCTCTGGCAGTATGTTTGATTTTTCTCAAATTGAAGGATTTAAAGCCGATAAACATAGCACTGGTGGCGTTGCAGATACAACAACCTTAATTTTGGCGCCTTTGGTTGCCTCAACAGGTGTTCCTGTTATAAAAATGAGCGGCCGTGGTCTTGGCTTTTCCGGCGGCACCATAGACAAGCTGGAATCAATTCCTGGCTTTAACGTAAATGTCAGTGAAGAAGAGGCCATCGCTTTCGCTAAGAAAAGTAATATCGTCTTGATGAGTCAAACGGATAACTTGACTCCTGCGGATAAAAAGCTTTATGCCTTACGGGATGTAACAGGCACTGTAGATAGTATCCCACTGATAGCAGCAAGCATTATGTCTAAAAAAATTGCAGCCGGTGCTGACGGCATCGTTTTAGACGTGAAATGTGGCAGTGGAGCATTTATGCAGGACTTAGAATCCGCCGAAACCCTTGCCTCTGTCATGGTTAACATGGGACGCCATGTTGGACGAAAGGTAACCGCTGTCATCAGTGGTATGGACCAACCTTTGGGTATGAATATCGGCAACAGCCTTGAGGTCATTGAAGCAATCGAGGTATTAAAGGGTAACGTGGGTGGCGATCTTTTAGATGTGTCCCTCACCTTGGGTGCCCATATGCTCCTTTTGGCAGAACGGGTGGAAACCGTGGAACAAGGAAAATATTTGTTGGAACATCATATTAAAAATGGTATGGGTCTAGCAATGTTTCGGGAGCTTTTGTTGCAGCAAGGAGGAAATCCCGAAATTCTTAATGACTATTCCTTACTGCCCTTGTCTCCATGTACAAAGACAGTTCTTGCCCAAAAAAATGGCTATATAAACGAAATGGACACTGCTTTAATTGGGCGTGCTTCCTTAGAAACTGGGGCAGGCAGAGCCTTTAAAGAACAACCCTTAGACTTTGGCGCTGGCATCATCATGAAAAAGCGTTTAGGCGACTCCGTAAAAATTGGGGAACCCTTAGCCGAAATCTTTGCTTCTTCGGATGAAAAATGTACAAGTGCCGCAAACTACTTGCAACAAGCGATGACAATCGGCGAAGAAAAGCAACCTTTACCTGCGCTGATTTTAAAAATTATTGATTAAATGAAAGGAAGATGCTTATGAAAAGAGCAATTATTGTTGTTTTGGATAGTGTAGGAATTGGCGAGCTTCCCGATGCAAAAGACTATGGCGATGTTGGGAGCAATACTCTGGTAAATATCAAAAAAGCCCGCCCACAAACAGATTTGAAAAATATGTGTGCATTGGGTCTTGGAAACATTCAGGGGGAAGATATCCACCTTTTGGGTAAAGTTCCATCCCCCCAGGGTGCATTCGGAAAAATGGCTGAAAAATCTATGGGTAAGGATACCACCACAGGTCACTGGGAGATGGCTGGAATTATTACAGCAAAGCCCTTCCCCACCTTTACAGAGTCAGGTTTCCCTAAGGAAGTAATGGATGCTTTTGAGGAGGCAATCGGCACAAAAACCCTTGGTAATTATGCCGCATCAGGCACTGAAATCATTCAGGTTCTGGGCCCTGAACATGTGAAAACAGGCTACCCTATCGTTTACACCTCCGCCGATAGCGTATTCCAAATTGCCGCCCATGAAGAAGTAATTCCCGTAGAAAAGTTGTATGAAATGTGCCAAAAAGCTAGGGAAATCCTTGCTGGCGAGTATGCGGTTGCCCGTGTTATTGCCCGTCCTTTCGTTGGCGAAAAAGGAAATTATACAAGAACCAAAAATAGAAAAGACTTTTCTTTGGAACCCACAGGCACCACCCTTTTGGACTTGGCAAAAGAAAAGGGACTCAATGTCACTGCCATTGGTAAAATCGAAGATATTTTCGAACATAGAGGCATCACTCGTTCCGATCATACCACAAATAATAACGACGGTATTGATAAAACAATTTTCTTTACTAAAGAAGAGTTTGAAGGCATTCTTTTTACCAACTTGGTAGATACAGATATGATTTACGGCCACCGTAATGATGTTGAGGGCTACGCATCTGCCTTGGAGTATTTTGATGGTAAGCTTCCCGAAATTATAGCTGCAATGAAGGAGGACGATATTCTCTTTATTACAGCGGATCATGGATGTGACCCCACAACTCCTAGCACAGACCACTCCAGAGAATATGTCCCTCTGTTGGTTTATGGCAAGAAGGTAAAAGAAGGCGTGGACTTAGGCGTTCGCAAAACCTTTGCTGATTTAGGCCAGACAATTGCTGAGTATCTAGGCTTAGATGCAAACTTCGAAGCAGAGAGCTTCTTAAGTGATATCTTGAAATAATATCTGAAAAAAGCGGTTATCCGCCAAAAAGAAGTATTGAAAAGCGATAATCACAAAATAGAGTGCTTATCGCTTTTTATCTTCAAGCATCTGATAAGTACATAGTATAGCACAAGTAAAAAATTACTAGGAGGATAATATGAGTGGGTTATCTAAGCTTCCAAACATCGGAAAAGTAGTAGAGGATCAACTGTTACAAACGGGCATAGAAACACCGGAACAATTGAAACAAATTGGTAGTAAGCAGGCATGGTTAAATATCAAGGCTATTGACCCCTCAGCCTGTTATAATCGTTTATGTGCCTTAGAAGGTGCCATTCAAGGCATTCAGTGGCATCACCTTGACCAAAAAGATAAGGAAGGACTTAAAGAATTTTATAATCAATTTAAGTAATTTACAGCTTATTCTGACGATAAAAAACACAAATTCTATAAAAGATTCACATGGGTTATCGCATTGAAAAGCGAAAGGGACTTATTCTTATAAATACAAAAAAATGACCAGTCCCACCTTGAATAACGCAGATTATAAATCAGAAGGAAGTATATTAGAACTACAAAAGCTTACTTTATGTACTAAGAAAAGGGAGTCATCGCTTAAACGATAACTCCCTTTTCAGTTAATTCATCCAGTATTAAAAACCTATTCCATCCCTTGAATTCAAAAAATAGCTCTAAAACAACTGCTGACCCCTTACAAACTTCCCAACAACATGACGCTCATCACTGAGGTAAATCATACGCTCCAGCCGTTCTCTCACTGTCATTTCCTGTGGATGGGGTAATGTCGTATCATCTAAAACAACTGCATCCAACTCATAGCCTTCCTCAAAACTACCTACTTTCCCGAAAAATGCGCCGCCACCCATGGTTCCTAAATAAAAAGCTTCTTCCACAGTCAGTGGCTTTTTCGTCTGGTCAACCAAGCGCCATCTTAGCTTTGACAATTGAATTGCCTCTATCATAGCACGGAAAATTGACAATACCGTTCCTCCTGCAATATCGCACCCTAACCCAACTTGAATCCCCTCATCTAAAAATTCACGAATTCGGGATTCCAGAAAGCACATTGATATTAGACTGAGGGCAGTGAGCCACAAAAACCCCCTGCTGCTTCATCAATTCCATTTCTTCCTTTGGCGGATGAACACAATGGGCCATGATTGTGGGAACCTCTCCGCCAAATAATCCAAACTGATGGTATGCATCTCCATAAAATTTAGATGTGGGGCATAACTCTTTCACCCACTCAATTTCACTTAGATTCTCTGATAAATGAGACTGTACAGGAAGGCTATATTTTCTCTGAATTTCTCCTAGCCTCTCCATCAATGGGTCTGTACATGAGGGTATAAATCTTGGCGTTATAATGGGCTTTGTATTTTCATAGCCCTCTACCGTTCCCTCAATCCAGCAAATGGTATCCTCACTAGACTTCTGTACACTCTCTTCCCGTAAATAATCTGGTGCATTTCGATCCATATTCACCTTCCCCACATAGGAAACCAAACCGCTCTTTTCCATGAGATCCATTAGCACCCAAGTACCTTCTACGTGCCTAGAAGCAAAAATACAAGCTCTGGTGGTTGTACTTTTCACAAGATCATCTACAAAAATACTATAAGCCTTCTTGGCATATGCAACATCAGAAAATTTTCCTTCCTCAGGGAAAGCCCTTACCTCCAACCAGTCTAACAACTCCATATCCATCCCAATGGAGCGGAAAGAATACTGGGGTGCATGGACATGCATATCAATCAATCCCGGAATTATCAATTTGTCTCCATAATCTTGAATGGGCAAGCTCTTGTAAACTTCTGGAACCTCTTCAAAAACCCCTGCACTCTTGCCATCTATACAAACCAGATATCCACTTTCTACACATCTGATCTTTTGTAAGTTCTGGCTGTAACATATATTCCCTTTTAAAATATAATCTATCATCATAACTACCTCGTTTATTTAAATTTGCTTATGAAAGCCTTCAAATTTATTCACACTCCATATAAATCAACTTTACCAGTATACCATAAGAATGGCAAAATCAGTACAAAAAGGGGTCTATATGGAAAAAAGAACGACTTGTTCTAATGGGTGTACAATCAAAAAAATTGAAACATATGAACAAAAAAATAAGCCTTCGCATAGCCACAAAAGAAGATGCGAAACAACTTTTGTCCATATATGCCCCCTACGTTACCAATTCAACCATTACCTTT
The DNA here is from genome assembly GCF_030908465.1 of Anaerotignum sp. MB30-C6. Classification (GTDB taxonomy): domain Bacteria; phylum Bacillota; class Clostridia; order Lachnospirales; family Anaerotignaceae; genus Chakrabartyella. The sequence goes on from NZ_CP133078.1 coordinate 2,379,875, forward strand.
GCATACAACGTTCCCACCTTGGTAAATTATACATACCGTATTTCCAATATATAGCATAACATTTCCCTACTATGTAGCTTCTTTACAGGATGAAATTGTGGGCTACGCCTATGCCTCACCCTTTCGAACTTATACGGCTTATAACTGGGTTGTAGAAACAACCATATATGTCAAGCAAAGTTTTTCTGGCGCTGGGAATCGGCTCTGTGCTATATTGCACTTTGGAAAAAACTTTAAAAGAGCAAGGTGTAACGACTATGATTGCCTGTATTGCTTACCCCCCCCAAAAAAATTTCCATGAAGCGTAGCATTCCAAAAAGTTGGCCATTTCTCTAAAAATGGATATAAGCTCTGTCAGTGGGTTGATGTGGTTTGGATAGAAAAACATACTAATAAACATAAGGGTGAGCCTTCCCCTGTTGTTCCTTTTTCTAGCTTAAAGTAAATGTGAAAAAATAAAGCAGAATCCCATCCTTAGAACTTACCCAAAGCAAAATAATTGTTTTCAATTGGTTTAATTAAACGTAAATGGTATTCTATCTGTTCTTTTTCTCATAACTAAATGGAAGCTTTCCATAACCTCGTTTATGATCAAAAAAACTCTACTGGGAACATAAAAAAGTAGGAGATGATATTTTTCCTCTCCTACTTTTTATTTTGTCCTTATTTTGAACTCATCTCATCAATCAATTGATTCTTCAAATGAGCTAATTTTTCAGATAAGTCAACGGGTACAATATGAGGGTTATTTAACCGCAAATGCTCGTCCCAAAGAGAATTCTTCTCACTGTTGCAGAACTCTTGAATTTCCATGGTCTTTGGTGATTCATAAACCAACTCACCATCAATAAAAATAGGAACCAAAAGCTCTTTCACAACATATGTGCCTGCTGCTAAGTGCATATTACGCCATTTTGCACTGGTATCGCAGATTTTCAAGCACTGGCTTTCATCAATGGTTTCATCCGTCAAAGCAATGATATCAGCCTTAATTTTTCTTGTCTTTTTATCATAAATTCGGAAGACCTTCTTAATTCCAGGGTTTGTTACCTTACCTGGATTGTTGGACAGTTTAATTTTGGGAATAAATACTCCATCATCCCCCTCTTCCGCCGCAAGCTTGTATACACCGCCGAAAGCTGGACAGTCATCGCTGGTTATAAGCTTTGTACCAACACCCCAAAGGTTGATTTTCGCTCCTTGAGATTTTAGGCTGGCAATGAGGTTTTCATCCAAATCACTGGAAGCACTGATGATTGCATCGCCAAATCCCGCTTCTTCCAACATGATTTTTGCACACTTTGAAAGGTATGCCAAATCTCCGCTGTCTAAACGAATGCCATATTTTCCTGTAAGTTTACCTGCTGCTTTCATTTCCTGAAATACCTTAATGGCATTGGGAACGCCACTTGCTAAGGTATTATAAGTATCCACCAATAATAAGCAATTTTCAGGGAATAATCTTGCATATTCTCTAAATGCTGTTATTTCGTCGTGGAAACTCATGACCCAACTATGGGCATGGGTACCTTTCACGGGAACATCAAACAACTTGCCTGTTAAGACATTACTCGTTCCGCAACAACCACCAATTACCGCTGCCCTTGCCCCTAAAGTACCGGCATCAGGCCCTTGTGCCCGTCGCAATCCAAACTCCATTACAGGGTCGCCTTGGGCAGCCCATACAACACGAGACGCCTTCGTTGCAATCAAGCTTTGATGATTGATAATATTCAGCAATGCTGTTTCTATTAACTGTGCCTCCATAATAGGGGCGGTCACCCTAAGTAAGGGCTCATGGGGAAATACCACCGTTCCCTCTGGAATTGCGTAAATATCCCCAGAAAATCTGAAATCTTTCAAATAATTAATAAATTCCTCTGTAAAAATATCAAGACTAATTAAGTAATTAATATCCTCTTTTGTAAATTGCAATCCTTTGATATACGCAATGGCCTGTTCTAACCCTGCGGCAATTGCGTAACCATTTCCGCTGGGGTTCTTTCTGTAATAAAGATCAAACACTACTTTTTTCTTGTAGGCACCTGTTGCAAAGTAACCTTGCATCATTGTTAATTCATACAAGTCAGTTAACAGAGCCAGTTCTCGTCCTTTCATAGCTGATTTCTCCTTTATTCTTCTCCTGCCAGCAGGAACATTTAACGAAACATTCTTATTATACACAAATAAAAGTAATAAAGCAAATTTTTCCATGATTTATTCTGTAAAAATTATACATTTCCGACAATTTTAGCTCAAATATTCCAATAGTATTATCTTATATTAACTTTTTTTGAAGTACACTTCCCGTTTTCCGTTCTTCCTCTTTATGGCGATTCTCCATAATATGAAATGATAATAAAACTCAAGTTAAATAAAAAAAATAACTAGAATAAGAGGAATTTCCAGTGAGAAAGAATATACTGAAATTATCTAATTATTACTTTTAATCATTCCAAAAAATACTCTGAAAATTTGTATACTGTGCTAACGTATACAACATACTTGCAAAAAATAGAGAAAAAACTACAAAAAACCCTTTACAACTATTTAGGCACAATGTATAATGCTAACGTATAAAGATAAAAACACAATGAAGGAGACAGTATATATTTTCATTATGTTTGCAGAGAGTCGGGGCTTGGTGAAATCCCGTCAGCATAGAAAGTATAGAAAATCACTCCGGAGTGGCAGACCAAACGGCATACGCCTAGTAGACTCTGTCGTTAGCCCGCGTTAAGGGTCGGCATCATAATTGTGATGCTTAAGAGTGGATGGCGATTTGCCATCAAATCAGGTGGTACCGCGAGCCCTTTCGTCCTGTTATTGGATGAAAGGGCCTTTTTTGATTCATGGAGAAAAGTACTTAGATAAAAACGCTTAACTTGCTTTTCCCAATTTTATATGAAAAATGAATGGTACTCCCAAAACTCGTCAAGAATTGAAGAGTATATGCCCATTCTTAGCAGAAATGACCACTACCATCGTGTTAGATAACAATGTGTTCATAAATGAAACTTAAGGAGGAATTCATATGTACGACAAAGTGCCCACCAATTTGAACTTCGTCGAAAGAGAAGTTCAAGTAGAACAGTTTTGGAAAGATAACGACATCTTTGGTAAAAGTATCAAAGCAAGAGAAGGAGCCCCCGTTTTCACATTTTACGATGGCCCTCCTACTGCAAATGGTAAGCCCCATATCGGCCACATCATTACCAGAGCCGTAAAAGACTTGGTACCCCGTTACAAAACAATGAAGGGTTACAAAGTTTTAAGAAAGGCTGGTTGGGATACCCATGGCCTGCCCGTTGAATTGGAAGTAGAAAAGGTTTTGGGCTTGGATGGCAAACCTGAAATCGAAAAATACGGCGTAGAACCCTTCATCGGAAAATGTAAAGAAAGTGTTTGGACATACGAAAAAGAATGGCGTTCCATGAGTGATCGTGTTGGCTTCTGGGCTGATATGGATCATCCCTATGTAACATACCATAACGAATATATCGAGTCCGAATGGTGGGCATTAAAGCAAATCTGGGACAAAGGCCTCCTTTATAAAGGTCATAAAGTTGTTCCATATTGCCCTCGTTGCGGAACTGCCCTCTCTTCTCACGAAGTTGCTCAGGGTTATAAAGACGTAAAGGAAACATCTGCTATTGCAAAATTCAAAGTAGAAGGCAAAGATAATGAATATTTCTTGGCTTGGACAACAACTCCTTGGACACTGCCTTCTAACGTTGCCTTAACCGTAAACGCAGAAGAAACCTACGCTAGAGTAAAATACCAAGACTACACAGCAATTCTAGCAAATGCTCTGTTAGACACAGTGTTAGGCGAAGGTAACTATGAAGTTTTGGAAACAATGAAAGGTAAGGCATTGGAACATATGCGTTATGAGCCTTTGTTCAGCTTCCTTGAAAACGATCCGAATGCATTTATCGTAACTTGCGATCCTTACGTAACATTAACAGACGGTACTGGTGTTGTTCATTCCGCAGGTGCTTTCGGTGAAGACGATGCTCGTGTTTGCCAGAAATACGGTGTTCCTCTCCGTCAGTATGTAGACAACGAAGGTCTCATGACCGAGGAAACAGGCCCCTTTGAAGGTATGTTTGTAAAGGATGCTGACCCTAAGGTAATTGAACAGATGGAAAAAGACGGTTCCTTGTTTGCCGCAGTTCCTTTTGAACATAACTATCCTTTCTGCTGGAGATGCGATACACCTCTCATCTACTATGCAAGAAGCACATGGTTCATCAAAATGACTGCTTTAAAAGATAAATTGGTTGCAAATAACCGTACCATCAACTGGTATCCTGATAATATTAAAGAAGGCCGCTTCGGTAACTTCTTGGAAAACGTAATCGACTGGGGTCTGTCCCGTGAACGTTACTGGGGTACTCCATTGCCTATCTGGGAATGTGAATGTGGTCATAGACATACCATCGGCAGCATCGCTGAATTGAAGGAAATGTCTCCAAACTGCCCTGAAAACATCGAATTGCATAAGCCTTTCATCGATGCAGTAAACATCACTTGCCCTGAATGTGGCCAGCTGATGACCCGTGTATCTGAAGTAATCGACTGCTGGTTTGATAGTGGTGCAATGCCCTTTGCACAGTGGCACTATCCATTTGAAAATAAGGAAATCTTCGAAGAAAACTTCCCTGCTGACTTCATCAGTGAAGCTGTTGACCAGACTCGTGGTTGGTTCTACACACTGTTGGCAGTAAGTACACTCCTCTTCGATTGTGCACCATTTAAAAACTGTATCGTTCTTGGCCATGTACAGGATAAGAATGGTCAGAAGATGAGTAAGCATAAAGGCAACGTTGTTGACCCTTGGGAAGCACTCAACAAACAGGGTGCCGATGCCGTTCGTTGGTACTTCTATGCAAACAGTGCACCTTGGTTGCCAAGCCGTTACTATGATGAAGCAGTAAGCGAACTACAAAGAAAGTTCATGGGTACCCTTTGGAACACCTATGCATTCTATGTGCTTTATGCAAACATCGATGAATTTAACCCTAAAAACTACAAGCTGGAACATGATAAATTGCCTCCAATGGATAAGTGGATCTTATCTAAGCTGCAAACGTTAAATAAATTCGTTGATGAATGCTTGGATGGCTATAAGCTGACAGAACCTGCAAGAGCAATGGCAGATTTCGTTGATGACCTTTCCAACTGGTATGTAAGAAGAAGCCGTGAACGTTTCTGGGCTGAAGGCATGGAACAGGATAAAATCAATGCTTACATGACTCTGTACACCGTACTGGAAACCATGTGCAAACTTTCCGCTCCGTTTACACCTTTCATCACAGAAGAAATCTACGGCAACCTTGTGAAAAAAGTTGATCCTACTGCACCCGAAAGCGTTCACCTTTGCAATTGGCCTGAATACCACGCTGAATGGGTTGATGCTGATTTGGAAGCAAACATGGACTTTGTATTAAAAGTCGTAGTAGAAGGCCGTGCAGCAAGAAACGCAGCAAACATGAAGAACCGTCAGCCTTTGGCAATGATGTATGTGAAAGCTGAAAAGGAACTGCCCGAACTTTACCGCAATATCATCACAGAAGAATTGAACGTAAAAGCTTTAACTTTTACCGATAACGTAGAAGAATTCACCGCTTATTCCTTCAAGCCTCAGTTGAGAACATTGGGTAAAAAATACGGCAAACTGGTCCCTGCCATCGGCGCTGCTTTAAAAGAAGTTGATGGTGCATCCTTCATTACCACACTGCGAGCAGAAGGCAAAGTAACTCTGACCATTGAAGGCGAAGAAGTTGTGCTGGAAATGGATGATGTTCTGGTTGATACTTCCGAAAAAGATGGCTTCGTTTCCAGTGGCGACCATAACCTTACCGTTGTATTGGACACAAACTTAACACCTGCATTGGTGGAAGAAGGTTTCGTACGTGAAATCGTAAGTAAGGTGCAGACAATGCGTAAGGAAGCTGACTTTAATGTAACTGACCGCATCCGTGTATTCCATAGCGGTAATGCAAAAATTGCCGAAATCTTAAGTAACAATAGAATCTCTGCTGATGTTTTGGCAGAAGAAGTTGTTGCTGGTGAAGGCGGCGAACTTTCTAAGGAATGGAATATCAATGGTGAAACTGTAACCTTAGGCGTTAGTAGAGTTTAAGAATTAATTATGATTTTAGCTAGAAAAAAACTTACTAGCCTATTTAATATTTCTAATCCTTTAGAGGTATCCACAAAACATGTGGATACCTCTTTTTTGTAGATACTCAAATATGGGAATAACTCTAGATTATTCTTACCATTTTATAACCTTTCCTCCTCTTCCGAGAATAGTGATTCTTTAACCATAAATACATTCAATTTACTCATACCTCTTTTGGCTTCTAATCAAAAATCTTATACTTTGTATAGCTCCTTTGATCCCAGTAATAATAAATAGTGATTAAATCACTTTACAATTAATACCCTTTAAGGTATAGTAAATCCTACTATAAAAATATGAAAGGAGCATTATTATGGGTTTTTCCGCAGAAATGAGTGTCCCTATTCTCACAGTTTTCTTCCAAGGACTAATTAGTTTTTTCTCCCCCTGCATACTGCCCTTGGTTCCACTATATATCAGTTATTTGGCTGGCGGTGCGAAAACAGTTGCCCCTGACGGAAGCATTTCTTATCCAAGAAAGCAAGTAATGGTAAACACCATTTTCTTCGTTCTTGGTATCAGTTTTACTTTCTTCGTTCTTGGCTTAGGGTTCACTTCCCTTGGGCAGTTTTTTAACGACAACCGTATCATGTTTGCAAAAATCAGCGGTATGATTATGGTGTTTTTCGGCCTCTACCAAATTGGCGCTTTTGGCCGCTCCGAAACAATGGAAAAAGAACATCGCCTACCTTTTCGCTTAGATAAATGGACAATGGGTCCCTTGCCCGCTTTACTTTTAGGTTTCACCTTTAGTTTTGCTTGGACCCCCTGTGTTGGCCCTGCTTTAGGAAGCGTTTTACTTATGGCAAGCTCTTCAGGATCCTCAGGGACTGGTTTTGCCCTTATTGGCGTATACACCGTTGGTTTTATTTTACCCTTTTTGGCGGTAGGATTCTTTACCCGAAGTGTATTGGGCTTTTTCAAACAGCATCAATCCGTGGTACGCTATTCCGTTAAAATCGGTGCTATTTTGTTGATTGTTATGGGTATTATGACTTTTACCGGTTTTATGAATGGTTTTACCAGCTATCTGTCCGGCAGTAACACAACCACAGTTGAAGAAAGTGTTTCCCCCGAAACAACTCCAGAACCAGCTCCAGAAGAAACTGTGGTTATCCCTGCCCCTGATTTCCAATTGGTAGATCAGTTTGGCAATACCCACACCCTATCTGAGTATAAAGGGAAAACAGTTTTCCTTAACTTCTGGGCAACTTGGTGTCCACCTTGCCGTGGAGAAATGCCCCATATTCAAGAAATATATGAAGAGTATGGGCTGAACAAGGAAGATGTAATAATCCTTGGTGTGGCGGCGCCTAACCTTGGTAGAGAAAAAAATAAAGATACTATAATCTCTTTTTTAGAAGAAAATGATTATACCTTCCCCGTAGTCATGGATGAAGACCATTCTCTTTTCCAACAATATGGCATTAATGCCTTCCCCACCACCTTCATGATTGATGAAACTGGTGCAATCTATGGCTATGTGTCAAGTGCTCTTAGTAAAGATGCTATGAAGAGCATTATTGAGCAAACAAAAAATGGAGTTCAAACTCAGAACGAATCCTCAACAGCCGAGTAACGATACAACGAAAATTGGCCCAAAAAGGGTCGACTCATAGGGAGGTTCCAGAAATTAAGAGGTAGACCCAAAACTATCCAGGAAGATTAGTAGAGAGTTTATTTTCTTAAGCATCCCTATGATGGTAGAAATCCCCAAGCACTTTTTACAGTGCTTGGGGATTTTTCTAGCCTACAACAATCATCCTGATGCCTGGTATAAGGGGGAAGTTGAAATAGAAGAAACATCCCAATTTTTATTTTTTCCTCATAAAAAAAGTCAAAGATTTAGAAAGTATTCCTGCCGAAATAAAATATTTAGGCCTACTGACCCATCTAACCTGATGTCATATCTTCACATCACCCCCTTCCCCAACTTTATGGTAACCCTGATTTCTATGGAATAGGCAACTATTTGCTAAAAAATAGCACAATTTTTTCTCCTTAAAAAATTATGTTAAATTTAATTTACCATGCTTAAATAAAATATTTTGTTCAAATTTTATTTTGTCTACGAATAAACATAAAAATTATTGCTAATTTAGAAATGCGTTTACTTGTTTAAAAATTACAGTAAGCTTTATAATAACTCTACCACTTTCAAGTTCAACTATACAATTTTTTAAATTCCATCTTTCATTTTTTAAATATCATTTTTTTTAAGATTTTTAGCCTAGCATTCTTCCTAAAAAGTTCTTTTCTGTCGACTAGTATTTTATACCGAATACTCAGGTTCCCCTTGTCATTACTTTCTGTATTTTTAAACAAAGTATTTTTTTATGAACAATCCACATTGATTTTACTATGCAAAATAGCATACTATTTTTTTATGTTAAGCATAATCGAAAGTGAGGTGTCCTAAGTGGAAAATATCTTGTTAGAAAAACTCCCTGAAGATTTACGCAGCATCCTTTTGGATGAATTGCTGCAAAATCCCTTTATGGGTGTTAACATTACAGATGGGAAGGGCATGGTTCTTTTTGTAAATAAGACTCACTACAAAATAACTGGCCATCCTCCCGAACTTTACCTAGGCCGAACGATGCAAGAAATAACCGATGACGGTTTAATTTCCGAGTCCGCCACCTTAATCTCTTTACATTCGAAACAAACAACACATATCAGTCAAATTTCATCCCATAAAAACCGATTTTTTCAGGTAACAGCAATTCCCGTTATGGATCATAAAGACAACGTTAAATACGTGATCAATTATCTGATTGAAGTATCTGACTTGGTGAAACTTCGAAACCAGCTTCAGGATACCCAAAGTTATAATCAAGAGCTTATGAATAATAACGAACTCTTGCGAAAAAAGCTGAATCGCTCTGGTGAATTGGTTTATCAAAGCACCATTATGCAAAATGTTGTAGAAGCCGCTGCAAAGGTTGCAGAACATGATGTTTCCGTACTCATCACGGGCCCCTCCGGTGCAGGCAAAGAAATGATAGCAAACCTTCTTCATACCCATAGCAACCGTTGCAAAGCACCCTATGTGAAAATCAACTGCGCCGCCATACCCGAGCAACTTTTGGAAAGTGAACTTTTCGGCTATGAGCCAGGAGCTTTTACAGGGGGGAATCCCAAAGGCAAAAAAGGCCTTATCGAAAATGCCCATACGGGTACCTTGCTATTAGATGAAATTGGGGAACTCCCCTTAATTCTACAATCAAAACTGCTTCGAGTATTACAGAATCATAAGCTGCGCCATATTGGGGGCAACAAAGATATTGAAGTAGACTTTCGTCTTATCACTTCCACAAACGCAGATTTAAAAGCAATGATACAAGAAAAAACTTTCCGAGAGGATTTATATTATCGGCTTAATGTAATTGAGTTGAAAATGCCTGGCCTTGAAGAGAGAAGAGAAGATATCATTTTGTTAATCAACCACTTTTTAAATCTCTCCAACGCAAAACATAATACATCGAAAACCTATCAAAAAGATTCCCTACACTATTTGGCATCCTGCAATTATCCTGGCAACGTGCGAGAACTGCAAAATATTGTAGAAAGAACGGTGATTATGAGTACAGGTGTCATCATCACATTAGCGGACGCCCAAATGGCTGCGGGTTATCTAAAACCTATTACTGGGGATACCATGCCTATGGACACCCTCTATCCAGATATTGATGACGGAAAATGTCTGAAGGAAATGGTCGCAGATTACGAAAAATGGGTTCTCAGTCAATATCAAAAGAAGTACAAAAGCGGAGCAAAAATGGCAGAAGTCCTTAAGACCGACCAATCTACCATCTCTAGAAAACTATCACGCTACCACATTTCGAGTATCTAAGTGATATCTTGAAAATCAATATCATATGCATATTTGCAAGAATTCATGTTCATTTACAGTTTTCTTGCAAATATGCCAGATTTAAACAGAAACACCATCCTTTCAAAATTCCTTTGAGTCCTATGGCTTTTTGGAGCTTTTCTTACAAAACCTTGTAGAAAAAAATGCATTTTTGCATAATATAAAATTCCAGTTCACAAAATCAAATTAATTATTCTAAAAAAGAAACAGCATTTATCTTCTAAACTTTCATTTTTTTGAAAAAAGTAAGATAATATTTAAAAAACCCACAATAAAAAGCAAAAATTATTGTAAATCATATACATTTTTCAATTTCATTCTCTAAAAAATTAGTTTTGGCATGAAATATGCTGTATTTTATAGTATCGCGATAACTAATTTTATGCTATTCAACGGTGTTGTTGGAGGCAAATTAAGAAGGAGTTGTTTAAATGTATCTTTGCGACGTAAACAGGATGGAAGATAAAATCAAAACCTTTGCTAAATTCGGTGATGCAGGACATGGTGGCATTACCAGATACTCCCTTTCTCCTGAATCTATTCAAGCTAGAGATGAATTTGTAAGAAGAATGACTGCAATTGGTGCAACCATCGAAACAGATGACTTGGCAAATATGTATGCCACCATTCCCGGTTCCGATCCAAATGCAAAAAGAATTGTAATGGGTTCCCACTGCGACTCAGTAAAAAATGGTGGAAACTATGATGGCATTTTAGGCGTTATGGGTGCAATGGAAGTTTTAGAAACTGTTGTTAAAGAGAACATTCCTCACAGGCACCCCTTAACTGCAATGATTTGGACCAACGAAGAAGGCTCCGAATTCCCTCCTTGTATGATGAGTTCTGGCACTGTTTGCTATGACTATATGCCAGAAAGATTTAGAGATAACTTTGAGTTCAGTAAAATGATGGCTTCTAGATCTATTTTAGATCCAGAAATAACTTTTGGTGAAAAGTTGTCCACATTTAAGTATAAAGGCGATAAGGCTAATAGAATCAATCCTAATCAGTACAAAGCTATGTTTGAACTTCATATCGAGCAGGGTCCTATTCTGGAAGATGCCGGAAAAGATGTAGGTGTTGTTACATGTGTACTGGGTCAAATGTTATATCGGGTTAAATTTTACGGCCAAGCAGCCCATGCAGGCACATTCCCTATGAAAAAAAGGAAAGATGCTTTCCATGCAGCTTCTGAGGCTCTTTGTTACTTGCATAATGAAATCGACAAGCTAGGATATGAGGATTTGGTATACACAACGGGTGAGGTTGTAATTCATCCTTGTGTAAACACAGTTATCCCAGATTTTTTCGATTTTTCTATCGACGTAAGACACGAAAATCCCGAAGTCTTAAATCAGGTTCGTGAAATTCTTGCAACCCTTGAAACAAGACAGTGGCAGGGATGTAAGTGTGAAGTTGTTCTTGGTTGGAACCGTGATACCGTTTACTTTAATGAAGAATTAATCGGCTATGTAAGAGACGCCGTAGCAGAAACCGATATTCCTTATATGGATATTAATTCTGGTGCAGGTCACGATGCTCAGTACATATCTTATATGATTCCTACTACAATGATTTTTGTTGTATCTAAAGATGGTCTGTCTCATACAGAGGTTGAATACTCTACTCCAGAACAGTGCACCAATGGTGCAAGCGTTATGCTAAACGCAGTTTTGAAAGCAGATAAGGCAGAAGATTAATGAACTTACACTCGGTGGGTGCCCCCTCACCCCACCGAGAATTACTTTTCATAAGGCATATGTAACAGCCTCTATCTTTTGAAAGGAGCATATTATGAATCCCATTTTATTAACAGCCGATACATTAACAAATAAGGCTTATCTAGATATTGCTAATACACCGATGATGTGGGTAATGGTAATTCCCACCGTAATTATGGTTTGTATTCAAGCTTATGTTTTCATACAAGACGCAGTTAAAGCAGGCCCTATTGTAGGTCTAACAAAGCAAGACACCAAAGAAGCAATGCGGGCGGGTGCCATTTGTTCCATTGGCCCAGGCCTATCTATGTTTACAGTCATGATTGCATTAATGAGTATTTTAGGCGGTCCCTTTGCGTGGTTACGCCTTTCCATTATTGGAACCATTACAACAGAAATGTTAAGCGCAACTGCCGCTGCCACTGCAATGGGTGTTGATTTAGGCAGTCCGGATTATGGTATCACCGCATTCTCTTGCGCTGTTTGGGTTATCACATTAAATACCTGGGGCTTTTTTATTGTAAACCTTCTGTTCGCACACAGGATGGAAAAAGTAAAAATGGCAGTCGAACGTCACGATGCGAATATGTTTGATGCTGTTGGTCTTTGTGTAATGATCGGTTGTGTGGCTATGTTCCTTGCTGGCCAAATGGTTGGGGGTACAGGCAAATTTGTTGCAGCAATCGCAGGTTTTATTATCATGACAATTCTGGTACTAGTTTCTGATAAATACCCGAAACTGAAAGAGTACAACCTCGGTCTTGCTATGTTGGCGGCAATTTTTATTGCACAGTTTGTTGTTCAAATGGGAGGTTGATAAGATGTATACTATTCAGAATAATGCGGATATTGATAAAGTATTTTATAAAGAATATACAGTAAAAATGATTCGAAGAGGACGTATAACCACATTGATTGCTGCCTTACTTACCTTTCTTCCTGCGTTATATTTATGGTTGGCCTTGGGCTATAAACCTTCTTGGGGTCTTATTGGTCAAGGTTGGGCAATTATCGTTTCATCTTACTTAATTATTTATTTTGTGGAACCATTAGGGTTCTATCCTGTAATGGGTCTTTCCGGTATTTATATTGGTTATTTAGCAGGTAATATCCCCTCTGTTCGTTTACCAGCAATGCTTTCTGCACAAGCCGCAACAGGTTGTGATGCCGGAACAAAAAAAGGCGAATTAGTTGGAACAATTGCCATTGGTATGTCTGTATTTGTGAACTTAGCCTTCGTTACCTTCGCCGCCGTTACAGGTGTCGCAATTTTAAATGTATTGCCTTCCTTTATTGTTAGTGCCTTTGACTATACATTGCCTGCAATTCTTGGTGGTGTAATTGCGCAATACTTTAAGAAAAATAAAGTGTTTGTGCCTCTAATCTTAATTCTTTGCGTTATCTTGCAAAAGGCTCCCCTTCCCAATATCACAAAATTCCCTAGTGCTATTCTACTTAGCTTTCTTATTGGGTATTACTTGTATCAATCCAAAAAGAAAAAACAATGAAATTCCCTCAAATCAAAAAAACACTTGGGTGGCGGAATAATTTCTGCCGCCCACCTTTTCTATCAAGGTTTATTTTCATATAAACCGAAGGTAAACTTTGATAGAAAATTAAGAAATAATATTATGCCGTGGCGTTAAAGAAAGGATGATTTTATGAACCAGTCTTGCATTAGATTATTTTCCTTCCGACCTGAGAACTATCACCAAATGGCACATTATTTAAATGAGATGCTAGAAAAAGGCTGGCGCCTACGCTGGTGCAAAGGAACCTTGGCTGGATTTGAGAGAGCAGATAATAACAACCTGCACTACATTGTAGATCCCTACCCGATTTCCTCTCTTCTAAATTTCAAAAAATTTCCTAAATATCGATTAAATGAATATATGGAGAACGGGTGGTATGCCGTTGGTAAAAGCAAAGGTTGTTACATTTTCTGCAGTGATGATGAAAATCCAGAGCGACCTAGTTTGGAAGAAAATATGAAAGAGTCCATCATAAAGACTTGTTACAAGGGATCTCTTGTATTTGCCATTATTTTACTCATTCTCCTAGTCAAGTCATTCACCACTCCTGCAATCTTATATAGTATCCTTTTAACGGATTTTTATATTCTGCTGTGCGGACTTGTATTGTTTTTAATTTCATATCATTTTATTAACGCAATACTACTAGTAACTCAAAAAAAGCAGTCTACAAATAATAAACGATGTAAAAGGTATCTCATTCACGATGTTATGTTATTTTTTTTCTTGATTTTAGGAATTCTGTTACAGGCAAGGCATGAAACTTTTATGCTGCGTTATTTACTTCTTCCCATTTTTGTTGTGGGAGTTGGGTCTATTATTTTAATGGTTGTGTCAAAGCGTGCAAAAACGGCCAAAGAAAGCAATAAACGCCTAACTCCTGTCATTTGCATGATTGGTGTAGTGTTGCTTATCCTAATCCCTTTATCTGTACAGCGTTTACAGGAAAGCAGTTTGACAAATAAAAGGAATCGTGCCCAAGAACTCCTTACTAGCAGCCATCTTTTTCCTGTTGCACATCTAAAAGATTTTGTGCCAGTGCCAACTGTAAAAAATGCCATTAAAGAAAATAACTCCATTTTAGGAGTGAATACCCTCTATGCCGAAGAGCATAACGACTTATCTGTATTCACAAATTTTACAAAGATGAAATCAAGCACTCTTGCTAAACCAATCTTTAACTATTTACTTATACAAACTGAAAAGGAGCAACAAGCTAATTTCCAAGAAAACACCTTTAATGGTGTTACATATTATAGCTTAGAAAAAACAAACACCATCTTGTGTCAGATAGATCATGTTGTTTATCTCTGCACCACTCCTTCTAGCATATCAAAAGAACAAGTTTTAGAATTGCTGCTTTCCTACTCATTGTGAAAAATTTTAAATCTGCAGGGCATGGAATGTAATTGCTTAACAACTCTATCCATTCCATTTTGCTGTAAAAGCTAAAATACTTCGTTCAGTCTATTTATAAACTAAATATCCCCATAGCAAAAAGCGCCACCCAATAAAGAGGCGGCGCTTTTTGAATATTAGAAAATAACTATGAGGTACCTATTTTAAGAAAATCAAGATTATAATTTTCCATCATCTTTCATCTTTGTGTATAAAATCTGTTCTACAGAAATACCTTTCCATTGTCCATAGATATAACGACTTTTAATAATCAAGAAGAATATAATACCCAACACTGTCCAGATACCCAAAATAATGAAAGAAGGTATCGATAAGAATCCGGGCATACCAGGAATAAATGTAATAATTAAGAAGATAGAAGCGACAGCAATACCTAATGCACTAATCCACATCTGCAGTTTATCCCCATCTCTTCTGGCAATCTTTGCCGCTGCTGCACATGTGTATGTAAAGCCCATTGCCGCACCAACACAAGTCATATCTACAATCCAAGCCAGTACCTGACGACCGAACCAGGGGGCAATCAAAGCCAGAACCATCATGAAAAGGATACCGTTCTTAGGTGTTCCCTGAGGTGTCAAATGAGCGAATTTCTGAGGCAATGCATCTGCATAAGCCATAGAGTAAAGCAGACGGCTGGAAGCAATATAAAAACCGTTCATACTAGCGACTACCGCACAAAGCATTGCAATACCGATAAAAACTACACCAATGTAACCAATGGATTTCATAACCATTTCACCAGTTGCCCAGTCAGGGTTAGAAGCTAGCATAGGGCCCCAAGGATCTACAACAGCTGTGATAAATATAACTGCGGAGTAGATGATACCGCCAATTAAGATAGCAGTAACCATTAAGCCCAATGCCGCCTTATGAGAGAAACTATATTCTTCGGCCGCCTGAGGGATACAGTCAAAGCCAACGAAACAATATGGGGCAAAAGCAAGTACTGCAAGAACTCCTGAAAACTTTGATTGTCCTTCCAAGAAAAGAGGCTGCAAGTTGCCAAAGTCTGGTTTTGTTAACAATACACCAATCAAAGCAAACATCACCGAAGCAAACAATGAAACTGCAACCAGCGTTTGGAACCAGCCAGCACTCTTGATACCACGCATATTTACAATACCCAAACCGATAATAAATGCATAAGCTAAAGCGATTTCACCAAGGTATATGTCCCAACCTGCAATGGTGTATAAATAACCAATCTGCAAAGGAGAACCAGGCAGAATATAACGTGAAATCATAGCCAATGCGGTAGAGTTCAATGGAATCAGCGACCAGTACGCCAAAACAATGAACCAACCACAAATAAAAGCATGTTTTTTACCAAAAGCTGCGTCGGCGTAAACGAATTCACCACCAGAAAGAGGAAACTTTCGAATCATGTAACCGTAG
Source organism: Anaerotignum sp. MB30-C6 (assembly GCF_030908465.1). Taxonomy (GTDB): domain Bacteria; phylum Bacillota; class Clostridia; order Lachnospirales; family Anaerotignaceae; genus Chakrabartyella. The sequence goes on from NZ_CP133078.1 coordinate 2,396,012, forward strand.
CTAACACAGATAATACACATAATCACTGCACCCAGCATCATCCCTATGATAGAACCAATAGGACCAGCCTTTGGCAAAAAGGACGTTCCTGGCATTACGAAACAGCCCCACCCAATAATTGCACCCAAAGCCAATGACCAAATATCAATCTTGCGTAAGTCCTTCTTAAATGCACCTTCTTGTTGTTGTTGGTTTCCAGACATAGCCTTACCTCCCTAGATTTAATATTTCTTACCACGCACAATAATAACAAAACTTATAATTGCTTTTGTGGTGATCTGGTGGATACTTGCTCCACTGAGCACCTCCTTGAGAACCCTGCCAAATTCCCGAGGCTTTGTTTCCTGAATGAAGCGAAGGTGTTGGGAATTAGGGATAGTTTCTTCCACTCCCCTCGGTATAAAAAAACCCCATTTCAGATCTTTTTTTATAGAATTTCACTATTATGTATACATATATATACATCTAAATCAACGGTATCAATAATATTTAATAAATTATTCATATTATCCTTTAATTTTTTAGTTATATTCTATAATTTAATTCTAATATAGTCCATCCAGTTAATGTATAGTCAATAAGAAATTTTTTTCTTCCTCTTTTTTCAAATCACTTCTAAAACCTAAAGTATCCCCTCAGAGGACTGTTTTGAATTCTGCAAAATTTAATTTAGTTCTGCTAAATAATATAGATTCTAACAGCAATTCAAGTCAAAACTAGCTGATAACAGCGGACAAAGAATTTTTTTTAGTCTTCTTGTTTATTTCTACAAAAATAACCCCTGCAGATTTGCAATAATAAATCTCCCAAACTTTTATGAACCTAAAATATTTTTTTATGTATGGGCATCAATATTTCTGTTATACAGCACATTAATCCAACTAAGTTGGAAAACTCCTATGTTTTTTTAGCCCTCCCTCCATATAGTAAAATTCTCCTCCTAAGGGCATAAAAAACTCAGAATCTCCTTTCGTAGTCTGTTTAAAGCCCTACCTTCGACTCCAATGTTTACGATGAACCCAAACATCAAAAGCTCTAAAACTCTTGCTTCAAAGGGGCTCGTGGAGAAATTTAAGCAATAAAAAAGGGACCACAGTACAAACAAGTTGTACAATGATCCCTTGTAACGAACAAGCATATCAGCTTATAGGTATAATAACTTTCGTAATATGGTTCTCCTCATTATTAATATCCACAGGAGAGATAATGTATTCCTCTGAAATTGGGCCGGCAACTGTATACCCTTGTTGATTCAGCCATTTAATCGCTTTGATATGGGTTTGAATAATTTCATCATTTCGCCCGATATGTAAAGCAGTTACGGCTTTAAAATCGCCAAACCGCTTAAACTCTGGCAGGTCATCTCGGGTTTCGTTAATTTGAATACAAATCTCCAAATCACAGTCGGTTTTAAAAAACTGCTCTAAAGGATTGTTATGGTAAGTTAAAATAACAGGCCCTACCATACGCAGCTTATGTTGCGACACCATTTCAAACAACTCAAACCATCGATCCACGGAAACGTCGTTGTTTTTATAATTCTTTTTCACACGCCTTGTAAACAATACGTTTCCTGTGGGTATATCTTCGACACGAATTCCTTCTGTTGACCAGTTAGACTGCTCAGTTTCTAGAATGTTATGACCCTTTTCCAAACGATCAAGCAAAAGTTGCCCTTCTGAATATTGGTCATTCAATGATTCTATCATCTTGCTTATCTCAAGTAATCTTTCTCTAATGCAAACACCCATAGCCGCTGCATTTCTTTGAGAAACAATTTGGCTTATCTCCTTAAGAGGAATGCCTAAATGCTTTAATTTACGAATAATGAATAACGTTAAAATCTGATCTTGGGTATAGTAGCGATAGTTGCTATCACATTTCCTATACTCTGGTACTAAAAGACCAATTTTATCATAATACCGCAGCGTTTTAATAGGTACATTACAAAGTGTAGAGACTTTACCGATCGAATAGTAGTTTTTCCCGTCGGACATATGGCCGTCCCTCCTTGCATTTAGGTTATGATACATGCTATCCCATTCAGTATACCACAACGGAAAGGATGACTCAACCGAAAACGATGGTTCGATCTTCGCTTTTCTAGGGAAATCAGATGACATTATTCTCTTCAAGCGCCTTGACTTCTTCGGCAGAAATACCTAATACTTCTGAGTAAATAGAAACATTATCTTCACCGAGAATGGGGGCACCTTTCTGAGCTTTATCTTCTTCACCATGAATCTTAATAGGAGAACCGGGAATACGAATTGTTCTATTGATTCCTGGCTGATATACTTCCCAAAGCATATTTCTTTCTTTAATCAAAGAATGCTCGGAAATTTCGGGAATTGTAAGAATAGGACCAAAAGGAATCGAACATCCGGTGATGATTTCTTCCAGTTCAGCAACAGTCTTTGTTTGCGTCCATTCTTCAATGATAGGTTTCAGGTCTGTCAAGTAGTTGTCGCAACGGTCAAGATTTGTCTTGAAGCGAGGGTCTTCAATTAACTCTTCTCTACCCATTGCGCTACAAAGGGCTGCAAACATCTTGTTTGTGCCGCACCCCATAACAAAGTCTGCATCTTTGCCATGGAAGGAATCAAAAGGTGCAATACTTGGATCTTGGTTGCCTGCACGGTGAGGATGTTTTCCAGCGATTGTATATTCAACAACAAAGTTTTCCATTGTAGAATAGAGTGTATCCACCATAGCTACGTCAACACGACGTCCAACGCCAGTTTTTTCCCTTTCATAAAGGGCCATCAAAACGCCCATGCACAGATAAGCACCTGTATAACTATCCCCAACAGAAGGTCCAATTTTACAAGGAGGGCCATCTGCAAAGCCAGTTACACTCATCATGCCGCTCATGGCCTGAGCAACAATGTCATAACAAGGACGAGAAGCCAAATCACCTGTTAGGCCAAAGCCACTAATCGAACCGTAGATAATACGAGGGTTGATTTCTTTTAAAACGTCATAAGAAAAACCCAATTTTTCTAATACGCCCACTTTATAGTTTTCACAAACTACGTCAGCTGTTTTTACTAGCTCGGTAAAAATCTTCTTCCCTTCTTCGGAAGCCAAGTTTAATGTAATGCCTTTTTTGTTACGGTTAATATAAGCATAATAGCCGCTATAATCATTTTCCATAGGCCCCCAAGCTCGTGTTTGATCGCCAGAGCCGGGACGCTCAATTTTGATTACTTCCGCACCATGGTCAGCGAGGTTCATAGTACAAAAAGGCCCACTGTAAGCCTGTGTTAAGTCTAGTACACGTATTCCATCTAACGGTCTTTTCATGGTTTTTCATCCTCTCTGTTAACATAATTCTTATTTTATCTAGAAAAAACGTCACTTTTGGGTGAAAAAGAAAGAGCGGATTGTATCCGCTCCTTCAAAATATCACCAAGACTTACTGAGGCTTTCTAGCATCTTTGAAGGAAGATTCCTGCGCACCTCTCTGAAGATCTTTTTTAATGAACAAGCTGCCTGTTGCTGTACCACACAGTAAAGGAGGCTCACAAGCTGTTGCTGCTGTGCTGGCAACACCTGTCATATCAGCATCAGTTCTATTTAACATTGTAGCAACTTTCCAAGCCTCAAATTTGCATTCGTAGGACTGGTTGCCAACTTTTTCAATCCAGCCATGGTATTCCATAAAGTCACCCACATATACAGGAGCTGTAAATTGGATGTCTTTATAGCCTAAGAATAAGCTGATGTCGCCATCTACATAAACCATAAGCTCTGTACCTACGTCGCCCCACTGATTTACGATTCTAGCACCATTAACTAAATCGCCTACATAATGACTATCTTTTACGCTCATCATTGTGTGATGTATAACCTTTTTACCTACCATTGAGAATTCCTCCTTTTAAATTATGTATAATTTGATTGGGTTTGTTAAGTGCTTTCCTTAACTTGACTTAAGTTTATCCGATACAGCAAATGGAATGTCAACAGTCCCAAAAAAAATTTTT